>CAVVNM010000001.1:0-77442 GCA_963749575.1 uncultured Alphaproteobacteria bacterium
CAGAGATCCGCGCACGGACACTCGGCGCGCGCGACCTCGATCCGCCGAGATAGGCGGATCGCGGCGACCCGATGAAGCTCGCACGGTTCGGCTGTGCCAGTAAGCCAGTCTAACCACGGTGGATGAGGGCTGTTGCGCGGCGGCAGTGGGCATCGCCGACGCGATCCCGCGGTCTGCGTGACCTGACGCCGTTGACGCTGCATGCCTCGGGCGATCACGAAATGGCTGCGGGGCGGGTGGCGAAGGCAGCCAGTTTCATCGACGAGCGGACGAGCGGCAGCCAGAGAGCATCGAGATCATCCCCGACACGAGGCATTTCCCGCGGATCGACGTGAGCGCGAACACAGCCGCCTTCCTGGAGCGGGCTGCAATGCTGTGCGGTTCCCCCCGCGTGGTTCGCCGGTTACATTCGCGCGGCAGGAGACGTTGGCAAGAGAGTGGAGGGCCGCATGGCGATCACAGTGACACCGACGGGCGCTGCGCTCGGCGCGGAAATCGGCGGGCTCGATCTGCGCCGCATCGACGACGGCGACTTCGCCGCCATCCACAACGCGTGGCTGGACCATCAGGTGGTGCTGTTCCGCGGGCAGGTGCTGAACGACGACGACATGATTGCGTTCAGCCGCCGGTTCGGCGAGCTGGATTTCGCACCGATCCAGGAGAATGGGCGACGCTTCGTCGACGGGCATCCGGAAATCTATGTGGTGTCCAACGTGATCGAGAACGGCGTGGCGATCGGCAGCCTCGGCGCCGGCGAGGCGGTGTGGCACACTGACATGTCATACCTGGAGGATCCGCCCAAGGCGAGCATGCTGTACGCGATCGAGGTTCCGCAGGCGGGAGGGAACACCGGCTTCGCCAGCATGTACCGCGCCTGCCAGGCGTTGCCCGACGCGCTGCAGCGACGCATCGCCGGACTGCGGGTGAAGCACGATGGGACCTACAATAGCGGCGGCTATGTGCGGGCAGGCGTGACCCCGACCGACGACCCGCGCGAGGCACCGGGGACCTACCATCCGATCGTCTGCACGCATCCGGAGACCGGACGGAAGTGCCTGTACCTCGGGCGGCGGCGGAACGCATATATCGAGGGGATGGCGCTCGCTGAGTCGGAGGCGCTGCTGGACGAGGTGTGGCGGCATGCGACGCGCGATGAACTCACTTGGTACAATACCTGGCGCGTGGGTGACGTGGTGCTGTGGGACAATCGTTGCACCATGCACCGGCGTGATCCGTTCGACGCGTCAAGTCGACGAATTATGCACCGCACGCAGATGAAGGGCGCAGCACAGCCCGTGGCGTGACGCAGGCGATACTCCGGGCTGGTCGGCGGCGTGCGTTCGCCATGCGGCAAAGCACCGTATCAGGCTGTCATGCGACGGTCGCGGTCAACGCCGTCGTTGCCGTCCCGGTGCCTGGCGAGGCTTCGCTGACGATCACCGTCACTGTGTAGGTTCCCGCGTTCGCGTAGGTGTGTGCCCCATAGACCTTTATCGTCGGGCCGGTGGTGTTGCCTGGCGCAATCGTGGATGTCCCCGTCGCCGTCGTCCAGTTGTCGTAGCTGTTCGGCGCGCTGCCGTCTCCCCAGTTGACGGTTGTCGTATACTGCACATTTTGCAGGTTCGGGTTGCTGCACGTGAAGACGGCGAGCGGCGTCGCGATGGCGCAGTACGGCACGCCATGGGTCGGGTTGACGTTGGGATGCGAAGTGACAGTGATCGTGTCTCCCGCGGCTGGTCCCGTCGAGCCAGTCAGCTTGATGGAGGCCTGACATGGCGGAAGCTGCACGTCGTAAAACGCAAAGTACGCCGCCATGTAGGCCATGGTCTTGATCGTCGTGTTCATTTGAGCCGTGATGACAGCGAGTACGCTGTTCAGCTGCGACAGGCTCATCTTCGCGGCGGTCCTGGCCGTCGGCACTCCCGCGAATTGATTGCTGTTTCCCTGCAACAAAGGGACGTTCGAGTTATACCATGTGCAGGTTCCATCGAACGTCATCTTGCTGAAGTAGGCGGGATACCTGATCGTCGAAATCGGATTTTGGATCGACAAAATGGTGTTCGATACCAGGTTCTTATTGCTCACGCTGTAAACAGCATCGGCTCCAGGATACCATTCGTCCGCGTAGTCGGTAATCGTCTTGTCGCCGCGGCCGCTGGCGCTTGGCGTCTTCATCCACACCGAACCGCCTGTTCCAGTGACGGTGACGTTGCCGCCATTCGCCATGTCCAGACATGCGCCGTGCTGCGATTCCGACATGACATCCGTCATGTTGATCTCGTTGGCACGGCACTTCACGGCATGTGCCTCGATCGGCCGCGTGGAGACATCTCGGATCAGGTTGAACTGGCCAATGTTGGTGATGTAGATGTTGTGGGAGTTGCCGCCAAATCCGCACTCTTTGCCGCTCGGTGCCCGATACGCGAGGCCATTGTTCAGCTGCACGCAGTTCTGAACTGTGAGCACTGCCCCGGGATAGTTGGAGTAATCGACGCCGACCTGGCACCCAAAGAAGTAGCAGTTGTCGATTGTAAGGCGTCCGGCACTGTTGGCGCGAACCGCACCAAGCGAGCCGAATCCTCCCAGGTCGAGCCCAACGTGGCTGATGATGAAATTCTTGATGATGCACTCTTTGTAGGTCTGCACGTACTGCCAGACCGCCGTGCCGTCGCTGATACTGGACCCCGCGCCGGTCGGACCACGGCCGGATGAGGCTGACGTTCCAGGCGTGACGATGACGTAGACATTCCCGCCATTGATGACGGCAACGGGGAGGGCATTGTTGGAAACGGTCGTGGTGGCAGGATATGCGGTGTTGATTGCCCACTGCGTCGGCGTTCCAAAGGGGATCGACCGAACGGTCCCGGGAACGATCGCGCCGAACCCGCTGAAGGGATGGCCCCCGCTATAACCGGCGCAGGAGCCCGTGTTGTTGTTGAATGTGCTGAAATCCATGTGGTTCAGGCCACCGTCGATCAGCACGGCCTTGTTCACGTTGAACCCCGCGCCACCCGCTGCGCCTGGCGTGAGATCGAACGGATTGCCCGGTCCGTAGGTGCCCGCCAAGACCCTTATCGTGTCGCCATCCATGGTGGTGCGTGCATCCAGCGCCGCGGTGATCGTCGCGTAATTGCCACCTGGACCGACAGTCCAGGTCTTACCGGTGCCGGGGAGCGGCGAGGAGCGCGGATCCAACGTACGAGCCGTCCAGTTTACTGGTTTGGTGACTTGCGTGCCATTACCGTTGTTCGCCGCTCCTGACGGAAGCACGGGCGGAATCTCCGACAGCTTGCCCCAGGACACCTGACCTCCGTTGCCGTTCGGAGAAAAGTATCCTGGCGGAGCGCCGGCTACCGAGTAAAGCGCAGCGGCAGGGCTGAACCTGAGCCTGAGGTCAACGATAACTCTGCCCGCCGATGGTCGGTATAGTGTTCCGTTATAATAGAGACGACAGCCCTGATCGCCGGCGAACAATGGGGCAGCGGGATCGTTGACCATCTGCCAGATACAGCCGTCGCCATCGCGAAGATAAGCGGCGCCGATCCCGATCTTGCGGACCGGGTCCCAGGTGATCGTGGAGTCATCGGGCGAAGGAAACGCAGCGTTCCATGGTCCGGTCGGAAAGAAATCGCCGTGCGGCAGACTTCCCGACAGTGGCGGTACTGGCCCCACTCCGACCATCGGCACGCCGCTGCCGCTCGGGACCTCGGGCGTCAGGATAAAGGCGCCCCCCGTGGGGATGTCATTGCGGATGAAGTAGGCGGTTCGCGGGATGCCTCGCAGACAGATTAGGCCAATCGGAGCCGCGGTGGAGGGGAACAGGGCAGAGTTCTTGTAGATACGCGCGCCGAGATCGCCGGGAAACTGCGGCCCGACGCCGCTGGTCCGCAATGTCCAGGTGTCGCCATTCGCGTCAGTCACATACGGGACATTACCGTTGCCGCTGCCGACCGTTTGGGCGACCCAGTTCCAGGTGACGACAGCGTTGTCGGAGGCCGGTGTGATGACGGCGCCCGGACTGCCGCTGCCTCGCGCGAATTGCGCCAGGGTCGGCCGTGGCAGCGTCAGGGACGCGCCAATCGCCAGGATCGAGCGCCGTCGGTGCTTAGCAGCCACGGCACGGCGGCGGAGTAGTGTCGGTTGCAGACATAAACTGCGAGTGCACCAGCGGCGTCGTCACGGTTCCCCGACCCGCCGGTAACGGCGGAGGTGAAGCCCATTGCTCTTGAACATGACCCTGCCACTACCAGCGATAGCCGCTTTCGCAACAACGAGAAACATCAAACCTCCGGAATGAGCGACAGCTCGGTTGAGCTTCGCCTGGCGTTCTTCGGTAAAAGCAACCTCCGGGTCACGGATCATAAACCCACCGCGGTTGGGTTCAATCTCCCATCCTTGTTATGTGCTCCCCAACACACGTAAGCGTCTATCTTGCTGGCAAGATCAAGGCTTTTGAGAAGACCCGCTGCGGTGGCTGCATAATTCTGCCGGAACATAAGGCGAATTTGGCGCAGATTCAACCAATGTGACAATTCCCGCGCAAGCGGGAGGGAGAGGTCGGGCTCAACGCAAATCCAGTTGCCAGTCCTCGCCGACCATGGGCGGCCCAAAATCGCGATGCGGCGCACCTGCCACCAGCTGAAAGCCGGCCTGCTGATAGATCGCACGTGCCGCCACCAGCGCCTCGTTGGTCCATAGCGTGATTCGGCGATAGCCGGCCTCGCGCGCGAAACCGAGGCATTCGGTGACCAGACGCCGGCCGATGCCGAGACCGCGTGCGGCCGGTTCCACCAGGAGTAGGCGCAGCTTCGCCTCGTCGTCCGATTTCCTCACCAGGAACACCGAGCCGACGTTCGCCCCGTCGCGCTCGGCGATCCAGCAGCGCTCGCGCGCCGGATCGTGCTGGGCCAGGAACTCGCCGGCGACGCGTGCCACCAATGCCTCGAACCGGGCGTCGAAGCTATACTCCTCGGCATACAGCGCGCCGTGTCGCGACACGACCCAGCCGATGTCGCCAGGCCGATGCTGGCGCAGCAGCCAGGGAGCCCGGGATGCGCCGAGCAGGGTCTCGATACGGCCCATCGCTGTGACCAGCGACGCCTGCGCGGGTTCCGAAAGCCTGGCCAGCAGGGCGCCGACCTCCTTGCGGGATCGCGCATCGAGCGGGGCAAAGGCGTCGTGGCCCGCGTCGGTCAGCGACAGCAGGGCCTGACGCCGGTCGGTCGGCGAGGGCACGCGTGAAAGCAGGCCGTCACGCTCGAAGCGTTGCAGGATGCGGCTCAGGTAGCCGGCGTCGACCTCCAGTTCGCGGCCAAGTTCGGCGGCCGTAAGATCGTCGCGCTGGGCCAGTTCATAGAGCACGCGCGCCTCGGCGAGCGTGAACCCGCTGTCCAGCAGGCCCTCCCGCAATGCGCCGATGACCCGCGTGTAGGTACGGCTGAATCGACGGACGGCCGCGATGCGGTGGGGGAGGCCCGAGTTTGCCATGACGCAGTCATACAACTACTTGACTCAGTCATGCAATGGCAAACCCAGCGGTTCCTACTGATCGGACGAATTGAAATCACGGTGAATTCCCACAATGGTGATCAATCGAATGTCAATGCGATGTGATGACCGGCAAGACCGGTCAGCCCAATTGGCGCCGCATTTCCTGTCAATCTCATGAACAGCCGAAATCGGTGCTTGAGGTCGGCGCAGATGTATATGGATGAATGCTCGATCGACGGAGGATTACCAATGTTGGTTCGAATTCACTTGGCTATTCCTTTGTTCGCCCTGGTCGCGGGCGGAGTGCCTGCCATGGCGCAACCGGTTCAGGTGATCACGCCTGGACCGGTCCCCGGGCAGTCGCAGGTCATCATCGCCCCCGCCGCTCCGCCGGCGCCGCGCATCGAGACCATCCCGCCGCCGCCTACCGCGGAGGCCCATGTGATGTACCGGCGCCCCGGACACTGGATGTGGGATGGCGCGAGCTGGAGTTGGTCCGAGGGCCAATACGTCGAACGGCCGAGTTCGCAGGCGGTGTGGGAACCGGGTCACTGGGTGCAGCGGCCCAACGGCGGATACATCTGGGTTGACGGGCGCTGGGCAGGCTGACCATGGCACGCCTGCACCTCGGGTACCTTGCTCTGCCGGCGTTGGCGATCCTGGTAGGCTGCGTGCGCGATGGGTCACCGGCGCCGAGCACGACTCAGCTGATTGTCCAACCGCAGCAGCCGGCCGCGGTCGTCCCGGGACCGCCTCCGCCGCCACAAAGCGAGCTGGTTCCGCCGCCTCCCGTCAATGCCGGGCCGGTGGTCTGGCAGCCGGGCCATTGGCTGGCGAGCGGCACAAGCTGGGTTTGGCGACCCGGCCAATACGTGGCGCCGCCGCTGGGCCAGACCACCTGGGTCCCGGGCCACTGGATGCAGCAGCCAGACCGCGGCTGGACGTGGCTGGAAGGGCACTGGGCCTGACAGGGTGAGTTGACGAACCAGGGAGTTCCGCCGTCATACTCGCGGGTAGTCTCCGCGAGGAATGGACAGCCATGAAGCTCCTCTGGTTCCATCTGATGCCGTACACCGAGCTGCCGGAGGACTTCCGGCAAAAGCATCCGTCGGTGTGGGTCGATATCCACTCGTCGCTGTTCGATCCGAAGCGCGCACACCTGATGTACAACGACTTCATGGACGAGATGGAGTTTGCCGCCGACTGCGGCTTCGACGCCGTGTGCTGCAACGAGCATCACTCCAACGGCTACGGCCTGATGCCGTCGCCCAACCTGATTGCCTCCGCTCTCTCGCGCCGCACGCGCGATACGGCGATCTGCGTGATGGGCAATTCGCTCGCACTGTACAATCCGCCGACGCGCGTGGCGGAAGAGTTCGCGATGATCGACGTCATATCTGGTGGCCGGCTGATCGCCGGCTTCCCGGTCGGCACGCCGATGGACACCTGTTACTGCTATGGCCAGAACCCGAGCCTGCTGCGCGAGCGTTATCTGGAAGCGCACGACCTGGTGATGCGCGCTTGGCAGGAGACGGACACGTTCGCGTTCAACGGCCGCTTCAACCAGCAGCGCTATGTGAACATTTGGCCGCGTCCGGTGCAGCGACCGCATCCGCCGGTGTGGGTCCCCGGCGGCGGCTCGATCGAGACCTGGCAGTGGTGCGCGCGGATGGACTACGTCTACGCCTACCTGTCCTACTTCGGATACAAGGACGGCAAGGCGACGATGGATGGGTTCTGGGCGGAAATGTCGCGCCTCGGCAAGGACCGCAATCCTTATCGCGCGGGGTTCCTACAGTTCGTCGGCGTGGCGGAGACGCGCGAGAAGGCCATGGAGCTGTATCGCGGACCCGCAGAGTATTTCTATGGTCGCTGCCTGTTCACTGATCCGAAATGGGCGACGCCGCCAGGCTACGTCACCGAGAACACCATGCGTGCCGGGATGCAGAGCCAGGTCGGGCGCGCGGCGTCGCTGGCGGCCCGCACTCAGGCCCGCGATGTGACGCAGATGGAGGACATCGTTGAGCGCGGCTACGTCATCATCGGTTCGCCGGACGAGGTGGTGGAACAGCTCACCGAAGTGGCGACGTCGCTGAACGTCGGACACCTGATGTTGCTGCTGCAATACGGCAACATGAACAAGGCGCTGACCAAGTACAACACCAAGCTGTTCTCCGAGGCGGTGATGCCTAAGCTGAAGCCGCTTTTCGAGGAATGGGAAGACCGGTGGTGGCCGCAGCCGATGGCGGATACCGAGCGTGCGGACGTGGCCCCGTTCGTGCCGAGTATGGCGGCGGAATAGCGGTCAAGGGATAGCGCGAGGCACACCCGCAAAGAACTCGCGCGCGACACCGCCGGCGGGCCGAACCGTCCCAAGCCGCGAAGGCGTTCGGACGCCGAGAGACGACGCGTACGCCGGTCGCGGGCCGGGGTGGGTATGCGGCGGGCAACTACAGCATGCCAAGCAGCGTCCATACCTTATACAGATCTTCGACAACCGTAGGGATCCGCCATGGTGTGTATTCCAGTCCCGCAATAATCTTCAGCACTGTTTCGAGCCTCGCCACAGGAATCCGCCCGGCAACGAGTTCGGCTTCCAACGATCTCAATTCGGCTGCGAGATCGTGAAGTTCCTGGTTCGAGCCGTGATGTGTGACCAGCGCCCGGCCGATGTTGCCGACCGTGTGTATGATCTCCCGAACCGTGCCGTGCTGTGCCATTCCCCCTCGCAATGCTGCCCGATCAGAACACGCTCGCGCACGCGGCTCGGCCGGCGCAGCCATGCGCGGCTGATTGGGGAGCCGGACCGGTCGCTACGCCATCGTCAGCACCATCCGGAACCGCGCATCGCCCCGCATCATCCGCGCATAGGCCTCCGGCGCGCGCGCGAGCGGCATCGTCTCGATCATTTTGCGCACCCCCGACAGCGCGCTGAAGGCGAGCGTGTCCTGCGAGTCGATCGATGCGCCGGCGGCGTGACCAACGATGCTGCGGCTCGCGCCGATCAGTTGCAGCGGCGAGACCTGGATCGGTTCGGCATCGACGCCCACCACGATGAGCCGGCCGCGCACCGCCAGCCCGTCGATCACGGGCGTCATCGCCTTGGCGCTGGTGACGGTCGCCAGCACGGCCCGCGCGCCGCCGAGGCGGTTCAGTTCCGCCGCCACGTCCTCGGTCGCGTTGTCGATGTAGTGGTGCGCGCCGAGCCTGCGGGCGAGCGGCTCCTTGTCGGCACCGCGCGCAATCGCGACGGTGCGGAAGCCGAGCTTGTTCGCGAACTGCACGCCGAGATGGCCGAGGCCGCCGACGCCCAGGATCCCGACCACGTCGCCCGGCATCGCCCCGCTGTGACGGAGTGCGTTGAATGTGGTGACCCCGGCGCAGAGCAGCGGCGCGGCCGTAGCGGCGGCAAGTTCGTCGGGGATCGCAGCGAGCGCATCGGCCGGGACCACGATCGCTTCGGCATAGCCGCCATCATAGGAGATACCGGGGATGCGCAGATTGCGGCAGTCGATCTGCCAGCCCCGCCGGCACGGTTCGCAATATCCGCAATGCCCGCCGAACCAGCCAACGCCGACGCGCTGCCCGGCCCGCCAGCCAACCACACCGGCACCGAGTGCGTCGATCACGCCGGCGATTTCGTGCCCGGGGATGCGCGGGAAGGCGAGGCCGGGCCACTGGCCTTCGACGGTGAGACTGTCGCTGTGGCACACGCCGCAGGCCTCGACGCGGACACGGACCTCGCCCGGTCCCGGCTCGGGCATGTCGCGCTCGATCAATTCAAGTGAGCCGGCCCGCGCCACCTGCACCGCATGCATCCTCGCCATCGCCACCTCCTCCCGGCTGCGCGCGGAAATGCCGCGCCACAGTGCCGGTCACCGGAGAGTTGGCGTCACTGAACAACTTGTCAAAAGTCGCACGCCGAATTGACAAGCCTATTCAACGTGCTCCCGGATTGCGCTTTCTGGTGGTTGACTGCGAGCGGTCGGTCTCTTCAGTGTCCTGCGGTGAATCAGCGACGGGCGTCCCCACCCGTCTGGCTGGCCGTGACAGCGATGAAATGGGCATTCTGCGCAGTGGCCGGCCGGATTACGCCTGGGATCTCGTCCGACAGTGTGTTGGACAGAGGGCCTGCCATTTCGCCAGCATTGGCCGGGCCGATGCTGGCAAAGCTCACCGCCGCGATGGCGGCACGAAGCAGGATTCTCATCGCCTCTCTCCTGGGCTGTCCGCGCATTTGGCGGGTGTTTCGGGCTGCCGTCCCCCGATACCCCGTCAAATAGACTTCTGTACTTGTCACGATAATCCGGCAGTCCCTCATAGAATTTATGCGACAGGCGCTGAAATGGCCGGCGAATTGCGTCCTTCTCCCGTGAGCGGTCGCGGCGGATACTCAGCTGGATGCTGCTGACCCAGGAGGGCATCCATGGCCGACCGCTATGCGCGCTACACCCGCCTTCAGTTCGATCGTCCGCATCCGCGGGTCCTGCGCATCACCATGGGGGGCGGGCAGGAACGGCCCAATCCGGTCGATGCAGCGATGCACCGTGAACTCGGCGAGGTCTGGCGGGACATCGACGTCGATCCCGAGGTGAATTCGGCCATCATCACCGGCGCCGGCCGCGCGTTCTCGGCCGGCGGCGACTTCGCGATGATCGAGGAGATGATGGCCGACTTCGAAACCCGCGCACGGGTTTGGAAGGAGGCGCGCGATCTCGTCTACAATATCATCAACTGCGCCAAGCCCGTGGTGAGCGCGATGCGCGGGCCGGCGGTTGGCGCCGGGCTGGTGTGCGGGTTGCTGGCCGACGTTTCGATCGCCGCCAAGGACGCGCGCATCATCGATGGGCATACGCGGCTCGGCGTGGCGGCGGGTGATCACTCGGTGATCGTCTGGCCGCTGCTGTGTGGGTTGGCGAAGGCCAAATACTACCTGTTGTTGTGCGACGCGGTGTCGGGCGCTGAGGCCGAACGGATCGGTCTGATCTCGCTCGCGGTGGATGACGCCGAGTTGGATGCCAAGGCGCTGGAGATTGCAGTGCGGTTGGCCGAAGGTGCGCAGAGCGCGATCCGCTGGACCAAGTATGCACTGAACAACTGGCTGCGGATGGCGGGGCCGTCGTTCGACGCGTCGCTCGCACTCGAGTTCATGGGTTTCAGCGGGCCGGAGGCAAAGGAGGGGTTGGCGTCGCACAAGGAGAAGCGTCGTCCCGCCTTTCCCCGTAACTCGGCGGTGTAACCCGGCCCGGCATCGCCTGCGGGAACGGCCAGACTCGCTGCATCATCGCCAGCAGGAATGCGGTGCTCAGGCCAAACAGCAGCATGCCGCTGATTGCCTCCAACGGACCCATCAGCTTCCAGCGATCATCCAGTTGTACCGCGTCGGCACCGAGCGTGGTGACCATCTGCAAGGAAAAATAGATCGCACGCCGGTAGTCCGAAGCCGCACCAAGCCAGACATACGCAACGGCCCAACAAGACGCCTCGAGCCCGTGCAACACCGCGAGCAGAACCGATGCGATCCCGACCACGAGGGCAAACAAAATGAACCGTCCGTTGACCCGCAAAGGGGTCTCGATAGCCCGACCAAAGGCTTTGAGCATACCGATGCCGATCAGCGCAAGGCCAGCCGCATGCGTCACAACCGAAAACGTTATCAGCGATATGCCCCACATCCAGTCGCTGCCCCAGCCGCCAGTCGTACCCGCAGGAAGCATCGATACCTCTCATATTCCATTAAGCAATTGCGTTCCCAATGGCAGCGCCATGACCGGAAGTTGCTTCGGCCTGATCCGCTCGCCAAGAAGTCCCAGGTTGACCCGAACGGACGCGTAATGCGATTCTGCGACCGCTGGGACGGAACCAAGGCGGCCCAGTCAGATGCAATTCTATGCATTGTGTCGAGGAAGCCATGCGACGGATGCCGTTACGTTTCATTGCTGCCTCATTCCGACCCTGGGCGGACAGACCGATCCATCGGCCGATCGGACCGCGCCTCCTGATCGCAGCGCTGTTGCTTCCGATGGCCGCCTGCAAGGTCGGTCCCGACTTCGCCGCGCCGCCCGCGCCGGTCGCCGGCAACTGGCTGGAGTCGGGTGACGCATCGGTTCATACCGATCGTCAGGACTACGAGCAGTGGTGGACAGCATACCACGATGCCACGCTGAATCGCCTGATCGATCTGGCCTATCGGCAAAATCTGACCCTGATGGCCGCCGGCACCAGGGTTCTCGAAGCGCGCGCAACGCTCGGCGTGGCGGTTGGCGAGTTCTATCCGCAGACGCAGCAGATCGACGCGAATGTAGGCTATAATCAGGCGAGCCAGGTCGATCCCACCTCCAATCCGCAGCACGAACTTGAAAACTACTGGCGCGCTGCGCTGGGCACCAGGATTGCCTGGGAGCTGGACCTCTGGGGCAAGTTCCGCCGCGGTGTGGAATCGGCCGATGCGTCATATCTGGCCTCGATCGCCACCTACGACGATGTGCTGGTGACTCTGCTGAGCGACGTCGCCACGACGTATATCGGCATACGCACGCTCCAGCAGCAGATCTATATCGCGCGCGAGAACGTGTTGAAGCAGCGCAAGGCGCTGCAGATTGCCACCGATCGTTGGCACGGCGGCACCGCCACGGCGCTCGACGTGTATCAGGCGCAGAATGTCCTGGAGCAGACGGAATCGGCGGTCCCGCAATTCACCGCGCAACTGCAGCAGGGTGAGGATGCGCTCCGCGTGCTGCTTGGCATGACGCCGGCATCGCTGGACGAGCTGCTTACCGGTCCGGAGACCATACCGGTCCCTCCGAACGACGTCGCGGTGGGCATTCCGGCCGATCTGATTCGCCGACGGCCGGACATTCGCAGCGCTGAACTCAAGGCCGCCGCCCAGAGCGCACAGATCGGGTTGGCCAAGGCCGATCTGTTCCCGGCATTCTCGCTTACTGGTGCGTTCGGTACCGTGGCCGGAACCACGGGCAGCAACCGTTTGAACGGCGTGTTCACCGCACCGGGCATCCAGTTCGCATTCGGCCCCACCTTCAGTTGGCCGATCCTCAACTACGGACAAATCACCAACAACGTGCGGGTACAGGACGCGCGCTTGCAGACCCTGCTGATCGAATACCAGAACACGGTGTTGCGGGCGCAGCAGGAAGTGGAAAACGGTCTGAGCGGATACCTGCAGGGACGCCAGCAGGTCGTTTTCCTGCGGCGCAGCGTCGCGGCCGCCAACAGTGCGCTTCGCATCGCGCTCGATCAGTACTTGCTGGGAACCAGGGACTTCACCACGGTGCTGACCGCCGAGCAGAATCTGTATCAGGCGCAGAGCAACCTCGCCACGGCCGAGGGCAATCTCTCAACCAGCCTCGCATCTTTGTACCGGTCACTTGGCGGCGGATGGCAGATACGAGAGGGGAACGATGTCGTGAACGACACCACGCGCGACGAAATGCGCAGCCGGACCAATTGGGGCGCTGCGCTGCCGGCTGCCGACCGGCCGCAGCAGCCGACGCCAGGCCTTCCCGGTCCCGGCGACCGAGGACTGGACGTGCGGGCACCCCTGTGGTGAGCGTTCTGCGCGCGATGGCGGCGGCCTGTCGCACGGCGCCGAAATGGGCCGGCGTTGCCGTCATGATGATGGTGATCGTCGGCGCAACCGGGCTTCTGGGCCACTGGTGGCAAGGCGTGGCCGGTGCCGATGCGAAGCCGCTTGCCGCGTCGCGTACCGCACCGACGGAAACGGCTCAGGCTCAGGCACCGGCGGCGCCGACGATTCCGGTGGTTCGACCGCAGGTCCAGACCGTCAGTGAGTCGCTGGAGATCACCGGCAACGCCGCTGCCGTAAATCAAGTGAAGCTCATTGCCCGCGTGGTCGGTTTCCTGGACCAGATCCACTTCCAGGACGGCGCATTGGTCAGGAAGGGCGACCTTCTGTTCACCATCCAGCAGGACCAGTACAAGGCGCAACTGCAACAGGCGCAGGCACAGCTTCAATTGCAGCAGGCGGCGCTGCTCTACGCGAAGACCGAAGTGGTCCGTTATACGGCGCTGCTCAAACGGGACGCGGCCACTCAGGTCGATGTCGATCACTGGAATTTCGAGCGGGCGAGCGCGGAGGCGAACATCCTGGCGGCGCAGGCGCAGATCGCGCTTGCCCAGCTCAACCTGGGCTATACGGAGGTCAGGGCGCCGTTCGATGGCCAGATGGGCAAGCACCTGATCGATGTGGGCAACGTGGTCGGCGGCAATGGCCAGGAAGCCGCGCTGGCGGACATCACCCAGCTCGATCCGATCTATGTGGTGGCCAATATCAGCTCGCAACAGGCGTTGCAGATTCGCGCCAACCTGGATCAGCGCCGGCTCACGCTGGCCGAGTTGCAGCAGGTGCCGATCGAGGCCGCGCTGGGGGATGAAACCGGCTTTCCTCACCGCGGCACGATCGAATACGTCGCGCCGCAGATCGATGCGGCGACCGGCACGCTGCTGGTCCGCGGTATCATGCACAATCCCGATCGGACGCTGGTACCCGGCATCTTCGTCAAGATCCGCCTGCCGATGGGCAAGACCGTGAAGAGTGCGCTGCTGGTGCCGGACCGCGCGTTGCAGGAGGATCAGGGTGGCCGCTACCTGCTGGTGGTCGAACAGGACGACGTGATCCGGCAGCGCTATGTCCAGCTTGGCGAACTGACCGGCACTCTGCGGGTCGTCACCAGCGGCCTCAAGCCAGATGATCGCGTGGTGGTCGGCGAGCTCTGGCGCGCGACACCGGGGACCAAGGTGGTGCCGCAACTGACCACCATCGGTGGCTAGGACGCACGCCGATGATCTCCAAATACTTTATCGAGCACCCCGTCCTCGCGAATGTGCTGGCGATTGTCCTGGTGCTGCTCGGTGCCGTCTCGCTGTTCCGCCTGCCGGTGTCGGAATATCCCAATGTGGTGCCGCCCACCGTTTCGGTGACGGCAAGCTATCCGGGTGCCAGCGCACAGACTGTGATCGACACGATTGCCTTGCCGATCGAGCAGC
Source organism: uncultured Alphaproteobacteria bacterium (assembly GCA_963749575.1). Lineage (GTDB taxonomy): Bacteria > Pseudomonadota > Alphaproteobacteria > Acetobacterales > Acetobacteraceae > JAMXLO01. The sequence goes on from CAVVNM010000001.1 coordinate 14,515, forward strand.
AGGTGAACGGCGTCGACCGCATGCTCTATATGGAATCGACCAGCGCCTCCGACGGTACCTACAACCTGACAGTGACGTTCGCGATCGGAACCGACCCTGATATCGACCAGGTGCTGGTGCAGAACCGGGTGCAGCTTGCCCTGGCGTCGTTGCCTGAACCCGTGCAGGCCCAGGGGGTCAGCGTTCAGAAGAAGAACACCGCGATCCTGCAGATCGTCACGCTCGATTCGCCGGATGGCAAGTACGACAGCCTGTTCATGAGCAACTATGCGACGATCAACCTGACCAATGTGCTGGCGCGACTGCCGGGTGTCGGCAGTGTCAAGGTGTTTGGCGCGGGCAACTACTCCATGCGCGTCTGGATCGACCCGCAGAAGCTCTATTCATTCGGCCTGGAACCGAAAGACGTCATCAACGCCATCCGCCAGCAGAGCCAGAACGTGGCGGCCGGGCAGGTCGGCATGCCGCCGGCACCGAACGACACGCAATTCCAGTACACCGTCGATATCCAGTCACGGCTGAACGATCCAAGCCAATTCGGCGATATCGTGATCAAGGACCAGACCGCGCAGGGCGGCCGGCTGATCTATGTCCGCGATGTTGCGCGCATCGAACTTGGTGCGCAGACCTATGCGCAGGATTTCAAGCTGAACGGCAGGCCCGCCGCCGGCATCGCCATCTATCAGACGCCTGAGTCCAACTCGCTGCAGGTCGGCAAGGAGATCGCGGCAACGATGGCGGCGATGGCGCGCCGCTTCCCGGAGGGATTGCACTATTCCATCCCCTACGACACCACGACGTTCGTTAATGACTCGATCAACGAGGTCTACAAGACGCTGTATCAGGCTGGCATCCTGGTGCTGATCGTCATCCTGGTGTTCCTGCAGAACTTCCGCGCCACGCTGGTTCCGGCCACCACGGTGCCGGTCACCATCATCGGTGCGTTCGCGGCAATGGCGGCGATGGGCTTCACCGTCAACCTGTCCACCCTGTTCGGCATCGTGCTGGCGATCGGCATCGTGGTGGACGATGCCATCGTCATCGTGGAGGGCGTATCCAAGTACATCGAGCAGGGCATGTCCGGCCACGACGCGGCCATCAAGGCGATGAACGAACTGTTCGGACCGGTGGTTGGCATCACGCTGGTGTTGATGAGCGTGTTCCTGCCGGCCGCCTTCGTTCCCGGGCTGACCGGCAACATGTTCGCCCAGTTCGCGCTGGTGATCGCGGCGACGGCGCTGATCAGCGCGGTGAACGCCGCAACGCTCAAGCCGACGCAATGCGCCATGTGGCTGCGCACTCCGGTGCCCCCGGAACAGCGCAACTTCTTCTACCGCGGGTTCAACCGGCTCTACGACCCGATGGAGCGCGGCTACGCGGCGTTCATCGGCCGTATGGTGCGCTACAGCGGCGTCATGGTGGTGATCGCCTTGTTGGTCGCTGGCGCGGGCATCTGGGAACTCGCCCGGCTGCCGACGGCGTTCATCCCGATCGACGACCAGGGCTATCTGATCATGGCGCTGCAGTTGCCGGAGGGCGCGTCGCTCGGCCGCGCGACAGCGGCGCTGGAGCAGGCCGCCAAGGCGGCGCGCGAGATACCCGGCGTCCAGCAGACGATCGCGCTGTCAGGGGTCTCCGTGCTCGACAACAGCGCCGATCTCGCCAATGCGGGAACCGGCTGGGTCATGCTCAAGCCGTTCGATGTGCGCCTGAAGGCAGGTGACCAGGACCTGCTGACGATCTACCAGCGCCTGCAGAAGGCGGTCGCCTCGCTGCCTGACGGACAAGCGTTCGTGCTGCCGCCGCCGCCGATTCAGGGCATCGGCAATGCCGGCGGCTTCCAGATGCAGCTCGAGCTGCTCGGCGGCAGCTTCGACTATCAGAAGCTGAACAATCTGACGCAGGAAATCATCAAGCAGGCCAGCAGCGATCCCGCACTGGCGAACGTGCTTTCCACGTTCAAGCCCGATGCGCCGCATGTCGCACTGACCGTGGATCGCGCCAGGGCGGAAACCCTGCGGGTGTCCGTGGGCGACATATTCGCGACACTCACCGACTATGTCGGATCGACCTACGTCAATCAGTTCAACAAGTTCGGTTTGTCGCTACAGGTCTATGTCCAGGCCGACTCGCAGTACCGCCTGCATCCGGACGACCTTCTGAATCTACATGTGCGCAGCCAGGACGGGCAGATGGTGCCGATCGGCGCGGTTGCCCACCTCAGCCCGGTGGTCGCGCCGCCGCTGATCACGCTGTACAATCTCTACCCGTCGGCCACGATCGTCGGCGGCCCCGCGCGCGGCTTCAGCTCGGGCCAGGCAATCGCCGCGATGGAGCAGATCGCCAGACGGGTTCTGCCGAGCGACGTCAGCTTCGAATGGACGGCTATGTCGTACCAGGAGAAGATCACCGGCAATCAGCTCTACTATGTGTTCGGCCTGTCGGTGCTGCTGGTCTATCTCTGCCTGGCCGGTCAGTACGAGAGCTGGATCCTGCCGTTGGCCGTGCTGTCAGCGGTGCCGCTGGCGCTGCTCGGACCGGTCATCGCCCTCACCAGCCTTGGCGCCGCCAACAACCTCTACACCCAGATCGGCCTGATGCTGCTGATCGCGCTGTCCGCCAAGAACGGCATCCTGATCGTCGAGGTCGCGCGCGAGCGGCGGATGGTCGACGGTCTGTCCATCCTGGAATCGGCGGTGGAGGCATCGCGGACCAGGTTCCGGCCGATTCTGATGACATCGTTCGCCTTCATCCTGGGCGTGCTGCCACTGGTTCTCGCGACCGGCGCGGGCGCCAACGCCAGGAAATCACTCGGCATCAGCGTGTTCAGCGGCATGATCGCTTCGACCTGCCTCGCCGTATTGTTCGTGCCATCGTTCTTCGCCGTGCTGCAGCGGTTCGAAGAATGGCGGAGGCGCCGGAAGCAGCCGACCGTCCACGACAGTATCGGTCCCGGGAAGCTGCCGGTAGCCGGCGAGTCCCGGTAACTCGCTCGCCTATTCCGGCAGCACCTGGATCGCGTCGCCCACCGCGAACCGGCCACCCTCTACCACCTCGGCATGCACGCCAAGTTCGACGTGGCCGTACAGTTGGCGCAGCTCCTCCAGCGGATCGACGTCACGCTCCGCCGTCTCCGGATTGACCTGGGTCGCCGCGCAGCGAGTGACTGGCCTGGTCACCCGCAGCACCGCGCCGCCGACCTGGATCTGCTGACCGACCCAGCCACGCTCGCTCCACGCGGGTGCGCCGCTGAACCAGACATTGCCGCGGAAGCGCCGTCGGTGCCGGCGCGCGCCCACCTTCGCCTCGTAGTCGCGCAGGCTGGCGAGGTTGATCAGGCTGAGCACCTTTTGGCGCTGGTCGCAGAAGCTGTGGCCCGGTACGTGGTGGAAGCGGGGCGTGCCGCGCGCATCTTCGCCGAGGTAGCCGGTCAGGAAGGCGGCGATTCGCTCGCGCCCCGCCTCGGTCAGCGCATTCTCCACCACCGCCGAACCGTCGGGGGCACGGATCGCCAGCATGCCGTTGCGCGGCTCGAAAAACGAGAACAGCGCGGCGATGCGGGCGTTCTTCATCTGGCACATGAAGTTTGTCTTCTGCTGCCAGTGCGGCTGGGCGGGATCGAACCCGGAATCCCCCTGGGCCAGGGCGAAGGCGCGGTCCCACGGGATGCAGCCGCCCTCCTCCACTTCGGCCGCCTCCAGTGCTTCGGCGGTCAGACCCTTCACCGGATAGCGGTACAGGTATTCGATGCGCATCGTGCGGTCCCTCTTGCGTCTCAGTTTGCCTGGACCCACCTGGATTGCCAAAGGGTCATGTTTCCGTTGCCTGATGAGGGATGGGATGAGACCGGTCGCCTACGAACAGGGACACAGAGATGGACATTGAGAAATTCACCGAGCGGACGCGTGGCTTCCTGCAGGCTGCTCAGACGATTGCGATCCGAGAGTTCCACCAGCAGATCACACCGCAGCACCTGCTGAAGGCATTGCTGGACGATGAGGAAGGCGCCGCGGCCGGACTGATCCGAGCCGCGGGCGGCGATCCGAAAGCAGCGCTGACGGCGGTGGAGGCCGAGCTGGCGCGCCAGCCCAAAGTGCAGGGCTCCGGTGCCGGCCAGCCGCAGATCACACCGGAGCTGGTGCGCCTCCTGGATGCCGCTCAGCAGAGCGCGACCAAGGCCGGCGACGAATACGTCGCACAGGACCGGCTGCTGGTGGCGATCGCCGCCTCCGACACGCCGGCCGCGCGTGCGCTGCGCAACGCCGGGGCCAATCCACAGGCGCTGGAGAAGGCGGTCAACGACATCCGCAAGGGCCGCAAGGTCGACAGCCCGAACGCCGAGTCCAGCTTCGACGCGCTGAAGAAATACGCGCGCGACATGACAGCACTGGCGCGCGACGGCAAGCTTGATCCGGTGATCGGCCGCGACGAGGAGATCCGCCGCACCATCCAGGTGCTGGCGCGCCGCACCAAGAACAACCCCGTGCTGATCGGCGAGCCCGGCGTCGGCAAGACCGCCATCGTCGAGGGCCTCGCGTTGCGCATCGTCAACGGTGACGTGCCCGAGGCACTGAAGGGCAAGCAGCTGCTGTCGCTTGACCTCGGTGCCATGGTCGCCGGTTCGAAATACCGCGGCGAGTTCGAGGAACGACTGAAGGCGGTGCTGAAGGAGGTTGAGGCCGCAGCCGGCCACGTCGTCCTGTTCATCGACGAACTGCACAATCTGGTGGGCGCGGGGCGCGCGGAGGGCTCGATGGATGCATCGAACCTGATCAAGCCGGAGCTGGCACGCGGCACGCTGCACTGTATCGGCGCCACCACGCTCGACGAGTACCGCAAGCACATCGAGAAGGATGCGGCGTTGGCGCGGCGCTTCCAGCCGGTGTTCGTCGGCGAGCCGTCGGTCGAGGACACCATCTCGATCCTGCGCGGCATCAAGGAGAAGTACGAGCTGCATCACGGCGTGCGAATCACCGATGGCGCGTTGGTCGCGGCGGCGACATTGTCCAATCGCTACATCACCGACCGGTTCCTGCCCGACAAGGCGATCGACCTGGTTGACGAAGCGGCGAGCCGGCTGCGCATGGAGGTGGACAGCAAGCCCGAGGAACTGGACGAGCTCGATCGCCGCGTGATCCAGCTCAAGATCGAGCGCGAGGCGCTACGCAAGGAGAATGATGCCGCGTCGCGCGATCGGTTGGTCAAGCTGGAGAAGGAGCTGTCCGAACTGGAAGAGGAGTCGAATGCGCTGACCGCCGCCTGGCAGGCGGAGAAGGAGCAAGTGCAGGAGACCCAGAAGTTGAAGGAGCGGCTGGACCAGGCGCGCAGCGAAGTAGAGATCGCGCAGCGTCGCGGCGATCTCGCGCGCGCTTCCGAGCTGCTCTACGGCGTGATACCCGACATCGAGAAGCAGCTGGCGGCGTCATCCGACGGCAAGCTGGTAAACGAGGCGGTCACCGAGGAGCAGATCGCCGGCGTGGTGTCGCGCTGGACCGGCATTCCGGTCGACAAGATGATGGAAGGCGAGCGTGACAAGCTGCTGCGCATGGAAGAGCAGTTGCGCAAGCGCGTCGTCGGCCAGGAGGAGGCGCTGAAGGCGGTTGCCAACGCGGTGCGCCGCGCGCGCGCCGGGTTGCAGGACCCGAACCGGCCGATCGGCAGCTTCCTGTTCCTCGGGCCCACCGGCGTCGGCAAGACCGAGACCTGCAAGGCGCTCGCCGAATTCCTGTTCGACGACGAACGCGCGATGGTGCGCATCGACATGAGTGAGTTCATGGAGCGCCATGCCGTGTCGCGGCTGATCGGCGCGCCGCCTGGCTATGTCGGCTACGACGAAGGCGGCGTGCTGACCGAGGCGGTGCGTCGGCGGCCTTATCAGGTGATCCTGTTCGACGAGGTCGAGAAGGCGCATGAGGATGTGTTCAACGTGCTCTTGCAGGTGCTGGACGACGGCCGGCTGACCGACGGCCAGGGCCGCACGGTGGACTTCAAGAACACCATCATCGTGCTGACCTCCAACCTGGGCAGCGACATCCTTGCGGCGCAACCAGACGGCGAGCCCACTACGATGGTACAGGGCCAGGTGATGACCGTGGTGCGCCATCACTTCCGGCCCGAGTTCCTCAACCGGCTGGACGAGATCATCCTGTTCCGCCGGCTACAGCGCAGCGACATGGCGAGCATCGTGCAGATCCAGCTCGACCATCTGCGCAACCTGCTGGCCGATCGCAAGATCGGGCTGGAGCTGGATCGCAGCGCGCTCGAATGGCTGGCGGGCGAGGGCTACGACAGCACCTACGGCGCGCGTCCGCTGAAGCGGGTGATCCAGCGCAGCCTGCAGAACCCGCTGGCGTCGCTGATCCTGGAAGGTGCCGTGAAGGAAGGCGACACGGTGCACGTGTCGGCTGGATCGCAGGGGTTGACGATCAACGGACAGTTGGCGGAAGCGGCGTAGCCCGGGCGTATGTTTGTGGGGTTTCGCAGCGCTCAACCCAAGCAATGAGCGGGCACCGGGTCGGACGTGGCGTGGCGACGACGTAGGATGGGTCGAGTGCAGCGAAACCCACTGACGTTGCGTCACGCCACTATTGCCAGTTGCTGGGGAATAACGGAGACCGAGTAGACTCGCCGCGGCCAAGGGCTCGGGCTCTACCTGCCCGTAGGCGGTGGCTCGCTCGCTCCCGGGCCAAGCGGGCGCACCATCAACACCGAGTCGAGCCAGCGTTCGTGCTTCCAGCCGATCGCCGGAAGCAGTCCAGCATGGCGGAAGCCGCAACCTTCGTGCAAGCGGATCGAGGCGTGGTTGGCCGAGTCACCGATCACCGCCACCATCAATCGGAACCCAGCCTGCTCGCAGCGCTCGATCAGCCGCGGCAACAGTGCGCGGCCGATCCCTTCGCCCTGGCGATCAGGCGCAACATACACCGAGTTCTCTACCGCGAAGCGATAGCCGGGGCGCGGACGATACGTGCCGGCGTGGCTATATCCTACGACCCGCCCCGTCGCATCCTTCGCCACCAGGTAGGGAAAGCCCGCGCTCAGCAGTGCGTCACGGCGCCGCGCAACTTCGACTGCGTCGGGCGGATCGGTCTCGAAGCTCGCGTTTCCGTGGCGCACCGAATGGCCATAGATCGCCGTGATGGCGGGTACATCTTCAAGCCGACTGTCGCGGATAAGAAATGGCATGTGCGAACGGTCGCCTCCCAGGAGCTTCCCGGCAAGCGACAATTCGGCACAATGGTCTGGCTCATTGCTGCCGACATGGCCTATCACGGCGGCATGGCCCGACCTACCGTCGGCGCCATACCGGTGGAGGCGAGGCGTGGAAACCGTTCGCGTGGTCTGTGCGCATGATTGTCCCGACATGTGTTCGTTGCTTGCGCATGTGCAGGACGGCCGCGTCATGCGCATCGAGGGCGATCCCGACCAGCCGTTCACCGCCGGCTTTGCCTGCGCCAAGGTGAACCGCGACGCCGAACTGGTGCACTCCCCCGAACGTCTGGCCACGCCGCTGCGTCGCACTGGGGCGAAGGGCGAGGGCAGGTTCACACCGATCACCTGGGACGAGGCGCTCGACGAAATCACCGCGCGCTGGAAGTCCATTATCGCCGAAGCAGGCCCCCTGGCGTTGCTCGGCTACTGCTACAGCTCGCACCAGGGCCTGATGAATCGCGGTCTGCCCAACGGGCTGTTCCATGCGATGGGTACCAGCCGGCTGTGGGCCGGCACGGTGTGCGACAGTTGCATGGAGGCGGCGTGGGAGGCGACTGTCGGCCCGATCGGCGGCGCCGATCCGGAATTGGTGGTCGAGTCCGACCTGGTGATCTGCTGGGGCGCCGACCTGTTCGCCACCAACGTGCACTTCTGGGCCAAGCTCGAGGCGGTGCGCCGACGCGGCGTTCCGTTCGTGGTGATCGATCCACGCCGCACGCGGTCGGCGCAGAATGCCGACTGGCACATCCCGATCCGCATCGGCACTGATGCTGCGCTCGCTCTCGGCATTATGCATGTGCTGGTGCGCGACAATCTGTGCGACCGCGACTACATCGCGCGGGACACGCTGGGCTTCGACCGCGTTGAACGCGACGTGCTGCCGCGCTTCGCTCCCGACCAGGTCGCATCGATCACCGGCGTGACGGCCGCCGACGTGGAGCGATTGGCCGCGATGTACGGCGCTGCGAGGAAGTCGTTGATTCGCCTTGGCTGGGGCATGACGCGCGTCACCCACGGTGGCCAGGCGCTGCGCACCGTCGCACTGCTGCCCGGCGTCACCGGCGCTTATGGCCGCTATGGCGGCGGCGCGGTAAACGGAACCAACGCGTCGTTCGACCTCAACTACAACGCGGTGCGCAAGCCGTCAGGTCCCGCCGCGACACGCACGATCAATCACAACCGTCTGGGCGAAGCGCTGCTCGAGCTGGACGATCCGCCGATCCGCGCACTGTTTGTCGCCGCCAACAATCCGGCGGTCACCTGCCCCGATACGGCGAAGACGCGGCGTGGTCTGGCGCGCGACGATCTGTTCACGGTTGTGCACGACCCGTTTCTGACCATGACGGCGCGCTATGCGGATATCGTGCTGCCGGCGACGACGTATCTCGAGACCGAGGATTTTTTCCGTGCCTATGGCACCTACTACATGCAGTATTCCCCGCGCGCGGTGGCGCCTCTGAACGAGGCGTGGTCGAACCTGAAACTGGCGCAGGAGCTGGCGGCACGGATGGGCGTGACCGATCCGGTGTTCCGCATGTCGCAGCCGGAGATCCTGCGCGAGCTGTTCCGCGGCGCGAAAGGCGCGGTTGCGGCGTTCGATCCGGATAAGCTGCGCGATGCGGGTCCGGTCTCGATTGCGACGAAGGCTGGCCAGCAGTTTCGCACGCCGTCGGGCAAGCTGGAATTCTATTCCGCGACGCTTGCCGCCCAGGGACTACTGCCGATGCCGGACTGGCAGCCCGATCCGATCGAAGCGACGCAAGGTGCGCAGTGGCCGCTGCGGCTGCTGACCGGGCCGGGATATTTCCTGAGCCACACTGCGTTTGCCGGTGTCGCCTTTCTGCGCCGGCGTGAGGGCACGCCGTATTGCGTGCTGCATCCCACCGACGCGGGTGCGCGCAACTTGTGCGAGGGTGATCGCGTGCGGCTGGTGAACGATCGCGGGACGGTCGGGCTGACATTGCACGTACGGGACGAGATTCAACCGGGCGTGGTGCTGGTGCCGGGTCAGCGCGCGGACGATGAGACGGTGAACGGCACGGTCAACATGCTGTGCTCGGATGCGTACACCGACATGGGCGAAGGTGCCACCTATCAAAGCACCTGGCTGGACGTGCGCCCCTGGTAGTGCACAATCGGCCGCGCGGGTAAAGGAGCGGCCGATGCCGGAGCAACTGGTCGAGTACGCGTGCAGCGAGCAGATCGCGACAATCACGCTGAACCGGCCGGACAAGCTGAACGCAGTCAACGACGACATGGTGCGGCAGATTGCCGCCGCGCTGAAGCAATTAGACACCGACGATGACGCGCGTATCGCCATTCTGTGTGGCCGCGGCCGCGCATTCTCCAGCGGCGCCGATGTGCAACAACGGCAGTTGCGCTCGCGCGAGGAGTTCGAGCGCTACGGCGGCGCGCAGGCACCCGATGCGTCGAGCCACGACCTGTTGTTGCGTTCGGTGAACTGGAAGCCGGTGATGGCGGCGGTTCATGGCTATGTACTCGGCCTCGCGCTCGGGCTGATACTGGAGTGCGATCTTATCGTTGCCGAGGCAGGCACGCAGTTCCAGGTTACCGAGACGCCACGCGGGCTGTCGGGTGCGAAATACTGGGCGTTGCTGAACTTCCGGGGCGGCGGCGCATTTGCCAACGACGTCGCCTTGACAGGGCGCTTCTTCAACGCAGAGGAGGCGCGCGCCGCCAACGTCATTGAGCGCGTCGCACCGCAGGGCGCACTGATGGCAACCGCGCGCGCGATGGCGGCCGAGGTGGCGAAGAACCCGCCGCTTGGCGTGCGCTCCACCATCCGCGCGCGGCGCTACTATCTCGAGCAGTTGTCGCGCGAAGTGCTACTGCAGGTGAACCTCGCGAAGCTGCACCTGACCGAGGATTTTTCCGAATCCGCCCGCGCGTTCGCCGAGAAGCGTCCGGCCGGCCCGTTCAAGGGACGCTGAATGCGCTATAGTCGCCGCATGGACAGGAGCAGACCATGACCTCGCCGATCGACCACGTCCGCCGCTATCACGCCGAACTCACCGCGATCCGGCAGGACATCCATGCCAATCCGGAACTGGGTCTGGAAGAACATCGCACCGCCGATCTGGTGGCGCGCAAGCTGGAGGAATGGGGCATAGAGGTGCACCGCTCGGTCGGCGGCACCGGCGTGGTAGGCGTGCTGCGCTCGGGCAATGGCGAGGCCACGATCGGCTTGCGCGCCGACATGGACGCGCTGCCGATCGTCGAGGCCAACGACATCCCATATCGCAGCCGCAACCAGGGCAAGATGCACGCCTGCGGCCATGACGGCCACACAACGATGCTGCTTGGTGCTGCGCGCTACCTGGCGGAGACGCGCGACTTCAACGGCACGGTGAACTTCATTTTCCAGCCGGGTGAGGAAGGCGTCGGTGGTGCGCTTGCCATGTTGCAGGATGATCTGTTCCAGCGCTTTCCGTGCAACGCGGTCTACGGCATGCACAACCGGCCCGGCATGCCGGTCGGCAAATACGGCATCGCGCCAGGCACTGCCATGGCGGGTGGCGGATTCTTCGATATCGCCATCACCGGCAAGGGAGCGCATGGCGCCCGGCCAGAAGAATCGATCGATCCGGTGCTCGTGGCCTGCCACATCGGCGCGGCACTGCAATCGATCATAGCCCGGAACATATCGCCGCGCGAGACGGCGATACTCAGTGTCACGCGCATTCTTTCCGGCGACGCCTACAATGTCATCCCACAGACCGCGACCCTCGGCGGCACGGTGCGGACGATGAAGCGTGAGACGATGACGCTGATCGAGCAGAGCATGCAGCGCGTCGTCACCGGCGTGGCATCAGCGTTCGGCGCGACGGCGGAGCTGGATTTCCGGCTGATCTTCGCGCCGCTGGTCAACCACGAAGCGGAGTTCGTCGCGATCGCCGATGCTGCGGCGGAGTTGGTCGGCGATGCCAACGTGAACCGCACTCAGGCACCGGCGCCGGCATCCGAGGACTTCGCATTCATGTTGGAACAGGTACCGGGCGCATATATCAATCTTGGCAACGGCGATTGTGCGCCGGTGCATAATCACCACTACAACTTCAATGACGAGGCGATTCCGTTTGGTTCGGCGCTGTATGCCCGACTGGTCGAGCGGCAGTTGCCACGCGGCACTGAATAAGCAAGGAGGCTAGTATGCTGAAATTCGGCGCGGCCATGTTCTTCACAGACTACTCGATGACGCCGGGTGATCTCGGCAAGGCGCTGGAGGAGCGAGGTTTCGAGTTGGTGTGGGCCCCGGAGCATTCGCATATCCCGCTGTCGCGGAAGACGGCGCCCGCGGGCGGCGGCGAACTGGCGAAAAAGTACTACGACACCATGGATCCGTTCGTGACGCTGACCATGGTGGCGGCGGTGACCAAGACCTTGAAGGTCGCGACGGGCGTCTGTCTCGTCGCGCAACGCGATCCGATCCAGACCGCGAAGCTGGTCGCTTCGATCGATCAGGTTTCCAATGGCCGATTCCTGTTCGGCATCGGCAACGGCTGGAATCAGGATGAAATGGAGAACCACGGCACAGTCTTCGCCTCGCGCCACAAATTGGCACGCGAGCGGGTGGAGGCGATGAAGGAAATCTGGACCAAGTCGAAGCCGGAATACCACGGCGAGTTCGTCAACTTCGATCCGATGATGGCCTGGCCCAAGCCGGTGCAGAAGCCGCATCCGCCGGTAATCGTCGGCGGTGCGTTCCCGTATTCAGCACGCCGTGCGATCCGTTATGGTGATGGCTGGATTCCGCATGCCGCGCGGAATACCTACGCCGAGATCGCCGACATGCTGCCCGAGTTCTACAAAATGGCGGCCGAGGCGAAGCGCGATCCGAAGTCGATCGAGATCACCGTGTGGGGCCCGAAGCAGGATGCCGACCTGATGAAGCGCTATCAGGACCTTGGCGTTTCGCGCGTCGTGTTCAATCTGGAATCGGAGAAGGCGGACGCCATCCTGCCGGTGATCGACAGCTGGGCGGGGCTGATGCGGCAGGTCAGCCACTGAACCTGTTGCGAATTCCGTATGGTCTCGATCGTCTGCCACGTGACCCGGGACTGCGCTGTATCGAGGTCGGTGACGAGCCGCTGCGATTGAACAGCGAGCCGGTGCCGGCGGATGCGATGCCACTGGCAATCGGTGAACACCCGGCGCGCGTGGTGGCGGCAAGGGCATGGCTGGAGAGTCAGTGCGGCGACTACGCCCCGCTGCGCCGGCAGTTCGTGGCGGCATATTTTCGCTTCATCGCGGCGCAGATCGGGACGCATCGGGTGGAACTGTCCGAGCGGCTGAAGCGATACGACGGGCTGTATGCGCCAGAGGATGTGCTGTGGTCGGCGCTACGGCCGCTGCCGCGGGGCTGGGTTCCAACCGGCCAGCAATTCCTGCCGGCCGACATCGTATTCTGGGATGGTACGCAGGCGATTGCCATCGAACTTTGCGCGCGGGACACCGAGAAGCAGCAGGCGCTGTTGGTGGCCGGTATCGTCGTGCACCGCATTGAGCCGGGGTCGTTCGATCGGCTGCATGAGATACTGCGCGGGCCATTCGCGGCTTTTTGGATGAGGGAGGCGTTGCCGTCGAGTTCGTTTCGTCGCAGCACACCTGTCATTGCGAGCGAAGCGAAGCAATCCCCATGAAGGTGCGGAACGTCATGGAGATTGCCGCGTCGCTTCGCTCCTCGCAATGACAATATGCATCAAGCGGTCATCTCCAGGATGTACAACCCACCGGCAAAGCGATCGACCGCGTAGACCAGCCGGTTCTCGTCGACATACACGTCATTGATCATTGCCGCCTTCATCGGCGAACCCTGTGGCGGGTCGGGGATGAACGACGCCACCTCCTTCGGCTGCAGCGGATCGGTGATGTCGTGCACGCGTAGCCCGCCGCCGAAATACGTGCCGAACACCAGCGTGCTCGACTGGAATGACGGGCCAGGCCGGTTCTCGTGCAGATTATGTGCGCCGTAGCGACCGCCTATCGCGTAGTCCTCCATCGGCGGCAGCGGCAGCGTCGCGATCGAAACAAGATTCTCTTCCCGCCGCGCATCCAGCAGCCACACCAGCTTCGGCCAATCGGCGCCTTCCGTGCGCACGCACTCGTCGCTCACCACCAGCAGGTCGCGATCGAACAGCGGCATCACCGTATGGGTGAAGCCAGGGAACGGTGGGTGCGGGTTCCAGTGTCCCACCAGCTTCGGGCTGCCGATATCGGAGATATCCAGCACACACGCACCACCGTCGATGTAGCCGACATAGGCGCGGTCCGGTCGCTCTGGATACACATTCGTATTGTGCGCGCGACAACCGGTGTCGAACTTCGGATGTCGCGGCACCGGTGGCGCCATGTCGCGCTCCTCGGTCCCCGGATACCACCAGCGTCCGCTCTCACGCGGGTGCGCCGGATCGCTCACGTCGAACGCGGTGTAGCATTGATCGTCCTTCAGGTTGCGCGGCATGAAATCGGCGGCACCGCTGGAGCAGTGGATGGTCTTGCCGTCGACGAACCAGAGCTGGTGCACGCCGCGCGAGCGCGGCCCCGAGCGGTCGATGAAGCTGATGCTGCGCGGCTGCTCCGGCGTCGAGACGTCGAACAGCTCGATCCCAGCCGGCGTCGCACCATGCGTGCCGGTCTGGTACGCCACCGCCATGACGTTGCCGCACACCTCCAGCGAATTGGACCGCACGTTGCGATGCGGCAGATCGGTCTGCACGATGACGCGCGGCCTGGTCGGATCGGTGACGTCGACACCGGTGAAGTTCTTCGGCGCGCATTCGTGCGCCAGCCACATGATGCGCCGTCCGCCGGGCGCGAGCTGCAGGCTCATGCCCTCGCCGACATTGCCGAACCCGCTCATCAGGTCGTGCGAGATCAGGCGGAAATTGTGGGCTTCCGGTTGTGCCATACGCGTTTCTCCCCGATGCTGCGTGTGATGAGCATTGCGACGAACACTGTGCCGGTGACGATACTCACCGGCTTCCTGGGCAGCGGCAAGACCACGGTGCTGAACCACCTGCTGCGTCAGCCGTCGCTCGCCGACACCGTGGTAATAGTCAACGAGTTCGGCGCGGTAGGGCTGGATCATTTGCTGATCGAGCAGGCGATCGAGGACGCCGTGCTGTTGAAGAATGGCTGCATCTGCTGCACGGTGCGCGGCGACATCGCCGATACGCTCGACGTGCTGTGGCAGCGCCGCGAAGCCGGCGAATTGCCGCCGTTTCGCCGCATTGCGATCGAGACGACGGGGCTGGCGGATCCCGCGCCGGTCGCGCACGCTTTGCTGGCGGAACCCGGCGCGCGCTACGCCTGCCGGCTGGACGGCATCGTCACCACGGTCGATGCACTGCATGGCCCGATGGAGCTTGGTCGGCAGCCCGAGGCGCGGCGGCAGGTTGCGATGGCGGATCGCATCCTGCTCACCAAGATTGACCTGGCCAGTTCGGCGCAGATCGCGGCAAGCGAGGATCGGATTGCCGCATTCAACGCGTCCGCGCCGCTGCGGCATGTTGTCGCCGGCGCCGTCGATGCTGCCGACGTGTTCGATCTGGGCCCGGACAGCGCGCGGCTGGAACAGTGGCTACGGCCGCTGGAGACCGAGGGTCATCATGGCCACCAGCATCTGCCGTTCCGCCACGGAGATCAGATCGGCTCGGTGGTGCTGCGTCACGACAAACCCATTGTGTGGACTGCATTGCTGCGCTGGCTCGAGTTCGGTCCTGTCGCTGCATGGCGACAGCATTCTGCGGCTGAAGGGCATCGTCCGGTTGCAAGACGAAACGCGGCCGATCGTACTGCAGGGCGTGCATCATGTCCTGCATGCGCCGATGTATCTCGAGCGACCCGTTCAGCCCGAAGGCACCTCTCGCATCGTGCTGATCACGCGCGGTCTGTCCGGAGCAGGACTGCGTGCCAGCTTCGCGACCGCACTCCAATTGACACGGTAACGGTGGCTTATGGCATCCAGCCGGCAGCGCAGTATATGGCCGCCGGAGGAAGCTTGCCTTGCCTGACGATGTGGTACCGAAGACGCGGCTTGCCGGCGCGGACGCCAGGACGCGCGAGGCGATCGCCAACCTGCAGAGCGATCTCGCCTATCTGCGCCATCAGCAACACGAATTGCGCTCCAGGTTTCACGGTGAGCTGGCCGTCCTGGCGCTGCGCATCGAGGACAATGAGCGGCGGGCGATGCGGCGCCGCAGGGTTGCGCGGTGGTGGGCAGTGGTCGCCCTGGCCGTGGCATGGTCCTGGCTAAGCCGCGGTGCCGTTCGGGAGATGCTCAGCGGTCCGATTGTTCTGCCGGGGCTGGTCATCGTGGTCATGACTTTGCTGGCGGGCATCACGGTCATGGTACTCTTCCTGCATAACGCGGCAGACCAGCAGGAGCATCGCGATAGGCATCAGAACTGGTTCCGGCTAACGGAACGGGACTGACCGGAGCGGAGCGATCCACTTCCATGGGCACCGTCATCTGCCCGTCCGCCATGATGAGCAGATCGGCTCGGCGGCAGCGATTGCTGGACATCGTCGCTCAAGTCGAGCATCGTTTTGTTGAGAGAACTGCCAGACTGGAGAGCGGCGATGGATGTCGCCGACTGGTTGCGACAGCTACGTCTCGGACAATACGAGGAAGTGTTCCGTACGAACGACGTCACCGCCGTGGTTCTCCCCAGTCTCACTGCGGAAGACCTCAGAGAGCTCGGCGTCTCCTCGGTGGGCCATCGTCGCCAGCTCCTGGACGCAATCGCCGCATTGCGCACTATTGCGGTGCCGGCAGGCAATCCAACCGAAGCCTTGCGGTCACCGACGATAGACACCTTGGCAACGACCGCCGAGCGCCGCCAGATCAGCGTGATGTTCTGTGATGTGGTGGGGTCGACGGCGTTGTCTTCTCGCTTGGACCCCGAGGATCTGAGTGCTGTCACACGCGACTATCAATCTCGCGTAGCTACCCCGATCGCGCGCTTCGGAGGCTTCATCGCCCGCTACGTGGGTGATGGCGTACTGATTTATTTCGGCTGGCCTGAGGCGCATGAGGCGAATGCCGAGCGGGCAGTTCGTGCCGCCCTCGCGGTGATTGATGCAATCGGTCAGGCGCCCATCCGATCGGAGGCGCTGCAAGTACGCATCGGAATTGCCACCGGCCTCGTGGTTGTGGGCGAGCTGATCGGTACGGGCGAGGCACGACAGCAGACGGCAATTGGCGAAACTCCGAATCTTGCCGCTCGCCTGCAAGGTCTTGCCGAGCCCAATGGCGTTGTGATCGATGCTGCAACACACCGGCAAATCGGTGGTCTATTTACCTGCCGAGAGCTCGGATCGGTCGCATTGAAGGGCCTGCCAGAGCCGGTGCCGGCCTGGCAGGTAATGGAGCAGGCTACCGTTGAGAGCCGTTTCGAGGCACTGCACCCGGGCACGATGACGCCACTGATCGGGCGCGACGAAGAGTCCGAGCTGTTGCTCCGGCGATGGCGACAGGCAAAGGATAGCGAGGGACAACTGGTGCTGCTCTCCGGCGAGCCCGGTATCGGAAAGTCGCGCCTGATCGCGGCCCTGGAAGAGCGGCTCCGCGGCGAGCCGCATGAGACCCTGCGCTATTTCTGCACGCCGCACCATCGGGATAGCGCGCTTTACCCGTTTGTCGCACGGTGGGAGCAGGATCTGAGGTTCGCCCGCGGCGACTCGCCACAAGAGAGGTTGCACAAGCTCGAGGCGGAGCTCGCCCGAGTGGGGACATCGCTTGAGGATGCCGCGCTGATTGCCGATCTGCTGTCAGTGCCGGTCGACGATCGCTATCCGACGCTCGATCTCAACCCGCAGCGCAAGAAGGAGAGGATCTTCGAAGCGCTTCTCCGTGGGCTGGCGAATCGAGCTCGCCGGCAGCCGGTCATCATGCTGTTCGAAGACGCTCATTGGGCCGATGCCAGCTCGCTTGAGCTGCTGGACAAGACAATAGGCATACTGACGGACCTGCCTGTTCTGTTGATTGTTTCGCTCCGCCCTGAATTCCAGCCGCCGTGGGTCGGCCTTGCCGTCGCCAGCCTGATCACACTGAGACGGCTGACTCAAAGGCAGGCGGCGCAACTGGCCGAGCATATCGTGATCGCGCGGGCATTGTCGCCTATGCTGCTCGAACGGATCGTCACACAGAGCGATGGCATTCCGCTGTTCATCGAGGAGCTGACCAAGACTGTGCTGGAGGATGCCGGGCAGTCCGGCCGCGGCGCAGCACCGCTGGAAGTTCCGGCTACTCTACAAGCCTCGCTGATAGCGCGGCTCGATCGGCTTCCGGCGGCAAAGCAGATTGCCCAGATCGGCGCGGTGATCGGTCGCGCGTTCGCACATACGTTGCTTGCCGCCGTCGCAACGCTGCCGGAGGCGCAGCTTGTGTATGGTATTGATACACTTGTCGCATCCGGGCTGGCCTTCCGCCGTGGCGTTCCGCCGGACGCAGACTACACGTTCAAGCATGCATTGGTGCGGGACGCCGTCTACAGCACCATGCTGCGCAGCCAACGCCAGGAACTGCACGCGCGTATCGGGACGGTCCTGCAGGAACAATTCCCGCAGATCGTCGGTACGCAACCGGAAATCCTGGCGCACCATTTCAGTCAGGCCGGTGTACTGGATCCGGCGATCGAGTATTGGCGCCGCGCGGGCGTGCGCAGCGTCGGCCGGTCGGCACACTCCGAGGCGAGCGCTCAGTTCAGGTTCGCGCTCGACCTGCTCGGAAAGCTGCCCCCAGGTGAACTCCGCGATACACGCGAGCTCGATCTGATGCTCGAACTCGCGGTACCCCTGATTGCGGTCCATGGCTTCGGGGCGCTGCGCGTCGAGGAGTGCGCCCTCAGAGCAAGCGAGCTTGCGGGCCTGGTCCCCGGATCGCCGAGCCGGTTCGCGGCCCGTCGCCTCGCCTGGAACTCCTGCCTGATGCGCCAGCCGGTTCCGCGGACGGTCGCCTTGGCGCGGAACCTCATCGAATTGGCCGATCACGAAAAGAGTCCGGCGAAGCTGGCCGTGGCTCACCGGGCATTGGGCTACTCGTTGCTGGTTGCGGGCCTATTCCACGAGGCCGATGAAATGCTTGCCCGAGGGGCGGCGCTCGCCGACTCCGTCCCGAGTTCGCGAATTCACTGTCTATGGCGAGCATCCAAGCATGGTCTGCCGGGCCTATGGCGGGCAGGCAAAGATCTCGGCGGGCTTTCCGACGTCCGGAGCGGAACTCGTCGAAGCAGCAGTTGCGTATGTGCGCCGCGAAGAAAATGCGCACAGCCTTGCCTGGGCACTGGCGGTTGCTGCGCACATCTTCCAGATTCACCATGACGTGGAGGCTACGGCTCGATTCGCCACCGAGGCGATTGATACGGCGCGCGACCACCACTTGCCGCAATGGCTCGCTCTTGGCGAGCGATCCCTGGGTTGGGCAATGCACCGGCGTGGCAATTTCGCTGCGGGGCTGAGCCTCCAGCTACAGGGTGTCCGGCGGTGGACCGACACCGGAGCCACGCTGCACACCACTCACTGCGAGGTCATTCTCGCGGATAGCTTTCTTCGGCAGGGCCACACTGCGGAGGCGCGCGTCCACCTGGATGCTGCGCGCTCGCATTGCGCGGGCTACGGGGAAGACTACCTCGCCGCGGAAATCGACCGATTGGAAGCCTTGCTGCTGTACCAAGAGCAGGCGCCAGCCGACAGCGTCGACGAGTGTCTGAGCAGATCCTTGAACACAGCGCGTCGACAAGGGGCCCGCTTATTTGAACTCCGTACCGCCACGACGTTCGCGCGAGTGCTGGCCGAAAGGGGCGAGCCACGCAGGGCCGTCGATCTGCTGGCTCCCGTGTATGGCTGGTTCACCGAAGGTTTCGACACCGCCGATCTGCAGGAGGCGAAGCTGCTCCTGGATGGGCTTGCGCTCGCCATCCGCAGTGGGCATTCAAACTGACGCACCATCCCCTGGTCTGATCACAGCGGGTCCGCCTCCCGCATTGCCTCGGCCTCGCGCTGCAAAAGCCGGAAGCTGCGCACGCTGAACGGCAGCATCCCCAGGTAGATCAGGCCGCCAGCCGCCAGTGCCGCCCAAGGGTCAGCGACCAGCACCGCGGCGAACGTGACCGCACCCAGTAGCAGCGGCAGCACGTATTCGTGCGGCACCTTGAAATTCTTGAAGCTCCAGACCGGCAAGGTGGAGACCAGAAGAAACGCCGTACCGATCAACGCGACTGCGCAGAACAGAGGGTATTGTGCCACGCTCAGCAGCCAGTCCCAGCCGAGCGACTTTGCCTCCAGACCTAGGAACAGCGGGAACAGCACAACGCCGGCGCCGGCGGGTGCGGGGACACCGGTGAAGAAGTTGTAGGTGTAGGCTGGGGCCGGCGCACCATCGAGTGCCGCGTTGAAGCGCGCCAGCCGCAGCGCCATGCAGACTGCGAAGATCAGGCAGGGCGTGAAGCCGAAGCCGCCGGCGCGCTGCAGTGACCAGAGGAACAGGATGAACGCCGGCGCCACACCGAAGCACAGGAAGTCGGCGAGGCTGTCCAGCTCAGCGCCAAAGCGCGAGGTGGTCTTCAGCAGCCGCGCCAGCCTTCCGTCGAGACCATCGATCGCACCGGCGACGACAATCGCCACCGCGGCCGGACCGTAGCGGCCCTCATGGGCAAAGCGCATCGCGGTGAGCCCGGCACAGAGACCGATCAGAGTGAGCAGGTTGGGCACGATGCGGTTGAAGGACTGCCCCTTGAAGCGTGGCCGGGCGCGCGGGCGCAATCGGCGCAGGCGACTGATCGGCGAAACGCGGCCAGGGCCGGTTTGCCATTCGGGACGTGGCGATCCACTCATGACGTCAACTCCGCGATCACGGTCTCGCCGCCGATCATGGTCTGGCCGACGGCGACCAGCGGGCGCACACCCTCCGGCAGATAGAGATCCGCCCGGCTGCCGAAGCGGATGATACCGAAGCGCTGACCGGCGCGCACCGCATCACCCTCACGCAGGTCGCAGACGATGCGGCGGGCGATCATGCCGGCGATCTGCACCACGGCGATCTCGCGGCCATCGGAGAGGCGTAGCGCAACGGCGTTGCGTTCGTTGTCGTCGCTCGCCTTGTCCAGGCTGGCGGTGAGGAAGCTGCCGTGCCGGTACGCGATGCGGGTGATGATGCCATCGGCCGGGACGCGGTTCACGTGGACGTTGAGGATCGACAGGAAGGTGGACACGCGCCAGCGGGGCATGGCGCCGAGACCGAGTTCCGCCGGCGGCACGGCCGGCGTCACCGAGACCACGCGGCCGTCGGCTGGCGCGATCACCGCGCTCGGCCGGCCAGGCGGCACGCGCTCGGGATCGCGGAAGAAGAACAGGCAGAACAGGGCGAACAGCAGTCCGAGCCAAGCCAGCCACTGCCCGATCGCCAGCCCGAGCATCACCGCGATCAGGCCGGCCAGTATGAATGGCCGCCCGGCACGATGCGGCGGGGACAGAACGTGACCGATGTCGTCGACGAGGGACATACGCAGCGCGGTTTATGGAAGCTTCATCTTGGTGGGGCAAGACTGGCGGCAGCCAGGGAGCACCCGTGATGCCGTTCGACGCGCCATTCAAGCTAGGGCCATTTTCGGTGGATTCCGAGGGGCGGTTGGCGCCCCGCAAACCGGCCGCGGCACCTGCCTTCCTGTTCCGCTGGCACAACCGCGCAGTACGGGCGCGGCTGGATCAGGCCGCTGACGAAACCGGGCGACTAATCCTCCAGGTGACGTTGGCACGCGTGCAGAGTTCGGCCAGTGCTTCCGATACGACCCTGCGGCCGCGCAGCTTCGCCCTGCTGCATTGGCTCGAGCGGAAGGTACCGCCGGATTGGCAGGTGGTCCTCCTGGCCGACCATCGAGTGTGGCTGGAAACCGACCGGCGGATCGATCTGCCCATCACCGCCGCAGGTCTGATCACCGAGATCACTCGCTTCGCGCTCGATCTCGCGCCTTATCTCGAGCTGATGGACGAGATCGGCCTGACCGTAGCGGATTGCGACGTGGCCCAGCCAAGCTAGCGGTTGAGGAGCAGCCGTACCAGCCAGACACAGCCGACAGCGATCGCGCCCGCCAGCAGGCTGCCAGCCAATGGCCCCGCTCGACCTAGCCGGCGCAGGCGCTCCGCCGTGCGCGGTTGCAGCCAGACCGCCAGCAGAGGCGACAGCGCGGCGGCGTCCACCGACGCGAACCCCAACCGAGGCAACCTTCCGAGGCTGATCACCGCCACGCAGCCGAGCGCGGCGACGTCGACGGCAACCGGCAGTGCCGCCAGCCCCGGCATCGGCGGCAGGGCGAACATCGCCAGTGCAACCAGACCGGGCACCAAGGCCAGGTTCACCCACATCGGCGATGTCCCCGCAACGTGCAGTGCCACAGTCAACGTCAAGCCTGCCAATGCGATGCCCAATGGTTCGAACGCCTTGGCGGTCAGGGCACGCGCGACCAGCAGCACTGCGACAGCGACGCCGAGACCGACCGGCCAGTTCGCACGCAATGCCGTCAGATGGCGCGGCGCACCGGACAGCAGCCAGCCGGCGGCGAGCGCGGCGAGGAGCGCGCCGATCCAGTCCTGGCGGCCAGGACCAAGCCAGCTGCAAAGCAGGCCGATCATCAGGGCGATGACGGCCAGCGCGGTCAGGTCGTCCGCCGGCGGCTGGGCCGATATCACCCAGAGCCGGCCTGACATTGCATACCAGCCGGCGACCACCCCCGAGCCGCCCGCCGCCGCGCCAAGCAGCCCGATGCGCAGGAAGCGGCCAACCAGGGCGAGCCCGAGTGCCACGCCGAATGCGATCAGCGGTCCGTGGAATTGCTGCCATTGGGTGAAATGAGTCGGCACCCGTGCTGCGTGACGCGGTGCCGTCGGTGCGTCAAGCTTGCGCTGTGCAACCGGTATTTCGAGGCAGCATACGTGAGTGAGCGGACCGTGCCGATGCGCGTATGGGACGCGCCAACCCGCCTGTTCCATTGGGCGATTGTCTTCCTGCTTGGCCTAAGCTGGCTGACCGAAAGCCGCGGCTGGATGGAGCTGCACTTCCTGTCCGGCTACAGCGTCATCGCGCTGCTGCTGTTCCGCGTGGCCTGGGGCTTTGTCGGCAGCGAGACGGCGCGTTTCTCGCAGTTCGTCAGAAGCCCGGTCGCGGCGCTGCGGCATCTCGCCCACCTGCGCCGGCGGGAACCGGACACCGAGATTGGCCACAACGCCGCCGGCGGCTGGATGGTGCTGATGATGCTGGCCTTGCTCGCCGTTCAGGCTGCGACAGGTCTGTGCGCCAACGACGACGGCGACACCGAGGGGCCGCTGTTCGCGTACGTCGGCAAGGACTGGAGCGACTGGCTGTCGCACATCCACGCGGTGAATTTCAAACTGATCAAGGTTGCCGTGGTCGCGCACATCGCTGCCATCCTCGCCTATGCTGTGCTGAAGCGGCACGACCTGGTGCGGCCGATGATCACCGGGCGAAAGCATCTTCCGGACGCGATGACCCCGCCGGCGTTGGTCAGCCCGCTACGTGCGATTGTGCTTCTTGCGGTTGCAGCAGGGATCGTCGGGCTGTTGGTGAACTCGTTGTAGCGCCGTCAGGTGGCGAGGCGCGCGGCCAGGCGCTGGCGGCGCCACTGCATCAGCCGCCAGGCGGCCTTGGCGGACAGGTCCGAGAGCCGCCCGCGCGGCGGCAGGCCCACCGCCTTGAAGATCATGCCCATGCCGCGCTCGACGTGGCGGAAGCGGTACAATGCCACGGTGCGGACCATGTAGGCGGCGGTGCAGCTTGCATGCTGGTACGCCTGTCCTTCCGGCTCGTTGCCGCAGTGCCAGGCATAGGCCAGTTCGTCGTCCTCGCTTTCGCCGATGCGGCCGGCAGCGATGCGCAGGCGGCGCAACAGGCCGATGTTCTCGCGCGCCAGGTAGCGGCGCATGTGGTCGTAGAACAACTTGAAGTGACGGAACTCGTCGGCGGCGATGTGGCGGCAGATCTGCTGGAGCACCGGCTCCTTGGTCGCCTCGGCGAGTGCCGTGTAGTAACTGGAGGTGCCGGTCTCCACCATGCAGCGGGCGATCAGTTCGCCGGTACGCGAGCCGCGGATCGAGGCTTCCGCGTCCAGCGGCAAGTGGAAGCCCGCCTTGTAGCGGGCGAAGGCGGTCCGGTAGTCCCACGACGGGTCGGCAAGCATCGCCCATTTGCCGAGGGCGTCGCCGTGCTGCACCTCCTCCTCGGCCCAGGTGTCGGCCGCCTGACGGAAGTCTGGATCGTCGCCGAATACCCGGTTCAGATAGATGGCGTAGTCGGTGCCGTTCCGCTCCACCATGGCAGCGGCCTTCACCAGAGGGATCAGCTCGCGGTCCGCCCTCGCGGGGTCGAACCGGTGCCAAGCCACGTCCTCGATGCGCCAATGCTTCATGGTCAATCCGCGCTGTGCGAAGCCGTGCCGTCAAGCTGCCATTGTCCGGCAAGATTTGGAAGGGCGGCGACGATCACGCAACCGTAAGCCTGCACCAAGCCCGTCACAGAAATCCGATTGACACCCACGGGATGGCTGCGACCACGGCCAGGCCCACCAACATCGCCAGCAGGTAGGCCAGGATCGGCCGAATCCCGAGATTCGGGTCGATGCGACCGATCGCGCCGGCAGCATAGAAGCCCACGCCGAACGGTGGGGCGAACAGCCCGATGCCCATCGCCAGTACCGTGACCATCGCGTAGTGGACCTCATGGATGCCGATCCCCTGGGCGATCGGAAACAGCAATGGCCCGAACAGCACGATCACCGGGATGCCCTCCAGTACGCTGCCCAACACCACGAACGCAATGATCGAAGCCGCCATGAATGTGAATCTGCCACCTGGCAAGGTGGCGATCACGCTCGCGAGCTGCTGCGAGAATCCGGACTGGGTCAACGCCCATGCCATCGAGGTCGCGGCCCCGAGGATCAGCAGAATTACCCCGGACAGCGCCGCGGTTTCCACCAGCATCGGCACGATCCGCGACCAGTTGAACCGTCGGTAGATCAGCAGCCCTACGATGATGGTGTAGGCGATCCCGATGGTAGACACCTCGGTTGCGGTGGCCACTCCCTCCACGACCGTCAGGCGAATGACAAAGGGCAGTGCCAGCGCCGGCAATGAAATGACGAATGCACGTCCCACCTCGGCCATCGTCGCGCGGCGAACTCCCGACATGTCCTGCTTGCGATAGCGCTGCCGGATCACGATGCACAATCCGACGGCGAGCACGAGGCTGGGCAATAATCCGCCGGTGAACAACGCGCCGATCGACACCCCGGTCACCGAGCCTATGGTGATCAGCACCAGACTTGGCGGCACGGTTTCGGTCTGTGCGCCGGTGGCTGACAGCAGCGCCACCAGATCGCCGGGTGCCGCCCCACGCTTGATCATCTCGGGGAACAGCGCCGGTGCCACGGCCGCCATGTCGGCAGCCTTGGAGCCGGAAATGCCAGACACGAGATACATCGCGCCGACCAGCACGTAGGACAGGCCGCCTCTGACGTGACCCAGCAGCGATGCCAGGAAATCCACCATCGCGCGTGCCATCCCGGTCATTTCAATCAGCAGTCCCAGGAATACGAACAGCGGCACCGCGAGCAGGATAAGGTGCGACATGCCCTCATAGAATCGGCCGACAAACAGCAGCATGGGCACGTCGGTCGTCAGCACCATGTAGGCAAAAGTGCCGACGGCGAAGGCAATCGCGATCGGCACGCCGGCAAGCACCGCGGCACCGACCAGACCTACGAAGAACAGGATCAGGTTCAGGTTGCCCAGGCTCTCCAGCCACGGGTCGGCCAGCGGAGCGAACCCGGCGGTGGCCGCGGCCAACCCGAGCAACACCAGCGCCAAGCCAGGTGGGAATGTGCGAAACAGCCTGATAACCGCGACCAGGATCATCAGGGCAAATCCGCACGGCAAGGGCAATGTCAACCAGGCCTTCGAGATACCAAGGCCCGGTATCTCGATCCTCGCCACTTCCTGAACGTATTCGATGGCCGGCTGGATGACCGCCGCGAGGAACACCAGGCCCGCCGCAGCGGCGAATGCCTCCAGGCCGCGCCGCGGTCCCGGCGCGGCGCGAACGATCAGCGCGGTCATGCGCATATGTTCGCCGCGATTGAGCGCCACCGTCGCGCCGATCATGCCGAGCCAGAGAAACACCGCCTGCGCCAGGTCGTCGGTCCAGATGAGCGGCGAGCGGAATGCGTAGCGTGCGATGACACCGATCAGCAGGATGACGATATCCGCTGCCACCAGCGCTGCCGCGATTGCTTCGAGACAGCGCATGAGCGGTCGTTCGATCGACCTCGCCGTCGCCGCGATCGAGCCATGCTCTGCCGGCAGGTGTGGACTGGTGATGGAGTCCATGGACGTCACCTCCATCAACCGACGACCGTTACGTCATCGGCGCAACGAAGCCGTTCAGGCGTTGGTCGGCCGCGACCCGATCAGGTCAGCGGGCCACTGATCTGTTCCAGCAGCGCCCAGGGCTCGGGGCCCATTTTCTCCTTCCATTCCTTGTAAAGGCCGGCATCCTTCAGCTTCTGGCGGAATGGCGCGAGGTCGGGAGGCGTGCTGACGACCATGCCCTTCTCGGCCAGGAAGACCTTGGTCTGATCGATCAGACCGACCATGTCGTTGCGCACGTCGACGCCGGCCTGGTTGAAGCTGTCCATCACCAGATCCTGCAGATCCTTGGGCAGTCGGCCGAAGGCGCGCGGGTTGATCAGTGTGTACCAACCGTCCCAGGTATGACTGGTCAGGGAAAGATACTTCTGAACCTCGAACAGGCGATTGCTTCGGATGTAGACCAGAGGTCCTTCCTGGCCCTCGACCACGCCGGTCTGCAACGCGGTATAGAGTTCGGAGAAATTCATCGACGTCGGCGCCGCACCCATGGCCCGCCAGGTGGCGACGATCAGCGGGCTTGGCGGGGCGCGCAGCTTGAAACCCTGCATGTCCGCAACCGTGTTGATCGGCTTCGACGACGACGTCATCTGGTGAAAGCCACTGTCCAGGATCTTGTCGGTGGTCAGATAGCCGGCCTTCTCAAGATCGGCCCGCAGCAGATTGCCGAGCTTGCCGTCCATCGCCTGCCAGATCGCATTATAGTTTTGCAGGGCAAACGGCATGCTGGGCAACGATCCCAGCGGCGCTGCTGTGGCAGTCAGCAGGTTCGACAACACCATCATCTGCACGCCGCCGATACGGACCTGGGTGAACGTGTCGACATCGGTCCCGAGCTGGCCGGAGTGGAACACGGTAATCTCGAACCGACCGCCCGACTTTTCCTTCACCCGCTGCGCGGCTTCGAGATAGCGGATCGTCGACGGATGCACCGCCGCCTGGGAACTGGTGAACTTCCAGTTGATCTCGGCTGCCTTGGCGAAGCGGGGAAGCAGGATCGCAGCGCCGACAATGGTGCCGGCCTGTCGCCTGGTCAATTTCGGCATTGTTGACGTTCCCTCGATGATTTTGATGAAGGCTAACAGTGCTGCCACCAGTTGCAATAGTGAGCGCGCGCTCCGGATGGTCAGTGGCTGGTGAGTTGCGCGCGAGCACCTGGACCAGTGCACATGCCCGGCAACACCGGATGCATCGATGGCGACATGGACGGCGTTGGCTTCGCCGAGGCCGCCGGTGACACCAATCCGGTCAGTGACTTGCTCGCCATCGTAACGGGCGACGATCCCGCCGCATGACATGACGGCTGCGTGGGCGTTTGTTCCGGGGCAAGCCTGTTCCACGTCCGGGTTCGACGTCCGGCTCACCGACAGCGTTGCTCGGGATCAGACCATCAGTGGCGTCGCCCCGCCAAACCTGCCGCCCAGCGGTTCGCGCGCGACTGCTTGACCTGCTGTCGGCCTATCCGGTTGGCGGAAAACCAGTACGTGACGCCAATATCGTGGCCACCATGCTGGCACACGGCATCACGCGTCTGCCGATCTTCGACGTCGCCGATTTTCGCCGTTCGCCGGCCTGATCACCGTCGAGACCCTATGCCGCAGGCAATTCGTTACCGCCCCGTCAGCAACGCGTCCACCGTCTCAACCAGCGCCCTTGCCGACTGGATACGTTCCAGCGCCAGCTCTTCCCCCTCCACGTCAGACGCCTCGACCGTGGCATAGGCAGCTTCAGCCGCTGCCAGCCGCCGCTCGCCTTCCTCGCGTGAGAGATCGGTCGGCGCCAGGACCTCGCTCGCCAGCACGGTGCAGCGCTCCGGCGTAACCTCGGCGAAGCCGCCGGCCACGTACATCTGGTCGGTAACCCGCTCGCCCTCGTACAGCGCGATGATTCCGCCGCGCAGCATCACGATGGTCGGCGAGTGGCCCTCCAGCACGCCCATGTCACCTTCGGACGCCGGGATCACCACCATGTCCACCGGACGCGACAGCAGCAGGCGGTCCGGTGTGACGATTTCCAGGTTCACCGGCATGCTGCGTTACGCCGTCGCGGCCAGGCTGTCACCCTTCTTCACCGCGTCCTCGATCGTGCCGACCATGTAGAACGCCGCCTCCGGCAGGTGGTCGTATTCGCCGGCGCAGATCGCCTTGAAGCTGCGGATCGTATCCGCCACCGGCACGAAGATGCCGGGGAAACCGGTGAACACCTCGGCCACGTGGAACGGCTGCGACAGAAAGCGCTGGATTTTCCGGGCCCGCGCCACCACCAGCTTATCCTCTTCCGACAACTCGTCCATGCCGAGAATGGCGATGATATCCTGCAGCGACTTGTAGGTCTGCAGGATGCGCTGCGTCTCGCGCGCCACGTTGTAGTGCTCCTCGCCGCAGATGCGCGGGTCCAGCGACCGCGACGTTGAATCGAGTGGATCAACTGCCGGGTAGATCCCCAGTTCGGCGATCTGCCGCGACAGCACGGTGGTCGCATCCAGGTGCGCGAACGACGTGGCGGGCGCCGGGTCGGTCAGGTCGTCGGCCGGCACGTAGATCGCCTGCACCGAAGTGATCGACCCCTTCTTGGTGGACGTGATCCGCTCCTGCAACGCTCCCATGTCTGTGGACAGTGTCGGCTGATATCCCACCGCCGACGGGATACGGCCCAGCAGCGCCGAAACCTCGGCGCCAGCCTGAGTGAAGCGGAAGATGTTGTCCACGAAGAACAGCACGTCCTGGCCTTCCTCGTCGCGGAAATACTCCGCCATGCACAGACCGGACAGCCCAACGCGAGCGCGCGCACCAGGTGGCTCGTTCATCTGGCCGTACATCAGCGCGACCTTGGAGCCTTCGACGATCTTGTGGTTGTCGTCCATCCGGATCACGCCGGCGTCGATCATCTCGTGATACAGGTCGTTTCCCTCGCGCGTGCGCTCGCCCACGCCGGCGAACACCGACACGCCGCCATGCGCCTTGGCAATGTTGTTGATCAGCTCCTGGATGATCACGGTCTTGCCAACGCCGGCGCCGCCGAACAGGCCGACCTTCCCGCCCTTCAGATACGGCGCCAACAGGTCCACCACCTTGATGCCGGTGACCAGGATTTCCGCTGTCGTCGCCTGTTCCTCGAAACTCGGAGCGTCGCGGTGGATCGGATAGCGCTTCGTCGTGTTCACCGGACCCTGCTCGTCGATCGGGTCGCCGATCACGTTCAGGATGCGCCCCAGCGTCTCGGGACCGACCGGCACGGTGATCGGGCCGCCGGTGTCCACCACCTCCTGTCCGCGCACGATGCCGTCGGTGCTGTCCATGGCGATCGTGCGCACGGTCCGCTCACCCAGTTCCTGTGCCACTTCCAGCACCAGCGTGCGGTCGGCGATCCTGGTGTGGAGCGCATTCTGGATGTACGGCAGATCACCATCGAACTGCACGTCCACTACGGCGCCCATCACCTGGGTCACGCGTCCGACGATGTTGCTTGCCATATCTTTGTTGCCCCTATCAGACGGCTTCGGCGCCGGAGATGATCTCGATCAGTTCCTTGGTGATGTTCGCCTGGCGCGCGCGGTTATAGTTGAGCGTCAGGCGCTTGATCATGTCGCCGGCGTTGCGCGTCGCATTGTCCATCGCGGTCATGCGCGCACCATGCTCGCCGGCGGCACTTTCCAGCAGCGCGCGGTAGACCGCGATCGCGAGCGCCTGCGGCAGCAGACGTGCCAGGATGGTCTCTTCGTCCGGCTCGAACTCGTAGCTGGCGCCGCCCAGATCTATGGTCTGGCCTTCCGGCGGCGGCGGGACCGGAACCAGCTGCTGCTCGGTGACGATCTGCGAGATCACCGAACGGAAGCGATTGTAAATCAAGATGCAGACGTCGATTTCGCCCGCCGCCAGCATCGCGGTGATGCGCTTGCCGATGTCCTCGGCGTCGGAGAACTCGATGCGACGCTTGCCGGCATAAGAAATGTCGGCGGTGATGCGGCTGGCCAGTTCACGGCGCAGGTAGTCGCGCCCCTTGCGGCCGACCGCGAGTATCCTGACGGTCTTGCCCTCCGCCTCCAGGCGACGCGCAAGCGTGCGTGTGGCGCGCCCGATATTGGCGTTGAAGGCGCCGGCGAGGCCGCGGTCGGCGGTGACCGGCACCAGCAGATAGGTCCGCTGGTTGCCGGTGCCCGCCAACAGCGGCGGCGCGTTCGGCATGTCCGCCACCGAAGCCGCAAGCGCGCGCAGCATACGCTCCATGCGTTCCGCGTAGGGCCGCGCGGCTTCGGCCTGGGCCTGGGCGCGACGCAGCTTCGACGCCGACACCATCTTCATCGCGGAGGTGATCTTCTGCGTCGATTTCACGCTGGCGATGCGTGTGCGCAGCGCTTTCAGGCTGGGCATTGCAATACCTTACCCTGGTCCACCGGGCGCGGGCATCAACTGAAGTTCTTCGCGAAACTGTCGAAGAACCCGGTGAGCTTCTTCTCGGTGTCCGGCTTGATCTCCAGGTCGGTGCGGATCGTCTCGAGGATCGCCGGCTCGCGCGCCTTCATCTCCGCCAGCACCTGCAACTCGAACGCGCCCACCCGGTCGATGTCGATCCGATCCAGATAGCCGCGCACTCCGGCGAAGATCGCCACCACCTGCTCCTCGATCGGCACCGGCTTGAACTGCGGCTGCTTCAGCAGCTCGGTCAGCCGCGAGCCGCGAGCCAGCAACTGCTGTGTCGATGCGTCCAGGTCCGATGCGAACTGCGCGAACGCCGCCATCTCGCGATACTGCGCGAGTTCCAGCTTGATGCGCCCGGCCACCTGCTTCATCGCCCGCACCTGCGCGGCCGATCCCACGCGGGAAACCGAGATGCCGACATTCACCGCCGGACGGATGCCACGGAAGAACAGCTCGGTCTCCAGGAAGATCTGCCCGTCGGTGATCGAGATCACGTTGGTCGGAATGTACGCCGAGACGTCGCCGGCCTGGGTCTCGATCACCGGCAGAGCGGTGAGCGAGCCGTTGCCATATTCGTCGTTCATCTTCGCTGCCCGCTCGAGCAGGCGCGAATGCAGATAGAACACGTCGCCAGGATAGGCCTCGCGGCCCGGCGGGCGGCGCAGCAGAAGCGACATCTGGCGATACGCCACCGCCTGCTTCGACAGGTCGTCGTAGAAGATCACCGCGTGGCGGCCGTTGTCGCGGAACACCTCGCCCATCGTGCAGCCGGTATACGGCGCCAGGAACTGCGTCGGCGCCGGGTCCGACGCGGTGGCGGCAATCACGATGGAGTATTCCATCGCGCCATATTCCTCCAGCGTCTGCACCAGTTGCGCCACGGTGGAGCGCTTCTGCCCGACCGCGACATAGATGCAGTAAAGCTTCTTCAACTCATCGGTCCCGGCGTTGATCGCCTTCTGGTTGATGATGGTGTCGATGATCACCGCGGTCTTGCCGGTCTGGCGGTCGCCGATGATCAGCTCGCGCTGGCCGCGGCCGATCGGGATCAGCGCATCGATCGCCTTCAGGCCGGTCTGCATCGGCTCGTGCACCGACTTGCGCGGGATGATGCCCGGCGCCTTCACCTCGACGCGGCGGCGTTCGGTAGTGTTGATGGGGCCCTTGCCGTCGATCGGGTTGCCGAGCCCGTCCACCACTCGGCCGAGCAGCGCGTCCCCCACCGGCACGTCCACGATCGAGCCGGTGCGCGATACGGTGTCGCCTTCGCGGATCTGCTTGTCGTCGCCGAAAATCACCACGCCGACGTTGTCGGTTTCCAGGTTCAGCGCCATGCCGCGCAGGCCGGCGCCGGGGAACTCCACCATTTCGCCGGCCATGCAGTTCTGCAGGCCGAACACGCGGGCGATGCCGTCACCGACGCTGAGCACCTGGCCGGTTTCGGCGACGTTGGCCTCGGTGTCGAACGCGGCGATCTGTCGCTTCAGGATCTCCGAGATCTCGGCTGGGCGGATCTCCATATCAGGCGGCTCCCTTCATGGCGTACTGCAGTCGCTGCAGGCGGGATTTCAACGAGGTATCGTAGAGGCGGGCGCCGATGCGCACGACGAGACCGCCAAGCAGGTCGGGTTCCACTGAACTCGAGGATGTTGACGTTGCCGTAGCCGGCCTCGATCAGGCGTGCGCGCAACTGCTGGCGCTGCACGTCGTTCAGCGGATGGGCGGAGGCGACATGGGCGGTGATGATGCCGCGACGTTCCGCCACCAGGGCAGCGAAGGCGCGGACGATGTCGCGCAGATTGCGCAGGCGGCGGTTGGCCGCCACGACACCGACGAAGTCGCACACCGGTTTGGAGAAGCCCTCCTGTTGCAGCACTGCCAACGCGGCCCTGGTGGCCTGATTCACGTCGATCAGCGGCAATTCCAGCAGGC
The DNA here is from genome assembly GCA_963749575.1 of uncultured Alphaproteobacteria bacterium. Lineage (GTDB taxonomy): Bacteria > Pseudomonadota > Alphaproteobacteria > Acetobacterales > Acetobacteraceae > JAMXLO01. The sequence goes on from CAVVNM010000001.1 coordinate 46,530, forward strand.
GGCGGAAATCGGCGCTGGCGTCGATCGTCTGGCCCAGCGCCTCCATCTCGGTCACCACGGCATCGAGCGCGTGCTGCTCGTCGGCATGGGCATAGAGTGCCGCGGCGTAACGGTCGGTCAGGCCGCCGCCGGATGCGATCGTCGTAGCACCTGAGGCCACGTGCCGTTCCTTGTGCTGAGGCCGCGCGAGGACGCGGGCGTGGATGGGGCCGGCCGCCCCGACCGGCGCGCGGCCTCTAGCATGGGGTCCGGTGGGGAGCAACACGGGTTGTTGCCGTTGAGCGGAAGCCACCCGGACTGGTCGGACGACTGGTGCCCGAGGACGGGCATGACCGGGAAAGGGCGCACGCGCCGATCGTCGCCGCACCAACCAGCCTGCTGGATCGGCTGGCCGAACGCGTATCCCGCAACCGGGAGGTCCTGGGTCTGCACTATCCGTCGGACACCGCGGCAGGAACGATCATCGCGGGCAGAAGCCTGGCGCTGTTGCTGAAGTGCGCGACCGTGCACCGGCTGATCGGCGAGGCGGCGCAGGAATGGCTGTAGCCCGCGCGGCGCTTGCGGAGCCGGCGGCCCGTCTGCCCCGTCAGGCCTTCGGCAACAGTGCCTCGGAATAGCCGCGCCGCTGCATCGTGTCGAGTTTCAGCTTGATCGGCGCGCCAAGCCACAGGGCATAGACGGTGTGGTCGTCGACCATGTCGTCGGTCAGCGGGTGCACCAGGATGTCGAGGCCCTCCCGGTTCAGCATGAGCCACGGGACGACGCTTTGGAACGCGTCCTGCTTGAAGATCACCTGGAACTGCGGGACCGGGTGCGGTCCGACCTGTTCGCCGCTGAATCGGCCGAGTTCGACCGAAAAGCCCGCGGCGAGCGCCGCGCGCAGCTTCTCGGCGACGGGGCGCGTGGCGGTGTCGTAGTAGACATGGGCGTGATAGCCATGAACCGCTGGCGATCCGGCCGTTGCGTTGGTCATCACAGGGCCTCCCGATAGTCTGCGGCACTGTCGCAGACCGAGGCCATCGATACAACCGCAGGCGCGGGGCATGCCGGGATAGACCTCCGTGGCCCTCCGTGGCGATGCCGATGTGGAGACGGGCGGTGGCTCCCGAGACCTCGATGCGCAATGCGTCCATTCGCCAGGCCCAAGGTCGGCGTAGGGCTCGTATCCACCCGGCGCCTCGCGACGAAGACGGTCAAAGTCGTAGCCTGGATGCGAAAAATACGCGCCTCAGATCATTCATTATGAGCGCCGGTTGCGCGGCGGCGGCGGCTGGCAGCGCGGGAATGCTCATCAGCACCGCATGGTTGCAGCCTGAAGCCTTGGCATGGTCTTGATCCTTGATTGTCGGATTGCGTGCAGCAGCTGCGAGGGTCAGTGTTGGCCGGGCGATCTGCGGCAGTAAGCGGCCGGTGGTCAATCGGCTGCATGGCAGAGTTCGAACGCCGCAGCGACAGGAGGAACATCGTCCATGAGTCAGACTGCGATATCGCTGCCATCGGCATTGAGCCTGCACGGCAGGCGGGTGCTGGTCACCGGTGCGGCGAGCGGCATTGGGCGCGCCACCGCGATCGTGCTCGCGCAGCTTGGCGCGGAATTGCTGATGACCGATCGCGCGCCGCTCGATGACGTGCGGGCGGATGCAGCGCGCATCGGCTCCACGTGTACTGCGGAGCAGGGCGACCTTACGTCCGATGTCTTCATCGCCACGCTGTTCACCGGCAGACGCATCCATGCGGTCGCGCATTGCGCGGCGATCCTGGAGGGTCGCAACTGGCGCGAAGACCCCGACTGGCTCGCGCGGTTCCATCGCGTGATGGACATCAACGTGCGCGTGCCGCTGACGCTGACGACGGCCGCGATCGACCACATGGCCGAGCACGGCGGCGGGTCGATCGTGCTGGTCGGTTCGGTGGCCGGCCGCACCGGCGGCACCTCGCCGAACACGCCGCCCGACTATGCGGCGTCGAAGGGCGCGGTACATGCGCTGGTGAAGTGGCTGTCGCGCCAGGCGATCGGCCGCGGCGTGTTGGTGAACGGCGTCGCACCCGGCCCGGTGCAGACGGCGATGACCACTGGCTTTACCTCGGGGGCGCAGTTGCCGCTGGGCCGCATGGGCCGGCCGGAGGAACTCGCCTGGCCGATCGCGTTCCTGTGCACGCCGGCGGCAAGCTACTTCTCCGGCGCGATCCTGGACGTGAACGGCGGCGCGTTCGTGGGCTGAGCGCTGCCGCTTTATGGGTGGATCAGCGTTTCCCTGCGGCTGATGACGAACGCCTCGTGGCGTTCGATATAATCCGTCGTCACCTCGGCAAACGCCTCGGGGCGATCGGTGCTGATCGCATGCCCCGCGTCATACACGAGCACCAGGTGGCAGTTCGGCAGCAGCGCCTTGTAGCAGCGACCCATATCGGACGGGATCACGCGGTCGAGGGTGCCGAACAACACCAAGGTAGGCGTGGCCAATCCGCGCATCGCAGTTTCGAGAGCCGCATCGCGATCCGGCCCGCGCAGACGCTCGACCAGTGCGCGGGACTTCGCCTGCACTGCGGGATCCACCGCCGGCAACGGACCGAGCCGCTCGGGATGAGCGTAAATCCGGCGCGCGATCTCCTCGGGGGTACCGGTCGGCGGCTTGCTTGCCGCCGGGCGGATCGCGGCCGGCGCCTCCAGGATCAGCGTCTGCACCCGTTCCGCCTGCTGCGCCGCCAGCCACAGTGCCACCTTGCCGCCGAACGATGTGCCCAACAGGTGGAATTGCTCGATGCCAAGTGCGACGACCGCCGCTGCCATCGTGGCGGCCAGTTCGACCATCGTCCGCGTTCGCATATTTGCCGGCGACTGGCCGAATCCCGGCAGTTCAAACACGATCACCCGGTAGCTGCGGCTCAGCAGGTCGTGCGCCGGTGTCAGGCGCATGCCGCCGGCGCCGTGCAGGTGGACCAGCGGCGTCCCCTTCCCCGCTGCCATGAAGCGGATGCGGAAGCCATCAGCTTCGACGAAGCCTTCACTGAACGCCACGATCAGATCTCCCGGATGCGCGGCAGGACCTTGCGACCGAACAGTTCGAGCGCGTGCATCATTGCGTCCGTTCCTCCGGCGCCAGGGTCCTGCAACGACACATCGACCACACCGGCGCCGATCTCCTCGCGGCAGCGGCGCAGCTGTTCAACCACGCGGTCGGGGCCGCCGCAAAAACTGATCGGCAGGACGCCGCCGACATTCGCCGGCCGCCGCTCGCCGGCGACATTGCGCGCGTCGGCGGCCAGCAACGCGTCGCGCAGTGCCGGCCGCACCGGGAACGCCGCCTGCCGGTCGCGCCGCGCCAGCGCGTCCTCTGCGGCATCGTCGGTCTCGGCGAGGATCATGTTGGCGCGGTAGATGATGTCGTCCGGCCCCGGCTCCCAGCCGTAGTGCGCGCATTGCTCGCGGTAGTGCCGGGTCGCCTTCGCCATCAGTTCGAGCGTGCCATAGGACACACCAAGGCCGAGCCGGTTGCGCGCAGCGAATTCGCCGGCTTCGGCGCTGGTGCCAAGCGCGTAAGTGGGCGGATGCGGTTGACACTGCGGGCGCGGCCAGATCGACACCGTGCGGTACTGAAAATGCCGCCCCTGCCAGCCGAACGGCTGCGGCTCGGTCCACGCCTTCAGGATCAGTTCCATCCCTTCGTCGGTGCGCTCCCGCGCTTCCTTCGGGTTCAGGTCGTAGCTGAGGTATTCGTTGGTCGTGCCTCGCAGCAGGCCGACCACGATGCGCCCTGGTGCCAGGGTGTCGAGCATCGCCAATTCCTCGGCGACGCGAATTGGGTTGCTGACCGGCACGATCGGCCCGAGCAGCGCGATCTTGATCTTGTCTACCCGCGCGGCAAGCCAGGCGGCCGACACCACCGGCGATGGCGTCAGGATGCGCGGCGAGTAATGGTGCTCGGAGAGGCTGACCCAGTCGAAGCCGAGTGCCTCGACGAACTTCACCCGATCGACCATGCCGCGCAAAGCTTCAGTGCCGACCACGGGATCATACGCGGCAGGCGGCACCGGCCATTCGCGCGGCGTGTTCGGCGGCAGCACATAGCGACCGGTTTCGAAATACGAGACTTTCATGGCTCGCTCCGGTGGCGGAACAGCCGCCTGCATCCCGTCCGCATCTTCGGCTGTGTCGTGCGGTTCGCGCAAGCCGGCCGGGTCCTGCTGCGCCGGCAGAACCGCGCAGCTCCTGCCCAGCTGTCGATAGGTTGGAGATTGCCGGCCGGCCACGCTAACCTATCGGCCAGCAAAGGACTGCATGCATCCATGTCCCTCATCGAACCAGGCGGCATCGACTGCGACATCCACCCCGCCGTGCCTAACCTCCGCGCCCTCCACCCCTATCTGTCCGACCACTGGCGCGACGTCGTCATCCAGCGCGGCGTTCACGAGCTCGAATCGATCGCCTACCCCGCCAACTCGCCGCTCACCTCCCGGCCCGACTGGCGCCTGGCCAACGGCAAGCCCGGCTCCGATCTCGACGCACTGCGCGCCCACGCGCTCACCCCGTTCCACACGGCGTTTGCCATCTGCAACTGCCTTTATGGCGTGCAACTCCTGTTCAGCGAGGACATGGGCGCCGGCTTCGCCCGTGCGGTGAACGACTGGATCGCGGCCGAGTGGCTCGACAAGGAACCGCGCCTGCGCGCCTCCATCGTGGTGCCGATGCAGAACGCCGAACTGGCGGTCGAAGAAATCAACCGTGTCGCCCCAGACCGCCGCTTCGTGCAGGTCCTGCTGCTGGTGATGCACGACCATCCGCTGGGCAAGCGCCACTACTGGCCGATCTACGCGGCGGCCGAGAAGCACGGCCTGCCGGTCGGCATCCATGCGGGCAGCGCCTATCGCCACCCGGTCACGCCGCTCGGCTGGCCGACCTACTACACCGAGGACTACGCCGCGCAGGCCACCGCGTTTCAGGCCGCGTTGTCGTCGCTGGTGTGCGAGGGCGTGTTCACCAAGTTCCCCGACCTGAAGGTCGTGCTGTTGGAATCCGGCTTCACCTGGCTGCCCGCGCATCTCTGGCGGCTGACCAAATTCTGGCGCGGACTGCGGATGGAGGTGCCCTGGGTCGACCGTGCCCCCACCGACATCGTGCGCAGCAACGTGCGCCTCACCACGCAGCCGTGCGACGCGCCGCCGACGCCGGAGCAGTTCCAGCGGTTGATGGACCATATGGGGTCCGACGAGATGCTGCTGTTCTCGACCGATTATCCACATTGGCAGTTCGACGGCGACGCCGTGCTGCCCGAGGGCCTGTCGCGCGAGCTGGTGCGGAAGATCATGATCGACAATCCGCGCGACACGTATTCGCGGCTGCTGGAGGCATAGCGCCCGATCGCCACTCGCCGCCGCACTTGTCACGCAATCTGATACGCACGATGATCCTGCCACTCTGCTGGATACTCTTTCTCGCCTGACGGAGACCGCCCGCATGAACGTCCAGGTCACCACCCGCCCGATCGTCCAGCCCGCCGCCACCTCGAAGCTTGCGATCGCCGACGGCGACATCCATCCGCAGCGCAATTCCTACAAGGACCTGTTCCCCTACATGGAGGCACGCTGGGTCGAGATGGCGAAGACCTTCGGGTCACGCCCGCGCCAGGCGTATCAGGCGGGGCCGGCCTACCCAAAAGGCCAGCCCAACGCCTCGCGCCGCGACGCCTGGCCGCCAAACGGCCGCCCTGGCAGCAGCCTGCCGTTCATGCAGAAGCAGCTGCTGGACGAGAACAACATCCAACTCGGCATCCTGAACCCTACCGGCGACAACGGCTCCAGCTTCCAGAACCGGGAGTTCGGCAACGGCGTCGCCAGTGCGATGAACCGGTGGGTCGAGGCCGAGTGGCTGATCGAGCCGCGCCTGAAGGGCTCCATCGTCGTCCCCTACGAGGATGCCGATGCCGCGGTGGCCGAGATCGAGCGCTGGGCCGGTGATCCGCGCTTCGTGCAGGTGCTGATGGTCACCCGCACCGCCAACCCGCCCGGCCAGAAGCAGTACCTGGAAGATTTACGAGGCCGCCGCAGCGGCGAACCTGCCGATCGGCGTGCATGCGTTCGGCTTCGGCGGCTATCCGGTCACCGGCAGCGGCTGGCCGTCGTTCTATATCGAGGACATGGTCGGCCACGCCCAGTCCTCGCAGTCCTTCCTCACCAGCCTGGTGATCGAGGGCGTGTTCGAGCGGGTGAAAAACTTCAAGCTGGTGCTGATCGAGTCAGGCTTTGCCTGGCTGCCGCCGCTCGCGTGGCGGCTCGACAAGCTGTGGCGCCGCCTGAAGCAGGAAACCCCGCACCTGAAGCGGGCGCCGTCCGAGTACATCCGCGAGAGCGTGTGGCTGACCACCCAGCCGATGGAGGAGCCGCTGCCGCGCGAGCACGTGCTCGACGCGATCGACTGGATCGGCTGGGACCGGCTGCTGTTCGCCACCGACTACCCGCACTGGGATTACGATGACCCGACCCAGGTGCTGCCGATGGCGCTGCCCGAGCAGCAGCGGCGGGACTTCTTCTTCAACAACGCGATGAAGCTGTACCGGCAGGGCTGACCACGCTACCGGATCAGCCTGACTTCTACGCGTACCAGCGGCGCCGCCCGCAGCCAAGAATGGTCAGCCGTCAACGCCGGCAGCTTCTCCCGTTTTGCCAGCGCCAGACATGCGCGGTCGCCAAGAGACAGGCCGAATGGCTTCGTGTGGATGAGCATCGCGCCCGTCTCGATGGCCAAGTGCGCATCCATTGGGACCACGATCAGCGGCAGAGCAAGCAAGACGTCGGCCGACACCGTGGGATCGGTGCCATCTCTTACCAGTCGGCTCATCACTTCGGCCAGATTGACGGTCGAGATGCTCCCTCGGGCGGCGATAGCCTCTTCGGCGAGATCCCGTCCAGGTTCGTCCAGCAAGTAAGCGAGCACCACAGACGCGTCCAAAATCGCCGTCATTGCCGACGACTTGCTTTCCACAGCTGATATTCTGCCTCCTCTTGATCAGCCTCCGCGTGTCGATCCGCAATGAATTGATCCACCGTGTCGCCGGAGGCCTTGAGATGTGGCGCAAGGCGTTCGCGCAGTTCATCCAGTACCGCCTTCACCGTGCGGATGCGCAGCTCGCCATTCTCCACGGTCGAGACCACCACGCCGCCCTTTTCCAGACCAAGCGCCTTCCGCTGCTTGACCGGGATACTCAGACGCCCATTGGCTGCCATTCTTATCGGCTGGCCTTCGTTATCCATTTTGTCCCTTTCTATGAACATGCCAAATCCTATCTTACGCCAGATATGACGATGAGCCACCTCAAAGGATAATGCTTCTCTGATTGACTGGTATCCAGGCGCTCCCCAGGTACACGGTGGGAATTCAGCAAGATGGACAGCACTCGCAACCAACCCGGCATTCCCTTCCGAGCTGTCCTGCCGCCCGGCCTCGATGCCCGTTCGGCTGCCGTTCTGCGCGAAGTGGTCGAGCAGTACGTGGAAACTGGCGAGCCGGTCGGCAGCCGCACCCTGTCCCGTCGGCTGCCGATGAACCTGTCGCCTGCCACCATCCGCAATGTGATGGCCGATCTGACCGATGCCGGCCTGCTGTTCGCCCCCCACACCTCCGCCGGCCGCCTGCCGACCGACCAGGGGCTCCGCCTGTTCGTCGACGGCCTGCTGCACTTCGGCGAACTGGCCGAGGACGAGCGCGAGTCGATCACCGCCGCGTTGGCCGCCTCGGGCCGCAGCCTGGAGGACACGCTGGCGGAGGCGAGTTCCATGCTCTCCGGACTGTCTCAGGCCGCCGGTCTCGTGCTCGCACCGAAGTCCGAGGGGACGATCCGCCATATCGAGTTCGTCCCGCTTGGCCCGGGCCGTGCGCTGGTCGTGTTGGTGAACGCCGACGGCCATGTCGAGAACCGCGTGGTCGAGACTCCACCGGGCCTGCCGCCTTCGGCGCTGCAGCAGGCCGGCAACTACCTCAATGCCCGTCTCTCCGGCCGATCGCTCGCCGAACTCCGCCGCATCGTCGCCGAAGAAATGGCGGCCAACCGCACCGAACTCGACGCATTGTCGGCGCTGGTGGTGGCAGCCGGCCTGGCGACCTGGACCGGCGAGGGCCGCGCCGGCAGTCTGATCGTCCGCGGCCAGGCCCGGCTGCTGTCGGACGTAACCCAGATCGAACGGCTGGCCGCCATCCAGGTGCTGTTCGAGCGGCTGGAGACGCAGGAGACCATGCTGCGGCTGCTCGAACTGGCCGAGCAGTCGGACGGCGTGCGTATTTTCATCGGCGCCGAGAGCGGTCTGTTCGGCACCTCGGGCGTGTCGATGGTGGTGGCACCGGCGCGCAGCGACGGCGGCCGGATCGTCGGCGCCATCGGCGTGATCGGCCCGACGCGGATCAATTACGGCCGGATCATCCCGGTGGTGGATTACACGGCCAGGGTGATAGGCCGGCTGCTCGGCTGATCCCAGCCGACCGCAATCGTCGGCAACGGCGGAACACCAGCTTGGATCAGCCGCGTCATGGATCGGATTGCCTTGCCCCAGATCGGCGCCTTTATCGACCAGGCGGCGATGCCGGAGTGTGCGGCGCTCTGCGACGCGAGCTGTCTGGAACTGGCGATTCGGCGGGGTGTTGCCGTCGTGCCGCGCGAACGCCGGTAAATCGTCGCTTCATATTTCGCCACTATGGTCTGCGCGCGCCGCCGTACGCTGCATCGGACGGCTTGTCCGCCACACGTTCTCACCCTAACTGATCGCGCCATGAGCAACGCAACCGATCCGATGAACCCCGATCCACCGGCCAACAACAACGCCTCGCCCGATCTGCCGCAGTCGCCGGAGCAGGTAATGCAGGCAGCTGCTGTGCGCATCGCCGAACTGGAGGCAGAACTGGCGGAGCTGAAGGAACGCTGGCTGCGCGCCGAGGCTGAGACCGCCAACGTCCGCGCCCGCTCCCTCCGCGAGGTGAACGAGACGCGTCAGTATGCGGTGCAGAAGTTCGCCCAGGACGTGGTGGAGGCGGCCGACAACCTGCACCGGGGCCTCGAAAGCCTGCCGCCGGCCGCTGAAGGCGAACCCGCGATCGTCGGCCGCCTGCGCGAAGGACTGGACGGGATCGAGCGCAACTTCGTCAACATCCTGGAGCGCAACGGCATCAAGCGGGAAGATCCGACCGGCACCCCGTTCGATCCCAACCTGCACCAGGCGATGGCCGAGCAGGAGAGTGCCGCCCACGCGCCGGGAAGCGTGATGCACGCGTGGACGCCCGCCTGGATGCTGCACGGAAGGCTGCTCCGTCCTGCCATGGTGGTGGTCGCCAAAGCACCGCCCGGCGAGATCACGGCGGCAGCGAAGCTGAACACCACCGCCTGATGCTGGCGTGCAGAATCCGGCACGAGAATCCGAGCAGCGGCCTCTTGCCCGGCCGGCCCCACCCCCATACATCATTGTCATACCGACCCCGTAGGGGCGCCCGCGGTGCTTCGGGTCGCGCGCGCCCGCTGAAAGGAGCCACTTCATGAGCAAAGTCATCGGCATCGATCTCGGCACGACGAACTCCTGCGTCGCCATTATGGAAGGCAAGGACGTTCGCGTGATCGAGAACAGCGAAGGCGCGCGCACCACGCCGTCCATGGTCGCTTTCGCCGATAATGGCGAGCGTCTGGTCGGCCAGTCGGCCAAGCGCCAGGCGGTCACCAACCCGTCCAACACGCTGTATGCCATCAAGCGCCTGATCGGGCGCCGTTACGACGACCCGATGGTCGCCAAGGACAAAGGGCTGGTGCCGTACGCGATCGTTCGCGGCGACAATGGCGACGCCTGGGTTGAGTTCGAGGGGCGAGAAATACTCACCAAGCCAGATCAGCGCCTTCATCCTCGGCAAGATGAAGGAGACCGCCGAGGCGTATCTCGGCGAGCCGGTCAGCCAGGCGGTGATCACCGTCCCGGCGTACTTCAACGACAGTCAGCGCCAGGCGACCAAGGACGCCGGCCGCATCGCCGGCCTCGACGTGCTGCGCATCATCAACGAGCCGACGGCGGCAGCGCTCGCCTACGGCATGGATAAGAAGCACACCGGCACGATCGCGGTCTATGACCTGGGCGGCGGCACGTTCGACATCTCGATCCTCGAGATCGGTGACGGCGTGTTCGAGGTGAAGTCCACCAACGGCGACACCTTCCTGGGTGGCGAGGACTTCGACGCCCGCGTTATCGACTACCTGGCCGACGAGTTCCGCAAGGAGCAGGGCATCGACCTGCGCCGCGACAAGCTGGCGCTGCAACGACTGAAGGAAGCCGCCGAGAAGGCGAAGATCGAGCTGTCGTCGTCAAAGGAGACCGAGATCAACCTGCCGTTCATCACCGCCGACGCCTCCGGGCCGAAGCACCTGGTGATGAAGCTGACCCGGGCGAAGCTCGAGAGTCTGGTCGACGAGCTGATCAGCCGCACGCTCGATCCGTGCCGCGCCGCGCTGAAGGACGCCGGGGTGACCGCAGGCGAGATTTCAGAGGTGATCCTGGTCGGCGGCATGACCCGCATGCCGAAGGTCATCGACACTGTGAAGACCTTCTTCGGCAAGGAACCAGCGCGCAACGTCAATCCCGATGAGGTGGTGGCGATCGGCGCGGCGGTGCAAGGCGCGGTGTTGTCCGGCGACGTGAAGGACGTGCTGCTGCTCGACGTGACCCCGCTGTCACTCGGCATCGAGACGCTGGGCGGCGTGTTCACCCGGCTGATCGAGCGCAACACCACGATCCCGACCAAGAAGAGCCAGGTGTTCTCCACCGCGGACGACAACCAGGGCGCGGTGACCATCAAGGTCTACCAGGGCGAACGCGAGATGGCGGCCGACAACAAGCTGCTGGGCAATTTCGACCTGACCGGGATTCCGCCCGCCCCGCGCGGCGTGCCGCAGATCGAGGTGACGTTCGACATCGACGCCAACGGCATCGTCTCGGTGCAGGCCCGCGACAAGGCGACCGGCAAGGAGCAGCAGATCCGCATCCAGGCCAGTGGCGGTCTGTCGGAGGCCGACATCCAGCGCATGGTGAAGGAGGCGGAGGCGAACGCCGAGGCCGACAAGCAGCGCCGCGAGCATGTCGAGACGCGCAACCAGGCGGACGGCCTGATCCATCAGGTGGAGAAGAACCTGAAGGAGCATGGCGACAAGCTGCCGGAGCAGGAAAAGGGCGAGGCGGAGGCGGCGATCGCCGCGGCGCGCTCCGCCATGGAGGGCACCGACTCGGCCGCGTTGAAGCAGGCTACCGAGCGTCTCAGCCAGTCGGCGATGAAGCTCGGCGAGGCGATGTACAAGGCGCAGCAGGCGGCGGAGGCGGCGGACGCAACCGCGCAGGCCGGCGCCGCTCAGCCGGGCGGCAGCGCCAAGCCGGACGAGAAGGTGGTCGACGCCGAGTTTGAGGAAGTTGACGAAAAGAAGAAGAAGTCGGCCTGATCGTACGAGGTCGATCGGCATGAAGAGTCGCGCCCGCGCTTCGACGAAGGCGGGCGCGACTGCGTTCAGCGCCAGCGAGAAGGGCTGAGATGGCGAAGCAGGACTATTACGCCACCCTGGGGGTGGCGCGGGAGGCGGGTGCGGAGGACCTGAAGAAGGCCTATCGCAAGCTCGCAATGCAGTACCATCCCGACCGCAATCCCGGCGACAAGCAGGCCGAGGGAAAGTTCAAGGAGATCAACGAGGCCTACGACATCCTGAAGGATGATCAGAAGCGCGCCGCATACGACCGCTACGGCCACGCAGCCTTCGAGCAGGGCGGCGGGGCGGGTGGATTCAGCGCCGGCTTCGACTTCGCAGCGGGTGGCGGGCTTGGCGACATCTTCGACCAGATGTTCGGCGACTTCATGGGCGGCCGTCGCGGCGGGGGTGCCGGGCGCACGCGTGCAGGCAACGACATCCGCCAAGCCGCCGAGATTGAGCTGGCGGAAGCCTTTGCCGGCGCCAAGGTGAACCTCCGGGTAGCGACGCGCGTGGTGTGTGACGCGTGCGCCGGGACCGGGTCGGAGGACAAGGCACGTGCCGCGGACACCTGCACTACATGCCGCGGCGCCGGCAAGGTTCGCGCGCAGCAGGGATTCTTCCTGGTTGAACGCACCTGCCCAACCTGCAGCGGTCAGGGCCGGGTGATCCGCAGTCCGTGCAAGGTCTGCCACGGCGCCGCCACGGTGCAGCGCGAGCGCACGCTTCAGGTGGCGATCCCGCCCGGCGTGGAGGACGGCACCCGCATACGGCTCGCAGGCGAGGGCGAGGCCGGTGGCCAGGGCGCACCGCCCGGCGACCTCTATGTGCATGTCGCGATCAGGGCGCATCCGATCTTCCAGCGCGACGGCGCGAACATCTTCATGCGTGTGCCACTGCGGATGAGCCAGGCGGCGCTGGGCGGCGAAGTTGAGGTGCCGGCGATCGACGGCAGCAAGGCCAAGGTCAAGATCCCGCCCGGCACCCAGACCGGTGACCAGTTCCGATTGCGCGCCAAGGGCTTCTCCGTGCTGCGCAGCTCGGTACGCGGCGACATGTATATCCAGGTATCGGTAGAGACGCCGCAGAACCTGACGCGCCGTCAGCGCGAGTTGCTCGAGGAGTTCGAGGCGGACGCCGAGGGCCACGGCAAGGGCAGCCCGGAGAGCGAGGGTTTCTTCTCCAAGGTGAAGGAGTTCTTCGAGGGCGGCCGGGCCTGACCGCGGGTATCGGAGCCCGTGCCCGTGGATGCGTCGCGGCTCAGCCCGCCCGTAGCCACGTCACGTAGTCGCGCATGGCCTGCGCCCGGTCGGCTGAACCGGGTACGAGCCAGAAATGCACCAGCCCGCAGCGCGCCTGCGTAGACGCATCGTGGCCAGCGTAGCGGACGAAGCGCGAAATCAGACCCGTATCGAAATGCCCAAGGCGATAGGACACGTAGTTCGCGACCTCCTGATCGCCGAACGGCAGCGCCTCGCGCCCGTGCATCAGGCTGTGGTTCATGACGATCCGGCGGGTCAGTCGCAGCGACGTGGCGTGCGACGGCAGATTCGGGATGCCCAGCGTGCCGGAATTGAACCCGGCGAGAAAGCCCGGCGAGCACAGGTCGCGCTGCAACAGCGCGGCACCCGAGCCAGGATTGACTGCCAACGGCGACATCGGCCCGACATGGCTATTGCATGCAGCATCGGCGTCACATCGCTGTCGAAGATGATGTCGGTGTCGACGTAGAGTAAGGGCTGGAACTGCCGCCCGCCCGGCCAGTCGAGCAGTATGTAGCGTGCCGCCAGGAACCCCGGCGGTCGCGCGGCTCGAACGGATCCGGACGGCAGATCCTCGCCGGCAGGAACCTCGCCAGATCGTCAGGCGCATGGTCGCTCAACACGACGATCGGCCCCCTGTAGCGCCCGAATTCGATCAGCGAGCGAACGCTGATCGCGAACTGTTCCGTGATCTCGGGCCTGCCGAACGCCGCGTAATAGACCAGCGGCCGATATTGGACGATCTGCTCGATCCGCCATCCATCGCGCAGCAACGTCAGTCGGTATGGCCATTCCGCGAGATCGAACGGCAACTGATGGCGCAGATCCACCTCGAGACCGCCGACGTGCAGACGGAAATACTGCCCGAGTGTCGGTCGCTCGACCGCGGTGCCCGATGATCGGACCAGCCACGACGACGACAGGACAAGGCGCAACGCGTCGAGATCGGCCTGCGTGGCGGGCAGGAAGTTCTCCCAGCCGGCTTCCTCGGTCCTGAATAATGCCACCCGCTCGCCCTCGAGTTCGGCGGACAGCAGCGCACCGTTCTGCCGCAGGGTGACGGTTCGCTGGTCGCTGCCCCAGCGCAACTGGAACATCTGCAGGCCACCCGCCGGATGGTCCGGCAGTTCCGGCAGCATCGCGCGCAGATGATGCGCGAACGCCGGCTGCAGTTGCTCGATGGGAACGTCGAGGTCGACCGGGTCGACGTCATCCTGGGACGGCACCAACGGGCGGTGCACGAGGGTCCCGCTCTGGCGTTCCCGGCACAGCAGCGTCCCGTGCCAGGTGAGCAGGAAAGCCATGGCACAATCTGACCGGTTCCCGGCGCGTCGGCAATTGCCTCGCTGGGCGGACGCAAGCAGGATCGTGCCATCGGACCGAGGAGGAGCCAGATGGCAGTTCGCATCGGCATTGCCGGCGTCACCGGACGGATGGGCCACCTGCTGGCCGAGGAGGTGCGCGCCGCCGGAGCGGACCTGGCCGGCGGCATCGGCCGCGCCGGTTCGGGCAAACCGGCGCCAGATGGCGTGACCGTGCTCGCCGACATTGTCGATTTGGCGCGCGCGTCGGATGTGGTGATCGATTTCACCAATGCCGCCACGGCGCAGCCCTATGCCGCGGCGCTGGCCGACGCGCGCAAGGGCTGGGTACTCGGCACCTCGGGACTGTCGGAGGCCGACGAGGCGGCGGTGACCGATGCGGCACGCCGCACTCCGGTGGTCTACGCGTCCAACTTCTCCGCCGGCGTCAATCTTGTGCTGGCCTTGGCGGAGCGCATGGGCGCCGCGCTACCGGCCGATGCCTACGACGCCGAGATCATGGAGATGCACCACCGCCAGAAGGTGGACGCGCCCTCCGGCACTGCGGTCGGCATGGGCCGCGCAGTCGCCAAGGGCCGCGGCGTGGCGCTGTCCGACGTGATGGAGAGCGGCCGGCACGGCCACACCGGCGCGCGCAAGACCGGCAGCATCGGCTTTGCAGCGTTGCGCGGCGGCCAGGTGGTGGGCGAGCACACGCTGATCTTCGCCGCCGCCACCGAACACATCGCGCTGACCCATCGCGCGTTCGATCGCCGTGCCTTCGCCACTGGAGCGGTGCGCGCGGCGCAATGGGTGGCCGGGAAGCCGCCGGGCCTGTATTCGATGATGGACGTGCTCGGCATGGCGTGAACGACGGAGCGGCGCGTCTCGCCGCCCGCTTTCCGCCGACGGTTCGAGCTTGCCGGTGCCACGACGGTCTCATTGCCTAATGGATGAGACTATGACGCACGCGATGAGGGGCGCACGGAGCGCCACGCGTTGCGGCTCGTGGCCGATCCGATACGGCCATCGGCAGTAGCAGGTGTTACGCCGGATGGCCGGCACGGTGGCCGCCCGGCAGTGCGTCGGCCATCGGTGCCGGCACGTCGCGATACGAGCCGCCTTGGGGCTACGGGAAGGCAACGGACTGCTCCGCGATTGATCGTCCGGATGCGGACCGTCAGCCGGCGCGGCCGCACACATGAATGAGGACGATCCCGTTGCGGCCGCCGCGATGGCTCGGTCATCCAGGATCCGGAGACGAGCGGATAACCGGGGAAGGCACGCATTGTGCTGCAGCCACGCGACCGGTCAGGCGATTCCCGGAGGCACCATATGCAGGTGTTCGATGCCGCACATCGGTGCGCTTGGGGTCAAGGTTGCAAAGGTTGGTTGATATCGATTTTCCGTGACGGCTCGTGGCCCTTCTTTGCTTCGAACAGCAACTTGCGGAATTCGGGATCACCGGCGAAGAACAAGGACTTGTCGTTGACACTCATGATCCCGTGGATGAAGAGCTGCTGGCTGCCGTTAAAAATGGCACCGGGCGACGGCAGATGCTTTCCGGTCCAATCGGTCACGGCTTTTTTTGACTCGGCCAGCCCCTTTGCCCGCACGCCGTCGTCGTTGAAATCCTTGAAGGCAAGCACAAGGCGGTCGGGCGAAGTGCCCGCCTCAATCGCATCCGAGCTCTCCTTGAGGAAAATCGTGCGCGACTTCTCGAACTCGGCTTTGTCCTTCGCCACATGAAATGGGACGTTGCCGAACGCGTCCAGCTTCTTGGGTGCGCAGAAGATGTCGCATCCGAAAATCACCTGAACGTCGCTCATCAGTGCATCGTTGGCGCCCATATAGCAGGCGCGGGCGTCGACCCGGTTGAGGGCCAGCTTCTGCACGCTCTCGATTTGCAGCTTGAACTTCTTGTAGGCGTCGGCGCTGAGCTGCAGGCTCTTGGCAGTGTCGGCGTCGGACTGTTTCCCCTGCTGGTTGCGGCGGATGGACTCGAATGCGGGAAAATCGGCGAATTGGTCGTTCTTGGGATCGCCTATGTTAAGCCCGAAGCCAGCACTGAATCCGTGCCCGACGAACAGAACATTGCCGCCGCGCTTGACATTATGCAGGATCGCGTCGAGCAGCCCTTCCAGATTTTGATTGTCGAGGGCGACGTGAGGTGTGCCGACCGTTAGCCAGTCCGCGGAATGATCGGAAGGCGTGGGCTCGGTCGGGAAGAGGATGTAATACGGGTCCACGGAACCTTTGCGCGTCGGATCGATGAAGAGGGTTGTACTCGGCATCGGTTCGCTCCCTCGTATGTCACCCAGCTATTGCGCCGACGCCACTGGGTCAATCGCGAATTCGCCTCGCCTTTTTCCGGGATTGTTTCGCCTGTTTCCGGGAGTGAAGGAGGCGGTATTCGGGCGGCGCCTGATGGCGCGAATGCGAGGCAGCCGACGCACCGTCCGAAGGACGGCCATGAAGGTCCACTTCGATCGTTTTCGATGGCGAAATCTCCGGAAAGTGAGTTGCCCGATGGGCACGCCCCGGCTGTCATTAGTGACAAACAACAATTCCGTCGGGGGCAAAGCCGAAACATAAACTGCGTGATGATGCCGGCAGCTGCAGGCAGCCGTCGGTGGCGACCCTTTGTCTCGCAACGAGACGGAGGGCCTTGGTTGTCGTTTGCCGACGACCCAACGTCAAAGTCAGGGGAGGACACGAGGAATGAGGCATCTTCATTCAGTTGCGTTGACGGGCGCAGTCGCGCTGGCAACAGCAGCCGGACCGGCGGCCGCGGCAGTGGTCGCATTCGACACCTTTATTCCGGTCCCGGCGGACACCACGGTGAATATGCAGCCGGGCGGAGCATTCTCTGCGTTCGACATCAGCTACGCCGACCCGGTGACCGGCGACGTCTATATCGCTGATCGGTCCAATGCCGCTGTCGATATCTTCTCGGGAACCAGCCTGTCGTTGATCGGCCGGGCGTCCGGGTTTACCGGGCAGCAGGCGACGACATCGGTCTCGGGTCCGGATGGCGTCCTGACGGTCACCTCGGGAGGCGTCACGACGCTCTACGCGGGTAACGGCGACAGCACGCTGAGGGTCTACAACACGACGAATCCGACCGCGCCGACGTTCGTGGGTGCGGTCTCGACCGGCGGCAATTTCCGGGTCGATGAAATGGCCTACTCCCCCCTGACGGGCCAGGTCCTGGCGGCCAACAATGCCGATACGCCGGCATACGGAAATCTCTTCTCCACGAACAACGGACATCCGCCGGTCACCCTCGGCGTCAGCCCGATCATCGTTCCCGCAGGCCAGGGCGGGATCGCGGCCGGCGGCATGGAGCAGCCGGCGTGGGACAAGAATACCGGGACGTTCTTCGTCTCGATTCCCCAGTTGAGCACGGGAGGAGCCAATGACCCGGGTGGGGTCGCCGAGATCAGTACCTCGGGCGTCGTCCTGCGGACGATCAGTTTCGCATCCCTGGGCATCACATCGTGCTCGCCCGCCGGACTTTCCGTTGGCGGCAGCGGCAACCTGATGGTTGGCTGCGGCAATGTGGGGGCGGCTGCGATCTTGCTCAATCCCGCAGGCGCCGGGTCGATCGTCAAGACGTTCGCCGGGCTCGGAGGCACCGACGAGCTTTGGTACGATCCAACGACGAACTCGTTCTACGTGACCGGCAACGATGGCTCCAACAGCACTCGGTTCTTCGATATCGTTGGCGACAATGGAGCGGCCAGCACCATCAGGCAGACCGTGGACCTGCCGGATACCACGAGTGCGCATTCGATCACGGTGGATCCGTTCAACGGAGACGTTTTCGTGGCGCTCGCCGGCACCAGCGCGCTGGACCCCTGCCCGGCGAGTTTCGCGAACCCGGGCTGTATCGCGGTATTCGCGCAGGTGCCCGAGCCTGGCAGCTTGCCGCTTCTGGCGGTCGGATTGGCCGGGCTGATGGGCCTCGCCGCGGTGCGTCACCGGCGCCAATAATCGGCCTGATGGTTCCAGCGAGTCCGGTACGGACGCCGATAACGCCAGTCGAGCCGTGATGCTCGATGCCGCCGCATTGTAGAAGCTAAGAATCTACGCTTTTCCCCAGACCCGGCTGGGGAAAAGTGGCCCCGATGGGGCAGCTCGCCCGCATCGACGGCAAGGACCACTGGACAACGGTACGCCCGCGTTGGTTTGTTTAGGTCGTACAGACGTTGGTGTTCGGTATCACCCTGGGCGAGCGAGCCATGACAGACGGACTGAGCGTGCTCTATCAAGAGCTGCTGAGCGGCAGCTATGATTGCGTGGATCGCATCGTTCTGAACGCCTACTTCGGCATGGGACATAGTCCCGGTGGCTTCCGTGTATGGTGGCGGGCGCTCACGGGATCGGACGAAACCCTGGACAACGCCCATCTGATGCGGTTGGCCGGCCGGTTCAGCCGGCGCGTGCGCGGCTATGCCAGAGCGCACGACATTCCAGTCATCGACTGCATCGCAGGGGAGCGCAAGCATGACGTGGCCGATGAGCACCTGGCCAAGACAGCGGTCACCGAAGGTTTGTTCCTGGTTCTGGTCGGTCGAGCCCAGGCACCGGTATGGCACGTAGAGGCGAACTATCACCTTGAGAGGAAGAAGCCCTATGTGAACCACTATTCCTTTCATATTCTCGACCGTGACTGGGGGCATGTCACCATCAAGATCAGCGGGCATCCACCGTTCCCCGCGCAAGTGATCTTGAACGGCCATGAATACGTCGCCTGTCAGGCGCGCAAGGCAGGCGTCGGGTTCACCAAGGAAGCAAACTGTTTCACCGTCATCGCCGACACTGGCCGCTTCGCGAAGATCGCAGAGACCTTGTCCGAGCCACGGACTGTAGGGCGATTGAGCGAGGTCTGTGAGCGTTGGATTTACCGCTCCTGTTTGTGCTTCGCGCTCGACTTTGAGGAACAGAAACGCAGCGGATTTCGCTATCACTTCTCGAACTATCAGATGGAGTACAGCCGAAATCTGATCTTCACGGTTGGCGGGCGCATGGAGCAAGTATTCCAGGCCCTGATTGATCGCAGCCGGGCACCGCTGGACCTGAAGACGATAAAGACGATTCTCGGAGACAAGGGCCGGCCGAAATACCGCCCACGAAACATGAAGGCGGCCGAATGGGAAGTCGCGGTCGAGAGACCTACGTATGATCTGACGGTCTTCAAGCTGCATTGCGGCAAGTTGGCTCTGAAGATCTATTCAAAAGGCGAACGCGTGCTTCGGATCGAGGCTATTGCTCATAATATCCGGGAATTCCACTGTGGTCGCTTGCTGGATAACTTTCCCAAAATCGTCGGCCGATTGAAGAGCATGCTTGAGAAGTTTATGGAAGCTCTCAGTTGCATCGATCAGTGCTTCATCGGCGATGAAATGCTCGAGGGTCTTCCGTCGGCGTCGCGGGTCGGGAAATCCTTGGTCGGGGGGATCGATCTCAACAAGCCCCGCATGCGCCACGTCACCGAGGCAGTCATCGCGTTGTCAGCCTCAGCCGATGGCTTCACCGCCTCCGCACTAGCCGCCCAGGCTCGCGCACTCGGCAATCAATGCCCCTCCGCCTACGGTCCCCGTCAGGCAGCATACGATCTGAAGAAACTTCGCGGTAAACAGATCGTCGCGCGGATCGGCTCAACCCGTCGCTACGAACCCGTTCCTTCCGGCCTACGTGCCATCACTGCCCTGCTCGTGCTCCGCGACAAGGCCATCAAACCGCTGCTGGCCGCTGCTCAGGAACTCACCCCTACCCATGGAGGACAACACCCACGAGCCATCGACCGCCACTACCAGGACCTGAGGCTCGCCATGCAAGGCGTCTTTCATGAATTAGGGATCGCAGCAGCCTGACTATCGACAATCTTTTTGTCGGGCTTCGCCCTTAAGCGCCTAAGAATCTACGCTTTTCCCCAGACCCGGCTGGGGAAAAGTGGCCCCGATGGGGCAGTTCGCCCGCATCGACGGCAAGGACCACTGGACAACGGTACGCCCGCGTTGGTTTGTTTATGTCGTACAGACGTTGGTGTTCGGTATCACCCTGGGCGAGCGAGCCATGACAGACGGACTGAGCGTGCTCTATCAAGAGCTGCTGAGCGGCAGCTATGATTGCGTGGATCGCATCGTTCTGAACGCCTACTTCGGCATGGGACATAGTCCCGGTGGCTTCCGTGTATGGTGGCGGGCGCTCACGGGATCGGACGAAACCCTGGACAACGCCCATCTGATGCGGTTGGCCGGCCGGTTCAGCCGGCGCGTGCGCGGCTATGCCAGAGCGCACGACATTCCAGTCATCGACTGCATCGCAGGGGAGCGCAAGCATGACGTGGCCGATGAGCACCTGGCCAAGACAGCGGTCACCGAAGGTTTGTTCCTGGTTCTGGTCGGTCGAGCCCAGGCACCGGTATGGCACGTAGAGGCGAACTATCACCTTGAGAGGAAGAAGCCCTATGTGAACCACTATTCTTTCATATTCTCGACCGTGACTGGGGGCATGTCACCATCAAGATCAGCGGGCATCCACCGTTCCCCGCGCAAGTGATCTTGAACGGCCATGAATACGTCGCCTGTCAGGCGCGCAAGGCAGGCATCGGGTTCACCAAGGAAGCAAACTGTTTCACCGTCATCGCCGACACTGGCCGCTTCGCGAAGATCGCAGAGACCTTGTCCGAGCCACGGACTGTAGGGCGATTGAGCGAGGTCTGTGAGCGTTGGATTTACCGCTCCTGTTTGTGCTTCGCGCTCGACTTTGAGGAACAGAAACGCAGCGGATTTCGCTATCACTTCTCGAACTATCAGATGGAGTACAGCCGAAATCTGATCTTCACGGTTGGCGGGCGCATGGAGCAAGTGTTCCAGGCCCTGATTGATCGCAGCCGGGCACCGCTGGACCTGAAGACGATAAAGACGATTCTCGGAGACAAGGGCCGGCCGAAATACCGCCCACGAAACATGAAGGCGGCCGAATGGGAAGTCGCGGTCGAGAGACCTACGTATGATCTGACGGTCTTCAAGCTGCATTGCGGCAAGTTGGCTCTGAAGATCTATTCAAAAGGCGAACGCGTGCTTCGGATCGAGGCTATTGCTCATAATATCCGGGAATTCCACTGTGGTCGCTTGCTGGATAACTTTCCCAAAATCGTCGGCCGATTGAAGAGCATGCTTGAGAAGTTTATGGAAGCTCTCAGTTGCATCGATCAGTGCTTCATCGGCGATGAAATGCTCGAGGGTCTTCCGTCGGCGTCGCGGGTCGGGAAATCCTTGGTCGGGGGGATCGATCTCAACAAGCCCCGCATGCGCCACGTCACCGAGGCAGTCATCGCGTTGTCAGCCTCAGCCGATGGCTTCACCGCCTCCGCACTGGCCGCCCAGGCTCGCGCACTCGGCAATCAATGCCCCTCCGCCTACGGTCCCCGTCAGGCAGCATACGATCTGAAGAAACTTCGCGGTAAACAGATCGTCGCGCGGATCGGCTCAACCCGTCGCTACGAACCCGTTCCTTCCGGCCTACGTGCCATCACTGCCCTGCTCGTGCTCCGCGACAAGGCCATCAAACCGCTGCTGGCCGCTGCTCAGGAACTCACCCCTACCCATGGAGGACAACACCCACGAGCCATCGACCGCCACTACCAGGACCTGAGGCTCGCCATGCAAGGCGTCTTTCATGAATTAGGGATCAGCAGCCTGACTATCGACAATCTTTTTGTCGGGCTTCGCCCTTAAGCGCCTAACCACGGAGGACGATCGAGGGCCACAGAGAACCACGGAGATAGGAAAAAGGCGCTTCGCGCGAAGCGCACGCATTCTTGCTCCGTGGCCCTCCGTGGCCCTCGATCGTCCTCCGTGTTGGATCCTTGCTTACCGACGATCCCGCCGCTCCGGCGGCCCGGAGGTTCGCCGATTGCCCCGTGGCTTGACGCCCACCGCCCCGCCCGCCATAACGCGCCGCTTCCGATCGCACCGAGGTTCCCATGTCTCGCCGCTGCCAGATTACCGGCAAGGGCGTGCTGACCGGCAACAACGTCAGCCACGCCAACAACCGGACCCGCCGCCGCTTCCTGCCCAATCTCCAGGAGGCCTCGCTGCTGTCCGAGGTCCTCGGCATGGCGGTCCAGATGCGACTGTGCACCCGCGCGATCCGCACCATCGAGCAGAAGGGCGGCATCGACGCCTATCTTCTCGCCACGCCCCCCAGCCGCCTGTCGGTCGATGGCAAGGCGCTGAAGCGCCGGTTGCTGCGCGCGCAGGCGAAGCGGGCCGCCAGTCAGGCCGCCTGAGCCACACGGTTCTAGCAGCAATCGGCCTCGCCGCCGCGACGCTGCGGCAGGCGGGGATCGACAACCCCCGGCTGGAGGCGCGGCTGTTGCTGGCCCATGCGCACGGCGTGACGCCGGCGGCGCTGCGGCGGGATGCCACGGCACCGGCGGACGTGGCGGCACTTGCGCCGCTGGTCGCGCGCCGCGCGGCGCATGAACCGCTGGCGCTGATCCTCGGCCACCGCGAATTCTGGAGCCTGGAGTTCGCGGTCTCGCCCGCCACGCTGATCCCGCGCCCGGAGTCGGAAACGCTGATCGAGGCGGCGCTCGCGGCCTTCGCCCGCCGCGCGCCGCCGCAAATGGTGCTGGACCTTGGCACCGGCACCGGATGTCTGCTGCTGGCCGCGCTGTCGGAGTTTCCCGACGCATTCGGCGTGGGCGTGGACCGCTCGGCCGCGGCCGCGGCGCTGGCCGCACGCAACGCCGCAGCGCTGCACCTGGCGGATCGCGCGTGCTTCGTGTGCGGTGACTGGGCGGACGCACTGGCGGCGCGCTGCGATCTTGTGCTGTGCAATCCGCCCTATATCCGCACCGACGACCTCATCGGCCTGATGCCCGAGGTGGCGCGCTACGAGCCGGCCGCCGCTCTCGACGGCGGCGCGGACGGATTCGCGGCCTGGCCGAGGCTGCTTCCCGCGCTGTCGCGGCTGTTGACCCCGGACAGCGTCGCGGTGCTGGAACTCGGCGCCGGGCAGGCGGAGGCCGCCATCGCACTGGCCTTGCAGGCCGGTTTCGCCGCCGATCCGCGGCCCGACCTGGCGGGAATTCCGCGTGCCCTGGTGCTCCGCCCGACGCTGCCATGAAAAAACCGTTTGGCAGAGCGGGATTGGCAGTCTAGCTTCTGCCTTGGCAGGGCGAGCCGCGCAGTGGCTTGCCCCAGGTACCTTGGCAGTTGGCCGGGGTACGCGCCGGAACCAGTGCCGATGGATTTAGGCCAGGCCGAGGGGGGCACCACCCGGGACGCCTGCGGGTCGCCCCGCGAGTCCCAGCAACCTGCGGCCCGCAACCGAGAAGGCTCGACAGTATCAATATGAACATGAAACGCATGCGTGGACGCGGCCATCGACCGGGTGGCGGCGGCGGGGGTGGCGGCGGTGGGCTGCGGCATCACGGCGGCGGCGGGGGCAGCGGCGGGATACCGCTCAACCGCAACCACGTGTTCGACAGCAACGGGCCGGACCTGCGGATTCGCGGGACGTCGCAGCAGTTGTTCGAGAAGTACCTCCAACTCGGCCGCGACGCGACCAGCGGCGGCGATCGGGTGATGGCGGAGAGCTACTTCCAGCACGCCGAACACTATTTCCGCATCCTCAACGCGATGAACCAGGCGGCGCAGCAGGGTCAGCAGAACGGCCAGCAGCAGCAGGTCGCCCCGCGCCGACCTTATGGCAACGAGGACGGTGCTCAGCCGGAGGGTGAGGCCGAGGGCGAGGAAGCCGAGGTGCGGGCGCCGGGTATGGGCGATCAGCCGGAGGCGCGCGAAATCCCGATCGCGGCGGCACCGCCCGAGGCCTGATCAGGGCGGGGTCCAGCCTCGTCCCCGGCCGATTGCCGCATCGCCGTAGCGCCGACGCAGGGCGTCGATTGCCGCCTGGGCGGCGGCGCGGCGCGGCGTCTCGGTGTCCGCAAGGTCGCCGCGATCGGCCGCGGTCAGCGGCAGCAGCGGACTGGCGCCGATGCCGATCAGGCGGAACGCCGTGCCTGTGGCCTCGCGCGCGAGCAGTGCGCTGGCGGCATCGAACAGCCGATCGGGCAGCACCGTCGGGCCGGACAGGCGCGCGGCGCGGGTGCGGATGGCGAAGTCGGCAGCCTTCAGCTTCAACACCACGCCACCGGCGGAAAGTTCGTTCTCCCGCAGCGGCGGGCCAGCTTTTCCGCCAGCCGCCAGAGATGCCGCTCCAGGTCAGCTGGCCGCGTCAGGTCGGCATCGAATGTGGTCTCGGCACTTATCGACTTGGTGTCGCGCGCCGGATCGACCCTGCGCACGTCCTCGCCACGGGCGCGCGCGGCCAGCGTCGGGCCGTCGTCGCCGAGCCGGCGCCGCGCCTCGCGATCGCTCAGCACCTGGAGGTGACCGAGCAGGGTAATGCCCCGGGCGGCGAGCCGGCGGGCGAGCGTCGGGCCAATTCCGGGGAGCAGGCGGACCGGCTCGGGTGCCAACAGTGACGCCGCCTCGTTGGCGCCGATCACCGCGAAGCCGCGCGGCTTGTCGCGGCCGGCGGCGATCTTCGCCAGCAGCCGGTTGGCGGCGAGGCCGATCGAGACGGTAACGCCGACAGCGGATTCCACCTCGGTGGCGAAGCGCGCCAGCACGATGGCGGGTGGCGCGCGGTGCAGCGCCTCGGTGCCGGCAAGGTCGAGCACCGCCTCGTCGATCGACAGCGGCTGCAACAGCGGCGTCAGCTGCGCCATCATGGTGCGGATCTGGCGGCCGACTGCGACATACTTGGCGAAGTCGGGGCGGATCACCACGGCGTCGGGGCAGGCCTTCAGTGCCTTGAACATCGGCATGGCGCTGCGCACGCCGTAGATGCGGGCAACGTAGCAGGCGGCCGTGACCACGCCGCGCACGCCGCCGCCGACAATGACCGGCTGCGCGGCAAGCTCCGGACGGTCGCGCTTTTCGACGCTGGCGTAGAACGCGTCGCAGTCGATGTGGGCGATGGTCAGCGAGAACAGTTCGGGATGGCTGACGACGCGGGCACTGTCGCATGTGGTGCATCGGCTGCCATCGACCACGGCCAGACAGTCGCGGCAGCAGGCCGGCATCGTCTCACCCGGCCGGCCATAGCCATGCCGCGCCGCGCACGCCGGACAAATCGCCGTGTTTGTTGCGCACGATCGGCGTCTGCACGAAGTCGCTGAACACGGAGCGTGTCACCAGCGGCGGCAGCGCGGCGTAGAGGTGGTCCATGTTGGACAGGCCGCCACCCAGCACGATCACGTCGGGATCGAGCAGGTTGATCACGTGCGCGAGCCCGCGCGCCAGACGGTCGGCGTGGCGGTCGAGCGCCGCCCGCGCGCGCGTCTCGCCGGCAGCGGCGCGGGCGGGAATGCCGGAGGCGTCGTGCGCGCCCTCGCCGTCGCAGTCGCGCGCCAGCGAGGGTCCGGCGACCCAGGTCTCCAGGCAGCCCGAATGGCCGCACCAGCAGTTTCGGCCGGGCAGTTCTTCGGGTTGCGGCCAGGGCAGCGGGTTGTGGCCCCACTCGCCGGTGACATGGTTGCGCCCGCGCAGCACCTTGCCGTCGATCACCACGCCGCCGCCGCAGCCGGTGCCGAGGATGACGCCGAACACCACGCCATGGCCGGCGCCGGCGCCATCGCTGGCCTCCGACAGGGCGAAGCAGTTGGCGTCGTTCTCCACCCGCACCTCGCGGCCGAGCAGCGCGCTGATGTCGCGGTCGAAGGTGTGGCCATTCAGCGCGATCGAGTTGGCGTTCTTCACCAGCCCGGTGGCTGGACTGATCACGCCCGGGATGCCGATGCCGACGGTAGCGGTGACGCCGAGTTGCGCTTCCGCGGCACGCACGAGCCCAGCGATACCCTCGAGCGACGCCGGATAGCCGTGCGGCGTATCGATCCGCTGGCGGTGACGTTCGCGGCCGTCGGGCGCGAGGACCGCGATCTCGATCTTGGTGCCGCCGAGATCGATGCCGATGCGGTGCCGGGTCATGCGATGATCACCTCAACTCGTAGACTACCCTGCCGCCGGCGATAGTCTTGAGGACCCTCGCCCACCGTTTCGGCGGCCCCGATGGTCCAAGTCCACATGGCGGAGTTTCGCGTCACCGACGCGCAGATTGCAAGGGCGGGGATCAGCTTGGCCAGATAGGGTCCGGTGGCGCAGGTGCCTGCTGCCGGATCGAGGCCTGCCTCGATCATCGAGCGAAGCCTGAACGCACCACCACGATCTACGGTTGGCTCACCGCCGCGCCGTGGCGCGACACCGCCGACGCATCGCCACAGCGATGGCCGCTCGGGATAGGCGCGGGCGGCCTCCTCGGTCTGCCGGCGCGTCAGAACCTCATGCACCCCCCACGCGATCCTGCTTCGCCGGACGCCGTGGTCCGCGGCGCATCATGCGGCTCGCGTGCGCGGTCAGAAACTCGAACCCGGCGAACAGCGCCGGAATGAACAACACGCCGATGAAGCTCGCCAGCAGCATACCCCCGAATACCGTCGTTCCGATCGAGGTTCGTGCACCCGCACCCGCACCGGTTGCGATCACCAGCGGTATGACCCCGAAGATGAAGGCAAACGCCGTCATCATTACCGGCCGATAGCGGATACGCGCGCCCTCCTCGGCGGCGCTCCGGGCGTCGATGCCGCCGCGCTCCAGACGGTCCTTCGCGAACTCCACAATAAGGATCGCGTTTTTTGCGGCCAACCCGATGAGCAGGACGAGGCCGATCTGGCCATATACGTCAAGCGCCATGCCACGGATGCGAAGGCCAACCATGCCACCCAGCAACGCAAACGCGACCGGCAGAATGACCGATAGCGGCAGTGTCCAACTCTCGTAAAGTGCGACCAGAAACAAGTAGGTGAACACCACGGCGAACAGGAACGCCGACAACTCCTGACCTGCCGATTGCAGTTCCTGGTACGACATTCCGGTCCAGTCGTAGGAGTAACCCTGCGGGAGATGCTGCGCCGCCACTTGCTCCATCGCCGCGATCGCCTGGCCGGAACTCACGCCGCTACCGGCTGATCCATTGATGAGCACCGCCGGGAACATATTGTAGAGATTGACCGCATCCGCACCCTGCACGGACGAGATCGCCACCAGCCCGCTCAGGGGCACCATTGCCCCGTTGGTGCTCCGGACATACAGCTGATCGATATCGCTGATCTTTCCCCGGAACTGCTCGTCGGCCTGCACGATGACCTGGAACGTGAAGTTTTGATGGCTGAAATTATTGACAAACTGGCTGCCAAGGTTGGCCTGTAAAGTCTGGTAGACAGCCGCAGGCGTTACCCCGAGCAGCGCTGCCTTGGCGATGTCCACCGTCACCAGAAGCTGCGGCACATTGGCTGAGAAGCTGGTGAAGACGGCGCTCAGATCGCGACGCTGATTGGCCGCGACGATCAGGGCTCGTGCAACCGAGGCGAGCTGTTGGTAGGTCTGCCCGTTGCGTCCCTCGAGCACGAAATTGATGCCCCCCGTCGTGCTGATCCCCGAGATCGCGGGCGGACTGAAGCTTACGATGTTTGCGGCAGCAATAGCGTTGAAGCTGGGTTGCAGGGCCGCCATCACGGCCGGGATCGCCTCGCTCGCGTCGCGTTCGGCCCACGGCGCCATGATAGCGATGACCGAGCCGGCGCTCGGCTCTTGCGCGCCCGAGATCAGGCTCATGCCCGACAGTTCGATCGCGTGCGCGACGCCTGGCGTCTGGTGCAGAATCTGTCCAACCTGCTGCACCACCGTCTGGGTACGCGACAGCGAGGCGCCGTTCGGCATTTGCACATTGATAAAGAAGTATCCCTGATCCTCCTCGGGCAGGAAGGCCGACGGGGTGCCCGTGAAGACGAAATATGTCAGCGCGAAAACGGCAACGATGCCGAGTCCCGCCAGGGCCAGTCGCCGCGACAGCAGGCGGACGATCGTCACATAGCCGGTCCGAACGTTCTCGAAGCCTCGGTTGAACCAGCGGAAGCCGACAAATCGCGACTCGCCGGGCGGGCGCAGGAGTGCACCACACAGGGCCGGGCTCAAGGTCAGCGCATTGATCGCCGAGATGACGACGGAGACCGAGATTGTGACGGCGAATTGACGGTAGAGCGCCCCCGTCACGCCGGCGACGAAGCCGACCGGGGCAAACACTGCCACCAGTACCAGCGTGGTGGCCACCACCGGCCCGGTGATCTCGGCCATCGCCTGCTCGGTCGCTTCGGGCGCCGCCATGTCCGGCCGCTCCTCCAGCGTGCGCGTCACGTTCTCCACGACCACGATGGCGTCGTCCACCACGAGAGTGATAGCCAGCACGATGGCGAACAGGTCGACCGTATTGGCTGAGTAGCCGAGAATGTAGAGCACCGCGAAGACGCCGATCAGCGAGACTGGAATGGCGATGGTGGGGATCAGCGTTGCGCGCCAGTCCTGCAGAAAGAGGAACACCACGGCCACGACGAGGATCAGGGTGATGACGAGCGTGCGCAGGATCTCCTTGATGTTGGCACTGACGAAGTTTGTCGCATTATAGACGATCGCGTAGGATAGGCCGGACGGAAAGGTCTTCGCGGCCTCGGTGACGGCACTCTCGATTGCCGCGGCGACCGCCAGGGCGTTCGCGTTCGGCGACTGATAAACGGCGAGGGTCGCCGAGGGCGATCCGTCGAGCGCCGAGGACGAGCTGTACTGCTGCGCCCCGAGCTCCACTCTGCCGATATCACGGACACGAACGACGCCACCGTCCGGGTTGGTACGGACCACGATCGCGGCGAACTGCTCGGGGTCGCTGAGATATCCGGGCGCGAGAACGGTGATCTGCTGCTGCTGGCCGCCGGCGATCGGCGGCTGCCCAATCTGCCCAGCGGCCGCCTCGATGTTCTGCGATTGGACCGCAGCCATCACGTCAGTTGCAGTGATCCCCAGCGCGGTCATCCTCACCGGGTTGAGCCATATGCGCATGGCATACTGTGCCTGGCCGAAGATCTGCGTGTTCCCAACGCCCGGGATGCGCGCGATCTGCTGTTGCAGATGCATGTAGGCATAATTGGAGATGAAGGTCTGGCTGTACTTGTTCGCGGGCGAATAGAGGTTGACGGCGAGCACGAAATTGGTCGAGGAGGCGCGAACCGTGATCCCTTCCTGCTGCACCTCGCTCGGCAGTTGCGCCTCCGCCAACTGGACGCGGTTCTGCACGTTCACCTGATCGATGTTCGGATCGGTACCAAGTGCGAACGTGACCGTCAGACTGTAGGTGCCCGAACTTGAAGCTGTGCTCCGCATGTAGAGCATGTCGGGCACCCCGTTCACCTGCTCCTCGATCGGCTGGGCAATGGTGCTGGCGATCGTCTCGGCGCTCGCGCCTGGATAGGTCACGGAAACCGATACCGTCGGCGGCGTGATGTTCGGATATTGCGAGACCGGGATCACAAAGAGTGCGAGCAACCCGGCGATCGTGATCACCACCGAGATGACGATGGCAAATTTGGGCCGCCGGATGAAGAAGCCGGAAAACACCCGCTATTCGTTCGTCTGAGTGGCGTCGCCGGCGGTCGGCATGGGTGCCGGCGCGCTCTGGGCGTTCACCTGCTCGCCGGGACGCACTTTTTGCACCCCTTCGACGATGACGCGATCGCCTGCCGAGAGCCCCTTGGTCACAATGAAGTCCTGCGCGATCTGTCGCCCCAACGTCACTGGCTGCTGATGAACCGTCCCGTCGGGGGTCACGGTCAGGACGTAGTGGCCGCTCTGATCGGTTTGCACGGCCGCCACGGACACCATTGCGCGCTCCTCCGGCTGCGCATTGCGGACATCCACCGAAACGAATGAGCCCGGGAGCAACAGCCGGTCGGGATTGGGAAAATCCACATATACGCTTATCGTCCCGGTTAGCGGGTCCACCTGATTGTTGAAAAAGCTGATCGTGCCGGTATGCCCATACTTGGTGCGGTCGGGCAAGATGAGTCCTACGACCAGACCCTCGGCTATCCGTCCTGCGGTTGATCCGGTTCTCCGCTCAACACCCACCAGCACGCGGTCGCTGACCGAGAACACGACCCGAATCGGGTCCATCTGATTGATCGTGGCCAGGGCCGGGGTAGTTGGTGTGACGAGATTGCCCCTGGTCAGGGTGATCGCGCCGATCCGCCCGTCGATTGGGGAACGGATGGTGGAGTAACTCAAATTGAGTGCGGCTTGCGCGAGATTGGCCTGCGCTCCCAACACACTGGCCTGGCCCTGGTCTCGCGTCGCGGTCGCTTGATCGAGGTTCGCCTGCGACTCGACCCCCTGGTTGTTGAGCTGCGCCGCCCGAGCATAGGCAAGCTGCGCCAGCCGCAGCCCCGCGTTCGCCGAATCAAGTTGAGCCTGCGCGGACTGCACGAACGCCTGGTATTGGGCCTTCTGCAGCTCGAACAACACGTCCCCAGCCTTCACGTCGGCGCCCTGCGCGGCCGGCTCCTCCTCGATGAACGCGGTGATCCGGGGCACGAGCTGCACGGACTGGATCGGGGTAACACGGCCGATGAAGTCGTAAGCGGGCGCGACGTCGCGCACCTCCACCGGGGAGACCAGAACAGCCGGCGGGGGCGGCATGGGGGCAGCGCCCGGAAGTAGGCCGGACGACAGCGCAATCAACGCGGCTCTCACGCCGCGATACCAACTCCCCATGCCGCTCACCTTTCAATTCGGACCGAAGCAGGTCTGCTCATGCAAGAAAATGCTCAGCGACGGCGATCACTCGAACTTGAGCGTCAATCCAGGTCACGGGGGTGGGCAGCGGCATTGCGTGGCGTCTGTTCCGGACGGGGCAACACAACTCTGCATATCAAGCGATGCCGACGATGTCCGCTGGGTCATTGGCTCTGTGA
>CAVVNM010000002.1:0-58260 GCA_963749575.1 uncultured Alphaproteobacteria bacterium
TGGTCTAGTGCCGTATCGGGTATGTCAAGTAGCTCCTGGAAGTTACGGTTCCATGCAACCAGGCTCAGTGTCTCGTCGAACATGGCTACGCCGTCGCCCATGTTTTCGAAGGTGATGCGGAGTTCGTCCTGACGCTGGCGGATTTGGTCCAACAGCCGCGCGTTCTCCATGGCGATTACTGCTTGCGCGGCGAAGTTCTCCAGCAGCTTGATCTGCTTGTCGGAGAATCTTCCTGCGACCTTGCGATAAATCGCAAAAAGACCGAGAACCTTGTCATCCTGCACAAGCGGTATGTTCACGAGAGCGCGAACCCCGGCAACATCGACGAGTGCTCGGGCAGGGGCGGTACCGCTGCGGTACATCTCCTCATCCTTTACATCCGGCACATGCACGGGGCGCTTTGTTTCTAGGACTCGCGCGAGCGGATTGCCGGGCCTAACTGTGGGTGGATGTTTGGTAATAAGTTCGGTAAATGCGGGGGACACGCCGCGCAAAGCAACAGGGTGGAAGTTCTCGCCGTCATACGTATAGAGCGAGCCGAGCGCCGCTCCGCACAACCGTATCGCGTTCTCCAGCATCGTATCGAAGACGGGTGCCAAATTGCCGGGCGAGGCATTTATGACCTGCAACACCTCGGCGGTCGCGGTCTGCTGCTCCAGTGCCTCACGCTGTTCCGTGAGTAACCGCGCGTTCTCCATCGCTATAACCGCCTGGGCGGCAAAATTCTCCACCAGCGCGATCTGCTTGTCCGAGAATGGCCGCATCTCCTGGCGATAGACGGAAATGAAGCCAAGCAGAACATCGTCTTTGAACAACGGGACAATTAGCGACGTGCGCACGCCACCTAGCTCGACCATCGCGCGGATGCCAGGCTGGCCGGCACGGTAGAGTTCGTGCGCCGCCGTAT
Organism: uncultured Alphaproteobacteria bacterium; assembly: GCA_963749575.1. GTDB lineage: Bacteria > Pseudomonadota > Alphaproteobacteria > Acetobacterales > Acetobacteraceae > JAMXLO01. Next base: position 908 of record CAVVNM010000002.1, read on the forward strand.
CGAGTATATGCACGGGCTTTCTCGTCTCGACGAGTGCCGCGACACCGCCGCCTTTGGCCAGCGTCGGCGGGTGATGTGCTCTGAACTCTGCATATGCCGGGGGCACGCCACGTTGCGCCGCGGACAGGAAGCGATCGCCGTCATATGTGTATAGCGAGCCGAACGCGGCTCGGCACAGTCGCATCGCCTTTTCCAATATCACGTCGAAGACCGGCGCTAGATTGCCCGGGTTCGCGTTGATGACCTGCAACACTTCCGCCGTCGCTGTCTGCTGCTCCAGCGCCTCGCGCTGCTCGGTGATCAACCGTGCGTTCTCCATCGCGATCACCGCTTGCGCGGCAAAGTTCTGCAACAGAGCGATCTGCTTGTCGGTAAACGGACGGACCTCCTGGCGGTAGAGCATAAAAGTGCCGAGCAGCGCGTCGTCCTTGCGCAGTGCTATTGCCAGTCCGGTCTGAGCGCCGCCTAAATCCACCAGAGCGCGGCGCGCGGCGTAGCCGGAGCGATAGGCTTCTTCGTCCTTCATACCGACGACATGGGCGAGCGCCGAGCCGGCGACCAACCGCCCGTGCATACCGGAAGAAGCGGACGGCCCTCCGCCCTCGGCAAAATACGCAGAAAGCGCTGCTGGTAAGCCGCGCCAGACGATGGGATGAAAGCGCTCGCCGTCAAAAGTCGTCATCATGCCGAAGGCGACGCCGCACAGCCGCATCGCCTTTTCCAGCATTGCATCGAACACCGGCGTGAGATCGCCGGGCGAGGCGTTGATCACCTGTAGCACTTCGGCCGTTGCGGTCTGCTGCTCCAGTGCCTCACGCTGCTCATTGATCAGTCGGGCGTTCTCCATGGCGACCACCGCCTGCGCCGCGAAGTTCTCCAGCAGGGCAATTTGCTTATCGGAGAACGGCCGCACTTCCTGACGGAAGATCGTGATCCGCCCTAGCAACGTGTCAGCCTTCCGCAAGGCCACGAAGAGCGCGGTGCGCATTCCTCCATGATCGGCGGAGGCCCGAACGTGCTCGACGCCCAGGCGGTAGTCATCAGTGGCGGCTATGTCGGCGATTTGTACGACACTCTCACCGGCGACCAGCCGGCCGGTCCCTGCCGGGAAGGGGGGTAGTGGTCTATTCAGCGAAGCTGCATAGCCTGGCGCAACCCCACGCATCGCGACGGGATGAAAGTATGCACCATCATAGGTCGCGAGGTTACCGAACGCCGCCCCGCAAAACCGCAGGGCCTTTTCGAGCAGTGCATCAAACACGGGTGCCAAGTCCCCAGGTGACGCGTTAATCACCTGCAACACCTCCGCGGTAGCAGTCTGCTGCTCCAGTGCCTCCCGCTGCTCAGTTAGCAGCCGCGTATTCTCAATCGCGATCACCGCCTGATCGGCGAAGGTGCTGACGAGTTCGATCTGCCGGTCGGTGAACGGTTCCACCCGTTGGCGGGCTAGGGCCATGACACCAATCACTTCATCACCGCGGAGTAGTGGGACGCCAAGCGATGATCGCTGTTTGCCGATCCTGATCAGTTCCTCTGGATAGTTCGGCTCATCGGCCACGTTGCGCACATGGATTATTCGACCTTCGCGAGCAGCTCTGCCGCTGACGGTGTTGCCAAAGTCAAACGCGCGCCACATCTCGCGGGTGATTTCCGCTGGAAACCCGCGCTGACCTGCCAATCGGAACAGATCGCCCTCCCGGCGGGCGATCCCGGCCATTTCGGCGCTACAGAGGCGTGCAGCGGTCTCGACCACCGTATCCAATACGGGCTGCAAATCGAACGCCGAGCGGCTAATGACCTTCAGCACGTCGCTTATCGCGGTCTGGTATTCCAGCGTTTCCTGAAGGTCGGCGGTGCGGGTCTGCAACGCGCGATACGTCTCCGCGCTGGTGATGGCGATCACCGCCTGCTCGGCGAAGGTTTTCAGCAGTTCGACCTGGCTATCGGAGAAGCCTCCCTTTAGCGTCGAAGTAAGCGACATGACGCCCACGCTTTCGTCACCGCGAAGCAACGGCACCTGCACTTCGGACCCCCAGCCCAGAAACCGCGCCGCCTCGTTTGCCTCGGGCTCAGCGTCCATATCGCGGACGTGAATGATCCGCTTCTCCAGCAGGGCGCGGTGCGAGTTGATCGTAGGCGTCGGCGCCATCGGGTACTGGATCTTGTAAGCCTGCAGCACGTCTGGAGCGAGGTGTTGCAAGCCTCCATACTCCGAACGAAAATGAACCAATTGTCCGTCATATTCCAACAATGCGGTCACCGCACCGTCGCACAGATCGCGCGCTCGTTCGACAATTAAATCAAACACCGGCTGTGGATCGCCGGGCGAGGCCGACATCGCTTTCAGCACGTCGATGGTCGCGGCCTGATGCTCGATCCGCTCGCCGAACTCGCTGTTGCGCGGTGGCCAATGCCTCGGCCAGCGCGGCCTCGCGTGCCAGCGCCGCGTCGCGTTCTGCCCGCAACGCGGCGATGATGGCACTTGTGTTGGCTGTGGTATCGTCCGGTGGGGCGGTCATCCGTTGCCCCCCGTCGCGTCAGTCATCACTGTCATGATGCCCTGTTTCAGTTTCGGGAAATCCACCGGCTTGGTGAGGAACTCATCAGCACCGCGCGCCAGAGCAGTGGACACCGTGTCCGCGTCGCCATAGGCCGAGATCATGAACACCGGCAGGTCTGGCCGCCGCACCTTCACCTCCGGGATAAGGTCGAGACCGCTCATTCCGGGCATGTTGATGTCCGACACCAGTAGGATGATCTCCTCGCCGACGGCGTCGTCCAATATTGCCAATGCAGCCAAGGCCGAGAGCGCGAAGTCGAGCGTGTAAAGCCCCACGCGCACTTCCCGACGGAACCGCTGCCGGAACAGCACCTCGACATCCGGCTCGTCATCGACAACCAACACCCGCATGGTCATGGCACGGGTTCGTCCACGATTTGGCGCCATGCTCGGGCATTCGGCTTCGCGGCCATGTTTCCCCCTGACTGGCCAGGACCGGTCGTGCCGGTTACCAGCGGGTTCGGATGCTATTAATCAGTCGATAAGTAGAGTGAGATTTTCCTTGACATGGCGAATCAGCCGTGATTCTCGTTCGACATGCAAAAAGACGATGCGCGTAAACTCGATCACGCAACCTTGGAGGCACTACGGATGCGCGCGGTGCGAAGCGTGCAAGACGGCGAAAGCCCCGAGGATGTCGCGCGCACACTGCGGGTCAGTCCGCGTGCGATGTATCGATGGCTGGCGCTCTACCGTCGTGGTGGCTGGAATGCACTGAGGGCGAAGCCCCTGGCGGGGCGTCCGCCGAAACTCGACGGCGGCATGCTGAAATGGCTCTACAACACGGTGACGCAGAAGAACCCGCTGCAACTCAAGTTTCAGTTCGCCCTATGGACCCGGGAGATGGTGGCGGAGCTGATCGAGAGGAAATACGGCATCCGCCTGGCCAAGAACTCGGTGGGGCGCCTGTTGGCGCAGCTTGGCATTACCCCGCAAAAGCCGCTGTATCGGGCGATCGAGCGTGATGCGACACTGGTGCAAAGATGGCTGAAGACGGAATACCCGAAGATCAGGACAATGGCCAAGGCGCAAGGTGCCGACATCTATTTTGGCGATGCGGCTCATATCCGTTCGGATCATCACGCGGGGCGCACCTGGGGCAAGAAAGGCGAGACCCCGGTGGTCGAGACCACCGGGGCACGGCATGCTATGAGCCTGATTTCGGCGATTACCTCGAAAGGGCGCATGCGGTTCATGGTCAAGCCAACAGGCGGCGTGAATGCTGATGTCTTTATCGAGTTCCTCAAACGACTGCTGGTCGGTGCAACGCGCAGGATCTTCCTGATCGTCGATCGAGGCCCGGCGCACCGGGCGAAAAAGACGAAGGCGTTTGTCGAAACGCTTGGCGGCAGGCTGCGGCTGTTTTTCCTGCCGCCTTACTCGCCGGATCGCAATCCCGACGAGCTCGTGTGGAAGCATTTGAAGGCCGACACCGTGGGGCGCATGGTCGTGACGGATAAAGCCGACTTCAAGAGCAAGGTGGTGTCCGCCATGCGCAGCCTACAAAGGAACCCAGGCAAGATTTGTTCGTTCTTCCAAAAACCGTCCATGCATTATGCTGCATGAATATGAACTTACTTATGGACTGATTAATAGCCCAGCCGACGCCGCGATCCAAACCTCCCGGGGAGCAGCGCTGCTGACCGCCCTCGACGGTCCACAATGTTAACTAGCCGCAACGGGATTCCCGCGGCTTGGCGGGCCAGCCTAAACGGCAGGGAACGGTGGAAAGGAACCTCTGCTTAACGAAAGGCCTCGGCCGTGCGATCGTCGTTTAGGTCGAGAGACGTGCGCGGCATCTTCGCCAGCCTTCACCACGTCCTATTGTGGTGTCGCAAAGCGCTCGTAGGAGTTTGAAAAGGAGACCGCCATGGCCACGCGCCGCGCAGAATGTTCTTGCGGCCAGCTTTCAGCCGTCTGCTCAGGCGAGCCCATACGCATCTCCGTTTGCCATTGTCTGGCCTGCAAGCGACGCACGGGCAGCGCATTCAGCTTCAACGCCCGATTTGCGGAGGACGACGTATCGGTCCAGGGACGGGCGGCAGAGTTCACGCGGCTTGGCGACGAGGGCGGCCGCATCACCTACAGCTTCTGCCCTGAGTGCGGGACAACAGTCCATTATCGGATCGATGCTCAGCCGGGCCTGGTCGCCATCCCAGCGGGCGCCTTCGCAGACCTCTCGTTCCCGCCGCCGTTCGTATCTGTCTATCACACGAGCCGGCGCTGTCGGTGGGTTGAGATCCGCGCCGAACCTCTACTGACGTCCGGCTGAAGACACCGGCGGCGCCCGGAAACGCAAAGCTCGTCTGAAGCACGTAAGAGCAGTGCGGCGCTGCCGAGCACCGGAGCAGATATTCCGAGCTTCCGCTTAGGGTGGAGAGCCGACCCTCGATAGATCCGGCCGAGCATTTGTGGTCCACATCGATTCAACTCATGCTGTTGTGATCGGATCGGGCATGGGATGTTCCTCGAAAGGCTCTGAGGATCAGGCTGTCGTTGCAGAGGCGGGAATCCATGAAAAGCTGTCGTATTATTATCGCGGGCGGTGGCATCGGTGGAATTGCTGCAGCGCTCGCGTCGGCGTCTCAATCTCGCCAAATGGGTCGCGTGTATTGTGCGAACTTGGATTGCGGCCCGCGATGCTCGCCGCCTGCGAAACCGCTAGCGGAACCCATCGCGGCCATTATCGATCGACCAGGACCGGAAGTGGCGAAGGAAGCTTTGCCCGAGCAGCATTGGCCAGCTTATACGTCTGCGCCCCCGGATAATCGTCGTCGCTGATCGTGCCGAACCGCATCAGCGTCAGCATAACATTGGGAATGATGACGTCAGCGGCGCCGCCATCAATGATCGATACCAGAGGCAAGCTTCCCGCCGTCATTGCTGGGCCTGATCGCGGGCACGCCGATCAGCCGTGGCCGGGGAATTCAGCTCAGGCGGGCGCAGTGGAGGAGATGGCTCCGCATCAGCCCGATCTCAGTTTCGAGACTGCCAGGGTGTAAAGAAAACTTTACAGGTGTGCTTCAACTCTGCCTGCTCGCATAGGTTAACGCATTGATAAAACGGCTACCTGTCTGATGGCCCGAATCTTGCCTAACGTCAAGGAATTGCCGTTGCTGCAACCGCGTAGCAATATTGGGACAGCAAAGAGCGGCCGGCGGTAGGAGGATTGCAAAAAGAATCGATAGGATGGTCGTGGATGGCGGGTTGTTGCGAATTGACGGGTCCGATTCCCGGACCCGCGCGACGGGCGAGTCTGCCCCCGGCAGCATCGAGTTCGGGGCAATGCGATGGTCATCAGGCAGCGGTTCTCATTCCAGGGGATTCGCGATGTGCTGGGCGGCTTGCTGGAGCAAGATCTGCACGCCAAGCGGGTTGACGCACTCTGCAACGCCACGTTGGGGGTAATGCACAGCGCTTCACTGGCGGTCTGTACCATTGGCCAAGGCCTCGCCGCCGCCCGCAGCTTGAAGCTCAAGCATGCGGTGAAACAGGTAGACAGGCTGCTCTCCAATCCTGCCATCAACGTCGACGGAATTCTCGTCCGCTGGGTGCCGTATATTATCGGCGAACGAAGCTCTACCCCGCTCACGCCAGAATCCGAAAATCCTTGGGCGAGATGACGCGGAAGTTGTCTGTGACCTCATCGCAGTAGAGGCGCCAGTTCCGGGGCACCTCCTCTCGCAGGAACGTCAGGATCGCGCGGCTGAAGTCTCGGAAGGTTTCATGGCACGTGTTGTGGGTGATGTGCTTGTGCATCAAGCCCCAGAGTCGTTCGATCGGGTCGAGGTGCGGGCAGTAGGTCGGGATGAAGTGGAGCCTGATCCGGCAACCCGGCCGCGCCAGCCAAGCCTGCACCAACTTCGCGTGGTGGTACCTGGCGTTGTCCAGGAACAGATGAATCACCCGCTTGCGCGGGTACATCGTCAGCAGCGCGATCATCAGCCTGATCGTGCTGGCTGCATCGACCGTCTCCACCTCCAGCATCCGGGTGTGGCCGGTCTCCAGGTCGATCGCGCCGTGAATGTTCAGGCGTTGCCGTCCGCTGGTCTGCGCCACCGCGATCGGCGTGTCCTTCGGCGCCCAGCATCCCACCGGCCGTACCGCATGCGTCGGATGCACCGCGTCGGCGAACAATACCGCCTCATCCGCGTCCAGGCGGTTCAGCAACTCCTCATACGCCTTAATGAACGCGGCCTGTTTCTCTGGATCGAGCTTGCGCGACACCGTTTTTGGTTTGCGATGTTCCATGCCAACGCGGTGCAACAGCGCGATCAGGCCAGACCGGCCCTGGTACTCGATGCCGCATTCCTGCTCGATCCACGCGCCGACATCGCGCGTCGTCCGCGGCAGCGTATCGCTGATCCAGGCCTTCAGCTTGTCCTGCTGCTCTTCGTTCAGGCGGCAGGCTCCCCCTCATAGCCGAAGCTCGCCAGGCCCTCGATCCCGTCTTCCTCGTACAGCCGATACCAGGTGCGGATCGTATCGTCGTCCAGCAACAGGACTTTCGCGATGGCTTCGCAGCTCATGCCGTCGTCCAGCAGCACCAGCGCATTGGCTCGCCGGGCCAAACGATGAGCGGCAGACCCGTCCCGTGCCAACTCGGTCAGGTCCTTGCGCAATTCGACGTCCAGGAAGCCGCGGCGGATCATGCCGACGGTAGAATCCGAGTCGCGCCGATTGGCAAGGGGGTTTTTCGGCTTCTCGGGGAGAAGCGGTATCCATTGTGGTAGCGATGGACTGGACGGATTTTGATGCCGACAACCAGGCCACCATCATGCTGGCACTCATCAGCGATCATGGTCGTTCAACGCCGCTAGTCTGGCTGACGGTCGACAAAGGCACGCTCAAGGACCACCGCAGCCTGTACAAACATCGCGTGCTGGTCCGGCTCGCTGAACTGCTGCCGGCGGGGATCCAAGTCTGCATTGTGGCGGACCGCGGCTTCGGCGATCAGAAGCTCTACCAGGTGCTGACCGAAGAGCTGTATTTCGACTATGTGATCCGCTTTCGCGGCAATATTGCGGTGACCGACCGCGGCGGCGAAACCCGCACCGCGGCCGCCTGGGTGCGCGCCGGCGGAGGCGCCCGTGTGCTACGCGGCGCCGCGGTCACCGCTGATCGCTATCCGGTGGGAACCGTGGTCTGTGTTCAGGATCCCGCCATGAAGCAAGCTTGGTGCTTGGCTGCCTCCAGTACGGATGCCACCGCCAAGCAATTGACCAGCTATTACGGTCGTCGCTGGAGCATTGAGTGTGGGCTGCGTGACACCAAGGATCTGCGCTTCGGCATGGGCATGGGCACCATGCACGTCAAATCCCCTGAGCGGCGCGATCGACTGTGGCTAATCAATGCGTTTGCGGTGGTGCTGTTAACCTTGCTGGGCGCTGCGGGTGAGGCGCTGGGATACGATCGCATGCTGAAGACCAACACCGCCAAACGCCGCGTCCATTCGCTGTTCCGTCAGGGCTGCATGCTCTACGACCTCATGCCCACCATGCGAGAAGAGTGGCTCGGCCCCTTGATGGAGCGCTTTTCTCTCATGCTGCATGATCAACCGCTCTTCGCAGACGTTTTTGGTTCGGTTTGATAAATGAGGGGAGTCTGAGATTGCCCAGAGCTTCGCGACCATACCGGGAAACAATTATCTCCTGAGCTTTGCATATGCGAACAACCCCGACGGAACGGGCGTTCCGCCGCCGGGCTGCAGTGGAGCATGCGCAACCATTCCGGCCCAGGCCATCGTGTCTGTCCTGGATTCCGGCACCAACGCGCAACTGATTGCTCCGCTTCTGATTACTCATGGCAACTCAACGATTGCAAATCCCGACTGGACGACGTCTGGCGCAATTGCATTCACTGCTCAAGGGACAGCGACCACGCTGTCCTTTGTCTCGCAGGACCCAAGCCCGAGTGATGGCGGCATCTTCTTGGACGCGGTTTCAGTCTCTGGGCAGGCTGCCGTTCCTGAGCCAAGCTCCTTGGTCCTGCTGAGCGCCGCACTCTGCGGCTTGATAGGGTCTCGCCGTAAGATTTTCTCTCGGAATTATGGTCGCCGGCGGCGATCACCAACAATCGGGCAGGCCCCGGCGGACCGAGAGCCCCAATCGCGCTGATCGCACGGTGCAGTCTGCTGCGCGCCTGGCATCCGGGCGTGCCGCGGCCTTCGCCTCCGCTTTCTGCCGGTCAAGCAGCCGCTGGTGCGTGAGCGGCTGCTGAGTACCCCAGACCGATGCCGCCGTTGCCTCCGGTAACGATGGCAACCTCGCCGTGCAGATCGAACCGCTTCATCGCTGCCTGCTCCGTTCGCTTTCACATCGGTCTTTGCTCATCCCGGGTAGCGAAACGTGCCGTCAGGCAGAGGCAGTGGGCGGGACTTGGCAGCAATAACCGGGTTGACACGGTCACGGTCGAGTCAATTCTAAAAGCGGGGTGCCGCAGCTCCCCGACCTCAATTATCTGAGCGACGCAGAGAAGGATGCGCTGATCCGAGCGCTCTGGCAGCGACTTGACGCGGCTGAGCGGCGGATTGCGGAACTCGAAGCCAAGCTCGGCGAGCCGCCGAAGACACCGGACAATTCCAGCGTGCCGCCGTCGAAGGGGCAGAAAGCCAACCAGCCGGTGAAGGCCGAACGGCAAGGCCCGCGCCATGGCAGTCTCGGTCGCAGAGGGGGCGGCCGGCCGCTCGCCTGTGATCCGGATGAGACGGTGATTGCCAAGGCCTTGGCCTGCGCGCACTGCCAGGCGGCACTGACAGATGCCGAGCAAGTGCTGCACGGCCGCTACGACAAGATCGATCTGCCGGTGGTGCGCCCGGTGGTAACCCGGGTGGAGCGCTTTGCCGGGCACTGTCGGTGTTGTGGGCATATCACGCTGGCGCCGGTGCCGGAGGGGATGGAGGAGGGCACACCGTTCAGCGTGAACATCCTGGCGCTGGCGATCTACCTGCGCTTTACCCACGCGATCAGCTATCAGCGACTGGCGCGGATGTTCCTGCACCTGTTTGCCCTGCGGATCAGCGAAGGCGCGCTGGATGCCATGTTCCGCCGTGCCAAGCCCTGTTTCGATAATGAAGTGGCGGTGATCCTGGCCCGGCTGCGTCGCTCGCGGATCGTCTGCTCCGACGAGACCACGGTGCGCATCGATGGCCGCACCCACTGGAACTGGGTGTTCCAGAACGACCAGGTGGTCATTCATGTCATCCGCAACAGCCGTGCTGCCAGCGTGGTCACAGACGTGCTTGCCGGCCATCGGCCGACCATCTGGGTGTCCGACCTCTATGGCGCCCAGCAGGGGCACGCCGATCTCTGGCAGGTGTGTCTGGCGCATCAGTTGCGCGACTGCAAATTCGCCATCGAGGCGGGCGATGCAATCTTCGCGCCCCGCATGAAGGCGCTGCTGCTGCGGGCGGTTGTGTTGGCCCGTCGCCGGACCAGCCTGGCTGAAAGTACGCGTCGCGCCTATCAGCAACGGCTCGATCGCGAACTCGACAAGATCATGGCTCTGGCTCCCATCAATCAGCACGGCAGGCGTCTTCGCAAACGCTATGGCAAAGTCCGCAGCCACCTGTTCACCTTTCTCGCGCATCCCGATGCGCCGCCCGATAATAATGGCAGTGAACGAGAACTGCGGCCGACAGCTACCTATCGAAAGGTCACCGGCGGGTTTCGATCCAACTGGGGCGCTGATCTGTTCGCCAATGTCCGATCCGTCGTCGGCACTGCCGCGCGACACGGCATCGATGCATACCATGCCATACAGACGATCCTACGCGGCGTGTCCGTGCTGCAGCCGGGTTGAGCAAATACCACATCGGGGCCATTCGCGCGACTTTCGTCATTGAGCTGCTGCCGTGTTACCCTGGTGAAGGATGCGACCGCCGACTTCAGCGCGGAGGCCAGCCACGCACACGTCATCGCCATCACCGATGAACTCATCGCCGGGTTCACCGGACGTGAGCTGCACCTGCCTTGCACCGGTTGGCGGCCTCGCCGAGAACCTTCACGGTCGTCGTGCCCACAAGCATGGATGATGGAGGTGGATCATGGATCGCGTGAGCAAGGTTGTCGTCATCACCGGGGCCTCGCAGGGCATCGGGGCGGCGCTGGTCAAGGCCTATCGTGACCGCGAGTATCGGGTGGTCGCGACCTCACGCTCGATCGGGCCATCGAACGACGAGGACGTGCTCACGGTGCCCGGCGACGTTGCCGACCGGACCGCGGCCGAGCGCGCGATCGCGGGCGGCAAGGCGCGGTTCGGGCGCATCGATACGCTGATCAACAACGCCGGCATCTTCATCTCCAAGCCGTTCACCGAGTACACCGAGGCCGACTATGCGGCGATGCTCGCGGTCAATCTCACCGGCTTCTTTCATCTCACGCAGCTGGCCGTCGCCGAGATGGAGCGGCAGGGCAGGGGCCATGTCGTGCAGCTCACCACGAGCCTCGTCGGCCACGCCAATTCGCGCGTCCCGTCGGTGCTGGCATCGCTGACGAAGGGAGGCCTCGATGCGGCCACCAGGTCACTCGCGATCGAATATGCCGCGCGCGGTATCCGCGTGAACGCGGTTTCGCCGGGTGTCATCAACTCGCCGATGCAGGTGGGCGCGGACCGTGAGGCGCTCGGAGCGCTGCATCCGATCGGGCACATGGGGGAAATCTCCGACATCGTCGACGCCATCATGTACCTCGAGTCAGCGCCGTTCGTGACCGGTGCGATCCTGCATGTGGACGGCGGCCAGAGCGCGGGTCACTGACCAACCCGATGGAGATCGTGATGCCAACCCGGCGTTGCCTGCTGTCCTGGGCACTCGGATCGGCTGCCCTCGGTGGCGGCGGGCTGCCTGCGGTCGACCGAGCCTCCGCCCGATCAGCCGCGCCGGAGTTCGTCGGCATCGATGGATGGCTGAACACGGACGGTCCATTGAGCATTGCAGGGCTGCGCGGCAAGGTGGTGCTGGTCGAGTTCTGCACGTACACCTGCATCAATTGGCGGCGGACATTGCCCTACGTGAAGCGCTGGCATTCGGAGTATGGGCCGCAGGGCCTGCAGATCATCGGCGTCCACACCCCCGAGTTCGGCTTCGAGCGCGTCCGTCGCAATGTCGAGAGCGCCATCCGCGAGCTGGAGGTACGCTGGCCGATCGCCCAGGACAACGAGTTCCAGACCTGGCGCGCATGGGACAATCGAGGCGTGGCCGTCGTGCTATCTGCTGGACCGGGATGGACGGGTTGCTCTGGTTCGCGAAGGCGAGGGACATGCCCAGGAGATCGAGGGCGCGATTCGCGGCCTGCTGGGCCTTGCGCGCGCCGGCGCAGGCGGACATCCGGCGGACGATGCCGACCTGTCGCGCATCGGTACACCCGAGATCTACTTCGGGTCGCTGCATCCCGACGCGGCAGGACCGCGCGCAGTCGCCGCGGCAAGGCGAGGCAGTCTACGCCTTCATCCAGCCCGGCGGTCCCGAACTGAACGGGTACCAGCTGGATGGCAACTGGGCGCGCGGGGAGGAAGCGCTGGTCCTCGGCTCGCCACTCGGCAGGGTTCGCGTGCGCTTCTCGGCGGCAAAGCTGTATCTGGTCGCTGGTGCATCCCATGCCCGCGCCGGTGCGCGTCAGCGTCGACGGGAGCGGGCAACGCACCATCGAGGTCAGCACGCCAACCCTCTACACGCTGTTCGACAGCGATGAATACGGCGAGCACTTGCTCGAATTCGAGTGTGCGACGCAGGGTCTGTCGCTGTTCAGCGCGACATTCGGTTAGCGTGGCGCGCGCTACCGACCCGCGGCGTCACCGATGTTGCTGCATCAGTCAACGACCGCGCCGACCACCAGGTCGCTGGACGCGAACCTGCGTCCGAAGCGACGTGTCGGCTCCTCGATGACAAGGCAAAGCGCAGTGGCAACGCCGATCGCGCTGACGGCAGCGACCACGGTGCCGAGCAACCTGTATTCCCAGGGATGCGTGGGCTGAGCAAGACTGACGGCGTCGATCACCAGCGCGTGGCAGAGGTAGATCGCAAACGAAATTCGGCCGAAAAACCCAGCAACCGGATGCCCGAGCACCTGCGTGGTACGAGTGCCCGGCCGGGCCGCGCAATGGACCATTACAGTGAGCAGCGGAACTGCGCAGACCGGCGGAAATACCAGCAGGGTCGCGCCGATCGCGGCGCAGCAACCCAGCAGCAACAGGTCGTTCGTCATCGGCAGAGCATCAGGCAGTCCACGGTGCACGACCCAGAGGAGACAGCCCCCGCTGAAGCCTGCTGCCATCCTGGTCAGTGCCGGCCATCCGGAAATCGCATCGCTGAGTGAGGCACCCAGATGCCACAACATGATGATCTCGGCACCGAGCAGGAACGCCAGCATCGCAATTGCCGCAAGCGGGGTCAGGCGCAGGCAGACGCAGGCGATCAGAGGGAACGCCAGATATCCCACCCACTCTACGCCGAGTGACCAGATAGGCATGTTGATACCGATGCCGGGGAACGCCCAGCCCTCCAGCAGCAGCAGCCCGACCGTCAACTGCCGCCCCGTGGGGAAGCCGTCCTTCACCAACGGATAAAGTGCAAGACCAAGCAGCAGGCATGCGAAATAGAGCGGGTAGGTTCGCCATGCCCGCAGCAGCAGGAAGCTGAATACCGAAACGCGGGAGATACGTTTGAAATCCGCCGCATGAGCCTGCATGAGCACGTAACCGCTCAGAATGAAAAACGCGTCCACCGCGATGTAGCCGTAGGATGATAGTCTGAGAAACCCGAAACCGCTCGGATTTGCGTGAAACAGGAACACCCAAAGGGCGAACAAGCCGCGCAGACCATGCAGCGGTGCGATGAACCCGGGTCGGCCCGATCGCTCGCGTTGGGTGCGGTTGCCACGGACCGGCTCACTGGACATTCGCGCCTCACGACCTCCGGGCCATTCAGGTTCGCTTCGGCAACCAATCCAGCAGCGGCAACAGCCTGAGCAGGCTGGCGACGACGATAGGAGCACGGGAGTCGCGTGCCCGTCACCCCCAGAACGAAATCATGTCCGCAGCGCACGCGGCAGCCTGGCCTGCATTCCCAGGATGGCAGGGCGATCAGGTGGCTGGTCCCGGTGGTGGACCTTCACCGCATCGCCTGCCGCCGATCTATACTATGCAAGACGATGAGCAATGCAGGGGGAACGCCCGATGCACGCCTGCGGTCGGAGCAGTGGCGGTGCGCTGCGGTCTTGCGGCACCGCTGACGGGCGGGCCAGTTTCGGCGACGCTGCCCGGCTCAGGCAATGCGACAGGACCCAGCAGGCAAGCCCATGTCGGTGTTCTTCACCAGTGACAGCCATTTCGGCCATGCCGGTGCCCGCGGTCTCTATCGTCGCCCGTTCGCGTCGGTCGCCGAGATGGATCGGCAGATGATCGACCGCTGGAATGCCGCGGTCCGACCCGCCGATGAGGTCTGGCACCTCGGCGACTTCGCGGTGCGACAATCACCGGAACGTGTCGCCGATCTGCTGACCACGCTGCACGGCACAAAGCATCTCATCGTGGGCAACAACGACGGCAGCGCCGTCACCGACTGTGCGGGGTGGCGCAGCGTCGAGCGGTACGCGGAGATCACGGTCGATGGCAGGGAGCTCGCGCTCTGCCACTATCCCTTCCGCACCTGGCGCGACATGGGCAAAGGCACGATCAACCTGCACGGACACAGTCATGGCAAACTCAGGCCATTGCGAGGCCAGTTCGACGTCGGTGTGGACGTGTGGAATTTCCGGCCGGTTCGGCTGGCGGAGATGGTCGGGTCCGGCCGGCGGCATGGCGGCACGAACGCCCGCCGTGATGGCTCATCATGACGCGCTTCAGGTTGTTGCGGCCGGCCGGCTGAGCGGATGATGCAGCCGCTGGATGCCATCTACCTGCTGGTCAGGATCGCGCTGGCGGCACTCTCATTGGTGGCGGCCGCGGTAACGCTGCGCTACACGGCGACGGCACGCGCGCTCGGCCGTCGCTGGCGCACCGCCGGCATCGGCGGAGTATTGCTCACGTTCGCCGCCGTGCTGTCATGCCACGATGCCATCGATAACGTCGTGCTTCGGCCGCACGATTCGATCACCGTCGCCAGCTGGCTCTGGCTGTTCGGGTTCGACATTCTGTTGCCGGTTTGGGCATTGCTGCTGATCCACGCCTGGCGCCAGCGCGATCGTGCGCAGGTCGGCCTGGAACGATTGACCGTCACCGACCCGCTGACCGGGGCACTGAACCGGCGCGGATTTTTCGAGCAGGCGAATCGAGCAATCGTCCAGGCGCGCCGGGGAGCCGTGCCGGCCGCAGTGATCATGTTCGATATCGATCGGTTCAAGACCATCAACGACAATCACGGGCACGATGCGGGAGACACCGTGCTGCGCGAGTTCACCGCCATTGTCGGCAGCGGTCTGCGCGCCGGCGATCTGCTCGGTCGGCTGGGCGGGGAGGAGTTCGCGCTGCTGGTCCCCGCGAGCAATTCGGCACAGGCGTTGGCGACCGCGGAACGCCTGCGCGCGCGGGTGCGCTCAGGCGTGACCCACCCAGGGGGCGCGGCAGGCGCGGTCACGATGAGTGCCGGTGTGGGCGCCATCTCGATGTCGGACCGGCCCGAGGCGGCGCTTGCGGCTGCGCTGGGCGCTGCCGACGCTGCCCTGTTCGAGGCCAAGCGGGCCGGCCGCGACCGCGCGATGATCGCCGGCGGCCCGGCAGCGATCGTGTCGGCGCCCGGCTCCGGTGCATAGGGCATGACATGGATCGGCCCGCCGCCGCCGAACGTCAGCCTTTCGCCCAGGCGATCGCCGCGCGGGCAAGCGCGTCGATGGTGTCCACGATGGGCAGCTCCGGTGGCGGTCCGGTCTGGATGCCGAGAGGGATCTCGGTGCAGCCCAGCACGATCGATGCCGCCCCGCGTGCCGCCAGGCTGTGCGCAACGTCGGCCAGCGGTGCGTAGGCCTCGGCTGTGCGGTTCAGCTTCACCAGCCGGATCGCCGGCGTGACCAGCCGGTCCATTTCGTCCTGGCTGGGCACGATGCAGTCCCATCCCAGCGCGCCCAGCCGGTCCTGATATAGCCGCAATCCGAGCGCCGCCTGCGTCGCCATGATGCCGATCCTGGCGGGTTCGGTCCGGCTCCGGCGCAGCTCCTCGGCCGCGGCATCGACGATGTGCAGGATCGGCACGCGGGCGTGCTCGCACATCGCGTCGTACCAGCGATGCGCGGTGTTGCACGGGATGGCGATGGCGCCGCAGCCTGCGCGCTCGAGCCCGGCGATGCCGCGCAGCAGCCAGGGCAGCGGGTCGGCGTTGGCGCTCGGGTGGCTGACGGTCCGGTCCGGCACTCTTGGATCCGACCACAGAACAGCCGGGATGTGCTCCTGGTCGCGGGTCGCCGGCGTCAACTGGGTGAGCCGCACCATGAACTGGGCGCTGGCCAGCGGGCCCATGCCGCCGAGCACGCCCAACATCCTGACATTGCTGTTCATGATGCAGCATTGGCGGCATCTTGACGGGCGCGCAAGGCGGGACCTACGCGGTAGCGATGATGCGAAGAATCGACCTGCATGGCCATCGCGGCGCGCGCGGCCTGTTTCCCGAGAACACGCTGGCCGGGTTCGCCGGCGCGCTGGCGATCGGTGTCGACGCGATCGAGTGCGACGTCGCGGTGACGCAGGATGGCGTCGTGGTGGTCACCCATGACCCGCGGCTCAATCCCGACCTCACGCGGACCGTGAATGGCGAGTGGCTCACCGCGGCGGGCGCCACGATCCGCTCGCTTCGGGCAGCGGAGCTGGCCGGCTACGACGTCGGCCGGATTCGCCCGGCCACGGCTTATGCGGCAGCGCATCCGGACCAGGTGCCGCACGACGGCGCCAGGATCCCGACGCTGGCCGATGTGCTGCGGATCGATCCGGCGGCGAGCTGCAACATCGAATTGAAGAGCTTCCCCTGGCATCCCGGTCTTGCGGTGGACGGCGCCGCGATGGCCGATGCGGTGGTCGCGGTCGCGGACGCAGCTGGCGCCGCCGACCGGATCATCGTGCAGTCATTCGACTGGCGCGGACCGCGCCGGCTGCGCCGCACGCGGCCCGACATCGCGGTGGCCTGGCTGACCAGCGCCGCCTTCCTGGCAGGCGCGCGAGCCTGGTGGGATGGGCCACATCCCACCGACTTCGGCGGCTCGGTCGCGCGCGCCGTCGCGGCGGAAGGCGGGCCGACCTGGGGGCCGGATCATACCGACCTGACCGAGGCGAGCCTTGCCGAGGCGCACGCCCTCGGCCTGCGGGTGGTGCCGTGGACGGTGAACCGGCCCGAGGACATGCGCCGGCTGATCCGCTGGGGAGTGGACGGGCTGATCACCGATCGCCCGGACCTCGCGCGCGGCGTGCTCGCGGAAGCGGGCTGCCGATTGCCGCCATCACGGCGGGCTAAGGAAGTTGGCGGTGGATGACGCGCGGGCGAGCAGGGCCCGAAGGTCCGGGTTCTTGTCGCCGTCATACGCGGTCAGCGCCTCCATGGGGGCGAAGAACTCGTGCGCTTGCGGCAACTGGTGGCGGACGAAGCCCTGGTAGTGCTTCTGCTTCAGGCCGTAGAGCACGTGCCAGCGTGGCGTCGGGTCGCCGGGCATCACCGGCGACAGCAGCCACTGCAGCGGGCAGACCGCCAGCAGCGAATGGGTGCTGGGCGCAAACCTGGAACGCTTGTCGAGCAGGTTCTGCAGTGTACCACAGGCCTCGATCGCGAAGATATCCACGTAGGCATCCACAGGTGTGCCGCCGAAGTTCAGCCACAGACCGTCCGGCAGCGTGCGCCAGCGGGTACTGCCGGGCAGCTTGAGGAACGGATGGTTGCGCAGATCCTCCGACGGGCGTCCGCGCAACCACGCATCGTGCCCGGGTGCGGCAGCCTTCACACCAGGTGGTCGCTGGGGCCACTGCTTGAGGCGCTCCCTCACCAGTGAGTCCAAAGTTTGGGACGGATGCATTCTCTTCCCCGGATGGTTTAAACGGTGTCGACCTATACAACCACAGGATGTGGATAAACAGCCTACAATTGCAGGTTGCCGGGATATATTAGTACAAAAGGTTAACGGGACAGCATTATATCCTGGCCGCGAGGGCCCCGGGAGCCGGACGGCCGTAATGCCTGCGCCGGTGTCGGTACGCGCAAAAGCGCGTTGTCACGGGCGGTTAGCGATCATTTCTGCGATGACTTATCAACAGCCCTGTGGATAATGATATCCACAGGGTGGAGGCGGCGATAAATTTCGCAGGTCGAAATTCAGTCCGCGGCGGTCACGCCCGGCGCTGGATCGCCACGTAGTCGCGCTGTGGCGCGCCGGTGTAGATCTGGCGTGGCCGGCCGATGCGCTGTTGCGGGTCCTCCATCATCTCCTGCCACTGGCTGACCCATCCGACGGTGCGCGACACCGCGAACAGCGCGGTGAACATGCTGGTTGGGAAGCCCATCGCCTTCAGGATGATACCGGAATAGAAATCCACGTTGGGATACAGCTTGCGATCGACGAAATACTTGTCGTTCAACGCTATCTTCTCCAGTTCGATCGCGAGGTCGAGCAGCGGATCGTCCTTGATGCCGAGTTCGCTCAGGACATCGTGGCATGCCTTCTGGATGATGCGCGCCCGCGGATCGTAGTTCTTGTACACGCGATGCCCGAAGCCCATCAGGCGGGCGTGGTTGTTGCGGTCCTTCACGTCCTCCAGGAACTCGGGAATGTTCTTCACGTGGCCGATCTCGTTCAGCATCTTCAGCACGGCCTCGTTGGCGCCGCCATGCGCGGGACCCCACAGGCTGGCAATGCCGGCGGCGATGCAGGCGAATGGGTTGGCCCCGGTCGATCCCGCCAACCGCACCGTGCTGGTTGAAGCGTTCTGCTCATGGTCGGCGTGCAGGATCATGATCAGGTCCATCGCGCGCGACAGCACGGGGTTGGCCTTCCATGGTTCGGCGGGCACGGCGTGAAACATGTAGAGGAAGTTTTCCGCGTACGAGAGATCGTTGCGCGGATACATGAACGGCTGGCCGACCGAATACTTGTGCGCCCAGGCGGCGATCGTCGGCACCTTGGCGATCAGGCGGAACGCGCTGATGCGGCGGCTCTCCGGATCATGGATGTCGAGGCTGTCGTGATAGAACGCTGACAGCGCGCCGACCACGCCGCACATCACCGCCATCGGATGGGCATCGCGGCGGAAGCCGTTGTAGAAGGTGCGCAGCTGTTCGTGCAGCATGGTGTGTCGCATCACGCCGAGATCGAATTCCTCGCGCTGCTTCGCGTTCGGCAGGTCACCGTTCAGCAGCAGGTAGCAGATCTCGAGGAAATTCGATTTCTCCGCCAGCTGCTCGATCGGATAGCCGCGATACAGCAGGATGCCTTCGTCGCCATCGATGTAGGTGATCTTGCTCTCGCACGACGCGGTGGCACCGTAACCGGGATCGTAGGTGAAGATCCCCAGATCGCCGTACAGCTTGCGGATATCGGCAACCGCCGGTCCGATCGTGCCGTCGATCAGCGGCAGGCTGCTCGACTTGTTGGAACCATCAAGCGTGACGGTGATGGACCGTTTGGCCGAGCCGCTCATGCGCGTGTCCTTGTTGCCGGGGCGGGCATGCTGCCCGCAGTTAAGCGCCTGCCGCCCAGGCGGTGCTCGCGGCAAAATTATGGCGGACCGCCTGCCGACGCAACCTTCGCGCCCGCAGCATACGCGGCCCAGGCCGGCCACAACCAGGTGATCCGCCACAACCAGGTGACCCGCCACAATCAGGTGAAAGCAGGCAGGGCGTGTGCGGTTGGCGGGGAGTTTGACCGGCAGAGCCGCCTGGTCGGGGTTCGGCGCGCCGCCGCGACCTCAATCGGCCGGCTGTGGGGCGATCGTGAGTTGGCGCGATTCCACCTGGCCGTCGCGCATCAGCCGCAGTTCCACCTGCCGCCCGACCCGCTCCGGGCCGAGCAAGGCGCGCAGTGCGTGGGCACCGCTCATGCTGTGGCCCTCCAGCGACAACAGGATATCGCCCGGCCGCAGACCTGCCAGCTCGGCCGGTCCGCTCGGTGCCACGCTCACCACCATCCGCCCCGACGCCTGACCGACCGCGCTGCGCATCGCCTCGGGCACGGTGATCGGCTGCAGCGCGACGCCCAGCCAGCCGCGCCGGCCATTGATCTGCCGAACCACCGGATCGAGCATGCGCGCCATGCTGGCGTGCGGCAGCACGGTCACCTCGCCGCTGGCGCCGACGGTTGCCATGCCCAGCAACCCTCCCGCCGCGTCGAGCACGGGTCCGCCTTCCGCCGCCAGATTGGCCGGCAGATCGAGCGTCACCACTCGGTCGGCGCCGCTGGCCGACACCTTATGGATCACCGTCAGGTGCACCATCGGCGCGGCATCCGCATCGGCGCCCAGAGCCAGCGCCAGGGCACCCGCCCGTGGCTCGCCAGGATGCAGGATCTGCACCGGATTGGTGGGCCCGTCCGGGCGCAGCGCGGCCAGATTGCCGGCGGCGTTGCGTCGCGCCGGGCGTGCCGCGGTCAGCACCCCGCCGGGCAGCACAAGCGTGTAGCTGTCCTGGGCCGGAAGCGCCTGGTCGGAGGTGATCACCAGGTCATGCTGCCACAGGATACCGCTGATGTGCCGATTGGGGCCGATACGGATGGCCGTCAGCATCGGCGCCGCGGCGGCAACCTGGGTGGCGATCGCGTCCGACAGTTCGGCCAATGCAGCGGTCGGCCCGGCGGCCATTCATGCGTCCCTTGCGGTCAAATATGCGTGCGCGTTGTGGCACGCCGTCGCGCCGAAGTGAATGGCACAGACGGCGGCAAAGCGACCGGCGTGGCGTTGATTCTTCGTTGTTAAGTCGTTGTTTTTTAGTTACAGCCCACAAGATCCGGTGGCTTGGACCGCGCGGTGTTGCAAGGGTCTGGCAACCCCGCCAGGTTCTCCCACAGAGGACCGCCGAATGGGTAGACTGCATCAGCTCGCCAGCGCGACTGATCGGCGTCCCGGAGGTATTCCATGACCGCAGTCATCATTCTTGATATCGACGGCAGTCGGCACGCGATCGACGCTGACCCGGACATGCCGCTGCTGTATGCGCTGCGCGACCATGTGGGGCTCGACAATCCTCGCTTCGGCTGCGGTCTGGGCCAGTGTGGCGCCTGCACAGTGCATGTCGATGGCGCACCGGTGCGCTCCTGCTCGCTGCCGGTCTCGGCCGTCGGTGGTGCCAAGGTGACCACCCTCGCCGGACTTGGCACGCCGGAGCATCCGCACGCTCTGCAATCAGCGTTCATCCATGAGCAGGCGACGCAATGCGGCTATTGCCTGAACGGCTGGATGATGACCGCGGCAGCACTGCTGCGCGACAAGCCGCACGCCACCGAAGCCGACTTCCGCAGCGGGCTCTCCGGCCTGAAGTGTCGCTGCGGCTCGCATCTGTCAATCCTGCGCGCGATCCTGCGCGCGGCGCAGGCATAGGGGGAGATCATGGGCAACATCTCCCGCCGCTCGCTGCTCGCCTCTGGCGGAGCACTGGTTGTCGCGTTCGCCGATCGCGAAGCATCGGCCCAGGGCGCACCACAAGGCACGCCTGCCGCAGGGCCGGCACCGGACCAGCTGGATTCCTGGCTCGCGATCCAACCGGATGGCAGCGTCATCGCCTGCTTTGGCAAGATGGATCCGGGACAAGGTGTCGATGTCGCCATCCGCCAGATCGTCGCCGACGAACTCGATGTTTCGGTTGAACGCGTTGCCATCATCATGGGTGACAGCGTGCGTACGGTAAACCAGGGCGGCGCCTCTGGCAGTACCGGCGTCGAGCGCGGCGGCATCACCTTGCGCTACGCGGGCGCCGAGGCGCGTCGGGTGCTGCTCGATCTTGCATCGCAACGCCTTGGCGTGCCCGTCGATGCTCTTCAAGTGCGGGACGGCGTGGTGTGTGTGACAGCCGACGCGACGAGGCGGGTCAGCTACGCCGAGCTGATCGGCGGCCGGCGGTTCGACGTGCCGATGCAGTGGAATGGCGTCTATGGCAACGGGTTGGTCGCCCGGGGCCGCGCGGAACCGAAGCGACCGACCGACTACCGCGTCGTTGGCACGTCCGTCCCGCGCACCGACATCCCGGAAAAGGTCTTCGCCCGGCACAAATTCGTCACCGATATTCGTCTGCCCGGCATGCTGCACGCGCGCATGATCCGGCCCGCCGTTACCGGCAGCGTGCCAACTGCTGTCGATGACGCATCGATTGCCGAGGTCCCCGGCGCACGTGCGGTCTGGAAGCAGGGGTTCCTCGGGGTTGCGGCGCCGCGCGAATGGGACGCGATTCGTGCCTCCCGCATGCTGAAGGTCACCTGGTCACAGGCCGCACCGCCGTTTCCCGATTACGCCGCGCTGTACGACCATATGCGCTCGGCAACACCGATCGCTCGCAAGGAACCGGTAAAGCTGGGCGACGCCGACGCGGCGATTGCTGCCGCGGTGAAAATCGTCGAGGCAGAGTACGAATGGCCGTTCCAGTCACATGCGAGCATGGGTCCTGCTTGCGCAGTGGTAGACGCAAGGCCCGACGGCGCAACGGTCTGGACGGGCACCCAAAAGCCGCATTTCGCCGCTACCGGGGTCGCCCGCATTCTTGGCCTGCGGCCGGCACAGGTGCGTGCCATCTGGGTGCGTGGCGCTGGCAGCTACGGCCGTAACGACGCCGGCGACGCCGCCATGGACGCCGCCGTAATGTCGCAAGCACTCGGCGCCCCGGTGCGGGTGCAATACATGCGCGCCGACGGCACCGGCTGGGACCCGAAAGGCCCCGCCAGCATCCATCGCGCTCGCGCTGGCCTGGATGCGGACGGCAAGGTGGTCGGGTACCGCTTCGAAAGCCGTGGCTTTTCACGCACCGACATCGATACGACCGAGAGCAATCCTGCCCATTCCCTGGCCGGTCAGTTGATGGGGATGGCGCTGACGCCGACACAGGAATTCGGTGTCCCGACCGAACCGTATCAGTTCCCCGCGCAGCTCCGTGCCTGGGAAACCATCGCTGCACTGTTCGACCGCGCCTCGCCGCTGCGCAGCTCGCATCTGCGCGATCCGGTCGGGCCACAGCTTGGCTTTGCCTCGGAATCCTTCATCGACGAACTTGCCCACGTCGCCGGGATGGATGCGGTCGGCTTCCGCGTGGCGCATCTACGGGACCCCCGCGCGATCGCCGTGATCACGGCTTGCGCGGAACGCTTCGGCTGGGAGCCGCGCATCGCTGCCGGCAGCCGCGCTGCCGCTGCTGTCACCACGGGCCGCGGGTTCGCCTATGCCCAGCGCGGCGAGACCATCGTCGCGGTTGCCGTCGAGGTCGAGGTCAATGCCGCCACCGGTCGCGTGTGGCCACGCCGTTGGACGGTTGCCCATGATTGCGGTCTGGTGATCAACCCGCAGGGTCTGCGCCTCTGCATCGAAGGCAACATCGTGCAGGGCAGCAGCCGTGCCCTTTGCGAGGAGGTCACCTTCGATCGCGGGATGGTCACGAGCCTGGACTGGCTTGGCTATCCGATCCTGGATCTGACTGACGCACCGGATACCATCGACATCGTGCTGCTGGATCGTCCCGAGCGGCCGCCATCCGGTGCCGGTGAAGGCTCCATCCGCCCGGTTGCCGCCGCCATCGGCAATGCCATCTTTGACGCCACGGGCATCCGCCTGCGCCGTGCGCCGTTCACCCCGGAGCGCGTCAAGGCGGCGATCGGCTGACCGAGGTTGCCTGGCCTGCCAGGACCTGCGCGGATCCCGGCCCGGCCAGTGCAGCGGTGCCGACAACGCCCGGAATCGGATCTCCGTGGCCCTCCGTAGCGCTCGACCTTCCTCCGTGTTGAAAGCCTGACTCCTTGCTGTCCGGCCGCTCCCGCAAGTCGGACGTTTACCCGATAGCCCTGGCATGCCCGGTGGCAGGCCACGGCCCACAAGTCCGGATAGTCCCGACGAACCGCCACGGGCGGGGTTCGAAAACGCCGACCTGGGCTGTTATGTCTTGTTGTAATAGTCGCGGTAACGGCTGCGCAGCGAGGTTTTCAGCAGCTTGCCGGTCGCGGTGTGCGGCAGTTCGTCCACCACCACCACGGCATCCGGCAGCCACCACTTCGCCACCTGGCCCTGATAGATCTGCAGCACGGATTGCGGATCGACCGTGTGGCCCGGCCGCGCCACCACCAGAAGCAGCGGCCGCTCGTCCCATTTCGGATGGATTGCCGCCACCACCGCCGCCTCGGCCACGTCGGGATGGGAGACCGCGATGTTCTCCAGGGTGATCGAGCTGATCCATTCGCCGCCGGACTTGATCACGTCCTTCGAGCGGTCGGTGATCTCCATGGTGCCGTCGGGATCGATGGTCGCGACGTCGCCGGTGGCGAACCAGCCATCGGCGTCGCACGCGCTGCCGGGCGGGTCGCCATAATAGCCGCTGCACACCCAGGGACCGCGCACCATGAGGTCGCCGAACTGGCTGCCGTCCCACGGCAGTTCGCGGCCGTCGCCGTCGACGATCTTCATGTCGATGCCCGCCAGGACGCGGCCCTGTTTCAGCATGTGGCGCACCGCCGGTTCGCCCGACAGACCCACCTGCGCCGGCTTTGGCGCGTTGTAGGTGCCGACCGGGCTCAGCTCCGTCATGCCCCAGCCGTGTTCGATGGCGACGCCGAACTCGTCGCGGAACGCCTCGATCAGCAGCGGGGGTGCGGCCGAGCCGCCGGTCATGATGCGCTTCACGGTCGCCAGCGTGTCGCCGCTGGCGCGCAGGTGCTGCAGCAGACCGAGCCACACCGTCGGCACCCCGCAACTCATGGTCACGCGTTCCTGGTTGAACAACCGGGCGAGACTGGCGCCGTCGAGGTGCCGGCCCGGCAGCACCAGTGCCGCGCCGGTCAGCGCGGTGGCGTACGGGATGCCCCAGGCGTTGACGTGGAACATCGGCACCACCGGCAGGATCCGGCTGGTGGCACGCAGATCGAGCACGTCGGGCAGTGCGATCGCATAGGCGTGGATCACCGTGGAGCGGTGGCTGTACAGCACACCCTTCGGCCGCCCGGTGGTGCCGGAGGTGTAGCACAGCGCACTTGCGGTATTCTCGTCGAAGCTCGGCCAGGCGTAGTCGTCATCCGCCGCCGCCATCAGTTCGTCGTAGCAGAGCAGGCGCATGCCGGCGGGCAGCTCGAGGGTCGGCATCGACGCCGCATCGGTCATCATCACGACGGTACGCACGCTGTCCTTGACCGCGGCGGCGATGCCCCCGATCAGCGGCGCGAAGCCCGGATCGACGAACAATGTGGTGTCGCCGGCATGGTTGATGATGTAGGCGATGTCGTCTGGCGCGAGCCGCGGATTGATGGTGTGGCAGATCGCCTGCATGCCCGACGCCGCGTAGTAGATCTCGAGGTGGCGGTAATCGTTCCAGGCGAGCGTGCCGACGCGGTCCTGAGCCGCCACGCCCAGGCCCTGAAGCACCCGCACAAGTTGCCGCGCACGTCGTTCGGTCGCCGCCCAGGTGGAGTGATGCGTCGCGCCCGATCCGGTCGCGGATACCACCTCGGCCGAGCCATGATGCCGCGCCGCATGGACCAGCAACGACGAGATCAGCAGCGGCTGTTGTTGCATCAATCCAAGCATGACATGCCTCCATTATTGCGGCGCGGGTGTCCTCGCCTTGATTTGCTGCGATGATAGGCAACCTGGGTCACCGGGAACAGAGAGCGAGCGGAGGTGTGCGATGGAAGTTCGATCAGCCCTGATCGTCGGTGTCGGGAGCGGCCTCAGCGCGTCGCTGGCGCGGTTGTTCGCGCGCAACGGGGTGCAGGTTGCGCTGGCATCGCGCAATCCGGACCGGCTCGCGGCGCTGGCACACGAGACCGCGGCGACGACGTTCGCCTGCGAGGCGGCGGAGCCCGAGGAGGTCGGCGGCCTGTTCGACGCGGTGATCGCCACGCAGGGCGTGCCCGATGTGGTGGTGTACAACGCCTCCGCCCGCGCCCGCGGCCCGGTCGCGGAGCTTGACCCGGCTGCGGTGGCGCGGGCGCTGGCGGTGAGCGCCTATGCGGGATTTCTGGTCGGCCAGCAGGCGGCGCGTCACATGCTGCCGCGCGGTACCGGCGCGATCCTGTTCACCGGCGCATCCGCCAGCGTGAAGGGCTATCCGCTGTCGGCGCCGTTCGCGATGGGCAAGTTCGCGCTGCGCGGGCTGGCGCAGAGCATGGCGCGCGAGCTGGCGCCACGGGGCATCCATGTCGCGCACTTCGTGATCGACGGCGGCATCCGCAACCCGGGCCGCGCCGAACCGCCGGACCGGCCGGACAGCATGCTGGATCCCGATGCGATCGCGGCAAGCTATTGGCATGTGGTGCAGCAGCCGCGCAGCGCGTGGACCTGGGAGCTGGAACTGCGGCCCTGGGTCGAGAACTTCTGAGGCGCACCTTGGACCGCAGGATCATCGCACTGGTCTGGCTCGGCGGCGGCGTGCTGATGGCGGCGGTGTACATCATCGGACCACAGCATTTCCTCGTCGCCTGCGAGGCGTTCATCGCGGCCGCCATAAGCTTCGTCGATGAGCTGGCCGCAACGTTGATGTGGCGCGCCTTCGAGGTGATGCGTGCCGCGGCGATCGCGCTGTACGCCGTGTTCGTGGTGCTTGCGGTGCTGGCGATGCGGCGCGGCCAGCGGAGCGGCGGCATGCTGCTCGGCGTTACCCTGGTGTTCCTGCTGCTGGTGCGCACCGACTGGTACGATCCGGGCACCAAGTGGCTCGCCGCGGCGGTGTTGACCGCGATCGCCGCCGGTGTGACCACGAGGCGACTGCTCTACGCGGCGCCACCGCGCGATCCGGCAGATCCGTGGGCTACCGCGCAGCGCCGCAAGGATGTGACCGGTCCGCTGCGCTAGCCCCACAGGGGGTTGCTGCGCGGTTCGAGGCGATGGCGCACCGGTTGACCATCGCTCGGTCGCCGACGCATGCTTCGGCGTCCTCGGAGGAAAGCCATCATGCTGTACGAACTGCGGATTTATGAATGCGTGCCTGGCCGGCTGCCGGATTTGCTGAAGCGGTTCGACACCATCACGCTGAAGCTGTGGGAGAAGCACGGCATCAAGCAGGCCGGCTTCTGGACCACGGTGATCGGTGAATCGAGTCAGACGCTGTACTACTTCGTGGCCTGGGAGTCGCTTGCCGAGCGCGAGAAGAAGTGGGCGGCGTTCGGGGCTGATCCGGCGTGGCAGTCGGCGCGCGCCGAGACCGAGAAGAACGGTGCGATCGTCGCCAATGTGAAGAACTTCATTCTCGCGCCGACGGCGTTCTCGGCAGTGAAATAGCGAACCCGTGGCGGCGGCGCGTGGTCGCCGCCGCCGGGCTTGTGGCGCACCGTGGTTCAGCCCAGCGTTGCGAGCAATTGCTTGGCCGTTTGCAGGTCCGGCGCCTCAAATCCCTCGGTCCATCCAGCATAGATCGGCGCCAGCAGGTCGCGTGCCTCGTCGCGCCGGCCGTCGTCACGCAGCAGCATTGCCAGATCGATGGCGCTCCGCAGCCGCCACAGATTTGCTCCCATCTGATGTGACAGCTGGATCGACCGGCGCAGCAGATCGGCCTTGTCGGCAGGATCTTCGCGGAGGAATTGCGCCACCAGCCGCATGATCTCCGGCTGGCACCATTGCTCGTCGGTCAGGCGCACCAGCTCCACGGCACGCGCCAGCAACGCCTGGGCCGCATCGCGATCGCCGCGCGTGCCCAGCAGCTCCGCCGACGCGGCCATCATGAACGGCAACATGGTCCAGATCCTGGCGGCATCGATCTGATCGAGGGATCGCCGCAGTCGGTCACGCAGGGCGGGGTCGTCGCGCTCATGGAGCAGCGCCCAGCTTTGGAACAATTCCGCCTCGGTGCCGCCGAGGAAGGTCGCGTAGTCGATGGAGACCTCCGACAGCCTGGAGGACAGCACCTTCACCCGATCGACATCGCGCCGCAGCATTGCAGCGATGCAGCCGCGGCGCAGGGCGAACACGGCGCTGATCGCATGGCGCAGGTGTTCGGCGTGGCTCAGGCCGCGCTGGCTGATTGCCGCACCCTGGCCCGGATAGCCCATGACCGTGAGGCAGATCGCCAGGAAACCGCAGCCGGCAACGAACGGGTCGCGCATGGTATTCGATGCCAGATCGGCATCCTGGTCCATTTGATACAATGCCAGTACACGCTGGTACGCTGCCCGCGCTTCGGCGAAACGACCGAGCACCAGATAGGCACTGCCGCCGACCCGTTCGCCCAACAGGATCACCTGGCGATTTCCGGTGCGCTGACCCAACTCCAGGATCTCTTGCGCATAGCGGCTCACGACCGCCGGTTCGGAGCGCGAGAAGTGATACACCTGAAGGCCGTACAGAACCGGCAACAGGAATTCCGTGTTGTCGAGTTGCAGGCTCAACTCGCGGGCGCGAAGGAATGCCGCGTGGCCCTGGTCGCTGGCCGAGCCGACCTGATCGATCAGTCCGCGACCCAGCGCCACCTGCAGCAACAGCTCGCGCCGGCTGGTGTCCCGGGAATCCGGCAGGCCGCTCAACAGGCCGAGACCGCGGCGCAGATGGCTGACCATCTCCGCGAGCGCGCATCGCGCCATCGCGTGTTCCGCCGCCTTGAGGTGATAATCGATGGCCCGGTCGGCGATCCCCGCTTCGGTAAAATGGTAGGCGAGCAGCTCCGGCTCCGCGGTTGCGAGGCCGCCTTCGTCGCGCTCGAGTCCTTCCGCCACCTGAAGGTGCAGCGCCCGGCGCCGGTCGCGCAGCAGGGAGCTGTAGGCTGCATCCTGCACCAGCGCGTGCTTGAAGCTGTAGACTGCGTTCGGCGGCCGCCCGCGGCCTACGATCAGATCGGCGGCGACCAGCGTCTGCAGGCTGCCGGTCAGCAGTTCGCTGGGCAGATCGAACACGGACTGGAACAGCTCGAACGAGAACTCGCGCCCGATCACCGCGCCCATCTGGGCTACTTCCTTGACGCCGGCCAGCCGGTCGAGGCGCGCCGTCAGTGATGCCTGCAGCGAACTCGGCACCACGACGTGCGGCCGCAACTCGACGACCGGTTGGTCGCTGTCGTGACGTATCGTCCCGCTTTCCAGCACGGTCTTGGTCAATTCTTCCACGAACAACGGGATGCCGTCGGCATGGGCAATGATCTGTTCGCGCACGGCGTCGGGCAGCCGCGAGCCACCGGTGACGCCATCGATCAGCGAGTTCGCCTGGCGGTGATCGAGCCGGCCAAGCAGTTGCATGGACACCTCGGGACGATCGATCCAGGCCGGCTCGGTGCCAGGTCGCGAGGTGATCACCAGCAGCACCTTCATCCGCTCGATCTGCTCGATCACGCGCGTCAGCAACTCGAGCGAGGTGGCGTCGGCCCAGTGCAGGTCTTCGAATATCGCGAGCACGGGCCGCTCGCGCGCCAGGTTCTCGAGCTGCCGCAGGATCGCTTCGAAGGTGCGCTCCTTGCGCAGCTGCGGGGTGAGCTCGGCAAGTCTGCTGTCCGGCGGGACCGGCAGCGACAGCAGGTCCGCCAGCAACGCGAAATCATCGGGCGATGCGTCCGGCGGCAGCAGCGCCTCGAGCTTTCGCAGCTTCGCGGCGGCATTGTCCTCGCGCTCGAAACTAGCGGCGCGCGCGATCTGCGCAATGATCGGATGCAGCGCGCTGTCCCGGTGATGCGGCGAACACAGATAGCGGCGCCTGGTATGCGGCTCCGCTTGCAGCCGATCCGCCAGTGCGGCGGCGAGGTGCGATTTGCCGATCCCCTCCTGGCCGCTGAGCAGGACGATGTGTCCTTTGCCGTGGCGGACCCGGTCCCAACGATGCAGCAGCAGTGCCAGCTGTTCATCGCGCCCGAACAGCGGTACCCGGCTGCCGGAGCGCAACGCCTGGCCACCGGACCGCAGAGCTTCGAAGCGACTGTCGGTGGCACTCTCGCCCAACACGGTCCAGGCGCGGACCGGGGTCGCATAGCCTTTCATCTCCCTGCTGCCATTGTCACAGTAGTCGAACAGTCCGCCGGTCAGCCGCTGCGTGCTGTCGGCGATGATCACCGTTCCGGGTTCGGCTAGGGTCTGCAGCCGTGCCGCCAGGTTCGGCGCGTCGCCGACCACCGCCTGCTCGAGCGATGCGCCGAAGCCGACCCGGTGGCCGACGATCACGAGGCCGGTGGCGATCCCGACGCGTGCCTGCAGCGTCGCCGGCGGTCCGGCGACGCTGTCCAGCCGCGCGACCGCCTCGACCACGGCGAGGCCCGCCCGCACCGACCGCTCGGTGTCGTCCTCGCTGGCCGCGGGGTAGCCGAAATAGACCAGTACGCCATCGCCCATATAGCGAGCGATGAAGCCACCGAACCGAGCGACGTGCTCGGTGACGCAGCGATGATAGGTCGCAACGACGTCGCGCAGGTCCTCCGGATCAAGTCGGGTCCCAAGCGCGGTCGAATCGACCATGTCACAGAACATGACGGTGAGCTGACGGCGTTCCCCGGCCGGTGTGATCGCGGGCCCGCTGCGGACCGCGGCCCCACCGGCGACCGCGCCACAGTCGCCGCAGAAACGACGGCCTGGAGCGTTGTCGGCGCCGCAGGCAACACAGAGCCACGGTGCCAGCGGCGTACCGCAGTCGCTACAGAATTGTTGGCCTTGTGGAGCCGATGCTCCGCACCGCGGGCAGTCCATAGCGTCCCTTTAACCGCGGTCAGCGCGAGCGCCGTGCCGCTTGCTTATGCGTGCTGCAATGCAAACACAGGATTGGCCATGCCGGCAACGTGGTGATATGGGTCGCTCCATTGCAAGGTCGATTGCGCGGCGATCGCTGCACGCGATGATCGCCGCGGCCGGCAGTTGGGCAGTCGGGCAGCAGGATCGGAGGAACAGAACCGATGAACGCGGAAATCCAAAAGGTGCCGTCGAGCTTCAAGGTCGTGAAGTGGGGGGTTCCTGCCGACAAGCTGGACCAGCTTGCCGAGTTGCTCGGTCTCAACAGTGCCCAGAAGGCCGCACTGAAGAATGGTGGCGACGTCGTGGTTGCGCAGGATCCGCAGCCGTCCTGACGCCGCAACCGCTCGACCAGCCGCCTGCGGCGGTTCGCCTGAAGCGCAGCTCGGCGCTGCGCCGCGTGCCGGTATCGCAAGCGATGCGGCTGACCGAGCGAAACGGTCGCGAAGGCGACATCTGTGTGTGCGAGCTGGCATCCGACGCGGCTGCGCTGGACATCGAGGCGGTCACCGGGCGCGCGCTGGTGATCGCGCCCGGCGACCGCTTCCTCGCGACCGCGGGATATCGTGAGTCGACCCGCTGGGTGGTCGGTACCCTGCCGCCGGGCGGACTGGTGCCCGGCAGCGACTACTGGGTGCTGGCCGCCTGTGGCGTGGTCGGCGAATTCGTAGGCGAGTCACCGCGGGAGAAGGGGCATCTCGGGCAGGTCCGGTTCCTCGGGACCATGTGCGACCAGGACGGCGTCACATTGAACATCCGGCAATTTGCGCAATGCCAAGCATTGCGGTCTGGCGTTGATCAGGCTGCGCCGGTGTTCCTGGTGACCGGCACTTCGTCGGAGGTCGGCAAGACCACTGCCGCGATCAGTGTGCTGCGCGCGCTGCGCAAGAGCGGGCGAAACCGGGTTCTGGCACTGAAGGCCACCGGCACGTCATCGGTCACCGAACTGCACAGCTACGCGGATTTCGGTGCGGCGCCATGTTTCGATTCGGTCGATTTCGGACTGCCGACGACATACCCGTCCGGCCGCGACGGGATCGACGCCCATTTCGACACGATGCTCGACATATGCCTGGCAATTCCCGCCGACGCGGTCCTGATCGAATGTGGCGGCGATATCCTCGGCGCCAATGTACCGTCGTTTCTGGCGCGCCTCGCCACGCGAAGGCAGGATGTCCGGGTGATCCTGGCCGCATCGGACTCGCTGGCGGCGCTGGGTGCCAAGTCGGTGCTTGCCGATATGGGTCTGGCGGTGACCCTGATCACCGGCCCCTGCACGGACACCCCGACGATCCAGCAGCGGACCAGCGATCTGTGCGGGATACCCGCGCTCAACCTGGCCGGCGGCGGACCGGCGCCGCTGTTCTGATCAGCCAACCGGCCGGAAGCTGGCACTGACCGCCCAGAAATGTGTCAGTTGCACGATGCGAACGTGCTCGCATGCGGGGCCAAGGCTTTGCTCCAGTTCCGCCCGGTCGGGGTAGTTCTTGACGACTTCAAATCGCTCGCCGCTGTCGAGCCATCGGGTCTGGTACGAGTTGCCGTCGGCATCGCGTCGGCTGACCGGCATGCCGAAGCCCGGGACATGGTTCTGGTCAATCATCAGCAGCGTGGCCCGCGCCCGGAGGCGCGACGCGAAGTGGGACAGGAAGCTGGCGCGATCCTGCGTCCTGACGTGCGACCACCACAGATGCGCCATCCCCAGTTCGCACCGCTCCGGCGGGTCCGGCAGGCACCAGGCGTCCGCCCGGACCAACGCCACGTGTTCGCCAAGGTTTCTTGCCGCGGCGATTGCCAGTGGTTCGGCATTGATGTCGGTCGCGGTGATGGAATGTGCCACCGTCGCGGCAACCGCGGTCCAGTAGCCGGTGCCCGCCGCCACTTCCAGTATCGTCCTGCCGTTCGCGTGGCCCGTCAGCCAGTTCCGCAGGATCGCGAGGTCGCCACGCCACGCCACGGTCCGGTAGACTGCGTCGTACTCGCCGGCGCGCCTGCGGTAGTACTCGACCATCATGGCGTGGTCGCCCGCGCCCTGCATCGAGACGCTATTGGAAAGCGGTCGAACGTCGCCACTCCGCGCGCGGCAGTCGGCGACGTTCGCGACGGCTGGACATCCGTCCATCGATCTGCACACGGGGCGGCTTTCCGGATTGCGCCAACGCAGCGGAAACCTCCTGCCAGCCGGTCGAGTCATTCAGGTCGAAGACGCTGATATAGCCGCCCGGAAGCAGGCTCGGGACCGGCGCCGTCAATTTGCGCTGGTAATCGAACTGCGTGCTGCCCTGTTGATGAAAGGTGTGGAAATATGCCGGATAGACGAAGTTGCAGACCTTGACGGTCTCGATGGCATAGGCGTCGGCATCGTCCTCGCAGGGATCGCACACCTCGTAGTGGTAGAGTTTGCCGGCACCGTCCGGCGAATGGATCAGCACCGACATGTTGCAGTCCGGGTTGACCAGCATCTCGAGCAGTTCGTGGCTGGCGGTCACCGTCCATTCGACATCGTAGTGCTTGTCGGTTCCAGCAAATGACTTGCCGATCGGCAACCCGTCGGACGTGAGTTCGTGATGGCCGAGCACGCGGGCACGATCGGTGTTGTCGAGAATGCTGAGCCACCAAGTGCCGGCCGCGGGCTTCCGGTCTTTCGCGACGAAGGTCAGCGTTGCGCCGATCCCCCACGCCGGGGTGAAATCACGCGAGACCTGCGTCTGCAGCGCCGCGGTGAGCGCGCGGCATTCAGCATCGCTTACCACGGTACTGGCATTGATGACCGAGACAGCGATATCCGGCATCGATACGCTCCGCAGGTTGACCGGGCAGTCGATCGGGCGGCCGGGAGCCTAATCTGGACTTCCCCGGCGAACAACAATAGTGTGCCGCCATTCGGGCGCATCTGTAATGAATATCAACATGCTGCGTTGGTCGTGGTGGTGGGTTCCGGGTGCGCTGCTGCTCGGTTGCGCACCGGGTCAGGCGCCATCCGGCGCGGCCGCCACGGCGCCGGCCGTCAACACCAGCCAGTTCGATGGCAACTATAGCGGCAGCATGACCGGCCAGCCGGGTCACGACGTCGGCTGTCGACCGACCATGCGGGTGGACGGGATGCACGTGTCAGGCGGTCGGGTGAGCTTCGGCTCGTTCAGCGGCATGATTGGCCTCGACGGCAGGTTGCAGATGGAATTGCAGTTCGAGTGGATCACCGGCCAATTCACCGGCAATCGATTTTCCGGACAGGTGATGCCGCACTCCGTCGGTTGCGGATATCAGATGGAGCTCGAGCGCACCGGCTGAACAAGGTTGCCGAGATGCTCGCCGGGCAGTTCACCGCGAGGCTTCACCGGCGCGCCGCCACGAACATCTGTTTGGTCGCGAACGACAGCCAAACCCGTTGTGCCTGCAGCCAGTCCGCGCCGAGCAGCATATCGACGATCGGCACCACGTGGGCCGATGCGACCCAGAGCATCGGGTCGGGTGTCGTGTCGGGGCCGACCCGCAACTCGGCGAAACGGTGGCGCCGCATCGGTACCACCCCAGGTCCAACCCCGCTGCCGTTGCCGCCAGGATCGCGCGCCAGCAGATCCGGCGTAAGCCCGAGCCGGAACATGCCGGGCGCGACGATCAGGCTGGCGCTGGCACCGCTATCGATCAGCGCGCGCAGCGGCCGGCCATCGACCAGCACCGGCACCACCAGCGCGGCACCCATCGGCGTGGTTGCCGGTATCGCCGCATAGGGTGCGGTCCACGGCAGGAACCGCGCGTCGCAGCCTTGCACGTCGTACAGCGTCATCCGATGCTCGGGCAGATCGAGGTCGAGGTCGAACGGCGAGAGGAAGTCGCGGCCGAGCAGGCCGGCGATCGGGCGGCCGGCGATCTCATTCACCGGCAGCGGGCCGACGGTTACGCTGGTGTCGCCGGTGAGGGTCCGGCGGCGCAGCACCGTGGTGCCGAGACGCAGCGAGCGGGGCAGGGCGTTCGGGCGCTCCTCGATGCCCGCGAGACCGCGGACGGTGGATGCCACCCAGCTGTCGCGCTCGACGCCGAGGCGGCGGACCACGTCCTCGCCCATCAGGGTGCGATCAGCGCCGGTGTCGAGGATGAACGTCGCCGCGATATCGTTCACCGCCACCGTCACCATGAGGTGGCCGTCCACGACATCGACCGGCACGACGCCGCGAGGCTCGACGCGGCAGGCGGCCTGCGCCGTCACGGCGAACCCAACGCACAGCAGCAGCAGAATTTGTCGCATCGCAGTCGGCGAAGTATCCAGCCTGGATGCCCGCCGCGCCAGCCCCGCCCTCGTTGTTCGCGCTGTTCCTGGGGTTCCTGTCGGTCGGCATGGTCGGCTTCGGCGGCGTGCTGCCGTGGGCGCGGCGCATGGTGGTGGAGCAACGGCGTTGGCTGACGCCGGCGGAGTTCACCGACCTGCTGGGCCTCTGCCAGTTCCTGCCTGGCGGCAATATCATGAATGTGACGATTGCGCTGGGCGCCCGGTTCCATGGTGCGGCCGGTGCGGTGGCGGCGTTCACCGGACTGATGGCCGCGCCGGTGGCGAGCGTGATCGCGTTGGGCGTGGTGTATGACCGCTACGGCGCGCTGCCGGTGGTGCGGCACGGCTTCGCCGGCCTGGCGGCGGCGGCATCCGCGCTGGTGCTGGCCAACGCGCTGAAGATCGCCGCGCCGCTGCGGTCGCGGCCGATCGGCATCGGCATCGCGCTGGCGA
Organism: uncultured Alphaproteobacteria bacterium; assembly: GCA_963749575.1. GTDB lineage: Bacteria > Pseudomonadota > Alphaproteobacteria > Acetobacterales > Acetobacteraceae > JAMXLO01. Next base: position 35,955 of record CAVVNM010000002.1, read on the forward strand.
CGTTCGTCATGATCGCCGTGCTGCGCCTGCCGCTCCCGCCGGTGCTGCCGGCGATGGCGGCGCTGTCCGCGCTGCTGGTGTGGCGGTTCCGACGGTGAGCGATCCGGGTACCCTGGCCGATCTGGCCGCGGTGTTCATGCAGCTCTCGCTGCTGGCGTTCGGTGGCACCAACTCGGTGCTGCCGGAGATGCAGCGCCAGGTGGTCGAGGTGCATCGCTGGCTGACGGCACATGAATTCGCCTCGCTGTTCGCTCTGGCGCAGGCGGCACCGGGGCCGAACATGCTGGTGGTAACGCTGATCGGCTGGCGCGTCGCCGCGCTGCCCGGCGCGCTGATCACCACTCTCGGCGTGGCCGGCCCGTCGTCGGTGCTGACCTTCATCGGTGCCGGGCTGTGGTACCGGTTCCGCGACGCGCGCTGGCGGCGGCTGGTGCAGGCCGGGCTGCTGCCGGTGACCGCCGGCCTGCTGATGGCGTCGGCCGCGCTGCTGATCCGCACGACATCGGCCGAGTGGGGCACCGCGACGATCACCGTCGTCGCGACGCTGCTGCTGCTGTTCACGCGGCTGCATCCGCTGCTGGTGCTGGGTGCGGCGGCTGCATTGGGCGCTACGGGTATGATGACATGAGCGGCGCGGGTTCGGGCTGCGGTCGCCGGTGATCCACGACGCGATCATCCTGCGCCTTGCGGTGCAGCGGGACTTTGCCTTCGTCAACATCGCTGCTGCGAGAGCATGCAATAATGACCCGATCGCATCAAAGCTGACCCGCGCGGCTGCCAGCTAGCGTCTGTCTGTCGGGCAGTGAGGTGACGATAACATAGTAGGCAGCGTCATTATGCTTGGCCGTCCATTTGAGATATGGTCGGACATCCTTGTCAGCGATGCGGGAATCACAGGAATTCGGACTCTCGAAGTCCACATATAGAACATGGCTTCGGTCTTCCCGAAAGCCCACGACATCCGGTTGGAATTTTATATGATCGCCTGGGTTGTTGAGTTGGACATCAATGCCCACCCATGCAACCCCGTCCATCTGCGCTACGGCGTTACCGATCATCCATACGGTTATTGGATGGCAGAGGTTGTTGCCGGTTTCCGTGAACGCGAAGGAGTCGTAGAAGCCGTCAGGTAGCTTTGCGGCATCAATGGCATGCTGCAAGCTCTTGGAGAAGCTTGCCGATATCAATTCCTTGCTCATGCCGCAATCCTCAACGGTCGCCCAATGTGCTGACCGCGCGCATTCGCACGGCTGCGCCCCTCTGCGGTGCGCGTCCTGATGAGGTCGCGCTCCACGTCCAGCAGCCCGCCCAGCACGGTCCCGCCCGTGCGACGCGGTGGTGTCGGCCCATGCGTCGCCCAGCGAGCGGAAACCGGCTGTTCAACAGGTCGTGGGTGGATCGCGCCAGCCGGTCGAGCCGCGCCACCATCAGCACATCGCCTGATCGAAGCGCCTCGATCACGCGGCGAAGCTGCGCGCGGTCGGTCGTGGCCCCGCTCACGTGAACGTCGCGGGAAACCTTCTTGCACCCGGCCTTGGTCAAGTGCCGCGCCTGTGCGTCAACGCTCTCGCTCTTGCCGCCCGGCGATACCCGCGCGTACCCGAATTTCATGGGGGGATTCTGAACCGGATTTTTGAACCAGCAAAGCACTTCGTTCGCAACGTCCTGATTTTGGTTCACTATTCTTGATTTTTGCTCTCCAGATTGGCCGGGAGCCGCTGAGAATGGGAGTTTCGTCGGCATCCGCCGCACAGGGCAAGCTCACATCGGCAAGGGAATATTCATGCCCGTGTCAAAACATGATGTTCGGCAACCCGGCACCGGTCTTCACGCTGTCGCCCCGGAGCGATAGCTCGCAGATGCCATCTCGTTTGTTCTGCGTTAAGGTGCCAGCAACTTGATATCCTTAAACAGGGGCGGCCGATTGATGCTGGCAAGATAAGCCTGGATATCCCGTACGTCCTGATCGCTGACGACTTTCTCCACGTAGGGGGGCATCACGGCGGCTGGCTTACGGATGTATTGCGCAATCAGGTCGGCGGACAGCGGATCGGGGGCGAGCCTGGGCCCGGCTCCGCCCTGACCGACAGTGCCATGACACTCATAGCAACCGTCTGTCATGAACAGATGTTGGCCCCGGGTGGCATCGCTGGTGCTTTGAGCCATGGCGGTGCAACCGAACACAAGGCAAACCGCCAGACTGATGATGGGAGCGCGCATCCTTCGTCCTCCCTCAGCGCGGCTGGCACACGACGTCGATCAGCGCGGGTTCGCCGCGCTTGACCACGTCGATCGCCTTGCGTAGCGCCGGACCCAGGTCGTTTGCATCGGTAATCGGGCCGGCGGCCCACATGCCCATGCTCTGTGCCAGTTTGGCATAGTCGATCGCCGGGCCATCTATCGCAGTGCCGATCCTGGCGCGATCGATGCCGCGAGAATGTCGGTCGGCCATGCGTTGCACATGCATCACTTCCTGATGGTAGGCCCGGTTGTTATGCATGATGGTCAGCAGCGGGATCTGGTGGTGCACCGCGCTCCACAACGCTCCGGGACAGCACATCAGTTCGCCGTCGCCCTGGATGTTAACGACAAATTGGCCCGCGTCACGGTGCGCCAGAGCCGCGCCGACCGCGGCTGGCGCGCTGTAACCTATGCCGTAACCACCAGAGCCGCCGGTAAACTGGTAGACCTTGTCCAGGTTCCAGGTCTTCTGCGGCCAGAAGCTGTGGAACAGCGGCTCGCCCGTAGTCATTGCCCAATCCATGTCCTTGATCTGCGCCCAGATCTCGGCGCAGACGCGGGCGGTGCTGACCGGGCTGGCATCCCAGCCAAAGGTGGCGCTGGCCAGGATGACGTTCTGCGATCTCAAGAAAGCCTCGCGCATCTTCTCGCCGCGTCCGTCGACAGCGGACGGCCGCCCGGCCGGTAGCGCTCGGCGCACGGCCTCAAGCAGATAAGGCAGCGAGGTCTCGCCGTCGCCGATGATGTCCAGATCGACCGGTTCGTAGCGCTGGAAATCCTGGAAGTTGGCGCGCAGCGGTATGGTCGTGGTGCCAAGACTGATCAGCTTCGTCCCTGGCTTGGTCAGAAGCACCTCATCGCGAAGTACCAGGTCGCGCAGGTCGTTCACCGTACCCCACATGTCGACTACCTCGATGCCGAGGATCACATCCGCCTGCGTCACCAGCACGCGTCCGCGCGCGGTCTGGCTCAGATGGTGCCGGTTCGGCATGTTCATACGGCCGAATTTGTTGACCACGGGGGCCTGCAACGCCTTCGCCAGCGCGACAAGCGTGTCCACGCCAGTCTGCGTACGGCTGTATCGATCCACGACGATCACCGGGTTTTCCGCCTCGACCAGCAGACGAGCGGCCTCGGTCAAGGCAGCGGGATCGCCGGACGGCGGAAGAGGGATAGTCAGGCGTGGCACCCCGAGCGGTTGCTCCGTTATCGGCAGTTCCTGCAATTCAGAATCCGCCATGATGAGGACCGGCGCGGCCGGGGGCGTCATGGAGATCGCATAAGCGCGCACCAGGGATTCGGCGAAATGAACGTGCGAGGCGGGTTGGTCGTCGAATTTGACGAAGTCGCGCACGATCGCGGCATTGTCTTGCGCGGTGTGGATCCACTCGACGCCCGGTCGCCGCTTTGTCGCATCTAGGCCGTTGCCGGCGATCATGACCACGGGCACGCGGTCGCACCAGGCGTTGTAGATCGCCATCGACGCATGTTGGATGCCGACCGGACCATGCAGCAGCGTGGCCATTGGCTTGCCGGACACTTTGGCGTAGCCGTGCGCCATCGCGACCGAGATTTCCTCGTGCAGGCAGGTCAGCAGCTCGGGCTTGCGATTGCCGCCATAGTTGATGATCGACTCATGCAAGCCGCGAAACGTGGAGCCTGGCATGACCGCCATGTAGTCGAGGTCCAGGCTTTTGATGACGTCGACCATGAAGTCGGAGCCGGTGCGGCCGACCACCAGGGGTATTTCGTGCGGCGGCACCGTTTCGGCTTTCGCGACGGCCGCGGCCGGCAGCCGGGCGCTTGGCGGCGGTGCCGACTGGGCGGCGGCGTTGCGGGGCACGGGCGCCAGCGAGGCGGCACCTCCCGCTGCGACAGCGGCGAACAAGCCTCGTCGTTTGACGCCGTTTCCTGGCATTGGTTTCCTCCTTCAGCCGGGCGCTTCGATGCCCCCCCGTGCCCAACGCTCCCACGGACGTTGGAATTGTCCGTCTGTCAATCGGCATGGCTGGCTCCAGCAGGCGAATCGCTTGAAGGGTCATGCGGCCTGCCGGATGACGGTTTCCAGGTAATCGAGGTTCCCGCCGGCGCGTTTGCGGCGGTTTTTCAAACTGGCCGTAGGTTTGGCGCGTGAGAGCAGATTGGCGTGGTGTGGCGGATGATGGCAATGTTCTTTGCGCCGACAGCAATAACGGGGCGTGTCGTTAAGCAGTGCGCCTGCACGGGACGGCCAGTCGCTAGAATCTTATTACGGTCATATCTTTGTCCGACTCCTGTGATCAATGTTTCCCCGGCACCGTGACGCTGAAACGCGGCGCTTTGGTTCATAATTCCGGAGATATGCACCAGACCCCCGTCCCGAGTGCTCAGTCACCGCAACCGGTGCCAAGAGCGCGGTGACGCTTATTGGGATTCCCACGTTTGACCGCGTGGTCGGACTGTGCGCTGCTTCACGGCCAGAGCTTGAGCCCCAGCGGCACAACGCTTTGGGCCGGAACATATGAGCTGCTCAAGTAGTAGCAGCGGGCGCACAGAGCGCTGATCGGGATGGAGTTTGGGAGTCTTACCATGACGGATAATGGCAAGCTGGTAATCGACTTGGATCGTCAGCGCATGACCGCGCTGAAACAAATGGAAATCGAGAAGGTCAAGGAATTCCTTTCGGACGAGCTGGTCTGGACCCACACGTCGGGTCGGGTCGACACCAAAGATAGCCAGATCGCGTCTATGGTCTCTGGAGAGATTGTTTACTCCCGGTATGATCCGTCCGATGTGACGGCCCAGGATTGCGGGGATTTTGTGGTTTTAGCTGGAAAGGCTGACATCCACGTCAACTTCCGAGGGACGCTTTATCCACTTGACGTGCGGTTCACAGATGGATGGCACAGGAAGGACGGTAAATGGAAGATGGTCTTTTGGCATGCGACCACGTTCACCTATACCGGCAGCTAGAACTGCCGGTAGCCGCAGCGGGATGGTCACCGTGAAGCCCGGTGTCTGAATTGATTCGCGTGTCATCGGCAGATTGAAATCGCGATCCATAGGGAACGTCCTGCACTTGCATCCATCTTCGGTGGACGGAAATTGGGCCATGCTCAGCTTGGTGTGCGGCGACGCATTCGGGCTTATGTCCCTCGCTGCGCGGCCGCGCGTCGAGACTCGACGTGGTTCATAATTCTTGAATTGTGCGTTGACGGCTGTCTGTTGGCTTCAACTCGACGAGGCATGCACGGGCGCTGCTATAATCCGCGCATGCTGGACCTATTCCGTGATCTAGAGGAGAAGTTGCTTCGGCAGGGAACCCGGAACTCGCCGGGTGAAGTTGCGGCCTTGCTTCACCCTGACTTCTACGAGTTTGGCCAATCGGGCACCGTATGGAATAGGCAGCAAGTCATCGATAGGCTGGCGCAAGAGCGTCCGATGGAAGGTTCACTGACGGATATATCAGTGCAGTCTCTAGCCCGAGATTCCTGAGCGTGAACGGCGCAAGGTCTTGAATTGACGGCACATTTGTCTGCCGTGGGTCTGCGCTACTGGCTACGGTGCGATGCCGAGAAGTACGAAGGCCTTGTGCTGAATTGTCGTTGGCCGGGTCATCACGGTGAGTGGATGGTTCGGTGTGATGTCGGTGATGATGGCATTGCGCGCCAGCGTCGCGAGATCGGCCAGCAGCGAGCGAAAGCTATGTACCGGCAGTCCATCCGCAGTCAGACCCGTGGTCTGCTTTTTGACCGCGGCCGGTGAGCGCTGCGCCTGCGCCACCACGGTCTTGCGCAGCGCTTCGGCGGCGTCCTTGTCGGTATCGTCGTACAGCATCGGCGCCAGGCGCCGACGCATGTGCCATTCCAGATAATAGGCCAGCATGCAGAGGAAGACATGGGCGCGCACCCGTTCGGCCAACCAGTGATGCACGGGCCGGACCTGTAGATCGACGGTCTTGATGCAGCGGAAGGCCCGTTCCACCAGGGCGAGGGATTTGTAGCTGCGCACCGTCGCCGCATCGTCGAAGCGCGTCTCGGGCAGGCTGGTGCGCACGATATAGATGCCATTGGTCGCCGCCTCGGCGGCGATCTCGGCGGTCTTTCTCGTGAAGCTGAAGGCAGCCTCGGCGATGGCCAGGTCGAAATGCTTGGCCATCTTATTAATCAGTCCATAAGTAAGTTCATATTCATGCAGCATAATGCATGGACGGTTTTTGGAAGAACGAACAAATCTTGCCTGGGTTCCTTTGTAGGCTGCGCATGGCGGACACCACCTTGCTCTTGAAGTCGGCCTTATCCGTCACGACCATGCGCCCCACGGTGTCGGCCTTCAAATGCTTCCACACGAGCTCGTCGGGATTGCGATCCGGCGAGTACGGCGGCAGGAAAAACAGCCGCAGCCTGCCGCCAAGCGTTGCGACAAACGCCTTCGTCTTTTTCGCCCGGTGCGCCGGGCCTCGATCGACGATCAGGAAGATCCGGCGCGTTGCACCGACCAGCAGTCGTTTGAGGAACTCGATAAAGACATCCGCATTCACGCCGCCTGTTGGCTTGACCATGAACCGCATGCGCCCTTTCGAGGTAATCGCCGAAATCAGGCTCATAGCATGCCGTGCCCCGGTGGTCTCGACCACCGGGGTCTCGCCTTTCTTGCCCCAGGTGCGCCCCGCGTGATGATCCGAACGGATATGAGCCGCATCGCCAAAATAGATGTCGGCACCTTGCGCCTTGGCCATTGTCCTGATCTTCGGGTATTCCGTCTTCAGCCATTTTTGCACCAGTGTCGCATCACGCTCGATCGCCCGATACAGCGGCTTTTGCGGGGTAATGCCAAGCTGCGCCAACAGGCGCCCCACCGAGTTCTTGGCCAGGCGGATGCCGTATTTCCTCTCGATCAGCTCCGCCACCATCTCCCGGGTCCATAGGGCGAACTGAAACTTGAGTTGCAGCGGGTTCTTCTGCGTCACCGTGTTGTAGAGCCATTTCAGCATGCCGCCGTCGAGTTTCGGCGGACGCCCCGCCAGGGGCTTCGCCCTCAGTGCATTCCAGCCACCACGACGGTAGAGCGCCAGCCATCGATACATCGCACGCGGACTGACCCGCAGTGTGCGCGCGACATCCTCGGGGCTTTCGCCGTCTTGCACGCTTCGCACCGCGCGCATCCGTAGTGCCTCCAAGGTTGCGTGATCGAGTTTACGCGCATCGTCTTTTTGCATGTCGAACGAGAATCACGGCTGATTTGCCATGTCAAGGAAAATATGACTTTACTTATCGACTGATTAATATATTTGTTGATTACCGCGCCGACCGCGAGGCCGACCGCGGCGGCACCGCGCAGCGGATCGCGCCTGCGGGCAACGGCGGCCTGGATGCGGGCGAGGTCGCGCTCGGTGGCAGCCAGCAGGTCCTCACGCTTGCGGGCACGCTCGGCGGCGAGATCGGGGTTGCGGCAGACCACCAGACGCTCGCCAGGAAAGTCAGGCGCGGTGATGCTGGCCATATCCCGCTGGTCGAACAGCGACAGCTGCAACGTGCCGCTTTCCAGCAACGCCTTGATCGCCGGTGCGCGCAGTGCAGTGATCCAGTCGAGGCCCGCCGGCTTGATGTCCTCGGTGATGCGCGCCTGAGTGATCATGCCGCGGTCGCCCACCAGGACGACATGATCGAGGTGGAAGCGCTGCTTGAGCTTGGCAACCTGCGTCGCCAGCGTCATCGGATCGGCGGTGTTGCCGTCGAAGATCTCGATGGCAACCGGACAGCCATCGGGCGCGCACAGCAGGCCGTAGGTGATCTGCAACGTGCCCTTCCGGCCGTCGCGGCTGTAGCCGCGCTTGGCGAGCGGACAGCAGCGGCCTTCCATGTAGCTTGACGACACGTCGTACAGCACCAGCGTACCGTTGCCCAGGTGGCGCTTGGCCAGCGCGGCCTCGATGGCAGACTGGCGCTCCAGCAGCCAGTCCAGCGCGGTGTAGAGTTCGTCCTCGTCGACATCGCCGAGGCCAAGCACATCACCGAGGCTGGATGACGCGGTAGCGGGAGACAGCGCACGGGCGGCGGCGAGCTTAGACGAGGGTTCCAGGATCCGGTTGATGAGCAGGGCAAGTACGAGGTTGCGGCAACGGCCACCGTCGGGACCGAGGATGCGGTCGAGACCGATCTTGCGGGCTGTGCCGAGAGCGGCGGCGACGTGCCCGTGCGGCAGGCTGCGGGTAACGGTGAACGCGTCGCGCTCGGCGGGGACGACGGTGCCGCCCTTGAGTATCCCGCGCAGGCCTTCGATGTGGGCCGTGGGCCAGTCGGAGAGATTGCACAGAGTGCGCTTACGCACCTTGCCGTCCTGACGGTAGCTCTCGCGCAGCAGGATCGCCGGGGGTGAGTTCCGATTCGGGACAGCCTCGATATACATGGCGAAACATCAGCACATTCAACGGCAGCGTACAAGAACCAAATATTAGATTACATGGCTACGATTTGGACGCATCCCGGCACGCATCTCGAGTTTTTTCAACGGGTTCATAGTAATGCCAAGCAGGAAGCTCGGTCTAGCGGCAGATATGACACTTGTGGCCTACCGCGCAGTCGCCCGGGACCCGGCTAGTGGTAACGAATGGCATTCTCTCAGAAGTTCGGTCTGGAAGCTAACCGACGGCCGCTGGCAAATGATCTTTCACCAAGGAACGCCAACACGAGCACAAAAGTCTTGATTTGAGCAACGACCGTTCTACCACGACCATGCCGCTTGCAACGGGCGCGAGCTGAAGCTTAGGGTCTCGGTGCCCCGGGATCGGTTTCGTCTCGGCATCGGTTCCGACCTCCGGGTAGGGAGGGGACCATGATACGACGCCAGTTTCTGGCGGCCTCGGCGGCTGCGCTCGCGCTGCCCGCACTGGCGCGCAGCGAAAAGAGCTCGGTGCTCAAGTACGTCCCAATCGGGGATATGCCAACTTTGGACCCGATCTCGTCATTGAGTGCCGAGACGCGCAATCATGGCTTCATGGTTTTCGACACTCTGTACGGCCAGGCTGGCGCGGAGCACGGCTTTGCGGCAAGGCCGCAAATGGTGGCCGGCCATACCGTCGCGAACGACGGCAGGACGTGGACGCTGACCTTGCGCGATGGGCTGGATGGTCAGGCGATCTTCTGGAATGTCCGACGGCAGGGATGAATTGGGCGCGGCGAAACCAGCGTTTTCTTCGGGTCCTATACCATGCTGACATTCGATGAACTTGTCAGCCTCGTCGGCTCCAAGCAGAGGCCTTTGCTCGTTGCTATTGACGGTCTTCCGCTGTCCGGCAAAACTACCTTGGCGCTGCGGCTCATTAAGGAGCTCGGCGCGGAGTGCCTGGGGTTGGACGATTTGGTGAGACCCGAGGCGGAGTGGTCTTCGCGAGATAAGCCATCCTTTCCATTCGACTTCGTCCGCTATGGTGAATTCGTCGATGCGGTTCGCTCCTTGGCCCACAACCGCCGTTGTTCGTTTCATCCATACAATTGGGAGACGGGGCGTATTGAAGGCCTGCCAAAGGTGGTGCGAGGAGATGGCATCGCGCTTGTTGAAGGCGTCTCGGCCCTGCATCCTGACCTAGCGCCGCTCTACGATCTGCGCATCTGGATCGAGAGCGATGCGGACACGACCCTTGCCGCGTCGTTCAAGAGAGGCGTCGGATCGTGGGCTCACGAATGGGAGTTCATGTTCCTGCCCAGCGTCGAACTCTACCTCCAAACTGATCCCAAGGCTCGGGCTGACGTTGTCGCGCTCGGCAGGGGGCTGCATCAACAAATGTCGCATAACCGGCATTACGTCAGAACTCGGCGTGGTTCATAATTCTTGAGAAATGCACCACTGCTGACAGAGCATGTTCGGCGTGCATATCTCGCGCGCCGGAACGACGGGCCGTGCTCCTTTGCCAACGTGGCATGGCCGTATCGAGGGACACGTCCCACGACCGCGCCCGCGAGAACAGGGATCAGCACAGGTGAATTTCCTGCCGGAAAATACAAGACAGGTCTGTCGCGTGTTCCTGACGCATCCGCATCGTGCCGGAGCGGGTGCGCTCCACCGTCAGCCAGGGACGATGCCGCGAACGGCGCGAATGATCATCGGAATTGTCCTCGGCCCATCTGGCAATCCCGCGAGATACCCGGCACTGACGTGCCGTTCAATCTCGCCGCGCACATCATCCGCGAGGTTCTTCAGGCGAGCCGGCATCCGGCCCTGGCCGGATGTCCGTGCGGCCCAGTAATCCGCGACGCCTGGGAACTCGCAGTCGACGACGATCGGTACTTCCGTCACCTCGTGCAGCCCCATCTTCCGCCATAGTGTCGCCTGTCCGTTTGCCATGACGAGCGCGTGCGCCTTGATCGCATCGCGTAGCTCGCTCACGCCGCGGTCGAGCACGGCGCCAGTGTCCCAAACCAGTGAAGCGGAGCCGTTGCACCACATATCATGCACACCCGACGCCACTATGCCGCCGGGCCGCACGACCCGCTTCATCTCAGAGACAACCTGCTCAACCTCAGGAACAGTATCCAAAACCAACGTGGAGACACTCGCGTCGAATCCACCATCCGCGAAACGTATCTTCACGATGTCGCCGTGCTCATAGGTGATGTTCGGGTGCGAACGATCGCGCCGGGCGCCGTCCAGATACGATTCAGATGCGTCGATTCCAATCACGGTCGCTCCGGCATCCGCGAGCGCTTTCGATAGTATCCCGGTCCCGCATCCGATATCGAGGACACGGCCGCCTGGGACGATTCCCGCGAACGCCAGGAAGAGCGGGGCAAGGTTCTCGCTCCAACGCCCCATGAAATGTTGGGTACTGGTTCGGGTCGGTCGCCGGCCAGCGCGTCTGTGGAGCTTGCATGACGATTTCCTCCTGAGGGCTCCGTGAAGATATCGGCTCGTTTCCAATGGACAATCCGATGTGAACTCCGCCGATTTATCGGCGAGCCGTCAGGGGCTCTCTCTGAGATCATTGAATTCCAGACGGCATCCGCTGGTCTACCACGGATAGAAAGCGGACCTCTGGTTTTTGGCCACACCCCCAAAACGGCGCGCAGATCGTGTCCAACCTCACTTCCGGGTAACGTCGGCGCAGGCTGTTCTGAAGCACCTGGGTGGGGATCTTGCAGCATGGCGAAGCTTGTCTTTGGAATGAACCAATCCTTGGACGGCTACGTCGACCACATGGCATTTGGGCCAAGCCCGGTGCTGTTCCGCCATTTCATCGAGCAGGCGCGCGACCAGGCGGGCAGCGTGTACGGTCGCTGCCTGTACGAGGTGATGCGCTATTGGGACGACGATCATCCAGAGTGGGACGCGGAGGAACGCGAATTCGCGGCGGCGTGGCGCAGCCAGCCGAAGTGGGTCGTATCGCGCTCGCTGACGTCAGTCGGTCCCAACGCCACCCTTGTCGAGGGCGACCTCGAGGCGGTGATACGGGGGCTGAAGGCCGAGCTCGCCGGGGAGATTAACCCGACTTTCGCAACTCGCGGCCCGGAATTGTCCAAGTGGTTGATTTTCGGCAGTGTGCGCAGCCAAGGTCGGCACCACAAGGTGGCGGGTCATACTGATTGTGGAACATCGGCAGCAATCACCCTGGGAGGCGGCTGGGTGGGCAAGCTCAATTGCAGACGCTGGAGCAGGATGGCCTGGTCCAGCTCTGGTTCCGTGTAGCGTGACAGTATAACGGTGCGACCATCGGTTGTCGGGAGTTGCACATCGACCATCTGGATCGCCGCCATCTTGTCCAGCATCGACCTCGGTGTCAGTCCCGGTGCCAGGGATCGCAGCCGCTGCTTCAGCGTGACCTGCAGGCAGTAGGCGAGGAACGCGACAAAGATGTGGGCTTCAATCCGCTCATCGGTTTGGTGGTAGATCGGGCGGATCGCCAGATCCCCTTTCAGTTCCTTGAATGCCTGTTCCACCTCGACCAGTTGCAGGTAGAACGCCCAGAGCTGCGCCGGGTCACCACCCGTCACATTCGAGCGCAGCAGATAGCTGCCTTCCCGCCGGCGCGCCTCGCGCAATTTCGGCCAGTTCAACTTGAAGCCGAACGTCTCCTGCGTGACGACCTGATCCTTGTCCGGCAGCTGAATGTCGATGATCCGCCAAGCCGCCGGGCCAGCCTCTTTCCTGGCGGCTCCCAGCTTGATCAGCAACTGGTCGCGGGTCAGCTTCTGCTGACGCAGTTCATGCAGGCGCTTTATCAGCTTCTTCAACCGACGCCGCCGCATCGCCTGTTCCTTGTCGCGGCGTGCACCGCTACGGGCAAGGATGTAAAGTTCGCCGTCCTGTTCTACGAGCTTCACCTGAACAGCGTCACGAACCTGCGCCCACGGCTTGGTGAGGAAGTTCTGTTCCAGTAGGCCGAGCCGTCCGCGCGGCGTGCCCACCAGATATTGTATGGGCGTCTCAGCCGCCCGCATCTCGGCCAGCACCTCCTCCGTTGGGATGCCGCGGTCCATCACCCAGGTGCGCCGGGCCCTGCCATACTGGGTCTCGATCCGCTTGATGAAGTCGCGCAACGTCGTCTTGTCCGAGGTGTTTCCCGCCATCACCTCGTAGGCCAGCGGCAAGCCGTCCGGCGTCACGATCAGGGCGATCACCACCTGAACGCAATCCGAGCGCTTGTCGCGGCTGTAACCGAAGCGGCGCTTGCCAGCCTCGGGCGGATCGCATTCGAAATACGTGCTGGTCAGATCGTAGAGCAGCACTTCGAAGTCCGCCCCGAACAGGCTCTTCCAGCGCTGCTGCAGGAAGCTGAACAGATCCGTCTTGTGCATCACCAGCTTGTCCAGGCACCGATACAGATTGTCCTTGTGCGCCAGAGCGAAATCCGCACCCAGCAGATCGCCCATCGCACTTCGCTCATACCATTGCCGGTGCAGCCGCCACTCACTGCCAGGGTCGATCAGGCGGTAAGCCACCAGCGTCTTCAGCACGTCCAGCCAGCGTGTCCCCTCCCGCGATGCGGGCAGACGCGGCGACCAGAAGTCATCCAGCCGCAGTTGATCCCAGACGTGGCAGGCCAGCCAGCAGGCACCCCATTGCCGCGGCCGATGGAGCCGCAGCCCGCTGAGCCGGACGTGCACCACATCGCAGTTCAGCGCCGGTGCCGCACGATCCTCCGGAAACAGCGCGATCTGTCTGGCCTGTTGGCCGCCCTCGTCAAACGCTTCAATTGTCTGGCACCACGCCGCTCTCTGTGTGTCGTTGATCTCGCCCAGATACAGCACGTGTCGCTGCACCGTCCGACCGCCCGACACCCGACGGTTTTCCACGATGCTCCAGTAGCGGTGCTCCTTGCCGTCCTTCCGGCGAATCTTGTGGCGCAGAAACATGACCGCAGGCTTCCAAAGCCCGCGGCCGTTTCGCAAGATACTTGGTCGGCACCGCACGCGGTTTCCGCTGTTTCCCGTGTGCCGATCCTGGGCTTTTCAGGGGCTTACCGATGCCCAAAGGCCGTAAATTTCTGAAATCGTGGTCGAGTTGCGAAAGTCGGGTTAACGTTGGCGGACCAGACCTGGCGCGAAGCCTGGGCGACCTTCGTATCATCGATGAGTATCGGATCTACCTGCACCCCGTCGTGCTTGGTGACGGCAAGCCATTCTTCACGGGTCCCCGGCCGCCGCTCCGCCTTGTGGCCAGCGATCGAATTGGCGAGGACGTGATCAGGTTGACGTACGTTCCTGCTTAATCGCGCGCCTCGGCCGACGGACTGCACCGACGCGCCAGGTCCGCATTGGGCCGGTTCCGCCTGGTGCATAATTGCGGTACCCGTCAGTGATCACGTGCTGCGTTCCCGGTTCGAGCGGATTCAGATCTGCCCATGATGGCAGGGCGAACCCGATTTCTATCTCAGCCTGATTTTGATCGAGCCACGCCCGACGCGACCAAAGCGATCCGTAATCTTCGTCCTGCCATTTGCAGAAGTGCGATTCTGGCGGCAACAATCCGACGCACGCGGTTTCGCGGACTGGCGCCCAAGTGAGGGCCGCGCCGGTCGGCCTCCCCCGGAAGCGAAAAACTGACCGTTCACGGCGTGGCACGGCCACAGCATCGCCCGATCCTCGTGGGCCGGCCCGGCGGCGCTCTTGCGGCGGCGCGCCGTCATGGCCGCGCTACGGACGGAACATGAACTTGTTCGACGTCGCGCATCAGGCGAGCCGTCAGCGCAGTGTCAGGTCGGCCGGAAACCCACCATGTCGCTGCGCCGCTGACCAGCAGCCGTAGTCGTGGCGCGCGTCGCCGGTACCGTCATCCGGTGCGCACGCGACGGCGGCCGGTCACAATTTCCGCTCCAGCGCCGCCACCTGGCGCGGATGGTGGGACGCCAGATGCACAGCGTGCCGATGCCGCCGTGGCGCGACCGGCGCTTCCGCGACCTCGTCGTAGGTCTGCGAATCCCGCTCGCCGAATGGGCGCAGGTCGTTCGGGGCTGGGTTCAGCTCCGGCTGCGGCGCCGGGGCGCTGTGCGACGCCAGCATCACGCCGTTGTCCGGCCGGTCATAGATGAAGCCATAGGTCGGATAGACGCTGCCGAACTTGCCGCTCTCGCCGAGGCCGACGCGTACCGCGGTCCAGTCGTTGGCCTCCGAGACGTCCACCACGGGCATGTTGCGCGCCACGCCGCCATACATCCCGGGGCCCCACCAGTTGGCCTGGTCGACCTCGACCTCGCGCGGATTGATGACGCGGCTCACCACCGCGACGTGACCCATCCGCATCCGGCCGTTGGAGCGGAAGGTCAGCACGCTGCCCGCCTCGGGCACGCTGCCACGGGCGTACAGGCCTGCCGCGTTGTCCCACCATTGCCAGGCATTGCCGGCGACCGCGATGCCGGAATCGTTGCGCGCGAACGGCACGCACGAGATGCCGCCGCCGGCATAGTGACGGCCGTGCAGCATGGCCCTGCCGTGCACCCCCACGCGCAGCGTGTGCCGGGTCGACTGGGCGTCGTGGTCCGCCATTTCGGCCGATGGTTGATGATGTCGGGTGGTAGAGGCACGGGCAGGAGGCGCAGCGATCTGACAACTCAAGGCGAAAACTGACATAAAAAACAAAGGTTTAGCGCTGGTTCCCCAACCCCCCATCGCGACCCGCTCCCCGGTTGCTCACGCCAAAGCTCTGTGAGTCGGTAGCAACAGGGTTGCAAAGATGACAATCCGCGCCGGCGATGATTCCGCATTCGAGGATGCATTTCGCGCGTTGCACCCTGTGGATAAGCTGCGAAATCGAGACTATTGTCCTAATTGGCCGATCTGTTCCCGGTTCGGTCGAATTGTGTTGACGGGAACAACTCCGGCGCAGGATTCGCGCCGGAGGGTCCGACAGTCAGGCCGGCGCTACTTGCACGCGGTCACCATGATCTCGACCAGGATCGACGGGTTGGCGAGTTCCGCCTGGACACAGGCGCGTGCCGGAGCGCCGTCCTTCGGCAGCCACGGGGTCCAGACCTCGTTCATCGCGTCGCGGTCGCGGATGTTCCTGACCCAGATCAGCGCCTGTAGCAGCCGGGTCTTGTCGGTGCCGTGGGTTTCCAGCAACTGGTCGATCTGCGCCAGCACATCGGCGGTCTGCTGCATGATCCCCTTGGTGGTGTCCTTCGCGGTAACGCCCTGAAGATACACGAACCCGTGATACTCGACGGCCTTCGACAGGATGGCGCCCGGATCGGTGCGGTCGATCTTCGGCATCGGCGGTTTGCTCCCCAATGTTGCTGTGGCTCGCGGCCTTCTAGGGCAAGCGGCGCGATCAGGCCAGCGTCTCGCTGCCCTCCAGCGCGGGCGCGATGCGGGGCAGCCGCGACTTCGCAAACAACCAGGCCAGCGCGCACAGCAGGCAACCCACCAGCACCGGTATCTGCAACCCGAGGAACACCGAGGCCGCGCCGTAGGTCAGCGCGCCCATCGCCGGGGCGGCGCGGGTGATCATGCCCCACAGGCTCAGCACGCGACCCACCATGGTCGGCGAGGCGGAGCTCTGCAGCAGCGTCTGGATCGATATGCCGTGCATCGTGGTGGCCGCGCCCATCACGCCGATGCACAGCACGCCGACGGCGAAGTTGTGGGTCGCTACGAAGCTGGCGGTGGCGAGCGTCATCGCGAGCCCGGCGAACACCGCGATCCGGGTGAGGCCGCCGAGACGGCCGCGGATCGCCACCAGGGTGCCGCCGACAAGTGCGGAAAAACCCATCGTGCTGGCGAGGGTGGCGAGACCGCGGGCGTCGCGGCCGAACAGATCGGCGACGTAGGGCGGCAGCATCTCCGGCACCGCCCGCACCGTCATGCCGACGGTGGCGGCGAACAGCATGAGCGGGCCGATGCCGCGGTGGCGTGCGACGTAGCGGATGCCCTCGATCGCGTCGTGGAACACGCTGTGGGTGGAGCGGTGGCCGAGCCTGACGGCGGGGTCGAGCCGCAGCAGGTACATGGTCAGGCTGGCGAACAGGAAGGCGAAGCCGTTGCAGGCGATCGGCGGCACCACGCCCCAGGCAGCGATCATCGGGCCGGACAGTGCCGGACCGATGAAGCGGGCGATGTTGTAGGTCAGTGAGTTCAGCGCCACCGCGCCCGGCAGGTAGGCGCGCGGTACCAGACCGGGGAGCAGGCACTGACGCGCCGGCTGGGCGAAGGTCTCGGCCATGCCGTTGCAGGCCGCGAGGGCGGCGATGTACTCGACCCGGATCAGTCCGGTCAGGATCAGCACCACCAGGATCGCGGCCTGGCCGGCGGCGACGAACTGCGAGGCAACGGTCAGCCGCACCCGGTCGATCCGGTCGGCCACCGCGCCGGCGAGCGGCGAGATCACCACCGAGGGCGCCAGATTGCAGAACGCGATCACGCTCACCCAGAACGCGGAGTGGGTGAGTTCCCAGGTCAGCCAGTCGGTGGCCACCCGCTGCATCCACGAGCCGGTCCAGCAGGTAACGCTGCCGGCGTAGAAGATCCGTGCGTTGCGCTGCGCGAACACGCCACCGATGGCAGACAGGCTGGCCATCTGGGCCGCGAACTCCGGTTCAGGGCGTCGTCGGTGCGGGTGCGGGTGCCGTGGTGGCGGTCGGATCGGCGTCGGTGCCGGTGTTGCGCACGCAGTCGCGCACCATGTTCTCGAAGCCGTAGCGCTGCGACAGGCCGCGGGTTACCAGGCCTGGCGTGTAGTTGGCCGAATAGGGTGAGTTGGCACTGCTGATCGTATAGATCGAATCGCGATTGTTGCGGTTGTACGCGCTATCGGCATGTTCGCGGCAGGCGGCGAGGGTCGCGGCGTCGGCGCGTGCCTGCGGGGACGGCGGCGGTGGCGGCGCGCAGTACGCCAGCGCGAGCAGGAGCAAGACGGTCAGGCGGCTCATGGCGTGGCTCCTGTCAGGCGTGGGACAGCTTGGCCTTCCAGTGCGAAGCCGAAGGCGAAGCGTGCCAGCCGGCTGCGAAACCCGGGTTCGTCGAAGCGCGCCTCCGCGGTCAGCGGCGCGGTTGCGGCGGCCCGCAGGAGCGAGGGGTGCAACTCGGCGCCGTCGCGTTGCAGCAGGCAGAGCTGATCCGCCCAGCGCACCCGCGCCAGCAGATCGACCAGGGCCAGCAAACGGAGGCAGACCGAGAGCCCGTAGCTGTTGCGCAGACCGAGCGTGCCATCGACCGCACCGGCCCAGCAGCACGCGTCGCGATCGGCGAGGGCGAGGTCGCCATAGGAGCCGTCGGGGCGCTGGAAGCGAAAGCAGCGGACGACGTCCCAACGCTGTGCCAGGGCGGCGTCACGCGCGGCGTACCAGGCGCGCTCCAGGTCGCGGCGGTGCACCGGCGGCAGGTCCTCGGGCGGCGACGCGACGAAGTAGGTCAGCGACCCGTCTGGGCCGGCGCCGACTTGCACGGACGAGGAGTGCTCGGACGGTTCCATCGGCTGAAAGGATGGACCCGCGGGGCGGGTTGCGCCAGCCTGCGCACGCGCTGTCAGGGGAGATTTCAGCCATGCAGGACCCGGCCAGGTTGACCGCCACCGCAGCCGCTGGGCTGATCCGCGAGGGCAGGCTGCACCCGCACGACCTGATGGAGGCGTGCCTGGCGCGGATCGCGGCGCGGGAACCCGCGGTGCGGGCGTTCGCGTGGTTCGCTGCGGACGCCGCGCGGCGGGCAGTGGCGGCGGCGCCCCCGGGACCGCTGCATGGGCTGCCGATCGGCGTGAAGGACGTGCTGGATACAGCTGATATGCCAAGCGGATACGGCTCGCCGATCTGGCACGGCTGGCGGCCGCGGGCAGACGCCGCGGCGGTCGCCTGGGCGCGGGCGGCGGGCGCGGTGGCGATCGGCAAGACCGTCACCACCGAGTTCGCCACGCGCAAGCCAGGCCCGACCGCCAACCCGCACAATCTGCGGCATACACCGGGCGGATCGAGCAGCGGATCGGCAGCGGGGGTGGCGGATTGGTTCTTTCCGCTGGCGTATGGCACGCAGACCGCCGGGAGCGTGATCCGGCCGGCGGCGTTCTGCGGCGTGGTCGGCTACAAGCCGAGTTACGGCATGATCAACCGGTTCGGCATGAAGCTGATGGCGGAAAGTCTTGATACTGTGGGAGTGATGGCTCGCAGCGTCGCCGACTGCGCGCTGTTTGCCGGGACGGTGGCGGGGCGGGAGCTGGGCGACCCGCAGGCGCGACCGGAGCGGGCGCCGCGGTTCGGCATCTGCCGGTCGCCGGCGTGGGACGGCGCCGCGCCGGAAACCCAGGCACTGCTGGCAGGGGTCGCGTCGGCGCTGGGGCGGGCAGGGGCGCACGTGGTCGATCGTGAACTGTCGCCGGCGGTGGCGGCGATCGCCGGAGCGCACCCGATCGTGTCGAACCACGAGAGCGGTCGTGCGCTGGGCTGGGAGCTGGCGAACTCGCGCGAGCAGATCAGCGCGGGGCTGCGCGAGCGGCTGGAGTTCGGCCTGTCGCAGAGCGAGGCGACGGTGGCGGAGGCGCGCGCGGTATTCGATCGCGCGCAGCGGGAATTCCCCGCCGACATGGCGGGGCTGGACGCGCTGGTGACTCCCGCGGCACCGGGGCAGGCACCGGCCGGGCTGGAGTGGACCGGCGATCCGGCGTTCAACCTGATCTGGACCAGCCTGCATGTCCCCTGCGTGACGGTGCCGGCGGGAACCGGACCCGATGGGCTGCCGCTCGGCATCCAGATCGTGACGCGGATCGGCGAGGACCGGCAGGCGCTGGCCTGGGCGCAGTGGGTGGCGGCGGCGATCGGGTGAACCGGCGTCGGCGGTCGGGGTTCGATGGCGCGGCAGGATCGGGTGGCGGCAACCTGGGCCGGCTCGGGCAGCGGCACCGAGACATCGCGGAACCAATAACC
Organism: uncultured Alphaproteobacteria bacterium; assembly: GCA_963749575.1. Lineage (GTDB taxonomy): Bacteria > Pseudomonadota > Alphaproteobacteria > Acetobacterales > Acetobacteraceae > JAMXLO01. Next base: position 55,516 of record CAVVNM010000002.1, read on the forward strand.
GGCGCGCTCCATCGCGGTGGGCCGCGCATCTGCCGCAGCATGGAAGCTGCCTGGGCACGGCAGCGGTTGGTGGCGGTGAGGTCGCCGCGGTACTCACCGGCCTGGCGGACGGCATCGGCGTAGCAGGCCTCGGCCAGGACGATGTCGACGGCGAGCATGGCGTCCGGCCCATCGGTGGATTGCAGGGCGACGACCGACCGGTTGCTGGGTGCATTACCTCTGGTGGATGGTAACCGCACCGTGCTCAAGCCTGGGTCGTGGGCCGGGGCGCGTCGGACGTTGGTCGGTAGAGCAAGACGTTCTGCGTGGGATAAAGCTGCAGCAACAGGTCCATGTGACGGGCATTGGCGCTGACCAGCAGCATCTCCTGTTCCACCGCAGTGAGGTAGATCAGCGCATCCAGCAGCAGTTCGCGGCGCCGGCCTTGCTGGCAGCACACTTGGTCCGGCGTGAGCGTCCGCTTCGGCGTGGCGAGACCCTGGGTGCGCGCGAGAATGCCGGCGAGAACCGCTGCCGCGGTCCATGCCGAGGCACTTGGCGCGACGGTCTTGTCCTGGGCCATGTGGTCGAGATGCGCTTGAATGGCGCCGATCGTGGCTGCGGTGCGCGGATCGGTGGGATCGAGCAGGCCGATGCTGATCGCCAACTCGGCGCAGGCGACGCCGCAGTTGTGCACCATGTGCTGGCGCGACGCGATCAGGGCGCGGATGCCTCGGGCACCATTCCCGGTGCTGCGATGGAGATAGAAGGTGGTGTCGAGCAGCAGCGGCAGAGCGGGAGCGGCGGCGGGGTCGAACGGCAGCGCGGTGTCCGGTCGGTAGCGCAGCGTGGCGGTATGAGCGGCGGGATTGTGCCGCCTGGCAGCCGCTCCGATGGTTTCAGATGGCAAGCACGAAGTCCGCGGGCAGCCGGTCCTTGTCGGACAGGAGCCACTCCACGAACGGGTCGGGTGCCACGAACGCGGCGAGCGCCGCCTGCACCACCTCTGTCGTGTTGGTGGAGCCGATCTTGCGCGCCGCGGCCTGCAGCAGGCCGTGGTCGATGCGCGCGCTTACCTTGTCGGCGTGGCCGGTGAGCACGCCGTTTGCCGCCAGCATTCGCAAGGCCGCCGCGGTCTGGGCCGCTGCGGCTTTGGGGGCGTGCTTGGTTGGGACCTTGCGTCCGGGGCTGGCCGCAGGACGGCTCGTTTTTGTGTTGTGGCGAGGGTCCATGGGTATGTGGCCTCCTGTCGGACAGGTCATCGCAATTGTCAGACACTTGCCAGAGGAAAGTCCGCCGACCTGCACGTAGCCGGTTACGCGCCTGATGTGCGCAGGTAATCCCCGAGCCGAAGCGTCGGCCTGATCATATCGCGATGGCGTCGCGCAGGATGCGCTGGCGCATCGGTTCGGGCAGAGCCGCGGGCGTGGCGACGTCCACCCGGATGCCGAGCAGTTCATTCAGCTCGGCGATGATGGCGCCCAGATCGAACAGTGACATCTGGTCCTGCGGGTCTACCAGCAGGTCCAGATCGCTGTCCTCGGTATCCTCGCCGTGGACGACCGAACCGAAGACCCGGGGATTTCCCGCACGATGGGCCGCCACCACCTGGCGGATGGCTGATCGGTGACGGGCGGGGAGTTCGGACGGACGCATTGTGCAGGCCTCTTCGGGGCCGGGACATTGATGCGGTGGACGGCCCGCGCTGTAGAAGTCGCGGGCGGGCGAGGGGGCGTCAAGCGCGCGCTGCACGCTCGACCGAATTCCGCTATAACGGGAGGCATGGATCGCGGCGAAGCCATGGCCAGGCTCAAGGAGCATGAGACCGAGTTGAAGCAACTCGGCATCGAGCACCTGTACCTGTTCGGCTCGACCGCACGCGGCGAGGCCCGCCCCGATTCTGACGTTGACCTGTTCTTCGACCATCCCGAGGGTTCGATCGGGCTGTACGAGTTGATCGACGTGAGGGAAGCCGCCGCGCGCATCCTCGGGTGCAAGGCCGACATCATGACGCGTCGCAGTCTGCATAGGGTCTTGCGGAAGAGCATCGAGAAATCGGCGGTTCAGGTGTTTTAGATGCCTCGGCCGTCAGCAACCGCCCACCTCACCGATATCGTCGATGCCATCGAGATCATCCGCAGCGAAATGGTCGGCGTGACGCTCGCAGCCTTCGAGGCTGACAAACGAAGCGCTGGGTGGTGGAGCGCGGAATCGAAATCATCTCCGAAGCCAGCCGCCGCCTGCCGCAGGAGCTGAAGCTCCGGCATCCGGAAATTCCGTGGCCGAAGGTTGCGGGCATCGGCAACATACTGCGGCACGATTATCAGGATGTGGCGCACGATGTGCTCTGGCACGTGGTCGAGGAGAACCTGCCACCGCTCGCGAAGGTCTGCCTGGATGAGCTGGCGCGGGAGCAAGCCCACGAGCAACGGGACGGGGATGAGCATTGACGAAGGGTGGCACCAGATTCAGGCCCGCAGTGCACCCCGGCGGTATTCTGAAGGATGAACTGCACGAGCTGGGCATCACGCCCACTGAATTCGCACGGCAGATCGACGTGACGCCGAACCGTGTCAGCCAGATTATCGCCGGCAAGCGCTCGATCACCGGCGACACGGCCTTGCGGTTTGGCCACTGGTTCGGCACCGATCCCCAGTTCTGGCTCAACCTTAAGGTGCAGTTCGACCTTGCCGTTGCCGATCGGCACGTGGGGAAGGCAATCCGAAGCCTCCCCACCAGGGGAGGGCGCCATCCCAAACAGCATAG
>CAVVNM010000003.1:0-11449 GCA_963749575.1 uncultured Alphaproteobacteria bacterium
AGCTCGACTTTCCGCAATTCAGGCGGCGAGACATAAAGTCTCCACGAATCGATTTAACAAGGTGACCGGAATTTCTATGCTTTCGGAGCCCGACCGGCACATGGAAAAACTCGGTGGCGACCACAAGACGCGGCGAACGGCGGCGATCGCGTCACTGAAGGTCGGTTGGTGCTTGTTGTACCAAGCGGCGGGATGGGGGCGGACGACGGTGCTGGATTTCTGCATCAATCCGTGCGCCCAGACGGTCACCAGCGAGTAGAGTCCAAGCAGCGCCGGTGTCGTGCGCAGGATGGCCAGGTCCGACCATTGCCGCTGCGTCTCGACGCCCAGATGCTCTCGTACCTCTTGGAAGGTTGTCTCGATCCGCCAGCGGCATACGAAGCGCTGGAGGATTGCGGTGGGCTCGAGGTCAAGGTCGGTGCAAAGAAATGCCTGCGCGTCACGCTGGCCGGACGGATCGCGCACCAGCACCCAGCGGATCGCAGCCGGGGGCATGCCGTTATGGTACCAGACGGCGGTTCGGGAGACGTACTCCAGCTTGCGGGTCTGACCACCGTACCATTCGGTCAGTGTGACGGATGTCCATACAGTTTTCCGATCGGCGAGGACGGCGTTGAGTTTGGGCCGGCGTTTGCCTTTCAGTGCGGGCCGTCCCATTTGGCCCTTTCGGCGTTTGGGTGCCGGCTCGAACAAACTGGCGTCGAGACGCAACCTGGTGATCAAACAGACGTATCGGCGCACCGCGGCGATGAGTTCCAATGCCGAGAAACCGCTGTCGGCGACGACAACCACGCGGCGATCCGGCAGCCAGCGTTTGGTTTGCAGTATCGCCTGCTTCGCCCAGTCGGTCAGGGCCTTGTGCCGCCTCCCTTGCGCCTCGCTCCAGCGCGCCGACGGCGCCAGCACAGTCAGGAATGGCAAAGCCCACCGCTGGCCTGCGAACGGGACCGGCAACATCACCGCCAGCGACAGCCAACGCAAACCGCTGGTCTTGACAAAGTGGCCGTGCGACGAGCGCACCGCGTCGCGATAGATGCCGCGTGCCTTGATTTTGCCGCCCCAGCGCCGCTCGATGGTATCGTCGATGCCGATCACCACCTCGCCGCTGGGCGACAGCACCGCCAGGAGATGGAGCAACAATCGACGCGCCACGTCGCGGGCGTCCCAGCGTGCCCGGTTGAGCACTTCGTGGTAGCGGCCGAAGCCGGGTCTGTCCGCCAGCCCCATGACGCGCAGCGCCTGGGTGACGGTGCGCTTGCCGGGTGCGAGGACGGCGCCGCCGACCAGCACCAGGATATGGTTCCAGACCGGTGCGGTGAAGCACGGTCGGAAAACGGCCAGCCAGGATAGCAGGATTGGCGGCACCGTGGGCTGGTCGGTCGCCGATTCGATGCGATTCTGTGTCATCGAATCCGTAGAATCGAGTCGCCCCCGTCGCGCAAGAGTCGCCAGGGTACATCGGACGTCACCGCCACGCCCCGCGACATCAGATCGTGGCTTCGCCTAATGTTAACCGCAATGGACGATCCGATCATTCAACGTATCGAGTGCTTCCGCTGCTCCAGGGGGACCTTGCACGCGGAACGTCGCAACCGCGGCTATACGCTTTACAGTGCCCGGTCCGGCGCGTTGGTCGCACGTTTGCGTCCGACCGGATCGGACGACAGGTTCGAAGTGCTCTACTGGTCGCTCTGGAAGGACCGATGGGCCTCGACAGGCCCGTTCGGACGCACCGTCCTGTCGATCGATGACGCGCTACGCTTCATCGCCCACGAGGATATCTTCTGGGTTATCACCTGACGGCCAGGCGGATGAAAAATGCGGAAAGTCGAGCTAAGGGCCCGTCCGGAAACAAGTGAACCAATCCAACACGCAGCTCGTGCCTTATCGTCATGGCGGGGCTCGGCCCCGCCATCCACATCTTTGCTGCTGGCGTCAAGAAAAGACGTGGATGGCCGGCCTTCGCCGGCCATGACGATAGGGAAGCCGTCCCTGCGCAGTTCTTCAGACGATCCAACCTCCGGCGGCCGCACGTTCATCCGATCACCCTCGCCCAGGGCGATCGCGGGGGGACGGCGCGGCGTCGACCAAATGATTGAAGTAGTCGCTTGCCGGTACCATTACCAGCGGTGACAATGGACACGAACCACTCCAGGAGCCACCGCATGTCCATTCCCGGAGCGATGACCGCCGGCGTTTCGCAGCGAGGCAGCAGCGTGGACGGGATCGTCTGGCACATCCTGGGCCAGACCTACACGCCGCTGCACGTGACCGAGAGCAGCTTCTCCTGGCACGCGCTGCTGCCGCCAGGCACCTTCGTGCCGCCGCATATCCATCCTACGCAGGACGAGTTTATCTACGTGTTCGACGGACGTTTTGATCTTGTGCTCGACGGCCAGGCGGCCAACGCCTCGGCCGGCGACCTGATCCGCCTGCCGCGCGGCATCCCGCACGGGCTGTTCAACCACTCCCAGGCGAACATCACCTGCCTGTTCTGGGTGTCGCCGACGCGCAGGCTGTGGGACCTGTTTCAGGCGATCGACAATGTTCCGGATCCAGCCGAGGTGGTCCGCCTCGCCGGCCTCCACGAAGTGAATTTCCTGCCACCGCCGGGCTGATCAGCGCCTGGCGTTGACCTGTTCCCGCGCAAATCCCGCCATCGCGGCATAACCCCGCACGATCGCTTCGCGTTCGGCGTGCGACGCCACGGCCTCGACGTCGGCGAAGCCATCCGGCGCGCGTTCTTCCAGCACGTCGATTACCCGTTCCGGCCCGCCCTTGCGGTTGTTCAGCACGATCTCCGCGGTCATCGGCCGGCGCTCGGCATCATACGCCGCGAGCAAATCCGCCACGTCGTTGCCCGCCAGATGACGCGCCAGCGCGCGCGCATCCAGCACCGCCTGGCTGGCGCCGTTCGACCCCACCGGATACATCGGATGCGCCGCGTCGCCCAACAGCGTGGCGCGGCCGAACGACCAGCGCGGCAGCGGGTCGCGATCGCACATCGGGTATTCGTAGAACGTCCCCGAGGCGCGGATCAGCGCCAGCGGATCGACGAAATCGAGGCGGAACCGGTCGCGCACGAACGGTTCCACCTCGTCCCATTGGCCAGGACGGTTCCAGTCCTCGCGCCGCGGCGGCAGGCCGGTGCCGTCGCCGATGCGCGCCATCACCGCCCAGTTGGTCAGCCGTCGCTCAGGCGCGGCGGGGTCCGCATGGATCGGATAAAAGACGAATTTCTGGCCCATGCCTCCGGCGATCACCATGGTGCGGCCGTCGCCATAGGCCGGCCAGTCGGCCGCGCCACGCCACAACATCATGCCGTTCCACACCGGCGGTCCTTCATCCGGATAGAACATCGCACGCACGGTGGAGTGAATGCCGTCAGCGCCCACCAGCACGTCGCCGCCGGCCTCGACTTCATCGCCCGCCTCGCGCCGCTCGAACCGCGCCATGATACCGGCGCTGCGTTCTACAAACGAAACCAGCCGACAGCCGGTGCGTACCGCGTCAGCGCCGAGACGATCGCGCACCGCCTCCAGCAGCACGCCATGCAGCTTGCCGCGATGGATCGAGAACTGCGGCGCGTCGAAGCCGGCGTCGGTGCCGCGCAGCTCGCGCCACACCACCTGGCCGAAGCGATTGGCGTAGATCAGCTCGCGGGTGCGGATGCCGGCCCGGTCGAGCGCCGGCAGCAGGCCAAGCGCGCCCAGCTCCTTGATCGCGTGCGGCAGCGTGTTGATGCCGACGCCGAGTTCGCGCAGCTCGCGCACCTGCTCGAACACGGTGCACTCGATGCCGACCGCGTGCAGCGACAGCGCCGTCGCCAGCCCGCCAATTCCACCGCCCACGATCAGCACACGCATCGCTCAAATCCCCAAATAGGCCTTGCGCACCGCATCGTCCGCCAAGACCTGTGCGGCCGGACCGGACAGCACGATGCGGCCGGTCTGCAATACATAGGCGCGGTCGGCGATTGCCAGCGCCTCGACCAGTCGCTGCTCCACCAACAGCACGGTCACGCCAAGTTCGCGGATACGCGACACCGCGGCGAGGATGTCATCGACCAGTCGCGGCATGATGCCCTGGCTCGGTTCGTCCAACATCAGGAACCGCGGCTGTGTCATCAGCGCGCGGCCGATCGCCAGCATCTGCTGCTCGCCCCCGGACAGCGTCTCGGCGCGCTGCGCCAGCCGCTCCTGCAGGCGCGGAAACAGCGAAAACACCAGCTCCAGCGGCTTGAAACGATCCGCGCCGCGCTTCGCATAGGCGCCAAGACGCAGGTTGTCCTCGACGGACAGTCGCGGGAACAGCCGGCGCCCTTCCGGCACCATGGAAACGCCGAGCCGGGTGATGCGATGGGCCGGCAGCCGGCGGAGCGATTGGCCATCGAATTCGATCGTTCCTTCCGTCGCCACCTGCCCGGCGATCGACTTCAGCAGCGTGCTCTTGCCCGCTCCGTTGGCACCGACCACCGCGACGATCTCGCCACGCGCCACCTCGAGCGACACGCCCTGCAATGCGCGTAGGCCGCGATAGGAGGCGGACACGTCATCGAGCCGCAGCATAGCGATCGCCGAGATAGGCGCGGATCACATTGGGATTGCGCACCACATCCTGTGGCGCACCGATGGTCAGCACGCGGCCGAGATCCAGCACCACGGCACGATCGACCAGTGGCAGCAGCACCTCCATGACGTGCTCCACCATCATCACCGTGATGCCACGGGCGCGCACGTCGCGAATGAGCTGCACACCGGACTGCGCCTCCACCGGCGTAAGACCGGTGAGCATCTCGTCGAGCAGCAGCAGGCGCGGCTCGGTCGCCAGCGCGCGGGCCACTTCCAACCGCCGCTTCTCCGCCGGCGTGAGCGAGTGCGCAGGGGTGTCGGCGCGCCCGGCCAGGCTGGCGAATGCCAGGGTGTCCAGCGCGCGCGCCATCGCCGCGCGGGTGCGCGAGAGCCGCGCATAGGCGCCGACCATGACGTTCTCCAGCACGGTCATCGAATCGAAGCTGCGCACCACCTGGAAGGTGCGCGCGATGCCCAACAGCGAACATTGCTCGGGAGTGAGGCCGGAGATGCGACGGCCGTCGAGGCGGATCTCGCCCGCGTCGGGTGTGACCGCGCCGGAGATCGCGTTGAACAGCGAGGTCTTGCCGGCGCCGTTGGGACCGATCAGCCCGAGGATCTCGCCCTCGCGCACGTCGAAGCTGATGTCCACGTTGGCGGCGACGCCACCGAACGACTTGCTGACGTTATCGACCTTAAGCAGCGGCGGCATCGTCGGCTCCGGCAGGCGCGCGCACGCGCACGCCGATCAGGCTGGCAAGCCCCTGTGGCCGCGCCAATGCGACCACGATGATCAGACCTCCATAGATCATCAGATCCACGCCGCGCCCCGAGCCGCCGAGGTAGGAACGCGTGAGTTCGGACAGTGGGATCAGCACGGCGGCACCGACCAGCGGCCCCCACAGCGTGCCGACGCCGCCGAGTACCGCGGGCAGCGGGATCAGGATCGACAATTGTCCATACAATACGCTGTCCGGATCGATGTAGCCGACATATTGCGCATAGATCGCCCCACCGATTCCGGTGAGTGTGCCGCTGATCGCCGCCGCCGCCATCTTGGTGGGGAAGATACGCACCGCGAGGCTGCGCGCCGCCACCGGATCGTCCTTCACCGCGCGCCAGACATAGCCCCAGCGCGAACCTTCGATCAGCCAGGCCGCCAGCCACGCCACCGCGGCGAAAGTCAGCACGGCGTAATGATACGGCAGTTTGTCGATGCGGAACTGCAGCCACAGCCAGGAATCGCCGACCGAACGCACGTACGGGATGTTGATGCCGGTGGCGCCGCCGATCCAGTCCCAGTTGAGCGCCAGCAGATAGCCGATCTCGCCCACCACCACGGTGGCGATCGCATAGTAATGGCCGGACAGGCGAAAGCACGGCCAGCCGACCAGCAACGCCATCAGCCCGCCGAGCGCGCCGCCGGCAAACATGCCCACGGTCGGCGGGATGCCGGCGCGCGTCAACAGCAGCGTGGATACATACGCACCCACGCCGAAATACAGTGCGTGGCTCAGCGAGATCTGACCGCAATAGCCGCCCAGGATGTTCCACGCCTGCGCGAGACCGGCGAACAGCACGGTGATGATGATCAGGTTGCGGGTGTAGACGTCGTGGATCGGCAGCGGCAGCAGCGCGAGGGCCACCAGCAGCACCCCGCCGACGATCAGTTCGTAGCGGCGGCGGCGGGTGATCGAGGTATCCATCACAACGTGCCGAACAGCCCGCGCGGGCGGAACATCAGCACCGCGAGGTAGATCGCGAACATGCCGACCTGCTTCAACGACGGCTCGATCAGCAGCGCGGTGAGCGCCTCCACCTGGCCGATCAGCAGTCCGGCCACCAGCGCCCCGAACAGGCTGCCGAACCCGCCGAGTGCGACGGTGACATAGGCGATCAATGCGAAGTTCGCGCCGACACTGGGCGAGACATAATAGAAGGTGGCGAGCATCACGCCGGCGATGCCGACCGTTGCCGCCCCGAGACCCCAGCCCAGCGCGAAGATGCGGTCGCGGTCGATGCCGATCAGCGCCACCGCCTCGCGATCCTCGCGCGTTGCTTCCAGCGCGCGGCCGAATTCGGTGCGGCTGATCAGCAGTAACGCGCCGAACGCGAGCAGGCTGACGATGCCGGCGGCAAGCTGGGGCAGCGGCACGAACACGCCGCCCAGGTCGATGGTACGGTTTGCCAGCAGCGAGGTGCTGACGCTCTTGAAGTCGCTGCCAAAGGTGAACTGGGCCACGCCGCGCAGCAGGATGGCGAGGCCGAAGGTGACGAAGATCTGCACCATGCCGCGGTTGAACCGAACCGATAGCGCGCGCGCCATCAGCAGGTGGTAGATCGCCACTCCCAGCGCAAACATCGCCAACGCGACCGGGATCAGCAGCAGCAGCGGATCGAGTCCGGTGGCCAGCCATAGGACGAAGGTGGCGTACATCGCGAGCATCAGCAGTTCGCCATGCGCGAAGTTCACCACGTCCATCAGGCCGAAGATCAGGCTCAACCCGGCAGCCACCAGCGCGTAGATCAGCCCCATCAGCAGACCGCCGACTGCGACCTGGAGGAGGATGGTCAGGGTCACCGGAGCGAAAGAAACAGCTTCCCCTCCCCTTGCGGGAGGGGGTTGGGGGGAGGGGGCGTTGGAAAGTGCGTAACGCCCCCTCCCCCCAACCCCCTCCCGCAAGGGGAGGGGGAGAGTTTTGCGCCGACGCTCACGTTGTCACTTCCCGACGTTCCACACCGGCTGCTCGACCGCAACGTCGAACGGATAGATCGTGTGGTACTTGCCGTCCTTGATCTGCTGGATCACCGGGGTCGCGGCGATGTTCTGCCCCGTGCTGTCGAACTTGATGCCCTTCCACGGCATGATCGTCTGATCGCCAGGAACATCGGTCGCCACCAGCGCCTGGCGGATCTTCTCCTCGTCCAACGATCCGGCGCGGTTGATCGCATCGGCCAGCACCATCAGCGCGGTCATCTCGCGCCCGGTGTTGTCGTTCAGGTCCTTGCTGTTGCGTGCACGATAGAGCGCGTTCACCGTCGGAATCGCCGGCCGCGCCTTGGCCGCATCGAGCGCGAACGCCGAACGGCTCATCACGCCCTCCACCAGCGGACCCACCGCATCGATCAGCGCCTGTTCGGCGAAACCGGCCGACTGCGCCATGATCGCCTTCGGCGTGTAGCCCACATCGTGCAGGCCGCGCATCAGCAGGATCGCGTCGGACGTGTAGGAAGACGGCATGATCACATCGCCATCCGCCGCCTTGATCTGCTGCACCTCGGCCGACAGCGATGGCGAATTGCCACGATAGCGGATGTCCGCCGCCACCTTTATCCCAGCCGCCTCCGCCATCTGCTTCTGCGCATTGGAACTATCGGTGCCGAAGATCGTGTCCTCATGGAACAGCACCACGCTCTGCACCTTGCGCCCGGTCTTCGCACCGATATCGCGGAAGAAGTCGAACATCGCCTGGGTGAACATGACGTCGTGCGGCGAGGTCCGGAAGAACCACTTCAGCCCCCGCTGATTGAGGCTCGGCGACGAGTTGTCCGCTGCCATGTACGGCACCTCGTAGCGGTCGGCGACCTGCGAGATCGTCGCCGCGGTGGCGCTCTGGTACGAACCGATCAGCGCCACCACATGTTCCTGGGTGATCAGCCTCTCGGCCTCCGCGCGCGCCTTCTGCGGATCACCCTGGTGATCGGCGAATATCAGTCGCACCTTCGCACCGCCCAGCCGGTCCAGCCCGCCACCCTTGCCCAGCAGCATCGGAACGTTGTGATTGCCGTTGATGATGTCGGCGGCGGTCTCCATCGCCGCCTTGGCGTCGTTGCCGACCTGCGCGTTCGGCCCGGTCATCGGATACAGCGCGCCGATCACCACGTCGTCCGCGGCACGCGCAAATCCACCCCCGATCGCCAGCACGAATGCCGCGATCGCCAACATCAGACGTTGCATCGAAAGCCCCCTCGGTTGTCGCGAAGTGACATCGGCCGGCGGCAAGCTGTCAAGCAATCAGCCGAGATCGGCGGCCAGGAAGGCAAAGCGCGCGCAGATGAGGCCGAGTACGACGGTGACGCAGATCGCGATGAACAGGTCGCGCGTGGACAGCAGACGACGCGTCAACAACGCCGCTGCGACCGGCAGGACCAGCGAGCCGATGCTCACCGCCAGGCTGAACTCCGACCAGGCATAGACCCACATCATGAATCCCACGATCATCGCGATGAACACGGGAAAGATGCCGGCGACCAGCCACATGTCGTTGGGCAACTGAGCGGCACCCAAGATCCCGAAGCCGAACAGAGCGATCGCGACGAAGTACAGCAGCTCCGCCCGCATGCGCGCGCTACGTGCCGACCTTCAGCGTCGCCACCAGCCCGCGCAGGCAGGCCAGCATCGACAGCGCGGTGATCCGCCCGGTACGCGGGTTCTCCTCACTCGGCACATTCTCGATCGTCATGGTGAAGCGGGCCGCATCGGCCTCCACCCGGATCGTATGTGTGTTGCGGTCGATGCCGGGATCCGCCCAGATCTCCACGCGGGTACGGGTCGGCCCGATACCGGCCAAGGCGAGCGCCGCTGCGACGTTGACGTTGGCCGGAAACCCGGCGGCGGCATCGAAGGCGTTGCCCTCGAACACGCGCCTGGGTGCGCTGAGACCGCTCACGTCGATGCCGTGCTTGACCAGATAGGGCGCGCCTTCAAGTCCACGCGGCGGCTTGCGGCTCTCGATGGTGACGCTGTCCACCCTCCCCTCCGCGGCGGCGCGCACTGCGTCGAGCCCGAGCAGCGCGCCGGTCGGCACCACGATGCGCGCGCCGGTCTCCTGTGCCCGGCGCACCAGATGCATGCGCGGCAGCAGCGCGCCCACCGAGGCCGGAACGAAGATGCGGCCAGCGTCGATGGCGGGAGCGGCGATCTGTTCGAACACTTCGGCGGGCGCGGCCTCCACCACGATGTCGGCCTCCGCCAGGCAGTCCAGCGTGACCACACCGGGCGGCGCACGGAAGTCTCGCAGGTTGGCCTTGGCCTTGGCATGATCGCGCGCTGCGACGGCGACGAGGCGCAGCCCAGCCACACCGGCATCCAGCGCCCGCGCCAGCTGCAGGCCGATCGCACCGAGACCGCCGATCGCGACAGTCTTCATCATGTCTCCCCCGCTGCGATGGCACGCGCCGCCGCCAGGTCGTCCGGCGTGTTGACGTTGAGGAAGGGGTCCCATTTCGCAACGGCAAAATCAACCCGGCGCATACCAATGCCGGCGGCGAATCGAGCAATGTCGCGGCGGCCCGGCGCCGACAGCACCCGGCGCAGGTCGTCACGGCAGACCACCGGCCACAGCGCGACCAGATGGTGCGCCCGGCCATTGCTTGCGGCGCAGGCAGGAGGTGGCGCGAGAGTGGCGGCCAGGCCGCGAGGAACGAATGGCGTATCGCCCGGTACCGTCAGCAGCGCCTCGACGCCGAGTGTCGCTGCCCAATCGAGCCCGGCCAGCACGCCGGCGAGCGGACCTTCGCCACGGAACACTCCGTCCGGTAGCACGGGTAACGCGAAGGAGGCGAACCGTGCGCCGTCGCCGTTGGCGCTTATGGCAATGACGTGTCCGTCGGAGCGGAGAGTTGCGATCACCCGCGACAGTATCGGCACGCCGCCCACGTCCAGGAACGGCTTATCCTGGCCACCCATGCGCGTTGCTCCGCCGCCAGCGAGGACCAAAGCAACAACTTCGACCGGCTCCATGCGCAATATGTTGCCACAACAATCGCCCTGAGCGGACAATTCGTAGACCTTTTCGCGACGCAAGAAATTGGCTTTACCGGATCGCGAAACCCGTGTAGGCGGCGCGGATGCTGCAGATGCTACTCCTGACGTTTGGGACTTTCACGCGCGGCGCGCCGCCCATCGGCAGCGGTGCGAAGGGGGAGTCTGTGCAGTTGCCGGCTGACATCTAGTTCCGGCATCTATACGGGCCCCTCGGATCGTCGGACGGGACCCCATCTTTCAGTCAACTCCGTCCATGTCGTCGCTCTCCAGAGAGACGTGTCATGCGCGTTGTCGTCCAAGATCGACCGGACCTGCGGCTGGTCAGCGCTGCGAGCCGGGGCAGCCTCGAGTTTCGCGGCACGCGGCTGGCGGTCATAGTCGCCGTCGATACGGTCGACTACACACGGCACATGGCCGGCGACGAGGCCGGCACACACGCGCGTTGCGCAGCCGTGAGCCGCACAGTTGTACAGCCAGGGCTGGCAAGACACGGTGCGCGGATCATCAAGCACACCGGCGACGGTTTCCTGGCTGAATTCTCGAGCGCCACTTTGGCGGTGTGGTTTGCGGTGAAGTTCCAGGACGCTATCCGCGCCTGGAACGCTCGCAGGGTGCGCGATCGACGGCTTGAATTCCGCGTCGGCATAAACCTGGGCGACGTGATCGTGGAGGCGCACGACGTGTTTGGCCACAGCGTCAACGTCGCCTCGCGACTGGAGCGAGCGGCGCGGCCTGGCGGCGTACTGGTCTCGCACGCGGTGTTCGTCTCGGTCAGGGATCCGCGCCTGCGGTTCGAGGATGCCGGCGACCTGTCGCTGAAGAACATTGACGAGCCGGTCCGCGGCTTCCACGCCACGCTGTCCGCAGCGGCGAAATCGCGCCGCTCGGCGAACGGGCCGCGATTGACGGCGGCCTGATGGAGGGAGTTGGGGCGAACAACGGGACTCGAACCCGTGGCATCCAGGACCACAACCTGGCGCTCTACCAACTGAGCTATGTCCGCCATCCGAGGGGCCGCGTTTAGGCCCTTCACCCGGCCATCGTCAACGCCGTGGAAACCGGTCGGCAGTCTCAAAGCAAGAATAACACGGATTACACGGATTCATGCACG
>CAVVNM010000004.1:0-6885 GCA_963749575.1 uncultured Alphaproteobacteria bacterium
GCGGCGTCTACCACGGCCTGACCTCGGCCGCGCCCGTCTGCGTGCTGGCGCGCAATCGGGATGGCTGGCGCGGCGGATCGTGACACGCCGTTCTGGAAGACCACCGAAAAATATGGAACCTGTGCCGTAGATACGGCCCCACTTTTCCCAGACTTCGCCGCGGCCAACTGGTTCGCCAGCATCTTCTCCAGGCTGTTGCTGGCCTGGATCGTCGCCGCGGCGTCGAGGCCGAGCTCCAAGGCGTTCGCCTTGTCCGCCAACTCCATCCGCCGCTGACTGGCGTCGATCGCGAGCATGTCCGGCCGGTCTCGCACTGTGTCGGAAACGGCCGCATCGCCCGGATCCGATGGCGATCTCGCCGCCATTGCCGCCCATGACAGAGCGACGACCGCAGGTCGCAGTCCCGATTTCGATACACGTCGGACGGTGAATCGAGGTGCCGGACCGATGATGGCTCGGTTCGGCCCCGCACGGCGCGCATCGCCACTCCGACGTCGAACCCCACTTTCCACCAACGGCTTGATCTGGCCGCCATCGCGTTCCAGACAGTCTCGGCGATCCGCTTCTGTCGAAAGGCCGTCATGGCGAAGCCGGCATGGGCGATGCCGATCCGACCGTCCTCGTCAAAGCGCGTTCCGCGTTTAACGCCGTGGCCCCAGCGGAGCCGGCATGGCCGAGGAACATCCAACTATACCCCGTTCACACGATAATCCGGTATTTTTTGGGATCGATGACCCGGAAGTTATCGGTGACCTCATCGCAGTAGGTGCGCCAGTTCCTGGGTACGTCGTCGCGCAGGAAGTTCAGCATCGCGATGCTGAAGTCCTTGAAGGAGTTGTAGCACTTGTTGTGGGTGGTATGCCGGTGCATCAACCCCCATAGCCGCTCGATTGGGTTGAGGTGCGGGCAGTAGGCCGGAATGAAGTGCAGTTTGATCCGCCGGCCCGGCTGCGCAAGCCACGCCTGCACCAGTTTCGCGTGATGGTATCTGGCATTATCCAGGAAGACGTGGATCAACCGCATGGCGGGATACATCGCCTCGATCGCCATCAACAGCAGGATCGTGCTTGAGGCATCCACCGTCAGCACATCTTTCATGACGGTCTGACCGGTCTCCAGGTCGATCGCACCATGGATGTTGAGGCGGTCCCGCCCGCTGCTCTGTTGCACGGCGACCGGCACCTCTTTCGGCGCCCAGCAACCAACCGGCCGCACCGCATGGGTTGGATGCACCGCATCCGCAAAGATCACCGCTTCATCGGCGGGAAGGTGGTTTAGCTGGTCTTCATACTTCTTGATGAACGCTGCCTGTTTCGCCGGGTCCAGCTTGCGTGAGACCGCTTTCGGCTTGCGGTGTTCCATGCCCAGGCGGTGCAACAGAGCGATCAGCCCGGACCGGGTCTGGTATTCAATGCCGCACTCACGCGCGATCCACGCACCAACCGCGCGGGTCGAGCGCGGCAGAGTTTCGGTGATCCAGGCTTTCAGCTTGTCTTGCTGCTCCACCGCCAGCCGGCAGCTGCCGCCTTCATGGCCGAAGCTCGCCAGACCCTCGATCCCGTCTTCCTGATAAAGTTGATACCAGGTCCGGATCGTGTCGTTATCCAGCAACAGCGCCTCGGCGACCGACTGACAACTCATGCCCTTGTCCAGCAGCACCAGCGCATTGGCGCGCCGCGCCAGCCGGTGCTCGGCCAAGCCATCGCGGGCCAGCTCAATCAGGTCGTGGCGCGATTCGCTGTCCAGGAAGCCGGCGCGGATCATGGATGAAGCAGAAATCGCCTTAACCGCGATTGGCAAGTGTTTTTTCCGGATTTCCGCAGAGTCGGGGTATATGACCAGTCGCCGAGACGGATTGCAGCTGCCGTCGAAGACCACAACCGCGATGACCGGGAAAGGCTGCTACTGCCGCCCGACACCGCTCGCCTTATGGCCATCATGTTCCCCGCGGACACATCGTTTACCGGGGCAGCGTCGACAGCCTGCAGGCGGAGGGGTTCACCAAAAAGGCCCTCGCTCAGTTCCTCGAAATGCCTGATCGACACCGGCTTCCTGTCCAAGGAGCTTGGACGGCAGGGCGTCTTCAGCACGTACAGGCTGCGTCTGCCGCGGGTCCGGCAATGAAGATCGCCTGCCGTGAGAAGGTCTTCCGGCCGCGCCATGCCGCTGGGACAGTAACGCCAAGTGCCGCGTGCAGCCTCCGCGCGCGCCTGGAGCCACCAGCACCACCAGCCGGGCCAGCACACAAGGGACCGATCACCCGCGCTTTCCTGGACGTGCTGTAAGGCCTCTGCCGATCAGGCACGGCTCTGCCCGGCGGCCGCTTGTTCGTTGCGGTTTGTCTTCTGCCGGCGATCCGGTTGGGCGCTCTGTCGCCCGTGTTGCTTAGGTTGTCATTCTTGAGTTGGGGAAAGTTTCTCCGCACCACGTGCACTCCGGTAAAGCTCACGAGTCGCGCGCCATGAACGCCCGCCCGAGGCGCGCCAGCGCCGCGCCAGGCGTCCTCGGGATCGGTGGCGAGCACCTGCACCTTGCCCGCCAGATCGCCCTCCAGCGCCGCCAGGGCGACCGCCGGCAGCATGGGCGCCGGTCCGCCCCAGGTGCCCGGCGCCGGCGCTGGCGGCTCTGCTGGCGGCCGGTAGCCGCGCCACTGGGTCTCCGGCAGCACGGCGTAGGCGTTGGTCTCCTGCTCCAGCACGAAGCGTCCGTCGCGCCAGCTCTCGGCGCAGCGGCGCACCCAGTTGAGGATGCCCAGCTCGCGCAGCCGCTTCAGCGCCGCCGCGACGGTGCGCACGCAGACGCCGGCCTTGCGCGCGATCGCCTCATAGGACGGATCCAGCCGGCCGGTGCGGTGGTTCAGGAAGTCGAAGATCAGGCTGTGCAGCACCTGCAGGGCGGTGTGGCCGACGCTGCCGCCATGCCGGCCTGGCTGGTGCGTGCCGCGGTCGAAGTCGCGGGCGCGGTGCCAGAGGCGCACGGCGGCCTTCTTGGGCATCGGGGCGAAGCGGATCGGCGCGGTGGTGCTGCCGGACCAGACCGGCCAGGCGGCGTAGGTCTGCGGCGCGGCGAAGCCGGGAAGGGCGGGCAACAGGTGGGAAATGGGGCCATCATGCGCCGCTCCCCGTCGCAGCAGGAGGCGGTAGCCGGTAGGCATGCCGGCCACGCGCCACCGCCTCCCTCGACAATGAAACCGGCCGCGACCAGGGCGCGCAGAACACGTCTGGACAGGATTTGTGCCGAAAGGCCGGCGCTTCCTCCAGGGTCTCGATGCACTGTGGCAACAGACGTCCTGCTCGGCGAACATGGCCGCCAGCAGCCGGCGGCATGGCGCGGCAGCGGCGCTTGGATTGGCTGTCATAGGCCGCAACGGCAGCGGCGATGTCGTCTCGGCGACTCGCATGGCATGGCTCGGGTGTTCCTTCGGTTGGCCGAGGCCGCGCCGGTCAGGCGCGGGCACAAACATCCCCACGGCAAGAAAAAGCTCTTGCGAAACGGGCACAAGGTGGAGGAAGCTCGGATTGTCAGATCACGAGATCCCCCGGCACTCGGCCGGATGTTCATGGCCCACCCTCACCGGTGGGCTTTGGCATTTCTGGGGTTCTGGGTCGGTCGGCTCCTGCGCAAATCGCCGCAAGCAATGCGGCGTCGTCAGCCTGTCACACGCAATCGCGTCGCTGGAAGCGGGGAAATCGCCGGTGGGGCCCCACCCGGTGGGTGCAGCACGCCTAGGCACGCGATCGCTGGAAGTGTTTGGGGCTGCGACAGTGTGCAATGTGTGAAACGCTTCACTGCGTTTACCCGCTACGTCTGCATCTACTTGATCGTGCCCTTCGCTGGAGGGAACAGATCGATGTTCGCGTTCCTGCTTGCAGCTGGTGCGGTGTTCCTGGCAGTGGCGGTCGCTGCGGCCATCAGTCTGGCCGGGCCAAGCCAATGGCGATGACCACTGCGTCTCGACGATGAACCGGATCGCGCTCTCAGCCTGATCCGGCACCCGAGCCGTTCTGCGGTCGGTCCATCCAGAAACCCCGAGGGTTGGGATAAGGTCTGCGGCGGCAGAGGCCGTTGGGAAGCCGCCACCGCCTGACCCATCGGCGGCGGAGACGCGCGGCCGATCAGCGCTCGGCGATCAGCACGATCTTCCGCACCGGGCGGCTGGAGATGCGCCTACGACGGCGGCCGATGGCAGCGGAGATCGCGCAGGTGCGGCTTGATCCACAGCGCGACCAATGCCGACGGGGTGATGCCGCAGGCGAGAGCGTGGGCCTCGAGAACGGCAGAGAGTTCGGCGTCAAGCTCGACGGCGAGTGAATGGGTCGGTGCGGGCGGGTCGAAGGACGTGCCTTCAGAATGACGGAACGCGGCGGTGATCGTCGCGGCGAAGTTGTTGGCCATCAGAACCTCCCGCTACCGGGATGTAGCGTGCCAGCCGAACGCCTCCGCCGCAACCTGCTCTGAGCGGTAGTGCCCAAAATTCGCCCTGGTGTTCCTGAGGAACAATTTCGTCTGCGCCAGCTCGACCTGGTCTGCTGGTGCGCCAGCCGCCCCGTATCTGGCCCAACCTTTCATGACTCTAAGCCGCTAATTACGAAGTCACTGTCTGTAGCAATATCGGCATATACGGGTAACGCGATCGGTGATGGGTACCTGCCAGTCATCTCTGGAGGGACCAAAAATGATCAGGGCTATCCTGCCGGCTCTCGCGCTTGCCACGTTGTCCGCCATTGCCGGATACAGCTTCTCAGAGCGTGCCGGCGCTCAGAACATACCTGCCGCTCAAGCGCAAAACACACAGCCCGCGGACGCGTTGGTCGCCAGCCGGCCTGATTGGCAGCGTCCGTGGATGAGGGGCCGCCAGCAGGCCGATTACCGCCGTAGGACGAACGCTAGAACGTGGGGATTGTTCTTCCCACAAGCTGACAAGAAGCTGTCGACCGAGGAGGTCGTGTCCCGGGTAGTGGTGTAGGAGCTGAGGGTAAGTGGCCTGCCTACGCGACCGCCAAGAGTTTGGCGTGGGCAGGCCACTTATCCACAGCGGTGGTCACCGCGGTGCTCCTCGGTAGGGTTGGGTTGCGACACGCAACTCTAACCTTGGAGAACACCACAATGACCGACGACAAGATCGCCCTTCGGGAGCTTCTGGAGAAGGGGTCCGACACGACATTGCTGCGCGAGATGATCGGTTTTGCCGCGCAGCGGCTGATGGAGCTGGAGACCGACACTCTGTGCGGCGCCGGCCACGGCGAGCGCAGCGAGAGCCGGACCAACCATCGCAACGGCTTCCGCGACCGCGATTGGCAGACCCGGGCCGGCACGGTGGAGCTGCGCATTCCGAAGCTGCGCCATGGCAGCTACTTCCCTGGCTTCCTCGAACCACGCCGGATGGGAGAAAAAGCACTGACCGCGGTGATCCAGGAAGCTTACGTGCAAGGCATCTCGACCCGCTCGGTGGATGACCTGGTCAAGGCCATGGGCATGGAGGGGGTCAGCAAGTCGCAGGTCTCGCGGCTCTGTGGCGAGATCGACGAGCGGGTGCAGACCTTCCTGCGCCGGCCGATCGAGGGCGACTGGCCGTATCTCTGGCTCGACGCCACCTACGTCAAAGCCCGCCGTGATCATCACATTGTATCAGTGGCGGTGATCGTTGCCGTCGCCGTCAATACCGATGGCCGGCGAGAAGTGCTGGGCATGACGATCGGCAACAGCGAGGCGGAGCCATTCTGGACCGAATTTCTGCGCAGTCTGACCAGGCGCGGCCTGCGCGGTGTCAAGCTGGTCATCTCGGATGCGCATGAAGGACTGAAGGCAGCGATCACCAAAGTGCTTGGCGCCACCTGGCAGCGATGCCGCGTGCACTTCATGCGCAACGCCATGGCATATGCCGGCAAGACCCAGCGCCGCGTCGTCTCCGCCTGGATCGGCACCGCCTTCGCCCAGGACGATGCCGATGCGGCGCGCAAGCAGTGGCGCCAGGTGGCCGATCAACTGCGGCCACGTGTCTCCAAGCTGGCAGCGCTGATGGACAACGCCGAGGCCGACGTGCTGGCCTATATGGACTTCCCTGTCCAGCACCGCGCCAAGATCCACAGCACCAATCCGCTCGAACGCCTCAATGGCGAAATCAAGCGACGCAGTGATGTGGTCGGAATCTTCCCCAACGAAGCGGCCGTCGTCCGCCTCATCGGTGCTCTGCTGCTCGAACAGAATGATGAGTGGGCCGTGCAGCGTGCACGCTACATGAGCCTGGAAACCATCGCGCCAATGTGCGATGGTCCAACCGTCAGCCTGCCAGCCATCGCAGCCTGACACGGCGGTCCAACCCGCCAAGCAGCAGCGCTCCTACACCACGCGGTGGGACACGATCACCGAGGATGTCCAGACGATTGCCGAAGCCATCTTGCTGCGGCGTGGAAATCACAATTGGAAGGTGGCAGATCTCGCTCAGAACCAGGATGATACCGTCAGCTTCTCATTCACGACGCAGAGCGGCCAAACAATCGCTCGCTTTTCTATGAATATACACACCGGCAGACTGCGCCGCCTCACCTAAGCCAGTCTCGGCTCGCTACTCCCCGCTACTGATGGCGGCGTGCAACCGCCCTACAGATGCGCCCGTGACCGCCACAAGGGTTCGGGCCCGGTGACGTCGACGGGCGCGATCGAAATCAGGCCGTGGTAGACGCCATCCGGCTGCCCGGTGCCGCTTTTTGCTTTGGGGCTGACAATGCGCAACCTCTTCCTGGCCACAGTCATCCTGATAGCCGCCTCGGCGGGGACGGCGTTCACCATGCCGCGGGAGCTCACCGGCACGACCTGGCGCTGGATCGGCCTCGCCTCTCCCACGGAGACGCTTACGGTTACGGAGCCTGACCGATATATCCTCAC
>CAVVNM010000005.1:0-19562 GCA_963749575.1 uncultured Alphaproteobacteria bacterium
CTTACCAAGGGGGTGCTCTACCACTGAGCTACAGCAGCATTGGTGCAGGAAACGCGCGGTTTCCTAGACTTTCCTGCCCATCGATGCAAGCCTGGGGGGCAGATGACGACAGTGACGACAGCCTGGCACAGCGCGTGCCGGTTGCCGCGGATGGTGGCCGGTTGCTTCGCCATCGCACTCAATTTCGGTGGTGCGCCCGAAATCATCATCGATTGCGTGGATCGCGGTCGCGGTGACCCACCGAAATCGCCGGTGGCGCAGGGCCGTGCGGCGAATTGTTGCGTCGTGCAATTCACCCGCACCGTGCGTCGATCAATGGCATGACCCGCCGCTTCGCATGGCCTCTCATCTATGTGCTGTTCTTTGGCCTGTGCTCCTGGCGCATCGGAGGCGACGGCACGCCGGACAATCGCAGCTACCACGTTTACAATGGCTATGCGGCGGTGACAGACGGCCGGCCACAGGACATCGCCGCCGCCGGACTGCAGAGCTATTTTTACCCTGGGCTGGATGCCTTGTACCACCGCCTGATCTGGGCGATGAACGACCACCCGGTGCGCCTCGAGTTCCTGCTTGGCTTGCCGTACACCCTGGCCGCATGGTTGGTCCTGTGCATCGGCCACCGGACATTGCCGCGCGACTGGCCCGGGCGGCAAGCGTTCGCTGGCGCCTTTGCCCTGTTCGGCCTTACCGGAGCGGCAGGGTTCGCCGCGATCGGCACTGCGATGAGCGATGTGGTGCCGAGCCTGCCTCTGCTGGCCGGCCTGGCACTATGGCTGCGGAACCGTCGAAATCTGGCTTGCCTCGCAGCGGCGGGTGCGTTGGCCGGACTATCGGTCGGGCTGAAACTCACCGCGCTGCCGCTATATATTGGGTTCTTCGTCGCAGTCACGGTGGGCGAGGCGCGACACCCGGCCGCCGCGCTGCGGGCGGCGCTGGTGTTCGGCGCAACCGAAATCGTGGCGGCGCTTGGCGTGGTGGGACCGTGGTTGCTCCACAACTGGCAGGCCTACGGAAACCCGATCTTCCCCAACTTCAATGACCTGTTTCATTCCGACCTCGTGGCGTACGTGCGCTGGTCGGACGACCGGTTCAGGCCGCATGGCGTCTGGCGTCAATTGTTGTATCCCGCGTTCTGGGCGTTCCGGGATACACAAGACGCGGTCGAACTGACCATGCACGACCCACGCATGTTGATCGCACTGGTGGCAATCGCCGCGTTGCTGGCGCAGCGCGGCGCAAACACCGAGGCGCGTCTGCTGGCTCTGTTCGCCGTCATCGCCTATGCGCTGTGGGAGTATCAATTCTCAATCTACCGCTATCTCACCGCACTGGAATGTCTCTCCGGTGTGCTGGCGCTGGCCGCGCTTGCCGCCTGGGTTCCGCGTCGCTTCGCAGGACCGGCGGGTCTTGCCCTGGTGGCGTTGGCCGGGGTTGCGGCGGCGACCACCAAATACCCGTGGTGGGATCGCTCCGCGCCAGGCAAGCAGGTCATCTCGGTCGACCTGCCGCCGATCCCGGCAAATGCTCTGGTGATTCTGGCCGACCCGTCGGAGATCACTTACACAGTGCCGTTTCTTCCGCCCGGCGTCACAGTTGTCGGGGCCAACAACAATCTGACCCGTCCCGGGGCGCCGGGAACATTGCAGCAAAAGATTGAACGTACCATCCGCGACTGGCATGGGCCGATCTGGAGCTTTGAGAATGGCCACTATTTCCCCGGCGCGGCCGATGCCACGCTCACGTTTTACGGCCTGCGGCGTGTGACGCCATGCGCCGAGATCACCAGCAACATCGAGGTGGCGCACAGTACCTGCCTGCGAACTGCGTCGGCTGCCATGAACCGTGACACCGGCCGGTCGACATGTCGGGTGCCGTCGGCGTCGGCTGCGGCAACATGGCGGCCCGGCTGGACACACGCTATGAGGCGGTTGCCGAGACCGTTCCGCTGATCCTGAACGATGTGCGCAAGGTCGTCTTGTTCGGTATCGGGCGCGCCAGCAGCGAACCGGTCGAGCTGCTGCGCACGCTGCGGTCGTTGGCGCCGGCGGGCGAATGCGAGTGCGACCCGTGGAAGGACTGACGATGGACAAGCCACCGCCGGCAAAATCCGTGCCGCCGAGCGCGAAGTTGGCGGCTCGTCGGAAGCGGGAGGCGGATGCCTTGCGTGCAAATCTGCGCAAGCGCAAGGATCAGGCGCGGGCGCGGGAAAAGCCGAAGCAGGAGTAAGCGGTGTCCGAATCGGCGCGGAAGCGCATGACCTCTGCCGGGTTCGTCGCATGGGCGACGGAACAGCCGGAGAACTGCCACCATGAGCTGGCCGCCGGAGAAGTTGTCGTGATGGCACCGGAACGAGCGGTGTTGTCCGCCTCGACCGCCCAAATCGTCCGCGACGGTCCGATGCTGCTCGAACCGCCGCCTGGAGCCGCCTGATGTCCGTGATGTCCGATCGCTGGATCCGCCGCATGGCGCAGGAGCACGGCATGATCGAGCCCTTCGTCGAGGCGCAGAAGCGCGAGGGCGTGATCAGCTACGGCCTGTCGTCCTACGGCTACGACGCGCGGGTGGCCGACGAGTTCAAGATCTTCACCAACATCGATTCGGCGGTGATCGATCCGAAGGACTTCGCGCCGACCAGCTTCGTCGATCGCAAGACCGACATCTGCATCATCCCGCCCAACAGCTTCGCGCTCGGCCACACCGTCGAGTATTTCCGCATCCCGCGCGACGTGCTGGTGATCTGCCTCGGCAAGTCCACCTATGCGCGCTGCGGCATCATCGTGAACGTCACGCCGCTGGAGCCGGAATGGGAGGGCCAGGTGACCATCGAGATCTCCAACACCACGCCGCTGCCCGCGAAGATCCACGCGCACGAGGGCATCTGCCAGTTCCTGTTCCTGCAGGGCAACGAACCCTGCGAGACCAGCTATGCCGACAAGGCCGGCAAATACATGCGCCAGCGCGGCGTTGCGCTGCCGAGGATGTGAACGATGGACCGTATCCGCATCCGCGGCGGCAGGCCGCTGTCCGGCGAAATCGTCATCGGCGGCGCCAAGAATGCCGCCCTGCCGCTGATGGCCGCCGCCATGCTGACCGACCAGCGCCTGGTGCTCAGCAACGTGCCGCGACTCGCCGACATCCAGACCATGCGCCTGCTGCTGGCCCAGCACGGCATCGCGGTCGATCCGGTCGGCAATGACGGCCGCACGCTGTCGCTCGGCGGCGCGATCACCAGCACCGAGGCGCCGTACGACATCGTGCGCAAGATGCGCGCCTCGGCCCTGGTGCTCGGCCCGCTGCTGGCGCGCACCGGCGAGGCGCGGGTCTCGATGCCGGGCGGCTGCTCGATCGGCGCCCGGCCGATCGATCTGCACCTCAAGGGCCTGGAGCAGATGGGCGCGACGTTCCGCCTCGACGGCGGCTACGTCGACGGCAGCGTGGCCGGCAGATTGCGCGGCGCCACCATCGTGTTCCCGTTCGTCTCGGTCGGCGCCACCGAGAACCTGCTGATGGCGGCCGCGCTGGCCGACGGCCGGACCGTGCTGGCCAACGCCGCGCGCGAGCCGGAGATCGGCGACCTGGCGCGCTGCCTGAACGCCATGGGCGCGCGGATCGAGGGCATCGGCAGCGACCGGCTGACCATCGACGGCGTGGAGCGCCTGCACGGCGCCGAGCACGCCATCATCCCGGACCGGATCGAGACCGGCACCTACGCCTGCGCCGCCGCCATCACCGGCGGCGAGGTGATGCTGCGCAATGGCCGGGCGGAGCATCTCGGCGCCACCGTGCGCACGCTGCGCGAGGCCGGCGTGGAGATCGTCGAGCAGCCCGGCGGGCTGCATGTGCGGCGGCTGAACGGGCTGCATGGCGCCGATGTGATGACCGAGCCCTATCCCGGCTTTCCCACCGACATGCAGGCGCAGTTCATGGCGCTGATGGCGGTGTCGGACGGCGCCGCCATGGTCACCGAGACGATCTTCGAGAACCGCTTCATGCACGTGCCGGAACTGAACCGCATGGGCGCGCGGATCAACGTGCACGGCGCCTCGGCGATCGTGCGCGGCGTGCCGGCGCTGTCGGGCGCGCCGGTGATGGCGACCGACCTGCGCGCGTCGGTCTCGCTGATCCTGGCGGGACTCGCCGCGCGCGGCGAGACGGTGGTCAACCGGGTCTACCACCTGGATCGCGGCTACGAGGCGGTGGAACAGAAACTGGCCGCCTGCGGGGCGGATATCGAGCGCCTGCCTGGCTGATTGACCGGGCTGCGAACAATTTTGCTTGGAATGGGCGCGGATTGCGCCCCATATGGCGCCTCACGCGTCGGGACCATGCAACGCCCGACCCCCTGGAGATGCCTGTGAGTATCTTGCTGCCTGCTCCGCTGATCTGCTGCCGATGGGAGCTTGAACGCCGCCACATGGTGCCGCCCTCGAACGAGGCGCTGCGCCAGATCATCGAGCGGGACCCCGACCTGGTCGATGCCCTGAACGAGTTCTATGGCGATGCCGCCGCGGACGGCGGCCTCGACAAGGTCGAGCGCGAGCTGCTGCTCGACCTGCTCGCCGGCATTTCACCGGCCAGTTGTGGCCGCGCACCGGCGGGATGGACGCGACGCGGCGCTTCATGGCCACCCTGCAGCGCGCCATGGTTGCCGCCGGCTGGAAGATGGACGCGTTCGCCGTCGCCGCCTGAGGCTTCGCCAGTCCGCCCAAGATGCCCTAGTCTCCCCCGGCAAGGCGACCCGAGGGAGGCTGGGATGGATTTTGGCAACCAGACCGTGATCGTGACCGGCGGCACCGGCGCCCTGGGGCGGGCGGTGGTCGGCGCCTTGCTGGCCGCGGGCGCGCGTTGCCGCGTTCCCTACGTCGTCGATGCGGAGGCGGCAGCGTTTCCCCACAAGGACCGCGTCACCCTGGTCGGGCATTGCGAACTGACCAGCGAGGCGGATGTCGCGCGGCTGTACGACGGGGTGACCGACCTGTGGGCCTCGATCCATATCGCCGGCGGCTTTGCCATGGGCAGCGTGGACGACACCGACAAGGCCGGCATGCTGCACATGCTCAACATGAACTTCGTGACCTGCTATCTGTGCTGCCGCGCCGCGGTGCAGGGCTTCGGGCCGGACGGTGGCCGCATCGTCAATATCGCCGCCCGCCCGGGGCTGGAGCCGCGGATCGGTGCCGGCATGGCGCCCTATGCCGCGAGCAAGGCCGCGGTTGCCGCCTTCACCCAGGCGCTGGCAGCCGAGGTGGCAGGGCGCGGCATCCTGGTGAATGCGGTGGCGCCCTCGATCATCGACACGCCGGCCAACCGCGCCGCGATGCCGAAGGCCGACCACGCCGCCTGGCCGAAGCCCGAGGAGATCGCCGCCACGATCGCATTCCTGGCCTCGCCCGACAACAAAGTGACGACCGGCGGGGTGGTGCCGGTGCCGGGGAGAACGTAAGCCACGCCGCGGCCCGCCTTGACGCCTGCAGGGTCACGCCTGCGCCAGGTAATCCATCGCCGCATCGACCCCGCCCTTGCCGTGCGGGACGTCGTTCATCCGCAGCGCCATCTCCACCGCCGACAGCGCGCCCATCACCATCGGCTCGTTGAGATCGCCAAGATGGCCGATGCGGAACACCTTGCCGCCCAGCTTGCCCAGTCCGCCGCCGAGCGACACGTTGAACCGATGCCGCGTGGTGCGGCGGATCGCCTCGGCGTCGTGGCCGTCCGGCATCAGCACCGCGGTCACCGAATCCGAGTAGCG
The DNA here is from genome assembly GCA_963749575.1 of uncultured Alphaproteobacteria bacterium. GTDB lineage: Bacteria > Pseudomonadota > Alphaproteobacteria > Acetobacterales > Acetobacteraceae > JAMXLO01. The sequence continues at coordinate 5,753 of CAVVNM010000005.1, forward strand.
GGTCGGGTTGGTGCAGAACAGTTGCGGACCGTTGTTGCCCGCCCAGACCTGCACCGCGCGCCGCACCGCCTCGCCCAGGCGGTGGTGGCGGGCGAACACGTTCGGCAGCCCTTCCTCCTCCAGCAGGCGCAGCGACTCCTTCAGGCCATAGAAGAAGTTCACCGGAATGGTGCCGACGAAACTCTGCGGATTGCGCGCCGAGCATCACCGTCCAGTCGAAGTAGTAGCGGCCAAGCTTCGCGTTGGCGTGCGCCGCCATGCCCTTGGGCGACACCGCGGTGAAGCTCAGGCCGGTGGGCAGCATCAGTCCCTTCTGGCTGCCGCCGACCACGGTATCGATCTTCCACTCGTCCATGCGGAAATCCAGCGAGCCGAGCGAGGAGATGGTATCGACCAGCAGCAGCGCCGGATGCTTCGTGTCGTCGATCGCCGCGCGCACCTCGGGGATCGGGATGAACATGCCGGTCGCGGTCTCGTTGTGCACCACGCACACCGCCTTGATTTCATGCGCGGTATCCTCGGCCAGCGCCGCCTTCACCCCGGCGATGTCGACGCCATGGCGCCAGTCGCAGGCGACCGTGCGCACCTCGACCTTCAGCGCCTTCGCCATCTTCGCCCATTCGTCGGAGAAGTAGCCGGACTCCAGCAGCAGGATGGTATCGCCGGGCGACAGCAGGTTGGTGAGCGACGCCTCCCATGCGCCATGGCCGGAACCGGTATACATGAACAGCCGATGCTCGGTCCGCAGGACCCGCTTCACGCCCTCGAAGCAGGCGTCATAGACCTCGCGGAAGTCGGGGTCGTGGAAGTCGATCGACGGCCGGTCGATGGCGCGCAGCACGCTGTCGGGGATGTTGGTGGGCCCCGGATTGGCGAAGAAATGGCGTCCGCGGGGCTTGGTGACGGTGGTGCTCATGCGCTGGACCTCATGGTGGCGGGCGCATCCATCAGGAAACCGCGGGTTTGTAAAGCCACGGCTACCCAGACCCGCGATGGCCGGAGCGGGCGAACCGCGCCTTCACCCGCTCCCGCAGACCCTGGAACGTGGCGTACAGCATCGGGATCAGGAACACCCCGATCGAACTCGCCGCGATCATGCCGGCGAACACCGCGGTGCCGACCGCGCGGCGGCTCAGCATCGCCGCACCCTCGGCCCACACCAGCGGGATCAGTCCACAGATGAAGGCGATCGACGTCATCATCACCGCGCGGAACCGGATGCGCGCGCCGAGCGCTGCCGCCTCCAGGATCGGCAGTCCGGCCTCGCGCTGCTCCTTGGCGAACTCGACGATCAGGATCCCGTTCTTGGCCGCCAGCGAGATCAGCACCACCAGGCCGATCTGCGCATACAGGTCGAGCGCCAGTCCCGAGATCAGCAGTCCGGCAAACGCACCGAGCACGCCGATGGTGACCGAGAGCAGCACCGGGATCGGGATCATCCAGCTCTCGTACAGCGCCACTAGGAACAGATAGGCGAACAGCACCGACAGCGACAGAATGGCGCCGGTCTGCCCTGACGCCGCCTTCTCCTGGTACGCCGTGCCCGACCACTCGAACGCGTAGCCCGGTGGCAGCGTCTTTGCCGATACCTGCTCCATCGCCGCCAGGGCATCGCCGGACGACACCCCTGGCCGCGGCCCGCCGTTGATGGTGACCGCACGATAGTTGTTGAACCGGCTGATCACCTGCGGTCCGAGCACGATGCGCAGGTTGGCGACCGAGCGCAGCGGCACCATCTCGCCGCGCTGGTTGCGCACATAGATTCTGAAGATCGCCGAAACATCGCTGCGATCGGGCGCATTGCCCTGGATGTTCACCTGCCAGGTTCGGCCGAACAGGTTGAAGTCGTTGACATAGAAGCCGCCGAGTGTGGTTTGCAGCGCGTTGAATATGTCGGCGATGTTGAGGCCGAGTGCCTGGGCCTTCTCGCGGTCGATATCCAGCCAGATCGACGGATTGCTGGCGGTGAAGGTGGAGAACACCCGCGTCATGCGCGGATCCTGGTTCGCCGCCGCGAGCAGACCCTGCATCACACTCGCCATCTCGGCTGGATCGCGGCCTTCCAGGTTCTCCAGCTGATATTCGAAACCGCCGCTGGTCGAAAGCCCGATGATCGGCGGCAGATTGAACGGGAACGCGGTGGCCGAGCGCACCTGCTGCACCGCGCCGAACACCCGGCCGATCACCGCCTGCGCGCTGTCCGTGGCCGCGGTGCGGTCGGCGAACGGCTTCAGCCGCACCACGACGAACGCCGCGTTCGGCTCGTTGCCGCCGTCGAGCAGCGAGAACCCGACGATCGACAGCACGCCCTGCACCTGCGGCATCGGGCCGATCAGGCCCTCGATCTGCTGCACCACCGCGCGGGTGCGCGACACCGAGGCGCCGTCGGGCAACTGCACCGCCACAAAGAAGGCACCCTGGTCCTCCTCCGGCAGGAACCCGGTCGGCGTGCGCGCGGCGAGCAGCCAGATGCCGACGCCTGCAACCATCAGCAGCAGCACCCCCAGGACGGCGACACGCAGCAGCCGGTTCACCACCGTGGCGTAGCCGTCGCGCACCCGGTCGATGCCGCCGAGTACCCAACGCAGCGGGCCGCGCGGGCGTCCGTGATGGCGCAGGAACACGCCGCACAGCGCCGGCGACAGCGTCAGCGCGTTGGTCGCCGAGATCAGCATCGCCACGCTGATGGTGACGGCGAACTGACGGAACAACGAGCCCGACACGCCAGGGATGAAGGCGACCGGCACGAACACCGACAGCAGCACCAGCGAGATCGCGATCACCGGTCCGGTGATCTGCCGCATCGCCATCTTGGTCGCCTCACCCGGTGGCATGTCCGGGTGCTCCGCCATCACGCGTTCGGCGTTCTCCACCACCACGATGGCGTCATCCACCACGACGCCGATACCGAGTACCAACGCAAGCAGCGATACGGTATTGGCGGAAAATCCGGCGGCCAGCAGGATCGCGAAAGTGCCGATCAGGCTGACCGGTATCGCCACCATGGGAATGATCGTCGCGCGGAGATTGCCGAGGAACAGGAACACGACCAGCACCACCAGCGCGAAGGCGATGCCGAGGGTCTTCTCCACTTCGACGATGGTGGCGGCGACGAACGACGAACTGTCGTAGAACACGCGTGCCTGCAGACCCTCCGGAAAACGCTTGCCCAGTTCGTCAAGCGCGGCCTGTACGCGCGCCGAGGTCTGTACCGCATTGGCGCCCGGCGACAGAAAAAGGCCGATCGACACCGCAGGGTTGCCGTTCAGCCGGCTCTCGGTGTCCATGTTCGCCGCACCGAGCTCGATCCGCGCGATGTCGGACAGGCGCAGCACCGAACCGTCAGGGTTGGCGCGGATCACGATGTTGCCGAACTGCTCCGGCGTGACCAGGCGGCCTTGGGTCTGCACGTTGATCTGGAATTGCGTCGCGTCGCTGGTCGGCCGCGCGCCGATGCGTCCCACCGCGGCCTGTACGTTCTGCTGCTGGATCGCCGCGATGATGTCCGATGGCGCCAGGTTCAGGCTGATCAACCGGTTCATGTCGAACCATACCCGCATCGAATAGTCGAGGCGTCCGAACAGCTGGGCATCGCCGACACCGGGGGTACGCTGCAGCCGGTCCAGCGCGTTGATGGTGACGTAGTTGCTGATGAACAGCGGGTCCAGCTTGCCGCCCTCGCTGTAGAACTGCAGGAATTCCAGGATCGCGGCAGACCGCTTGCGCACGGTAAGGCCGTAACGCTGCACGTCGGGCGGCAGCTTCGACAGTGCCTGCTGCACGCGGTTGTTGACGTTGACCGTGTCGATGTCGGGATCGGTGCCCAGCTCGAAGCTGACAGTCAGCGAATAGCTGCCGTCGTTGCCGCTACTGGATTTCATGTAGATCATCTTGTCGACGCCGATGATCTGCGCTTCCAGCGGCTGCGCGACAGTGGCTTCGACCACGGCGGCGGAGGCGCCGGTGTAGCTGGTGGAGATGGTCACCTGCGGCGGCACGATGTCGGGAAACTGTGCGACCGGAATGCGCAGCAGCGACAGCACACCGGCAAGCGTCACCAGGATGGCGATGACGATCGCCAGCCGCGGGCGATCGACGAAGACGGCCGAAATCATGCCGCTATTGTCCTGCCGGTCTCGGCGCCGCTGGTGTTGGCGCCGCAGGTCCAGGCACCACCTGGATGCCCGGCCGCACCCGCTGGATGCCCTCGAGCACGACCATGTCGCCCTCGTTGAGCCCGGCCATGATCACCGCGGTGGAGGGCGTCGATTGGCCGAGTTGAACGCGACGCTGCTCGACGTGGTTTTGACTGTCGACGAGATAGACATAGTCGCCCTGCTGGTCCGACAGGACGGCGGCGCGCGGTATCCCGAGTGCCTCGACCGGTTCGATACCTTCGACCAGCACGGTAACGAACTCGCCATCGATCAGCGGCCGGTCCACCGGCTTGTTGGGTTCGATCGGTTTGAGCGGCGGATTGGCGATCCTGCCGCGCATCAGGATGGTGTCGGTGGTGGCCTGCACGCTGGGCTCGATATAGTCGATCTTGCCGGTCTGCCCGAACAGCGACCCGTCGGGCAGACGAATCCGGATCACCACCGCGCTCATGCCGCCCTTGTCGGCATAGCGCTTCTCCAGATCGATCTCCGCGCGCACCGCGATCGGGAACAGCACGTACATCGGGTCCTGGCTGACAATGCTCGTGAGCGGACCGACACTCGGCGATACCACATTGCCCACGGTAATATTGGTACGGCTGATCTTGCCGCTGACCGGCGCATGGATCTCGGTATAGGCCAGGTTGATCTGTGCGATGCGCAACTGCGCCTGCGCACCCGCAAGTTGTGCCGCCTGCGACCGCTGCGCGGCAACCGCATCGTCCACCGTCGAGCGCTGACCGGCTGGCGTGTTCAGCAGCGACTGCGCGCGGGCGAGCTGGATATTGGCGTTGGCGAGCCTGGAGCTGGCATCCGCGACGGCCGCCTCCTGTTGCGCCACCGCGGCCACGAACGGCGGCTGTTCCAGGCGATAGAGCAGATCGCCCTCCTTCACCTCGGTGCCTTCGATGAACAGGCGTTGATCGAGGAATGCGGTCACCCGCGCGGTGAGCGACACGCGGTCCACAGCCTGGATGCGGCCGATGAATTCGGACAACTCGGTGACGGCCTCACGCGTCGCGCGGACCACGCCGACCGCCGGCGGCCCACCCGACATCTGGGCCTGCGCGGCGCCGAACCACGCGAACGCCGCAAGCAGCGCGGCCAGGCGGCGCAAAGTCATCGACCGTCCTTCTCGGGATTGGTGCACCGCGGTACAGGCGGCCGGTTCAATAGAGAGGGAGATGCGTGCCGGTCAACTGGCCTGAGCAAACGGGTGAAGTACTGCCACCTGTTGTCATTCCCGCGAAAGCGGGAACCCAGGGGCACCAGCACCGGCTCGACCCCTGGGTCCCCGCGTTCGCGGGGATGACGTGATTTGCAGCGCCGACGCTAGTTTCCCGCCGGTGCGGGAATGTCGCGCGGGAGCGGCATCGAGTACGAATACAGAGACCCGCTAGATCTCCTTTCGGCTCATCATTCCGGCCATCGCGTCAGCCTGGCAAATCGCCAGTGCCACGATGGTCAAGGTCGGGTTGCACGCCGCGCCGCTGGTGAACTGGCTGCCGTCGGACACGAACAGGTTCTTGACGTCGTGCGCCTGGCCCCATTTGTTCACCACGCCGTCGCGCGCATTGGCGCTCATGCGGTTGGTGCCGAGATTGTGCGTGCTCGGATACGGCGGTGTCGGGAAAGTGCGCACCGCGCCGACCGCATCGTAGATGGCCGCGCCTTGTCGGTAGGCATGGTTGCGCATCTTCTCGTCGTTCTCGTGGTCGTCGAAATGCACGCTCGCCACCGGCATGCCGTTCGCGTCCTTCACTTTCGGATCGAGCGTCACCCGGTTCTGCTCGCGCGGCATGTCCTCGCCGACGATCCACAGTCCCGCCATGTTGGCGTAGTCGTCGATCGCGCTGGTGAAGTTGCGCCCCCAGGCGCCCGGGTTCAGGAACGCCGCCATGAACGGCAGCCCGAGCGATAGGGTCTCGAGTTCATAACCGCCGACGAAGCCGCGCTTCGGATCGTTGCGCGCCTCGTCACGCACGATGCCTGCCATGGTGGTGCCGCGATACATGTGCACCGGATTTTCGAACACCGCATACACGCTGCCGGTGGTATGGCGCATGTAGTTGCGTCCCACCTGTCCCGAGCCGTTCGCCAAACCTTGCGGGTATTTCGCTGACTCGCTGTTCAGCAGCAGGCGAGGGCTCTCCAGCGAATTCCCCGCGACCGCCACCACGCGGGCCTTTTGCCGCTGTTGCTTGCCGTCAGCATCGACATACACGACGCCAATGACCTTGCCTTGCGCATCGTGTTCGATGCGCACCGCCATTGCGTTCGGCCGCACCTCGAGATTGCCGGTCGCCTCGCCCTTGGGGATCTCGGTGTACAGCGTCGACCACTTGCCGCCGGACTTGCAGCCCTGGAAACAGAACCCGATCTGCTGGCAGGCGCTGCGACCATCGCGCGGCTGGCTGTTGATCGACATGTTCCCGGTGTGCACTTCCTTGTAGCCCAGCCTGCGCGCACCGGCTTCGAGCACCTTGAAGTTGTTGTTGCCGGGCAGGCGAGGGATGTTGTTGGTCCCCGTGGTGCCCATCTTGTCCTCGGCCTTTGCGTACCACGGCTCCATCTCCGCGAGCGTGATCGGCCAATCCATCAGGGTTGCGCCGGCGAGGTTGCCGTAGGTGCCGCGCGCCTTGAACTCGTACTCCTGAAACCGCAGCGAGGCGCCGGCCCAGTGCGCCGTCGAACCGCCGACCGACTTGACGATCCAGGCCGGCAAATTCGGAAAATCGTGCGCCACCCGCCAGGAGCCCGACGTGGTACGCATGTCCTTCCAGGCGAGCTGCCCAAAGCTCGCCCATTCATCGTTGACGAAGTCCGGGATCTCGTGGCGTCCGCCGGCCTCCAGGATCACCACCTTGATGCCCTTCTGCGCCAGTTCGTTGCCGAGCGTGCCACCGCCGGCGCCGGAGCCGACGATGCAGACGACGCTGTCGTCGTTCAGATCGAATTTGGCCATTGTCGCCTCCCCTATGCCTGCGGCAGCCAGTCGATGTCGTTGAAGCCGCGGTTGATGTAGCCGCCCTTGTCGGCAGAGGCACCCTCGTAGCCAAACTTCGGCCACACCTCCTTGTTGTTGTAGAGCGTTATCAGCAGATCGCCGTGCAGCTTCTTGAACAGCGCGCCCTGCTCGACGCCCTGCAGCAGCACGACGCGGTCGTTCTCCCACTCCACCATCATGTACGGGCTCTTGTGGTGCTGCTGCGCGCTGGCATCGAGCTGTGCCACGCCGGTGTCGACCATCTTGCGGAACCCAGCGTCCTGTCCGGCCTTGTCGTCGTAGCCTGCCACCGCCTTGATATAATAGACGTCGGCGAGCCGGTCGTGCGGATAGATGTCACGAGCCATCCGCGCCAGCGTCGCCATCGTGTGCGGCGTCAGGGTCTTGGCGTCCTGCGCCCAGGCCGCTTCGGGGCTGATGCTCATCCCCGCGGCCGCGATCGCGGCGGCGGGGACCGCAGTTGCGCTGCCGCGCAGGAAGACGCGGCGGCTGACCTTGGTTCGCCTGTCCACTTGCCTCATGTTCGTAGCTCCCTTGATTGCCACTGTTGGTTGCCGTTCAGCGATAGCGGCCGTGACGCTGCAGCACCTCGATGCGGTAGCCATCGGGGTCCTGCACGAAAAAGAACTTCGCCATCAGTGCGCCGTCGCGATGGAATTCGCGGATCGGGTTCGGCGCCAGCGCTTCCGCGGCGAAGCGTGCGTGTTCCGTCGCGAGATCGTCGACCACGAATGCGATATGGCCGTAGGCTTCACCGAGTGGATACGGCTCGGTCCGTCCATGATTGATGGTGAGTTCCAGCTCGAAGCCGCTGTCCTCGGCCGACAGATAGACCAGTGTGAACCCCTCGAAATCGTAGCGATCAGCCACCCGCATGCCGAATCCGCGTCGGTAGAAATCGACCGAGCGTGCCTCGTCCAGTACCCGGATCATGCTGTGGATCAGCTTCGCCATCAGTGTTGCTCCTTCAGCCATGCGATAATGCTGCTGCGGATTGCCGGATCGGCCTGCCGGTACTTCATCGCGGTACCGGGGATCAGCTTCTGCGGGTCGGCAAGCCAGGCATCGAGATGCGCGTCGTCCCAGACGAAATCCGCCAGGGCAAAGCCGGGAGAATAGCGGAAGCCCAGCAGTGTGCCGGCCTTGCGCTGGAACACACCCGCAAGGTTCGGCCCCTGGCGCGGCGCGCCGCCGCGTTCGACGGTATGGCAGATGCCGCAGTGATTGGCGAACAGATTGGCCGCGGTCGGCGGCGCGGGTTTCGGGATGGCGAACGGCAACTGCGCCTGCGCCATCGAGGCTGTCCCTGCCAGGATCAGCAGGCACACCATCCGCCACCACGGCATCACGCTTCACTCCCGAATCGCGCGGAATCCTGCGGCCCGCACGGGCACCGATCATGCGACGCGCGAACAGCTCGATGCAATGACCAGGCGAGGATGCCCTGCCCCGCCTCAGTACCGGGAAGCGTTCTATGCTCAGTTCGTCCGCTCATGGCCCTAATACGCGTCACATCATCGGGTCGGCCGGGAATGATCGAGTTGCAAGCGACGTTGATATGCGTGACTCTGCTGGTACGCGCCTTCGCCGGAGCGTAGGTTCAGAAGGTGCTTCCCACGCGGCACCGGACCAGCACCATCGTCGACTCGGTTCGATTGGTCATGACAATGCTTCTGACTTTCCCGGCCGCCGCCATCGCCGGCAGCTGGCCCCGACAGCGGCACCCTGGGGCGTATCCACACGACCTGGAAATCGGTCCGGCCGGTGGTGTGAAAAGCGTCATGCTCCGTGGATATGTTTGTCGCCGCGCTCGCCGGTGCGTCCCAATCGTTCCGCATCGGACCTACGCTGTCTCCCGCACTGGGCGGACAGTTGGCCATCGCGTCGCTATCGGACAAACATCAGGATAATAAAAGGAAAATCATGGACCAGATGGAGCACCTGGAAGCTACCGCCGCCGTCGCGCCGATGACCGAGGCCGGCGCAAGGCTGCGTGGCTGGTGGCGGCTGGTTGACACGCGGATCGGCATCATTCCGTTGCCGCTGTTCCCGTTGATCCTGGCGCTGATGGCGGGGTTCGTGTGGCTGGGCAAATTGCCGCCTGAACTGACAATGATGATTCCGCTGATCGCGCTGGGTGCTTATGTCTGCGCGGAGATCGGCCAGAACATTCCGATCCTTCGTAATGTCGGAGGCGCCGCGATCATCGCGACCTTCCTGCCGTCCTACCTGGTCTATGCGCATTTGCTTCCGGCCGCGGTGATCAAGTCGGTAACCGACTTTGCCAAGCAGTCGAATTTTCTGTACTTGTTCATCTGCTGCATCATCGTCGGCAGTATCCTGGGCATGCAGCGTGACGTTCTGATCAAGGGATTTCTGAAGGTCTTCGTGCCGCTGATAACCGGCTCCATCGCCGCCGCGATCGTCGGCACGGCAGTGGGATGGGCGTTTGGGCTGGGCGCCATCCACACGTTGTTCTACATCGTCGTGCCGATCATGGGCGGCGGCGTCGGTGAAGGGGCGCTCCCGCTGTCGCTTGGCTACGCCACCATCACCCACCAGCCGCAGGGCGACATCTTCGCCACCATCATTCCCGCTGTGATGCTTGGCAGCCTGACGGCGATCATATTCTCCGGCGCAATCAACTATATCGGCAAGCGCTATCCGCATCTGACCGGCGAAGGAAGACTGCAGCCGGCGGAGCACGGCGACGCGCTGGCCAACGCGGCGATCGCCGAGGAGGAGCGTCCGACCAATCAGCCAATCACGGCCGCGACTGTGGCGGCTGCCGGACTGACGGCGATCACGCTTTATCTGGTCGGCATGATGGTGCAGGACCTGACCGGCTTCCCCGCGCCGGTGCTGATGCTGTTCACTGCGGTCGTGCTGAAGTTGGTTCGTGCGGTCTCCACTACTCTGCGGGAAGGTGCCGGTGTGGTGTACCGGTTCTTCGCACAGGTCGTGACCTACCCTCTGCTGTTCACGATCGGCGTCGCGCTGACGCCCTGGGATGCGCTGGTTGCGACGCTACGGCCGGAGATCCTGATTACCATCGTCGCAACCGTCGGAACCATCATGTGCACCGGCTTTTTTGTCGGCCGATGGGTCAATCTCTATCCGATCGAATCGGCGATCGTGAACGCCTGCCACAGCGGCCAGGGCGGCACCGGCGATGTTGCGATCCTGACCGCCGCGAACCGTATGGAGCTGATGCCGTTCGCGCAAATCGCTACGCGCATCGGCGGTGCCATCACTGTGACGATCGCAATCTCGGCAATAGCGTGGTTCGTCTGACGGTTATGCCGGCAGCTGCGATGGTCTTGTTGCGGTGATCTCTCCCCTACCTCGACCGGTCAGTAGTTCGACACGACCTGAGCATTTCCCTGCGACGGCCAGACCCGGCTGTACAGGAACAACAGCGCCTCTCCGATATGCATCTGCTCGAATATCGGCGGATGCGCCTGGTCAACACAGGTCGGCAGCGGTGAAATGACGGTGTCGTAGTTCGGGTTGGCGAACACGCCGATGGAGTAACGATCGCGGCCGTAATGGTTGACCACGCGGTGCATCGTGGAGGCGAATTGGTGGTTGGTCCACATCTTCATGCTGTCGCCGATGTTGACGACGAAACTGTTCTCCAGCGGCGGCACCACGATCCATTCGCCGGTCTTGCTGCGGATCTCCAGTCCACCGACATCGTCTTGCTGCAGCATGGTGAAGCCGCCCGCGTCGGAATGTGCGCGGGAGGCGCCGCCTTCGAGTGCGGCCTGCCTGTCCTGCGGCAGATAATGCAGCAGGCGCAGCTGGATCAGTGGCTTGGTGTAGAATGGCACGAAGAAATCCTTCTCCATCCCCAGTCCCCGCGCGAACACCGAAGCCATCAATGCGGCGAACTGCCGCATCGTGCCGTAGTAGTCCAGCACCACCTCGCGGAAGCCTGGCAGGTCCTCAGGCCAGAGATTCTGGCCATGCAACGGTTTGCCTGCCTGCACGTCAGGATCATCGGCACCGAGCTCCAGCGAGATCTGGAACACCTCGTTCTGGTTCGGCTTGCGTGGCGGCAACTGGCCGGGGGCCATGTGCTCTTGGAATCCCTGCACGGCACGGCCGCGTTGGCCGGCATCGGGGATGCCCTCATCCATCGGCAGATAGCCGCGGAAATTCGCCGAATTGCGCATGTGCAGCCGCAGCTTTTGTTCCAGCGGCTGGCGGAAAAAGCGCGCCGATTCCACGAAGATTCGGCGAATCAGCGGCGCCGGCACGGGGTGATTTACCACCGTAAAGAAGCCGATCTCACGGCTGGCATCATCGACTTCCTTGGCCAGCCTGTCGATGGCGGAGTCAGACTTCGATGCCAATGGTGCAAAGTCGATCACCGGCACTTCGTTAGGCCTCGCCCAACGGCTGATAGCTGGGATCGGCAGTGCCGTGGTTTGGACGGTGGCACTCATGGCGGGGATCCTTGGCTGGAGACTTGATTGCGTCCGACGGTGCACATCAGTGGCTCAGTACGCCGTTTCCCGCAACATCGATCGGGCCTCAGACCGCGTTCTTCGGCTCCGGCGGCTGCTCGGACTCCAGCCACCTGATCAATTCACTCTGGTCGGCGCCCGAACCGATCCCTGCCTCGGCGGCCGCCCAGGCAGCACGGCATCCAGCCAGCAACGGCGCGTGCACGCCGGCAGATTGCGCAACACGACCGGTGATCTCCAATCCCTTCAGCACGTGCCCGAGCGCCAGCCCGGTGTTGAATGTGCGCGTCAGCACATGTTCGCACAGCAGAGTTGCCATCGCGGGACCGACCCCGCCAAGTGTTTGGCCGATCTCCACCACTGAGTTCGCATTCAGACCGAACTGCTGGCCGATGCGCAGCGCCTCGCTGGCTGCAAGTATCCCCGCCGCGCGCATAAAGTCGCCGAGTGCCGCACCCACCTGGCCCGAACCCACCGGTCCGACATGCAGCGTGCGCGCCGCCAGCACGGCAAAGATCGGCCGGCAGCGCTCCACCACCGCTGCGTCACCGCCGATGATGCAAGTGAGCTTGCCGGCACGCGCGTCAGCGGGCGTGCCGAGCACCGGTGCGTCGACCAGGTCGATGCCGCGCTCGGACAGTCGCGTTGCCAGATCGACCGTCGCCAGCGGGTCCGCCCCCCCCATATCGATGACAATGCCGCCAGCCCGGAACCCGTCGGCCAATCCTTCCCAACCGTATATGACGTCGCGCAATGCGTCGGCTGACGGCAACACCGTAATGATGACGTCACAGCTCTGCGCCATCATCTTCGGCGAACCGCTCATCATGCCGCCGACGTCATTGGTGAACATCCGCACCGCGATGTCCACGATATCATAGACCTGCGGGTTGAATCCTTCCCATACCAGGCGTGCGGCGATACGCGCGCCCATTGCACCGAGACCTATCACGCCGAGTTCGAAGTCGTGCGGCGTCAGGCAGCACGATCGGTGCTCTTCAGTGTCTCGTCGATCAGGAAGATATCGGTCAGCAGCGCGCGTAGGTGAATCGAAGCGTTCAGGTTGTCGATGAGCTGCGAACTCAGCGCCTTCTGCGCGAGCACCAGGCGAAGTGCGGCGCGCGTCCGGCACGCATCCTTTTCGATACCGCAATGAAATCGCCATAGGCATCCGACTGCTCTGCCACATGCTCCCGCAAGCACGCCGCCAGCCCGTTCAGCGCAGTATCGGCGCGTTGCAGAAAGCGCCGGATCGAGCTGCTGTCATCAGTATCGTTCTGCCGTCCCTGTGCAGCGTAGGCCAGCATCAACTCGTACGCCTGTTCAACGGTCTCGATCCGCTCTGCCAACGACAACGCTGGTGCAGCATCTGGCATGATCATCGGCTTCCCTGCGATTTGCCTTCACTCGCCGGCGGGATACGCGGTTCCGTCACCTTGCCGCGATGTCCGCTCTGCATCCGGCACCGGCCAACGCTGCGGATCATGATGCCGCAGATAATCCTCGCGCGAAATCCAGCCATGGAACATGGAGCGCGTCATCCACATTTTCTCAGGACGTATGCCGAAATAGACATGCACCATGATCAGCGTGATCATTGCCATCGCGCATAGCCCGTGGATTGCGTAGGTCATCCCCCACTGAGCGTCGGTCAGCCAGTACGGATTGCGCCGCCAGAACGGGGTATCGATCTTGCTCAGCATCAATAGCCCGGTCACCACGATAGCGAGCACTGCGGCGGCCACCAGCATGTGGAAGAGCTTTTGCAGCGGCGAATACTTGGCATCGAGCTGCGGCAGCAATCCGCCGCGCCGAACCGCCAACGACACAAGGCGCCAGGAGCTGCGCAGATCGCGCGGTCCGATCACCATGGACCAGAAATCCTGCCACAGCGCGGCCCGTACGATATGGAACAGGATAGCCGCGGTCAGGACGATCCCGGCAATCCAGTGCGCCGTTACCCAGTCGAACTTCCAACCGAGGATCGGGAGGAACGCGGTGAACAGACAGGTCAGCACCGCAACTGCCATCGTCCAGTGATACAGGCGATCGACCAGGTGATGTCGCAGGACCCGCTCACCGCCCATGCGCTAGCGCTCCGACATTTTCGTGGCTGAGCCAACAAACGCCTTCACCGCGGCGTGCCCGATGATGAAGACGGCTCCTGCACCGAT
>CAVVNM010000006.1:0-8643 GCA_963749575.1 uncultured Alphaproteobacteria bacterium
CTAAGTGCCCCGATTCGCAATTGTGCGCGGTCGGGGCGCTCATGGCGTGCCCTCCCCGGCGTCTCGCAACAGCGGTCGGAGCCGCCGCGACAACCCTTGTCTGGCCGTCTTCTGCTCCGCCAGCACCGCCCCGTAGGCGTCGCGATCGAGCCGCTCCTCGATGGCCTCTCGGACAATGCCGCCAGGACGTCAGGTGGGATCGCCTCAAGCCGGACGGTGGCGCCCTCGAACTTCCGCCGGTCGGTGACCTTGGGCAGCGCAGTCGGCAGGCCGAGTGCCGTGACCTGCCGCGGAGTCACGGCTAGGCGGGTAAACTTGATGTCGACATCGAGTCCGAGATCGAGGGCGAGGGTTTCCACGTCGTCGACCATCGACAGGAACGGGTGGACGCCGGACGGATCGTGATCCCCGAGATGCAGCACCTCGACTGCGTCGTATTCGCCGAGACGCTCCGCCAACTGGTATTTGGCGGTGGTGCTGTCGAATCCACCGGACGAATGGACCGCAATTCCATAGGGCGCAGCGATCCGCTCGATCTGAGGCACCATGCCCTGAGCTTCGACTGCGAAGATCAAGCGTCGAGGTCTCGGCGGCGGCCTGGGATGCCTGGGCCCCGGCACGGGCCTGATCCACGGCGGAGAGCGCGAACGCCAGATCCCGCTCGAGGCGGTCCGCCCGCTCTCCGGCATCGGCGAGCTGTGCGAGTGTGCGATCGGCGAGGACGAGGGCGGAGGCGGCCCGCTTGTTAGCCTCGGTTTGGGCGTCCTCGAGGGCGGCCAGCGTCTTCGCATGGAACGGCGAGACATCCCCGGAGACATCCCGGGAGTCTGTCTCACGTGCAACGGTTTCACTGACCGGGACAGCCACCCGCGTTGTCCCATCATTGCCGGCCCGCTTGCGCCAGCGACGGGTTGGACAACCGCTTCGCCGATCCGATGCAGGGGAGATCCCGCGTGATCGGCCGAGTTCGGCATAGCTCAACCACGTGACATCCCTGGGGACATCCCTGGGTCAGTCGATGGTCTCCGGGGATGATCAGCTACAGATCGCAATCGAGCCGGGTCAATCCCTTAGCCGCCGTCCTTCGCCGAGAACCTCGGCCTCGCCGAAGGCCGGTGACCCGGTCAAGCCGAACCCAACACCTGTTCCTTGGTGTAGCTGAGCTGATCGAGAGGGGTGCGCGGGTGCTCGCCGTATTCCTCGAGCGTCGTTGCCGCGATCTTCCGCGCCCTGGGCAGCTCGGCTGCGATGATATCATCAAGCCGCGGGCGCAGACTCGGGTTGTCCTCAAGCAATTTCTCGATGTCCGCCCGGCCGCGCTCGATCGTGGAGCGCCACCCGGCGCGCGGGTCGTTAGCTGGTGAAGCGTCAAGTCGGAGCAGATGCTCGAGCACCGTGCGCACCCGGCTGGCCAACTCATTCTGTTGCGACCGGCCCAAGCTCTCGATCTCCTCGATGACGTTTCCCCAGTCCACCTCTTCGTCGTTGTCGAGCCGCTCGCCGACCGCGAGCAGGCGCAGCAGCGCTGCTTGCTGGGTGGACCACGCGGCGAAGTCCGTGAACACCGGGGGCCACTGAGGCGGCATTGCCTTGAGCTCGTCCAACCGGTGCAGCAGGAGCTGGTGATTCACGCCCTCGACCATCTCGTCGGTGACCGGCGAAAGATGGGACCAGTCGCTCTCCGGTCGGAGGAAATCGGCAATATCCTGCTTTGCCAACGAAAACCGACCGCAGCGAGCATTATCCAGCGCCTCCTTCATAAAGAAGCGCTGCCGCTTGGTCAGATTGGAGTTGCGCCTGAGAAGCTGCTCCACCAGCTGCTCGACCTCGCGTTTCTTCGGTTCGACGGCTTTACGCTGCTGCTCTTCAAAGCTGACCGTCATACGGCCCTCTCCACAATCCCGTTGACCTCACGGGCTATCACCCGGTCTTCCTGGCCGCGATCTCACGCGCGGTCGGGGGCGCGAGATGGCGGGCGAGGGGATCCGCTCCAGCCCTGACCCGCCGTTTCAGTTCCCGCTCGACCGCCGCACGGACGAACTCGGCCCGATCCTCGGTCGGCGTGAGCACCGAGTTCGATCCGCTCGAACGTCCCTGTCAGGAACCGTGACACCATCACCTCGAAGTATTTCTTGACCCTCGGCATTGGGCACCCAATCGGCACGGTTCGGGATGTCTAGCGGATATCTATTATCCTTTACAAGCGCGGACGAAACAGATATCTACTACGGGCGATAACTCTCCTTCTGAACGCTCCCCTACCACATGCACGATCTGATCCCGCTCGCTCCCGGTGCCCTGACCACGGAGCTGGCGGCCGAGCTGGGCAGCGCGGACGACTACGCGGCAGCCAGCCTGTCGGAGAGCACCAGACGGGCCTACGCCGTGGACGCTGTCCTATGGCGCCGGTGGTGCGACGGGCGCGGCCTACAGGCCCTGCCCGCCCAGGCCGAGGCGGTGGCAGCGCACATAGCCTCCATGGCGGATGCCGGGCTGAAGCCTGCCACCATCGCGCCGGGTCGCAGCCATCCGCTACATGCACCGCGTCCTCGACCTGGAGCCGCCGACCAACAGCGAGAAGGTGAGGGCGACCCTGCGCCGGATCAGGCGCCGCGCCGGCAGCAAGTCGGCATCGAAATCCGGGAAGTCCTCGCTGATCGGCTCCAGGGTCGCGAGCAAGGCGAGCAGTCCGGACTTGTGCTCCGGCTCGATGACCAGGCGATTGCCCTCGCGGTGCATCAAAGCAGTTTCGCCCGGCAACTCGAACCCGACTGGGATGCGGACCGCCTGGTTGCGGCCATTCTTGGACAGTCGGACCTCGCGCCTACGGGGCATTGAGCCTCCAGCATTACGTCGGCATATGCCTGAACGTAGGTCGGAATTGTTCGGTTTTACCACTGTCTGGATGATCCGGGCTGTCATTCGGCAGACTTCCGTGCGCCTGCCCGCCGGGCAACGAACCGCGCAAGACTGGGACCGATCAGCAGCACCAGCACGAGGCGGGTCGTCTGCATCGCCATCACGAACGCCACGTCGACATGGCTGGCCATCGCAATGATCGCCGCCGAGTCCGCACCGCCCGGGCTGGTCGCGAGATAGGCGGTCAGCGGATCGATCCCGGCCGCCACAACCAGCAATGCGGAAAGCCCGCCGCAGACTGCCATCAGCACCAGGATCGACAGGACGACGCGGGGGAGCGCCTGCGCGGCGTGATGCAGGATCGTGCGATTGAAGCCCAGGCCGGTGCTCCAGCCCACCAGCGCGTAACTGACGGCGAGCAGCCAGGGCGGCAGCTCGATCACCAGCCATCCGGCATCCTGCAGCGCGATGCCCAGGCCGAGCGGCAGCAGCAACGGTGCTGCCGGGATGCGCCGCAGACGTGCCGCGGCGGCGCCGAATGCCACCAGCGCCAAGGTCTCGGTGAACGGGATCCAGGCGATCGGCGGGAACCAAGCGGCCGCCGCCGCTGGGCCCGCGCCGGCCGGCGTCCATAACCGGGCCACCACGGTCGCCACCAGCGCGACCAGCAGCACGCGCACATATTGCATGAACGCGACCAGGCGGATGTCAGCCCCGTAGGCTGCTGCCATCAGCATCATCGCGGTGGCCGCGCCGGGCGACGAACCCCACACCGCGGTGGTCCCTGGCAATACGCGCCAGCGCGTGAGCAGCCAGCCGAGGGTGGTGCTCGCGGCGATCACCGCGGCGACCACCGCGAAGAACAGCGGCCAGCGGTGCAGGATCTCGCCGATGATGGCGGGCGGGATGCTGCGCGCGATCAGGCAGCCGATCACCGCCTGGGCGACCAGGTTCGGGCCAGGCGGAATGCGCACGCCCCAGCCGACCGACGCGACCAGGATCGCCGCGACCATCGGACCGAGCAGCAGCGCGGCGGGCAGGCGGATCGCCGCCAATGCCACAGCGAGCAGGCTCGACAGGGCGAGCAGCAGGAGCCATTGCCGGGTGATGGCCTTGTTCGGGATAGCCATGCTGCCCTCTCGTCGCCCCGCCATCATGGTCCGGTCTGGCGGCAACCTTGCCTCACGGGCGCGCCGTCGCTAACTGAGCCCCGCGCGCAAGGAGAGTTCAGATGGGCTACAGGGTCGCAGTCGTCGGCGCCACCGGAGCGGTCGGGCGCGAGATGCTGAAGACGCTGGCCGAGCGGCGGTTCCCGGTGGACGAGGTGGCTGCGGTCGCGTCGGGCCGTTCCACCGGCCAGGAGGTGTCGTTCGGCGACAAGCAGGTGCTCAAGGTGCAGAACCTGGAGAGCTTCGATTTCGCTGGCTGGGACATCGGCCTGTTCTCGCCCGGCGCCGCGGTCTCCGCGGTACACGCGCCGCGCGCGGCCGCCGCCGGCTGCGTGGTGATCGACAACACCAGCCAGTTCCGCATGGAGCCCGATGTGCCGTTGGTGGTGCCGGAGGTCAATCCGGAGGCGCTGCGCCACTTCGGCCGGCGCAACATCATCGCCAACCCGAACTGCTCGACCATTCAGCTGGTGGTGGCGCTGAAGCCGCTGCACGACGAGTTCCGGATCAGGCGGGTGGTGGTGGCGACCTATCAGTCGGTGTCCGGCGCCGGCAAGGAGGGGATGGACGAGCTGTTCAACCACACCAAGTCGTCGTTCGTGTACGAGTCCTCGCCGCCGCAGCAGTTCACCAAGGAGATCGCCTTCAACTGCATCCCGCACATCGACAGGTTCCTCGACGACGGCTCGACCAAGGAGGAATGGAAGATGGTGGTGGAGACCAGGAAGATCCTGGATCCGAACATCGCGGTGCACGCCACCTGCGTGCGGGTGCCGGTGTTCATCGGCCACGGCGAGGCGGTGAACGTCGAGTTCGAGCTGCCGGTCACCGCCGGCGAGGCGCGCGCCTGCCTGCGCGAGGCGCCCGGCGTCGAGGTGGTGGATGTGCGCGAGGACGGCGGCTACGTCACGCCGCTGGAGTGCGCCGGCGAGGACGCGGTGTATGTCAGCCGCATCCGCAAGGACCCGACGGTGGCGAACGGCCTGGCGTTCTGGTGCGTGTCGGACAATTTGCGCAAGGGCGCGGCGCTGAACGCAGTGCAGATCGCCGAGACGCTGATCGCGCAGCGGATGCTGAAGGCGGCGTAACGACCGCGACCGAGATTGATCCGCGAGGCAGCGGACACCGGGGAACTGCCGTACCCAGCCCAACCCGATTTAGCTGGACGGCCTGCGCGAAGCTGGGAAGAGTATCCAACAGGGAGTGTCCAAATGGAACGACGGATGGTTCTGGCCGGCGCCGCAGCGAGCGCGGCTGGCTTGCTGCCCGGCGCCGCTTCCGCGGCTGACACCACGGCGGCCGATACCGCATCGCCGGATCTCGCCGCGGCGCTGGCTCGGTTCCGCGCGTCGATCCCGGCGCATTTCGACCGGACCTATGTGGAAAACGCCGTCGTCCCATTCTTCCTCACCAGCGTCTATGAGGGCGAGCGCCCCGCGTTGCCGATGATCGACGTAACGCTCACCAAGGAGAACGCACTGCCCCACGACCTCTGGGGTTTGATCTACCAGGGCTGGAAGCCAACGCCGGACGAGGGAGTGACGGTGTTCCTTCAGGGGCTGGAGAAGCGTGGCGACAACAACCTTCGCAAGCGGATATATATGTCCGCTGTCACGCCTGATCTTTACCGGCCGATGTATGCCGCCAAGGTAGTCGAATTCTTCGACGGGCTGCTCGCCCCGAAGTTCGCCGGCCAGCCCTTTATGCGGCACTATCTCGACTATTACTGGGACATCTACTGGGACCTGCATCTCGGGGTGAAGGGTGACGCGATTCCGCCGCAGGTGCGTACCATCGGTGAGAGCTTCAATACCGTCCTCGCCTTCCGCGACCCGACCCAGCCGGTCGTGTACGACAATTACATGACGGTGCGCGCGCTCCTGGACTTCCTCAAGACCTGGATCGACGAGCGACTGGACGATATCGCCAACGCGCGTATCGCCAACCCGGAGCGGACGATTGCCTGGTACTGGCTCAAGAATGCCGGTGACGGCGCGCATTTCAGCAAAAAGGATGTCGTCTTCGAGTGCTTTCATAACTTCGTCGCGTTCAGCCAATGGGGCAACACGATCTTCGGCATCATGTCGCGCCTCAGCCAGGATGGCGGCGATCGTGACATTCGCGCCGCGTTCGAGAAAACGATGTCCGGCAATCCGGATGCCGCGAACGGCGCGCCCTACACGCCGCTCGAGATGTTCGTGATGGAGCTGTTTCGCACGATCTCGCCGAATGGCGGAAGCATCTCGTCGATTTCCGACGCGCGGCGGTCGGGATCGAGTGACAAGTACGGTGATAGCGTCTCGCCCTTCGTTCGGTTTGGCCTGCCATACGAGCGGAGCGCCTACATCATCTCGCCGCACACTTCGACCAGCTTCGATCCGCGGCATTGGACCAATCCGCAGCAATTTGACCCGGGCCGCTATCGTGATGTGCCGACCAGTGCTCAGGTGGACGAGGCCAGGAGCAAGCAGATCGGCTTCGCAAAATGCCCGTTCGACCTAACGAAAATGAAGGTTGCCGACGGCCGCAACGCAGCCCTGGCCAATAGCGCGTTCGGCACCGTGTTCGGTGTGGTGGACGACAAGCCGCTGCCGGTCTGCGACTACGCCGGGTTCGCGCCATTCGGCTTCGGCTATCGCCGTTGCCCTGGCGAGCAGCTCACCATTCAGGTTTTCGAGGACTTCCTGCGCAAGGTCTGGCGCGATAAAATAACATTTCGCAGCTTGAACCTGCCAAACCCGCGCCAGGTTCCGATCGGTCCGAACGCGGTCATCGACGACAATATCACGTTCGCCCGGCTATCCTGATCGCCGACACGCAGCACACAGCTACCAGAACTGCCGGAGGGTGAGCCTGACGCCCCAAGCGTTCGGCTCGCTTTCGGGCTTGGCGACGACGGACTCGGCATTCAGCACCATGTCGCCGCCAGACCAGAGGCTCGCGCCCATGCCGACGCCCAGTCGCAATGTGTCGGCGCTGTTGCCCTGACGCGCCGCGTCGATGCTCGTTTCTCCTCCGACGTTGTAATAGGCGTCTGCCGACAGCCAGATGCGAGGGGTGATGTTTCGGCTCGCATGGCCTTCCACGATCAACAGCGGACGCTGCGTCAGGCGGCTCTCGGCGCCAACCCCGAACGCATTGTTCGGGGTAAAGGCTGCAACCGACACATAGGTCTCGAGCCACGACCAGCCACTGTCTGGCGTGTAGCTGAAGTTGACCGTCGGACGGACCGTCCATCGGTTTGCCGACGGGTTGAGCGCACGGCCTGATTGATAGTCCCCGAGCGGTGTTCCCACGAACAGGTGGAAGCTCGCGAAGGTCTGGGGCACGAAGTTGGCGAATGCCTCGCGGGTCAGGGCAGGTCCGCCAAAAATGTTGATCTGCCAAAGGAAACCAACATCGGAAACACCGCTGACTGCGGTGCGATTGGAGCCGGAACTCGCCGCCACGTCGAGGTAGGGCAGCACGATCGACACGCCGCCGGTGCGCCCCCAGTAATCCATGGTCCGCGTCAGGACGACGGATTGCGAAAGCACGTTGGTACGGACAGGTGCCGTTACATCCAGCCCGTCCTCTGGCGTCACTGAGGCGGCATAACCCACATTGTAAAAGGCGAGCCAGCTGTCGATCGGCGCATTCAGGTAGTCCCGGGCCGAGCCTGCCAAGACGGCGTTCGGCAAGGAGATTACGGCTGCCGCAACGCACAGTACGCCGACCACGAGCCATCCGCGCCTCAGCGATGGGTACATGATGCCATCCTGGTTCCCCAATTTGTCCGACAACCTGCGCAAGGGCGCCGCGCTCAACGCGGTGCAGGTCGCCGAGACGCTGATCGCGCAGCGGATGTTGAAGGCGGCGTGATCAGGGGTCGATCGCGGCGCGGAATCGGGCGACCGCCTCCGGCAGGTTCCGCACCAGATCGTCCGCCGCCGCGACGGTCGGCGTGGTCCGGTCAGGATCGAAGTTGTCGTAGGCGCGCGTCGCGCGATTGCGGAAGCGGCGGGTCTCATCGGCGGACGCGGCCACCCCGGTCGGCAAGATGGCAGGCCGGTGGCCGACCGCCTGCGCCACGCGGCTGATCAGATCGGCATGCCAGGCCTCGCCCCGCGGCCGCGTCTCCTCGATCAGATCGAGGATGCGCAGCAGCGCATTCTCCAGCGAGGTGTGGCCGCCCTGGATGGCGTGCATGAAACCCATGCGCAGCGCGGCGCCGACCACGTCATCCGCCCGGAACGCCGGATGTTGAGAGAATTCGATGCCGCGCCGGAAATTGCCGACCGCGGATGCGACCGCGTGGTCGATTTCGATCCAGTCGGCGTCGCTCACCCGAGCACCACGATGTCGGGCGCGATGTGGGCCAGGAAATCGGCCTTGCACCACGCCTTCGGCATCACGTCCGGGTTAAGGCCGCGATCCCAGCAGGCACGCTCCGCGAAGTTCCAGGCGGCGGCGGTGGTAGGTTCTGGGAAGTCGGTGAGGATGTCGACATCGCTGTCGCGCCGCAGCATGTCGCGCGCAGCCGATCCGAACAGCAGGAAACGCCCGCCGTGCTCGCGCGCATACGCTGCCAGCGCCGGCCGCAACGCCGCCATCGCCTGGCGTTTGCGCTCGGTCG
>CAVVNM010000007.1:0-61777 GCA_963749575.1 uncultured Alphaproteobacteria bacterium
TGGCAATCGTCACCGCGATCGCACTCTATCTGGTGCTGGAATACACCCGCCTCGGCAAGGCGCTGCGTGCAGCCGCCGACAATCCGACCGCGGCAACCTACATGGGCATCGACGTGGATCGCGCCTATCGCATCGCGTTCGCCCTCGGCTGCGGCATCACCGCGGTGGCCGGCGGCCTGATGGCCACCTATCTGTCGTTCGGTCCGTTCATCGGCCTCGACTACGTCATCATCATGTATTCGGGCGTGGTACTCGGCGGCATGGGCAGCATCCTCGGCGCATTCTGGGGCGGCCTCACCGTAGGTTTCGTGCAGCAATGCTCCTCGCTGGTATTGCCGCCGCAATTGCAGAATGCCGCGATATTCGTGGTGTTCCTGCTGATCGTCATGCTGCGCCCGCAGGGTCTGTTCGGCCGCTCGGCGGAGCGCGCATGAGACAAGGTGCAAGCGTTCGTCTGCGCCGCGATGGTATCGCGCTGGCGCTCGTCACCGTCGGCTATCTGACGTTCGCCGCGTTCGTCACCAACAGTTATTACCAATTGATCCTGACCCTGGTGCCGATCTGGGCGGTGTTCGGCGTTTCCTGGAACATCCTGTCCGGCTACGGCGGACAATTGTCGTTCGGCCATGCGTCGTTCTTCGGCATCGGCGCCTTCACAGTGACCCTGGCACTGGTCTATTGGAACCTGACCCCATGGTTGGGCATTCCACTCGGCATGGTGGTCGGCGCGATTGCCGCAGTGATCATCGGCACGCCCACGTTCCGTCTGCGCGGCCACTATTTCGCCCTGTCGATGCTCGCCTATCCGCTCGCAATTCTGTACTTCCTGCAATATTTCGGCTTCCAGGAACTGTCGCTGCCGATGCATCGGGCGAACCCGGCCGCATACCTGGAATTCGCCGACCAGCGCCTCTACACCATCGTCGCCACGGGTCTGCTGGCCGCTGGTGTGCTGGCCTGCATGCTGGTGGAGAATTCCCGCTTCGGCCTGGCCCTGCTGGCAATCAGGCAGAACGAACTGGCGGCCGAGGCTGCCGGAATCAATTCGCGACAATGGAAAATGCGCGCACTGATCACCTCCGGCACCATAGCCGCGGCCGCCGGCGGATTTTATGCGTGCGTGCTGTTGGTGGTCACACCCGATTCGGTGTTCGGCCTGCTGGTTTCCGCCCAGCCGGTGGTGGTCACGCTGTTCGGTGGCGTGGCATCGATCTGGGGCCCGGTGATCGGCGCGGCGGTGCTGGTGCCGCTGGCGGAGTCACTCAACGCGCAGCTTGGCAATATCCTGCCCGGCATCCAGGGCGTGGTGTATGGCGCAGCCATCATCGTGATCATTCTGGCGGCGCCGGACGGATTGTTCTGGACCATCCGCGACCGCTGGTTCCGCCGCGCGCTCCCGCCGCCCCCCCTGCCCTGCCCGCGACGCCGGTTCCAGCCCGAGCCTACGCCGCCGTGAGCGCATCGGCGCCATTACTGCTGGTGCAGGATCTTTCGCGCTCGTTCGGTGGACTGCGCGCGGTCAGCCAGGTCAGTTTCTCCATCGCGCAGGGCGAGATTCTCGGCATCATCGGCCCGAACGGCGCTGGCAAGACCACGCTGTTCAACCTGCTGAACGGCGTACTGCCGGCGGATGACGGCAGTGCCGTCCTTGCCGGCGAATCGATGCTGGGGCGCAAGGTGTACCAGGTGTGCCGCATGGGCGTCGGGCGCACCTTCCAGGTGGTGCGCAGCTTTGCGCGTCTGCCGCTGCTGGACAATGTGGTGGTGGGTGCCTATGGCGCCGGATTGCCGGACCGCGATGCGGTGGCGGCGGCGGAACAGGCGTTGCGGCGCGTTGGTCTGCTGCAGCTCGCGACACGCCTGGCCGGACAACTTACCAACAAGCAGCTGCGGCTGATGGAACTGGCCCGCGCGCTCGCCGGTCAGCCGCGTCTGCTGCTGCTGGACGAGACACTGGCAGGATTGGGACGCGACGAGTGCGACGAAGTGCTCGACGTGTTGGCCAAACTACGCGACGAGGGCATGACGATCGCAATCATCGAACACACCATGCACGCGATGATGCGGCTGGCGGATCGCTTCGTGGTGCTGGACCATGGCGCAGTGCTGGCCAGCGGATTGCCGCGCGACGTGGTGGAGGATCGGGCGGTGATCGAGGCGTATCTCGGCAAGAAGTTCCTGGCGCGGCAGAATGCGTAGCTGGCAGCACCGGATTTTAATTTTCCCCCTCCCCTTGCGGGAGGGGGTTAGGGGGAGGGGGCGGCGCACAACGGCCCACGTCCCCCTCCCCCTAACCCCCTCCCGCAAGGGGAGGGGGAGGTCTGTATATGCACATGCTTGAAGTCAGCAACCTCTCCGTCGCCTATGGCGGCCTGCGCGCGCTGACCGATGTTTCGCTGTCGGTCGCAACCGGCCAATTCGTCACCGTCGTCGGCCCGAACGGCGCCGGCAAGTCCACATTGTTCAAGACCATCTGCGGCATCGTGCCACCAGTGCATGGCGGCATCAGCTTCCTTGGCCGGAACCTGCTGACCATGGCGGCGTCGGCACGCGCGCATCTCGGCATCGCGCACGTGCCGGAAGGGCGACAGGTGTTCCGAACGCTGACCGTGCGCGAAAATCTGGAGATGGGCGCCTATACCAAGGCCGGTCGCGCGCAATGGCACCGCACGCTTGAGCGTATCCACACGTTGTTTCCGATCCTCGCCGAACGCGCCGCGCAGCTCGCCGGCACGCTGTCGGGTGGCGAGCAGCAGATGCTGGCGATCGGCCGCGGTCTGGCCTCGGCACCGAAGCTGCTGATGCTGGATGAGCCGTCGATGGGACTGGCGCCCGCGGTCGCCGATACGATCTTCGAGCGCATCTCGCAGATCCATCGCGACGACGGCGTCACCATCCTGCTGGTGGAGCAGCGGGTCGCCGAGGCACTGGAACTGTCCGACCACGGCTACGTGCTGGAGACCGGGCGTATGGTGCTCGACGGCAGCTATGAGACACTGCTGGCGGACGACAGGGTCCGCCGTTCCTATCTCGGGCTGACCGATGCCTGAACCATCAACGATCGCATTGGAGTAGATACGATGACAGCTATTTCCTCGCTCGGACGCCGCGGCGCACTTGGCCTTGGCCTCGCCACCGGTGCCGCGGCGCTGGCACCGCGGCGCGCCCGCGCGCAGGCCAAGGACGTCAAGATCGCCATGTTGGTGCCGCTGTCAGGCCCATGGGCGCGCCAGGGCATCCTGGAGCAGATGGGCGCGCGCATGGCGATCGCCGACATCAACAATGCCGGCGGCATCAAGGCGCTTGGCGGCGCGAAGCTGAGCCTGATCGAGTATGACACCGGCGATTCCGCCGAGAAGGCGAAGGACGCGGCGCAGCGCATGATCGCGCAGGAGCCTGATCTGGTCGGCGGCTTCGGCTGCTGGCTGTCAACATTCACGCTCGCCGCCACCGAAGTGACCGAGCGCGCGGAACTGCCATGGCTGACCCTGTCCTATTCCGACGCGATCACCGGGCGCGGCTACAAGTATGTGTTCCAATCATCACCGACCGCCGATGCACAGGCCGAGGCGGTCGTGCCCATGGTGGTGGACATGGCCGAAAAGGCGTCCGGCAAGCGCCCCACCAAGGTCGCCATCATCGGCGACAACACCGCCGCGTCGGTCAGTTTCATGAAACCGATCCGCGACCATGTGATGAAGAACCTCGATCTCACGCTGATCGCGGACGAGGTCTATACGCCGCCGCTGACGGACGCGACGACGATCATTCAGCACGTGCGTTCGGGCCGGCCTGACTTCGTGATGTTCCAGTCCACCAATGTGCCGGACGACAAGCTGCTGGTGGACAAGTTCGCCGAGATGAACCTGCGCAGCGACCGGCTGCCGAAGATCGGCAGCGGTGGGCATTGGTGCGTGCCGGAACTGCTCAAGGTGGCAGGACCCGAGAACCTGGACGGCGTTCTGGTGGGCCTGGCCAACTGGCCCGGCAAGGCGGTGGAGGACGTGTCCAGGCGTTTCGTCGAGCAGACCAAGGAGCCTTGGTTCGGCCATGACTCGATATTCGCCTATGTACACGTGATGATCCTGAAGGCGGCGGTCGAGCGCGCCGGCGTCGCCGAGCGGCACAAGGTGATGCAGGCGATCCGCGAGCTGGATATGACCGACGGACCGGCACTGTTCTTCCCCGACCGCACCTTGAAATACGACGAGAAGGGCCGGCGCGTCGGCGCCAAGTTGTGCATCGTGCAGTGGCAGAGCGGGCGTCCGGTGGCGGTGCATCCGGACTCGATCGCCGCCTCCACGGTGAACTGGCCGAAGGTGTCCTGATGCCGGACCCCTATGAGGTCTATGCGGTCCACTACGCGCACAACCCGAATGCGCGGCGGGCGAACAACTTCATCGGCGGCGATCCGCATGACGGGCCGATGCCGCTGGATTACTTCGTGTGGGCGATCAAGGGGCCGGAGCGTTCGTTTGTGTTCGATACCGGCTTCGATGCGCCGATGGGCGAAAAGCGGCTGCGGCAGTTCGTGCGATCACCATCGGTGGGGCTGAAGGCGATCGGCGTGGAGCCTGGCGACGTGCGCGACGTGATCCTGTCGCACATGCACTACGACCATTGCGGCAACTACGACCTGTTCCCGCACGCGCGCTATCATCTCCAGGATATCGAGATGGCGTATTGCACCGGGCGGTGCATGTGCCATGCGGGCCTGCGCGGGCCATTCGAGGAAGCAGATGTGGTGGCGATGGTGCGAAAACTGTTCGCCGGCCGCGTCGCGTTCCACGATGGCGTCGACGAACTGGCGCCGGGGCTGACCGTGCATCACGTGGGCGGGCACTCGAAGGGCCTGCAGGTGGTACGCGTGTGGACGCGGCGCGGCTGGATGGTGCTGGCGTCGGATGCCAGTCACTTCTACGCCAATATGGAGGAAGGGCGCGCGTTCCCGATCATGCACAGCCACGAGGACACGCTGGCGGGTTACGCGACGATGCGGAAGCTGGCGAGCGCGCCGGACGCGATCATCCCGGGACATGATCCATTGGTGTTGCGGCGCTACCCGGCGGTGTCGCCGGAGCTGGAAGGAATTGTCGCACGGTTGGACGCCGATCCGAACTAGGGCATGTCCTCGAAATAAGAAAGGAAATGGAACCGCAAATCACGCAAATCACGCAAAATGGACGCTGATGAAACGGCTTCCGCCAACCGTGCTTCGAAATCAAACGCATTGTCTGGCTCTGTGACGCATTGGCCTGGATTTGCGTGTTTCGCGTGATTTGCGGTTCCATATTCCTGCTCGCCGCGACCCAACTGGCCGTCGCCGTCGTTTGGCTCAATTGAGGACACGCCTTAGCCTTCCGCCGGCGACCCACCGTCGCGACCAAAGGGAGGAACATAACAATGATCGACACCACAGCGATCGGACGCAGGACAACGCTCGGCATGGCGATCGCGACCGGCGCCACCGGCATCGCGCGACGTGCCCGTGCGCAGACACCGGGTGAAGTCAAGATCGCCATGCTGGTACCGCTGTCGGGCCCCTGGGCGCGCTCCGGCATCCTGGAGAAACTCGGCGCCGAGATGGCGATCGACGATATCAACGCGGCCGGCGGCATCCGCTCGATGGGCGGAGCAAAGCTGCGACTGTTGCAGTTCGATGCACAGGATTCGGCGGAGAAGTCGAAGGACACAGCGCAGCGCATGATCGCGCAGGAGCCGGATCTGGTCGGCGGCTTCGGCTGCTGGCTGTCGAGCTTCACGCTGGCCGTCACGGAAGTTACCGAGCGCGCCGAACTGCCGTGGCTGACCTTGTCGTACTCTGACCTGATCACCGGCCGTGGCTATCGCTACGTGTTCCAGACTTCACCCACCGCCGACAGCCAGGCGAGGCAACTGCTGCCTACGGTCGTCGATCTGGCGCAGAAGGCTACCGGCAGGCGGCCGACCAAGATCGCGATCGTAGCCGACAACACCGCTGCCAACATCAGCTTCCTGAAGGAGGTGCGCGAACACACCTTGAAGGACCTCGGGCTGACTGCGGTGGTGGATCAGATGTACACGCCGCCGATCGCCGATGCGACAACGCTGGTGCAGCCGATCCGCGGCGCGCGCCCGGACTTCTGCATCATGCTGTCGTCCAACGTGCCGGACGACAAGCTGCTGCTCGACAAGTTCGCCGAGTTCGGTCTCGCCGGCGGCAAGCTGCCGCTGGTCGGCGGCGGCGGCCACATCGGCGCGCCGGAGCTGCTGAAGGTGACCGGCGCCGACATCCTGCAAGGTCTGATGGCGGGGCTGGCCAACTGGCCGGGCCATGACCAGGACAAGTTGGCCGAGCGCTTCGCCGCGCGCACCAAAGAGCCCTGGTTCGGGCACGATTCGGTGTTCGCCTATGTCCATGTGCTGATCTTCAAGGAGGCGCTGGAACGTGCCGGCGTTGCCGACCGGCACAAGGTGGCGGAAGCGATCCGCAACCTCGACATGCATGACGGACCGGCGCTGTTCTTCCCCGGTCATCACCTGAAGTTTGACGACAAGGGGCGCCGCGTGGATGCCGTGCTGGCGATGATCCAGTGGCAGAACGGCAGGCCGGTCGCGATCTATCCCGAGGAGATCGCCGTCGCGTCGGCGATCTGGCCGAAGCTGGCGTAAATCCACCGCCGAACCGCGTTATCACGATGACACGATAGCCATCGCGTGCCTCGCTGATTGGACTCGCAAACCCGCATAGTGTGCAATGGCACCGTCAGTTCAACGAAGGAGGAAACCATGGCCCAGGCACCCTCGACGGAATCCCGCGACCGCGTCCGCGGCACGGTTCCCAAGCTGATCGACCTGTCGGAGAAAGGTACTGTTCGGCGACGTGTGGGAACGCCCGCAGCTTTCCAAGCGCGACCGCAGCCTGATCGTTTGCGCGACGCTGATCGCCACCTATCGGCCGGAGCAGTTGCGCGGCCATCTGCAACGCGCGCTGGTCAACGGCGTCACCAAGGAGGAACTGTCCGAGGTGATCACCCATCTTGCCTTCTATGCCGGCTGGCCTGCTGCGATGACGGCGGCGAACATCGCCCGCGAGGTGTTCGAGGCCAACCCGTAACAGGAGCGCGCCATGCAGGCGGGATTCATCGGCCTCGGCACCATGGGTGCCAGCATGGCCGCGAACTTGCAAAAGGGACTGAAGGCGCGCGGCGACACGCTGGTGGTGCACGACATCCGCCGCGAGGCCGCCTCGCGTCATTTGCAGGACGGTGCGATCTGGGCGGACTCGCCGCAGGCAGTGGCGGAGCAGAGCGAGGTGATCTTCACCTCGCTCCCCGGCCCGCCGGAATTCGAGGCGGTGGCGGCGGGATTGCTGGACGGGATCCGGAAGGGCACTGCGTATTTCGACCTGACCACCAACTCGCCGACCGTGGTGCGCAAGGCGCACGAGGCGTTCGCCGCCAAGGGCGCGCTATCTGTTCGATGCGCCGGTGAGCGGCGGCCCGCGCGGCGCGGCGAGCGGCAAATTGGCGATCTGGTGCGGCGGCGACGAGGACGTGTTCGACAACTGGAAGCCGGTGCTCGACATGATCGGCGACGCGGCAAAGTACATCGGCCCGATCGGCGCCGGTTCGGTGGCGAAACTGGTGCACAACTGCTTCGGCTACATCGCCACCGCCGCGGCGGCGGAAGTGTTCAGCATGGGCGTGAAGGCCGGCATCGAGCCGCTGGCGATCTGGGAAGCGGTCCGCCAGGGCGCGATCGGCCGGCGCGGCGCGTTCGACTCGCTGACCGACCAGTTCCTGCCGAACCAGTACGAGCCGCCAGCCTTCGCGCTGCGCCTGGCGCACAAGGACGTGACGCTGGCGACAGCATTGGGACGCGAGCTGAACGTACCGATGCGCATGGCGAACCTGGCGCTGGCAGACCTCGCGGAAGGGCTGAACCGCGGCTGGGCGGAGCGTGACTCGCGTTCGATGATGCTATGCCAGTTGGAGCGGGCGGGGGTGAAGATCGAGGTCGATCCGCAACGGCTGACCGAGGCGCTGGAGAACAAGGCGAAGAATGGCTGACGTTCAGGTCACGCTTCGCCGCTGCTGAAAGCGCACATCGCGCCAGACTTCGCCGCGCGTCACCTCGCGCAGCACCGCGACCGCGTCCCAAACGTCGACGTGCCGCACATAAAGCGGTGCGAGACCGAAGCGCAGCACATCCGGCGCGCGGAAATCGCCGATCACGCCGCGTTCGATCAACGCTTGCATGATCGCGTAGCCGTGCGGGTGCGCGAACGCGACCTGGCTGCCGCGCGCCGATGCCTCGCGCGGCGTCAGCGGTGTGAATGCGCGCTCCTGCGCCATCAGCGCGATGAACAACTCGGCCAGCCGCAGCGACTTTGCGCGCACCGCCGCCATCGGCGCCTCCAGCGCGATGTCGATGCCCGCCTCCGCCGCGGCGAGCGACAGGATCGGCGGCGTTCCCACCACCGCGCGCGTAATGCCAGGAGCAGGACGGTAGGTACTCTCGAACGCGAACGGCGCGGCATGGCCAAGCCAGCCGGTCAACGGCAGCCGCAGATCGTCCTGCAGGCGCTTCGCGACATACAGGAACGCCGGCGCGCCGGGACCGCCGTTCAGATACTTGTAGCCGCAGCCCACCGCGAGATCGACGCCATCCGCATCAAGCTGCAATGGCACCGCGCCGGCCGAATGCGACAAATCCCACAGCACCAGCGCACCCGCTTCATGCGCCGCACGCGTCAGCGCCGCCATGTCGTGCATCGCACCACTGCGATAGTTGACGTGCGTCAGCAGCAACACGGCAACGGTATCGTCCAGCGCCGCCGTCACATCGGTGACCTGTCGCAACACATGACCGCGCTGCAGCAATGCGGTGAGACCTTGCGCCACATAGAGATCGGTCGGAAAGTTGCCGTCCTCGGTCAGGATCACCCGCCTGCCCGGGCGCTGATCCAACGCCGCGGCCAGCAGCTTGAACAGGTTCACCGAGGTGGAATCCGCCACCACCGTCGTACCCGGCGCGGCGCCGATCAGTCGGCCGATCTTCTCGCCGATGCGGAACTGCAGATCGATCCAGCCATGATCGGTCCAGCTTCGGATCAGCGACTGTCCCCACTCCCGCTCGAGCACTTCCGCCACCCGCGCCTGCGTCGCCTTCGGCAGCGGACCGAGCGAATTGCCATCGAGGTAGATCACGCCATCCGGCAGCACGAACCGGTCGCGAAACGTTGCGAGTTCGTCCGCGCGATCCAGCGCCGCCGCGTCGTCGCGCGTCAGCTCAGTCGTCCTTCTGCAGACACGGTACCGGCCATCGTGCCGCCATCCACCACCAGCGTGTGGCCGGTCACGAAGCTGCCGGCCGGCGATGCCAGGAACACCGCGGCACCGGCAATCTCATCCGGTTCGCCGATGCGCTGCAACGGATTGTCGCGCGTGGTCTTGCGATAGCGCACCGGGTCCTCCCACAGCGCGCGCGCGAAATCGGTGCGCACCAGGCCCGGAGCGATGCAGTTGGCGCGCACGTTCTTCGGCCCCCACTCCACCGCGATGTTGCGCGTCAACTGCATGTCCGCGGCCTTGGAGATCCCGTACAAGCCCAAGCGACGCCGTGCCGCGAAATCCGCCGATCGACGAGATCACGATGAACGATCCACCGCCGCGCGCGGCCATCTGCGGGCAGACCATGTTCGCCAGCCAGAAGTT
Source organism: uncultured Alphaproteobacteria bacterium (assembly GCA_963749575.1). Classification (GTDB taxonomy): domain Bacteria; phylum Pseudomonadota; class Alphaproteobacteria; order Acetobacterales; family Acetobacteraceae; genus JAMXLO01. Next base: position 9,699 of record CAVVNM010000007.1, read on the forward strand.
GCTGCGCACATTGGCGCCCATCACGCGCTCATACACTTCGTCCGACGCGCCTGCCGCCGGTCCGAGATACGGATTGACCGCGGCATTGCACACCATGATGTCGATGCCGCCCCACAGCGCCGTGGTCTGATCGACCAGCTTCTGCAGTTCCTCCTTGCGCGCGATGTGGCACGGGATCACCGCTGCCTCGCCGCCCCGCTCGCGAATGCCGGCCGCCACCGCCTCGCAGACATCGGCCTTGCGGCTGGATACCACCACCTTCGCGCCGTGCTCCGCCATGCGTTCGGCGATGGCCCGGCCGATCCCCTTGCTCGAGCCGGTGACGACGGCGACCTTGCCGGTCAGATCGAACAGCGACGACATGCTGGTGTCCTTTGCGGAAAAGCTACCGCTCAGTATGCTCGCCGCCCGGAAACGTCAATCGAGCCCGTGATGCAAGCAAAACGAACCACCGTCTATCAACACGCCGATCTCACACGCCTGCTGCACCCCGCCAGCGTCGCCGTGATCGGCGCCTCGACGCGCGCGGGCTCGTTCGGCGAGCGCGTGCTGCACAATCTGCAGCACTACGGCGGCCGGGTGTATCCGGTGAATGCGCGCTACCAGCGGATCGGCGAGCAGCGCTGCTATCCCGAACGTCGCCGCACTGCCCGAGGTGCCCGACTGCGCCGTGATCACCGCGCCGCGCGAGGCGGTCGAGGAGATCGTGGTGGAATGCGCCGCCGCCGGCGTGGGCGGCGTGATCGTGTTCGCCTCCGGGTATTCCGAGACCGGCAAGCAGGACCGCATCGCGCAGCAGTACCGCCTGGCGGCCATTGCGCGCGAAGCCAACATGCGCCTCGTCGGGCCGAACTGCATCGGCGTGGTGAACGCACCGCTGGACCTGCGCGTGACGTTCATGGACATCACGCCGATCCCCGCGCCGCGCCGCCATTCGATCGGCATGGTGAGCCAGTCCGGTGCCCTCGGCATGGCGGTGGCGCAGGCCGTGGTGCGCGGCGTGTCGTTCAGCCACGTCCTGACATCGGGCAACTCCTGCGACGTCGATATGGCGGACTACATCTCCTATCTCGCCGACGATCCGTCCTGTGCGGCGATCGCCTGCGTGTTCGAGGGCATGGCGGAACCCGAGCGGATGCTGATCGCCGCCGAACGCGCGTGGCAGCGCGACAAACCGCTGATCGTGTTCAAGATGGCGACCGGTGAACAGGGCGCCGCGGCGGCGATGTCGCACACCGGCTCGCTCGCCGGTTCGCACGCCGCGTATCGCGCGGTGTTCCAGCGCGCCGGCGCGATCCTGGTGGAGGATTTCGAGGCGCTCGCCGAAACCGCCGCATTCTTCGCCAAGGCAAAGCCGCCGAAGGCGCGCGGGGTCGCCGTGGTGGCCGCCTCGGGCGGTGCGGCGATCATGGCGGCGGATCGCGCGGAACAGTTCGGCGTGCCGTTGCCGCAGCCATCGGAAGCGGTGCGCGATGTGCTGTTGGCGCACATCCCCGAGTTCGGTTCCGCGCGCAATCCGTGCGACGTGACCGCGCAGATCCTGGCCAATCCGGAATCGCTGAATGCCTGCGCCGATGCGCTGCTCGGCGATGCCGCGTACGGCGCGCTGGTGGTGCCGCAGACCTACGGCTACGCGCCGTCGGCGAAGCGCATTCCGGTCTATGACTTGCTGGCGGCAAAGCACGGCAAGATCGCCTGCCTCGCCTGGCAGACCGAGTGGCTGGAAGGTCCCGGCGTGAAGGACGCGGAAGAGTTGGAGCATGTCGCCTTCTTCCGCTCGATGCCGTCCTGCTTCGCCGCATTGGCGGCATGGCATTGGCGCGGAGCAAAACGGGCGGCGGGCAAGCCGGCGATTGTCGGCGACGCCAGCAGACACCGTGCAGCGTGCGCGGCGCGCTGATCGGTGCAGCGGGCGGCCGCACCATGACCGAGCGCGAGGCAAAGCAGGTGCTGTCGCTGTACGGCGTCCCGGTGGTCGGCGAGCGCGTCGCACAGAGCGTGGACGAAGCGGTGGACGCCGCCGGCTCACTCGGCTTTCCGGTGGTGCTGAAGGTCGAATTGCCGGACCTGCCGCACAAGACCGAGGCCGGCGTGGTGCGGCTCAACCTGCGCAATGCAGACGAGGTGCGCGAGGCGTATCGGACGATCATGGCGCGGGCCAATGCGGTGACGCCGCCGCCGCGCATCGCCGGCGTGCTGGTGCAGCAGATGATGCCGCAGGGCGTCGAGATGGTGGTCGGTGCGCGCGTCGACCCGCTGTTCGGCCCGCTGGTGGTGGTCGGGCTCGGCGGCATCCTGGTCGAACTGCTGCAGGACACCGCGCTGGCGCCGGCGCCGGTCACCCACGACGAGGCGCTCGCGCTGCTGGCGCAGCTCAAGGGAGCGCGGCTGCTCGATGGGTTCCGCGGCATGCCGGCGGTAGATCGCAATCGTGCTGGCCGAGGTGATCTGCCGCGTTGCCGCGTTCGCTGCGGACCATCGCGCCGCGATTGCCGAGCTGGACGTCAATCCGCTGATCTGCGTCGGGACCAACATCACAGCGGTGGACGCACTGATCGTGCCGCGATGATCGGCGGCTGACCGATGCGCATAGCCGTCGTCGGCGCGGGCATCGTCGGCGTCTCCTGCGCGCTGCACCTGCGGCGCGACGGCCACGACGTCACGCTGATCGATCACCGCGCCCCCGGCACGGCCACGTCGTTCGGCAACGCCGGCGTCATCGCCACCGGCGCGGTGGTGCCCAACAGCACCCCTGCCCTGTGGCGCGAAATCCCGCACATGCTGTTCAATCGCGACAGCGCCGTGCGCGTGCGCTGGCGCTATCTGCCGCGCATCGCGCCGTGGCTGCTCCACTTCCTGCTCGCCGGCCGCGATGCCCGGGTCAACCGGATCGCCGACGCGCTGCTGCCGCTGGTCACGCCCGCCTACGACGCACACCGCGAGCTTGCCGCGCTGTCCGGCGCCGACGATCTCGTGCGCCCGGTCGGTTGGCTGCATGTCTATGAGACCGAAGCCGGTTTCGCCGGCACGCGATACGACCGCGACATCATGGCCGCGCGCGACGTGCGGTGCGACGTGCTCGGCCCCGATGAAATCCGTCAGCTCGAACCGGGCCTGGCACACCGTTTCGCCAAGGCACTGTTTCAGCCACAGAGCGGGTTCGTGGCTTCACCGCATCGGCTGGTGCAGGCGCACGCCGCACAGTTCCAACACCTTGGCGGCAGCATCGCACAGGAACGCGTGCGCGGCGTGCAGCCGATCGAGGGCGGCGTTCGCCTCGACTGCGAACTGGGCTTCCGCACGTTCGATGTCGTGGTGATCGCCGCCGGTGCCTGGTCCAAGGAACTTGCGCGCCAGGTCGGCGACCGCGTGATCCTCGATACCGAACGCGGCTATCACCTGAATGTCGAACCTGGCGATGCCGGCGCACTGCGCCGCCCCGTGGTGTTCCCCGAGCGCGGCTTCGTGCTGGCGCCGATGCTGGACGGCATTCGCCTGACCAGCGGCGTCGAACTGGCGGGCCTGCACGCGCCGCCCGATTTCTCGCGGATCCGTCGTCTGCTGCCGGCGGCACGCGAGGCGCTGCCGGGACTGTCCGACCGTGTCACCCGCGAGTGGCTCGGCTATCGTCCGTCCACGCCCGATTCACTGCCGGTGATCGGCCGCTCGCCGCACAGCCGAAGGGTGTTCTACGCGTTCGGCCACCACCATCTGGGGCTGACACTGGGACCGATCACCGGGCGCCTGATCGCCGCCGCTGTGGCCGGCCGACCGCCGGAATGCGACCTGGCGCCATACCGCGTCGATCGGTTTTGATTTCGCTCTCGCTTGATCTGCGTCATTGCGCAAGAGCTGCCGCCGCCCGATGCCGTTCCCCGGCGTTTTGGCTCGCCAACCGGGTAACCCGAGCCAGATACCGGAGCTGTTCATTCCGGCTAAGCCGGCAGCTGCCGTGGCCGGCCGGCCTCGTCCACCGCGACCAGCACGAACTCGGCCGCCGTCACCTTCACCCGTTCGCCCTGGCCACGACGCAGCACCCAGGCCTCGACGCCGAGCGTGATCGATGTGCGCCCTGTGCGGGTGATGTCGGCATAGACGCAGACCACGTCACCCACCTTCACCGGCTGGAGAAAGCTGAGATTGGACACCGCGGCGGTGGCGACACGCCCCTTCGCGAGCGTGCCGGCGGAGACACCGGCGGCAAGGTCCATCAGCGACATGATCCAGCCGCCGAAGATGTCACCGGCCGGATTGGTATCGGCCGGCATCGCGACGGTGCGAAGCGCAAGCTCGCCGGTGGGATGGTCTCCGGCATTCGTCATGGCAGCGTCTCCTGCTAGGATCGGCGGCATCGTGCAGCGGAACGCCACGGAGGGCGAGGCATGAACGAGCAACCGGGCGTGATGGAGCAGTTGCTGCAACGGCGCGACACCGACGGCGTCGCCTGGCTGACACTGCACCGACCCGCGGCACGCAATGCCCTGTCGATGGCGCTGATGCGGGCCTTGCTCGACGAAATCGCCACGATTGCCGCTGATCCTGCGGTGAAGGTGGTGGTGATCGGTGGCGCCGGCCCGGCGTTCTGCGCCGGTCATGACCTGCGCGAACTGCGCGCCAACCCGGCGCGGGCAGCCTACCAGGAGACCTTCGAACTCTGCTCCAGATTGATGACCGCCATCGTTCGCCTGGCCAAGCCGGTGATCGCCCGGGTGCACGGTATCGCCACCGCAGCGGGCTGCCAGCTCGTCGCATCCTGCGATCTTGCCGTGGCCGCGGCGACCGCACGCTTCGCCACGCCCGGCGTTAACATCGGCCTGTTCTGCTCGACCCCGATGGTCGCCTTGTCGCGCGCGGTCGGCCGCAAGGCGGCGATGGAGATGCTGTTGACCGGCGAACTGATCGATGCGCCGCGCGCCTATGCGCTCGGTCTGGTCAACCGCGTGGTGCCGGACGCCGACCTGGATGCGGCCGTCACAGCGCTTGCCGCGCAGATCGTGGCGAAGAGCCCGCTCACCCTGGCAATCGGCAAGGAAGCGTTCTATCGCCAGGCCGAGATGGGCTTGGACGAAGCTTATGCCTACGCCTCCGAGGTCATGACGCGGAACATGCTGGCACGCGACGCGGCCGAGGGGATCGACGCGTTCCTGGGCAAGCGTCAGCCGGTGTGGAGCGGCACTTGATTTCACGCCCCGCCGATCATTGATCTGGTCTCCAATGCGAGACCCATACGAAGTCCTTGGCGTGCAGAAGACCGACAGCGAGGCGGCAATCCGCTCCGCCTATCACAAGCTCGCCAAGCGCCACCACCCGGACGTCAACCCCGGCAAGCCAGAGGCGGCGGAGCGGTTCAAGGAGATCAGCGCCGCCTATGACATCCTGTCGGACAAGGACAAGCGCGCCCGCTACGACCACGGCGAGATCGACGCCTCCGGCAACGAGATGCCGCCGCAGCGGCCGTACTATCGCGACTTCGGCGACGCCGCCGGGCGGGAGAAGTACCGTGCCGACGCGGGCCTCGATCCCGAGGAGCTGGAGAGCATTTTCGCCCAGGCTTTCGGTGGCCGGGCCGGCGCAGGGGGAGGACGACGATTCTCGATGCGCGGCCAGGACGCTCAGTACCACCTCACGCTCGATTTCCTCGATGCCGTCAACGGCACCACCCGACGCGTCAACCTGCCGGACGGACGCACGCTCGATGTGCACATTCCGGCGGGCGTGCGCGACGGCCAGGTGATCCGGCTGAAGCGCCAGGGCATGCCAGGGATCGGCGATGGCGCGCCGGGTGACGCGCTGGTGGAGGTCGACGTCGCGCCGCATCCGCTGTTCCGTCGCGAGGGTGACGACATCATCATCGAGCTGCCGGTGACGTTGCAGGAGGCGGTACTCGGCACCACGCTCGAGGTGCCAACCATCAAGGGACCGGTGCGCCTGACCATTCCGCCGAATTCCGGCCGCGGCACGCGGCTGCGGCTGCGTGGACGTGGCATCGATGGCAAGGGCCATCAGTTCGTCGAGGTCCATCCCGTGCTGCCGCCGGCCGAGGAGCCGGAGCTGGCCGAATTCCTGAAGACCTGGAAGCCGCGCCATCCGCTGGATCCGCGTGCCGGCATGGCGACCGGGTGATGGACGTCACCGCGGTCATCGCGCTGTTCGCCGACCTGCCGCAGGTGGAACTGATCGCCTGGGTGGAGCGCGGTTGGGTGATCCCGGATCCCGTCGGTCCCGGCTTCGAGTTCCACGAGATCGACGTGGCGCGGGTACGCCTGATCCATGACCTGCGGCGCGGCATGGCTATCGGCGAGGATGCAATGCCGTTGGTGCTGTCGCTGCTCGATCAGGTCTACGAGCTGCGCAGCCGGCTGAAATCACTGCTCCACGCGGTGGACGCGCAGCCGCGCGACGTGCAGCTCGCCATACTGGCCGCGATGGATCGCGACGCGCAATAACCGCCGTGCATCACGGGCCGCCATTGCGGCGACCCTGTCCCATTTGGTCCGGGGCGAGCTGAAATCCCGCGAGAACGGTGTAGGCGGCGGCTGACTTGGTCGAAGTCACCGGCACGCGAAAGTATACGTCGCCCGTCGTCAAGGGGACGCGATCGACATTGGACGGGAACACGGTCTGCAACAGGTATACGTGCTTGTCGAGCACAGTCTCGCCATCCGTCACCGCGATGAACACCGGCACCTGGGCTTCGCGTCCCGGCATCGCCGGCCCACGGTTGACCTCGACCGCGACACTGACGGTGACGGCAATCTGGTTCTTCTCGTCAGCAGGGCGGCAACTTCCCTGGATGCCGACGATCCTGGCCTGCAGTACCAGGTCGGTCAGGTCGCGCCCGCCGCCAGGCGCACCAGCCGCGCCGGACGCCCGGTGAATGTCGTAGTCAGCGGTGTCCCCAAGGATCGCCTGACCCGGGCAGGGCGGCGCGAATTGATTGCGCGCCGGTCCGCAGTCGGCCAGCAGCGGCAACAGCACGGCACACACGGCGGCGCACTGCGCCCATCCAAGGTTCGGCGATCGTTCCGTCATCAGGTACTCCGGGATCCGGACGGGCGCTTCTTGCGCCACCGCGGTCGTTGCCGGCAAGAGCGGGGGCCGGCATAGTGCGCGCCGTCAGCCGATTGGACAACACGCCGCAGGAGGCCATCATTTTCCAGCATTTCTCCTCTGTGACCTGATCCCGCATGGCGGTCTATACCGAGGTCACGGACGAGGCCCTGGCGGCATTCCTCACGGACTACGACATCGGCAGCATGGTCGCGTTCCGCGGCATCGCCGAGGGGGTGGAGAACAGCAACTATTCGCTGCGCACCACCTCGGGCGATTTCATCCTGACGCTGTACGAAAAGCGCGTCGACCCGGCAGAGCTGCCGTGGTTCCTCGGCCTGATGGAGCACCTGGCGAAGCGCGGCATCGGGTGTCCCTTGCCGGTGCATGGGCGCGATGGTGCGGCGCTGCGTCATCTGTCCGGGCGGAATGCTGCCATCACGACGTTTCTGCCTGGTGTCTGGCCGCGGCGTGTGCGGCCGGAGCATTGCGCGCCGGTGGGTGCGGCGCTGGCGGCGCTGCACGTCGCCGGAGGCGACTACGCGCCGGCGCGACGCAATGCGCTTGGGCCGGATGGCTGGCGGCCGCTGCTCGAGCGGTCGCGCGCCCGGGCGGACGAGGTGCAGCCGGGTCTCGCGGAGGAGTTGGAACACGCGCTGGCTGGTATCCTGTCGGCATGGCCGCTCGGGCTGCCGATCGGCCACATCCATGCCGATCTGTTTCCCGACAACGTGTTCTTCCTGGATGGCAAACTGTCCGGACTGATCGACTTCTACTTCGCCGCGACCGACGTGCTCGCGTACGACGTCGCGGTGTGCCTGAACGCGTGGTGCTTCGAGCCGGACTTTTCCTTCAACGTCACCAAGGCGCGCGCCATGCTGCGTGCGTACCATGCCACGCGTCCGTTGTCCGATGCCGAGCGTGCGGCGCTGCCTCCGCTGTGTCGGGGTGCGGCAATCCGTTTTCTGCTGACGCGGCTGTACGATTGGTTGCACACGCCGCCGGGTGCGCTGGTGACGCGCAAGGATCCGTTGGAATATTTGCGCCGGCTCCGGTTTCACCTCGCCGCGCGCGATGAGCATGCCTATGGCATCTGAGCAGGTCACTGTCACGCCGGGTCCGTCAGCGTCCGAAGTGGTGGAAATCTGGACCGACGGCGGCTGCAAGCCGAACCCTGGGCCCGGCGGCTGGGCAGCGATCCTGCGGTTCCGCGGCGTAGAGCGCGAGCTGTCCGGAGCCGAACCGGCGACCACCAACAACCGCATGGAGCTGACCGCGGCAGCGATGGCGCTCGAGACGCTGAAGCGGCCGTGCCAGGTGGTGCTGCATACCGACAGCCAGTACGTGCAGAATGGTGTGACCCGTTGGCACGCCGGATGGGTACGCCGCAAATGGCGCAATGCCGCCGGCGATCCGGTAGCGAACATGGAGCTATGGCGTCGGCTGTTGGATGCCGCGAAGACGCATCGGATCGAGTGGCGCTGGGTGCGTGGACATTCCGGCAATCCGATGAACGAACGGGTGGACCGGTTGGCGACCCAGGCACGGGATCATGGCCCCACTCCCCCCAACTCCGTCGCGCAGCGCGACGCGGAAAAGGATGCACCGGGCAACGCGTGATACGCGCCGCTAGCGGATCGCCTGCCTGAGCACCCGCGCCAGGTTCTTGCCAACCTTGCCGAGCGCCTCGTCCCAGTCGAACAGGCCAAAGCGATCGAGCTCGGGAACGCTGGAGCCGTCAGGCAACACGAACGTCGATCGGCATATAAGGGCGTCCGGTGACGGCATCTCGGCCGGCGAGCACACGAACAGCGCAAGGTCCTTGTCGCGCAGATAAGCGTGCACGCCGAGCGGCAGCAGCTCGGCTTCGGTTACGGTGAGACCGGTCTCTTCCGCCAGCTCGCGCATGGCGGCCGCAGCGAGTGATTCACCGGGTTCGGCCAATCCCTTGGGGATGTCCCAGCGCGGCGAACGTGTGGCATGGCCGAGCAGGACGCGTTGGCCATCCGTGACGACAACGCCGCATGAGACGCGCCTGGACATTCAGCACGGGTGCGCGACGAAGCGCGTCGCGGGCGTCACGAACTCCTCCTGCGCCGCCACCGTCAGGATCTCGCGCGAACCGGCCTCGGCGGTACGGCGCAGCAGCCCATGCACCGCCGATCCCGCCGCCTCCATCGCCTTCACCGCACTGCGGGTGTCGAGACGATGGAACAGGAACAGCGCGGCGATCGCATCGCCGGCGCCGTTCACCGATACCGGCAGCCGAGGCGTGCGCAGCAGGTGGAAGCGTCCCCCCTCGCCTACCAGCAGATCGAGATGATCGCCAGGCGTTTGCTCGGTCTCCAGGCTGGTCAGCAGCACACAGCGCAGCCCGTCCGGACGCATCGTTGCGGTGAGCCGTTCGATCGCCTCCTTGGCACCCAACAGCGTACCGCAGTTGAGGCCGGTCAGCCGTTCCAGCTCGAACCGGTTCGGCGTGGCTATATCGGCCTGCGGCAGTGCGTGGTCGCGCAGGAACTCCTCGATGCCTTCGCGTACGTAGACGCCTTCCTCGACGTCGCCGATCACCGGATCGCAGCAATAGATCGCTGCCGGGTTCGCCTCGCGCACCCGGGTGACGGCGTGCAGGATCGCCTCGCCGATCCCGGCGTCACCCATGTAGCCGGACAGCACGGCGTCGCAGTGCCGCAGCACGTCGCGGGCGGCGATGCCGTCGACCAGATCGCGCACCGCGTCGCCGGTATAGACCTGTCCGGTCCAATGGCCGTAGCCGGTGTGGTTGGAGAACTGCACCGTGTTGATCGACCAGACCTCGGCCCCCAGCCGTTGCAGCGGGAACACCGCGCTGGCGTTGCCGACATGGCCGTAGGCGACCCAGGACTGGATGGAGAGGATGTTCATGCCGGTCGATGTAGCCCTGATCAGGACCCGATGCGAGGCCGATCACCGGACCGCGAGGTGCCGTCACGGACTGATACAATATGGTAACCGACCAGCAACGCAGCGGTTGCAGCGTAACTGTGAGGCGTTCAAGGAGTGGCTGCCATGATCCGACGCGTCGGCTGCCTGCTGATGCTGGCGGTTTGCCTGATATCGCTGTCGGCCTGCGTTGTCGCCCCGGCGCCGGTGTATGGGCGTGGCGGTTGGGTGCCGGCCCACTACAATGGCTGGCGCTGGGTGCCTGGCCACTGGGCCTGACCTGACGCTGCCGCTATAACCCCCTGCCGGAATGGCCGGGGGAGAAGACCATGCGACGTGGTGGACGGATCGCACTTTGTGCGGCTCTGGCGGCATGCGCGATGCCGGCAGCCGGGCAGACGCTGCGGGTCGCCGTCAGCTCGCCGGTGACCAGCATCGATCCGCACTACCACAATCTCGGGCCAAACATCTCGCTGTCGAGCCAGATCTTCGACCGGCTGGTCGAGATGGACGAGCACGCCCGCCTGGTGCCGGGCCTCGCCGCATCCTGGAAGCTGGTCGCGCCGGATACCTGGGAGCTCCGGCTGCGCGAGGCCAAATTCCAGAACGGCAACGACTTCGTCGCCGACGATGTGGTGTTCAGCATCGACCGCATCCCCAAGGTGCCGAACAGCCCAAGCAATTTCGCCGCCTACACCAAGCCGGTGACCAGCACCGAGATCGTCGATCCGCATACTATCCGGCTGCATACCAACGGCGTGTTCCCGCTGTTGCCGACCTATCTGGCGCAGTTCTTCATCATCAATCGCAAGTCCGACGAGGGCATGGCGACCGAGGACTTCAACAGCGGCAAGGCAGCGATCGGCACCGGCCCGTTCCGTTTCGTGTCGTTCAAGCCGGGCGATCGCGTGGAACTGGCGCGCAACGACAGCTACTGGGGCCCGAAGACCGGCTGGCAGCACGTCGATTATCGCTTCATCGCGAACGACGCCTCGCGCACTGCGGCGCTGCTGGCGGGCGATGTGGACTTCATCGACTTCGTTCCCACCGAGGATCTCGAAAGCTGCGCAAGGATCCCAAGGTGAAGCTCTGGGAAGCGCTTGGTCTGCGGCTGATCTTCCTCGGCCTCGATCAGTCGCGCGACGGGCCGAGCCCGTTCGTGTTCGGCCCCAACGGCGAGAAGCTGGACAAGAATCCGCTGAAGGATCGGCGCGTGCGGCTGGCGCTGTCGATCGCGATCAATCGCCAGGCGATCGTCGATCGGGTGATGGAGGGCGCCGCGGTGCCGTCCGGCCAGTATCTGCCGCCGGGCGTGTACAGCAACGTGCCGGACCTCAAGCCGCCGCCGTACGACCCCGAGCAGGCGAAGCAGCTGCTGGCGGAGGCGGGTTTTCCCAAGGGTTTCCGCATCGCACTGCACGGCCCGAACGACCGTTACGTGAACGATGCCAAGATCATCCAGGCGGTCGGCCAGATGTGGACGCGCATCGGCGTGCAGACCGAGGTCGATCCGCTGCCGTGGATCGAGCTATGTCGGCCAGGCCAACAAGCAGGCGTTCTCGGCGTTCCTGTTCGGTTGGGGCACCGGAACGGCCGAGGCGTCCGACCCGCTGATCGCGCAGAATGCCACGTTCAATGCGACCAAGGGCTGGGGCGCCTCCAATCGCGGTCGCTACTCCAATCCGGAACTGGACAAGCTGATCGATCAGGCCGTGGGCACAGCGGACGATGCGGCGCGGGAGAAGCTGCTGCAGCAGGCGCAGCGGCTGGCGTTCGACGATGTGGCGATCATTCCGCTGCACATCCAGAAGAACATCTGGGCGACGCGCGCCGGCCTCAGCTATGTGCCGACGGTCGGCGAGGACGTCGGACTGGTCAACGTGAAGCCGGCGCAGTGACGATCCGCTGCACCTGGGCCGAAGGCGGCGATGCGGCGATGCTCGCCTATCACGACAGCGAGTGGGGCGTGCCGCATCACGACGACCGCGCGCTGTTCGAGCTGCTGACACTGGAGGGCGCGCAGGCGGGACTGTCGTGGCGGACCATTCTGGCGCGGCGCGACGAGTACCGCCGCGCCTATCATGGCTTCGACATCAGCGCGCGTCGCCGGCATGCGCGATGCGGCGCTGGAGAAGCTGCTGACGTCATCCGGCATCATTCGCAACCGGCTGAAGGTGTTTTCGGTGCGCGACAATGCACGCACCGCACTGGACGTGATCGCCGAGCACGGCAGCCTGGATGCCTATCTGTGGTCGTTCGTCGGCGGCAAGCCGCTGGTGAACCGCTGGACAGACAGCAGGCAGGTGCCGGCGAAGACCGAGCTGTCCGACCGGATGAGCAAGGCGCTGGCAAAGCGGGGCTTTCGCTTTGTCGGTTCCACCATATGCTATGCGTTCATGCAGGCGACCGGGATGGTCAACGACCACCTGGTGTCCTGCTTCAGATACAAGGAGTCCGGTCATGCAGAACACTGAGGAGATCTGGCGTCTGGTCGATGCCAAGAAGGACGACTTCGAGGCCCTGAGCGACCGCGTCTGGGGCATGCCGGAGCTCTGCTACGGCGAATTCCGCTCCTGCGCCGAACACACCGCGATGCTGGAGCAGCACGGCTTCCGCGTCACGCAAGAACGTCGCCGGCATCCCCACCGCGGTGATGGGCGAGGCCGGCGAAGGCGGCCCGGTGATCGCCATCCTCGGCGAATACGACGCGCTGCCGGGGCTGAGCCAGGAAGCGGGCGTGGCGGAACCGAAGCCACTGCCGGGCGACGGCTATGGCCACGGCTGCGGCCATAACCTGCTGGGATCGGCATCGATGCTGGCGGCGACCGCGGTGAAGGACTACCTCGCCGCGCACGGCATCAAGGGCCGCGTGCGCTACTACGGCTGCCCGGCGGAGGAAGGCGGCGCGGCCAAGGGCTTCATGGCGCGCGCCGGCGCGTTCAGCGACGTGGACGTGGCGATCTCCTGGCATCCGGCCGCGTTCGCCGGCGTGAACGAGGCGATGTCGCTCGCCAACACGCGCATCGACTTCACCTTCCACGGCCGCGCCTCGCATGCCGCCGCGGCGCCGCATCTCGGGCGCAGCGCGCTCGATGCGGTGGAGCTGATGAATGTCGGCGTGAACTACATGCGCGAGCACATGCCGTCGGACGCGCGCATCCACTACGCGCTGCTGGATGCCGGCGGCATCGCGCCGAACGTGGTGCAGGCGCGCGCCAAGGTGCGCTACCTGATCCGCGCCCGCGAACTGCCGGAACTGACGCGGCTGATCGAGCGCGTGCGCAAGATCGCCGAGGGCGCGGCGCTGATGACCGAGACGCGGGTGGAATCGCAGGTGGTCAGCGCGGTGTCGAACCTGCTGGCGAACACGCCGCTGGAGAGCGCGATGCACGACAACCTGCAACGCCTCGGCCCGCCGCCGTTCGATGATGCCGATCGTGCGGCCGCCGCGAAGTTCCAGGCGACGCTGACCGACGAGGACATCGAAGCGGCGTATCGCCGCGTCGGCCTGCCGATGCAGCACGGCGTGCCGCTGTGCGACCAGATCGTGCCGCTGGATGCCAAGAGCGCGCCGATGATGGGCTCCACCGACGTCGGCGACGTGAGCTGGGTGGTGCCGACGGTGCAGGCGCGCGGCGCGACCTATGCGATCGGCACGCCGGGCCATTCCTGGCAGCTCACCGCGCAGGGCAAGTTGCCGGCGGCGCACAAGGGCCTGGTGCATGTGGCGAAGGTGATGGCCGGCACCGCGGTCGATGTGATCCAGGACGAGGTGCTGCTGGCGCGCGCGAAGGCGGATCACCAGGCGCGTATCGGGCGCAACCCGTATGTGTGCCCGCTGCCGGACGATCTGGAGCCGCCGATCAGGATGTCGGCCTGATGCAGCCGTCCAATTCCGGCTGATCTACTATGATGAACGATAGTTGATCAGCGGCGAATCCGGAACAAACTGTCGCCGCCGCGCACGCGGCGACGTAGCTGATATGCCACTGCGCTACGCTGACGAGATGGAGCTGGCGGAGACCACGCGACCGGTTGCTGCTCTCACCTGTTGAGCGCCTGCGGACCGCTGATGAACCGACTGTCCCGAACGTAGAACCGCAGCAGGCTGTCGGCTGCGCGCGTGATGCCGATCCGTTTGCTCTGCCCGATTTCGCCGGACGCCGGACCAACCGATCCGAGCCACAGCGGGCCAGCCCGACAAAGGTCGATCCCGTCCAGCCCGCGATCGATCCGCAAGGCTGCGCTCAGCCGTCCCGGGCCCCGCGCCAAATCTCGCACCCGTTCGATACCGCGATTTCGCTGCATGATCCCGATGCCATCGGTTGGCTCGATCGCCCTGATCAAGACGCCTGCGCCCACGCCGGCCGTCTCGCTCGAAACATTCAGCATGAACGAGCTGCCATAGGCGAGATAGACATACGCGTGCCCTCGCTCGAGGAACAGCGCCCGATTGCGTGGGGTCATCCCGCGATAGGCGTGACCCGCGAGGTCGCCGATGCCATACGCCTCGGTCTCGACGATGCGGCCGCCGGCCACGCCTTCGGCCAGCGCCCGTACCAGCAGTTTGCCGATCAGAAAACGCGCGAGCCGGGCGGTATCGACCGGCAGCTCTGCCCGGTCCAGCACGCGCGGGCACGCTGCCGTGGCGACGATTTCACTGCATCCGTTCTACCAGATGCGCGCGCGACGGTCCCGGCTCGAACGGGTCGCCAAAGTACTGGGTCTCGCGGGCCACCTTGCCATCCAGGAACTCCATGACGCTCACCGTATAGGACGGCTGGCCATCATAGGTGAGGATGAATTCCGTGACCCAGAGGTCGCCTCCACCGATGATGCGGCGCACCGTGAAGCGCTTGGCGTTCGGCTGCGCGACGCGAGAGGCCTGAATGTTGTGCCGGCTCCTGATGCGCTCGCCCGATTGCGGGTACTCGAGCACTGCGTCCTCTCGGTAGATGTCGTGCTCGACATCGAAGTCATTTGCGTCGGAGGCAGCCCAGTGGCGATTGAGTGCCTCTCGAATCTCATTCTCAGCCATCCTGCTGCCCCCTTCCTGGTCATTGCGGCACGGCCGCCTTCGCGATCGGCGGTACCTCAAGGTGGACATGATATTCAAGCTGACACCGCCCGGATGAACGGGCAACCCGACCGCTACGAGGCGATGACAGGGGTCGCCGGCCAACCGACCGGCGGCATGGTCAGGCGTCGTCGGGCGCTGGCGTGATCGCCGGCTTCACATGCCGGGTGAACAGCGCCACCGACTGCAACGCCTCGTCGCAGGTGATGTCGCCGAATGCGAATCGGCACAGCAGGTAATTCAGCCCGCCCTCGTCGATCGCCGTCTGCACGAACGCGCGCACCTGATCCGGCGTGCCGGCGACCGCGCGGCCCTGCGCTTCGGCCGCCTCGAATTGCGCGGGAAACAGTGCGTTCGGATTGGGAATCTGCATGTTGTGCATGCGCCACAGCAACAGGAAGCTGTCGCGCCACTTGCGGTAGCCGCGCCTCGCGATCTCCAGTGCCTCCTTGCGGGTTTCGGCAATCACGATGTGCCGGCTGACGCCCATCAGCGGCAATTCGTTGGCCGGATGACCAAGCGCCGCCCATTCGGCGCGGTAGCGGTCGGTGATCGCGCGCATGCTCCTGCCGCCGAGATTGGCCACGACATTGACCCGCCGCGCCGCCGCCCACGGCACGCCGTCCGGTCGGCCAATGCCGTACCACAGTGGCGGATGCGGCTGTTGCAGCGGCGTCAATTCCATCGGCACATCGGTATAGCGGTAGTATTGCCCCTCGAAGCTGAGCTGCTTGCTGGTCATGCCGCGCAGGATTACCTCCAGCGCCTCGGCGTACATCGCCGGCGCCGCGGCCGGATCGATGCCGTAATAGCGCAGTTCGATCGGCGAGATGCCGCGCCCGACGCCGAGCAGCATGCGGCCGCCGCTCATCTGGTCGAGCATGCAGATCTCTTCCAGCAGCTTCAGCGGATGATACAGCGGCAGCAGGTAGACCAGCGGTCCGAAGCGCAATCGCTTGGTATGTTGCGCCACCGCAGCCAGCCATACGCCAGGCGACGGCGCCACACCAAGCGGCGTCGCGTGGTGCTCGGCGACATGATAGCCGTAGCAGCCGGCGCGGTCATACGCCTCGACCAGGCGAAGCCGATCGGCATAGAACCGATCGAGCGGGACCGGCCCACGATCCATGTGGTCGAACACGCCGAACTGCATCGAACCAAACTCCTTGATCCGGCGCAGCGTGCCGCAGGCGGTCGATGCGGTCGAGCCCGCGAGTGCGCCGATTTCAGTGACGCAGTTCCGACGCCATCCGCTGGAGCGCGACACCGTCGCGGATGGTGATGCTGCTGCGCTCGATCGCGAGCGTGCCGTCACGCCGCAGATGTCCCAGCACGCGACACACCGTTTCGATGGTCAGGCCGAGATGATCCGCGACATCGGTGCGGCTCATTGGCAGATCCAGTACGTCGGGACGCCCATCCGGCAGGCGCTCCCCCATCTCCAGCAGGAAACTGGCGATCCGCTCGGACGCGGTCTTGCGCCCGAGCAGCACCACCCGCGCATGGGCCATGCGCAGGCTGATCGAGGTCATGTCGCGCAGCCGCCGCGTCACCGCCACGTTGCTCTCGGCCAGCGCGTCGACCATCCGCCGCGGATAGCGCCGCAGCACCACATCGGACACCGCCTCGGCCGCGAAGTCGTAGGTGCCCAGCGCATCGAAGTCGAGCAGGTCGCCCGCCATCAGGAACTCGCCGATCTGGCGGCGGCCATCCTCCATCAGTTTCACCGTGCGCACGCAGCCGCTCAGGATCCGGTAGCAGCAGTCTGCCGCGTCGC
This sequence comes from uncultured Alphaproteobacteria bacterium, assembly GCA_963749575.1. Classification (GTDB taxonomy): domain Bacteria; phylum Pseudomonadota; class Alphaproteobacteria; order Acetobacterales; family Acetobacteraceae; genus JAMXLO01. Next base: position 26,525 of record CAVVNM010000007.1, read on the forward strand.
CCTGGCCGTGGATCTGCCGGTCGCTATGCACCGATACGGTGGTGCCGAATTGCTCCAGCAAGGCAAGTGCATCGCGCGGCGCGGGCTGCGGCATAGGAGGGACGGAGCGCCGCGCGGCGGTGATGCCAAATCGCTGTTCCGTCCGCTGCATTGTCGCCTGCATCCGACCCTCCATGAACGATCGTGCGTTTCGTTGCTTTCGGGTGTATCGACCGCGGCCACAGGGCGAAATTCGGAATGCGACGTACGGGATGCTACGTATGGTCGCCGGGGCGCCAGTGGCTGGGAGACTGAGGCATGGCTGAGGCACCTCTGGTCCACGTCGTCGACGACGATGCATCGGTACGCGACTCGCTGGCGTTGCTGTTGGAAGCGTCGGGATTTTCAGTGCAGACGTACAATTCGGCGATCGCATTCCTGGCGGCAGCAGCGGATCGCGCGGCAGGTTGCGTGCTGACCGACGTGCAGATGCCGGAACTCAACGGGCTCGAATTGCAGCGGCGCATGGGCGAACTCGGCATCCGCCTGCCGGTGATCGTGATGACCGGTCAGGGCGACGTGCCGATCGCGGTAGCGGCATTGAAGGCCGGCGCCACGGATTTCCTGGAAAAGCCGTTCGAGGAAGCGCATTTGCTGGCAGCAGTCACCAGCGCCATCGCGGTCAGTCAGCGGCAACACGACCAGGCAGACGCGGTGGCCGGCATCGCCGCGCGAATCGCCACCCTGACGCCGCGCGAGCGCGAGGTGCTGGATCGGCTGGTGACCGGCCAGCCGAACAAGCTGATCGCCTACGATCTCGGTTCCAGCCCGCGTACCGTCGAGGTGCACCGGGCACGGGTGATGGAGAAGATGGGCGCGCGCAGTCTGCCGGAACTGGTCCGCATGACGATCGCAGCGGAACCGGCGGCGTCATCAGGAAAAGCGTCGGATCGTTGACCTAGGTCAAGGCGTGCCACCGCGGTTTCGGCGAGATTGACACCATGCCGACGCACGATGCCTGTCTGGGATTCGCTGGAGCACAAGCGATGCGTAACGGGTCCAAGCGCCTGGTCGCGGTGGTCGACGATGACGACGCTGTGCGTGATTCGCTGCGGTTCCTGCTGGAGATCGCCGGCCATTCCGTCGCCACCTATGCATCGGCCGCGCAGTTCCTGCTCGAGGCGCCGATCGATCAGCTCACCTGCCTGGTGGTGGACCAGCACATGCCCGAGCAGACCGGTCTGCAACTGGTTTCGCGCCTGCGTGCCCAAGGCGTCGCCTTGCCGGTCGCGCTGATCACCGGCTCGCCGTCCGCCGATCTGGTCCGGCTGGCGCGCGAACTCGACGTGGCCAGGGTGATGGAAAAGCCACTGGACGACGACCTGCTGCTGGATTTCATCGCGCACGCCCGAGACTGATCGCGGCAGGTGCCGCAACGGTAATACTTGCTCAAACCTTCGGCATCGGTAAACTGTGCTGCCGCCATGCAGCAGCCAGACGCCGGCTCCCAATCCCCCCTGGCCGACAGCGATTCGGCGCTGCTGCGTTCAATCCTCGAAACCGTGCCCGACGCGATGATCGTGATCGACGCACGCGGTACCGTGCAGTTCTTCAGTTCGGCTGCAGAACGCTTGTTCGGTTACCCGGCAGCCGAGGTGCGCGGCCACAACGTCAAGATGCTGATGCCGTCGCCGTACCGGGAACAGCACAACAGCTATCTCGCCCGCTATCGCCATACCGGCGAGCGCCGCATCATCGGCATCGGCCGCGTCGTCATGGGACGGCGCAAGGACGGCAGCACGTTCCCGATGGAGCTGTCGGTCGGCGAGGCGCACCAGACCGCTCAGCCGCTGTTCACCGGCTTCGTCCGCGACCTCACCGAGCGGCAACAGACCGAACGGCGGCTGCACGAATTGCAGGACGAATTGCTGCACGTCTCCCGCGTGCGCTCGATGGGTCAGATGGCCGCGGCACTGGCGCACGAGCTGAACCAGCCACTGACCGCAACCGCCAACTACGTGCGCGCCGCGCTGCGGCTGCTGGAGGCGCCGCAACCCGATCTCGAGCGCATCTGTCAGGCAATGAACCACGCGGTGCAGCAGACCCTGCGCAGCGGCGAGATCATCCGCCGGATGCGCAGCTTTGTCGCGCGCGGCGAGCTGTCGCGCCAACCGGTGAGTGTCGCGAAGTTGATCGAGGAGGCGAGCGCCCTGGCGCTGGTCGGCGTCAAGGAAAGTGGCGTCAAGGTGTTGATCGATATCGGCTCCGACCTGTCGGATGTATCGGTGGATCGCGTGCAGATCCAGCAGGTGCTGCTCAACCTGATCCGCAATGCCCTGGAGGCGATGGAGGATCGCGCGACCCGCGAGCTGACGGTGGCCGCGTCGGTACACGCCGATCACGTGCTGGTCAGCGTGACCGATACCGGCGGCGGAGTGCCCCCCGAAATCGCGGCCAGGCTGTTCCAGCCGTTCGTCACCACCAAGCCCGAGGGCATGGGAATCGGCCTGTCAGTCTGTCGCACCATCGTCGAGGCACATGGCGGGCGTTTGCGAATGGAGCCGAATCCCGCCGGCGGCAGTCGGTTCCATTTCAGTTTGCCGACGATTTGATCCAGATCAAGGCAGCTGGCCGAATTATTTGCTAAGTGGTGCCTGATGGTGGTGACGGTCCATGCAGCCCAATCAAGCCGACGATGACCTCGAACTGTTGGTATTGGCCGACGCGACCGATCGGGTCGCGGAGGCCGTCTGCGACGCCGTGATCCGGGCGCGCCTGCAAGGCATCGCCGATGAGATCAGAGCGTTGGGACGTCGCGGAGGGGGTGGATTCGGCGGCCCGGAGATGTTGCAGGCGTGCTTCCTGCCGGCGTGAACGGTGGGTTGTCGTGGGTCGGGGCGGTTGGCGCCGAACGATCCCGCCTGAAGGCCACAATAATCAACCAATTCAATGCCTTCCGCGGCGCCTGGCGGTCAACGTCGATGCGCGGCACCGCCCGGGTCGACCCGGCGGCATGGCAGATCTCTGACATTGCTTTCATTTGCAAACCAAAGAGCTTGGTGTCAGCATTGGCGATCATGGACACCGACTATGTTCCCCTCGCGCAACGCAGCGCCGACCAGCTGCAGACCAACGCCGACGAGCTGCGCAGAATGGCAACAACCGCCCGCACCGCCGATGTGGCGAAGGCGTTGCTGACGCTGGCCGACCGCTATGCGGCGCTGGCGGAACAGCGGCGGACCGAGGGAACCGGTAGCCCGAGACGCTACCCGCCATCCCCACGCAACATCTGGTAGCGTGCCTCTACGTCGGCCCGCCGTATCCGCGCCGTGCCGGCACGCGCGATGGCAGCGGCACCCGCCGCGCTGCCCCAGACCAAAGCGTCGGCCGGCGTTCCGCCGCGTGCCAGGGCGAGGGTCGCGGCGGCGAGAAACGCATCGCCCGCGCCGACCGAGCTGTGCATCGGTTCGTCCATGGCCGGCACCCGAAGCACGCCGTCCGCGGTGGCGAGCAGGGCGCCTTCGGCCCCGAGCGTGACTGCCACCATCCGGGCGACACCCCGCCGCACCAGCGCCATCGCATGTCGCTCCTGCTGCGCGGGATCGCTCAGTTCGTGGCCCACCAGATATTCCAGCTCGCCCAGGCTTGGCTTGACCAGCTCGCATCCGCCCTGCTCCAGCGTCGCGGCCAACGCAGGCCCCGAGGTGTCCACCACGAAGCGCTGTCCGTTGCGCGCCGCGATCCGCGCCACCTCCGCGTAGGCATCATCCGGGACGCCATGGGGCAGACTGCCGCTGGCGATCAGCCATTCCCCGGGCTCCTGCTCGATCGCCGCCAGGCAGGCCTGATACTCGGCCGCACTCAGCGTCGGGCCCTGCGGGACGAAGCGGTATTCCAGCCCCCGCTTGACGTCCTGCACATTCAGGCTGACCCGGGTCTGCCCTCTGACCAGTACACTGCGCCGCCGCACCTGCGCCTCGTCGAGCATCTCCTCGAACACGCGCCCGGTCGCCCCGCCGGCGGCGACGATCGCGACCACGTCCCCGCCCAACTCTTGCAGCACCCGTGCCACGTTCACGCCGCCGCCGCCGGGATCGGCGTGCTCATGATGCATGCGGATCTTGTGCGTCGGCATCACCTCGTCGGCATCGGCGGCGAGATCGAGTGCGGGGTTCAGCGTAATTGTGACAATGCGTGGCGACATAGGCATCAAGACTAACGGTTTGACGAGCAGCTTTGGTTGATCCACGTCAATGATTTGCTAACGAGCGGGTGGCAAGTGTCCGCCATGACCGAAACCCAGCGAACCACGGCGCATCCGGCGCGCGACCTGACCCCGGTGGTCGATCTGACGCTGCATCATGGTCCGGGGCCGTTCCGCACGCGCCTGCCACACTACGTCTCGCTGCTGCCGCCCTGCAATCATGCGTGCCCGGCCGGCGAGAACATCCAGGCCTGGCTCGCGCTGGCGCAGGCGGGAGATTACCGCCACGCGTGGGAAACGCTGATGGCGGACAATCCGCTGCCGGCGACCCATGGCCGGGTCTGCTATCACCCGTGCGAAACCGCCTGCAACCGCGCGGAACTGGATGCCGCGGTGTCGATCCACGCGGTCGAGCGATTTCTCGGCGACATGGCGACGGCGGAAGGCTGGACGGTCCCGATGGCGCCCGCCACCGGCCGGCGCATCCTGGTGGTCGGCGCCGGACCAAGCGGGCTGTCCGCCGCCTATCACCTGGCCCGGCTCGGCCATCAGGTCGAGATCCGCGAGGCCGGGCCGCTGCCCGGCGGCATGCTGCATTTCGGCATCCCGGCCTACCGCCTGCCGCGTTCCGATCTGCTGGCGGAGATCGCGCGCATCGAGCGCATGGGTGTACGCATCGTGCTGAACCACAAGGTCGCCGATCTGCTGGCCGAGCGCGATGCCGGGCGGTTCGATGCGGTGTTCGTGGCGATCGGCGCGCATATCGGCAAACACGCGGAGATCCCCGCGCGCGACGCGGTACGGGTGCTGGACGCGGTGGCGCTGCTGCGCGAGACCAGCACCGGCAGCACGCCGCTGCTGGGGCGACGCGTGGTCGTCTATGGCGGCGGCAACACCGCGATGGACGCCGCCCGCAGCCTGCGCCGTCTGGGAGCCGACGAGGCACTGATCGTCTATCGCCGCGACCGCGCGCACATGCCGGCGCATCAGTCGGAGGCGGACGAGGCGCTGGCCGAGGGCGTGAAGATCAGGTGGTTGACGACCATCAAGGAGATCGTGGGACCGACGCTGACAATCGAGCGGATGGTGCTCGACGACAAGGGGCGGCCGCAACCGACCGGCGAGCTGGAAACGCTGGAGGCGGATGCCGTCGTCCTGGCGCTCGGCCAGGACAGCGACAGCGACTTCCTGCGCAAGGTGACGGGCGTCGAATTCAAATGGGACACCGTGGTGGTCGATCGCCAGATGATGACCGGCCATCCCGGCGTGTTCGCCGGCGGCGACATGGTGCCTGCCGAGCGCACCGTCACCGTCGCCGTGGGACACGGCAAGAAAGCCGCACGCTGCATCGATGCCTGGCTGCGTGGCGCCACCTACGACAAGGCCGCCTCGGCATCGCTGGTGACGTTCGACATGCTCCACCTGCCGGTGTTCAGCGATGTCGATCCGGCGGTTCAGCACCATCTCGCGGACCTGGACCGGATGTCCGGGTTCGAGGAGGTGCTGGCCGGCCTGCGCGAACCGCAGGCACGCCACGAGGCGCAGCGGTGCCTGTCCTGCGGCAACTGCTTCGAGTGCGACAACTGCTACGCTGCCTGTCCCGAACAGGCGATCGCCAAGCTCGGGCCAGGACTGGGCTACAGCGTCGATGCCGCAAAGTGCACCGGTTGCGCCACGTGCTTCGAGCAGTGCCCGTGCCACTCGATCGAGATGGTCGTGGAAGGGACCTGACCGCCAACCCCCCTCCCCTTGCGGGAGGGGGTCAGGGGGAGGGCCCGAACCCGATGGCCCAGGACCCCCTCCCCCAAGGGGAGGGGGAGTTTGACCAACTTGGAGACCGCTATGTCGCAGTCCCGCGCCGTGATGGACGGCAACACCGCGGTGGCGCACGTCGCCTACCGGGTGAACGAAGTGTGCGCGATCTTCCCGATCACGCCGTCTTCCACCATGGCGGAGCTCGCCGATGAGTGGTCGGCCAAGGGCATCCCCAATATCTGGGGCAACGTCCCGGTGGTGCAGGAGATGCAGAGCGAAGGTGGCGCCGCCGGCGCGGTGCACGGCGCGCTGCAGTCCGGCGCGCTGACCACGACGTTCACCGCGTCGCAGGGGCTGCTGCTGATGCTGCCCAACATGTTCAAGATCGCCGGCGAACTGACGCCGACGGTGTTCCACATCGCAGCCCGTGCCCTCGCCACCCAGGCGCTGTCGATTTTCGGCGACCATTCCGACGTGATGGCGGCGCGCACCACCGGCTTCGCCATGCTGTCCTCCGGCTCGGTGCAGGAGGCGCACGACGCGGCGCTGATCGTGCAGGCAGCGACACTCGCCTCGCGTATTCCGTTTCTGCATTTCTTCGACGGGTTCCGTACCTCGCATGAGATCGCCACCATCGCGCTGCTCGGCGATGCCCAGATCCGCGCCATGATCGACGATGACCTGGTGCGTGCGCATCGGGCACGTGCGCTGTCGCCGGAACGGCCGGTGGTGCGCGGCACCGCGCACAATGCCGACACGTTCTTCCAGGCGCGCGAGACCGCCAATCCGTACTATGCGCGGCTGCCGGCGATCGTGCAGCAGCAGATGGATCGTTTCGCCGGCCTCACCGGGCGGCGCTACCACCTGTTCGACTACCAGGGCGCGGCGGACGCCGATCGCGTCGTGGTCCTGATGGGTTCAGGAGCCGAGACGGCCAATGCCACCGCAGCCGCGCTGAACACGCTGGGCGAAAAGGTCGGCGTGGTGCAGGTCCGGCTCTATCGACCGTTCGCCGCCGAGGCATTCCTGGCAGCCCTGCCGCGCAGCGTGCGTGCCGTCGCGGTGCTGGAACAGACCAAGGAATCCGGCGCGCCGGGCGAGCCGCTGTATCTCGACGTGGTGAACACGCTGGCTCAGGCCGCGTCGCGCGGCGGACGGCGCGCCATGCCGCTGGTGATCGGTGGCCGCTACGGGCTGTCGTCCAAGGATTTCAACCCGTCGATGGCCAAGGCCGTGTTCGACGAGCTGCGCAGACCCGAGCCGCTCAACAGCTTCACAGTCGGCATCGTCGATGATGTGTCGCATACCAGTCTGACGCCGGATGCGACGTTCCGCATCGAGCCGGACGATGTCGTGCAGGCGGTGTTCTATGGTCTCGGCGCCGACGGCACCGTGGGCGCCAACAAGAACACCGTGAAGATCATCGCGGAGGATGCCGGACTGCATGCGCAGGGCTATTTCGTCTATGACTCGCACAAGTCCGGCGCACAGACGATTTCGCATCTGCGCTTTGGGCCACAGCCGATCCATGCGCCCTACCTGATCCAGCAGGCCGGCTTCATCGGCTGCCATCAGTTCCAGTTTGTCGCGCGACATGACGTGCTGCGGCTGGCGGCTCCTGGCGCCACCGTGCTGCTGAATGCGCCGTACCGATCCGACGAGGTCTGGGACCATCTGCCGCGCGTGATGCAGGAGCGCATCATCGAACTGGGATTGCGACTGTTCGTCATCGACGCCTCGCGGGTCGCACAGGACGTCGGATTGCGCGGGCGCACCAACACCGTGCTGCAGACCTGCTTCTTCGCCATCTCCGGCGTGCTGCCGCGGGAACCGGCGATCGGCCACATCAAGGAGGCGATCCGCAAGAGCTACTCCAGCAAGGGCGAAGCGGTGGTGCAGGCAAACTACCGTGCGGTGGACGATACGCTGGAACGGCTGTTCGAGGTCACGGTGCCGAAGACCGCCACCAGCCGCCTCGACCGCATGCCGTCAGTGCCGCCCGACGCGCCGGCCTTCGTGCGCACGGTGACCGCGGCGATGCTGGAGGGTCGTGGCGACGAGATCCCGGTGAGCCAGATGCCGGTGGACGGCACCTGGCCGTCCGGCACCGCGATCTGGGAAAAGCGCAATATCGCCGATGCCGTCCCGGTGTGGGATGCCGATACCTGCATCCAGTGCGGCCAGTGCAGCTTCGTCTGCCCGCATGGCGTGATCCAGGCGAGATACTTCGACCGGGCGCGGCTGGTTGATGCGCCCACCGCCTTCCGTTCGGCGCCGATCAATGTGCGCGGCTTCCCGGACGTGCAGTTCGCGCTCGACTTCGCAATCGAGGACTGCACCGGCTGCGGCCTTTGCGTGGAGGCCTGCCCGGTGGTGCCGCAGAAGTCGCTCGCCATGCAGGACAAGAACCTCCTCCTCACGGCCGCGCACGCTGACAACGCATTCTTCGCCGCCCTGCCGGTGAACGACCGCGCGCGCGTGGACTTTGCCAATGTGCGCGGGGTGCAGTTCCTGGAGCCGCTGTTCACCTTTTCGGGCGCCTGCGCCGGCTGCGGCGAGACGCCATATCTGAAACTGCTGTCGCAGCTGTTCGGCGATCGGTTGCAGATCGCCAACGCCACCGGATGCTCGTCGATCTATGGTGGCAACCTGCCGGTCACGCCGTGGTCGAAGAACGCGGAAGGTCGCGGCCCGGCCTGGTCAAATTCGCTGTTCGAGGATAACGCCGAATTCGGCCTGGGCTATCGGCTGGCAGCCGACAAGCATCTGGCGATGGCGCAGCACATGGCGCGCGAATTGGCGCCGGCATTGGGAGCAGATCTTGTCGCGGCGACGCTCGACGCCCCACAGGTGCAGGAGTCCGACATCCGTGCGCAGCGGGCACGCGTCGGCGAACTGATGCGACGGCTGGCCGCGCTCGACGATCCACGTGCCGTCGACCTGCTGTCCGTCGTGGAGCACCTGGTGCGTCGCAGCATCTGGATCGTCGGCGGTGACGGCTGGGCATACGACATCGGCTATGGCGGGCTGGATCACGTGCTGTCCAGCGCGCGCGACGTCAATGTGCTGGTGCTGGACACCGAGGTGTACTCCAACACCGGCGGCCAGGCGTCGAAGGCAACGCCACTCGGCGCGATTGCCAAGTTCGCCGCCGCCGGCAAGCGGGTGGCGCGCAAGGATCTGGCACTGCAGGCGATCGCCTATGGCAGTGTCTATGTCGCGCAGGTGGCGATGGGCGCCAATCCCCAGCAGACCTTGCAGGCGTTCCGCGAGGCAGAGGCATATCCGGGGCCCACCCTGATCCTGGCCTATTGCCATTGCATCGCCCACGGCATCGACATGCAGCAGGGCATGAAGCAGCAGGACCTCGCGGTCGCGAGCGGTTACTGGCCGCTGTTCCGCTACAACCCGGCGCTGCGCGAAGTCGGCAAGAACCCGTTCGAACTGGACAGCCCACGCCCGACGATCAGGTTCCGCGACTATGCGTACAACGAGGCGCGCTACAAGGCGCTGGCGCAGAGCCGGCCCGAGGATGCCAAAGCGCTGATGGCAGCGGCCCAGGCCGCGGTGGAGGAGAAGTACCGGACCTATGAGGAGATGGCCGGCTGGTCGGCCACGCGCTTCCATCCGGCGGGACTGCGCAACACCGGCATCGCCGCGCGGGCGGGCGCGCGCGTTGAGGAGGATGTGGGGTGATGGTAGCCTGCCTTTATGAGCGACTATGACGTCGACTTCTTTGCCTGGACCCAGCGACAGGGTGGATTGTTGCGGCAGCTCGCCGCCGGCGAGCGGGTGAACGATGCCGACCTCGACTGGCCGAATATTGCCGAGCAGATCGAGACGCTGGGTCGCTCGGAACGCGGGTGGCTGAAGCACCAGCTCGCAACCATTATCGAGCACCTGGTCAAGCTGCAGACCTCACCCGCACAAGAACCGCGCTCGGGGTGGCGCGCAACCATACAAAGATGTCGACTGAGCGTTGCAGAGTTGCTGGATGATAACCCCAGCTTGCGACCCGTTGCTGACAAGCTTGTTGCGGATGCGATGAAGCCAGGGCGCCGATTGGCCGAAGTCGCGTTCGAGGAGCACGGGGAGAGGCCGCGCGTCGATCCGCAGACGTTCACCTACGCGATGGACCAGGTCGTCGGCGATTGGTTCCCCGCCGAGCCCCAGTGACCGAGCCTGCGCCGACATGAGGCCGCTTCCGCAGCGACACACACCGGGGCAGTGTCGGGCTGCTCCCGCTCAGGGCGCAACATCGAATGGGATGTCCCCCGCGGAAACGTCGCCATCCATCGATCTTGCTTCCCAATGCAGCAAATAGCGGCCGGGCGACGGCGTCTCGCCACTGGCGAACAAGACGTCGACGGCCGAGTCAATGCGTGGGTGAAGCGCCTGGACAACATGGCCTGATTGGGTGATTTGCATGCGGGATGCGGCGTGATCCACCGGACCGTCAAACCGGATGAAATACTCGGCGTGATGCCCGTGGATCATCGTCCCTGCCACTGGGCGCGACTCGCGCATCTGCATCGGGCGGGCGGCCGCAATGCACGGCCAAAGCAAGAGCGCCGCGACCGTACATTGAATTCTACGCATGGATCATCCTCCGTCAGTGCCCGCGCGCCTGCACGATCTCCTCGGTCATCTTCTTGGCCTCGCCGAACAGCATCATCGTTTTGGCTGGATGAGCTGCCGGGCCACCCATATGCCAACGAGCGCGTTACGAACAGCGCTGTTCCCGCCGTCTCAACATTGCGCCGAGGCCCGCAGCGCTCCCTCAAGGCGGTCGATACGCGCCGTCGCGGGATTTATTACGCCACGCGCGATCGTTCGAGAACGGGCGACAGAGCCCTCATTAGGGCGGCCTGATCGCCGGTCCGTTGTGATTCCGCGATATCGGCAAGCAGATGGACTTCTCCAAACTCCAGAGCAGTATCGCGGACCGCAACAAAGATTGCCGATTCCGACCGAACCAGCTTTTTAGCCCGATCAGCGAACGATCCCAGGGCATCCAGGATGCCGCCACTGTCGTGTCTGTATTCGTCGGGAAGAGGCACGTTCAATGCAGCAGCGACGTCGGGAGCGAGTTCGCGCAATGCCCGGCTTGGCATCAGCACTCACCAGTTTCCCCAGCTCCCACATTATCGCCGCACGCTCGGGTGCCGATAGTGAAACGACGGCGGCCCTCAGCGCCGCCAAGGCTGCCGCCGGTTGCGACGGCGAGGAAAGTGCTCTGAGCGCGAGAACCTCCGTTAACGAGGGTTCTCCGAGCACCTTTCCGACGCCCTTCGCGACCGAAATGGCGGTCTGGAAACGCCCTGGGGAGACCAAACCGTCAGTAGCTGCCAGTGACCCGATTACATCGGCCACTTTCGCCACAATTGGAGCAACTCCTGCATCCTCTTCGGCGACACCGGGTATTCGGAGTTCGTCTGCCATATCCATCGAAGACTCCCGAGCAGGCCGTTGCAAGACTATCTTGTAAACTGCGGCGGGCTCCGAACCAACGAATCAGACAATAATCAACGTGGCCACCAGATCACCCCTCGATTCGGACAGGGCCAGTTGATCGCCCTTTCCAATGCCTCCCGCCCTTCGCGTTGCCAAACCGCATCATCGCGGTGGGCCGGAAGAACAGCACGCGCGTCGCCATTTCGCACATCCAGGAGGTCGGCATACCAGATTGCCGACAGCGGGTCAGGAGGAACTGCGGTTTTGCCAACCTTGGTTCATCCGGTTGCAATGGACCTGAGGTTGACCGCGACAGCCGACCATTCCGTTCCAACGAGGCAGTCGAGAAGGCGCTGATCGGCGGTCACCAGCGTCGCTGCACGCTCCTCGGCCAGAGCGAGGTAGAAGCAGTCGTACGCAGGATGATTGAGGTGACGCGAGATCACCACTGCGCGTTGCACCAAGGACCCGAGGGGGATCAGGCCGTCGAAGGCCAGAGGCAGACGGGCGGCGGCATGATCATGCTGTTCGGGCAACATGGTGCCCGCACGAACGGCTTTCCAGCCGGCATTGGCGACCTCCGCCACGATCAGGTCGGGGGCGATCAGCAGATCCTGCCCAGCCAACAAGGCGGCGGCCTGGTCGGTACCTTGCTCCTCGACGAACCACTTCAGCGCGACGCTTGCATCGATGACGAAGGTCACCGTTCCTCGCGGCTCTCACGCACCAGGTCCTCTGCCAGTCGTCGGGGTTTGTTCGGCGTCAGGGCTCGCACCGCGGCGAACTCAGCCGCAAGATCCGCGCGAGGGCGGACGGCTGCGCGGGTCAGCACGTCCCGCAGCTCGGCTTCCAAGGACACGCCATGCACCGTGGCGCGCTGGCGCAGTGCGGCAAGCACAGTGTCGTCCACGTTGCGTATCAGGACCTGGCCCATGCGAGCGCACTCCAACCTGATATCGTCAGCGCTATCATGCAGGCATCTCAATGCGCCGGTCAACCCGCGACTGGCAGCGTCAGTGGCCCAGCGCCTGCACGATCTCCTCGGTCATCTTCTTGGCATCGCCGAACAGCATCATCGTGTTCGGCCGGAAGAACAGTTCGTTGTCCACGCCCGCGTAGCCTGACGCCATCGAGCGCTTCACGAACAGCACCGTCGCCGCCTTCTCCACATCCAGGATCGGCATGCCGTAGATCGCCGACTGCGGATCCGTCTTCGCCGCCGGATTGGTCACGTCGTTGGCGCCGATCACATACGCCACATCGGCGGTGGAGAATTCGTTGTTGATCTCCTCCAGTTCGAACACCTCGTCGTACGGCACATTGGCCTCGGCCAGCAGCACGTTCATGTGCCCCGGCATGCGGCCGGCGACCGGGTGGATGGCATACTTCACCTCCACGCCTTCCTTCTTCAGCGTGTCCGCCATCTCGCGCAGCGCGTGCTGCGCCTGCGCCACCGCCATGCCATAGCCCGGCACCACGATCACCTTCGAGGCGTTCTTCATGATGAACGCCGCATCCTCGGCGTTGCCGCTCTTCACCGTGCGGTCCGTCGCCGCCGCCGCGGCGGCAACGCCGCCCTCGGTGCCGAAGCCGCCCAGCAGCACGTTGATGATGCTGCGGTTCATGCCCTTGCACATGATGTACGGACAGGATCGCGCCCGACGCGCCCACCAGCGAGCCGGTGATGATCAGCGCCAGGTTCTGGATGGTGAAGCCGATGCCCGCCGCCGCCCAGCCGGAGTAGCTGTTCAGCATCGACACCACCACCGGCATGTCGGCGCCGCCGATCGGGATGATGATCAGGAACCCCAGCCCGAACGCCAGCAGCGCGATCAGCCAGAACATGATCTGGCTGCCGGTGGCGACGAACACCACGATCAGCACCACCAGCAGTATGCCAAGCCCGAGGTTCAGCTTGTGCTGGCCGGGGAACACGATCGGCGCGCCGCTCATCAGTGCCTGCAGCTTGGCGAACGCGATCAGCGAGCCGGAGAAGGTGATGGCGCCGATCGCCAGACCGAGCGACATCTCGATCAGGCTCTGGGTATGGACGTTGCCGAGCGTGCCGATGCCGAACGCCTCGGGCGCGTTCAGCGCCGCGGCAGCGACGAATACCGCGGCAAGTCCCACCAGCGAGTGGAACGCCGCCACCAACTGCGGCAGCGCCGTCATCTGGATGCGCAACGCGACGAACGTGCCGACCGCGCCGCCGATGATGATGCCGAGGAAGATCAGCCCGTAGCCCAGCCCGCCCATGCCGTGATGGGCCAGCGTGGCAACCACCGCCACGCCCATGCCGATCATGCCGAAGCGGTTGCCCTGGCGCGACGTGACGGGCGACGACAGGCCGCGCAGCGCCAGGATGAACAGGACGGCGGCGATCAGATAGGCGAGCGCGGTCAGGCTGGCGGACATCGGCGCGCCCCCTATTGCCGCCGCTTGAACATCGACAGCATGCGCTGCGTCACCACGAAGCCGCCGAAGATGTTCACGCTCGCCAGCGTGACCGCGATGAAGCCGAAGCCCATCGCCCAGCCGTTGGTGCCCAGCCCGGTCGCCAGCATGGCGCCGACCACGATCACCGAGGAGATCGCGTTGGTCACCGACATCAGCGGCGAATGCAGCGCCGGCGTGACGTTCCACACCACGTAGTAGCCGACGAAGCAGGCCATCAGGAAGATCGCCAGCAGGAAGACGAACGGCTCGACCTCGGTGACGACGCCGCTGGTGCCTTCCAGCAGCGCATGCGCGTGGGCAGCGAGTTCGTTGGCCCGTTGTGCCAGCCGATCGGCTTCGTCAGCCAATTGGGTCGGGTTCATCGGCGCTCTCCGGGCTACGCGGCTTTTGCGGGCAGGAAGTTCGGATGCACGACGGCGCCGCCACGGGTCAGCATGACGCCCTTCACGATGTCATCGCCGTCCGGCAGCTTCGGCGCCTTGGCATCCTTGTCCCAGAACGTGCTGAGGAAGGTCAGCAGATTGCGCGCATAGAGCGACGACGCGGCGACCGGGATGCGGCCGGGCCAATTGTGGTAGCCGAGGATCGTGACGCCGTTCGGCGTGACGATCCGCTCGCCCGGCACGGTGGCGGCGCAGTTGCCGCCCGCGTCCGCGGCGAGGTCGACGATGACGCTGCCCGGGCGCATCGAATCGACCATTGCCTGGGTCACGATGACCGGTGCGCGGCGGCCCATCACCAGCGCGGTGCAGATCACCAGGTCGTTCTTGGCCACCGTCGCCGCCATCAGCTCCGCCTGCTTCTGGCGGAACGCCTCGCTCATCTCGCGCGCATACGCGCCGGTCTGGCCCGCGGTCTCCGCGTCCTCCACGCCGACAAAGGCGGCGCCGAGCGACTTGATCTCCTCCTTCGCCGCCGGACGGACGTCGGTCGCGGAGACGATCGCGCCCAGCCGGCGCGCGGTGGCGATCGCCTGCAGACCGGCCACGCCGGCGCCGATCACGAACAGCCGCGCGGGCGGCACAGTGCCGGCGGCGGTCATCATCATCGGGAAGCCGCGCTGGAACGCGCCGGCGGCCTCGATCACCGCGCGATAGCCGGCCTGGTTGGCCTGGCTCGACAGCACGTCCATCGCCTGCGCGCGGGTGATGCGCGGCAGCAGCTCCATCGCCGCGCAGTCGATGCCGGCATCCGCCAGCGCCGGCACCACGTCGGGCTCGGCGAACGCGTTGGCGATGCAGACCAGCAGGGCGCCACGCGGGATCTGCATCCGCTGCTCGGGCAGCGGCATCTGCACGGTGAACACGATCCCGGCACCGGCCAGGGCTGCGCCGGCATCCGGTTCGATCACCGCGCCGGCGGCGGCAAATTCGCGATCCGGAATCGCCGCCTCGGCACCCGCACCGGCCTCGACCGCCACGGTAAGGCCAAGGCCGACCAGACGCTTCACCGTCTCGGGCGTGGCCGCGACACGCGTCTCGGACGCGCGGCGTTCCTTCAGCACCGCAAGGCGCATCCGTTCACTCCTGCTAAATCACAACCAATGGGGAGACCCGGGCACGCGAGGACATGCGCGAACTGCCCCAGACCGACGGCGGGGCACCATGCGCGAAGGGGGTGGGTGGTGCAAGGGGCGATCAGTGCGGCGTCCTGGCCTTTCGTGTGGGGTGCCGCCGTGATCAAGTGGCCGCAGCAAGGAGGATACGATGGGCCAGCTGGACGGCAAGATCGGCATCATCACCGGCGCGGCATCCGGCATCGGCGCGGCCTGTGCGCGCGTGCTGTCGCGCGAGGGTGCGAAACTGGTGCTGACCGACCTGGACGATGCGGCGGGACAGCGTCTCGCCGAACAGACCGGCGGCGTGTATCGCCATCATGACGTGACCGACGAGGCCGGTTGGCCCGCCGTGGTCGCGGCGGCGGAGCAACTCGGCGGGCTGCACATCCTGGTGGCCAACGCGGGCATCGGCATCATGGGATCGGCGATCGACATGTCGCTGGCCGACTGGCGACGTCAGATGGCGGTGAACGTCGATGGCGTGTTCCTGACGGCGAAGTACGGCATCCCGCTGATGCGGCGCTCCGGCGGTGGGTCCGTCGTGATGATGTCGTCGGTCGCCGGAATCCGCGGTTCGGCGAACCTGGCCGGCTACAGCGCGACCAAGGGAGCGGTCCGGCTGTTCGCCAAGTCGATCGCGCTGGAATGCGCCACCGCGCGCGACAACATCCGGGTGAACTCGGTGCATCCAGGCGTCATCGACACGCCGATCTGGACCAAGCTGCCGCCCGGCGCGAACGCACCCTTGGATCCGAACCTGATCGCCGCGGCGACGGTGCCGATCGGCAAGGCCGGCCAGGCGGAGGACATCGCCAACGGCGTGCTGTTCCTGTGCTCGGATGCTTCGAGCCATATGACCGGATCGGAACTGGTGATCGATGGCGGCATGACGGCCGGGCGGGTGGGGCGGCTGGGAGGGTGATCCGAGCGCATGCAGGCGCGTCCGGCTGCGCGGTCACGTCATCGGCCCGCTGTGGGAAGCCAGCCGCGACGCACTGATCTCCGCCTGTGAGGACTCCGACCAGGTTGGAACGCTCGTGCATCCGTATCTCGGGCTGTTGCGCGTGCGCTGCATCGCGCAACAGACGGTGCATCGCACCACGTCGCCGGCATCGAGCTGGCGCGATGCCGAGCCGGCAAGGTGGCCACGCCGACGGCCTGCAGGGAAGTACACGTCCGCGGAGGAGTACCTTACGCCGCGGGCGGCACTCCGGCTTCCGCCAGCGCCGCGGCCTGCCGTCGCGCCAGCTCCACCTCATCGAAATCGGCGATGAGACCACCGAACAGCCGGCTCCAGTTCAGCTCCGCCTTCAGCCGCAGGAACACGCCGCCCAAACCAATCGCCGAGCGATCCATCAGCACGAACTCGCGCGGCGGCTTCACACCACCGGTGCGCTTCAGTCCCGCGTGCACGCGTTCGGCCACCTCGCGTCCGAACTGCGGATCGTCGGTCTCCTGGATGCGTCGCACCCGGTCCTCGCACAGCGGCTCATACAGGAAGCGCGCCCATAGGTTGAGCGCCGCCATCTTCTCGTTCGACAGATCGGTGAAGCCCCACGTGGTGTAGGCGTGGTGCGCCTTGGCATCGTCGTTGTCGCGCACCGCCTCATACAGGTCGATCACGCCGCGCACGAACTTCGCGCCGAACACACGGATGGCGCCGAAATCCAGCAGATTGACCGAGGCATCCGGCCGTACCTGATAGTTGCCGAGATGCGGATCGCCGTGGATCACGCCATACCGGTAGAACGGCACGTACCAAGCACGGAACAATGCTTCTGCGATACGATTGCGCTCCTCCTGCGGCGGGTCCTCGGCCAGCCGCTGCATCAGCGGCCGGCCGTCGAGCCACGTCATGGTCAGCAGCCGGCGCGTGCAGTGACCTGCGATCGGCACCGGCACGTGCACCGTGGGATCGTTCGCCAGCATCTGCCGATACAGTCGCATCTGCGCCGCTTCGCGCTCGTAGTCGAGTTCCTCGCGCAGGCGTTCGCGGAGCTCCTTGTAGACCTCCTCATGCTGGATGGCATTGTCCATGCGATGATAGATCGCCATCGCCAGGCGCAGCTGGCGAAGATCGGCTTCGACCGTGCTCACCATGTCGGGGTATTGCAGCTTGCAGGCGACATCGGTGCCGTCGTGCAGGCGCGCCCGATGCACCTGACCGAGACTGGCGGCGGCGGCGGCTTCGTGACCGAACTCCGCGAACTTCGATTGCCAGTCAGGGCCAAGCTCGCTCGCCATCCGCCGGCGCACAAAATTCCAGCCCATCGGCGGCGCGTTGGCCTGCAATTGCGCGAGTTCGATGGCGTATTCGGCAGGCAGCGCGTCCGGCACCGTGGACAGGAACTGCGCAACCTTCATCAGCGGTCCCTTCAGGCCGCCCAGGATGGTGCGAAGATCCTCGGCGTGCGCCGCGCGATCGGTCTTGATGCCGAACACCCGCTCGCCGGCCACGCGCGCCGCGATGCCGCCGACGGCGCCGGAGGTCCGCGCCATGCGGCGCAGTTCGCCGAACAGGTTGCTGCGGTCAGACATCGAGATAGGTGGTGGCAGTGAGACCGGAGCCAGCCGACTCCCCCTCCCCTCGCGGGAGGGGGTTGGGGGGAGGGGGTGTTCGGGCCAGCTCGCCGATTGCGATCAAAATGCCATCGAGGTTGCGAAATACATCCCTGTTGGAAATGCGCACAACACGAATGTTGCTATTCGTCATCCAGCTATCGCGCACCGCATCTCCTGGTGCATCGATATGAGACACGCCATCCACTTCGATGACCAACCGCGCGGACGGACAGTAGAAATCAGCGATGTACGGCCCTAGCGGGACCTGACGCCGGAACTTCAGGCCGCCAACCTGATGCTTGCGAAGTCCTTGCCAGAGCTTCCGCTCCGCGGGCGTTGGTGCTCGGCGCATTGAGCGGGCGTGGGCGAGCAGCGAAGTACGTTCGGCCCCCTCCCCCCAACCCCCTCCCGCAAGGGGAGGGGGAGAATCATCATTCTTGGCCTCTTCCTTCCCTGCAGGCCTCACCCGGTCGCCTCCAGCTCATCGATGAACCCCGAAATCACATCCAGCCCCTTCTTCCAGAACGCCGGATCGGACGCATCCAGCCCGAACGGCGCCAGCAGCTCCTTGTGCCGCTTGGTACCGCCCGCCCGCAGCATGTTCAGATACTTCGCCTGGAACCCCGGATGACCGGACTGGAACACCGAGTACAGCGCGTTCACCAGGCAATCCCCGAACGCATAGGCATAGACATAGAACGGCGTGTGGATGAAATGCGGGATATACGCCCAGAACACCCGGTACTCCGGCGTGAATTCGAACGCCGGCCCGAGGCTCTCGGTCTGCACCGTCATCCACAGCTCGCCGATGCGATCCGGCACCAGCTCGCCGGACCGCCGCTCATCGTGCAGCAGTTGCTCGAAATAGTAGAACGCGACCTGCCGCACCACCGTGTTCAGCATGTCCTCGACCTTCGCCGCGAGCATGATGCGGCGGCGCTTCGGATCGGCGGCATCCAGCAGCGCACGAAAGGTCAGCATCTCGCCGAACACGCTCGCGGTCTCCGCCAGCGTGAGCGGCGTGCCCGCCATCAGGTAGCCCTGCTCGGCCGCCAGCACCTGATGCACGCCATGGCCCAATTCATGGGCCAGCGTCATCACGTCGCGCGTGCGGCCATGATAGTTCAGCAGCAGATAGGGATGCGCCGATGGCACGGTCGGATGCGCGAACGCCCCGCCCGCCTTGCCTGGCTTCAAGGTCGCATCGATCCACGGCCGATCGAAGAACCGCCGCCCCACCTCCGCCAGGTCCGGACTGAACGCGCCATACGCCGTCAGCACCCGCTCGCGCGCGTCGTCCCAGGTGATCGTCCGGTCATCATCGTCCGGCAGCGGCGCATTGCGATCCCAGTGCATCAGCTTCGGCAGTCCGAGCCACTTCGCCTTCATCAGGTAGTAGCGATGCGCCAATCGCGAAAAATCCGACCGCACCGCCGACACCAGGGCATCGACGACCTCGTCCTCCACCATGTTGGCGCGGTTGCGGTAGCTGCCGGGGCGCGGATAGTGCCGCCACGTGTCGACGATCTCCTTGTCCTTCGCCAGCGTGTTGGTGACCAGCGAGAACAGCCGGATGTTGCCGCCGAACGCAGTGCCGATCGCGCGCGCCGCGGCCTCCCGCGCCGAACGGTCGCGGTCCGACAGCTGGTTCAGCGCGGCGCTCACCGTGAGGTCTTCGCCGCCGACCGGCACGACCATGCCTGCCAGGGTTTCGTCGAACAGCCGGCTCCATGCGGTCCGCCCGGTCACCTCCTTTTCGTGCAATAGCTTCTCCAGGTCATCGGCAAGCTGGTGCGGTCGGAACACCCGCAGATCGCGCAGCCACGGCGTCCATTTGGCCAGCGCCGGCTCCGCCAGCTTCTGCTCGAGCGCCGCATCGTCCAGCCGGTTCAGCTCGAGCGCGAAGAACAGCAGATGGCTGCTGATCGCGGTCACCCGCTCGCTCACGGTCTGGTAGAAGCGGCCGATCTCGGCATTGGTGGAGTCGCCCGCGAACAGCAACTGGGCATACGACATCAGCCGTCCCAGCACTTCCTCGATCCGCTCATACTCGGCGATCACCGCGGCGAGCACGCCGCCCGACATCGCGGCGAGCTTGCCGTGATACCCGGCCGCAAACGCGTGTGCCGCCCGTTCGGCTTTGGCGAAGTCTGCCGCGACGGCCGGACTGTCCGGTGCCGGATAGAGATCGACCAGGTCCCAGGACGGCAAGGCCTCCATGGTGGGTTGGCTGGCGGCGGCGTCGGCCGGTGCGGTATGGCGCGTCATGGACTCCTCGCGAGGCTGCGGTAGCCGTGCATGTAAGGTAGTAGGGGCGGCGGTCAAAGGGCTGCGCCAAACGCAGACCGGGTAAGGGGGTGACGTGGAGCATTATCCGACCTGGCCAAATCTGCCCGCGATGATGTTCGGGCTCGCCCGCACCTGGCCCGACAAGCCCCTGCTGCGCCGCTTCCGCGACAGCGCCTGGCACTCCACCGCTTGGGGCGAGTTCGGCCGCATGGCGGCATCCTGCGCGCGGCACCTGCGCGCGGCCGGCGTGGCCGCCGGCGATCGGGTGGTGATCGTGTCGGAGAACCGGCCGGAATATCCGATCGCCGAGACCGCGCTGATGGCGCTGCGCGCGATACCGGTACCGACCTACACCAGCAACACGGTGGCGGACCACACGCACATCCTGCGCGATTCGGGCGCACGGGCGGCGATCGTGTCCTCCCCTGCCCTCGCCGGCGCGCTGCGCGAGGCGGGCAGGCTGGCGGGCGGCCTCGATCTCCTGGTGGTGATCGATGGACCGCCCGATGATGCAGGCGGCCTGCCTCGCCTGATGCACTGGGATGCGCTGGTCGCCGACGCCGCGCCGCCGGACGATATCGCGCTGGAGGCGGCGGCGATCCCAGCCAGTGCACTGGCCTGCCTGATCTATACCTCCGGCACCGGCGGCGCACCCAAGGGGGTGATGCTGCCGCACCGCTCGATCCTGTCGAACTGTCGCGGCGCGTTCGAGCTGCTGCGTCCGTTACGGCTCCAAGACGAGGTGTATCTGTCCTATCTGCCGGCGTCGCACAGCTACGAACATACGGTGGGGCTCTACTTCCTGCCGAGCATCGGCACGGAGATCGCGTATTGCCGCGGGGTCGAGCATCTGGCAGCCGATCTGCTGACGGTGCGCCCCACCATCCTTACCGCGGTGCCGCGCGTGCTGGAGGTGATCCGGAGCCGCGTGCTCACGCAGGCGGCACGCCAGGCGCGCTGGCAGCAGGCGCTGTTCCGCCAGGCGCTCGAACTTGGCGTGAAGCGTGCGGACGGCCGCCGACTGACCGTCTTCGAGGGCCTGATCGATCCGCTGCTCGATCGGCTGGTGCGCGCCAAGGTGCAGGCGCGGTTCGGTGGCCGGTTGAAGGCGGCGATGTCGGGCGGCGCGCGAT
This sequence comes from uncultured Alphaproteobacteria bacterium, assembly GCA_963749575.1. Classification (GTDB taxonomy): domain Bacteria; phylum Pseudomonadota; class Alphaproteobacteria; order Acetobacterales; family Acetobacteraceae; genus JAMXLO01. The sequence goes on from CAVVNM010000007.1 coordinate 47,916, forward strand.
TGGAACCGGAGGTCGGCCGGTTCTTCCTGGCACTTGGGCTGATGATCATGCAGGGCTATGGACAGACCGAGGCAGGCCCGGTGATCAGCGCCAATCCGCCAGACGGCATTCGTATCGATACCGTCGGGCGGGTGCTGCAAGGCGTGGACGTTCGTCTCGCCGAGGACGACGAAATCCTGGTGCGCGGCGACCTGGTGATGGAGGGCTACTGGGGTTTGCCAGACGCGACCGCCGCGGTGATACGCGATGGCTGGCTGCATACCGGCGATATCGGCGCGTTGGACGACGATGGCTATCTGCGCATCACCGATCGCAAGAAGGACATGATCGTGCTGTCGGGCGGCGAAAACGTGTCGCCGGCGAAGGTCGAGGGCATGCTGATGACCGAGCCCGAGATCTCGCAGGCGGTGGTTGCCGGCGATGGGCGTTCGTCACTCACCGCGCTGGTGGTGCCGGGGCAGGGCTACGACGACGTCGCGGCAGCGCTGGCGATCACGCGGGTGAACCATCGGCTGTCGGTGACCGAGCGGATCCGAAAGCATGCGGTGGTGGAGCCGTTCACCGTAGAGAACGGCCTGCTGACCCCAACCCAGAAGATCCGACGGATGCTGGTGATTCGCGCGAATACAGATGTATTGGCAAAACTGCACGGTTGAACCGGGTGCCCGGGTCAGCCGGCGGCGGCACCGTCTCGGTTCAATCTGCCATCACATCCCCAGCGCGCGGCGATACACGTCGAGCAGCGTCTCCTGCTCCTCCACATCGGCCGCCTCCTGCCGGCGCACCCGGATCAGCTGCCGCAGCACCTTCACGTCGAACCCGGCCGACTTCGCCTCCGCATAGATGTCGCGGATGTCGCCGCCGAGCGCCTTGCGCTCCTCCTCCAGCCGTTCGATGCGATCGACGATGCTGCGCAGCCGATCGGCGGCGATGCCGCCGGTCTTGGTGTCAGACTCCTCCACCGCGCGCAGCGCCATCATCCCCCTCCGGTCAGCCAAGGCCGGCGGGGATAGCCGCCGCGTCGGGTGCGGTCAATGACCCGGATTGGCCTTCCCGAACGCCGCCTTCTGCTCCGCGCTCGCCTCCTTCTGGTACTTCGCCTGCCACTCCTTGTATGGCATGCCGTAGACGATCTCGCGTGCATCCGGGTCAGCCAGGCCGATGCCCCGACCTGCGGCCGCTTCGCGGTACCAGCGGCTCAGGCAGTTCCGGCAGAACCCGGCCAGGTTCATCATGTCGATGTTCTGCACGTCGGTCCGCTCGCGCAGATGTTCCACCAGGCGGCGGAACGCGGCGGCCTCCAGCTCGGTGCGGGTCTTGTCGTCGATGTGTGGTGCGGTCATGACAGGCCTCCTCCAGATACCCCGAAGATGGCGCGTCCGGCGTCGCTTCGCCATACTCCGGTGCAACCGGACGAAACCAGGCGAGGCTGATGGTCTGGGACGATGCACGCGCCCGTGCGGCACTCAGGACCCTGTTCGATGCGGCGGTGGCTGCTGCCGATCCGCGCAAGGTCCTGGCGTCGCATCTGCCACCCAAGCCTGACGGCCGCTGCATCGTCGTCGGCTGCGGCAAGTCGGCGGCGGTGATGGCGGCCGCGCTGGAGGACGCCTGGCCCGACGTCCCGCTGCAAGGCACCGTCGTCACCCGCTACGGCCACACCGTGCCGACCCGACGGATCGAGGTGATCGAGGCCTCGCATCCGGTCCCCGACGCCAACAGCGAACGCGGTGCGCGGCGCCTGCTGGAGCGCGTGCGTGGCCTTGGCACCGACGACCTCGTGCTGGCCCTGATATCCGGCGGCGGTTCCGCTCTGTGCGCCTCGCCGGCCCCGGGACTGACGCTCGCCGACAAGCAGGCGATCAATCGCGCGCTGCTCGCCTCGGGGGCCAACATTTCCGAAATGAACTGCGTGCGCAAGCACCTGTCCGCCATCAAGGGCGGCAGGCTTGCGGCCGCCGCCAGGCCGGCGCGGGTGGTGACGCTCGCGATCAGCGACGTGCCGGGCGACGATCCCGCCGTGATCGCGTCGGGGCCTACGGTACCGGACCCCACCACCTTCGCCGATGCGCGCGCGATCGTCGCCCGCTATGGCATCAAGCCGTCGGCGGCGGTCGCGACGCGGCTGGCGCAGGCGACCGACGAGACGCCGAAGCCGGAGGACCTGCCCAACAGCGAATTCCGCCTGATCGCAACGCCGATGATGGCGTTGTCGCACATGGCCGACGTGGCGCGCGGCCAGGGCCTCGCGCCGCTGATCCTCGGCGATGCGCTGGAAGGCGAGGCGCGCGAAATGGGCATCGTGCTGGCCGGCATCGCACGCAGCATCCGCACGCACCGCCAGCCGCTCGCGCCACCCGCCGTGATACTGTCGGGTGGCGAGACCACCGTCACGCTCGGTGGTGACGCGGCCGGTCATGGCGGCCGCAACACCGAATTTCTGCTGTCGCTTGCCGTGGCGCTCGGCTGGCGCGGCCGACATCTGGGCGATCGCCGGCGACACCGACGGTCTGGACGGCATGGACGACATCGCCGGCGCCATCGCTGACGCCGGACACGCTGGCGCGCGCGCGCGCCAAGGGGCTCGATCCACGCGCGATGCTGGCCGGGCACGACAGCCATACCCTGTTCGACGCCATCGGTGACGCCATCCGCACCGGACCCACGCTGACCAATGTCAACGACGTCCGCGCCATCCTGATCGCCTGAAGGACACCAGATGGCCACACGACCGAAGCTGCGTCGCCGCCGGCGCACCAAGATCATCGCCACGCTTGGCCCCGCCAGCTCGTCGCCGGAGGTGGTGACGCGCCTGTTCCAGGCCGGCGCCGATGTGTTCCGGCTGAATTTCAGTCATGGCACGCACGAGGACCACGCCGCGCGCTTCGCCATGATCCGCCAGCTCGAGGATCGCTTCGAGCGGCCGATCGGCATCCTGGCCGACGTGCAGGGGCCCAAGCTGCGGGTCGGCAATTTCTCCGGCGGGCGCGTGTTCCTGCAGACCGGCCAGCAGTTCCGGCTCGATCTCAACCCGACGCCAGGCAGTGCCTCGCGGGTGAACCTGCCGCATCCGGAGATCATCGAGGCGGCCTCGATCGGCTGCTCGCTGCTGCTGGACGACGGCAAGCTGCGGCTGCGGGTGGTGCGCAAGCGCGGCGATGCGCTGGAGACCGAGGTGGTGGTCGGCGGTCCGCTGTCGGACCACAAGGGCGTCAACGTGCCGGATGTCGTGCTGCCGATCCCGGCGCTGACCGACAAGGACCGCATCGACCTGGCGTTCGCGCTGGAGCATGGCGCCAACTACATCGGACTGTCGTTCGTGCAGCGGCCGGAGGACGTGGCGGAGGCGAAGGCGCTGATCGGCGACCGCGCCTGGGTGATGGTGAAGCTGGAGAAGCCGCAGGCGCTGGAGAACCTCGACGCCATCATGGCAGCTCTCCGACGCGGTGATGGTGGCGCGCGGCGACCTCGGCGTGGAACTGCCGCCCGAGGAGGTGCCGCTGGCGCAGAAGCGCATCGTTCGCGCCGCGCGCCAGTTGGGCAAGCCGGTGGTGGTGGCGACGCAGATGCTGGAGAGCATGATCAGCGCGCCGGCTCCGACCCGCGCCGAGGCGTCCGATGTCGCGACCGCGGTGTTCGATGGCGCCGATGCGGTGATGCTGTCGGGCGAGACCGCGGCCGGCCAGTATCCGTTCGAGGCGGTCAACATGATGGATCGCATCGTGGCGCGCGTGGAGCAGGATCCAGGCTGGCGCGCGATGATCGAGGCCAGCCGTGCCGATCCCGAGCACGCCACCGCCGATGCGATCGCCGCCGCGGCGCGGCAGGTGTGCCACACGATCGGCGCCAAGGTGGTGGTGGCCTACACCGCCTCGGGTGCCACCGCGCTGCGGGTCGCGCGGGAACGGCCGGAGGCACCGATCATCTGTCTGACGCCGCATCTGGCGACCGCGCGGCGCATGGCGGTGGTCTGGGGTCTGCATGCGATGGTCGCGGCCGATGCCCACTCGATGAGCGAGGCCACTACGCGGGCGGTGCGCGTGGCACAGACCGAAGGCTTCGCCCAGCATGGCGAGGAGATCGTCGTGGCCGCCGGCGTGCCGTTCGGCCATTCCGGCACCACCAATTCCCTGCGCGTCGCGACGGTGCGGTAGCCCTTCATGACAGGCGAGGTCAACCGTCCGTCGCGCCGACCGACGGTTGACCCCAGGTGGATGCACTTTCGACAATGTCGTCATCCGGTTGGCAACGGCGACTATCAAGCAATAGCCAACAGCACCGCGGGAGGCAGCAATGAGTGTGGGCTTCGGGCGAGGACTGCATGCGGCGCCGGGGCAGGCTGTCAGCCTTTCAGCCTATGAACGCTACCTTGGTCGATGGTCGCGGCTGACTGTTCCGGATCTGCTTGCCGCTGCCGGGATCGTGCAGGGTCATCACGTGCTCGACGTGGCGACCGGTACAGGGGAGGCTGCCGTGATGGCCGTGCCGATGGTCGGCGATACCGGATTCGTCGTTGCCGCGGACATCTCGCTGGAGATGGTCACGAGTGCACGTGCGAGGTCGAATGCAGCGTTGTACTGGCCGGTCAATGCGGATGGCCAGGCTCTGCCATTTAAGGACGGTGCGTTCGATGCAGTTGTATGTCAGCTTGGTATCCAATTCTTCCCCAATCCCGCTGCGGGCCTGGCGGAATTCCGCCGCGTTGTTCGGCGGGGCGGGACAGTGGCAGTCTGCGTCAACGCCACGTCGGACCGATTGCCGATGTGGGGCAATTTGGCTGACGCGATGGATCGGTTTCTTACTCAAGAGCAGCGCAAAGTCCTCGCCATGTCGTGGTCACTGGCCGATCCAAGGCTGCTGCAGGAATTGTTCATCGGCGCGGGCTTTCACGACATCCACGTCGAACAAATCAGCCGGGAAGGCACCATCGCCGGCTTTGATGACTATTGGGCGCCGATCGAACAAGGGGTGGGACAAATCCCGCAGGCATATTGTGCGCTCGACGCAGCAGATCGTCACTCGGTGCGCAGGGAAGTCCACGCACGGCTGGCCCAATATGAATCCTCCGACGGCAAGTTGACCATGGCGGTCGCGATGTTCATCGGTCGTGGCCGGGCGTGAGGCGCGCCGTGTTGCATGTGGCGCCGGGTCGGCTGTGATCGGAGCCTGCGCCAAGGATCTGCGGCGCATCAACTGCGGCAGTTGCCGCCACGCCGAGCAGGCATCCGGACCTGGCCTGTCTGACATGGCCCGGACGCCATACTCGGTCGATGTCTCCGAACCGGTGGCGGACTGATGACGCTCAGGCCGCCTGCCGCTCCGACCTCGCCCGCTGCGTCGGCCGCGCGGCCGCATCCTCCAGGATCATGTCGGACGCCTTCTCTGCGATCATGATCGTCGGCGCATTGGTGTTGCCGGCAATGATCGACGGCATGATCGACGCATCCACCACCCGCAGCCCGTCGATCCCGTGCACGCGAAGCCGCGGATCCACCACCGCGTTCGGCCCATGGCCCATCCCGCAGCTACCCACCGGATGCAGATTGGACACGCCGCGCCTGCGCACCTCCTCGGCAAGCTGTTCCTGGGTCGCAACCGCCGGTCCCGGCAATACCTCCTCGACCACCAGCCCCTTCAGCGCCGGCTGCGCGGCGATCCCGCGGGCGATGCCAATGCCGGTGATCATCGCCTGCATATCGTAATCGCTGCGCAGGAAGTTGAAGCGAATCTCCGGCGGGGCCAGCGGATCGGGGCTCTTCAGCCGCACGGTCCCCCGGCCCTCCGGGCGCAGATGCACCGGACTGATGGCGAAACACGGGAACGGATGCGAGATGATGCCGTCGCGCGTACGGTCGATCGTGCTCCAGGCGGAAATGTTCATCTGCAGGTCAGGACGCTCGAGCGCCGGGTCGCTGCGTACCAGCGCGCCCACGTACAGCCCGCTGCCCGACATCGGACCGCCCCGCCAGAAGACGTATTTCGCGCCGGCCACCAGCTGATGCGGCACGCTGTGATGCAGCACGTTCAGCGACAGTGAGCGGGAGATCCGCCAGGCGCAGTACGTGTTGAAGTGGTCGTGCAGGTTGGAGCCCACGCCGGGCAGGTCGTGGAGCACGGGAATGCCCATGTCCTGCAGATGCTGCGCCGGACCGATGCCCGACAGCAGCAAGAGCTGCGGCGAGCCATAGGCACCGCCGGATACGATCACCTCGCCGGACGCGCGCGCGCTGCGCAGCCCTTGCGGCGTGCGGTACTCGACGCCGACCGCACGGCCGTTCTCCAGCAGCAGGCGGGTGGCATGGGCGTGGGTCTGCACGGTCAGGTTCGGCCGTTTGCGCGCCGGCCGCAAATAGGCCGCGGCGGTACTCCACCGGCGGCGATTGTTGGTGGTGGTCTGGTAATATCCGCAGCCTTCCTGCTGCGCGCCGTTGAAGTCGGCATTGGGCGGGATGCCGGCCTCGACGCAGGCTTGCAGCAGCAGCTTGCCGATCTCCCACTCATAAGGCTGGTTCGACACGTGCAGCGGACCGCCGCTGCCATGGAATTCGCTCCCGCCGCGCTCGTTATCCTCCGCCTTGCGGAAATACGGCAGGACAAAGTCGTAGTCCCAGCCCTCGCAGCCGCGCTGGCGCCATTCATCGTAGTCGGCGTGGTTGCCGCGCATGTAGATCATGCCGTTGATCGAGCTGGTACCGCCCAGCACCTTGCCCCGGGGCTGATACATCACTCGGTCGTTCAGATTGGGCTCCGGCTCGCTGTCGAACATCCAGTTGACGCGCGGGTTGCAGAATGTCCGCACGTAGCCGAGCGGAATGTGGATCCAGGGGTAGCTGTCCTTGCCGCCGGCCTCCAACAGCAGCACGCGGTGGCGGCCGGATTCCGACAGCCGCGCGGCGAGCACGCACCCCGCCGAACCAGCGCCGGTTACGATGTAGTCGTAGGTCTGATCGGTCGCTGACATGATTCCCCCCTGGTTCACCGGACAAGGTGCCGCGATGCGGCGTCGGGTCAAGGCCGGTGGGCCACACTGGCTGCGCTGAACCGGTGAGCAGTCAGATCTTGCCATTGATCCAGATCAGGCGACCTGCATGCGGTGCTACCAGGTTCGACGGATGCCGGCCGCTTGAGCGGTTTCGCGATGTTAATGAACAGCGAGCCGCGCGGCCGAGGTCCGGTTGCTTGCCGATGTGCGTCTTCCGTTCGAGACGACGCGCGCCTCAGCCACCTTGAGCGGTCTTTTCTGCGAGCTGTCCGCGGTCAACGTCACGGAATGCCAGCCGGGCCTTGAGGCGCGGCGTCACCCAGTTGAGAAAGGCACGGAGTTTCAACGGCACCGGCTTGCGCGGTGAATAGACGATGTGGATCGGCAATGGTTCCGGCTCGAACGCCTCCAGGACCAATTCAAGTGATCCCGTACGCCTCGCTGCGTCCATCTTGTAGGACATAACCCGGGTCAATCCAGCACCAGCGACAGCTGCGAGGACAGCAGCCTCGGACGTGTTCACGCACAGCCTCGACCGAATGGGCACCAGGCTTGCGCGCGTACCCCTACGGAACTTCCAAGAGTTCGGCGACGCAACATCGTTGATCGCGATGCAGTCGTGATCGCAAAGGTGATCAGGGGTTTGCGGACGTCCCCTCGCCGCCAGATATGCGGGGCTTGCGCAAACCACAAGACGGATTGAACCGATCCGGGTCGCTATCATGCTGCTCTCGGGGAGACTGCCGATGCGGATAGCGACATCGATATTCTCCTCTACCGCATCTACAATGCGATCCGCCAGCAGAAGTCTCAGGCCGATCTCCGGAAATGCATTCAAGAACTCGATAGCAATCGGGAGCAGATGCGTGTGCCCAAGCCCCCATGGCGTGGTCACTACAAGATCGCCTTTGGGGCTTCTGTACTCGCCGGACACCTGGCGTTCGGCGTCGTCCACTTGTTCAATGATCCGTTTGCAGGCCTCGACATAGGACCGGCCAGCATCGGTCAACGTCATCCGCCGTGATGATCTTTGGAACAGCTCGGCTTTAAGCCGCGATTCAAGATCGGCGACCTTGCGGCTGACGGTCGCAACCGGTGTTCCAAGCCGACGGGACGCCGCGGAAAAACTGCCTGTCTCGGTGACAGCAATGATCACCGACATCGCCTCCAAGCGGTCCATGAGGTCCCGGCTTTCCGAACAGTGAAAAGGTGCTTCTCATTCATAGTAGCGGCGTATCGGCACGGCAATCGGCTAAATCCAGAGGCGGAGGAGACGTCGGCACCGGAAAGTTGCGTGCGGTGCGCGCTATCGGCCGATGCAATCGACGGAGCACCAGGATGGGCAACACGATCAGGGTGAAAGACGGTGCAACAATCTACTACAAGGATTGGGGCATCGGTCGTCCTGTCACCTTTTCTCACGGCTGGCCGCTGAACGCAGACGCATGGGACGACCAGATGCTGTTCTTGGCGTCGCACGGCTTCCGATGCATCGCTCACGATCGCCGTGGTCACGGCCGGTCGAGCCAGCCCTGGAACGGGAATGATCTTGATACCTACGCCGACGATCTGTCGGAACTGCTCGAAGCGCTCGACATAAACGACGCTGTCATGGTCGGCCATTCCACCGGCGGCGGCGAGGTCACGCGCTACATGGGACGGCACGGGACGGGCCGGGTATCCAAGGCCGTTCTGGTCTCCGCCATACCGCCCTTGATGCTGAAGACGGCCGCCAACCCGGGCGGACTTCCGATCGAGGTGTTCGACGGCATCCGGGCCGACCTGCTCCGCGATCGCGCGCAATACTATCGAGAGCTCAGCGCGTCCTTCTACGGCGCGAACCGTCCCGGATCGAATGTTTCACGGGGCGTGAGGGACGCGTTCTGGGCCTGGAGCATGCAAGCCGGGCTGCGCGGCGCCTATGAGTGCGTAAAGGCGTTTTCCGAAACCGATCTGACCGAGGATCTCAAGAGGATCGACATCCCGGCTCTGCTCATCCATGGCGACGACGACCAGATCGTTCCGATTTCTAACTCGGCGTTGCTGTCGTCGAAGATCATAGAGCGGGCGAAGCTCAAGGTTTACCCGGGCGCGCCGCACGGATTGATGGCAACGCACAAGGACCAATTCAGCAAAGACCTGCTATCCTTCATCAGGGGTTAGGCCGTAATGATCCCGATCCGCGCGCAGCTCGTGGCGGAGGCAACTGAGCCGTTGAGCCGGAGGTTGGCATGAGACATGGTGCACCACGACTGCCCCGCCGCCACTTTTGCTTCTGCTGCCTGGGTGGAGCGGCATTGGCAGCCACAGGCGAATGGCTGACACCCCAGCAGGCGTTCGCAGAGGCGCGGGGTCTCGTCAGCCTGATCAAGGACAGCGCCGCGACCGCCCCGATCGTGACCCATAAGCTGCGGAACAACATCTCCGTTCTGGAAGGATCCGGCGGCAACATGGCAGTCCTGACGGGTCCCGATGGCAAGGTGCTCGTCGACGCGGGGATCAGCGTGTCGCGCGCCCATATCAGTGCGGCCCTGGCCGCGGTTGGGCCTGAGCCCATCACGCATCTGATCAACACGCACTGGCATTTCGACCATACCGACGGCAACACCTGGCTCAATCAGGCCGGCGCAAAGATCATCGCTCATGAGAACACCCGCAAATATCTCTCAAAGGTGCAGCGGGTGGAGGATTGGGACTACAATTTCCTCCCTCTTCCATCGAGCGGGCTGCCTGACGAAGTCTTCGCGGACGAGCATGGTTTGACGCTCAATGGTGCCTCGCTGAGGCTCAAGTATTATGGCAGTGCCCATACCGACAGCGACATATCCGTCGCCTTCGGCGAAGCGAACGTCATCCACGTCGCCGATACATTTTGGAACGGCGTCTATCCGTTCATCGACTACTCGACCGGCGGCAGCATCGACGGGATGATAGCCGCCTCCAATGCCAATCTCGCGGCGGCAACGGACAGCACCGTGATCATCGCCGGTCACGGGCGGCCGGTCAGCAACAAAGCTGAACTCAAGAGCTTCCGCGACATGTTGGTGACGATCCGGGAGAATGTCGCCGCCCTGAAGAAGCAAGGTCGGTCACGGGAGGAAGCAGTGGCGGCGAGGCCAACATCCGCTTTCGACGCGATCTACGGCAATTTCGTTATTGATCCGGGCTTTTTCACAAGGTTGGTCTATGCGGGTGTGTGACGCCCGATGGGTGCCCGCAATGCCGCATGCCCATTCCACTTGGAGGCTGACATGAAAGCAGGTCGCGTTTCCGACGATCCGCCGATGGTCGATCGCAGGCAGCTCGTCTGGGCTGTCCCCACCTTGGCCGCCGGCTTTGCCACGCTTCGCAGCGCATCCGCGGCCGGGCCGTCACTGAACGGCCCTGCGGCCCCGTCGAGCGTCACGCACTACCGCACGAAGAACGTTGACGGCATCAATATCTTCTATCGCGAGGCAGGTCCGTCATCCGCTCCCGTGGTGCTGTTGCTGCACGGCTTCCCGACATCGTCACACATGTTCCGCAACCTGATCCCGGCCCTTTCGGACCGTTACCACGTGATCGCGCCGGACTATCCCGGCTTTGGGCAGAGCGACATGCCCGACCGGGCAAACTTCGCCTATACTTTCGATCGCTTCGGTGAGCTGGTCGGCGGCCTACTCGATCAACTGGGCGTGGCGCGCTACGCAATGTACGTCATGGACTATGGGGCACCGGTTGGGTGGCGTCTCGCCCTGAAGCGCCCCGAGCGCATCGCCGCACTGATCGTGCAGAACGGCAACGCCTATGACGAAGGGTTGAAAGAGTTCTGGGATCCGATCAAGGCCTATTGGTCCGACCATTCGGACGCTCACCGAAAGGCCCTGTACGTTCTGGTGGCACCCGAGACAACGAAGTTCCAGTCCACAGATGGGGTCTCCGACGTCAGTCGGATCTCGCCGGACAATTGGGTCCATGACCAGGCCCTGCTCGATCGACCGGGCAACGCCGAGATCCAGATGGACCTGTTCTACGACTACCGCACCAACTTGCCGCTGTATCCAACGGTGCAGGCCTACTTTAGAAAATACCAGCCGCCGACTCTTATTGTCTGGGGCAAGAACGACAAGATTTTCCCGGCTGATGGCGCATACCCATACAGGCGCGACCTCCGGAAGCTCGAGTTCCATCTCATCGACACGGGACATTTCGCTCTGGAGGACAGGGCGGACGAAATGGTGCCCCTGATCCGCGCCTTCCTTGCCAGGAATGTCAGACCGGCCTGATCGGCCACATGACCTCCGCTCCGGTGACGGAGGCCAGCTGGTCGCATGGCATGCAATCGTGAAGTCGCATGCGGACGCACGGAATTGCGAATGACCGGCGCTTCGGCGCGTTTCCCGTACGCTGTCACGCCGCCGCCCGCGTCGGTACCGCCACCGCATCTTCCAGGATCATCGCCGCGGCCTTCTCGCCGATCATGATGGTCGGCGCGTTGGTGTTGCCGCCCACCGCCACCGGCATGATCGACGCATCCGCCACCCGCAGCCGATCGATCCCGTGCACGCGCAGCCGCGGATCGACCACCGTGTTCGGGCCATGACCCATGGCGCACGAACTGGTCGGATGCTGGTTCGACACACCGGTCTCGCGCACATACGCCGCCAGCTCGGCGTCGGTGGTGATCGCCGGCCCCGGCTGCAGCTCGGCCGCGACATACGGCGTCAGCGCCGGCTGTTCGGCGATCTTGCGCGCCAGGCGGATGCCGAAGATCACCGCCTGCATGTCGTAGTCCGTGCGCAGGTAGTCGAACAGCACCGCAGGCGGCGCGAGCGGATCGGCGGTCGCAAGCCGCACCGTGCCGCGGCCGTCCGGTCGCAGGTGTACCGGACTGATGGTGAAACCCGGAAACGGATGCGGCACAATGCCGTTCTTGCCGCGTTCCAGCGTGCTCCATTCGAACACGTTGAGCTGCACATCGGGACGCTCCAGCCGCGGGTCCGTGCGCGTGAACACGCCGGCATGGATGCCATTGCTCGCCATCGGGCCGGAGCGGAACAGCGCATAGCGCACACCTGCCGACAGCTTGCGCAACCTGCTGTTCTCCAGGTCGTTCAGCGTGATCGGCTTGCTGCACCGCCAGGCCACGTAGGAGTTGAAGTGATCGTGCAGGTTGGACCCGACCGCCGGCATGTCGCGTACCACGTCGATGCCGATGTCCTGCAGGTGCTGCGCCGGTCCAAGCCCCGACAGCAGCAGCAGCTGCGGCGAGCCGTAGGCGCCGCCCGACACGATGATCTCGCCGCTCGCGCGTGCCGTCTCGCGGCCCTGCGCAGTGTGAAATTCGACCCCGGCCGCACGGTTGTTTTCAATCAGCACGCGCGTGGCATGGGCACCGGTGCGGATCACCAGATTGGGCCGCTTGCGCGCGGTGCGCAGATAGGCCTGTGCGGCACTCCAGCGGCGGCGGTTCAGCGTGGTGGTCTGGTAATAGCCGCAGCCTTCCTGCTGCGCGCCGTTGAAGTCGGGGTTGCGCGGGATGCCGGCCTGCACGCAGGCTTCCAGCACCGCATCGGCAAGCTCGAAGCGCCCGGGCTGATCCGAGACGTGCAGCGGGCCGCCAACACCATGGAACTCATCCGCACCGCGGATCTGGTTCTGCGCCTTCTTGAAGTACGGCAGAACCGAGTCCCAGTCCCAGCCCTCGCAGCCGCGCTGGCGCCATTCGTCGTAGTCGCCGTGGCTGCCACGGATATAGACCATGCCGTTGATCGAACTGGAGCCGCCGAGCGTCTTGCCGCGCGGCAGATAGAGCCGGCGGTTGCCAAGCTGCGGCTGCGGCTCGGTCTCGAATCGCCAGTTCACCGCAGGGCTGACATAGGTCCTGGCGTAGCCGAGAGGAATGTGGATCCACAGGTTGCGATCGGGAGGGCCGGCTTCCAGCAGCAGCACGCGGTGGCGGCCCAACTCGGAGAGCCGCGATGCCACCACGCAGCCGGCAGAGCCGGCGCCGGTAACGATGAAGTCGTAGCTGTCCCCCGTCGTGTCTGGCATGGTTTCCCCGGTCGATGACGCATCGCCATCGCTGTGATAGCTCATCCCAACCCGGTTGGTAACACACCGACGCGGCGGCGGCCACAGCGCGCAGCCCGGCTGAAGCCTCGGCCGACAGTTGCGCAACGATACCGCGACCTGAGCCGAGCAGACCAAATCGCTTGCGGAACACCGACCCAAATGCTTGCCACCACGATCACCGGCGTTGCCACCGCGGTCGGCCCGGCAGACGGTTCAGCCGTAGCTACAGATCGGCCAGCCTGATCCACACCGCCACACCTGCGGCGACCAGCACCCCAACTCCGATCGTGACGGCACCGTCCGCCGTCAGCTCGTGCGCGATCGCCGTCCACAGCACCGGCACCACGATACCGACAGCGATGCCGCCGACCAGGCTCGCCTTGCCCTGCTTGATCCGTCGCGAGCCCGTCACCCGGCTGTTCCCGCTGGTCATTCCGCCGCCACCTGCACATGGCCGACCCGCGGATCGTCACTGGTATTTCGCACGCGCTTGAGATCGCGCCGCACGAAGCGCGTGCCGTAGCCGTTGAACACGTGCCGCAGCAGTCCGCGCGCCAGGTCGGAGATGTCGAAGACAGATCGGCGATAGGATAGGTCAGGTTGAAGTTACGCTCCATCATCAGCGCGGTGTTGTGGTGGGCGATGTGATGGCGGCGGATCGAGTTCACCAGCGGAATGTGCCGGACGATGCGGTCGTTCTTCACATGGCAGCAGAAGTGGAACAGCTCGTAGTTGAGATACAGCCCGACATTGGTGATCAGCAGCAGCCAGCCCGCATTCGCCAGCCCCACCAGCCCGAGCACCGCCGCGGGCGGCAGCGACAGCG
>CAVVNM010000008.1:0-514453 GCA_963749575.1 uncultured Alphaproteobacteria bacterium
GTCACGGGCGGCTTCCGTTCTAAATGGGGAGCCGATCTGTTCGCTGGCGTTCGATCCGTCGTTGGAACAGCAGCGCGACGGGGAAAGGATGCATATAGCTATAGCCATCCTGACGGGGAATCTGTCATTCAGTCGGGTTCAGCAGATACCTGAATTTCATTGCCGTGCCTTCGATAGCTAGAATGGTTTGAGGGGAAGCTTTAACTTTGGGCAAATCCTCTTCCGATTTTTTATCTTTGTTGCCTAAAAACATTCCAAGGTCGTCAACGTCATTAACTGAAAATTTATACACTATTCGGATGTTACCCAACACAAAGTTGATGGCATTGAAGCTTTTGCGCCATTCGAAAGGGCGGCTTTGATTCTTGGGAGGATCGGCCTCTCGAAAGACCATGTTGCTTATCTTTTGTAGCTTTTCCCCCTTAGAAAGCGGCATCTTTTGTCTCGCTAAACGACTGAGCGTCATGTTTGTTTGAAGAGCGGTGGTCGGTCATACGTAATAACAGCCTATTTTTGGACCTAGTTCAAGGTGACTTCTTCACTCTCGCCATCAATGATCGGTTGTGGCTCCTTGGCAGTGGCAACTGACTTCTTGCGCTTAGGTCTGGTCACTGGCTTGTTGGCCGGTTCCCCGGCCCGAGATGGGGCTTGGAATCTCCTGGCGCGCTCTCCCGGATCGGGGTGTCAGGAGCAGGCTCGATAGGCCCTGTGCCAGCCTGCCAGGAGCGACACCAGGGGCCTAGGGCCCGCGGCTGGTAAGGCTAGAGCGAGGAACGACACACGGGCTTCCTAGGCCACCAGAGCGGGGCGGGATCGTGTGGTAAGTGATCACTCAAAGGCCGGGATTCCCGAGTGCCAGCGTGCCACCAGCCGCTCAGCAAGCTCTGATGGTGGCACCGCGCCAAGGCGACACGCTTCCATGAAACCGGCTTGGGTGAGCGAGATAGCGTCAATACGGACAAAAGGTCGCTGGCTGACAAAGCCACGTTTGACCAAGCCCTGTAGAGTCCTACTGGGATTGCGATCATTGAACCAAACGCAATCGAGACCGCGATATTTGGGGCGACTCGCCCACTGAGGCAAAGTAATACCTAGTTCCGGTTCCATGACACGGAACACATCCATCAGTTTATGTTGGCCTGGCGGACAGTATGTGGCGGACTGCTCCGCGTTATATATCTCTGTTCTTGCTAAGCAGAACAGCAGTAGCCGTTGCATACGCCCGAGACCGTGCGACATGACCGCCACCCTAAGTGACATGGTAAATCTATCATGTCACTTAGGGTGGTCAAGGGCCAGCCTAAGCGACATGGTAAATTAAGTATTCGGTAGCGTATCCATTCGGTGACAGCGGGTTGGCCCTGTCGTGGCTCAGATCGGAGTCACGCGGACAGATGGGCCAATTCGCTACGCGCGATGCGCCAGGAGCTTTCACGCTGATTTGGGTGGGTCAGGAGCGGTCTCACGCTGATGTGATTTTCCGAGCTTGCTTTCGTTCGCGCGAGGCTGGCAGGCTGTGGTTTCTGGCACAGTCAAGACCAGAGTATAGCCAAGAGAAAGGACAGACATGCTATTCAGTGAAACTATCACTCCGGCGGAAATCACTTCACGCTGGATGACAATAGCTGAATTTGCTGACTATATTCAGCTTAAAGTGCAAACAGTGACCAAATGGCGCAATGACGGTATTGGACCGCCCTATTATGTGTTCGGCGGTAAGATGAGCATCCGATACGATCGCGCTGAGGTTGAAGAATGGATTAGGAGCACACGAAAGGAACCAAAGAAAGCTGAGCGTATGCAAAGTTATGAAGAGCAACTAGCTAAGAGCAATGAATTAGCAGCAAACGCAACTGATCATATCGCACCAAGTTTGCCTGATCCTGCATCAACGTCAGCAGTAGGAGTTTAGACAAAAAGAAAGCCGGTGTCCGTCACGACACCGGCCAGGGGAGACTTTTTGATTGCGTCCCGAGCTATAAGCTCACTCCCCTGGCGGTGCAACTATTTTTCGTGGCGGTCCGGCCCTTTTTCCAACTTGGATCAAGGAGCCTTCGAACATGCCGAGCGATTCCACCACCGTCATGCTGGCACAAACATCCGATGTATGTGTATCGGGTCTGGCCAATCGAATTCATTGGTAATCAGACACCACAAACAATGAATGAGCTAATGGAGGAAGCCTTAGTAAACGCTAGAAACCTGGAATGGTCTGGGCTTTTTAGTGAAGGACCGTTCGTTAGTAATGATGGCGTTATATGCTGGAACTCTGACGACACTGGGTATGTGGTCAGTAGCATTCGGATCAGACAATTAGAGAGTGATGATTGTAGAGATGAGGGAGCTAGCCCGTCTTATTCATCAGCGCGGCGGGTTACGTTACGGATCGAGAACAGGCTACGTAACGGACGCGGCGACCGGTTGCTGGGTGAACCGCGTTTTGGTCCGGCAGATGTGTCAGGCGTTGTAGGTTGCGAGAGTTTGGGGCGAACGGGACACTGGCCCCGATGGCTATGGCGGTCGGCAGCAAAGAGCGCTGGCGAGGCTGCGGAACAGAGCCGCCTCTGGGCATGCGGTGGCGAAGGCGATGCGGATACGGCTGGTGGTCTCGCTGATACGGGCTGCCAGCTTGAGCAGCCGCAGGCGGAGGGTGGCGAACTCGGCTCTGGCCAGCGGGTGAACCTTGGGGATTGCGGCGCGTATGGCGAGCATCAGCCAGTAGGCGGCGGTGTGCAGCAGCAGTCGCATCTGATTGGCCAGCGGCGAACGGCAACTGGTGCGGTCGGAGGCAAGCTGGGTCTTGTGCAGCTTGATCAGGTTCTCCGCCTGGCCGCGGGCGCAGTAGAGGCACTCATACAGCCACCACGCGGTGCCGCCGCCGATGTTGGTGACGACATAGCGGATATCGAGACCCTGCCGTGTGGCCTCGATGCGTGCGGCGACGCGGCGCGGCCCTGACCACGACTTCGCGCCATAACGGGTCTCGGTCCAGTCGCGCACTGCGTCGAGATCACCGATCGCGCGGCGTGTGCGCACCGCATCGGCAGTGGGCTCAACCTGTGCCGCCAGCACCGGGTTGCCGGACAGACCGAGAATGAAGCCGACATCGTTGGCGTCGCACCAGTCCATCACTTCCGACCTGCCATAGTGGCTGTCACCGCGGATGAGGATCCGGGTGTGCGGCCAGTGCCGGCGGATGCGCCGGATCAGCCGGCGGAGGTGACCACGGATCTCCCTGCCGGACGGCGTCTTGCCAGGCCGCAGCAGCACCGCCACGCAGTGGCCGCTGTCCGCGTCATACACATGGATCGGCAGGAAGCACCGTTCGTCGTAGTGCGCATTGAACAGTGACAGCTGCTGGTGCCCGTGCACCACGTCCACCGTGTCGTCGACGTCCAGCGTGATGCTCTTCGGCGGCCGGCGGTAGCTGCGACACCACAGGTCGATCATCGCATAGCCCAGTCGCAGCAGCGTGCGCAGATCCGGCGCGTTCTCCCACCGCGAGATGGTCGGCTGCGAGGCGAGATCATCACCGCTCTCCGGCAGACGCCCGCAGGCCAGCTTGAACGCCGGGTCGCAGCGCAGATCATCAAGGTCGTCTGCGTCGGGATAGCCGCAAGCGATCGCAAAGACGCGAGCACGCAGGATGTCTTCCAGATGATGCGTGATGCGACATGCATCTCGGTGATCGGGGATCACAGCGGCCAGTGTTGCACAGAGACCAACCTGTCGGTCGGCACCTGACAACAGCAGCACACCACCATCCGACGTCAGCCGGCCACCATCAAACGCCGCGGTCACCTTCTTGCGCTGCACCGCTGGCAGCGAGAATGGCAGCAGGGTATCGTCTTCCATGGCGGGTGTGGCAGCCCCCGATTCGCCCAGAGGTTGGTCTCGATACCCAAATCTCTCCGCTACATCAGCCGCTTACACCACATCCGCCAGCAAATCCCTGCTATGCTCGTGAATAAGACAGGCTAGTTGGATCGAACCGATAGATTGGGATGCAATGCCTGAAAGGACTAAAGAGCTTTGGAGTAACTACGAGAGCTAGTTAGCGAAAGGCGAAGCACTGGCAATGCTTCGGCTTTCTCGTCTATACTCTAGTCAGGTTTGTCACGATGAACGATTTAAGAAATAGTGGCACCAGCAGCGCAAGTCAAGGTATCTGCTCAACCCGACTGAATGACAAATTCCCCGTCTAGGACTGCGCGAATAGCCTTATACGCATCCTTTCCCCGTCGCGCTGCTGTTCCAACGACGGATCGAACGCCAGCGAACAGATCGGCTCCCCATTTAGAACGGAAGCCGCCCGTGACCTTGCGGTATGTGGCGGTGGGACGCAACTCACGCTCGCTGCCGTTGTTATCCGGCGGGGCGTCGGGATGTTCGAGAAAGGTGAACAAGTGACTTCGCACCTTGCCGTAACGTTTGCGCAGCCGCTTGCCGTGTTGGTTGGTGGGCGCCAGCACCATGATCGCGTCCAACTGGCGATCCAGCCTGCCTTGATAGCTGCGCCGCGTACTCTCGGCCAGATGCTTGCGCCGCCGTGCCAGCACGACGGCACGCAGCAGTAACGCCTTCATGCGTGGGGCGAAGATCATATCGCCCGCATCGATGGCGTATTGGCAATCGCGTAGTTGGTGCGCCAGGCAGACCTGCCATAGATCGGCATGCCCCTGCTGTGCGCCATACAGGTCGGAGACCCATATGCTGGGCCGCTGACCGGCCATGATCTCGGTGACCACACCGGCAGCACGGCTGTTGCGCACCACGTGGATCACCACCTGTTCGTTCTGGAATACCCAGTTCCAATGTGTGCGTCCGTCGATGCGCACCGATGTCTCGTCGGAGCAGACGATCCGCGAACGACGCAGTCGGGCGAGGATTGCCGCAACTTCGTTGTCGAAACAGGGCTTGGCACGCTGCAACATCGCATCCAACGCGCCCTCGCTGATCGGGAGCGCATAGAGGTGCAGGAACAACTGCGTCAGACGGCGGTAGCTGATCGCGTGAGTGAAGCGCAGGTAGATCGCCAGCGCCACGATATTCATGCTGAATGGCGAGCCGTCTTCCAAGCCCGTCGGTATCGCCGCCAGGGTGACGCCGCCACAGCACCGGCAATGTCCGGCATAACGTTCCACTCGGGTCACCATGGGGCGCACCACCGGCAGGTCGATCTTGTCGTAACGACCATGCAGCACCTGATCCGCATCGCGCAGCGCGGCTTGGCAATGCGCACACGCTACCGCCTTGGCGGTCACCGTCTCGTCGGGATCGCAGGCCAACGGTCGGCCGCCCCCTTTGCGTCCCACGCTGCCCTGGCGCGGCCCGACGCGCTTGGCTTTCTCCGGCTGGTTCGGTTTTTGCCCCTTCGACGACGGCAGGCTCGAATTGTCCGGGGTCTTCGATGGTTCGTCGCGCCTCGCCTCAAGCACCGCTACCCGTGTCGTCAGGCTCTGCACCTGCGCCCACAGTGCCCGGATCAGGGCATCCTTCTCGGCGTGACTCAGGCGATCTAGGTCAGGAAGCGGCGGCACACTTCCGGTTAGAATCAACTCGGCCGTAACCGCGTCAACATATTTCTCAGCCCGTCACAGCGTGGTCAAATGATGCCGCAAAGCCGGGTTGAGCAGATACAAGTCAAGAGGTTATCGCCCTCCGCAAACAACTGATCGTTAACAGCTACGCTCCGGTCCGGTTGTTAAACCGGGAGAAGTATCCAACAGCAACAGATTGGCAGATCAAAGCCCACTCCGATCCGGAGTGGAGCCTGCGCGAAGATGGCACACATCTTAATACCGGCTTATTGACAAGAGAAATCTTTGTTGTCGATAGCGATATTGATGACACTGAGCTTGCTAAGCAGATCAGATCCATTGCTGATAGAATGCTTGGTAGTGCATTGGTCCGAGTGCGCGCTAATTCCCCACGGTTTGCAATGATCTATCGTGGCCAAGTTAGATCGATTACTGTTGGCAAAACTAAAGGCACAGAGGTGCAAATCCTAAGCGGTTCCACTCAATTGATGGCCTACGGTATGCACCCCTCCGGGGTAAACATTGAATGGGAGCAGGACAGAGGCCCGGGTGAATGTTCAGTTGCGGAACTTAGCGAAGTTGATGCTGATAGTCTGATGGGGTTCCTTGATGCTGTCTGTGATATTCTCCAATGCGAGCGCAAACATCGCTTTGTTCCTAAACCTGGAAGAACCGATCAGGAGTTCTTACCCTGGACCATTGATGATATTAAGGCAGCTCTAAGTTTGGTTCCCAATGATGATGTTGATTATGAGACATGGCTGAGTGTTGCCTACGCTGTTTGGAGCGCGGCGCCCGATGATGAAAAGGATGATGCATTTGAGGCTTGGGAAGACTGGTCAGCTAAGAGCGACAAACACAATCCTAGTCGCACACATAAAGTCTGGCATGGCATTCATCGGAGTCCACCACGCGCGATCACTGCCGGAACACTGGTGCATCATGTGCGAGAAGCAACGGGAGATAATAACTGGTTGCCACTGTCATGGAGTGATTTTGGCGATGGCTTCGGACCGGAACCACATAATCCATTTGAAGATGATACTGATGTAAATACCAACGATGCACATGGTAGCGGTCCGTCGCCAACGACTAAGAGAGATACCAAGAATAACGTGGATCAGCTTATCCTTGATCCCAAGAACCCCATTGGGAGTGCAACTGAATTTATCAAACGTTGCTATCAGCAGGACGGCATTAGCACGTTGCATCATTCAAAGGGAGAATATTATCGTTGGCAAGGCAACTGCTATCGACCTTGGCCGAAGGAAAACTTGTATGCCCAACTGAATGTTTGGCTCCACAGTGCCAAGAGGCGACTCAGTAAGGGGTATTTTCCCTTTCAGCCTACGATTAAGATGGTGGGAGAAGTATTGAAAGCTCTCACGTCCATCAGGCAAATGGACGCTGATTTAGCGGAACCCGCTTGGCTCTGCGATACTAACTATACCAACAGTTATCCGGTCAAGGGCTTGATTGCCTGCCGTAATGTATTGTTGGACCTGCGAACCATGGAGCAGTTACCCCATACCCCCGAACTATTCAACGTTAATGCACTGAATTTCGGTTATGATGCGGAGGGAGTGTGTCCGCAATGGGGGAAGTTTTTCAGTCAGTTATGGACGAATGATAAGGAAAGCATTGAAGCATTGCAGGAGTTCTTTGGGCTCTGTCTGACCAGTGATATGTCGTTCCAGAAAATGCTTATGCTCATTGGACCCAGGCGCTCGGGTAAGGGAACCATCGCCAAAGTGTTGATTGCACTGTTAGGACAAGTTAATACGTGCTCGCCTACATTGGACGGATTATCCGGTCGATTTGGAATGGAAGCCTTAATTGGGAAGTTGCTCGCGGTGTTCCCTGATGTTCGATTGGGTCGGAAATCTAACAAGAGCAACATGACTGAAAAGTTGCTTTCGATTTCAGGCGGAGACAGGCTATCCATAGAACGAAAGAATAAGACTAATTGGAATGGAACATTGACCACTAGGATGCTGATGTTATGCAATGAGTTGCCTATTTTATCGGACGTATCTGGAGCGTTACCTAGCCGGTTTATTATGCTGCAATTGACCAAGAGTTTCTTAGACAATGAGGACCGTTTGCTTGCGGAACGGCTGATGACTGAGTTGCCAGGAATATTGAATTGGGCAATCGTTGGCTGGAAGCGATTAATGGAGCGAGGCTATTTTGTTTCTCCTGTTGCGTCGGACCGGATTAGGAAGACATTTAATGCCTCAACAGCGACACTACGTGCATTCATTGAGAGATATTGCGAATTAGGCGAGGATCACAAGGTTGTTAAGGGAACGCTATTTAAGGCGTATGCCACTCGTATTTTTTATCTTGGCCTGAAAGCTCCCGCATCTAATTGGTTTGGGCGTAATCTGAATGCTGCTTATCCTAGGGCCTGTCATCAATTGAGCCAAACGACGCTGGCGACGAGGTGGACGGCAGCCAGGAAGTTCCGTGCGGTCTTCTCGTAGCGAGTGGCGATCGCGCGAAACTGCTTGATCTTGGCGAAGAAGTTCTCGATCAGATGGCGCGCGGCATAAAGCTCTCGGTCATAGTGGCGCGGCGAGGACCGGTTGGTTCGCGGCGGGATCACCGCGGTCTTGCCCGCGGCCGCTAGCGGCTCGAGTACGCGCGCGTCGGCGTCGAACGCCTTGTCGGCGATCAGCGTATCGGCCTCCATCGTGGGCAGCAGGTGATCGGCGCCGGCCAGGTCGTGTGCTTCGCCGCCGGTCAGGAAGAAGCCGATCGGGTTGCCCAACGCGTCGGCCAGGACGTGTATCTTGGTGCTCAGTCCGCCGCGCGAGCGGCCGATCGCCTGGTCCTCGCCGACTTTTTTTCGGCGCCGGCGCTATGCTGGTGGGCGCGCACAATGGTACTGTCGATCATCGCATATTCATTGTCGGCGTCTGCGGCAAGATATTGAAACACCCGCTCCCACACACCGCTTTTGGCCCAACGGCTGAACCGCAGATGGACCTTTGTCCCCTCACCGAACCGCTCCGGCAGATCACGCCATGGCATGCCAGTGCGATAGCGGTACAGCACCGCCTCCACGAACAGCCGATTGTCCGCCGCGGTCACCCCGACCGAGCCGTCGCGTCCCGGCAACAGGTTTTCGATCCGCTCCCACTGATCGTCACGCAGTCCAAACCGCCGCATCGGTCAACTCCCCACAAGCTGACCGCCTATGAATTGAAGAAACCGCCGCGCCGGAATCAGCTACGTATCACTCGGCGCCGATTGATGGCTGAGTGTGGCAATCCGAACTCACCGGCTGCCCAACACGGTGTCCGGGTGGCGCACACCGGCCCAATCCGGCTAATTGAGGACATGCCCTAGTCTCGGTGAGAGTTATCCTGTGGTAGATGGGAAGCAAGTGGAGCATTATACCGGGTTGAAACTAACTGATGAAGGGGAGAAACTAGCAGCAGATTTTGACAAAATGCCTTGGGAGCGGAAATCTGACCCGTCGGATGTGATATGACCGTATGGAGGTGAATATGGCCGCATGGAGTGGAATATGACCGTATGGAGGGGGGGTATCGGGGTATAAGTCTCTGATTTCCCTATGATATGACCGTATAGGACCGTAAAACCCATTTTATATGGTAGTATTCTATATTGTTGTATATAGGGAACAAAAGAAAAGTAGAGGGTGAGTTAGCAAAAGTGGCCCATATTCGCCCATACGGTCATATTGCCCCCCCCTCCACGACGCATGGGGCTTGCAAATCGGGGCCAAGATGGAGCATGTTCGCACCGCGATCAGGTTCGCAATTGCCACTGATGTTAAGGTTCAAAGTCTAGTGGCACATAGTTAGAGGAATTTTGTCTAATTATGTCACGCTTAACAGACGATTTCACAGATCAAAAAGCACAAGATTTCTGCAACACAATTCGCTCGGGCAAGCGTGTGACTTATGCTGCTGAACAAATTGGGGTGTCTAGAGCGACCGTCTATAATTGGAAAAAGCAGCACGAAGATTTTGCACAAGCTTGGAATGATGCCACTGCTTACGCAAATGAGCGAATGGAGGAAGTTGTCTACGATATGGGTCTCAATGGCGATCTAGCCGCTGCAATGTGGTGGCTTCGTAACAATAAGCCTTTGGTCTATGCGAAGGAAACACTGATCAAAATGGCCATCCTGCAATCGCAACTGGCCAATGGCCATGGGATAGAGTTGGATCAAGAGGGAATGCCTGTCTCTGTGCCCAATGGTAAAAACAACCTTAGCAACGTCAACAGACGTATCGTGATTTTGCCCGCCAACCATCGCGACACCCCAGATCCCGGACCCGCTCAGGAAGCGCCAGGAGCCACACCCAAGCTCCCCCGTGTCACCTCCCTGGAAGAGCAGGAAGCCCGCGCAGCGGCCCTACAGCGCCAGCAACAGCCCATCCCTGAGCCAGTGCCAGAGACACCGGTAGTGGAGCCTGAGATCATCCCTCCCGAGCCTCAGTCAAGCTCAGTGGTGCGGTTCGCGGCTCACCGGCAGGATGATCCGAGATTGCGCCGATGGTCTGCCCTGGCATCGTGATTGTCTCAGTTCATGGGGCACATGAGACACCGCATACAGAGACAGAACTGCTCGGCCACCTGATCAAACGGAGGTTTACAGGCGTCCCGAAGCAACCCCTTGAAATCATTAGATCACCGAAGTCGGTGATGACGTACCGCAACGAATATCCACGAAGAACCGTGTACTTCCGCCATTTTTTTCTGAGTTGGTTACATTAGCAGTGCGTCACCGAAGCAACTGGTTGCAGCGCAGCCGCACTAATCCAATCACTAGTCGCTCATTGGCCACAGAATACCACGAAGGGTTGCTTGACAGATGGCAAATTGTCCGGAAGGCTGCTTGTAACGAACGTTAACAAACCGGGGCACTTTGTCATCTGCCCGGTTCATCAGGGGGGAGATCATGGTTTCAAAAATCGCACTTCTGGCCCTGGCTGTTGGAACGTTTGTGGCCGTTACGCCGCGAGCTCAGGCGTTCGTCTCCTACACAATAGATAATCCGGCAAGAAGTTTCACTCTTTTTACTTACGACTCGCCAACTTTTATTACTACCGACACTACAGTTCTAGCCTCGGATCCGAATCTGGCTCACTTAGCTCTACCTCCATTTAACTTCATTAGTCAAATACAATTCATTGTATCGTCGACTGACAATCCTTCGTATACAGGACAACCAGAGATAATCGTTGATCAGTACAGTGGAGGCCCGCCTCAATCCTTCACCGGTAATGAGTTCCGTTGGTTCCCGCTCGGAACCTTCACACAATACGGCACTACTCCAGGTCTTGGCACAGGCTGCGGCGGTTGCTTTACCGATAGCTTCGGCTTTCCGACCTCGCAGCTCATTGTCCTCGACAATGTCAACCCCGAGGTGCTATCTCCCGAACCCTCAGCAATCGGGTTGCTGGGCGTGGGTCTGTTCGGGTTGTTTGCTCTGCGGCGCAGGTCAGCGTCGTTGTAGGCCGTGCCGGAACGGCCAAATCGCAGTCGCACCCATGGGGTGAGGCTTCCCCTCTGGCCTGTGGTCAGGATCGATTGAGCCTTAGGCAAGCTCCATCGATCCGTCATCTGCTACAGCCTGTCACGCGCTCACGCGACATGGGCCAAAGGCACGATGTTGCCACCACCGATCATGTCTAAATGATCTGCTAGTTGCTGCAATGCTTTCCCTACTGCCGGTCTCAACGATGCCTTGTAAGCTGGATTGTACACCCGAGCCAACGCACTTGGCTTATGGTTCAAGGCTTCATCATTGATTGCTTGCGGAATTCCTAACTCTCCCAACAGCACACTTCCCGTTCTCCGCAGATCATGGCACTGCCAGTCCTTCGTTCCGGTCAGCTTATGATACATCTTCCTAACTCTGTCCCAATTATCGATTAAGGCACTGCCAGTATGCGATGGGAACACCAGTCCATCGCCTTGCTTCCGGCTCTGTAGCAAAGCCAATGCCTGATCACTCAACGGTATCACATGATCCACATCGTTCTTAGGCCAACTATCGTGACAGTGCGTCCGATCAAATCCACATCGGACCATCTCAACGATGCCACTTCCCCTAGCCTGCACAAGCTTAGCAAAATCATTCTCATGATATCAGCATGGCTATCGCCAACATTCTCATTCAACACTACCAACAATCCGGCTAGCTCCTGTCTGTTCAGAAATCTCTGTCTGACTTGCGAATTACCCTTGCTCGCTCCTTCACTTTCAACCAATCGTCCGGGCACCAGTCCCTAGCAATTCCCCATACAATCAACGGTCGCCATGTCCGATACGCCCACAAGCTAGTTGCGCCATTCCTGGTTGCCCTCAATCGATCGAACTTGGACTGCCAATCAGCCTTCTTCACATCTCGCATATCCAGCATGTCAGCCATCAATACCAACTGGCGTTTCCTAGTTTTCCCCCAAGATGCTTTCCCTTTGCTTTCCACTGCATCATATCGCGTAATCAGTTCACGATAGGTGATCGCGCCAGGAGCATCATTCCTGGGAACAACATCCCTAGCAAAATCCTTAGCGACATTACCGCGTCTGATATCTTCCCGCTTTCCTATCGCCTGTATCGCTGCCTTGGTTCTGGTCAACACTGACACTGGTGGCGAATTCATGCGCCGCCGGGGCGCAACATTAATTCGGGGCGGGACCGTTGCCTGCAATAATAATTCGAGACAACTCAATTATAAGTCTTTCCGCTCTTTCGTTCTTCTGCAGCCGGTAAGCATAGGCAAATCGCTCCTCGAAATAGCAGCCTGTAGGATTCTCCGCCGAGGACACCACATGTCGCTGCATCCGCAAAAGTCGCCTTCCATACCAGAAGAGACCAATCGAGTAGCTCGTGCCGCGTTCCCGAAAGGATCTCTCTGTCTGCACATCGCCGACGAACTTGGGTCGATCTACACCGACGACCAGTTCACGGCCCTGTTCCCCGCCGTGGCAAGCACGCTGAAGCGCCGGGGCGGCTCGCTCTGGCGACGGTGCTGCAATTCGTGGAGGGCTTGTCCGACCGACAGGCCGCGGATGCCGTACGCGGACGGATCGACTGGAAATACGCACTGGGTTTGTCGCTGATCGATCCCGGCTTCGACCACACGGTCCTGAGTGAGTTCCGCTCACGCCTGATCGAAGGTGGCGCCGAACGACTGCTGCTCGATACTCTCCTGCAGCGCTTGCGCGATCATGGCTTGGTGAAGGCCAAAGGTCGCCAGCGTACCAACTCGACGCACGTGTTGGCGGCTGTGCGCGGGCTCAACCGGCTTGAACGTGTCGGCGAGACCGCGCGCGCGGCGCTGAATGAACTCGCCGTCGTTGCACCGGATTGGCTGCAAGCCCTGGCGCCGCCCGTTTGGTACGAACGGTACAGTCGCCGCGTGGAGAACTATCGCTTACCGAAGGCCGAAAAGGAGCGCCTCGAACTGGCGGCCACCATCGGTGCTGACGGCGATCAACTGTTGGCTGCGATCGATGCCGCGATCGAGCAGCCGTGGCTCGCGCAATTGCCCGCCATTCACGTTCTCCGTGAGGTCTGGACAACGCAATACATCAAAGAGGACGGGCAGCTCCGGTGGCGCACCGTCCAAGAGAGGCCCGCAACCGCTGAGCAAATCTCATCTCCCTACGACCCGGAGGCACGCTATGGCAAAAAGCGCGATATCTCTTGGACGGGGTACAGAGCGCATCTCACCGAGACATGTGACCCCGAAACACCGCACGTGATCACTAATGTCGAAACAACTCTGGCGACGACACCGGACGACCACATGCTGCCAATTGTGCATCAATCTTTGGCCAAGAGTGAGTTGTTGCCCTCGGAACATCTGGTCGACATGGGCTACACCGGCTGCCGCATGCTAGTCGACAGCCAGCAGCGCCATGGGGTTGTCATCGTCGGCCCAGTCGTTGAAGATACAAGCTGGCAGGCGCACGCGGCAGAAGGGTTCAGCAAGGCAGACTTCCACGTCGACTGGGATCAGCAAGTCGTGACCTGCCCAGAGGGCAAACAGAGTATCTCATGGCTGCCGAGCACCTATCCCAAAAGCGGCATGCAATTCGAGGCCCGCTTCGCGCGAAATGACTGCGCCGCTTGCCCAATGCGGAGCCGCTGCACTCGGTCGAAGGTTGAGCCGCGCATCATCACCCTGCAGACCCGCGAGGATTTTGACGCACTGCAGTCCGCTCGACGAAACCAGGCAACGGAGGAGTTTCGGAAGAGCTATGCCGCGCGCGCCGGCATCGAAGGCACGCATGCGCAGGCGATTCGTCGTTGCGGGTTGCGCAGATGCCGCTACATTGGGTTGGCGAAGACACGTTTGCAACACGTCATTACAGCCGTCGCAGTCAATCTGGTCAGAGTCGCTGAGTGGCACAACGACATTCCTTCAGCAAACACGCGTATCTCACGGTTTGCAGCTCTACACATGGTGGCTTGATCGAGCTGGGTGCCTGAATTCGCCACCAGTATCAACACTGGCCACTGGCCAAGCTTCACCTTCCAACCTTTCCCACTCTGATCCTTACAGCTTAGATACCAGAATGCTTCACCACTAGCAGTGACCCGCAACTGCAATCCGGTCTGCCTGTTATCGGAAACCTCAACCCTATTTCCACTCTCCTTAGCCTGCGCAATCACTCGTTTGATGTTGCTATCATCAAGCAGTGTTTTTCTACTAGCACGCATATCCTAATCAACTCCTGGGTAACCTAGGGGAAACTTACTTAACGCCATCATAACCATTGCAAACCCTTTTGGCAATTGATGGCGCAGTAAAATCCCTAGTTGTGGTCTGCATCTTTGCAGACACCATACCCGGTATGTTCCGTTGCAATCAAGCCCTGATCTGGGCATTCTTCATCGCCTGATCGGCTGCCCCCGCGACATGCTGCGCGTTGCCGCTGACGCGCTCGGCGGATGCCGCCATGGCGTTGGCATCGCGCGCCATCGCCCCGGTGCGATCGGCCACCATTTCCACCGCCGCGCCTGCCTCCTGCTCGATCGTGTGTGCCATGCGGTTCACGGTCTCGATCCTGATGGCGGCAGCCCTGCGCTCGAATTCGGCGCGTTCCCAGGAGGCGTAGGCAAGATGCGCCCGCATCGCGCGCAGCATCGCCGTCACGTGATGGAACTCTCGCGCCGCCGGACGCGCGATCTCGGTCGTCATGTCGCCGCGGACGATGGCGGTGAAATGGGCCTCGAGCTCATGCGCGCAGCGGCGTACCGCGGCCAGCAGCGTCCACCCGAGCACCACGACCGCGATCATGCTGGCCAACGCTACCGCGATCCCGGCGATCAGATGCCGGCCCAGTGCCGTTGCGGCACGCGAGTAAGCCACATGACCGATCGTCGATCTGCCGATCGACGAGCGTCCTTGTTGCCATCGAAGACCGCCTGGAACAGCGGCGGCGCCTGCTTCTCGAACAGCGTGTTGAGCTGGACCGTCTCGCCACGGTGCGCAAGATCGAAGGCCGGGTCGATGACGTCGTGGACAAGCGCCGCCAACTGGTGGTCGAATTTCTCGACCAGTGGACGCTGCTCCGTGGTGAGCTCGCCAGTGCTGTAGGCGCGCCACAACTCCGCGATCTGGTTCATGTTCGCGCGGACCGGCGGTTCGCGTTCGCCGAGCACCTGCTCGGGCAGTGTCCCTCGGCCGAGCGCGATGGTCATCTGCGCGATGTGATTCCGATTGTCGCGAATGCGATCCACGATCATGCGAAGCTGGTTCACCGAGACCAGGTCGCGGTCATAGACATGACGCAGCGCTTCGTTTGAATCTGCCATGCCGCCGAAGCCGAGCCAGCCCACCACGATGATCGCCAGCAACGCGGCGACGGTCACGGCCAGCAACCGTCCCAGTACCGAATGCGCCCACCCAGCCAGCCACGCGAACGGTCCGCTCCGTACCAGCTCACCGTCGGCAAGCGCGATGCCCTTGGCATTGCCGGCGCGGATGGCGGCGTAGGCACGATCGGTGGTGTCGATCTGGACGCGGGCAGGCTTCGAGCGGATCGAGATATAGCCCGCCACCTCGCCATTCTCGACCACCGGCGTGACGTTGGCCCGTACCCAATAGAAATCACCCGTCTTCGATCGGTTCTTCACCAAGCCGTCCCATGGCCGCCCCGCCTTGATGGTCGCCCAAAGGTTGGCGAATGCCTGCTGCGGCATGTGCGGGTGCCGGACGATGTTGTGCGGCGAGCCGACCAGTTCCTGCTCGGTGAAACCGCTGGTCTCGACAAACACGTGATTGGCGAAGACGATGCGGCCGCCGCGGTCGGTGCGCGAGACCAGCGGTTCGCCGTCAGGCACCTCGACCTCGTGGTCGGTAATTGGTTGGTTGACACGCATGCTCATCTCCCGCCGCGAGTTGACGCAGGAAACCGATCATTGGTTGAAAATTGGTAAGGAGGAGATCGGCAGCACATGACCGGCTATCTGTTCCACGGCGGCCGCTTCCTCGACCCGCGCCAGGATGAGTTGCAGGATGACGTGTCACGTCCTGGTCGAGGACGGCACCGTGAAGGAGGTCGCCGACCGCCCTCTCGCCAGCACGTCCGCCGCCCGCATCGACCTGCGTGGTCGCACGCTGATGCCGGGGCTGATCGACGCGCACATCCACGTCGTGCTCACCGAGGTGAACCTGCGCCTGCTGGCCGATGTGCCGCTTACGCTGCTTGCCGCGAAAGGCTCGGTCGCTATGCGCGCCATGCTGCATCGCGGCTTTACCACGCTGCGCGACACCGGCGGCGCCGACTACGGCATCAAGGCCGCGGTCGAGCAGGGGCTGTTCGAAGGCCCGCGACTGTTCATCGCCGGCCAGCCGCTCAGCCAGACCGGTGGTCACGGCGAACGTCGGCTGCGCACCAGAGTCGCAGAGTTTTTGCGCGTGCTGTTCCGGTCTGTCCTGGACCGGGCGGATCGCCGATGGCGTGCCCGAGGTGGTGAAGGCGACGCGCGACGAACTGCGCAAGGGCGCCGACCACATCAAGATCATGGCGTCGGGCGGCGTTGCCTCGCAGGCCGATCCGCTGGAAAGCCTGCAGTACCGCATGGACGAGATCGAGGCGGCGGTGGACGAAGCCACACGCTGGGGCAGCTATGTCTGCGCCCATGCCTATTCGGCGAAGGCGATCGAGCGCGCGGTGACCGCCGGCGTGCGCACCATCGAGCACGGCAACCTGATCGACGCGCCCACCGCGCAGCTCATGGCGGAGCGCGGCGCGTATCTGGTGCCGACTCTGGTCGCCTACGACGCGCTGAAGGCGCCGTGGCCCCGATTACGGACTTTCCAGCTACAGCATGGCGAAGAACGAACTGGTGTTGCATGCGGGCCTGCGCTCGCTGGAGATCGCCCGTGCCGCCGGCGTGAAGATCGGCTTTGGTTCTGATCTGCTCGGTCAGTTGCAGAACGATCACTGCAACGAGTTCATCCTGCGCCGCGAGGCAATGAGCGCGCCGGAGATCATCCGCTCGGCCACTCTGGTGAACGCCGAGATCGTGCGGCAGGAGGGCAGGATCGGCGAACTGATTCCCGGAGCGCAGGCCGACCTGCTGGTGGTCGACGGCGATCCATATCGTGACATCGCGGTGCTGCTCGGCGAGGGACGGAACATTCCGGCGATCATGCTGGGGGGCCGGTTCATCAAGAACATGCTGTGACGCACTCGCCGCTCGAGGTCCTGCGCGTCTTTCTCCGCCTAGGCTGCACCTCGTTCGGCGGCCCGGTGGCGCATATCGGCTACTTCCGCGCCGAGTTCGTCGAACGCCGCCGCTGGGTGCCGGAAAGCGGCTTCGCTGATCTCGTCGCACTCTGCCAGTTCATGCCGGGGCCGGCATCGAGCCAGCTTGGCATGTCGATCGGCCTGCTGCGTGCCGGGCCACTTGGCATGCTCGCCGCCTGGATCGGCTTCACCCTGCCGTCCGCTGTGGTCATGCTCGGGTTCGCCTATGGCGTGGCGGCGCTCGGCGACGTCGCCAACGCCGCCTGGCTGAAGCGGTCTGAAACTGGTCGCGGTCGCCGTGGTGGCGCAGGCGGTATGGGGCATGGCGCAGAGCCTGGCGCCGGACCGGCCGCGCGCCACTCTGGCCGTCGCCGCCGCACTGATCGCGCTCGCAGTTCCCTCGTCGCCCGGCCAGATCGGCGCCATCCTGTTCGGCGCCGCGGTAGGTCTGACGCTGCTGCCAAGGCCCACCAACGCCACGACGCCCGACCATATGCCGCTCGGGATCAACCTGCACCGCGGGGTCGCAGTTGTGGCGCTGATCCTGTTCTTCGCGCTGC
Source organism: uncultured Alphaproteobacteria bacterium (assembly GCA_963749575.1). Classification (GTDB taxonomy): domain Bacteria; phylum Pseudomonadota; class Alphaproteobacteria; order Acetobacterales; family Acetobacteraceae; genus JAMXLO01. The sequence continues at coordinate 17,854 of CAVVNM010000008.1, forward strand.
TGTTGTTTCTGTCGCCGCTTGCCGCCATGACCGACAGCCAGTCGCTGCGGCTGTTCGACGCGTTCTACCGCGCCGGCGCATTGGTGTTCGGCGGCGGCCACGTTGTGCTGCCGCTGCTGCAGGCGGCAGTGGTGCCGAACGGCTGGGTGAGCAACGACGCGTTCCTCGCCGGCTACGGTGCGGCGCAGGCGATGCCGGGGCCGCTGTTCACCTTCGCCGCCTATCTCGGGGCGGTGATGATCCCATCGCCCAACGGTGCACTTGGCGCGCTGCTGGCCCTGGTGGCGATCTTCGCGCCCTCGTTCCTGCTGGTGATCGCACTGATCCCGTTCTGGGACACGCTGCGGCGCCGCCAAGCCATGCAGGCAATGCTGCGTGGCGTCAACGCCGCCGTGGTCGGCGTGCTGCTTGCTGCGCTCTATACGCCGGTATGGACGGCGGGCGTGCACTCGCCCGCCGGCTTCGGCCTGGCGCTCGCTGCGTTCCTTGCCCTTACGTGGTGGGCAGTGTCGCCATGGATCGTCGTGGTAGCGGGCGCGCTGGTGGCGGCCGGCCTCGGCGCGGTCGGCGTCGCGCTGTGATCAGCCGGGCATCTTGGGGAAGGCCTTGATCTCGCCGCCAAGTTGCACCCAAGGCTGTGCGCTGTCGCAGAAGATCTGCATCCCCGGCTTGACCCAGCTTGGGTCGTCCAGCGTGCCGGCTTCGAGCATGACGATGTCGGGCATGACCTCCGCTTCAGTCGGTGACGGAGGAACCGCACGCGGGGCAGAAATTCCGCTCGGTCCCCTTGCCGGTATCGCCGGTCTTGCGGAACGTGGCGAGAGTCCCTTCGACGGTCAGCGCCGTCTTCGGAACGGCAACGACAATTGCGAACGCGCTGCCCGTGAACTTCTGGCAGTCCGTGCAATGGCAGACACCGACGAACACCGGGTCTCCGCTCGCGCTGTAGCGAACCTTGCCGCAAAGACAGCCGCCAGCGATCTGAGGCATGGTCGATCTCCCCTTGTTATGGACCAATGCACGCTGCCACGGGGCCTTGGGTCAGCGCAATACGTCCGACAGCGCGCTGAGCACGTTCAGCGCGGGCGGAAAGCCGCTGTACGGCGCGGTCTGCACGATCGCCTCGATCACCTCGGTGCGCGATGCGCCGAGGTTCAGCGCAGCCTGGCCGAAGCGGCGCGCCTGTTCCGGCAGGCGCAGCGCAGTGAACGCCGCCACCGCGACCAGCGCGCGCTGGCGACGCTCGAGGCCGGGGCGGAACCAGATTTCGCCATAGCCGTACTGAATCGCCAGTTCGTAGAGCGCGTAGGTCACCGGGTTGTCCGGCGCGGCATACCCCTGGCGGCTGCGCTCGCCGTGCACGTCCTGCATCAGCGCGCGACCACGGCCGGCGAGTTCCTCGAGCGATGCCTCAGCTGGCGGATCGGGCGGAAACGGCACGTTGCGTTCCGCCAGTACCTCGGCCATCAGAGCCAGCGTCTCCTCGGCCGCGGAAAATCCGGCGTACAGACCGGCCTGCAGCAGCACCTCGCGAACCGCTTCGGTCGACAGCCCGAGATCCAGCGCGGCTCCGAGGTGACGCCGAAGCTGGCGCAACCGCGGCCAGACCGCGAGCGCCGCAAGCGTGCACAGCATGCGGTCGGACATTGCGAGGCCGGGACGGTTCCAGACCGCGCCCTGCACCGCTTCGGTCAGCAGCGTTCCGAAGCCCGCCGGTTCCTGTTCTGCGGCAGTGCCGAACAGGCGCTGGCGGGTGAATTCGCCCGTCCGGCGCAATTCCTCCCGTGTGGTCACCGAATATTCTCCCAGCCACGCATGATCGGAAACCGCGGCTACAGCCGAATGATCGTCCCCGGCCCAGCCTCGGTGAACAGCTCCAGCAGACACGCATGCGGCACGCGGCCGTCGAGAATCACGGCGCCCTTGGCGCCGCCGCGCACCGCATCGATGCAATTTTCCACCTTCGGAATCATCCCGCCGGTGATCATGCCGCTGCGAATGCCTGCCTCGGCATCTGCGATCGTCAATTCCGGGATCAGCCGCTTATCGTTGTCGAGCACACCGGCCACGTCGGTCAGCATCAGCAGCCGCGTCGCCTTGCAGCGCGCCGGCAATCGCGCCCGCCACCGTATCGGCGTTGATGTTGTAGGTCTGGCCGTCGGCGCCGACACCGACCGGCGCGATCACCGGCACCAGGCCGGAACCCGTCAGCGCATGGATCACCCGCACGTCGACATGCTCCGGTTCGCCGACGAAACCGAGATCGAGCACGCGCTCGATGTTGCTGTCCGGGTCCTTCCTGGTGCGCGTCAACTTGCGCGCGCGGATCATGCCGCCGTCCTTGCCGCAGACGCCGACGGCGAGCGCACCGGCACGGGTGATCAGGCTGGCGACTTGTTTGTTGACGGTGCCGGCCAGCACCATCTCCACCACCTCCACCATCGCCGCATCGGTCACGCGCAGCCCATCCACGAAGCTGGACTGGATCGCCAGCCGCTTCAGCATCGCGTTGATCTGCGGACCGCCGCCATGCACGACGACAGGGTTCACGCCGACCTGCTTGAGCAATGCGATGTCGCTGCCGAACTGCTGGGCCAAGTGCTCTTCGCCCATCGCGTGGCCGCCGTATTTCACCACCAGGGTGGCACCGGCGTAACGGCGCAGAAACGGCAGGGCCTGCGCCAGCACGTGAGCCCGTTCGGTGGCGGCTGCGATGTCGGTCGGTGCTATCTCGTTCATGCGCGGCGTGTACGGGCGAGCGCCCGGAGGGTCAAGCGCGGGTCACCTCGGCGAGCGCCCGCGGTTCGATCACCCCGGCATCGGCGGCGGATAGGGTGAAATGGAACGCCGCGCCCCCACCAGCGCTGTCGGCGAGCCACATCCGGCCGCCATGTGCCTCGATAATGCCGCGGCAGATCGACAGCCCGACCCCCATGCCGGACGGCTTTGTCGTCACAAACGGCTGGAACAGCTTCTCGCGAATGTCGGCGGCGAGTCCCGGACCGCTGTCCGTCACGCTGAACTCAACCATGCCCTCGGCGGACACCACCGTCCCGATGGTCAACTCGCGGTGCGGACTCGATTGCATCGCCTCGACGGCATTGCGAATCAGATTGAGCAGCACCTGCTGGATTTGCACCTTGTCGATGAGCACAAGCGGCATATCAGCAGCAACGTTCATCTCCAGGTGCACGCCGCGCGCCTCGGCGCCGAGCAGCGCCAAGCGCCGCCGCCTCCTCGACGGTCTGCCGGACTGTCCTCGGCGCTACGATACGCGTTGGCCTTCTTCACGAACTGGCGCAGTCGCTGGATCACCTGGCTCGCTCGCGTGATCTGGTCCGTGCCCTTTTGCAGCGCCTCGTCCGCCTTCGCGGTGTCGCCTGCCTGGACCAGGCGGCGGCCGGCCCGAACATAGCTGCCCGCCGCGGTCAGCGGCTGGTTCACCTCGTGGGCAAGCGCCGCAACCATCTGACCCAGTTCGGTCAGCCGTCGCAACATGGATCAGTTCCGACTGCACCTCGTGCAATTGCCGGTCGCGGACATCGCGTTCTGCCGCAAAGGAACGCGCCAGCCGGGCATAGACCGCGCCGGTTTCGATCAGCAGCACCAGCAGCACCAGGGTCCCAGCCATCAGTCCGTAGACACGGCCGACATAGAAGCCAAAGTCGAACCGGCCAGCGTTGAGCAACGCACCCAGGGCAGATGTCGAACAGCCACGCCGACATCACCACCATGATCCACACGTCCAGCACCGAATATGGCCGCCGCAGCCACAGAACGAGCAACGCCACCAGGCTCAGCGACCAGGCCGCGCCGACGGCGAAAGGCAGTACCGGCGTATAGTGGTCGTCGCGCATGATGGTGGGAAGCAGATCATGGCCCACGGTAGTGAGCACGGCCGCGCCGCAAACCATGGTCAGGACGATGGCGCAGGTGACAGCAATGGCAAGGCTGGGACGCCGCACGCGTTCGCCGTTGCGCAGCATCGAGTAGCCGATCACGGCCAGCGGGAAACCGGCATGCCAGATCACGTATAGCCAGGCCGTGGTCTGCGGTCCGGCGCCGATCAGGCCTGGCGAAACGAACAGGTGCGGGAAGCTGAGGGTATGGGGCACCGTGATGAAGGCCGAGAAGAGATAACCGCCTGCCAGCACAAGCAGCGCCGGCGCGCCCAGGATGGCGAACTGCGCAAACAGCAGGATCGCGGTGATCAGGTCGTTGACCAGCAGCGCGGACTGGTAGCTCGGGATGAAGGCCCAGACCTCGGCGAGCTTTACCTTGGCAAACGGTGCGGCCAGCAGGAACAGGCCGAGCAAGACCAGCGCGACAATGCTCGCGAACCGGCGCTCGCGCGCCGATGCCGGCAGGGTGGAGAGGAACACTGTCCTTTCCGTTGTCGCCTCGGGCTCCATGTCCGACCCGTAGGGTCCTTTCACGGTTTCGCGAGTCAGCAATACAACCATAGCGAGCAGTTGGCAAAGTGCGATCGTCGTCCGGGGTGTCGATGTGCCATGCCTGGGGGTATCATCACACTGCTCGCCGGGCGGCCGCCGAGGACGGAGGGTACATGTTGGAACTAAAACGAAAGACTGCGATTGTGACAGGTGCCGCGTCGGGCATCGGCCTGGGCATCGCAAAGGCGCTGGCCGGCGCCGGGATGAACCTCGTGCTGGCCGACCTGCAACCCGATCGGTTGGCGGCAGCGCGCCGGGACGTCGAATCGATGGGTGCCGGAGCGGTCGACGTGGTGGTCGATGTGTCCGACGCAGCGTCCGTCGCGGCCGCGGCGCGGGCGGCCGAACAGGCGTTCGGCAAGCTGCATGTCGCAGTGAACAACGCCGGCGTGGCGATGCACGGCACGCGCTCGAGGACGTGAGCGCCGAGGAGTGGAACTGGGTGATCGGCGTCAACGTGCTGGGCGTGGTCAACGGCATCCGCACGTTCGTGCCGATGATCCGGCGTCATGGCGAGGGCGGCCATGTGGTGAACACCGCCTCGATCTCCGGCTTCTTCCTTCGCCGCGGGCGGAACCAGGGTGCGTATTCAATGACCAAATACGCGGTGGTCGCCTTGTCCGAGGCGCTGGAGCAGGAAGTCGAGGATGCCGATATCGGGGTATCCGTGCTGTGCCCGGGCTCCGTGCAGACGCACATCATGGAGTCCGCCGCGACGCGACCCGCGCGGTTCGGTGGCCCTTATGTGCGCTCGCAGCAGGCGGCGATGCGCGGTGCGATGGGCCTCGGTCTCGCACCGGACGTGGTCGGGCAGCGTGTGCTGCAGGCGATCCGGCAGCGCGAATTCTATGTGCTGACGCACGCTCACGAACGCGCTGTGGTCAAGGCGCGGCACGAGCGTATCGAGGCGGCGTTCGACCGCGCCGAAGCATGGGAGAAGACCCGATGACCGACCTTGCACCGCTTGACAGCGCCGTCCTGCCCGCCGGCGTGCGCTCACGCTTCGTGCCCGACATCAACGGGCTGCGCGTGCATATGCTGGAGGCCGGATCGGCCGACCGGCCCTGCGTGTTGCTGCTGCACGGGTTTCCCGAACTGGCGTATTCCTGGCGCAACGTGATGCCGGCATTGGCCGAGGCCGGGTATCATGTCGTTGCTCCTGACCTGCGCGGCTATGGCCGCACCACCGGCTGGCATGCGGACTACGACGCCGAGGCGGATCTGCGTTCATTCCGTCTGTTGAACGCGGTGCGCGATCAGCTTGGGCTGGTCCGCGCACTCGGGCACCGTTCCGTGGCTGCGGTGGTGGGGCATGATTTCGGCTCGCCGGTTGCCGCGTGGTGCGCGCTGGTGCGGCCCGACGTGTTCCGTTCGGTCGCGCTGATGAGCGCCCCGTTCGAGGGGGCGCCTGACCTGACGCCGTCGGCGAGAAGCAACGACGTGCATGCGGCGATGGCTGCGTTGCCGCGTCCGCGCAAGCACTACCAGTGGTACTACTCGACGCGACCCGCCAATGACGACATGTGGCACTGCAAACAGGGCGTGCACGCGTTCCTTCGCGCGTACTATCATCACAAGAGTGCGGACTGGAGGCAGAACAAGCCGTTCCGTCTGCAAGGTTGGACCGCCGAAGAACTGGCCAAGATGCCGACCTACTACATCATGGACCTCGGCGAGACGATGGCGGAGACGGTTGCGCACGAAATGCCGTCGGCGACGGAGATCGCCGCATGCCGATGGCTGCCCGACAGTGAGCTTGCCGTGTACGCCGGCGAGTATGAGCGCAACGGTTTCGCCGGCGGGTTGCAGTGGTATCGCCGCGGCAGCACCGGGCTCGATACATCCGAGCTGCAACTGTTCGCCGGTCGCACCATCGACGTGCCGTCGATGTTCATCGCCGGCAGCAGCGATTGGGGTACCTATCAGCGGCCCGGCTCGTTCGAACGCATGCGGGAAAGCGCGTGCACCCGCATGGCCGGTTGCCATCTGCTCGATGGTGCCGGACATTGGGTACAGCAGGAGCAGGCGAAGCAGGTAAGCGAACTGCTGCTGGATTTTGTTCGCACCTAGGCCGTCATTGCGGCGAGCGTGAGCGACCAAGCATCCCGGGTCGGTATTGCGCGCACTACCGGATCGGGATTGCTTGGTCGCTTCACGCTCGCTCGCAATGACACCGGCATCGGGCTGGACGCAATCACACCACCCCTGTAGCAATGTGCCAAAGGGAGGACATCAATCCATGCGTGCCAAGCTTCGTCGCCGTTGGTTCCTGGCGGGCACCGCCGCTGCCGCATTGCCGATGCCCGCTATCGCGCAGAACAAGCCGATGCGCATCGGCCTGCTGACCGTCAAGACCGGACCATTGGCGCAGGGCGGCATCCAGATGGAACAGGGCGCCAACCTGTTCCTGAAAGACCGCAACAATGTGCTCGCCGGCCGCAAGGTCGAGCTGCTGGTCGGCGACACCGGCGGCAATCCGGCCGGCGCGAAGACCAAGGCGCAGGAACTGATCGAACGCGACAATGTCGACATGATCTTCGGCCCACTCGCTGCCTTCGAGTTGCTCGCCATCACCGATTACGTCGCCGCGCACAAGACGCCGATCCTCAGCCTCGCCGCGGCCGAGGATATGTCGCAGCGCAAGCCCAACCCGTATTTCGTGCGTGCCTCCGGCACTTCGGCGCAGAACATGCACGTGCTCGCCGACTACGCCGCGAAGGACCTGAAATACCGGAGCGTCATCACCATCAGCGAGGACTTCGCCTACGGCTACGAACAGATGGGCGGTTTTCAGCGCGTGTTCGAAGACGCCGGCGGCCGCGTGACGAAAAAGCTGTGGCCGCCAATCGTCACCCCCGACTATACGCCATATATCGCCCAGCTCAGCGGCGTCGATGCGGTGGTGCAGGGCTTTGCCGGTTCCAATCCGCTCAAGTTCATGAAGCAGTACAAGGACGCCGGCGTCACGCTCCCCGTTCTTGGCGGCGGCACGGCGGGCGACGATGCGCTGCTCAAGAGTTTCGGCGACGAGGCGGTCGGGCTGGTCACGGCATCCGTTTTCAGCTCCGACCTCGACACGCCGGCGACCAAGAAATTCATCGAGGGCATGGTGCGCGACACCGGCGCCATACCCGGCCTGTACGCCGCCGGTCTGTACATCAACGGCATGATTGCCGAGGCCGCGCTGCAGGCCACCGGCGGCAACACCGACGACAAGGAGGCACTGATCGCGGCGATGCGCGCGGTGTCGCTGGCGGATTCGCCGCGCGGGCCGTTCCACTTCGATCATTTCGGCAACGTCATCGGCAACGTCTACATCCGCCGTCTGGAGCGCAAAGACGGCAAGCTGGTGCAGACCACGATCAAGACCTACCCGAACGTCAGCCAGTTCTGGACCTTCGACGAGAAGTGGTTTCTCGCGCAACCGGTTTATTCGCGCGACTATCCGCCGCTGAAGAGCTGATGCACCGCCTGTCGTGAACCTCTGGCTGATCCTGTCGGTCAACAGCGTCACACTGGGCGGCCTGCTGTTCCTGCTATCGGCCGGCTTCTCACTGATCTTCGGACTGATGCGCATCCCGAACCTGACGCACGGCTCGATGTTCATGCTCGGTGCGTATTTCGGTGTGAGCTGCATCGCCTGGGGTTTTGGCTTCTGGACCGCCGCATTGCTGGCCGGACTTGGCGTGGCGCTATTCGGCGCAGTGATCGAGCGGTTCGTGCTGCGCCGCCTGATCGGCGCAGAACTGGCACAGGTGCTGGTGACGCTCGGCCTCTCGTTCATGGTCGCCGATGTCTGCCTGATGCAATGGGGCGGCGATCCGATCTCGGTGGCAACACCACCCATGCTGCGCGGCGCGACTTCCGTCGCTGGATTGGCGTTCCCGACCTACCGGCTCGCCATCATCATCATCGCCATGGTAATCGCCGCGGCACTGTGGCTGCTGCTCGACCGCACCAGGCTTGGCGCGATGATCCGCGCCGCGGTCGATGATCCGGCGATGGCGCGCGTGGTCGGCATTCGCGTGTCGCATCTGTTCACCATCGTGTTTGCGCTGGGCGCCGGCCTGGCCGGGTTCGCCGGCGTGATCGGCGGGCCGATCCTGTCGGTATATCCCGGTCTCGATCAGGACATGCTGCCACTCGCGCTGGTCGTGGTGATTCTCGGCGGCACCGGCAGTCTGCTGGGGTCGCTGGTCGGCAGCTTCGTGGTCGGCTTCCTGTATAATTTCGGCCAGGCGGTGTTCCCCGAGCTGGCATATGTCGTCCTGTTCCTGCCCATGCTCATCGTGCTGGTGGTGCGACCACAGGGTCTGTTCGGCCGGGTCACGCTGTGAGGCGTCTCGCGCTCGCCGTGGCACTGCTGCTGCTGGCGACGCTGCCGTACTGGGTGGGCAACAGCTATTACATCAACGTCGCCACGCAGATGCTGATCTACGCGGTGCTCGCGCTTGGGCTGAACGTGCTGGTGGGCTATGCCGGGTTGGTCACACTCGGCCACGCCGGCCTGTTCGGCGTTGCCGCCTATGCCGGCGCGACCCTGCTCAACGCCGGTCACAACCACATCGTGGTAGCAATCGGTGCACTGGCGGCGACGCTGGCGGTGACGGCAATGTTCGCGGTACTGGCATTGCGCGGCACCGGGCTTGGTTTCGTCATGATCACGGTGGCGCTGGGCCAGATCGTCTGGGGCATCGCCTATCGCTGGATCAGCCTGACCAACGGCGACAACGGCATCTCGATCAACGTGCGGCCGCACCCATTCGGCCTGCCGCTCGATTCGGCGGACGCGTTCTACTGGGCAACTCTGGTGGTGTTTCTGTCAGCGGTCGCCGCAATGGCGATCTTCGTCGCATCGCCATTTGGCGCAGCAGTCCGCGGCACGCGCGACCAGCCGCGACGCATGACCGCGCTGGGCTACAACGTGTGGCTGACCCGCTTCCTCGCGTTCCTGTTCTCTGGTCTCTGGAGCGGCGTCGCGGGGTTGCTGTATCTCTACTATAACCAATTCATCAGCCCGCAGGCGGTCGCGCTGAGCGCTTCGGCCGAGGCGCTGCTGATGGTGATCGCCGGCGGTACCGCGACTTTGCTCGGACCGATCGCCGGCGCGGTACTTGTCATCATCATGAAGGATGTTGCCAGCGCCTATATCGAGCGCTGGAACTTTGTCCTTGGCGCGATCTTCGTGGTGATCGTCATCTTCATGCCGGAAGGGCTGGTGCCCGGCTCGGTACGGCTATGGCGCTGGGGAGTCTCGCTGCTGCGGCCACACGCGACACCGGTACTCCGCCGCGAGAGCGGACGATGATCGCGCTCGAACTGCACGATCTCAACAAGGCGTTCGGTGGGTTGCGCGTTACCTCGGCGGTGAACCTTGCGGTCGAGGCCGGCGAGCGGCGGCTGATCATTGGACCGAACGGTGCGGGCAAGACCACGCTGTTCAACCTGATCACCGGCGAATTGCGGACGGATTCCGGACGCATCATGCTGTTTGGCCGCGACCTTACCGGCGTTGCGGCACGTCGCCGCGCGCATCTCGGGCTGGCACGTACCTATCAGATCATTACCCTGTTCCCGGGCGAGACACTGGCCGGCAACGTGACGTTGTCGCTGCTCGGCCTGTCGCACCTGCGCTGGAACCCGATCGTCCGGCTGAATGGTCAGCGCGAACTGATGCGCAAGGCGCGCGAGACGCTGGCGCGTGTCGGACTGGACCATCTTGCCGATCGAGCCGTCGGACAGACCTCCTATGGCGAACGCCGTCGTGTCGAGATCGCCATGGCGCTGGCGCAGAGCCCGAAGGTGCTGTTGCTGGACGAACCATTCGCCGGTCTGTCGATTGAGGAACGGCGCGATGTGCTGGCCCTGATCGGCAACGTCCCGCGTGACGTCACCATCGTGATGATCGAACACGACATGGACGTGGCACTGGAATTCGCCGAGCGAATCACTGTGCTGCATTTCGGTAGGGTGATCGTCGAGGGCACGCGCGCCGAAGTGGTGCAGCATCCGCGGACCAGGGAGATCTACCTTGGCGACTGACGCGCTGCTGCTGAGCGACATCGATGCCTATTACGGCGACAGCCACGTGCTGCACCGCGTATCGCTTCGCCTCGGTGAGGGGCGGCTGCTGGGATTGTTGGGCCGCAACGGCGCCGGCAAGTCCACTTGCATGAGTGTCGCGGTGGGCTGGCTGCCGCCGCGCCGCGGGTCGGTGGCGGTGCACGGCGCCGCGGTCACCGGACGCGCGCCCGAGGCGATCGCCGCGCAGGGAGTGGCACTGGTACCGCAGGGCCGCCGGGTCTTCCGCAGCCTTACGGTGCGCGAGAACCTCGCGGTGGCGGCGCGCCGGCCACGCGATCGGGGTGCGGTACCGGTGGACGTTCGACCGGGTCTGCGCGACCTTTCCAAGGTTGAGCGAACGGCGCGATCAGTATGCCGGTTATCTGTCCGGTGGTGAGCAACAAATGTTGGCGATCGCCCGCGCGCTGATGGCAAATCCGCGCGTGCTGCTGATGGATGAGCCGTCCGAGGGCCTGGCGCCACAGATCGTGGCCGAGGTGATGGCGACGATACGCCAGCTCAAGGAGCACGGACTGTCGATCCTGCTGGTCGAGCAGAACGCCAGACTGGTGTTCGACGTGGCGGACGACATCGTGATCCTGAACAGCGGCCGCGTGGTCGTGGATGATACGGCGACGGCGCTGAAGCGCGACGGCGTCGATCTGCATCAGCATCTGGGAGTTTATTGAGTTGTGGCGAACTGGAAGCCGACGCGCAGTTGTGCAATTCTCGCGCCAGGCATTGGGGGAGCCGCCGAAGGATTGGGGAAGCGCAATGGCCAATGATGTCGATCGACTGTGACACCGCAAGACAATTTCATGGTTGCGGCGCCGATAGTGCGCGGTCGCGAGGCAGACTTGCGCACGCTTCTGTTGACGATGAATCACTGCCCCGGCACAGCGGATCCCAATAACCTGCTGGTGCCGTTCGCCGCGTTCGATACATTGCATTTCGCGCGGTTCGTCATATTGAACGATGCGACGCTCGGCGATCTCAGCGTCTTTGGTGCCGATGCCGAATTTCCCGACGCGCCGGTCTACCTTGCCTTTCTTGGCGATTGCGATGGCCCTGCCGAATTGCTGCTCGCCGATTTTGCTCACCGCGCCGGCGACGGGCTGCGCAAGATCTTCGCCTATTGCGTCGGATTTGATCCGAATGGCGATCTCCTGGATTGGATGCGACGCAATTCCGTCAAGGCGGCCGCGAGCTACGTCAATTGGATCGGGCGCACGGTGCGACAGATCCGGGAGGAAGCGGCGTTGCATGATGCGCTGGCCAATCATCTTGCCTGGTATCCCACTGATCGGATCAAGGATGAGCCGCGGCAAATCCACATCGCTCTGGTTCGGGCCGTCAGCGAAAACGGACCACGGCTGACGCCGCCGGCAGCGACACCGCTTGGCTGGCAGATGCGGCGGCTCCGCTACATTCTGGCAGCGGCGGCCGCCGCGTTCATCGTGGCGCTTCCCCTCCTGCTGCTATCCCCCGGCGCGGCGCTGTTGGTCTATTGTGCGGTACTGCTCATGATCGGCGCCGTGGCGGGGGTATTTCTCGTTTGCCTGCGCCGCCACGAAACCACCGCCTTGGATTTGCGGGGCCAGCCAAAACCACCAAGCGACCAGCATCTGCTCGCCCTGGGCGCTCTGCAAGATCACGATGTCACCAATCAATACACAGCCTTGGGCTCGTTCAGGCCAGGTCCGCTCTCGCGGTGGACGACCACTATCGTTTGGTGGCTGGTCAATCTCGCGACGCCAATCCTGTATCCCCGTGGCAATCTGGGGAGGATCAAGACCATTCACTTCGCCCGGTGGGTGTTCCTCGATGGCAAGCGCAGAGGCATGTTCGCCAGCAACTACGACGGCAGTTCCGAGAGCTACATGGACGACTTCGTCAACAAGGTCGCGTTCGGACTCAATCTGACGTTCGGCCAAGGCGTCGGTTATCCACGGACCCGGTTCCTGCTCTCGGGCGGTGCTGCGCTCGAGCAGGATTTCAAGAACACCCAGCGCCGCCACTCCCTGCCGACCGAGGTCTGGTACAAAGCCTACCCAGGGTTGACGCTGTTCGACATCGCTCGAAACACCCGGATCCGGCAAGGCCTGGAACGCACCCGCATGACGGAGACCGAAATCCGCCAATGGCTGGCGGAAATCTAGGGCGCATCATGGCTCAGGCCGTCAGCGAATATCAGGACATCCAGGGCATCCTCCGTTCCGGCTTCGGACGGCTTGGCGAAGCTGCATTTCTGCTGCTGCGGATCACCGACCCAGGCAAGGCAAAGGCGTGGCTGGCGGCCGTCGCCGAGGCACCAGTCGCCGAGCGATTGGCGTATCGCGTGACCCATGCCGGAGACCTGACATCGCACCAGTCGCGTGCGCTGCAGGTTGCGTTCACTGCGCCCGGCATCAAGCGACTGGGAGTGCCGAATGTGCTGTTTGAGGACGGTTCAACGCATGCCTTTCCGCGCGAATTCCGTCTCGGCATGGCGGGTGATGGTCTAGATCCCGAAGGACGCTCGCGCCGCCTCGGCGACATCGGCGACAACGCGCCATCCAACTGGGAATGGGGCGGCACCCAGGCACAAACACCAGATGTCCTCGTCATGCTGTATGCCGAGACCGGCAGTCTCGCAGCATTCCAGAGATCGGTGACCGCAGACCTTGCCTCCGGCTTCGCGGTGGTTCGGGTGCTCGGCGCCGCCAAGGCGCCCGACGACGGAAAACTGCGACGGGAACCCTTTGGCTTCGTCGACGGAATTAGTCAGCCGGAGATCGACTGGAAGGCACTGCGGACGCCCGGAACGAGTGCAGATCGCGAATACGGCAATCTGATTGCTCCCGGTGAGTTCTTGCTCGGCTATAAGAATGAATACGGCCTCTATACTCAGCGGCCGGCACTGGACCCGATACTCGATCCGGAGGACATCCTGCCGCCGGCCGACGATGATCCTGGCCTGCATGATCTCGGACGCAACGGCTGCTATCTCGTGTTCCGGCACCTGGCGCAGGATGTTTCGGGGTTCTGGAACTTCGCGCAGAACAACTCTCCCGCGGACGGTGGCAGCTCCCTGGCGGAAGCGATGATCGGCCGCAGTCTCACGACCGGCGATCCACTGATCACCGCGACGCGACCCGATATTCGCGGGGTCGGTCGGAAGGCCGAAGATATCCGTCAGAACGGATTTTCCTTCGATGCGGACCCCGAAGGACTTATGTGCCCGTTCGGTGCGCATATCCGCCGCGCGAATCCGCGGACCGCCGACCTGCCGGGTGGCAGGCAAGGCCTGTGGTCCTGGCTGCTTCGCACACTGGGCTTGAAACCAGGAAGCCCGCGCGACGACCTGATCTCCTCAAGCAGGTTTCATCGGATCATCCGGCGCGGACGCCCTTATGGCGCCGTCCTTGACCGGCAGGAGACCGTGTTGGAACGCGGATCCCCAGCCGTCCCCACCGGAATATATTTCATTTGCCTCAATGCAAACATCGCGCGCCAGTTTGAGTTTATACAGAATGCCTGGATTGTGAATGCCAAGTTCAATGGAATGGACCGCGAAACCGATCCTTTGCTTGGCAACCGCGTGCCGTTTCCGGAAGCTCCTTCCACGGATATCTTCAGCTTGCCCCAGCCCTCCGGGCCGACCCGCCGAATTACCGGGCTGCCGCAATTCGTGACTATGCGCGGCGGCGGCTATTTCTTCCTGCCGAGCCTTCGGGCGCTGCGCTTTCTTGCCCGACAAGGCGTGTCAGGCTAAGCAGCCAACGTAGCGAGCGCCGCCCGCAATTGCGCTATCCCGTCGCCGTTCTCGCTGCTGGTCACCACGACATCCGGATGCGCCGCCGGGTGCGCGCGCACCAGTGCCACCGCCTCGTCGCGCTTGCGTGCCAGCGCAACCGGCTTCACGCTGTCGGCTTTGGTCAGCACCACCTGGAACGTGACCGCCGCACGATCCAGCAGCTCCATCACCGCGACGTCCGCGTCCTTCACCTCGATCCGCGCGTCCAATAGCAGCATCACCCGTCGCAGCGCCGCACGGCCGCGCAGGTAGTCGAACATCAGCCCCTGCCAGTCCTGCTTGACCGCCTTGCCCGCGCGCGCATAACCGTAGCCCGGCATATCGACCAGCGTCAGCCGCCCGGCCAGATCGAAGAAATTGAGCTGACGCGTCCGTCCCGGCGCGCCGGAAACCCGTGCCAGCGCGTGCCGTCCGGTCAGCGCGTTCAACAGCGACGACTTGCCGACATTCGACCGTCCGGCGAACGCCACCTCTGGCCCCGCCGCCAGCGGCAACTGATCGAGCCGCTGCGCCGCGTACACGAAACGGCACTCCGCGGCGAACAGCAGTCGCCCTGCGTCGATCAGGTCGGTTTCGTCGTCCGTCAGGTGCGCGCGAGCCCCGGCCGCGCCAGGCTGGTCCGCCGCATGATCAGCCATTGCTGCCCGATCGACAGCAGATTGTTCCAGCTCCAGTAGATCACCAGTCCCGCCGGGAAGCGCGCCAGCATGAAGGTGAAGATCAGCGGCATGAACTGGAACATCCGCGCCTGCACCGGATCAGGCGGCGGCGGGTTGAGCTTTTGCTGCAAAAACATCGTCAGGCCCATGATCAGCGGCCAGGCACCGAGATGCAGGAACGGCGATATCGCCGTGGGATCGAATGGGAGCAGCCCGAACAGGTTGAAGATGTTGGTCGGATCGACCTGCGACAGGTCGTGGATCCAGCCGAAGAACGGCGCCTGGCGCATCTCGATGGTGACGAAGATCACCTTGTAGAGCGAGAAGAACACCGGAATCTGCACCACCATCGGCAGGCAGCCCGACGCCGGGTTCACCTTCTCGGCCTTGTACAGCGCCATCATCTCCTGCTGCATGCGCTGCGGCTCGTCCTTGAACCGCTCGCGCAGCGCCGTCATCTTCGGCCCGAGCAGCTTCATCTTGCTCATCGAGCGATACGAGTAGTTTGCCAGCGGGAAGAACAGCGCCTTGACGAACACGGTGAACACCATGATCGCCAGGCCAAAATTCCCCAGCAAACCGTTCAGCCAGTCGAGGCTGTAGAAGATCGGCTTGGTCAAGAAATAGAACCATCCGAAGTCCACCGCCTTGTCGAAATTCGGAATATGGTCCTCGGCCTGATAGCGATCGAGCAGCCGCACTATCTTGGCGCCGGCGAACACGCGCGACGACATCGACACGCCGCCATTCGGAGCAATCGTCTGCGGCTCGTGGGTGACGTAGTCGACCTGATAATGATCACCGTCCTCGCTGATGTGGCGGAAATTCACCGTCGAGGCGATCGACTGGTCAGGCACCAGCGCGGCCAGCCAGTACTTGTCGGTGATCCCGGCCCAGCCGCCATTGGCGGTGGCGTCGTAGGCGATGCCGTTCTTCTTCTCGCCTTCGCTCTTGGCCTTGGCGTAGGTGGTCTCCTGCAGCGTGCCATCCACCACGCCAAGCAGACCCTCGAACAGAATGTAGTAGCCGGCCACCTCCGGCGTGTAGTCGCGACGGATGCGCGCCCAGGGGAACAGCTTCACCGGTGCAGCGGTCGCGTTCCTCACCGACTGCTCCACGGCGAACATGTAGTCGTCATCGACCGAGAAGGTGATCTGGAAGGTCAGACCAGCGCTGTTGTCCCATGACAGGGTTACCGGATGGCCGGTGCTCAGCGTGCCGCCCGAACTGGCCCACACCGTGTCGTTGTCGGGCAGCTTCACCTGCTCGCCGGGTGCCGCGCTCCAGCCGTATTGAATATAGTAGGGATGGTCTTCGGATCGCGGCTCCAGCAGCCGCACGTTCGGCGAGTTCGGTTGCAGTGACTCGCGATAGTCGGTGAGCACCAGATCGTCCAGCCGCGCGCCCAGCAGGCTGATCGAGCCACGCACGCGATGAGCTGCGATCGCCACCCGAGGAACCTCCTTGGGCACCGTCGGCCCGGCCGCAACCGGGGCGACCTGAGCGGACGAGATCGGCGACTGCGTTGCCGTGCTCTGCGTGCTGGCAACCTGCGGCGCCGGCTTGGGCGCCTGCGGCAGGTGCGGAGCGATCAGCACCTGGAAGCCGAGCAGAATGGCCACCGAAATCGCGATCGCGATGAAGAGGCGCTGCTGGTCCATCACACCCCCGTTCGGCAATTGCAGGCGGGTACCGGGTCGTAGCCGCCCTCATGCCACGGGTTGCAGCGCAGGATGCGCCGCGCCGCCAGCGAGCCGCCGCGCCACGCCCCATGACCGCGGAACGCCTCGATCGCGTAGTCGCTGCAGCTTGGGAAGAACCGGCAGTTGGCACCGATCACCGGGCGAACGGTCCACTGATAGGCGCGCACCGCGCCGATCGCGACGTGTGCGGCCAGGGTCATGCCACGCCCGCCTTCGCCAGCGCTCGCCGCAGGTCGTCTTGCAAGGCGGAAAACCCGCGCCCGCGCGTCGCCGCGCGACCGACCAGCACCAGATCGACACCGGACACCGGATGTTCGGCCAGCACGAGCCTGGCGGCTTCCTTCAGACGGCGACGGGTTCGGTTGCGGATCACGGCGTTGCCGATCTTCCTTGTGACGGTGAAACCAAGCCGCGCCGGTCCCTGGTCGTCGCGCGGCAATGCCTGCAGCACCAGTCCGGGCAATGGTGCCTTGCAGCCCTTGGCCGCGGCGCGCAGGAACTCGGAGCGGCGTGTCAGTCGGCCGGGCGCAGCCAAGCTTGACCTCGGTTCAGGCCGACAGGCGCTTGCGGCCCTTGGCGCGCCGGTTGGCCAGGACCCTGCGGCCGCCGACAGTGGCCATGCGGGCGCGGAACCCATGCCGCCGCTTGCGGACCAGCTTCGACGGTTGATAGGTGCGCTTCACGGCGGTTTCTCCGATGGTGCCTAAACGCCCACGTAGCTGTGGGTATGCGCGCCCAGCCCGGCGCCCGTCGCAGGCGGCGGCTTATAGGGGGGCGCTCATGGCCCGTCAATCGCGCCGCCAACCCGATTGTCACGCGACAAGCACACCGAACCCACTACATGGTTCCGCCATGCGTGTCCTGTGCCGATTCTGGCCCCTTGCACTGCTCACGGTGGCCATCGCGGCGGCCTGGTTGAGCGGCCTCACCCACCAGATCAGCTGGGAGGCGCTGGCACGCAATCAGGCAGTGCTGGGCAGCTGGGTCACATCGCATCCGATCATCGCACCCGCTCTCTACACGCTGATCTACGCGGGCGCGGTCGTGCTCTCGGTGCCGGAATCGGCGGTGATCACGGTGGCAGGCGGACTGCTGTTCGGCACCTTGTGCGGCGGCATTCTTGCGGTGCTAGGTTCGTCAGCCGGCGCGACCGCGCTGTTTGTCGCGGTCCGCTACCATCTGGCCGACGCGATCGCCGCCCACCGCGGCCGGTTTCTCGACACCATCCGCCTGGGTCTGCAACGCGATGGGTTCAGTTATCTTCTCGCCATCCGCCTGATACCCGCGTTCCCGTTCTGGCTGGTGAACCTAGCCGCGGCCTTGAGCGGCATGCGGCTGCTATCGTATGCCGCTGCCACGGTACTGGGGATCATGCCAGCCACGTTCATCTATGCCTCGATCGGCGCCGGCCTCGGCGACGTGCTGTCGGCTGGCGGCACACCCAATCTCACGGTGATATTCTCGCCGCGCATCCTGGGGCCGCTGGTCGGGCTTGCCGCGCTGTCCCTGCTGCCGGTCGCTTGGCGCTGCTGGAAGCGGTCCAATGCCTGAGTTCGATCTGGCGGTGATCGGCGCCGGCGCGTCCGGTCTGTCGGTAACCGCGGTTGCGGCACAACTCGGCGTGCGGGTGGCGCTGATCGAGCGCGATCGAATGGGCGGCGACTGCCTGAACTTCGGCTGCGTGCCAAGCAAGGCGCTGCTTGCCGCCTCGCATGCCGCCCAGGGCGCGCGCGCTGCCGGCCGCTTCGGCATCCGCCTGCCCGAACCCGAGATCGACTGGGAAGCCGTGCAGGAACATGTGCGCAGTGTGATCGCCGCCATCGCACCCGCCGATTCCGAGGCCCGGTTCCGAGCGCTCGGCGCCACCGTGCTGCGCGGCGAAGCCCGGTTCGTCGCCCCCGACGCGCTGCTGGTCGACGGCCGCCAGCGTTGCCGCTCGCCGCATCGTCATCGCGGCAGGGAGCACTGCCGCGGTGCCACCGATCCCCGGCCTGGAGCAGGTTCCCTACCTGACCAACACAACAGTCTTCGGGCTGAGGGAGCGCCCCGAACACCTGCTGATCCTTGGCGGCGGCCCGATCGGCCTCGAGATGGCCGACGCATTCGCCGGTCTCGGCAGCCGCGTCACCATCGTCGAGGCGGCAACCATCGCCGAGCAAGGAGGATCCTGAACTGGTCGCCGGCCTGCGCGATTGCCTCGCGGCGCGTGGCATCACCATACTGGAGAGTGCGAACGTGGCGTCGGTCGAACCCGGTCCGGCCCTGGT
Organism: uncultured Alphaproteobacteria bacterium; assembly: GCA_963749575.1. GTDB lineage: Bacteria > Pseudomonadota > Alphaproteobacteria > Acetobacterales > Acetobacteraceae > JAMXLO01. The sequence goes on from CAVVNM010000008.1 coordinate 36,796, forward strand.
CCTGGCAGATGGAAGCCGGATCGTCGGCAGCCATCTGCTGGTGGCGGTCGGTCGCCAGCCGAACCTAGAGGCGCTCGATCTGGCGGCCGGCAATGTCCGGGCCAGCCGTGCCGGCATCGCCACCGATCGCGGGCTGCGCAGTCCGACCAATCGACGCGTCTATGCCGTGGGCGACATCGCCGATCCGGAGGGCATCGGACCGCGCGCCTTCACCCATGTCGGATCCTACCACGCCGGCATCGTGATCCGCCGCGCCCTGTTCCGTCTGCCAGCCCGGATCGACTACGCGGCGCTGCCTCGCGTCACCTACACGCAGCCGGAACTGGCGCAGGTCGGGATGACCGAGGCCGAGGCGCGCGCCGCCGGCCATCGCGTCGCGATCCTGCGCTGGCCGCTCGCCGACAACGACCGCGGCGACTGCCGAACGCGATACCGCCGGACTGGTCAAGCTTGTCGTCGCCGACAGCCGAGTACTCGGCGCCGGCATGCTGGCGCCGAACGCCGGAGAGATGATCGGGCTGTGGACGCTGGCGATCGCGCAGCGGGTCAAGCTGGGCGTTCTCGCTTCGCTGATCGTGCCCTATCCGACGCGCTCCGAGGCGGGCAAGCGCGCCGCCGGCAGCTTCTTCGTGCCGCGACTGTTCGCGCCGCGTACCAAGATGCTGGTCCGGCTGCTGGCACGGTTGCCGTGAGCCGTCGCTCCACCCACCTTGGTGCCATGAGGGAGTCGAGTCCCGGACCGCCGCGCGTCAGGCCACGTCAAAGCCTGTCGGGTCGCCTCTGGCTGGTGGCCACGCTTGCCGTTTTGCTCAGCGAGATCGTGGTGTTCCTGCCGTATGTCGCGCACGAGCGCTCGTCGTGGCTGAACGGCCGCATCGAGGATGCCTCGATCGCAATGCTTGCCGCCGCCGACGGAACCACGGACACGGCGCGGCATGATGACCTGCTGCATTTGTCGGGTGCCGAAGCAATCCAGCTGACCGACCGCGACGGCGCGGTGCACAGCGTCGGCAACGTCGCACTGCCGGCGGACGCCACGATCGATCTCCGACAGGAGAATCTACTGGTCCGTATCCGTCGCGCACTGCGCGCCGTCGTGCTCCAGGAGAACCGCCTGATCAAGATGTCAGACGACAGCCCGTTCCGCCCCCACCCCGCAGTCGAGGTATGGCTGAATGAACGCGGCCTCACGCTCACGCTGCAACAGTTCGCCGAGGATTTCGCCGTCCTCTCGCTGTTGATCGCCGGGGTGACCGGCGGCCTGGTCTATCTGGCGGTGCTGCTCCTGCTGGTCCGGCCGATGCGTCGGATCACCGGCAGCATCGCGGCATTCCGCGCCGACCCCGAACATACGACTCCGCTCGATCCTGACGATGTCGCCGTGCTGGCGCATGATGAGATCTCGGTCGCCGGACAGGAACTCGCCGCGATGCAGCACGAGTTGCGTGCCGCGCTGTGGCGCAACGCCAGGCTGGCCGCTCTCGGCACGGTGGTCGCCAAGGTGAGCCACGACCTGCGTGGCATTCTAACCCCGGCGCTGCTGACTGCGGAACGGCTGCAGCTCAACGCGGATCCTCGCGTGCAGCGCGCGGGCGAGATTCTGGTGCAGGCCGTCGACCGGGCGGCCGATCTGGTGCGGCGCACATTGGACTATGCCCGCGAAGGCCCGCCGCCGCTCGACCTCACGCCGATCGCATTGGCGCCGCTGGTGAGCGAGGCAGCGGAAACCGCGCGGCCACTCGGCAGGCGCCCTGCGTCTGAACAACGCGGTAGACCCGGCGATCCTGGTGCGGGCGGACCGGAACCAGTTGTTCCGCGTGTTGACCAATCTGATGCGCAACGCAGCGGAGGCGGGTGCCCGAAGCGTGCACATTTCTGCGCAGTATTACAGTCCGGCGATTGCGATCGAGATCACCGATGACGGACCCGGCCTGCCGGAGAAGGTGCGTGCCGAACTGTTCCGCCCGTTCGCCGGAAGCACGCGACGGGGAGGCGCCGGCCTGGGGCTGGCTATTGCCCGCGATCTGATGGTGGCGCACGGCGGCGACATCGAACTGGTCGCGACGGGCGAGGCCGGCACCACGTTTCGACTGACCTTGCGGACGTTCGACCCGGAGGGATCGCAGGAGACCGCTCCGGGTGAAGCGCGCATTGCCCCTGCCGCGTCGGCCGACGTATAGGGCGCGAGCGCAACGGAACCCGGAGGAAGGACAGGTGTCGACAGGGGAATGGCTGGTGCTTGCGCTGGCCTGTGGCGCCGGGATTGCTGGGTTGCTGTTGGCCGCGTCAGGTGGCGAAGGCACCATTTATGTGCTGGGTCTCGGTCTGTTCGCTGGCGCGGTGATTTACGCCGGCCGTTTCATAAAGCAGCACTTCGACCGCCTGGACGGGATGCGGCACTGAGATGGCGCGGTCAGCCGCAGTCTGGGATCCGGCGCAATACCTGCGGTTCGCCAATGAACGGATGCGCCCGGCGCTGGATCTGTTGGCGCAGGTGCCGCTCGACGCGCCCGCGCGTGTAGTGGACCTCGGCTGTGGGGCCGGCAATGTCACCGCAATCCTCAAGCAGCGGTTTCCCGAGGCCGACGTCGTTGGCGTGGACGGGTCTGCCGGCGATGCTGGAGAAGGCGCGCGCCACGGTGCCGGACTGCCGGTTCGAAGCTGCAGACTTCTTTCAGTGGCAACCGCGCGAGGCGCCGGATCTGATCTACTCGAATGCCGCATTGCACTGGGTCGACCGGCATCCGACGCTGTTCCCGCGCCTGCTGTCGTGCGTGGCGCCGGGCGGCGTACTGGCTATCCAGATGCCGACGATGCACGATACGCCGCTGCGCCGGCTGCCGGTCGAAATCGCGGCGTCTGCGCGGTGGAATGAGTGGCTGAGTGGCATCGTCTCGGCACCGGACATTCTGTCGCCGACGGAATACTGGGACCTGCTGCGTCCCGCATGCCACGTCGCTCGAGATATGGCAGACCACCTACATGCACGCGCTCTCGGGCGAGAACGCAGTGATGGAATGGGCGTCCGGCAGCAGCCTGCGGCCGTTCCTGGACCGGCTGCCGGGCGAGCAGAAGGAGGCGTTTCGCCAAGCCTATGCCGAGGCGGTACGGCCGCACTATCCGCGCCGGGCCGACGGCACCACGATCCTGCCGTTCCAGAGACTGTTCATGGTGGCGCGCCAGGCATGATGCGACCGCGGCGGTGGTCCATCGCAATCGGCCGGAACGGACCGGCGAGCGCGGTGCGGACGGTCAGTAGAAGTCGAGAGATGGCACCGGCTTGGATGGCTTGCGCTTATGGTCACTGTCAGGGGCGTTGGACGATCCGTACGGCGAGGTCCCGTCAGGTCGGGATATCCGTGTTGCTGGCGAGGACGCCGCAGCGTGCATCCGTCTCGACCGCCCGTGACCGCCTCGCGTAGGTCCACATCAGGCGGCCGCCACAGCCGGGACCGGTTACTATCGCGATGGGGTGCTTCAAGAATACGACGGGATCAGCAGGCAATCGCTGCTAGCCCAGTCCTGTGTACACCGTCAGCTTCTGGCCGGACGAAACCGCAGCCGGCGACCTCACGTTCTCCGATGTCAGCACCAACGGCGCTAGCCACTCCCGAATCTGCCTTGGACTCCTCCGTCGCCGCACGGCCTCATGATATGGTCCCCCGCGACGCTCGCGTGTGCGAGGGCCATTGACCAGTCCGGCACCCTGAGTTGCGGGCACGCCTTGAGGCACTGCTCACTGAAGGAGGATCTGCACGTTGCGGGTGCGCCGCAGGATGACTACGGCGCGCTGACGGAACCGCCTGGCAAGCCGGCCCACCGGCCGCGGATCACCGGCCACCAACAGCATGGCCTCGCGCCAGGCTCCCAGCGACCCCTCCGCGTCGGCCAGCCTGAATCGCCGCAGGCACTGCCGAAGCCGCTGCTGCATTCGCCTGTTCCATCCTTCCGGCATACGGCGTGAGTCCGGATTCCAGGCCGTCACCAGCGTCGCGCTGCACGCGTCCAGCAACTCGAACAATGCCGCCGGCGCACGGCGACCGATGCAGATGTCACAGCCCGCGGCATGGTAACGGGTCAGCCGATAGGCCCGCGCCAGGCGCGGTGGAAGCGGCTCACACAGCGTTCCGCGCCTCACCGAACTCCACGTCGCGGTGCACGTGAACCGACATCAGCAGGCCGAACCCGACCATCACCGTGATCATCGCCGACCCGCCGTGCGACACCAGCGGCAGGGGGACGCCGCCCACCGGGATCGCCCCCATCACCATGGCAATGTTGACGAACACATAGAGGAAGAAGTTGGTCGCGATGCCGAACGCCACCAGCCGGCCGAACTGGTGCCGACAGCGCAGCGCGATCGCCATGCCACCGAGTACGATCAGGCCCAGCAGCGCCATCACCGCAATCCCACCGACGAAGCCGAACTCCTCGCCGATCATGGTGAAGATGAAGTCGGTCTGCTTCTCCGGCAGGAAATCGAGGTGCCCCTGAGTGCCTTGCAAGAACCCCTTCCCCCACATGCCGCCTGAACCCAACGCGATCTTCGACTGGATGATGTTGTAGCCGGCGCCGAGAGGATCGCTCTCGGGATGCAGGAAGGTGTCGATCCTCGCGCGCTGGTAGTCATGCAGATGGCTGTAGGCGAGGCGCGCTGCGAACGGCACCGGCAGCGCCACCAGGATGAACTTCCACCAGCGCACGCCGGCGGCGAACAGCATGGCGGCGCCCAGGATCGCGGTGATCACCGCGGTGCCGAGATTGGGTTCCTTCACGATCAGCCCGACCGGCACCAGCACGGCGATCACCGGCGGGATCAGGAACAGCGGATTGCCGATCCGCTCCCACGATGCGCGATGGAACCAAGCGGCCAGCGCCAGCACCAGCGCGATCTTCATCAACTCCGATGGCTGGAGTTGCAAGCCGCCGAGGTCGAGCCAGCGCTGCGCGCCCTTGCCGGTGTGGCCGTAGCGCATCACCAGCACCAGCAGCACGAGCGCGATGAGATAACTTGGCCAGGCCAGCCGTGCGATGAAGCGGATATCCACCAGGGCGATGCCGATCATCAGCACCAGGCCGGTGGCGAAACGCAGCACGTGCCGCGAGGCGTACGGCTCGTCTGCACCGCCGGCGGCGCTGAACAGCGCGGCATAGCCGACGCCGGCCAGCGCGCACAGCAGCGCCACATACAGCCAGTTCACCTGCCAGATCTTGGCGCCGAGGTCGAACGACGCTTCTCGCCACAGGCGCCCCTCCCTCATCGCGTCACCTCGCGCACGGCGACCTGCGCGGCGGGCAGCTCGTCGCGTCCCGCCGGATCGCGCTGCAACGCGTCCATCATGATGTCACGCGCGAGCGGCGCGGCCGCCGCGGCCCCGGCGTTGCCGTGTTCCACCACCACCGAGACCGCATAGCGTGGGGCGTCGTAGGGCGCATAGGCGACGAACAGGGCGTGCGGGCGAAATTGCCAGGGCAGCTTGGAGCTGTCGTAATTGCCCTGCTCGCGTTGCTCGCGCGACACCCGCCGCACCTGCGACGATCCGGTCTTGCCCGCCAACTGCCAGCGCTGGTCAGGCAGTCTTGCCACCGGCGCGGTGCCACCGACCTCGTTCACCACCGCCCACATACCTTCCCGTACGATATGCAGTGAACGCTCGGACAGGCCAAGACTGGGCCAGTCGGTGGGCTGCGATCCAGGCTGCAACACGCCGCCCAGCTTGCGCGTCAGATGCGGCTCCACCTTGCGGCCGGTGGCGACACGCGCGGCATAGGTCGCGAGCTGCAGCGGCGTGACCTGGATATAGCCCTGCCCGATGCCCGACACGACGGTATCGCCGAGGTTCCACGGATGGCCGTGGCCAATGCGCCATTCGCGCGTCGGGATGAAGCCGGGGCGCGCGCCCGGCAGATCGACCTCCAGCTCGGTTCCCAGACCGAAGCGGTGCGCCATCGCCGCGATCCGGTCGATTCCGACCCGCTTGGCAGTCTCGTAGAAATAGACGTCGCAACTGTTCTTGATCCCGCCGCGCAGGTCCAGCGAGCCGTGGCCGTCCTTGCGCCAGCAATGGAACCGCGCATCGCCGAGGTCGAAATAGCCGGGGCAATGGACCACGTCGCCCGGCGTGATGCTGTGCGCCTCCAGCGCCGCCATCGCCACCGCCATCTTGAAGGTCGAGCCCGGGGCATACACGCCGGCGATCGCGCGATTGAGCAGTGGCGTGCGCTTGTCCAGCGACCATTCGGCCCACTGCGCCTGCGACACGCCGGAATTGAACAGCGACGGGTCGAACGACGGATTGGTGCCCATCGCCAGCACCTCGCCGTTGCGGCAGTCCAGCACCACGGCGCTGGCGCTCTCGTCGCCAAGCCGGTGCAGCACGGCCTGCTGCAGGCCGACGTCGATGCTGAGGCCGAGTTCCTCGCCCGGCGTGCCCTCCTGGCGATCCAGTTCGCGGATCACCCGGCCCAGCGCGTTCACCTCGAGCTGCACCGCGCCGGCGGTGCCGCGCAGGTCGAGATCGTGCTGCTTTTCCAGACCGGCACGCCCCATCCGGATGCCGGGCAACGCGAGATCCGGATCGTCGGCAACGTCCGCCTCGGCGGGCGGCGCAACATAGCCGACGACGTGCGCGAGCTGCCCGCCGTACGGATACATCCGCGTGGTGCCGACATCGACCAGGACGCCCGGAAGATCTGGCGCGTTGACCTCGATCGCCGCCATTTCCTCCCAGGTCAGGAATTCGCGCACCATGATCGGGATGAAGCGACGGTGGCGGCGCAGTTCGCGTTCGATGCGGGTGCGTTCGTAATCGGCCAGCGGCACGATACGGGCGAAGGTGTCCAGCGTCGTGGTCGCATCGGTAGTCTGCTCGGCGATCATCAAGGCGCGCCAGTTCAGCCGGTTGCCGGCGATCACGGTACCGAACCGATCCAGCATGCGCCCACGTGGTGGCGCAATCAGGCGCGCGCTGATCCGGTTCTCCTCGGCCAGCGTGGCATAGCGGCCGCCTTCGATCACCTGCACCTGGTACAGCCGCGCCGCCAACGCGCCGAGCAGCGCCACCTGACCGCCCATCAGCAGCAGGGCGCGGCGGGTGAAGACGCTGGTGCGGGGAGGTTCGTCCAGCATTTCAGGCGCGCTCGGGATCGGCGACGGTGCGGTGAGCGCGGATGAACAGGATGGCGAGCGCGGGATACAGCGCGGCGGCCAGCAGCGCTTCGAACAGCGCCGGCGCGAACGGCAGCAGGCGGAACGACAACACCGCGGTCAGCGCCCAGCCGAGCCCGGCGGCACCGGCGGCGAACCCGGCGAACGCCAGCCAGCCGAATACGAATCCCTGCGCGGTCAACGCACGCTGCCAGCGCAGAACCAAGCCGTGCACGACCAGCAGCGTCAGCGGGCCGACGCCGAGAGGCAGGTAGCCGAGCAGATCGAACAGCAGGCCGATCAGGAACACCACCGGCGGCGGCATGGCATCTGGGCGGAACAGCGACCAGAAGTACACGCATGCGAGTGTGACAGCGGGCAGCAGCGTCGCCTGATCGGCGATGCCGAACGGGGTCTCGGTGAGCAGCATCAGCAGGACCGTGCAACCCGCCGGAAAGGCATGACGTGCCACGATATCCAGCCGCCGGCCCAGCGTGAGCCGTGGGCGGATCCCGGGGGTCTGTGCGGCGCGCGCCATCAACGCAAACGCCTTTCGGGTTGTCGCCCCGGCGCTTCCGGCGCCGCGACGCCGCCCAGGCCGTAGTCGAAGATCCGCACGATCTCGAGCCGGTCGAGCATCGCCGCCGGTCCCACCTCCGGCACGTTGGCGGCAGAAAAGTGCACCGTGCCGATCGGCAAGTTGGCCGGGAAGGCGCTGGCCTCGGCACTGGTGACCACACGCTCGCCTTCCTGCGGCATGGCGCCTTCCGCCCAGTAGGTCAGGCGCGGCCGCGCGCCGTTGGTGCCGACCAGGATGGCGTGCGCGCGGGAGTTCTCCAGGATCACCGGAATGCGGCTGTTCAGGTCGGTGATCAGCAGCACCCGGGCGGTACGCGCGCCGACCTCGGTGACGCGGCCGACTAGGCCGCGTTCATCGAGCGCGATCTCGCCTTTGCGGATGCCGTGGTTCGGCCCAACCGACAGCAGCACTGCCTTGGCGTACACCCCGCCGGCATCGGCCACGACACGGGCGGTGACATAAGAGGGCGCCGGGTCGGGGATCCATTGCAGATTGGCCTTGAGCCGCTGGTTCTCGGCGTCGAGCGCCAGCGCGATCGACTGCCAGCGGCGCAGGCGCTCGTTCTCGTCGCGCAGGCGGCCGTTGTCGGCACGGAGGTCCCACAGGTCGGTGGCGCCGGCGACGGTGTCGCGCAGATCGCTCAGCGGTTCGGCGAGGGCCGCGTAGATCGGCGCCAGGGTGTCAGCCAGCGCCATGCGCGCGCGCTCGGCCAGCAGCGCATCGGCCTTGCCGAGCAGCATCAGTCCGAACGACGCCGCGATCAGCACCGGCAGCGTCAGTTTTGCCAGCGCCTGGCGGGCCTGGATGGAGAGACGAATCACGCAGGTGATCTATCCTGGGTTGTGCGCGGAGTATAGCCGGGGCGGGAGGAGGTGCGGTGGCGGCTTGGATCGGGGAGGAGGATGAGAATGGCCGACGCCGGCTGGGCGCGCGCCCAGACGAAGACTTCGGTGGTATCCGCGGCGTCGTCGATCATCCCCATGACCGCAGCCTTCCATGCTCCGCTCCCGACGTGGTCCACGAACGCAACCGAGGGGGTTGGACGATCGGCTGATCGACGTTCACGGCGGCGCCTGTGCGGCTTGCGCGGGTAACGGTGCTGCGGCCCTGACTGTCGAATGGCGCCTCGCGCGAAGCACCATTCGACACCCGGTTCAGCCGGTATGTGCCTCCAGGAACCACAGTGCCTTGTCCAGCCCGCGCGACGCCTCGGTGAAGATGTCCGCGGTGTCGGCGTCACCCGCCTCGGCGGTGGTGTCGATCGCCGCACGGACGGCATTGGCGACCTTGGCGTAGCGCTCGGTCAGCGCCGCCAGGTGGTCCTTGATGGCGTAGATGTCGGTGGGATAGGGCGGCAGCGTTGTGGCCTTCGCCACCACCTGCGTCGTACCGAGTGCGGTGCCGCCCAGCTGCACCACCCGCTCGGCCATGGTGTCGACGTACCCGTCAATCTCGCCGCGGAAGCCATCGATCATCTCATGGACCGCGATGAACTCCGGCCCCTTCAGGTTCCAGTGCGCCTGCTTGGTCAGCAACGCCAAGTCGATGGCGTCAGCCAGCCGAGCGTTCAGTACCTCGATCGATACGGACTTGGCGTTGGATGCCACGTCATTCTTCGTCTTGTGCATGGGTTTCGGTCTCCACTGTGGCAAGAAATCCGACCGGCGTTCAGATCCGTCGTTAGCGATGAAACGGACCCCCTTCCGGCAGGGGCGACCTTAGCCGCGCTCGCTATCGGCGGCCAGTTCATCGGCATGCCGCCGCTGCGGCGTGGTACATCATTGTTCGCTTGCCTCACGGAAGATGCCCACTCGATGCATCGCGCAGCGATCAGCTCGACCGCCTTCTCATATCACGTGCCATCGCGTTGACGCGCGGACCATTTACCCCTCCTGCCGATTGTAGCCGCCGCCATTGGCTACTTCGGGATCGCCAGCAATTCCTTATTGACCGGATATTTCAGTGTCGTGCACATGCGTGCGGCGCGCCCTTGCGGACCTTGAGCGTCGCACCCTCGATCATTTTGGACGAAAGCATCGCGGATGGGCACGATCAGCGGTATCGAGCACGTCAAACCATCGCCCGCGGCGCAAGCGGGAGAGGTGCTGCGTCTCGCCCTACGATCCCTTGGCTTCGCGCACGCGGCGCGCGAACTCAGCCGGCCGTCGCTAATACCCGGCCGTCGCTAATACATCGACGTCAGCACGTTGCTCAGGCGCTTCCTCTCCTCCAGCGCCCGTCCGGTCCCCAGTGCCACGCACTGCAGCGGGTTCTCTGCCACGCCGACCGCCAGTCCGGTCGCATCCCGCAGCACCTGATCCAGCCGGTACAGCAGCGCACCTCCGCCGGTCAGCACGATCCCCTTGTCCACGATGTCGGCGGCGAGCTCCGGCGGCGTGTTCTCCAACGCCATCTTCACCGCCTCCACGATCGCGCCCACCGGCTCGGCCAGGCTCTCGGCGACCTGGCGCTGGCTCACCAGCACCTCGCGTGGCACCCCGTTCATCAGGTCCCTCCCCCGCACCTCGCGCATCGGTCCCGGATCGCCATCGTCGGACTGGCTGGCGGCGCCAATATCCATCTTGATCCGCTCGGCAGACGGCTCGCCGATCAGCAGGTTATGGTTGCGGCGCATGTAGCTGATGATCGCCTCGTCCATCTTGTCGCCGCCGACCCGGACGCTGCGCGAATACACGATGCCGCCCAGCGAGATGATCGCCACCTCGGTGGTGCCGCCGCCGATGTCCACCACCATCGAGCCGGATGGCTCGGTGACCGGCAATCCGGCGCCGATCGCGGCGGCCATCGGTTCCTCGATCAGCGCCACCTTGCGCGCGCCGGCGCTTTCCGCGCTTTCCTGGATCGCGCGGCGCTCAACCGCCGTGGAGCCGGAGGGCACGCAGACGATGATCAGCGGCGAGGCGAAGCCGCGGCGGTTGTGCACCTTGCGGATGAAGTGCTTGATCATCTCCTCGGCAACTTCGAAGTCGGCGATGACCCCGTCGCGCAGCGGCCGGCTGGCGGTGATGTAGCCGGGGGTGCGGCCGAGCATCAGCTTGGCCTCCTCGCCGACGGCCACCACGTGCTTTCTGCCGCGCACGTCGGCGATGGCCACGACCGAGGGCTCCGCCAGCACGATGCCGCGGCCCTTGACGTAGACCAGGGTGTTGGCGGTGCCGAGGTCGATGGCCATGTCGGCTGACATGAAGCCGAGCAGCCGGGAGAACATCACATCAAGCCTCTGTGCGCGGAAGGCGGTGGGCTTAGCCCCGCCACGTGGCGTTAACAAGAGGTTGAACCAAGCGCCCCGGGATCGCCGCATTCCGGCCACCGGATCTCCTTCGCCAACGCCGACATCTGCACGCATGCCGCGTTACCGGAGGAGTAGCTTATGACACGCAAGATCGCATTCGGACTGGCGTTGGGTGGCCTGCTGACGATGCTGTCGGCCTGTGGCGGCGACCCTGGCACACGAGCCGTGACGGGCGGGCTGATGGGCGCCGGCGCGGGCGCCGGCGTGGCGGCGCTGACCGGGGGCAGGCCGGCGACGGGTGCGTTGATCGGCGGCGGTGTCGGTGCGATCGGCGGCGCCGTCACCACGCCATAACCAAGCGACCGGGGCCATAACCAAGCGACCCGGGGCCATAACCAAGCGACCCGGGGCCATAACCAGGCGACCGGGGCCATAACCAAGCGGCCCGGGGCCATAACCAGACCGACCTGAGACGACCCGGGCTGCCGCGCGGATCACCGCGATGCGCGCGGCGGCCCACAGGTCCACAACACCCGGCCTACGACATGGATGTCGGAGGCCTGCGCCGGCAGGACGTGTTCGGCCTCATAGGCAGGGTTGTCGCTGATCAGCGTCAGGCTGCCATCCAGCTTGGGCTGAACCCGCTTCACCAGACGCTCGCCGGCGATCTCCAGCACGTAGACGCCGAAGCTGCGGAATCGGTTTTCGGTGGCATCGACCAGGAGCAGGTCGCCGTTTTGGATGTTGGGGAGCATCAACTCGCCGACCGCCGTCTCCATCAGCAGCCGGTCCGGCTCGATGCCGAATTCCGAGCGGACCCATTCATGGCGCAGGGCCATGAATTCCACTGAGGTTGGCGGTGGCGGCAATTCTGAACCGGCCGCGGCGGCCTCGGGGCGTCTCGGCAGCAGCACGTAGTCGCGTCGGTCGAGGCCTGCGTCGACCGAGACGGTGCGTGATGGACCGGCGGTGGCGCGCAGCCGTGGCTCCGGGCCTTCGCCGCTGGCCAACCAGCCCACGGTGACGCCGGCCGCCTGCGCCAGCGCGACGAGGCGCTCGCGGCTGGGTTCCGCCTCGCCGCGCAGCCATTTGCGGAACGCGGAGGGCGAGACACCCGTCGCCCTGGCCAGTCGGTCCGCACTCGGCCAATGGCGCAGAATGGCCTGTAGCCGGATGACGAACGCGGTGCGTTCGCCAGTTAGCGGGATGCTGGTCGCACCGGTCTTCCCGGGCTCGCTTCGGCGTGACATTTGTCGTTTACCGCTCAAGGTCCCGACACTCTTGGGACACGTTTCTGACCCTTTCGATGCGTTAGGGCGATTAAATGAACACTTTCGGATTGTAAATCCTGGAGAGAGAAGCGGCATGAACGCAAGCAACAGTCCCGAGAGCAATTGCCCGGGTTCCACGGACTGGCACCCGGCCGACGTGCTCGCGGCACTGAAAAAGCGTGGCCACAGTCTCGCCGGTCTGTCGGTGGCGAACGGATATCACCCCACGGCGGCGGGGAAGGCGCTGAAGCAACCCTGGCCGGCGATGGAGCGCCTGCTCGCGGAGGCAATCGGCGTGGTCCCCTGGGAGATCTGGCCCAACCGGTACGACAGCGAAGGCAACCCACGGCGGCACGCGAAGACGTGATGCCGCGCGATATCGGGCGCCGAGCGGCGGCCGCACCAACCAGGATCGACACGGTGCGCGATAACACGGCGGCGGCGCAGGGCGGCAGGACGTCTCGGGACGCAGGGCAGCACAATAGTCCAAGTGCTGACGTAAACCCGTCACTTTGCGATGGCACCGTTCTCTCCCGCTAATCGCGGACAATTTCATTGGTCGCGAACATCTCTCGGTATGAACGTCCGTTCAGGATGCTCGGTTCAACGAAGCGTGGCAGCGACCACAGGGTGCATGAAATGGCCGCAAGTACGATGAAGCAGGTTTCTCACAGTCAGCCGATCGGCATGGTGGTGGATGACGATGCGCTGGTCCGCGAATCCGTGGCCGAGGTGCTGGAGGATATCTGCGATCACGTCTATCGCGCGTCCGACGGTGTCGAGGGTCTGGAGATGCTGCACCGGCATCCTGACATATCGGTGATCGTCACCGATATCGCGATGCCGCGTCTCGATGGGATCACGTTCGCCTCCCAGGCGCGGCGGCTGCACCCGGAGCTCAAGGTGCTGTTCGTCAGCGGGATGCAGCGGCCGCCCGCCAGCGAGGAGTTCCTCGCCAAGCCATTCCCTGCCCGCGCGCTGGTTTCTGCGCTGCAGCATCTACTGGTCGCGCGGTAGCGGACTTACGGGGCGCGCCGAGTTTGGTCTGCGTCAATGACGCTCTCGATGGCCGTCAGCAGCGCCGTCAGGCTGAACGGCTTCTGGATGCACGCGCGCGGGTACTCCTGGCACCCGATCCATCATGTCGGGATGGCCCGACATCAGGATGACCGGCACGCCGGTATCGTCGGCCATCGGCACCAGATGGGGGTCGAGCCCGCCAGGCAATGTGCAGTCCAGCAGCATTGCATCGATCCCGCCGGCCCGCAGGCATGCCATCGCGGCGGCCGAATTTTCCGCACGGCTGGTGTGATAGATTCCATCTAGCGCATCCACCACGACCTCGGACACAAGTGGATCGTCCTCGACGACCAGAATGCGCTTGTGCGAGCACGTCTCCATTGCACCCTCAACTCTTCGGCGGCGGCGCAGGCCGCACATGCGGTGTATTATGCATACAAGTGTGCGGAAACCTTCTGAAGTCCCAAATCGGTCGGATCGCGCTTTGTTTACGGCGGAAAGTGACGCCAAATTCGTGTTGCAGAATTCCTCATGGGCGCACTTCCCGCCCGAGCGCCTGTTCATAGACGCGGATCACGGAACTGCTGTCGTCGCCACCCATTCCCTGCGCGCGGGCGATGCGCATCAGGTTCATCACCTGGGGCGCGATCATGCCTGGCACGCCGAGTTCGTCAGCCAACTCCAGCGCGAGCCGCAGGTCCTTGTGCGCAAGATTGAGCGCGAAGGTTGCCTCGAACTCGCGCTTGAACGCCTTCTCCGAGATGTTGCGGAACGCCGAGGAATTGCCGCTGGCGTTGCTGATCACCTGTTGCAGCTTGCGCAGATCGATGCCGGCCATCGCGCCGATCATCAGCGCCTCGGCCGCCGCGGCGGCGTTGCAGAACGCCAGCATGTTGTTGACCAGCTTGGCCACCGAGCCCATGCCGATCTCGCCGACATGCACCACCTCGCCGCTGAACGACTTCAACAGCGGAAGCTGGGCATCGAACACCGCGGTCTCGCCGCCCACCATGATGACGATCGTGCCATCGGTCGCGCGCGGCACACCGCCGGAGACGGGGGCCTCCAGCAACTGGATTCCCTTCGCGCGTACGCCCTCGTTCACGCGTCGTGCGGTGGCGGGTGAGTTGGTGGACAGATCGATATAGACCGTGCCTGGCTTGGCGTTCTCGGCGATGCCGCCGGCGCCTAGTGCGACCTCTTCGACGTTGCGTGGCATCGGCAGCGACGTGAACACGACGTCGCAGGTCGACGAGAGCTGGGCGACGGAGGTGCCGGCGGTGGCGCCGAGATCGGTGCAGGCCTTGATCGCCACGGGATTGAGATCGAACACCAACACGTCGTGGTTGGTGTTGCGGATGATGTTGCGGCACATGGGGCCGCCCATGTTGCCGACGCCGATGAAGCCGACCTTCATTGTGGTGTTTCCTCGAGTGTGACGTTCTCGCCATGGAGCATGGCGTACCACGTGGCACACGGACAGAGGGCGCCGTACTCGTTGTCGAATCCGGTGGCTTTTTGCTCCGCGCGGGAATCAGCTCGCACCGGCGATACGGTTTGGAGTTACGGATGCCGGCTATCGTGGCTGGCATTTGGTCGCACCGCGTCGCGCGGTTGTTCCGTTTCGAACCGGAACATGAACCATGATGCCGCCACCCCAATCCAGTCTTCATTCGCGAGGCTGGGGTCGCCACCTTGGTTGCTGCTGATCCTGGCGCTTTTCATGATCGGGCTGACCGCGGCACCAATTGTCGTGCATGCCCGCCGCATGCTGTTCAGGCCGATGGCAAGTCCGGCCGTATTCGGGATGACGGCGATGCAGCTGGCATTTTTTGCGCCGTGGCATGGGCACCTGCCGAGGCTTGGTGAGGCGTCGGCAGACAGGCGGTTGCGAGGACCAGCGAGATGACCTGCCTGTGGCCTTCGAAGGGTGCAGACATGCGGCACCTCCTTCCTGGCCGGTATGCCTGTTCAGGCGCACCACGGCGCAAGACGGCAACTGACAATACCGCAACGCATCACGCGTTCACGTTCGGGCAAACGAAATCGGTTCGCAGTCGGGCGAGGGACACGCGCTGCTTTGCATAGGATCAGTACCGATCAGGGTTTCATCCAGCAGGCGCGCGGTATATTAGCTGCGTGAACGGAAGTGGGATCAGTCGGGTGGAGTTTCAGCATGCGCTCGCGCTGCATCGGCACGGTCGGGCGGATGAAGCCGCACATGCCTACAAACTGGTGCTTCTGGCCGAGCCGACGCACCTCGATGCGCTGATCCACCTTGGGGCGCTTCGCCTCGGCCAGGGCTGTGCCGACGAGGCGGAAGCGTTGCTGCGGCGCGCTGTGACGGCGTCGCCCGGATCGGCTGAAGCGGCCGCCAATCTGGCTGCGGCGGTCCAGGCGCTCGGCCGCCATCAGGAGGCCGCCACATATTACGAACGCGCGCTTGCGCTCAGGCCCGATATGTCGGACGCACGCTTTGGTCTGGCCGCATGTTGTCAGGCGTCCGGTCGCAGCGAGGCGGCGATCGTGTGTTATGAAGCGATCCTGGTCGCAGAGCCGGCACACCCCGAGGCGAATTATGGGCTGGCTTCGTTGTTGGCAACGCTCGGCCGCGTCGACGAGGCGGATGCGAAATATCGCGCAGCTTTGGCCGCCGATCCCGATTTTGCCGAGGCGAGCTATGGGCTGGGCAACCTGCTCGCACGCGGGGGTACGCTGGAGGAGGCCATACGCTGCTTCCGCCAAGCGTTGGACGTCGATCCCGACTACATCGAGGCGCGCATGGCCCTGGGAACCGCGTTGGCGCGGCTCGATCAGGATGACGAGGCGATCGCGGCGTTTCGCGCCGTGCTGGTGGCCGAGCCAGACCACCCTGACGCGCACAACGGGATCGGTATCCTGCTTGACCGCAAGCAACTTCATTCCGCAGCCATGGAGCATTACCGCAGTGTGCTCGCGCGCAACCCAGAGCATGTCGATGCGCTGGCGGGTATGGCAAACGCCTTGAAGAACACTGGCGAGCATGCCGAGGCACTCACAACAGCGCGCCGAGTGGTTGAACTCCGGCCAAATTTCGCTCCGGCCGCCACTCTGCTCGGATCCATCCTGGCCGAAATCGGGTCGATGGACGAAGCCCGCGAGCAATTCACTCGCGCTGTCAAGCTCGCGCCCGCGCGGCCGGAATCGCTCTACCACCTCGCACTCCTGGCCAAGGTAGGGCGCGACGATGGCACTATCGACGCCCTGGAAGCCGCATTCCGGCACGCCGAGAGGCTCCCACCGAGCGAGCAATGCCTGTTGCATTTCGCAACGGCCAAGGCGTACGACGACGTCGGCGAGCGGGACCGCGGCTTCGACCATCTGCTGCGGGGGAATGCGATCAAGCGTGCCCGCATGCGGTACGGCGAGACGGGCACCTTGGGTGCGATGGATCGCATCGCTCGCGTTTTCACTGCCGAGTTCTTGTCAGCGCGCAAGGACCTGGGCGATCCGTCGGCGGTCCCGGTGTTCATCGTCGCCATGCCAAGGTCCGGCACCACACTAGTGGAACAGACTTTGGCCAGCCATACGCAGGTATTCGGTGCCGGGGAACGGACGGAGTTATCGCGAGCGATCGGGCGCATCGGCGCTGAACGGCTCGGTGCCGCGGCCTTTCCGGAAGCTGCCTGGACCATGAGCGGCGAGGAGTTCCGCCGGATGGGAGCGGACTATGTTGCCGCGCTGCGCGCTGTTGCCCCCGCCGCGGTGCGCATCACCGACAAGATGCCCGGCAATTTCCTATTCGTCGGGCTGATTCGCCTGATGCTGCCGAACGCGCGGATCATCCATGTTGTGCGTGACCCGGTCGACACGTGCCTTTCCTGTTTTTCCAAACTGTTCACGGTCGAGCAACCGTTTACCTACGATCTCGCGGAGCTGGGCCGGTATCATCGGGCCTATCAACGCCTGATGGCGCACTGGCGAGCCGTTTTGCCGACGGACGTTCTGCTGGAGGTGGAGTACGAGGCACTGGTAGAGAACTTTGAGCCGCAGGCGCGACGGATCGTCGCACATTGCGGTCTGGAGTGGGATCCCGCGTGCCTGGAGTTCTATAAGACCTCTCGGCCGGTACACACAGCGAGCATGGTGCAGGTGCGTCAGCCCATCTACCGTAGTTCGGTCGGCCGCTGGCGTCCGGATCCGGCATTGCTCAGGCCGCTGCTGCAGGCGTTGGAGGGGGACGGTCAGCGGCCCGCCTGACCCCGGAATCGAGCCGGCGCGCAGCACCCTGGTATTGACGGGATCGCGGAGCAGCGCCCGAACCACGCAGTTGTACAATGCCGGCGGACGAACTGGCCCGCGCGAGCGAAAACAGCGAATACACCGAATACAAGGTACCGGCACAGATGAACGCGCAGTTGGC
Source organism: uncultured Alphaproteobacteria bacterium (assembly GCA_963749575.1). Lineage (GTDB taxonomy): Bacteria > Pseudomonadota > Alphaproteobacteria > Acetobacterales > Acetobacteraceae > JAMXLO01. The sequence continues at coordinate 54,469 of CAVVNM010000008.1, forward strand.
GTCGAGGCAGGTCAGAGTCACCCCGGGCGACGCCTTCAATCAGGCTGTCGAAATGCTGAATCGAGGCGACGTGCTTGGATCGGAGAAAATCTATCGGGCGATCCTCAAACAGTATCCCAATCATTTTGAAACGCTTGCCAACCTGGCCTTCATCCTGTTGACCACGGAGCGAATGGAAGAGGCCGCGCGCCTATTTCGCAAGGCACTCAATCAGCAGCCGAATTCGGCGGTGGTTCATACCCAGCTCGCCAGAGCGCTGCAAATGCTCGATCGCCACGAGGAAGCGCTGGAACGAGCCAAGCGAGCGATCGCGTTGAACCCCGAACTCGCAGAAGCGCATGCTACTCTGGCGACGGCGCTAGCCGATCTGGGACACTACGACGAGGCGCTCCGCGCTCTGGCACAAGCGATCGAACTCACGCCGGACCGCGTCCGCTTCTACTACCTTTGGGGCCATATCCGGCGATGGACCGCCGACGATCCCCGTCTCGCCGCACTCGAGAACTCTGGCGCACAAACAGGGCTCGCTGCCACTCGACGAGCAGGTCGAGCTGCATTTCGCGCTCGCCAAGGCCTACGCCGATTGTGGCGACACCGAGCGTGCCTTTCGCCGCCAAATCGAGGGCGGTGCGCTGCAGCGCCGACTATTCAGATACGACGAAGCGGCAACCATTCGCGAGTTCGATGATCTGCGCAACGTGCTCGACGCCGCGTGGATGCGGCAGCATCGGGGGGCCGGCGATCCGTCGCAACTGCCGGTGTTCGTACTCGGGATGCCCCGCTCGGGCACGACCCTGGTCGAACAGATCCTGGCCAGCCATCCCAAGGTTCAGGCACTCGGCGAGCGCCTGACTCTCAACGAGTCGCTCGCCCGAATTTGCGGAACGCAGGGGCTCCCGCCTTCGCTCTCCAACCGCATGGCGCAGTGGTCGAACCCGGACCTGCGCAGGCTTGGCGCGCGCTATCTCGCGGCTGTCCGGCGCGACGTGCCGCCGGCCGCGGCGCGTTTTGTCGACAAGCTGCCGGCGAATTTCCAATATGTCGGCCTGATTCACGCAGCCCTGCCCAACGCGCGCATCATCCACACGTGCCGCGACCCGGTCGATACCTGCCTTTCCATGTTCTCTATACTGTTCTCGGGGTTTGCCCAATTATACTCTTACGATCTCGGGGAATTGGGCCGCTATCATCGCGCCTACCAGAAGGTGATGACACATTGGCGCAGTGTGTTGCCCGCCGGCGTTATGCTGGATGTGCAATACGAGGAGGTTGTCGACGATTTCGAGCAGCAGGCACGCCGCATCGTTGCCCATTGCGGGCTCGAATGGGACAATGCGTGTCTGGAGTTCCACAAGACGGCCCGCCCGGTCCGGACAGTAAGCCACGCGCAGGTCCGCCAGCCGATCTACCGGAGTTCGGTCGGACGCCCGCGTCCGCCGCGCGACCTGCTGCTGCCCCTTTTGCAGGCGCTCGGCGTGGAGTAGCAGCCCGCCCCCGGATGTCAGGCCGCGGTGAGGTCGTGCAGGTCGCGGGTAACCTCGGCCAGGACAGTGTCCCAATCGCCGGGCTTCGGCTGACGGTAGAGACGCAAGCGGGGATACCACGGGCTGTCGCGCCGCTCGACGAGCCAGCGCCAGCACGGATCGAAGCAGGTCAGTAGCCAGACCGGCTTGCCCAGAGCAGCCGCCAGATGAGCAACCGAGGTATCGACCGAGATGACCAGATCGAGATTGGCGATCAATGCCGCGGTGCCGGCAAAGTCCTCTATTTCGCCCATGACGTCGATGAGGGGGAAATGTTCGGGCGGCGCGGAGCCCTCCTTCTGCAAGCTAAAGAATTGCAAGCCGCGCGGCTCGAACAGAGGCGCGAGCCGGTCCGCGGTGATTGAACGCCACTTACCGACAGCCGCCGCGGAAGGTAGTTGTGACCGGGGATTGCCCGCCCACGCCAGGCCGATCCGGGGTCCCGGGTTCTCCAGCGCGGCGATGCGTCTCCGCCACGCGGCGATCTGGGCTGTATCGGCGCGGAGATAAGGCACTTCGCTGGGAACGGACGTCATCGTGGTCCCTATGGCCAGCGGCATGCTGAGCATTGGGCAGTGCAGATCGAACGGCGGCAGCGCCTCATCGCGCACTACGATGCAGTCGACACCCGGCAGGCCGCGGAGCAGACCGGCCAACGTTCTCGGCACTTCCACAATGACCCGGAGCCCCCTTGCCGCTGCCAATGGCGCATAACGACAGAATTGCAACGTGTCGCCGAAGCCCTGCTCGGCATGGACCAGCAACGTTTGTCCTTCTGCCGCTTCGCCGCGCCACTGGGGCTGGATGAAATCACGACGGGAATTGACCAGGTATGGCGTTTTCCAGCGCCATTCGTGTTCCTCCCATCCCGCCGCAAAATCGCCGCACGCCAGCAGAGCCATCGCAAGATTGTAGTGCGTCTCCGGATCGTTCGGTCTGACACCGAGCGCCATGCGGTAGCTGACGACCGCCTCATCGAGCCGCTTCTGTGCCCTGAGCGCGTTACCGAGGTTGTTCAGCGCCTCCGGGAACTCAGGCTTGAGATCAAGCGCGCGGCGATAGCACGCGACTGCCTCGTCGAGCCGCCCCTGTTGCAGCAGCAAATTGCCCAGATTGGAATGAGATGAGGCTTCCCCGGGGTCGCTCGCGACCGCCCTGCTTATCAGATCGAAGGCCAGATCATGGCGTCCGGTCTGGTGGGCGATCGCGCCGAGCATCTGCAGGCTTTCGGCCTGGCGGGGATTGATCGCCAGAACCTGCCGGAAGAAGTGCTCGGCTTCACCAAGACGCCCGGCGTGATGATGATGGAGGCCATGCATGATCAGAGGTTGGACCGCGGACGACGCGGACAGCATCCCCGACCTGCCCGTTTTCGCTTCTGCGCGGCGCTGTTTGCGATTCATGTCTCTGCTGTCTCAGGCGACCCTGCACCCGGCGCATCGGTTCGCGTCGCGTCCGCGGGGTGTCCCGGCGTGGTGCCACGACGTGAGCCGATCATCGACCGGAACCCCCTTGCTACCGGAGGAGCGGCTGCGGGTTGCGATGGCGATCATCACCGCCGGTCATGGCCATGGCGCGGGGGCCCGAGCGACCAGGATGCCCACCATTTCTTCCGGCGCGGCTTGCACCAGCCGAGCAATCCATTGGGCGCTGGCGCCGGCTATCGCGAATTCGCCGCGACCGGCTCCGGTGAATCGGCTGGTGGCGATGCCGGGATGAACGGATACATCAGTTGACCCGCCAGTGACTTCGGCAGCGTCGCCTCGACGCCATAGGCCGACGGCCACTGCTTGCGCGGCAGGTAATGCGTCCCAAAGATCCAGTCCCAGATTGGCAGCATCGACGCATAATTGCGGTCCCGCGGCTCGGCCAGGGTGTGGTGCCAGTGGTGGAACCCGGGAGTGGATATCAGCCATTCCAGTGGCCCCAATCGCCAACGAATGTTGGCGTGGATAAAGAAACCCCACACTGTGACAATCAACATGATCATCGTGGCCACCAGAGTGCCTTGCACGCTTTGCGGGGCGCCGAGACCAATGACGTAGACCGGGATCAGTCCCCATAAGCGGATGAACACGAAGTCGACCGGATGGGCACGCGCACTGATCAGGAAATACACGTGCCTGGGGTTGTGGTGGATTGAGTGGAAGCGCCACAGCAGTGGGATTTCATGCGCCCAGCGGTGGCCCCAGTAGAAGCCCAGATCGCCGACGACGAATGCCGACAGGCCGCGCAGCCACAGTGGCCAGGCAGCGACCGCCGCATGCACGCGCCACGGGACAAAGTGGTACGCGACATAGGCTATGATTGACAGCGGGACGGCAAGCAGCAGGCTGGGCACCAGGCTGCTGATGACGTAGAAGCCGAGATCGCTGGCGAGACTCTTGCTGAAGATTTTCTGCGGATGGATCGCGAACAGACGCTCCAACGGCAGGAAGATCAAGACTAGTATCACCAGCCACGCGCATAGTCTGAGCACGTTCAGCGCGAGCGCGGGGAGGTGGTAGTGGAGCAGGAATTCAGGCACGGCATCGTCCCTGGTTGACTGGTGCCCGGGCCGGACCAGGTCCGGCCCGGGCGTCGCAATCTACCAGCGTATCAGTTCGAAGTGGAGCGCTTTCCGCGCCGACGCCGCGCTATTACGCCGAGGCCCGCAAGGCCGACCCCGAAGACCGCCAGACCTGCCGGCTCGGGAGTCAGTCCGGGCGGGGCATTGACCGCGGTCAGGAACAGCGTCGGCGGCTCGTTTACGGTGCTGCCGTTGTTGCCCCAGGCGAGGAAGCTGAGCAGCTCCGTCGGACCGTCGGCGGTCAGTGTGACCGAGGTGAACTGCCAAGGCGTCCCGCCCTCAGAAGGGGTGTTCATCAGGGTCGTCGCCTTGATAGACGCATGCGGGTCAGAGCTGCCGTAAGTGGCGGTGCAGCTACCGCCGCCGCAGCCAGTGGGGGAGAAGTTCACCGTAAGCGCCGACGTGGCCAACGATACGATCCACTGTTCCGTCGTTGCACCGCTGAAGCCGGTTTGCTGACCGGCCGCCTGGTAGAAGCTCAGCGTATACTTCTGTCCATTCGTCAGGCCCGTCAGCTGATAGTTGAACGAGCTCTCAAAGCTGGGGTTGCCGTCCGCCTGCACGAAGTTGCCCTTGTTGGGGACGGGACCTGGATCCTTGTAAACAGCGTACGCATTGCCGTGGCTCTGATTATTCTGCGTGGCGGTGCCGGGAGCGTCGATCGAGACAAGGCTGCCGCCGCCGGTCCAGCCGACCGGCTGAACCACAGTGAACAAGGTCTTCGGTGCAACGCCGGTGAACTGGGTAAAGTTGAGGTTCGGCAGCCCCGGAAGGGTGGGAAATGCCTGGGCCGAGTAGGCCACGAACGACAGGCTCAGGGCTGTCGACGCGATAAGTGTGGTCTTTTGAAGTGCACTGCGCATTTGGGCTCCCCGCATGAAGATTAACGTTGACGGAGTGAAAGCAAGCGGCGTGCCAGGGTAAAAAATTGCGATATTTGAATTGGTTGACGGACGAAAGCCCTCGGATCGTGAATGAAGTGTAAAATTTGCCGACAATAAATGTCTCAATAAGCGAGACGAAGGCTGGACGAAACAACGATTGGGATGTGTCGCAGGATTGATACGGAAAGTGGCCGGTGCCGGCCCGGCCTACGGCACGCCGCCGCGGCCGCCTCGCGGCTTGCGGAAACCGCCGGGGTGGAGGACGTTCTCATGCGGAGGGACTGATCATGGCCAACATCCGCGCACGCCTCGCCCACATGGGCATCTACGTTCACGACCGGGACAGAATGGAGCGCTTCTACACCGAAGTACTCGGCCTGATGGTCACCGACCACGGCGAGGGCCGCGCCGGCATGCACCTCACCTTCATGAGCGGCAACCCGCAGAACCACCATCAGATGGTACTGGTCACCGGCCGGCCTGACACCTCGGGCTTCAATCCGATCCAGCAGATTTCGTTCATGGTGGATTCGCTCGCCGATCTGCGCGAGGTGCACCGGCGCGCCCTGGCCCTCGGCGCCACCGAAATGCGCCCGGTCAGCCACGGCAACGCCTGGTCGATCTACTTCAAGGATCCGGAAGGCAACACCGTGGAGGCGTATCTCGACACACCGTTCCACGTGCCCCAGCCGCACGGCAAGCCGCTCGACCTCGCGAAATCGGACGAGCAGATTCTGCACGAGACGGAAGCGGCCTGCCGCCAGGATCCAGGGTTCATGCCGATCGAACAGTTCAAGAGCCAGATGGCGGCGCGGCTCGGCGCCGGTGCCTGAGGTTCACGCCCCCCCGGTGATTGCGAGGAGCGAAGCAACTCAGCAATCCGCATCCCCGTGGGGACCGCTTTGCTTCGCGCGCGACGCCAGTTGAACGACCCGGTGCTGGCGCCAGACGGGCACGATCCCACCCAACACTCGCAATGGCAGGTGACGCTGTGGGCCATGGTGGGCATCCAGTTCATCATGACCATGTCGTTCAGCTTCCTCAGCCCGATCATGCCGCTGTTCTTGCCGGAACTCGGCGTGACCTCCGACGCGGGGATCGCCCTGTGGTCCGGCATCCTGAACGGCTCCACCTCGTTCGTCGCCGCCTTCGCCTCGCCGCTTTGGGGACGGCTCGCCGACAATTACGGCCGCAAGCCGATGCTGATCCGCTCGAGCTGCGCAATCGCGGTGTTCACCGCACTCATGGGCCTGTCGCTGAACGTCTGGCAGTTCTTTGCCGCCCGCGCGTTGATGGGCATGTTCGCGGGGTTCTCCTCCACCGCGATGGCACTGGTGGCAAGCCAGGTGCCCGAGCAGCGGCTGGGCTACGCACTGGGCCTGCTCAGCACCGGCCAACTGGTTGGATCGCTGGTGGGACCGGTGATCGGCGGCGTGCTGGCCGACCTCACCGGCAGCTACCGGATTCCGTTCTACTGCACCTCGGCAATCACGTTCGCCGCGGTGTTCCTGGTGTGGCGTGGGGTGCAGGAACACTTCGCGCGGCCCGACGGCGCGCATCGCAGACGTTCCGGACTGCGCGGCCTCGCGCTGATGATCGGCGCGGCCGGCATATTGCCGCTGTTCTTCGTGCTGTTCATGGCGCAGTTCTCCACGCGCGCAGTCCAGCCGTTGGTCACGGTGTTCGTGCAGGAGCTGGTCGGCCCGCGGCCCGATCTCGCGACGCTGGGCGGAGTGGCATTCTCCGTCACCGGCCTGGCCGGCATGATGGCAGTGCCGTTTCTGGGCAAGCACAGCGATGAGATCGGCTACCGCCGCGTCCTGCTGATCTGCCTGCTCGGCGCCACGCTGACCAGCCTGCCGCAGGCGTTCGCCACCAGCTATTGGCTGTTCGCGGTTGAGCGGTTCGGCGTCGGCCTGTTCGTGGGCGGCATTCTCCCCACCGCCAATGCGCTGATCGGGCGAATGGTGTCACGGTCCGAACGCGGCACCGTGTACGGAATGACCGCGTCGGCAACGTTCCTGGGGAATTCACTGGGGCCGCTGACCGGCGGCGCGATCGCCGCCTCGTTCGGTCTGCGCTGGGTGTTTCTGGTCACTTCGGCGTTGCTGCTGACGAACCTGATCTGGGTCTACCTGACGGTGCCCGAATATGTAGACAGCGCGGAGAGATGACGTGTTAGCCTCGGTATGGAACGGCCGATCAGGGTAGTCGGCCGCCAACCACGGGAGCCGTCATGCCAAGTCCTTGCGCGCCGCGCCATCTCGCACGCCTGCTCGCCGCCGGTCTGGGCTGCCTGTTCCTCGGCACCGGCATCGCCGGCGCGGCAATCATCTCGAGCACACCTGCGTTGCCGCCACTCGGCGTGCCATTCATCGTGCCAGGCGGTGCCGGCTGCTTCGCGTCGGTCAACATTTGCGTCCTCTCCGGAGCGATCAGCTTCACCTCGGTCGACCCATCCACCTTCGACGCAACGGGCCAGCACATCACCGGCGATGCGACCTATCAGGGCTTGATTACGATAGCGGGTCAGACCGTGCCGATCACGCTCTCGGGAACCATCGCGATGGGGGTGGAAGGGCGGACTTTCAGCACCGAGACCGGTTCCTGGAACACCGATCTCGACGCGTTGTCGCTCTCCGGCCCGGTACTTGGCGATACGCTGACACTTGAATTGGACCCATCCAATGACAGCACCGGCATGGCGTCGGTCGAACCGGTCAGCGGGGGCGGCGACCAGGATCAACTGCTGTATCGCATCGATAGCTTCTTCGACGTGTTCGTCGATCTGACCCTCGACACCACCACCCCGCTGCATGCGACGCGTGGCCCGATCCGTGTGACGCTTGCTCCCGAGCCCGCCAGTCTGGTGCTGCTTGCTGCACCGGTTCTCGGTTTGGCCGCGATCCGGCGGCGGCCGCGCGTAAACTGAAACGTCGCGCGGCGGGCGTGTGTCCGGCACGCTGACCGCCGCCCGCACTGTGCAGGAGGCGGTCATGGCATCCCGGGAAGGCGCCGTCGCGCGGGCGCTGGAGTTCTTCGACGGCAACGGCTTCCGCGATCGGCTTGCCGGAACTCGTGGCAATCCCGAGCACATCGCAGGACCCCGGCCACGAGGCCGATGTGCAGCACTATTTAGAGGCGGCGATCAGTCCGTGGCTGGAGCGGATGGGATTCACGGTGGCCATTCACGCGAATCCGCACCCCGGCTTCGGCCCGATCCTAACCGCCGAACGGCTCGAGGATCAGGCTCGTCCGACCATACTCACCTACGGCCATGGCGACACGGTGCGCGGGCTGGAGGATCAGTGGCGCGCCGGCCTCGATCCCTGGCGGCTCACCGAGGAGGGCGATCGCTGGTACGGCCGCGGCAGTGCCGACAACAAGGGCCAGCATGCGCTGAACCTGTCCGCACTGGAGGCGGTGCTCGCCGAACGCAACGGCAAGCTCGGGTTCAGCCTGAAGCTGGTGCTGGAGACTTGCGAGGAACGCGGCTCGATCGGCCTGCGCGACTTCGTCGCCGCACACAAGGACGACCTTGCCGCCGACGTGCTGATCGGCAGCGACGGCCCGCGCGTGACGCCCGACATGCCCACCATCGCCACCGGCACGCGCGGCACCTACCACTTCGACCTGGTGGTCGACTTGCGCCTGGGCGGCGTGCATTCCGGCCACTGGGGCGGGCTGACCACGGATCCCGCCGTGGTGCTGGCCCATGCTCTCGGAACCATCATCGATCGACGGGGAAAAATCCTGGTGCGCGACTGGCTGCCGCGCAACGGGCTGCCCGCCAGTGTTCGATCAGTCCTGGCGGGCTGCGAGGTGGGTGGCGGCGGCGAGGCAGCCTCGATCGACCCGGGCTGGGGGGAGCCGGGGCTGACCGCGGCGGAGAAGATCTACGGCTGGAACAGCTTCATAGTACTGGCGATGGTGTCGGGCAGGCCGGAGAACCCGGTCAACGCAGTGGCGCCGAACGCCCGCGCGCACTGTCAGATCCGCTACACTGTGGACACCGATCCGGCGACGTTCGCGCCGGCGCTACGCAGGCATCTCGACGCCGAGGGGTTTACCGGCGTGCGGATCGAGAACCCCGGTGTCCGGATGCCGGCGAGCCGCACCGATCCTCGCGATCCCTGGGTGCGTTGGACGGTCGGCTCCATGGAGCGGACGCTGGGGCGGCACGTGCAGGTGATCCCGAATTCGTCCGGCGGTCTGCCGGGCGACGTGTTCGTCGATCATCTCGGGGTGGCGCTGATCTGGGTGCCGCACAGCTACAACGGCTGCAAACAGCACGGCCCGGATGAGCATTTCCTGATCGCCCCGGCACGCGAGGGTGTGGCAGCGTTCGCCGGGATCTGGTGGGACCTGGGCGAGGCAGGAACGCCCTAACTAGCTGCCGGACCTCGCTCAACCATTGTGCCGGCCCCCCTTCCCTACGGCCGCATCGTGAACCGCAACTCCCCCGGGGTCCGCAGCGGCGCCGCCATGTTGGCGAACTCGCACAGCAGCCGCCGGGTCTCGCGCGGGTCGATTACCTCCTCGACCCAGAATGGCTCCGCGGTCCGGAACGGCGAGCGCAGTCGGTTCAGCCGGTCCTCGATCTCGTCCATCTTCGCCTGCGGATCGGGCGCGGCGTCGATCTCGGCGCGATACGCCGCCTCGATGCCGCCCTCCAGCGGCAGCGAGCCCCAGCTTGCCGAAGGCCAGGCATAGCGCACGCAGAGATGGCTCACCGGCTGATGCCCCAGTCCGCCCACGCCATAGCAGTTGCGCACGATGATACTGCACCATGGCACCGTGGTCTGGTTGATCGCCGCCAGCGCGCGCACGCCCCAGCGGATCACCGCGTTGCTCTCGGCCGCCAGCCCGACCTGGAAGCCCGGGCAGTCGACCAGATGCACGATCGGCAGATGGAAGGTCTGCGCCATGTCGACGAAGCGGATGATCTTGTTGCAGGCATCCGCGGTCCAGGCGCCGCCGTGGAACAGCGGATCGCCTGCCATCAACGCCACCGGCCAGCCGTCGAGGCGGCAGAACCCGGTGATGATCGGCCGGCCGAACAGCCGGCCCATCTCGAAGAGGCTGCCCTTGTCCACCAGCGCCTCGATGATCCGGCGCATGTGGTAGGCTTGCTTCTTCACCCGCGGGATGGCGGCAATGAGGAACTCCTCGCGCCGCTCGGGGTTGTCCCAGGTGCGCACCCGCGGCGGCACGTCCCAGATCGAACCCGGCAGATAGGACAGGAACCGCCGCGCGGCGTCGAACGCCTCGTCCTCGGTGTCCACCGCGTGATCGACCGCGCCGCAGGCAAGCTGAACCTCCCAGCCGCCGAGTTCCTGCTTGCTGCGCGGCTCGCCCAGCCGTTCCACCACCGGCGGGCCGGCGACGAAAACAGCCGAAATCTCCTTCACCATCACCGAATAGTGGCTTGCCGCGAGCCGCGCCGCCCCCAGGCCGGCCACCGATCCCAGACCCAGCGCCACCACCGGCACCGTCCCCATGTTGTTCGCCACCAGATCGAACGAGGTGGTCTCTGACAGCCCACCCGGCAGATTGGCCCGGCCCGTGGTTTCGATGGTCTTGACCGAGCCGCCGCCGCCGGAGCCTTCGATCAACCGGATGATCGGCATCCGGAACTCGGCCGCGATCTGCTCTGACATCTTCGGCTTGCCCTTGATCGAGGCGTCCGCCGACCCGCCGCGCAGCGTGAAGTCGTCACCCGCGACCGCGACCGGCCGTCCGTCGACCGTGCCGCGGCCGAACACGCAGTTGGCCGGCATGAACGCGACGATCTGCTTGCTGTCGGCGTCGTAGGTCGCCTTGCCGGCGGTCGCGCCGATCTCGTGAAAGCTGCCGGGGTCCAGCATGCGGTCGATCCGTTCGCGGACGGTCAGCCGTCCGCCGGCGTGCTGGCGGGCGACACGGTCGGCGCCGCCCATCTGTTTCGCCAGCGCAATGCGGGCGCGCAGTTCCGCGAGTTCCGGTTCCCAGCCGACCGGCGCGATCTGTTGCGAACGTGGCGAAATTGAATCGTCGGGCATCGATGGTGTCCTGGCTCTGGTGTCAGCTTGTCGGTGGGCTGCCCGCCGGCGTGACGATGGCAGGGCCCTGGATCGAGATCCGCTTGCCGTTCGGGTAGCACCAACGGCCGTCGATGACAGCGGCCGAGGCAAACCCGGCGCTCGCAACTATCACGGCGCAGCTCATCGCTGCCGATTTGCTCCACGCCATCGACGCCATCCTTTCCCGCGGACGCTATGGCACGCCGATCAGGTCTGCAATGCATTCGCGTCTTGCTGCATTGCACAATCCGCCGCAGAATGACGCCGTGCCGGACGCTCCCTTCGATCGGACAGGGCCGCTCGCCCAGGAACTCCTGGAGCTGACCGCGCGCACCACCGCCCGCGCCGAGGAAGACCCGTTCGGCAACCCCGTCCTGCTGGTGGCGCTGGCGATCAGCCGGCGGATTGAGGCCGGCGCATTGGACGACGCGGCGATCGGCATGCTGATCGAGTACCTGCGCGATGCCGCCTTTGCCGATCGCGCGCGCCGCATCGCCGACTATGTCGGCGGCACCGATGTCGCGGCGCACACCGCGGTGCTGAAGGAGCTGGCGCAGCGTCTGTTGCGGCCGGATCCGAACGACAGCCCGGTGCGCTGGGCGGAGTACCGCGCCCTGGTGGAACGCTCGCGTTTCGCGGTGGTGTTCACGGCGCATCCGACATTCGCGCTCCCACCTCCCGTAGCGCGCGCACTGGTGGAGACCGCCAGCGGCCGGATGACTGCGGTCGCGGGATCGCATCGGCCTCCGCCGATCACGCTGGCGGACGAGTTTACCCAAGCGGCGGCCGCCATCGCCAATGGACGCGATGCCATCGACCAGTTCAATGCCGCACTCCTGTCGGTTGCGCACAGCGCCTGGCCGGATCGTTGGACCGAACTGGATCCGCGGCCGGTGATCTTGTCGAGCTGGGTCGGCTACGACACCGACGGCCGCACCGACATCGGCTGGTGGGACACGCTGCGGCTGCGGCTGGAGATGAAGCGCCGGCAGCTTGCGCGGCTGCACGCACGGGTCACCACGCTGCCTTCGACCGAGCCCCTCGCTGCGCGCACTGCCGAGGCGCTCGATGCAGTCAGCGAACAACTCGATCTGTGTCCGGACTCACCCGAACCCTCGCGCGTCGCCGCCTTCGCGCAGACACTGGTGGGGCGACGCGAGGCAGCCCTGACGTCGCCGCAGCCGCTGCTGCCGCTGTTCGACCAGGCGCTTGCCGCGGCGCCCGATGACGATGCGCGCCAGGCGCTGTGCATCGCACGGGCTGGGCTGGTGTCGCATGGGCTGGCGCTCGCGCACACGCACGTGCGGCTCAACGCCGCGCAGATCCACAACGCGGTGCGCCAGCGTCTCGGCATCGCCGATGCACCGGAGGACCCTGCCCATCGCCGCGTTCTGTTCGGTGCGATGAATGCCGCACTCGATGCGGTGCAGCCGATCAGCGTCGATTTCGGCGCGCTGCTGGCCGAGCAGGCGTCGGCGATCCGGCTGATGATGACCATCGCGCAGATCATCAAGCACGTGGACGGCTCGATGCCGGTGCGCTTCCTGATCGCTGAGACCGAGACCGGCTACACGCTGCTCGCAGCACTTTGGCTGGCGCGGCTGTTCGGCGTCGAGCAGCACATCGAGATCAGCCCGCTGTTCGAGACCGCCAGCGCGCTGGAGCACGGCGCAACGGTGCTGGAGGAGGCGCTGCGCAGCCCGCACTACCGCGCCTACCTCCAAACCACCGGGCGGCTCGCGCTGCAATTCGGCTATTCGGATTCCGGCCGCTATGTCGGCCAACTTGCCGCCAGCTACCTGATCGAGCGGCTGCGCCTGAAGATCGGCCAGACGCTGGCGGCGCACGGCATTTCCGGCGTCGAGGTAGTGCTGTTCGACACCCATGGCGAGAGTGTCGGTCGCGGCGCCCACCCCGGATCGCTGGCCGACCGGCTGAAATATCTGTCGCCGACCGCGTCGCGGCAGGCACTGAACCGTGCCGGCCTCGCCGTGCGCGAGGAGTCGGCGTTCCAGGGTGGCGACGGCTACCTGCTGTTCGGCACGCCGGAACTGGCGCTGGCGACAATAACCGGCATTGCCCAGCAGACCTATCACCCGGCGGCTGGTCCGATCGAGGATCCGGTCTACGCCAATCCGGACTTCGCCGCCGACTTCTTTGCCACCGTGCGCGCCGGCATGGAGGCGTTGGTCGACGACCAGGGCTACGCCGTGCTGCTGGGCGCGTTCGGTCCGTCGCTGGTCGATGTGACCGGTTCGCGTCCGGCGGCAAGGCAGGCCGATGGCATGGTGGGGGCCGCGCGCATCCGCCATCCACGCGAGCTGCGGGCGATCCCGAACAACGCCATCCTGCAACAGCTCGGCTGGTGCGGGAACACGCTGCAAGGCATTGGCGCCGCGGCGGCGCGACACCCCGAGCTGTTCGTCGATCTACGGCAGAACAGCCGGCGCTTCCATCGCGCGATGGACCTGGTGACGCATGCGTTGGCGCACTCCGACATCGACGTGCTGCGCGCGGTGATTGCGACGCTCGATCCGGGAACCTGGCTCGATCGTGCGGAACACACGCCGAAGCGCGCCGGGCGCGAGGCGCTGATCGGCGTTGCGCGTGCGCTGGAACGTCTGGGCATCTGGGCGGCGGCGCAATCGATGTTCCGCCACGTGCACGCCGATCATCTGGCGTTGCGCGAGATCTGGCCCGACGCACCGCGCATGGCGACGCGCGAGGTTCTGCTGCACGCGCTACGGCTGGCGCTGATCCATCGCATCTGGCTGCTGTCCACCGAGATCGCCGATTTCTCACCGCGGCATGGCGTGACACGACAGGTGCTGGAAGGGGTTGTGCTGCGATTGGAGATCGAGCCGGCCCTGGATGTGCTGGCGCAGATCTTTCCTGCGGCACCCGATCAGTCGGAGGAGTTCGACTACGCCGAACCCGAGGCGCCGCGCGGCATGACCGCCTATGCGCGCGAGCATAGGGAGATCTTTGCGCCGATGCGCTCGCTGCACGGTCTGGTGCGCGAGATCGCCACCATCATCACCCACGAGGTCGGCGCGTTCGGGTAACCCCACTCCACACGGGATTGCTGCGTCGCTACGCTCGCCGCAATCACACCGTAGGGGAAACGGCAATGCTGGCTGATTACGTCATCGTCGGCGCCGGTTCGGCCGGCTGCGTGCTGGCCAATCGGCTGACCGAAGACGCCGGCACGCGCGTCGTGCTGATCGAGGCCGGCGGTCGCGACTGGAACCCGCTGATCCACATTCCCGCCGGCTACATGAAGCTGTTGGATCATCCGACGCTCACCTGGGGCTTCAAGGCAGAATCGGATCCCGGCACCAACGGCCGCGTCATCAACTACCCGCGCGGCCGCGTACTCGGTGGGTCGAGCTCGATCAACGGCATGATCTACGTGCGCGGTCAGCCGGAGGATTTCGAGCACTGGGGCCAGCTCGGCAATCGCGGCTGGACCTGGGACGACGTGCTGCCGTTCTTCCGCAAGGCGGAGAACTGGGAGGGCAGTGAAGACGCGGTGCACGGCAAGGGCGGTCCGCTGTTCACCTCGCATGGCCGCGACAAGCCGCTGCTGTGCCGGGCGGCCGTCGAGGCGGCGCAGCAGCTCGGCCTCGAGTACCGCGAGGACGTCAACAATCTGCCATCCGGTGCGGCCGACGGCGTCGGCTGGGTGCAACAGACGCGCGGTGGACGCCGTCGCGCGAGCGCCGCGCGCAGCTATCTGCGGCCAGCGATCAAGCGGCCCAATCTTCAGGTCGTCACCGGCGCACTGGTGCACCGCGTGCTGCTGGACGGAACGCGCGCGGTGGGCGTCGAATACTCGCGCAACGGCAGCGTGGAACGCGTCGACGTGTCGGGCGAGGTGATCCTTGCGGCCGGAGCGATTGGCTCGCCGCATATTCTGCAGCTTTCCGGAATTGGCGATCCCGAGCATCTGCAACGGGTCGGCATCGACGTGCGTCACGAACTGCGTGGCGTCGGACGCAACCTGCAGGACCACTATCTGGCGCGCATCTCGTGCCAGATCCAGGGGGCGCCGAGTTTGAACCAGCAGTCGCGCGGCCTGGGGCTGGCCGGGCAGGTGCTGCGCTATCTCGCCACCGGCAACGGGATACTGACCTACGCGGCATCGCTGGTCGCGGCGTCGGTGAAGGTGTTGCCCGAGTCGGCGACGCCCGACGTGCAGGCGCTGTTCGCCCATGGCAGTTACGCACCGGGCGTCGCGCGGCAACTGGACACGGTGCCGGGCATGACCTGCGGGATGTGGCAGATGCGTCCACTGAGCCGCGGCTATGTCGAGGCGCGCTCACCGCGACCACAGGAGCAGCCGAACATCAACCCGCGCTACTTCAGCGACGAGACCGACTGCCGCGCCGCGGTTGGCGGGCTGCGCTGGATTCGCAAGCTGTTCGGCGCCCCGGCGCTGGCAAAATACGTGGTAAGGGAAACAGTTCCCGGCAACGACGTACAGGACGACGCTGAGCTGCTGCACTACGCGAAGCAGACCGGCGGCACCGTGTTCCACGCGACGTGCACCTGCAAGATGGGCCGCGATCTGCTGGCGGTGGTGGACGAACAGCTGCGCGTGCACGGCCTGGAGCGCCTGCGCGTGATCGATGCGTCGGTGATGCCGGCGGTCACGTCCACCAACACCAATGCGCCGACGATCATGATCGCGGAGAAGGGTGCGGCGATGGTGCGCCAGGCTGCACGAACATAAAGCGGTGCCGTGGCGGATCTCAAGAATGTCGTCGGGGCGACCAATAAGGTTCGGAGTAGTTCATGGTCTCGTTGTTCAAGCCAACCGAGATCGAGGCTGAAGTGGTGCAAAGCGTACGACATGAGGCGACTGGCCGACGACGGCGCGCTGTTCATCGGCCGGATCACGAGCGTCGTCGAGGCAACGCAGATCATTCCGCGTGCGTAGCTGCGTCATTGCGGCGAAGCATCACCGACCAGGCAATCCCCAACACGATGAGGATTGCTTGGTCGCTATGCTCCTAGAATGACCGGTGAACGCTACTCGGCGGCGGGGTTGAGCGTGTCCACCGCCTCGTAGGGAAAGCGCTTCACCCGCTCCATGTTCATGCCCTCGATGCGCAGCAGCCGAGTGGAGCCCTCACGCCGCGGCGAATGCAGTACGCCGGTGTCGTACAGATACGCATCGCCCGGCTTCATCGTGTAGTCGCGCACATGCTTCGCCTTGCCGGGTACCGTCTCGGTCGGGCGCGCCAGGCAGTCCCAGTCGGTCATGATCGTCTCGCCGGCGGCCTGACCGTAGATTGCCCAGGACGGTCCGTGATCGTGCGGCTTGCTGCCCTTCGCTCCGACATAGCCGTGCGCCAGTATGGTGAAGCCGAGATTCGGATCCTGGTACAGCACCTTCCGCTCCGGCGTGCCTTCCGGGATGTACCTGGCGGCGAACTCGCCGTCCTTCAGCACGTCCTGCACCAGGGCGCAAACCGCCTTGCGTCCCTCGGTGCCCGGCTGGCTCGTCAGCGCATCACGGCACTTGTCGGCGAATTGTTCCAGCGTGTAGCCCATCGCGGTTACCTCCTGTGTGCGGTTCATTCCCGTCGGTACGGGTAGCAGTGCGCCCGATCGAGCGGAACATCGAAATGTTCAGCCAGCGCCTCGATCGCATCGGCATGCTGCTTGTAGGGGTCGCTGTTGCCATGCCCCACAATGATGCAGCCGAACGAGCGATCGCGGCGCCCGCCGGGCGGCAGCATGGCGGTGACCAGCGGCGCTCCTTCGTCATCGCGCAAGGTCAGGAACAGCGGCATCTCGCGCTGGATGTGCGCCGACTTGCCGATGTCCTGCTCGATGAACACCGAGGTCAACGGGCGGTAGCTTTCCGTCGCCTTCTCCCATTCGCGCCGGAAATACTTCTCCACGGCATGGCGCATGAGCTCGGATTCCATCGTGGCCTCGCCCTCGCTTACCAGCCGAAACCAGCTCCTGGCACCAGGAGCGTCGCAAATGTACTCCATGGGTTCCTCTTTCCCGGCTTGGATTGGCTTCCGACGTCAGTTTAGGCTGGAGTGGCGGCGCAATCAAACGGTTAGGGGAAGCGCATGGCATCCGGCGCAAGCGCGAACGCGGGCGATTCGTTCGACTATGTCATCGTCGGCAGCGGCGCGGCAGGCTCGGTGCTGGCGCATCGCCTGACCGAGCAGCCGGGTGCCACGGTCTGCGTGCTGGAAGCGGGGCCGCCGGACCGGCATCCGCACATCCACGTGCCGGCCGGCTTCATCAAGATGCTGTTCAACCCGGACTTCACCTGGCAGTTCAAGACCGAGCCGTCCGAGGGCAGCGGCGGCCGGCCAATCCCCACCACGCAGGGGCGCACGCTGGGCGGGTCCAGCTCGATCAACGGCATGATCTACAACCGCGGCCAGCGCGCCGACCTCGATAGCTGGGCGCAGCGCGGCAATCGCGGCTGGGGCTATGTCGACATGCTGCCCTATTACAAGCGCACCGAGCGGCGGATCGGCATCGGCGATGACCGCATCCATGGCCGCACGGGCAACCTGCCGGTCAGCGACATCGATTGGATCCATCCGATCTGCGAGGCGTTCATCGCCGGCGCGGTCGGCATGGGAATACCGCGCTGTGTCGACTACAACAGCGGCGACCGGCAGGCGGGCGTCGGGTATTTCCAGCGCGCGATCCATCGTGGCTGGCGGCACTCGGCGGCGCGTGTGTTTCTGCATCCGGCGAAGGCGACGGGGCGGTTGGAGGTACGCACCGATGCGCGGGCCGCCGCAATGCTGTTCGACGGCAACCGGGCCAGCGGCGTGCGCTACGTGAACGACCGCGACCGCTCCACCCAGAGCGCGGTGCATGCACGACGCGAGGTGATTCTGTGCTGTGGCACCGCCAATACCGCAAAGCTGCTGCAGATCTCCGGGGTGGGACCGGCGGCGCTGCTGGGTTCGATCGGCGTTCCGGTGGTGCACGAACTGGCAGGCGTCGGCGAGAACTTCCGCGATCACTATGCGCCGCGGCTGGTCGCGCGGGTGCGCAACAGCACCACGATCAACGAGCTGGCGCGCGGCATGGGACTCGCGGGCCAGATGCTGCGCTGGGCGATGGGCAAGCCTTCGATCCTTGCGCTGAGCCCGTCGCTGGTGCACTGGTTCTGGAAGTCGGACGACAGCATGGACCAACCCGATCTGCAGGGCGTGTTCAGCCCGGCGAGCTACAAGCAGGGGTTCGTCGGGATGCTCGATGACTATCCGGGGATGACCTGCGGAGTATGGCAGCATCGGCCCGAGAGCACCGGCTACGTGCGGGCACGCTCGGCCGATCCGTTCGAGGATCCGGTGATCCAGCCGAACTATCTGGCCGATCCAATGGACCGTCGCGTCTTGATCGCCGGCATGAAGCTGGCACGCCGCCTGCTGCGTACACCGGAGCTGGGGCACTATTTCGATGGCGACATGCTGCCTGCCCCGGAGGTGCAGAGCGACGATGAGTTCCTGGGCTATGCGCGGCAATACGGGTCTACCGCGTATCATCTGATCGGCACCGCGCGCATGGGGCCGGCGACCGACCCGACAGCGGTGGTGGACGACCAATTGCGCGTGCATGGAATGCTGGGTCTACGGGTGGCGGACGCGTCGATTATGCCGACCATGCCGTCGGCCAACACCTACGCGACGACTATGATGATCGCAGAGAAGGCATCCGACATGATCCGCGGCCTGCGGCCTCTCGCGCCGGTGGAGGGGATCGCCGCCTAGCGGATGGATTCCGACGCGGGTACCCTCGAGGCCGTAGTCACTTGCGGCCTGTTCCAACCTTTCGCACCGGATTTGCGCAGCGGATAAGCCCTTGATTTGGTTCGGGCGCTGGCGCGCCGCGGAATGCTTGAATTCTGTAACAAATACAGCGTTATCCTAGTGTCCGCTTGCCGCCAGTGCTGGCAATCATTGAGCATGTCCTACAGATAAAGGCGAGCTTATCTGCCAGAGTACTCGAGTCGCTGAACTATGAGCAACCGGATGCTGTTTGGATGTATATACTCACATGGTGAGATGATAGAGGATTGCACTTAGACATACGCTTCCGACTGCCGCGAGCCGACCTCCAGCAGTGGTGACAAGCGGCAAATTCTCCTCTTTAGAACGCGAGCCCGGTGCGAAACACCAACGCGGCGTAGAAATATAGTTCGGCATCCAGGGCGCGCATGATGTTCGCGCCCTTGCGGAAGCCGTGCTGCTCACCACTGAACAGAATGTACGCGACCGAGACACCTTTGCGACGAAGTGCCTCCACAATCACCTCGGTCTGGCTGGGTGGAACGACCTCGTCTTCATCGCCCTGGAAGAAGATGACCGGCCGGTCGAGACTATCGGCGTGGTGCAGCGGTGAGCGCTCACGATAGAGCTGTTCGTTGCCCGCCAGCGGCGCGATCAACCAATCGAGATAGCGCGATTCGAACTTGTGCGTGTCGCGCGCCAGTGCAGCTACGTCGCTCACGCCGTAGTGGCTGGCGCCACCGGCGAAAGCGTTGCGCGTAAGCGCCATCAGCGTCGTGTAGCCGCCCGCGCTGCCACCGGTGATCACCATCCGATCGGCATCCGCCCGACCGCCCCGGGCGACATGACGGGCGGCGTTGACGCAATCGTCGACGTCGACGATTCCCCACTGCCTGTGCAGGCGATCGCGGTAGGCACGGCCATAACCCGTGCTGCCGCCGTAGTTGACGTCGAGGACGGCAATCCCTCGGCTGGTCCAATACTGCACGCGGAGATCGAGCACGCCAGGCGAGAACGCGGTCGGTCCGCCATGGCATTTCACCAAAAGCGGAGGCTTGGTGCCGGCTGGGGCCACGTAGTCGGGGTTGGCCGGCGGATAGTAGAAGGCATGCGCGGTCTTGCCGGCCTCGGTGGGGAACGCAATGTGCTCCGGCACGGTGAAGTAGCGCTCGAACTCCGGCTGCAGGCTCGCCGAACGCCGCAGGTACCTCGGTCCGGCCGGTCGCAA
This sequence comes from uncultured Alphaproteobacteria bacterium, assembly GCA_963749575.1. Lineage (GTDB taxonomy): Bacteria > Pseudomonadota > Alphaproteobacteria > Acetobacterales > Acetobacteraceae > JAMXLO01. Next base: position 74,516 of record CAVVNM010000008.1, read on the forward strand.
GATCGAGACGAACGATCGAGGCGACATCGGTGGGCGACGCTGCGCGAAACACCGCTTCTCCCCGGCGCGCGCGTACGTAGCCATAGTCGGTATAGGGCAGGTCGATCGGAATCAACTGAAGCGACGCGAGGTCGAGCTGCGCAAGGCGGCCAAAGCCGTCCTCCCAACAGCTACAGACGATCCGGTCGGTGCCGGCGAACGCATAGCTCGACATGCCTAACATCCACGGCGCCTGCGCGAAGTCGGCTTCACGCGGGCAAAGCGCGCGAACATTGCCACCCTCCAATCGGTGGAGGTTCCACCAGCCGCTGCGATCGGAAATGAAATACAGCTCTCCGTCCGGCGACCATTCCGGCTGAAGCACGGATTCGCCGTGACCCCCGGCGACCATTCGCGCGGTGCCAAATGTGCCGTCAGGCGCGACATCCGCAATCCAGAGCTCGGTCTCAACCCAGGGCATGTTGGGGTGATGCCAGGTCAGCCACGCCAGGTGCGCACCGCTCGGCGACAGTCTTGGCGACGCATAGAAGTCGTTGCCGCTGGCGATCACGCGACCGGCACCTTCCGTGGCCAGATCAACCTCGACGATGGCGTTCTTCACATGGCCGCCGGCTCCCGCATGGCTCTCGCGCACGCCGATCCAGCGGGTACGCGGCATGTCGATGGTCCCGTCGGCATAGCGGTGACCAGAGCCGGCCGGCGTCAGCGGACTGGGTGTCGTGCCCGGCGCGTGACGATACAGTCGCTGGTCCGCCATGTGGGAGAAATACGTCACATCGCCGTGCACGAGCGCGGCGCCGCCGCCATATTCATGAACGCGGGTGCGCAGGTTGAACTCGTTCGGTGCGACCTCGAGCGGAGTGTTGCCGGGACGATGCCGCACGAGCACGTTACGTCCCTGTTCTCGCGGACGTCCCTCAACCCAATAGATATTCGTTCCGTCGAGTTGAACGCCGGAAAGACCTATCGAACTCCGCGACGATAACATCCGAGGTGATCGGAGAGAGCCAGAAGCCGTAAGGGCGTGTATTCTGCATCAACGGGTTCCTTGGAGTGACTTGAGGCGGCGGTGTGCCTGCGGGCAATTGCCAATATTTAGCACGGAGGGAGAACGGAGGACCACGGTGGGCCACAGGATCCGGAGCAGCAATCGCCTCGCGCATTGTTCAAGCACCGACTCCTGTGGCCCACCGTGGTCCTCCGTTCTCCCTCCGTACTGAAATAAAAAAGCGCGCGCCCCGTGTGAACCGAGGCAGCCGGCTTGCGGCTTCGTCGCTCTGGCCCGACACTGGGCCCCGAATGCACCAGGAGCCGAGAGTGAGCGCCTCTTTCAAGAGTACCCGAACGATACATCGCCTCGCGCGATCTGGAGGTGGCGGTGAACGCCGCCGTGACGTTGCAGCGCCCGCTGCTGGTTAAGGGCGAGCCTGGCACCGGCAAGACCGTACTCGCCTACGAGGTGGCGCAGGCGCTAGACCTCGAGCTGATCGAGTGGCACATCAAGTCCACCACCAAGGCGCAGCAGGGCCTCTACGAATACGATGCGGTGTCCCGCCTGCGTGACGGCCAGCTAGGCGACCCCCGGGTCCACGACATCGCCAACTACATCGTGCGCGGCAAGCTGTGGGACGCGTTCGAAGCGGACAAACCGGTGGTGGTGCTGATCGACGAGGTGGACAAGGCGGATATCGAGTTCCCCAACGACCTGCTGCTGGAACTCGACCGCATGCGCTTCTTTGTCTACGAGACCAGGCAGACGGTGGTCGCCACACACCGGCCGGTGGTGATCATCACCTCGAACAACGAGAAGGAGCTGCCGGACGCCTTCCTGCGACGCTGCTTCTTCCACTACATCCGCTTCCCCGATCGCGAGACGATGGAGCGGATCGTACAGACGCACTATCCGGATCTGCGCCGCGATCTTACGCGTGAGGCACTGAACGTGTTCTTCCAGATCCGCGAGGTGCCGGGCCTGAAGAAGAAGCCCAGCACGGCGGAGCTGCTGGACTGGCTGAAGCTACTGATGGTGGAGGATCTGCCGGTCGACGCGCTGCGCACCAACGAGAAGCACTTGGTGATCCCGCCGCTCTACGGCGCGCTGCTGAAGAACGAGCAGGACGTGCATCTGTTCGAGCGGCTGGCGTTCCTGGCGCGGCGCGGGGCCTGATGTTCTCGCATCTGATCGAGGGGCTGCGGCAGGCGGGAATGCCGACGTCGATCACCGAGTACCTCACACTCCTCGGCGCGATGCGGGCCGGCGTGGCGGAATGGAACGTCGATGATTTCTACTATCTGAGCCGCGCGACGCTGGTGAAGGACGAGCGCCACCTGGACCGATTCGACCGCGTGTTCGCGCAATGCTTCAAGGGCCTGGAGCCACCCGATGGCGTGCTGCCGCGCGAGCTTCCCGAAGAGTGGCTGCGCAAGCTGGCCGAGAAATTTCTAACCCCGGACGAGATGGCGAAGATCGAGGCATTAGGTGGGTTCGAGGCGCTGATGCAGCGGCTCGCGGAGCTGCTGGCCGAGCAGAAAGGACGGCATCAGGGCGGCTCGAAGTGGATCGGCACTGCGGGAACGTCGCCGTTTGGTGGCTATGGCTACAATCCGGAAGGCGTGCGCATCGGCCAGCATGAATCGCGACATCGGCGCGCAGTGAAGGTGTGGGACAGGCGCGACTTCCGCGATCTGGACGACACTGTTGAGCAGGGGACGCGCAACCTGAAACTGGCACTGCGACGGCTGCGGCGGTTTGCGCGCCAGGGCGCAGCGACCGAACTCGATCTGCCGGACACCATTCGCTCAACCGCGAAGAATGCCGGCTCGTTGGATCTGAAGCTGGTGCCGGAGCGGCACAATGCGGTGAAGGTGCTGCTGTTTCTCGATGTCGGTGGCTCGATGGACGACTTCGTGAAGCTGTCGGAGGAGCTGTTCTCCGCGGCGCGGTCCGAGTTCAAGCATCTGGAGTATTTCTACTTTCACAACTTCCCGTATGAGCGGGTGTGGAAGAACAACCGTCGCCGGCATGACGAGCGACTTGCCACCTTCGAGGTAATCAGGAAGTACGGGCCGGACTACAAGCTGATCTTCGTCGGCGACGCGGCGATGAGCCCGTACGAGATTACCATGCCGGGCGGCAGCGTCGAGCATATGAACGACGAGCCGGGGCGGGTGTGGCTGGATCGGCTCACGTCGCACTATCGGCGCGCGGCGTGGTTGAATCCGACGCCGCGCAATTCGTGGCAACATGTGCGTTCGATCGGTATGACCAGCGAGCTGATGGAAGGCCGGATGTATCCGCTGACGGTGAACGGTATCGACGAGATGGCGCGGGAGTTGAGTCACTAGCTCCATTGTCATTTCGAGGAGCGGGAGGAAACTCAATGGCACGGCTCGCAGGCAAGGTGGCATTCATCACCGGTGCGGGGACAGGCATCGGCCGCGCCACGGCGATCCTGTTCGCCAGCGAGGGCGCGCGGGTCGCGATCGGGGATATCGATGCGACCGCGGGCGAGGAGACGGCGCACCTTGCCGGCCACGGCGCGATCGCGATCCACACCGACGTGACGGACGAGGCGAGTGGACAGGCGGCGATCCGCACCACCGTCCAGCAGTTCGGCGCGCTGCATGTGCTGCACAACAACGCCGGCGGCTCGACCCCGCAGGACAATACGGTTGTCGACGCGCCGATCGAGGAATTCTGGCGCGTCATCCGGCTTGACCTGTTCGGCACGTTCCTGGGCTGCCGCGTCGGCATACCCGAGATCATCCGTTCGGGTGGCGGCTCGGTGATCAACATGTCGTCCAACGTCGCGCTGATGGGTATCGCCGGGCGCGACTGCTACACGGCGGCGAAAGGCGGCGTTGCCGCGATCACCCGCTCGATGGCGGTGGAATTCGCAGCGCAGCGCGTGCGGGTGAACGCGATCGCACCCTCGGCCACGATGACCGAGCGCGTGCGCAAGCTGGTTGCAGGCAATGCGGCGCTGACCAGGCTCGCGGATGCGCATCTGCTGGGGCTGATCGAACCGCAGGACATTGCCAATATGGCGCTGTTCCTGGCATCCGACGAATCCCGCATGGTCACTGGGCAGGTGTATCCGGTGGATAGCGGCGTGACGATTTCCTGAGGAGGCAACCATGAAGATAAAGCGGGTGGAACACATCGCCATCGCGGTGAAATCATTGCAGCAGTCGATGGACCTGTTGCAGAACACGTTTGGCATTCCGTTGGAATACGAGGAGCAAATCGGCACGACACGACTTGCCATGCTGCCGGTGGGCGAGACTTATATCGAGCTGCTGGAAAGCAAGGCGCCGGAGTCTGGCGTCAACCAGTGGATCGCCGAGAAGGGCGAGGGCCTGTTTCACATCTGTTTCGAGGTCGAGGACATCGATGGCGCGCTCGCCGAACTGAAGGCGAAGGGCGTGAAACTGCGCGACGAGACGCCGCGGATCGGCCATGGCGGCGCGCGGATCGCGTTCCTCGATCCGGCATCCACCAGCAACGTGCTGATCGAACTGGCGGAGTTGGCAGCATGAGCGGTTTCGTGCATCCCGAGTATCTAGTCGAGACCGACTGGCTCGCCCAGAACCTGAACAGACCCGATGTGCTGGTGCTGGACTGCACCACGCACCTGATCCCAGATCCGAAGATCACCTACCAGGTGAAGCCGGGCCGCGAGGACTTCGAACAAGGTCACATCCCCGGCGCGCAGTTCGTCGACATGCTGCGCGACGTGTCCGATACATCGCAGATCTTGCGCTTCATGCGCCAGTCGCCGGAGGAATTCGCGGCGGCGATGCGCCGGTTCGGCGTGAACGACACGACCCGCGTGGTGACCTACAGCAGCGCCAATGTCTGGTGGGCGACGCGGCTGTGGTGGCTGCTGCACGAGTTCGGCTACGACAACGCGGCGGTGCTGAACGGCGGCTGGCAGAAGTGGAGCCGCGAGAGCCGCCCGGTCGAGGCCGGTCCGGCGCGGTCTCGTGCAGCAGGCAACTTCGCTGTGCGCGAGGTGCGCAACCTGATGGTCGGGAAGGACGAGGTGCTGCGCGCGATCGGCAACGGTGCGATCTGCACCATCAACGCGCTGCAACCGGCGCAGCACACCGGGGGCGGCGGCAACAGCTACGGCCGGCCTGGCCGCATCGCGGGCAGCGTGAACCTGCCCGCTGCCCACCTGCTTGATCCCGACACCAACACATTCCTGCCGGCCGACGAACTGCGCAAACGCTTCGAAGCGATCGGCGCGATGGACCGCCAGGTGATCAACTATTGCGGCGGCGGCATCGCGGCGAGCGCAGATGCGCTGGCGCTGGTCATGCTCGGCCACAAGGACGTCAAATTGTACGACGCCTCACTGTCCGAATGGGCGAAGGATCCGGCACTGCCGATGGAAACCGGTTGAGGAGAACGGTCATGCTGCTGCCCCTCGATGGACGCAACATCACCTATGACATGGTCGGACCGGAGACCGGTCCGGTCGTCTGCATGACGCATTCGCTGGCTTCGGACGGCGGCATGTGGACCGAGCAGGTGCCACCGCTGCTGCAAGCCGGCTTTCGCGTGCTGCGCATCGATATGCGGGGTCACGGCGGCAGCGGGCCGGTTGCCGGCGACTACACGATGAGCGCGCTGGCGGCGGATGTCGCTGCCGTGCTGGATGCGCTTTCAATTCCGCGTGTGCATTTCATCGGGCTGTCGATCGGCGGCATGCTGGGCCAGGCTTTCGCACTGGAGCACGGCGGCAGGCTGGCATCGGCGATGTGGTGCGACACGCTGCCCAGTACTCCGGCGGGAGCGCCGGAGGTCTGGCAGCAGCGCGTCGATACGGTGCGCAGTGCGAATTCGCTGGTACCGCTGGCCGATCCGACCATCGAGCGCTGGCTGACCGCTGCGGTGAAGCAGCAGCGGCCGGGACGCTGGAAGCAGATCCGTGACACCATCGTCGGCACCACGCCGGCGGGCTATCTCGGCTGCGTCGCAGCGATCCGCAACTTCGACTTCGTGGCGCGGCTGCCGATGGTGCGGCTGCCGGTACTGGTGGTGTGCGGTGCGGACGACGCGGGCACGCCAGCGGCGGACAACCGACGTCTCGCCGGCCTGGTGCCTGGTGGTCGTTATGAGGAGATCGGCAGCGCGCTGCATTTCCCCAATGTCGAGCATCCCGACACGTTCAACCGCATCATGCTAGGCTGGCTGAACGCCCAGCGTTGAAGGAGGGCTTCATGCGCTTGCCAAACAAGATCGGCATCGTCACCGCGGCGGCCTCCGGCATGGGTCGCGCCGGCGCGCTGCGGTTCGCGCAGGAGGGCGCATCGGTCGGCGTTGTGGACCTGGACGAGGACGGCGCCAACGCGGTGGTCAGGGAGATCACCGATCGTGGCGGCAGGGCGATCGCGCTGGCCGGCGATCTGCGGCAGGACGCGTTCGCGCGCGAGATCGTCCGTCGCACCGCCAACACATTCGGCGGGCTTGATTTCGTCTGGAACCATGTCGGCCATCCCGGTCCCGCGGCGATCGAGGGCATCGACTGGAAGGACTTCGAACTCGCGATGGACCTGAACGTCCGCACCGTGCTGGTCACCACCGAGGCGGCAATCCCGGAACTGCGTGCGCGCGGCGGGGGGGCGCTGCTCTACACCGCGTCCACCTCGGGACTGACCGGATCGCAGTTCAGCCCGGTGTACAACATCGCCAAGTTCGGCGTGGTAGGCTTGGTACATGGACTGGCGAAGCGTTATGCGCGCGAGAGGATCCGGGTGAACGCGGTATGCCCCGGCCCCACCGACACGCCGATGCTGCGGGTGTTCGTGGCGCGCCCCGACAGCCAGTTGCCGCCGGGGGAAACGCCGGAGACGCTGGTGGTGAAGCGCGGCGGCCAGGTGCCGATGGGACGGCCGGCGCAACCGGAGGAGATCGCCAACGCCGCGCTGTTCCTGATCTCGGACGAGGCGTCGTACATCACAGGTGTTGCGCTGCCGGTGGACGGGGGAGCGACAGCCTGACGTGCGTCGCGGCAACGCTCGGCACACCCTTGGATGAGACCGACGTAGCGGGCTTGCTGTTGCTCCAACTCTGTGACCACGCCGCGAAACTCCACGTTTGATGGATCCAGACGCTCCAGCTCCAGCGCGTTTCGCAGTGCAATCGCGGGATTCCCCTGGTCGCGAGCGATCGAGACGAGCGCGATGAGAACATCCCGATTGATCGGGTGTTGTTCATGGGTTGTCTCGAGCAGTGCCATTGCCTGATCGGAGGCGCCGGTGGAGTTCAGGGCGACGCCATAGACATAGGCATAGCGAGCATCCCCTGGGCAAGCTCATGCGCCTGCCGCAGCAGCGTCAGTGCGGCGACATAGTCATGCTGGCGCACCAGCAACAGGCCGAGCGAATGTCGGACATAGGCATTGTTCGGCTCGATCTTCAGTGCGCGGCGCAGCAGTTCGGCACCCTGCTGATCCATCCTCCTCATCCGATCGAGATCGGCCAAATTCGCCAGCGCCGGCACGAACCGGGAATCGATCCGCAGTGCCGCGCGATATTCCGAACTCAGCTTGATTGCCTATCGGGGACGATTTTCGGTCACGCTGAAGATGGTCCAGCCATTGGACACGTACCAGTCCGGCGATTTTGCCGGAGCGGGCGTGTTTGAGCGCGCGCCCGCCGTGCCGTCCGTCCGGCTATTGCCTCTCGTGGTTCTTTATCATGTCCTCGACCTGCGCCTTCACTGCCTCGCGTTCGTGCTGGGCATCCATCGAGCGACAACTCCACATACGACATCGTCTGTCTCGCTATATCGTGATCGTCTGTTTCGCGAATCGTGCAGGTTAGGCAACACCCTTTGACACACCGGTCGGTCCGGCTTCCCGAATTGATCATTTTGCCACAATGCTTCCGCAAAGAAGAGGGTGTCCTACCCCGCGACACAGGTTAACGCCCAGTCAATGCAGTCGACAGCATTCGAATATTATGAGATGCCGGATTACCGAATTGCGGCAGCCCTGCGCTGTGGGATCGTGCAGCCGATCCTGCGTGCGAAGCGCCGAGAGACAGGACACCCCCGTGCGGCGTGTCGAATCCGGCAATCCGGAAGGCGCCCGCAGTCTTGCGTCGTGATGCGGCTTGATCTAGATCGATGCGGTCGCCGCGCCCACCATCGGTTGTACCCTGCCCTCGATATGTCGACCGGTTGCAGGTTACGGGGATGGCTTGCGCGGCGGGCGAAAAGCCGGATAGGCTTGGAATGTGTCGGTCCGGTGCCGTGCGTGAGGCTCTCAAACAGGAGGAACATCGGCATGAAGACAAGGATACTCCTCGCCACACTGGCTGCTGGAACGCTCTGTGGCGGGGCCATGTTGAACGTGGCCCACGCGCAGGTGCCGCCGGGCACTCTCTATGTCTTCCACTCCCAGCCGCAGGGAGCCTGCCCCGCGCTTGATTGGCATGTGCTCGTCGGTGAGGGCGGACAGATTTCCGGCATGATCTCGTGGGATGCCATGAAGTCGATGGCACATGTGACAGGCAGCATGGGCGCGGACCGCAATTTCAAGATGACTGCAACGCAGGTGTCCGGTGGGTCGAAATCCGCCACTATCACGGGGCAGGCCGGGACCGATGGGTGGCTGACCGCAGACATCAATGGGCCAGGGGTCGCCTGCAAAAGCGTCAAGATCCCGATCTACAAGCCGTCAAGCGGCAGCGGCTGACGCCGGGTCTATCTACCTTGCACCTGCGTGGCGGAGCGAATGTCCGGCCCGTGCCGGACAGACGCTCCGTCACGCAGTTGTGCAACGGATCAGGTTTCCGCTCCCGCGGACTACCATCAATTTCAGGCGCCGAACTCCGGCAATTGCGCTACATATTGCCGAGGCTTCGCTGCGTGAGCGTCGAGGCTTCGCTGCGTAAGCGTCGAGGCTTCGCTGCGTAAGCATTGTGCGCTGCGCCGATAGTGCCAGCTGCTAAATGTTACACCATCGTCGGTATTGAACTCGATACCCTTGTGTATGGTCCGACGCATGCCTGAAGTGGAAGAAGCCGGCAGCGCGGTCCAACGAAACCTTCGGGCCGATCCCACAGGTGCCACCGACATCGGAGCGAGCAAAACCTAATTGCGCAGTCCTGCGCAAGTACGGGTCCTGGACTCCTCCCAGCGACAGCGTTTTCCATGATGCGACAGGGAAGCTTGGAGCGCAGGCAGCCGCACAAGACCCATGCTCGGGCAGTCATCCTGGTACTCCCGCCGAAGCGTAACATTTCCAAACATCCCGAACATCTGGCCTTTGCCGGTTGCCCAGGCCAGACCGTTGCTGAGGGATGACAAGCCAATCCATATTTGATAAAAACGTTCGGTGTGTCGAATGATTGCTCCATTCGAGGGGGCATCGCGTGTAGCTGCACGGTCGCAGAGCATGCCAATAGCCGGGGGACTGATCACATGCGCCAAAGATCGATGTTGTGGGCTTGGCTATGCTCATGCCTGCTGATCATACTCTCGGCCACGCCGTCGCTGGCCCAGGGCGAGGGCGGAGACGGCGGCGAAATTGCCAGCCAGTTCAAGGGCACCCCCTGTTCCCAGCCATGCGAACTTACCCCGCCCGACATGGGCGCTTCCGTTGGGCCAGGCCAGGTGGTGCAGATGCTCAACGGCTCCTTCACCGTGTATTCCCGGACCGGCAACCTGCTCGACCAGACGACTGATGGCACCTTCTGGGCGAATGCCGGCGTGCCGTCGAGCATTCTCGCCAACGGTCTGAGCGATCCGCGCATCATCTACGACCCCACGTCCCAGCGGTGGTTTGCATCCGAAATCACCATCGGAAACGGACACAACGCGAACCAGGTTCTCGTCGCAGTTTCCAATAATGCAAATCCGTTGGGCGGCTTCTCGTCGGTAAACTTCAACAGTCCCAGCGGTTATTTCGCCGATTTCCCGACCCTTGGTGTCACCGGGAATTCCGTGGTGATCGGCACGAACGACTTCCTCGACATCCAAGGCGAGGAGGCGGGGCCCGACCCCACGAACCGCGTCTCAATCTTCTCGCTGCCGAAGAGCGACCTGACCGCTGCGACGCCGACCGCTGCCAACATGACGAGCTTCAACAACCTGCTGCCCTCCACCCAGGGCTGGTCGCCGCAGACAGCAACGAATTTCGGAGCCTCCAGCGACGCGACGGTGCTCGGTGTCGTATCCGGCGGCACCGTGACAATCACCAGTTCTCAGATCACCGGGGGTAGCGGCGCCGGTGCCGTGCTGGGGCCGGTGACCAACAGCGCCCCGCTGCCTGGCGGGCAGCCGCAAGATGGTCGGCAACCGAGCGGGCCACCTATCGATGCAGGCGACAACCGAATCAGTTCAGGGCCCTTCCAGGTCGGCAACAATATCTATTTCGCCCAAAGCATCCTTCAGGGAGGCAGCGACGTCATCCAGTGGGGGATCCTGAATGCCACCAATGGAACGGTCACGGCGCACGGCTTGATCTCCCTGGACAACGAGGATCTGCTGTATCCATCCATAGCGGCCGGACCCGACGGCACGTTCATCGTCGGCTTCAACGGATCCGGGCCATCGATGAACATCAGCGCATATTTCGATGTGTGCAGTATGATAGGCGTGAGCGTCACCTGCGCAGCGCCGCAGCTTGACTTCGCCGGCCTCGCCGGCGACTACGCGCTCCCGGACGATAACGGCACGATCCGCTGGGGCGACTATAGCTGGGTCACGGTCGATCCCCTCGATCCCCTGGATTTCTGGCTGTTCCAGGAATATCCCATCAACGCCGAGACGTGGGGCACCGTGATCAGCGAGATTTCCACTCCGGAGCCGGCATCGTTGCTGCTCATGCTGACCAGCCTTGCTGGGCTCGGCATGCTCCACCGGCGCAGGCGTCACCCAGGCGCTTCCGCTGCGGCCACGCTGCCCTAGCGTCGCTCCGCCAACAGTGCGTTGGTGTCGTTCCGGTTGGCGCGACAGACCGCTATGTAGTGATCCAACCCGAAGGCGGCGTAGACCGCGATGGCGGAGTTGTACGCCATCACGGCCTCCTCCAGTCGAGCTGGGTTGTTTTGGCGTTCGCCAAGTTGTCGCAGTGCATCGCCAAGACCGTTCTGCGTCACCGCCCAGTCAAACGGCACCCGATCGCGCGTTCTCTCCTCCAGCGCCATGCGGTAAGTTGCCACCGCTGCCTCAAGCCGAGCCGTCCCGCTCTCGCGCTCGCCAAGTTGGCGTAACGCGTCGCCAAGATCGTTCTGCGTCGCTGCCCATAACAATGGAACGCGATCGCGCGTCCGTATCTCCAGCGCGAGGCGGTACGCCGCAATTGCATCATTGAGCAGCGCCGTGCTGCTCTCGCGCGCGCCAAGGTCCTGGAGGGCATCCCCGAGGTTGGATTGCGCCATGGCCCAATTCAGCGGCACCCGATCGCGCGGCCACTCGTCCAGCGCCAGCCGGTAAGCCGTCTCTGCATCCTTGAGGTTCACCGTCCCACTTTCACGCTCGCCGAGCGTCCGCAGCGCGTTGCCGAGCGCGTTCTGTGACCAGGCCCACAACATGGGTGCCCGATCCCTCGTTCTCTCCTCCAGCGAGAGGCGAGCAGTGGCGGCGGATTCCTCGAGTCGCGCCGTCCCATCTTCCCGTTGGCCGAGGCTCCGCAGTGCGACGCTGAGGTTGCTCTGGGTCTGCGCCCAGGCCAATGGCTCCCGATCGCGGGTGCGCCCTTCCAGGGCGAGCTGAAATGCGACGACCGATTCCGCCAGCCGCTGGGTTCCGGTCTCGCGCTCGCCCAGTCGCCAAAGCACGAGGCCGAGGTTGTTCTGGGTCGTTGCCCAGTCCCGCGGGGTGCGCTCGCGCGTCAACTCCTCCAGAGCGAGCCGGAAGTCGCTCGCCGCTTCCGCCAGTTGTACCGTCCCGGTCTCGCGTTCCCCGACCCGCCACAAGGCAAGTCCAAGGTCGCTCTGGGTGGTTGCCCAGTCGAGCGGGACCAACTCGCGTGGCGCGCCCTGCAATGCCAGGCGGTAGGCGGCGATCGCCTCCGCCAATCGCGTGGTCCCACGCTCCCGCTCGCCGATCCGAAACAGCGCGGCACCGAGGCCATGCTGGGTCCGCGCCCAGTCGAGCGGTGCGGACTCGGGCCGTCGTTCGGTCAGGGCGAGCCGAAATGCTGCCACTGCGTCCTCGAGATACGCAGTCCCGCTCTCCCGGTACCCCAGGATCTTCAGTGCGATCGCAAGATCGTACTGCGCCTGCGCCCAATCGGACGCAGCGGTGTCACGCGGAAATTGCTCCAACGCTTTGTGATAGACGCCGATTGCCGATTGCACGGCTGCGTTGTCGCCCTTGCGATCACCCAGATCGGACAGGGCATCGGCCTGCCGCGACAGATACAAGCCGAGCTCGTGGGCATGGCCCGCCGGCACCAGGCGCGCCGCCTGCTCGAAATGGTCCGCGGCCTCCTGGTAGTGCAATTGCGTCCGCGCGATGCCGCCGCGGCTGGCCAGCATTTTTGCCGCACTCAACGCGTGGCGGTCTTCCGCTTCCTGCGCCTGCTGCTTGAGTTCCTGCGCCTGACGCAGTGCCGCCAGCTCAAATTCCTGCGCCCGATCCAGCAGCTTGTCGGCGTTGGACAGCTGTCCGTCTTCCAGTGCCTGGGTGGCCTGCCCGACGATGTCGGCGATATGCGGATCATCCGGTTCAAGCGCCGCCAGCGTGTCGCGGGTCCGCGCGAAGTGCTGGGCGATCTCGGACAGCCGTTCCGGAACCTTTTCCAGCGCCACATTGTCCTTGCCGAGGATCCGGAAGAACTCGCCTACGGCGGCCGAGGTGAACCCGAGTTTCGTCGCCAGCTCCGCAGCCCTGGCCTCTGCCTGCGCCCTCGCCATCGCGGTCGCGGCCATCTCATTGGCGAAGGTTTTCGCGATCGCCGCCAACGCCGCCGGATCCGCGCTGTTAATGGTAACCTGGCCGTTGATGACGCCGATATTGGTGGCACCGTTGCCGGTCGAGTTCTGCACGATATTCGGCTGCGAATTTGCCGGAGTCTGCGCGGGGGCAACGCCGATCAGCGTCGCGAGTAAGCCGGCGATCGCGACACCGCGGCGCCAGCCAACACCGTGTTGCCACTTCCGAGCACGCATCCGCCAATGTCCGCCGCTGTCGGTGATGCCCTTCGTGTCGTTACGGCCAATACTCATGGTTCGCGCCGTCTCCCATGTGCCGGAACGAACAAGACGGCAACGACTGTTGTCGGGATCGGAACGCATAGTCAAGCTCAAGACCTTCAGTGGTCTGGCCTCCCTCGCCCGGCCCATGCATCCTCTCCGCCCACCGCCATAGAGGCCCGCAATGCCCATCCACCGCCTTCAGCCCGAGGACCGGCTCTCCGGGGCCGTCATCCACGGCAACATCGTCTATCTCGCCGGCCAGGTCGCGGACGATCCGTCACTCGATGCGGAAGGCCAGACCGCCGACATCCTGCGTCAAATCGATGCGTTGCTTGCCGAGGCCGGCACCGACAGGTCGCAGCTGTTGTCCTGCCAGGTGTTCCTCGCCGACATGGCCGATGTCGCAGCGATGAATCGCGCCTGGGACGCCTGGCTCGACCGTGCCAACCCGCCGGCGCGTGCTACCGTGGAGGCCAGGCCCGTCGACCCGCGCTGGAGAGTGGAGATCACCGCCATCGCCGCGCGGCCGTGACGCGTCCGCCGGTCCGCGTCCGCCCGCCCGAGCAGTTGGTCGGCCTGGATCGGCACTGGCTGCGCTCGACCGGCTTCACTCTGCTGCTGATCGGCCTGGTCGCTGCCGCGATCGGCGCCGACTGGACGGCCACCCTGTCCTCGCTGGTCACCTGCGCTGTGGGGTTTGGATTCTTCTACCTGCTGTTTCCCGGCGGCGCGCATTTCGGCATGACGGTCGCCAACTTCCTGGCGATCTACGCCTGCATGTTCGAATTCTTCCGCGATGCCAACTTCCCCGCCGCGTCGCGCGATATCGCGCTGGTCGCGGTGGCGCTGCCGGTACTGGCCTTCCTCGGCGGCTGCATGGTGCGGCGGCGGCAGGTGTTGTCCATCATCCACGCTCGCCGCATCCGCGAGTTGCACCGCCTGCCACGCATCACGGGCTGGCTGCTCGGCGCGTTGGGCGTCGGCGTGGCCTCGTTCGCGCTGCCCCGGCTGGAGCTCGATGCGTTGGCACAAGGGTATGCGCTGCTCGCGGCCATGACGTTGGTCACGCTGTTCGTGGTCGCCTCGGTGCGCGATGTGATCCTGGTGATGATCGATATCGCCATGGTGTTCGAGGGCGTGGCCGCGCGGCTCGATCGGCTGGTGCGGCCGTTGATGGCGTTCGTCACGTTCTATGCGCTGTTGGTGGTGGTGTTCGCCTGTCTCTATCGGATCGCCGATCTCACCGCACGGACGCCGCAGTTCTCGCTGCATGCCGCGCCGGCACGGATCAGCTTCGTCGATGCGCTGTACTACAGCGTGGCGACCATCACCACGCTAGGGTTCGGCGATATCGCGCCAGCGTCCAATCTGGTGCGGGCGATCACGGCGATCGAGGTGGTTTCCGGCATACTGATGCTGCTGTTCGGCTTCAGCGAGATCATGCGGAGCGCCGGCGGTGACCGACGGTAGCTGGCGACAGTCATTGCGCGGAGCACAGCGACGAAGCAATCCCCGTGATGGCAGCTACGTCATCGGGATTGCTTCGCTTGCTCACACAGGACGGAGGGAGTCATGAACTGGCACGGTCGCAAGGTCCTGGTCACCGGCGGCGCGGGTTTCCTCGGCGCCAATATCTGCCACACGCTGGCGCAGCGCGGCGCGCGCGTGGTGGCACTGGATGGCTTCCTGTTCGGCGGCGGCGCGAATCCGGCAAACCTCGCCGAAGCGTCGGTGGAGCTGGTGCGTGGCGACATTCGCGAGATCGATTTGCGCAATCTGTGCGAGGGCATGTCGGTCATCTTCAATCTCGCCGCGCAGACCAGTCACATGGGCGGCCAGAACGACCCGCTGGCTGACATCGCGGTGAACGCGGTCGCACAGGTGCGCCTCATCCAGGCCGCGCGCGAGGCAGCGCCCGACGCGGTGGTGGTGCACGCCTCGACGCGGCAGTTCTACGGACGGGTGCAGAAGCTACCGGTAGATGAGAACCAGCCGGTGGCGCCGCCCGACGCCAACGGCGTGTCGAAATTCGCCGGCGAGCAATACTGGATGCTGGAGCACCGGGTGCGTGGTCGGCCGGTCGTCTCGTTGCGACTGACCAACTGCTACGGCCCGCGGCTGCGCATCCGCGATGCGCGGCAGACCTTTCTCGGCATCTGGATCCGCTGCGTGCTTGAGGGCCGGCCGTTCGAAGTCTGGGGTGGTTCGCAGTTGCGCGACCTGACCTACGTCGACGACGTGACCGAGGCATTTCTGCTGGCGGCTGACACGCCGCAGTGCCATGGCCGCATCTTCAACATCGGCGGCCCACCACCCGCCTCGCTGCATGACATCGCCGAACTGCTGGCGCGCATTGCCGGCCCACCGGCGCGCTACACGACGCGCGAGTTCCCGGCCGATCGCGCGACTATCGACATCGGCAGCTACCATGCCGATGACAGCGCCTTCCGCGCCGCCTCAGGGTGGGCGGCGAAGGTGTCGCTGGAGGAAGGTATCAGGCGCACACTGGAGTGGTTCCGACCACGGCTCGCGGATTATCTGTAACCCTTGGCGACCCCCGGCTGGCAGTGGATCGTATTACTGGCGGCACAGCGGTCAATAGTCTGATCGAGTCTGAGCCATCTTCACTGCTGCCGCTCGGTAGCCGTCTCGTTGCTCTGACCGCGCTCGATCGCCGATCGCGAACCACTCGTTCGCCTCGGCGTAGCCGACAGGCAAGTCTCAGCGCGAAGCCGTTGTCATGCGCGTCGGCCAGCATGCCGGCTAATTCTGACGGCTGGCACGCGAGCGAGGCCCTGTTGGTCTCTCTACCACTCCTGCACGTCGACGCCGGTTTCCGGCAGACCGTTCACCTCCCACGCCTCGCGGCCGCCGCGATACCAATAGACCTGGGTGTAGCCGAGCGCCACGAGCCGCAGCGCCAGGTTGCGTCCGTCGAAGCGTTCCGAGTTGAAGCCGACCGCGACGATCGGCGTCGATAGATCGCCCTTCGTCAGCGCCTGCATCTTCTTGCGCAGACGATCCTGCCGCGCGTCGGACGTGCTGCCGCCCCAGCCTACGTCCCTCGATACGACTGCCAACCCGATCGCACCGGGAAGCGAGCGTCCCCAGAAATACGAAAGTGTATCGATGACGATCGGTTTCCCCACAGCGAGCAACCGCTCAAGCTCGGCGGTACAAATCGTCGTGGCACCCGGCACGGTTGTCGGCGTCGGTCCAGCGAAGTTCTGCAGCTTGTCATCGGACGCCACGCCGAAATCGGCATCCTCGTCAGCATGGTCCCGATGCCCGGCGAGGCGAAGCGCTGCCTGATAGCGCTCGATCTGCGGCGCGCACACGCGATTGGCGGGGTCCTCAGGATGATTCGCCTGCACTGTGTCGTAAGGCCAAATCCGATTTGCATCGGCTATGGCGCGATGCGCCTCCTCCAGCCGCCCCAGCCGCGCATAGGCCGCGGCGAGCATGAAATTATATATAGCGCGACTCCGAGCCACCGTATTCGGAGTCGCGGCCAAAGCGCGTTGCATCCAGACAATCAATTCTTCGTCTCTTCCAAGCATCAATAGCGCGAAGCCCAGGTTTTGGTAGTAAAAACGGCGGTTTGGGCTTTGCGGGTCAAGTCAAATCGCCGTTTCCACCATCGGAATCGCTTCTTCCGACCGACCCGTGAAGTTCAGCAGCATCCCGATCTGGCTATAGGCGATAGGCGTGTTCGGATATTCGTCCAGGAGCCGCTGATAGGCGGCAATCGCCTCAGTGTAGCGATCCTGGGCACGCAACAGGAATGCGGTGTAGTTGAGTACGCTGGGGTCGTTCGGATTGATCGCCGCCGCGTCGGCGATCAGCCTGGCCGCCCGATCGAGTTCGTCCTGACTGCCGATCCCGAAATTCACCAAGCTATAAATCAGTCCTCGGGCAAGTTCCGTCATCGCGATAATCGAAGTGCGATCGAGCCGCAGCGCCTGTTCCAACAAGGCTATGCGTTCCGCACTTTCCCGCGGGCCTGTTGGATGGAGTGCCAGGGAGCGCGCGCGGAGAACGAGATCGAACGCATCCGGATTGGTCGGCCGCTCCCGCTTGCTGCGGACGCTCTCAACATCGGTCAGGGCCACATTCAAGGTATCTCTGATCCGTCGGACAATCTGCTCCTGACCGGCGCTGAGATCCTTCAGTTGCTGGTCGAAGCGGTCCGCCCAAAGGTG
Organism: uncultured Alphaproteobacteria bacterium; assembly: GCA_963749575.1. Taxonomy (GTDB): domain Bacteria; phylum Pseudomonadota; class Alphaproteobacteria; order Acetobacterales; family Acetobacteraceae; genus JAMXLO01. Next base: position 91,876 of record CAVVNM010000008.1, read on the forward strand.
CGTCCCGGTCTCGGTGGCAATGAGCTGCACATTCACTCGCACGGCGCTGCCGAGCTTGCGGATACTGCCCTCAACCACGACCGCACGCTGAGCTCCTCGCCAAGGCGTCGTGCGTCGGTGGGCCTCCCCTTGTAGATCAATGCCAACCCGCACGAAACCACCACCAGGCCAGGCACGCGCGAAAGGTCGGTGGTCAGATCTTCGGTGATCGCATCAGCAAGATAGCCCTGGCTTCGATCGCCGCTCAGATCGTCGAACGGCAACACGACGAGCGAGAGTCGCGACGCGCCTTCGGCGCGGGCAGCTCGTGGCGTGATTGCCCTGCCCCCCGCGATGAAGCGGTATCCTCTCCCAGACACGGTCTGGATACAGCTTTCCCCTTCCGAGCCGGCATCAAGGATCCGACGTAGCGTCGAGATCTGTACCGTAAGGTTGCCTTCCTCGACCGTCAGGCTTGGCCAGGCGACACCCATGATCTCGTCCCTCGAGACGAGATCGCCTGGCCGTTCGGTGAGGACTTCGAGCACTGCGAGTGCACGGGCGCCCATGCTGACCGGCAGGTAACGACCGTCCTCGGTGCATCGGAACAGAAGCCTGCCGCGGCGGTCGAAACGGAACGGACCGAATAGCAAGATTTCGGGCGAACTGAGCGCATCCATGACTGCGGCTCCCCCCGGTGCCGACCGTCTGGACGACAGTGTAACGCCCTTCCCGAAGCTGCATATTGGCCTTCAAAGATCATCGCGTCAGCTACAACCCACTGAAAAACCTCGCTTAGGAAAATCTTTGGAAAATTTTTAGAACCGCCACATCGCGCAGTTTTCGGGGTGGGTATCTCGTTGGGCGGTCCAGCCGGTCTCGCAAATCGACCGCGGATCAACAGCGGGGGAGCATGCCGTGAGCACACGGGCAGATAGTTCGAACGCGCGTAGGGTTATGCTGGGGATAATTCTGGCCGGAAGCATGATGCCCATTGCGGCAAGGGCCGGCACGGCGTTCACGTGGGATCCGGCTGAAGCGTCACCATCACTGGGCGGTGCGTTCACGGCGGACGCGATTGACGCGACGCACTACCTCTACGACATAGCCCCGACAGCGATTACCCCTACCGACATGTACACTGTCCATTTTCTCGAACCGATAACGGGCTTTACGCTCAACGGCGCTCCGGTCGCCACGCCCGGCCTCAACGGGACGCCAGGTGCGGCAGGGTCTTACGGCCTGTATTTGACGATGCAGAACCAGACAGAGGCTGTTGGACCGCCGGACAACTATCACTACCTGAGTGGGCAGGTGGCGCTGATGTTGGATCCCGGTAACAACGATGGAGCGGCAAGGTCGACACTGTCCGGCGTCGGGTTCTCCAACACCGGCCCCACCGGCACGGCAGATGACATCACGATTGCCAAGGGCTCGCTGGTCTCAGGGACGTTCACCTTTGGCGCCCCAAACTCCGGAATTCGCAGCATCGGCGACTTCGTGCAGACCTTCCAGCCAGTGGCTGGCGAAGACGGGTTCTTCGTGAGCCCGGTCTCGCCGCACGAAATGATCGAACTGATCGATACGACATTTGCCACGACGCCACCGGAGATCATAATGGTTCAGGACCCGAGCGACCCCTCCCTTATGATCAGTATGCTGAACGGCGGCTCCACGGTCATTGACTTTACCGTGCCCGAACCGGGTTCACTGCTTCTGCTTGGGAGCGGCCTGCTCGGCCTCGCTGCCCTGCGCCGCCGGACGAGGAACTGACGACCGCATTAGCCCCACCTCCCGCGGTCGCCATGCCTTGGGTCAGGCTGCCCCGACAGCCTGACCCAAGGTGACTTTCCCTGCTTCACACTTCCGACAGGATCGCCCATCCTTCGACCGGCGATCGCGTTACGCGCTAGAGCAGGGAGGATCCGCTATGCCAGAGCATGTCTACAAGGTCGTCGAAATCGTCGGCTCATCCGAGGTCAGCGTCAGCAAGGCGATCGATCGCGCCATCGAGAAGGCCGCCCTCACGCTGCGAAACCTCGGCTGGTTCGAGGTCGGGCAGGTCCGTGGCAACATCGAGAACGGCAAGGTGTCGCATTACCAGGTGACCCTGAAGCTCGGCTTCCGCCTGGAGGATTAGCACCCGCTACCGCCGTCCCGTCGGCACCTGGTTGAACGGCCGGTTCTTGTCGACGCGGATGTCGGCGGGCAGCCCGATCACGCGCTCGGCGATGATGTTGCGCAGGATTTCGTCCGATCCGCCGGCGATACGAGCGCTCGGCGAGGACAGCAACGCCTGCTGGAACATCGCGTACGCCTCCGCCAGGTCGTCGTCCATCACCAGCCCGGCCATACCCATCAGGTCCATCCCGTAGGACGCGATGTCCTGCAGCTTGCTCGCGTTCACCAGCTTGTGGATCGAGTTCTCCGGCCCCGGCGTCTGGCCGCGCGACAGCGCCGTCATGGTGCGGAAGCGGGTGAACTTCAGTCCCTGCGTGCGCGCGTACCATTCCGCGATGCGCTCGCGCACCGCGCCGTCGCTCAGCACCATCAGCGACCGCGCAAGCTCCAGCAGGTCCTCGACGTCCGGCCGGTGCACCTCGCCCACGGCGAGGCGCTCGTTCATCAGCGTGGTGAGCGAGACCTTCCACCCCTGCCCCACCGCGCCCAGCCGCTGCGCGTCCGGCACGCGCACATCGGTGAAGAACACCTCGTTGAAGTGCGAGGCGCCGGACATCTGGTGGATCGGCCTGATCTCGATCCCCGGCGAGCTGCATGTCGAGGAAGAAGAACGTCAGCCCCTCGTGCTTCGGCACGTTCGGATCGGTGCGCACCACGATGATGCCGAAATCCGACAGATGCGCGCCCGAGGTCCAGATCTTCTGTCCGTTGATGATCCAGTCGTCGCCGTCGCGCTCGGCCCGCGTGCGCAGCGCCGCAAGATCGGAGCCGCCTGCGGGTTCGGAGAACAGCTGGCACCACACCTCCTCGCCGCGCAGCGCCGGCCGCACGTGGCGATCGAGCTGGTCCGGCTTCGCATATGCCATCATGGTCGGGATGCACATGCCGAGACCGATCTCGAACAGGCCGCGCGGCACCGCGTAGTTCTCTTCCTCCTGCTGGTAGATCACCTGCCAGGATCGGCGACGCCTCGCGCCCGCCGAACTGCTTCGGCCAGGTGATGGCGGCGAAGCCCGCATCGGCCTTCTTCGCCTGCCACTCCTTGCAGCGCTGCACCGCATCGCCACCGAGGTCGCCCAGCCGCAGCACCGGCCGCGCCCGGCTTTTGGGTTCCGCATTGGCTGCCAGGAACGCGCGTGCTTCGGCTGCGGAACCCGGCTTCGTCCGGTGTATCGTTGAAGTCCATCACTGTCCCCCTTACGCCGCGTTGCGCATTTCGATCAGCTCGACCAGGCGGTGCTTCCACCAAGGCGCCGCCCCGAGCGCCAGCGCAAGCTGCTTGGAGCGCCGATAGTACAGGTGGCAGTCCACATCCCAGGTGAAGCCAATCGCCGCCATGCGTCTGGATGTTCTCCTTGGATGCCAGATGGAACGCCTCGGTCGCCGACACCCGCGCGGTTGCGGCCGCCAGCGGCAGTTCGGCGGCATCCGCCGACAGCGCCCACGCACCGTAATACGCATTCGACCGCGCCAGTTCGTTCGCGACATACACGTCGGCGAGCTTGTGCTTGATCGCCTGGAACGAGCCGATCGGCCGCCCGAACGCATAGCGCTCCAACGCATAGTTGCGTGCCATCTCGAGCGAGGCATCGGCGCCGCCGACCTGTTCGAACGCCACCATGATCGCTGCCCGCTCGAGCAGGCGCTGCACCAGCGGCCAGCCCGTCTGTGACCTCGAGCCGTTCCACCTCCGCGCCAGCGAAGTCGATGCGCGCGTGATTGCGGCTGGGATCGACGGTGACGAGGCTCGCGGCGGGTTACCGTGCCGAGATCAGCCAGGAACAACGCGATCTCGCCGGCTTCGTCGCGCGCCACGACGATCGCGAAATCCGCGACGTTGCCGTCCATCACCGGCCACTTGCTGCCAGCCAGCCTGCCGCCGGTCGCGCGGGCGCGGACGTTGGTTGGGTCGGGATTGCCGGTGCCCTCCGCCAGGGCGAAGCAGCCGATTGCCGAACCCTCGGCCAGCTTCGGCAACAGACGCCGCTTCTGGGCGTCGGTGCCGGCCAGCAGCAGCGGCCTCGGTGGCGAGATAGACGGATGATGCGAACGGCACCGGCGCCAGCACGCGACCGAGTTCTTCTGCCAGCACGCAGAGGCCCTCGTAACCCAGGCCAGCGCCGCCGTACTGTTCGGGGATGGCCGCACCAAGCCAGCCCATCTCCGCCATCGCCCGCCATAGCGCCGCCGCATGGCGTTCGCCGCCTTCGAGCACGTGACGAACGACCTTCGGTGGCGATTGCTCGGCGAGGAAGCGGCGCGCCTGGTCGCGCAATTGCTTCAGGTCATCGGAGAAGTCGAAGTTCATGGCGGTGGGCCTCTGACGATCCAGGGGCGAGACTACAGCCATGTCGGTCACAGGCGAAGCGGGATGGGCTGCGCACTGCACCAGGCACGCAAGCGTAACACGGATTGCTGACCGGCCGCATCGCGATCGTGACCGGCAGCCGAAAGGGCATGGCCCGCGCCATGGCGACCGCGCTGGCCGAGGCTCGGCTGAAAAAAGCAAAAGCGGTGCTCTGTTACGACGGTCCAATGCCGCCTGCTCTTTCCGACCATATGTGCCACCATGCCTGCGGAAGTGCCGTCTCCCTCTCACCCGAGGAGGTTGCCATGCCTGAACTCGCACGCATCGACCGGCATCGCACCGCGCTGATCGCTTATGACGTGTGCCGGCGCGCGCTCACGCCGTCAGATCCCGCGCGGAAGGCTGCGATGCGCCCCGTGCTCGATGCCTGGGTGCAGATGATCGCGGTCGCGCGGGCGGCAGGCGTGCCGGTGATTTACACGACGCCGGTCAGCCGCGCGGATGGCGCCGATGTCGTCATGCTGCCGACCGATCTTTCGGCGGAGACCGGCGTGCCGCCGCTCACCAACGGCGTCGAAGGCACGGCAGAGGCCGGCTTCCCTGACGAGATCGCGCCGCTTCCCGAGGATTACGTCTTCCTCAAACGCCGACCGAGTGCGTTCTACGGGACGGGCGTCGCCGAGCTGCTGCACATGCTGCGGCGGGACATCATCATCATCGGCGGTGGCGCCACCAACCGCGGCGTCGAAACCAGCGTTCGCGAGGCGTTCAACCTCGACCTTGCGTCTGTCGTGGTGCGCGAGTGCTGCTGGAGCAGCGATACGGCCGCACACGCCTACAGCCTCGACAAGGCGATGAAGATGTACGCGCGCATCCGGCACCTCGACCAGGTCGCGGCGATGCTGCGAGAATGAGCGGCGGCCACCACAGCAGCGGCCATCGGTAGGCTTATTGGGCAGCAGCTCTCATCGGCACATGCGCCCGAAGGAAGTTGCGTACCCGATTGATTGTGCGAGCCTTCAGCTCAGCCGGCTCCTTCCACGGAAACACCGTGATCTCGGCGTTCGGACACAGCGACGCAACGTCAATGGAGGATTGCAGTGGATGCGACGGTATTTCGTCTGGCAACACCAGCATCGGCGTGTGGCAGGAACGCGCAAAGTCGCGCGACACGCTGTAGACGAAATCAGCCCGTGCGCGGTAGAGATTGTGCAGGTACTGCTCGATTGTCGCCATCGTCAGATCAGGTCGCCGCTGGAGCAGCTCCGGCGCCCAGACGTCGTGGCCGGAGCGGTACATGACGTCCGGGTCGTCGTCGCGGTGGCCGACGGTCTGCACCAGGACGCCGGCCACCACGCGGTTCGGCGCCCGCTCCATGAGCTTCATGGCAAAGCAGCCCCCGATGCAGTAGCCCATGAAGACGAACTCGCGGATGCCGAGGTGGTCCATCAGCCCGAGCTGATCATCGGCGAACGCGCCCCACGGGTCGTCGACTGCTATCGGCCCCGTGGACTCCCCGCCGCTCGCGTTGCGCTGATCCATCGTGATGCAGCGGAAGTGGTCCTTGAAGACTTCCATGGCATTGAACACCGCGGTCGGCCAGTTGCTGACGCGGGAATTCAACCCGCCACCGGGGGTCACCAGCAGCGGGAAGCCGCTGCCGGTCTCCTCATAGCGGATGCGAACGTCGCCCTTTTGGTAGAATGGCATGGCGGTAGCTCCCTTCCTGAACACACGTAATTGCTCACCCCGCTTCCTGGCGCGCCCGCGGTGGGCGAGTTGGTCCCCAGGCGCACCACTTTGTGCCAACCACCGCCAAGCAAGCAAGTCGGACACAGAGTTTCACCAAGTGCACACAGAGTTTCACAAAGTAGATTTTATTGGCGCTTCGCGCCGTGTTGCAAAGGCTCGCCGATGTGAGTGGCGCGTTGCGCATTATTCCCTTCTCGGTGAAACTCTGTGTGCACTTGGTGAAACTCTGTGTCCGACTTGCTTGCTTTCTTGCTTCCTTTGCCGGAGCCTGCTCCCGATAACGGGATTAACGCCGCATAAACCGTACGCCCCGATCCTGCCAGTTGGCCACGCAAACCGAGGGCAGAGTGTGAACATTCCCGACGGCGATAGTCTGACCCGCCGTATCATCGGCCTGGCGATGCGCGTGCATACGCGACTCGGCCCGGGCCTGCTCGAAAACGCCTACGAGCACTGCCTCTGTCATGAGTTCGATCAGAATTTACTCACCTATGCGCGGCAGGTCGACCTGCCACTGAACTATGACGGCGTCCTGCTCGATTGTGGTTACCGAGCAGACGTCATCGTCAACAGCGAGGTGATCCTGGAATTGAAATCCGTCGAGCACATCCTCCCGTTGCATGAGGCGCAACTCCTTACCTACCTGCGCCTCAGTCGATGCCGCATAGGGCTGCTGCTCAATTTCAACACGCTCTCGCTGAAGGACGGCATCCGCCGGCGTATTCTCTAAGGCCTCGCGTCGCCGCAGCTCACCTCGCAGCCGCCAGCTTGTCCTGCGTCTTCGTCTCGAAATCGCTGGCGTCATGGCGCTCGTGCAACTGGCTCGATGGTTCACCACTGAGGCGGTTGACCATCCGCCCGCGCCGCACCGCCGGCCGTGCATGGATCGCATCCGCCCAGCGCACCACGTTCTTGTATTCGTGCACCGCGAGGAAGTCGGTGGCCCCATAACTGTCGAATTTCACCAGACCGCCATACCAGGGCCACGCCGCCATATCGGCAATCGTATAGACATCACCGGCCAGGTACTGGTTGTCCGCCAGCCGCTTGTCGAGCACATCGAGCAGCCGCTTCGTCTCCATGGCGAACCGGTCGATGGCATACTCGATCTTGGTCGGTGCATAGGCGTAGAAGTGACCGAACCCGCCACCGACATACGGCGTGCTGCCCATCTGCCAGAACAGCCACGACAGGCATTCGGCGCGAAGGCCGGGCTCGGTCGGCAGGAACGCCCCGAATTTTTCGGCGAGATGCACCAGGATCGCGCCGGTCTCGAACACCCGGATCGGCTGCGGACCGCTGCGATCCACCAGCGCCGGGATCTTGGAGTTGGGATTGATCGCGACGAAGCCGCTGCCAAACTGATCGCCATCGTTGATCCTGATCAGCCAGGCGTCGTACTCGGCGCCCTTATGGCCGAGCGCCAGCAGCTCCTCGAGCATCACAGTGACCTTCACGCCGTTCGGCGTGCCCAGCGAATAGAGCTGGAGTGGATGGCGGCCGACCGGCAGGTCCTTCTCGTGCGTGGCCCCTGAGATCGGGCGGTTGATGTTGGCGAACCGGCCACCGCTCGGCTTGGTCCAGGTCCAAACCTTCGGGGGCGTGTACTCGGATCGAGTCGGACATGGGCTGACCTCCAGATGTTTGGCAGCCAGCGTGGCGCTACCGCCGATCCGGCGCAAGCCGACGCCCCTCACCCCACCGCGGTGATCGCCTCCCAATCCACCGCGTTCTGGTATGTATACGCCACCCGCAGCAGCAACGGATCGGCCAGGAAATTGCCGACCAGCTGAAGGCTGATCGGCATCCCGTCCACCTTGCCGCACGGCACCGCGAGTGCCGGATGGCCGGTGTAATTGCTCGGCTTGGTGTTGTAGGCCATCGGCAGCAGCATCCAGTTGCGACGGAGGTTCGCGAGGATCGCCTCGGTCGGATCCGCCGGCTCCTGCTCCACCGGCGGCGCGATGTTGCGCACCGTCGGCAGCGCCAGCACGTCCACCTTTGCCAGCGCCCGGTCGAACGCCGCGACATAGGCCGGCCGCACGTTGTGCGCCTTGGCGTACACCCCGCCGTGGTAGTTGCGGCGCGACAGCTCCGCGACCAGGTGGTTGAGCTTGTTGCGCGGCGGCATCAGGTCGCCGTGCGCGCGCCACATACGGTCGATCGCGGTGATGATCGAGGCGGGATAGTAGGTCTTCGCGCCGATGCCGAAGAAGCCCGTGTCGTGGATCGCCCGCGCGCCTTCGAGCACCAGCGCCGCGTAAACGCCGTCGATCTGCGCGTGTTGTGGGACAGAAACCCGGCTGACCTCGGCGCCCAGCTTCTCCAGCGTGGACACGGCTGCCCGTACGCCTTCGGCCACCGCCGGCTCGATCGGTTCGGCAAAACCTTCCTCCAGGATGCCGATGCGCAGCCCCCGCACGCCGCCATCCAGGCCGGACAGCGCATCGATGCTCTCCGGGATGCCGCGATGTTGGCGCGGATCGTAGTCGTCGTAGCCGGCCACCGCCTGTAGCGCGGCGGCGACGTCCGGCACCGTGCGCGCCATCGGCCCCACGTGATCCACGCTGGGCTCGGCGGCGAAGCCCACCGCGAAGTGCGACACCAGCCCGAAGGTCGGCTTCAGCCCGACCACGCCGCAGTAGGCGGCCGGCAACCGGATCGAGCCACCCTGGTCGCCGCCGAACGAGATGTCCACCTCGCGCGCGGCCAGCGCCGCCCCGGACCCCGATGACGATCCGCCGGTGATCCGCTGCGGGTTGTGCGGGTTCAGCGGCTTGCCGTAGTCGCCCATGAACCCGTTCATCATGTGCTTGCCGGTGACCTCGCCACCGGCCGCCAGCACCCGCGACACCACGGTCGCGTCCACGTCGGGGATGAAGCCCTCCATCGCATGCGAGGTGAACACCTGCGGGATACCCGCCACGCTGATGTGGTCCTTGAAGCTCACCGTCCTGCCGGCCAGCAGTCCGCTGCTCCCGCCGCCGATGGCGCACTTCCAGAGCCAGGCCAGGTAGCGGTCCTCGGACAGCGACGGTCGATAACCGGGCCCGCGCTCGGGGAACAGCAGCGGCGGAGCTGCCTCCTCGGCGCGCGACTGCACGAATACGTCCAGTTCGCGCATCGCATCGAGGATGAACGGCAGATAGAACTCCGCCTCCTTGGGACTCAGACGGAGGTTGAGGGAGGCGGCGAGTTCGGACAACTGGGCTGCATCGGGCATTGCGAACATGGGATCCCTCTCAGAGCGACGGATGAACGCCGCGCAAGCGACATGCCGCCGTCACGGCATTGACCAGACCTGATCCGATGGTGGACGTTGGGCGCACAATGCCACCGGAGGATCGCCATGTCAGGACTCTCGAACAGCCGGATCGCCTGGTTCAACGGCGAATTCATGCCGGAGGGTCAGGTGATGATACCGTTCCGTGACCGCAGCTGGAAATACGGCGACGGCGCGTTCGACATGACCCGCACCTTCGAGGGCACGCCGTTCCGCCTGAAGGAGCACATCCACCGGTTCTACAATTCGCTGCGCTATCTCCGCATCGATCCCGGCGTGTCGCCGGCGAAGATGGTCGAATTGTCCGAGGAGGTCGTCGCCCGCAACGAGCACCTGCGCCAGAGCGTCGGCGACTGGTGGGTCGGTCAGCGTGTCAGCCGCGGCGTCGACGCGGTCGGTGACGAGGGCTGGACGCACACCGGACCCAACGTCGTGATCGAGGTGTTGCCGCTCCCGCTCAAGAAGCGGGCAAAGTATTATCGCGACGGCGCCGATGTGATGGTGACGGCGCTGCGCCGGACGTCGCCCAGCATGCTCAGCCCACGCGCCAAGATGCACAACTACCTGAACATGATCGTGGCAGAGATGCCGGTGAAGGCGGCCGATCCCGACGCCTGGGCGATCCTGCTCGATGAAAACGGCAACCTGGCCGAAGGCATGGGCAGCAACATCTTCATCGTGCGCGACGGCGGTCTGCTGACGCCGCGGCACAAGTATGTGCTGCCGGGGGTAAGCCGGCAGATGACGATCGATCTCGCGGCGAAGCTGGGGATTCCCTGCAAGGAACAGGACCTCGACCTGTTCGATGCCGAGACCGCCGATGAGATGTTCCTGACCTCGACCAGCATGTGCATCATGCCGGCGCGCAGCTTCAATGGCGGCAAAGTCGCGGACGGGAAGATCCCGGGGCCGGTGACCGCACGGCTCATCGCGGCCTACAGCAAGGAGGTCGGCTGCGACTTCGTGCGGCAGTATCTGGACCGGCTGGAGTGAGCAGGAGCACAGTCCGGCCGGCGAGATTGGGTCTCAGGGTGATATCGGACAGCGCATGCGGCGCGCGCACGATGCCTACATCTGGGACCGTTTGCTGCGCGATGCGGCGACCTCAGACGGCTTAGACATATTCTCTGCTGCGGGGGTTGCCGGCACTGCGGAATTCGCGCCAGGCGGCGAATCGAGCGGCGCGAGTTCAAGCCGCACTTCGGCCGGATAATCGAAATTGGCGCCGCTTGCCGCATCGACGACGACGCCGACAAGTCCACCAAGCAGGATGTTGCCAAACGTAGTGGCGACGAATTTCGGCGATTGCTCGACCGAGGCCGCCTGATAGCCCTCCTTTGAACAGGATACAGTTATATCGGCCTTGCTCGTGTCCACCCGCAGACTGCCCGGTGTCACGGCTATCGTACCCAGATGTGTGCCCGTGCGATCGACGTTGCACAATGCGCCAGCCGGGTTGGTGGCGATGCTCATGGACTGTCCCGTGCCTTCCATGATCGTGGCACAGCCGGGCAGAAGTGGAAGGCAGAGAAGTGATTTGACGATGTGCATGGCGCTCTGGCCTCCGCGACCGGTTTCTGTCGCAACAGCACACCAGAAATACATTAGGAACTGGTTTCATGAACCTGAGGTCAGCATAATCGTTGTCAACGCAGCATTAACTGAGAGCAGATATAACTTGGCAGATCGACCACTTTGTATGCGTGAAGAATGTGAAGATCCCTCCTACCATCCCCATCATCGTAATTGCACTGTCGCTCGCATCGTGCGCGTTTGGCAACACAATCGACTACAGGATGCAGCCGCTGACATTGGCCGCAACAACCGGTAAGACCGTGGGGGTCGGCGTGGATGACGAACGGCCTTATGTCGTGTCGGGCGAGCATACGCCGGAGTTTGTCGGCGTCATGCGCAGCGGCGCCGGTTTGCCGTTCGGTGTCCACACCACATTCAAGCAAGCGCTTGCTTCGGACTTCTCCGCCTCCATTCTCAACGCATTGCGGGCCAACGGTGTGACGGCCTCTGCCGTGTCGATCTCCAGGTCGCGAAACAGCGAGCAGACCGCCAAGGCGCTGACTGCTGCTGGCACTGACAGGCTGCTATTGGTTACGTTGACAGACTGGAAGAGTGACAAGTACCTCGCGACGACATTGACCTGCGCGATGACCGCCGAGGTGCTGAATGCGGACGGGAACATCCTGGCTTCGAGCCACGCTGATGGCGAGGAGACAATCGGCGCCGACATGCTGAATCCCGTTGGAAATCTCGAACGGGGAGCGACTGACGCCGCGCGGCATGCGATCAGGCAGCTCCTCGATGATCGGAAGATCGTCGAAGCACTGAGGTGAACGCCTCTGCGCGCCCAACGCCACCGGCGGTCAGCGGGCTTCACCCACTCGACAGTCGCCCGGCTCCTTCGGCGGTTAGATAGGCGATCTGTCCGCCCGCGATTGTGGCAATGACGCGGGGAACCACGGGATCGACAAGCACCAAATCTGCGCGCAATCCCTTCGCGATCGTGCCGCGATCGGAAAGCCCAGCCGCAGCAGCAGGATTGGCAGAGATCAGTCCCCATGCGCGTGGCAGGTCGAACACACCCCGGCCAGCCAGCAACATCGCCGCGCGCAGCATGGCCGGATAGAAATAGTCCGACGACAGGACGTTGCAGATGCCCGCCTCCGCCATCCGCGCCGCGGACGTCCAGCCGAGATGCGAGCCGCCACGCACCACGTTGGGGCAGCCCATCACCACCCAGTCACCGGCCGCGCGGGCCTCCTGTCCCACCTCCTCGGCCATCGGGAATTCGCAGATACGCGCGCCGTGCGCACGGAACGATTGACGCGTGGCGACAGTGTCATCGTCGTGGCTCGCCATCGGCAGTCCGGCATTCCGCGCCGCCGCTGCCATCCGCTCCAGTGCAGCAGGTACAGACGGCGCCCGTGCACCGACCTGCTCGGCGAGCGCGCGGAAGTCGTCAAGCTTCATACCGGCACGATCGCTGTATTTCGCGCCCGCCACCGGGTCCTTGATCTTGCTTCAGGATCGGCGGCGTGTGATCGTTGAATGCCAACAAATGCACGCGTCCCGCCGCGATGTCGGCGAGCGCGATGTCGAGCGCCTCGAGATTGTACGCCTCCCAGCGCAGATGCACGCGCATGTCGCAGGTCCAGCGCCGCGCCTCCAGCGCATCGAGCAGTGCCTGCCACGCCGCGAGGCTGCGCAGCCCTGGCTCCCACGACAGCGTGACGCCATGGAACGCGGTGGTGATGCCGTTCGCCAGCAACTGCGCTTCGGTGTCTTGCAGCGCGATGTCGGCGGCGAAGCCGACGCCCGGACGCGGCTGCAACTGCCGTTCGAACGCATCGCCGTGGATATCGACGATACCCGGCAGCACCAGCAGGCCGCGTGCATCGAGTTCCGCACCGCCCCCGCCGCTGCCGATCCCGGCGATGCGCCCATGCTCCAACGACACGTCAACCACCTGTTCGCCATCCGCGCGCAATAGCACCCGCCCGCCGGTGATCCGCAGCCTTTCCATCGCACTCGCTTTCAGGGTTCGAAGACGATCTGCACGCGTGGCGTTGGATAGCGCGAGACGCCGAACTCCACCACCATGCCGTCGCGATCAACGTTGATGTTCTCGGTGACCAGCAGCGGCCGGTTGCGCGGCATGCGCAGCAGTTCCGCCTCCTCCGCGTTCGGCAGTCGGGCGGTGACGCGGGTCATCTGCCGCAGATAGTCGGACACGCCGACTGCCTTCAAAGCCTCGGTGATGGTCGGTGCGGCGCGCAATGCGTCGAGAACGCCTCGCAGTCTCGCAGCGGGGAAGTAATGCTGCGACAGGCTGACCGGCCGGTCGTCGGCGAAGCCAAGCCGCTCCAGCAGCACGACACGGCCACCAGCTCGGATGCCGAGGCCGGCAGCGACGTGCGAATCGGCGGCCGTCTCCTTAAGCTGCAGCACGCGCCCCGACGGCTCCATGTTGTGCCGGCGGATCCATTCGGAGAATCGCGTGCGCGCCTCGACCGCGTATTCCAGCACGTCCTCGGCGACGAACGAGCCGCGGCCCTGCTCCACTCGCACCATGCCGCCGCGCGAAAGTTCCTCAAGCGCGCGCCGCACCGTGTGGCGATTGACACGGAATTGCTGCGACAACTCCGCCTCGGTCGGCAGACGCCCACCCGGCTGATAGACGCCGGCACCGATGTCGCGCTGCAATCGGCTAGCGATCTGACGCCATAGCGCAACGCCTTCCTGGCGCGATACCGGTTCCGGTGGAGTCATTGCAATGTCATCCACGTGAACGCTCATTCGTGCAACTCCTGACTTGACGATAGCCGGGTCTCGGTCTAGCTGTCTAGACATCCGAACAAGTCCAGGTTTGCCGATGCCCGATGCAATGCCGCCGGATCAACCGCACGCCGCACGCCGGCGCTGGATGGCGGTTCTGGCCCGTGCCGACGCTGAGGAACTTGGCGAACGTCTCGGTGCGCTGCCGGCTTATCGGGTGCTGCGTGGACCGGAAGTCGGGCTGGTGATGGTGCGCGGCCGGACCGGCGGTGGCGGTGCACCCTTCAATCTCGGCGAAATGACGGCGACGCGCTGCACCGTGCGCACCGAGTCCGGTTTCGTCGGCCACGCCTATGTCGCTGGCCGCAACGAACGGCAGGCGGAACTGGCGGCGCTCGCCGATGCGCTGCTGCAGGACCAACGGCGGCAGGCCGCATTGCTGGAGCAGGTGATCGAGCCGTTGGCTGCGACACAGCGGGCGCGGCGCGATGCCGTGGCGGCGAAGGCGGCCGCGACACGCGTGCAGTTCTTCGCGATGCGGAACATGCGCACATGAGCACGACGATCGCGCTGCCCGGTTTTGCCGATCCGGTCGACGAGGCACAGGCGACATTCCGCGCGGTACTCGACGCGATGGCGCGGCCGGGTAAGCTGCATCAGGTGGCCCCACGGTTGACCGCGCCGCCGCCGCTCGATCTGGCGACAGCCGCGGTGCTGCTCACGCTGGTCGATAACGAGACGCCGCTGTGGCTCGACACCGCCGCTGTGGCGGCGCGCGACTGGCTGGCGTTTCACTGCGGCGCCGTAATTATCGGAACGCCGGACGAGGCCGCGGTTTGCTGTGGCATTGTCGCTGCCCGAGCTTGCCGCGCTGCCGGCGGGCACGCACGAAGCGCCGGAGAATTCCGCGACGCTGATCCTGCAGGTCGCCGCGCTGGGAACCGGCGCGCGCTATCGCCTGTCCGGGCCGGGACTGCGCGAACCGACGTTGCTGGCGGCAACCGGCTTGCCGGTGGACTTCGCCGCAATCTGGCAGCGCAACCATGCGCTGTATCCGCGCGGCGTGGACATCATTCTATGCGCCGGCACGACGCTCACGGCACTGCCGCGCAGCGTATCGATCGAGGAGGCCTGAGCGATGGCCTATGTCACGGTCAAGGGTGGCGAGCAGGCGATCGACAATGCGCACGCCTGGCTGGCCGAGGAGCGGCGCGGCGATCAGACGGTGCCGGAACTGTCGCTGGCGCAGATCGAAGAACAGCTTGGACGCGCCGTGGATCGCGCGATGGGCGAAGGTTCGCTGTACGACCGGGAACTCGCCGCGCTGGCCGTGAAGCAGGCGCAGGGTGATCTGATCGAGGCGGCGTTCCTGTTGCGCGCCTATCGCACCACGTTGCCGCGCTTCGCGCATTCGCTGCCGATCGAGACCGCTGCGATGCAGATCAGGCGGCGCATTTCGGCGGTGTTCAAGGATCTGCCAGGCGGACAGGTGCTCGGTCCCACGTACGACTACACGCATCGACTGCTGGACTTCGGCCTTGCGGATGGTGGCAGCGAAGCAACGGCGTCACGCATCGACGAGGCGATGACGGCAATGCCGCGCGTGCCCGACATTCTCGGGCATGAGGGGCTGATCGAACCGGACGGTGATGGAGCGGGGGAACCGGGCGACCTGACGCGCCAGCCGCTGACCTTTCCGGCGACGCGCGACGTGCGGCTGCAGGCTTTGGCGCGCGGCGACGAAGGGTTCCTGCTGGCCCTCGGCTACTCGACGCAGCGTGGCTATGGCGGCACGCATCCGTTCGCCGGCGAAATCCGCATGGGCGAGGTGTCGGTGGAGATCGAACCGCCGGAGCTTGGCTTCGCCATCGACATCGGCGACATCACCGTCACCGAATGCCAGATGGTGAACCAGTTCAAAGGCTCGAAGACCACGCCGCCGCAGTTTACCCGCGGCTACGGGTTGGTGTTCGGCTTTTCCGAGCGCAAGGCGATGGCGATGGCGCTGGTCGATCGCGCGATGCGCGCAGAGGAGCTTGGCGAGGAGGTGACCGCGCCGGCACAGGACGTCGAGTTCGTGCTTTACCATTCGGACAATATCGAGGCGACCGGTTTTGTCGAACATCTGAAGCTGCCGCACTACGTCGATTTCCAGAGCGAGCTGCAGAACGTGCGGCGGATGCAGCGGGAGGTCGCGCGGTTGGCGGAACGCGCGGAGGCGGGTTGCGGCGTAGCAATTCCCCCTCCTCTTGCGGCAGTGAATTGGGGGGATGGGATGGCGCCAACGGCCCACAACCCCCTCCCCCGCGAAGGAAGGGGGTTGCCCGATCGATGAAGGGCTACAATTTCGCTTATCTGGATGAGCAGACGAAGCGGATGATCCGTCGATCGCTGCTGAAGGCAGTGGCGATCCCCGGACATCAGGTGCCGTTCGGCTCGCGCGAGATGCCACTGCCGTATGGCTGGGGCACCGGCGGCATCCAGGTTACCGCGTCGGTGCTGGGTGCCGACGATGTGCTGAAGGTAATCGATCAGGGCGCGGATGACACCACCAACGCGGTGTCGATCCGCCGCTTCTTCGCCCGCACCGCCGGTGTGCGCACCACGACGCACACTGCCGACGCAACCGTGATTCAGACACGGCATCGCATTCCGGAGCAGACGCTGCGCGACGACCAGATCATCGTCTATCAGGTACCGCAGCCGGAACCGCTGTTCCGCCTGGAGCCATCGCGCGTCGAGACACGCCGCATGCATTCGCTCGCCGACTACGGGCTGATGCACGTGAAGCTGTACGAGGACATCGCACGCTTCGGTCAGATCTCGATCAGCTACGATTATCCGGTGCTGGTGAATCACCGCCACCTGATGTCACCGAGCCCGATCCCGGCGTTCGACAATCCCAAAATGCATCGGATGCCGGCGCTGCAGTTGTTCGGTGCCGGACGAGAGAAGCGGATCTACGCGATTCCGCCGTGGACCGAGGTGCGCTCGCTCGATTTCGACGATCATCCGTTCCGGCCGATCCGTGCGCCGCATCCCTGCGGTCTGTGCGGCGCGACCAACTCGTATCTGGACGAGGTGGTGATCGACGATCGCGGCGGGCGGCTGTTCGTATGCTCGGACACCGACCATTGCGCGGAGCGGCGCGCCGGCGGCCATGTCGGTAGCGAAGGTCTCAAGGAGGCTGCGGAATGATCGACGATACGCTGCTGTCGGCCCGCGGTCTGTCGTTGTCGTACGGCGCACTCGCCGCACTGGTCGATGTGGATGTCGATCTCTGGCCGGGCGAGATGCTTGCGGTGGTTGGCGAGTCCGGTTCCGGCAAGACGACATTGTTGAATGTGCTGTCCGGCCGGCTGACACCGGACGCCGGCACCGTCTGGTATCGCGATCCCGCCGGTCACCTGCACGACGTGCAGGCGATGCCGGCGCCGGCGTTGCGCACGCTGCACCGATCCGACTGGGGCTTCGTGCATCAGGACCCGCGACAGAATTTACGCATGAACGTCACCGCCGGCGGCAATGTCGGCGAGCGCCTGATGGCGCAGGGTACGCGCCACTACGGCAACATCCGTGCACGGGCGCTCGACTGGCTGAAGCAGGTGGAGATCGATGCCGGCCGCATCGACGACATGCCGCGCACCTTCTCCGGCGGCATGCTGCAGCGACTGCAGATCGCGCGCACGCTGGTGACGCATCCCCGGCTGGTGTTTATGGATGAACCGACCGGGTCGCTGGATGTATCGGTGCAGGCACGGCTGCTCGATCTGATCCGCTCACTGGTGACACGGCTGAAGATCGCCGTGGTGCTGGTGACGCACGACATCGGTGTTGCTCGGCTGCTGGCGCACCGCATCATGGTGATGCAGCGCGGCCGCGTGGTGGAGACGGGGCTGACCGATCAGGTGCTGGACGATCCGCAGCATCCGTACACGCAGTTGCTGGTCAGTTCGGTGCTGCAGGCATGAATTGGTTGCCGCGATCGGTGGCCGGGCACAACGCCCGGTCATCACGTCCCATCGCAGCACAAGGCGTTGTCGGGAACGAAAAGCGATGAATCAAGTGATGCTGCGCACCGACGCGTTGGCAAAGAGCTTCACCCTGCACCTGCAAGGCGGCGTTCGCATTCCTGTCCTGTCGGGCATCGGGCTCGATCTGCATGAGGGTGAATGCGTGGTGCTGGCGGGGCCGTCTGGCGTCGGCAAGTCCACCTTGATGCGGAGCCTGTATGGCAACTATCACGCGGAATCCGGCCACATCCTGGTCCGTCACCGCGGCGCAATGGTTGATCTTGCGGCAGCCGATGCACGCACTATTCTCGCGGTACGCCACGAGACACTCGGCTATGTCAGCCAATTCCTCCGCGTGGTGCCTCGCGTGCCGGCGGTCGATGTCGTTGCCGAGGTGCTGATCGGGCGCGGTTCCGTGCAAGACGCGGCGCGCCGGATCGCCACGGATCTGTTGCTGCGACTGAACATTCCGCGCCGCCTGCACGGACTGCCGCCGGCCACCTTCTCCGGCGGCGAACAGCAGCGCGTGAATCTGGCACGCGGTTTCATCGGCAACCATCCGGTGCTGTTGCTCGACGAACCTACTGCTTCGCTCGATGCCGAGAACCGCGCGGCGGTCGTCGCGATGATCGACGAGGCGAAGGCGCGCGGTACCGCCATCATCGCGATCTGCCACGATGCCGAGGTGCGTGATGCCATCGCCGACCGCCTGTTCGCACTGACGCCGTTGCAGGATGCCGCATGACAGACGAGACGATCCTCACCAACGCCATACTGGTGTTACCCGATGCGACGCTGTACGGTACGCTGGTGGTGCGCGGTGGCGACATTGCAGAAGTGCAGCCGGGCCGCTCTGCCGCACTGACCGCCCGCGACCTCGACGGCGACTATCTGATCCCGGGTATTGTCGATACCCACACCGACAACCTGGAACGCCAGGTGCAGCCGCGTTCGCTGGCGCGCTGGCCGTCACGCTCGGCCATGGTGGCGCACGACGCACAATGCGCCGCGGCCGGCGTCACCACGGTGTTCGATGCGCTCTGTCTCGGCGACCTCGGCTTCGACAAGGAGCGCATGCGTACCTTCCGCGAGGGCGTGATCGATCTCGACGCGCTCAACGACGCCGATCTGTTGAAGGCCGAGCACTTCCTGCATCTGCGCTGCGAGGTGCCTGCGCTCGACATGCTGGCGCTGTTCGACACCGTCGCTGATCACCCGCTGGTGCGTATCGTCAGCCTGATGGACCACAGCCCCGGCGTCGGCCAGTACGCTGATCTTGACTTTTATCGCGCTCTGCGTCGCCGTGGCGGACTGGATGACGACACCATCGACCGGCGCATCCGTGAACTCCAGGCGCAGCGCGAACGAACGCGCATCCCGCACCGCCGCGCTTTGCTCGATCGCGTCGCCGCCCGTAACATTGCACTGGCCAGCCACGACGATCGCACCGAGGCGGAGGTTGCCGAGAACGCCGCCGACGGCATCGACATCAGCGAGTTCCCGGTCACGATGGCCGCCGCGAAGGCGGCCAAGGCCGCCGGCATGCAGGTGATCGCCGGCGCACCCAATATCGTCCGCGGCGGCTCGCATTCCGGCAACGTCGCCGCCGCCGACCTGCTCGCGACCGATGCGGTCGATGCGTTCGCCTCGGACTACGTGCCGAACAGCCTGGTGGAGGCGGCATTCCAGTGTGCGCACCGCATCGGCCTGCCGCCGGCGATTGCCATGGTGACGGAGCGCCCGGCGCGGATGGCCGGGCTCGATGATCGCGGCCGGCTGGAACCGGGACGTCGCGCCGATCTGGTGCGCGTCCGGCTGCATGACGTGTTGCCGGTGACGCGGCAGGTCTGGCGGGCAGGCGAGCGGGTCGCCTGATGGGACCTGACACGCGTGTCGCGGTGTACTACGCGCCACGGCCTGATGATGTGTTGCTCGCCGACGCAGCTCGGTGGCTGGGCCGCGATCCGGCGAACGGTGCGGCGCTGCCCCAGCCGGACATTGACGGCATCGCGGAGGTCACGACGGAACCGCAACTCTATGGGTTTCACGCGACACTGAAGCCGCCGATGCGGCTGGCCGGCGGTCGTTCGTGGGATGATTTCGTGGCAGCCGCATCAGAGCTCACCGATCGCATTGCGCCGTTCGATCTGCCACGGCTCTCGGTGCAGGATCTGTTAGGGTTCCTGGCGCTGCGCGAGACCGCGCACTGCGCCCCGTTGCAGGCGCTGGCCGATGCCTGCGTCGAACAACTTGACGCGTTCCGCGCGGCACCATCGGAGGCCGAGCTTGCGCGCCGGCGGCGCGGACATCTCACGCCGCGGCAGGACGAAATGCTGATGCGATGGGGTTACCCTTATGTGTTCGACACCTGGTTCTTCCATATGACGCTGACGCGACGACTGAGTGCGGACGAGAAGCAGGTGTACATGCCGGCTGCGGAACGGTACTTCGCGCGCGCGATCGCTGCACCGCGCCGGGTCAGCGACATCTGTCTCTTCGTGCAGGCCTCGCCCGGCGCGCCGTTCGTTATTCGCGAACGCCTGACGCTGCACGGTTGAGCGCGGCAATAAAGCGCGCCACGCCGTCCTCCAGCGAGCCGTCGTTCACCACCGCTTCCACGAGCACATCGTCCGGCACCGTGATGCGGCGCGCCAGCCGCGCCACGACATCCGCCACAGCCTCACGTCCGCGCGTCACCAGCCGCGCAGCGAGGATGTCAGGCGACGCCGTGATCTCGATCACCCGCACCGGGAAGCGTTGTGCCGCATCTGCAATGATGGTCCGCGAGACATTGGCCACCGTTACGATCCCGCCCTCGGTTGCATCAATGGGAATGCCGTAGCGGAGCCCGTGTGCCTGCCACTGCAATGCGAAGTCACGTGTGGCGAATTCCTCCTCGGTAACCGCTTCATGCGCCTCGCCGCCAGCATCGGCGGGACGTGTGATGACGCGGCGAACGAAGCGGAAGCGCGGATCGTCCGCCAGCATCTGACAGGCCGCCGCCAGCAGGGTGTCCTTGCCTGCGCCGCTCGGTCCGACCACCAGGATGAGCACGCCAGGGACGGGTCTCCCCGCCTTGCGCGAAAGGGTTGGGTGCAGAGGACGCCGGGCTTCGGATGAGGCCTGCTCCGCCCGACCCGCTCCCGGAAGGGGCGAGGGAGATGTTGCGAATTGCAGCTGAGTCAATAGCCCCGCTCCCAGTCGATCACGTTCCGCAGCGGCACCCGGTCCAGATACGCACGCAGGTTCTCGCAGAACAGGTCGATTGCGCCATGCCTGTTCTCGTCGCTGGCGCCGGAAACGTGCGGCGTGATCAGCACCCGCGGATCGCGCCACAGCGTGTCCGGCGGCAGGTGTTCAAATTCGCCGACATAGACGTCCAGTACCACCCCGCGCAGACGCCCCTGCGCCAGCGCCTCGGCCAGCGCCGTCTCGTCCACGATCTCGCCGCGGGCGACGTTGACCAGCACGACACCAGGTCTCATCGCCGCCAGCCGGTCTGCGTTGATCAGATTGGTAGTTTCCGGCGTCCACTGGCAGCAGACCGCCACGAAGTCGCTCTCGGCGAGGAACCGGTCGAGATCGTCGACGCCACCGAGCACGGAAAACCCCGTCGGCAGCGACGCACCCGGTTCCGGCCTGCGCCGTGTGCCGATGACGCGCATGCCGAGGGCGGCGGCCAGCCGGCCAACCTCGCGGCCGATGCCGCCGGCGCCGACCACGCACACGGTCTTCCCCTCCAGCAACAGCGGCCGGTAGGCGCGATGGTCGAACGCGTCGGTTGCACGATCGTCCACCGCACGGTTCAGTTCCTTGGCGAAGTGCAGGATGCCGGCGATCGCATATTCCGCCATCGCCAGAACGCTGCCCATGCCGCGCGTGGTCGTCACCGTGACGTCGCTGCCCCACAGATCGCCGATGCGCAGGTTGCTGGCGCCGGCGGGCCGCTGATGGAACCACTTCAGCCGCGGCGCCCGCGCACGCAGATCGAGCGGGAACGGAAAACCGCCGAGGACCACCTCGGCTTCGGCGAGCAGGCGGTCGCGGTCGGCGCGCGTGCCCGAGCCGCTGGATCCGCGGGCGAGATAGCGCGACCCGGCATACGCCGACCAGGTGTCGCGGATTTCGCCGTCGAACCAGCCGCCCGCATCGGTCAGGCGGACCGCCGGATCGACCGCCTCGATCCTCGCGCGATCGGCGGCGCGGAGGCGCTGAATGGCAACGATGTTGACGGTGCGCATGGGCCTCACGGGGATGGTGGAAGGGTCGGGGGCATACTGTGGTCTGATGGATAAACCCGCGCTCGCGACAGGTCGAGGTTGCACGTCTGCCCCGCTGCCGGTGCTGACGCGCCGTCCTGTGTCAATACGTCGACCACCTGATCACCCCGGATGGTCCGAACCCGGCGCAGCGGTCCGACCGTATGCCAACTGTCGACGCGGGCAGGTCCGGGTCCCGGTAGCAGACCGATTTCGTGTGGTCGTAACAGCGCGATCGCCGGTCCTGGCGGACAGCGCGCAGGCAATTCCACATTGGGCAGATTTTCAACCCGGGCACGGCCGTCCACCACGCAGCAAGCGAAGCGTACCGATTCCCCCATGAACTCATGCACGAAGGCACTGGCCGGTTCGGGGTACAGCCTGGCAGACGCGTCCACCTGCTCGATACGGCCGGCGCGCAGTATCGCAACGCGATCTGCCATCTCCATCGCCTCTGCCTGATCGTGGGTGACGAAGATGCTGGTCAGCTGCATCCGGTCGCGGAGCGCGCGGAGCCAGACACGCAAATTCTTGCGCACCTTCGCGTCCAGCGCACCGAATGGCTCGTCCAGCAACAGCAGCTTCGGTCCGATCGCCAGCGCTCGGGCAAGGGCCACGCGCGGGCGCTGACCGCCGGAAATCTGCTCGGGATAGCGGTACCCGAGATCGCCGATGTCCATCAGGTCCAACAGCGACCGCACGCGCGCGCGAATTTCGCGTGCCAATGGACGCCGGCCACGGGGTTGGATGTTCAGGCCAAACGCCACATTTCGCGCCACCGTCATATGACGGAACAGAGCGTAATGCTGAAACACGAAGCCCACGCCTCGTTCGCGCGCAGGCACGCCGCGCATCGAACGTCCATCGACCACGATGTCGCCCGCGTCCAAGAACTCCAGCCCCGCCAGCACCCGCAGCAGCGTGGTCTTGCCGGAGCCCGAAGGCCCGAGCAGCGCCAGGAACTCGCCACGCGCGAGTGTCAGGCTCACATCGTCCGATGCTACGACACTGCGGAACGATTTGCGAAGCTTGCGCAGTTCGACAGTCACAAAAGCGCCCTGCCGCGCTCGCCGGCGCGCCACTCCAGCGCCGCTTTCACGGCCAATGTCAGCAGTGCCAGCAGCGACAACAATCCGGCCATGCTGAATGCGCCGACCCAGTCGTAGTCGTTGAACAACGCTTCGACCTGCAGCGGCATGGTCATCGTCTGTCCTCGCACATGTCCCGACACCACGGCGACTGCGCCGAACTCGCCCATGGCACGGGCGTTGCACAGCAGGACGCCATAGATCAAGCCCCAGCGGATGTTCGGCAGCGTCACCAACAGGAAGGCCTGCCAGCCGGTGGCACCGAGTGTCAAAGCGGCCTCTTCCTCCGCCGCGCCCTGCAGCTCCATGAGCGGGATCAAGGTCCGCGCGACGAACGGAAACGTGACGAAGGCGGTTGCCAGGATCAGTCCCGAAACAGCGAATATGATGCGTATGCCGAGGCGATCCAAGGTCGGCCCAAACCAGCCATTGGCGCCGAACAGCAACACCCAGACCAGACCGGAGATCACCGGCGATACCGAGAACGGCAGTTCGATCAATGTGATAAGCAGGCCCCGTCCGGGGAACCCGAAGCGGCCGATACACCAGGCGGCGGCGGTGCCGCAGACCGTGTTCAGCGGCACACTGACCGCGGCGACGATCAGTGTCAGCTCGATCGCGGCGATTGCGTCGGGGTCGCCGATGGCGGCCAACACGCCACCCAACCCATGCGTCAGCGCTTCCGTGAACACCACCGCCAAGGGCAACAGCAGCAACATCACCAACAGAGTGATGGTCAGCACGGTCAGTCCCGCCCGCACCGGCGGGCTTTCCCGCGTGGCCAGACCGTTCATGCGCGCAAGCTCATGCGGCGCTCCAGCAGGTTGAGCAGCAAGAGGATGGCGAACGACACCAGGAGCATCACCAGACCCAGCGCGGCTGCGCCTGCATAGTCGAGTTGTTCCAGGCGAATCACGATCAGCAACGGGGCGATTTCGCTGATCATCGGCATGTTGCCGGCGATGAAGATGACCGAGCCGTATTCGCCGACGCCACGCGCCAGGGCGGCGCCGAAGCCGGCCAACAACGCCGGCAGCAGCGCCGGCAAGACGACGCGACGCACGATCTGGCCGCGCGTCGCTCCCAGCGTCGCCGCGGCCTCCTCTGCCTCCAGTGGCAGGTCCATGATGATCGGCTCCAGCGTGCGCACGACGAACGGCAAACCCACGAAGATCAGCGCGATCAGGATGCCGAGGGGCGTGTAGGCGACCTTGATACCGAGCGGAGTCAGCAACGAGCCGATCCAACCCTTCGGTGCGAACAGCGCGGTCAGCGATATACCGGCCACCGCCGTGGGCAAAGCGAGCGGCATATCGATCAGTGAGTCCGCGAGATTACGGCAAGGAAAGCGGTAACGGACCATTACCCAGGCGATGAGCAGTCCGAACGGGACATTCACCGCCGCCGCCAGCGCAGCCGTGCCGAAGCTCAGACGCAAGGCGGCGAGCACGCGCGGCTCGCTGACCGAGTGCCACACGCCCGCCAGCCCGAGTTCCCACGGCCGCATCACCAGCGCCGCGAGCGGCAGCAGCACGATCAGCGACAGCCAGAGCAGCGTTATACCGAAGGTCGGGACGAAGCCGGGCAACACGGACCGTCGTGCGGCCAGCATCATTTCCCCGGTGTGAAGATGCGATCGAACATGCCGTCATCGGCGAAATACATGGCCTGCGCGGCATCCCAACCACCGAACTCCTCGATGGTGACAAGTTTCAGCGCAGGGAAGCGTTCGGTATACTGCGCGGCAACCGTCACATCGCGGGGACGGTAATAATTCTTGGCGGCGATGTCCTGGCCCTCCTTTGTGTAGAGGAACTGAAGGTATGCCTCCGCTACCGCACGACTGCCCCGCTTGTCCACGACGCTGTCCACCACCGCGACCGGCGGCTCGGCGAGAATGCTGAGCGACGGATAGACGATTGCGAACTCGTCCGCGCCGAATTCCTTGCGCGCCAGCCACGCCTCGTTCTCCCAGGCGAGCAGCCCGTCGCCCAAACCGCGCTGAGCGAAGCTATTGGTCGCGCCGCGCGCACCAGTGTCCAGCAGCGGCACGTGACGGAACAGTGTGCGCATAAACTCCTCGGCCGATGCATCGGTCGCGCCTGGTTGCGCCTTCGCCCAGGCCAGGGCGGCGAGGAAATTCCAACGCGCCCCGCCCGAGGTTTTCGGATTCGGCGTGATCACCACTACATCCCGTTTGATCAGGTCGGGCCAATCATGGATGTCCTTTGGATTGTCCTTGCGTACCATCAGCACGATCGTGCTGGTGGTGGGTGCGGCATTGTCAGGCAGCCGCCGCTGCCAGTCCGCCGCAATCAGGCCACGCCTTGCCAACGCGTCGATGTCGGCGGCGAGCGCCAGCGTGACCACGTCTGCCCGCAACCCATCCAGCACCGCGCGTGCCTGCGCGCCTGAGCCACCATGCGACTGATTGACGGTGATGCGTTGGCCGGTTTGCTTCTGCCGAGCTGCGCTGAAGGCGGGTCGATGTCCCGGTACAACTCGCGGGTGGAATCGTAGGACACGTTCAGCAGGGCGATATCCGCCGCGGATGCGCGGGCCGCCGTGAATGCGGTCACGGTTGCGATGACGGCGGAACGCCGCGTCAGGGAAACACGATGCATCGCATATCTCCGCTCAGTGTGACAGAATCGTGATGGCCACAAAACAGTCGCTGGCTGGATCAATGCAGGGCCGGTTCGGCGACAAACGGTCGCTATAGGTTGCAGTCCACCCAACAGCAGGCGTTGTCCCATCCGGCAACTTGAACGCCACTTCGGATGTCGACAGCATGGATATTGCAGTGGTTGATTGCATGATGTTCGCTCCTGAGTCTCACCGAGTGATGGGACATGGCGACTAACGTCCTGATTACGTTCTCGCCTTCTCCAGAACATGCAGCGCGTGGTGGGCTCGCCACGCTCAGTGCTCAGCAGTCGCGGCTGGATCCGCCCTTCGATTGCCGCGGCCAAGAGGCGATGCGGCGGCGATCGCCGAAAGGACGCCTGGCAGGCCGCGCTTTCAGATTATCGCAGCCATTCCCTATCTGGCCTATAGGAATAGCAGTGAATAACTTCTGCAGTCGTCAACAGTAAAAATCTCGCTCACCGGGTTGCGTCCAGGCAAGGCAGCCCCCGCACTGCCGAGGCAGGGCCAATCTGCCGTCACCGCGACCGGTCTCGCTTACCAGATCGCAAACATGATGCCGACCGCTACCGCCATCGTCGCCGTGCACAGCCACCCCATCACCCACAGCGGCCGCGGCAGCACGAAGCGGCCCATGACGTCGCGGCGCATCGCCATCAGCATGATGATCACCATCAGCGGCACCGCGACGACGCCATTGATCACCGCCGACCAGAACAGGGCCTTGATCGGGTCGAGGCCGATGAAATTGATGCCGATGCCGATCAGGGTAGAGACCGCGATGGTGGCATAGAACCCCTTGGCGTCAAGCGGCTTGCGGTCGAGGCCGGTGGTCCAGCCCAGTGCCTCGCCGAGTGCGTAGGCGCCGGAGCCGGCGAGCACCGGCACCGCAAGCAGGCCGATGCCGATGATGCCCACGGCGAACAGCGCGAAGGTGAACACCCCCGCGATCGGGCGCAGCGCCTCGGCGGCCTGCGCCGAGGTCTGGATGTCGGTGATGCCGTTCGCGTTCAGGGTCGCCGCGGTGCTGACGATGATGAACAGGCTGATCACGTTCGAGTAGCCCATCCCGACGTAGGTGTCGAAACGGATCCGCCTGATCTCGGCCGGCGCCTCGTTCGGTGCTTCGAGCAAGGGGTGCTCCGCGGGGTTGATCTGCTCCTCCTCAGCTTCCTCCGAGGATTGCCAGAAGAAACAGTACGGCGTGATCGTGGTGCCCAGCACCGCGACCACGGTGACGACGTAGTCGGTGCTCAGCGAGAAAGTCGGCACGAAGGTGCGATACAGGACTTCGCCCCACGGCACGTGCACCACCAGCGCCACCACCACGTAGGACAGCAGCACGAAGCTGATCCATTTCAGGATGGCGACATAGCGCTCGTAGTGGGAGAATACTTCGAGCCAGGTGCAGAAAACGGCGAAGCCGACCACGTAGAGATGGATCGGGCCGCCGATGATCAGCTTGAGCGCCGCGGCCATCGCGCCGAGATCAGCACCCAGGTTGATGATGTTCGCCACCAGCAGCAGCGCCACGATCGCGTAGAGCAGCCAGCGCGGGTAGTGCATGCGGATGCTGCCGGCGATGCCGTGACCGGTCACCCGACCGATGCGCGCGCTGATCTCCTGGATCGCCGCCATCAGTGGGAAGCAGAACAGCATCACCCAGCACATCGCGTAGCCGAACTGCGCGCCGGCCTGCGAGTAAGTGGCGATGCCGCTGGGATCGTCGTCGGAGGCGCCGGTGATCAGGCCGGGACCAAGCCGGGCGAGCAGACTCTTGTGATCCGGGGTGCGACGGGCGCGATAGCGGGCGATGCGGGCGGCCAGGACGGCGTGCGCTCTGGTGCCGATCGGTGCGTGCGTCATGCGGTTGGGGCTGCTTTCGGTTGGAACAGGTTTGGCGTGATCATCGCGCCCCGCTGTGGGATGTGGGGTGGTTTCGCGACAGAGGGGCCTCGTCACGCAGCACCAGCGACACGCATCTCCACGCGCAGTCCGGCAGCGGCCAGCATGTTCACCAGACTATCGAGACCAAACAGCTCGATCTTGCCGCGCGTGAGGTTCGACACGCGGGCTGCGTGACACCGAACACCTTGGCAGCCTCGCGCTGGCTCAACCCTTCGCGAGCAATGTGCTCCTTCAGGGCGATCATGAGCGAGGACCGCAGCCGCATGTTTTCTGCCTGGGCCTGCGTGCCCCCCAATCGCATCCCGCACGCCATCGAGGCGCTTTGTGCTCGCTGGCCCAGTTCCCTTGCCAAGTCCCGGTCGCGTCTGACAGCGCGGTCCGAGGTCGCTGGTTTTCGGCGCCCTCTGCGGGTTGCGTCCCTGTAGCACCCGATCGATCTGATGGCCGGCCTCACGCCGAGCACTGGCCGGAAAGGCCGGAAGATCATCCAGCACGCTTCCCCGGAATTCAACCGGTTTGCACCCACCGCCCATGGTGGTTTATACAAGATTATATATAGGACCGCAAAGGTCATTCAGCCTCTGTATGTCAGCCACTGTATGAATGAGCGATCCCTACGGTCGGCCACACCACCTCGCGCGGTGCCTGGCGCCCATGCCGCCGCCCGCAGTTCTATTGTTCTTGCCACCGCCGACGTTGCATTCGCAGCAAATCGAGACCCATAAGACGCCGCCGCACATCCCCTAACATCCCATCAGGGCTGGGCGCCCATCGCGCAGACTCCCATGAGACGCTGCCGCACTATCCCCTGGCCACTTCCCGCGCCGTTCAGGCACATTCTCCGATCATGAATACCACCCCGATCATCCCCGTCATCCTGTCCGGCGGGTCCGGCACCCGCCTCTGGCCGGTCTCCCGCGAGTCCTTCCCCAAGCAGCTCTGGCCGCTGATTTCCGAGCACACCTTGCTGCAGGAGACCGCGCTGCGTGCCCGCGGCGAGTGCTTCGCCCCGCCGGTCGTCGTCTGCAACCAGGAGCACCGCTTTCTGATCGCCGAGCAGCTCCGTGCCGCCGGCATCCCCTCCCCGCGTATCCTGCTGGAGCCGGTCGGCCGCAACTCTGCGCCCGCCATCGCCGCCGCCGCCGTCCTGGTCGCCGAGACCGAACCCGACGCCGTGCTGTGGCTGCTCGCCGCCGACCACGTGATCGCCGACACCGCCGCGCTGCACCATAGCCTGGCCATCGCCGCGACGGCGGCGCGCACCGGCCGCATCGTCACCTTCGGTATGCGCCCGACCGCGCCGGAGACCGGCTACGGCTACATCGCCCTCGGCTCGGCACTCGACGATGCGCCGGGCGCCTACGCGGTCGCGCAATTCGTGGAGAAGCCGGACGCCGCGAACGCGGCCCGCCTGGCAACGGACGGCCAGCACCTGTGGAACTCGGGCATGTTCGTGTTCACCGCGCGCACCCTGCTCGAGGAGCTGGCCACCCACGCCCCCGACGTGCTGCACGCGGTGCGCCGTGCGGTCGGCGAACGCACGACCGACCTCGACTTCATCCGCCTCGGCGTCGAGGCGTTCACCGCGTGCCCCTCGATCAGCCTCGACTACGCGGTGGCCGAGCGCACCAGCCGTGCCGCGGTGGTGCCGGCCGATATCGGCTGGTCGGATGTCGGAAGCTGGAACGCGCTGTGGGAGCTGGGGCGCAAGGACGCACAGGGCAACGTCGCGGTCGGCGACGTGCTGCTGGAGGCCGCTCGCAACTGCTACGTCCGCAGCGACGGCATGGTGGCCGCCGTGGTCGGACTGGAGGACGCGGTGGTCGTGGTCACCGAGGACGCCGTGCTGGCAATGCACCGCGACCACGCCCAGGACGTGAAGAAGGTGGTGGACCGGCTGAAGGCCGCCGGCCGCCACGAGGCGGTCGCGCACAACCGTCGTGTATCGCCCCTGGGGCTTCTTCGAGCGCCTGATCCAGGGCGAACGCTTCCAGGTCAAGCGCATCGTGGTCACGCCGGGCCGCAAGCTGTCGTTGCAGAAGCATTTCCACCGCGCCGAGCACTGGGTGGTGGTGAACGGCAGCGCGCTGGTCACGCGCGACAACGAGACGTTGCTGGTGCGCGAGAACGAGAGCGTCTACCTGCCGCTCGGCTGCGTGCACCGGCTGGAGAACCCCGGCAAGATCCCGTTGACGCTGATCGAGGTGCAGTCCGGCGCCTATCTCGGCGAGGACGACATCGTCCGCATGGACGACGTCTACAACCGCGCCTCGTCCGACTGACACACCGCCAGGATATGCGCGAGCCGCCACGCCGTTGACGCGGATATGCGCCTCGGCCGGCAGGTGCAGACCGTGGAAGATCACCGCGACCGCCGGCAGCGATCACCGCGATGCGCCGCGCGTTGAGGCCCGGCGGCGGGCGGCCGGCGAGCGCCAGCAGCGCCCAGGCGCCGCCCAATCCGACGATGGCGCCGAGCACTACCTCGGACAGCGAGTGCAGCCCGAGCGCAAGCCGCGATGCGCTGATCACGATCCCCGCACCGAAGGCGACCGCCAGCACGATCGCACGCCGGCGAAGTACCAGCGCGGCCAGACCGCCGGTGACCACGGTCGCGGCGGCAACGTGGCCACTCGGCGTGCGGATATCGCTGGTGCCGAGGCTTGCGGTACAGGCGAGGAATACCAGCTTCAGCCCCAGCATCGCGGCGATGGTCAGGAACGCCGCCAGCAGCCACGCGCCAGCACCGCGTCGCCAGCCTTGCAGCCACAGCGCAATGGCGACCGCGAGAACCAGCGGCAGGATCAACGCCTGATCGGCGAAATCGGTGATGAAGCTCACGAACAACAGACTGGCCGGGATGCGTTGCGATTTGTTCAATAGGCCGGCGCATTGGCGTCGCCCAGGGCGGTCATCCGCACCTCACGTGCTGGACACCGTCGTGCCGGCCTCGGCACACTCCATCGCGGTCCGCAATGGAACCGCCACGCCATGAGCGACGTAGTCGTCGGCCTGCTGGTAGCTGCCTTCGTATTCACAGGAGGTATTGGCAGTCTGTTGCTGTACCCACTGCTGCCGGACCACCACCTGACCAACGAAACACGCGATGCCGTCAGGGTGGGCATCGGTATGGTTTCGATCCTGGCGACACTGGTGCTGGGCCTGCTCATCGCGTCAGCGAAGGGGACGCTCGACAGAGCCGATCTGCAGGTGCGCTCCTACGCCGCCGATCTGATCCTGCTCGACCAGACGCTGCGTGACTACGGTGCCGATGCAGACCCGGTACGCAGGATGCTGCTGCCGTACACCGAAGACGTCCTGCGCACGACCTGGCCCGACAAGACGCCGACAGAGGTCGAGCCGCTCGAGAGCAAGGAGTTCGGCACCCTGCTCGACCAGACGATGCGTGCGATCCTGGGACTGGCGCCGACGAATGACGGACAACTGTGGCTGCGCAACCAGGCACTAGGCATCGCGGCCAATCTGGTCCACACGCGCTGGCTCGTGCTGGTGAGTGAGGCGGGTGCAATCAGCCCGGTTCTACTCGGCGTCATGATCGCGTGGATTTTTATCATCTTCGTCAGCTTTGGCCTGAATGCGCCGCGCAACGCTACCGTGGTGGCGACATTTCTGCTGTGCGCTCTGTCGATCGGCGCCGCGATCTTTCTGATCCTGGAGATGTTCGCGCCGTTCAGCGGCTTCATTGTGGTCTCGGCTGCGCCAATGCAGAACGCGTTTGCTCACCTGAACCAGTAACGGGAGGAGTGTCATGGCATTCGACTTCAGCTCCAGGCGTGCCGTGGTGTGCGGCGGCAGCCGAGGCATCGGTCGTTCGATCGCGCTCGGCTTCGCGCAGGCCGGCGCCGCCGTGTCGGTCTGCGCCCGCGGCGCGGAGACGCTGGAGGCGACACGCGGCGAGATCGCGAAGTTCGGCCATAGCGCTCATGCCGGCGTCTGCGACCTTGCCGATAGCGCCGCGATCCGCCGCTACATTGCCAATGCCGCGCAGGCGCTGGGTGGCATCGACATCCTGGTCAACAATGCGTCGGGCTTCGGTTCGAGCGATGACGAAGCGGGTTGGGCGGTCAGCGTCGCGGTGGACATGATGGCGATCGTGCACGCGACCCAGGCCGCATTGCCGTTCCTCAAGCAGGTGAAAGGCAGCGTAGTGAACATGTCGTCGACCTCGGCGCTGCGCACGGCAGGACGGCAGCCACCGTACGGCGCGATCAAGGCAGCGGTGATCCACTACACCGCGACGCAGGCTGCAATGTATGCGAAGGACGGCGTCCGGGTGAACGGCGTCGCGCCGGGCTCGATCGAGTTTCCGGGCGGCGTATGGGACCGACGCAAGACCGACAACCCGAACCTCTACAACGCGATCCTGCGTTCCATCCCGTTCGGGCGGCTGGGACACCCAGAGGAGGTGGCGAACGTGGTGCTGTTCCTTGCCTCGCCGCTCGCATCCTGGATCACCGGCCAGACCATCGTGGTGGATGGCGGGCAGTTGTTATGATTTCGGCTGCACCGCGTAGGTCGCCGACAGATACTTGACGATGGTGTTCGCCGTGTCGTCGTCGATCGGTGCGCCAAGGGCATCGCGCATCTTGGCCACCTCCGCCTTCCAGCCATCGGGTGTCAGGAACGCCGAGTTCATCCTGATGTAGTTGAGCGTGTGGCAGACCGAGCAGCTGGTGGTGACGGCATCCAGCCCTGGACCAGGGTTGAGTGTCACCTGTTCCTGCGCCAGTGCCGGGGCGGCACCGCACAGCATGACAGGCAGCAGATAGCGGAACATGGGCATCTCCCTAGGCCACGGTCACGGCGATCTGCTGCGGCACGTTGTTGTGGTAGCCGGCGGGATTGAATTTCAGCCTGTCCATCTGTATCTCGCCGGCATTGTTGGTGGCCCGCGACGACACCACGTGGTTGCCCGGCGCAAGCTGTCCCGTGTGCAGGCTGAACGCGCGGAAGGCGAAGCGGCCAGTGTCATCGCCGAGGCTTGCCGACTGCCAGGTGTTGCCGCCATCCAGCGATACCTCGACCTGCTTGATGCCGTGGCCGCGATCCCACGCCACACCCTGCACTGTGAACCCCGCGGCCGGCCGGCGCGCGCCGTCGAGCGGATCGGCGACCAGCGAGTTCACCACGATGTCGGTGATCGGCCAGGTGGTCGCATTGTCCTGGCTGGGGAATGGATGATCCACCGGGAACATCCCCGTCGGCACGCGATACGCTTTCTGCATCCAGAAGCTGTCGAGCGGCTTGGCGCTGATCTGGATGCTGGTGACGTGCTTCATCCAGTAGGTTGCGGTCCAGCCTGGCACGATGATGCGGGCCGGATATCCGTTGAGATGCGGCAATGGCTGACCGTTCATCGTGGTGGCGATGATCACGTCATCCGACATCGCCTTGTCGATCGGGAGGCTCTTACGGAAGTCGGGCGTGGTCGGCAGTACCGGTCCATCTGCCCCGTCCAGCCACACCTCCACCGCACTCGCCCTGGCGCCGGCCTTGGCGAGCACCTCCTTTAGTCGCGGCCCGCGCCAGGTCGCGCAGCCCATCGCGCCATAGCCCCACTCGACTCCTGGGACATGCGGCGACGACAGGCCGCGGCGGTTGCCGGAACACTGGCAGACAGCCGCCACCTCCACCTGCGGCAAACTCCGCAGATCGTCGAGGTCGAGGGTGGCCTGCCGATCTGCCGCCTCGCCGCCGACGGTGAGTGACCATTTGCCGAGGTCGGTCATCGCGGGAACGTCGGCCAGGTGATAGCGGATGAAGAACTGGTCATTGGGCGTGACCGGGGTCCGGAAGGTCTCGATCGGCGACTCGTAGTTCGGCGGCCGGTCGGTCAGGCGGATCAGCTTCTGCTTGCCGGGAAGCGCCTCGAGCGTGGCTTCTTCGCGCGTGCCGTCAGGCAGTTGCGGGCTCATCCAGTGCGGCTTCTCGACCGCTTGCGCCGGCCGCGCGGCAAGCGCCGCGCCGCCGATTCCCGTCAGCATCTGCCGGCGATTCATGAGCGTCCTTCCGAGTGCCATCCCGGTTTCGGCGGATGTGCTGGGAAAGGTCCTTATCGCTGGAGGGACAACTCAGCAAGGGCCTGTTCTGCCAGTGAATTGTCGACGCATTGTTCGAACGAAACGGCGCGGTCGAGCGCTCCGCCAGAGCGCATCGCCGCCTGCAACCGATCAAAGCCCTCACGCCGCAACACGGGGCCTGTGGCGAACAGACTCAGGGCGCGATAGCGGTCGATCGCAGCGACGAAGGTGTCGGGGACGACCGACGGGAAGAAACCGACCAGTGCGCGGGCAATGTCGCTGCCTGGCGTGGCAGCGATCCAGCGCAGTGTACGCGTAAGCGCGCGGGTCATGCGCAGCAGGTCGTCGCGCCGCGAAACCAGCAAGGATCGTCGCGTCACCAACGTGGTGTACGCGGTGAGGCCGCGATCCGCGGCCGCATACCAGACATGGCCGGCGCCCGATGCGATCAACTCCTCGGCATAAGGCTGAAACAGCTGCACGGCGTCCAGCGAACCGGCGCGCAGCGCTGCGACATTGTCCGCCATGCTCGGACCATTGATGCAGTTCAACCCGGCGGGGTCGATGCCTGCCTCGCGCAGATCGTTTTGCAGGCAGAGCCATGGCGTAGGCACCTCCGCCACCGAGGCAAAGCGGACGTCGGCCAGATTGGCGACACGGAAATCCGGCCTTGGTTCATGGCCGATGATGAAGAACGGATCGCGCGCGATCACATCGCAGAAGCACACGCTGTCGGCGGCCGGATCCTGCGCGTGGGTCAGCATCACCCGCAGAGGGCCGCCCCACATCGCATCGATCTCATCGTTGCGCAGTGCGGCGGCGGTGCGCGCCGGATCGGGCGAGGACAGCAACGTCACGTCGACGCCTTCCGCCTGATAGGCACCGATAGCATGCGCGGCATAGAACGGCGCATAGAACAGCGCACGAAAGTTCTCGGAAAGCCGGATCGGCATTGGTCAATTCCCTGGATTCGAGATACCAACGTTACAACAGCTGCCCCATACTGTCAGAGGAGTAGCCATATGCGCATTGTGCTGATCGGCGTGTCGCACTGGCACACACCGTTCTATCTTAACCCTCTGCTGTCGATGCCCGCCATGTCAGTCGTCGGCGTCAGCGACCCGGATCTCGGTCGCGCTGGCGAGATCGGCGCGAAGGCACACTGCCCGGCGTTCGACGACTATCGCGAGATGTGCGCGCGGCTGAAGCCGGAGTTCGCGTTCGCCCTGGGCCGCCATTGCGACATGGCGGACGAGGCGCGCTTCCTGATCGCGGAGCGCATTCCGTTCGCGATGGAAAAGCCGTGTGCCATCGCCGCGGCCGACGCGCACGATATCGCCGCCCGCGCCGCGCGAGCCAACCTGTTCGCGGCAGTGCCGTTCGTGATCCGCTACAGCCCGCTGATTGACACGATCCGTGAGATCGCCGCGGGTGAAGCATTGCACTACATCGTGTTCAAGTTCGTCGGCGGCATGGTCGACCGCTACCACGAACAGCGCGTCCCATGGATGCTGCATCGCGCCACCGCAGGCGGCGGGCCCCTGTTGAATCTCGGCGTGCACTTCCTGGATCTCTGTCACGTGCTGCTGCCGGACGTGAAGCTGCAGGTCGTCGGTGCGGCGATGTCGAACCACCACGCCCGTCTCGACATCGAGGACCACGCCATCGTGCTGATGCGCGGCGGCGGCGCGACGTGCACGGTGGAAACCGGCTATCTCTACCCCGCGCCCAACTCGGTGTTCGATCTGCACTATTCGATCCGCACCGAAGGCCACTACTTCGCCGCGCGGGACAGCCAGACGCTGGAAATCCTCGACAACGACCGTCGGCGCGAAGTGCGTTCGATGCCGCTGACCAACTCGTTCTTCTATCCCACCTTCGTCGCGGACACACTGCGCCGCGTCGCTTACGGCGAGCCGCCAATCGCCGACCTTGCCGACATGGCGGAAGCGATGGACCTGGTGGAAGCCGCCTACGCGGCCTCGCCGCTCACTCCGCCAGCGCGGGCGCCAGGCTTCCCTCCAGATCGGCCGAGGTGATCTGCGAGCGCACGCACAACTGCAGAATGACCGCGCCGAGCACGGTGATCGCCGCACCGATTGCCAGCGCGATGACGAACGAACCGGTGACATCGACCACGAAACCGGTGACCAGGGGCGACACGGTGCCGCCGATATAGCCGCCAAAATTCTGGATGCTGGCCACCGACGTACAGTAGGACTGCGGCGCCACCGCGGTGATCAGCGTCCACTTGCCGGCGATGCCCAGCGCCAGGAAGTACATCGCCAGCGAGATGTACACGATCGCCTGTGTCGGACTAGCCGCCGTGGTCGCGATCACGGTGAACAGCCCCGACAGCAGCAGCCCGATGATGGAGGGCAGCCTGCGGCTCGCCACCAGGTCCATGCCACGCGCGTTCAGCCGATCGGTGAACCAGCCACCGCTCCACGCGCCGAGGATCGAGCAGAACAGCGGTATCGACGCCAGAAAGCCGGTCTTGGCGATGCTGATATGCTGCTGCATCTCGAGATAGGCCGGCAGCCAGGTCTGGTACATCCACACCGCATAGCCGGTGCAGAACGCGCCGAGCATCAGCCCCCACATCGACTGGAATCGGAACAACCGGCCCCAGTTGCGCGCCTCCACCTTGCCCTCGCCCGCGCGGTTGGCGGCGAGGTACGCGCGGTCCTGTGGCTCGAGTTCCGTCGTGGCCGGATCGCGGTAAAGCTTGAACCACACCAGCGCACCAAGCACGCCAGCCAGGCCCATGGTGATGAACATGGTCCGCCAGCCGAATGCCAACATGAGACCGGTGAGCAGCGGCGGCGCAATGAACGGCCCGATGCTGCCGCCCGAATTGTACACCCCGGTCGGGCGCCCGCGGTCCTTGACATGGAACCAGTCGCTGGTAACGCGTACCGCCGCGGGAAACGCCGGACACTCCGCGGCGCCAAGCGCGACGCGTGCCCACAGCAACTGTACATAAGACACGGCGAAACCACCCGCCGCCTGCGCCAGCGACCACAGCACCAGCGCAACGCCGACCAGCCAGCGCGGCCCGAGCCGGTCAAGGAAATAGCCGATCGGCACCTGGCACAGCGCATAGGTGATCGACCATGCGGATTGCAGCGCACCGATCGCGGTGGCGCTGATGCCGAACTCTTCGCGGATCTTGATGTTGCCGACAGCGAGCGTGGAGCGATCGACATAGTTCAGTGCGATGGCCGCGGTGGCGAGCCCGATCGCGATCCACTGCATCCGCCGCATGCGCGGCGAAATTGGCGAAACGGCCATTGCTCCTCCTGTCGGCGGAACCGGCCCGCCGTTTCTTGTCATTTTCGCGATTGGGGCACCTCCATCCGGGGTTGGCAAGTGGCAAGGGCATTTGGCAGCTTGTCCTGCCGAATGCGAGGAACTGTTCCGATGTCACGCAAGCCGGCCGCGAGGGCAGGCCTACATGGCCTTCGAACCAAATTCAGCGCGCTGCTGGTGAAGCCGACCGATGGCGCCGCCGCAAAGAAGCCGGCCGCGCTCGCCTATGGTCTCGAGGAGAGACCGCCTGCGGTGGTCATCTGGATCAGTGCGCTCCAGCACTTCGGCGTGTGCGCGATATTTACCATCTATCCCCTCATCATTGCGCGCCAGGCCGGACTACCCTCGGACCGGGTCACCGGCATGCTGCAACTGGGATTCCTCGCACTGGCGGTCGCTACATTACTGCAAGCGCTGCCGCGTGGCCCGATCGGCAGTCGCCTGCTGGCGCCTTCGATCTTCACCGGTGTCTATCTCGCCCCTTCCCTTCTGGCGGTGAAGGCCGGCGGGCTGCCGCTGTTGTGGGGCATGACGATCTTCGCCGGCTTCGTGGAGATGGCGCTGTCACGGATCTGGTCGCGCCTGCGCCCGTTCATTCCACCGGAATCGGCCGGCCTCGTGGTGTTCCTGGTGGGGACCATCATCGGGCTCGCGGCCTTGCGCGTGCTGCTGGAGGACAGCTCATCCGGCGCCCTCACCGCGCAAGACGGTATCGTTGCCGGGTGCGCACTCGCGGTCATGATAGCGCTCAATATCTGGAACAAAGGCCGCCTGAAGTTGTTCTGCATCCTGATCGGGATGCTGGTGGGCTACGTCGCCTCCGGCGCGGTCGGCCTGCTGACCCTTCACGCGCTGCAAGTCGTGCTGAACCGTCCGCTGCTCGCCTTCCCCAGCGTATCCCAGGTCTCCTGGACGTTCGGCTGGTCCATGGTGGTCCCGTTTGCCGTTAGCGGCCTCGCGGCCGCCATGAATTCGACCGCCGTGGTGACGACCTACCAGCGGCTGACCGACGCCGAATGGGTGCGGCCCGACATGGTCTCGATCGGACGCGGCGTACTCGGCGACGGGATCGCCACAACGATCGCGGGGCTCTGCGGAACCTACGGTCTCACCATATCCAGCGCGAATGTCGGCCTGGTGGCCGCGACCGGGGTCGCCAGCAGGGCGATCGCATTCGCGGTCGCAGCCATCCTCGCCGTCGCCGCATTGCAGCCGCAGCTCATCGGCGTGCTCACGATCATGCCGCGTCCCGTGATGGCGGCGGCGATGCTGTTCACCGCGGTCTTCATCATGATCAACGGCGTGCAGATCATCTCGACCCGCATGCTCGACGGCCGTCGCACGTTGGTGATCGGCATGGGAATGCTGTCGTTCTTCGTCGTCTCGGTCTACCCGGCTGTATTTGCCGGCGCGCCACGCTGGGCACAGCCATTGGTGACCTCGCCACTTGTACTCGCAACCCTGGTTGCGCTCTCCCTCAATCTTCTGTTCCGGATCGGAATTCGCAGGACGGTAGCGATAACGGTCGATCCGTGTGCGCTCGATGCGCAGCAGATTACCAATTTCATAGAACGCAACGCCGGTATCTGGGGCGCGCGCCGGGACGTGATCAATCGTGTTGAATTCGCGGTTCAGCAGACGATCGACGCGATCATCGCCTTTTGCGACGCCAGCGCAGCGATCCGGCTCGACATCAGCTACGACGAATTCGTTATCGATGTTGTCGTGACCTATCGCGGCACGCCGTTGGAATTTCCCGCGGAACCGCCGACCCATGAGGAGATCCTCGAGACCGACCGCGGTCAGCGGCTGCTCGCTGGCTTCCTGATCAGGCGCTACGCGGATCGGACGTTGCTGACCGAGCGCGACGACCAGACCGTGGTGCGCCTGGATTTCGACCACTGACCCACCGGCGGACCCAGGCAGCCTTGGGTTGCCGGCTGCGCGCTGCGCCCCCATGTTACCGGCAACGCAGAGGAGCAACGACAATGGACGAATCGCCGGCGGGCCTGCGCATCGACATCGTCTCGGACGCGATCTGCCCGTGGTGCTATATCGGCAAGCGCCAACTCGAGCGTGCGCTGGCGACGCTGGCCCAGGAGGGGCTGCACTTCTCCGTTCACTGGAATCCGTTCCAGCTCAACCCCGACATGCCCAAGGAAGGTCGCGACCGCGTCGCCTATCGCGCGCAGAAATTCGGCAGCGCCGAGCGGGCGCGTGAGCTGGACGAGCGCGTGGCGGGCGCTGCAGCCGGCGTCGGGCTGAGCTTCCGCCAGGACCTGATGCTGCGCACGCCGAACACGCTGGATGCGCACCGGCTGATTTGGTTCGCCGGGCGCGGAGAGCCTGCCCCCGCGAAAGCGGGTGACAGGCAGGACGCAGTGATGGAGGCGGTGTTCGCCGCCTATTTCACCCAGGGACGCGACATCGGCGATCGCGACGTGTTGGCCGAGTGCGCCGCGTTGGGCGGCATGGACCGCGCCGCGGTCGCGGACTTCCTGGCCGGCGAGGTGGCGGCGCAGGAGATGCTGGCCGCCGACCGCGCCGCGCGTGAGGCCGGCGTTAACGGCGTGCCGTCGTTCTTCCTCGACGGGTATAGTCTCTACTCCGGCGCGATGCCGGCCGAAACCATGGCCGAGGCACTGCGCAAGGGCCACCATATCCTGCGCCAACGCGCGGCATAACAAGACGCTTCACCCGGTGTCGCCGTCGGCTATAGTTGCGCCGGATCGTAGCGGGAGCAAACCATGTCCAACGAGACGAAGCATCCGGAAACGCTGGTGCTGCACGCCGGCTGGCGGCGGGATCCGGCGACCAATGCCGTCGCCGTGCCGATCTATCAGACCACATCCTACCAGTTCGACAGCGCCGAGCACGCCGCGAACCTGTTCGGCCTGAAGGAACTCGGCAACATCTACACCCGCATCATGAACCCGACGCAGGATGCGTTCGAGAAGCGTATCGCCGCGGTGGAAGGTGGCGTCGCGGCGCTCGCGCTTGCGTCCGGCCAGGCGGCGTCGGCGTTCTCGGTGCAGAACCTGGCACGGGTCGGCGACAACATCGTGAGCTCCACCGATCTGTATGGCGGCACCTGGAACCTGTTCGCCAACACGCTGAAGGACCAGGGCATCGAGGCGCGCTTCGTCGATCCGGCTGATCCGGAGGCGTTCGCTCGTGCCACCGATCGACCGCACCCGCGGCCTACTACGCCGAGACGCTGCCCAATCCGAAGCTGATCGCGTTCCCGATCGCCGAGGTGGCCGCGATCGGCCGGCAAGCTTCGGCATTCCGCTGATCATGGACAATACCGCGTCACCGACACTGGTGCGGCCGTTCGATCACGGTGCGGCGGTGGTGATGTACTCCACCACCAAGTACATCGGCGGACACGGCAATTCGATCGGCGGCGTGGTGATCGACGGCGGCAACTTCCCGTGGGATCAGCACAAGGAACGCCAGCCATTGCTGAACACGCCTGATCCCAGCTACCATGGCGCGGTGTGGGCGGAGGCCGCCAAGCCGCTTGGACCGATCGCCTACATCCTGCGCATGCGCGTCGTGCTGTTGCGCGACCTCGGCGCGGCGATGAGCCCGTTCAACGCGTTCCTGTTCCTGCAAGGGCTGGAGAGCATGCCGCTGCGCATGCGTGAGCACTGCAAGAACACGCTGGCCGTCGGCGCAGTATCTGTCCAGGCGCAAGGAGGTGACGCGGGTGATCCATCCGGCGTTCCACACCGGTGTGGCGGCGGAACGGACCGCGAAATATCTGCCGAATGGTCACGGCGGACTGTTGGGCTTCGAGCTGGCCGGGGGCATCGAGGCGGGACGCGCGTTCATCAATGCGCTGCAGATGTTCTACCACGTTGCGAACATCGGCGACTCGCGCAGCCTGGCGATCCATCCGGCGAGCACAACGCACTCGCAGCTGACGCCGGCCGAACAGCTCGCGACCGGGGTCACGCCTGGCTATATCCGGCTGTCGGTGGGCATCGAGCACATCGACGACATCATCGGCGATCTGGCGCAGGCGCTGGATGCGGCCGGCGGTGGCTTGAATGTGGCGGCAGAGTAGCGCAGTCCACGGGGGTCTCTCACCATCGGAAAGGCGCTCATCGTCGGATACGGCAACCCGCTGCGTGGCGACGATGCGATCGGCCAGTTGGCAGCCCAGGCATTTGCTGGCGAGGCAGCCATCAACGGCGCGGATACGGTCGCCTGCCACCAGCTTGTGCCGGAATTGGCGCAGCGTCTTGCCGCGGTGGATCTAGTGGTCTTCGTCGATGCCTCGGCGGCCGGCCGGCCTGGCAGTGTCACCGTGACCGCTCTGGACAGTGCGCCCGGCCCGTTGACCGCCATCTCGCACCATGTCGATCCCGGTGAATTGCTTGTCATGGCGGCCCGCCTGTTTGGCCGATCACCTCAGGCTTTTCTGGTTGCTGTGGGTGCTGGCTCGCTCGAACTCGGCGACGGGCTGTCAGACGCCGTCGCGGCTGCGCTGCCACACGTCATCGCAACCGTGCGGCATTTGGTCTTGCTCCAGGAAATCCGGTCTGTCGATCAGCCGTCAGTTGCGCACTGAATCCAGGACAGACCCATCGGCGTCGAGCAACCGGATCTCCACGGGGTACTGGCCAACCGCATGGGTGGAGCAGCTCAGACAGGGGTCATAGGCCCGCAGGACGGCCTGCACCCGATTGAGCATGCCATCCTGGAGCCTGTTGCCGTCGACGTAGTGGCGGCTGACCTGATTGATGCTGCTGCCGATCGCAAGATTGTTGTTGCCGGTCGCGATGATGAGGTTGGCCCAGGTGATCGCGCCGTCCTCGTTGACCTTGTAATGATGGATCAAGGTGCCGCGCGGCGCCTCGGCCATTCCGATGCCCTCCAGCGCGTTCACCCCGGCGCGGGCGCGAACATGCCGATCGAGGATCGATGGGTCGTGCAGCAACGTCTCCATTCGCTCGATGCAATAGATGATCTCGATCAGACGGGCGTAGTGGTAATGGAACGAGCTCTGCACCACGTCGCCGCATCGCTGGTGGTATTCCGCGAATTCGACATCCGCCGCCTCGGTGCCGCAGCGGGCGACGATGTTGAGGCGGGCGAGCGGGCCGACACGGAACACGCCGTCAGGATAGCCGAGTTGCCTGAAGTACGGCGCCTTCAGGAAGGAATGCGGCACCGTCGCCTCGCCGACGAACTGTTCGAAGTCCTGCGCCGCCATCCGGTCCACCACGACCTTCCCCGCGGCGTCGATGAAGCGGAGATCGCCATCGTAGAGTTGCAGGTTGCCGCCCTCGTCGATCAGTCCGGAGTACATGGTTGGGACGTTGCCGAACACGGCGATCTCGTCGCTGAATTGATCGACCATTCCCTTGAACAGACCCAATGTGCGAAGCGCGATCGCCTTCGCCTCCGGCAGTGCAGCCAGGATGCGATCCCGGCCAGCGATCTCGAGCGGAGCATTGACGCCGCCGGGAACTGCCCAGGAGGGGTGGACGCGTTCGCCGGCCAGCCCCTCGATCACCTGCTGACCGAACCGGCGCAGCGCTATGCCGTCACGGGCGAGTTGCGGATGGTCCTCGATGATTCCGACGATGTTGCGTCGGGCGGGATCGGAGTCGAAGCCGAGCAGCAGGTCTGGCGCAGAGAGATGGAAGAAGCTCAACGCGTGGGACTGGATGACCTGGCCGCAATGCATGATCTCGCGAAGCTTCGCCGCGGTCGGCGGCACGCG
The DNA here is from genome assembly GCA_963749575.1 of uncultured Alphaproteobacteria bacterium. Lineage (GTDB taxonomy): Bacteria > Pseudomonadota > Alphaproteobacteria > Acetobacterales > Acetobacteraceae > JAMXLO01. The sequence continues at coordinate 134,673 of CAVVNM010000008.1, forward strand.
CACGCTCATGATGGCTTCGCATGCCTTGGCGGAGGTGATCAGATGGCTGATCGGACAGATGCCGCAGATGCGGGACGTGATGGAGGGCATTTCATAGTACGGCCGCCCCTCGCAGAACTTCTCGAACCCGCGAAACTGCGTGACATGGAACGCCGTTTCGGTGACGTGGCCCTCGTCGTTGAGCTGGATGGTGATCTTTGCATGACCCTCGATACGGGTGACCGGATCGATGACGATCGTCTTCATGAGCTGCTCCTCAGCCGAACCGCACCCTGGTTCTGAGATCGGGTATGCGGCCCTCCAGGACCTCGTTGAGAACATACAGGATGGTGGGAGCCGACGGCGGGCACCCGGGCACGTGCAGATCGATCTTGACCACATCATGCAGCGGGATCGCATGCTTCAGCAGGATGGGGACACCCTCGGTCGGATGGCCCTTGCCGACGTCGGAGCCCTCGACGTAGACGCGATCGAACAGTGCCTTGAGCGGCAGCGGATTGCGCATGCCGGTGACGTTGGTGGTGATGGCGCAGTCGCCGAGTGCGACCAGGATACGCGTGCGCTGCCGAACCAGCCGGATCTTCTCAAGGTCCTCCTCGGAGCTGACCGCACCCTCGACGATCGCGACATCGACGTCGTGGGGATACTCGCGCGCATCGACCAACGGGCTGTAGACCAGGTCCGCCTTGCCGGCGATGGTGATCAGTCCCTCGTCCACATCGAGCAGCGACATGTGGCAGCCGGAGCAGCCGTCCAGCCACATCGTGGCCAGTCTGGGCTTTTTCATGTGCCTGCGCCCCGCTTCGCGGCGAGTTCGGTGACGACGCGGTTGCGCTTGGTCATCTCCTCGACCGCTTGACCCTTCTCCACCAGCGCGCCGGTCGGACATACCTGGACGCATTTGCCGCAACCGGTACAGGATTGCGACTCGCCCCATGGACGATCGAGTTCGGCCACCAGCATCGAATTGATGCCGCGGGCCGAGATGTCCCACACCTGTGCGCCCTCGATCTCGTCGCACACGCGTACACAGCGCGAGCAGAGAATGCAGCGATTGTGATCCAGCACCCAGCGGGGATGCGACATATCCACCGGCAGGCGCGGGAAGTTGTAGGGCAGGTGGACATGGGTCAACCCCAGGGTCTGCGCCAGCGACTGCAGTTCGCAGTGGCCGTTCGAGACGCATACGGCACAGACATGATTGCGTTCGATGAACAGCAGTTCCAGCGCCATCAGCCTGTTATGGGCAAGGTTGTCGGAATTGGTGGTGACCGACATGCCGCTCCGGGCAGGTGTGGTGCACGCGGGCAGCAGGCGACCGATGCCCGCAACTTCGACCAGGCACAGCCGGCATGACCCGGGTGTGCTCAGCCCTTCCATGTAGCAGAGCGACGGGATGCTGCGCCCGTTCGCCTGCGCCACCTGGAAGATGGTCTGACCCTCGATGGCGGTGCACAGTTCGCTGTCGATACGGATCGAGATCTGCTGAACCACGGCTGTTCCTCCCTACCCGCGCGACGTGGCGTGTGCGACCGTTTCGCGGATGTCGCAGCGCAAGCAGCGACTGGCCTCGTCGCGCGCCTCCTTCGGTCGCAACGCCAGGACAGCCTCCCCGAACGATCTGGCACGGACCGAGGCCGGCAGGAAATGCGCATGATGCCGGGCGCAGGCGCTGGGCTCGGGCGGCGTCTGGTCGTATTGGAACACCGGGAAGATGCCGTCGAAGCGGGCTTCGCCACTGAGATGGCGATCGATGCTCCGCGCTGCCTCCTTGCCAGACGACATCGCGGTGACGACGTTCGACGCGCCGGTCACGAAATCGCCGCCGGCATAGACGTTCTCTCGGCTCGTCGTCAGTTCGTAGCGATCGACCTCGAGCATCCCGCTTGCCTTGGTGATCAGGCTGGACACGCGCGAGAACTCGCCATCGGCGCTTTCGCCGACTGCCAGGATGACGCCGTCGCAAGGGACAACCTGCACCTCGCCGGTGTCGATCGGACGGCGGCGGCCGGAGGTGTCGAATGCACCCAGCCGTGTCCTGGTGACTTCGATCGCCTTGACGGCGCCGCGCTCGCCGACGATGCGATGTGGCGAGGCCAGGAAAACGAAAGTCACCCCCTCCTCCTCGGCAGCATCGACCTCTTCTGCGATGGCAGGCATGTCCTTGCGCTCACGCCGATAAATGACGGTCGCGGACAGCCCTTTGCGGATCACCGTGCGCGCACAATCAATGGCGGAGTTGCCGCCGCCGATGATGACGGCGCGTTCACCGAGTGCCAGCTGCTTGCCATGGGCCTCGCCCTCGAGGAAGTGCAGCGAGCCTAATACGCCCGCCAAATCGTTGCCGGGGATGCGGACCTGCGTCTCCTTCCAGGTGCCTAGGGAGAGGAACACGGCGTCGTACCGGTCCTCCAGATCGGCCAGTGAGATATCGGAACCGACGTGTGAATTGAGGACGAATTGCACGCCGAGGCGGCGAATGATCTCTATCTCGCGGTCCAGGACATCGCGGGGAAGGCGGTATTCCGGCAACGCAAACCGCAGCATCCCGCCCGGCTCCGTGTGGGATTCGTGGACGACGACGTGGTGCCCCAGCAGCGCCAGGTAGAACGCAGCGGTCAGACCCGCCGGTCCGGCCCCGACGACGGCGATCTTCCTGCCGGTAGCCGTCTGCCGTTTGGCGACGACCTTGGCTACCGCCTCGTCGAATCGGTCGGACAGCAGGATGGAATCCGCGATCACCCGATGCACCTCGCGCATGTTGATCGGCTCGTCCACGGTCTGGCGGCGGCAGCGGCTCTCGCAAGGATGCTGGCAGACACGGCCCGTGGACGCCGGTAGCGGGTTGTCCATTATTACCGATTCGAACGCGTCCGCCAGGCGATCTTCCTTGTAGAGCTGGAGGAAGCGCGGGATGTTCATATGTAATGGGCAACTGTTTTCGCAAGGCGCCAGCGCCAGGTCCTGACAGACGCCGGCGCGGCAGCGCTTCGCGCGGATGTGCTCCTCGAATTCGTGGCGGAAATGCCGGATTGCGGTGAGCACTGAGTTTGGTGCGGATTGCCCCAGCCCACAAAGCGAGGTGTCACGAATCATCCGCCCCAGTTCGTCGAGTTCGGCCAGATCCTCCTCGCGGCCTTCGCCCTTGGTAATCCGCGTGAGCGTGCGAAACGCCTTGTCCAGACCGACCCGGCAAGGCGTGCATCTGCCGCAGGATTCGGCGCGGGTGAACTCGATGAAGTAGCGTGCGACATCGACCATGCAGTTGTCGTCGTCCATCACCACCATGCCGCCTGAGCCCATGATCGAGCCGAGTTTCCCCAGTTCCTCATAGTCGACAGGTGTGTCGAACATGTCGTGGGGGATGCAGCCGCCGGACGGCCCGCCGGTCTGCACCGCCTTGACGCTGTGGCCGTGCATGCCTCCGCCGCCGACATCATAGACGAACCGGCTGAGAGGGGTTCCGAGCGGCATTTCCACCAGGCCCGTGTTGGCGACTTTGCCGACCAGGGAGAACACCTTGGTGCCGGCACTGGCATCGCTGCCGATCCCGGCGAACCATGCCGGGCCCTTGGTGATGATTGGCGGGATGTTGAACCAGGTCTCCACGTTGTTGATGTTGGTCGGATAGCCGAACAGGCCCCGTTCGGCGGGGTAGGGAGGGCGTGGCCGAGAACGCCCGGATCGGCCTTCCAGAGAGCTGATCAGCGCGGTCTCCTCGCCGCACACGAAGGCGCCGGCGCCCTCGACCAGTTCAATGTCGAAGTTGAGACCGCAGCCCAGAATGTTCTCGCCCAGCACGCCGTAGTCCCTGGCCTGTGCAATGGCGACGTTCAGCCGATGGACCGCCAGCGGATATTCGGCACGGACGTATATGATGCCGTGGGTAGCGCCGGTCACGTAGCCACCGATCGCCATGCCCTCGAGCAGCGAATGCGGATCGCTCTCCAGTTCGTTGCGATTCATATAGGCGCCCGGATCGCCCTCGTCGGCGTTGCAGATCAGGTACTTGCGGTCGCCGACGGCGTTTCGGAGATACTCGAATTTCAGGCCAGTGGAGAAGCCGGCGCCGCCGCGGCCACGCAACCTTGCCGCCTTTAGCTGCTCGTTCACCGCTTCCGGGGTGGCATCCAGCAGGACCTTGCGCAACGACCGGTAGCCCCCGATCGCGATGTACTCCTCGATGTCGTCGGGATTGATGAGACCACAGTTGCGCAGCACGATCTTCTTCTGGCCCTTGAAGAAGGGTACTTCGTCCCATGGCAAAACCGTCGTGTGTCCGCTGCCGTAGTCAAGCTGCGCGGTGATGTGGTCCCACTGTTCGATCTTGCACAGCATGAGGCTCTCAGGGATGTTGCCACCCGCCATCCCATCGAGGGTGGCGCTCACCTGATCCGGCCGGATACGATGCAGGATGACCAACGGCTGACCGGGGACCCAGACATTGACCAGCGGTTCCTCGGCGCAAAAGCCGAAGCAGCCGGTCTGCACCAGCTGGACGTCGAGGCCCCGCCGATCGATCGCCTCGGCGAACGAGTGAAACACACCCTCCGCGCCATTGCCTGTCCCACAGGTGCCCATCCCGATGGCGATGCGCGGTCGCGGCGGCCTAAGCTTGGCCAGTCCGGCGTTGCGAACCGTGTCGAAGGTGCTCTCGTCCCGAATGCGGATCACGTCTTGGGTTCCCGCTGCTCCAGTGCATCCAGCTCGCGCTGCAACGTTCGCTCGTTCATATGGCCGAAGATCGCGTGGTTGACCTCGATGACTGGCGCCAGGGCGCACTGACCGAAGCAGGCGACGGTGCGCAAGGTGGTGCGTCCGTCTGCCGTGGTGACCGACAGCTGGTCGGGCTCGCCATCCGCAGCAGTCCGGAAACCGAAGTACATCATCAGCTTCTCGAACAGGTCACGCGAACCCCTGGTGTGGCATGCGGTTCCGCGGCAGATGGATATCGTGTCGCGGCCCTGCGGCTCGAGATTGAACAGGGCAAAGAACGTGGTGACGCTGAAGATCCTGGCCCGCGGAATGCCCGTCTTCGCCGCGATGTACTCGAGCGTCTCGCGGGGCAGGTATTTGCGCGGATGATTATTCTGGACCTGTTGCAGGATGGCCAGCAGCGCCCCGGGACGCCCGGTCTGCCCGCTGAGGACATTGTCGACGAAGTCCCGATCCAGCTCCAGGGGCGGCTGCGACGAAGGTATGTTGGACGAAGGTACTTTCAAGGCGCGACTCCCGGTCGGGCCGCCGCAAGCGCGGCCCCGGCGCGGAGCTCTCCCTCCGCCGTGATCACAGCAGCGTGGTCGTTCATCGAACCATAACCTTCATCGGTTACGCGGGCGCTCAGGCCGCACCAAACTCACACAGGCCTTGATCTAGCTCAATGCGCGTTTTGCGCCAGTATGCGATTTTCGCGCAAAAACTCAGCCGGCACAGGTAATGAAACCGTTAACGGTGGTACAGCCATGAGCCAGAGTTCCGCTGCTCTCACCACGCCGAGGCCCTTGGCGGGACCGGCGTTCCACTGGTGGCGGGCTGTGGTTCCGGTGGCGATCACGCTGATTCTCGCCGCACTGCCGCCGCCCGGTGGGGTGGCGCAGCACGCCTGGATGTATTTCGCCATCTTTGCCGGCGTGATCGCCGCGCTGGTGACCGAGCCGCTGCCCAATCCCGCGGTTGGTATGGTGGGGCTGGCGCTGATGGCCTCGCTGTCGCGCTACACGCTGTACGCGCCGGCCGACCTAGCCAAGCCTGGCTTCAACGTCACCAGCCAGACCATCAACTGGGCACTCTCGGGCTTTTCGAGCACCACGGTCTGGCTGGTCGGCGGCGCGTTCATGTTCGCTCTCGGCTATCAGAAGACCGGCCTCGGCCGCCGCATCGCACTGTTGCTGGTGCGCGCGCTCGGCAAAAGCACACTGCTGGTCGGCTACGCAACGACCCTGGCGGATACCGTGCTGGCACCGTTCACGCCATCCAACACGGCGCGCGGTGCCGGCATCCTGTTCCCGATCGTGAACAACCTGCCGGTGCTTTACGGCTCGCGACCCAACGATGCGTCGGCGCGGCGGTTCGGTGGCTACATTATGTGGACGACGTTCGCCGCCGGCTGCGTCACCAGTTCGCTGTTCATGACCGCCTGCGCGCCGAATTTCCTGGCGGTCGAGTTCATCAGGAAGATCGTGCATGTCGACATCAGTTACCTGCAGTGGATGAAGGCCTCACTGCCCTTCGCCCTGCCATTGCTGCTGGCGCTGCCGCTGCTGGCCTATTGGCTGTATCCGCCCGAGATCAAGCGCAGCACGGAGGTGTCGATCTGGGCAAGCGGTGAACTGCGCAAGATGGGTGCGATCTCCGACCAGGAGATCATCCTCGCCGTTCTGGTCACCGGTGCGATCCTGCTTTGGGTGCTCGGTGGGAGCTACATCGACCCGACTCTGACCGCGTTCGTGGTGATCGCGCTGATGCTGGTGTGCGGCGTCGTCTCCTGGGACGACATGGCGAAGAACCACGCCGCGTGGACGACGCTGGTGTTGCTCGCGACCTTGGTGACACTGGCGGACGGTCTGTCGCGTGCCGGCTTCGTCAAGTGGTTTGCTGACTTCGTCGCGGCGCATGTCGGCGGCTACTCGCCGACGTTGATCCTGGTGATGATGGTCGCGGTGTATTTCTTCTCGCACTACATGTTCGCGAGCCTCACCGCGCACACTACGGCGATGATGCCGATGATGCTGGCGGCGGGAATGGGCATTCCGGGGCTGGATGCGCCGACACTGGCGATGGCGCTCGCGCTCACCACCGGCATTATGGGGGTGATCACGCCTTACGCTACCGGCCCGGGGCTTGCCTACTACAATAGCGGGTATCTGCCGCCGGCCGATTTCTGGCGGTTGGGAACGATCTTCGGACTGATCTTCCTCGCCGCGCTGCTGGCGATCGGCGTGCCGCTGCTGGCGATGCGGATGGCGGCAGGTTGAGCCTCAAGCGGTCAGCGTTGTCATGCCGATCCACCACGCGGCGCGCTTTCTTGACGGCGCTATCCGCAGCATCCGCGCACAGACGTTCGCCGATCTGGAGCTGATCCTGGTAGACGACGGCTCGTGCGAGGACAGCGACCATGTGCCTTGTGATCATGCCGCGGCAGATCAGTGCATCTCGGTGCTGCGCATCCCGCATGCCGGTGTAGCGACGGTGGCGCGCTACCTCGCTCCGCCGGACAGCCTCCCAGGCCAGGACGCGTGGTGCGGCCAGCGGTACTGACGTTTCCGCGGGACATGCCAGGTTCGCTGCCGAAGCTGCGCGCGCGCTAGCGCCAGGGTGCCGCGGCACATCGACCTTTGCCGCGCGCGGGGAAGGCAACGCTACGCTGCGTCCGCACTCACTCCTGCAAAATCGCCACCGCCCGCGTCCATCCCGCGGATGCGCGATGCACCTTCACCGGAAAGCACACCACATCGAAGCCATCGGCCGGCAAGAGTTCGAGATTGTGCAGCTTCTCGAGATGCGAATAGCCGATCTCGCGACCGGCGCGGTGGCCTTCCCATATCAGTCCGGCATCGCCGGTCTCGGCCACCTTGCGCCGCGTATGCGAGAACGGCGCATCCCAGCTCCAGCCATCGGTGCCGACCAGGCGCACGCCGCGCTCCAGCATCCAAAGCGTCGCCGCCTTGCCCATGCCGCATCCGGAATCGACGTAGTCGTCGTCGCCATACTTCGCCCCGGCCGCGGTGTTCACCACCACGATCTCCAATGGCTTCAGCGTATGGCCGATACGCTTCAACTCCGCCTCCACATCGCCGGGGGTCGCGACGTAGCCATCCGGCAAATGGCGGAAGTCGAGCTTTACCGCCGGCTGAAAGCACCATTCCAGCGGCACCTCGTCGATCCGCCACGACGGCTCGCCACCGGGCTTCAGCCGATGGTTCATCGACGAGAAGTAGTGATACGGCGCATCGAGATGCGTGCCGTTATGGGTGCTGATGTTGCAGCGCTCCACCGCGGCGTATTCGCCATCCGGCAACTGATCGACCCGCACCCCCATGTACTCCGCCATCGCCGGCGCGGTCATGTGATGGTCCATGTACTCGATCTTCGGCAGCGAATGCGGGGGATCGCTCTTGATCCCCGCCTTCAGCGGCACTGAAATGTCGATCAGACGGCGCGGCATTGCCGCCTCCCCTATTCAGCCGCCTTCATCAGCTTCGATGGATCGGCACCGACGCGGCCGGTGTCGCCTTCCTCCGCATGCGCCAGGCGGAAGTCGTAGCGCACCGCCTTCAGTCCCGCGATTGGCGACGCCGGATCGTCCTTCGCGCCCACCACCAGCGTACCCGACACGCCGAACACCGTATCGGAGCCGATATGCTCGTCATCGCCGAAGTACAGCGCGGTGACCAGTTCACGATAACCATCGCCGCCGATCAGGAAATGGATGTGCGACGGCCGGAATCCATGGCGTTGCTGCGCCCTCACCATCTCGCCTACCGGCCCGTCCATCGGGATCGAATAGCCGAGCGGACGCACCGTGCGGAAATGGTAGTGGCCATCCGCATCGGTACGGAAGTTCGCGCGCAGGTCCATGACCTCAGCGGCGTTCTCTGCCTGAAGGTCATACAGCCCGTGTTCGCTGGTCTGCCACACCTGCACCAGCGCATTGGGGATCGGCTTGCCGTCGTTGTCGGTGACGCGGCCGTACACCACGATCTCAGGCGCCGACGGCTTCGCCACGATGCTGGCACCGAGCGGCAAGTTCGGCGCGCCCTCGCGATAGAACGGGCCGAGCAGGCTGCTCTGCGTGCCGAGTTCGCGCGCCTTCTTGTCGTGCATCGCGTTGACCAGCGCGCTGACGCCCAACACATCGGCGAGGAGGATGAACTCCTGGCGGAACGGCGTGCACGCCTGGCCGACCGCGGTGAGGAACTGGATGCCGGTGAGCCATTCGGCCGGAGTCAATCGCACGTCTCGAGCGAACGCGTGCAGGTGGCGCACCGCCGCGTCCATGATCTCCTTCAGACGTGGGTCGGGCGTGTCCGCCATCTGCGTGAGCGCGGCGTCAGTGACGGTGAATTCGTCAAGGTCCTGCATGGGAACGCTCCTATGGTCAATCGGCGCAGCATAGCGCATCCCCTCTGGCGTGCCAGGCCGCTGCACCATAGGATGCGGCCAAGCAATCAACCGGGAGGAATTCTTGATGCTGCCCAGGCGTTTCGCTATCGCCACCGCCGCAGCTCTTGTGTGCATCGCGTCCGCGCACGCGCAAAACCCAATCACAATCGGCTTCGGCATGGCACTCACCGGCGGACTCGCGCCCAACGGCAAGGCAGCGCTGCTGGCGATGCAGATCTGGGAGGCCGACATCAACGCGAAGGGCGGCCTGCTGAAACGGCCGGTGAAGCTGATCTACTATGACGACCAGTCCAATCCCGCAACGATCCCAGGTATCTATACCAAGCTGCTCGACGTGGACAAGGTGGATCTGGTGATCAGCGGCTACGCCACCAACATGATCGCGCCAGCGATGCCGATCATCATGCAGCACGACCGTACCTTCCTAAGTCTGTTCGGCCTGGCGGTCAACAGCGAATTCCAGTATCCGAAATACTTCTCGTTCACGCCGACCGGCGGGCCCGATCCAAAGCAAAGTTTCGCCGAAGGCTTCTTCGCCACCGCTATGGCCCAGAATCCGAAGCCGCGGACCTTGGCGATGGTCGGAGCCGATGCGGAGTTCCCGCACAACGCGATGGACGGCGCTCGGGTGCTGGCAAAGCAGGCTGGCCTGAAGATCGTCTACGACAAGACCTACCCACCGACCACGACGGACTACACACCGATCGTCCGCGCGATCCAGGCGACTGATCCAGATCTCGTTCTGGTCTGCTCCTATCCGCCTGATTCGGTCGGCATGATCCGTGCCGCACACGAGGTTGGCCTGAAGACCAAGTTGTTCGGCGGGGGCATGGTCGGGCTGCAAAGCACCGCGATCAAGGCGCAGCTCGGCCCGCTACTGAATGGTATCGTCGATTACGACTACTGGCTGCCGTGGTCTGCGTTGGCCAGCGAGGAAAGCAAGGAGTTCCTGAAGAAGTACCAATCGCAAGCAGCGTCTGCCGGCGTCGATCCACTCGGCTATTATCTGCCGCCGTTCGCATTCGGCTATATGCAGGTGCTGCAACAGGCGGTGGAAGGCACCAAGAGCCTGGATCAGGACAAGCTCGCCGATTACTTTCGCACGCACACATTCAAGACCATCGTCGGCGACGTGAAGTTCGGGTCGAATGGCGAATGGGCAGAGTCCCGCGTGAACGAGGTGCAGTTCCAGAACGTGAAGGCGAACGATGTGGAGCAGTTCAGGGATCCCAAGACCGAGGTGATCCTGTGGCCGCCGGCGCTAAAGACGGGCGACGTGATGTATCCGTATACGGATGTGAAGTAGTCAGCGAAGTGGCGGCGCGTGTTCGCCCCCTGTCGTGCGCCGCATCGGTTCGAACGCCGCGAGATCGAGCGCCGCATCGCGCCCGAGCGCCACGTCCGCGAGGAGCCGCCCGGCAAACGGCCCGATGGTGAGACCAGCCGCGCCGAGACCATTGCCGATCACCAGCCCTTCCATGCCGCGCGCCGGTCCGAGCAACGGCCTGCCCCCCGGTACCTCAGGCCGGAATCCGACACGCGTCTCGATGATTGTCGCCGTTGCCAGACCGGGTGCCACATGCAGTGCCTCCGCCAGCACCTCGGCCTGGCCGGACGCGGTCACGCGATAATCGAAGCCGACGCCGCTCTCGCGCGTCGCGCCGGCAACCACGCGCGAGTCATCGAATGCCAGCAGATAATGGCCGCCTGGCGGCAGTATGACCGGCCAGTCGCGCGTCTGCTGGCCCGGCAGATGCAGGTGAACGATCTGGCCGCGCTGCGGTTCGATCGGCAATGTGGCGCCGAGCGGCAGCCGCAGCGACGACGCCCAGGCGCCCACGGCGACAATCACGCAGTCCGCTGCGATCGTTGTATTACCCAATCGAACACCGGTAACGCGGTTGCCGCTGGCGATCAGTTCGGCATGCCCCTCGATTATTCGGGCACCAAGCCGCTGCCCGGCACGCAACAGGCCCGCCGCCATCCGCCGTCCATCGACACGGGCACCATTGGCGACATGCAGGCCCGCAAGATCGCCGCGCAGCGGCGGGAACAGTGCCCCGGTCTCGCGCGGTGACAGCAGCCTGGTTGCACCCATCTCGGGCGTGTCGGCGCGCCGGCGAGACAGCAGTTCATTGTATGCTGCGAGTTCCCCGGCATCGCTCGACACGACGAGCGCTCCGACGCGGCGAAAACCGAGATCGGTTTCACCAAGCTCGGCCAATACTGGAACCAGTTTGTCGTAATAACGCGCGCCCTCGACATAGAGGCGATAGAACGCCGCATCCTCCGCGCTGGAGACCCACGGACAGATGATGCCTGCACCTGCGGCAGTGGCGCGTCCGTCTTGCGCCTGATCGACGATCGTCACCTGCGCGCCCGCACGTGCCAGGTGAAATGCGGTGCTCGCACCAAGGATGCCGGCGCCGACGACTATGATGTGCACGATAACATCTCCCTCCGCTGGCATGATCCAGAGCAGGTTCGCGGGTGTGATCTCAGCCCTCGCGTGAGGGCACCCCGGTGCGCCTCGAGCATCCCACGCTTTGCTCCGATGTCAAGCGGTGTGCGAGACTGAGGGGCATGCAATTCGGGAGGCGGCCGATGACACCGGCGGAACTCGGCAAGGTCGATGTGCTGGTGATCGGCGCTGGCAACGCCGCGGCCAACGCCGCCCTGTCGGCGCACGCGGCAGGTGCCTCGGTCGCAATGATCGAGACAGCGCCGAAGCAAGCCCGCGGCGGCAACTCGGCATTCACCGGTGGCGCGTTCCGCTTCACCTATTCCAGCGTCAAGGACCTGCTGCGGCTCGCCCCGGACATCGCCGACCTCGAGCTCGCGAGCATTGACTTCGGCCACTACACCGAAGGTCAGTATTTCGACGACATGGGCCGGCTGACCGAGTATCGCTGCGATCCCGATCTCACCGAGGTGCTGATCGGCAACAGCTTCGAGGCGGGCCTATGGTTGCGCAAGCACGGCGTGCGGTTTCAGCCGGCGCTCGGGCGGCAGGCGTTCAAGGTCGATGGGAAGTTCAAGTTCTGGGGTGGATTGGCGTGCCACATCCTGGGCGGTGGACAGCACCTTGTCGCGACATTGCATGAACGCCTGGAGCAGGCTGGTATCCCGGTGCTGTACGACACCACTGCGACGGCGCTGCTGCGTGGTGATGCGCGGATCGACGGCGTGCGCGTGCGGCATTGCTTCCGGCGATATGATCTGCGCGCCGGCGCGGTGGTGCTGGCATGCGGCGGGTTCGAATCGAATGCCGAAATGCGCGCCCGTTATCTCGGACCCAACTGGGACCTGGCAAAGGTGCGCGGCACGAAATACAACACCGGCATCGGCCATCGCATGGCGATCGACATCGGTGCCGCAGTCGCCGGCCACTGGTCGGGTGCGCACGCCGTGCAGTGGGACATGAACGCGCCGCCGTACGGCGACCTGACGGTCGGCGACCGGTTTCAGAAGCACAACTACCCGTTCGGTGTGCTGGTTAACGCGCGCGGTGAACGGTTCCTTGACGAAGGGCTGGATTTTCACAGCTACACCTACGCCAAGTACGGGCATGAGGTGATGAAGCAGCCTGGTCTGTTCGCCTGGCAGATCTTCGATGCGAAGATCGTGCATCTGCTGCGCGAGGAGTACCGCATCGCGCGCATCACCAAGGAGCAGGCGGACACGCTCGAGGAACTGGCGCCGAAGCTGACGGGCGTGGACACCGGCGCGGTGCTGGAGACTCTGCGTCAATACAACTCGGCGCCGCGCCCCGACGTGGCGTTCAATCCGAACATCCACGACGGACTGCGCACGCATGGGCTGGCGATCGACAAGACCAACTGGGCGCAGCGGCTCGATGTGCCGCCGTTCCATGCCTACGGCGTCACCGCGGGTGTGACATTCACCTTCGGCGGATTGAAGACGACGCCATTGGCCGAGGTCGAGGACACGTCGGGTGCGCCAGTCCCCGGCCTGTATGCAGCGGGCGAGATCATCGGTGGTCTTTATTTCCACAATTATGGCAGCGGCACCGGATTGGTCGCCGGCGTGGTGTTCGGGCGTATCGCGGGCGGGCGGGCCGCAGACTTCGCGCTCAGGCCACCGTGATTTTCGGCGGATTTCGCAGCGTCTGGAGGATGACGCAATAACGCTCGGTGGTCTGGATCATGCGCTTCAGCTTCGCCGGTTCGGCGTCGCTGTCGATCTCGAAGCGCAGCGCGATATCGGTCAGGCCCACCGGCACACTTCTGTCGATGCCGAGCGTGCCGCGCGCGTCCCAGGTACCATCCGCGACAACGCGGCCGCCGCGGATGGTCACGCCCGACGCGGTGGCGACAGCGCGCAGGGTGACGCCGGCACAGGCAACCACCGCCTCCAGCAGCATGTCGGCGGAGCACGCAAGTTCGCCGGAACCACCGGTCGATGGGTGCAGGCCTGCTTTCGTCTCACCATGCCAGGTCGGCACGGCGCAGGCGATGCCATCGGCGTCCAGCCGCGCCTCGGCGCGCGCCGGAACGCGGGCGGCATCGGGCGTGTCGCGGTAGCGCTGTTTGATCGGTGCCTGCATGGCGCGAAGCTGCTCGGCGTTCATAGGTACCCCTCCCAGTTCAACCAGAAACTCCGCTTAGCCTGACTGTCCGGATCGCGCCATGTAGTCGTACGCCGAAAGTACGTGGCAGCGAACCGTATGCAGGAAATCGTCTACGGTGACGTGCTCATCGAAACTGCCCATGCCCGTCGGTGCCGGTCCGTAGACAATTGCGGGAATCTCGGCATAGCGCCACAGCCGCGCGTCGGTGCCGCCAAGGCTGATGACGGGGACAGGGTCGATGCCGGCGAGCGCCTTCGCGTTGGCACGTATGTATCCCGCCATCTCGGCATCGGGCGGGCACCAACTCGGCGGATTGTAGAGGATCTGTAACTACCCAGGTAGCAGAGGGATCAGGCCAAGCGCAGGCTATCGATCAGCTTTGCCGAGTTGGTGGCTGTCAGGGTCTCGAGCAGATCCCAGCCCTGCTTTCTGGCGGTCGAGATCAGCGATCGGACAACGGCAAAGTCCACGGCGCCTTGCTCGGAGCGGAAGCCGCCTGAGATTTTCTGCCGCAATTTCATCATCCGCCCGTCGCGTTCGGCGAGATTGTTGGTGAACGGCACGCTCGGATCGGTCAGGAAGCGGAGCACGTCCGCTTTGCGCGTGCTGAGCCGCAGCAGCAGGTTGTGGCCGACCCGGCGTGGCGGTGGGCCGCGTGGCCTGGCGAGACCCGATAGAAAGTGAGCAGCAGGGTCGAGGCGATATGCAGCCATTGTGTCTTGCCGCCGATCCGGAAGCCGGTCTCGTCCATATGCTTGACTGGCGCCGTTGCCACCTGGTTGCGCACGACATTGACGAAACCCTGGAAGCGTTCGGCGCAGTCGTGACTTATCCGGGCAATGGTTGCCGTGGCCAGCCGCACGCCGAACAGATCGGCCATCAGCGTTGCGAGACGTTTCTCCGGCAGCAACTGGTAGTGCAGCAGGTAGAGCACGATGGCGCCGATCCGCTTGCCGTATTGCACCGGCGCCGTCACCCAATCGGGAAAGCGCGCCCGTGTCTGTGCTCCGCACGCCGCGCAACGACAGTCGTGCGCCCGGTGTTCGGTAACGACCAGTGACTGCGGTTCGGGCAGGTCGAACTCTTGCCGTGCGACATGGCTGGTGGCCATCGCTTCGGTCAGCGGGGCGCCACACCAGGCGCAAGCCGGCGGATAATGGTCGATGATCGCATCGGGTGTCTCGGTTCGACACAGCGTCTTCCCCGGATGACCTTTCTGGCCGCCCGGCTTCTTGCCGGAGTGTTCCCGCAGACTGCTGACCCGCGCAGGCTTCTTCAACCCGTCACTCGAGGGCGGCTTGCCGCTGTTGCTGCTGTTCAAGCTGAGCCGGCGCTCCAGCTCCGCGACGTGGGCCCGCATCGCCGCCATCTCAGCCGCATGACGCGCCTCCTGCGCCAATAGCAGAGCGATAAGGTCGTGCGGCGACAGTTGCTCAAGGGCGGTACGGTCCACCGACCCCTTGGAATCGGGCAGCCGAAGTCATGTCAAACGCAATCTTCGCCCGCTCGTCACGCGGATGCCCAACTCCCAGACCATCACACCCTCAGACCGCCTCTCCGAGGTAGGCGGGTACCCGGGCAGTTACCGTATTTTCTAAATACCTACGTTGGTCCGCCTTCTAAGCTATTGACTTTATTGGCGTCCCCTGCGGGATTCGAACCCGCGTTGCCGCCGTGAGAGGGCGGTGTCCTGGGCCTCTAGACGAAGGGGACCTCGGTCAGGCCGCGCCTTCTAGGGCAGCCGGCTGCCAAGTTCAAGCCGGCTTACGGAGCTCGCAGCCCGATCCGCCCAACGACGGCGCCGGTGTGTGGATCGATCAGCACCACCCGATCAGCGCCACCGCCCTGCAACTGCACCGCCAGCCGATCACCCGCCGGGGCGATCCGCACGATCCGCGTCCCTCCCGGCTCGTCCAGCAGTACCGCAACCGATGCCGGCACCGTCGTGCCCGACCCGCTGATCCGCCGGCCAATCAGTCACCACCAGCGTCGTCGTCGCCACTACGATTAACACGCCCATGACGATGACGAGCACCTTCAGGAACCGCATATTGCCTCCCTTGCGCGAGCCCCCGCCTCTACTAACTCGTCCCCGGCCATGGCGGAACCGGCGGCGTGCGGCCTGCGGCTCGACTGTTTCCTGATAACCTCACCGGCGGGTTATCGCGATCGCGCGTCATGCGGCCGCCCTGCTAGCGCGTTGCGGCGAGCAGACGAGCCGCATCGTCGAAGGGATGTTGCCAGGGATTGCACGCCGGTTGAACAAGGACATGCCCGGCACCGAGGCGGCCGGAGGAGTGGGCTGCGCGGCCGACAATCCGCCCTGGTTCAAATTGACCCACCGCCGGCCGCACGCAGCACTTGCGGTGGGGTCACCTGTGAACGATGCTGGGGTCCGTCATCGGCTCAGGAGGACGCGAGATGCTTCGTCTGTTTTTCGTCGCTACGCTTGCGGTTGCCGCCGTGGCCCCCGCGTTCGCCTGCGAATTCAACAAGTCGGACGCAGCCGGTTCGTCCGCCACCGTGTCGCAGTCTCACAGCAGCAAACCGGCCCGCGGCTGACCGGCGCTGTGATCAGCGGTATTCCTGACACCGCGGCTCAGGCTGTCGTCTGACCTCCTCCGGACCCACACCGCCCGCCGCGCGATCAATACTACGGGCGCGATCGTCGGCGCGTCGATCGGCACGCGCACGACGATGACGAGCACTTTCGGGAGCCGCTTACTCCCTCCCATGCGAGACCATGAGCCTCCTGCCGGGCCGTTCATCACCGTCGCCGTCCCGGAGGCGCGCGGCCAACGGCTCGATCGCTTCCTGGCCGATGCCATCGGCAGGCTGTCTCGGTCGCGCGTCAAGGCGCTGATCGAGCAGGGTTGCGCCCGCCGCGACGGAAGCGTGCTCAGCGAACCGGCCGAGCCGGTCCGTCCCGGCGCCACCTACCAACTGGATCTCCCGGCGCCGATGCCGGCAACGCCGCAGCCACAGGCGATCCCCTTTCCCATCCTCTACGAGGACGCCGACCTGATCGTGCTCGACAAGCCGGCCGGCCTCGTCGTGCATCCCGCTCCCGGCAACCTAGAGGGCACGCTGGTCAACGCGCTGCTGGCGCATTGCGGCGAGCAGCTTACCGGCATCGGCGGGGAGCGGCGGCCGGGTATCGTGCACCGGCTGGACAAGGACACCTCCGGCATCATGGTGGCCGCCAAGACCCAGCTCGCGAACAACGCCCTGACTGCCGCCTTCGCCGCGCGCGATCTGGACCGTGCCTACCTTGCCCTCGTATGGGGCCTGCCCGAGCCTCTGGCGGGCCACATCGAGGGCGCGATCGGCCGTGACCGGCGCGACCGCAAGCGCATGGCGATCGTCGCCCGCAATGGGAAGCCGGCGCTCACCCATTACTGCACCCGGCGCGCCTGGCAGACCGCCGTCGCCATGCTGGAGTGCCGGCTCGCAACCGGCCGGACGCATCAGATCCGCGTCCACCTCGCCAGCCACGGTCAGCCGGTGGTCGGCGACCCGGTCTACTTGCGCCGCGTGCCGGCCGTCGCGCGCACGCTCCCCGTGCCGATCCGTCAGCGCCTGCTGGATTTCCCACGTCAGGCACTGCACGCGGCTGGGCTCGGCTTCGCCCACCCTCGCACCGGCCAGGCGCTCAGCTTCGCGAGTGAGCCGCCACCCGACATGGCCGGGCTGATCGCCGCGCTTGAACGTGACCTGCGGCCAGCGCAAGGCTGATAGCGGCCAGAATTCTTGACAGGACTAAATCGGTCCTGTATTCACGGCCTACCGATGCGAACGGGTGTATTGCCTCGGTGGGGACGTCCGGAAACGCCGCCGCCTGGATGGGGCGGGTATCCGGGACGTGATGTCCCGTCCCGCACCCATGAATGAGTTCAGTCAACATTCAGGCCTCACTCTTGCGCCAAGTTCGGCGCGATGAAGCCGCGACGAAAGGAGCCCTCCATTGGCCTCTGCCGTCATTAACGTCGCTCCCGAGGGAAACCTTTCACGGTACCTCCAGGAGATCCGCAAGTTCCCCATGCTTTCGCCGGAGGAGGAGCTATCGCTCTCCAAACGCTGGCGCGACCATGAGGATATGGATGCGGCCCATAAGCTTGTCACATCACATCTGCGCCTCGTGGCAAAAATCGCCATGGGCTATCGTGGTTACGGCTTGCCCGTCGGCGAACTGATCTCCGAGGGCAACGTCGGCATGATGCAGGCGGTGAAGCGGTTCGATCCTGACCGCGGCTTCCGCCTCGCCACCTATGCCATGTGGTGGATCAGGGCCGCGATCCAGGAATACATCCTGCATAGCTGGTCGCTGGTGAAGATGGGCACCACGGCGGCCCAGAAGAAGCTGTTCTTCAACCTGCGCCGGCTGAAGGGCCAGATGCAGGCGATCGACGATGGCGACCTGCAGCCCGAACAGGTGGCGAAGATCGCGCGCATGCTGGACGTGCCCGAGCAGGACGTGGTCAGCATGAACCGTCGCCTCGCCGCGCCCGATCACAGCCTGAACGCCAGCGTCCGGCAGGACAGCGAAGGCGAATGGCAGGACTGGCTGGTCGATGAGACCGACAGCCAGGAGACCACCTACGCCGAACACGAGGAACTGACCGGGCGCAAGGCGCTGCTGACGAGCGCGCTCAAGACGCTGAACGAGCGCGAGCGGCACATCCTGATCGAACGCCGGCTGAAGGATAACCCGACCACGCTCGAGGAGCTGTCGCAGCAATACGGCATCTCGCGCGAGCGGGTACGCCAGATCGAGGTGCGCGCCTTCGAGAAGCTGCAGAAGGCGATGAAGGCGCAGATTGCCGAGCGCCGGCTGCAATCGCAGTCGGCGGTCGCCGCTCGGCAGGCGTCAGGCCGGCAGATCGCGGATCACTGATCATCCGGAGGCGACTCCAGCCCCCACGCCTCCATCAGCTTGGCGCGCTCAGCGCGTAGTCGGGCTGCGCGGGCGATGCTCAGTGCCTCCAGTACCGGCGCGCACTGCGATCGGCGTGACCTCGGCCAGCAGCCAGCCGGCAGCTGCGGCGCTCCATGCCGTCCCGACGATCTGGAGGTTTCCCAGCAGCGCGCTCGCAGTCGCCATGCTGTGGCCGGCGGTCCACAGCGTCCGCAACGGTTCGACCGCCGCCGCCATGCTGCACAGGGCGATGCTGCGCGCGCGCGGCCGCCCCGGTTCGTGATCCAATGCGATCGCCAGCAGCGCCGGGCCGAGCAGGACCCCGAGCAGCAGCGCCGTCGGCGTGGCCAGCGTCGCCATCGCGCCGCACAGACAGGCCTTGCAGCCAGATCAGCGAATGTTGCCGCGGCTGCCGGGGAGTGCCGGATCTCGCGGCGGCTTTCGGTTTGGCCATCGGCCCGCTCAGCCCGAGTGCCGCCACGGCGAGCACCGTGGCCAGGGCGGTGAGCCCGAAGCCGGCCGCGATCTCCTGGCCGAGACGCGCCGCTGACGCTGCCCGGCCCTGCGCGCCACCGGCGATCTGCGCCAGTTCGGCGTCGATGCGCGCCAGCTGCTGCGCCGCCTCGCGCGCCTCATTTGCATCGGCGCTGCGCCCGGCCGGATCCTCAAGCGCCTGTAGCATCGGCGCCAGATAGCCCGCCTGCGTCAGCGCCTGCAGTCGTTCCTCCACCGCGGCGCGACGTTCGCGATTCCGCCAGGATGCCAGCACTGGCCCGGCTCGCGCCGCCAGCCAGGCGGCCAGGGCAGGCAGCGGCCGCGAGTGCAGCCGCGACTGCAACTGCGCAAGCACGCGAAGCTGCGCCAGACAGGCAGCCCCCGCGGCACGCCGCCGTTTTGGGCGGAAAGCTCCTTGTCCATCCGCCGTTCCAGCCGGGCGGAGACGAACGCGGCGACATGGGCATCGATCGGCTCGGTCAGTCGGCGATCGACGCGGCCCGCGGTCTCCTCGAGCGCTGGCAACAGGTCCGCAAGGTGCGACACCCAGCGCCCGCCCATCAGCGGGCTGGCGCAGGGCATCAGCGGATTCAGCAGATAGGCCAGTCGCGGCACCCCACTTCCCTGGCCGCGCTGCTGCAGCCAGCTATGCTGCTGGCGGGCCTCAACCCGCAATACCGCGAAATCGCAACGATCGGCACGAGACGTGGCCCAATTGCCTGCCTCCTCGCGCATGATCAGCTCCTCGAGCCGCGCCACGGTATCCGGATCGCTGCCCTGCGCCATTCGCCAGCGCGGCGCCGATGCCATCGGGCCACAGCGCCACGCCACGCCAGCAGAGAGGCGCCAACGGATCGAGTAGCGCCGATCGCGTGCATGACCAGATCTGACCCGTCGTCGCCGTTGGTCGACAGCATGTCCAGGCCACGGTGGCGCACCAGCTCTTCCAACCGTGCCGCGAGTTGCGCGTCGCCCAACGCGCGCCGCAGCCAATGCTCGACGACGTTGCCACGTAACGCGTTCAGCCCCTGCTCGGGCGCGGCCGCCAAGCCGTACGCCAGCGACCGCACGTCCCAGATCTCGCCGCCGGCCAGGGTGATAGGCCGTTGCGCCCGTCGCGGCGGCCGCGCCGCCACACGACGTCCACGCGCCGCCGCCGGGTCAAGCAGCAAGGTGGGTGTCGGCCGATGCTCCGGGTCCTCCGCCAGCATGCCGCGCACCAGATCGCCGACGATCGGCGGCAGCCTTTCATCGCCTGCCAGTGCCGCGTAGGTTCCAAGTTCCAACTTGCGACGCAGGATCCTTGCGTCGTCGAGCTGCGCCAGCGGTGTACGGCCAAGCGCCAGACACAGCAGCAGCACGCCGAGAGCATAAACATCGTCGGCGATGCAGCCGTCGCCGCGGCCGGCCGGCAGGCACATAGCCGAGTACGGCGGCTCGAACAGTGCCGATTGCGCCATTGCCGGCGGCGCGGCCCAGGCGGTGCCGAGTACCATTGGTTGGCCAGGCGCCCCCTGGAATACGTTGTCGAGCCGGATGCCGCGATGGGTCATGCCGTGCCCCTGCAGGTGCTCGAGCACATGGGCCGCTGGGCGGAGCACGCACTCGAGCAATTCCGTCTCCGGCCATGGTCGCGATCGGCCCAGGACACTGGGACCTGGCGGGGCGAGGCAGATCGCATAGCAGTTGTCACCCACCGGGCCATACGCCACCGGCGTCAGCAAACCCTCGATCGGTGTCGCCAGCGCCTGGAACGCCCGCGGTCGCGGCGGCAATTGCCGCTGGAGTCGGATCGCCATCAGATCGGTCCGGCCGCCGAGCTGATCGATCACGCCGAATACTTCGAGGCCGCCCACCGGGGGCAGCTTCCGGCCGGCGTCCACTTCGTATTGGCCAGCGATTAGCGGGCCGCCGGGTTGCGTTACGGCAGAATCAGCCATGGCAGGGCCAATCCTTGCCGAGAAAGGTTTAGGTTCAGTGATCGGCCATTAGAATCTCAAACCTCGAACGGATCCCGCATCAGGATCGTGTCGTCGCGATCAGGACTGGTGGACAGCAGCGTGACTGGCGCTTCCACCAGTTCCTCAATACGCCGCACGTACTTCGCCGCCTGCGCCGGCAGGTCGACCCAGGATCTGGCGCCACGCGACGAGCCGGTCCAGCCTTCCATCACCTCGTATTCCGGTTCGGCCGCGGCCTGCGCGCCGAGCGCTGACGGCAGGTGCCGGTAGCGTTCTCCGCGAATCCGGTAGCCAGTGCAGATCTTCAGTTCCGGCAGCCCATCCAGCACGTCCAGCTTGGTCAGCGCCAGACCATTGATGCCGGCCACCTTCACCGCCTGGCGCACCAGCACAGCGTCGAACCAGCCACAGCGCCGGCGGCGTCCGGTATTGGTGCCGTACTCGTTGCCTCGGTCCCCGAGCAACTGTCCGGTCGCGTCCGCAAGTTCCGTCGGGAACGGACCCGAGCCAACCCGGGTACTGTATGCCTTGGCGATGCCCAATACGAAGCCGACCACTGATGGTCCGACACCGGCTCCGGACGCCGCCGTCGCCGCCACGGTGTTGCTTGAGGTGACGTAGGGGTAGGTGCCGTGATCGACGTCCAGCATCACTGCCTGCGCGCCCTCGAACAGGATGCGCCTGCCGGCCCGTCGCGCCTCGTCCAGCCGCTCCCACACCGGTTCGGCGAACGGCAGAATCCGCGGCGCCAGAGCGATCAACCGGGCGAGCACGTCTGCCTTGGAAAATGTCTCGGCACCAAGACCTTGCAGCAATGTATTGTGATGAAGAAGCAGCTCATCCAGTTTGTCGGCCAGCGTCTGTGGCTCAGCCAGATCGGCAACCCGGATGGCGCGGCGGGCAGCCTTGTCCTCATACGCAGGACCGATGCCGCGCCCCGTGGTGCCGATCTTGCGATCGCCTCGCGCCGCCTCCCTCGCCCGATCGAGCGCCGGATGCATCGGCAGGATCAGCGTGGCGTTCTCGGCGATCCGCAGCGAGGCCGGCGTTACGTCGATGCCTTGCGCTCGCACCTTCTCGATCTCGGCCAGCAGCGCTTCGGGATCCACCACGACGCCGTTGCCGATAATGCCGATCTTGCCGCGCACCAGGCCGGACGGCAGCAGCGACAACTTGTAGATCTCGTTGCCCACCACCAGGGTGTGGCCGGCATTGTGGCCACCCTGGAAGCGCACCACGATGTCGGCGCGGCTGGCAAGCCAATCGACGACCTTGCCCTTGCCCTCATCGCCCCATTGGGCGCCGATCACCGCGACATTCGCCATGCGTCAGGCTCCAATCAGTGGTACGGCACTGCCGTTGCGCAGGATGTGGGAACAGGACAGCCGCCGCGCCTCGGTTGTCGGATCGCCCTCCGGAACCAACGCGGCGATCGTGGCATAGCCGAGATGACGCATCCGAGCAGCCTCGTCCTGGTTCGCATCGATCGGAACGTAAAGCCGCTGTCTTGCCATGCGTGTCGGTGCGGCGCGCAACACCGCATCCGGAAACAGAGTGAGGCCAGTTGCCGGTTCCGACTCGCCGCAGATATAGCGACCACCTCGCCCCAGTTCCTCGTGCCGGCCCGGTGCGTAGATTGTGACCGAGACACCGGTCTCGTAATGGAACCCTCGGAACTCCACCGGATCGGCCGTCAGGCGCAGGGATGGCGCGCGCGCACGGATTGCGGCGACCGCCTTGGCAAGCCTGCCTGCAAGGTCGCGCGCCGCCTGCGGCAGGCTGGTCGTCTCCAACGCCGCCAGCGCCCGTTCTGCCGGACCGGCTGCCAACAGCAGCTTGGTCAGCGTTGGTGCCAGACTGCCCCCGTGGCGCGCCACCGAGGCCGCGTCCTTCCGGTCCAGCGCCCTGGCCAGCGCGGCCCGGGTTGCTCCTGTGAACCCTGCGTCGTCCAGCAGAACTGGAACCAGCGTCGGCAGCGTGAGGTCAAAGCTGGTGCGCGTGAGGCCCACCGCCTCCAGCGCCTCTGCCCCGACCAGCACGATCTCGGCATCGGCGGCGGGATTGTCGCAGCCGATCAGCTCGATGCCAGCCTGCGCGATCTGCCGGTCCGCCGCGAGCTGACTGCCGCGCACGCGCAGGCACTGCCCGGCATAGGACAGTCGCAGCGGCCGTGGCGCCAGCGCCAGCCGCGTCGTGGCGATGCGCGCTACCTGCGGCGTGGTATCAGCGCGCAGGCCCATCATGCGCTGGCTTTCCGGGTCCATCAGACGGAATGTCTGTTCCGCCACCGCCGCTCCCGAGCCGGCCAGCAGACTATCCTCGAACTCCAGCAGTGGCGGCTTCACCCGCTGATAGCCGTGCGCGGCAAACACCTCCATGAGCGCCTCGACCGATGCTGCCTCGGTTTCGGCATCGGGGGGCAGCAGGTCGCGCAGCCCGGCCGGCAACAGCGCGCGGTGGTTGGGGACATCGTCACTCATCGACCATCCAGCTATCAGCTATCGCGGCGCGGCGAAACCGGCGTTTACCGTTGGTTATGCCAGTAGCGGGACACTCGCGGCGCGCGCGCCATGCTGTTCAATTCCCCCGAGTTCGTGCTGGGCTTCCTGCCGGTCGCAGTGACGGGATTCTTCCTGGCGGGGCGTGCCGGTGGGTCGCGCTGGGCGCTGCGCTGGCTGGTGTCCGCAAGCCTGTTCTTCTACGGCTGGTGGAACCCGAAATTCGTCCTGCTGCTCGCTGGATCGATCACTGCCAACTATGCAGTCGGTCAGCGGATCCTGCGCCTGGCGTGCAGCGACAGGCAGCGTGCCGCGCGGCGCTGGCTGATCGCCGGTGTCGGTGCGAACCTGGCGCTGCTCGGCTGGTTCAAATACGCCAACTTCCTGATCCATGACGTGGCCCAGCTACACGCGCCCGAGCTGGACATCTTCCTGCCACTGGCTATCAGCTTCTTCACCTTTCAGCAGATCATGTACCTGGTGGAGAGCAGTAGCGGCGAACGCGCAGACACCGGCCTGCTGCCGTACGCCGCGTTCATTGCGTTCTTTCCGCACCTGATCGCCGGGCCGATCGTGCAGCCGCGCGAGATCATGCCGCAATTGCTGGCCCCCGACCTGGCGACGCCGCGGGCCGAGCACATCGCCGAGGGGCTGACGATCTTCCTGCTCGGCCTGGCGAAGAAGGTCGTGCTGGCGGACACGTTCGCGCACTTCTCCGATGTGGGCTTTGCCGCCGCGGCGCAGGGCGCGCAGCTGACGTTGGTCGAGGCGTGGTACGCCGCCGCGTCGTACGCGCTGCAGATCTATTTCGATTTCTCCGGCTATTCCGACATGGCGATCGGGCTGGCACGCATGCTGAACGTGCGCTTTCCGCTGAATTTCGCCAGTCCATACAAGGCGAGCGAACATCGCCGAGTTCTGGCGCTGCTGGCACATCACGCTGAGCCGGTTCCTGCGCGAAAACGTCTATATCCCTCTCGGCGGCAACCGGCGCGGCGAGGCGAGGCGCAACGTCAACCTGATGGCGACGATGCTGCTGGGCGGACTGTGGCACGGCGCGGCGTGGAACTTCGTGCTGTGGGGCGGACTGCACGGGCTCTATCTGGTGTTGCACGGCCAGTTCCCGTGGAAGCTTCCCGCCGCTTGCCGGTCGCATATTGACGTTGCTTGCTGTGGTCGTCGCGTGGGTGCCGTTCCGGGCGACCGGGTTGGATGCAACGCGCACGATGCTGCGCGGCATGGCGGGGTGCAATGGCATCGCGCTGCCGCAGATGATCGTGCACGCCTTCCCGCCGCTGGCCGTCGATCGCGACACCGGTGCCGCTGCTGCCCTACCTCGGCGATGCGAGGACGCTGAGCTTTCCCGAGGTCTCCGCCTGCCTGTTGCTCGGCTGGACGATCGTCCTGGCGCTGCCGACAGTGCACGAGCTGTCGGAACGCGCGCGCGGCTGGGCTCTGACCGGCGGCTTCGCGTTCACCGTGCAGGCGCTGTTCTTCGCGCCGCACGTCACACCCTTTCTGTACTTCCAGTTCTGATGCCGATTTTCCCTGACAGCTGGCCCTGCGTCCGTTTGATCTCCGCCTGCCTGGCATCTCTCCTGCTCTATGCCTGCGCATTCGGCTTCATCCTCGACCGGCCGCTCGCACTCGGCTTCCTGCGGCAGCAGATCGACGCAAAGCTGGCGCACGCCGCTTCGATCGATGGGCCGAAGCTGGTGATCCTGGCTGGCTCCAACGGCCCCTATTCGCACCGCTGCGAGGTCATCGAACCGATCCTTGCCATGCCATGCGTCAACGGTGGCGTCGCGGTCGGGATCGGTCTCGACTACCTGTTCGCGCGCTGGCAGCGGGTGCTTCACTCCGGCGACATCGTATACCTGCCGATGGAGGAAGCGCAGTACGTCCGGACGCGCGCAGCGACCGCGGTGGGACCGGACGCCGCCATCATGTTCCGCCATGACTGGCGAACGCTCGCCACGCTGGTGCCCGAACGCTGGCTTGCCGCGTTGTTCTCGTTCGATCTGCGCGCCGCGCTGATGGGACCGATCGAGGCTGCGCTGGTGTTCGTGCATTTTCATGATCCGCGCGCAGAGATCACCGGTGCCACCAATGCATGGGGTGACCACATCGGCCACACCGCCGAACTCGCCGCGAGCAGCCGCGCCGTGCTGGCGGCCGCAAAGCCATACCATCCGTCGGCGGAGCAGATCCGCTCCGGCCACGGCAGTGCGTTGATCGTCGCCTTCATCCGCTGGGCCGCCGCACATGGCGTACAAGTGATCGGCGGGTTGCCGACTGGCGTCGCCGATGCCCCGATGCCGCCTGCAACGTTGCAAGCCATTCGATCGGTCTACCTGGCAAACGGCGGCGACTTCCTCGATATTGCCGAATTTCAGCCGCTACCCCCGTTCCGCTTTCTTCGATACCGCCGAACACCTGAACGAGACGTGGCAGGTCGCGCACTCGAAGCTGCTCGCCGAGCAGCTGCGACGGCATCGCGCGACCATTGCAGCAGCTCGTCCTGGCGATCCAGCAGGTCCTCCGGTACCACATAGTACGCCGACAGACTGACCTCCCGCCCGCCGCGATGGTAGCTGAATGGCCGGCTGCCGGCACGTTCGAATTGTTCGCGCGTGACATCGTCAACCCGCAGGTACATCACATCGCGCACCAGCAGCGCGAACATTGCGCCGCTATGGAACAGTCCGACACCGCTGAACATGCGGCGCGGCGTGGCATCGAGTGGAGCGAGCAGGTCCAAGATGAAATCCTGGAAGCCGCGGCTGACCGCCATCGCTCAGAACGCCAGCGAGGTCGCCTGCACCACCAGCGGCAGGGTGCGCACCATCGACAACACATCCTCCGACACTTCCTCATCCACCGACACCAGGCAGATGGCATCGCCGCCCTGATTGGCGCGGCCGAGATGGAAGGTCGCGATGTTGATCCCCGCGCCCGCCAATGTCGCACCGAAGCGGCCGATGAAGCCCGGCTTGTCCTGATTGGTGACGTACAGCATGTGTGGCGCGAAGTCGGCCTCGACCTTGATGCCCTTGATCTCCACGATACGCGGCCGCGATCCGGCGAACAGCGTGCCGGCAACCGAACGTATCAGTTGGCCGGTCTCCACCGTGACACGCACCAGTGTCTGATATTCGCTGGGTCGATCATGCACCGTTTCCGCCACGTCGATGCCATGATCGCGCGCGGCGACCGGCGCATTCACCATGTTGACGCCTTCCATCACCGGCGTCATCAGCCCGGCAAGCGCGGCGGCGCTCAGCGGACGCGTGTTCAACGCCGCAACATGGCCCTCATACTCGATCAGCACGCGGCGAATCACGCCTTCGCGCGTCTGCGTAAGCTGCCCGGCAAACGCACCTAGCAACCGGCACAGCTCCATATACGGCTTCAGCCGCGGCGCGTCCTCGGCTGAAACGGACGGCATGTTGATCGCATTCGCCACCGCACCGGTGAGCAGGAAATCGCTCATCTGATCGGCGATCTGCAACGCCACATTCTCCTGAGCTTCTGCTGTGGCGGCTCCGAGATGCGGTGTGCATACGACATTTTCCAGCGCAAACAGCGGCGATTGTGTCGCTGGTTCGGTATCGAACACGTCAAGCGCGGCGCCGGCGACGTGGCCCGCCTGGATCGCCTCGGCGAGCGCCGGTTCATCCACCAGGCCGCCGCGCGCGCAGTTGATGATGCGAACGCCGCACATCGTCTTCGCCAGCGCCTCACGCGAGAGGATGTTGCGCGTCGCATCGGTCAGCGGGGTGTGCAGCGTGATAATGTCGGCGCGTGCCAGCAGATCGTCGAGCTCCACCTTCTCCACGCCGAGATCGAGCGCGCGCTTTTCGTTGAGGAAAGGGTCGTAGGCGAGTACCCGCATCTTTAAGCCTCTGGCACGGTCGGCGACGATCGAGCCGATGTTGCCGCAGCCGATCAGGCCGAGAGTCTTGCCGGTGAGCTCTACCCCCAGGAAGCGGTTCTTCTCCCACTTGCCCGCCTTGGTGGAAGCGGAGGCCTCGGGGATCTGTCGCGCCAGCGCGAACATCATGGCGATGGCGTGCTCGGCAGTGGTGATGGTATTGCCGTGCGGCGTGTTCATCACCACCACGCCGCGTGCGGTGGCGGAGCGGATATCCACATTGTCCACACCGATGCCGGCACGGCCGACGACCTTGAGAGCGGTGGCGACGTCGAGTAGTTCGCGTGTGACCTTGGTGGCGGAGCGAACGGCGAGGCCGTCGTACTGGGCGATGATGGCGCGCAGCTCGGCCGGCGACAGGCCGGGCTTCAAGTCGACGTCGATGCCGCGGCGGCGGAAGATGTCCACCGCGGCAGGGGAGAGTTTGTCGCTGATCAGGACTTTGGGCATTCGAATACTCGCTGATTGATATGTCCCCGCCACCCCCCAACCCTCTCCCGCGCAGCTATGGAGGGTTGGGGAGGGGTGCCGCTGTCATTCCGCCGCCTTCGCGTGTGCCGGCTCCGGTGCGACAACGTCATGCGCCCAGTCAAGCCACGGCAGCAGCAATTCGATATCCGCTGCCTCCACCGTGGCACCGCCCCAGATGCGCAGCCCCGGCGGCGCGTCGCGATATGCCGCGATGTCGTACGCGATGCCTTCCTTCTCGAGTACCGCCGCGATCCGCTTTGCGGCATCCGGCACTGCCAGCTTCAGACAGATCGACGTGCACGACCGCGTCGCCGCATCCTCAGCCAGAAAATCCGCCCAGTCCGTGCGCACCACCCAGCGTGCGATCGCGGCGAGATTGGCCTCGGACCGTGCAACCAGCCCATCGAGCCCGCCGATCGACTCGGCCCAGCGCAACCCGTCCAACGCATCCTCGACGCACAGCATCGACGGCGTGTTGATCGTTTCGCCTTTGAAAATGCCCTCGATCAGCTTGCCGCCCGACGTCAGTCGGAAGATCTTCGGCAACGGCCACGCCGGCTGGTAGCTCACCAGCCGCTCCACCGCGCGCGGCGATAGCGCCAGCATGCCGTGTGCCGCCTCGCCCCCCAGCACCTTCTGCCAGGACCAGGTGACGACATCGAGCCGGTCCCACGCCAGCCGCATCGCGAACGCCGCGGACGTGGCGTCGCAGATCGTCAGCCCCTGTCGGTCGCGCGCGATCCAGTCACCGTTCGTCACCCGCACACCGGACGTCGTGCCGTTCCACGGAAACACCACGTCGTGGCCGAAATCGACCGAGCCGAGGTCGGGCAACCGGCCGTACGGCGCCGACAGGTACACGGGCATAGTCAAGCCGAAGCTGCTTCACCACGTCGGTGGCCCAACCCTCGCCAAAGCTCTCGAACGCCAGCACATCGACGCCCCGCGCGCCGAGCAGCGACCACAGCGCCATCTCGACCGCGCCAGTGTCCGAGGCGGGAACGATACCCAGCCGCCAATCCGCCGGCATGCCGAGGATCTCGCGCGAACGCTCGATCACTTCCGCGAGGCGCGCCTTCGGCTCGCCGGCACGATGGCTGCGGCCCAACTTGGCGCCAGACAGTGCATCCAGCGCAAAGCCGGGACGCTTGGCGCAAGGGCCAGAGGAAAAATTGGGATTGCCCGGACGCCTGTCCGGCTTCGGCGCGATCGCCATGTGCAGCTCTCCCTTTCAGAAGAGAAGCGCCCCGGTGGGGGGGCGTGACCCGGCGCGGCGTATAGCGGCTTGGACCGCGCCGCGTCAACGACGGTGTCGCGCGGCTGGTGCCGACTACTTGGTGGGACCGTCCACCTGCTTCTGGATCGCCTTGGAAATCACGTAACTACCACCGCTAATGCCAATCAGGCCCAGGACATTGGTCGGAATATCGGGCAACTTGAAATTGCCCGCCTTGATAGCCTCGGCGAGCCCGGACTTGATCGCATCGTCGTTGGTCAGCATCCATGCCACCACAAGAAAATAGGCGGACGCGATGACGAAGCTGAAGAGGATGAACTGAAAGCGCGAGGTACTGGCGTGGCCGTTGTCGTCCGAGATGAGGAACTGCAGGTCGATCCGGCCGCTCAGCATGCGCGCAAGCACGATCGCGGCGAACAGGCCGATGATATAGCCGACCAGCACGGCAAAGCTGCCGCTGACGCCCCTGCCCAGCGTCCACACCAGCGCGACGCCGCCGAGCACGATGGCGATGAAGCCCGCCCAGTTCCAGCCAGTACCTCGTGTCGTTGCCGTTGGCCATCTTGTCCTCCCGTTGCGCTTATCGATCCGGCGGCCGCGATGTGAACCATCCCAGCAGGGATGCGCCCTTGCCTCCCAGGTAGATCGCATGACTGCCGCCGAGCAGCACGAGTTGTTCGGTCGGAATGTCAGGCAGACTGGAAAAGTCGTGCCAGTCGGATAGCCGGCTGAGATACGCGAAGGCTACCGTCACACTCGCCAGCAGCATCTGCAGTCGTGCAGCACTGAACGTGCGGCTGCCGGGATCGACCAGCAGCCCGCGCATGTTGATCCGGCCGGTCAGCATCTGGAACACGACGATGAATGCGGCGGCCGCAAGGAAAAGCCTGATTTCCAATGTGATCAGGGAAGTCGCCAAGCACCGGGTCCCGCTGTCACCTCAGGATGCATCTAGCGGCGGAACTATATTCTGTAAAGATAATAACTTCGCCCGCCGTCAATCGTCGATCAGCCGGCGCAGATGAGCGGCCGGGTCCGCCAGGAACGCACGCGTCACCCTGACATGATCGAGCTCGCTCCACGCAGTCGGCCGCAATCGCCCGTCGGCGGTCAACAGGATCGTCGCATCCGGCAGCGCAATCAGCATTGGCGAATGCGTGGCGATCACGAACTGGCAGCCTTGCGCACCCGATCGGCCAGCAGTGCGATCAGCGCCAGCACCCGCATCGCCGACAGCTGCGTCCCCGGTTCGTCGAGGAAGTCCGGACCGTTCGGCACCAGCCGCGTCTGGCGCAGCGCGAGCAACGTCTCGCCGTGCGAACGTGCGTCGGGATTGGCGCCGTAGCGCAGCGCCAGCGCCCCGCGCTGGCCACGTGCCACAGCGGTCGCGCGGTCCCGGCCAGGGCCTTCCGGCAGCTTCGTCAGCTCCCGCTTGATCTCGCCGGGTTCGGCGCTATCCGCGGCCGGCCGGCCGGTGTAACCGAACACGTCCTCGACGCGCAGGAACAGCCGCGCGTGCGCGTGGCGACGGCGGACGAACACTAAGCCGGCCGAGATCGCGCGCCGCCTGTAGCGTGGGGTCGCGCTTCAGATCAGGTGCGCCGGCGGCAATCCCCGCCATGCCGGCGGCGATGCCTTCCAACAGCGATGACTTGCCGCTGCCGTTCTCACCCGCAAGGAACGTGACCGGTGTATTGAATGCCAGCGTCTCCAGGTCGCGCACCAGCGGTAGTGTCCAGGGGAACCGCTCGCTGTCGATCGCGGCGTCACGCCGCCGGCGCAGGGCTGACAGGAATATCATGCAGGTTCAGCTCAATGGTACCAGAAGCGGAGTACGTCACGATTCGTCATTGGCGCGCCGGCGGCTCGCGTGCGATGAGGGATCGGGTTCTCCGGCACAGCGAATCGCATGGACGAGGTCCGCACGCGGCGCAAGGCGGCGCCGGTCTCCCCGGCGGAGGCCGCGGCCGAACTGATCGCGGTGATCGTTGCGGTCACCGACGGCGAGCCGCGCGTGCTCACCATCGACGATGGCCAGGCGCTGCCGTCGGGGCCGTTCGAGCTCACCCACCGGTCGTTGCAGTCCGGCATGCGCTCCTGGGTCGAGCGGCAGACCCACCACCCGCTGGGCTATGTCGAGCAGCTCTACACGTTCGCCGACCGCGACCGGACGCGGACCGGACAGCGGATGGTGTCGATCAGCTATCTCGGCCTGACCCGGGAGGCACTCGCCGCTGGCGAGCCTGGCGTGGGCTGGCAAAGCTGGTATCGCTATTTCCCGTGGGAGGATCGGCGCGGCGGAACATCCGCGGCAGCCGAGCCGGTGGCCGCGCAACTACGGGGTTGGGCCAACAGTGTGGCACGGCAGCGACGAGTTGCCATCACGTTTGGCCATGACGGCCGCGCATGGAACGAAGAGCTGATACTCCAGCGTTATGAGCTGCTATGGGAAGCGGGGCTGGTGCCGGAAGCGCGGCAATCAAGCGAGTCGGTTGCAGGTGAGCCGATGACGCACGACCATCGCCGCATCCTCGCCACCGGCATCGCGCGGCTGCGCGCCAAGATCAAATACCGCCCCGTAGTGTTCGAGCTGATGCCGCCACACTTCACGCTGCTGCAATTGCAGCGGGCGGTCGAGGCGCTGGCGGGGCGGCGACTGCACAAGCAGAACTTCCGCCGGCTGATCGAGCAGCAGGACCTGGTCGAGGAGACCGGCGACATTGCCACCGAGACCCGTGGCCGGCCAGCGAAGCTGTTCCGCTTCCGTCGCGACGTGGTCGCGGAACGGGCGGTCGCCGGGAGCAAGCTGCCGATGGCGCGATAGTCCGATCTCATTGCCCACTGTCGGCTGGATCACACGCGACAGACCGGCAGCACGCGCACTACAGCAGTTGCACCGTCCGGACGGTGAACGCTCGCCTGATCAGCTCCTTGTTCCGATCGTTGATGCGGTTCGGCGGATCGGACAGAACTGGGATTGAAGCAGCCAGACCGCCTCCACCCCAGTCGCCGTGAACCTCCGCCCCCCGCACCATGGGAAACTGGTTGTGGAACAGTTCGTGCAGGATCAGTTTCGCGTAACTCAATCCCCTGAACGGGGTTCGGCTGCTACTGTCCGGAAACTTGTAGACCTCGCTACCGGACCTCGTACGGTCAGGTTCGGTGTGCCCGCCGGCATCCGGGCTGATGCGCGCGTGCGGCCAAAACCGGAGCAGGTAGGAATTCGCGGGGGTCTTGTCCGCGACGAAATGCACGACGTAGTTGTCGATGTCCGCTCCCGTTCCCCATGATACGGCGACCTGCAATCCGGTGCCGTCGAACGCCTCGTCGAACAAGGACTGTGTGTCCCGCTGTATGGCCTGTAGAATGCTGGACGAGGTGCCATCGGTGTGGTCCACGAGCTTGGCGGTGTAGTTGGCCATCCAGGTCTCCTTTCCTTGGCAAAGGCTATCGCGGGCTCATAGCCGCCTGTGGCTGGCAAGCGAGCCCATCTGTACCGGCAATCGGACC
Organism: uncultured Alphaproteobacteria bacterium; assembly: GCA_963749575.1. Taxonomy (GTDB): domain Bacteria; phylum Pseudomonadota; class Alphaproteobacteria; order Acetobacterales; family Acetobacteraceae; genus JAMXLO01. Next base: position 167,408 of record CAVVNM010000008.1, read on the forward strand.
GGCCGCTGTGAAGGACGCCACAGTTGGCGCGCATTACCGACCGCCCCCGAGTAGCTCGTGCGAAACTCTGCGCTCCCGCAGGCCGGAGTTTCGGCCACACAACCTTTTGCGATCCCCGCAGGACCTGGGCTGACCTCGGCGTCAGATTCCGGCTGTCGCGACCCTTGACATCCTTATGCTCATCACTAGCATAAGACCATCAAATGCTCAGATGGAGCATAAGGGAGAAGTCCGGATGTCATACGCTGAAACCCTTGCCCGCACCGCACCGCTGTATGACCGGGTGAAGGCGTTCATCCCGCCGATGGAGTGGCCGGTGTTCGCCGACGACATCGACGCCATCCTGGCGCTGAAGCGCCGGCGCAACGCGGTGATCCTGGCGCACAATTATCAGACGCCCGAGATCTTCCACTGCGTCGCCGACATCGTGGGTGACAGCCTGGCGCTCGCCCGCGAGGCGATGAAGGTGGACGCCGATGTGATCGTGCTCGCCGGCGTGCACTTCATGGCCGAGACCGCGAAAATGCTGAATCCGGCGAAGACCGTGCTGATCCCCGACCTGCGCGCCGGCTGCTCGCTGGCGGAATCGATCACCGCTGCCGATGTGCGCCTGCTGCGCGAGCGCTATCCCGGCGTGCCGGTGGTGACCTACGTGAATACGTCAGCGGCGGTGAAGGCAGAGTCCGACATCTGCTGCACCTCGGGCAACGCCCGCAAAGTGATCGAATCGCTGGGTGTCGAGCGCGTGATCATGCTGCCCGACGAATACCTGGCACAGAACATCGCCGCGCAGACCGGGGTGAAGATCATCACCTGGGCCGGCCACTGCGAGGTGCACGAGCGCTTCACCGCGGCGCAGATCCGCGAACTGCGCGCGGAGAACCCGGGCGTGATTGTACTGGCGCATCCGGAGTGCCCGCCGGAGGTGGTGGCCGAGGCGGACTATGCCGGCTCGACCGCCGACATGGCGGCCTATGTCGGGAGGGAGAAGCCGGCGCGGGTGGTGCTGATCACCGAGTGCTCGATGGCCGACAACGTGTCGGTGCATCACCCGGACGTCCAGTTCGTCCGGCCGTGCAACCTGTGCCCACACATGAAGCGCATCACGCTGGCCAACATCCGTTCGGCGCTGGAGGAGATGCGCTACGAGGTGACGATCGATCCGGGGGTGGCCGTGCGCGCGCGCCAGGCGGTCGAGCGCATGCTGGAAGTGCGATGACCCCCGCTTCACCTTGCCCGCTTGCGGGAGGGGGCGGCGAGTAGCGCCGCCGGGTGAGGGTGCCACTGCTTTGGAGCACGACATGAAATCAGCCCCCACTTCCCGCCATCATCATCGAGCCTTCGGTGCGCGCCGCGCTGTTGGAGGACCTCGGCCGCGCCGGCGATCTGACGACGGACGCGATCGTGCCGGCGGGGGCGCACACCGAATGCGCGCTGATGGCACGCCAGCCAGGCGTGGTGGCGGGGTTGGATTTTGCGGTCACGGCGTTCCGGCTGATCGATCCGGCGATCGACGTCATCATCGAGCGCGGCGATGGCAGCCGGCTGGCACCGGGCGACCTGATCGCGGCGATCCGTGGGCCGGCGCGCGGCATCCTGACGGCAGAACGTACGGCGCTGAATTTCCTGTGCCATCTCTCCGGCGTGGCGTCGGCGACGCGCGGCATCGTCGATGCGATCGTCGGCACAAACGCAAAGGTGGTGTGCACGCGCAAGACCATGCCCGGCCTACGAGCGGCGCAAAAATACGCGGTGCGGGTCGGCGGCGGTTCCAACCACCGGTTCGGCCTCGATGACGCTGTGCTGATCAAGGACAACCACGTCGCGATCGCCGGCGGCGTGCGGGCCGCGGTGCAACGCGCGCGTGCCGGCGTCGGACATCTGGTGAAGATCGAGTTGGAGGTGGACACGCTGGCGCAGCTTCAGGAAGCGATGACGCTCGGGGTGGATGCGGTACTGCTCGACAACATGGCACCGGACATGCTGCGCCAGGCGGTCGAGATTGTGGGCGGGCATGCGATCACCGAGGCCTCCGGGCGCATCCGCCCCGACACCGCGCCGGCGATCGCTGCGTCGGGCGTCGATCTGTTGTCCGTCGGCTGGCTGACACACAGCGCGACAGTGGTGGATATCGGGCTGGATCATCGGGGGTAGGCTGCGCGTAAGAGCGCTTGGCGTCCGTCGGATAGTTGGCAATCAGGCGACTGCCAGCAGCCATCTGAAAGTGCAGGCTGAGTAAGCCCCTGCTTCGTGCGAGTGGCGGCACGGAGCGACTGCACTGCCCAAGTGCAGGAGCCGGTGCTTTTTCCCGGCCCAGCAACGGAATACCGTGACTCTCAGCGCGTCTTTCTCCAAGCTGACCACCCCGCGCCAGGCTAGGGCGGTCGACTGCAACAAAGGGGGATGCATGTTCCGGACGTCACTTCTGGCCGCGGTCTTCACCGTCGGCTGCCTATCCACCGCCTCAGCGGCGACGATCGATTTTCGTGCGACGATGACCGGGAAGGCCGAAGTGCCACCGACCACTTCGACCGGCAGCGGTGATGTACTGGCCACATTGGATACCGGCAGCAAGAAGCTCAGCTACACGATGACCTACTCTGGGCTGAGTGGTCCGGCAACGGCGGCACACTTCCATGGTCCGGCGGCAGCAGGGGCCAACGCCGGCGTGGCCGTGCCGATCGGCACCAACCCAGCGAGCCCCACGACCGGCTCGGTTGCTCTGACGGACGCGCAGATCAAGGATCTGGAAGACGGCAGTTGGTATGCGAACGTCCACACCGAGGCCAACAAGGGCGGCGAGATCCGTGGGCAGATGATACGCGTGAAGTAGCAGTAAGCTCTCCCCCAACCTGGGAGCCCGGGCCCGCGACCGGAGGAGGGCGCCCTGGTTACGCTGCGGCCCCGCGCGCGTGCAACAGCCGCAGCGCGCGATCAATCCACCGCGCGGTCAGCTTCTCCTGCACCCCATTCTGCGCCAGCCGCTCATGCAGCGCAGGAAAATCCACCCGGTCGAGCGCCTGATCCTGGTTGAAGCAAGAGAACACCACGCTCCGCTCGCCGGTCGCCGGATCGATCTGCGGTTGCAGACACTGGGCACAGACCTCCTTCATCATGCATTGCATCGGCGAGTTGATCGAGCCGATCGCGGTGTGACCGGGTTTCATGAGCGGCGCCAGCGCGCCGCGCCGCGCCGCGCCAACCGCCTGCATCATGCGGTCTGAGCCGATGACAATCAGGCGGTCCGCCTCGGGCAGCCCGACTTCAGCGCCGAACGCCGCCATTCCCTGCACGATGTTGCCGACAAAACTGCGATCCAGCGGCCGCGTCGGCGTGAACCCCGGCGCCTCGTCGCAGCACCAGACGATGACGTCGGCGGCGCGCTCGATCTCCGCCACCTTGTAGCGATCGCGCACCTGCTTGTAGCCGGCGAAGTAGATCACCCGCGATCCAGCCGCTCGCAGTGCCGCGCCGATCGAGAACAGCACTGCGTTGCCCAGCCCGCCGCCGACCAGAGCGACGGTCGCGCCGGGGAGGGTTTCGGTCGGAGTCCCGGTTGGGCCCATCAGCACCACCGGTTCGCCGGGCTTCAGCAGCGCGCAGATGTCCGAACTGCCGCCCATCTCCAGCACGATCACCGACACCAGCCCCCCCACCGGATCGGTCCAGGCGCCGGTCATCGCCAGTCCTTCCATCGCCAGGACGGTGCCCATCGCGCCAGCCTCCGCTATGCGAGGGGCCAGCATCTCGTAATTCTGCAGCCGGAAGAACTGCCCCGGCCGGAAGGCGCGAGCCTGGGCCGGCGCATGCACCACCACCTCGACGATGTTGGGGGTCAGCCGATGCACCGCATGCACGCGCGGCATCATTTCCCGCTGGCAGCGTGCGATCAGTTCGGCACCGCTGACATCGGTCGCCTCCTGCGCGGCGAGCGCACGCGAGACGACGGGGTAGCCGCGCTTGGCACCGCCCATCGCCTTCACGACGTTGCCGAAGAAACTCGGATGCAGGTCGCCAAAGAAGCTGATGAAGCGTCCGTTGTCGGCGCGGTGCATCAGCACCCGCGTCGTATCGGGCTTGGCGAGGCCGCGCACGACGCTGACCGGCGCCCCGGTCTCGTCGATCGCCTCGAAGTATCTGCCGTCAAGCCTGACGCGGCCGTCCTCGCGCGCCAACACGGTGTTGGGCTGGGTGCCCGCAGCGACCAGCACGGCGCGCGCCGGCAGCACACCCTCGGTGCCATCGGCACCCACCACACGCAGGCCCGCGGCGTGACCGAATTCGTCCACCTCCACAGCGCATGGCGTCAGGCCTTCGGCGAAACGGACCGCTTCCTCGAGCGCCTTCGCCACTTCCTCATGGTTCAGCGTGTAGGACGGACTGTCGACCAGGCGACGGCGATACGCGATCGTGGCCCCGCCCCATGCATCGAGAAGCTGTGCGAGCCGAGGCGCCCTGCCCTCATCCGCTGCCGCCGCGCGCTCGGCCGCGATCGCTGAGGCGTGCGCCAGAAACTCGTCGGCGATACCGGCTTCCTCGACATTCCAGCCCATGCGCGCCGCGGCCTCGCCGCGTTCCGTTACCAGTGTGCGGTAGCGTGCCGAAAACTTCTCCACCTGGCGGACATAGTAGGCGAGGCTCTCGGTCGCGGTATCGATCGCGGTGAGACCGCCGCCGATCACCACCACCGGCAGGCGCAATTGCAGATTGGTGATCGATGACAGCTTCGCCGCACCGGTGAGTTGCAGCGCCATCAGGAAATCGGACGCCGCCCGCACGCCACGCGCCAGACCGTTGGGGATGTCGAGCACCGTCGGTTTGCCCGCGCCCATGCACAGCGCGATGTGGTCGAACCCCATCGCCCAGGCATCGTCCATGCCCAGCGTCGCGTTGCCGCCGAAGCGGATGCCGCCGAAATGCGCGAATCTCTCCCCCCGCCGCTCCAACAACAGTCGCACCAGCTTCAGATAATTCTTGTTCCACCGCACCGTGATGCCGTATTCAGCCACGCCGCCGAAGCCGGCCATCACGCGGTCGTCGAGGTTCTCGAACAACAGATCCGCATCGCGCACCGGCGCAGACGGATCCAACCCGAGCGGCTCGATCTTCAGCCCGTCGATAGCAACCACGGTGTGGCCGTCGTTCATCAGGTGATGCGCCAGCGTGAATCCGGCCGGACCCAGGCCGACGATCAGCACCTTGCGCCCGCTGTCCGGGCGCGGCAGCGGCCGGCGAATGTCGAGCGGATTCCACCGCGTCAGCAGCCCGTAGATCTCGAAGCCCCAGGGCAGCTCCAGCACGTCCTTCAGCACGCGGGTCTCAGCCTGCGGAATGTCCACCGGATCCTGCCGCTGATAGATGCACGCCTTCATGCAGTCGTTGCAGATGCGATGGCCGGTCGCCGCCACCATCGGATTGTCGATTGCGATGATGGCGAGGGCACCGATCGCGCTGCCTTGCGCGCGCAACGTGTGCATCTCGCTGATCTTCTCGTCGAGCGGACAACCCGCCAGCGTCACCCCGAACGGCGACTTCACGAATTGTCCGGTCTTGCGATCCTTGAGGCCATGACGGCAGGAATCCTTGGCCTGCGTGTGGCACCAGATGCAGTAGTTGATCTGATCCAGCGCCTGCTGTGTGTTCATCCCCGCATCGGTCAGCGCGAAACCCTCGCGCGGCCGCCAGTGGTGTTCCGGCAGGCGCAGCATCGTGACGCCGTCGCGCTCGATGGTTTCAACCGGAACCAGATGGTTGTAATCCAGCCGATGCGGCACGCGGAACAGCGTGTTGCCGGGATGCGCCACACGGCCCGCCTCGGTCAGCGTCGCCCAGGCGGCGTAGCGCAGCGCGACGTCCAGTGCCTCCAAGTCACCCGCGTTTTCCCAGGCCGCGACATGATCGGCGAAGCTGCGTTCCGAAAGCGCTTCGCCGAACCGTGCCTCCAGTTCCGCGCGCAACGCGTCGGCGTCGAACGCCGGCGGATCGGGATACTTCTTCACCGCCTGGCGCTGGACGAACAGCCGCTTGCAGGCGTGGATAGGGTCGAGCGCATGGGTCTCGTGTGCCAGCGCCAGCGTCTCCGCCTCGATCCCGAACAGTGCTGCGACGAATCCGTCGAGATGCGGCGCGAGTGCCACCACCAGTTCGCTCTCGTCCAGAACGGCGACCGAATCAGGCGCGGCGCGCGCCGCCAGCAGACGGGCGTGCAACGCAGCATCATCGCCTGCCAGCCGGTCGACAAACGTCCGATCCAGCCGCACCAGACCATCGCGCGCGGCAAGATCGGGGAAGCTGAAGCCGAATCCCAGGGTCGCTGCATCGGCAACAGGCGCGGCATCCATCACGGCATCAGCCCATCTTGCGCAAGAGAGCGAGCACCTGCGCCCGCTCCTGGGGAGATAACGGCGCCAGCGCCGCGTCATGTGCCCGCTGCGCGCATGCCACGGCACGGCTGATCAGGGCAATGCCGTCCTCGGTCGGCTCCAGCACGGCGGTCCGCCGATCCATCGGGTCGCGGCCACGCCGGATCAGGCCGCGGGCGATCAGCCGCCGCGCCACCCCCTGGATTGTCGCCGGGTCCATCGCCGCGTGCCGGCCGAGCAGGTTCTGCGTGATCCGCCCCAACTGCACCGTCTTCAACAGGGCAGTGAACTGGGTCGGCGTCAGTTCGGCATGCGCCATGCCGGCGGTGAACAGTGCCACGTGCCGCTGATGCGCCCGGCGCAGCAGGAAGCCCACGTGATCTTCCACCGTGAAATCGGCGAGGGAGTCGATCGCGGTGCTCATTTGACTACGAATGATCGGGACCACGACATGCCGGGTCAAGGTGCCGAAGCGGGATGGCTGGCCTGCTCGCGTCCGCCCGCCAGGGGGACCATAACGCGGATGCGGACCGTGCGGCCGCCCATGAGCGGCATCGCCGTCATGCCCCAATCGGCGCGCAGCAGCCGGCCCTCCGCCACGACCCCGTCGCGGTCCCAGGCCAACGAAAGCGCGAACGGCCGGGTGACGCCGTGCATCGCCAGATTTCCGTCCAGGGTTCCCCGCGCCTCGCAGCTTCCGGCGTAGGAGAGGTCCGGAAAACTGGCGGCATCCAGAAAGTCACGCCCGACTACCATATCCCGCATCGACCTGTCTTCGGTGACCAGACTGTCGACGTGAACGCGCAGGTCCACTTGGCAGGTCGCCTTGTCGTCGGGATCATAGGTGAGCCAGCCGTCGAAGCGGGTGAAGCTGGCATCGATCGGCAGCAGGCCCAGGCCATAGGCTCGAAAGGCGACTTCGCTCACCGGCGGCCCGAGTTGGACCCGGCGCGGCGCAGCCTGGGCGGTGCAGGCAGGGCCGGCAAACAGCAATGCGGCAAGGGCAATCGTGGAGCGCATGAGCGTCACATAGGCACGGCCTGCAATCCGGCGAGGGTCTCGTTACCGATGCCTTCACCATCCTCCATTAGACAGAGCTGTCCTCCCACAGTTCAGGCCGCCGTGTCCTGACCGCGCCGCTTTCCGCTGCCACGATCGCCCGGGTTCGCACCTTTGCCTTCTCCGGCATAGAGGCGGTCCCGGTGGAAGTTCAGGTACAGATTTCCGGCGGGTCGCCAGCGCTGCTGCTGGTCGGCCTGCCCGATAAGGCAGTCGGTGAGGCACGCGAACGGATGCGCGCAGCGCTAAGTACTATTGGCCTGTCGCTGCCGCCACGACGGGTGCTCATCAACCTGGCGCCGGCGGACCTGCTGAAGGAGGGCGGCCACTTCGACCTTCCCATAACGCTGGGCGTATTGGCGGCGATGGAGGTGTTGCCGCGTGAGGACCTCTGCGGTTACGCGGCGCTCGGGGAACTGTCGCTGGATGGCGCTCTGAATGCAGTGGCTGGCGTGCTGCCGGCGGCGATCGGCGCCTCGACATTGGACCTGGGGCTGATCTGCCCCGCGAGCCAGGGTGGCGAGGCGGCTTGGGCAGGGCGGATCGAGGTGCTCGCAGCCGCCGACCTCCTCTCGCTGATCAATCACTTTCGCGGTACCCAGGTGCTGAGCCCGCCGGAGACATCGGGTATTGCGGCAGCTGCGCGCGCGCCGGACCTGGCCGACGTGAAGGGCATGGAAACTGCGAAGCGCGCGGTCGAAATTGCCGCCGCCGGAGGCCATAATCTGCTAACCTCGATGTCTTTGAGACCAAAAAAGAGGAGTCCAGACAAATGCATCAGGTGCCTCCGTTGTGCCCTCTCACGAGCCCCGTAGGCGGCGTCTAGGCCGGCCGGGGTAGTCCAGGTGCCCTCAGAATGGAGGCCCCTACAGCCTCATCTGAGGGAGCGGTATCTCACAGTATGTGGTGCCGCCTAAGGGCCTGACACCAACATGCAGTGGCCCGGGGGAGCGTGATGCGGCCTGGGAGACCCAGCAGGGACTGAAGGTTGACCCATGGGGAGGCCGATGGCTGTCCTGAAGGCTCCTCGGTGGCTCCTGATGGGCACTGCGGGGCGCCGCGATGGCCGGCATTGGGTGGCGGCCTGATGGCACCCGATGGCCCCTAGGTGGCTCCGCATACTATTACGCTATCCTAACCAATTCCCCACGGCACCGCCGCGCCCGGTTGGGATGGGACCCGGCACTTCCGACCCTACCCCGGTCTTCCCGCGGAATTCGCCCAGAGGGGGGATGGGGAGTTGCTCTGGGTGCCCCGGGGTGGCGCGTAAAATTTCGTAACAGCCTAGGTATGCAGACCGGTTATGCGACCCGAATGTCCGCCAAGATGCGGGTCGGGTTGGCGGTCAAGGTTTGAAGCACATTCCAACCCTGCTTCCTGGCGGTTGAGAGAACCGAGCGGATGACGGCGAAATCTTTTGCACTACACTCGGAACGAAATCCGCCGGAGATCTTCTGGCGCAGTTTCATCATCCGCCCATCCCGCTCCGCGAGATTGTTGGTGAAGGGTACACTGGGATCGGTCAGGAACCGCAGCACGTCCAGCCGACGAGTGCTGAGGCGCAGCAGCAGATTATGGCCCACCCGCCGCGGTGGGCGGCCGCGCCGTCTGGTCTTTGCCAGGGCTGGCTGGCTTTCATGGAACGCCAGGCCGTTCGCGATAATGCCGTCGTAACATCGTTCGATCAGCGCGATCAGGCCCGGCTTGAGCGGCACACCCTGCTCACGTGCAAGATTGGTCGCGTGGCACGCGCGGCGCAGCAGGCACTGCATCTTGCGTGCCCAGTCCTCTTTCTCGATCTCGACCAGTGCCTTCAGTTCCCGCAGATGGTGCGCGTTGCACAGCGCATGCAGCACGCCGGTCATCTTGTAATAGGGCTTCCAGTGGTCATGCACGATAATGCCGGTGACCTTCGCCAACAGGCTGCCGCGTTTGGGTGAGGTGCGGTAGAAGGTGAGCCAGATCGTCGAGGCGATATGCAGCCATTGCGTCTTGCCGCCAATCCGGAAGCCGGTCTCATCCATGTGCTTGACCGGCGCCGCCGCAACGAGGTCGCGTAACTCATCGGCTAAGCCCTGGAAGCGCGCAGCACAATCCTGACTGATCCGGGCAATGGTCGCGGTGACCAGCTTGACGCCGAACAGGTCGGCCATGAGGGCCGCGAGACGCTTCTCCGGTAGCAACTGATAGTGCAGTAGATACAGCACGAACGCGCCTATCCGTTTGCCGTACTGCACCGGAGCGGTCACCCCGTCGGGGAACACTCCCCGCGTCTGCGTGCCACAAGCCGCGCAGCGGCAGCTGTGCACGCGGTGTTCGGTGACGATCAACGGCCTTGGTTCCGGCACATCAAACACCTGCCGCGCGACGTGCCCGGTCGCCATCGTCGCACTCAACGGTTCACCGCACACCGCACAGGCCGCCGGATAATGGTCAATGGTGGCATCGGGTGTTTCAACCCGGCGAAGCGTCTCGCCCGGATGGCCCGTCTGACCGCCGGTCTTCTTGCCCGACGATGCGCGAAGGCTGCTGACCCGCGGCAGCTTCTTTAGCCCGTCGCTGGAGGGTGGTTGGCCGCTATTGCTGCTGTTCAACCCGAGACGGCGCTCCAGTTCGGCGAGCCGTCCTGTCAGCGCCGCGACCTCGGCACGAAGCAACACGTTCTCGGCCCGCAAAGCCTCAATAACCGATTCGCCGCCCACCGCGGGAGTGCCGTCGTCTCCAGAGGCTGTGTCGTCGGGCAGTGCCATCGACACGTTGACTTGGTACTCAGCCGTGACCTGTCAATGACCCCCACGCAACGAGATACCTGGGCTGTTACAAAATTTCCAGCTGGCCAGCCGCACAGCGAAAGCCGCGGTGGGGTTTCAATAACAACAACAACCTTTAGCAGCCTTTTTGAATGCCTTTGGAGGACCCGGGATGGGGGTGGCTTCGGTCGCCGGCCGCCGCCCGCGTGTCGCTCACCGTGCGTCGCGGCAGCGCAGCAGATCGCAACACGTCGCGCAGCAGCAGCAGGGAGCACAGCAGGCACTCGGCATGAGCCCCAGCAGCGGCAACGTGCGGCCCGGCGCGGCTGTGCGCGCCAGGATGGCCCGTCCCGCCGGCAATCGTCGAACACTTGTGGGAACGCAGCGGGCCAGCCTTCAGGTGACCAAGAGGAGCCCGGCAGGTCGCACCGGCAGAAAACCCTCAAGAATTACGGGGCCACGGAAGGAGCCAGCAGGAGCCAGGATGTGGCCACGAGGGTCCCAGCAGGGGTCCTGATATTCCATGCCGATCTCGCCCAGCCAATGCGCGTCACGCAGGGGAGGGCTTACGCCAGCCCGTGTGCCTTGAACCGTTCCACCAATAGCCGGCTAACCTGTTCCGTCGTCTCCCTCTGCCGCTCGGGCGGGATGTGCTGAGCGAGCGTGTGGACAGCACCCTCAAGAAGAACGCCAATCAGCAGGTAGGGATCTGCGCCGCCGTCACCGACCAGCCTCACCAACTCCCCAACCAGACGGATCTGATCGGGCTTGGCTGTAGCAGCCTGCTCGGCTTTGCGGATCAGGTTGTCGACGGCCGAGAAGTATCGCTGGGGCATGGGAATCCTATAGCACGGCCCCCGAGTGCCCGAGGGCATCAACAACCCTCGTGTTCGATCCGCCGCCACGTGAAACCCCGCGGCGCAAGCGGAAGCCTGTCGCCGGCCGCCGCCGGGACAATCCTGCCGGTCGCCGATCCGAAGATGTTCAGCTCCTCGTAATGCCCAGTCTCCGCGCCTGATCTCCCGGCATGTGTTCGTGGGGATGCGGCATGGCGTGCGTTATACCGACATCGCCAATGGACGCGTTGATCTACATCACCTGTGGGCGGCATCACCTGTGGGCGGCCGACATGGTCGCCGCGCGTCTACGCCTGGGAGCAAACCAGAGAAAGACCAACACTCACGGCTGCTCTGGCGTTACTGTCGGAACGCTATCGAACCCGGAGTAGGGGCGCGATGATATCGACGCGACGGTGGATACTGCCCCTGCTGGCCGGGAGCGTATTGGGGACGGCCGTTCATGCGGAGGAGATCAACTGGCAGGAAGCCGTGGCCCGCTTGGCGCGTGAGCGCACGCTGGCCGAGACGTGCGTGGCGCTGCTGAAGAGGTACGGGGACACGGCCGCGCAGGGGCGCGGTGCCCTCGCATACGGCGAGGCGAAGGCTGACTACGATGGGGTGATCGCCGGCCTCGTCGTCGCGCTGGCGCGCAAGGAACAACCCGGAAGTCTGACGGACCTCCAGGCTCAACTGCAACGCGGCTTTGACAAGCGCGAGACGTTCTGTGGAAGCGTCGAGCCGCTGGTGCCCAAGCCCCAGGGCGCGAAGGGCCCAATCGCGGAAATTGTCGAAGGAGCTGTGAAGCCGGTCATAGACGCGCTCGTGGCAATCTGGTCCAGGACCAGGGATGACGACGCACTGATGAGGAAGACGATACAGACCCAACTGGAGGCAACGTCATGGCCCGCTTTCGACAAGGTGGCGCCGTCGCCCTGAGTTTGACGCTGTGGGCCGCTTCGGCCTTGGCAGCCGAGCAACCGCCGCCGGCAGAAGGGCTGTATGACCGACCGGTGCTGGTGGTCGATCCCGGCATGCATACGGCGATAATCAAGCGCGCCGACGCGGACGGCGCCGGACGCTGGGCGGTGACCGGCTCGGACGACAAGACGATGCGGGTCTGGTCGCTCGCCAACGGCGCGCTGGCACGCACAGTCCGGCTGCCCGCCGGGCCGGGCAATGTCGGCAAGGCCGATGCCGTAGCGATCAGCCCGGACGGCGCGCTGATCGCGGTCGGCGGCTGGACTCGGTGGACTGACGCTGACCGGCAGGAGCAGATCTATTTGTTCGATCGCGCTGACGGCGAGTTGGTCAAGCGCATCGATGGCCTGCCGGAGGTGGTCAATCATCTGAGCTTCTCGCCGGATGGCCGCCGCCTGGCGGCGACGCTCGGCGGGATGGGCATCCGGCTGTACGACCGCGACCGGGACTGGGGCGAGGCTGCCCGCGACGCCGACTACGCCGACCAGAGTTACGGCGCGGCCTTCGCCCCGGACGGGCGGCTGGCGACCACCTCGTTCGACCGCAAGGTGCGGCTGTATGCCGCCGAACTGCAAGGAACCGTTCACCCTACCGTCGCGATCGACGCACCTGACGGCCGGCAACCTTACGGCATCACATTCAACCCAACCGATGGGGCGCGCTTGGCGATCGGCTACCACGACGGCACGGCGGTGACCTTGCTGGAAGGCCATTCGTTGGCCGCGCTTCCCGAGCCCGACGTCAGGGGCATCACGAGCGGCACGTTGCGGGCAGTTGCGTGGTCGGCGGACGGCCGAACCCTGTTCGCGGCTGGTCGTGGCTTCGCAGACGGTGGCAAGCCCGTTTTCGCATGGGCCAATGGAGGCGCAAGGACTCAGCGCATATTGCCGACGGCCCAGGACATAGTGATGAGCCTCGTGCCGCTGCCGGGCGGCGACCTGCTGGTCGCCACTGGGGACCCCTGGCTCGGCAGGCTGCGGCCGGATGGCACACCCGTCTGGGCGCAGGGTCCGCGGATGGCCGATTTCCGTTACCAAGTTGACACGCTAGCGGTGTCGAGCGACGGGACGCAGATCGGCTTCGGTTATCCGGACTTCGGCAAACAGCCGGCGCGGTTCGATCTGACGGCGCGTGCCCTCGCGCTCAACCCGCCCGCCGATAGGGACATGGCCACCCCCCGCCAGGATGGCCTGCCGATCGAGCACTGGCGCGAGGAATATCACCCCACCCTCGGCGGTCGACCGCTGGCCCTCAAGCCGTATGAAAGGTCCCGAAGCCTCGCCGTCCACCCGGCAGGAGATCGCTTCGTGCTGGGGACGGAGTGGTCCCTGCGCGCCTACAAGGCCGACGGCACGGCCCTCTGGACCCGGCCGGTTCCCGAAGTTGTCTGGGCGGTGAACATCACAGGAGACGGCCGGCTGGTGGTGGCCGCCTACGGCGACGGGACGATCCGCTGGCATCGGATGGGCGACGGGGTGGAGCTGCTGGCGTTTATGCCGCTGCCGGATCGCACCAACTGGGTAGCCTGGACGCCGGAAGGGTTCTACGCGGCAACCCCAGGCGCGCACGGCATCCTGCGCTGGCACGTCAACCACGGCTGGGACCAGCCTGCCGACAGCATCCCGATCGAGGACATCCCCGGCTCCTATCGTCCCGCCATGCTCCCGCTGGTACTCCAGGAGCTGGAGACTGCGCGGGCGTTCGGCCTGATGGGTCTCGCCGACCACGCCAGAGAGGTCATGCTGCGCACCAACAGCCGGGTTCCGCCCGGGGCGCAGCTGCATCTGCTCGCGATCGGCATCAACGTGTACAGCGGCAAGCTGCACCTCGACTACGCGCGGCCCGACGCGCATGACCTGGCCAGCGCGATCGCCAGCACGCAGGAGGTGCTGTATCGGGTCAGCCTGCAAACGCTGTTCGACGCCGACGCCGGCAAGAAGGGCATCGTGGACGCGCTCGAGGCAATGCGGGACGGCATGGCCAAAGGCGCCGGGAACGACCTGGCCGTGGTGTATTTCTCGGGCCACGGTGCGATGGTGGACGACAAGCTCTACCTGCTGCCTGCCGATGTCGACGCGAGCCGCCCGGCGCGCATCAAGTCGACCGGGCTGTCGATCGACGATCTGCGGGACGAATTGCTGGAACTCGCCAAGCACGGCCGGGTGCTGGTGTTGCTCGACGCCTGCCATTCGGGCGCGACGGCGGCGGATGGCGTGCAGCTCGCCATGGACTCGACCAGGCTGCGCAGCGGTCTCGCCGCCGGCAACGTCACGGTGCTCACCTCATCCAGTGGCGACGAGGTCTCGTATGAGGACAAGAGCTGGCAGCACGGTGCGTTCACCAAGGCGCTGCTGGATGCGTTCGGCGATGCCGCGGCCGACATCAACCAGAACGGCCTGATCAGCACGACGGGTCTGGTCAGGTATGTCACCAATCGCGTGCTGGCGCTGACCGACGGCAGGCAGCACCCCGGGATGGAAGCGCGCTTCGAGGCGACATTGTTCGCAGTGCAGCGGTAGGCGGCCCACTGGACGGCGATCGGCGTAACCATGCGTCCTGCGCGTGTTCGAATCATCAGAGCAGCCACCAGAAGCATCGGCACACCCATACGGAAAACCCAGCCGCAAACCCGCCTCGCGACCCACGGTTTTCCGCGCCGTTCCGCTTTGTCGCTGATCCATACGAATATCACTTGATTTCCGAATGGGGCTGTCGCATCGTGCCGCCTGTTGAGCGACGACAGGAACACGCCCCGATGACGACGAAGACGAAGCGGGCCGCCCTCTACCTGCGAGTGAGCACAGATGGGCAGACGACCGATAACCAACGGCTGGCGCTCGAGGCGGTAGCGGCGCAACGCGGTTGGACCGTGACGGAAGTCTACGAGGACACCGGGATCAGCGGCGCGAAGGGCCGCGACAAGCGGCCAGGCCTCGACAGGCTGCTGAAGGACGCAACGAGGGCGCGCTTCGACGTTGTGATGGGCTGGGCGCTGGACCGACTCGGGCGATCACTGGCCGACTTGATCGACACACTGCGGACCCTGGAGCAGTCCCGCGTGGACCTCTTTCTCCACCAGCAGGCGATCGACACTACGACACCAGCCGGCCGGATGTTCTTTCACGTGACTGGCGCATTCGCAGAGTTCGAACGGGAGATGATTCGGAGCCGCGTGAACGCTGGCCTGGACAGGGCACGTGCAAGGGGCGTGAGGCTCGGCCGGCCCAAGGTGGCGGGGAAGACTGAGACGGCGATCAGGGAGCAGCTGGGCGCCGGCACGGGTATCCTGAAGGTGGCCAAGACGCTGGGCGTAGGGGTCAGCACAGTGCAAAGGATCAGGGGCGAGATGCGCGATGATGGGGCCCGGCTGATCCCGTAGGCCGGGGACTACGCCCGCGTTCGTGGGGTCACGACGGACCAGCACCGTGGCCGGGCACCTCACCGCGCCAATCCTGCGCCCCGGGGCTCCGTTGACGCTCGGCAAGCTCAGCCTGCTCACGAAGAGACTTGAGGTGCGACACCGCGGCCTCTTCCGTAGGCCACGTTCTCACCAGCGTATGCGTGCCGTTCGGAGCGACGGCCTCAACCCGGTATCCACGGCGGCGAGGCACGATTCGGTAGCTCATTTCCATGACAAGAGTATGACACGGCACGGCGGCGGCTCAACACACGAGAAGGCTCCTAGAGTTGCACCGTGATGGGACGCCTGGGACGCTGCCGGTAACCGGTTTTGGCCCTCCGTAACCCATTGATATTGGCCGCATATATTTAGCCTTATTTCGGCCAGAAGGCGCTACGCGGCGTGCAACATCTCCCAGGTGGTTTAATACCCCCGCGGCCTAGAGGCCGTGTAGCGCGCTCCTACAGGCTCCTTTGGGCGCCTAAGTCGTTGATGCGATGTGTAAGCTGCTGATATCAAACGAAGAATATCTGGCTTTCAGGGTACCGGCGATCGGATCGCGACAAGAGAAATCGGGGTCACTGGCGTGGTGGGAGGCTGGCGGTCCTTTGCTGTGGCCCGTCGGGGGTTCCGATAGGGTCACCTCGCGGGAACCTTGCCGTTTGGTTGCACCGGGGTGCCAGGAAGGCGCCAGGCTCGAGCGGCCGCGCGGGGCAAGGCGTATCGCCGCCTCATGCGTGCCACCAGGTCCCGACCCGGCCATACTCCTTTTCGGTTGCATGTCGACGCGGGTTTCGCTTAGTAATTGGGGATTGTCGCGTTTTTTCTTCACGCATTTACAACCGGAAGCATTGCATGAGCCAATCCTGTACTCCCCGGAACACGCCTGCAACAGCTCTTGAGGCCAGCAAGTCGTCGGCAGCGCGCCGACTGGCTGCTTGATGTCGTGATGCTGATGGGTGCCGGCTGGGTGTTGGCCTGGCTTCTCGCCTTGCTTATTCCGTGAGCGCTGCCGCGCGACACTCCGCTGTCTCAGAAGGAACCCGCCCAGGATGCTAACTGCTGCGCCGCTGCCTGCCCCGACCCGGCCGATCGGACTGACGCCGGACGATATCGCCCTGATCACCGCCGCTGCCGATGCAGACGGCCGGTGGTCCGTGGCCGTCGAAGTCGATGACTCCGGACACTGCTACGCCGGACTGATTGACCCGGACGGCGACGACTATGAATTCCGGTTCGTAATCGAGCGGCGGCCAGCTGGCCTGACCGTTTGCCGCCCATGCGGTGAGGTCGTGGCCGTAGTCTCCGGCAGCGTCCCCGAGGCCTTTGCGGCTGTACGCGGGAGCTGCGGCACTGACAACAGCTCTAGTCGGCTTCCTAACGACCGCCAGGATACCCATGCCGTTTGACGTAGATACTGCCAGCCAAGCCAGGTTGGCGAACTCCGCTTACCGTCGCGTCCAAGATGCTTTTGCGAGCTTCCGACCGACACCCCACGTCCCCTCGCAGGCCCAGCTGGACGCCATTCGCGATCTTCTGGACGCCCTGGAGGCCGCAGCCGAAGGCCGGCTGTCCCACCATGCCCACGTCTCTGCCATCCCGCCAGGCACCGGCAAATCGGTCTCCATCCAAACCTTCGCGGCCACCCTCTGCGACGCTCCGGACCGTGCCGACGTAGGGATGCTGATCCTGGTCAACCGCATCAACGAAGCGCGCGACATGGCCGATGCTCTGGTCGGCTATTGGGACCACCTATGCGTCCTGACGTCCGACTTCAGGGTCAACTCGATGGGCGCTCACGCCGTTGCCGACACAGCTCAGCTGCTGCTCACCACTCAGGAACGCCTGCGACGCACCCTCAAGTCTCTTCACGGTCTGCCATTCGAGGCGGCCGCCACCCTCACCTACCTGGGCGCCCGCAGAGCTGTCGTGGCATGGGACGAGCAGCTCGCCTTCAATCGTCCTATCGTCCTGGACCCGAACAAGGCTGCCGCTCTCCTGCCGACGCTTCAGGCTTACAACTGGCGACATGCCTACGAGTGCCTCAATCGGTGGTCCTGGGAGTGCAAAGACACGGAGGACGGGACCACCATCGAGGTCCCGGACTTCGGCGCAGAGATGCCCTGGGAGGAGCTGGAGGAAGCCGTCAAGGAAGACGACAAGCTTACCTCCCTCGCCCAGTCTCTCCGCGTCGTCTCCGGTGATCTCGCGAGGGTCCGGCGATCTGGCGAACGCTCGGTGGTGGTCACACATTACCCCGAGTTGCCTGCGTCCATCCTGCCCGTAGTGGTGACCGACGCCTCCGCCGAGGTCAACGCCAGCTACGTGAAGATGCGACAGAAGGGCCTGATCAAGGATCTGAAGTCCGCCAGCAAGTCCTACTCGAACATGCACCTGAGGTTGGTCCCAATGGCCGCCTCAAGGTCCGCTTTCAAGGAGAAGCAGGGGCAGCAGGGCAAGGCCGTCCTGGACACTGTCGGTCGCTACATCCAGACGGTCCCGGCCGGCGAGCCCATTCTGGTCATCGGCTACTTGGGACGCTACTCGATCAAGGGCGAGCGGACCCAGACGCTGGAGCACGCCCTCCGCGATAGATTGAGCCCCCAGGACCAGGAACGAGTGAGCTGGCTCCACTATGGTCAGCACACGTCCACCAATGCCTACCGGGAGGCCAAGCACGTCGTCCTGATGGGTCTTCACTACACGCCCCATGCCCTTCATGTCGCAACCACCGCCGCAGCCGATGGCATCGACCTGCTCCGACACACTCCGACACCGCAGGATGTGTCTGAGATGCGGGACGGGATGCTGATGGACTCAGCCCTGCAAGCTATCCTGCGGGGTCACGCGAGGATGGGCTCAGGGGGCCATTGTGGCGAGTGTGAGGCCGTTGTCTTTCAGACGAAGCAGAAGGGACTATCCGACAACCAATGGCGGAAGATGTTTCCCGATGTCGACCTGATCCACGACAAGGTCCTGGCCCCCAAAGTCCCACTCAGGGGTCGCCTCCTTGAGCTCGCGACTATCGTGGAGCGGCGGCTAGCGGCGGGCGACACTGAGCTCTCGAACTCTAGCCTGTATCGGGCGATGAGCATCACCAAACAGCAGTTCGCTGGTCTGGCTCGAAGGGAGGCGTGGCAGGCCCACGTCGAGAACCTCGGGCTAACGCCTCAATCCCTTTCGGGGCGCGAAGCGGGCCTGCGTGTGGCTGCGGTGACGGGTAACAACTCTTCCTAAGCTACTAGGAGAAACTGTTACCCAACGTCGGGACCATTCGGTCTCTCAACGATTGCGTCAGGCCCCGGCAACACTGCTTTCAGTTCGCTTGATCTGGGCTTGATCATGACCTTCGGCCGACTGGAGCGAGCGAAGCGAGCACTGGCCTACCGAAGCTTTGGCTCAAGGGGTTCATCAAGCTTCAAGTCCAGCATTCCCCTTGGAAGGATCTCCCCCTCCAAGTCGCAACCCTCAGGTCCCCTCGACGATGCCGCCAACGGCCACATCAGGCGCCCATCACGCCCCCGGCTGACGCCGGGTCAGCCTTTGGGCCCTCGTCGTGACCTCATGCTCCCAATTGGAACCCGACCGTGTCCATCCCGATCCCCAAGAGGCCCGTCAGGACCGCCTTGGGTGTCGTCAACGCTCCTCCAGGGGGGCCTCTCCGGGTTCTCGATGGATCGGTCATGCCGGCGTCAGGACAGCCATCCCGACGTCACCTCGACCGCCTGATGCGCATCTGGGGCAGGTCTTGATCTGCGCGATGGAGTACCTGCAAGGCGCCCGCGGCGTCCTGGCGTTGCCGATGCATGACGGGCTTCTCGCAGAGTCGGCAGGGAGGTCTGAACGGCACCTACTCCTGGGCAGCCAATGGTGTGGAGATCAGGTCGACCACGGACACGGCGCCGGACATAGCCCGTGCTTGACTGGGGAGCGCCGTGAGGCGGCTCTGGGTCGCCCGAGGTTCCGTTGACGACAGCAGCATCGCGCGCGTATCGGGAAAGCGCATTGGCCGCAGGGATCGAGACGTGCAAATCATCTGGGCCATCGTCGTCGGAGCTGTCGCCGGCTTTATAGCCCGATTGATATCGCCGTCACCGAATAATCCACGGGGCTTCGTGCTGACGACTGTCCTCGGGATCGTCGGCAGTGTCGTCGCGACCTTTCTTGGCCGCGCCATCCATTTGTATGGCCCCGACCAGGGCGCCGGCATCATCGCATCAATCATCGGCGCGCTGATCGTCTTGTGGGGCTGGCACGCGCTGGCGGCGAATCGCTGAACGTCGATGAGAAGTCCGCTCTGCGACCGAGCTCCGATTGTGATGCAGTCGGGAGTGTCACTGCAGCAATCTCTCGACTTCGACGTGCGGGTTCTGGTCGCGTCGGATCACTGCAGGAAAAGTCGGCCGGGCAAATAGAGGCGAGGTGATACGCACTCGCAGCGCCGGCTTCCCTCCACACTCGGCCGATACGTTCTCGAGTGCAAAGATCTGTGCCGCCTCCGGACTAGCCGCAAGTGCAATGTTAAGGTCCTCCTGCGTGGTATCCGGCGTTAGCATCTGGAACACAACGCCAAGCAGGCCACCCAAGTGGCCCCGCAGGAAGGCATTCTCGTCGACCGGTGGGGCCGGAGCAGCGCACTCGATCGCCCTCAACACGTCGGCATATTGCTGCCGTAGGTCTGCCTCAGCGGCCTCGGCGAAAGCAGCCGTCTCAGCAACGGCGGCCTCAGGCTTGCCAGTCGACCCTGATGGAGCAGCTTTGAGATAGTAATCCTCAATGGTGCCTCGGCGCAGCGGAAAGCATCCACCGGCCTCCAGCGCATTGAGTAGTGCATCGAATCGCCTGCGCAGCGCCGCCCAATCATTCCAGTGGGAAAGGCTCCGCAGCACCGCCTCGTCCGTCGAGAGCAACACGGCCAGAGCTGCACGCCGCCGGCGCTTACCCTCATCGGTGGGCGTATCACTCTCACCACTGCGCAAATAGGGGTGCTCAGCGGCCAGAGGCTCGAGCTCGGCCCATCGGTCTGCGACCTCGCGTGCGAAGTCATTGCGCAGCGTCCTATCCATCGACAGGAGGTCCGGATGGCCGCCGCCAATCGCGGCCTCCCTGGCGGGACCTTCGGCAAAGGCGGTGACGAGGGTATTATCATCGGCCAGCGCGTCGAGATCGGCCAGGACCACGATGCGCTTGCCCATCAGTCGGAACATCCGCACCGTCTCGGGAATCTCGCCTTTCCCGATTACTGGCACGATCTGGGCGCCGGACCTGGCGAGGGAATGGTCGATCTGGGCTGCCAAAGCGCTGACCACGATCTCGTCGCTCGGCCCGTCCACCAGCAGGACTGTCGGAGCAAAGAAGGCCGCACGGTGACTCTCGCCCAGTCGTGCCACCAATGCAGTCAAGCGGCGCGACTTGAGCTCATCGGCGTCTGGCGGGACCTGACGTGGGGCCGTGGTGGCGTCGGTGAAGAACACGAGGTTGGGCAACTCGTCGATCCGCCGCAGCGGCAGCATCCCTTGAGCGTGGGTCGACAGAACAACCAACTTCTTGCCCGGCTCGTGGGTTGGGTCGCCCGCGACGCGGCGGACTTCCTCCAGCAGGATGGCTTGCATCTGCGGGTGGAGCGAGACCTCTGCCTCATCGATCAGGATAGCGCCGACCTGGTCGTCGTATAGGGCGGCCAGCAGACCGACTAAGTGTACTACGCCGCTGGCCTCAGTGGTGACTGAATACTCGCCCGAGCCTGACACAAAGCTCAGCTCAAGACCCTGCTGCGTCCACTGCAGACGCAGGCGTCGCCGAAAAAGTGCCTGCAGTCGCGCCTCGACTTTCACCCGCAGATCGGCGCGGTCCTGTAGGGCGAGCAGATCGCCAGTCAGGCTCTCGAACTTGTACCGCTCGGCACGAAATTGGGCGTTGCCCACAGGCGCCGGTCCAACGCCGGCAAAATTGCGAGGATGGTGAGGACTATCCGACGGGCCACGGTGGCGTTCGAGGGGAGCGCTACGGCCAGCCGCTACAAAGCGCGCGATTAGGCGGCGGCCGATCTGCTGCTGAACGGGTCCATCCAAAGCCCCCTGCAAGGACGGAATCAAGGCCCGCAAGACGTGTGTCTTTCCAGCCCCGTTGGGTCCGAGAAGCACGGTCAGGCCCGCGTAGAGAGATAAGGAGACGGCTCCGCCTCCGAACAAGTATGGTGGGACAGGAACCTGCACTGATAGCGGTAGCACAGGCGGCTCGGACGGGGCCGACTTCTCGGCGACGAGTACAGGGTTCATCAGGTAGTCTACTCCAAACGGCGGATCGCGGCGCCGACGACAGATGGTCGCGCAAGATCGAGGCACAAGAAGGCTTCCAGGGCGGCGCGGTTACCTTCCGGTACGTCCGGGGCCACAACGGGGACGTCCTGAACGAACGAGCGGACGAACTGGCGACGGACGCCATTGCGAGGGCCAGGAAGGCGGCGGCGTAGGAGACAACGCGATCATCAGCGATACCGCGGCCACCGACAGCGCCACATCGCCGTAGGTCGGCCTAGGAGAGCCGTGGGCGCGTCGTTGAGGAGCCCGAGGAAGGCAACGCGGACGCCTACGCACGGGACGGCCTGACGGAAGCTGACAAAGCTCAGCTTCAAGCTGACCTCGCCGCTGTCCCGCTCGATAGCCCACCGCTGGCCTTTGAGCCGACACCTCAGCACGTCATCTATCTCACGTCCCTCGGCGCGCTGTCGTAGCTACACAAGCCCCAGATGGCTCCAAAGCGGGTCAACACGCAGCAGCGCGAGACGGAGGACCGACGGCAGCGAAAAGGCCCTCCGTCTCCGGCCGGTTAGCGGCGCTGGGTTGCGGGTCCGAGCCGCAGCGACAGGAACCATTGGTCGCAGCACCTTAGGCCACTCAGGCGGCCCCATGCCCGGCGCGCCGCGTGCGCAACACCAGGCCGAGGCCGGCGAGGCCAACGCCGAATAGGGCAAGCGAGGCCAGACGACGCGGACCCCTATGTCCGGTCTGACCTGGAGCAACTCACCACCAACGTTGCCGCTGGTGCCTCCGTTCCAGCCGACACGTCCATGGCAAACAAGTCAGCCGTTGCCGCTGTTGGGATGAAAGACCGGGACCTCGATCTGCTTGCAGGCGATGCCGGGTCCGTTAACGTCCGCTATGAGCCACCCATCTCTCGGTCGCCGCTGCCCGGTGATCGTGGCGGTTCTTCCTTCGCCACCGATCTCCGTCGCGGTCATTGAGAACTGGTGTTCCGCGTTCGTGGTGCCCGTCACATTCGCCACCGACTTCATGCCGTTCCACGAGATCATACCGCTGAGCGTGCCGCCCTCACCGACGACGACATGCCAGTCGAGAGCGGGGCAGGCGCCTTGCGCCGTGGAGTGCAGAACGAAGAGTGTGCCTGGCGCCGGAGGCAGTTGTGCATGAGCCGTAGTCAACATGGCTCCGGCACCGAGCGCGCCAGCGGCCATTGTGGCGAGGAGTATCCGTGCTTTCATGGTGTTCCCCTATCTGAGAGCCTTCACGTAACGGCGTGAGATCGCAACGCAAACACCGTAGACCGACCTCGGGGTGATTGACCTACGGCAAAATCGGCCTGTCAACCAGACGTTGTGCCCGCTGGCGCCGGCTGTGGTGGCGCTGTAGCCTAACCGCCGACAGCCTCTCCTGTTTGGTTGTCGAGAGCCAAACTTTAGCCGCCCGCGCCCTCGCAGCGTATGGGCGGCTTTTCTCGTTAACCGCCACGCGGTCCCTGGCCGGCGCGAGACGGCGGCGCCAACCAAGGAAACACCGCCGTCTCCGGCCGTAGCGGCGCTGGGTTGTGTCTCCGCCTTGCAGACACAGCATGCGCTGCCAGCGACGGGCGCAGCATTGCACGCCAAGCGCATGGGCGGCTTTCTTTTAACCGCCGCGCGGTCGCTGGCCCGCGAGACGGAAGGATGCGCGGGGTAGCGGCGGGCCGTCGGAACGGTTACGCTATCGGGTCGAGGGAGGACACTCAGATGACCGACGCTGCTTCGACGAAGAGGCCGCTTTGCTTCGTCATCGGCCCGATCGGTGAGGACAATTCCAAAGAACGGAGGCACGCCGATTACTTGTTGCACGGGATTATCAAGCACGTCCTGGAAGCAGAAGAGTTTGGCTACACGGTGAAGCGGGCAGATGAAGACGCCTATCCTGGCATGATCAGCGATCGGATGATCTCCGACATTTTCAATGCCGATCTAGTGGTTGCCGATCTGACCGACCTCAACGCGAACGCATTTTATGAACTCGGCATCCGCCACTCGGCGGAAAAGCCGACCATCCACCTCGCCCGCGCGGACACCAAGCTTCCCTTTGACAATGCCCCCATCGGACGATTTTCGTGGATATCTCCGACTGGCGGAACTTCGAACAGGCGCGCGACCAACTTAGGCAGTCTGCGCGTGAAATCGAAGCCCCTGACTACCAGGTAAGCAACCCCATCACTCAGGCTAATGCCAGCTTCGCAATGCGAACCAGCGCCGATCCGAAGGAAAGAGTGATCGCTGATTTACAAGACAGAGTGGCGTCGCTGGAAGCAAGGGAGCGCGATGTTGTCGGAGCAGCGCAACGGATGGCATTTGTTGAGGCCTTGCTAATCGCACAGCGAGCCCCCACTGCCGGCACATCGTCGCACCTGATTGGATCATCCTCGCCAGTAGCCGGACCTGGACTTATAAACTCCCTGGTAGCCGGACCTGGAATCTCCCTGGTTGGCGGGACCGGACTTATGAACTCCCTGGCGTTTGGAAGGTTTACCCCGTCAGTTGCCGGACTTGGGCCTCGCGACGACGCAACACCGGGTATGCAACCGCCCGCGACAGATACTCCAGTAGAATGCTGACTACGTGCCGCCCGCCGAGGCCGAATTTCTCAACGACGACGCGGCCTATCTCAAGTCCCTCGGCGCGCTAGCTACACACGCACCGGCCGGTGGTCCCTGTCGGACCCCGGCTTGGTCCCTGCCGGCTTCCTGCCGGCCGCTGCTGGAACACACCTGCCGGCCCTAGACAGGACGCCCGGTCGGCACAACGTTGTCGCCTGTCTCACAGATCACGGATCATCCCATGCCCCTGAGCGGCAAGCTGCTCGCCTGGATCGAGCGTCGCTCCGACGATGAGTTCCTCGTGTCGCTCGTCGGAGGCGCAGCACCACGGCGTGAGCCTGCAACGCAACTCTGTCCCTCGTCAGACGCAGCGCGGCAGTGGGGAGAGGAGCAAGCCGCAGACCTCGGCCTCCCACTTGAGTGGTTCGCTGGGGACAGGCGACGCAGCCCACGCTAGCACCAGCGACTTCCGCCGCAACCCTGTCACGGCCTATCATCACCATCACCTTCCAGCCAACTCTCGACGTCCTCTACGCTCACCGGGAATTGGAACTGGACGGCGTTGTCGGTCTCCCTGGGCGCGTCCTCCAGCGGCGACACTGCCAGCAGAGCCATTACCGACTCGACGCCAGGCAGCGAACTGTAGGCGACACGGGACCACCCTGAGACCCAAGCCGCCGCCTCCATCGGGTCATCGGCTTGGACCGTGCCGAGGGTGGGCGCTGCTGCCTCAGCGGGTAATGCCACAAGGCTAAAGATTGGTGCCGAGAATGTAATCAGCCACCGATGCATTTTCAGGCACCTACCCCATCGCCCCCACTCGGGTCTCTGCGGACCCGCATAGGCCAACCGCTCGCGACAGAGGGCCACTGGAAGCCGTTCAGTTCTGAAATCGTCGCAAGTTCACCGAGGAACCGCCACCAGTGCTCGTTCTGAAAATCGCGGTGGTGCCGGTCCGTGCACAAGGCGTATTCGCCTGGCTGCACCACGCTCTCCCAGACGTAGATTGCTGCTGGGTCTCGCGATACGTCGGGCATTGGTTCTTCGCTCGCTGTCGTGTAGTGGCACCACGCATACGCACGTCCTGAGCCATGCCTCCACCGTCAGTTATTCACAAATAGTTTACGCGCAATTAACGCAAGCCTGCCGGCCGATGCGGACACGCGTCGTCAAAGCCACGGCTGCCTGCGAGCCGTTCTCCTCGTCCACTTGGCGCATTTGTCGTCAGACCCGCCATTGCGGGCGCTCTGGTCCGCCGGTAGGAATGCTTCATGCCGTTCGACGCTGCCGGATTTCCGAACGACGGAGCCAAGCCCACCGCACGACGGGAGGCGCGCTGGCTCCGCTACTCCATCGCCGTCCTGCTCATCCTGGCGATTGTGGCGGTCCCTGCGTGGAGCCTGTGGCAGATAGCCAGTCACGCCCTATGGAGCCTCTGAGCCGGCCGTAGCGCCACGACCCGCATCGTCACCACGAGCTACCGCTACAAGCCCCCGCCGCGGAAGCGAAAGACGGTGCAGCCGACAGGCCCTGCGGTCGTGCGGAAGGTAGCCGGCAACGACAACCGCCCTGATCCTGAGCCGGCACCGAAGTCACCCATCGTCACCACGGCGAGCAGGAAGCGGCGGAAGCTGATGCACGAAGAGCAGACACCGGACGATGAGGCCAACTCCGAGGCGGACGCCGCATTGCAGGAATGGCTCGACCGGGCGAAGTGGGGCAGGGGCCCGTGGCTATGACCACGCGTCCCGTCCCCGCGCGCCACTGGCGCAGTTACGGCGACGACCCTCTGCCGACCGGCGAGGAAGCCCTTAACGAGCCGTTCCGCGCATTCCCGTCGTGGTTTCTGCGGGTAACCTGCGAGCGCTGCGGTCGGGAGCGGATGATCGCCGAGACGCACACCCCACAAGTCGCCCTGCTGATCCGCGACATCATTGACCGTATGCGGCACGACGGCAGTGGCGGGCAGGCGGGCAAGGTGGAACTTGTCTCCGGCATCGACGACGCCCTGACCTGTGTAATAAGCACACTATCGCAACCAGCGCGAGCGTTGTCGGAAGACTTTACAGCTCACGGTGGCGTGATGCCGATAGGAGCAATAAGCTGCTAGCCTTTGCGTTTGCTGAGGAGGACCACCCGCGATGAAACTTCAAGCACTCGTTGCCGGCGCCGTTCTGATCGCTACAGCGCCGACCGGTAACGCGGCGACCATCCTCACCTTCAACCAGATTGCTCCGCTCAACACGGTCAGCGCCACCCCGAACGCCGGCGACACACAGACGACGATTACCGGCAGCAACGTCGTGCTCAGCATCACCGAGATCGTGGGGGCCAACCCACCGATTGCAAGCTTCCTCAACCTTTCCGCCACCAGCACCGCCGCTGCTACGATGACCGGGGTCAATGTCAGGCAGCCCTACTCCGGCAACTTCATCATCTCATCGGGACTGAACGGCACCGGCATTGACTACCTCAGCGGGACGTTCTCCGACGCAATCTCCGGCACGGGCGGCACGCTGACGCTCACGGCCTCCAACGCGGTCGCGGGCGAGATGATCGACTTTTCGTCCAACTTCTTCTCGCCTGCCGAGCTTGCAGGTGCCGAGGCGATGCTCCTGACGTTTGGCAACGTCACCCCAGCCGTCGATATCGTGGGCACCACACTCGCGGGGTTCAACGCCAGCATCAGCGGTGCCTTCTCAGTGCCCGAGCCAGCTTCGCTGGCGCTGTTGGGCGTCGGCCTATTTGGACTCGGCCTGCTGCGCCGTCGGCACTGAGTGCTTCTGATTGCTCGGAGCCATCCCACAAGCAACTACAGGTTGAGCTGACATATTAACCGAGTGAAATATACGGTTAGTCAACAGCACCGCGCGGGCCTCCCAGCTGCCTACTCGACCAGCTGGGCGTCGCCTCGAAGGCCTCAGCCGCTCAGGTTCGTCGCCTGGGCGGCCGCTTTCTTTGCCCGCCACGGCCCCTCACGGCTTGATAAAGCCGGCCGGCTGGGTGTGGCACGGTTAGCGGAGCGTGAGGGTCTTCTACCCGGCCCGCTTGAACAGGTAATCGTAGGTCACGCCGACCGCACCACCGTGTAGGAAATGCAGCACCAGCACGCCCTGCTGATAGTCGACCTCAACGGACCCGCACAGGGACCTCAGGGCAGCGTTGACGGCTCCTCGCAGGGCTCCATCGGCGTCAGCCCCGTCGCCGTGCTCAAGCGCCTTGCACGCCTCCCTGAACGCACGCAGACGCGCGCCGATGCGGCCCGGTAGGGCAAACGACAGGCTACGGCCCAATTCCCTCTGGCGCTTCCGCGTGGCGTCTATCGCCCGTTCCAGGTCCACCACCTGCTGGGCGATTGCGGGGCTACGGGAGCGGCCCGCATAGCTGACCAGTGTCGCCACTTCGTCTTGGAGGATCGACACCTCTTCGTCCATGGCCTCTATCTGGTCGGATGCGGCATCAACCTCAGAGTTCCCTGTCGGACACTCTGCCTCGACCTTGTCGGCCCCCTTCAGGAGGCCATGCTCCACAGCCTCGTAGGGCACCGCATGATACTCACAGGCCGCCCCGCCCTTGGCCTTCGTGCACACCAGATAGACCCAACGTGCTCCCTTGCTGAGCCGCGTCATGGTGGAACCGCAGAGGGGACAGCGAGCGAGCCCGCCAAGGATGTTGCGGACCACCCCAGCGTTGGCATGACGGCCCCTGAGTGGCTGACGGCTACCACCGCGAACAGCCTGGACTTGTTCCCAGAGGCCCTGTCCGACGACGGCGGGATAGTAGCCTGGGACGGCCTCCTGCGGGATACGACGCGGCTTGCCCTTCGAGTATTCCATGCGGTGCGGCACGTAGATGCCAACCACGTTGGGACTGGCAAGTAGCTTGGCCACGTAGGACCTATGCCATTGTGTCCCCTGCCGGCCTCGGTGTCCGAAGGTGGGAACGCGTTCTCTGTTGAGGCCCTCAGCGATGGCGTGCTGACCCTTACCCGCCGCTGCCTCGGTGAACAGGCGCTGGACAATTGCGACGCGGTCATCGATCAGGCGGAAGCGGCCATCCTCCAGGCGCATCCAGGCGGGGCACACCGCAGTCAGAGGCTTCTCTGCTGCCCTGGCGCGCTTGCCGGCCCACGCGGCTTGCAGCCGGCTGGCCTTCATCACGCTCTCTTCGTTCGCCCGCATCATCACCACCAGCGACAGGATGAGGTCTGTGGGGTTCGCGTTGATGGAAGCCTCGGAGTAGACCTTGCGGTCCGCCAAGGTGACCAGCGTCACGCCCGCCTGGATGATCTGAAGGAACAGCCCCTGCGCTGCGAGTATCTGGTCCCGGCTAATCCGGTCCAGGGACTCCACCAGTAGGAATGAGCCGCGCTCTATGGTCCCCTCCTCGGCGGCATCCAGGAACGCTCGCAGGGCACCCTGGCGGGAATTGCGGGACCGGTAAGCGGACACCCCGAGATCCTGAAACGTCAGGGTGTCGTCAAGCTCCAGCCCATGCTCAGCGGCGTATGCCTCGGCCAACTGTGTCTGGCGGCGAAAGCTGTCGCCTTGCTGCTGGTCGGGCGTGCTAAAGCGTAGGTAGGAATAGGCCTTGGCCACCGTGGTGCCCTCAAATCGTCTGGGAGCTACCTAGCATTGGGTCTTGACGCGATCAACCTGCTGATGATCGGCCCACCGGGTTCCGGCAAGTCGATGCTGGCGGCGCGGCTGCCCGGCCTGCTACCGGATCTGCCGCCCAGGGAGGCGCTCGAGGTCAGCATGATCCACAGCGTCGCCGGCATGCTCGAAGGTGGCCGATTGGTAATCCGCCCGCCGTTCCGCGAACCGCACCACTCAGCGTCGCAGGCGGCGCTGACCGGTGGCGGGCAACGGGCCAGGCCAGGCGAGATCAGCCTGGCACACCGCGGGGTGCTGTTCCTCGATGAGCTGCCGGAGTTTCCCAAACAGACGCTGGAGGCACTGCGCCAGCCGATGGAGACCGGTCGCACCACGGTGGCGCGGGCGGCGGCGCACATCACCTACCCGGCACGGTTCCAGTTGGTGGCGGCGATGAACCCGTGCCGCTGCGGCTATCTCGGCGATGCCTCGAGGGAATGTGGTCGGGCACCACGATGTGCGGAGGACTACCAGAACCGGATCAGCGGACCGGTAGTGGACCGCATTGACCTGACCGTGGAGGTCCAGCCGGCTTCGGCCGCCGAATTGGCTCGAGCACCGGCAGGTGAACCGAGTGCGGCGGTGGCGGCGCGGGTCGCCAGGGCGCGCGCGGCACAGCGAGCGCGTCATGGCGAGGATGGGCCGGCCAGCAACGCGGAGGCCGACAGCCGCGAGGTTGAGATGGCGGCCGAGGCCCATTCCCTGGCGGAACAGGCAATGGAGAAGCTGCGTCTGTCCCCGCGGGGGTACACGCGGGTGCTGCGGGTAGGACGCACCATCGCCGATCTGGCCGGTGCCAAGGTTGTACAGCGGCCGCATGTGGCGGAGGCCCTGGCATTCCGCCACCGCATGCCGGGGCGCAGATACTGACACCTCTCACGTCGGGCCGGTGCGACCCTCCCCCGGACCTGCGCTACACATGGCGATCTCCCGTGGGCGAGGCGAAGGTGATGCGCACCTTAATTCTCCCATCGAAATGCATCGGCAATGCGCCGCACAGTGCCTGCCGAGTTCGACCACCATGAGATCGAAGCGCATCTGGCCTCGCCCATTCCGGATGCTCGACCAGCACGATCTCGGCTGCCATCAGTAGCCGGGTACGCTGACGCGACCCCAGTGCCATCGCCGCGTCGGCCAGCGTCGCTCGGGCTTTCACCTCAATGATTGCGAGCATGTCGGGGGTTGCGGCCACAACATCGATTTCGCCGGCTTCGGTACGCAGCCGTTGGCCGAGAATGGTCCAACCTTCGCACGCCAGAGCGGCACAGGCAGCGTTCTCGGCATCAATCCCACGGGCGTAGGCGCGGCGCCTGTACCGGCGACAAGATGGCATGAGGCGACTTTCCGATGGCCATCGCTAAGTTTTCATGAACGGCACAATTCGCTGGCTGGCGTCGCGAAGTGGGCATTTTGTTGCGCTTCCGCCGGCCGGCGCTGTACCCGTCGAGGCATGAGCGGGACAGAACCGGCAGCCGCACAAGCCGATACCCTGACGGGACCGGCATCGCTGGCACTGCGTGTGACAAGTGCCTGGGGACCATTCGCCACCACGCGTTCCCGCCTGACGCTCCGGCCGACCCGCTTCACTGTCACCAATATCGGCTCGGCAAAGCTGTCCCTGTCCCCACGGCAAATTGATCGGCTGCGCAGCAGCGCGGACGGCGCCTGTGTCGAGGGTGGGCTCAGTGGCTCAGTGATCGCTCCCGCCGGCGGCGTACTGGGCCCGGGGGACGAGGCACTGATCGAGATCAGCGGCACCGTATCGGCGCGACCCGGCGTGTACGCGTCGGCGATCCGCGTCGGAGCGGACGGCGCTTGGACGCTGGCGATCCCGCTTACTGTCGCGGTGTCAGCGAGCCCGCTATGGGGCATCGCCTGCATGCTCCTGGGTCTCGGCATTGTCGGGACGACAAGCGCGCTTACCGGCGAGAGCACCGTCGCGTCGCAGTTGCGCGATGCACTGGCAGCTCGGCAGCATATCCATGAATGGCTCGAGCGCCACCCGACACCGGAGCGCCTGAACAGCGATGTCGAAGACATGGATGGAGATTTCGACGCGGCGGTGGCGGTACTAAGTCAGCCGCGTACATTGTCGGTCGTGGATCACCGGCAGGAGGAAGCGAACGCCCAACTACGGCCGGCAATGGCGGTTGCCGCGATGCTGCATGCGTCGCTCAAGGACGACAGTCCGGCGGCAGCAGAGGTCGCAGAGCTCACCCGCAACTGGCAGGCCTTGCAGTCACAAATGACGGTCACGGCAAATCGGCCTCGGCCCGACGCGGCGACCATGCCGGGCATTGGCGGACGCCTCGACACGTTCCTTTACAGTTGGAAGCAACAGTTCGTCGGCGTGCCGATGCAGTGGGTCACACTCGAGCTGACGCCTCAGATTGATCGGGTGCATCTGCTGCTCGCGGCGGGGCAGGACGACGCAGCGCGGGTACAGGCAATTGCGGTGCGACGTTGGCTGCGGCGCGCCGCAGCCATGCTCGACGAACGCCTGCACACGTGGATCGCGTATGCCGGCGCTGCGGGTGCCATCGCGGCTGCCGATCTGACAATACGCCAGAGACTGTCTGCCACTGATCTACCGGAAGGCGAGCGGGCCGCCATTCGCGATCAACTCGACGGAGCGGCGGCCAAGCTCGGCGACGAGGCCACGCCTGCCTCCTTCGCCGCTGCGCATACGACGATCAATTCCGCCGAGACTGCCCTGGTACGCGCGCGCGCCGAGCAGGTGAAGCAGCGCGTCCAGGCCGCAGTGGATCAAGCGATGGCGGAAACAAGCTCCGACCGGGTCCAGGCGGTGACCGACGTGGTGATGGCGGTGAAGCCTACGTCGCTGCAGGACAAGATAGCCGGGTTGACACGGATTCTGGCCGTCTGGCACGAGTTGATCAGCGGCGTGTCCGACGCGGCCACCCACGACGCGTTGACAGCGCGCGCCGACGAACTCGGACAGGCTCTCTCCGCGGGAGACCTGAAGGCAAGTTCGCCGCTCTATCGCGCTCTCGTGGACGCCTGGAGTGATTGGCAGACCAAGCGTGTCAGCGAGTTGACCGCACCCATCCTGCGCGCCGAATGCACCGAACAACGCGATGCGCTGCTGCGCAATCTGGTAGCAACAGAAGAGAACATTCGCTTGCAACCGGCGGGTCCCCAACAAATTGCCTGGGAGGCCGATATGGACCGCGTCCGGTTCGAGACGCTGCAGGCGAAGACAGACGGTGAAGCGGCGAAAACCTGTCTTGACGTGCTGGGAGGATTGGAAAGGCGGCGCATCGCCATATCCAACGATGTCTTCGTCGCGATGCTGGCCAATGCAGCGATTCCCGATGCCGCACGCGTTGCTTCGGCCGAACTCTCCGGCGTTGCCGAGGCGATCGCGCTGACCCGCCAGCTCGCGACCGGGCCGCGACCGCTGACCCTGCAAATCCGCACACCTTCAGAAGAGCGCACTGTCGGACGCCGAATTGTCTTCGTGGTGGAAGGGCTTGATCCGCTCTGGGGCTCCGGCGTCCAGATCGGCGTCGACTTCCAGGACGGCAGCGGCAAGCTGGTCGTTAGCGCGGAGGCGGTACGGCAGGGCAGCCGGATCGAGCACGAGTACGCTGCGCCGCGCACGCTGCATCCGCATCTGGTTGCCGCCGAACAACTCGACGCGACGCTGACACCGAAAGGCCGACTGCTGGGCGAGGGCGACACGACGCTGCTGCTTCGCCCGTCACCCGTCACCCGCGCACAGGCGCTTGCCGACACGTTTCTGAATGCGCGCTTCGCACTCGCATTGTTGGTTGCCTCGGTGGTCTACTATTGGCGCTTCCACTCAGGGAAGAAAGCGCTGGGCGAGAACAGCTTCGACTACGTGGAGGCGTTCGCCGTAGGGTTTGCCGTCAGCCTCGCGGTCTCGCAACTGACCGACAAGATAGCCGCGCTCGCACCGACGAAGGCTTAGCCCGCAGCACCGCCGGATCACAACCCTCATCGGCCTGCGGAACGGCGTGTCGCGGCATTCCTGGTCCTTGACAATCCGGTCGGTGGTAGGGGTGCCCGGGCTCAGCACCTCGAACACGACGACTGGGGACGTCCATGCGCCACTCTAGACTGGGCTAGCTAGCCGCCTGCCCGCAGCACCGCCAAATCGCAGCCTTCGTCCGCTTGCAACACCTGCTCGGCGATGATCCGGTCCCACCCGCGCGCCGGCTTCGCCGGCGGTCGCCACGCCGAACGCCGCCGCGCCAACACATCCTCCGTCACCAGCAGATCCAGCCGCCGATCCTGCACCGACAGCCGGATGAGGTCACCGCTTTCGACCAGCCCCAAAGGTCCGCCTGCCGCCGCCTCTGGCGTTATATGCAGCACGATGGTGCCGAACGCGGTGCCCGACATGCGGCAGTCGCTCATGCGCACCATGTCCTTCACGCCGGCGCGCGCCAGCTTCTGCGGGATCGGCAGGTAGCCCGCCTCGGGCATCCCCGCGGGCGTCAGCGAGCCGGCATTCTTCAACACCAGGATATCCTGCTCGGTCACGTCCAGTGCCGGGTCGTCGATCCGGTCGGCGAGGTCCTCCAGCCCGTCGAACACCACCGCACGCGCCTCGGTCTCGAACAGTTCCATCGTCGCCGCGCTCCGCTTGAGGATCGCGCCGCGCGGCGCCAGCGAACCGAACAGCGCCACCAGCCCGCCCACCGGCGACACCGGCTCGCCACGCGCGCGGATGTAGCGGCGATCGACGAAGGCGGGTTCGCGCAGGCACTGGTCAAGTGTGACGCCGGTGACGTTGCACGCCGACAGCTCGAGCAGGTCGCGCAACTCCCACAGCAGCGCCGGCATGCCTCCGGCGGCATGGAAGTCCTCCATGTAGCCTTCGCCGGTCGGCTTCAGATCGACCAGTACCGGCGTCGTGTCTGACAGTTCATTCAGCCGGCGCAGATCGACGCGTACGCCGCGCCGGCCGGCTATCGCAGTCAGATGAATCAGCGCATTGGTCGAGCCACCGAGCGACAGCAGCACGCGCATCGCATTCTCCACCGAGGCAGCAGTGATGATCGCCGACGGGCGGATCGATGACGCAATCAGCTTCACCGCCAGCGCGCCAGCTTCCTCCGCCGAGCGTAGCCGATCGGCGTGCACCGCGGGGATCGAGCCATGGCCCAACGGCATCATCCCAAGCGCTTCCGCCAGACACGCCATGGTGGAGGCGGTGCCCATCACACCGCAGGTGCCGGCGGTGGTGGCGAGCCGGCCCTCGATCTCGCCGATCCGTTCGGCCGTGACGCGGCCCGCGCGATATGCCGCCCAATAGCGACGGCAGTCGGTGCAGGCGGACAGCCGCTCGCCCTGGTACGGTGTCGCCAGCATCGGCCCGGTGACCAATTGCACCGCGGGGATATCCGCCGATGCGGCAGCCATCAGCTGCGCCGGCACTGTCTTGTCACAGCCACCCACCAGCACCACGGAGTCCATCGGCTGCGCGGTCAGCATCGCCTCGGTGTCGAGCGCGGCGAGGTTGCGATAGTGCATCGAGGTCGGGAACAGCGACGGCTCGCACAGCGACACGGTAGGGAACGCCAGCGGCAGTCCGCCGGCGGCAAGCACGCCGCGCTTCACCGCCTCGATCAGCTCCGGGACCGTGCGATGGCAGTTGTTGAAGCCCGAACCGGTATCGACGATTCCCACCACCGGCCGGTCCAGCATCGCCTGGGAATAGCCCATCGACTTGGCGAACGACCGGCGCAGGTACAGCGCAAAGTCGCGATCGCCGTAGTTGGCGGTGTTGCGGGCCAGGCCACGTTTCGGTGCGGGTTCTTCATTCATGCCGGAGATGTTAATCCAGTTCCAGTGGCATTGCGAAGCCTGCAAGCCAGAATAACACGGATTACACGGATCAGGACACGGATTGCACGGAGCAGAAACAGCTTCGCGCGCGAAGCGCGCATTCATTTCTCTTTCCGTGTAATCCGTGCAGCAATCCGTGTAATCCGTGTTATTCTTGCTTCAGCATACAAGGGGGAGACGAAGCATGGCGGTGAACCTGAAGCGCCTGGTGTATTTCGACAGCTTCATGGACCCGATCGCCAACGCGATCATCGGCCGGCGTGACGACATCGACCTGGTGCGGATGGTGTACGACACGCCGGAAGCCGACAACTGGGCGGAGATCAGCCAGGCGCACGGCTATCAGGTGCAGGCGCGCGGCGAACTGCAGGAGCCGTTCTTTCCCGACGCGAAGCTGCTGGCACGTTGCCCCAACCTGCTTGCGGTCAGCTCCACCGGCGCCGGCTACGACATGATCGATGTCAACGCCTGCGACGCGGCCGGCGTCATCGTGGTGAACCAGTCCGGCACCAACTGGGAGCCGGTGGCCGAGCACGCGCTCGGGATGATGCTGTCGCTGACCAAGAAGATCGCGCTGTCGGAGCGGGCGATGAAGCGCACGCCGAATCTCGACCGCCGCCCCTATGCCGGCAACAATCTGCGCAACAAGACCGTGGGCATCATCGGTATCGGCCATATCGGCCGGCGTGTCGCCGAACTCTGCGGCGTGCTGTTCAACAACACGGTGCTCGCCTACGACCCGTATCTGACCACGGAACTGGTGGCGGCACGCGGCGCCACCAAGGTGGAACTCGACGAACTGCTGCATCGTTCGGATTACGTCACCGTGCACTGTCCGCGCAGTTCGGAGACCTTCGGCATGCTGGGATCGGCGCAGTTCGCCGCGATGAAGCCCTCAGCATATTTCATCAACACAGCGCGCGGCGGCATCCACGATGAGGCGGCGCTCGCGGCGGCATTGCGCGACGGTCGAATCGCTGGTGCCGGGCTGGATGTGTTCCTCAAGGAGCCACCGGACCCTGACCATCCGCTGCTCAACATGGACAACGTGATCGCCAGCCCGCACATCGCCGGCATGACCGTCGAGACGATGACCGAGATGTGCGAAGCGACGGCCTTGCAGTGGCTGACCATCTTCGATGGCGGCGTGCCGCCGCGGCTGGTGAACCCCGAGGTGTGGCCGCGCTACACCGAGCGTTTTTCCGAATTGCTCGGCTTCAGGCCGGCTGCCTTGCCGGAGAAGGGATCTTGAGGGGCCTGCTGCTCGCGATGATGGAACCGCCGCCCGCGATGGAGGAGGAGTTCCAGGATTGGTATGACACCGAGCATTTCCCCGAACGTGCGAGCTGTGAGGGCTTCCTCACCGCGCACCGTTTCGTCTGTATCGACGGCTGGCCACGCTACCTCGCTCTGTATGATCTGGCCGATACTGATGTGCTGCGCGGCCCTGCATACGCGCGCATCGCCGGCGAGCGCTGCTCGCCGTGGACGCGTCGCATCGTGTCGCGCGTATGGGGTCAATACCGGGCTGACGCCGCACAGGTGCATCCGGCACGGCACTGTTTGGTGATGCCGGCGCCGTGTCTCGCATTGAGCTGTGGCGGTTCCGTCACGTGCCCGACTCGACAGAGGGAGATATTCTAGCCGGACTACTCACGCTCAATGCTGACCCGCCGGACACCGCGCAGGCACGCCTGTTCCGCACCGATCAGGCGGACGGAACCGACTACATTGCCATCGTCGAACAGCGTTCGCCGCAGCCGCTGGCGACCAATCTTGCAGCCGCCTGCTGCGCCGCAGCGCAATGCATCGATCTTGTCAACGTCTACGTGCGCTACACGCGGCGCATGGCGGGCGCTTTCCCCAGCGGCGCGTAAGCCGCATCGGCGAGAACAGGTGGGCGCTCGACACATCGTTCAATCTCGCACGGATAGGACCGATGCGGCGCGGCGCCGCTCACGGGATCGGACAACTCGGCGCCGATCACCAGATTGATGTTGGCGCCATCGGCGGAAAGCGCATCATAACCCGGCAGGCCCAGGTCCGCACATGCCTGCCACCACCCGTGCTGCGCCCCGACCACGCCGTCGGCAAGGCTCGCGACCAGACGGGCACGTGCATGGACACGGCCCTTCGGCGTGACGATTGCGACCCAGTCGCCGTCGTCGATTCCACGCGAAGCCGCGGTCACCGGGTTCATCTCGACGATTGGCTGCGGCAGCACCCGGCGCAGGCGGGGCAGATTTCGATGCTGGCTGTGACAATAGAGCGGTGTCTTGGCCGACGTCAGCACCAAGGGGAAGCGCGCGTCCGACTCGCGTGCCCGCTTCCGTGAATGCGGCGGCACGCGAAATTCCGGCAACGGCGGTTGGCCGATGGCCTGCAATGCCTCGGAGAAGATCTCCAGTCTGCCGGAGGGAGTGGCGAAGCCGCTGCTGCGGTATTTGTGGTGAGTGGTCTCGAGTGGAAACCGGATGCCGCCCGGGGCCGATCGCAACTGCTGCGGCGTTATGCCGCTTGGCGCCAGGTAATGCCGCAGCGCAGCGTCGATATCGCCATGCCAGAAGTGCTCACCCAGACCGAGCCGAGTGGCGAGATCGAACACCAGGTCGATGTCGCCGCGCGCCTCGCCGCGTGGTGCGACAATGGCGGGGCGGAGTTGCACCCGTTCGGCCGCGGACTGGTCGAGTCGGAAACCCACGGCGAGACCTTCCCGTTCCCACCCGCTCGCCACCGGCAGGACGATGTCGGCGAAGGCAGCGGTCGGTGTCAGATACAGATCGGTCTGCACATGGAATTCCAGGTCACGCAGGGCAGCCGCGCCTGTCGCTGCGTCGGCATGCGACAGCAGGAGGTTGGCGCCGAACCCGACCATGGCGCGCACGCGATACGGCTCGCCGTGCTGAATCGCACGATAGAGATCGTCCGATGTCACCCAGCCCGCGCTCGCCGGGCCGAGTGGACGTTCACTGCGTCCAAGCGCCTTCCGCCACTGGCCCGGCGGGCGCAGATCGACGCCGGACACGTCGTTCACCGGCACCTGCGCCAGCTGCACATTGCCGCCAGGTGCATCGATGCTGCCGGTCAATGCATGCAGGATCGAGTGCGCGCGCGCGGTCTGCGTCGCGTTGGCGTGCTGCTCGAGCCCGGTCCAGGTGAAGTAGGCCAATGGCCGATGGCGCCAGAGCAGATGCGCGGTTTCCCGAATGACACCGGCCGCAACGCCGGTGATACGCGCGGCCTCGTCTGGGGGGAACCCGCGGCACAGCGCGGTGAAGCGATCGAATGCCGGCCGGCAGGTGATCGGACCATCGCGACCGGCGACCACGAACGCACCGCACAATGCGAGCTCGGCCGCTGACCCGTCGTACCGCCGAACCTGCGGGTCGTAACACACCGTGGTCCCGCGTGCCCCGTCCCAGGCAACGAAGCATTCCGCACCGCCGCCCACGGCAAGTTCATGCGCGTGCAGCAATGTGCCGGTGTCGTCACGGACCAGGAACGGACCATTGGTCCAGTCGCGCACAAATCGGACATCGAACCAGCCGTGCTCGATCATTTCTCCTGCAATCGACAGGGCAAGCGCGCCGTCCGTACCCGGCCGCACCGGCAGCCAATGGTCGGCCTTGACCGCCAGCCCGACACGACGCGGATCGACCACGATCAGCTTGGCGCCCTGCTCCCGCGCCTGGGCGACGGCGCCCGCCGCGGCAAGCCAGGACGTGCTGGGGTTATGGCCCCACAGCAGGATGCAGCCTGCCCGTTCGTAGTCGGGCGAGCCCATGACAGCGCCAGTGGTGAACGCACCGGCGAAGTCCCGATGCCAGGAACAGATTTCGTAGGCATTGCAGTTGTTCGGCGAACCGAATGCGTTGATCAGCCGGTTGATCCAAGGGCCGGCGTCCGAGATCGCGGTGCCGCTCGATGTCGTGACGGCGAAGGCGACGGCCTCCCGCCCACTTTCGGCGGCGATACGGTTCAGCGCGGTCGCCGTCGCGTCCAGCGCCTCGTCCCAGCTGACGCGGCGCCAGCCGGGGTCCGGATCGCCCTTCGGTCGCGTCCGACGCATCGGATGCAGCAGCCGATCAGATGCCTCGACGAGTTCGGGAGAAGCCCTCCCTTTGGCACATAGCGACACGCCGGTCGGGTGTGACGGGTCCGGTTCGATCGCGACCAGTCGGCCGTTCTCCACCACCGCCTCGCAGCCACAGCGGGAAACGCAAAGTGGACAGAAGGCGGGAATGCGGCGGCGCGAGTTCTCGGACATGGGCAAACTCCCGGCCAGTATCGAACAGTCTGACGTGTAGCACCGGTTCCCACCATATCGTGACAGGCATTTTGCGGGGTGGCAGGCGGTAGCGAGGTCCGTTAACAAGCACGGCCGGATAACCGGGAGATCGCCTTGTTCGTCAGGCTCACAGTTTGCGCCGCGCTCGCCGCGTCGATCGTCGGCTGCGGCCCGGACTACTCGCCCAACACCTATGCAACCAACGCCGTCCAGCAGGCGAACAAGGTGGACCAGGGCGTCATCGTCGGCGTCCGCGAAGTCGGCGTCAGCGCCTC
Source organism: uncultured Alphaproteobacteria bacterium (assembly GCA_963749575.1). Classification (GTDB taxonomy): domain Bacteria; phylum Pseudomonadota; class Alphaproteobacteria; order Acetobacterales; family Acetobacteraceae; genus JAMXLO01. Next base: position 206,705 of record CAVVNM010000008.1, read on the forward strand.
CGGCACTGCCGGTGCGGCGGTGGGTGGTGCGGCAGGCGGCATCGCTGGCGCACAAACCGGCAGCGGCGCAACCAGTGCCTTCGGTGCGCTGGGCGGTGCCCTCGTGGGCGGCATCGCCGGCACCGCAGCCGAACATGTCGTCGGGGATACCCGGGCGTTCGAATACATCGTCCGCAAACCCAACGGGGACTTGCTCAGCGTGACGCAAAAGGACGCGGAACCGTTGACGATCAACCAAAAAGTGCTGGTGATCGCGGGCAACCAGGCGCGTGTGGTGCCCGACTACACCGTGCCGGTGCAGGAACCGTCGAAGCAGACTGCCGCGGCACACCAGGAAGCCCCCACGACGACCGCGCCCTCGCCGCCGCCTGTGGCAGCCGCGCCGTTGCCGGCACCGGACCAGCCGAAGGTGGAGGAAACGGGGCCCTGAGGGCTCATTTCTCCCAGGGCGGCCCCTTCAGCTCGACCATGTTGCCTTCCGGATCAGGGACGTAGATCGACGGCCCCTGCCCGTTCGCGCCGTATCGCGATTCCACTGGACCAGGCTCGCAGCCGTGGCGCTTCAGATGGGCGATGATCGCCTCACCGTCGAACAGCTCCACCAGAAGGCAGAAATGATCCATGTTGCGACCCTCCCGCCCGGGCGCCGCGCCGCCCTTCCGCCCCGCCGCGCCGTCCACCGGCACCAGGTCGATCAGCGCACCTCCGGCACGAAGCTGCCAGAGGCCGACGTTCTCCTGCACCTTCTCCAGCGTGCAGCCCAGCACGTCGATATAGAACCGCATCATTGCCTGCAGGTTGGTGACCCGCAGCACCACGTGGTCGAGTTGCCTGATCTGCAGCATGACTCCCTCCCTGCCTCGCTGCGCGACTACTGTTTGCCGCCCAGCATCTGTTTGATATTCATCTTCGTGCCGTTGCCCATCAGCAGGTCGCCCGGCTGCATATCGGCGGGACAGGCTCCGATCCACTTCGCGTCCTGCACCATCGCCGATTCGGCGTGTCCCGCCATCGGCGGATCGAATTTCGTGTTGATGTCGGTGTGATACGCGGCATCGCCGGTGAACCTGGTGATCGCCTGTGTAGTGGCCTGTGTCGGGCCCATCTTGCACACCGAGTTCACCGTCACCGTGTTCCCGCTGCGATTGATGTCCGACCTGGTGCACATGCCCTGGGCAGCGGTGGCACCGAGCTTCTGCATCTCGGCGTCGGTCGACGCGTCGATGCACATCTTCATCTGCTGTGGCGGCATCTGTCCGCCTGGCATCGTCATGTCGACCTGCCACAACCCGGCCTTCCGCGCGGGAAAATCGTCCGCCCATGCAGGCCCGCCTGCCATCGCGCCGAGCAGCAGCAGCGCAGCCGTTCGTGTGGCCAAAGTTACCCGATCCATCTCCGGTTCCTCAACGCGGTTCGGTCGCGACGCCAGGACAAGGTGGCCCGGCGGAACAACTTCGGTGCACCATCGGGCATGGTCACTATGCGCGGCAACCAGACCTACGACCATCTGCTCGACGGCCGGGTACGTTACGCCCAGCCACGGCACGGCTTTCGCAGTGGCATCGAGCCTGTATTGCTCGCGGCCGCCATCCCGGCGCAGCCCGGCTCGCGCGTCCTGGAGGCTGGCAGCGGCGCAGGCGCCGCGCTGCTTTGCCTGGCCGCGCGCGTGCCTGCCGTGCAGGGGCTCGGGGTGGAACAGGACTCGGCGCTGGTTGCACTCGCTCGACAAAATGCTGCGGCCAACGGCTGGCCCGACCTCCGCTTCGTCGCTGGCGACATCGCGTCGCCGCCGGTGCGCGACACATTCGACCATGGCTGCGCCAATCCGCCATACCACGGCGAGGGCACGCCATCGCCGGACCCGTCCCGTCGGGTCGCGAAGCGCGCGGCCGCCGGCCTCCTGACGGTCTGGGCCGCCGCCCTGGCACGCCCATTGAGGCGGCGTGGCACCCTCACCTTTGTCGTGCCTGCCGCGCTGCTGCCGCAGGCGGCGGCTGCGTTCGGCAATGCCGACTGCGCGCCCACTGCCATGCTGCCGCTGTGGGCGAAGCCCGGGGCGCCAGCGAAACTGCTGTTGCTGCGCGGGATAAAGGGCAGCCGTGCGCCATTCAGCGTCCTGCCAGGCCTGGTGCTCCACATGCCCGATGGCGGATTCACCGCCGAGGCCGATGCGATCCTTCGCGGCGGCGCGGCGCTCAACCTCTAGTCGGCATCGTCTCCGGAATGCGGATGGCGCAGATGCCAGAGCCGTTCATGAGCGGCCACCAGGCTCTCCATGTTGCGCCGTCTGGTGCCGTCAGGAGTGAGCGGCCGGCGCGTCAGCATCATCTCCAGGATGTGCAGCAACTGCTCAGCCACTTCGAAATCCGCCTGATCGCAGGCGTGATGAAAGGCGATCAGGATCTTGTCGGACAGGCGGCGGGTGTAGCGCGGAGGCGCGACGGCGCCGATCTCACGTCCACCGCCTTCATCGCCCCGGTTAATCGTGTCCCCTATCGTCGTCCCCATCTGGCCTCGCCCCGCCCGCTCGCGCACCACGCGCGATAGGTAGGTCTAACCTGTGCACCAGTCGCGAGTGGTTGCACGTCATTAATGCGCAATGTCAGCGTTATTTGCTCAACATCCCCTTATGTGGGCGCCAACAACGCCTCGCGCCCACAAGAGCATGGCGCAACCTCGAAGACCCAACAAGCCCCGTCTTGCAGGCGGGCCGCGTCGCTAATTCTGGACTGCCTCAGGCTCCACGATTACCGCCGGTGATTGTATCGGATCAGCAAATGCTTCCTCCCACGTGCCGGTGGTCGAGGCCCTGCTATATTCGGTTGCCCGATTCTCGAAGAAGTTGGCGTGCTCCACTGCATTCAGCATCTCGTCGAGCCAGGGGAGCGGATTCCTCGACACATGGTAGAGTTGGTTGAGCCCAAGCTGCATCAGTCTGCGGTCGGCGATGTAGCGGATGTATTCCTTCACCTCGCGCGCGGTCAGTCCCTCCACCGCGCCCTGCTCGAACGCCAGATCGATGAAGGCGTCCTCGTGGTCTACGATCGTGGCGCAGGTCAGGTAGATGTCGCGCTTCAGCTCCTCGGTCCAGATCTCCGGATTCTCCTGCACGAAGGTGCGGAACAGCTTGATGATCGATTCGCAATGAAGGCTTTCGTCGCGGACCGACCAGGTGATGATCTGGCCCATCCCCTTCATCTTCCCGAAGCGGGGGAAGTTCAGCAGGATGGCGAATGACGCGAACAGTTGCAGACCTTCGGTGAAGCCGCCGAAAGCAGCGAGCGTCTTGGCGATCTCGAACTTCGAATCGACCGTGAAACTCTGCATGAAGTCGTACTTGTCCTTCATCTCCTTGTATTTCAGGAACGCCTGATATTCGAGTTCCGGCATGCCGATCGTGTCGAGCAGATGGCTATAGGCGGCAATGTGAATGGTCTCGATGTTGGAGAATGCCGACAGCATCATCAGCACTTCGGTGGGTTTGAACACCCGCGCGTAGTGCTTCATGTAGCAGTTGTTCACCTCGACGTCGGCCTGGGTGAAGAACCGGAAGATCTGCGACAGCAGATTGCGCTCGGCATCGCTGAGGTTACGGTGCCAGTCCTTCACGTCATCGGCGAGCGGCACCTCTTCGGGCAGCCAGTGCACGCGCTGCTGGGTGAGCCACGCCTCGTAGGCCCAGGGATAGCGGAACGGCTTGTAGACCGGGTTCTCGGTCAGCAGATCGAACCGTACCGGCTGCTGGTCAGCCGCCTGAGTGATGCCATCCATTGCCGTTGCCTTGCCACCTCCGAAGTGCTCGTTCTACCACATTTCGTGGCGTCTGGCCACAACGGCCTACAAGATACCGGGGTCAGCCCGGCTTATGCGGTAGCGCCGCGGTATCGGGCGCCGTCGGCATCCGGCTTGGCGGCAGCGCCTCCGCGCCGGAGCGTCGGTCGGCCCCAAGCTTCGGATCCAGGCATAGATCGCGCGAACATCGGCCTCGCTCGTCGAGCGCGTGTTGAACCACGGCATCGACGGCGCCGGCTGCATCAACCCGCGCCTTGCGGCACCCAGGCGTCGGCGGTCATTGTCTGCGCCAGCGGGCGCAGATCGGTCGCAAACGACGTGCCCCATGGACCGTTCCGGCCGGCCGCGCTGCCAGTGAGGTGCTCGGCGACCGGTATGCCGCCTCTGGTTCCAGCCCACGGTATGACAGTCGTTGCAGCCGCCAATCGCAACCAGGTACTCGCCGACTGCGACCGGGAACTGGCCTATGACCGACGGCTTCTCCGGCGCGGCGCCACCGAGCATCGATGCCATGACACGTGCACTGGTCTGGCCCGATAGTTGCCCTGCAACCGCTCCCCGGCCGCCAAGAAGGTCCACCTCATTCAGCATTTCACGCCGGACGCGATCACCGCGGCGATCGGCAGCGCGATGCCATCCGCGTTGCGATAGCGCTCGGCATTCGCCGCGATGTCGCCGACGATCGCGGACATCGCGGTCGGTTGCTGTGCTTCAAGCATTGCCGCCATGCGTGCGGTCCCGGCCTGTAGCGCTCCCACCAACGCCCGCGCGTCGCGATGTTGCCAGGTCGCGTGCACCAGCCGCGTCCTGCAGTCGCCAAAACCGAGCTCGCGCAGCGCTCCGGCGCACTCCATTTCCGTGCCGAATCCGCCGCCCGGCGCGGGGGCTTGCGCCGCCCAACGATCGCCGTGGCGCGCGACCGCATCGAACACCAGCTTCCAGGCGATATTCTCGCCCGGATTGGCCCAGAAGCTGAATGCGACTCGCCCGCCCTCGCGCAGCACGCGATGCGCCTCGCGCACCGCGAACAGCGGCCGCGGCACGTGGTGGATGCCGAAATTCGCCACCGCCGCATCGAATGCCGCATCCGCGTACGGCAACGCTTCGGCATCACCCTGGTCGAAGTGCACCGCGGTGTCGCATATCCTGGCAACCGCAACCATCGCCGGCGAGAAGTCGAGGCCCCACGCCACAGCGCCCCGGGCGCCGCCGACCGATGCGGCATAGCCGGGCCCACAGGCGATGTCGAGCAAACGCGTGCCGCGCGCGACCTGCGCCGCATCGAGCAGCGCTGCGATGAACGGTTCGGTCGCGGCGGCGAATGACGCGGCGTAAGCGCCAGCCGCACGTTGCCAGCGCGCATACTCGAAAACTCGAACCGACTGCGGATCGAATGGGGCGGCAGCCACCTAGACCACCGGGCCCGCCAGATGCTGCTGGTACGCCGGCCGTTCCAACAGACGATCGTACCACGCGCGAAGATGCGGCACCTCGGGCCGATCGAAATCCATGTTGAACCAGCGATGCAGATGCGGACCCCATGGGACGTCGGCCAGCGTCAACTCGTCGCCCGCCAGATAGGGATGCTTCGCCAGCTCCGCCGAGACCATGCCCCAGACACCTGCGGCCCCCTCTACGCCTTGCTTGATCGCCGCCATATCGCGCTGGTCGGGCGGTGTCCGTACCAAGCCCCAGAACACGACGCCGATCCACCGGTTCAGCAGCGTCTGCTGGGCATCCATCCAGCGGTCGACGTTGGCTCGCGCGTGTGGCTCAGGCGGCCACAGCCTCGAGTGCGGCGCATGCGCTTGGCAGAGATAGCGGCAGATCGCGTTGCTCTCCCACAGCGTAAAGTCGTCTTCCTGCAATGTCGGCACCAGTCCGGTTGGGTTCATCGCCCGGTACTCCGCGGTGTCGGTCTTGCCGAACGAGCCGCCAACATCGATGCGCTCATAGGAAAGTTGCAACTCCTCGAGCACCCAGATCGTCTTCATCACATTGCTGGACGTGGCGCGGCCCCACAGAATGCGGCGCATCTTGCTTCCTCTCTGCCTGGACACCGCGAGCCTAGGCTGTGGCACGGCGAGCGGCAACGGCTTGCGCGCGCGCTGGAAGCAGGGCACATCGCCGCCATGACGCTGTCTGGCATTCGCGGCATCGCCCTGCTGAGCGCACTCGCCGCGGCGTTCGGCCTCGGACTGGCGCTCGCGTCGGAACGGTGGGAAGACTTGGTGCCGTGCGCCCTCTGCCTGCTCGAACGCTGGCCGTATCGCGTGGCGATTGCACTTGGGTTACTGGCCTGTGTGGTGCCGTATCGATGGGCGCGGGTGCTGCTCGTGTTGTTGGTGCTGTCGATGCTCGTCAGCACGGCGCTGGCCGTCGTGCATGTGGGTGTCGAGCAGCGCTGGTGGCCGAGCCCGCTGCCGGAATGCGCCGCACCGCGCCTCACCGGCGGCACCATCGCCGAACGTCTGGCGCAGATGCCGACGCGGCCGGCTAAACCATGCGAGGATCCAGCGTATCTGATCCCGGGTCTGCCGATATCGATGGCAACGATGAACCTGCTCTACGCACTGGCGTTCACGATGCTGCTAGGCATTGTCCTTTGGCGCGACCGGAACGTTGCATGAACCACGCGCGAAGGCATTTGCCCGGCGATGCGTCACGCGAGACCAGCGTGGCGCGCATGCTGCGTGTCGATCATGCCGGCGAATACGGCGCCGCACGCATCTACGCTGGCCAGCTCGCGGTCCTGCACCGCAGCGAGGCCGCACCAGTGCTGCGCGAGATGCAGTCACAGGAGCAGCAGCACCTCGATCGTTTCACCGATCTGATCGTGCGCCGCCGGATTCGTCCGACCGCAGTGCTGCCGCTGTGGCGCCTGGCCGGTTTCACTCTTGGTGCGGCGACCGCGGCACTCGGCGAACGCGCCGCCATGGCCTGCACAGTGGCGGTAGAGGAAGCCATTGACGCGCACTATGCCGATCAGATCGCCACGCTTGACGACAGCGAGTCCGAACTGCGTGATACGCTGACACGTTTCCGCGATGACGAACTGCAACATCGTACCATTGCCTTGCGGCATGGCGCGGAGCAGGCGCCCGGCTATCGGCTGTTGTCGGCGGCGATCAAGGCCGGCTGCAAGATCGCGATCCGGATCAGCGAACGCATATAGGGTGTGCGATGGGGATCGACCGACTCACGATACGTGGCATCGACCTCGAAGTCCTGCGCAAGGGAACAGGGGCGCCGATTCTGCTGCTGCACGGCCTGGATACGGTGGAACCGCAGGCGCCGTTCCTCGATTTGCTCGCGTCGCATCACGAGATCATCGCACCTTCGCATCCTGGATTCGGGCACTCGCCGCGGCCGGCCGACTTCGACACCGTCTATGACCTTGTGCATCTGTATCTCGACCTGCTGCAGGCGTTGCCGCACGACAAGGTGACGCTGCTGGGATTTTCTTTCGGCGGCTGGCTCGCCGCGGAGATCGCCGCGACGTGCTGTCATCGGCTGCAACAATTGATCCTGGTCGATCCGCTCGGCATCAAGCTTGGTGACCGCGAAAGCCGCGAAATCCTTGATCTGTTCAGCACCGCCCCAGGCGAGGTGCAGCGCCTCACCTGGCATGATCCGGTGAAGTGGACTACCGACTTCAACACGCTGTCGGACGATGCGATCGTGGTGCATGCGCGCAATCGCGATGCGTTGTGCCTGTATGGTTGGCAGCCGTTCATGTACAACCCGAAGCTGCCGCGCTGGCTGTGCCGCATCACGGTGCCGACGCTGGTGCTGTGGGGTGCCAGCGACGGGGTGGTGACGCCCGGTTACGGGCGCGCCTACTGCGAGCTAATTCCAGGCGCGCGGTTCGAACTGATCGAGCGGGCCGGCCACCACCCCGAAATCGAGCAGCCTGCGGCCTTCGCGGCGCGCGTTGCGGCGTTTCTTGCGATCGACAACTGATCGTTGCCTCGCCGTCTCCCCATCATCCTGCTGTTCTTGGCGCTGCCGTACTGCGCCGTAGGCGCGGAGCTGAAACTCGCGACGTGGAACCTGGAGTGGCTCACCACCAGTGATCGCGATCTGCCCGCGGATGTTCTCCCGAAGCAGCCGGAAGACATCGACCTGCTGCGCCGCTACGCAGCGGACCTCGACGCCGATGTGATTGCTGTGCAGGAAGTCGATGGCCCCGCCGTCGCCGCCCGCGTGTTTCCGCCCGACCAGTATTCGATCCATCTGAGCCACGATGAGGTCGTGCAGCGCGTCGGCATCGTGGTGCGACGCGGTATCCATTACAGCGTCAATCCCGATCTCACCGCCCTGGATATCGGCCGCAAGTTGCGCAGCGGCGTCGATATCACCCTGCGATCGCAGCCACCGCTGCGTATCCTTGCTGTGCATTTGAAGACCGGCTGCTTCGACGAGCGGCTCAACAGCCGAACACGTCGCGCCTGCGCCGAACTGCGCGAGCAGATGCCGCCACTGCTCGACTGGATCCGCGCGCGACGCGCCGACGGCATGGCGTTCGCAATTCTAGGTGACTTCAACCGCCATATGGATGGCCGCGACCAACTATGGACGGCACTCCTCCAGGCCGCACCGCTGACGCGTGCCACCGAGGGCCACGCCAGCCCATGCTGGGGCGGCGAGGCGTTCATAGATCACATGGTACTCGGCGGCGCCGCGCGGGACTGGCTACAGCCGGACACACTGCGTGTGCTGACATATCGCGAGACCGCCGTGGAATGGAAACAACGCCTGTCGGATCATTGTCCGGTGTCGGTACGCTTGCGCCTGGCGGACTGAGGACGTTGAATGCGGCGTGGGCGAAAGGGGCACAGCATGAAGATCACCGGCATCACCACCAAGGAATTCCGCTGGCCGCGGCACAAGCCGATCGCCAATGGCAAGCACACCTATACGCACGTCACCTTCGCCGTGGTGGAGATCGCGACCACCGAGGGCATCACCGGCATCGGCCTGGGCGGTGGCGGCGAGATCGAACGCGCCACCATCGCGCGGCTGACACCGATGTTGATCGGCGAGGATCCGATCGATGTCGAGCGTTTGTGGCAGAAGATGTGGGAACCGAAGCTGATCGGCCGACGCGGCCTGACCACACGCGCGATCTCGGCGATCGACATCGGGCTGTGGGACATCCGCGCCAAGTCCGCCAACCTGCCGCTGTACAAGCTGCTCGGCGGCTTTCGCAACCGCGTGCCGACCTACATTGCCGGCGGCTACTACGAGGAAGGGAAAGGGCTGCGCGAGCTCGCGCGCGAGATGGAAGACAACGTGCGCATGGGCGCCAAGGCTGTGAAGATGAAGGTCGGCGCGGTGCCCATCATGGACGATGTGGCGCGGGTGCGCGTCGCGCGCGAGGCCGTCGGGCCGGACGTGAAGCTGATGGTCGATGCCAACTGCGCGTATCGCTACTACGAGGCAATCCAGCTTGCGAAGCGCATCGAGGAGTACGACATCTTCTGGTTCGAGGAACCGGTGGCGCCCGACGACTATGACGGCCACCGCAAGCTGGCGCGGGCAACCAGCATTCCGATCGCAACCGGCGAGAACGAATACACGCGCTACGGCTTCCGCGACCTCATCAAAAACGAGTGTGCCGCAATTCTGAATGCGGACGCGAAGATATTGGGTGGCGTGACCGAATTCATGAAGGTTGCGGCGCTGGCGCAGGCCAACGATCTCGATATTGCCCCGCATGGGTCGCAGGACATTCATGTGCATCTGGTCGCGGCGATATCGAATGGACTGATCCTCGAGTTCTACCGCGACACCGTCGATCCGATGTGGGGCCGCGTCTACCGTCATACATTGACGCTGAACGACGACGGGACGGTCAGTCCGCCGAACGTACCCGGCATCGGCGCGGACCCCAACTACGACACGCTGGCCGAATACCGTATCGCCTGACACCGGAGGAATATCGACATGACGAAGATCCTGGTCATCCACGGCGCCGGCATGAACATGCGCGGCAAGGTCCAGACGGAAATATTCGGGCCCATGACCCTTCCCGAGTACGACGAGCGCATCCGCGGCTATGCGAACGAACTCGGTGTGGAGATCGAGATTTTCCATTCCAACATCGAAGGGGAAGTGATCAACAAACTGTACGCTGCCAACGACCAGGGGCTCGACGCAGCCATCTTCAATCCCGCCGGGTTCTCGCGCGGCTACCCTGCACTCGTCGCAGCCATCAGCCAGGTCAAGTTCCCCACCATCGAACTGCATATGTCGAACCCGGTGCGCCGCGGCCCAGTCTCCGAGACTGCGACGGTCAGCCACGGCATGGTCACCGGATTCGGCATCGTCGGTTACTACCTGGGACTTCGCGGGCTGCGGGACACCCTGAAGTAGCAGCCCGCCATTACCCCCCGCGTAATCGATTTGCGCGTGGCGGGTCTGCACGATGGGAACCGCAAGAAGGAGTTCCCATCATGGAATCACAATCGTGGAATGCCGTGCCCACCCGTCACGGGTGGGCGCTGGCGAGCGTCGCGGCAGCGCAGTTCCTCGCCGCAGTCGATGCGTTCATCGTCAACGTCGTACTCCCTTCGATCCGCGCCGATCTGCACGCTGACGCCACCGAGATGCAGGTTGTCGTGGCGGTCTATCAGATCGCAGCACCGCTGATCAGCGGCGGAAGGCTGGGCAACACTATCGGCCGCAAGCGCGTGTTCATCGCCGTCGCACTCGGCTTCACGCTGACGTCGCTGTGGTGCGCGCTGTGCGGATTGCCCGCAATGCTGATCTTCGCCCGCGCCGCGCAGGGCGGCGCCGCGGCGATGATGGTGCCGCAGGCGCTTGCGTCAATTCACACGCTGTTTCCCGACGGCGCGCGGACCCGCGCCTTCACCGTGTTCGGCACTGCGACCGGCCTGGGCGGCGCGGTCGGATTCATGCTCGGCGGCTGGCTGGTGACGCTGAACCTTGTAAGCATCGGCTGGCACAGCATCTTCTGCGTCAACGTGTCGACTGGGCTCGGCATTGCGGCAGCCGCGGGCCTGTCGATGCCGTTGAATGGCGACGCGCGACTGGATCCGCACCGCGGCGGCGCGCTGTTCGCTGCACTGATCGGGCTACTTGCGCGAGCGCGCCGGGCCATGGCAGCTGTGGCTCGTGATTTCGGGCGCTCCTCCGCTGCCAACCTGGTCGCCGAGCCAGCAACGCACAGTGACCCAGAGTGGTGGCGTGCCGCTGATCGATCTCGCCTTGCTCGAAGCTCTCATCTTCGTAGCCGACACGCACGCGACGTTCCGCTGCTGTCTTGGCAACCTGCTCTTGCTACTTCGTGCTGACGCTGTACCTTGACAACGGCCTCGCCTCCTCGCTGTTCGACGCAGCGCTGACGATGATGCCGCTGGCAAGGCATTTGCCTCACCGCCACCGCACTGCTGATCGGCGCAATAGCGCAGCCCAGCATGAGGATGCTGATGCTGCCGTTGGCGGTGGGAGCAGCGCATTTCATCGCACGGCGCGCGCATGGTGAGCCATAGGCGCTGCTGGCTGCCATCGCTGCGCTCGGCTGCATCGTGGCGGCAACCACTGGCCTGCTTCCGCGGATACGGCCACGTGCGATGGCCGCTACCACTCCGGTATGATACCGCTGCCACAGACTATAATCCGCTATCTAATGAGGAATTTTGCCATGCGTCTCGACGGACAGTCTGCCATCGTCACCGGCGGTGCCTCGGGGTTGGGGGCCGCGACCGCGCAACGCCTGGCACGTACCGGCTGCCGCGTCGCGGTGCTCGACATCAACCAGTCAGCGGTAGAGGCAAGCGCACAACGGATCGGCGGTGTCGGAATCGTCTGCGATGTCGCCGATGCCACATCCGCCGAGGCCGCAGTTGCCAAGGCGCGCGACGCGCATGGTCCGGCACGGCTGCTGGTGAATTGTGCCGGCGTGGGCACCGCGGGACGCATCGTCGGGCGAGATGGACCGATGCAACTAGCGGCATTCGAGCGGGTGATCCGCGTCAACCTGATCGGCAGCTTCAATCTGCTGCGGCTCGCCGCGGCGGATATGAGTAAGCTCGAGCCGCTGGAGGACGGCGAACGAGGCGTGATCGTCAACACGGCATCGATCGCCGCGTATGAAGGTCAGGTCGGTCAGGCGGCGTACGCAGCATCGAAGGCCGGCATCGTGGGATTGACGCTGCCGGCGGCAAGGGAATTTGCCCGGGTCGGGATCCGCGTTATGACGATAGCTCCGGGACTGTTTCACACGCCCATGGTTGAGGGGTTGCCGGCCGAAGTACAGCAGAGCCTCGCGCAGGGGATCCCGTTCCCACAACGTCTTGGCGAGCCCGATGAATACGCCACCCTTGTCGAACACATCGTGACAAATCGCTTCCTGAACGGCGAGACCATCAGGCTCGATGGGGCGCTGCGCATGCCGCCGCGCTGAACTACAGGACGGTGCTCACGCCGGAACAGCTTCCACCTGCGTGCCGGCATGTGCAGCGTCGACCAAACGTTGCACGGCTGGATAGTCGACCTTGCCGGTGCCGAGCAGCGGAAGCGATGGCACACATAGCACCGCACGCGCCACCACGATCTCCGGAATCATCTGCGCCCTGGCGTGAGCGAGGATTTCCCTCACGTCGGCGTTCTGCCGAGTCGTCACCAACAGCAGAGACTCCCCCTTGCGCGGATCGGGCAGGCTGATCACCGCGTGCTGCGCGTCGGGCCACAGCGACGCCACTTGCGCTTCGGCAGCCGCCATCGACACCATCTCGCCGCCGATCTTGGCGAAGCGCTTCGCCCGGCCGACGATTGTAACGAAACCGGCGCCATCGACCGACACGATGTCGCCGGTGTCGTACCAGCCGTCCTCCGGCGGCTCCAGCACGCCGGGTGCTGTTTCGCGCAAATAGCCGAGCATAACCGTCGGCCCGCGTACCAACAGTCGGCCTCCGGTCTCGATGCCGGCGACCGGCGCAAGCCGCCATGCAATGCCCGGCAGGAAGCGCCCTACGGTGCCGGGACGGCTCTGCATCGCTGTGTTCAGCGCGAGTACCGGCGATGTTTCGGTGGCGCCATAGCCTTCCAGTACACGCGTTCCGAAGCGGTCGGCGAACCGATGCCTGGTCTCCTCGCGCAGCCTCTCAGCACCGGCGAAGATGTAGCGCATGGCGTAGAAATCATACGGATGCGCATAGCGCGCCCAACCGTTCAGGAACGTGTCGGTGCCGAAGCAGATTGTCGCGTCGGTGTCGTAGACCAGTGCGGGCACGATGCGGTAGTGCAACGGGGTCGGGTAGTGGAACGTGCGCACCCCGGATATCAGAGGCAGGATCATACCACCGGTCAGACCGAAGGCGTGAAACATCGGCATGGCATTGAACACGATGTCGCCGCCATGGAAATCGATCAATGAGGCAACCTGCGCGCAGTTGGCGAGCAGGTTGCGATGGCTGAGCACCACGCCCTTCGGTGCACCCTCCGATCCGCTGGTGAACAGCACCACCGCCGGCGCATCCGGATTGGTCGCTGCGCCGGGCAGGCGTCGTGCCCGCCGTGCGTCGCGTTTTGCGCGCAGTTTCGTGCGCAGGCCGATCGACGCGCGCACATCTTCCAGCCAGACGAAGCGCACCTCCTCCGCCATGCGCTCCACGACCCTGGTGAGCCGACCTTTCTCGACGAAGGTGCGGCTCGAAATTACGGTGCTCACACCGGCGGTGCGGCAGGCTGACAGCATCGCGGCAGCACCGGCCGAGATATTCAATAGGCAAGGCACGACGCCGAATGCCTGGAGGCCCATGAACGCCACCATCGAGCCGATTGCGTTCGGCATCAGCAACGCGACATGCGTCTCTGCCGCCGTGACGCCCGACAACGCGCGGCCGAGCGCGGCTGAACCGACCACCACCCGGTCGTAGCTGGTCGGCGCGCGCCCAGTGTCCTCGGCAATGATCGTCCGCGCACCGTACATTTCGCGCGCATCCAGCAATGCGGCGAACAAACTCTTGCCAGTTTGCTTCGAGCGGAACACGGCGTCCACCATCGCGTCCTGCAAGGCGCGGCCGGTTGCCTCGCGACGCTGGCGCGGCGTCAGGCTTTCGCCGTGCGGCGGCGCCAAAGTGACCGGGGGCAGGATGTTCAATCGAACCGGCGGGAACCAGCGCAGACGCAGCCTGCCGCGCATGCGGCTGAAACGGCTGAATTGCAAGCCCTCGATGCAGATTGGCACCACCGTCGCGTGTGACTTGTCCGCCACCATGGCAGCGCCTTCATAGACCTTCATCAGCCCGCCGGTGCGCGTCATGCGACCCTCGGGGAAGATCATCAGCTTGCGCCCGTGATCGCGCACCGCCTCGACCATGCGCTTCACCGAGTAGGGTGACTGGACGTCCACCGGGAAAGTTTCGACCGCGACGAGGAGCGGCTTGAAGTACCACTTCGCGGCCTGCGCGGTGTGGATCGCGAAGGTCGGGCTGTCGGGCAGGCAGGCCGCGATCAGGCACGCGTCGAGATACGACTGGTGGTTGGAGACGATCACCATGCGGTTGCCTGCAGCCTTGTAGTTCTCCAGGCCGTGCACCTGCAGGCGGTGGAAGCGATTGAAGTACCATCGTAGCACCGCGCGATAGACCGCGTGCGGCAGGATGCGAATGATCCACAACGCAACGAAGAAATTGGCCGCGGCGGCGATGTGCAGCACCGCGGGCGCGCGCAGGCCCAGCGCGGCGAGCGAAGCGGCGGCCGCGGCACCGGCCACCATGAACAGCGCGTTCATGATATTGTTGGCCGCGATCATGCGCGAACGCTCGGATGGCGCGGCCGAGTCCTGGATGATGGCGTATAGCGGTACGGAAAAGATGCCGCCGCACGCGGCCAGCAGGAACAGATTGGCGATCATCCGCCAACCGGCGAATGAGGTCAGCGCCGCGGCGGCTGTCGCGATGCTGCCGGCGGATGCTGCCGCCGAAGCAAAGTCCCAGCAGAACAGCGAGATGCCGAGTGCGGCGAACGGCACCAGTCGCGCCGACACCTCGCCGTGCAGCAACCGAGCGCACTGCACGGAGCCGACACCGACGCCGACGGCGAACACCGACAGCAGCAGCGTAAGCACGGTGCCGTCGGAGTGCAGCGTGTCGCGCGCCACCACCGGGAACTCGGTCATCAGCGTGGCGCCGATGGTCCAGAACCAGGACAGGCCGAGGACCGACAGCCAGATCGGGCGGATCGCAGCGGCGTGGCGGGTCACACGCCAGGTTTCGATGAACACATTGGGCGTGATGCGCAGCGATGGATCGGCTGCCTGCGAAGCGGGGATCCTGACGGCCCCGAACAGCCCGAGCAAAGCGAGCGCGATGCCGGCCGCGCCGACCCAGGCGGTGCCGTGTGGCAACAGCACCAAGGCGCCGCCCACGACGGTGCCGCAAACGATCGACAGGAACGTGGTCGCTTCGATTACGCCATTTCCGGCGACCAGTTCGTGCTCGGCGAGATGCTCGGGCAGCAGGCCGTATTTCACCGGGCCAAACAGCGTCGCCTGCACACCTAGCCCGGTCAGCACGATGAGCAGACCTGGCACGCTCTCGGTCAGGAACGCCACAACGGCGGTGGCCATAAGCAGCAGTTCGGCCAGCTTGTAGACCAGGATGACGCGTGGTTTCGAAAACCGGTCGGCAAGCTTTCCCGCAGTAGCGGACAGCAGAACATAGGGCGCGATGAACAGTGCGCCGGCCAGTGCGGACAGCGCGGTGCCGCCGATGCCGAGCTGGAACAGCGCCAGCACGACCATCGCGTTCTTCACCAGGTTGTCGTTGAGCGCGCCGCAGGACTGCGTGAGTGCGAGAGGCCACAGCCGCCGTGTCTTCAGCAACCCGAGCGGTGACGCCGACACCGTTTCCTACCAACCTATGGCGTACGCCGTCCGCCGTGGATCGGCGCCCGCCCATTTCACGCCGGTCCGCAGATCGGACTGGATGGTGCAGGCCGAGCCGGCGAGATACTTCCGCTCCGGCCACCGTTCCACACGATGCCCCAGTGCCGCCAACGCATCGCAGGTCACCGCAGCACCGACGTCTTCCTCGATACATAGATGACCCGGCCGATAGGAATGCGGCAGCGACAACTCCGGCCACGAGTAGGACGCAAAGCGTGGCGCCTCGCAGGCCGATTGCGGGTCCATGGCGAACACTGCCTGGTTGAGGAACACCTGCACCATCGCCTGGCCGAGCACCTCGCTGCCAGGCGAGCCGAACGGCATCACCAGCTCGCCCGGCTTGATCGCTATCGCCGGGTTGGCCGACATGCGTGGCCGCCGGCCAGCGCCGACGCGCGCCGGATGGTCCGGCCCGGTGTAGCCGCGCGAACCCCACATCGACACGGTGATCCCGGTGCCCGGCACCACTGGCCCGGCGATCGTCGGGTCGCTGGGTGTGGCGGCAAATACATTGCCACGGTTGTCGGCAACGCACAAAAAGGATGTCTCCGGCCTGGTATCGGCGATTTCCAGCGGCTTGCCGACGGAAGGATCGGGGCGCCACGGCGGGATCGATACGCCGCCGACCTCGCCCGCAGGCGGCATGCCGGGCCACGCCTTCGCCGGATCAATTTGCGCGCGCCGCCGCGCCGCGTAATCATCGGACAACAGAATATGCAGCGGCACGTCGACAAACGCCGGGTCGCCGAAATACACCTCGCGATCTGCGGCGGCGAGCTTCAACGCCTCGGTTACCGCGTGGACATAGGCAGCGGAATTGTGGCCCATGCCATGCAGATCGAGGCCTGCCAGGATATTCAGAGCCTCCAGCACCATCGGGCCCTGCGACCACGCGCCGCAGCCATACACATCGAAATCGCCGAAGCGGATGCGGCAGGGCGGTTCGATCGGGCTGTGGAAAGCAGTGAGATCGCTCTCGGTCAACCAGCCGCCGTTATCCTGCTGATGACGCAGGATCGCGTTGGCGATGTCGCCTCGATAGAACGCCTCGCGCGCCGCCTTCAGGCCGGCGAGACGACCGCCGCTCGCATGTGCCCGCTCCTGATCGGCCATGTACTGCAACGTGCGGGCGAGGTCGCTCTGCACGAAGATCTCGCCCACTTTTGGCGGCCGTCCATTGGGCAGGAAGATGGCGGCGGTGCTCTGCCAGTGGCCAAAATCCTTCTCACGGGCGGCTAGCTGCTCGGCCAGGAAAGGATAGGTCGGGAACCCGTCGCGCGCGAAACGGATCGCAGCCGCTGCGACATCGCCGAACGACATCGTGCCGAAGCGTTCCAGCGCGGTGATCCAGATGCTCGGCGCGGCTGGAACCACGCAGTGGAGCAAACCCTCGGGGATGCGACCGCCGTAGTTCCGATGGAAATGCTCGATATCGGCGGCCCGTGGCCAGACGCCGACGCCGCTGATCACGTGCGTCTCGTTGCGTTCGGCCAGGTGGATCATCACCGGCGCGACGCCGCCGAAGCCGACGAACTCGCTTTCCAGCACGTCGATCGCCAGTCCCGTTGCAACGCCGGCATCGACAGCGTTGCCGCCGGCTTCGAGAACCTGAAGACCGGCGAGCGAGGCATAGTAGTGGCCTGACACCACCGCATGCCGTCGCGCCATCACAACGGGACGGCGCGATCGTCCCGGCCCGAACAGATATGCCGGTTCGGGCAAGCCACTAGCCCGGTTGCTTGTCCTTGTCACCTGATAGCGACAGCGGCACCCACTGCAAGCCGTCCTGGCGCTGGATCAGCATCAGCACCGACTTGCGATTCTCCTTCTTTACGGTATCCACCTTCTGCTGCACCTCGGCCGGCGACGACACCTCGCCCTGCTGCACCTCGACGATCACATCACCTGCCTTCAGGCCGCGTTCGGCGGCCGAACTGTTGGGCGCCACGTCGGTGATCACCACGCCCTTCTGGTCAGTGCCGAGAGAGAACTTGTCCTTCATTTCCTGCGTGACTGGCGCGAGCTTGATGCCGAGACCGGAAATCTCGGTCGGCTTCTCCGTCTTGTCGTCGGGTGTGGCGGCGGCGACCTGCACGTCGTCCGGCTTCTCGGCCAGCGTGGCCTGCACCGTCACCTCCTTACCGTCGCGCCACAGCACGACCGGCACCGACTGGCCCACTTCGGAGTCGGCCACAATGCGCGGCAGCGTGCGCATCTCTTTCACGTCCTGGTTGTTGAACTTCAGGATGATGTCGCCGTTGCGGATTTTCGCCTTGTCGGCAGGGCCACCGTCGTTGACGCCGGCCACCATCGCACCGGTCGAGTCCTTCAGGCCGAGGCTTTCGGCGATGTCCGGCGTCACCTGCTGAATGCGGACACCGAGCCAGCCACGGCGCGGATGGCCGAAGTCCTTCAGCTGCGCCACGACCGCCTTCACCATGTTGGCCGGGATCGAGAACCCGATGCCGATCGACCCGCCGGACGGCGAATAGATCGCGGTGTTCATGCCGATAACCTGGCCGTCCATGTTGAACAGCGGACCACCGGAATTGCCGCGGTTGATCGCCGCGTCGGTCTGGATGAAGTCGTCGTACGGGCCCTGGCGGATGTCGCGCCCGCGCGCTGAAACGATGCCGGCGGTCACCGTGCCGCCGAGGCCGAACGGATTGCCGATCGCCAGTACCCAGTCGCCCACACGTTCAGCGTCGGAATCGCCGAACTGCACCGCAGGCAACGGCTTGTCCGGCTTCACCTGCAACAACGCGATGTCGCCGGTCTCGTCGCGGCCAAGCACCTTGGCCTTCAGCGAGGTGTTGTCCTGCAGGGTGACCGTGATCTCATCGGCGCCGTCGATCACGTGGTTGTTGGTCACCACTAGACCGGAGGGATCGATGATGAAGCCCGACCCCAGGCTCTGCATGCGTCGGTCGGGAGCAGGCTGGTTGTCGCCGTGCCCGCCCTGCCCACCGGGCTTGTTGCGGTTGAGGAAGTCCTTGAAGAATTGCTCGAACGGCGAGCCGGGCGGGAACAGCGGGATCTCCGGGCCGGCCCCGGGACCGCCGGCGCGCGCCTGTGCCACCTGGGTGGACGAGATGTTCACCACCGCCGGCAGCAATTTGGCCGCCAGGTCTGCGAAGCTGTCGGGTGCCGCCCTGGCAAATGCCGGTTCGGTCGGGGTGCCGACGGCGAGCGGCATGGCGAACGCCACAGCGAGGGCCAGCGTGGCGGCGCGGGCGGATGGGCAGCTGATCAGGCGCATGGTCAGACTTTCTCTGGAGGACGGACCGGATATGGTCCGGCGCACGGCGGCTGGCAACTGGACTATTGCCCCGACGGCACCGGCAGCGATTGAAGATAGCGCAGGAATTCGTTGTCCGGGGTGAGAACCAGACGGGCGTTGCCGGTCTCGAAAGCGTCGCGGTAGGCCTGCAGCGTCCGCCAGACCGAGTAGAAGCTCGGCATCCTGCTGATAAGCCTTGGCAAAGGTGCGGCTCGCCTCCGCCTCGCCTTCGCCGCGCAGCCGGTCCGCGGTGGCGCGCGCATCGGCCAGCAGCACGGTCCGATCACGTTCGGCGTCGGCGCGGATGCGCGCCGCGGCCTCAGCTCCCTCGGCGCGTGCCTGCGCCGCCACGCGCTGCCGTTCCGACTGCATACGCGAGAGCACCGCCTTGGTATTCTCGTCCGGCAGGTCGGCGCGGCGGATCCGCACGTCCTCGATCGACACGCCGAAACCCCGCATCTCGACGTTCACCTGGTCGCGGATCGTCGCCATGATCTGATCGCGCCTGGCCGACAGCACGTCGAGCAGCTTGTTGTTGGCCAGCACCCGGCGCAGCGATGCCGAGACAATGGAGTTGAGCCGGCCGCGGATGCCGTCCTCTGCCGGACCGACCGACTGATAGTACAGCAGCGGGTCGGTGATGCGGAACAGCGGTGAAGCTGTCCACCACCAGCCGGCGCTGGTCGCCCAGGATGACCTGCTCGCCCGGCAGTTCAAGATTGAGCAGCCGCTTGTCGAAGGTGATCACCGTCTGGATGAACGGGGTCTTGGTGTGCAGTCCCGGCTGCGCGATCACCCGAACAGGCTGGCCGAACTGGGTGATCAGCACCTGCTCGGTCTGATCGACCGTGAACAGCGATGAATCCACCAGCACGAACAGCACCACCAGAACGGCGATGACGACGATCGCGATGCGGCTCATCGCGGCGCCGCCTGGGATGGTCCGGGGGCCGCGGCGGTCGACGGCGCGCCACCGGGTGTCGTCGGTCGCGGCGTTGCCGGTGCCGGCAGATTGAGCGGCAGGAACGGCACCAGGCCCTTCAGCCTGTCATCCACCACGAGCGCCGACGAGTGGGTCAGGATGTCCTGCATCGTCTCGAGATACATGCGCCGCAGCGTCACGTCCTTCGCGGTCTGATACGCCGCCAGCACCGAAAGGAAGCGCTGCGTCTGTCCGGTCGCCTGCGCGATCGAGGCCAGCCGCGCGCCCTGCCCTTCCGCGACAATGCGCGCCGCGTCGCCGCGGGCGCGCGGCACGATGTCGTTGCGATAGGCCTCCGCCTCGTTGCGCAGGCGCTCCGCGTCGGTGTTGGCGCGCTGCACATCGACGAAGCTTTCCACCACCTCGGCCGGCGGATCGACCCGCTGCAACTGCACCTGGGTGACCTCGACGCCCGATTTGTAGTTGTCGAGGATCTGCTGCGTCTGGTGCAGCACGTCGTTCTCGATCTGCGCGCGCAGTTCGGTCAGCGCCGGCTGGATCGGGGTGCGCCCGATCACCTCGCGCATCGAGCTTTCCGCCACCGCCTTGACGATCAGCGGCGGGTTGCGCGTGTTGAACAGGTAGGCGACCGCGTTGTTGATCTTCCAGAACACCGCGAAGTTGATGTCGATGATGTTCTCGTCGCCGGTGAGCATCAGGCTCTCTTCCAGCACGTTGCGCCCGCCCTGGTTGCCGGTGTCGATCTGCGCCGCTGCGTGCGATAGCCGATCTCGATGCGGTTGATCCGGGTGACCGCCGGCGTCAGCGCCTGCTCGATCGGCCAGGGCATGTGATAATTGAGCCCCGGCAGCGTCGTGCGGTCGAACGCGCCGAAGCGCAGCACCACGCCCTGCTCGTCCGGCTCCACGCGATAGATGCCGCTGGCGAGCCACAGCGCCACCACCGCGAGCCCGATCAGCGCGAGGCCGCGCCCGCCGGTGAATCGGCCGCGCGAACCACGGCCGCCGCCGAGGAGCGAGCGGATATAGGCCTGCAGCCTGCCGATCAGTGCATCGAGGTCGGGCAGCGGGCCTGGTCCGCCCGGGCGACCGCCGAACGGCCCGCCGGGACCGCCGCCGCCCTGCCCCAAGGTCCGCCACCGCCCGGTGGCCGCTGGCCATTGCCGCCGCTTCCGCCGGAGCCGCCACCCGACGACCCCCAAGGGCTCGGGCCACCACTGTTCGAGGACATGCGGACGTTCCTGTGCGATCTCGGCCGCGACGGGCGTTGGCGGATCGGGCGCCATGCGCCATATCCCGCATGGGCGGCATCACGGCAGCCTGCTTATCGGCCGGCGGCAGGAGGTTTGCAAGCAGATGGCGACAGCACCGACGGCTGACGGCCTGCGCGACGCGCTGCGCGCGATCACTGATCCCGCCTCCGGCAAGGACATCGTGACCGCCGGGCTGGTCGAGGGAATCGAACTGCGCGGCGGCCTGGTGCAGGTGGCGCTGCTGACCGACCGGGCACACGCCGAGGCGATGGAGCCGGTGCGCAGTGCGGTCGAGGCAGCTGCTGTCGCGCCAGCCCGGCATCACCAACGCCACCGCGGTGCTGACCGCGCACAAGGCGCCGGCGCCTGCAGCGCAGCCGGCCGGGCACAGCCATGGTCACGGCCAGAAGCCGCCGCTGCTGCTGCCCGACGTGAAGGCGATCGTGGCGGTGGCGTCCGGCAAGGGCGGCGTCGGCAAGTCGACCGTGGCGGTGAACCTCGCGGTGTCGCTGGCGCGCGACGGGACACCGGACCGGATTGCTGGACGCCGACATCTACGGGCCGAGCCTGCCGCGCATGCTGGGGCTGTCGCGCAAGCCGGAGGTGCGGCACGAGAAGATGATCCCGCTACAGGCCTGGGGGCTGTCCTGCATGTCGATCGGCTTCCTGGTCGATGAGGAGACGCCGATGATCTGGCGCGGCCCGATGGTGATGGGCGCGCTGGAGCAGATGATGGGCCAGGTGGAGTGGGGGGCGCTCGACATCCTGGTGGTCGATATGCCGCCCGGCACCGGCGATGCGCAGTTGACCATGGCGCAGCGGGTGGCGCTGACCGGAGCGGTGATCGTCTCCACGCCGCAGGACATCGCGCTGATCGATGCGCGGCGCGGCGTGCGTATGTTCGAGCGGACGCGCGTGCCGGTGCTGGGGCTGGTGGAGAACATGAGTTTCTTCTGCTGCCCGGCGTGCGGACATCCGTCGCATATCTTCGGCCACGGCGGCGCGCGGACCGAGGCGCAGCGGTTGGGCACGGAGTTTCTGGGCGAGGTGCCGCTGCTGCTGGATATCCGCACCGCATCGGATGCGGGGACGCCGATCGCCGCGGCGGCGCCGGAGAGCGACGGGGCGAAGGCATTTGCCGCGGTGGCCGCGCGGGTATGGGAGAAGGTGTCGGGCGCGGGGGTGGTGCGGAGCAGCGGGCCGCGGATCGTGATGGAGTAGTGCGGTCCCACCGAACGTATGACCATCCGCGCAGGGGACGCCGCACCGGCGTTCTTGAATACCGCCCCCATCGGGAACCCGGGAGGCTGGCTCTCACAGATCGAGGGTAAGGTCCAGTTCGTCCCGGATCGGAATACCATGCTCGCCCACAGCGGAGATCGTGGGCTTCTGTACTCTTGCCGCATCAACGGCTCCCGGCCGCAGCGCCTGCAGTCGGAAGCCACGCCGTTGGTAGAACCGCAGCGCATCCAGGTTATCGTTCGTGGTGGTCAGCCGGAGTAGGTCAAACCCCTCCAGCCGATCAACGATCGATCGCAGCAGTGCTGTTCCAATTCCTCGATGGCGAGTGAAGGCAGCGATCGCTACCAGCTCAGCAATTGGCCTGTCTCGGCGGGACACCGCCGCAAGTCCTGCGAAATCACCAGCGATAAAGATATCGCACGCACCGATCGGATAGACTTGCGACCGCACGACGACAGGATCGCCCCACCGCCTGGCTAACAGTTCGACGGCAACAGAGCGTTCTACTTCATCCGCCAGGCGGACCTGCACACAACCCTCCTCGGTCGAACCCGCGTCGCAGCCTAGTCCTCGGCAACCACGGGCAACAGGCGCGGCCTGAACAGCGCCACCATCCGGCCATCGATCGTCACCAGCGCGAGCGCGATCAGCGCCATGCCGACGAACTCGCGCGCATGGATCTGCTCACCGAGGATCGTCATGCCAAGCCACACCGCCCCGACCGGCATGAGCAAGGTCACGAGCAGCAGATTGGTGGCACCCGCGGTTGCCAGAATGCGGAAGTAGAGTGCATAGCCGAGCGCCGTGCAGAACAGCGCCGCCGACGCAACCGCGGTCCATGCGGCCACGCCGGGCATCGCCTGCAGCCACGGCCGATCCACCAACAATGCGAGTGGCAGCGCCAGCAGCGCGCCCGCCGTCACCTGGCCGGTGGCCGCGACCATCGGCGGCAGATGCCGCAGCCGTCGACCGAAGATGCCGGCACAGGCATAGCAGACCGCAGCACCGAGGATCGCGATCTGTCCCGCGGCATTCGCCGTCAGACCGTGCAGCGCGCCCGGACCGATCATCACACCGACGCCGATGACCCCCAGCAGCACCCCACCCAACCGGTTCGGCGTCATCCGTTCATCCCGGGTCAGGACATGCGCGAGCAGCACAGTGAACAGCGGCGTGGTAGCATTCAGGATCGCCGCCAGACCGCTGGCGATCTGGGTCTGCCCCCACGCGATCAGGCAGAACGGAATGAAGTTGTTCAGCGCGCCCATGCCGACGAATGAAGCCCAGGTACGTGGCGAGGCCGGCATCCGCGCGCCGCTGACCAGCACCACGCCGTGCAGGATGATCGCACCGATGCCGAGACGCAGCACCACGACCGTGAACGGCCGCATGTCGCCCAGCGCGACCTTGGTCAGGATAAACACCCAGCTCCAGAGAACGGCGAGCGCAAACAGGAAGCCCCATTCGGCTGGCCCCATCCGGTGATTGGTCGACTGAAACGCCATGCCTGTGCCCCGCCGCAAGGTAATGTCGGGGCGAGAGTGACGTCGTTTGAATCGAGCCGCACTCCGGTTCTTGCCACTGCTTCAAGTGCCGCGACGCGGTGATCGAGCGGTGCGCAAGCGAGTATGCATTGTACCGGCAATACCCCACGCGGTACACATCACCCGCGTCGACCCACCGATGTCCTCGCCAGAAGCTGGACACGGCTTGCGCAGTGTGCGGTTCCCCCGCTCGAATTCGAGCGACGATTCCTCGACCAGCCGAACAGGCGCTCGTTGCTCTCCACGGTTAGGGCCCCCAAGGTGGCGCGGTAGTCTCGGAGCTCGTCCCAGGCGTAGCTGAGTTCGTAGGCGAGGCCGTGCTTTGTGGATCCCCAGCCGCACCGCCTGCGTGAGCAGCCCATGGTACTCGTTGATGCGCAGGTCGACGAGGTCGTAGTCAGGCCGGGTCTGGTCGCCGCGCAGTCTTCCCCCTTTCGTCAACCGGTTGCGGATCGGCGGTCCGCCGTACGCCAGCATACGTGTGAACACGGCAGGTGCCGATCCGTCGGCGAGCGTCTGGCCACTGACAGGGTGCTGTCAGTAGTGTTGGAGCCATGCGTCGTTCCGACCGGCTGTTCGACATCATCCAGCGCCTCCGCACGGCGCGCGGTCCCATGACGGCCGCGGCACTGGCGGATGAACTGGAAGTGACCGTGCGGACTGTCTATCGTGACGTAGCCACGCTGCAGGCCCGGCGCGTGCCGATCGAGGGCGCGCCCGGGATCGGCTATATGCTGCGAAGCGGCTTCGACCTGCCGCCACTGATGTTCACCACCGAGGAGATCGCGGCGATCGCGGTGGGAGCACGGCTGGTTGCCCGTACCGGCGATCCGGGATTGCAGGACGCGGCGAAGAGCGTGCTGTCGAAGCTCACCGTGGTGCTGCCCGAGGCGCTGCGCGCGCAGCTGACAGTGGCGCCATTCTTTGTGTCGGGTTCAGGCGCGCCGGTGCCGGAGAGCGTCGATCTGGCAACGGTGCGCCAGGCGATCCGCAGCGAGCGCAAGCTGCACATCGTCTATGTCGACGAAAAGGGCACGCGCACCCAGCGGACGATCTGGCCGATCGCCGTTGCCTATTATGTGCAGGCAACGCTGATCGGCGCTTGGTGCGAACTGCGGCAGGACTACCGGCATTTCCGCGCCGACCGCATCGCCGCACTGATGGTGCTGGCCGAGTGCTATCCCTCGGACAACGGCAAGCTGATGGCGGGATGGCTCGCGATGCGTCAGAATGAACGCGAAACCAGGGAGTAGCGCGATGCCCGCCTACATGGTCGTACAGCTCAAAGTCACAGATGCTGACAAATTCACGCGTTATCGCGAGGCGGTGCCGACGGTCGTGGCGGCCTTCGGCGGCCGCTATATCGTGCGGGGGGGCACTGTCGAGGCACTGGAAGGCAGCCACGACGGACGGCGCTTGGTGTTGTTCGAGTTTCCATCGGTAGAAGCCATCAAGCGGTTCTGGCACTCGCCGGAATACGCCGCGGTGAAGTCGTTGCGGGAGAACGCCGCGGAGATCGACGCGTGGGCAGTGCCAGGCGTGTAACGGAGAACTGTGATGGCAGACGACATCCAGGTCGCAGTAGACGCGACGGGCGTCGCCGTGGTGACGCTGGATCGGCCGGAGAAGCGCAACGTGATGTCGCTGGCGATGTGGCGCGGCCTGGGCGAGATCTATCGTGACTTCGCCCGCCGCACCGACATTCGCGTGGCGATCCTGACCGGGGCCGGCGGGCATTTCTGCGGCGGGGCCGATATCTCGGAATTCGCCAAGGTACGCAATAGCGTCGAGGACGCCCGTGCCTACGGTGAAGCGGGTCATGCGGCGACCCAAGCGATCATCGACCTGCCGCAGCCGACCATCGCCGCGGTGCATGGCTATGGCGTAGGTGGCGGCTGTGGATTGGCGCTGGCGTGCGATCTGCGCGTGGGCGACGCCACGACCCAGATGGGCATCCCCGCGGCGCGGCTGTCGATCGTGTATGGCATCCTGGATTGCAGCCTGCTGCTGCGTGCGGTCGGGTTGGCGAACGCCAAGCTGGTGCTTTACTCGGGGCGCTACTTCGCGCTGAACGATTGTCGCATGATGGGATTGATCGACGTTGTGTCGGAGCAGGGCGCGCTGCCCGGAGCGCAGACGCTCGCACGGGAGTTATGCACCCGCGCGCCGCTGTCGCAGCGGGGCGCCAAGGTGGTACTGGAGGCGCTTGAGCGTGGCGAAGTGGCACAGCGCGCCGCGGAGATCGCCGCGGTGCAGGAGGCGGCGGTGACGAGCGAGGACTACCGCGAAGCACGCCAGGCGTTCCTGGCGAAGCGCACGCCGGTGTTCAAGGGACGCTGACGATGGACGCACAGTTTCAACCTCTCGATTTGGCCAAGTTCCGCGATCCGCTCGCCACCGCAAAAGGCGAGGTGCGTGCGCAGGTCAGTCTCCGTTCGCTTGACACACTTTGGTTCAACACCGGCACGCGGTGCAACCTGACATGCCGCAACTGCTACATCGAATCATCGCCGCGCAATGATCGGCTGGCGTATCTTGCGCGCGACGAGGTGCGGAACTACCTCGACGAGATCGAGCGCGAAGCGCTGCCGACTCGGCTGATCGGCTTCACCGGCGGCGAGCCGTTCATGAACCCTGACATCATAGGCATGCTGGAGGACGTGCTGTCGCGCCGATTCGACGCGTTGGTCCTGACCAACGCGATGCAGCCGATGCGCAAGCTGCGGCAGCAACTTTTGGCACTGCGTGATACCTACGGCGCGCGACTGCGCATCCGGGTGTCGCTCGACCACTACGTACCGGAGTTGCACGAGGCGGAACGCGGACGGCGAAGCTGGGCGCCGACGATCGATGGCCTGGTCTGGTTGGCGCGCAACGGGTTTGCCATCGATGTGGCCGGCCGACGCTTCTCCGGCGAGCCGGAGCACGAGTTACGCGCCGGTTTCGGACGATTGTTTGCTGCACTCGAATTGGCGATCGATGCAGCGGATCCAGTGCGGCTGATGCTGTTCCCGGAGATGGACGCGCAACGCGATGTACCGGAGATCACCACCGCCTGTTGGGACATCCTGCACAAGTCGCCCGACGATGTGATGTGCGCCTCTGCCCGCATGGTGGTGAAGCGCAAGGATGCCGCGACACCGACGGTGCTGGCGTGCACACTGCTGGCGTACCATCCGCAGTTCGAACTTGGCCGCACGCTTGCCGAGGCGGCGCGGCCAGTGTCGCTCAACCACCCGTTTTGCGCGTCGTTCTGCGTGCTCGGCGGAGCGGCTTGCAGCCGCTGAGGTTATGCGTGCCCGGCCGCGCCTGACAGCAGCAGCGGGTCGATGTTGAGCTTGCCGAGCGCGCGGCGCCACTTCGTGTCGTGATCACCGTCGAACACGATGGTCTCGTCCGCCGGCACCGAGAGCCAGGCATTCTGCTGTATTTCGGCGTCGAGCTGCCCAGGCCCCCAGCCGGCATAGCCAAGCGCCAGCAGTCCCTCGCGCGGTCCATGACCTTCCGCGATCGCCTTCAGGACATCGAGGCTCGCAGTCAGCGCCAGTGTATCATTGACCCGCAGGCTGCCTTCGCCGGTCCAGTCCGTGGTGTGCAGCACAAAGCCGCGCGCGTTGTCCATCGGGCCGCCGGCACACAGCCGAATGCGGCGGGCCGGTGGCACGGGTGCCACCTCAAGTTGTCGCAGCAGTTCGTCGAACTTCGGACGCTGCAACGGGCGATTGAGCACCAGGCCCATCGCTCCTTCCGGCGTATGGGCACAGAGATAGATGACACTCTGGGCGAAGCGCGGGTCTTCCATCGCCGGCATCGCGATCAGCAACTGGCCGGTCAGGAAATCAACCGGAGCCGGTGGGGCCGCGGATTTGCGCGTCTGGACCATGGCGGCGAATCTGGGCCTGCCGACCCGGCTGTGCAAGCGTCCCGGCGGGATGGCGTGACTCCCGTCGCGCGGGAGGCTAGGAGTCGCGCCTTGGCAAGCCACAGGGGAGCGAGGAGCCAATGACGATCAAGGTCGGCGATCAGATTCCATCCATGAAATTGATGATGGGTACGCCCGAGGGCCCCAAGGAAACGTCAACCGACGAAGTCTTCAAGGGCAAGAAGGTGGTGCTGTTCGCGGTGCCGGGAGCGTTCACGCCAACCTGCAGCGTCAAGCACCTGCCGAGTTTCGTGCAGAACGCGGATGCACTCAAGGCAAAGGGCGTCGATACGATCGCGTGCATTGCGGTAAACGACGCATTCGTGATGGCGGCCTGGGGCAAGGAACAAGGCGTTGATGGCAAGATCACGATGCTGGCCGACGGGTCGGCTGCGTTCACCAAGGCGCTTGGCCTGGAGCTCGACCTGATCGGTCGCGGCATGGGCACCCGCAGCCAGCGCTACGCGCTGGTCGCGCAGGACGGCAAGGTGACACACCTCGCCGTCGAGGCACCCGGCGGTTTCGAGGTGAGCAAGGCCGAATCGATTCTGGCCAATCTGTAGTTCTTCGGCGGCGTCGAAACAGGCGGGCGATGCAATCGGGGCACCGGTTTTCGCCCGCCTCTCGTTACTGATCTCAGCCCCAACCGATATGGCTCACACCTTGGGCACATTGCGTTCCAGCTCAGCAAGCCAGGCATTGGCATTGCCGTCCGACGGGGCGCGCCAGTCGCCGCGCGGCGACAACGACCCACCCGCGCTCACCTTCGGCCCATTCGGCATGGCAGACCGCTTGAACTGGCTGAACGCGAAGAAGCGGCGCAGGAACACCTCCAGCCAGTGACGTATCGTCGCCAGGTCGTAGGCGCCGCGCCGGTCGGCTGGGAATCCGGGCGGCCAGCGGTTCGCAGTGTCGCCCCACGCGTGCAGCGCGAGGAACGCGATCTTCGACGGCACCATGCCATGGCGCAACATGTAGTACAGATTGAAGTCCTGCAGCGCATAGGGGCCGATCGACGCCTCGGTGCTCTGCGGCGTCTCGCCTGCTTTGGTCGGCACCAGTTCCGGCATGATCTCGGTGCCGAGGATGGCGTCCAGAGTCACCCCCACATTGGAGGCGAACTGACCCGAAGTGATCACCCACCGAATCAGATGCTGGATCAGCGTCTTCGGTACCCCGGCATTGACGTTGTAATGCGCCATCTGGTCGCCGACGCCATAGGTGCACCAGCCGAGCGCCAGCTCCGACAGGTCGCCGGTGCCGATCACGATGCCGTCATGATGGTTCGCCAAGCGGAACAGGTAGTCGGTGCGGAGACCGGCCTGCACGTTCTCGAACGTCACGTCGTAGACCGGCTCGCCCTGCGCGAACCGGTGGCCGATGTCACTCAGCATGCGTTCGGCGGCGGGACGAATATCCAGTTCCTGCCAGGTAACGCCCAGTGACCGCATCAGCCGAGTGGCGTTTTCCTTGGTGTGCGCTGAGGTGGCAAATCCGGGCATCGTATAGCCAAGGATATTGCCGCGCGGCAGCCCGAGCAGATCGAACGCCCGGCTGCACACGATCAGCGCATGGGTTGAATCAAGCCCGCCCGACACACCGATCACCACTCGCTTGGCGCCGATTGCGCGCAGCCGTTGGGCAAGGCCCGAGACCTGGATATTGTAGGCCTCGTAGCAATCCTGCTCCAGCCGCGCGGGGTCCGCGGGGACGAAGGGGTAGCGCTCGACCCTCCGCTCCAGGCCGATGTCGCCGACCGGTGGATCCAATTGGAACGCGATGCGCCGGAATGTCGCGGGATGGCGGCGACGGTTGGTATTGAAGCTCCCCATCTGCATCCGCTCGTGACGCAGCAGGTCGAGGTCGATATCGGCCACGGCGAACTGACCGTCGGACGGGAACCGCTCGGTCTCGGCCAGCGTCGCACCGTTCTCGAAGATCGAGGCCTGGCCGTCCCACGCCAGATCGGTCGTGGACTCGCCCGCGCCGGCAGCGGCGTACAGATAGGCCGCGACGCAGCGTGCCGACTGCGAGGCGCACAACAGGCGCCGCGTCTCCGCCTTGCCGATCGTGATGTTGCTCGCAGAGAGGTTGGCGAGAACCGTGGCGCCAGCCAGCGCGGCCTGTGAACTCGGCGGCACCGGAATCCAGAGATCCTCGCAGATCTCGGCATGCACGACCAGGCCCGGAACGCCGACGGCCGCGAACAGCAGATCGGTGCCGAACGGCGCGGTGAGGCCGCCGACGGCGATATCGCCATTCTCCGTCCCATCGCCCGCCACGAAATGCCGTGGCTCGTAGAACTCGCGGTAGTTGGGCAGATGCATCTTCGGCACCACGCCGAGCAACCTGCCGCGATGGATGGCAAGCGCGCAGTTGTACAACGCTCCGGCATGGCGCAGAGGCGCGCCGACCAGCAGCAACGGCAGCAGGTTGGCCGATGCCGTGACCAGTTCGGCAACAGCGGACTCGACCGCATCCAACACCGCGGACTGATGCAGCAGGTCGCTGATCGCGTAACCCGAGATACCGAGTTCCGGGAACACTGCCAACGCCACGCCGCGGTTATGACACGCTCTCGCCAGCTCGAGAGTCGCCGCTGCGTTCGCCACCGGATCGGCGAGCGTGCACCGGGTCGTGCAGGCGGCGACGCGAGCGAAGCCGTGGCGGTAGATCGAGCGGAACTCTGAAGCAACACCCATCGGGCCGGTCACCGGCTTATGTCATGCCCCAATATGATGTACGGCAGCACCGGCGTCACGCGGAGCGATGTCGCGTCTCCGGAGGCGCATGCTTGCCGAAGGCCGCCGCGACAGACCCGCACCTGCCGCCTACACGGCGACCTCTGCCGCGGGCGGTAAGGTCGACGTCATCCAGTGGCGCTCAATATGGTGCCCCACTCGCACCGAACTCACGCCACCGCCGCCGGTTCGCGATGCTCGACCGGCTTCGACGGCATTGCCTCGGCACCGATCCGGTAGGTCAGCAACGCCCGGCAGGCTGCGGCAGGCGGCAGGCCAAGTGGCAACAGGCTGCCGCGACCGGTCTCACGAATTCGCTCCGCCGGGGCGCCGAGGTCGAACGCCACGACCTCGAGGCCGGCCTGCCAGACCTGCGACAGCGTGAAGCTCCAGGTCTCCGGCCACAAGGCAGGGAGGAAACCCAGTTCCGCCTGCTGCGCCCGGATCAGCCCGACTGCCTCCGCCTCGTCATAGCCGCCGGTGATATAGACCGCGCCGGTATCCAGTAGGCGCCGGTCGTCGCAGGTGAAGCCCACCACGACGAATTCCAGCGCCAGGCGTTGCGCCGCGACGTGGCGGGCACAGGCCAGCAGATACTCGTAGCCCTTGGCGATCCCGATCGCGCCGACCACCACGACGCGCCGACGTAATCGGCTGACGCGATGATCCGCCTGCACAGTCGGAGTGGCATCGCTCTCCCACGGCGTCACGACGCAGACGATCTTCGGAAAGTAGCGTGCCAGCCGGGCGGCGGCATCGCAGCTCGGGACCACGACACGGTGCGCACCAGCCAGCACGCTCTGAGACCGCAGCCTTAGCCGTGAGGGTTTGATATCTTCTTCGATTTCGCCGCCGATATCCGAATAGCACGCCTCGCAGGCCGCCCCCCCCGGTTCGCCGCAATAGCGCTTGTCGGAGCCGATCAGCGTGATGCGCGGGCAGACCCAGGCGTAGTCGTGCACCACAACGTCGTATGGCAGTTCAAGCACATGAGCCAGCTCGAGCACGGCCGGATCATGCCCGACGAAATGGTGCAACTCGACGCGCATAGGCTTGTCGCCGCGCAGTAATGCGGCAAGGTCCGCCAAACCGCTCGCTGTATCGAAGTGCAGATTTGGAAAGTCCGCCCCGGATGCGTCGGCAACGTGACAGCGGATGCGTCCATGCGCGTCGCGGCCGGGTGACAGCACGATCGGCCGCAGACCTGCGGCAGCAATTTCCCGGCAGCGTTCGGCGACCCGCCGCTTCACGCCGCCGGCACGCGAGTGAGTGATCAACACCACCGCACCCTTGCGTGAACGCCGGTGCCGCCAACGCAGGACATCCATCCGGAAGCGCGCCGCTGACAGCGGGTCGGCCTGGCGAAAGCCTGCGATCAGCGCGTCGTAGCCAGGATGCAGCCGGTTCAGGATTGCCAGGTTGCGCGTCAACAACTGCGCCCTGGCACTGCCGAATGAACCTGCTCCGGCATGCGCGACGAATACGCCGAGCACCGCGACATGGCGCCAGCCGAGATGACGGGCGCGAATGCAGAAATCATTCTCTTCGCCATAACCCTGGGCAAACAGGTCCTCGCGCAGCAGCCCGACCGCTTTCAGGCAGTCACGCCGGAGGTAGACGCAGAAGCCATGCGCGGTCGGTACCTCCGCCACGGCGTTGCCGTTGGCGCGGCGGGCCAGCCGATCCAGGCGGATTGCCGCCGCCGCGTCGGGAACGGGGTTGCCTCCGTCCTCGCGCGGATAGCTGAACACCGTTGCATCGTTGGAAAGTGGCGTCGCAGTGCCGATGTCCGCCGCACCGTAGGCCGCCTCGGCCAGCCGTTCGATCCAGCCCGGCGGCACCAACGTGTCGCTGTTCAACAGGATCACATCGCGCTCGCCGGCGGCCCGAATGCCGGCGTTGGCGGTCGCGGGGAAACCACGGTTCTTCAGCTGGCTGCACAGCACGATGCGGCCGCGCTCCGCCAACCTCCGCAACGCATCGACCAACCTGGGCTCCGGCGATGCGTCGTCGACAACGATGCAGCGCGCTCCGGCCGGCAACGCGGCGAGAACGCTCCTGATGCAGGCGAGCGTCTGATCGCAGCCGCGATAAACCGGTATGATGACATCGATCCCGCTCGAATGGGCCGTGCGTCTGGCGGGCGGTCGCACACCAACGATGTCGGCGGGTACCGCTGGCATACGAAGATCGACGGCGCCGGCAGGCTGACGAGCTGCGGCGGGGAACAGCCGGCGCGCCAGTTCCGCCGCACTGGCCGCGCTGCGTCGCTCCGCCAGTGGATCCAGCGGGCTGCCATAAAGATTCCGGCCACCGGTGTCGCGCACTGCGAGCGGCGCGATCAGCGTGCGGAGCTCTGCGGCGGATATATCCAGAAGGCGCGGGCGTGCAAGCGGGCTGGCATGCCGCACCTCCGGCGCCGGATCGCTGGCCACGATTCGGAGTGTGGCGCCTGTGGGATCCTGGACCCTCAGTACGGGAGCGCAGTCCGGATCGCGCGGGAACCACGCCCACCCGGCCAGGCCGCCATCAATGGCAGTGACGAAGCCTTCGACCTGACCGATGAGGGATGCCTCCAACGGGCTGCCAAGCAGGTGGCGCCGCTTCAGGCAGACCGAGATGTGCACGGCATGACGCCAAGCATCTGGCAGCAGATACAGGGCTCGCAGTGCTTCGCCATCGCGTGTGCATCGATTTGGTCGCACGCCCAACGGTGCCCCGTCCAGCAGGATCAACACCCGGTTCATGTTGGCGGCCGGATTAAGCAGGGACACGCGCAGCCTGCCGTCGGCCGACAGGGCACACCAGCCGGCGCTGTCGTGCGCCGCCGTGATCGCGTCATGCAAGCGGACGTTGTCGGTGCCGCGTAGATGACCGTGGCGGGACAACAGCATACGCAGATCTCGCGCGGCGAGGTCGTGCTCGCCCATGCCGTGATGGGCCGCGGCCAGTCCTAGCCAAGCCTCTTGCACATCGTCGCGTGTAGCGACCAGCGTGAACGACTCGGTGGCACGCGCATCCTGCAGGCTGAGCCGCGCTGCGCCGATCGCCAGGGTCACCTCGGCATCGCTCGGCGCCAGACGTTGCGCGTATTCGAAGTAGCGCAGCGCCCCAGCAACCTCGCCGTTCCGCAATGCGGCCCTGGCACGGTCGCAGGCATCCTTCACCACGGCGCTACGGTCGGTGCTCACCAGTGTGCCGGTCCCTTGCCATCATCAACGGCATTCCGAGACGGCACGCTACTGAGCGGCTGTTAATGAACCCTTGCCAGGACCGGCTTCAGCCAGTCAGTTCAAGCACCGAAACCGTGTCAGGCTGATACGGAGGCAGTGTCGCGACGCGATGATGCAGCGCATCGACCGCGAGCGATGGCCGGCTGAAGTCGATGCCCTGCAATTGCCAGGGCGCATAGCGCCACCAGTGCAGCTCGAGGAATGCCGCGATGAGCGACGCAGGCAGCCGCAGCCTGTGCAGCGTCGCCGGATTGCCGGCCACCACGCCGTACGGCGGCACGTCCTTGGTGACCACCGCGCACGCGCCGATCACCGCGCCATCGCCGATCGTTACCCCCGGGCGGATGAATGCGCCATGACCGATCCAGACATCATTGCCGATGCTGATCTGCGCCGGCGTCGTGGCCGGTTCGGCTGACTCCACATGCGGTTGATAGGCATGGAAGTCCGCGGCGCCGGCGAACGCGTCGCCCACGTCGAACAGTCGGACCCGCTCGTAGAAGAACGGGCTGGTGCTGACCCAGGTCAGCGCATGGTTCGCGCGGCCGACCTGTACCGCTTCACCGATCGATGTGTAGCGGCCGATCGTGACATTGGAAAAGTAGCCGCTGACCGCATAGCTGAAGGCGCCAAGCCGGAAACCGTTCTCAATTGCCATCCACTTAATGCTGCACGGCGGTTCGAACACCGCGTCGGTCGAGATGTTGACGTAGCCCGGCGCGAGAAAGCACTCCACGCCACTCTGCCGCAACGTGTCCTTCATCGGTTGGGTAAGTATGACGAGCATTCGGAGACTTCCCGGAGTGAGGCGACATGACTCGTCCGGCAGCGAAGCCCATCAGAGCGCGATGCTCATGACCCTGCGGCCGAACAGAATCGGTTCGACGTTGCACCGCCCGCCGGCCGCGATCTGCCGGCGGTAGAATTCGCTGCGCGGCTCGATGTCATCCGCCAGGACACAGCGCTCGAGTTCCTCGCGATACCGCTCCGCCCACTGGGGCCGTGCCAGGAACAGCTTGTTGGCTACATGGGCGAACGGCACCACATCCGGGGTCGCGATCAGGAACCGATTGATCGCCTCGTTCACGCCGAGACAGGTCGGATTCAAATAGTCATCGGCGGCGATGATGCCCGCTTCGCTCAGCAGGCGCCCCGCGACCTGAAGGTCCCAGAGTACATCGTCATGCTCGTGCGAACCATCGATGCTGATGAACCGGGCAGGGGCGCCAAGTATCGCAAGGAGCTCCGCTGCGTTCCATCCGCGCGACTGGCCGGCCAAAATCCGAAGATCGACATCACCCAGTTGGGCCAACCTGATCCGCTCGGCAAGCTCGTGATCGAACTGCTCGCGCGGCAGATACGCGAAGCTGTCAATGCCCACCGCGCGGTCACCGGCGATGGCCGCCGAGCGCAACAGCACAACGAAATACTTGCCGTGATAGAGCCCGACCTCGTACACTGGACCGCGTGCACTGCTGCATTCCTGATGATGTAGAAGATCGATCGTCCGCAGCGCGGCGAAACGGTCCAGCCAGCCTTCCATCTGATCGACCACGGACGCCATGAACCCTCGATCGTCGCGGAGTTGGTCTCTCATCGGCCCACCACGCGGTCACCGACCATGAACCACGGAAACTCAACGGACCGGCTGCCATGGCCCTGCTGATCAATGACGAGGGCCGTGACAACAAGGTGATCGTGAGCCCGGACGTGGCCGCGGCCAGTTCCGGCCAGATCGTTCTCCGCGGCAACGGCAACCGCCTGCACGTTGCCGCCGGCTGCAGCCTGATCGATGCCAGTATCGAACTCGGCGACGGCAGCAGCCTGTTCGTCGCCGAGAACTGCCGGCTGGCGCGGCTCGAAGTTTTCGCGGCGCGACGCGGCACGGTGTCGATCGGCGCTGGATGCGCGTTCACCTGGCACTCCCGGCTCATGCTGCACGAACCGGCGACGATCACGCTGGGTCGCGACTGCCTGATCGGCAGCAATACGCTGTTCACCGTGAGCGACATGCACTCGGTGATCGACATCGCGACCGGGCGTCGCGTGAACGCGGCAGCCGATATCGTGGTGTATGATCATGTGTGGATCGGCCTTAACGTCGTGCTGCTGAAAGGTGTCGTGATCGGCAGAGACTCGGTGATCGGAGTGAATGCTGTGGTCACGCAAGAAATCCCGGAACGGAGTCTGGCAGCCGGTGCCCCGGCGCGGGTGATCCGCGGCGGGATCACCTGGTCGAAGGATCTGATCTGACTCAACGGTTGGTTAACAAAGGATGAATCAGGCAGCGCGATCCGATCAGGCATTCGCGATGCAACCAACTGTGAGCAGATAAATCGCATCCGGTAGAGTATCTTTCGGTCCATCAATCATATCCCGCAGGAGCGGTTACCGACCATGCTGAGACTGGCGCTGTTCTTTCTGGTGGTGTCACTGGTGGCCGCACTGTTCGGATTCGGCGGCATTTCGGCCGCGTCGGCTGACATTGCCAGGATCCTGTTCTTCATTGCGATCGTGGTCTTCCTGGTACTGCTGGTCGCCGGGCTGATGGCGGGTTCCACGTTGTTCTAGCGAGCGGCTATTCGGCCGGCCATTGTGCGGTGCACAGTCAATGTTTGCGGCGCACCTCCTCGAGGCGCATGATCGCCCCAGGTTGAGGCGCCGCGCGGGTTGTCGATCCGGGCCGGCCACGTGAATTGACTTACCGGATCATGGTCCGCCCGGCAGAAGCCAGGGAGCAAGGCCATGTCAACGGTTGCCGCCATCCTCAAGCACAAGGGTCGTCACGTAGTCAACGTCGACCCGACGCTGCCGATTGCCGGCGTGGTCGATGTACTGGCCGAGCGCGGTATCGGTGCCACGCTGGTGATCGATCGCACCGGGCAACTGCTGGGGATCGTGAGCGAACGCGACATCGTGCGTAGCCTCGCGGCCAATGGCGCACGTACGCTGGAGATGACGGCTGGCCAGTTGATGACGCGGGCACTCCAGGTCGCCCATCCCGAGACGACGGTCGCCGAGGCGATGGGACGGATGACGGTCGGTCGTTTTCGTCACATGCCCGTGATGGACCGCGACACGCTCGTCGGCCTGATCAGCATCGGCGACGTGGTCAAGGCACGCATCATGGAGCAGGAGGACGAGGTCGACAGCCTGAAGGCCTACGTCGCCGGCTCCGCCTGAACCTGCCGACGACCGCCCGCCGCTCCAAGGCGATGGCCCTGACTGCAACCCCGCCGCCCGTTTAACCGGGCGTTCACCTGCACATGCAACGGTGTCCCGTCGAGGCCTAGGCACTCCGAGTGGCAATCACCGATCGTCGCGAGATCGATTTTGACCTGGACGCAGGTACGGCTGGCGATCGAATGGTCGCCGCGCTCGGCGCAGGCTTTCGGCCTGCCACCGCAGACGCCGCAGGCCGTGCAGTGCAATCCGGACCTTGGCCTGTTGGAGGTGACCTACGTCGATCTGACCTCGACCCGAGTGTTCATGCTTCGCGCCGACGCGCTGGCGGCGATCCTGATCTCATACTGCCATCGGGGGGCATGCCGCTTCCCCGGACCGCCGACAAGGCCGTGCGGATCGAGCCGGAACATGTCGTCGTGGTGTTCACTCTGCGAGTGCCCAGCGAAAGGCAGCCGAAACAGCCGGAGGGCGCGATCAGCCGCGTACCGCACGCCGCACGCGCCGTCTGCCGGTCCTGACACAGACCAGCCGACCATCAGGCTCGTCTTGCCGTTGCAACTCGCGGGACTGCGGATCACGGCGGGCCAATGACCAGCCTGTCACGACCCCCCATGGAGCGAACTTCAGCCACACCACATCCCCGGCATCCGCCACGCAGCCTTGCCCCCCACGCCAACCGCCCAGTTTTTCACCGGGCCCTCAATCTCGGCATCCCGACGCCCCACCTCGCCAAGCATCTCGTGCGTGTGCTCAAAAAGTCCAAGCGGCAGGTGGCGAATGTCAGCTGGCTTCGTGACCTCTGCGGGCCCTTCCTGCCGCTTCGTAACTACCGAGCAACGTCAACCCGGACCCATCACGGTCAGCGTGTCTTGTGTGTGTTCTCTCGTTCGATTGCTGCCACGATCAGGTCACGTGCTTCGGCCGCATCCCCCCAACCCTCGACCTTGACCCACTTGCCGGGCTCCAGATCCTTGTAATGCTCGAAGAAGTGTCGCACCTGATCCAGCGTGATCTGCGGCAAATCTGTATAGTTGTGAATATTCACATAACGTTGCGTGAGCTTCGGCGATGGTACGGCGATGATCTTCTCATCGCTGCCGCTGTCATCCACCATCTTCAGCACGCCGACCGGCCGAACATTGATGACGGCACCCGGCACGATCGGCCGAGTGTTTGCCACCAGCACGTCGATCGGATCGCCGTCATCGGACAAGGTGTGCGGGACGAAGCCGTAATTGCCCGGATAGCGCATCGGCGTATACAGGAACCGGTCGACGACCAGCGTTCCGGCCTCCTTGTCGAGCTCGTACTTGATCGGTTCGCCACCGATTGCGACCTCGATCACGACATTCACGTCCTCGGGAGGATTCCTGCCGATCGCGATGGCACTGAGCCGCATAAAACTCCTCCTTCGAGAGGGCGGTCGGCATCTTGCGGTCATCGCCCTCCACAGGGGTGGTGCGCGTTCCGTATGTGGATGACAATACTGGCGGCGAAGCGCAAACACCAGGATGGACGAGCAAGTCATGAGCGACAGCGCATTCCGTGCTGTGGGCTACTCCTGGCGGCTTCACTGCGGCCGCAAGGTCATCGAGCATGACCTGAAGGACGCCGTGGACCGAGCGAGCGCGACGCGCGCCTTCGTCGTCTGCTCGCCATCCGTCAACCGGCGTACCGACGTCGTCCGCCGCATCGAAGTCGCGCTCGGCAACCGGTTTGCCGGCGTCTATGACGGTATCGAGAAAGATTTCGACCTACATGTCCGTGTGCGCCGCCAGGCAGGCCGCGAGCGAGGTGGCAGCGGATCTGCTGATCGCAGTCGGTGGCGGCAGCGTCATCGTCGCAACTCGCGCGGTAGCGATCTTCATGGCGGAACCGGGCGACCCGCTCCAGATCATGACCCAGTATCCGGAAGGCATGCCGGCCTACAGCCCTCGGCTGCTCGCACCGAAACCACCGATCATCAACATTCCGACCACACCGACCAGCGCCATGAACCGCGCCGGCATCGGCCTGAAGAACCCGGACCTGGACCACCGGATGGAGTATTTCGATCCGAAAACGCGTCCCCGTGCGATCTTCCTCGATTACGACGCATTGCTCAGTGCACCGCCCGAGCTGATCCGTTCCACGGCGACAACGGTGTTCGCCGGCCTGGTCGGCGCGATGGCGCAACTCGACATCAATCCGTTGGCGGTCGGCGACCGGGACCATGCCTTCCGGCTGGCACGCCGCGCCTATCCGCTTCTGGTCGACGAACTCGACAACCCGTCGCAGCGCACCGATCTCTGCATTGCGGCGTTCCTCCAGAACCGCGCCGAGGATGACGGGTCTCGCCGGTTCCGGGACCACACATTCTCCGGCGACTACGCGGTCTCGACGGCGCTGCATGTGCGCTTTCCGCATATCGGGCAGGGTGAGTCGACCTCCGTCGTCCATGCCGCGAAGATACGGCTCTCCGAATCGGTCGATGCACGATCAGCACGGCAAGTCGCGACGGCGCTCGAAGTCTGGCGCGACGGGATGGACGGACGCCAGGCCGCACTCGCGGTGGCTGACACGCTGGAGGCTCTTTACTCGCGCGTCGGAGTGCCGACCCGGCTGCGCCAGCTGCAAATCCCGCGCGAGGACCTGCGGGCGATCGCCAGCCAAACGGTGAAGAACTTCAATGCCAATGCAGGCCGGCGCTCACCGCGGGATCAGATCGAGGACGCGATGCGTCTGCTAGAGGCCGCTTACTGAAACAACAGCGGTTCACGACCGGAACGTTGGCATGACCTGTTCGCCGAAGCGGCGCATGGAGAGCAGGTTCTGTTGGTGGCTCATGTCACCGAAGCCCGTCTGGCACAGCAAATGCCGCACGCCCACGTCACGCAGTGCCGCAACCTGCTCGCGGACCCGCGCCGGCGCACCAAACAGCGAACCGGTGGCGAGAACGAATGCGAGCGCTTCGGCATCACCGACAGCGGGATTGGTCCACGGGTTCAGCATGACTGGGTCAATGTCGAAGTCGGCCGGATTGTACTCGTGACGTACGTGCATCATGTGCCTGCGGGTCCGCAGCAGCAGCGTCGAAATCTCGTCTTCCGCCTGGCCATCGGACTCCGCGACATAGACGTTGCGCCAGAGCGCGGCCTGCGCCAGCAGCCGCTCACACGTGCGCTCGTCGTGGCCACCCTCGGCAAGGCCCGCCTCATAGAGTGCCCAGCGTTCCTTGATGCGCTCAACCGGCAGTCGCGCGGTGAGGATCGGGACTCCAAGCCGGCCGCATTCCATGAATGAAGCGGGCGAGATGACGCTGCGCCAGATCGGCGGGCCGGGCTGTTGCACGGGCCTGGGTCGCAATTGCGGCACCCGCAGGTTGAAATACTTCCCCTGGTATATCAGGGGTGTCTCGCGCCACGCGCGCTCCAGCACCTCGATTGCTTCGGCCATACGTACGCGACTGTCATCACTGCGCATGCCGTGACCGATGAATTCGTATTCATTGTAGACTGTGCCCTTGCCGATGCCGGCGTCGATCCGGCCCTTACTTAGATTATCAAGCAGCGCCAGCTGCACCGCCAGGCGAATCGGATGATGGAACGGCATCTGAAGGACCGCGAACCCAATGCGAATCCGGGTCGTGCGCATCGCCAGCGCCGAGGCGAACAGCAGGGCATCGTTATAGACGCTTTCACCGGTGAAATAATGTTCGGTCAGCCACACATCGTGGAAACCCAGCGCCTCGGCCGCACAGACCAGCTCGATCTGCTCGTCGATCCGTGAGGCGTCCTCATCGGGCGATGGTGACAGCGCCAGGGTAAGCCAGCCAAATTTCATCGCGGAATTCCCAATTCTATATCGGTCAGACTGCCGGCAAGCGATATTGTGATCAAGCGCAGTCATCAGCCAAATCGCGGGGGTCCCCGATCGCCGTAGGTCGCCAGTTCCGATGGCAGACGCGCCAAGCTGCACGATGCAGGCCGGATCGAGACCCTAATAGAGCGCACGTAGTATTCCGGGTAGCATTGCTCTTGCAGGGGATCGTAGTTCAATGAAAGTAGCGACCGGAGTCGATGACAACTGTCTGGCCCGTCATGGTCTCGGTGCAGTTGACCAGGGTCTCGGGCGCCAGTGCCACCGCCGCGCAGCGGGTGAGGTGAATCAGGCCAGCCTTCGACACCGCATAGGCGATGGAGGAGCCCGTCGGCCCGAGCCCCGCGACGGACGCGATGTTGACGATGCGACCCTGTCCCTGGGCCTTCATCACGGGCGCCACCGCCTTGATGAGGCGCATCGGCCCCGTCAGGTTGACCGCCATGATCTTGTCCCACACCTCCATCGTGAGATTGTCGAGGTCGGTGAACGGGATCGCCTTGTTGTAGGCGGCGTCGTTGATGACGATGTCGATGCGACCGAGACGCCTAACCACGTCGCCGACAAGCCGCTCCACAGCCGCGCCATCGGTGATGTCGCAGGCAAACGCCGCAGCGTTGATCTGGTAGTTCGAGGTCAGCTCGCGGGCGACACCCTCCGCCTGGTCACGGCTCTGGGCATACATGACGGCAATATGCGCGCCCTCCTTCGCCAGCGCGCGACAGATGCGCTGGCCGAGACCGCCGTTGCCGCCGGTGACCAGTGCGACCGCGGCCGTTAGATCCATGAGCCTTCTCCTGCATGCGGATGCGCGGCCATGTCGCAGCGCCTCCCGCTGTCCGCCGACAGTCTGTTACCTGAGCCGTCGCGGAGGCAAGGCGGGGACCCGAAGGGTCGAGCTC
Organism: uncultured Alphaproteobacteria bacterium; assembly: GCA_963749575.1. Lineage (GTDB taxonomy): Bacteria > Pseudomonadota > Alphaproteobacteria > Acetobacterales > Acetobacteraceae > JAMXLO01. The sequence continues at coordinate 248,517 of CAVVNM010000008.1, forward strand.
AGCGTCCGGTTGGCTACATCATGGCAGCGACGATGATCAGAAGTCCCAGACATTCGTGCCCGGTCCGACCGCGTCAAGGTATGCCCACCCTGCGATCCGATGCACGCAGGCTGGTAAATCGCCGAAATTGCCTCCAAGGCACCCACGGCAGGTGAGACGAAACTGCTTGCCCGGTTGGACATTCGCTCCTCGCGGACACAACATCACGTTCAGGACTTCAGACTCCGGTTGGCGGGCAAGCCCCGTATGTTGGTGCAGTGGAACGGAACAATGAAAGTCGGAATTCTACAGTTCTTCGGCTGGCGCGACCGCTCGGTGCCACTCAATTCAGTTTACCAAACGGCGCTCGAACGCTTCTCCATCATGGACCAGACCGGCTATGATGCCGTCTGGCTCGCCGAGCATCACTTCTCGAGCTTTTCGGTCTGCCCATCGGTGCACATGATGGGTACCATGGCTGCCGCGCGCACCAAGCGGCTGCGGATTGGCATGGCCGTTTCACTGGCTCCGTTCTACAACCCGCTGCGACTCGCGGAAGAGGTTGCGCTGCTGGATGTTCTCTCGGGCGGCCGGGTCAACTGGGGCGCGGGGCGAGGCTTCGAGCGAAGTGAATTCGCGGCCTTCGGCATAGCGGGCGAAGAGAGCGCACCGCGCTTCCACGAGACGGTCGACATCGTCCTGAAGGCCTGGACCAGCCCGCGCCTCAGCTATGCAGGCAGGTTCTACCAATATGACGGCGTCGAGGTGCTCCCCAAGCCGCTCCAGGCGCCGCACCCACCAGTATGGATGGCGGCGTCATCCACGCCTGCGATCGACTGGGCAGCGAGCCAGGGCCACTCGATCCTGATGGACCCGCATTCATCCCGCACCGACCTCATCAGGAAGCGCAGACACTACGCGGCGAAGCTCGCCGACGCCGGCCACAGCGACGCCGGCCGCAGCATCCCGATGGCCCGACTTGTCGCTGTCGATGAGACGGAAGAAAAGGCACGCGCGGTGGCGAAGCGCGCTGCCGAGTGGACGCTCGCCGCATATGTTGGGCCGCAGCACACCGGCAATGTGCGCCAGGGTCCGCCACGGGATTTTGCCGGCAAGGATCCGATCGACTTCTATTTGGACGACGTGATGATCCATGGCACCGCGGAGAGTGTGGCCGAGCAAATCCAGTCATTCGCTGGCGAGATCGGCATGACCTACCTGATGGCTGCCCCGCTCAGCGGGCGCTCATTCCGACTGTTGACCGACAAGGTGTTGCCGCGGATCGCGCGGTGAGGTGCTCGATTTCCTGGTGAGCGGAAGCTGACCGGCCGTCACCGGAACACAGGGTCGATCCACTGGAACAGTGCCGTCTCGAAAACGCCGATCGGGTTCACGCGCACCCAGCCGAGGCCGTAACCGGCACGACGTTCGGTCCTGGGGTGAGTGGTGAGTGACATGACCGCGGCGAAAACGACCAACGGTCCCAGCAATTCGTCCATCAGGCGATTTCGACAAGGTTTGCCGGAACCGATGCACACGCCGGTACTGCCGCAACCATTTCGGAGTTGCTTACGATGGGCAGTGACGGCATCGCCCGCGAACGCGTCTGGATCGAGGATCAATTCATCGCGAACCGGGCGCTTTGGTGGCGCCCGACCATAGTCCTGCCACGACCTGACATCACGTGAGTGCGAGTCCCGGAATCCTGGAGACAGCGAACGTGGTGACCACAGCGAAGCGCAGCAACGTCCGGCGCGGGTCGATGCTTGCCCTCGCAATTGGGTTCGCATCAGCGCTGGCCGCCGCGGTTCCGGCTTGGGCGGACGGCTCGCGCGGCCGCGGAGGCGATTGGGGCTGGCGCGGTCCCGGACGCCACGAGGGCTGGCACGGCGGTTGGAGCGGCGGCTGGGCTGTTGAACGCCACCCCTGGGGCGGTGGCTGGGGCCGAGGTTGGGGCGGAGCCTGGGGCTGGAATGCCGGCCTCGTCATCGCGCCGCCCATAGTGGTCGCGCCCCCGCCGTTCTTTGTGGCGCCTTCTCCAATCTACGTGGCGCCCGCGCCGGTCGTGCTCGGATTTGGCGCGGTGCTTTCTTCGCAGGTAGTTGCCGCGCCGCCAGCGGTCGCGGCCGCCCCCGCGCCGGCCGCCGTCCCGCCCGAGGCCATGTTGGTCGCCGCGGCACCGCCGCCGATAATCGTGGCGCCGTCGCCGGCCGTCCTGGTAGCGGCAGCGCCACCGCTGGTAATCGTTGCTGCACCGGTCCTGGGGCTGGTGATCGCACCCCCGACGCTCGTGTTCGCGTCGGTGCATTTCGCCACTTGGCATACTGGATGGGGCGGCTGGCACGCCGGGTGGGGCGGATGGCACTCAGCGTGGAACGGTGGCGTCCCAGTGTCGCATGGGGGGTGGGCCAACCCTGGTTGGGGGCATGGCCGTGCGGTTGGCTGGGGCGGAGCTGGCTGGGACCATTGGCATGGCGGCTGGTCGCAGGCCCGTTTGGGCGGTCCCGGCGGCGCTCCGGGCGGCCGCGGACATGCGACCTGGGGCGGCGGCGAAGGCCATCGCCGTTGACCGTGCCGGAGAGATTGCGCGCCACCATCGTTCGAACTGCGACCGCCGGTGGCGTATTCGTAGTCGCTGCTTCGCTGGTGTTCGCTAGCTCCGCCGCGCTCGCCCAAACGTCGCCGGCCCCGGCGCCGCCACCACCCGCGACCCCCGCGTCGCCACCGGATGCCGTTGAACAGCGCATCCGCAGTTTGCAGACGGAACTCCACATCACCGACGCGCAGATGCCGCCGTGGAATGCGTTCGCGCAGGCGATGCGGGACAGTGCGACCAGCACCGATGCATTATTCCGTCAGCGTGCCAGCACAGCCCAGTCGATGAACGCGCTGGACAACATGAGGTCGTATGCGCAGGTTGCGCGCGGCTATGCCGACAGTACGGAGAAACTGTCTACTGCGTTCGGAGCGCTTTACGGAGCGTTATCCGACCAGCAGAGACAGACGATCGACACGCTGTTCCGGCAACAGGCCTCGCAGACTACCGGCACGCAGCCATTCGGGCGTTAGCCGCGGCGGCTCGCGTCAGTCAGCTGAATAGTAGTAATAGGGGTAGCGCGGGTAATAGCCGTAGTACGGGTAATAGTACGCGTAGCGTCGCATCTGCCATCGCGGCGGCACGGACGGCGGGTACGCCGGCTCATACGATCCAGGCCCGTGAGCGGCATAAACGTCGGCACCATGTGCGACCACGGTCTGCGGATAACGATGTGCGGGCGAGCGTGTCGCTACCTTCCGGGCAGGCCGTGTCCTGAGCCCTGTCCAGGGCTGGGTCGCGCCGCCGCCAGGCCGTGCCGTATTGTCGGACTGCATAGGAGCGCGCAACTGCGGCAGTAGCGCCGCGGCGCTACCTGACTGATGGAGGCTCGGCTCCGGAAGCGTGGCCGGGACCTGTGATTCGGCGAGTTGCGTCTGCCGGGCGTCCGCGACCCGAGGCGTTGGCGTTTCCGGAGCGCTGGTTGCGACGACCGCGGCAGTCCCCAGATGCTTGCGTGACTGGATGCCCTGCCACATGGCGGCGCCCGATGCGGTTGCAATCGTAACGGTAACCAGATACCAAGTCAGGAACCCTTTAACGGTCATCAGCCGAGTCCCATGGATTGTCCGATCAGAGACTATGCTGCGGTGCAGCCTGTTGCAACGCGATGTGGCGCAGTGCCGACAATCATCTGGTCACCGGAAGCGAGCCTCTCCAGCTCAGCCTGCCAGGGCCGATCAACCTGACAATGCCCCGACCAGCAACACTGGACAGCGGTTTTCAAATCGCGCTTTACCGGAAGGATCAGCCGACGTCCGAGGTAACGCACATGTTCGAGGGCTTCACTCGCGCACAGATCGACACCAGCAGCGCCCGGATCGCGCTGCGTCATGGCGGCGATGGCCCGCCGCTTCTGCTGTTGCATGGCAATCCGCTGACGCATGTCTCCTGGCACGGCATCGCCAACCAACTCGCTCGGCATTTTCACGTCGTCTGTCCCGATCTGCGCGGTTACGGCGACAGCGTGGGCCCCGAAGATGGCGGGAAGAACCACGTCAACTACTCGTTCCGGGCCATGGCGCTCGATCAGGTCGAGGTGATGCAGCAGCTCGGCTATCGCGAATTCATGGTCGCCGGCCATGATCGAGGCGCCCGCACCACCGCACGCATGTGTCTCGATCACCGTGATCGGATACAGCGCGCCGCTGTGGTTGACATCCTTCCCAACTACCATGTCTGGACGCACACGTCGAAGCACTGGGCGACCAAGTCGTGGCATTGGCTATTCATGATCCAACCCTACGATATGCCCGAGCGGATGATGGCGGGTGTGCCCGCCGCCTATTACATGGAAAAGAAGCTATCCAAGACCGGCATCGGACTTGGGTTCTTCCACCCCGATGCATTTGCGGAATACGTCCGCTGCTTCACCTGGAAGACCATACGCGGCTCCTGCGAGGACTATCGTGCCTGTGCAAGCTGCGATTTTGAGATGGACGAGGCGGACTACAACGCCGGCCACCGGATCGAATGCCCATTGCTCGTCATCTGGGGCGCCAGGAGCCACACGGGAACAGGTACACGGCGACGTGCTGGCGGTTTGGCGCGACTACGCGACAAACGCCACCGGCGGGTCGATCGATTGCGGTCACTATGTTCAGGAGGAAGCGCCGGACGCGACCTTCGATGCGTTCATCCGCCACTTCAAGACCTGACGAGACACGTCACCGCACGTCAATAAGAAACCACCGAAGGAACGTCATGACAAACGACATGGCAGGCGTCACGGCGCCGACGTCTCGGATTCGCAAGATGCAGATCACCGCCTTGGTGCTGCTCGTGCTGTGCGGCGTTATCAATTATCTCGATCGCTCGGCCCTGGCCGTCGCCAATGTTCTGATCCGCCAGGAACTTGGATTGAACGCGACATCAATGGGCGTGCTGCTGTCCGCCTTCCTGTTGGCCTACGCTCTCTCGCAGATTCCGACCGGCTTTCTCATCGATCGGCTCGGGCCGCGTACCCTGCTTGGTATCGCCATCACGCTGTGGTCACTCGCGCAGACGGCGGCCGGATTCGTCGGAAGCTTCACGCAGTTCTACTTCGCGCGCATCGGCTTGGGCGTTGGCAAATCCGCACAGTTTCCCACCGGCATCCGCGTGGTCAATAACTGGTTCCACGTGAACAAGCGAGGCCTGCCCACGGGCATCTTCAACTCTGCCTCCTTCCTCGGCACCGCGCTCGCACCACCACTGCTGACGGTGATCATGCTCGCATACGGCTGGCGCATCATGTTCATCTCCATCGGCGTGCTTGGCTTTGTCGCCGCCTGCGTCTGGGTGTTGCTGTATCGCGACCCAACCGCGATCTGCACCCCGGCCGAGATAGCGTATATACGCTCCGGCGACACCGCCCGTTCAACGTCGCCAGTCAATGCCAGGCAATGGGCACGCCTGTTTCGATTTCGCACCATGTGGGGCGCGATTCTAGGAACCCTGGGCAGCCAGTACCTGACCTGGATGTATTACACATGGCTGCCCGGATTCCTGGAAATCCAGCAGCACATGAGCATTTCTCGCACCGGGATCTTTGCCGCCATTCCACCGATCGTCGGCACGCTTGGTTCCATCGTCGGGGGCTTCTCAACAGATTGGCTGTCGCGCTGGGGTTTCTCGCCGTTGACATGCCGCAAGATCCCGCTGGTGTCCGGCCTCGTCGGCATGGCAATCCTGACGATTGCCACCGCCTACGCCAGCGACAATACGCTGGTGATCACGCTGATCACGTTTTCCTACTTCCTTGCCGGACTGTCGTCGGCCGCCATTTGGGCTGTCGTCACTGCCGCCGCACCGCCCGATTATGTTGGCTCCTTCGGCAGCCTGCTGTTGCTCGGAGGCTTCCTTGGTGCAACCGTTTCGCCCATCGTTACCGGGTTCATCGTGGACGCGACCGGTTCGTTCCTGTTGGCGTTGCTGATCGGAGCCGCCATGGCGTCGCTCGGCGCTCTCGCGTTCCTGCTGCTGATCGGTCAACCTATCAGTGGCGCGGACCTGGAAGGTTCAGGAAATCTCGCCAGCATGCCGTCCAGGGTCGCTTAGCGGTCGGCCGGCCGGCCGAGCTACCTGTCGAGCCAGATCGTCGCCAGATCCTGATTGACGTAATGGCTCGGACTTATCCTGAAACCTTTGACATAGCTCCGATACGGCACGATGCGGTAGCGCCAAAGCAGGAAGCTTTCGTGCGCCTCGGTGTCAAGCACCCGCTTCTCGAATTGGCGCATCAGGCTACGCTGCCGTGCGAAATCGGTCTCCCGCAGCATTCGGTCGTAAATCTCGATCTCCTCCGGATCGTCGTAGTTGCCGTAATTTGCATCGGAGACCGAGTGCGGCAGATACTTGGTGCCGTCGAGCAGCGGATTGACGATGTTCTGGCACTCGGCATCGATCGCGACTGCGAAATCGCCTCGACGAAGCGCCTCTTCATACGGCCCGGTCGGCAATACGCGTTGGGTCGCCTGCACGCCGATCTTGCGCCATTCGTCGATGACCCAGACGCCATTGAACTTGTATGGCTGGTCGACATTGCGATTGAGCAGTTCGAACGTAAGCCCCTCGGCACCGGCCTCCTTCAGCAACCGCCTGGCCTCGGCCCGCGATGTCTCGATATCCGGCCAGTAGCCGGCCAGTTGCTCCAGCTCCGCCTTGCTGGCCGCCAGAGGCGAGCCGGGAAACACGATGCCGCCAACCGTCCGTGACACCGTGATCCGCGACATCGGCTCCGCGCCGTGCCAGCGGTCGATCGCCAGCGTCAGGGCGCGCCGCACCCTGACATCATCGAACGGCTTTCTCGCGTGGTTCGGCGTAACCAGCGCTCCGCAATTCCAATCGCTCTCCTGCACGGTGATCTTGCCGCCCAGAGCAGCCACCAGCTCGTCGCGCGTCGCCGGCGGAAGGCCGCGGAACTCGATCGCCGCCCGGTCGGCCTTGATCGCAGCGACGCGAACCGCCTGCTTGTCGGCGAACATGCCGATGAAGCCATCGAGATAGGGCAGTCCTGCTCGGTAGTAATCGGGATTGCGTACGCCGGAAATCGACTGTCCAGCCTGGTAGTCCTTGAAGCGGAACGGACCGGATCCCATGATGTTCTTCTCGAACCAATGCTGGTCGCGGTCCAGAATATCCTTCTTGTAGATGAAGGCGTACGGATCGGCGAGCGCCGGCAGAAAAGCGGCAGTTGCGAACTTGAGGTGGAACACCACAGTGTTCGCATCAGGCGCCGCGATCTTGTCGATCATCGAATAGTAGCCGCGACGTACGCTTATCACGCCCTCCGGCGGATCGACGATCCTGGTCCAGCTGGCCGCCACGTCGGCGGCGGTCATGACAGAGTTGTCCTGAAACCTCACATCGCCACGAATCTGGAATGCGTAGGTCCGCCCGTCATCGGTCGGACTGGGAATCCCGGTGCAGACATCGCAGACTAATTCCGTCGTGTCGGCCGGGTTCTCCGGATTTGCCCGGATCAATACACTGTAGAACGGCGCCACCGCGTGAATGGTGGCGAAGGTGTTCTCGCGATGACCGTCGAAGCTTGGCGGCGAATCCGCCGGGATCATGAAGGTCAACGTACCGCCATGCTTCGGCGTGTCATCGGCGAACGCGGGCATGCCCAGAGACAGGACCATCGCCATACCGGCCGCGAATAATCGACGCACTTCCGTCTCCCCGCCGATACGTGCCGATGGCCGGCGCGTAACCTGCTCAGCACACTCCGGATGCTGTCGCCGCAAGGTCGCGCACGCATCCGGCCGGCCGCAGTGCTATCCCCATGTGGTCTGACTGCCGACGAGCGTGACCGTGATATGCCCCATCGTCGAATCGGCCTTGGCGCCATGCCAATGGCGTTCGCCGGCCTTGATATGCACGACATCGCCTACATTGATCGCACTCTGCTCATGCGCCGTCGCCACCATCCCGGAACCTGACGTCACGATCAGAATCTGATCGCAGGAATGCGTATGCCAACCCGTCGTGCAGCCTTGGCTGAAGTTGACCACGCTGCAGTTGTAGTTGGGGGAATCGCCGGGATCCACGATCGACTGGCGCGTCCGGGAAACCGGCCCGGTCCAACCCTCGATCCGTTCGGCGCCCTCAACCGGGACCTTCGGTACTGCTTGCAGCGTGACCACCTTCATGATGACCTTCTCCTCGTGTCGACGGGTTCGAGATATCCGTGAACTTCAGCCAGATCGGTCCGATACGGCGAGATTATGCGCACCGGGCCTATCCCGCCAGCCGCCCGCGGATCACGCGCTCGAACGCCCGGACCTCGGCATCCGGCATGTCGTAGCCGCCCGCCAGATCGTGCGCCGGGAACAGGAACACGTCCTCGATGCCCAACTCCTCACGCGCACGCAGCAGTCGTTCCGCGCAACGTTCCGGCGAGCCGAACAGACCAAATGCATCCGCGATCTGGCGCGCGCGATCCTCGGGGATCGCAGCAGGATCGTCCGCCGCGTCGACCGCGAAGCCGGCGTCGGCTATCCAGCGAAGATTCGAGGCGCTCGGATAGGTGAGGAAGGGTTGACCTGGCGCGAACCAGCTCCGCACCCACCGCGCCCCGACGTCATCATCCAATCCAAGACCGAGCGTGACCACGAACACCACCGGGAAACCGGCCAGTGACCGGCCGGCCCGCCGCGCCCCCGCCGCCAGATGACGCAACGCGGCGCGGACGGCAGCAGGGTGCAGGCCGACCATCAGCAACGCACCATCGGCCACCTCGCCTGCAAGCTCGATCATGCGTGGCCCAGCCGCAAGCAGGTACACCGGCGTCGGCGTCGCACTTCGGTTCCTCAGGCGGATCAACGTCGGACCGAAACCGACCTCACCTCCGGCGAGGAGCCGACGAAGATCGCGGATCGCTTCCCGCATCAACGCCACCGCCGCGCGGGGCTTCCCGATGCTGCGCGTTGAAATGAAGCCGGGGGCCACGGTGAGATGCGTGCGCCCCGGCGCGATTTCGTCCAGGCTGTGCGCGAGTGAGGCGAGAACCAGCTGATGCCGAACCACGGGGCTCGAGGTGGCCGGGAACAATTGGATACGATTCGTCGCCCGGGCTGCCAGCGCCAACGCCAGGTAGACATCGCGACCACTCGAAGGATGGTCGTGGATGCCAACTCCGTCGAAGCCCGCGTCTTCACACCGCGCGACGAATGCCGCGACGTCGGGCAACGGCCGGCCGACCGGAACTCGGAGAGCGACGCGGAGCCGGGTCATCCGACGCATTCCTCCATCCCGCGGTGCCAATGATACGGAGCCTCCTGCATGAACGCGAAGCCCAGCGGTCGGACCGTGTCCATCAGGGTGAACCAGTCGCAGCTTGTCTCCGGCCTTCTGCAGGCTCCCGATGCGCCCAAGGCTTGCCTCGTCCTGGCACATGGCGCAGGCGCTGGAATGACCCATCCGTTCATGGCCGCTGCCGCCGTCGAACTGGTTGCCCGTGGCATCGCCACGTTGCGCTACAACTTCCTCTATATGGAGCAGGGTGCCAAACGACCGGACCCGCCAAGCGTTGCGCACGCGACTGTTCGTGCCGCCGTGGACGACGCCAGTCGGCATTTCTCCGATCTCCCGCTATTTGCCGGGGGCAAGTCGTTCGGCGGGCGGATGACCTCGCAAGCTCAGGCTGCGTCGCCGCTTCCCGACGTTCAGGGTCTGGTATTCCTGGGATTTCCGCTACATCCCGCCGGCAAGCCGTCCGTGGATCGCGCTCGGCACCTGTCCGACGTCGGGATCCCGATGCTGTTCCTGCAGGGAACCCGCGACGCGCTCGCCCAGGCCGATCTGTTGGCGAAGGTCGTCGACGACCTCGGGCATCGCGCCACATTGCGGTTCCTGCGCGACGCGGATCATTCGTTCCACACGCCGGCACGAAGCGGACGCACAGACACGCAGGTCAAGGGCGAAGTCTTTGATGCCCTCGCCGATTGGATCACGACCCGGCCGCCGCTTCCGCCAGCTCCTCAAGTCGGCGGGCGAGCCGGGTGAGGTTCCATTTGCCAGCCAATGCAGCCGCCCTGTCCCAGGTGGGTATCTGATCGTCGAGTGCGGGCAGCGGCGCCGTGGTATCCATCGTCGCGATCCGCCGGTAGAGCATCAGCGCATCGGCCTGGGTGCTCAGTTGCCCCTCGGCCAAGGCATGTTCCAGCGTTCCATGCCGATGCAGCAGGGCCGCCGCACCCTTCGGACCCACGCCGCGGGCGCCCGGCAGTTTGTCCGAAGGATCGCCGCGCAGGGCGATGAAGTCAGGCACCTGGTGCGGCTCGACCCCGTAGCGCTCGCGCACTTCGGCCGGACCGATGCGCGCCATCACCCCGGCCTTGAGTGGATGGAGAATGGTTGTGGCGGCGGAAGCAAGCTGAAACGCATCGCGATCCCCGCTGGCTACCAGCACAGTGCCCCGGCGGCATTCCTCCGCAGCCGCAGCCGCGGCGAGGAAATCATCGGCCTCATAGCCAGACGCCTTCGCATTCGCGAAACCGCACGCCGCGACGAAATCGGGCAACACTTCCAGCTGATCTACCAGCTCGTCGGCAAAATGGCGGCCGCCTTGATAATTCGGGAACAGCTGCTGCCGGTATGTCGGCGCACCGAGCGAGTCCCCACCCGACCAGCACGGCACGAGGCTGTTCGCTCTCGAACAGACGCAACATGAAGTTGGCAAAGCCGACGATCGCACCGCCCCCGCGATTGCCGGCCCGCCGGATCGATTTGGGCAGGGCGTGGAACGCACGATGCGCAAACAAATCACCATCGATCACGAGCAGGGGTCGGTTCATGGCCAGGCTACCCAATTCAGGCCCGTGCGCCCGCTTGATCGCCGCGAGCACCCGCCGCGGCGTCAGCGGTGGCTTGTTGACCTCTGCGCCCATCGGTGCAAGCGCGTCGCGCACCGCGTCGGCGATCGCCGCGCGCGGGGCGACGCCGCCGCCCTCGCCCATCCCCTTCATGCCGTGTTCGGTCGCCGTCGCCTGGGTGTGAAGATGCGCGATCCGAATCGGCGGCGGTGAACACCCGGCCGCGCGCTGACGCCGGGGCGGCGATCGAGCGTATCCGGGCGTGGGCAAGTGGGCTCCGCAGAACCCGACCTCCCGGGCGCCGCGCAATGGAATGTCGGCAACCAACTGCCCGCGGCCGCGCAGGTGGCGGTCGTCCGCCTTGCGCGGCACCGAAGCGCCCATACCGCGACGTTCGTCGGATGGTCTATCGGCCATCGTGGCCTCCCGGATAGTGCCGCCCCGGCTGTGCTCGCTGTGGTCGCCTGCGGCGGATTTGCTGTCGTCGCGAAGCTATAGTGGAGCCAGACGCAAGCGCCAGGCGCGGGTACGATAGTCGCAGCGCCACCGAAGCGCGACAGCATCCCGCCGGCCGCCCCGGAAGGACGGCAGCAGGTGGGCAGCCATGCACCCAATCCGGTTGAAGCGTGGGCAACTTCCGCCTAGGGTTGTCGACGGGAAAGGCCCCTAGCCACAGGACAATATCGCTGGCATTGAGGCCGCGCGTCGGTGCGCCCGCGCACCGAGTGAGAGGAGTCCGAATTGCAGCCGACCGATATTGGGAACCCCGACTACTTCCATAAGGTGGTCGACTGCCAATGGGCGTGTCCCGCCCACACGCCGGTGCCGGAATACATCCGACTGATCGCCGACGGCCGCTATGCCGACGCGTTCATGATCAACTGGAATTCCAACGTCTTCCCCGGCATTCTTGGGCGCACATGTGACCGCCCGTGCGAGCCGGCCTGCCGCCGCGGGCGGGTGGAAGAGGAGCCGGTGGCGATCTGCCGCCTCAAGCGCGTCGCCGCCGACTACAAGGGTGACATCCGCCACCGCCTGCCCCGCCCGGCTGAACGTTCCAACGGCAAGCGAATCGCTCTGGTGGGCGCCGGCCCCGCTTCGCTCACCGTCGCGCGCGACCTTGCCCCACTGGGCTACCAGCTGGTGCTGTTCGATTCCGACCCCCGCGCCGGCGGCATGATACGCAGTCAGATCCCCAAGTTCCGCCTCCCCGAGGAGATCATCGACGAGGAGGTCGGCTACATCACCGGCCTGGGTATGGAGCTGAGGCTTGGGCAAGGGATCGACAGCCTGAAGGCGCTCTTGGACGAGGACTACGACGCGATCTTCGTCGGTTGCGGCGCGCCCCGCGGGCGCGACCTGCCGATCCCCGGCCGCCAAGAGGCCGCCGCCAATATCCATATCGGCATCGACTGGCTGTCCTCGGTATCGTTCGGCCACATCGACAAGATCGGCCGCCGCGTGATCGTGCTGGGCGGCGGCAACACGGCGATGGACTGCTGCCGCTCCTCCCGTCGCCTCGGCGGCGCGGACGTCAAGGTGATCGTCCGCTCCGGCTTCGAGGAGATGAAGGCGTCGCCCTGGGAAAAGCAAGACGCGATCAGCGAGGACATCCCGATCCTGAACATGCTGGTGCCGAAGGAGTTCACCCGCCAGGGCGGCCGGCTCACCGGCGTGATGTTCGAGACGGTCAAGGCGGAATACGACGCGCGCGGCCGGCGCCGGCTGGTGCCGACCGGCGAGCCGGACCAACACTTCGAGTGCGACGATGTCCTGGTGGCGGTCGGGCAGGAGAATGCCTTCCCGTGGATCGAGCGCGACGCGGGCATCGAGTTCGACCAGTGGGACATGCCGGTGGTCGACGAAGTGACGATGGGATCGACCAACCCGAAGGTGTTCTTCGGCGGTGACGCGGCGTTCGGCCCGAAGAATATCATCTGGGCAGTCGCGCACGGGCACCAGGCGGCGATCTCCATCCATCAGTTCTGCCAGGGCGAGAGCATACGCGAGCGGCCGCCGCCGCTGGTCAACCTGATGTCGCAGAAGATGGGCATCCACGAGTGGAGCTATGACAACGACATCTCGTTGGATCTGCGCTTCAAGGTGCCGCATCGCGACAAGGCGATCGCGCTGCGCGATATCAAGGCCGAGGTCGAGCTGGGCTTCGACGACAAGCTCGCCTTCGCCGAGGCGCAGCGCTGCCTGAATTGCGATGTACAGACGGTGTTCACCGATGCGCTCTGCATCGAGTGCGATGCCTGTGTCGATATCTGCCCGGTCGACTGCATCAGCTTCGTCGAGAACGGCGTCGAGGCGGAACTGCGGCTGCGGCTGAACGCGCCGGCACACAACGAGACGCAGGACCTATACGTATCCGGCCCGCTGAAGACCGGCCGGGTGATGGTGAAAGACGAAGACGTTTGCCTGCACTGCGGCCTTTGCGCCGAGCGGTGCCCCACTGGCGCGTGGGACATGCAGCGCTTCCTTCTCGATGTGGCACAGGCGGAGCACGCATGTTGCAGTCTGCAGAACGCGTAACTGGTCTCCAGCGCGTCAACGACTTCGTCGTCAAGTTCGCCAACGTCAACGGGTCAGGTTCGGCCAGCGCGAACGCGTTGTTCGCCAGGACGATCCTGCGCATGGGCGTGCCGGTGACGCCGCGCAACATCTTCCCGTCCAACATCCAGGGGCTGCCTACCTGGTACCAGGTGCGGGTTTCGGAGGCGGGCCATCTGGCCGCGCGCGGCGGCGGCGTCGATCTGATGGTGGCGATGAACCCGCAGACCTGGACCCAGGACGTCGCCGAGATCGTACCGGGCGGCTATCTGTTCTATGACAACACCAAGCCGATGCCGCCGTCGAAGTTCCGCGACGACATCGTGGTGATCGGCGTGCCGCTGACCGAAATCACCAACAAGGCCTACACCGAATCCCGCCAGCGGCAGTTGTTCAAGAATATCGTCTATCTCGGCGCGCTGGCGGCGCTGCTGGAGATGGACGTGGCCGAAATAGAGCAGCTGCTGGGCGAGCAGTTCCGCGGCCGCGACAAGCTGGTGGCGGCGAATGTGCAGGCGCTGCACATGGGCCGCGACTGGGCGCTCACCCACCTGGAGTGCCCGATCGGCCTGACGCTGCGGCGCGCCAACGCAGTTGGCGACCGCATTTTCATCGAGGGCAACGCCGCTGCGGCACTCGGTGCCGTGTATGGCGGCGCGACCGTGTGCGCCTGGTATCCGATCACGCCGTCGTCGTCGCTCGCGGAGGCATTCACCCGGTACTGCAGTCGCTACCGCGTCGATCCGGAGACGAAAAAAAATAAGTTCGCCATCGTGCAGGCGGAAGACGAGCTGGCGTCGATCGGCATGGTGATCGGCGCGGCGTGGAACGGCGCACGCGCATTCACCGCCACATCGGGGCCGGGCATCTCGCTGATGCAGGAATTCGTCGGCCTGGCGTATTTCGCCGAGATCCCCGCGGTCATCTTCGACGTGCAGCGCGCGGGACCGTCCACCGGCATGCCTACGCGCACGCAGCAGACCGACATATTAAGCTGCGCCTATGCCTCGCACGGCGACACCAAGCACGTGCTGCTGTTCCCGGAAGACCCATACGAGTGCTTCGAGTTCGCCGCGCTGTCGTTCGATCTTGCCGACCGTTTGCAGACACCGATCTTCATGCTGCTCGATCTCGAGATCGGCATGAACGACCGGCTGTGCAAGCCGCTCACCTGGGACGACGGCCGCACAATGGACCGCGGCAAGGTGATGACCGAACAGGAGCTGGAGGCCGGCAAGGATTTCGGCCGCTACCTCGACGTGGACGGCGACGGCATCCCGTATCGTACCTATCCGGGCACGCATCCGACCCGCGGCGCGTTCTTCACCCGCGGCACCTCAAAGAACAGCCGCGCGCGCTACAGCGAGGAAGGCGCCGACTACGAAGAGAACATGCTGCGGCTGTTGAAGAAGTTCGACACCGCAAAGCAGCTTGTGCCACAGCCGATCGCGCGGCCGGCCAAGGAGGCGACGCGGCTGGGCGCGATCTATTTCGGCTCCACCAGCCCGGCGATGGATGAAGCCGACGAAATTCTGGCGGAACGCGGCATCCATCTCGACCTGCTGCGCGTGCGCGGCTTCCCGTTCCACCACGACGTGAAGAGCTTCATCGGCGAACATGACCAGGTCTTCGTGGTCGAGCAGAACCGTGACGGCCAATTGCGCACTCTGCTGATCAACGAACTGGAGATCGATCCGGCGAAGCTTACCCGAGTGCTGCATTTCGACGGCACGCCGATCACCGCCAGGTTCATCTCCGACGCGATCGCCGACAAGGTCGGCGAGCTCAAGGTTGTTCCGTTTCGCAAGGCTGTGCCATGACCTTCATCCCCAAGCCGAAACTGCACCATCCGGAACTGCCGAAGAACGCACTCGGCTACACGCGGCGCGACTATGAGGGCGCGGTGTCGACGCTATGTGCGGGGTGTGGTCACGAATTCGATCAGCGCCGCGATCGTGCGCGCGTGCTTCAACCTGGAGCTGCCACCGCATCGCATCGCCAAGCTGTCCGGCATCGGCTGCTCGTCCAAGACGCCGACCTATTTCCTTGGCGCCTCGCACGGTTTCAATTCGGTGCATGGGCGCATGCCGTCGGTGCTGACCGGTGCCAATCTGGCGAACCGCGATCTGATCTATCTCGGCGTATCCGGCGATGGCGACAGCGCCTCGATCGGCATCGGCCAGTTCGCCCACATCATGCGGCGCGGCGTGAACATGACCTACATCGTCGAGAACAACGGTGTGTACGGGCTGACCAAGGGACAGTTCTCGGCCACCTCGGACCGCGGTGCCAAGAGCCGCCGCGGCGTCGAAAACAAGGACGAGGCGATCGATCTCATCGGCATGGCGCTACAGCTCGGCGCCACCTTCGTCGCGCGCAGCTTCTCCGGCGACAAGGACCAGCTCATTCCGCTGATCGAGGCCGCACTGAAACACCAAGGCGCCGCCTTCATCGATTGCATCTCGCCCTGTGTGGCATTCAACAACCACGAAGGCTCGCACACCAGTTTCGACTACGTGCGTGAGCACAATCTGGCGGTGAACTATCTCGACATGATTACTGGCCGTGACGAGATCACCGTCGAGTACGCCGCCGGCACGGTGGAGCTGGTGAAGCAGCACGATGGTTCGATCCTGCGGCTGCGCAAGCTCGCCAACGACTACGACGTACATGACCGCATTGCGGCGATGACCTATTTGCAGGAACAGCATGCCGCCGGCGAAATTGTCACGGGGCTGCTCTATGTCGATCCGGAACCGGAAGACCTGCACCATCACATGAACACGGTGTCAACGCCCTTCAACGACCTGGACGAGATGGCATTGTGCCCGGGATCGGCGGCGTTGGAGAAGTTGAACGCCAGTTTGCGCTAGTGTCATTGCTGCGTCGCTGCTCGCAATGACGATTTGGTAATGGGAACGCCACGATGAAATTCACTCGCCGCGCCGCGGTCGGCGCAATGGCCGCCGCACCTCTTCGTCATGCCCGGCATCATACGTGCGCAGAGCACATCTAAACCCGTGCGCATCGGCCTGCTCAGCGACATGGGCGGGCCGTACCGCGATGTCGGTGGCCCCGGCAATCGGCTTGCCGTCGAATTGGCGATCGAGGATTTCGGCGGTTCGGTGCTCGGCCGGCAGATCGAGGTGCTCCAGGGCGACGATCAGAACAAGCCCGACGTGGCGAGTGCGCTGGCGCGCGAATGGATCGACAGCCAAGGCGTCGACGCGCTCGCCGACGGCGCCGCTTCATCGTCGGGTCTCGCGATCCAGCAGGTGTGCCGCGAGAAGCAGCGCATCTATCTGATCACCGGCCCGGCGACGTCGGACATGACCGGCAAGCAGTGCTCGCCATACGGCATCCACTTCGCCTACGACACGTATGCGCTGGCGCACGGCACCGGAGCATCGCTCACCAAAGCCGGCGGCGACAGTTGGTTCTTCATCACCGCCGACTACGCCTTCGGCTACGCGCTGGAGCGCGACACCATCGCGGCGGTGCAGGCCGCCGGCGGCAAGGTACTGGGTGCGGTCAAGGCGCCGTTGGGAACTGCGGATTTCTCCAGCTACCTGGTGCAGGCGAAAGCCTCCGGCGCCAAGGTGTTCGGTTTCGCCAATCGGGCACGGATCTGCAGAACTGCATCAAACAGGCTGCCGAATTCGGGTTGTCACAGAGCGGCACGCGGATGGCGACGC
The DNA here is from genome assembly GCA_963749575.1 of uncultured Alphaproteobacteria bacterium. GTDB lineage: Bacteria > Pseudomonadota > Alphaproteobacteria > Acetobacterales > Acetobacteraceae > JAMXLO01. The sequence continues at coordinate 265,640 of CAVVNM010000008.1, forward strand.
TGCTGATGGCGATCAACGACGTGCACTCGCTGGGACAGAAGACCTGCGAAGGGCTGGTGTACACCGACTCGTTTTACTGGGACATGACCGACAAGACGCGCGCCTGGGCGAAGCGATGGAGCACCAGGATGAACGGAATGGTGCCCGGCCTGCTGCACGCTGCCAATTACTGCGCAGCAACGCATTGGCTAAAGGCGGTGAAGGCCGCCGGAACCACGGATGCCGGAGAAGTCGTGGCGAAGATGAAGTCGACACCGGTCAATGACATGTACAACACCGACGTGAAGGTTCGCGAGGACGGCCGGGTGATGCACGTGATGCATCTGTGGCAGGTCAAGACCGTGGCCGAGTTGAAGTATCCCTTTGACTACTGCAAGGAAGTCGTCTCGATCCCGCCTGATCAGGCATGGCGTCCGCTCGCCGATGGTGGCTGCCCGCTGGTGAAAGCCTGACTGTCGCTGCGCCCTTCGCAATGACAGCCTGCTTTACCCCAACAATGCCGCCTCGATCCGCTCCCGCGTGAATGGCATGTCGCGGATGCGCGTCCCCAACGCATGCGCCACCGCGTTGCCGATCGCGGCTGCAGTGGGACCGAACGTGCACTCACCCATACCGAGCGTCGGCAGATCGGGCGCGTGGACGATCTCCGTGTCGATCTCCGGCACTTCGGAGAAGCGCATGATCGGATAGCTCGACCAGTCGAGCGACGTGATGCCGGCGCCTTCCATCCGCACCTGTTCCTTCAGCGTCATGCTTGCCGCCTGCAGGATGCCGCCCTCAAGCTGATTGCGCGCGCCATCGGGGTTGATCACCAGCCCGGCATCGGCGGCGCACCAGACGCGGCGCAGCCGCACCTCCTGATCGACCTCCAACTCAATCGCAACAGCAGCATACGCCGCACGGTTCTTGTAGCGTGCCCAGCCCAGTCCCAATCCGCGACCGCTGCCCGCCGGCCCGCGCGCCGACCAGTTGCTGCGGTGCGCGATGTTCTCGATCAGCCGTCGCGCGCGCAGATCGGACAGCATCGACAGCCGGTAATGCACCGGATCGACATTGGCACGTTCGGCCAGTTCGTCGATGAAGCACTCGATCGCGAACACGTTCGGCAGCGCGCCTAGGCCGCGCAGCGCCGAGGTGCGCACCGGCGCGTGCAGCACCAGATGATGCACAACCCGCTTGACCGGTATCTCGTACAGTGCAAACGCGTTGCGCGTGCCGCCGCCGCCGTTTGCCTCCGGTGGATCGGTCGGTCGCGGATCCGGTGGCGGAGTTCGGCAGCGCCTCGTGCGTCAGCATGTTGCCGCCGCTGCTCGGTCGCTGAACATGCGTCGCCGACCAGATATCCGCAGTCCAGTCCAGCGGTTTTCCCGCCTCGTCCAGCGCCGCGCGCAGCGTCACGTGCATCGCCGAGCCGAGCGGCTCGAAGCCGAATTCCTCCTCGCGACGCCATTGCACGCGGATGCAACGGTCCGGGACCTGCATCGCGATCACCGCGGCATCCACGGCCACATCGTCAGCGCCGTTGTGCCCATAGCAGCCCGCGCCATGCGCATGCCGTACGGTAATGACGTCCTGCGAAATGCCCAGCACGTTGGACAGCGCGGCACGCAGCGGATAGACGCCCTGGGTATGTGACCACACCGACAGATGGCCATTGCGGTATTCCGCCAGCGCGCAGGACGGCGCGATCGAGGCATGTGCGACGTAAGGACGTGAGTAACTCGCCGTTACCACGTTCGTTTCCGCCGCCGGCACGTCGGTCCCCAGGACCCGATCGTTCGATGCCCGGCCAACCAGCCACGCCGCCTCCTGCTCGGTGGGCGCGATCTGCGAAACGTTGTCCCAGTTCGCATGCAGCGGCGCGGCCGCGGCGGCGCGCTGCACCACCGTTTCATCGCTGCCGACAAACGCAACGAACTCGCCGACACGCACGATCCGGAAATCGCCGCGTTCGGCACGCCGCAGCCTGCTTTCGTCCAGCGACACCAGACGCGCGCCGCGGCATGGCTGACGCAGGATGCGCGCATGCAGCATGTCCGGCCGCAGCATGTCATGCACGAACGCCGCACCCGACACCTTCGCCGGGAGATCGCGCCGCGGCATTGGCTTGCCGACATAGCGATACGCCGTGTGCGGCTTCGGAGTCGCGGTTCCGTCGATGTCGTGGGCGAAGTCTTCGGCCGTGGCGAAGTTCCAATAGTCGTGCCCGGTCGGCGTGTCGCCGCGCCGAAACGCTCCATCCTCCACGGAAAGTTCTGTCGGACTGCAATTAAGCCGCCGAGCCAGCCGATCCAGCACGCGCGCGCGCAATTCGGCCGATACCAGCCGCACCGAACGACCTGACACCTCGATCGACTGGCTCGACGTCGTCTGACCCTCGTCCGGCGCCTCCTCGGTATCGCCCGACAGCACCGCGATGCGTTGCGGATCCACGTCCAGTTCGTCGGCCGCGATCTGCGCCAGTGCGGTGACGTTGCCCTGACCCAACTCCACCTTGCCCACAGCTAGACGCACCGTGCGATCCGGCTCGAAACGAAGCCACTTCTCCATGCGGCGGTTGTGCTGGATCGACAGCGGCAGAGTGTCGCTCATGCTCCCTTCCCTCCCCGCAGCATGGCAGCGGCCTTCTCGACCGCACGCAGAATTCGCGGATGCGCACCACAGCGACAGAGATTCCTGTCCAATGCCGCGGCAATGTCGGCGCGCGTCGGCAACGGATTGCGATCCAGCAGCGCCTTGGCGCTGATCACGATGCCCGACAGACAGTAGCCGCACTGCCCCGCCTGCTCATCGAGGAACGCCCGCTGCAATGGATGCGGTTGCGCGGCGCTGCCCAATCCCTCGATCGTGGTGACGCTATGTCCGGCGACAGTGCCGATCTCGCGCGAGCACGCGTAGATCGGCTCGCCGTCCAGCAGCACCATGCAGCTGCCGCACTGCTCAAGACCGCAGCCATAGCGCGTGCCCTTCAAGTCGAGCTGATTGCGCAGCACATCGAGCAACGGCGTGGTCTCGAGCGCCGTCACCTGCACCGACCTGCCGTTTACCGTCAGTGCGATGTCCTGCGCCATGGCTCACGCCGACTGACGCTGGACATTGGCGCTGCGCACCGGGATGCCGGTCTGCTCGTAACAGACCTGCGCCAGTGCGGCGACGCCTTCGCGAATCACTTCCTTCGACGGCAGCGCGAAACACAGACGCATATACGACTTCGCCGGCTCCGGATTGCACACCCATTCGGGTCCGGGGTTGAACTGGATGCCGGCATCCGCCGCCGGCTTGACCAGCTTTCGCACATCCACGCTGTCCGGCAGCTTCAGCCACAGGAAAATGCCGCCCTTCGGCTTCCACATGTCGACGGTGGTGCCGAACTCGCGCTCCACTGCCTCGACCATCGTGTCGAGCTTCTCCTTAAGCACGCCGCTCAGCGCCCCGACATGCTGGTCGAAGTATTTCGAGAAATACTCGGCCACGATCATCTGATCGAGCGCACCGGTGCCGCTGTCGGTCTTGCAGGCCATCATGCGCGACAGCACCGGCCATTCCGACACCGCGTACCCCACGCGCAGTGCCGGCGCCAACGTCTTGGAAAATGACCCGATATGCACGACCTGCTTCGGGTCCATCGAATACAGCGAAGGCGGCGCACCGCCGCTCCAGATCAGGTCGGCGTAGCATTCGTCCTCGAAGATCGGCACGCCATACTGCCGCGCCAGCACCAGCATCTGCTGGCGACGCTCCAGCGGCAGGATGCTGCCGGACGGGTTCTGGATGGTCGGGATCGTGTAGATGTATTTCGGCGTCACGCCTTGCCGCTTCAGGCCTTCCAGCGTCGCGGCCAGCACGTCCATCCGCATGCCGTCCTGATCGAGCGGAATGCCGACGATCTGGGCGCCGACGCGCTTGAAGCGATTGATCGCGCCGGCGTAGCAGAACTCCTCCAGGATAACGGTATCGCCGGGCTCGACGAACATCCGGCTGATCATGTCGATGCCCTGGCCGGAACCGGTGGTGATCAGCACTTCGTCGCGGCCGATCTTCATGCCGCGATGGCGGTTCAGCTTGTCGGCCACGAACTCGCGCAGCCCGATGAAGCCCTGCGGTCCCTGCGCCAGGTTGTACATCGCGAGCTTCGAACCTTCACGCCGCAGCACCGAAGCGGTGGCCTCGATCAGCCCCTCGATCGGGATGCGTTGGGGATCATTGTGGCCGCCGACGAAATTGTACTTGGGAAATCCGCCGAAGCGCGGCGACGGGTCGGGCAGGTCCTTGGCAAAGCGCGATGTGAGATCGAATGCGGCGCTCATGATCGTTCCTCTCTACTCGGCGTGCTGTCGCAAAGGCTCGCATGGCGGTGACGCAGCGTGCAAGGGGAGGCCCCCTGGCATACCGACTGTGGCGCAACCATCTGAACGGCAGATAGCGTGCAGGAGGATCAGTGATGCACAAGCCCAGAATGGTCGGCATGAACCACGTCGCGATCGAGGTCGGCGACATCGAGGAGGCACTCGCCTTCTACCATCGGATCTTCGACTTCACCCTGCGCGGCAAGGGCAAGACCAATGCCTTCATCGATATGGGCGACCAGTTCATCAACCTTACGCAGACCAGCACGGAACACCGGGACAGCCCGCGCCATTTTGGCCTTGTGGTGGACGATCGCAGCGCGGTGCGGGACCTTGTGAAGGAGGCAGGCGGTCAGCTGCTGGACGGGCCGTTCCTCGACTTCCTCGATCCCTGGGGCAACCGGGTGGAAGTGATCGCCTACAGCGACATCCAGTACACCAAGGCACCGCATGTGCTGCGCGGCATGGGCCTCGCGCTGGACAAGACCGAGAAGGCGCAACGCGAGCTCGCCGACAAGGGCATGGCTCCCGAGCCGGCCTGACGCGCTGCGCATTCACCGCGAAACCGTGCCGCATGCCAACGCCGCTGTTGTTCGAACCGATCAACTTCCGTTCCGTCACCGCGCGCAACCGCATCGTGGTGGCGCCGATGTGCCAGTACTTCGCCACCGACGGGATCGGCGATGACTGGCATGTGCAGCACCTGGGCGCGCGAGCAGCCGGCGGCGCCGGCATCGTGTTCACCGAAGCGACGCACGTTTCGGCGAGGCCGCATCACGCCGTATTGCCTCGGCCTGTGGAACGCGCAGCACCAGGCGCTGCTGGCCCGGCTCGTAGCGATCAACGCGCGCGGCGGCGCAGTGCCCGGCATTCAACTCGCACACGCCGGACGCAAGGCGAGCACCACGCGAACCTGGGAGGGTAGCAGGCCGATCGCTCCGTAGGATGGCGGCTGGGCGCCGGTCGGCCCCAGTCCGATCTCATTCCGTCCCGGCGCTGTCGATCCCCATGCGCTCACCGCCGGCGAGATCGCGAACATCGCCGCGCAGTTTGCGACTGCGGCGCGAATGGCGCGCGAGGCCGGCATGAAGGTGGTGGAGATCCACGCCGCGCACGGCTACCTGCTGGAAACGCTGGATGCCGTGCGGGCGGAATGGCCCGCCGACCTGCCACTGTTTGTATGGCTGTCCTGTGTCGACCACCTGCCTGGCGGCGTCACCATCGACGACGCGCTGTGCCGCCGGCTTGCCGCGCGCGGCGATGTCGACCTGATCGACTGCTCGTCCGGCGGCTTCTCGCCGGATCTGCACATCCCCTTACATCCCGGCTACCAGGTGCCGTTCGCCGATCACATCCAGCGCGACACGGCGATCACCGAACCTGCGCACGCGGCCGAGATCGTCGCGAACCAACGCGCCGACCTGGTGTTCGTCGCGCGCGCCGTGCTGGCGGATCCCGCCTGGCCGCTCCGCGCGGCGAAGGCGCTGGGGATGAGGCCTGAGCTGCCGCCACCCTACTGGCGGGCGACGCTCGCCTGATCTGCCACAACAATACCCTGCGAGGCGGCCAGTGCGGCCACATTTGGCGGCAACGGTGGGCGGTCACGGGCGCCAAGGCGGGCGTCCGTCGCCAACCCACGATGGAGAAGCCAGCCATGATCGTGACCATTGCTCAACGTGCCGCTCCCCTGCTGATCACCACGATGCTGGTCGCCGCCCCGGCCTGGGCGCAGACCACCGGCAGCCAGACCGGTCCCGCAACGCCGCCGAGCGGAATGACCGATGTGCCGTCCGGCACCAGCGAGAAGGCCGCGCCGCACACCAGCGGGTCGGCGATGGCCAGACAGCCCGGCGAGACTTCGCAGAACCTGGTCGAACGCCGTATCGCTGACCTGCATGCCAAGCTGCACATCACCTCGCAGCAGAGCCAGCAATGGGACCAGTTTGCCCAGGTGATGCGCGACAACGCTCGGGAAATGGACGGCGTCTACCAGCAGCGCGCCGAGCAACTCGGCTCGATGTCGGCGGTGGACAACATGCAGTCCTATGCGCAGATCGAACAGCAGCGCGCCCAGGAAGTGCAGAAACTGGTACCGGCGTTCCAGACGCTGTACGGGTCGCTGTCCGACCAGCAGAAGCGGACCGCTGACCAAATGTTCCGCAGCTACGCGGCCAACGCGCAGTCGCACCACCAGGCTGCGGCGCGATAGCAGCACGGCTCTGGCCTTTGCCGGGCGCCGGCGCTATATGCCGGCGCTCGCGCTGCCAGTCGGTCCCCGGTTATGCGGGGATGACGGCGGCGCCAGCAGGAGCAGCGCAATGAAGCCGGGCATCCATCCCGCCTACCACGAGATCACCGTCGTGATGACCGACGGCACCCAGTTCAAGACCCGCTCCTGCATGGGCAAGCCGGGCGACACGCTGCGGCTGGATATCGATCCGAAGTCGCATCCGGCCTGGACCGGCCAGCACCGCATCATCGACAGCGGCGGCCAGGTGGCGAAGTTCAACAAGAAATTCGCCGGGCTCGGGCTGAAGAAATAGCCAGTCCCGCACTGCGGTTTTCCCTCGCGCCGCCCTCTTGAACCGCGGGCCGGAGCGCGCCATTTCTGATGTGTCCGGAGCGCCCTGTTGGGGTTTCGGAGGACTGAACCGGGCCGGCCCATGTGGGCGGTCCAGCGACGCAACCTTGCTCAAGCAGGAGGTTATGCCATGACAACCTATGATTTTGCCCCACTGTTCCGTACCTGCTATCGGTTTCGACCGGATGGCCCGTCTGATGGACACCGCGACGTCCGCCACGGACGCATCGAGCTATCCCCCGTACAACATCGAGAAGACCGGCGATGACACCTACCGCCTGACCATGGCGGTGGCCGGCTTCCGGCCGGAGGAACTCGACCTTGTGGTGAAGGAGAACACCCTGCTGGTGTCCGGCAAGGTGACCAGCGAAGGCCAGAACGGCGAGATGCTGTATCGTGGCATCGCCGGCCGCGCCTTCGAGCGCCGGTTCGTGCTCGCCGACCACATCGTGGTCGATGGTGCGGATCTGCAGAACGGGCTGCTGCATGTCGGCCTGAAGCGCGTGGTCCCCGAGGCGCTGAAGCCACGCCGCATCGAGATCGGCGGCGGCACGCCGAAGGCAGTCGCCAATGACAGCCAGGAGGCCGTAAAGGCCGCCTGATGCATCGTGCGGCGACAGACGAAGGGGCCGGTTCGCCGGCCCCTTTTTTGGTGCCCTCGATAATTCGGCAGGGGCATCAATAACGTGGAGAGGCTGCCGACCAGGCGCGATGATCTGGCCGCTTGGCCGCCGAAGGTGGGCTGGCGTGTGATCCACCGCCTTCGATCGGGCATAGTTCGCGCCGGAAAGTAGCTAGGGTCGCCGGAAGAACGCGTCTGCCGCGCTGCGATGACCGTGTTTGCGCTCGATGTCTGCCTCCACGCGCACGATCTCCGTCTTCAACTCATCGATGTAGTCGCGCAGTTCCTCGATCCCCAGCGTGTCCAGCACCGGTTTCTCCAGCCGCGTCCGCTTGCGGACCGGACCATCGTCCTCCTCGATCATCCCTCACCTCCGTCCACGCTCGGCCCAGCATAATCCCGCCGTGCGCTCTTGACCCATCCCCACGTGATTGTCATATCCGCCAGCCATGACACTGCCGCTGATGCCCAAGGCCACCGCTGTGTGGCTGATTGAAAAGACCGCGCTCACTTTCACGCAGATCGCGGATTTCTGCGGCATGCACCCGTTGGAAGTGCAGGCAATCGCTGATGGCGAGGTGGCACAGGGGATCGTCGGCTATGACCCGGTCGCCAACAGCCAGGTCACCGCCGACGAGATCCGCCGCGCCGAGGCCGACCCCGAGATGCGGCTCCGGCTGATGCCGACCGCGCTGCCGATGCCGAAGCGGCTGCGCGGCTCGCGTTATACGCCGGTGGCCAAGCGCAATGACCGCCCGGACGCCATCGCATTCCTGATCCGCAACTACCCGCAGCTCACCGAGGCACAGGTGTCCAAGCTGCTAGGCACCACCAAGGACACCATCCAGAAGGTGCGCGAGCGGAGCCACTGGAACAGCGCCAACATCAAGCCGCGTGATCCCGTGATCCTGGGGTTGTGCAGCCAGACCGACCTCAACGCCGCAATCGCTCAGGCGAACGAGCGGCTCGAGCGGGAGGGCCGCGCCGTTCCGCCGCCGCCCGTGCTGGAGACGGACGAAGTCGCCTGAGGCTCACTCCGACTGGGTGCGGAGCCGCTCCATCTCCTCCTTGACCCGCAGCTTTTCGATCTTCAGGCGCGTGAGGGCCTCGCTGTCGGGCCTAGGTCGCTGGTCCTCGTCGGCGATGCGCGTCTCGAGCGCGGCATGGCGCTCCTTCAGGGAATCGAGACGGGCCTGCAGGGTCATGGACCTCCTCCGCTCCAATTCAGCCGAGGCTGCCATGGTAACCCGATTGACATGGTCAGGGCCATGCCGAATCTGCCGCCCAGAGACTGGGTAGTCGAGCCGTGACTGTGGTATTGGTATGAGATGCTGACCGACCGGGACTCGCTGCTGCGCAAGCTGCACGAACTCCGCAGCGAGCATCGCGACCTCGACACCGTGATCGCGCGCCTGGCGGAACATGGCGCGGCGGATCAGCTGCATTTGCAGCGGCTGAAGAAGCGCAAGCTGATGCTCAAGGATGAGATCGCCTGGCTGGAGAGCCGATTGATCCCGGACAGTATCGCCTGATGGCTCCGGTCGTCGGAATCATCATGGGCAGTCAGTCGGATTGGGCGACACTCCGCCACGCGGCGGCGACACTGGAGCAATTGGCGGTGCCCAACGAATTGCGGATCGTCTCGGCACATCGGACTCCGGATCGGCTGCGCGAGTATGCCACGGGAGCACGGCAGCGCGGCCTGAAGGTGATCATCGCCGGGGCCGGGGGCGCGGCGCATCTGCCCGGCATGTGTGCCGCCTGGACATCGCTGCCGGTACTTGGCGTGCCGGTGGAATCGGCCAGTCTGAAGGGGTTGGACAGCCTGCTTTCGATGGTGCAGATGCCAGCGGGAGTCCCCGTTGGGACATTGGCAATCGGCCGTGCGGGAGCGGTGAACGCGGCTTTGCTGGCTGCCGCCATCCTCGCCACCGGCGACGCAGGCCTGGCGGCGCGGCTGGACGCGCTGCGCGAACAGCAGACCAATGCCGTGGCAGACGTGCCGGTCGATACGCCCGAATGATCCGCCCGCTGCCGCCGAATGCCACCATCGGCCTGGTGGGCGGTGGCCAGCTTGGCCGGATGTCGGCACTTGCCGCCGCCCGGCTCGGCTATCGCTGCCACATCCTGACCCGGGAGCAGGACAGTCCGGCGGGTCAGGTCTCGATCGCGGCGACCATCAGCGACTACCACGAGCCGGAAGGCCTGCGGCGATTTGCCGCGGCGGTCGATGTGATCAGCTTCGAGTTCGAGAATGTCAGCGTCGAAGGTCTTGATCTTCTTGCATCACTGAGGCCCGTACGGCCTTCGCCCGAGACCCTGCGGATCAGCCAGGATCGCATCCTCGAGAAGACCTTCCTGAACCGGGCCGGGGTGTCGACGGCGCCTTGGATGCCGGTCGAGGACTTCGACTCCCTGCTCGCCGCCGTCGAGCGCATCGGTCTGCCCGCGATACTGAAGACCACCCGTCTCGGTTACGACGGCAAGGGTCAGGCGACGCTGCGGGGGACCGACGACCTGGCCCCAGCCTTCGCAGCATTGTCACCGAAGCCCTTGATACTGGAGGGCCTCATCGACTTCGCTCAGGAGATCAGCGTGGTCGCCGCGCGTGGCGAGGACGGCGGCTACGCCGCTTTCGACACCGTCGAGAACCGTCACCACCATCACATCCTGGACCTCACCCTCGCGCCGGCGCGCATCCCGGGATCGGTCGATCGTCAGGCGCAGGCGATCGCGTGGCGGGTCGCTGATGCCCTGGATCTGGTTGGATTGCTTGCGGTCGAGATGTTCGTCGATCGTGACAGCCGGGTGCTGGTCAACGAGATTGCGCCTCGGCCGCACAATTCCGGCCACTGGACGATCGATGCCTGCCCCGCGAGCCAGTTCGAGTTGCATATCCGCGCCATCGCCGGCCTGCCGCTGCCGCGGGCCACCCGGCACTCGGATGCGGTGATGAAGAACCTGGTGGGTCCGGAGGACACGGCGCTCTGGCCGGCGGTGCTCGCCACGCCCGGATTGATACCGCACCTCTACGGCAAAGCCGAGGCGCGACCCGGGCGGAAGATGGGGCACGTCACCCGGCTGTTTCCGGTAGGCTCGCTGCCAGGGGAGTTCGGCATCGCGGCGGCGCTGGGACCGGTCGCGCCACGTGCGCAGGAAGCAGACTAGGCAGCGGCCGCCCGCACACAACGCTCGAACACCGAGAGGTCCGTCCAGCGGTGTTCCGCGGCTATCTCATCAACTACCAGGATGCCGCCTGAGGCGCCGATACCCCCCTCGAGCATCAGATTGTCGAACAGGCCGAACTGTTCGATCAGCATACCCTCGGGGTCGCGCCAGGACCCGTTCTGGTCGACCGTGGCGCCGCCCTTCCCGCTGGCAAAGTCCAGCGTGCGCTGCGTGAACCTCGCCGCCGTCGTCGCATAACCGAATATCGGCCGGCTCAACGCCCGCATGAAGCCGACCTCGTACACCGTGCCGACGTCTGCGCTGGCCCGTCTTCGCGGATTCGGGCGTTTTGACGTGCCCTGCCCGTTTCCGATCAACGGTTTAGCCGGAAAGGTCTTCACTACGTGAGGTGCTTGGGGATTGTGCTGGTGGTGATGCGGGGTGGTGGCTGCGGCGGCAGATCGAGCTTGAGCTGGTGGGTCAGGAGCCGGAGTTCCGGCTCCGGCTGGGTATAGCGGGTGAGCAGCAATTCTCGTCCGTCGGTGGTCGGCAGATAGACATCGATCATCTGGACGGCGGCGAACTTCTCGAGAGCACTGCGCGCGGTCAGTCCCGGTGCGAGAGCATGCAATCGACGTTGCAGTGTGACCTGGAGGCAGTAGGCCAGGAACGCAATGAAGATATGAGCCTCGACCCTGCGCTCTTCCTGGTGGAATATCGGGCGTATCGCCAGATCGCCTTTCAGGTTCTTGAACGCCTGTTCGACGGCAACGAGCTGAATATAGTACTGCCACAGCAGCGCGGGATCGTTCTCGGTGAGATTGGTGCGCAGCAGATAGCGACCCTCGCGCCGCCGGACCCGCCGCAGCTTCTGGCGGTTGAGGCTGTAGATGAACATGGAACTTTCCTTGTCCATCTCGATATCGATCAGGCGCCATGCGGTGGGAGCGCGGGATCTTGCCGCCCCCAGCTTCATCAGCATTTCCTCGCGCGGGACCTCCATCGCGGCCAGCTCCCGCAGCCGCTTCCACAGCCACTTGAGCTGCCGGCGGCGCATGGCTCGCTCTTTGCTGACGCGATCGGCGCTCTCGGCGAAGACGTAGAGTTCACCGTCCTCGGCCAGCAGCTTGACCGCGACACCCGCGCGAGCCTCTTGCCAGGGCTCGGCCAGCAACCGCTTTTCGAGACGCGAGAGGCGTCCTTTGGGCGTGCCCACCAGATACTGCACCGGCGGGTTACTGCCGCGCATCTCCGCCAGCACCGCCTCGGTGGGGATGCCGCGGTCCATCACCCAGACGCGCCGTGCACGGCCATATTGCCGTTCGATCTTGCCAAGGAACATCCGCAGCGTCGTGCAGTCTGCGGTGTTGCCGGGCAGCACCTCGTAGGCCAGCGGCAGACCGTCCGGGGTGACCACCAGTGCGATCACCACCTGCGGGCAATCCGAGCGTTTGTCCCGGCTGTAGCCGTGCCGGCGCTTGTCGCCCTCCGCCACGTCCGAGGCATTGATCTCAAAGTAGGTGCTGGTCAGATCGTAGAGCAGCACATCGAAGTTCGCGCTGAACAGGTCACGCCATCGCGTCGTGAGATGCGAGAACAACGCCTCTTTGTGCGCCAGCAGAACGTCATGGCAGGCGTAGAGCTTGTGCGCCTCCGCCAGGCCGAAGTCGGCCCCCAGCAGGTCGGCCATGGCGCTGTTGCCGAACCACTCGCGATGCAGCTTCCACTCGCTGCCCGGCGCGATCAGCCGATACGAGACCAGCACCTGCAGGATCTGGTCCCAGCGCGTCCCTTTACGGCTGGGTGGCAGGCGGCCTGCCCAGAACTGGTCCAGTTGCAACTCTTGCCACAACTGACCGGCCAGCCAACACGCACCCCATTGGCGCGGCCGGCACAGCCGCATGTCCGACAGGCGAAGCTGGACAACTGATGCGTCGGACGCGTCGGCGGCGCAGCGATCCTCGGGGAACAGCGCCATGGTCTGCCGCTGACCCGTGTCATCGTCGAGAACCTCGATCGCCTTGCGCCACACCGCGCCCTGCGACGAATTGATCTCGCCCAAATACAGCACATGACGCTGGACGACGCGGCCACCCCTGACGCGCTTGTTCTCCACCACGCTCCAATACTCGTGCGTCTTGCCGTCTTTCTTCCGTCGGATCTTCCGCAGAAACATGACACGGCGAATCTAGCGAGCGGAATCTGATGGTGGGAATGGGGTAGGTCTTCACTACAGCCGATTTCGGCCGTGGCGCCGATATACTTCACACGGATATCAAGTATTTAGCGACAGCCAACTGGCTCAAATTAGCCATTTGGGGGGTCGAATCCGCGAAGACGGGCTGGGCCCGCGGAACGGCGTCAGATTGGCGATCATCAGGTCGCAGGATCGGATCAGCGCCTCGTTGCGCAGTGCAATGCGCCGCCACTCCGGCGGCACGACTGCCCACGTGGGCGGCTGGTCCGGCATTTCGTCAAGCGGCGACACGCCGGTCAGGCCGTACCGTGCGCAGAGCTGCTGCTTGCGCTCGACCCAATGCGCGGCATCCGGCAGGAAGATGTCCGGACCCGCCAGATAGGCCCGCAACGCGTCAGCCCAGTGCCGCGACGCCGGGCAGGGTCCTGCCCTCCAGCCACTCCAGGAAGGCACCGCCGGCGGTCGAAACGTAACTCATCCGGTCGAGCGCACCGGCGTGGCGCAGCGCTGACACCGTGTCGCCGCCGCCGGCAACGCTGCGCAGCGCACCCGTCCCGGTGGCATCCGCCACCGCCTTGGCGAACGCCGTAGTCGCGGCATCGAACGGCGGCGTCTCGAACGCGCCCAGCGGCCCATTCCAGACCAGGGTATGCCAGGCAACCAGATGCCGGATCAGCCCGTCCACTGTCGCGGGACCGACATCCAGGATCATCGCATCGGAGGGCACCCCCGAGATCGCCACGATCCGGGTTGCCACACCGGGCTTCAGTTCGCCGGCTACCACGGCATCGGTCGGCAGCAGCACCTCACAGCCTGCCGCCTTGGCGCGCGCCAAGATGTCGAGCGCAGTCGCGTGCATTTCGGCTTCCTGCAGCGATCGGCCGACCGCATGGCCCTGCGCCGCGAGGAAAGTATTTGCCATGGCGCCACCGATCACCAGCGCGTCGACCTTGGTCACCAGGTTGCCGAGCAGGTCGAGCTTGGTGGACACTTTCGCGCCCCCGACCACCGCGGCGACCGGACGCACCGGGTTGCCGAGTGCCGCATCGAGTGCCTCCAGCTCCGCCTGCATCAGCCGGCCGGCATAGGCCGGCAGCAGATGCGCCACCCCCTCGGTGCTAGCATGCGCACGATGCGCCGCAGAGAAAGCGTCGTTCACATAGAGATCCGCGAGCTTCGCCAGCGCCGCGGAGAAGTTGGCGTCGTTGGTTTCCTCCCCGGCGTGGAAGCGGGTGTTCTCCAGCACCAATACATCGCCGCGCGCCATGCGCTCGGCCGCCTGTTCGGCCACCACGCCGACACAATCCTCGGCAAAGCGCACCCGTTGGCCCAGCACATCGCCCAGCGCGGTGGCGATCGGAGCCAGCGACATTCCCGGCACGCGCTTGCCCCTGGGGCGGTCGAAGTGGCTGCACACAATGACCTTGGCGCCCTTGCCGACCAGCTCGCGGATCGTCGGCGTCAGGCGCTCGAGACGCGTCAGGTCGCTGATCTTGCCGTCGCGGACCGGCACGTTGAGGTCGGCGCGCAGCAGCACGTGCTTACCGGCGACATCGACGCCATCAAGAGTGCGGAACGACATGTGAAACCCCCGGATCAAACACCTCGCCCACGCAACGGGAGAGGCCGGCGCGCAGCGCCGGGTGAGGGTGCTGCCGCCGCACATGAACCCTCACCCGCCGCGGCTTCGCCCGCAGAGCGGGAGAGGTGTGTCGCTCGACGATGCGCTACAGGCTGCCGAACAACGCCGCCGTATCGGACATCCGGTTCGAGAAGCCCCACTCGTTGTCGTACCAGCCCATCACACGGGCCAGCGCGCCGTCCACCACCGCAGTCTGCGTCGCATCGAACGTGCAGGACGCCGGCGAGTGGTTGAAATCGACGCTGACCAGCGGCGCGGTGTTGTAGTCGAGGATGCCCCGCAGCGCGCCCTTCGACGCGTCCAGCATCGCCGCGTTGATCTGGTCCTTGGTGGCCGGTTTCTTCAGGTTCACGTCCAGCGACACCAGCGACACGTTCGGCGTCGGGATCCGGATCGCGGTGCCGTCCAGCTTGCCCTTCAGTTCCGGCATCACCAGGCCGACGGCACGCGCCGCACCGGTTGACGTGGGGATCGCCGACACCGCCGCGGCCCGCGCGCGATGCAGGTCCTTGTGCAACGTATCGACGGTGTTCTGGTCGCCGGTATAGGCGTGGATGGTGACCATGTAGCCGCGCTCGATGATGAAGCTGTCGTGCAGCACCTTCGCCATCGGCGCCAGGCAGTTCGTGGTGCACGATGCGTTGGAGACGATCGTCATCTCCTTGGTCAGGATCTTGTGGTTGACGCCATAGACGATGGTCGCGTCCACATGGTCGCCGGGCGCGGAAATCAGCACCTTGCGGGCACCGGCGGTGAGCAGCGCCGACGCCTTCTCCTTCGAGGTGAAGATGCCGGTGCATTCCAACGCCACGTCGACGCCCTGGTACGGCACCTTGGTCGGGTCGCGTTCGGCGGACACCTTGATCGGCCCCCAGACGCGGCCGCCATAGCGGATGGTAATGGTGTCGCCCGAGACCTCGAGCTGGCCGGGGAAGCGGCCATGCACGCTGTCGTAGTGGAACAGGTGCGCATTGGCCTCGGTGCTGCCGAGATCGTTGATCGCGATCGGGATCAGATCGTCGCGACCGCTCTCGATCATCGCGCGCAGCACCAGGCGGCCGATACGTCCGAAGCCGTTGATGGCGACTTTCACGGGCATGGGTCAGTGTCCTTTCTCTGCTCTCCGGCCGCTACTGACGCACCGCCAGCGCACCGGCATTGACGTGGATCAACCGAGCCGCTTGCGGACAGCGGCGACGATGGCGTCGGCGGTGATACCGAAGTGTTTGTAAAGATCCTCATAAGGCGCCGAGGCTCCGAAGTCGGTCATGCCGATGAACACCCCATCATTGCCGAGCCAGCGCTCCCAGCCGAACCCGCTGGCGGCCTCGATGCCGATCCGCGGCGCGGTCCCCAGCACCTGCATACGATACGCTTCGTCCTGCTGGGAGAACAGCTCCCAGCACGGCAACGAGACCACGGCCGCCTGGACGCCCTCGATGGCCAGCGCGGCGCGCGCATCCATGGCGATCGACACCTCGGACCCGGTGGCGAGCAGCGTCGCGGCGCGCGGACCCTCGGCGTCCGCCAGCACATAGCCGCCGCGGGCGCTGCGGTTCTCCGCGGTGTCGGTGCGCATGGTCGGCAGAGCCTGGCGGGTCAGCACCAGCAGGCTTGGGCCGTCGCTGCGGCGGATCGCCAGTTCCCAGCATTCCGCCACCTCCATTGCATCGGCGGGGCGGTAGACGTGCAGGTGCGGCATGGCGCGCAGGCTGGCAAGGTGCTCGATCGGCTGGTGTGTCGGCCCATCCTCGCCCAGCCCGATGGAATCGTGCGTCAGGACGTGGATCACGTGGGCGCGGGTGATGGCGCCGATGCGGATCGCCGGCCGCATGTAATCGGTGAAGATGAAGAACGTGCCGGTGTAGGGGATCAGCCCGCCGTGCAGCGCCATGCCGTTCGCCGCCGCGGTCATGCCGTGCTCGCGTACGCCGTAGTGGAGGTAGCGGCCGGCGAAGTTGCCGGCACTCACCGTGCCCATCGACTTCACGAAGGTGAGGTTCGACCCGGTGAGGTCAGCCGAACCGCCGATCAACTCCGGCGTGGCGGGCACCAGCGCCTCCAGTGCCTTCAGGCTGGACTGGCGGGTGGCCATCCTGGGTCTGGTTTCAGCGATCTCCTGCTTCAGCGCGGCGACCGTTTCGTGCCAGTTATCGGGCAGTTTGGCCGCCATCACGCGCTCGAACTCGCCCCGCATGTTGCTGTGGGCGAGGCGCTTGAGCCAGGCGCGACGGGCACCGGCACCGCGGCTGCCGACTGCGCGCCAGCGTTCCAGCAGGTCGTCGGGCACCGTGAACGGCGGTTCGTGCCAGCCCAGCGCCGCCTTTGCGCCCGCGGCCTCGTGGCTGCCCAGCGGCGAGCCGTGGGTCGCGGCCGTGCCGGCCTTGGTGGGTGCGCCGAGGCCAATGATGGTGCGGCAGGCGATCAGCGTCGGCTTCTTCGATCGCATGGCGAAGGACAGCGCCGCGTTGATCTGCTGCGGATCGTGCCCGTCGATCCGCCGCGCCACCCAGCCATAGGCCGAGAACCGCTTCAGCACATCGTCCGAGTAGGCCAGTGCGGTATCGCCGTCGATCGAGATGTGGTTGTCGTCGTACAGGACCGTCAGCTTGGACAGGCAGAGATGGCCGGCGATGGCGGCCGCCTCGTGACTGATGCCCTCCATCATGTCGCCGTCGGAGGCGATGACCCAGGTTCGGTGATCCACCAGCGAGCGGCCGAACCGCGCCGCCAGCAGCCGTTCGGCGATCGCCATGCCGATCGCGGTGGCGATGCCCTGGCCGAGCGGGCCGGTGGTGGTCTCGATACCAGGGTTCTCGCCGTACTCCGGATGGCCCGCTGCGGGGGAGTGCAGCTGGCGGAACCGCTTGATCTCCTCGATCCCCATGCCGTCGTGGCCGGTGAGGTAGAGCAGCGCGTAGAGCAGCATCGAGCCGTGGCCGGCCGACAGCACGAAGCGGTCGCGATCCGGCCAGCGCGGGTCGGCGGCATCGAACTTGTGGAAGCGGGCCCACAGCGCGGTGGCGACGTCCGCCATGCCCATCGGCATGCCGGGATGGCCGGACTTCGCCGCCTCGACCGCGTCGATCGCCAGCGCGCGGATGGCGTTCGCCATATGCCAGCCCTGGGTCGGCGGTCGGGCCAGGATCTCCGCCTGGTGGGCGAGCACCGGGTTGTCGGTGACGGGGGCATCAAGTGCGGCCATGTCGTTTCCTCGGCTGTCGGCGCCTATAGGGCGCAGTCCAGGTGCCCGGCAAGTCCGGCACGGTTCGCGATGATGGGAGGATCGGGGTCGGTGCAGCGCGGCCGCGCGGTCAAACGGACGTGAGCGGATGGGACGCCGGCCGACCACAGAATTGCCGTCGGCCAGCGTCCATTTGGCGAACCGTTTCGGAGCAGTGGATTGCGCCCATTCGGTCGCGGATAATGACACTCTGCCGTGTGACGTGCGCCCATCGGCAACCGGGACCGCACGGTATCGATCGAGCTGGTCAGCGGTGGTGATTTGCGCCGCGCCGCCGTGAGGTTAAGCTGGCGGTCTGCCCGTGGAGGAAACCGCCATGATCGACATGCATGCCCATTGGAAGCCCGCTGAGGTCGCTGACGCGTTGCGCGCCCGCAGCAGGGAACCGCGCATCATCCGCAATGATGCCGGCGTCGAGGTGATGAAGCTGCCGCGGATGGGCGAGACGCCGCTCGACCAGGCATTCGATGACGTCGAGTTCCATCTGGGCCGCATGGACCGCCAGGGGGTCGAGGTGAGCGTGCTGTCGCTGCTCGGTTCGTTCTGCTGGATCGAAGCCCAGCCGGTGGACGTGGCATTGCCGCTGTGCCGGCGCGTCAACGACGGATTTTCGGCGATCTGCCAGCAGCATCACGGCCGCTTTGCCGCGTTCGCCGCGCTGCCGCTGAGCGACATCTCGGCCGCTGCCGCCGAACTGGAACGGGCGCTCGCGCTGCCGGGCATGATCGGCGCGCAGCTACCGGGCAACTTCTTTTTGACGCGTGCCGACGCCGAAGCGGCGCGGCCGATGCTGGAAGTCGCCAATCGCCACCGCGCGGTGCTGCTCATCCACCACGGCCCGCGGCCAGGCGACGCCTTCCCCAAGGTGGCGGGCGACATCGACAACGCGCGCCGGCGCAACGGCACGCTGGACATGCAGGCGAGCCTGTCGTCGGTGATGGTGACGCTTTGCCTGACCGACATCCTCGCGCCGTACCCCGACGTGATGGTGGTCGTACACAATCTGGGCGGCAACATTCCCTACGAGGTCGAGCGCATGGATCACCGCAGCCTGCTCGACACGCCGGACGAGGAGCTGCCGTCGTCGCGTTTCCGCAGGGCGAAGGTGTACGTGGATTGCAACTCGTTCGGTCCGCGCGCGATCGAGGCGGCGGTGAGCCTGTACGGCGCCGAGCGCATCGTGTGCGGCACCGATGGGAGCGCGTTCGGCGTCGACTGGACCAGGAAGGCGCTCGCGGACGCGCAGATCGGTGAGTCAGCACGCGAGCAGATCCTGCATGGGAACGCAGCGGCGATGATGGCTCGCGTGGTCGGCGGCGTGCGGGCGGAGAGAGCCGCCGCCTGATACTGCGGCCCGTGCCGGCCCCCGCCGCTCAGTCGATGTAGCACTCCGCGACCGGCGGCGTGATCGGCGGCGGATCGGGCCGGCGTTCGCCGTACCCGAACACCCGTGCCGCAAGCCGGTCGCTTGGTATTCGCGCGTGGCGGACGATGCGTTGCCTGCGGCGCCGGATGATCAGGCAGTGCGCACCGACCTCAGCCTGAAGCAGGCACGGCGCATGGATGCCCGATCCCTGGTGCCACTGTGCGGGGACAGCACTTCGACCCGAAGACCTGGCAGGAATCTGGTCCCGCCTCGCTGATCAACCGCGGACCGCGAGGCATCGCGCGCCAGGCGCGCTCAACAGGGAACGGTCGAGCCGGAACGGCGGGTCCGGCCCCAGGCAGGCCCCGCGCGTCGCGTCTCGATGCTGCCGGCAACCCGCTCAGGGCGGGCCGGTGCAGGCAGGTGACGGAGGGGACGATGCCGCGGACGCGGCGGCCGGGACAGGACGCGGAAACGCTCGCCGGAGGAGGTCCCTGACCAGGCCGGCGAAGCTGCCGCCGTGCCGGATGATGACCACCTGCAACTCGCGCCATAGCGGATGGAGCGGCGTGATGCCGAGGTCGCGACAGATATCGGCGATGACGGCACCGATCGGGCGGCGGCGGACCTCGGCCGCGATCTGCTCTGAGGTGGGCAGGTGAGCGAGCCGGGGGTCGGCTGGCGGTGCGGCCTGCCGTCGCGCTGCCGAAGCAGGCTTCGCGACGGTGCGAGCGGGTTGCGGCCTGGGTGCTGCGTCCAGGCGGGCAGCATTACGGACCAGCTTCGCTGCGAGCGCGTCGGCACGGATCAGGCCGCGCGTGATGCGCGCCAGGATCAGTGCGATGTCGCTGGTGCCGAACAGGCGGGCGGTGACGGCGAACTCGGTGGTCGCGCTGCGCTGGCGCAGTGTGGCGGCGAGTTCGCGGCCGTAGTCGATCAGCTTGCCGACGAGGCCGAGCAGGCGCCCGGAGCGGCTGGGCTCGGCGGTGGGGGCTGGTGCGGTGGCCGCGGCGGACATGAACGTTACAAGAACGCAGCGGCATGGCCGGTGTCAAAGAATATTTTCATAGACGCTTGGTGCGGGGGCGATTGCGATGTTCGATCGTGCCATCGCCGCCGATCCCGGCGTTGCCCTCCCCCATGGCGCCAGGGCGCATGCTATAGACGAAGGCAGCGCGATGCAGTTGCCCCGGTGGACCCGGCGCGTGCGCGGTGCTCGCAACGGCGGCAAAAGCGAGTCAGGCTGGATCTAAATTCTACGCGGTAACGGCGGTGAACTGATGGCAAACTGGATCGAGACCTATCGCGGAGCGGTGCCGCCGTGGCAATGCGACGTGACCGAGCATTTCACCATCGCCTATTACTTCGATCGGCTTGAAGAGGCGGCGGCCAATCTCGCGGACCAGCTTGGCCTCGGCGATCTGCCGCGCGGCGCAGACCTGCCCCGCCGGATCAACGTCCGCTTCGCGCGCGAGCTGCGAGCCGGCGCCAGCTTTCATGTGGAGAGTGCAGCGCTGGGCGCCGACGGCGGGTTGCGCCTGGGTCATCGATTCGTCGAATTCGGCCAACGGCGAGGTGGTGACCTGGTTCGACGAGCACTGGGACCTCGCCGCCGCGCCGCTGACGCCCCAACAACGTTGCGCGATCGAATCCCGGCGCGCGGTGTGGAACGGTCCGGCAGCCGAACCGAGGCCCGGACCGGCCACGACCGACGGTTTCCTGCCCACCGCACGCGGACGGGTCAAGCCCAGTGATGTCGATGCAGCCGGCCATTTTGCCCTCGGTGCGATCGTACATCGCTTTTCCAACGCCTCTGGCCAGCTTGGCGCGGCGATCGGCATGGATGGCGCCTTCATGCAGCAGCAGCGGCGCGGCTTTTCGACCTTCGAGCTGATTTTGCTGATCTCCGGCGTATTGCGGCTGGATGTGCCGTACCTGATCGAAACCGGTATCGGTCACCTCGGCAGTTCTTCGCTGCGCATGATCCATCGCATGACTGACCCGCGGACCGGCGTCGAGGTCGCGCAGCTCAGCCAATTCGGCGTCAACCTCGATCTCGACGCGCGCCGCCCGGCGCGCTGGGCCGACGACATCCGCCACCGCGCCGCCGCGCTGGTCGTGCCATGCTGACGGACCGCTATGACCTCCCGCTGTCTACCGCGTCATCCGCCGCGCGGGACGCCTACGTTGCGGCCTGCGAGGCGAAGCTGACCATGTACCCCGGCGCGATCGAGGCGTTCGATCGTGCCATCGCAGCCGACCCGCACTTCGGCCTCGCGCACGCCGCCCGCGCGCATGCACTGCTGGAACGCGATGCCGCGGCGGCGCGCGAGTCGATCGCAGCGGCCAAGGCGCTCGCCGCCGGCCTGCCTGCGCGGGAAGCCAGCCATATCGCGTTCATTGGCCTGCTCGTGGCGGGCGACGCGGAGGCCGCCCTTGCCGCGTTGCCCGCACATCTCGACGCTTGGCCGCGTGACGCCGTGGTACTCGGCACCACCGCGTTCACCAATGGCCTGATCGGCAGCTCCGGCCGCGCCGGCCAGAAGCGCACGCTGCTGGAGCTGCTGGACCGGCTTGCCCCGAGCTACGGCGACGACTGGTGGTTCAGCGCCCATTACGGCATGGCGCTCTCGGAGAACGGCCAGCACGCCGCCGCCCGCCCGAAGATCGATCGGTCGCTCGCACAGAACCCCACCAACCCGTGGGCGGCGCACGCCCGCGCGCACCTGAGCTACGAGGAAGGCGATCCGAACGCGGCGAGCGCCTTCCTGGCGTCGTGGCTGACCGGCTATCCACGCGACGGCGCGCTCTATAGCCATCTGCGCTGGCACCAGGCACTCGGCCACCTCGAGGCCGGCGATGCGGCGGCGGCCTCCCGGCTGTTCCGGGAAGCGTTCGCGCCCGACGTCCACAGCGGCCCTCCGCGCGGCAAGCTGAACGATGCGGTGTCGTATCTCTGGCGTCGGGAACTCGCCGGGCAGCCGCGCGACGCCGCCGCATGGCGAACGGTGCAAGACTTCGCGGACCGCACGTTTCCGCGCGCCGGCGCGGCGTTCTCCGACCTGCACGTGGCAGTCGCGTTGGTCGTGACGGGCGATTACGCCGCTCTGGCGGCACGCGCGCGGCAGATCGACGAGTTCGCGCGCGCGGGTCGTTATCCGTCCGGCCGCTTCGTTCCGGTGGTGTCGCGCGCCTTCGCCGCGTTCGAGCGGCGCGACTTCGCCGCCGCGATCGACGCGCTCGAACCGATCGCCGAGGACCTCGAACGTATCGGGGGCAGCCACGCGCAGCTCGACCTGGTGCGGTTCACGCTGTCACAGGCCTATCTCGGCGCGGATCGCCCGGACGATGCGCGGCGGCTGCTGAGCGCGCGGCATCGGCACTGACAGACGCGATCACAGGGTCCGGTTCGCCCGCGCCAAGACCGCCTCGAACAGCACCTGCGCGCCCGCTTCCGCTTCCCCCGCCTCGATGCTCTCCGCCTCGTTGTGCGACAGCCCGTCCTTGCACGGCGTGAAGATCATCGCGGTCGGCACGTGCCGCGCCACATACACCGCGTCATGGCCGGCGCCCGAGACGATCTCGCGCGCACTGTAGCCGAGTTTCGCCGCGCCCTGCCGCACCAGCGCCACGCAGCCGGGATCGAACGGTTGCGCCGGGATCTTGAACAATCGGGTGAGCTGCAACGTCACGCCGCAGTCACGGGCGATGAAGCCGGCCTCGCGCGGGAACTGCGCATCCAGCCGGTCCACCTCGGCATCCGACGGATGGCGGAACTCCACCGAGAACCGCACCTCGCCCGGCACCACATTGCGGCTGTTCGGCGACACCAGCAGTTGCCCGACCGTGCCGCGCCCATCCTCGCCACGGGCGCGCATCATCCGATCCACCAGGTCGATGATCCGTGCCGCGCACACCAGCGCGTCCCTGCGCGCCGAGGGCGGCGTGGTGCCGGCATGCGAATCCTGGCCGGTGGCGACCGCGTCGTACCACACCATCGCCTGGGCGCCGGTGACGATGCCGATCTGACTGGTCTCGCGCTCCAGGATCGGCCCCTGCTCGATGTGCAGCTCGAAATACGCGTCCGCCGGAAAGGCGGCCGCCGGCTCCGGTCCATGATAGCCGATGCCGTCCAGGGCAGTACGCACGGTCACGCCCTCGACATCGGTCAGCGCATAGGCCTTGTCGAGCGAGAACACCCCCGACCACACGCCCGACCCCATCAGCGAATGGCCGAAGCGGCTGCCCTCCTCGTCGGTCCAGTTCACCAGCTCGAGCGGCGCTTCGGTGACGATGCCGAGGTCGTTCAGCGAGTGCATCACCTCGAGCCCGGCCAGCACGCCCAGCGCCCCGTCGAACTTGCCGCCGGAGGGCTGGCTGTCGAGATGACTGCCGAACAGCACCGGCAGCCGGTCGGGATCGCGGCCGACACGGCGGGCGAACATGTTGCCGATCGCATCCACCCGCACGGTCAGCCCCGCCGCCTCGCATTCGGCGCGGAACCGGTCGCGGCCCCGGCGGTCCACCTCGGTCAGGGTCAGCCGGCGCACGCCGCCCTTCGGTGTGGCGCCGATCGCGGCCATACCCATGAGGCTGTCCCACAGCCGCTTGCCGTCGATGCGCTGGTTGGTCTGGGCGATCATGGCGGGCGTCCTCGCGTGGGGGCGGCGCATCTTGCCCACCGGATGGCTTGCTGCAAGAGAGGGAGGCTCGCGGGCAGGTGTCACAATGAGAGCGATGTGGGTGTTGGCGGCAGGGCTGCTGCTGGCCGGGTGCAAGCTGATCGACCAGACGACGTTCGCGCCCTCGCCGGAGGCGGCGACCGCCAAGGTGGAACCCCCCAAGGTGGATCCGCGCACCCCGCTGGTCACCATCGGCTACGCCACGCCGAACCCGAGCTACCAGGACGTGCTGCGCTACGCGGTGCGGGAGGCCCAGGCGCGCGCGCCCGGCATCCAGTACGACGTGGTCGCCATGCTGCCGGCCGGCGCCGACCCGGCGGCCGCTCAGCAAAGAGCTGCGGAAGTGATGCGCGGCATCATGGCGCAGGACGTGCCGGCGAGCCGCATCCATCTCGGGCTGCGGACTGCCGGGGCCGGCGCCGAGCCGGAAGTGCGCGTCTACGTCCGATGAACAAATCGTCACGCGACGGCGGCGAATGCATTCGGGACAGGCGGTGTCTATGGTCGATAGACTACCGACCATACCAGGGAGGCAGGCGAAGCATGCATCCGTTCCACGCCCATTGCCGGGAGACGCTGGCAGACATCGCGGCGCAGGGCCGCTATCGCCGCTTCACGCCGCTGCGCAAGCAGGCGGAACGGTTTCCGCTGTACCGTCGGGCGGACGGCAGCGAGGTGCTGGTGTGGTCGTCCAACGACTACCTGGGCATGGGCGGCCATCCCGCGGTGATCGAGGCCGCCTGCGTGGCGGCGCGCGAGATGGGCGCCGGTGCCGGTGGCACGCGCAACATCAGCGGCACCAGCCCGGCGCATGACGCGCTGGAGGCTGAACTGGCCGATCTGCACGGCAAGCCGGCGGCGCTGCTGTTCACCTCCGGCTTCGTTTCGAATCAGGCGGCGCTCTCCACGATCCTGAACTCGCTGCCGGACTGGCAGGTGTTCTCCGACGCGCGCAACCACGCCTCGATGATCGCCGGCATCAAGGGGTCGCGGGCGGCGTGTCATATATTCCGCCACAACGACGTGGCGCATCTCGAGGCCCTGCTGGGTGCGGTGCCGACGGGCGCGCCGAAGCTGGTCGCGTTCGAGTCCGTGTATTCGATGGAGGCAGACATCGCACCGATCGGTGCGATCTGCGACCTCGCGGCGCGCTATGGCGCGATGACCTATCTGGACGAGGTCCATGCGGTCGGCATGTACGGCCCGTCCGGCGGCGGCGTGGCGGAGCGCGACGGTGCGGCGGGACGGATCGACGTGATCGAGGGGACACTGGCCAAGGCGTTCGGCTGCCACGGCGGCTATATCGCCGGCGATGCATCGGTGGTGGACTATATCCGGTCCTCCGCGCCCGGATTCATCTTCACCACCTCGCTGCCGCCGATGATCGCCGCGGCGGCGCTGGCCGGCGTGCGGCACGTGCGCGGTGACACGGCGCGGCGGGCCGCACTGTTCGAGCGCGCCGAGACGTTGCAGCGGCGGCTGGGTGCGGCGGGGCTGCCGGTGCTGCCATCGGCCAGCCACATCGTGCCGCTGCACATCGGCGACGCCGCACGATGCAGCGCGGTGAGCCGGCAGTTGCTCGACGAGTTCGCCATGTACGCGACACCGATCAACTATCCGACAGTGCCGCGCGGCGAGGAGCGGCTGCGGCTGACGCCGACACCGCTGCACACCGATGCGATGATGGATCGGCTGGTAGCGGCTTTGACAACGATCCTGCGACCGGCGAGGCGCGCCGCGGCTTGAGCGATCGGCCGACGCTGCGCCTCAATCCCGGTCAGGGCCGACGGCTGCGGTCCGGCGCGCCCTGGGTGTTCTCCAACGAGATCGCGATGCAGCCGGAGTACCGCCAGATGCCGCCGGGTGGGTTGGTGCGCCTGGAAGGCGACGACGGCACCCGGTTCGGCACCTTCATGTTCAATCCGCATAGCCTGATCGCGGCACGGCTGCTGGATCGCGATCCGGCGGCTAACATCGACCTGGACTGGCTGCGGCGGCGGCTGCACGACGCGATCGCGCTGCGTGAGCGCGTGTGCGACACGGTATATCATCGCCTGGTGCATGCCGAGGCCGACCGGCTGCCCGGGCTGGTGATCGACCGTTACGATGACGTCGCCGTGCTCCAGGCCAACACCGCCGGGATGGATCGGCTGACGCCGCTGATCGTCGAGGCGCTCACCGGATTGCTGCCGCTGCGCGCGGTGGTAGCACGCAATGATGCGGGGACGCGGCGGCAGGAGGGCTTGGCCGAGAGCGTGGCGCTGCTGTTCGGGACCGCTGCGGGCGCGCAGGTGCTGGAAGGCGGCGTGCGGTTCCCGGTCGATCCGCTGGGCGGACAGAAGACCGGCTGGTTCTTCGATCAGCGCCCCAACCGTGATCGCGTGGCCGCGCTGGCGCAGGGCGCCCGCGTGCTCGACGTGTTCAGCAATGTCGGTGCGTTCGGATTGCGCTGCGCCATCGCCGGCGCGAGCGACGTGACGCTGGTGGACAGCAGCGCACCGGCCCTGGCGCAGGCGGAACAGGCCGCGGTGCTGAACGGTGTTGCGGAACGGGTGCATGTCCGGCGTGACGATGGGTTCGACGCGATGACATCACTGGCCGGCGAACGGTTCGACATCGTGGTCTGCGACCCGCCTGCGTTCGCCCGCTCGCGCAAGGATGCCGACGCAGGGCTGCGCGCGTACGGTCGGATGGCGCGGCTGGCGGCGCCACTGGTGGCGCCAGGCGGATTCCTGTTCGTCGCATCGTGCAGCTTCCACGCACCGATCGAGGCATGGAGTGCGCAGATCGCCTTCGGGCTGCATCGCGCGCGCCGCGAGGCTCGTATCGTGTTCACCGGCGGAGCCGGGCCGGACCATCCGGTGCACCCACACCTGCCGGAGACCGCGTATCTGAAGGCACAATTAGCTCAATTTTGTTGAGATATAGATGTATGCCCCTGCCAGATCTTCTTGTTCATTTTGTATAACTTTATCGTAAGTCGAGAAATAGGTTCGGTGAAGCACACCCTCCTCAAATGGTGGATACATCACAAGATTAGTTTTATAACCTACGAGCTTTTCTTCTCCGTTTAAGTTTGAAGTTAGCGTTGTTATACCGGGACTAAAGTGCATTTGAGCGAATTGGTGATACTCGCGTCCTCTTAACTCCACGTCTACTTTATCAGAGTAACTTGACTTTTTATTAAGAATGCTTGATTCGCGCCATCTACGAAGAAGCAGCAGCACTTGCCGTAAATTCTCGGATGGTATAGAATTCCCGTCTGCTAGTGGCAGCGACTAGAAGTATAATATCTGCGCCCACTGATCTGCAAGAAGAATATTCCGACAGATTGCAAGATGCAGTCTCGGGTGGTGCGCCGATGGTAATTCGGGTGTAGCGTTTTGCCGGGCACTGTCTGTGTTGTGGGTATATCACGCTGGCGCCGGTGCCGGAGGGGATGGAGGAAGGCACACCGTTCAGCTTGATCATCCTGGCGCTGGTGATCTACCTGCGCTTTACCCACGCGATCAGCTACCAGCGACTGCGCGGATGTTCCTGCGCCTGTTTGCCCTGCGGATCAGCGAAGGCGCGCTGGATGCCATGTTCCGCCGTGCCAAGTTCTGTTTCGATGATGAAGTGGCGGTGATCCTGGCTCGGCTGCGTCGCTCGCGGATCGTTTGCTCCGACGAGACCACGGTGCGCATCGACGGACGGACCCACTGGAACTGGGTGTTCCAGAACGACCAGGTGGTCATTCATGTCATCCGCAACAGCCGTGCTGCCAGCGTAGTTACAGACGTGCTTGCCGGCCATCGGCCGACCATCTGGGTGTCCGACCTCTATGGCGCCCAGCAGGGGCACGCCGACCTCTGGCAGGTGTGCCTGCCGCATCAGTTGCGCGACTGCACATTCGCCATCGAGGCGGGTGATGCCATCTTCGCGCCCCGCATGAAGGCGCTGCTGCTGCGGGCGGTTGTGTTGGCCCGTCGCCGGACCAGCCTGGCTGAAAGAACGCGTCGCGCCTATCAGCAACGGCTCGATCCGAACTCGACAAGATCATGGCTCTGGCTCCCATCAATCAGCACGGCAGGCGTCTTCGCAAACGCTACGGCAAAGTCCGCAGCCACCTGTTCACCTTTCCGCACATCCCGAGCGCCGCCGATAAGAATGGCAGAGAACGAGAACTGCGGCCGAGAGCTACCTATCGAAAGTCACCGGCGGGTTTCGCTCCAACTGGGGCGCTGATCTGTTCGCCGATGTCCGATCCGTCGTCGGCACTGCCGCGCGACACGGCATCGATGCATACCATGCCATACAGACGATCCTACGCGGCGTGTCCGTGCTACAGCCGGGTTGAGATCGTGCCCAACCGCGTGAATTGCGCCGATCTGGCCTGCATCAGTCGATCTCGTTGCACTCGAATGTTAGGCTCTATCCACCAGCATGCGGAGGTCAGAGCCCTGATGCACCCGTCCCGCGCCAACAACCCGCTGTTCGGACCCAACCGCTTCAAGCTCGGCGTGTTCAGCGCCAATTGCGACGGCGGATTGACCATGTCGCTCGCGCCGGAACGCTGGCGCGCGGACTGGGACGACATTGTCGCGATGACGCGGATCGCCGACGCGGCGGGCCTTGAATTCATCCTGCCGGTGGCGAAGTGGCGCGGGTTCCAGGGCAAGGCCAACATCTACGGCCGCTCGTTCGAGACGCTGACGCACGGCGCGGCGCTCGGCGCGCTGACGCAGCGCATCGCGATCTTCTCCACCGTGCACGTGCCGCTGGTCACGCCGGCGTTCGGCGCCAAGGCGATCGCCACCATCGATCACGTCACGCACGGCCGTGCCGGCCTCAACATCGTCTGCGGCTGGAACCAGGACGAATTCGACCTGCATGGCGTCACCATCGAGCAGGACCGCCGCTACGACCACGGCCTGGAATGGTTCCGTGTCTGGTCACGCCTGCTGCAAGGCGGACCCGAGTTCGACTGGGACGGCGAATTCTTTCATCTGCAACGACTGCAGACCGACCCCGTCTCGGTACAGCGGCCGTGGCCGGCGGTGATGTCGGCTGGCTTCTCGCCGAAGGGCCGCGACTTTGCCGCGCAGGCCGCCGATGTGCTGTTCACCACGATGAGCGAGTTGGATCAGGCCCCCGCCCTGCTCACCGATATCGCCGCGCACGTCGCGCGGTATGGTCGGCGCGTCGATATCTACACCATGTCGCACGTGGTGTGCCGGCAAACGCGGCGCGAGGCGGAGGAGTTCTATCACTACTTCGCCGAGGAAATGGCCGACACCGAGGGGCAGGCATATTACCGGCGTCAGCGCGGACCGGTGGTGCAGGATGCGACCGGCAACGAGATCCACCGCCCACTGGTCAACCGGTTCATGCGCGCATCGGGCAAACGCTACGACGGCGCCTATCCCGGCGCGTTCCCACTGGTCGGCACGCCGGACGACATCGTTGCCGATATGGCGCAGATGAGCGCGATGGGGCTGGCCGGCACGTCGGTTGCGTTCCTCGACTATCTGAAGGAAATTCCCTGCTTCGTACAGGAAGTGCTGCCGCGGCTCGAACGTGTGGGGCTGCGACGCGCGGCATGATCCGGAGGAACGATGCCGGCCTATTTCGTGGTGCGCGCTGTGGTGGCCCAGGCCGACCGGCGCGATTTTGATGTTTGGTACCGCGTCGAGCATCTGCCTGACGCTGCGAAGGCGTTCAAGGCGCAGAACGCCTGGCGCGCCTGGAGCCGCACCGACCCCTCCGTGCATTATGCATTTTATCAATTCTCCGATGTCGCCGCGGCAGAAGCCGTCAACACATCGCCGGCGATCGGCACGCTGGTCGCCGAGTTCGACGCGCGCTGGGGCACGCGGGTGACGCGCACGCGCGAGATCATCGACGTTGCCGGCTGAGACAATGGCCAGTCCCGCCCAGGCATCGCGCTCACACCGACCGGCCTGAGTGCGCCGGCAAGGAGCTCCGAGCCATACCAACCCATCGTCGCCTCGCAGCCGTGCTGGTCGCCGACGTGGCAGGGTACTCGCGCCTGATCGGCGCCTACGAGGAAGCCACTCTTGAACGGTTCCGTCATGTCCGCACGACGGTGGTCGACCCCACGGTCGCCGCCGGTCATGGCCGGCTCGTGAGGACAAGAGGCGACGGGCTGTTGATCGAGTTCGCGAGCGTCATCGACGCGGTTCGCTGCGCGAACGAGATCCAACGCCTGATGGCATCGTTCAATGACGACCTGCCCGAGCCGGAGCGGATCCAATATCGGATTGGCATCAACCTGGGCGAGATCGTCGTTGGCGAGGACGGCGATATTTTCGGTGATGGCGTGAACATCGCTGCTCGGCTGGAAGCGCTGTCCGACCCCGGCGGTATCTGCGTTTCGGCTCGGGTCCACGAGGATGTGGTCGCCCGGCTGGACCTCGTGTTCGAGGACATGGGCGAGCAGATCCTCAAGAACATCGCCCGGCCGGTGCGAACCTATCGCGTGTTGCCTTACGCGACCGCGGGCTCAGGCGCGACATTGCCGTCGGTCGATACGCCTGCGCTCGCGCTTCCCGACAAGCCCTCGATCGCCGTTCTGGCGTTCACCAACATGAGCAATGACACGGAACAGGAATTCTTTGCCGATGGCATAGCCGAGGACATCATCACCGAACTGTCCAGGTCGCGATCGCTGTTCGTGATCGCGCGCAACTCAAGTTTCACCTACAAGGGAAAGCCGGCATCGATCAGAGACATCGGCCATGAACTTGGGGTGCGCTATGTTCTGGAAGGCAGCGTGCGAAACGCGCGCAACCGGGTGCGGGTGACCGCGCAGCTGATCGAAGCCACAACCGGCGGGCATGTGTGGGCGGAGCGCTACGACCGTGAGCTGGCCGATATCTTTGCGGTCCAGGATGAAATCACCAGCAGCGTGTCGGCTGCCATCCAACCTGCGCTCGAACGCAGCGAGCGCGAGCGTGCGGTGCGCATGCCAGCCGACGGCCTGGATGCCTGGGAAAGTTATCATCGCGGGATGTGGCATTTTTCCAAGGTCGACACAACTGAGAACGAAACGGCCCGCAGCTTCTTTCGGCGCGCGATCGAACTCGATCCCCAGTTCGCGCGGGCAGTCGCGGCGCTGGCCCTCACCTATCTGAATGAGATCACCCTGTTCCGCCCGCATCTGCGCGCGGTCAACCTTCCGCTTGCGCTGGACCATTCGGTCCGTGCGGTGACAATCGATCCGACGGATGCGGCAGGCCATGCCGCACTGGCGCGAGCGCTCTGGATGTCGGGCCGGCACGCCGAGAGCCTGGCCAAGGCGAATATTGCGGTCAGTCTGGATCCCAACTCCGCGGCGGCGCGCGCCGCGCTTGGCGGAGCACGGCTTTGGGGCGGTCTGCCGCGCGACGCGATCGAACCCCTGCAGACGGCGATTCGGTTGAGCCCATTCGACCCGCTGATGCCGTTGTGGCTGCATTTCACCGCGCGTGCGCGTTACTGGAGCAGGGAGTATGAGGCGGCGATCGCGGTTGCCAGCCAGCTTCGCCGATCGTTCCCCGGTTTCCGGCAGCCGTACAACACGCTGATCGCTGCACTGGCACAGGTCGAACGGGTCGACGAAGCGCATGCCGTGATGACCGACGGACTGGCGCGCTTTGGCGAGGCGTTCCGGTCTCTCATGTCGCTGCCGTTGAGCGATCTCCACGAACTGCGACCCGAGGACCGCGAGCATCTGATCGAGGGTTTCCGCAAAGCCAACCTTGCGTAGCCGCCGTCCCGGAGATCGTGACCCTTGCCTTTCCGGCGAAGCTGGCGACACTGCCCCGGCAAGAACTGCGGGAGGATGCCATGGGCAACAAGATCGCAATCATGGGCGTGGGCGCGGTCGGCGGTTATGCCGGAGCGCACATGGCGCACGCGGGCGAGGACGTGACATTCATCGATCCCTGGCCCGCGCATGTCGAGAAGATGCAGCGCGACGGCCTCAAGATCAGCCATATCCGCGACGTGCCGGAATTCACCGCGAAGGTGCGCGCGATGCACGTGACGGATGCCCAGCAGCTTGCCAAGGAGCCGCCGATCGACATCGCCTTCGTGTGCATGAAGTCGTACGACACCGAATGGGCGGCCACGCTGATCAGCCAGTACCTGGCGCCCGGCGGCTTCATCGTCTCGTTACAGAACTGCATGAACGAAGAGACGATCGCCGGCGTGGTCGGCTGGGGCAAGACGGTCGGCTGCATCGCAAGCTCGATCACCGTCGATCTGTGCGAGCCTGGCCACGTGCGCCGCGCCGCCGGCAAGAGCGGCAAGCGCCACACCGTGTTCCGCACCGGCGAGGTGCATGGCCGCGTCACCGACCGGGTGAAGGAGATCTGCCGTCTCGTCAGTCTGGCCGACAGCGCGATGGTGACGGAGAACCTGTGGGGTGAGCGCTGGTCGAAGCTGGTGACCAATGTGATGGGCAACGGGCTGTCGGCTTGCACCGGCATGCTGGGCAAGGAGATGGTGCAGAACGACGCGATCCGCCACTTCTCCGCCCGGCTCGGCAGCGAGGCGATCCGCGTCGGCCAGGCACTCGGCTATGAACTGGAGGAAATCCAGCATCTCGATCCTGAAATCATCGCCCGCGCCGGCGAAGGCGACACGGCAGCGACGCGGCACTACGACGAGCACCGGCTGGCGGAGGTGAGCGGCGGCGGCGGCGAACATCGGCCGTCGATGGGCCAGGACATGGTGAAGGGCCGGCGCACCGAGATCGAATTCCTCAACGGGATGGTAGCGAAGAAGGGCGGCGAGATCGGCATCGCCACACCGGCCAACGTGGTGCTGACCGACATTGTCAAGCGCGTGGAGCGGGGCGACCTGAGGCCGGATCCGAAGCACATCACGGATCTGCGCCTGAACTGACGGCCACGCCTGCGATTTTGTCGTTATCCCCGCGAAAGCGGGGACCCGGTGGCCGCCTGCGCCCGCGCTTTCGCGGGGATGATGATAGGGTCACGGAATGCCGCGTTCTCGTGGTCGAGCAACCATCGTTTGCGCTCGATGCCGCCGCCATAGCCGGTGAGCGAGCCATCGGCGCCGATCACGCGATGACACGGCACCACCACGCTGATTGGATTGGCCCCATTGGCCAAGCCGACGGCGCGAACGGATTTGGGGCATTCAAGTTTCACCGCCAGGGCGCCGTAACTGAGGGTCTGGCCAGGCGCGATCGTGGTGAGAGCAGCCCACACGGAGCGTTGGAATGGCGTGCCGGCCGTGCGCCATTCGATGGCCGCAAGACTTTCGAGTTCGCCGTCGAAGTAACTCCGCAGCAGCCGCTTGATGTGGCTCGGCGCGGCAGCCGGTTCCGGCACGACCGAGCCGTAGTGCAGGCGCAGCAGACGGGCCATCTGGGTTCGCAATCGGCCCAATCCAGCGCCCGGAGGTAGCCTGCCTCATCGGTGACCAGCAATGCTTCGCCGATCGGCGTCGCCAGCCGGTCCAGTCGGAGGCGTTCAGGCGGCTTGTTGGTCATGGAACACCTTCTCAGCAACGGGACGCGCGAGGCTCGGACGCCCAGAGATGCAGCGCCGCGTAAGCGCGCCAGGGCCGCCATCTCTCGGCGTGCTCGAGCAGCTCGGCAGGTGACGGCCGCACGCCACGACCATCGCTCATCGCTCGCAGCAGACCGATATCGGCCGCCGGGAACGCGTCTGGCTCGCGCAGTTCACGCATGGCGATGTACTGGGCTGTCCATTCGCCGATCCCCGCCAGGGATCGCAACTGAGCGATGGCCGCTTCGAGACTTCTGCGTGGGCCGAAGATCAGCGGGTCGGCGACGACGGCCGCCGCCAAAGAAGCCAGCGCCATCCGCCTGGCCTTCGGCATACCCAGGGTCGCCAGATCCGCCATCGACCAATTGCCGTGGCGTCGGAAACACATGTGTCAACCCCTGCTCGAGAGCAGCCGGATCAACAATTTTCTCGCCATAGGACGCAACCAGTTTGCCCGCGAGCATCGTCGCCGCCGACACCGTGATTTGCTGCCCAAGAATCGCGCGGATAGCGAGTTCAAATCCATCCCATGCACCGGGAACTCTGAGGCCGGGCCGGGCGGCGACAAGCGGCGCCAATACCGGGTCCTGGCTGAGCTGAGCGCCGATTGCCAGAGGATCCGCGGCAAGATCGAAGACGCGGCGAACGCGTGCGACGATTGCCGGCAAACTTGCAAGGTTTCGCAGGCGAACGGTTGCCCGGAGAACGTTGGCATTCGCCGGCTCGACCACCAATAGGCCGCGTTCGCCGCCAATCGCGATCGTGCGTGCATATCGGCCGTTCGTTACCGTCTCGATGCCTGGGATTGCCCGCGCTCGAAGGAACGACAGGATTGCGTCCCAGTCGTACGGTGGCCGGTAACCGAGGTTGACTGCGATCGCGCCTGTCGCACTAACGGGTTCGTCCGCCACTCCCCTGCGCCGAAGTGCCTTCGGCGGTCGCCCGTACAAGTGTTGAAAGATCTCGTTGAATCGCCGAACGCTGCGAAAGCCCGATGCCAGGGCGACCTCTGTCATCGGCAGACGCGTGTCGTGGATCAACTGCTTGGCCAGAAGTATCCGCCGGGTCTGCGCGATCGAGATCGGGGAAGCACCAAGATGCTGCCGGAACAAGCGTCGAAGCTGGCGCTCGCCAAGTCCCAGCCGTGCCGCCAAAGTCTCGACGTTCGCGCCATCGAGAGCGCCCGCTTCAATCAGTCCGAGCGCCCGTGATACCGTGTTGGAGCTCCCACGCCAGAAGGCAAGGTCAGGTGACGTTTCCGGCCGACAGCGCAAACATGGGCGAAATCCGGCTTCCTGGGCCGCTGCTGCCGTTGGGAAGAATCGGACGTTTTGCCGCTTGGGCGTGGGTGCCGGGCAGAACGGCCGGCAATAAATGCCGGTCGTCGTCACAGCAACGAACAGGCGTCCGTCGAACCGGCGATCTCGCGTTGCAATGGCGCGGTAGCAGGCGTCGTCGTCCATATCCATGCAATGATGATCCCTCATACCGCGGCGCGTGTCTCGCGGTTTTCGGACCTTGACGTCGAACAGGGGAACGGTATGCGGGTGTTCACACGGCTGCCCATGCGGGACTGGCGGGAGACGCAGCAGGCGGCACTCGAGGCCGAGGCGGCCGGGTTCGACGCGGTGATGACGGTGGAGCTGGGGCACGACGTGTTCGCCCCACTTGCGGTTGCGGCGCTGGCGACCGAGCGGGTCGAGCTGACGCCGTCGGTCGCGGTGGCGTTCCCGCGCAGCCCGACCGTGCTGGCGTCGCAGGCCTGGGACCTGCAGGCGAACTCGCGCGGACGCTTCGTGCTGGGCCTGGGCAGCCAGGTGAAGGGCCACAACGAGCGGCGTTTCGGCATCGCCTGGACCGCACCGGCGCCGCGGCTGCGCGACTATGTGCTGGCGTTGCGCGCGGTGTGGCGGTGCTGGGAGACCGGGGAAAAACTTGATTTTCACAGCGAGCACTACACGCTGACCCTGATGACGCCGGATTTCTCGCCCGAACCGACGGGACTGGCGATGGCGCCGGTGACGCTCGCGGCAGTGGGTGAGGCGATGCTCCGCGTGGCGGGCCAGGTCGCCGACGGCGTGCGGCTGCACCCATTGTGTTCGCGGCGCTACCTGGAGGAGGTGTGCCTGCCGCAGATCGCCATCGGCATGCAGCGCGGCGGGCGCAGGCCGGAGAATTTCGATGTGCACGGCGGCGGCTTCGTGGTCACCGGACCGGATGAGGCAGCGGTCGTCGCCGGCATGGCGGTGGTGCGGCGCCGCATCGGATTCTATGGATCGACGCGGACCTATATGCCGATCCTGGCGCTGCACGGCTTGCAGGATCTCGGGCTGACGCTGCACCGGATGTCGGTGGAGGGGCGCTGGAACGAGATGGCCGCCGAGGTGCCGGACGATGTCGTGCGCATTTTTGCCGCCTGCGGCACCTACCGCGAGATCGCCGGCGCGATCGAGCAGCGCTATGGCGGGGTGGCGGATGCAATCGACCTCGAATTCCCGCCGGAAACGCCGCTGGGTCTGCGCCGCGAACTGCTCGCCGACATCAGGCGCATCCCACACCGGTTCGCCGGGTTCAAGAACGACTGGTAGGCAGACCCGGCGGCATGGCAGACTGGCGCTCTGACAGAGGAGACGCGCCATGCCGGCTCGCACCGGTCGCCAGTACCTGAACGGACTGCGTGAGCAGGACCGCGAAATCTGGCTGCGCGGCGAACGCGTCAAGGACGTGACCACGCATCCCGGCCTCGCCGGGGGGGCGCGGGCGATCGCGGCGCTGTACGACATGCAGTGCGATCCGAAGTTCCGTGACGAGATGACCTATGTCTCGCCCACCACCGGCGATCGCGTCGGCCTGTCCTTCATCAATCCCCGCACACGCGAGGAGCTGGAGGCACGTCGCGTGATGATGCTGAACTGGGCGCGCAGCACCTGCGGCATGATGGGCCGCTCACCGGATTTCATGAACGTCACGCTCGCCGCCTGGGGTGCCGCCGCGGAGTATTTCGCCCGCGGCAACGGCCGTCCGGAATTCGCCGATAACGTCCGCCGCTACTACGAGTTCATCCGCGAGAACGACATCGTGCTGACCCACTCGCTGATCAATCTGCAGCGCAGCCGCAATGTGTCGGGTCAGTTCAACCTCCAGGAAGGCACGGCGCTGCGCGCGGTGCGCGAGACCAGCCGCGGCCTGGTGGTGCGCGGTGCCCGGGTGCTGGCGACGCTCGGGCCGATCGCCGACGAGATCGCGGTGTATTCGCCGCGGCTCGGCCAGCACAGCGAGGATCACAGCCCGTTCGCGCTTGCCTTCGCCATCCCGTGCGGCGCGCCAGGCCTGCGCTTCCTGTGCCGCGACAGTTTCGACCTCGGCCGCTCGCATTTCGACCATCCGCTCGCATCGCGGTTCGAGGAAATGGACTGCGTCGTGTTCTTCGACGATGTGGAGGTGCCGTGGGAGCGGGTGTTCCTCTATGGCGATGTCGCCCTGCTGAACGGCGCCGCGTACGGCACGCATTATTCCGCGCATTCGTCGCATCAGGGCGCGGCGAAGAACCTGGCCAAGTGCGAATTCGTGCTTGGCCTCGCGCTGCTGATGACTGAGACACTCGGCAACAGGCACCTGCCGCATACCGAGGAACGCATCGGCGAACTGATGCTGAACACGACGCTGACCCGCGCGCTGATCCGTGCCGCGGAGGCGGATGCGAAGCTCGATGAATGGGGCGTGATGTGCCCGGATTCGGTGACGATCGAAAGCACGCGCAACCTGTTCATGACCGCCTATCCGCGGATGATCGAGATCCTGCAACTGCTCGGTTCGTCGAGCTTCATGATCACGCCGAGCGAGGCCGACTTCGAAGGCCCGCTCGCCGGCCACATCGAGCAGTACCTGGCGACCGACACCACCCCGGCGCGTGACCGGGTAAGACTGTTCCGGCTGGCCTGGGATGTGGCCGGCAGCTCGTTCGGCAGCCGCCAGGTACTGTATG
The DNA here is from genome assembly GCA_963749575.1 of uncultured Alphaproteobacteria bacterium. Taxonomy (GTDB): domain Bacteria; phylum Pseudomonadota; class Alphaproteobacteria; order Acetobacterales; family Acetobacteraceae; genus JAMXLO01. Next base: position 302,997 of record CAVVNM010000008.1, read on the forward strand.
AGCGCTTCTTCGCCTCCGACCCGTTGACACGCGCCCGCGCTCTGGCGGCGATCTACCCGAAGAACGAGGCAATGCAGCGCGTACTCGATTTCCTGCAACGCGAAGACATGGAGAACCTGCAATGAGCTATCGGCCGAAACATCTCGGGCACGTCAATCTGTACGTGCGCAACGCGGAGCGCTCCCGCCAGTGGTACGAGGACGTGCTGGGCCTGCACACCTACCATTTCCGTCCCGGCCGCGCGGCGTTCATGTCGGCGGACAAGAACAAGTCGCACGAGGTCGCGTTGATGGAGGTCGGTGACGATGCGCCGCTGCAGGCGAAGCGGCAGGTGGGGCTGAACCATCTGGCCTTCATGATGGAGAGCCTGGACGACCTGAAGGACGCCTACTACCGGCTGAAGGAGAAGGGCATCAAGTTCGACCACATCTCCGATCACGGGCTGTCACTCGGCATCTATTTCCGCGATCCGGACGGCAACGGGCTGGAGGTGTCGTACGAACTGCCGCGCGAGAAGTGGCCGCGCCAGGACAGCGTGTTCGCGCCCGACGTGGTGAACCTGGGCCTGTTCCCCGGCCCGTGGGAGGAGGAGATGGCGAAGCAGCGGGCCGCCGTGCCGGTGCAATAACGGCGTTCGATGCCGAACATCATGGTCATTGCGAGCGAAGCGGCCAGGCATGCCGATGCAGCTCGCAATGACAGCGGCGCCGGAATTTACTGCATTCGCCTGAACCACACACCGGACGCGATCGCGGCTGACAAGGTCACACCATAGATCACCAGGGCCAGACTCAACGCCGCGAACATCCAGCCAAGTGAACCGGTGGCGCGCAGCGCCAGCCAACCGCCGCCGGTCGCGATGACCAGTCGCAGCAGCCCGGCAAGCAATGGCCAGAACAATCGGCCCGCACCCTGCGAGGCGAAGTACAGCGACAGCCCGAGCCCGAAGAACCCATAGGCCGGCCCGACCGTCCGGAGATACGCGCTGCCGGTCGCCAGCATGTCCGGATCATCGCCGAACAGTCCGAGCCACGCCGTCGGCCAGATCGCGGCGGTGATCCCGATCGCCTCGGTGAGCACAAAGACAAGTACCCCGCCGGTCAGCGCGATCCGCAGCGCCCGCGCGCGTTCGCCGGCGCCGATGTTGGTGCCGACCAGCGCCACCAACGGCGCCCCGAAGCCGAACACCAACGGCACCAGCAGATATTCCAGACGTCCGCCGGTGCCGAACCCGGCGATGCCGTGCGGTCCGGCCGCGATGCCGACCAGCACGGTGCTCAGCGCAATGGTCAGTGTCGTCAGCAGCATGCTGATCGCGGCGACGCCGCCAACGCGGAGAATGTCGTGGAACAACACCCAGCGCAGCCGGACCAGTCGCAGGCGCACCAGGCTGCGGCCCGACAGAATGTACCAGCCCAGCACCGCTGCGGTCAGCGCGCTGGTCAACACGTTGGCGACGCCGCCGCCGGCAATACCGAGTGCGGGAAATGGCCCGATACCGAAGATCAGACACGGCGACAGCACCACCTGGAACAGGACACTGGCGCAGATCGCCGCCGCCGGAACGAACATGTTGCCGGTGCCACGGATCACGTTCGCGAACGCATTCAGCAGCCACACCAGCGAGGTGCCGGCGAACACCACGTTGGAGTAGCGCAGCGCCGCCGCCAGCGAACCGCCGGCACCACCGAGCACGCGATACAACGGCGGACCGAACGACAGCACCAGCGCGGAAAACGTCAGCCCGAGCGCCAGGTTGACGATCACCGCATGCAGCACCAGCGCGTCCGCGTCGGCATGCCGGCGGGCACCGAGCGCACGGGCGATCGCCGAGGAGATGCCGCCGCCCATCGCGCCCCCGGACAGCAGCTGCATCATCATCAAGCCAGGGAACACCAGCGCCATGCCGGCGAGCGCGTCGGTCCCCAGACGTGAGACGAACCAGGTCTCGATCAGGCCGCTGGATGACTGCGCCAGCATCACCAGCACCGTGGGCCACGCCAGCAGCAGCAGCGTCGGCACGATGCGCCCATGCAGCAGCAACCGCGTGCGCGGATTGTACGCCTGCGCGGAAACGGCGACGCTCATGAAGCAAGCTTGATCACACTCACCGCAATAATTAATACGGCCGCGTCCGAAGTCAGTCCATCACCGCCATTGCCCCAGGGAACCGGGCGCCAGGTTCAAGGCGCAAACCGGTCGGCGAAACAGTTGTGACGGAAGCCTGACGAGCAAACCTCGCCGAGCTGCTGCGCGATCGCTGGCCGGGAATTAAACTAACTCTTGACGTCATATTTGATAACTGCTACATGGCACCGTTCCCCTGGTTCGATGGCGACATCCGATGAACTTCACCGAAATTCTCCCCAACGTGCCGACAGCCGCCGCGCGCCATTTGCTCGCCACGCTCTGCGCCAGCCTGCCACTGCCCATCCCCAACACGCCCGCGGGTTGCGCGGCACGTGACGAAGCGGCAATCGCCGCCGTCGTCGGACTGCGTCCCCGCAACGCCGCCGAGGCCATGCTCGCGGTCCAGATCGTGACGACCGACGCCCACGCCGCGGTTTGCCTGCACTTCGCCGCCCAACCGGGCCAAGGCCCTGAGCTGGTTCGCCGCTACCGCGCCCAGGCAGCTGCGCTGTCACGCGAGGTACAGATCGGGCTGCGCACCCTGCTGCACGACCAGACATCGCGCCGACGGTCGGCGCCCGCCACCACGCCGGGGGTGGTCGCCGGAGCCGACCGATGGCTCCGCGCCCCTGCGCCGGCTGCCCCGTCGAGCGCGTTGCAACCGGTCTTGATCGACCCCGCAGCCGAAGCCAAGCGGCAGCGCGCGGCACGCATCCGCGCGTTGGACCTGCGAGTGATCGAAACGCCTGCCACCAGACACTGAAAGCGTCGCCGCCGAAGTGAGGCGCTGGCGGTACCGGTCGGCCGCGGACGGATTTTGTCGGACTACAATCGGTAGCTGCATCGCGTGCTTGTGACGGTCGGGCCCGTGTCGTTCCTGTATCCATTCACCGCAGGAAGGAACGGATTGCCGAGGCGGGCGGGCGCATGGCACCTTGCCCGCAAGCGGGGTGGTTGATCCGAGCCTTGCAACGACGCTCGCGATCCCCGCGCGCAACCCACGGAGTCACTCGCATGGCTGAGACCACTCTGACCATCGATACGGTCAAGGGCAAGCAGGAGCATACCGGCGACGCGGGTCCGTTTCTCCTCGCCATGGTGCAGGGCTCCGAGGGCATTTCGATGCCGTTCTGCTACGACGTCACCATGTACCGTTCGGAAGACCTGCCGGAGGTCGATGCGCGCGACCTGATCAACACATCTGCGACCCTTGGTTTCCGCGTCGGCTCGGGCGACTGGCTCTACCGCCAGGGCATGATCCAGTCGATGCAAAAGGCCGGCACCACCAATGTGCGCCACGAGGCGCAGACCAACTACTTCGTCTACAACGCGCGCATCGTGCCGGCCTTCAAGATGCTCGACAACGAGGTCACCTTCCGGGTGTTCGAGAAGAAGACCTTGTCCGATATCTTCAAGGAGATCATTACCGGCTTCCCCGGCATCGCCTCGGCGAGCTACGTCGACACGAGCCAGCTCAGCAACGAGGACCTGCCGCAACTCGAGTACTGCGTGCAGTTCGGCGAAAGCAGCTACAACTTCCTGTCGCGGCTGATGGCGCAGCTTGGCATCTGGTACATGTTCGAGCATCGCTACACCAGCGCGCAGGCGGTCAACGAAACCATGGTGCTGGGCCGATCTCTGTCGCTGGTGCAGCAATGCGGGAAAGACCAGATGACCGTCGTGCTGTATGACGCCGACGACGACAAGATCGCCCCGTTCAGTCGCAATTACCACCCCGCCCATCACCACGTCTGGGTCGGCGACTTCAATACGCTGCTGCCGACGGCACCGGTCGGTGCCGACACCGATGTCGAAGCGACATATGATCTGCAGCCGAACGAGCCGAAGCCCGACTCGCGGTTTCTGCTCGAACGCTTCCCGCGTCCCATCCTCAACGAAGCTTCGAACGGGATCCAGAAGGCAGCCGATCAGGATGCGGCCGGGATCATCAGCGCGGAAGAAGCCGGCGTGTTCCTCGCCCAGGGTCAGAGCAAGAACAAGACCTTTGTCGCCGGCCGCACCTTCCAGGTCGCCAAGGATGAAACCGGCGCCGCCGGCAAGGACAAGAACTACCTGCTCGCAGCGCTGTCGTTCAGCGCGGTGGAACACACCTACGGCCACACCACCGGATGGGACATCCTGAACCTGCTGGGCGACCTCTCGTGGAAGCTGCTGGCGCCCGATGGCGACAAGCCGGGCAAGAAGGTCGTCAACGTATTCGCCGGCCTCGCCGCGCAGGGCCTCAACAACTACCTGCAGAACGAGGCACCCTATGCGATCGGCAACGGTGCCAACCTGCCGAACAACGGCGGTGCCAGCAAGCCGTATTTCTGGCCGTTCGTCGCGGGCGGCATGATCGCCTCGGGTACCGCGGGGCTGCAATTGCTGGTCGATCGTGTCGATCACGTCATCGACCGGCACGATGACGACTACGGCAACGCCTTCATTGCCATCCCCTGGGATCCGGGCCGCGGCCAATGGCGGTTTCCGTTGCCGCTCGCGGCGACACCGATTGCTTACGGCCCTCACCTGGCGACCGTGATCGGCCATGACGGCGCCGGCAAGGACACCAACGGGCATATCTACACGAACAAGGACGGCCAGGTCCGCATTCGCTTTCAATGGCAGCGCACTGTGCCGCCGGATGGCACGGCGTCGGTGCCGGTATCGCCCGGTTCGGACACCGATCCGTTCAAGAGCGACCGCCGGACCTGCTGGGTGCGGGTGTCGGAAGGCTGGGCGGGCGGGCAATACGGCACCCAGTTCCTGCCCCGGATCGGCGACGAGGTGATCGTGTCGTTCATCGATGGCGATCCGTCCCGACCGATCGTCACCGGTCGCGTCTATAACGGTGTGTCGCTGCACCCGTTCGATCTGAACACCGCCGCCAATCAGACGCGCAGCGGCATCAAGACGCAGACCACGCCGAAATCGGCGGATGACCCGCAACGCTTCCATCTGGTGCGCTTCGATGACGCGCCGGACAAGGAGCAGTTGCTGCTGCGTTCGCAAAAGCGTCTCGATATCACCGCATTGGGCAACCGCTACGAAACCATCGGCAACAACCGGAACCTGACGGTCGGCTGGATCGATACCAAGCACGAGGTGGCGGGTGGCGATCACATCAACAAGATCTATGGCGACTACCACCTGCACGTCGGCGACCCGGCCGGTCCGTTCAACGGCGGTCACCGCTACGAGCTGGTGGAGAACGACTACGACCTCGAGGTCAAGAAGGAAACCAACTTCAAGCTGGATGGCGATTGGAACGTGACGGTCGGCGGCAAGGCCAGCATCAGCGCCGACACGATCGTGCTCAAGGCGGTCAAGTCGATCACCTTGACGGTGGGCAACAGCACCATCGTGTTGCAGGCCGACGGCATCTACAACGAGGCGGCGATCCACTACGAGCAATGCGGCGCCAGTGGCCAGCAGGCTGCCGATGCGGTCGTGCAGGCGCCCAAGGATCCGACGCAGGCCGACCCGGGAACCAGTTAGGCCGATGCCACGCCCGACCTACACCGCGCGCCGCCGCGAGGCCCTGCTGATAGTCCGCAATCCGGACGGCATGCTGGAGATCGGCAACGGGCGGATCAAAATCGCGCCGGGCACCGTGCCATATTTCCGTAGCGTGGTCGCCGACCTTGGGCTGGTCCTCGACGCGCCGGGTGGCGCCGATGCGTTGGACCATGGCGATGCACTCGGCCACGCCGTCACGATCATGCAGCCGGAGGTGCCCACCGTGCCGCCCAACGGGTGGACGCTGCCCGACGACATGAGGGCGGCGACCGCTGCCGGCGTCCCGACCGGCCGGCAAGACCCCAACGGCGCATTGCTGAGCGGAACCGGTGCCGGATGCGGCAGCCGGATCGTGTATGATCCGGCCGACTGGCCACGGCAGGGCGATCCCGACTCGCCGACCGGCGATGAAGTCCTGCTGCGGCTGCTGCGGCACGCCAACGCCTGCGCCGAGGGCGCAAACACGCCACCGGCGGCACCTCCGACCGCCGTTGCCGCGGCGGGCCAATTGCAGCTGAGCTGCCGCCCGACCAAGGTAGGCGATGTCCTGGCCTTTCAGTACCTCGATCCAGAATGCGGGACCGGACGCCGTCTATGTGATGGATGCCATGACGTGTGCCGATCCTGCGACGCGGGCAGCGTGCGCCGGCGAGCGGACCACACTGCTGATCGGCTCCGGCGGCGACGCGATCGTTGGCAACTTCGTAGCGCCGATGCCGACCGACCGGCAGATGGCGGTGCCGGTGATCCCGCTGGCGCGTCGGCTCGCGGCCGGCGAGGTCCTGGAGCATCGGCTGGAGCTCGCCGCTCCCTACGCCGAGACCAGCGCCTGGCTGCCTGATCTGCCGCCGGAACAACACGCCGCCTGCGACATCAAGGGGGTGGTTCTCACCATCGCCTACTGGCCAGCCGAGATACCGGGACTGGTCGCGACCGCGGCCCCCTATGCACCCGGGTTGTACGTCATCACGCCGCCCGGCGGCGGAGCCCTGGTCTCGCTCCGCTTCCCCACCACTGGATTGCGGTTCGCCCGGCGCCTCGACGCGTTTCCGCGGTCGCTGGGCTAGGTGCGTTACGGGATTTCTGCCTCGGTCTGGCCGGCATAGCTGATCGTGATCACACCGGCCCAGGTGCACATGCACATCGACGTGTCATTCAGCGCCGGCTGGTTGGCGAGCAGCACGGTCGGCGATCCTGGCGTCCAGGGCGAGGTCGTGGCTGGAATGCATGGCTGCGGCGTCAGCACGCCCATCGCTGCGGCAGTCGCGGCGGCGACCTGGGGGTTGGCCGGGCTCATGCACATCCCGAACGTCATGATGTTCAGCATCGGCACATAGTCCATGATGTTGGCAGCCGGCTGGTTGCTGGTCATGCGGCGATTGGCGGGGAGCACGACAAGGCTCGACGGCGTCATGCCGAACGAGCACATGAGTTGTGCGCCGTTGACCACCTGCATCGGCATGATCGGCCTCCTGAACCATGGGACGGATTAGCCTCCAGCATAGCGCCACCGACCGCACGTGACAGCAACGAGTTGGTGATGTCTTGATGCCATGGCCACGGGCTGCATGCCGGCCATGACGATGGCATCCACGTGGGGCCGTTTGTGCGCCACCGACCGCATGCTACAGGTCGGTCGATCATCAATCCTGGGCAGGTCATGAACGAACAGCGTCCCGCCGCCAGCCTGCAGCGGTTCTTCGGCGCCCCGCTTGCCGACACCGATCCGGAGCTCGCTGCGGCACTCAGCGCCGAACTGATCCGCCAGCAGGACGGCATCGAGCTGATCGCCAGCGAGAACGCGGTGTCCGCCGCCGTGCTCGAGGCGCAGGGCTCGGTGCTGACCAACAAGTACGCGGAAGGCTATCCCGGCCGGCGCTATTACGGCGGCTGCGGCAACGTCGATGTCGTCGAGCAGCTCGCGATCGACCGGGCGAAGCGGCTGTTCTCCTGCGAGTTCGCCAATGTCCAGCCGCACTCCGGCGCGCAGGCGAACCAGGCGGTGCTGCTGGCCCTGTTGCGGCCGGGCGACACGATCCTTGGCATGAGCCTCGCGGCCGGCGGTCATCTGACGCACGGCGCGGCGCCCAATCTGTCCGGCAAGTGGTTCCGCGCCGTCCAGTACGGCGTGCGCCGCGACGACGGGGTGCTGGACTATGACGAACTCGAGCGGCTGGCGCGCACCGAGCGCCCACGGCTGATCATCGCCGGCGGCTCGGCCTATCCGCGCTTCATCGACTTCCCCCGCATTCGCGGCATCGCCGACGAGATCGACGCATACCTCATGGTGGACATGGCGCATTTCGCCGGCCTGGTCGCCGCCGACCTGTTCCCCAGTCCGCTGCCCTACGCGCACGTCGTCACCACCACCACGCACAAGACGCTGCGCGGACCGCGCGGCGGCATGCTTCTGACCAACGACCTCGAGCTCGGCCGGAAGCTCAATTCCGCGGTGTTCCCAGGTCTGCAGGGCGGGCCGCTGATGCACGTGATTGCCGGCAAGGCCGCGGCATTTGCCGAGGCGCTGCGTCCCGAATTCCGCACCTACCAGAAGGCGGTGGTGGACAACGCCAAGGTGCTGGCCGAGACGCTGGCCCGGCAGGGGCTGGCAATCGTCACCGGGGGCACCGACTGCCACCTGCTGCTGGTCGACCTGCGGCCGAAGCGCGTCACCGGCAAGGCGGCCGAGTCCAGTCTGGAGCGCGCCAGGATCACCGCCAACAAGAACGCCATCCCGTTCGATCCGGAGAAGCCGGCGATCACCTCCGGCGTCCGCCTCGGCTCTCCGGCCGCCACCACGCGCGGCTTCGGCACCGCGGAATTCCGCGAGATCGGGTTGCTGATCGACGAGGTGCTGGAGGGCCTGGCGCGCTCCAGCGACGGCGCCAACGATGCGGCTGAGGCGACGGTCGGCGCGCGGGTGCAGGCGATGTGCGCCCGCTTTCCGCTGTATCGCGCAAGGTAGCCGCCGATGCGCTGCCCGTTCTGCGGCCACGAGGACACGCAGGTGAAGGACAGCCGCCCCAGCGAGGACGGCGGAGCGATCCGGCGACGTCGCTTCTGCGCCAACTGCGGCCAGCGCTTCACCACCATCGAGCGCACCCAGTTGCGCGAGTTGACCGTGGTGAAGTCGGACGGCCGCCGGGTGCCGTTCGACCGCGAGAAGCTGTCCCGCTCGATCCGCATCGCGCTGCGCAAGCGGCCGATCCAGGAGGAGCGCATCGAGCGCATCGTCAACGGCATCGTCCGCCAGCTCGAGTCGTCCGGCGAAAGCGACATACCGTCGAAGCATGTCGGCGAGCTGGTGATGGACACGCTGCGGGAGCTGGACTCGGTCGCCTATGTTCGCTTCGCCAGCGTGTATCGGAACTTTCGCGAGGCCAAGGACTTCGAGGACTTCATCGGTTCGCTGGGCGAGGCCACATAGGCCCCGTCATGGCCGCGCCGTCACGCCCCTCATCAGCCGAGGACATCGCGCACATGCGGTCTGCCCTGGCACTGGGGCGACGCGGCATCGGCAACACCTGGCCCAATCCGTCGGTCGGCTGCGTCGTCGTCAACAACGGCCGCGTGGCAGGTCGGGCGGTCACCGCGCCGGGTGGGCGGCCACACGCCGAACCTGCGGCACTGGACATGGCGGGCACCACCGCCGCGCGCGGAGCCACGGCCTATGTCACGCTGGAGCCGTGCTGCCACTGGGGGCGCACGCCGCCCTGCACCGACGCCTTGATCAATGCCGGGGTGGCGCGCGTGGTGATCGCCACCCGCGACCCCGACCCGAGGGTGGATGGGGCGGGTATCGCGCGGCTGCGCGCGGCCGGCATCGCCGTCGATGAAGGCGTGCTGCGGGATGAAGCCGACGAACTGGTGGCGGGGTTCCGCGCACGGGTTCGCATCGGGCGTCCATTGGTGACGCTGAAGCTTGCCTCGACACTGGACGGCCGGATCGCCACGCGTTCGGGCGAGAGCCGCTGGATCACCGGCGAGGCCGCACGCCGTGCCGCCCACGCACTGCGCGGGCGGCACGATGCGGTGCTGGTTGGCGTCGGCACGGTGCTGGCCGACGATCCGGCGCTGAGCTGCCGCTTGCCCGGCTATCGCGCCAACCCGGTGGTGCGCGTCGTGGCCGACAGCCATCTCCGCACTCCGCTCACTGCAACGCTTGTCGCCACGGCCGCCGCGGCGCCGACCTGGATGCTGATCCGCGACGGCACCGATCGTGAGCGCCGGCACGCATTCGCGGAACTCGGCGTGACGCTGATCGAGGTAGCCGGTGCCGAAACCGGTGTCGATCCGATCGCCGCGCTGAACGCGCTGGGCGACGCGGGGCTCACGCGGATCCTGGTGGAGGGAGGCGCCCAGCTCGCAGCCTCACTGCTGCGTGCCGACCTGGTGGACCGGATCGCCTGGTTCCATGCGCCCGCCGTGATGGGCGGCGACGCGTGGCCCGCGGTGCAGGCGTTCGGGATCGCGCATCTTGCCGCGATGCCACGCTTCACCAGGGTGGGCTACACCGCACTCGGCGATGATATGCTCAGCGAGTTCGTGAGGAGGCCAGGATGATCGACCGGACAGTCGGACCTCCCCTCCCCCTTGCGGGAGGGGATTGGGGGAACGGGGCGGCGCCAGCGCCCCAGGGCCCCCTCCCCCCAATCCCCTCCCGCGAGGAGAGGGAGAGGTCCGACCGGTCTGGCGCACCCTGCCATGCGATGGTCGCCTGAATGTTCACCGGCATCGTCACCGCCCTCGGCACTGTCCGCGCCATCAGCCCACTGGGGGACGGCGCCGACATGCGGCTGACGATCGCCGCGCCGTGGCCCGATACCGCGGAAGTCCCGATCGGTGCCTCGATCGGCTGTTCCGGCTGCTGCCTCACCGCGGTCGAGATCGGCCCCGACTGGTTCGCCGCCGATGCGTCGGCCGAGACGTTGAGCCGGACCACGCTGGGGCGCTGGGCGGTCGGCACGCGGGTCAATCTGGAGCGTTCGCTGCGCCTGGGCGACGAACTGGGCGGCCACCTGGTATCGGGCCACGTCGACGGCGTCGGCGCGGTGGTCTCGGCCGCGGCGGAACACGGTTCGATCCGCTTCGTGTTCCGCGTGCCCGACGACCTGGCGCGCTACATCGCGGTGAAGGGCAGTGTCGCGGTCGATGGGGTGTCGTTGACGGTCAACGAGGTTACGGACGATACCTTCGGCGTGAACATCATTCCGCACACCGCCGCGGTCACCAGTCTAGGCTCGCTTCGCCCTGGCGATGCGGTCAATCTCGAAATCGACATGCTGGCGCGCTACGTCGCGCGGCTGGCGGAGTTCAAGTGATGCAGCAGAACCTCAAGACCGTCGAACTGTCGCAGTACCTCTCCGCCGCCGATGAGCTGATCGAAGAAGCCCGCAACGGCCGCATGTTCATCCTGGTCGATGACGAGGACCGGGAGAACGAGGGCGACCTCGTGGTGCCGGCGCAGTTCGCCACGCCGGATGCGGTCAATTTCATGGCGCGGCACGCGCGCGGTCTGGTCTGTCTGGCGCTGACCCGCCAGCGGGTGGAGCAGCTCGGCCTGCCGCTGATGAGCGCGCACAACGGCACGCGGCATCAGACCGCGTTCACCATCTCGATCGAGGCGCGCGAGGGCGTTACCACCGGCATCTCGGCGCACGACCGCGCGCGCACCATTTCGGTGGCGATCAATCCGGAATGCGGCCGCGACGACATCGTGACGCCGGGGCACATCTTCCCGCTGATGGCGCGCGAGGGCGGCACCCTGGTACGTGCGGGACACACCGAGGCGTCGGTCGATATCGCGCGCAAGGCCGGGCTGTATCCGGCGGCGGTGATCTGCGAGATCATGAACGACGACGGCACCATGGCGCGGCTGCCGGATCTGGTGGCGTTCGCACAGCGTCACAACCTGAAGCTGGGTTCGATCGCCGACCTGATTGCCCACCGGCGCCTCACCGAGCGGCTGGTGAAGCGCGTGGCCGACGGCACCTTCCACCATATCGCAGGCGGCGACTGGCGCGCCGTGGTGTATGCCAACACGGTCGAGTACCAGGAGCATCTGGCGCTGGTGAAGGGCGATGTGAGCGGGCCGGACCCGGTGATGGTGCGCATGCATGCGGTCGATCTGCTGGACGACATGACCGCCGGGCCGCACTGGATCGCCATCCACAACGCCATGCACATGATCGGCCGCGAGGGCCGCGGCGTCGTGGTGCTGATCCGCGAGCATCGCAAGACCGCGCTCGCCGAGCGGGTGAACCAACTCGCCGTCGGCAGCCCAAGACCGCAACGCGCGTTGCGCGACTACGGCATCGGCGCGCAGATCCTGCTCGATCTTGGCGTGAAGAACATGGTGCTGCTGTCCAACGTCCGACGCACCATCGTCGGTCTCGAGGGCTACGGACTGAATATCGTGGCGCAAAAGGCGATCCCGAATATCGTCGGCGAAGGCTATACCGGATGAGCACGGAGGACGCGCCGCTTCCCGCCGCGCCGCAGATCGCGGGCCCACCGCCACATGTTCTGCTGGTCCGCGCGCCGTACTATCGCGCCGTGATCGATGGGCTGACGGACGGTGCGATCCGCATTCTGCGCGAGGCCGGCGCCACTTTCGAGCAGCTCGACGTCGCCGGTGCATTCGAACTGCCGCAGGCGGTCCGCATCGCGATGCGCGGCTCGCGGCGGTTCGATGGGTTTATTGCGCTCGGTTGCATCGTGCGTGGCGAGACCGACCACTACGAATTCATCTGCCGCGCCTCGATGGAGGGGCTGATGCATGTCGCGCTGCAGTTTGGATTGGCGCTCGGCACCGGACTGTTGACCTGCGACAGCATTGCCCAGGCAGAGGCGCGTTCCGGTCAGGACGGCCACAACAAGGGCGCCGAAGCCGCAGCGGCGGCCCTGCTGCAGATCGGCGCGGCAAGGCATCTCGGCGCGGTGTGATGGGCAGAACGGCGCGCCGGCCACGCACCGCCTCGCGCGTCGCCGCGGTGCAGGCATTGTTTCAGAGCGAACAGGCGCAGGACAATCCGGAGACGGTGATCGATCAGTTCGTCCGCCACCGGCTGGGTGAGCTGCCCGGCACCGGCGGCTTCGAGGACGGCCGGGTGCCGGATGCCGAGGTGCCGCTGTTCGCCCGGATCGTGCGTGCCGCAGTGGCGCAGCAGGACACGATCGACCGCATGCTGGCCGAGACGCTGCCGGCCGACTGGCCGCTGGCGCGCATCGATCCGGTGCTGCGCGCACTGATGCGTGCCGGCGCAGCGGAGCTTGGGATGGCAGGCGGCCCGCCGGCCAAGGTGGTGATCAACGAGTATCTCGACGTGGCGCGGGGGTTCTTCACCGGCGCCGAGCCCGGGATGGCGAACGCTGTGCTGGATCGTCTGGCAAGACTGTTGCGGCCGGGCGAGTTCGGCGGATAGTGCAAACCTGAGGATATCACATGACCGATACGATCATCGGCACAGGCTCCTACCGTTACCGCTTCCAGCGCGACTGGGCGAAGTTGCCGCGCTGGTGGAACTTCGGCGAGGCGAACCATCCCGGGCCACCGCAAACCACCGTGAAGGGTGCGGTCGCCGCGAACGGTGACGTTTACGTGCTGTGCCGCGCCGCGCATCCGGTGCTGGTGTTCGACGCCGAGGGCCGGTTCGTCACCTCATGGGGCGAGGGTCAGTTCTCCAGCTTCGTGCATGGCCTGTCGATCGATCCGGCCGGTCACGTCTGGATCACTGATTCCGGCCTGCACACCGTGACGCAACACGAGCCGGACGGCACACTGCTGCGTACTCTCGGCGCGCGCGGTTTCGCGATGCCGACACTGTACGGCAATCCGTTCAACATGCCGACCGGCGTGGCGTTCGGGTCTACCGGCGAGATCTTCGTATCCGACGGCTATGGCAATCGCCGGGTGCATTGCTTCGCTGCGGACGGCGAACTGAAGCATTCCTGGGGGGAACCGGGCAACGGGCCCGGCGAGTTCGCGCTGGTTCACTTCATCACCGCCGATGCCGATGATCGGCTGCATGTCTGCGATCGCGAGAACCACCGCATTCAGGTGTTCACGACCACCGGCGACGTGCTGGCCCAGTGGACCGGATTCACCATGCCGAGCGACCTCGCATTCGGCCGCGAGGTGAGCTACGTCGCCGGCGCTGACGGCGTATCGATCTGGACCAAGGATCGCCGCAAGCTGGCGCAGTTCGCCCACGACGAGCCATTCGCCGGCGCGTTCAACGTGCACGGCATCTGGCTGGATGCCGATGAGAACATCTACCTCGCACAGTTCGACCGCGCGGTGAGCAAGCTGAGCCGGGAGTGATCACCAAACCATCCGTCGCACGGTGTTCTGCTTGCGCGTTGCGGGCCGTGTCAGCAACGCCCATTCGGTAACCGGCATGAAGCGTGGCGCCAGGAATTGGTAGCTGCGATTGAGCAGCGCGAGGATCCCCTCGTCGAAGCCGGTTCCCGCCACGTCCCACTCCTCCAGCAGCGACTGCCATGCCCGCTGGGCGCGGTACAGCCAGTCGCGGTTGGAACGAATGAAGGTGCGCTGGCTGTCGGCATTGCGCAGTGCCGCCATCACCTCGCCGGTCTGCGCATCCAGCTCGTCGAATTTGTGGCTGATCTGCTTCAGCGCGGCACCGGTCAGTCGCCGCACCTGCGTCAACGTCTCGAGATGCGAGCCGTCGCCGCGATAGGCCTGCGCCATGCGGTTCAGCTTCTCCGCCATACCCTTCACGCGGCGCAGCAGCCGGTCGCGCAACGCCTCGATATAGGCCAGTTCCTGTGCCATATCCTCGACCAGCTGGATCACCGCCTCGCGCGACGGCAGCCCGAGCGTCTCGGCTGCCTTGGCGAACGCCTCCTGCACCTGCTGCTTGCGCGCCGGATCGTCCGCCACCTGAAGCAACGCATCGGCGTCCAGGTTCGGCGAATCGCCGCCGGTGCCTGAGTTCAGCCAGGCCACCAACTGCCATTGCAGCCGCGCATTGGCGATCTGCAGGTGCAGCTCACTCGGCTCCCAGCTCGCCTCGCCGCTCAGCACCTCGGGCGGCAACGGATCGCCGATCCGCAATCCGGCGATGAAGTCGAGCGACTGCGCGATCAGGCCGAGCATCTTGCCGTCATCGGACTCGTCCGGGATGCCGAACTCCCGTTGCAGAGAGCGTAGCGGGATCACCGCTTCCTTCTCGCCCCGCTTCACCACCATGACCGGTGTGCCGTCGGTCTCGGCGCGTCGGAACAGCGGCTCGCCGAACGAGGTGAAGAGGCGATGTTGCAGATTGCAGCAACTCGCGGGAGTCGGGTTCGCGTCAGTATCCATGGCCGAAGCGCCAGTCGTCCGGGCCCGGTCATCCCACCACAGCGCGATGAACAGACCGTAAGCGCCGGGCAGCTAATCCGTGCCGGTCTGGCCGACCCCACCGCACCGCGCCATCGCGGCCGCCTCGGCAAAATCGCGAAGCAGCGGTCAGCGTTGCGACGCCGGGCGCTGCCGTTAACGGAATGGATTGATCCGGGCAGTTCCCGGCAGCGCCCCTGTCGGTGCGACGAGCAGTAGAATCAGATCACGAAAACGTGTCACGAATGCTCCGGGCTTCATAAGCAGACAATGCAAGTCTTCACCGCCCGGCTGCGCCGGTAAAGAATCTGTGCATCGATCTGGCAAGGCACTGGCGCCGCCAGTCATCGCTCAGGCAAGCTCGGCGTGGGCAAGTAGTGAGTTGTATCGAGAAACAACGTAACACTTCGTTTCCGGCATACTCGGCATAAAATATATGCGAAAATATTGTATTATCCCACGAGCACAGATGGCCCACTTCGCAACCGCACGAAAACACGCGAAGTAACGAAGGAGTGAGAATAATGAAGACCATGATGTTGGCTCTTGCGGCCATGCTGGGCATCGCCGCCGGAATGTCCGCGCTGACCCCGTCGGCACAGGCATCGCGGACCTATGAGTTCGCTCCGACCGACAATGGCCAAGGCTGATCATCGACCAAACATTGCTGCCGAGGGGGGCCGGCCTGGAGCCGGCCCCTGTGTTTGTACCGCGCCAGCATCATCCTCTCGCAATTCAGCCCTGGAACGGGTCACGCCATAGAACGGGCAGGATAGCACGGTTCGCGGTACAAATCGGGAACGGCGTCAGGCAACCGCCAATTCGGACGACATGGTTGTTGGTTGGCGCAGCCGCCGGAATTCAGCGGGCACCGGAAGGCTATCGGCCTCCCAAAGATAGTCTCCGATCAGATTCATGTGCTGCCAGCCAACCGGCACAAGATGGGTAAGCAATGTGTCTGGCACAGTCTCGCCACGGCGACGTGCGGTATCGAGCGCACGGCCGAGATAGAAGCGATGAACGGTGCGAGCGCGGGCCATTTGCTCGCCGAATCGAAAGCGTAAAGTCTGCGCTCTGCGAGATTCGGGATACGCGGGGCGAAGTGGAAACCAAGCAAGTGCGCGAGCCCGAATACATCATCGCTGACACCGCCTCCATCCGTGTGATGCGTGGAAACCGTTATATCCGCCTCGTGATACAGTAATCCATCGTTTGCTACGGTTGGCACCCCAGCCGGAACAAGGGGGACAAAGGGCCGCGCCTTACTGCCACGTCTCGACCTCGGATCAATCCTGCGCCCGCCAGGAACGAGACCTCGAGGCTTTCGCCGAACGAGCCGGTTGCGAGGTGGCTGGTCTGATCAAGCAAACAGGGTCTGGTGCGAAGGTGGATGGGGCGGAACGGCGTAAGGTCATGCGCTCGCACAGGCACGGAAGATTGATGCGGTCCTGGTCACTGAGTTGTCGCGTTGGGGCCGCAGCTCAATGGACTTGCTGGCAACGCTCAAGGAATTTGAGGCTCGACTGGTGTCGGTGATCGCGATGAACGGTATGGCGTTCGATCTCGCGACGCCGCACGGGCGAATGATCGCAACAGTGCTTGCGGGCATTGCGGAGTTTGAGCGCGAGTTGATTCAGGAGCGCATCCGCTCGGGCATCACCGCAGCCATGGCCCGGGGCAAAACGCTGGGCCGTCAGCCCGGCCGGCGTCCCAAGTCGGATCGGCTCGCGCCCAAGGTGCTTTCTCTCGTCGCACAGGACCGCTCGTACCGCTTGGACGGGCGCGAGACCGGGCTGAGCAAGAACACCGTCGCGGACATCGTACGATGGCACCGGACGGGGGATGCGGCTGCCGCAGGACGGAGCGAGCAATGATGAGGCGACCCAAGCGCATCGCCCTTTACGCGGCCACTCTGGTGCTCCTCAGCAGCAGCACGTTGCCGCACCGCGCGTCCGGCCAGTCGGACCGTTCCCGCCCCGCCTTCCGCGAAACGGCATGCGATCTGCCGCACTTGTCGCCGGACATCGTGCCGCAGGTCCGCTGCGGGACGGTCCCCGTGCCGCGTGACTACGGCGACCCCGGTCGTGGCTTTTTCAACCTGGCCGTCGTGGTCGTCAGGAGCGTGCAACAGCCGACACAGCCCGACCCGATCGTGTACATCAACGGCGGTCCAGGCTCTCCGCTGACGGTCTACACCGATTACCAGGCGCGCCACCCTTATGCCAGGGGCCGCGATCTGGTCCTCGTCGATCAGCGCGGCATTGGCCGCTCGGAGCCCGCCATATGTCCAGGCGCGGCGGGCGCGCTTCTTCGTGCCACTATCATGGCGACGGGGACGCCCAGTACACACGCGCAAGCGCAGCGCCGTGCCGCGTTCATGGCCTGCCGCGACGAGGCAAGGGTGCGGGAGATCGACCTCGACGATTTCGGGACCGCCACAACGGTGGAGGACTTCGACCAAGTCCGCCAGGCGCTCGGGATCGAACGCTGGAATGTCGTCGGCGAGTTGGTACGGCACGACAGTTGCGATGACCCTGATGGCAAGGCATCCCGGCACGATCCGGTCGGCTGTGCTCGATTCCCTTTATCCGCCGGACCCGCTTCCCGCATGGTCAGCCAGGTTTGCCGAGGCCCGGGACGCGTTCTTCGCCCTATGCGAACATGATGCCATCTGCGCCGCCGCATTTCCCGACCTCGCCGAGCTGTACCGGCAAGCATTGGACCGGCTCGACCGTGCTCCGCTCGCCGTCCCCGTGCCGCCCCGGATGCAGCTGCCGGGCGACCAGATGCTGCTGACCGCCTCGGCCTTCCAGGTCTTCGTGGGTAATCTCCTCTACTACACGAGCAGTTACCCCGGCCTGCCACGGCTGATCGCCCAGGCGCACGATGGCGATTCGGCCGACCTCGCCGCTGCCCTCGCCGCTATCCTGACTGGCGCCGAGGCGCTGAATATCCCAGCCCATGCCGCAGTGGAGTGCCGTGACCGCCCGCACTATCGCGATAGCCTGGCGGACGACGCGGAGGCACAACTTCAAGGCATTTGCGGTGAGTGGTCGGCTCTTGGGCCGCCCCCAGTGGTCCCAGTGGCCACGAGCATTCCGACCCTGGTGCTGGCAGGCCAGTTCGACCCCAATGCCAGCCCGGCTCTGAGCCGCCGCGTTGCCGGGCTGATCGGAGAAAGCGCGCACTGGGTCGAGTTCCCCCTGATCGGTCACAGCGTACGGGCATTCAGCCCATGCGCCGCTGCCGTCGTAGCAGCTTTCATTGACCGGCCGGAGCTAATGCCCGACGTGTCGTGCGCGCAGCGGCAGCCGTCAATCCGCTTCCTGCCGCGGTGAACACACATGGCTGAGACGCCACGGTCGGGATGCAGGGTCAGGAGCGCGGGTTCTCCGTTCGTGCCGCGAACCGTGCTATCCTGCCCGTTCTGTGGCGTGACCCGGAACCCGCTCCGCGATACTTCGTCTCGCCCCGCCATCAGCGGTTTTCGGTACTATATCGTTCCAAGTCGATAGGGCAACATCGCAGCTGCAATCTGATGTCACGGCGCCGGACGCCTGTATCAAGGCCTGCTCAGCGCCGCTGCAAGGTCAATTGCCGGGTGCAACGGAAGTCGGCCACTGTGGCCTCGATCGTCGTACCGTTGATGCGGCCGGTCACCGTTGCCCACACGATAATCATCCCCGCCCATCGGAGGGTCGAGTCAGTGCCGTACTGGATTTGCCCTCGGAACGTGCCATCGGCCGCGATCTGCACAGGGATCGGCGCCGGTTGCGCAAGTTGATCGAAGAACGTGTAGTTGAACCGGCCGGCGTTGACAGTGACCGCGTCCTGGTAGCTCGGCGGGCTGCACACCCACCCGAAGCCCCTGACCGCGCGGTTCTCGCCCTGATAGACCCCATCGAATTGATTTCCAGCGACCGGCACGGCAGGACCCGTGCAGCCGGCCGCCAAGGCGCCAACGCAGCACAACGCTGCGAGACAGCGAGCAGGACGCCCGGAGGCAAGGAAGCGAATGGCCATCTTATCTGGCAGATAGCCACACATTGAACTTCGTCAACCTCGCCGTCCCCCACTATCCCGCCGACAGCGTTGGCGGGCACGCGGACGGCGATGCGTGCTATAGCTCAGCCTGCCCCACAGGGAGCAGAACCAACCCGGCGATTCCGCCCCCTACGGACAACCATGAGGAACTGAACATCTTTGGCACACACAACGGCAACGTTACGCATGTCATAGAGGGCGAGCCACCGCCGGAAGCGCCCGGCTTCCCCTTGGCGGCTTGGGAGCGGTATTGGCGGATCGCTGACCCAGAGTGATGAACTACGAGAAATATTCATGCTGTTCAATGAATTAGGCGATTATCGGCGCGGCCGACCAAGCCGCGCCATGGCGGAGCGGTGACACCGTTCGCCTGGCTTGTCGCATTCCTGTTGCCGGCCTGCGGCGTCGCCGGTGCGGGCGGCGTGCCGACCCCGGTATTGCTGGACCTGGCGCACATCCAGCGACCCGCCAGCCCGAACACGGCGCTCGCCGCTCCGCTGGGCGCCGAAACCGCACCCGACATCGTCACGCCGGTCTTCCCGCTGTCCCCTGCGCGCCTGTATGACGCGGTGATCGCCATGGCGGCGGGGCAGCCACGGACATATCTGGCGGCGGCGTATCCGGTGCAACGGCAGGCCCATTTCGTCGTCCGCAGTGCCTGGTTCAACTTCCCCGACCTGGTCACCGCGCAGATCGGCGATGCCGGGCAGGAAACCAGTACCCTCGTGCTGTATTCGCGCAGTGTGTATGGCTATTCCGACCTCGGCGCGAACCGCCAGCGCCTGAACGCATGGCTTGCCGCGGTAGCGACCAGGCTCAACCCCACTGAAGAGAGATAGTTACCGATGCGCGGACTCCGATCATTCGTGCGCGACGCCTGGCACCTGTCCGGGCCGTACTTTCGTTCGGAGGAGAGGTGGTCCGCCTGGAGCCTGCTGATCTCGATTCTGGCACTCCGACTGCTGCTGGTCGGCATGACGGTGATCCTCAGCTTCTGGAATCGCGAATTCTTCAACTCGCTGCAGGACAAGGATTTCGCGGCGTTCTGGCAACTGCTGTTCCTGTACCGCCGCACACCCAGCGGCTTCATGCCGGGGTTCTGCGAGATCGCCGTCGTGTACATCGTGGTCGCGGTGTACTTCACGTGGCTGTCACAATGGCTGCAAATCCGCTGGCGTCGCTGGCTGACCGTGCGCTTCCTCGACGAGTGGCTCGCGGACCGCGCCTACTACCGGATCAGCCTCACCACCGATCGCGCCGCGATCGGGACCGACAACCCGGACCAGCGCATCTCGGAGGACATCCGCGACTTCATCGACAGCACGCTGACACTCGGCATCAGCCTGCTGGCGAACATCGTCACGCTGGTCAGCTTCCTCGGCATTCTGTGGTCGCTGTCCGGCACCATCACTCTGTTCGGCATCGCGATCCCCGGCTACATGGTCTGGGTTGCACTGCTGTACGCGGTCGCCGGCTCCTGGCTCACCCATCTGGTCGGCCGTCCACTGGCGAAACTCCGGTTCCGCCAGCAACGCGTGGAGGCCGACTTCCGCTACAGCCTGGTACGGGTGCGCGAGAACATGGAAGGCATCGCGCTCTACTCCGGTGAGAACGAGGAGAAGGACGCTCTCGGCCATCGTTTCGCCGGGGTGATCGGCAACTGGTGGGGGATCATGCAGCGCACCAAGATGCTGAATGCGTTGACCGCCGGCTACGACCAGGTGGCGGTGGTGTTCCCGTTCATCGTCGCAGCGCCGCGGTTCTTCTCCGGCGAGATCCCGTTGGGAGGGCTGACCCAGACCGCCGGCGCTTTCGGCCGGGTGCAGGATGCCCTGTCCTGGTTCATCTCCCGGTATCCCGACCTCGCGCAGTGGCACGCCATCGTCGAACGGCTGGCTACGTTCCATCGCGCGGTGGTCGCGGCGCGCGCCGCATTCGGCACCGGCCTGACGCTGGCCGAGTCGGCGGACGGAACCGTACAGATGCGCGACGCCACCATCGAACTGCCGAACGGCGCCGAGCTGCTGGCGCACGCCGACCTGGTGCTGGAGCACGGCCACTCGGTGGTCATCACCGGAAGCTCGGGCGCGGGCAAATCCACGCTGTTCCGCGTGCTGGCCGGTATCTGGCCATTCGGCAGCGGAACCGTGCGACGTCCGATCGAACGCTGCCTGTTCCTGCCACAGCGTCCCTACATCCCATTGGGCTCGCTGCGCCAGGTGGTGGCTTATCCGCAACCGCCCAGCGCCTACAGCCACGAGGACATCGCACGCGCGTTGGAGGATGCCGGCCTCGCACAGTTCGTTTCGCGCCTGGACGAGGACGAGAACTGGCCGCAACAGCTCTCCGGCGGCGAGCAGCAGCGTGTGGCGCTGGCGCGCGCGCTGTTGGCGAAGCCGGACTGGCTGTTCCTGGACGAGGCGACCGCCAGCCTCGACCCCGAGGCCGAGACTGAGCTTTATCGTGCGCTGAAGGCCCGACTGCCGGGTACGACGCTGGTCTCCATCGCTCACCGGCCGTCGGTGGCGGCGCTCCACGACCGCGTGATCGCGCTGCACCGCGAGCCGGGCAAGTCCGGCGAACTGGTGCGGACCGAACTTGCCGCTGCCGTCGGCGGGGACGGTTGATGGCGATGAATATCGCCGAATTAGCCTTGGCACATCTCCCGGATGACAGCTCGTTCACGGTGAGCCAAATCGCGCGCGTCATGCTATAGAATCGTATGGCCGGGCCAACGAAGGAGTTTGTCATGCGTACCCCCGCCGTACCTGGCCGCCGTTGCCATGCTCGCCGCGGGCGTCCTCGCTCCGGTGGCCGGCTCGGCGCAGAACGGCCCCACCCCGGAACAGATCGTCAAGGCGCTGACCCCGACCGGCGCGTTGGGCACGACCCGCGGTATCCGCGTCGGACCGGCCGCGCCCAATCAGGCCCGACCGCCGGCATTGACCCCCACGATCAGCCTGAGCGTACAGTTCGCCACCGGGTCAGCCGAACTCACACCGGAGGCAGTGAATGTCCTCGACAGCCTCGGCAAGGCACTGAACGACCAGACCCTGGCCGGCTATCGGTTCCGCATCGAGGGCCACACCGACACGGTCGGCACCATCGAGTACAACCGGAACCTGTCGGACCGGCGCGCTGCCGCTGTGCTGGACTATCTTGCCAACAACTTCCACGTCGATCGCAGCCGCGTGCAGGCGGTCGGCGTAGGCAAGGCCCAATTGCTGATTGCCACGCCCGATCAGACCCCCGAGCCGCAAAACCGCCGTGTGCAGGTGGTCAACCTTGGTAGCTGAACTCGACGGAGCCATGCCATGCAATTCGCAGTTGTCCGTGCTATAGTCTTGTCGCTCGCCGTCATCGGCATCCTTGCCACGGCGCCGGCCCGAGCTCAGCACAACCCGAGCGTCGACGAAATGATCAAGTCGCTCAGCCCGACGCCGGGAGGTGCGCCCACCCGCGGCATCCGGATCGGCCAGCCTCCCGCGACCTCGACCTCGACCGCAACCGCCGGCGCGCCTGCGACCGCTCCGGCGGTCAGCTTGAATGTGCTGTTCGCCACCGGCTCGGCCGACCTGACGCCCGAGGCGGTCCAGACGCTCGACGACCTTGGCAGCGCGCTGACCAACCCGGCACTGGCAGCGTATCGGTTCCGCCTCGAGGGTCACACCGATACGGTCGGCGGACGCGATTACAACAAGGCGCTGTCGGACCGGCGCGCGGTTGCCGTGGCCGAGTACCTGGCCGGCAGGTTCCACGTGGAGCGTGCAAGATTGCAGCCGATCGGCATGGGCGAGGAAGGTCTTTTGGTGGCCACGCCCGACCAGGTTCCTGAGTCGCGTAACCGGCGCGTGCTGGTGGTGAACATCGGGGGGTAGCGGAGGCCTGTTTCGGCCTGTCCGGTCGCGTGAGAACCCGTGACCCTACACGCGACGCGTCTGGTTCGCCGGATACACCGCGCGCGGACGGATCAGCGTGCCGTCGCGCCACTGTTCGAGCGCGTGGGCGATCCAGCCGACGGTGCGCCCGACAGCGAAGACCGCGAACGCCGCACCGGCCGGTAGTCGCAACCGCTCCTCGAGGATGAACAGCGCGCAATCGATGTTGGGTGCGATGCCGGTCATCACCTGCATCGCCTCGATCAGACGTTGGGCACGCGGCGGAGCGCCCAGACGCGACAGCAGCGCCGCGGCGCGCGGATCGCCGTCCGGATAGAGCGGCTGGCCGAAGGCGGGGATCCGTTCCCCGCGCGCGAGCCGTACCGCGATCGCAGCCGACGGATCGGCGATTACCGCAGGATCGGCCAGCAGGTGGCGGATTTCGTTGGTCATCCCGCCGTGCAGGGGACCGACCAGAGCCGCCAGACCCGCCAGCACGCAGGCGCCGAGAGGCGCGCGGGTGGATGCCACGACACGCGCGGCATAGGTCGAGCTGTTCAGTTCATGGTCCGCCGTCAGCACGAGCGCGCGGCGGATCAGATCGGCCGCCTTCGGCCCGACACCCCAGGCGGACGCCATGCGCTCATGCAATGGCTGCGCCGAGGCCTGCACGACGGCGCCGGGCAGCCCGACCGCCGCCCAGGCCATCCGGTCCAGGATGCGGACCGCACCCGGCAGCACGCTGTCCACCCTGCCGGTCCATTGCCCTGCCATCGCCAGATCGGCCATCGCCGCAATGCAGCGTTCGGCGACGCCCGCCGCCGATTGCGCCCGCGGCCAGCCGCGGGGTGATCGGGCCGGCGGCAATGCTTCGACCTGCCACAGCAGTGCGGCGACGTCTTCGAGCGTTGCGGTTTCGGCCAGGGCGATCGCATCCTGGCCGCGGTATTCCAGACGGCCGCCCTCGATGCGGGTGATCGCGGAGACCAGGATCGGCTCGCCCCAGCTTATCGTCGAGGCGGCGACAGCGCGCCTGCTGCGACCGCCGCGGTTGCGTTCGGCGAGCCGGCGCACGTCGGCCGCGTCGTACAGGCTGCGCCGCGGATCGTCCGGCGCGGCGGTCATGCCGATCCGGTTGCGGCTGACATAGGCGTACAGCGTCTGGCGCGAAACGCCGAGGCGTGACGTGGCCTCCTCGGCGGTGAGCCAGCGGGCAGGTGGGGCGGCGTCATCGGCCGGCATATTGATTCACGCGATCAAGATTGACGAAGGTGCGCTCAACGTATGCCATTACGACGTCAACCTGCCAAGGAGAACGCGCATGCCGCGTGGCGAGACAAGCAACATTGCCGACGGCCTGGAGAATGTGGTCGCAGCCGAGACCGTGCTGAGCAAGGTCGATGGCGAGGCGGGCGTGCTGATCCTGCGCGGCCATTACCTGCACGACATCGCTGGACGGCACAGTTTCGAGTGGCTGACCGGACTGCTGTGGCAGGACTTCGTCGATCGCCCGCTCGGCGAGTCCGAGTTGCGCGGTGCCCTGGGCCAGGCCCGCGAGCGTGCGTTTGCGCACATGCGCAAGCTGCTGCCGATCGCCGGCGGACTGCCGCCGCTGGCAGCGGTGCGTCTGCTGCTGGCCGGCGTGCCGGATGATGCCGCAGACGCACCGCTGCTGCTGACTGCAACAGTGGCGGTCGGACTGGCCGCGACGATCCGCATCCGCGACGGCAAACTGCCGGTGGCACCCGATCCGCGGTCCGGACACGCCGCCGACTTCCTGCGCATGCTGAAGGGCACGCCGCCGGCCCCGGACGCGGCTGCCGCGCTGGATACCTATCTGGTGACCGCGGCCGATCATGGACTGAATGCATCGACGTTCGCTGCGCGGGTCGCGGCCTCCACGCGTGCCAGCCTTACCGATGCGGTGACCGCGGCGCTGTGCGCGCTGAAGGGGCCGTTGCACGGCGGCGCGCCCGGCCCGGTGCTTGACATGCTCGATGCGATCGGGCCTGCGGAAGCTGCCGAAGCCTGGCTGGATGCGGCGGTCATGCGTGGCGATCGGCTGATGGGGTTCGGACATCGCGTCTATCGTGTGCAGGACCCGCGCAGCGACGTGGTGAAGGCGGTGGTGGCGCGGCTCAACCGCGACATCGGCCGGCTGCACTACGCCGAGGCGGTGGAGCAGGCGGCGCTGGCGGTGCTGGCGAAGCGCAAACCGAACCGCTCGCTGCAGACCAACCTGGAGTTCTACACGGCGTTGCTGCTGGAGGCGCTTGGCCTGCCGCGCGATGCGTTCACCGGGGCGTTCGCGGTTGCGCGCGTGGTGGGCTGGATCGCACATGCGCAGGAGCAGCAGGCAACGGGGCGGCTGATCCGGCCGCAGTCGGATTACGTGGGACCGATGCCGCCCGGCTGAGGTTGCGCTATACCGTGTCGCATGGGCCGGCGCGTGGTGATCGTGAACGATCGGATGCAGCGTGGTCACCACTATGCGCTGACCGCTCCGGTCGGCCGGGGTTTCGATCCGGAGTTCGCGCCGGAACTGACGCCGCGGCAGATGCTCGAACTCGGGGTGTTCGGCGGCAAGTACATGACCGACACACGCGACGAGTTCCCGGCGAGTTGGTTCACCCGCGCGAAGCTGTCACCGCGGCGCCGCGACCCGAGGCTGAACTGCTTCGGCGTTGACGCCAGCCAGAAGCTTTCGGTGTGGCGCGAGAAGGGGTGGATCCATCCCGACGATCCACGCGGCTGGTTCCAATGGTATTGCCGCTACTACCTGGGCCGGCGGATGCCGGAGGAAGACCGCCGCCAGATCGGCCGGTGGAAGGCGATGCGCCGGCACATCAGGCAGCTCCAGGTGAACTGCGAGCCAGGCGACCTCGATTGCCGCCGGCGTCAGCGCCAGGCGCTGCTGCACTGGGCGTACGACAGTCGCAGGATCTGACGCTGGCGCGACCTCCGATCTCACCTGGCCTGCCGTGGCCCATGGCGCATCGGCAGGTCGGTCAGCCGCGAGCCCGGATAGCGCGGCAGGTGATCCGCGACCTCGAACCAGGCAAGCTGCTCGATCGCGTGCACATGGCATTGCGGCGCCAGCTTCGCGGGATCGCTGAGCGTGCCGGCGAACAGATCGATGATGTCCGGACGCCGGTCGGTCAGATACGAGATCGGCGAACCGCACTCGCCGCAGAAGCTACGCCGCACCCCGGGCGACGATGCGAACTCCTTCGGCTGACCGCCGGTGAACCGCAGCGCCGCCCTGGGGATCAGGACGAAGGTGGCAACGGGCGATGACGTCTGGCGCCGGCAGCTTTCGCAATGGCAGTGCACGACCAGCGTTGGCTCGCCGTCGTATTGGTAGCGGACCGCACCACAGAGGCAGCGTCCGGTGGTGGTCATTGTGGCCTCCTACGGATGCGGTGCGGTCGGTTGCGTCGGTTCCTGGGTGGCAGGTTGAGCGGGCGCCTGGCCGAACGGCTGCGTCGGGCCAGCAGGTGCGGGAGCGGGCTGCTGCGACTCGGTCCGCGCCGTAACGTCGGTGATGCAGCGTCCGAACGCATTACTGATCGCGGTCGAGCCGTTCAGGCCGATCGTCCAGGGGGGCTCATTGCCGGTGGGAAAGCTGACCGTCATGGAACCGGCGGCACGGAATTGCGCATCGAATGTCTGTATCGCGGTCCGGTCGAGCGACCACTCGATCACCTGGCCATCGCCGACGCCTTGCAGGTTCCATGGCGTGTTGAGCCCGATCTGCACTACCAGCGGAAGCTGGGTACCGGCTGGGATGTTCCAGCCTGGCTTCTTCGCCTGCAACACCACGCTGTCGCCGCCGACCGGGAAGCGCAGCGAGAAGCTGCTGTTGTCGGTCGGGTTGGTGTTGCCGATGCCGCACACCGGCCTGCCGTCGGCACCAGGGCCGGTAAACGCGTCCCAGCTGCCGACATGGTAGTAGACCTTCATGTCGGCCATCGCGACCTGGGCGCACAGGACGGCGAACACTGCGCCGAGCAGACCCGGCCTGACTGTGGAAGGCATCGCGTCATCCTCCTGCTGTTGAGCGTGCCCTGCCATAGGCGGGCGGCGCAATTGCGGCGAACTTGCCGGTTGCGCCGGTATGCCCTAGGCCAGCGGACAAAGCGCAACGCGGGAGGATTGCCATGGCCGACGCCTATATCTGCGACTTCGCCCGGACGCCAATCGGGCGCTACGGCGGCGTTCTGAAGGATGTCCGCACCGACGACCTTGCCGCCCATCCGATGCGGGTGCTGAAGGAACGCCATCCGTCGGTGGACTGGGACCGGATCGACGACGTGATCTATGGGTGCGCGAACCAGGCCGGTGAGGACAACCGCAATGTTGCGCGGATGGCGGCGCTGCTGGCTGGGCTGCCGGATCACATCTCCGGTTCCACCATCAACCGGCTGTGCGGCTCGGGCCTCGACGCGGTCGGCACCGCGGCGCGCGCCATCCGCGCCGGCGACGCCGAGTTGATGATCGCCGGCGGCGTCGAGAGCATGACCCGGGCGCCGTTCGTCATGGGCAAGGCGGCGGAGGCGTTCTCACGCAACGCCGAGATCTACGACACCACGATCGGATGGCGCTTCGTCAATCCGCTGATGAAGGCGCAGTACGGCGTCGATGCGATGCCGGAAACGGCGGAAAACGTTGCCGAGGACTTCCAGGTGACGCGCGCCGACCAGGACGCTTTCGCCTACCGCTCGCAGATGCGCGCCAAGGCGGCGCAGGACAGCGGGTTCTTCGCCCGCGAGATCGCGCCGGTGGAGATTGCCGGCCGCAAGGGCACGGTGACGGTTGATCGCGACGAGCATCCGCGCGGCGACACCACGCTGGAGGGCCTGGCCAGGCTGCGGGCGCCGTTCCGCAAGCAGGGCGGTACGGTGACCGCCGGCAACGCATCTGGCGTGAACGACGGCGCGGCGGCGCTGATCATCGCCTCGGAGGCAGCGGCGAAGCGACACGGGCTGACGCCGCGGGCGCGCGTGGTGGCGATGGCGACTGCCGGTGTGCCGCCGCGCATCATGGGCATCGGGCCGGCGCCGGCGACGCAGAAGCTGCTCGAGCGTCTCGG
This sequence comes from uncultured Alphaproteobacteria bacterium, assembly GCA_963749575.1. Lineage (GTDB taxonomy): Bacteria > Pseudomonadota > Alphaproteobacteria > Acetobacterales > Acetobacteraceae > JAMXLO01. The sequence goes on from CAVVNM010000008.1 coordinate 331,006, forward strand.
CATGAAGCTGGGCGACATCGACCTGATCGAGCTGAACGAGGCGTTTGCCGCGCAGGGCCTGGCGGTGACACGCCAGCTGGGCCTGCCCGACGATGCCGAACACGTGAACCCGCATGGCGGGGCGATCGCGCTCGGGCATCCGCTTGGCATGTCGGGCGCGCGGCTCGCCTTGACCGCGCTGAATGCACTGGAGACGCGCGGCGGCAAGCGCGCGATAGCCACCATGTGCATCGGCGTCGGCCAGGGGATCGCCGCGCTGATCGAGCGCGTTTAAGAAAAATTCACCACAACGGCACGAAGACGCGGAGCGCACCCTCTTGGTGCCTTCGTGTCTTCGTGGTGAATCCTGTTTGCGGTAACCCCGACGGAGCTGTGCCATGGCCGCCATCGCCGATATCGTCGCCCGCGAGATCCTGGACAGCCGCGGCAATCCCACGGTGGAGGTCGACGTCGTGCTGGACAGCGGTGCGATGGGCCGCGCCGCGGTACCCTCCGGTGCGTCTACCGGCGCGCACGAGGCGGTGGAACTGCGCGACAACGATCCGGTACGTTTCGGTGGCAAGGGTGTGCAGACCGCGATTTCCAACGTCGAAGGCGAGATCTTCGATGCGGTCGGCGGCATGGACCCGACCGATCAGGTGAAGCTCGACGAGATCCTGATTGACCTCGACGGCACCGCGAACAAGTCGCGTCTCGGCGCGAACGCGATCCTGGCGGTGTCGCTGGCGGCCGCGAAAGCCGCGGCGGAGGACCTGGGCATTCCGTTGTATCGCCATGTCGGCGGCGTCTATGCGCGCACGTTGCCGGTGCCGATGATGAACATCGTCAATGGCGGCGTGCACGCGGACAATCCGATCGACATCCAGGAGTTCATGATCCAGCCGATCGGCGCCGGCACCGTGGCCGATGGCATCCGGATGGGCTCGGAGATCTTTGCCGCACTGAAGAAGGGGCTGCATGACGCCGGCCACAACACCAATGTCGGCGACGAGGGCGGCTTCGCGCCGAACCTGAAGTCGGCGGACGAGGCATTGGGGTTCATCACCAAGGCCTGCGAAAAGGCCGGCTATCGCCCGGGCGAGGACGTGGTGTTCGCGCTCGATCCTGCATCGAGCGAGTTCTTCAAGGACGGCAAGTACGTGTTGGCGGGTGAGGGCAAGACGCTCGATGCCGCTGGCATCGTGCACTACTACGAGGCTCTGATCAGCCGCTATCCGATCGTGTCGATCGAGGATGGCTGTGCCGAGGACGACTGGGATGGCTGGCAGCACATGACCGCCACGCTTGGCGGCCGGATCCAGATCGTCGGCGACGACATTTTCGTCACCAATCCGGAGCGGCTCCGTCGCGGCATCGAGGAACGCTCGGCCAACGCGATCCTCATCAAGGTCAACCAGATCGGTACATTGTCCGAAACGCTGGAGACCATGGAGATCGCGCACCGGGCGGGCTTCCGCTGCGTGATGAGCCACCGCTCGGGCGAGACCGAGGACGCCACGATCGCCGACCTGGCGGTGGCCACCAATTGCGGGCAGATCAAAACCGGCAGCCTGTCGCGCAGCGACCGGACGGCGAAGTACAACCAGTTGATGCGGATCGAGACGGGACTGGGGCCGGCGGCGCGGTACGCGGGGCGAACCATTCTGCGCAGGTAGCCCGTCTTCGCGGATTCGCCCCCCTGAAGAGCCATTTTACGATGGTTGCTGTCGGATACGATCTTGATTTCCCACATAGATTTTTTACCGCCATAGCTGAAATCGGCTGTAGTGAAGACCTACCCTATTTCCACGCCTGGATTCCTGCGCCTACGATGGCGACACGGGAGTTCGAAGTCGCGGGGCGCCACAGAGACCTGCCGGAATCGCAATCTACGCGTTGTGCAAGACGCCCTGTAGTGAAGACCTTTCCGGTTAACTCTTTGATCGACAACGAGCGGAGACCTGAAAATCCCTCCAATCCGCGAAGACGCGGTAGAACCGTTCCGCGCAGGTAGGCTGCCAGACAGGCAGGCTGCCAGACCTCGGCGTCGGCCGGGTACGCACTCGGTCCTGCCGGCGCGAGGGGTTGCCCGAACTTCGTCAGGGCTGGGGGCGCAATACCAGAATCGCGGCATCGGAACCGAGGCCGAAGAAGCCGGCGCGAGCGGCGACAAAGAGCCGGTCGAGTTCCGGCACGAAGAGCGAGGTTCGTGCGCCCGCTGCCGTCTTGGTCCGGCCGATCGAACGATAGCCGTTTGCGTTCTGCTGGAACACGTCAACGCTTCCCGCGCCGCAGCTGACATAGATGCGTTTGCGTCTGGCATCGAAGAACACGTCATCGGCGTCATCGCAGGTCGGCAGGTTCGCCTGCACGAGCCCGCTTTGCGGGTCCAACAGGACCAACCGTGCAGGACTGCGGAACACGGCAGCGAGAACCGCGCCGGTCTTCTCACGTGCCATCGGAAAATTCGCGCGCAGCTCCGGCACATGCCAGATCGCCGATTGTTTGCCGGTCGCAAGGTCCACGACCGCGATCTGCCGGGCGTCGGGCAGATTGACGAAAGCATGGCGGGCGAGCGGATCGAGCTGAAAGCCCTCGGGATGTGCCGGCAGTTTGGCCCGGCTCACAATGGTTCGGCTCACCGGATCAAGCACGGCGAGTGCGCCGCTGCCGTAGCCCACGATCAGTTGGCCGGACTCTGGATCGAGCCTGATGTTATCGGCGTCGTCGCCGAGATCGATCGCGCCGAGCGGCGCGAAGTCCCCGGCGCGATACATGCGGACCGACCCGTCGCCGGCATTTGCCACCGCGATGAGATCAGCGCTCGGCGCATAACCAACACCTTGCGGTTCACGCAATCCCTCGATGCGGTGGATGGCCGTTCCGGCCACGAGGTCGATCACATCGAGAGTGCCATTGCCGAGTTCGGCGACCAGCAGACGCCTGCGTCCGAGATCGATTGCCATGTGGTCGATGCGTCCCGCAACGCCGGCGAGCGCGATCGTGCGCTCCAGCACGAGCGGAGCCGCGTCCTCCCCTGCCCGGCCGCTGCCAGGTAGCGCGATCGGGAGAACCGACAGCAACAGGCAGAACGCAACGCGGGTGATCGAGGACATCGCCAACTCCTGCCGTCGTCCCGGATTGTCTCCGCCCGCCGCGAGGAGTTCCCAGAACGGCTCCGATCAGTGCTCCGCCGTCATATGTGGGGCGACCAAGTTGTCGGTCGCGGCCATCAGCCGGTCAAGGCGCCGATGCCTCCGCCGCAGGTCAATCGGGTGAACGTCGGACGCGGCGGAGCGGCCGGAAAGCAAGGGGAGCAAAGCTGTCAACAGAGAGGAAGATCGAGGGCCACGGCGGGCCACGGAGGTCAATCCCGGCGTGCGCACAGCGCATTCACCGATGCCATGAACCGAGGCAGCACCCCGAACCGACGACACGTTCCCGCGCAAGCCCGAATCATGTAGCATGGCAGCTTGAGACCCGGAGCGATCGATGCCACTCGGACGTGAGATCAAGCGCAGGGCGAAGGCAGCGGTGGCGCCGCTGATCTTTCTGTCGCTGGTCGGCTATTTCGGCTGGAGCGCCACGCAGGGCAATCACGGCCTGGTGGCCTACACGCAGCGACAGGAACTGCTCATCCAGGCGCAGTCGGACCAGGCCAAGGCCCTGGCCGAACGGGACAACTGGGAACGGCGGGTGGCCGGCCTGCGGGCACGTCATATTGACGCCGACACGCTGGACGAGCGCGCGCGCGCGATGTTGAATCTGGCCGATCCGTCGGACATCATTGTGCCGTATGCGACACCGGACCGGTTGTTCTGAGCGCTGGGTGAGACCGGCCATTGATCTCTGGCCACGGGCGGTCAAAGCGCCGATATTCGCGCGATGACCGCCCCGCCGTCGAACCAGGGAAGACGCAGAGGCATGAAGAACCAGGATTGGGAAATCCCACCGAAGCTGCAACCCGACCCGGACGATTACTCGTTCGACCTCGAGCGTTCGCTGCGGGCGATCGTCAACCTGAAGACCTACGTGCCGACGGACGCGTTCACTGCCGAAACCCTTGGCACCGAGCGGGCGGGCAGCGGCGTGGTGATCCGCGAAAGCGGCCTGGTGGCGACGATTGGCTATCTGATCACGGAGGCGGAGACGATCTGGATCACCTCCTCGGACGGCCGCGCGATCGCCGGCCACGCGCTGGCCTATGACCAGGACAGCGGGTTCGGGCTGGTGCAGGCGCTCGGGCAACTCAATCTTCCGGCGCTGGAAATGGGCGAACTCGGACCGACTGAAGGTCGGCGACCAGGTGGTGTTCGCCGCGGGTGGCGGCCGGCACCACTCGATCGAGACCCGCGTGGCCGGGCGGCAGGAGTTCGCCGGCTACTGGGAATATGTGCTGGACGACGCGATCTTCACTGCTCCCGCGCATCCGTTCTGGGGCGGCGGGGGCCTGATCGGCAGCGACGGCAAGCTGTTGGGAATCGGCTCCCTGATCCTGCAGCAGGGCGACGGCAAGGGGAGCCGGCTCGACATGAACATGGTCGTGCCGATCGGTCTGCTGACGCCGATCATGAAGGACCTGCTGAGCTACGGGCGGGTGAACCGCCCGGCGCGGCCGTGGCTCGGGCTGCTCGCCACAGAGGCGGATGACTCGCTCGTGGTGGGCCGGGTGACGGAAAACGGACCGGCGGATCATGCCGGGGTCCAGGCGGGTGACCGCATACTGGCGGTGAGCGGCGACGAGATCACCGACCTCGCGGGGCTATGGCGGCGCGTCTGGGCGTCTGGCAGCGCTGGAGCCGAGGTGCAGCTGCGGCTGATGCGCGACAAGAGCCCGGTGGCGGTGACAGTGCGTTCGAAGGACCGGTCGAGTTTTCTCAAGTCGCCCAAGCTGCACTGATCGGGGCGCCGATCATGCCAGCCCGTGCGCCTTCAGCCGTTCCGCCAGGAGTTGCCTGAGTTCTTCAACCGTCTCGGACTGCCGCGCGCGCGGAATGTGCTTCGCCAGCGTATGGACTGCGCCTTCCACCAGCACGCCAAGTACCAGGTACGGGTCGGAGCCGTCGTCGGTGATCACGCGGATCACTTCGGCCAGCATCTGTGCCGAGTTGGGCTTGCCGGACGACGTCCGGTTGGCCTGCTGAATCAGTTTCTCAAGGGTACGGAAGCGGCGCTCGGGCATGACGATAGAATGACCGAACAGAGCCGGATCGGGCAAGCGGTAGCGATGCGGTGGAGAACGAGCAGATGGGTCAATTGCGCGGCGCGGTCATCCCGGTCACGCCATTCCAGCAGAACTGCACCATTCTGTGGGACGAGGGCAGCCAGCAGGCCGTGGTGGTGGACCCCGGTGGCGATGTGGACCGCATCCTCGCCGCGATCGAAAAGGCGGATGTCGCCGTCGAGCGGATCTGGCTGACGCACGGCCATCTGGACCATGCCGGCGGGGCTGACGAATTGCGCGAAAAGTTGAATGGTGTGCCGATCGAGGGACCGGACCGTCGCGACGAATTCCTGTTGCGGGGGCTCGAAGAGCAGGGTCGCTCCTACGGCTTCGCCATGCGCAACGTCACACCGGATCGCTGGCTGCGCGAGGGCGACAGCGTGACGCTGGGCGAGCATCGTTTCGATGTGCTGCATTGTCCCGGCCACACCCCGGGCCATGTGGTGTTCGTCAACCGGGCCGGGCGATTCGCGCTGGTCGGCGATGTGCTGTTCCAGGGATCGATCGGCCGCACCGACTTCCCGTACGGCGATCACGCCGCGCTGATCCGCGCCATCACCGAGCAGCTGCTTCCGCTGGGCGACGATTTCTCGTTCCTGTGCGGGCACGGCCCGGGATCGACGATCGGTGCGGAGCGGCGGAGCAATCCGTTCCTGCGGTAACCAAAGACCGCAACCGCGCCACCCACCCGGCGGCCGACCCCGTCGACGTCGTTGCGGTGCCTGCACGGTGCAGCGGTCAGTGCGCCGCTGCTGCCGTGCCGGCCGGCTTGGCGAGCAGCAGCGTCAACGGCAACGCCACGAAGAAGCATCCCGCCATCAGCAGCAGCACATCATTGTAGGCCAGCGTCAGTGCCTGGTGCTGCAGCAGCATCGCCACCTGCTTCAGCGCCGCGAGATGCGCATCGCCGGACTTCGCCGCGGTCAGCATGTGCGTCATGTTGTCGAGCGCGCGGGTCGCCGCGGAGCGCGACCATGTTACCTGTTCCTGCAGATGCAGCGTGTGCACGGCGAGACGCGATGTCGCCACCGTGTTGATCATCGCCAGCCCGACCGCCCCGCCCAGGTTGCGCATCAGATTGTAGAGGCCGGACGCGTTCTTCACTGCTTCCGGCGCCAGCCGACCGAGTGCGATCTGGTTGACCGGCAGCATCACCAGCATCATCGAGGCACCGCGCAGCGCCTGTGGCCCGAACAGTTCCCAGAATGCCGAGTCGACAGTAAGGTTCGACATCCACCACAGCCCACCGCCGAACATCAGCAATCCGACCGCCAGCATCACACGCAGATCGAGCACGCGCGCCAGCTGTCCCGCGATCGGTGCCGACAGAAACATTGCTGCTCCGGTCACAAACATTGTCTCGCCGATCTGCAGACTGTCGTAACCGCGCACGCGTCCGAGGAACAGTGGCACCAGATAGACCGAGCCGTACAGCCCAAGGCCAAGCACGAAACTGAACAGCGAGCCGAACGCGAAGTTGGCGTTCGCGAAGGCGCGCAGCTCCACCAGGGGATCGTGCCGCGTCAGCATGCGCCAGAAGAACAGCACACCGGCGACTGCGGAGATGACGGCCGCCCAGGCAATGGTCTGGTCCTGGAACCAGTCCCAGCGCTCGCCCTCCTCCAGCACATATTCCATGGCGCCGAGAAACAGCGCCATCAGCATCAGGCCGGGCAGGTCGAAGCTGCGGCGCAGCGACCAGTCCGGCTGGTCGATGTCGAGGCAGGTCCACACCGCACCCGCCACCACGAGCCCGACCGGCACGTTGATCAGGAACAGCCAATGCCACGAGTACCTGATCGGTCAACCAGCCGCCGAGCGTGGGGCCGATGGTGGGGGCCATCGTGGCGGTGAGGCCGATCAGCACCGACATCTGTGTCCGCTTTTCGCCGGAGAACAGCAGGAACGCGGTGGCGAATACGGTCGGGATCATCGCGCCGCCGATGAAGCCCTGCGCGGCGCGGAACACCACCATCTCGGTCAGGCTGGAGGCGCCGGCGCAGGCGAACGAGAACAGCGTGAAGCCGAGTGCGCTGGCGACGAACAGCACGCGGGTGGAGAGCAGGCGCGACAGCCAGCCCGACAGCGGGATCATGACGATCTCGGCGATCAGGTAGCTGGTCTGCACCCATGATGCTTCGTCCGGGCTGGCGGCCAGGCCGGCCTGGATGTCGGAGATCGAGGCCGAGACGATCTGAATGTCCAGGATCGCCATGAACATCCCGAGCACCATCGCCATGAAGCCGACCCATTCTCGCCAGCTGAGCTGGTCAGCGGCGGCGGTCATGGCACAATGCGCTCCAGCGTCGCAGCCGCCGCGCCGAGCAGACCGAGCCGCTGCGCGTCCGGGCCGCGGGTATCGACCTCGGCAGTGACTGACAGCCCTGCGCGCAGCCAGCCGGCGTGCGCGGCCTCGGCCGGATCGAGCACGAGCTTGACCGGCACACGCTGCACCACCTTGGTGAAGTTGCCGGTGGCGTTTTCCGGTGGCAGCAGGCTGAACAGCGCGCCAGTGGCCGGGGCCAGGCTGTCCACCCGGCCGTCTACCGCCGCATCAGGGTCGATGTCCGGGATCAGCCGCACCTTCATGCCCGGCTGCATGCGGCGCAGCTGGGTCTCCTTGAAGTTCGCCACGACGTAAAGCTTCCCGCGCAGCGGCGCGACCGCGATGAGCTGCGTGGCCGGCGTGACGTGCTGGCCAAGCTCGGCGGCCCGGTTGCCGGCAATGCCGTCGAACGGCGCGCGGATCACCGTGTAGGCGAGGTTGTTCTCGGCGAGTTGCGTCGTGGCGGCGGCATTCTGCTGGCGCGCGGTGGCCTGGATCACCTGGGCACTCAGAACGGCAAGCTGCTGTTCGGCCGCCGCCTTCTGCGCCTGTGCGGCGACCACGCCCGCGTTGGCTTTGCGCGCATCGGCGATGGCCTGATCGTTGGACTGGCGCGACGCCCAGCCGCCTGCCATCAGCGTTCCAGACCGACCGGCATCGGCGCTCGCCCGGGCCTGTTCGGCCTGCGCCTGTGCGATGGTTGCCTGCGCCGCATCGATCGTGGCCTGCTGCTGGGCGACCTGGCGCTTTGCCGTCTCGATCGCGGCAATCGCTTCGGCGGCGCTGGCAGTGGCCTGGGCAAGACGGGCACGCCAATCGGCCGGATCGAGCACGATCAGGGGATCGCCGGCGCGGACATGCTGGTTGTCGGCGACCTTGATTGCGGCCACGTCGCCCTCGATGCGCGGGCTGAGCACCGCGATGTCGCCCTGGACATACGCGTTGTCGGTGGTTTCGATGTAGCGGCCCTCGGTGAACCACCAGGACGCGGTGGCGGCGATCCCGATCAGCGCCACCAGGCCGGCCGCCGGGCGCCAGAGCCGCCAAAAGCGGCGCATGCGGCGGGGAGTGGCCGGCGTCCGGGCGTCCGCAGGCACGGGCTGCGGCTTCTCGACGATGGCGTTCATTCTCGGCTCCTCTGAACTGTACAGTTCAGTTCAGCGCGCGAGAGTGGGGGTGGGGGAAACCGCAGTCAAGCCAAAACTGGACGGTCCAGTTTAGTTGATCATGCCACTTGCAAACCACCGGTCGGTCAGCCCAATTTGGTGGCATGAGCGCAACCACCGAACTCCGGGCCGACAGCGAGTCACCCAAACACCAGCTGGTGCTGGAGGCGGCCACCTCGCTGTTCATGGCGCATGGCTACGGCGCGGTCAGCATGGACGCGATCGCTCGCGTCGCCGGCGTCTCCAAAGCAACGCTGTATGCGCATTTCAGCTCCAAGGACCAGCTCTTCGCCACCATCATCGGCGAGGCGTGCCAGCAGAAGATTGCGCTTGGGGAACTGCTGCCTGCCGATGCGACCGATGTTCGCGCAGCGCTCACCGCGTTCGGCGGTCGCCTGCTGCGGTTCTTCCTGGAGGATCGGGCGCTGGCGATCCATCGGGTGGTGATCGGCGAGAGCACGCGGTTTCCCGAACTCGGCCGCGCGTTCTACGACAACGGCCCCGCAGCGCTGCTCCGGACACTCGGCGCCTGGCTTGCCGAGCAGGGTGACGCGGGCCGACTTGCCATGGCCGATCCGATCATGGCGGCGGAGCAATTGGTCGGGATGCTGCGGACCAGCCTGTTCTTGCGGGCTTCGGTTGGCCTGACGGCGCCATCGGATGCCGAGATCGACGCCACCGTGGAGGCGGCAGTTACCACATTCGTGAAGGCCTACGCGGCACCCTAGCTGCTGGGCGTGTGGGTCGATGCGGACTGGTGATGCAGCGTGCGCTGCGCCTTGTTGTAAGCGCGGATGTCGTCCTCGGTGATGTAGCCCTTCTTGTCCTGGTCGATCGCGGCAAAGTGGCGGGCGATGGATTTGTAGCCGGCCTTTGCCTGGTCCAGCGTCAGATGGCCGTCGTGCGTGATATTGGCCTGCTCGAAGTGCTGCGGCATGGTCACGCGGACGTGCGTCGGCTTGGCGGTTGTCGTGTCGGCGAACGCGGGCAACGCCAGCATGGCGGCGGCGAGCAGAAGCAGAGTACGCATGGCAGGATCTTCCTGGTGTTTCGGTGCTCACCAAGATGCCAGCGCCGAACTAATGCATTGCTAATTCACCGCGACCTGCCTGATCGCCTGCACCGCGCGTCTCGATGCCCGCGCGGTCGACATCGAGATGAGTGCAGGCGCGGGCACGGTATCGGCCCGTCGTGGACAACATGATGCCTTCGCGCCGCGCCCGTTCGGCCAGATCGTCAGCGGTCAGTCCGGTGCCCGAGGTGTCAAAGAACACCAGGTTGGTTTCCGGCTCCTCCACGGCGATGCCCGGGATCTGCGCCAGACCGCGGGCCAGCGCCTTGGCGTTGGCATGGTCGTCGGCCAGCCGGTCGATATTGTGGTCGAGCGCATAGAGACAGGCGGCGGCGCACACGCCGGCCTGGCGCAGCGAGCCGCCGAGACGCTGCTTCCAGCGCCACGCCTCGTCGATGAACGCCTCGGTGCCGCACAGCACGGCACCGAGCGGCGCGCCGAGGCCCTTGGTAAAATCCACCCACACGGAGTCGCAGCCGGCGACCATTGTGCGCGCCGGAACGCCCGATGCCACCACGGCGTTCATCAGCCGCGCGCCGTCCATGTGGGTTGCCAAGCCATGTTCATGGGCTGCACCGAGAACCGCATTCAGCTTGTCGAGCGGCCAGACCGTGCCGCCGCCGGTGTTTGCCGTCTGCTCCACAGCGAGCAGGCGCTGCGTTGGGATGTTGCGGCGCTGCTCGCGCAGCGACCGCCGAACCGCCGCGGCGTCGAACTGGCCGCGCTCGCCCTTGAGCCCGAGGATCAGCGCACCGGTCAGTGAGCCCACCCCGCCGCCCTCGTTTTCGATGATGTGGGCGGTTTCATGCGCCATGACCTCGTCGCCGGCACGGCAATGCGTGCGGACCGCGATCTGATTGCACATCGTGCCTGACGGCAGGAATACCGCCGCCTGCTTGCCGAGCAGCGCGGCCATGCGGTCACAGAGCGCATTCACCGTGGGATCGTCGCCATGCTGTTCGTCGCCGACAGGGGCGCGGACCATGACCTCCTTCATCGCCGGTGACGGCCGCGTCTGGGTATCGGAGTAGAGGTTCACCCGCACGGGCGGTAGATCGGCGGCCGGACGCTTCGGTGCGTACAGCATCATGTCAGCTCCTGACTGGGGTGGGTGGCGCATCCGCGACGACGGGTGGGCCGTAGACCTGCCGCGCCCGCTTGTTGAAGGCGCCGACCATGCGGCGGACCGCCTCGTTGAACACCACGCCGATCGCCGCCTGGAGGATGCGGCTGCGGAATTCGAAATCGACGAAGAAGTCCACTTCGCAGCCCTGGGGGTGCGGGAGGAACTCCCACTGGTTGTTTAGATAGCGGAACGGGCCGGTCTCATAGCGAACCTTCGCCCGGTGCGGCCGCTCGAGCGTGACGCGGCTCGTGAAGGTCTCACGAAACGGGCCGAAGCCGATGGTGAGGTCGGCGACGAGTTCGCGATCGGTGCGGCTGCGCACGCGCGCGGCGACGCACCAGGGGAGGAATTGCGGGTATTTGGCAACATCGGCCACCAGTTCGAACAGCTGGTCAGGCCGGTACGGAACGATCTGGCGCTCGGCGTGGGTGGGCACGTTGTATCGTCATCCCCGCGCAAGCGGGGACCCAGTGCGTGCCCCCTGGGTCCCCGCTTGCGCGGGAATGACGGACCGGGCGCGGGCCGCGCGCAGTGACGAAAAATCGGCGTCCGCGTGATAGGAGCTGCGGGTGAGCGGCGTGGCGGAGACCAGCAGGAAGCCCTTGCCGCGTGCCAGGGCTGCGTACTCGGAGAACTCCTCCGGCGTGACGAACCGATCGACCGCGGCGTGCTTGATGGTGGGCTGCAGATACTGGCCGATGGTCAGGAAATCCACCTCAGCCGAGCGTTGGTCATCCATCACCTGCATGAGCTCGATGCGGGATTCGCCCAGCCCGACCATCAACCCCGACTTGGTGAAGATCGAGGGATCGAGCTGCTTCACCTGATGCAGCAGCTGCAGCGAGGCGAAATAGCGCGCGCCGGGACGGATGGTGGGATAGAGCCTCGGCACCGTTTCCAGGTTGTGGTTGTAGACGTCGGGGCGCGCCTCCACCACGACCTCGACCGCGCCCGGCTTGCGCAGGAAGTCGGGGGTGAGGACCTCGATCGTGGTCGCCGGCGCGGCGGCGCGGATGGCGCGGATGGTGGCGGCGAAGTGGCCGGCGCCGCCATCCGGAAGATCATCGCGATCGACCGAGGTGACGACGACATGGGCCAGCCCGAGTTTCGCCACCGCATCCGCGACGCGGGCGGGTTCGTCGGCAGCCAACGGCACCGGCTGGCCGGTGGCTACATTGCAGAACGCGCAGGCGCGGGTGCAGGTGTCGCCCATGATCATCATGGTGGCGTGGCGCTGCGACCAGCACTCGCCGATATTGGGGCAGGCGGCTTCCTCGCACACCGTTACCAGGCCGTTGGCGCGCATCAGGGCGCGGGTCTCGTGGTAGATCGGGTGGGTCGGCGCCTTCACCCGAATCCAGGCGGGCTTGCGCTGGATCGGGTTGTCCGGCCGATGCGCCTTCTCCGGATGGCGCAGCGGCTGGATTTTCGACGCGCCTCCGGCGCGATGGTCGATGACGAGACGGGTGGCCATGGCGGGGGGAGATGTGGCGGGGGCGGAGAAGGGCGTCAAGCAGTGTCCCGTTCGGTAACCAACTGCTATGATTCGGACATGAGCGCCACCCCGGAGAGCGATCGCTGGTCGGCCCAGTTGGAGGATGACATCTATCGCGATGTCATCGCGCGCTTTGCGCCGCATCTGCCGCTGCAACGCACGCTGCCGGCGCGTCCGGTCGCGACGCCGGCGGAGATCGAGGGCATCTGCGACAACTGGATCTGGACCGCCGGCCATGATTCGCTGATCGTGCAGGCGGCGTCCAAGGCGCTGGATCGGCTGTTCCCCGGTCTGGACGAGCAATATTTCCTGGCCCGCCAGATCGGCGATGACGGATGCCATGCCGAGTTCGTGCGGGATTACGTAAAACACCGGCTAGGTTACGATCCGATTCGGCAGATCAACGACATCGTCCGGGTGCATTGGGATGCACTGGACGATCTGCCATATCGCGACATCCACAGCTTCTTCGCCTGGGAGCTCCACTACGAGCTGCACATACTGTCGCGGCTGCATACCGAGCGCCGCACCGGCCAGATCCGCGATCCGGCGATCAGGCAATTTGCCGAAGAGCGGGTGGGCCCGGATGAGGAGGTGCACCGGCTGCGCATCCTCGACTGGTGGATCGCCTACTATGCCGCGCATGCACCGGGGGAACGCGAGGCGATCGCGCGGCGGGTGATCGCGTTGGATGACGAACTCCAGCGCCGGCTGAATCCCTATCTGAATTCGCGGTATCAGCGCTCGGCGGCGAACTTCGGCGCGGACATCCGTGGCAAGGACGCGGTCTACGACAACTTCCGCCGTGAGGTTCTGGCGCGGTTGCTCGACATGCCACCCGGACGGATCGGCGGGCTCACCAGCCTGGCCGATTGACAGCCTATGCCGGCAGGAGCGCGTTCCGCAGTCGTTCCCGCGCGGCCTGGCCGGCGCCCAGGGTCAGCGAATTGACGATTGCCAGCCGAAATCCACCGGGCGGCATGGCGTGGTGTTCCGGTGCCTTGTCCTCGTGGAAGGTGATCTGCACGCTGGAGACGCCCGGCATGGCGCGCACCTCATCAACCAGCGCGGCGGGAGGGTGCCGGTAGCGCGGACCGTGCGGGCCGAACAGCACCACGCTGTAGCCGTCGGCGCGATCGGCGTCGGGATAATCCCACTCGCCGATGACATGCAGGCGCACCACCGCCGCTACCCAGCCGGGACCGTACAGGTCGGGCCATTGGTCGGCGAAGCGCAGATGCGCCTCGATGATGCGTCCGCCGATGGTCTCGAAGTTCGCCATCCCGGTGAACCCGGACAAATGCTTGCGGGCCCAGGCACCGCACCAGTCCTCGATCTCCGGCATCGGTTCGGCATGGATCAGCCAGTGGTCGAAGGTGCCGCCGGGTCCGGTGGCGCCGGTGGTGTGTCGCCACCAGCGCGCCTCGCCATCCACCAGCGCCACGTCGGTGCTGACATGCGGGCCGGTCAGCAGCGTGCACCAGAAGTGGCCGGCGGTGAGCGCCGCGCGGTACTCCTCAGCCGAGGCGATCACCTGGCTGCCGGTGCCCATGCCCCGCAGGTTCATGATCGGCTTGGAGAACACCGGGAACGCAGGCGGCATCACGCCATGCGGTGCGGCAAGCAACCCCTGCGACAACGCGACGGCCAATTTGTCGTAGATCCAGCGATGTTCCGGATACCATTCCCAGGAATCCGGGTCCTCGGTCGAGATGCGCACATCCGGCGGGCAATCGACGTGCTCGAAATACTGGAAGCGCCAAGGATCAGCCTCGCAGATCGGCATCAGCCGATCGGCTCGGGTCGCAGCCGCTGCGGCAGGGTGTTAAGCGATTCGGTGGTGTCGAAGTCGCGCAGCACCGCGTCGTCGGCCATCTCCACCTCGGACACCGCTTCCAGGTGCTTGCCGAGCAGGAAGCGCGCACCGGAATCGCCGGATATCTGGAGTATCTCGGCGAAGAACCGCCGGTCCCACAGCATCGGGTTGCCCTGCTTGCCGCGGAACGTCGGCAGCACGATCAGCCGGCCCTCGTCTGGATCGTAGGAGGACAGCAGCCGGTCGATCATCCGGCCGGTGACCAACGGCATGTCGCCCAGGCAGACCAGTGCGGCCGAGCATTCCTCCGGCACCGCGACGATACCCGCCTTCAGGCTGGCGGACAGGCCCTCGGCGTAGTCGGCGGCATCGACGTAGCGTACCGGCCGGCCGCCCAGCGCGTGCTGGATCTGCTCCGCCTGATGTCCGGTCACCACCAGCACGGGGCGGGTTTTGGCCGAGAGCACGTTGTCCACCACGCGCGCGATCATCGTCTTGCCGGTGCGGTCGGCGACCAGCAGCTTGTTGTGCGGCGCCATCCGGCGCGATCGCCCGGCGGCCAGCACCAGCGCGGCGATGGTCGGGGCGCTGCGCGGTGCGACGCCGATCAGCGGCGTGGCGGGAGCCTTCTCGCGCGGCAGCGGGCGCGTGTCGATTTCCTTCAGCAGGCCGCCCACGCCCATCTTCATGATCTCGGACAGGCCGACCGGGAGGCCGGCGAACAGCCGCGTCAGCACATAGTCGATACCGTTGAGCTTCGGGCTGCGCGCGCAGCCCGGCAGCACCAGAGCCGGGCGCGTGCCGATGCGGCCGAGGCAGATCAGGTTGCCGGGATCCACCGGCATGCCGAAGTGCAGGATCTCGCCGCCGGCGCGCACGATGCCGGAGGGACCGACATCGCGGCGGTCCACCACCGCCGAGGCGCCCACGATCAGCAGCAGGTCGGCGTCTTGCGAAACCAGCGATTCCAATGCCTTGCCGATCGCAGCTTCAGTGTGAGGTACGTGCAGAGGCGGCAGCAGCGAGCCGGTGAGCCGGGTCACCCTCTGCTCGGTCACGGCGATGGTCTTCTCGGTGACGCTGTCCTTCAGGCCGGGCAGCTCGGTGACGACGAGGCCAACCTTCAGGTGATGGAACGGGTGCAGCACGAGCGGCGAGCCGGCCTGCCGGATCAGCGCCTCGGCGACCGCCAGCACGTTGCCCGGCACCGAGAACGGGATGATCTTCACGGTGGCCACGAGATCCTTCGGCGCCACCACCGCATAGTCCGGCAGGGTTCCGATGGTGAGCGATTCGTCGATCGTGTTCAGGCGATCGATCATCGCCGTATCGACCCGCAGCAGACCAGGAACCTCGGCGGCAAGGTTCACTCGCCCGGTGGCCGCACGGGTGCGCGCCAGCAGCGGCGAGACCAGCGGCTGGGCCAGCCGATCGGCTGCGATGTCCTCCGGTACGTCGCCCGGTTCCAGCCGGGCGACGATCACCTCTTCCCGGCCTGCCTCGCGCAGCGTGGCCATGGCGGCATCGTCCAGCACCGATCCCTTGCGGATCATCCGCTCGCCGATGCGCTGCGAATGCGCCATGATGGCACCGCGGGCTTCGTCCAGCGGGACCGGGCCGAACTTCATGCCGCCAGCGGCTGCTTCCGCGGTAGCGGAGCGCCGCGCCGCACCGCGACCAGTTCGGCGATGATGGAGAGGGCGATTTCGGGTGCGGTGACCGCCTCGATGTTGAGGCCGACCGGGCCCTGGATACGCGCCAACGCGGCCTCGCCGTGGCCGAGTTCACGCAGGCGCTGCAATCGTGCGGCGTGGGTGCGCCGCGAGCCGAGCGAGCCGATGTAGAACGCGGGCGACTGCAGCGCGCGGTCCAGCGCGGGATCATCCAGCTTCGGATCGTGGGTGAGGGTTACGATGGCGGTGCGGCGGTCGGGCTTCAGCTCGTCCAGCGCCTCGTCCGGCCAGGCGGAAGAGACCGTGACGTTCGGGAAGCGCTCGTCCGAAGCGAACGACCGGCGCGGGTCCACCACGACGACGGCGAACCCGCACTGAGTGGCGAACGGCACCAGCGCCTGGGCGATGTGGACGGCGCCGACCACGATCAGTCGCAGCGGCGGGTTGTGCGCGTGCAGGAACCAGTCGGCGCCGGCGAACTTCACCGTGCCGCTTTCATCCGATTGCAGCACCTGTTCGGCGGCGGCGTTCAGGTCGGCAGGCGCGGCAGGGTCAGGCAGCAGGCGCTGGGCGCCGTCCGGCAGGCGGGTCGCCAGAACGACCGGACGTTTGTCGCGCTTCGCCGCATCCAGGGCGGCGAGGACCTCCGGTGTCACGACAGCTTCTCCACGAACACCTTCACCTTGCCGCCGCAGGCCAGCCCGACCTCCCACGCGCGCTCGTGCGTTACCCCGAAATCCAGCAACTGCGGTGTGCCGGTGTCGATCGTCTTCATCGCGGCATCCGCCACGGCACCCTCGATGCAGCCGCCGGACACCGATCCGGCCATCTTGCCCGACTTGGTCACCGCCATCTGGCTGCCGGCAGGGCGCGGCGAGCTGCCCCAGGTCTCGGTCACGGTCGCCACGGCGACCTGCTCGCCGCCAGCGCGCCACGCGGCGGCGGTGCTCAATACATCCTCGGTTTCTGCGAAGCTCATGACGCCATCCTTTCAGGCTCGGCCGCCGCCGCCAAGTATGCGCGTCGTGGAGCGGGGCGGGACAGGAGATCGACCAGCACGCGCAGGCTGGCCAGATTGTGCACCGGACGGAAGTCGTCCACGTACGGCAGCATTGCGCGTATGCCCTGTGATTTTGGTTCGAACCCAGTCCAGCGCAACAGCGGATTGAGCCAGATCAGCCGCCGGCAGGAACGATGCAGCCGGTCCATGTTCTCCGCCAGCCCGCGCGCGCCGTCGCGGTCCAGTCCATCGGTGATCAGCAGCACGATCGCCCCCTGCGCCAGCACACGCCGCGCCCACAGGTGGTTGAAGCTATCCAGCGCCTCGCCGATGCGCGTGCCGCCCGACCAGTCGGGCACGATATGCGAGACCATCTGGAACGCCACCTCGGGATCGCGATGGCGGAGCTGGCGCGTGACGTTGGACAGCCGCGTACCGAACAGGAACACGTGCACGCGGTCGCGGTCGTTGGTCACCGCGTGCAGAAAATGCAGCAGGATCTGCGCATAACGCGACATCGATCCGGAGATGTCGCAGAGCACGACCAGCGGCGGCGGTCGCGTTACGTGGCGGTTGCGCGCGATGGTCAGGATCTCGCCGCCCTGGCGCAGGCTCTGCCGGATGGTGCGGCGGAGATCGGTCACCGGCCCGAGCGGATCGGTCCGCAGCCGCCGGGTGCGACGCAGGTCGAGCGGCAGCACCAGATGGCGGATCTCGCGTTTCGCCGCCGCGATCTCCTCGGCACTCATCGCCTCGAAATCCATGCGTTGCAGGCGTTCCTGGTCCGACACGGTCAACACCGCGTCCATCACCGGCGGTTCATCCTCGACCCGCGGCCTGGTCTCGCGCGGCTTCGCCATCGCCTCGGCTACGCGCCGGCTGCCGGGCGGCGGGCGTTCCGGCCGCTTCTCCTTCTGTGCCTCGAGCAGCGCCATGGCGACCGCCTGTTCGGCAGCGGTAGGATCGCGCCAGAACAGGTTGAATGCCTGGTTGAACACGTCCTGATGTTCGTGACGATGGATCATTGCCGCGCACAGCGCGGTGCGTGCTTCAGCCCGGATGCCGAGATCGACCAGCGACAGCGCCCGTTGCCCGGCGAGCGTCTCCGCCGGCCCCACCGGCAGTCCCGCCCGACGCAGCAGGCGCGCGAAATGCATCACATTTATTGCCAGGGTCGGGGACATCGCGGTCATCGCGTCGGCGCTCCGCCAGCCGCCAATCGCTGCAGTCGCTCCAGCGCTCGGTCGCGAAGCCCGATCGAGCGCAACGCAGTGAGTGTTTCCGCCAGATACGTCGCGCAGCTGCCAAGCGAACCGGCGGCTGACGCCAGGCGCGCCGCGACCAGCCCTTCGTCGAGCCTGCCAGCGTAACGGCGATGGGTGCGGTTGGCGACGAAGGTGACGGCGCGCACCGGACCATCGCTCGTCCTCGCGGTCACCCAACGGGAATGGTAAGCGTTGGTGAACAGCTCCCGCCGCCACGCGAGCAGCAGCTCATCGCGCGCATCGGCGGCCGGGATACGGAACAGCATTCCGGCGCACCTTCCACCACGATCGAGCGCCAGCATCAGGCCGGGATTGTCGAGCGAGCCGCGGCCCATGTGGAGCCAGAGGCAAAAGCGCCGGTGCCAGCCGTGCACCATGCCGGCCCGCCGTTCCGCAAACTCGATCGCCGGATTCCACATCAACGAGCCGTAGCCGAACAGCCAGATATCCGACGCCGGAGCATGGCTGGCCAACGTTGCGTCCAGGTCTGCCTCGATTTCGGCATCTGACAGCAGCGTCGTCCCCGGCGGCATGAGCCGGCGCGCGGTGGCCAGCAGGGAGCCGTCGCGCAGCCCCTCACGGGTGATGATTTCGCGAATGTCCGGTGAGGATTCGGCCGGCATCAGGCTGTCATTCCGCCGCCTGCTGTGCCTCGGTTACCAGACGCGCGGCCTCGACGCCTCGGATCTTGGCGATATCGTCTTGATATTTCAGCAGCACGCCGAGCGTCTCGTCTACCGACTGCGGCGCCAGCTCGTGCTGATTGAGGTAGGTCAGCGCCTGCGCCCAATCGATCGTCTCGGCGACGCCCGGCAGCTTGAACAGGTCCTCGCTGCGCAGCCTTTGCACGAACGCCACCACCTGGCCGGACAGATGCTCCGGCACGTCGGGTGCCTTCGCAGCCAGGATCGCCCGCTCGCGCGCCGCATTCGGGTAGTCTACCCAATGATACAGGCAGCGCCGGCGGATCGCGTCATGCACCTCGCGGGTGCGGTTGGACGTGATCACCACCGCCGGCAGCGTCCGCGCCCGCACGGTGCCGAATTCCGGCACAGTGACCTGAAAGTCGGCCAGCAGTTCGAGCAGGAAGGCCTCGAACGGCTCATCGGCGCGGTCCAATTCGTCGATCAGCAGCACGGCGGGCGGCAGGTCCGGATCGATCGCCGACAGCAGCGGCCGCGCCAGCAGAAACTTGCGGGTATAGATGTCGCTGGCGAGCTCACCCGGGTCGGTCTGGCCGGCCGCCTCGGCCAGCCGGATCGCCATCAGCTGTCGTGCGTGATCCCATTCATAGGCCGCCGCCGACAGGTCCATGCCGTCATAGCACTGCAGCCGCACCAGGCGACGGCCGAGACCGGCTGCGAGCACCTTGGCAATCTCGGTCTTGCCGGTGCCTGGCTCGCCTTCCAGGAACAACGGACGGCGCATGGCGAGCGAGAGATGCACTGTGGTCGCCAGTTCCCGGTCGGCGATGTAACCCTGGTCGGCAAGCAGTTTGGCCGTGTCGGCGACGGTCGCAGGCAGTTCGGCCACTACAGCATGCTTCCCAGGATCAGCAGCAGCATGAACAGATAGACCGCGCTGCCGATCCAGGCGACCACCGGCAGGCCGAACGGTTCGCGCGGCACCAGGGCGAACGGGCTGATCGCCGATGGCGGCGGCGGTGCTGTCGGTCGCGGTTCGGCGTGCAACTCGGTGCTGGGCGCAGGCGCCACCTCCCTGCTGAACCGGTCGAAGAACGCGTCTGCCATCTGCTTGGCGCTGGCATCGATCAGCCGCGCACCAAGCTGGGCGATCTTGCCGCCGACCTGCGCGTGTACCTGGTAGTTCAGCAGTGTCCCGGTGCCGGCGTCTGCCAGCTGCACCTTGGCGCCCCCCTTGGCGAAGCCGGCGACGCCGCCCTGACCCTCGCCGCTGATCGTGTAGCCGTTCGGCGGGTCGAGGTCGGATAAATGCACCGCACCGCTGAACCGCGCCGAGATCGGCCCGATCCGTACCGCGGCAGTGGCCTTCATGTCGGTGTCAGACAGCTTCTCCAGGCTCTCGCAGCCGGGAATGCTGGCCTTGAGCACCACCGGATCGTTGAGCGCCTGCCATACGGTCTGGCGCGGCGCCTCGATACGCCGCTCGCCTGTCATGTCCATCGGACCGAATCCCGTTGTGCGCGCCGGACGTTACTTGCAGGGTCCGAGCCATGCAACCAACCGCGCCCGCTCTGGTCTGGGGACTTCCGTTCGCCGGCCTGCTGGCGTCGATGGCGGTTTTCCCGATCGTGGCGCCGCGTTTCTGGCACCGCCGGATGGGCGGCATCGCGTTGGCCTGGAGCGCCGTGCTGCTGGTGCAGCAGGGGGTGGCGAACGGACCGGTCGTGGCCGTGGTCACCGCGTGGCATGCGATACTGGTCGACTACCTGCCGTTCATCTCGCTGCTGCTGGCGCTGTACACCGCCGGTGGGGGAGTGCTGTTGCGCGGCGGGCTGGCGGGGACGCCGGCAGGCAACACGGCGATGCTGGCGATCGGAATGGCAATGGGGGTGGTGACGGGCACCACCGGGGCATCCATGGTGCTGATCCATCCACTGCTGCGCGCCAACGCACACCGGCGGCGCAAGGTGCACCTGGTGCTGTTCCTGATCATACTGGTTGCCAACGCGTCAGGCGCGCTGACGCCACTCGGCAACCCGCCGCTCTATCTCGGGCTGCTGCGCGGCGTGCCGTTCTTTTGGCCGGCGCGCCACCTTCTGGCGCCGCTGCTGGTGGTGGCCGTCGCGCTGTTGGCGGCGTTCTACCTGATCGACCGCCGTTTCGCCGTTGGCGAGCTGCCGGCGCCGCGGCCGGAGCGATTTCGGGTCCGGGGATTACGCAATGTGGCGCTGATCCTCCTGGTTGTCCTGGTCGTGCTCGGACAGGGTTTCGTGCCGGTATGGGACGTCGTCATATTGGGCCGGACGGTCGTGCTGGCGAAGCCGGGCGTCGTCGTGGTGTTGCTGCTGATCACCGTGGCCTCCATCGCCATCACGCCGCGAGCGATCCGTCAGTCGAACGACTTCACGTGGCACCCGATGGCTGAGGTTGCGACGCTGTTCGCGGCCATCTTCATCACCATTGGGCCGGTGGTCATGATGCTGCGGGCCGGGATCGACGGGCCGATGGCCCCGCTGATGCAATTGAGCCAGGGTGGCGATGGGCAACCCCGGCCGCTCGTCTATTTCTGGCTGACCGGCCTCCTGTCGGCGTTTCTCGATAATGCACCGACCTACCTGGTGTTCTTCGAATTGGCCGGGATTCGCCCAGCCGCACTGTCTGGTGCGGATGGGGCAGCACTTGCGGCGGTCTCGGCCGGGGCGGTGTTCTTCGGCGGGCTCACGTATATCGGCAACGCGCCGAACCTGATGTTGCGCGCGATCGCCGCGCATCGCGGTGTGCGGATGCCGGGGTTCTTCGGCTTCACGTTGCTGGCGTCCGCACTGTTGATACCGGTGCTGACGGTGGTGGGCCTGCTGTTCTTTCGGTAGTCCGCGCTGGACGAACGCCCACGGCTCGGCACCAACTATGCGCGGCCACTGGACATCGCTCTCACGAATGGAACACCAGCAGGTTCGCCAGGTGCGATGGATCGAGGGTCGGCGCCGTCCCCAGCGATGTTACGCCGCCAGGGGCGATATGTGCCGACCCGGCCGCGAAGGTAACGGGGAACAGGTCCGTCGCCGACATATGCTGCGCATCGGAAGCCACCACCTCCAGCCAGGCGGTCCCGATGGCGTTGGTCGGAACCTTGCCGCTGAACTCGTCCGTTGTTAGATTGAAGTGCAGCCAAGAAGTGACGTTCGGGCCGGCCACCTCGTAGGCGGCGAACGTCATCTTCAGGCCCAACGCATCGGTGAAGGTTTTTCCCGGCAGCACCACATCGACGTTCTGACCGTCGGTCCAGGTCTGCGGCGCGGTCGGCGCCGACACGGTGATCCCCGGCTTGACAACCGGCGCTGCCACGCTGGCGGCGAAGCTTTCCGATGCGGCGAGGCCGCTGGTGTCGGTTGCCGTGACCTTGACGGTCAGGCTCTGTGCGGTGCCCGGCGCGGTGCCGCTGAATGTCTCGGTCTTCGCGCTGAAGGTGAGCCAACCTGGCAACGCCTGTCCGTTCGACTGCGACGCCGCGTAGCTCAGCACCTGGCTCTGCGGATCGGTGAACGTGTTTGCCGGTAATGCCAGCGAGAACGCCTTGCCTTCTTGCCAGCTTTGGCTGGGTGTCTGTGCCGTGACCGTCGGTGCGCCAAACACCGTCGCACCGAACGTCTCCGACACCGACAACGCGCTGGTGTCGGTCGCCGTGACCTTGATGCTCAGGCTTTGCGCCGTCAGCGGCGCGGTGCCGGAGAAACTATCGGTCGTCGCATTGTAACCGAGCCAGCCCGGCAGCGCCTGTCCGCTCGCCAACGTGGCGGTGTACTTCAGTGCCTGGTGCTGCGGATCGGTGAAGGTGCCGGTCGGCAGTGCCAGCGAGAACGCCTTGCCTCCGGTCCAGGTCTGGTTCGCCGTCTGGATCGCAAGCACGGGCGAAGCTGGCTTGGTGGCAGCCGTCACGGCGACGGTCAGGGGCTGCCAGTCCCCCCAATAGACACCATTGAATGCGCGCACCTCCAGCATGTCGGTGGTCGCCGTCGCGCCCGTATGCAGCGAAATGCCGGCGAGCGATGCGGTGGTCACAGCGGACGCAGCCGAATGGGCACTCGATGCCGTGCCGTTGAGCAGCAGGCTGTCGCTGGTTGCCGTATCGTAAGCCTGCCAGCTCGTGATCGCACGGTTGATTGGATCGCTCGCGGTGAACAGCGACGCCAGCGATTGCGAGGCCAGACAGGCAAGGCTGTCCGACGCCACGGTGGCGCTGACAACCGGTGTATCCAGCTCATAGATCACCACCGACGAACCCTGCACGCCCGACCATTCCTGCGACGCCGCATGCGGCGAGGCGACGATGATGTCGCTGCTCGAACCATCGTTCGCTGGATTGGCGATCTGTCCCTGGCCGTTCACGTAGGTGATATTGTCCACCAGCATCGCGGTACTGCCGTAGCCCGATACGCACGCGGTGATGTGGCCGCCGCCGCCCGGCGTGCCTATCACCACCACTTCGCCGGCATGCACCAGCGATTGCCAGTTGCCCGACTGTCCGCCGGGACCGTTGAACGCGACGATCCATTCGCCGTTGGCCTGGCCGGGGACGCCGATCGCGGTGCTCTGCACCGGCAGCGAGGCGCCGGCTTCGGCGGCGATCGTGCTCGCCAGCACCCAGCAGCCGTCCATGTTCCAGGCCTGGCCGACAAAACTGCTGGCGATCCCAGCGATCGAGTTCGGCGTCGCCTGCGCCGGCACTGTTCCGGTGAAGCCCGGCTCTGTCGCCACGGTGGCGCTGCCGAGATAGCCGGTCGCATCGACCTGCATCATGGCGTAGGCATTGCCGGCATATGCCGTCGCCTGGCTGAGGTTGCCGGTGCCGAACAGCGACAGGTTGGTCACATCGCACTGGCTTCCGGACGAGACGTAGCTCAGCTGGTCGAAATAGCCGTAGGTGCTGTTGTAGTAGCGCCCGCTTGCCGCCTGATACGTGAAGACGATGCCCGCGCCACGGCCGTCGCCGCCGATGCTGCTCAGGCTGAGCGTGTGCCCGTTGCCCGACAGCAGGCCGACCGCGCCGCTCGCCTTCGCGGTATATTCGTTCCGATCCAGCGCGGACAGCACCAGATAGGCCGGATCGCTGCTGCCGGCCGTCACGCTGAACATCCGACAGGCTGATCGTCTGCGACGTTGTACCGACAACCGCGGCCTTGTTTGTACCAATTGACACGATGCACCTCGGCCTGCGCGCACACAGGCACACCGCCGTGCCGATCCGCTCGCGTGATCTGGCAGCGTTTTGCCGGCCAATGGGTGATGGATACCGGGAGAGGCATCTCCCGCGCAGGGACAAAGCTAGAACGGACTGATTGCCATTCGGTTACCGCAGCGCCTGTCCTTCCGCCTCACCTTCGGCTAAGCCGGTGCCGGCCCGCAACGTGGAGTTCGCCCATGACCTATCTGGTTGCCGCCGACCTGCCGACCGCTCCCGCGGGCGAGCGCTTTCGGGCGCTGCTTGCCCGGCCCGGCATCCTGCAGATGCCTGGCGCGCACAACGGCATGGCGGCGTTGCAGGCGAAGGCGGCCGGTTTCGAGGCACTTTATCTCTCCGGCGCGGCGATGACCGCGTCGATGGGCATCCCCGACCTCGGCATGATCACGGTGGACGAGGTGTGCTTCTTCGTCCGCCAGATCGCCCGCGCCACCGGTCTGCCGCTGCTGGTGGATGGTGACACCGGCTACGGTGAGGCGCTCAACGTCATGCACATGGTGCGCAGCTTCGAGGACGCGGGGGCCGCCGCAGTGCATATCGAAGACCAGTTGCTGCCGAAGAAGTGCGGCCACCTGAACGACAAGAAGCTGGCGGACCCACACGACATGGCGGCCAAGATCGCCGCCGCGCGCCGTGCACGCCGCCACCTGTTCATCGTCGCCCGCACCGACGCCGCCGGCAGCGAGGGCATGGACGGCGCGGTGTCGCGTGCGAAACTATATCTGGAGGCCGGCGCTGACGCGATCTTCCCCGAGGCACTGACCACGGCCGAAATGTTCCGCACGTTTGCATCGCGCGTCGATGCGCCGCTGCTTGCCAACATGACCGAGTTCGGCCGCACGCCGTTCTTCACCTCCGCCGAATTCCAGGACATGGGCTACCGGATGGTGATCTGGCCGGTGAGTTCCCTTCGCGTCGCCAACAAGGCGCAGGCGGAACTCTACGCTGCGATCCGCCGCAACGGCGGCGCCCAGCATATGGTGGATCGTATGCAAACCCGCGCCGAACTCTATGCGACGATCGGCTACCACGATTACGAGGCGCTGGATGCGAGCATCGTGACGACCGTGATCCCCGAAGCCATGCCGCAGCGCGGATAAAGGATCGGCCCGCATGAACCGTCGCCGATTGCTGATGCTGCTGACCCTGGCACCGCTGCCGGTGCAGGCCCAGGGGCCCAATCCGACCGGTCCGCAACCGGAACTTCCAAAGGAACGGCTGGTCATCATCACCCGCGACGGCACACCGCATGAATTCAATGTGGAGATGGCGGTTGCGCCCGATCAGCAGATCGTCGGGCTGATGTTCCGGGCAACCGTGCCGACGGACGGCGGCATGTTGTTCGACTGGGGAACGCCGCGCAATTCGCAGATGTGGATGCGCAACACGATCGCGCCGCTCGACATGGTGTTCATCAACGCCGATGGGACCGTCCGTTCGATCGCGGAGAACACTGTGCCCGAGAGCCTTGCGGTGATCGACAGCCGCGGTCCGGTGCGCGCGACGCTGGAACTGGCAGCCGGAACCACGGCGCGGCTGAACATCCGGGTCGGCGACAAGGTGCAGCAGCGGATCTTTGGCAACGGTGCCTGAAGTCTCGTCCTGGCGGCCAATCACGCCGCCCGGCGGCGACGATCAGGGCTCCATGCTCCGGCCTGCCTTGCTCATTCCACCGCAGGCCCTTGGCCGGCCCAACCTGTTTCAACTCTGCCAAGGATCTCGAGCACCGCGGCACCATACCTTTGCAACTTCGATGCCCCGACCCCCTTGATCTGGCCAAGCTCCTCGATGCCGGCCGGCCGAACCGCGGCGATGTCGCGCAGCACCGTGTCGTGAAAGATGACATAGGGCGGAATCCGCTGCGCCTTTGCTTCCGCCGCGCGCCAGGAACGCAACGCCTCGAACAGACCCGACACCCCGGGTCCGGCGGCTTTCGCACTGGCGGACCGCTCCGGACGCAGCACCTCGGTTCGCCGCCTGCCCTGCTCGCGCAGCATCACAGGCACTTCCCCGCGCAGAATCGGCCGCGCCTTGTCCTGCACCAGGAACAGTCCGCCGTGCCCGGCGGTATCCACGTCCAGTGCGCCGAGAGCGACGAGCTGGCGGATCAGCCCGCGCCAGAATGGCGCCGCATGATCGGCACCGATCCCGAAGACCGGCAATCGGTCATGGCCGTGGCGCATCACGCCGTCGGTGGTCTCGCCACGCAGTACGGCGATGATGTGCAGCGCACCGAACAGCTGATTGGTGCGATATACCGCCGACAGCACCTTCTGCGCCTCGACCGTCGCATCCACCATGCGCGGCGGCGCGGCGCAGTTGTCGCAATGACCGCATGGTTCCGGCAGGTCCTCGCCGAAGCAGGCCAGCAGCGAGCGGGTGCGGCAGGTCGCAGCCTCGGTGAGCGCGATCATCTCCTCGAGCTTGGTGCGCATGACGCGCTTCTGGCTCTCCGGCGCGGCGGACTGCGCCAGCCAGTGGCGCGCCTGCGCAATGTCCTGCCCGCCATACAGCAGCAGCGTCTCGGCCGGATCGCCATCGCGACCGGCACGGCCGATCTGCTGATAATATGCCTCCGGGCTGTCCGGCATATCGAGATGCGCGACGAAGCGCACGTCCGGCCGGTCGATGCCCATGCCGAAGGCGATTGTCGCCACCACCACGACCGCCTCGCCGGAACGGAACCGCGCGTGCGCCGCGCGCTTGGTTTCGGCCTCAAGGCCGGCGTGGAAGGCGATCGCGGGAATGCCCTTCTGCACCAGCCGCGCCGCAACGCGCTCGGTCTTCGCGCGCGTGGCGCAATAGACGATGCCGCAGACGCCGGAATGACGCGCCAGCAGGTCGAGCAGCTGTGCAGTTTCGCTCACCTTTGCCGCGGCGGCGATCTGCAGGTTCGGGCGATGGAAGCTGGCAGTGAAGGTCTCCGCCTGCTCCATCTTCAGCGCGTGCAGGATGTCGTCGCGCGTGCGCGGATCGGCGGTCGCGGTCAGCGCAACTCGCGGCACCCCGGGGAACTGATCGGCCAGGCACGCCAGCCCGCGATACTCTGGACGGAACTCATGCCCCCATTGCGAGACGCAGTGCGCCTCGTCGATCGCGAACAGCGCAAGCCGCAGACGCGACAACCGCTCCAGCGTGCCGTTCGCCAGCAGCCGTTCCGGCGAGATATACAGCAGATCGAGCTGCTGTTCGATCAGATCGCGCGCCACGCTGCGCGCCTCGGCCGTTTCTAGATCGGAATGCAATGCGCCGGCGGCCACGCCAAGCTGGCGCAGCGCCGCCACCTGATCGTCCATCAGCGCGATCAGCGGCGAGATCACCACTGCGGTGCCTGGCCGGCACAGCGCTGGCACCTGGAAGCAGATGCTCTTGCCGCCGCCGGTCGGCGCCAGCACCAGCGCATCGCCGCCGCCGACGACATGGCGCACCACCTGCTCCTGCTGGCCGCGAAAGCCGGGAAAGCCGAACACCCGACGCAGCACGGCGACCGGATCGTCCCAGGCCTCGGCTTGCACCAGCGATTGCAGCATGTGCTCAGTGCCGGCTGATGCTGATCTCCACCCGCCGGCTTTCCTGTGAGCTCAGCGCGAACTGCACCGAGCCATGACCTTGCTGCTGCACGCGCTTGCTATCGATGCCGTCCGTCTGCAACTGATCAACCACGACCTGGGCCCGCAGTTCGGACATCAGGATGTTGGCCTGCCTGCTGCCGGTGGGATCGGCAAAGCCGCTGACATGCGCAACGTTGCCGGGATGCGATTTCACCCACTCGGCGGCCTGGCTGATCACCGTCTGCGCCGAGTCATCGATCGCCGCCGACCATTCCTGGAAGAACACGACGAATTTTTGTGCCGGAACATCGGCGGCGCGTGCGCTGCCGGCCGCTGCACAAAACAGCAGGAGCAGTAGGCCGAGACGATGCATGGCCGATTCCCTTCGCGCGCGATACGGCCATTGTCCTGCCGGGCGGTTAACCCGCCGTCAACTGCGATGGTGTGTCGAGGTCAGCCATTTGTTAAGCGACTGCCGGCACGTTCCCGAGCCCCCAGAGGCCCCCATGCGATGCCGGATATTCCAATTGCAGGCAATCGCGGCGAGGCGACGCTGCTATGTATGCATGTGGCTGCGCCTCGCCGTTCTGCAACAGCGTGCGCTACGCCGCGGCAGCGATCGCCTTGCCGCCAGACAACCGCCAGATCCGGTCCAGCCGTTCGACGCCGGTCAATCGATGCGTGATCAGCATCACGCTGCGTCCTTCGGCGACCTCGTTGAGCGTCGCGAGGAATGCGCGTTCGGTATCCGCATCCAGCCCGGAGCAGGGTTCATCGAGAATCAGGATCGACGCCGGCGACAGCAGCGCGCGTGCCAGAGCCAACCGCCGTCCCTGGCCGCCGGAGAAGCGTGCCCCGCTTTCGCCGACCCAGGTATCAAGGCCATCCGGCAGCGCGCGGACCATCTCGCCGACCCGCGCCGCGTCGAGCGCGCCCCACAGCGTCGCTTCATCCGCATCGGGCCGGGCGAGCTTGAGATTGGCGCGGATGGTGTCGTCGAACAGGTGCGTCGCCTGCGCGAGCCAGCCGATCCGCGCGCGCACATCGTGAGCGGCGAGGGTCGCGATATCGACGCCGCCAAGCAGCACCGTACCCTGCTGCGGTGCAGCCACCTTCAGTGCCAGCGACGCAAGCGTGGACTTGCCGGCACCTGACGGTCCGAGCAGCGCGACGCGCGCACCCTGCGGCACGTCGAGCGTCAGGCCGTCGAGTACCAGCGGCCGGTCGGCCCGCCAACGGAAGTGGATCGCTTCGAAGCGCAGCGTGAAGCTGGCAGGAACCGTGACGGGCGCCGGTGGATCCGGCACCGGAACAGGCGCTTCGGCAACTTCCAGCACGCGATGTGCCGCCGCCGCGGCATGGCCTGCGAGGACGCCTGCGCGGGGCAATCCGGCGGCCGCCTCGAACGCCGCCACTACCAGGAACACGGCGACGACGGCAGCGACAGGGTTGCTGCCTGCCGCGATCAACACGGCAAGGATCGCCGCCTGGCCGCACAGCAAGGCGCCGGCATTGGCGAGTGCGGCACGGCCTGCGAGGTCATGCTGGGTTGCCAGCAGGACCGCCTCACGCGCCTGCACCGTAGCCAGCATGCGGCCCTCCGCGCCAAATGCGCGCACTTCCCTGAGGCCGGTGAGGACGTCGAGCGCCGCAATGCGCAGTGCGCCGGTGGCATCGGCCAGCTCACGCCCCGCCCGCGCCGCCATGCGTGCCCCGAACGCAGGCAATGCCAGCGAGGCCAGCGCGAACAGGGCACCGATCACCAGCGCGAGCGCGATGCTGCGAGTGCCGATCACCACGATCAGCACCGGGAGCAGCAGAACGGCACCGACCAGCGGCACCAGGATCCGGAGATAGAGTCCGTCGAGCGCCTCGATATCGCCGACCAGGCGCGCCAGCACGTCGCCGGCCTGCCGAAAGCCGAGGCCACCGGCGGCCCCCCGCGCGAGGCTGCGGAAGAACCACACCCGCAGATCGGCCAACGCACGGAACGTGGCGGCATGGGTGACCAACCGTTCGGCATAGCGCAGGACCACGCGCGCGGCGCCCAGGGCGCGCAGCGTCAGCGGTGCCGCCAGGACGCCGACTGCGACCGCTGCCGCCAACAGCACACCACCATGCGCCATCATGCCCACACCCGCCGCCAACGCGGCGAGCGACACCGCGGTGCCGGCAACCAGCCAGGACATCCGCGTCCGCCACAGACCCAGGACGCGCAGCACGTCGGTCACGCGGCACCGCGCGCAGGGACCGCACGGCCGTCGCGGATGTCGAGCCGGCGTCCAGCAAAATTTTGTGCGGCCGAAGCATGACTGGCCAGGATAACGGTGCGGCCGAGTGCCAGGCGGCGGAGGCTGTCCAGCACCTCGGCCTCAGTCGCCGGATCGAGGTGCGCGGTAGGTTCGTCGAGCAACAGAAGTGGTGCGTCCTTGAGGAACGCGCGGGCGATTGCGACGCGCTGCGCCTGGCCGCCAGACAGGCCGTAGCCGCCTTCGCCCACCTTGGTGTCCAGACCGTCGGGCAGCCCGACAGCGAATTCGCTGACCCTGGCGTGGTGCGCCGCCGCCTCGATCTCGGCGTCGGCGGCTTCGGGTCGGGCGAAGCGGATGTTGTCCCGGATGCTGCCGGAGAACAGCACAGGACGCTGGCCGATCCATGCGGTCAGCCGCGCCAGTGCCTGCGGTACGAGGTCGGCAATATCGGCGCCGTTGATCGTCACGCGTCCCCGGTCGGGTCGGACGAAACCGAGCAGGATCTCGATCACGGTCGATTTGCCGGCGCCCGAAGGTCCCGCCAGTACCAGTGTCTCGCCATCGGGCGCCCGGAAGGACAGCCCATTGAGCGCCGGGCCACGCGCGGGGTCCCAGGTGAGATGAACGTCCTCGAATGCCACTGCGATGCCCCGCGCGGCCACCGTACGAACCTCGCGTTGCGGTTGCGGTGCGGGCGGCGGCGGCAGATCGGCCAGTGCTTCGGCCGCGCCGGTGGCATGCAGCCGGTCCTGGTAGGCAGCAGCGAAACCGCGCAGCGGGGCGAAAAACTCGGGAACCAGCAGCAGCGCGAACAGCGCCGTCCCCGGATGCACGAGGCCGCCGGACAGCAGTTCCTCGCCATAATGCAGCGCCAGCACGACGAAGGCGGCTGCCGCTGCGAGATCGAGTGCAGCCGAGGACAGGAAGGCGACGCGCAGCACGCGCATGGTGCGCCGTCGCAGTTCGTCGGCGGCCGCGGCGAGCGAACCAGCCTCGGCGTCCGCCTGGCCGTACAGCACGATGGTGGCGATGCCCCGCACGCGATCGAGGAAGCGCGCCTGGAGCCGCGCCAGCGCCAGGAACTGGCTGCGCGCTGCCGCGGCGGCTCCGATACCGGCGGCGGCCATTGCGACCGGGACCAGCAGCCCGCACAACACCAGCACGAGTGCCGCCAGCGGATCGGCCAGCAGGGCCGCGAGTGCCACCAGCAGCGGCGCAGCGATGGCCAATGCAGCGGCCGGCAGCCAGCGCGAGTGGAGACCGTCCAACGCCTCGATGCGATCCACCACGGTCGAGGTCAGCTCGCCGGTGTGCTGGCGGCGAAGCTGCGCCGGACCCGCATGCATCAGGCGCGACAGCGCATCCGTCCGCAACCGCCGCCGCGCCGCCGCGCCGGCATTGAACGCCGCGCGCTCGGTGACCGCGGACAGCGCGGCACGCAAGAGAATCAGAACCGCAAAGCCCGCCAACAGGGGGAACGTGTCGCCGGCGCGGCCGGTCAGCGCTCGGGCGAGCACCATAGCGGCGCACCACGCCTGGGCTACGGCCATCACCGTGCCAAGTGCGCCAAGCACCACCACCGGCCGTGCCGCACGGCTGCCGGTGCGCTGCTCGCCACGCAGCCAGGCGCGCGTTGCTGCCTTGCTCTGCTCCGATTGCATCGTGCCGCCCGCTTAGCCCAGACGCCGTGAACTGGACAGGCCGGAAGCCTTAATTGTCGGCAATGCGCGGGCTGAACCGACACCAGGAGATGTCCCGCGGCCCGCGCTCAGTACATCACGTCCCCGCCGTTGGGCGACAGGGTCGCACCGACATAGAAGCCGCCGTCCGGCCCGGCCAACAGTAACGCGGTCGCTGCGATCTCCTCGGGGCGGCCGAACCGGTGCAACGGCAGCGCAGCGATGAATGCCTGGCGATCCTCGGGCGCCATCGTCGCGGTCAGGTCGGTGACAATCGGACCTGGCGCGACCGCGTTGACCCGTACGTCTTTTGGCGCCGCCTCGCAGGCCAACGCGCGGGTGAAGCCGATGATCGCCGCCTTTGCCGCGCAATACGGCGTCGAATTCACCGCCCCCTTCAGTCCGCGCTGCGACGCGACATTGATGATGCAGCCGCGCCCGCGCGCCGCCATCGCCGGATAGACCGCCTGCGCCATGAAGAACATGCCCTTCATGTGCACGTCCAGGATGCGGTCGTAGTCCGCCTCGGTGTAGTCCTCGAACCGCTTGCGGATGTTCATGCCGGCGTTGTTGAACAGGATGTCGATCGGCCCGAACGCCGCCGCGACGTCTCGCGCGAACGCCCGGCTCGCCGCGATATCGACCACATCGAGCGACCGATGCATCGCACGCCGGCCCAGCGCGCGGATTTCATTCGCGGTTTCCTCGCCCTTCGCGCCATCGTCGAGATGGCAGAACGCGATGTCGGCGCCTTCCGCCGCGAACGCGAGTGCCGTTGCCCTGCCGATACCGCGCGATCCGCCGGTTACCAGCGCGATCTGTCCCGCCAGCTTCATCTCGATCCCTCCTCTGCCACAATCCATTCGATCCAACCGCCGTGCGGGTCGGTCCATGCCACCGGCACCCCGTCGACCGATAGCAGGAACGCGCCGCGCGGACCTGGACGCGATAGCCGCTGCTTGATCGATGCGAACACGCCCGGTAACTCGTTGCTGACCCAGACGGCACCAAGCTGGCGCACGGCCTGCCCGAACGCCTCGCGCGCCGCGGCATCCGCCACATAGGCCAGCACCGCGGAGTGGAATACGACGAGCGTCGCATTCCCGGGTGCCTGTCGCGCGCATGCTGCCAGGTCTGCCAGCAGGTCACCGGGCACGATACGCGGAGGATCACGCCTCGCCACTGCCAGGGCAGCGCGCAGGCGATGCAGCCGATCCGACTGCTCGGGCCACACCAGCGCTTCCAGCCATGCGCAGTCCGCAGCGTCGGCAACGTCCAGCGGGTGCAGATCCAGGCCGAGCCGCCACGCGACACTGGGTGCCGCCGCCGGCAGAGGCGTCGCCGGATCGGTGCGGCACGGAAATACCGGCGCATCCGGCGAAGGCGGCGCCAATCGTCGCTGCCCGTAGTCGTAGCCGTAGTGGTCAGGCAGCAGGCAGAGGCCGGCCGCGGCGCCGACTTCGAGCAACGCCAGCGGTTGCGGCAGGCGTGTCAGCACCGGCAGCAGCGTGGCGCAGCGTCCAGCCTCGTTGGTCTGGGTGCGCCGCACCAACATGGTCTGGCGCACCGTGTCGGCGTGCTCGCGCAGCAACGAGCGGAACGCTGCCCAGTCGCGGGGCGTGCCGCACGCGTGGCGCAATGCCGCGAACAGCAGGTTCGGCTGCCGCTTCTGCTCCGGCAGCGTGGCGAGGAAGTCCAGTGCCCAGGCATCCGCGGCAACGCCGAGCGACAGTGCCTCGTAGAGCGGCGAACGGCCGTGTGCCTCGACCTCGGCAAATCGCCGGTAGCGCGCCGCGAGTTGATCGCTCACAACAGCCTCGTCATCGCCCGAATGTTGCCCCGCAACGGCCGGAATACCAAGTTGCCGGCATGCAGCAGGCACGCACCATCGTTGCTCTGGATAACGCCTGTCAGGCATTGCGCCACCGGTTCGGCGCGCTCGCGCTGGTGCCGACGATGGGCGCACTGCACGACGGGCATCGCGCGCTGGTGCGGGAGGCGGCGGCGAGCGGAGCGGCGGTCGTGGTGTCGATCTTCGTCAACCCGCTGCAGTTCGGTGCCAACGAGGACCTGTCGCAATACCCGCGCGACGAAGCGGGTGACCTGGCGATACTGCAAGCGTCAGGCTGCCATCTCGCATGGCTGCCGGATGTTGCCACCATGTATCCGCCGGACAATGCCACCACGATCGATGTCGCCGGACCTGCCGAACCATGGGAAGGCCAGGGACGGCCAGGGCATTTTCGCGGTGTTGCCACCGTTTGCGCCAAGCTGTTCGGCCAGGTGCGTCCCGACCGCGCGTATTTCGGCGAGAAGGACTGGCAGCAGTTGCAGGTGGTGCGGCGGATGGTGGCGGATCTCCACCTGCCGCTGGACATCATCGGCGTGCCGACGGTGCGTGAACCGGACGGGCTGGCGCTGTCCTCGCGCAACCGGTTCCTGACGGCGGCGGAGCGTGCCCTGGCGCCGCGACTGTTCGCTGTTCTCCAGGCCACCGCACATGAACTGACACCAGGCGAGCACGCGGGTCGGCCACTCGATTCGGCATGCAGCGCATTGGTGCGCGCGGGCTTCCAGGTCGACTATGTCGCGCTGGTGGATGCGGCGACACTGCAACCACTGGGGTCGGTTGGTAACTCCGCCCGCCTCATGGCCGCCGCGCGGCTTGGCTCGGTGCGACTGATCGACAACGTGGCGGCTTAGCCAAAGCTGATATCACATTCCCAGCATCGTCTCATGAGACCGTTGCGTGAGACAGGGTCGCGGAATCCGTTCCATCGCCCGGTGGCTGATCCGCGTCGAGTGCCCGGAACACCGGGCTGGTGCCGGTGGCGATTTCCCCGATGATATCGCGGTCCGGTGGCGGGAACGCTGCCGCGGGCGGCATGCCGCCATGCCGGCGGATCGCCGCCGCGCGGTCGGGGTAGATCACCGCGAACTGCTCCGCCGTGGTCATCTCCTCGTACCTGGGCATAGCCGGCGGTCGGGGTTCGGGCGCGGCGGCGGGGAGTTCCGGTTCCGGCGGGAGCATGCCGCTGTGCAGGTGGCCGGCGCGCAGCATGGCGGCGGGGTGCCCTGCGTCCTCCAGCTGCCGCCGCTCGGCCTGTATGCGCAGCAGCGTGCGCAGGCCGCTGTGCATGGTGCGCATCATCAGCGCGTGCTGGCGCCGGCAGCGCTCGGTCTCGGCGGGGTCGTTGCGGCTGCGTGCGGCGCTGCGCAGGGCGTCCTTGGCGTGGAATTCGGCGGCGACGATGTCGGCGGCGAGCTCGGCTTCGGCGGCGTTCTCCGGGATGTAGTGGGCGAGCGCGGTGATGGCGCGTTCGTCGCGGAGCGCGAGCTGTTCGGGGCTGTCGTCGGCGGGGGACGGGAGCTTGCCGATGAGGTCGGCGCAGATCGCGCGGGAGAGGTGCTCGGGGATGTTGGGGACGACGTAGATCATGGTTTGGGGTCCCGGCTGGGGGGTGAAAGGCCGGGATGTGGTAGTTATTCGTGATAACTGCAAGAGGTAGTGCGACTTTCTGTGTGAGCGCTGCCGGGAGGTGGGACGCGTCCTGATGGGTGCTGTGTCTGGCGCGGATCACGCTTCGGCGCCCTGCTGTTCGTGGACGGCAGTATGACGGCGATGTGAGGGATGTTCGGCCGGCACTCACATACCGAGTCCACCGCGCTGCTGGCGTCAACGGATTGGCAAGGTTGTGGCGGCAGTAAACAAGGAAAATGGAACCGCAAAACACGCAAAACACGCAAATGGATACCGGTGAGGACAGGGCTAACCTCCTGTCCAAACGAATTATTGGCTGCGCCCTGACGGTGCTCCACACGCTGGGAACCGGGTTCCTTGAGAAAGTCTATGAAAACGCATTGATGCACGAGCTCCGCAAGTCCGGGCTCGCCGTCTCGCAGCAACATCCCATGGTGGTTCGATACGACGGGATCGTGGTTGGGGAATATACTGTCGACCTACTGGTCGAACACATCGTCCTCGTCGAATTGAAGGTCGCCAAGGCGATCGACGAGATTCATCGCGCGCAGTGCCTGAATTATCTGAAAGCCACAGGCTTGCATCTCTGCCTGCTGCTCAACTTCGGCAAGCCTCACCTTGAGATCAAGCGCCTCGTCCTGGCCCTGTAAGGCACCGCCGCCCTTTGCGTGTTTTGCGTGATTTGCGGTTCCATTTTACTTGCGGTCGGACAGACCGCGCTGCCGCGGAACCAGCTCGCGGCCTGATTTGCTGGCGTCAACGGATTGGCAAGGTTGTGGCGGCAGTAGACAAGGAAAATGGAACCGCAAAACACGCAAAACACGCAAATGGATACCGGTGAGGACAGGGTTAACCTGCTGTCCAAACGAATCATTGGCTGCGCCCTGACGGTGCTCCAAGCGGACGAGATTCATCGCGCGCAGTGCCTGAATTATCTGAAGGCCACAGGCTTGCATCTCTGCCTGCTGCGCAACTTCGGCATCGTCCTGGCCCGGTAAGGCACCGCCGCCCTTTGCGTGTTTTGCGTGATTTGCGGTTCCATTTTCCTTGCGGGCGGACAGAGCGCGCTGCGCGGGAGGGGTGCGGGGTTTTGATGGACGAGTAGTGGCCCAACTGGCGTGCCAGGTTTGAGTCTGTCCCGGAGCGCCGCACGTTTGCCGCGCACTCCCCGGACGTGGGATGCTCTGGCCCTGTGGGGAGGGCGAAATCCGCTGCATCTCGGCTTGAGGTGCGGCAATAGCGAGCTTGTTGTCGGACGGGCCACCGATGGGGCCGCCGTAACCGCGGGGCACAGAATGCGAGCTGTCCTGATCGTCGTCACCATTGCCATCCTCGTGATCACCGGCGCCGCGCTCGCGCTCGGCTGGGAGGGCGCGCTCACTCGGCGGCGCGATCCGGTGACAGTCGATGCCTACGTGGCAGGCGACCGCACGCCGCTCAGCTCGCATTTGTCCGGCTATGTCCGCACCGTCCTCGTGCGCGACAACCAGTTGGTGCGCGCCGGCGACACGATCGTGCAGATGGTCGACGACGACTACCGAGCCATAGCGGCGGAGGCCCAGGCCCAGGCGGATGCCGCCCGCGCGGCACTCGCCGCGCTCGAAGAGAAGCGCGAGGTGCTGCAGCAGCAGGTGGTGGAGGCGCAAGATGCCGTGACGGCCGCAGCCGACCAACTCGTCCACGCGGTCAACGAGGTACATCGCCAGGAAGAGCTGCTGCCCACGGCGTCGGGGCTGTTGCAGAGCCTGCAGGGGGCGCAGGCCTACCTGCGGCGGACACAAGCGACACGGGCGCAGGCGACGGCGCAGGTGATGGTCAACCAGCGTCAGCTCGATCTGCTGGACGCGCAAATCCTGCAAGGGAAGGCACAAATAGGCGAGGCCGACGCGCAGAGCACGCTCGCCAAGATCGCGCTCGACTATACCCGCATCGTCGCGCCGATCGACGGCACGCTCGGTGTCCGCGAGGTGCGTGAAGGCTCACTGCTGTCGACCGGCATCGAGGTCGACACCATAACACCGCTCGACGCGGTGTTTGTCACCGCCAACTTCACCGAACGCCAGATCACCAACATCCATCTCGGGCAGCGCGCAATCGTTCGCGTCGATGCGTTCCGCAAAGTGCCGATCCAGGGCAAGGTCGCCGGCATCCAGCCGGCTACCGGCTCGCAGGTCAGCGTGGTGCCGGCCGACAACTCCACCGGCAATTTCACCAAGATCGTCCAGCGCATCCCGGTCAAGATCGCGCTCGACCTCGCCGATACGCACCTGGTGGGGCGAGTCGTGCCAGGCATGTCCGCGCGGGTCGAGGTGATCACCGACGCCGCAGCACGGGAGGACGCGCCGTGAACGACAGCTCCCCCGTCGCCACAGCCGCCTTCCAGCCGGTCCCAGGATCGGTGCCCGCCGTCCAGCCGGCGCCACCATCGCCGCAGGGATCGGCACCGCCACCGCCCGCACCGCCACCGCCCGCACCGCCGCCCAACATGCTGCGGCGCGTCATCGTCCGCGCGCTGATCGTCGGGCTCGCCGTGCTCGCCGGCGGCCTGTTCATGGTGGACTGGGACGATCTGCTGCTGCTCAGCCCCGTCCAGCGCACCGATGACGCCTATCTCCGCGGCGATCCGACGACGCTGAGCGCGCGCGTTCCCGGCTACGTGCGCCGGGTCGCCGTGGCCGACATGGCAACGGTGAAGGCAGGTCAGGTCCTGTACGAGATCGAAGATTCCGAGTATCGCGCACAGGTCGACCTCGCGCGCGCCCAGGTCGCCGATGCCAGCGCGCAGGTCGCCATTGCGACGGCGCAGATCGGCCTTCAGGAGCGGCAGATCGACGTCACGCAGAGCAACGCCGATCTTGCGCAATCGGACCTGATCCAGGCCGTACAGGAGGCGGGTCGGCAGAACGGGCTGCGCGGCACGCCCGCCTATCTGCACCGTGCCTGGGAGCAGGCGACCCAGAACGCCCTCGCGCTGCAGGCCACGGTGGCAGGCAACCGCGCCACCATCGCATCGCAGACGGCGCAGCTCAAAGTCCTGCACGCGACGCTCCGACAGGCGGAGGCGGCTCTGCAGGCAAAGCAGGCCGCACTGGACACCGCGCAGATCAACCTCGGCTACACACGCGTGCTGGCACCGCGCGACGGGCGGCTCGGTTTCCGCATCGTCCGCGTCGGCCAGTATGTCGCTGCCGGCCAGCCGCTGATCCAGCTGGTGCCGCGCAACGACGTCTGGGTGGTGGCGAATTTTCGCGAAACGCAGGTGCGGAACATGCGTGTCGGCCAGCCCGCGCGGCTGACGTTCGACGCCTATCCCGGGGTCACGCTGGTCGGCCACATCGACAGCCTGGAGCCGGGCAGCGAGGCGTTGGGGTCGCTGCTGCCGCCCGATCGCGCGGTCGGCAACTTCACCAAGATTACCCAGCGGGTGCCGGTCAAGATCCGCATCGACGCCGGCCAGGCGCTCCAGAACGAGCTGATCGGCCGCCTTTTTCTTGGCCTGTCGGTTGAAGCCGCCGTGGATACCGCGGCGCAACCGCGACACTGCCGACAACGCCTGCGGCCCAATCCGCACCGGCACCGCGGCCGTGAGGCGAGTGCTCGCCGCACTCGGGCCGCCCCTGCTCGTGTTTCGCGGTCCGGACGGGCGATCGCTACCTCTGCCCGGCGCGCCGCCGCTGACCGGGCGGCTGTTGTTCGGCCTGTTCGGCGCCCTGATCGCCGGCTTGATGTCGCTGCTGAACACGCGCCTGACCACCTTCGGCGTCGCCGATCTGCGTGGCGGCGTTGGCCTCGATGTCAATCTGGGCACCTGGTCGACGACAGCATTCGCGGTCGGCAGTATCGCCATCGTACCGGCGACGCCTTGGCTGACGGACATCTTCTCGCCGCGCCGCCTGTTCGTGGCCAGCATCGTGCTGACCACCGTGAGCGCGGTCGCACTGGGCACGGTTCCGACGTATCCGTTCCTCGTCCTGTTCCGCTTCTTGCAAGGTCTGGGTTCGGGCGCGCTACTGCCGCTGCTGTTGGGGGCGGTGTTACGCTTCACGCCGCTGCAGCAGCGCGTGTGGGGCATCGCGATGTATGCCGGCATCACCACGCTCTCGCCGTCGATCGCGGAGTCGATCGACGGCTGGTTCACCGATTATCTGTCCTGGAAAGCGATCTTCTGGCAGGACATCCTGGTCGCGCCGATCGCCATCGTTCCGATTATGATCGGGCTGCCGGTCGAGCGATTGCGGCTTGAGGTGTTCCGCAACACCGATTACCCGGCGATCATCTTCTGCATTCTTGGTGTTGCCGCGCTGACGGCGGCGCTAAGTGAGGGACAGACGCTGAACTGGTTCGATTCCGGCGTCATCAACGGCCTGTTCGTGATCGCCGCGGTCAGCCTCGTGGCGTTCGTCATCAATGAGCTGACCTGCGACCGCCCGCTGATCGACGTGCGGCTGTTCCAGCAGGTCAACTTCACCCTTGGCCTGATCGTCTTGCTGACCCTCAACTTCACCTTGCTCGGCGCGTATTACATACTCCCCCAGTTCGCCGCGGTGGTGAAAGGCTGGCGCGAACTGCAGATCGGCGAGATCCTGATCTGGCTGGCGCTGCCACAGGTCGTCCTCACGCCCTTGTCCGCACTGCTGCTGCGCTACGTCGACGCGCGCCTGCTGCTGGCCTGCGGATTGTTCACATTCTCGGTCGGCGCGTACATGGCTACGTACATCACGAGCGATTGGTACATCGCCGACTTTCTACCGAGCCAGCTCGTGCAGGCTTGCGCGTTCCCCTTCATCATGCCGCCGCTGGTATTGATCGCCACGTCCTTGATCACGCCGGCGAACGCCGCGTCGGGCGGTGCACTCTTCAACATCGTCCGCACGCTTGCCGGCACCCTGGGCACGGCGGTCGCGGGGGCCGTGCTGACAGTGCGCGAGCGTGTGCACTCGGCAATGATCCTGCTGCATGTCCAACCGGGCGATATCCCGAACTCGGCGTTGGGATCGGTCTCGGTCAGGGCAAGCGCGCAGGCCTACGTGATGGCGTGCGCAGATACGTTCGGGATGCTTGGCCTGGTATCGATCGCATGCATGGTGCTGGTGCTTTGGTTGCGCGAGACGCCGGTTGCCCGGCCGGTGCGAAGAACACCCCACGAGGCCACGGTCGTCACCCTGTGACGTAATCGCCTGTTCAAACGGTCAACAGTCGCCGCGGGCAGCGCATGATCGAAGGCTTGGCGATGCGTGGCCTGCGATCCGATACGCAGCGCGAGTATATTCGTTTTGTGCGCAGCTTCGCAGCCTTCCTGCGGTAACCGAAAACCTTCACCAAAGCGGTCCAACGGAATCCCGTGATACGGTCTCGAGAGATCGCGAAGCGAGACAGCGCTCACGTTTCCGTGAGCGGGCCGATTTTGTGGCCACCCGCCTAACAGGTTGAAGCGAATGACCGGCGCTAAACTCGCCGAAACACGCCATTTGATGCCGAAAACCGAAAGCAGATGATCTTGGACATAACACGGCTCGCGGTCCAGTTTCGATACTGGATCGCGAACATCCGCCCTCAGTAATGTGCATCTCGACCACGCACCGCTGGTACAGGGGGGAAGAATGACAAGTAAGGTCATCCAACAAGGTCACCGCATCGCTACTGGACGCCGTGCCTTCCTGGGATTGGCCGCAACGGGCCTTACCATTCCCTTAGGGGGATTGGCGCCTGCCCCGATGCGGGCTGCCCGTTGGTCGTTGCAGGATGCGCTTAATCAGCCGATTTGCCGGGTGGCGGCGGACACATCCATGATCGCTCCAGGAGCCACGCCACGGGAAATCAACATAATGTGGAACTCCAATGCGATATGCACCGTGGGGGTGCCCGTCGCGGAACAACTCGGCATGTTCGCCAAGCGCAACATCAAGATAGAAAAGGTCAACGTTGCGGGCACGGCCGACCAAATTCTGGAGGCACTGGCAAGCGGCAAAGCCGATGTGGGTTATGGCATGGCCTGGATTTGGCTGAAGCCGCTCGAACAAGGGTTCGATGTAAAGTTGACGGCGGGAGTGCATGGCGGATGCATTCGACTGCTCACTGCCAAGGGGTCGGGCATAACAAGTGTTGCCGAACTGAAGGGCAAGACTGTCGGGACTTTCAACATGGGGAGTCCGGACAGGATCTTTCTGTCGGTTCTTGCATCGAAGCGAGGCATCGATCCGGTGAAGGATATCGAATGGCGGGTGTATCCGCCGGATTTACTCGGCGTCGCCTTGCAGAAGGGCGAAATTCAGGCATTTTCGAGTACCGATCCGATCGCGTCGATCATCCGCGACCGTGATCATCTGGTGGAGGTGACCAACAATCTGTCGGACGAGTATGCGGACCGCGGCTGCTGCCTATTGGCGATACGAGGCAGCCTGATCCGCGATGAGCGTCCAGTCGCCGCCGCGATCACCGCGGCACTGATGGAGGCGCAGGAATGGGTGGCCGAAAACCCTGAAGGGGCTGCGGCGATCTTCGCCGGCCTCAGCAACGTGGGCACCACGGAGCAGTTGGCGGCGATGCTGCGAACTCATACCCATCATCACCACCCGGTGGGCGCCGCG
Organism: uncultured Alphaproteobacteria bacterium; assembly: GCA_963749575.1. Lineage (GTDB taxonomy): Bacteria > Pseudomonadota > Alphaproteobacteria > Acetobacterales > Acetobacteraceae > JAMXLO01. The sequence continues at coordinate 372,581 of CAVVNM010000008.1, forward strand.
CTGACGCGAGAGATCACTCTGTTCGCCGAGGACCTGAAGCGGGCGTCGGTATTGCGGCCGAGCACCGATCCTGCGGAGCTCGCCGCCCGGGTCTGTGTCGACGTCCTCACCACCTGAGATGTTGGCGCTGGCGCGGAGGTCCGAGGCGCGCAAACCGGTCGCGGATGCGGCACAGGATTTTCCGCGCCACCGGACCTGGTGGTGCGGCGTCCTGGCCGCGATCGCATGGCTGACGGCCGCCTGGTTCACGAAGCAATGGCCCGACACGGGCGACGTAGGACCGACGGCGCTGCTCGCGGGTTGTGCGGCCGCGATCGGTGTCGCGTTGCTTGGGGCAAGCGTCGTCAGCCTTTTTACTGACCTTCCGGAACAATTTCGCGGAGGTCCGTGGCTGATCGCACTGGCATTTTTACTCGGATTCTGGGAGCTCGCATCCGCGAAGCTCAATCTGCTGCCGCGCCCATTCTTCGCCGCACCCCAGTCCCTGCTCGCGGTCTATATGGAGGACTGGCCACGCCTCGTGGAATGTACCCTCCGTTCTTTCATGCTGTTGGTCAGTGGATATTTGGTGGGGGCGCTGCTCGGGTTTCTCACGGGCCTGGCGATCGGGTGGTCACGCACCATTGGCTACTGGCTGCATCCCGTGCTTCGATTCGCTGGGCCTTTGCCGGCGACAGCATGGCTGCCGCTGGCGTTCTTCGTATTGCCGTCGAGCTGGAGCGCCGGGGTATTTCTGATCGCGTTGGCCACCGGGTTTCCGGTTGCCGTGCTGACCTGGTCAGGCATCGCGGGCGTCAATGCCGCCTACTATGACGTCGCGCGAACGCTTGGCGCCGGCCCGGTCTTTCTGATCCTGAGAGTCGCCATTCCGGCCGCGATGCCCTCGGTGTTCGTCGGGCTCTTCATGGGTCTCGGCGCGTCGTTCGCAGTGCTGGTCGTGGCGGAAATGATGGGCGTGAGGGCTGGTCTCGGCTGGTACCTGAGCTGGGCACAGGGTTGGGCGGCGTATTCCAATATGTATGCCGCACTGGTCGTGATGGCGCTGATGTGCAGCGGCCTGATCACGCTGCTGTTCCGACTGCGAGACCGCCTGCTGTCCTGGCAAAAAGGATTGTTACGTTGGTAGCCGTTTCTGGCGGCTGCGGCGCACCGATCCGACTGATGAAGGTATGCCATGCATTCGAGCTGCATGGACGCCAGTTGCCCGTACTCGATGAGATCGACCTCTTCACTGGCCCAGGCGACTTTGTTGCACTGCTCGGACCCAGCGGCTGCGGGAAGTCAACCTTGCTGCGGCTGATCGCCGGGCTGGAGCAACCGCGTGCGGGCGCCATCATTGTGGATCAGCGACAGATCGGTGACCCCGATCCTTCCCGCATCCTGGTGTTTCAGGATCCGACGCTTTATCCATGGCGCACGGTACGGCAGAACGTGGCGTTGGGGCTGGAAGCGCGCGGTCTGATGCGGACGCGGAGTGGACGCATCGATGATGTGCTCCGCCAGGTCGGACTTGACGGCTTCCAGCACGCCTATCCTCATCAGCTTTCCGGCGGCATGGCACAGCGCGCGTCACTGGCCCGGGCTCTGGTGAACGAGCCAGATGTGTTGCTGATGGACGAGCCGCTTGCCAATTTGGACAGCCTGACACGCTTTGCCATGCAGGACGAACTGATCGCTCTCTGGCAGCGTGAACGGTTCACCGCGTTCCTGGTGACGCACGACGTCGAGGAGGCGCTATACCTGGCTGGGCGTGTGCTTGTACTGAGCCAAAGGCCGGCGCGCATTCTGGCTGACGTCGAGGTTGATCTACCGCATCCGCGGCATCGCGGCAGTGCCGAGTTCATGGAACTGCGTCGCCGTGTGCTGGAGGAGCTTGGACAACCGATGCACTGGTGAAGCGAGGGCGAGGTGCGGGAAGCGCCGGACAGTCGCCTTTGGCGACCGCTACAGCGCAGTGCTGACCCTGGTTCGCCCCGCCCGGCCCGCGTCGGCAACACGCTGCGTCGCTGGCTTGCCTTGCGCTATATCGTTATTTGTCGCTCGGATCGGCGCCAAGAGGAACCAGGAACCCATCCGCTCCCTCAACCGACGAGAACCGATTACTTCGACCACGCCGGACCGAATACCGCGGTCCCAGGTCATCCGGCCGAACCAGATGGATATCATCGTGCGAATGTCTGTCATTATGTAAAGATCCACGGGGAAGCCCGGATCGAACGGGCAGAGATCGACGATGTCTCTGTCATTCACCAACCACCACAATTTCTTGCCTTCTGCGGCGTCGGGAAATTCAAACCGCACCGTGGCACGGCCGCCGGGAAATGCCGTGGGATCGACGCGCTTGTGAATGTTCCAGACCAGGACAGTAACATCCAGATCGCCCTCTTCAAGCGGGTTCTGGGCATGTTCCAGGCCCCACTCGCTGAGCCTGTCGAGCGTTGGCCCCAGCGCCATCCCTGCCTTGGTGAGGTGCCATCCGGACGCATGCTCGCCGTTGCCTCGACGCTCGACGATGCCAATACGTTCCAACTCCTTCAAGCGTCTCGATAGCAGAGTCCGCGAAATCAGCGGTATGCCGCGGCGGATTTCATTGAAGCGGGAGCTCCCACCCCGCAACTCTTGAACCACCAAGGGTGTCCACCGCTCAGCAACGATTTCCGCAGCCTTGGCGAGTGGGCAGAACAGATGGTAGTGCATCATGGTGCGACCTCTCTGATGTCCCCGGCACACCATACGGCTTCCTGACGGCCAGGGAAGGTCCAAATTCTGGACTATCTCCGACCGATCGAACTCCAGAATGTCTGTGTCGTGGATATAACCCAACGCGGGTAATCATTCGGTGGACACGATATGCCACGTCAGGCGCTCCATCAGATATTCTCAGCGGCATCCCATGGCGCACGAAGGCGCCGCCGAACGCGACGCGAGCAATACATTTGTCGCGGACAATTACGCCGTCCTAAAAGAACATCGGGTTTTTTCCGCGCTGATCCCTGATGACCTTGCCGCCGGAAAGATCCGACCGTGCCGTACCTTTTGGGAGAGCTCGCGAACCACCTAACGACGGTCCAACTTGCCGTGGATGACATGGTTCGCCTGGCTAATGACCTCAACGTCGCTACAAGCCTGGACATGACGAACGCCATATTGGTACGTGAGGCAATCGCGGCCGAGCACGTGCTCGCGACAGTTGAGAAGGCATTGGAGGCAGCGGGAGGAGCCGGTTTCTACCGCGCGGCGCGGCTTGAACGGCTGTTACGGGACGTGCATGCCGTCCAGTTCCATCCTCTGCCCGCGAAACGCCAGCAACGGTTTACCGGCCGCATGGCTCTCGGCCTCGACCCTGTTGCGGATGGCACGTAAGCACGTCAAACGACGTTTCCCCCCGTGTGACGGCCGAACCGCTGCGCACGAGCCACCAACATGGGCAACCTGTACCGCCTGCTTTCCACCCCTCCCGGTCGATGGGACCGGAAGGACTTCGTCTGCTGCTGACGAGCCGATGAAGACGCCCAGGTCGAGGCAGTGGGCGCACACCGGCGCCTCTGCGCGCCCGCCCTATCTCCTCTCCGCCAGCAGCGAACGCCAACTGATATGAGTCGCTCGCCTCAGTGAGCGGTGCTTTCCCGCGCGCGGCGCAGCGCCTCGTTCAGCGTCCCCGGTTCCGTCGCTGCCGGCGGCTGCTCGGACAATTTCGTGGCAAGCGCTCGTACCAGGTCGGATCGTGCGACGATGCCGACCAGTTTGCCGTCGCGCAGTACCGGAACCCGCTTGATGTTCTTGCTGTGCATCAGGTGCGCCACGTCGCGCGCCGGCGCATTTTCCGTGACGGTCGTGGCGCCTTTCGACATGACGGATTTCACCTTGCGACGCTGCTCGCGGATGCCCTCCAGGAATGCCGGCGCGAGGTGACCGCCTTCGGCCAGCATGTCCAGCCAGCGGGCCTGTCGTTCGGTGTAGCCTTCATGCCAGCGCACCAGGTCGCCTTCGCTGAGCATGCCGACGATGGTGCCGGCATCGTCCACCACCGGCATGCCGCTGATGTGACGGCCTGCCATCAGCTTGACCGCCTCCAGCAGCGACGTCTCCGGGTGTACCACCGCCACATCGCGGGTCATCAGGTCGCCCGCCATGACCACTGCTTCGTCGAGCATGACCATTCCCCTTGTTCGCTCCGGCGCCGGAGGCCTCACGGCTGACAACGCCATCGGCTACGAAAGGTTACTAGCACACGAGCCGAGACGCCATTATTGACCCAGATCAATGCGCCGAGGGGTTCAGCCCGCGAGCACCCGCTTTGCCACGCTGGCCAGATAGCCCGCCGCAGCCGGCAGGATCGCGTCGTTGTAGTCGTAGCTCGAATTGTGCAGTCCGCGGCCGCCGTCCGCCGGACCGTTGCCGATCCAGACGAAGGCACCGGGACGCTGTTCGAGATACCAGGCGAAATCCTCCCCGGTCATCGCCGGCGGCATGTCGCGACGCAGAGGCAGCCCGGCCGAAACCACCGCCTCGGCAGCCAGATCGCGCTCGGTCGGCGTGTTGACGGTGACCGGATTGCCACGGCGCAGGGTGACATCAATCGCCACGTCGCAGCTTTGCGCCACCCCGGCCGCAACGCGGCAGATCGCCACCTCCACCGCGTCGCGCGTGGCATTGCGCAAGCGTACGCATGGTGCCGCGCATCACGGCCTCGCCGGGGATCTGGTTGACCGCGGTGCCGGCCTCCATCGTCGCGATCGAGATCACCGCGGCATCCAGCGGATCGACATTGCGCGAGACGATCGTCTGCAATGCGAGCAGCAGATGCGCCGAGGCGACCAGCGGGTCGCGGGTCAGATGCGGCAGCGCCGCGTGGCCGGAACGCCCGGTCACCCGGAACTCGACGCGCGAACCGGAAGCCATGACCGCCGCATCGTGCACCGCCACGGTACCGGCATCGAGGCCGGGCCAGTTGTGGTAGCCGAAGATCCGTTCCATCGGAAAGCGCTCGAACAGGCCGTCGGCGATCATGCTCTTGGCCCCGCCGCCGCCTTCCTCGGCCGGCTGGAACACGAGATGCACCGTGCCGGTCCATGACGTGTCCTGTTGCAGCAGCGCGGCGGCGCCGAGCAAGGACGTGGTGTGGCCGTCGTGACCGCAGGCGTGCATCACGCCCGGGTTGCCTGACGCGTAGGCGAGGCCGCTGGTTTCGGCGATCGGCAGTGCGTCCATGTCGGCGCGCAGGCCAACGCTGCGATTGGACTGGCCGCGCGAGATCGTTGCGACGATGCCGTGGCCGCCGACGCCGGTGACATGCGGCACGCCGAGTTCCCGCAGCTTCGCGTCGACGAACGCGGCGGTCTCCTTCTCGTGCAAGGTAAGCTCCGGATGCGCGTGGAGGTGTCGGCGCCAAGCAGTCAGGGTGTCTGCGAGAATCTTGTCCACCGGGTAGGCGGTTACCGGATTTTACCCCGCGCGGCAAATCAGTTCTTGCCCGCCGGTTCAAATCAGGTCGGCGCACTGGCATAGTTTTCGCGGGTGTCACAATGAGGCCCGAGTTGCCGAACCATGCTGCATCTCACCAAGCTCGCCGTCGGCGTGCGCGACATCGAGCACCTGCACGAACTGCAGGCGGAGCGCGCGGCATGCAATCCGCCATTGCGCCATCGCACGCGCAGCTTTCCGCGCCGCCATCAGGAGGTGATCGACGGCGGCTCGATGTACTGGGTGATCAACGGCAACATGCTGGTTCGGCAGCGTATCGTCGACATCATCGAGGACCGCCGCGACGATGGCTCTGCCTGCACCGGACTGGTGCTGCATCCGAGACTGGTGCCGCTGACCGGCCGACCGACCAAGCCGTTCCAGGGCTGGCGCTATCTGCGTCCGGACGAGGCCCCGCGCGACCTGGTCATTGGCAGGCGCGCCAGGGGCGAGGATGCGCTGCCGCCGAGATTGCGACGCGAGCTCCAGGTGCTGGGTTTGTTGTGAATCCCTCTTGCGCGACTCTGTCAAGCCATAGGATAGTCACATCAGTCGATTAAGGCTGCTTTCTCGACTCGACTGTGAGCCTGTCCCCGCAACGCCTGACACATCTGGAGCTGACCCCGTGACCCCCTCGCGCAGACATCTGTTCGCCGTGCTCGGCCTTGTTTTGCCGCTCGCCGCCTTCACGGCCTCGTCCGCCGTGGCCGCCACGTCGAGTACCGTGCAACACAAGTCGCACATCCACCACGCGTCGGCCTCACATAAGGCCACCCCGCACCACTCATCGGTGCACAGCGCGTCGCATCATACGACGCACCACACCCCGAAGCCTACCGCGAGCTGACCGACTTTCGGCTGCGCGCGTTCGCCTCGAGCAGCGCGCGCAGTCCTTCCAGCATGCGTTCGGGGGTCGGCGGGCAGCCGCTGATCAAAAGATCCACCGGCAAGGTGGTGCCCACACCGCCAGCAATGGCGTAGCTGCCTTTGAATACCCCGCCGTCAACCGCGCAGTCTCCGACCGCCACAACGAATTTCGGTTCCGGCATAGCGGCGTGGGCCTGTTCGACCGCCTCGACCATGTTGCGCGTAACCGGGCCGGTTATCAGCAGCACATCGGCGTGTCGCGGCGTGACGACGAAGCTGACGCCGAATCGCTCAAGATCATAGACCGCACGCCGCAGGGCACGCAGCTCGATCTCGCAACCGCCGCAACTGCCCGCGTCGACGTGCAGGATCGCCAAGCTATGACCGAGGCTGCGCTGATCGCCGGCGTCCAGTCTGCCGGCAAGCGAGTCCTCGGTGGCGGCGTCCACCGGCGGTGGCGCGCCGGCAACGGGGCCATCGAACAAAGCACGAGCAAGCTGGCGCCACAGGGTCACAGATCCGCCCCCGAGCTGGAAATACCGAACCCAGCCAGCAGCAGCGGCAGTTCGTCCGCCTGACGGCCGGCCATGGCCGCCTCAAGCTCTGTCAACCGCGCCCACGCCGGATCGCACATGAACACGCTGGCGATCTGCCCGTGATCCAACCGCAGCCAGTGCCAGATGTCGCCGCTGGGGCCCTTGGCGAAGCCGATTCCCTCGCCGCTGGCCGCCTGCAACGGCGCAGACACTGCGCCCTCAGGCAATTCGCCGAGCAGATCGCAGACCCGACGGATGCCGCCATCGATTTCGCCGAGACGACTGCCGGCGCATGGCTCGCCGGACCGGATCGCGGGAACCTGCAGCCGCTCTGCCGCGAGGGCTGACAGCGCTCGGACAATGGCCTCGCCGCTGCCCGGCGCGATGTCCGCGGCGACACCCCCTGGAATGACGCAATCCATCATCAGTCGGTGGCCGAACGCGATGTTGACGGCACGGCGGAGCGCCTCGGCGTGCCAGGCTGCGCGCGTCGTCAGTATCTCGGGTCCGGTGATTTCTGCCAGCGCCGACAGGACGTCGAGGTGGCAGCCGATCCGTTCGACCTCTGCCATGACATCCCGCAGCGCAATGGCGCGTGGCGGAAGTTCACCGCCCGAGGTGGCTTCCGTCGCCCGCGCAAAGGCGATCGAGTGGGCGACAGTCGCCTCACCCGCCAGACGCGCGGCGAACCGCGCCGCCGCCCGCGGCGACTTGCCGCGCATCAAGGTCAGCGTGCCCTTGTGCGTGTAGCCCAGCCGTGCCTCCAGCCGCATGACGGTTTCGCCGCGAATGCCCAGCCGCAGATGCGCCGCGGGCTCGATTCCACCACGGACCGGGCCCAGCGGGAGTTGGTCGAGATCCTCGGCGAACTGGAACTCCGGTGCGCCAGAGGGTCCGGCCGGCGTCGGGCGCAGCGCCATCGGCGGGCTTTGCGGCCAGCGTCCATGGTCGAGCCACGGCCGCGGATCGGTGCCGCCGATCGCCACATGCCCCCACAGGTCGCGGACCATTCGCTCGAACCTCGCGGCGGCGGGACGCGCCGGCGACAGGGCCGGGTAGCCGCCGTCCTGGACCGCAGTCGAGACCAGCAACGGCGCATCGCCATTGCGCAGCAGGGCATAGACCTCACGGGTGTCCGCCCACAGTGCCAGCAGCGGTGGTGACGGCTCCGCCACCATGCGTGTCCACGCATCGTGGGTCAGCACTTCGCGCGGCGGCACCGCGGCGGTCATCCGGCGGCCATCGAGCGGAACCACGCGACCACCGGTCCGGGCATCGCGAGCGCCAGCAGTACGACGAGCGCGAGCTGCAACCAGATCGGCGCCGCCGCGACCCAGTCAGCCGGCACGCCAGCCGGGCGCTGCGCGACCAGCGCCCACACCGTGACCAGCACGCCCGCCGCCAACGGCACCAGCAGCCACGCGGCAACCGCGGCGGTGGGGCCGGCGAGCAGGTACAGCGCGTACAGCGGCAGCAGGGTGAGTACCAGCCAGGCGATTTCGTTGCCGTGCGATTGCAGTGCCGCAGACCGTGCCAGTGTGACCAACGTCATCTGCAACCATGCGGCCTGCCATGCGCCGATTCCGATCGCGAACACCGCGATGCCGAGTTGCGCCATGCCTGCGAGTGTCACCGTACGTCGCCGGTCGCGGCCGGCGAACAACGCCACGCCGCACAGCAACAGCGAGGCAAGACCGAGCGCGATCAGCAGTTCCGGCACAATGTGCAGCCGCATGAACAGCAGCAGCGGCACATTGGCCAACAGCGTGACGATGACCGCCCCGGGCGGCACACCCTGCGCCGCCGCATTTGCCAGCCAGGAATGCAACGGCATCAGTCCAGCCAACGTGCCGTAGCCCAGCAGCAGGAAGACCCCGGCCGGCGCCGGTGCCAGCTCGAGCAGCAACGTGCCAAGCAGCGCGAACAGCAATCCGATCGTGCAATGCAGGACAAGACGCGATGCCGCCGCCGCGCCACCGCGCGCGGCTCCGGTCATGACGGCGGCAGCGGCGACGGCGACGACGAGTGCAAGCCAGGTCAGTACCAGGTCGTCGACCAGCACCGCCGCCTGCATTGCGCCGGCCAGCACCTGGCAGCCGGAGTGATAGCGGCGTACCCGTCGCCGGGTCAGCGTTCGCGCGGCAAGCGATGCAGCGATATCGCGATGACTGCACCAGCTCGTCGTCATCGCCACGAAGGCGTTGAGCAGGACCAGTGTCGTTGCGGCCTCGCCGGAATGCCACATCAGCGCACACGCCGCGACGAATTGCAGGCTGGCGGAGCCGGCGTTGATCCAGATGGCGGCGCGCCAGGATGCGACCACCGCCAGCACGGCGGCCGAGGCGAGCGGCAATGTCACCACGATGACGGGGATCGCGCTGCTCATCGCCGGAGCCGACTTTCGGCGAGCGCCAGGGCGGGAAGCAATGGCAGGGCGACTGCCAGCGCGGTCTGCGGCGACAGGTCGGGATGGGCGCCGGCCAGCATCACCAGCCCGTTCTGCGATGACAGCAAACCAAGCACCGGCGCCAGCGCGTGAGCGCGCAGGATGATCAGCAGCACGCCCAGCAAAGCCACCGACACGCCGGCCGCGACCGATCCGTCGACCCCGACCTTTGCAACCGCCAGCTCGGTTGCCGTCAACAACGCCAGGACCGTGGCCCAGGCCGGAACGGCGCGGCCGCGCGTCGCCAGGAACGTCGCGCCGTTCCAGCGCACAACGGCCAGAGGCAGCGCGACACCGTTGAGGATGCAGGCAACAACCGCGAACGCGGGCGCCACGCGGCCGAGCGATGCGGCGGCGACCACCGCCTGCAGCGCACACAGCTGCAGCGCAGTGTCGATCCGCCGGGCACACAGCAGCCCGATCGAGATGAGCAACGCCGCCGCACTCGCCGCGCCGATCACGTGGCAGCCATGTCGGCGAACACGAACACCGCGGCGAGCACGCCGAGCAGCGCAGCGACACCGAGCATCTGCGCCGCGCGCCGCGGCTTGATGCGACCCAGCACCACATGCAGCAGCGCCAGCAACGCGGCGAACGACAGGGTCCTCGCCAGCCAGGTCGCGAGGCCGACCACCCAGGCGATCAGCCCGGCGCCGGACCGTGCCATGCCGAACGACAGGAACATCGCACCGATCAGATTGCACCAAACCAGCAGTCGCAACGCAGCGGCGCCCTCGACCAGCGCAAGTTCCCGGCCGCTGAGGTCCAATGCCAACGCCTCGTCGTGCATTGCTTCAACCGCTGCCACCAGCACTGCCGCGGCAAGCGCAATGCCAACGCCGATCCGCCAGTCCGTGCCGTTCTCCATCTGCAATGCGGCGATCAGATCGATGTTGAGGCTGCCGGCGTGCAGCGCCAGCACAAACAGAACCAGTAACAGCGCCGGCTCCGTGAGGCAGGCGAGCAGCAGCGCCCGACTGGCGCCCATGCCGCCCGGCGCAGTACCGGCGTCCATCGCCGCCAGCGCCAGCGAACAGCGGGCCACCATCAACAGTCCGGAGATCAGCAACAGATCGGCAAACGGCGCGAAGATCATGCCGAGGGTGAAGGACGGCACGAGGCTCGCCGCGACAATAGCGGCCACGGCACAGGCCAGCGGCGCGAACGCGGTAGCGCCGGAGGCGCTCTCGGCAACCACGCTCTGCTTGCGCAGCAGGCGGATGAGCTCCCGCCACGGCTGCAACTGCGACGGACCCGTGCGTCCGACCAGCCGTGCCTGCATCCAGCGACGAATGCCGATCAGCGTCGGGGCAGCGATACCGATCAGGGCGATGTGCAACAGTTGGGCGACGAGGCCGGCGAGCAAGGTCATGGCACCAGCAACGCGTTCGCGACCCGCAGCATCGCCTCGCCCCAGCGGACGAGGTGGCGCCGGACCGCGAGAATCGGCGGCAGGAACATCAGTGCGCGGCGCAGCGGTTCGATGAACGAGGCAGGACCGAACTGGGTGGCAGGATCGCCGAATGGCAGCCATGGTGGCGGTGCGTCGAATCCACCGGACCATGCAGGCTCGCGCTGCTGCTGCCCGGTGCGACGAAATGCCCGCGATACCGCGATCGCCGCCACTCCGAACAGGCCCGCAACTGCAATGGCGGAATAGCCCGGCATATCGGCACCGGGCCGCAAGGTCACGAATGAAATGGTGCCTGTCGCGAGGGTCCAGCCTCCGGCCGGGAGCAGTGCGAACGCCGGCAGCACACCGAGCAGTGCGGCGAGCGCCGCCAGGCCACCAAGGACGAACCGGACCGGACGTGGCGCCTCCTCCGCGACCGCGGCGCGCGGGGTGCGCGGACGGCCGAGAAACACCACGCCGAACAGCCGTACCGCGGCCAGCGCCGCCATGCCGGCCGACAGGGCGGTCAGCGCGGTGACGCACAGGATCAGCAATTGCACGCCGAACTCGCCAATGCGGGCAGCCGCAAGCAGTGACTGGAACACCAGCCAGAACGCGGCAAAGCCGAGACCGGGCGGCAGGAAGGCGATGGCGAACAGCCCGACCAGGCACGATCCGGCAGTGACCGGCATGCGGTGGATCAAGCCTCCGAGGCGGTCGAGCCGGCGGGTACCGGCGCCGCTCTCTGCGGCGTCCGCGCAGCGTGCCAGCAGCGCCCGGCACAGCGCGTGGCAGACCAGCGCAAGCCACGCTGCATCGAGCGCCTGCGACGTGACTGACGGCAGGTCCACCGCACGGCCGAACAGCGCCACGCCGAGTGCCGTCGCCGCCATGCCGAACAGGGGCAGCGGAGCAACCGGGAGCACCGTTTGCAGCGTGTCTGCGAGCGCGGCACGAAGCGAACCAATGGTGGCGATCGCAGCACCCGCGAGCAGCAGCGGCACCCCCCACCACAGCGGCTGGCCCTGACCGCAGAGGTCGAACAACACCCGCAGCACGAGGTATGCGGAAAGCGTCGTGTTGACCCGGCTCAGCGCTCCGGCGCCGACCAAGACCAGCAGCAGCACCGCTGCGGCGCGGTATCCTTCCGGCGGCGCGGCGCGGATCGCGGCAAAGTCACCCAGCGCACCCGCCAGTGCGAATGCCACGATCAGGCACGCCGCCGCAGCGGCCGTGCAGCGCAGAAACGTGGTGCCGCCCAACAACAGCAAGCCCGCCGCCAGCGTGAAGCTGTCGCCCGCCAGCACGGTAATCGCCATCGCCGCCAGCGGCAGCGGCGCGGCGGCAGCACATGGCATCACCAGGAACACGAGCAGCGCGAAGCTCGCGGCCAGCGGGTCGAGCGCGAGGCGGACCGCGGTGTCCGGTGGACCGATCGGCAGCACCAGCGTGGTGGGACCGGCGCCGTTCGCCAGCACCATTGCCGCCAGCACGACGGCCAGACCGCAGATCCCGGCGGTGCCGGCCGCCGTTGCGACGCGTGGCACGAAGCCGGCCACGACCCCCAGCGTCACCAGCGCCGCGACCAGGATCGCGAACAGAGTCAGGATCACAGGTTCACCGACGCGGGGCGCGACTCGCTCACGCGAGGGAGGATAGCAGCGCTACGAAATGTCGAGCGACTGCCTGCCCGCCGGTGGAGGATGCGCGGCGTCGATCACCGCGAGGTCCGCATCGGTGAGGCTGATCTCGCCGGCGGCAGCATTCTCACGGACGTGCTGCGGCTCGCTCGCCTTCGGGATGCTGATCACGTTGCCGTGGCGCATGGTCCAGGCGATGGCGATCTGGGCCGGCGTCGCGCCGTGGCGCTTGGCCACCGTCGCCAGCGCCTTCGACTGCAGCAGCCGCCCGCCCTGCCCGACCGGCGAATATGCCATCAGCGGGACCTTGTGCTCGGTACACCACGGCAGCAGGTCGTACTCGATGCCGCGGCTGCCGATGTGGTACAATACCTGGTTGCTGGCGCAGTTCGCGCCATCCGGCAACCGCACCAGCCCTTGCATGTCGCGGGTGTCGAAGTTCGATACGCCCCAATGGCGGATCTTGCCCTCGGCGCGCAGCTTCTCGAACGCCTCCACCGTCTCGTTCAGTGGATGGCTGCCGCGCCAGTGCAGCAGATAGAGATCGATCCGATCGGTACGCAGCCGCTGCAAACTGCGCTCGCATGCCGCCGGCACGCCGCTGCGCGAGGCATTGTGCGGGTACACCTTGCTGACGACGAACAGTTTGTCCCGTTGCCCCTGCGTGGCCTCGGCCACCAGCTCCTCGGCGGCGCCGTTGCCGTACATCTCGGCAGTGTCGATCAGCGTCATGCCGAGTTCGATGCCGAGCTTGAGCGCCGCCACCTCGGCCTTCGCGGCAGTGCCGCTCTCGCCCATGTGCCAGGTTCCCTGGCCCAGCGCCGGCACCTCGGTCCCGTCCGGCATCCGTACCGTGCGCATCACCCCGCTCTCTCCTCGGCAGTCCGCAGCACGCGCAGAAAGTTACCGCCCCACAGCGCGGCGATCTCCTGGCGGTCGTAGCCGCGACGCAGCAGTTCGGCGGTAAGGTTCGCACTCTCGGATGCGTCGCGCCAGCCGGTGAACCCGCCGCCGCCATCGAAGTCCGAGGAGATGCCGACATGCTCGATGCCGATGCGCCGCACCGCATAGTCGATGTGGTCGGCGAAGTCGGCGACGGTCACCGCGTCGGGCTTGGCGTCCCGCTTGAGGAACGCGGCCACCGCGGTGATCTGGATCACGCCGCCCACGTCGCGCAGCGTGTCGAGCTGGGCATCGTCCATGTTGCGCGGATGGTCGCACAGCGTGCGGATACAGGAATGCGTGGATACCACCGGCGTGCGCGACAGGGCGGCGGCCTGCAGCATGGTGTCGCGCGAGACGTGCGCGACATCGACCAGCATGCCGAGCCGGTTCAGTTCGGCGACCGCGGCGCGGCCGAGCGGGCTGAGGCCGCCGTGCTCGGTCAGCGTGTCGCCCAGGTCGGTACGCGGGTTGCACGAATCGGCCAGTGCGTTGTGTCCGTTGTGCGTCAGCGTCAGGTAGCGGGCGCCGAGCGCGCGGAAGCGCGCCAGCCGCGACAGATCACCGCCGATGGCGAAGCCGTTCTCCACCGCGGGGATGATCGCCAGCACGCCGTCGCGCTTGGCGCCGGCGATCTCATCGGCGGTGACCGCGACGCGCGCGGAAACGCCGTTCTCGCTGCGGCCCATGGCGCGGATCGCCTGCAACATGCCGATCGCGCGCTCGAACGCGGCAGCCTCGCTTTCGGGGGTGCGGGCAGCCTGCGGCACATAGGCGGCGAAGCAACCGGCGGCGAGGCCACCGCGCTGCATCTTCGGCAGATCGACCCGGCGCGGGCCGTCCAGGAACGGGTCGGGTCCGGTCGGCCAGGGGATGTCGATATGGGTATCGAGGGTCAGGAGGCCGCGGTGCAGCACCAGCGAGTCGGCGGGGAATGCGTCGTTCATGGCGCGGGACGCTCGCAGATATCGGTGCGGCGCGGAAGGGGCGGGTCCCGGCAAGGTCGAGACCTGTCGCAGGGAGAACGAGCCATTGCGCGGCGTGGCACCGGGCGGCAACGGCCTTGCGTCGCTTGCTGAGCGACTGTCATGCTCGGGCCCCTGCCCTTCCGGCCCGATGTTTTTGGAGCATCCTCCTTGCGTATCATCGATCTTTCGCGTCTCGCAGGTCTCGGCCTCATGGCGGCGGTTGCGCTCACCGCTGCACCCGTCGCGGCGAAGACGTTCCGCGTCAATATCGTCGCCGATCCGGCTCAAATGGATCCGATCACGTATTCCGAGCTGGTTTCGGGTCGGATCATGCGCAACATCTACGAGGGGTTCACCTTCACCAGCGACGACGGTCGCAACGTCCCGGCATTGGCCGAACGATGGGAGCCACTCACCGGCGGGCCAGGCTTCCGCTTCCACCTTCGCCAGGGCGTCGCGTTCCACAGCGGCCGGCGCTTCACCGCAACGGACGTGAAATACACCTTCGAGGAATTACTCCGCCCGGGCAGCAAGGGCGGGCTCAGTGCCACATATCTTGCCGGCGTCGTCGGTGCCAATGCATTCAAGGCCGGTGCGGCAAAGGAGATCGCCGGCGTCAGGATCGTCGATGATCACACCATCGACGTCGCCCTCACCAAGCCCGACGCGCTGTTCCCGATCTATCCATTCTATTTCATGGACAGCGGCATCGTGGCCGAGGCCGGGCTGGACTGGATGACCAAGGTCTCCGCCGGCACCGGGCCATATCAGTTCAAGCAATGGCGCCGTGGCGTGTCGGTAGACCTGGACGCCAACAAATCCTACTGGGGCGGCGCACCGAAGATCGACGGCATCAGCTTCCTGATCGTGCCGAACGCCGACACCGCGATCTCGCAATACGACGCCGGCGAGCTCGACTTCGTCGACGTCTATGCCAGCGCGATCCGCCGCGTGCTGCGCGATGCCCGCTACGCCAAGGAGCTGATCCGCGTGCCGCGCGCGCAGTCGACGTATCTGGGCATGAACCAGAACCTCTATGCACCGTTCAAGGACAAACGGGTGCGCGAGGCGGTGTCGCTGGCGATCGACCGCAGCGGCATGATCCGCGGCCTGTATGGCGGCGCCGCCTTCCCACTGAATGGCGTGGTGACGGTCGGCATGGCTGGCTTCAATCCGGATCTGCCGGAGCTGAAATATGATCCCGATCGTGCCAAACAGCTCATGGCGGAAGCGGGCTACCCGGACGGCAGGGGTCTCCCGCCGATCGATATCAGCAGCACCGAGGCGTTCAAGGACGAGCTCACGTACTACGCCGACCAGTTCCAGCGGGTACTCGGCATGCCGGTCAACGTAAGGCTGGTGGAACGCGCGACCCTGATCCGCGCGATGAACGCGGGCGAGGTGGCGTTCTTCCCATGGGGCTGGACCGCGGACTATCCCGACGCCGCCACCTACCTTGCCGAAATGTGGTACGGGCCCAGCCCGTACAACCGCACGCGCTGGAAGAACGCCGAATACGACGCGGTCATCGACGAGGCGCTGGGCGTGGCCGACGACGCGAAGCGGTTTGAACTTTATCACCGCGCCGAGAAGATCCTGCTCGATGACTGGGCCATAGCACCGGTTCCGATGACCGCGTCGGTCGGACTGCGCAAGCCCAACGTACACAACGTGACGCTCACCCCGTTCGGGTTCTCGAGCTTCGATCGGATCGAGATCGACTGATCAGCGCGATGCTTCGCTTCCTGGTGGCCCGGCTGGCCGGGCTTGTGCCGGTCCTGGCGGTCGCGGTCGTCGTCACCTTTGCGGCGATCCGTGCGCTTCCTGGCGACCCGGTTGCGGTCATGCTGTCCGACCATTCGGCCGACCTCGTGATGGCGGCGCGGCTACGTTCGGAGTACGGCCTCGATCTGCCGCTTGCGGAACAATTCCTGCGCTATGTCCGCGACATTGCCCGCGGTGATTTCGGATTGTCGTTCCGCTACGTCCATATGCCGGTGGCGCAGGTGCTGCACGACAGCCTGCTGATCAGCCCGCTGCTGGCCCTGGCGGCGCTGTGCGTAGCCCTGCCGCTCGGGGCATTCGCCGGTATCCAGGCAGCGATTCACCGCAACCGCATCCAGGACACCGCCATCATCCTGGCGCTGGTCGCCGGTCTCTCGGTTCCCAACTTCGCCATAGCTACCTTCCTGGTCTATTTCCTCAGCGTGAAGGCGGGCCTGCTGCCGGTTGCCGGCTGGGGCAGCTTGCGCCAGGCCGTGCTGCCCGTGCTTGTCCTCGCAATACCCAGCGCCGCCTATATCGCCCGCCTTGCGCGCACGTTCATGCTCGAAGTGCTGCAGCAGGACTTCGTTCGCACCGCACGCGCCAAGGGACTGCCGGAGCGGCTGGTGATCTACCGTCACGCCTTCGGCAACACGATGGTGCCGCTGGTGACATCCGCCGGCGTCATCTTCGGCGGCCTGCTGAGCAACACCGTGGTGGTCGAGACGCTGTTCAACATACCGGGGCTCGGGCGGCTGGCGATCGATTCGATCTTCGCGCGCGATTATCCCGTTGCGATGGCTGTGGTGCTGCTGTTCGTGTTGTGGTTCGCCGCCATCAACCTGCTGGTCGATCTGCTCTACGCCGTGATCGATCCGCGGATCCGCGGCAGCATGACGCGATGAGTGCCGCCGCACGACCCGAGACGGCGACGCGCCACCCTGTCTTGCGCCAATTCCTGCGTCAGCGTGGCGGCGTGGCGGGCGGCCTGATCGTGTTGGTGGTTGCGGTGATCGCGATATTGGCATCGGACATCGCGCCGCATCGCTATAATGCGACCGACCTGCTCAATACCTGGGGCCCGCCCGATGCCGTGAACCTGCTCGGCACCGACAAGCTCGGGCGCGACATCGCCAGCCGGCTCATCGTCGGCGCGCGGGTATCGCTCACCGTCGCCGTATCGGTGGTCGCCATCACCCTCGTCATCGGCGTGGCCGCCGGCATGGTGGCTGGTTATTTCGGTGGACCTGCGGACACCCTCATCATGCGCGGCGTCGATATCGTGCTGGCCTTCCCCGAGGTGGTGCTGGCCATCCTGGTCGCCGCGACGCTCGGACCGGGGCTTTTGACGGTCATCATCGCGCTCTCGCTGGTGTGGTGGCCTGGCATCGCCCGGCTCACCCGCTCGCTGGTGCTGGTCCAGAAGCAGGAACTCTATGTCGATGCGGCCATCGTCTGCGGCACGCCGGCGCACGAGATCCTGTGGCGTCACCTGCTGCCCAACATCGCCGCGCCTCTGCTGGTGCGCGCCTCGGTCGGCGTGGGCTTCATCATCATGGCTGAGGCGACGCTGAGCTTCCTTGGACTCGGTGTGCAGGAACCCACGCCAAGCTGGGGCAGCATGATCCGCGATGGGCTGCCGGCGCTGCGCAGCGATCCGATGCTCGCGGTCTCGGGCAGTGTGGTGATCGGGCTGACGATCATCGGCTTCAACCTGCTGGGCGACGGACTGCGCGACACGCTGGATCCACGCCTGCACGGCCGTTGATCATGGCGCCGCCGCTGCTCGAGATCGCCGGCCTCACCGTTGCCTTCCGCACCGAGGCCGGCCTGCGCGAGGTGCTGAGCGACGTCTCGCTGACGGTGCAGCCTGGCGAAATCGTCGGCATTGTCGGCGAAAGCGGCTCGGGCAAGTCGGTGACCGCGCTGGCGGTGATGCGTCTGCTCGGCGAGCAAGGCAGCGTGCGCGCGGGCCGCATCGCACTGGATGGGCGCGAACTCACCACGCTCGATGCGACGGCGATGCGCGCGGTGCGCGGGCGCGACATCGCCATGATCTTCCAGGAGCCGATGACCAGCCTCAATCCGCTGCTGCGGGTAGGCTTCCAGATCGAGGAAACGTTGCGTGCCCATCGCGGTCTGGCCGGCCGCCATGCCAGGGCTCGCGGCGTCCGGCTGCTCGACGAGGTCGGCATCCCCGAGGCCGCTGCGCGGTACGACCTCTATCCGCATCTGCTCTCCGGCGGCATGCGCCAGCGCGTCATGATCGCCATTGCGATGGCGTGCGAACCCCGCCTGCTGATCGCCGACGAGCCGACAACGGCGCTCGATGTCACGATCCAGGCGCAGATACTTGCGCTGATGCAGCGGCTGCGCGCCGAGCGCGGTTCGTCGATCCTGCTGATAACCCACGACATGGGCGTCATCGCACATAGCGCCGACGTGGTCGCGGTGATGTATGCCGGTCAGATCGTCGAGACGGCGCCGGTGCGGGACATCCTGACGCGCCCGGCGCATCCCTACACGAGCCTGCTGCTGGCCGGGGTGCCCAGCACGCGCCGGCGGCTGCGACGCTTGCCCGTGATTCCCGGACAACTGCCGCCTCCGGGCAGCATCACCACCGGCTGCCGATTTCTTCCGCGCTGCCCGATCGCGGTGGCACGCTGCGGCACCGATGCACCGACACTGAGGCAATCGGCCGCGAACCGCAGCGTCCGCTGCTGGCGCGCCGGCGAGGCTGTCGTGGCAGTGGACGGATGAGCCCGGCAATGAGCGCGCCGGCCATCGCGGTCGACGGAGTGGTGCGCGACTTCGCGCTGGGCCGCCGCAGTCTGCGCGCCGTCGATGGCGTGGACCTCGCAGTTGCCGGCGGCGAAACTCTGGGCATTGTTGGCGAGAGCGGTTGCGGCAAGAGCACGCTGGCGCGCATCATGCTCAAGCTGACGCCGCCGACGCGAGGTCGGATCCGGCTGCTCGGTGAGGACGTGACCGATCTGACGGAAGCGGCAATGCGTCCCCGCCGCCGTCATCTGCAGGCCGTGTTCCAGGATCCCGTAGGATCGCTCAATCCTCGCCTGACGGTGCGCGATATCGTCGCTGAACCATTGCGGCGGCAGGCGATCGGTCGCGTCGCGTTGACCGACCGGATACGCGAAGTGCTCTCGCTGGTCGGCCTGCCGGCGCAGACGATGTCAAGCTATCCGCACGCCTTTTCCGGCGGGCAGCGCCAGCGGATCGCCATCGCCCGCGCCATCGCGGGCGATCCGCGGGTGCTCATCTGCGATGAGGCGACGTCGGCGCTGGACGTGTCGGTACAGGCGCAGATCCTCAACCTGCTGGCCGACCTGCAGGCACGGCTCGACCTTGCGCTGGTTTTCGTCTCGCACAATCTCGGTGCGGTGCGCCATGTCAGCCACCGCGTCGCGGTGATGTATCTCGGCCGGATCGTCGAGATTGGCCCGGAGACTGCGATCTTCGAGACGCCCGCGCATCCTTATACGCAAGCGCTGCTGGCGGCAGTGCCGGAGCCGACGCTGGATGCGCCGCCGGTGCCACTGCTCTCCGGCGAGGTCCCGAGTCCGCTGGACCGACCGGCCGGCTGCCATTTCCACCCACGCTGCCCGCGCGCCACGGCGCGTTGCGGCATCGAAGAGCCTGCGCTTACCTTGCTGGGCGGCGGGCATTCTGCAAGCTGTTTCCATCCGGGGTAACGCCATGGCGGCAATCGAACGCACCAATTATTACGCTCGTGCCGGCATGACCGATCGCGTCCTGGAGACACGCCGGCGGGCCTGCGCGGTGCGCCTGGCGATCGGCCTGCCGCCAGGCGAAATCCTGGTTCGGGGCGACGGCGGTGACGGAACCGAGGCCGACGTGACCTGGCAATGCGCCTTCGCCGACATCGCTGCACAGCGTCGCGACCTTGACGCGCGCAGCGCCAGCCCTGCGTTCGAGGCAGTCCGCACCACCATGCGCGCGCTGATCGACCGTTTTGAGCGCCAAGTGTTCGAAACCGCGCCGCTGGGGCTGGCAAGCGGCATTCGCGACACGCCGATCGACGGGCATCCAATCGTGCCGCGCGAAATCGCCTTCAGCGGCGGCGCGCATCGGCTCACGGGCTGGCTGCACCTGCCACCCGGCAGCGGTCCGTTCCCTTGCCTGATCACCAACCATGGCAGCGGGATCGACAAGGCTACCGAGGATGTGTCGCGACCCGGCACCGCTGCCTTGCTGATGTCCTGGGGCATCGCCTCGTTCCTGCCGCACCGGCACGGTTATGGTGGTTCGGAGGGACCGCCCTGGCGCGAGACGGTGTCCGCTCCATACGGCACCGAGAGCTACGACAATCAGCTTGCTGGCCGGCTCGATGCCGAGAGCGACGATGTGCTTGCGGCGCTGGATGTCGTCGCCGCCCTGCCGGAGATCGACGCGCGGCATATCGGCGTAATGGGCTCATCGTTCGGCGGCACCACGAGTCTGCTGGCCGCCGGGAAGACTGACCGCTTCACCTGCGCGGTCGATTTCGCCGGCGCCGCCATGAACTGGGACCGTACCCCGGGCCTGCGCCATCGCATGACCGACGCGGCGTTGCGGCTCACCATGCCGGTGTTCTTCATTCAGGCGGCCAACGACTACTCGATCCGCCCGACGATCGAAATCGCGGCGGCGCTGGAGGGCACCGGCAAGATCGTGCAGTCGCGGGTATATCCACCGTTCGGCATCAATGCGCATGAAGGCCATCTGCTGGAGAGCAGCGGGCCGGTGGTGTGGGGCGCTGATCTGCGCCGCTTCCTGGAGCGCCATTTGTGACGGCACATCGGTTCGGCGAAGGCGCTGCATGAGAGAGATGTTCGATGTGGTCGTGGTCGGCTTCGGCTATGCCGGCGGTGTCGCCGCGATCGCCGCGCATGATGCCGGCGCCCGGGTCCTGCTGATCGAGAAGCGCCCAGATCCTGGCGGCATCTCGGTTTGCAGCGCCGGCGGCGTGCGCTGCAGCGAGCGACCGCGCGATGCACTTGCCTACCTTGTCGCCACCAACGGCGGAACGACGCCCGAACCTGTGCTGCGCGCGCTCGCCGACGGCATGGCGGAGTTGCCCGGGTTCATCGGCAGTCTCGCGGCGGCGGTCGGTGCCACCGCGTCGGTGCGGACCGCACCCGGCAACTATCCATTTCCCGGCTGCGACGCCTTCGGCTTCGTCAACATCGACGCGGTTGCGGACTTCGCGCCGGAGACCGCGTTCCCTGCGGTTCGCGGCTCGCCCGCCGGGGCTCGGCTGTTCAAGGTCGTGCTCGATAATGTGCGCGGTCGCGATATCGCCGTCCGTCACGGCGTCGCCGCGGAGCGGCTGCTGATTGAGCGGGGGCGTGTGATCGGCATCCATGCGGCAGGCAGCGAGATCGGCACGGTCGGTGGCGTGGTGCTCGCGACCGGCGGCTTCGAAGGCGCGGCCGACCTGCAGCGACAGTTCTGGCCGATGACCCCGGTGCTGTCCGCCGCGGTGCGCAGCAACACCGGCGACGGAATGCGGATGGCGCAACAGGCCGGTGCGGCGCTGTGGCACCTCTGGCACTACCACGGCTCGTATGGGTTCCGGCACCCCGATCCCGGCTACCCGTTCGGTATCCGCCTGAAGCGGCTGCCTGACTGGTTGCCGGGCGAGCCGCCGCGAACGGACGTCACCATGAGCTGGATCCTGGTCGATCGCGCGGGACGTCGGTTCATGAACGAGTACGAGCCATACCTGCAGGATACCGGCCACCGGGCTCTGGATGGCTACGATTTTGCGTCGGGCAGCCGTCCCCGCATCCCGGCCGTGCTGATCGTCGATGCCGACGGGCACGCGCTGTACCCGCTCTCCGCACCGACCTGGCACGATCGCGAAGTCGCGGCGCGCTTCGGCGCGTTGACACCGCAGGATTTCGACGACGCGATCCTGCGGTCATTCGATACGGTGGCGGCGCTGGCCGTCGCGTTCGATTTGCATCCTGATATGCTCGCCGACACGATCGCTGAATGGAACCGGCTGGCATACTCCGGCGCGCCTGACCGGTTCGGCCGACCCAGCGCGGGCCGCACCCCGATCGTGCGTGCGCCGTTCCGTGCCGCCGGGGTGGTGCCGATCGTCTCCAATACCCAGGGTGGGCCGGCGCACGACGCTGAACAGCGTATTGTTGACGCCTTCGGCACGCCAATTCCGGGCCTGTACGAGGCCGGCGAGATCGGCAGCGTCTTTGGCCATATCTACCTGTCGGGCGGTAATCTTGCCGAATGCTTCGTCGGCGGCCGCATCGCCGGACGCAATGCCGCCGCCGCGGCGCTTTCCCAGGGAGGACCCGTATCATGCGCCTCGGCCACGACCTGAACGCCCGCAAGCCGTATCTCGTGCAGGATTTCGGCGATGCCGAATATGACCGGCGGCTTGCCGCCGTGCAGGCCGGCATGGCGGACGCCGGCCTGGAGGCGTTGATCGTGTATTGCGGCCCGTCGAGCCATGCATCGGTGCGCTGGCTGACCAACTACCAGCCGGTCGGGGGCTCCGCGTTCGCCGTCGTCCGTGCCGACGGCGGCGTCACCGTGACCACCGATGGCGTGCTGCACGCCGAACCCATGCATTCAATGGCCTGGACCTGCCGGGTGGCCGACCTCCGGTGTGCGGCCGGCCCGGTCTACGGTGGCGCTGCCGACGAGGTCGCAACGCTCGCCGCGGATGCGATCGGTGGAGCCCGGCGCGTCGGACTGGGTGGAAGCTCCGCGCTTCCGCAGCGCCTGCACGCGGCGCTGGCGCACCGTCTGCCTGGACTGACACCGGCCGACGGCGTGATGGCCGAGGCACGGATGATCAAGAGCCCGGAGGAGATCGCGGTGATGGCGGAGGCGGGCCGCATCGCCGACAGTGCCTTCGCGGCCGTGTTCGCGGCGCTGGCGCCCGGTATCGAGGAAACCGCGGTGGCCGCTGCCGCCGTTGACACCATGCTCCGCCGCGGCGCGATCGAGGCGTTTCGTACCTGCGTGGTCGGCGGCAGGCTGGCCGGCCTCAAGCATTCCTACCCACGCCGGCGCAAGCTCGAGCGAGGCGAGATGGTGTTCCTTGACCTTGGCGCCAGCTATACCGGCTACGTTTCCGATACCAGCCGTTGCTGCGTAGTGGGCGAACCGCCGCGCGGTGATGCCGCCGCCTTGCTGTCGATCGCCGATGATCTGTACGCCGCCGGCCTCACGGAGATGCGCCCGGGCCGCACCATCGATGACGTGGCGCAGGCACTGCTGCGCGTCGTGCGCGGCACCCGTTTCGAGAGCGACTTTTTCCCGGGCGGCTTCGGGCACGGCGTCGGATTGGACCTGTTCGAGGCGCCGGGCGGACTGTTCGCCGGCTCTCGCGTCGTGCTCCGGCCAGGCATGACGCTGGCGTACGAGCCGATGGTGGTGGTCGAAGGCCTCGGCACGGGCGTGGTCGAGGACACGGTCCTCATCACCGAAACCGGCTACCGCCTGCTCACCGACGGCCCACGGCACCCATCGTGACCGGCAGCTTGTCCCGCTTTGCCATCACGGCGGATCAATCCGCTCCATCAGCGCCAGGCCTTCCATCGCAAGCCCGTAACCCAGCAGATCCTGCATGCGCTTCTTGAGGTATTCCGTGAACATCAGCCGGGTATAGCGGAGCAGCAGGGTTGGCTTCCTGGTCAGGGCCTCGGCATGTTCCCAGGCGCGACCGAGAACCTTGTCGGGCGGCAGGATCTCAGCGACCAGACCAAGGTCTTTCGCCTCCTGGGCCGACAAGGTCTGACCGGTGAGCAGGAAGTAGCGGCCGCGGTTCAGGCCCAGCAGCAGCGGCATGACGATGTGCATGCCGTCGCCGGGGACGAGGCCGTTGGGGAAGTGTGCGGAGTCCTGGAACGCCGCCGTGTCCGCGGCGAGCACGATGTCCGACAGCAACGGAATTTCGCCGTGCCGCCAGGCCGGGCCGTTGATCGCGGCGATCACCGGCACCTCGATGTTCAGCAGGTTCATCAGCAGGGCGCGGCCTTCCCAGTGCACGCGGTCGAACGCGTTGGCGGTCAGGCCCGGGCCGATCGCGCTCTGCCCCGGGGCAGCACGGACGCCGGACCATTCGTCGCCGGTGCCGGTCAGGATCACCACCCGATTGTCGCGGTCCCGCGCGACATCGGCGAAGGCGTCGGGCAGCTCGCCATGCGGACCGAGCCCCCACCGCAGCGGACCGTTGTCGGTATGGAACCGCAGCTCCAGAATGCCGTTCTCACGGCGCATGTGGATGCACGAATATTTCGTCGCGTAGCTGTCGAACCGGCTCACGGCACGGTCAACCGATATACCTTCGCCGCGGTGCCGCTGTAGAGCGCCTGCTTTTCGCTGGCCGACGCATTGGCGGTGATGCGCTTGAACGCGTTCCATAGCTCGGTGTAGCCGCACGACTGCTTGTCCGGCGGGAAATTGCTCTCGAACATGCAGCGATCGACACCGAACGCTTCGATGCAGGGCTCGACGTATTGCCGCCACGCCGCCGCGAGATCCTCGGACGAAGGCGGAACATCGCGCTCATGGAAGTCGAAGCCGACCGACACCATGCCGATGCCGCCAAGCTTGCAATAGACGTTCGGACATTTGGCGAGTTCGGCGATGTCCTTGCGCCAGCCGGCAATGATTTCCTGACGATGGCCGTTGTACGGTCCGACCCCGAGAATGCCGCCGACATGATTGAGGATGATGGTGGTGGCCGGAAAGGCACGCGCCAGATCGATCGCATCCGGTAGTTGCGGATGATACTGCCATGACTCGAAACTGAGGCCGAGTGGCGCGAGCTGGGCGAAGCCCTCGCGGAATTTCGGATCGAGTACCAGATGCGGGGGAACCATGCGGGAGGCGTATTTGCCGACCGATTCATTGCCGTCCCACGCGACGCCATGGCGGAGACCGCGCAGACGCCCGCCGGCGGCTGCGATCTCGGCTGCCAACAGTTCGCGCACGCGAGCGCCGACCGAGAGGTCGCCGCCGCCGACGATGCCCTCGGCGACGCGGCAGGGTCCATAGCCGCCGGAGCCGCTCATCGCGGCGATGCCGGTGACGAACTCGACCTCGCCGAGTGCGGCCATCTCGCGCGGGCCGTCCTTGCGGTACATCGCGCGGCATTCGAGAAACACGGTCGAGACGATGTTATGCCCACCGCCGATATCGGTCAGCAGTTCGGGCAACAGGTAGACGCCGCGATGCGGCATGTCCCAGAAGTGATGGTGTGGATCGATGATCGGCAGATCGGGCTCCAGCGCCGCTTCGGCGGGGCGCTTCGCCAGCCATGTCTTCAGCGCACCATCTTCGCGATAAACGCCGCCGCGGAATTCGCCTTTGGAGTCTCCGAACTGGGACATGCCTGCTGCCTCCGTTGGGGTTTTTGGGTGTCGCATCAATCAGGGTGCATCGCGCCACATCTTCGGCCGCGACCGCACCGGGTCGAGCAGCGACCAATCGCCCTGCTCCAGCACGTGCCCCTGCGGGAACGGTGCCCGCGGCTCCAGCCCCAGCGAGTGCAGCACCCGATCGTCGCGATAATAGCATTGCAGGATCACCCGGGAGAGCGTTGCCCCGCTGGTGCCGCGGCGCGCCCGGAACGCAGCCACCGCCTGGTCCCGCCGCGCCGCGTCGAGCTCGGTGAGGTCGCCCCCGGCCAGCACTGCCAGCTCGCCCAGGGCCTCCCGCACCTGTCCCAGGTCCCTGCCCAGGGACTTCACGATGTCGCTGAAGATGATCGCATCGTCGCCACCCGGCACGCCGAATTCCGTGCTCGGCGGGATCATCATCCCCGCGATGCAGCGCAAGGCCCGGATTTCCGCCGCGGACAGGTTCGTTTCGTAATCGTTCTGCATGTGTGCCTCAATCGAACAAGGTTGCCAGGCGCTGCTTGATGCTGTCAGCGACATAGAGTGCCAGCGCCTGGATGGTGGAAGTCGGGTTCACCCCGCCGGACGTGACCCAGATGCTGCCATCGACGATGAACAGATTCTTCACATCGTGGCAACGGCCCCATGCGTTCACCACGGAACGTTCCGGATCATTGCCCATCCGCGCGGTGCCCAGCAGATGTCCGGGGGTGTTGAGGTTGCTGCGGGAGGTGTAGAGGTTGGCGGCGCCTGCGGCGGTCAGGATCTGTTCCGCGCGCGCGATGCCGTGTTCCATCATGCGCCGTGTGTTCTCGCTGATGATGTAATCGATCTTCGGCGCCGGGATGCCATGGCTGTCCTTGAGCACCGGATCGAGCGTTACCCGGTTATGTTCCTCCGGCAGGTCCTCGCAGGCGATCCCGATCTGGAGGCGCCGGTAGATCAGTTGGCGATAGACGCGATGATGTTGCTCGCCCCAGGGCAGATGCCCGACGGCCTCGCTCCCGATCGCCTCGCTGACCACGCCGGCGCCGCGGGCAAACTGCAAGGTATAACCGCGGACGAAATCGCGGGCTGGGTCGGTTTCGTAGAATTCCTTGCTCCATAGGCTCAGCATGGGCGCGTGGTCGCCGTCCACCCTCTCGTCCACATAACCGCGGACCTGTGGCCACGGATGCAGCATCAGGTTCTTGCCGACCAGTCCGCTGGAATTGGCCAGTCCGTTGGGGAAGCGGGACGATGCCGAATTGAGCAGCAGACGCGGCGTGCCGATACCGTTGCAGGCGAGAATGACCACCTCCGCCGGCTGAAACCGCTCCACCCCCTCGGCGTCGTAGTAGATGGCGCCGGACGCCATGCCGTGCGCATTGGTGGTGATCTCCCGCACCCGGCAGCGCGATCGCAGTTCGACCCCGGCACGGATCGCATGCGGCCAGTACGTGATGTCCGTGCTCGCCTTCGCGCCCTGGGCGCAGCCTGGTGTGCAATGGCCGAGATTGATGCACGGCGCCCGCCCGTCATACTCGGTCGTCGCGATCGCCGCGTCCGACGGCCACCAGTGCCAGCCGAGTTGGTTCATCGCGCGGGCATAACGGGCGCCGGTCAGGCCGAGCGGCAGCGGCGGCATCGGCGGTTGCCGGGGTGGGTAGGCCGGATCGCCTGGCAGACCGGACACGCCCATCATGCGGTCGTTCTCGGCAAAGAACGGTTCGAGCGTCGGGTAATCGATCGGCCAGTCGTCGGCGACGCCATCAAGCGATCGCACGCGAAAATCCGACGGATGCATCCGCGGGAAATGCGCCGTGAACATGATGGTGCCGCCGCCGACCGCGTTGAAGTTGGCGATCTTCATCGGCGAAGCCTGCGTCGTTGATCGGGTAGTCCGTTGGCCGCGCACGGCGGTTCGGACTGACGTCGAAATCGGCGTATCGCCGTGCCTCCCAGTCCCTTCCGTTGCTGGGGAAGTCGGACTGTTTCATCCAATCGCCCTGTTCCAGGCAAAGGATCTTCATCCGCGTCTCGGCGAGGCTCCACGCCACCGCCGCGCCGGAAGCGCCGGAGCCGATGATCAGGACGTCGACCGAGCGGTTGCTGGACCGGCCGCCATTATTGGTATCGGACATGCTCGCTTCGCGCCCTCCGGATGTCAGCCATCAATCGAACAGGGTGGCGAGGCGCTGCTTCATGCTGTCGGCGATGTACAGTGCGAGCGCCTGGATGGTGCAGGTCGGGTTCACGCCGCCTGAGGTTACGAAGATGCTGCCATCGACGATGAACAGGTTCTTGACGTCGTGGCAACGTCCCCACTCGTTCACCACCGACCGTTCCGGGTCGGTCCCCATGCGCGCCGTGCCAAGCAGGTGCCAGCCGCCATTCAGGATCGGGCTTTGCACCCCGACGTCGGTCGCACCCGCCGCCGCCAGCACTTCCCTGGCCCGCGCGATGCCGTGGTCCATCATACGCAACGAGTTTTCGCTGATCGTGTAATCGACCTTTGGCGCGGCGATGCCGTGCCCATCCTTCAGCACGGGATCGAGCGTCACCCGGTTGTGTTCCTCCGGCAGGTCCTCGCAGATCGCCGACAGGCCGATGCGCCGCCCCACCAGCCGGCGGAACACGCGATGATGGTTCTCGCCCCAGGGCAGGCGCCGGTCCGCGTCGCTGACGATCGCCTCGGTGACAGGTCCGATGCCGCGGCCGAACTGGAAGGCATAGCCACGGACGAAATCGCGGCGTGGATCGGTCTCGTAGAATTCCATGCTCCAGAGGCACAGCGGCGGTGCGCGATTGCTGTCGAGTGGCTCCTCGACATAGCCGAACACCTGGGCATACGGGTGGAACATCAGGTTCTTGCCGACGAGTCCGCTGGAATTGGCCAGCCCATTGGGACAGCGTGCCGATGCTGAATTGAGCAGCAGGCGCGGCGTGCCGACGCCATTGCAGGCCATGATGACGACTTCCGCCGGCTGGAACTGCTCCGCCCCATCGGCATCGTAGTAGATCGCGCCGGAGGCCATGCCGTGTTCGTTGACCGTGATCTCGCGCACCCGGCAGCGCGTGCGCAATTCCACCCCGGCGCGGATCGCTGCCGGCCAATAGGTGATGTCGGTGCTCGCCTTCGCGCCCTGCGCGCAGCCGGGCGTGCAATGCCCGAGGTTGATGCATGGCGCGCGGCCTTCGTACTCGGTGGTGGCGACCGCGGTGTCCGACGGCCACCAGTGCCAGCCGAGCTGGTTCATCGCCTTGGCGAACCGCGTGCCGGACTTGCCCAGTGGCAGCGGCGGCATGGGCGGCTGCTTTGGCGGATAGGCCGGATCGCCGGCCAGACCCGAGACACCGGTCATGCGCTCGTTCTCGGCGAAATACGGCTCCAGCACGGTATAATCGATCGGCCAGTCATCGGCGACGCCGTCGAGCGTTCGCACCCGGAAATCCGACGGGTGCAGGCGCGGATAATGCGCGGTGTACATGATGGTGCTGCCGCCGACGCCATTGAAATTCACCACCTTGATCGGCGAGTTGTCGTCGTTGATCGGATAGTCGGTGGGCCGTGCGCGCCGGTTCGGACTGGTGGCGAAATCGCTGTACAGCCGGGCCTCCCAGTCCCGGCCGTTGGTCGGGTAGTCTGCTTGCTGCATCCAATCGCCCTGTTCGAGGCAGAGGATCTTCATCCGCGTGTCGGCCAGGCTCCAGGCCACTGCGGCGCCCGACGCGCCGGCGCCAATGATCAGCACGTCCACCGTTTGGTTCATCGCTCACTCCCTGGACCGCGCATGGCCTATCACACCGCGGGGGTTCGCGGCAGTATGCCGGCCGGACACATGGAGTATCCGCAATGATCGACCTGTATTTCTGGCCCACCGGCAACGGCAAGAAGATCGTCATTCTGCTGGAAGAGCTCGGTCTCCCCTACACCTTCAAGCCCATCAACATCGGCCGCGGCGACCAGCTGACCGCCACGTTCCTGAAGATCTCTCCCAACGGCCGCATGCCGGCGATCGTCGATCACGAACCGATGGGCGGCGGCGAGCCGATCTCGATCTTCGAGTCCGGCGCCATCATGACCTACCTGGCCGAGAAGACCGGACAATTCATGCCCACCGAACCGCGCGGAAGATACGACGTGGCCCAGTGGGTGAACTGGCAGATGGCCAATCAAGGCCCGAAGCTGGGCGAGCAGGGCCATTTCCGCCGCGCCCTCGCCGGCGGCAAGAATGGCGATCTTACCTACGCACTGCGCCGCTTCGATAATGAAGCGCATCGTATCTTCGGCGTGATGAACCTGGGCCTGTTCAACAAGCGCTATCTCGCCGCCGGCCAGTACACCATCGCCGACATGATCTGCTATCCCTGGGCCTCGAGCTGGGCCACGCGGGACATCGACATCGAGGATTTTCCCAACGTGAAGCGCTGGCTGGAAGAGATCGGCGAGCGGCCGGCCGTGAAGAAGGCGATGGCCCTCGGACCCGAGTTCCGCGAGGACCCCGCCTCGATCAGCGCCGAGGAGCAGGCGCGCCGCCAGCGACTGGTCGGCGACCAGCGGGCGCAGCAGGTCCCCGCGGACTGGATGAACGCCGCGCCCGGTTAGGCGGTCCGGCGCAAGCCACACATCGGGAGGGTCGCGATCCGATGTGTGGCTTGCGCCACTTCGGCTCGGCAACCCGCGTGCAACAGGGCGCCGACGGAAAGCGAAGGGTTTGCCCACGAGGCTCTTCACCGTCGCGTGGCCGTCTGCCGATGTGTCGTGTCAGCGAACGGCGGATGCCGTGCCGCGGGAGCGTGAGGGGGTACGGCGGCACCGGTGTGGCGTCGGGGACGGTGATGGGTCCGTCGCGCCACCTGACCGGGTCGTTCCCTGTGTTGTTCGAGGGAGTGCCGGCAACGCGCTCGACCTCGATGTCGCTGCAGAACTCCACCAATGCGCCGGGCGCGCAATTGGTACCGAGCCAGCCGTTCGTACTGTTGCGGGCGCCGTGAAAACCGCCGCAGACGCTGCGTGCGGAACACAGATTGTTAATCGGAATTGGCTAGGCAAATGCCGGACCGCCGGATACGATGGAGATTGAGACACACGCCTGTGACCGCGCGTCGAACCGTTGCTGCTCGAGGCCGCGGTGAGCGGTAACGACGGCCAGACAGGATCCCAAGGCGCGGCGCCTCGTGGTATGGCTTGAACCCAACGGGCGACTCACAATAAGCGCCTGTGGTGCTGCTCCATGACGGAGGATCTGATGAAATTGCGGCAGAAATATCTGAGCATCATATCCGGGATCGCCCCGGTGGGTGCGGTGGGGGTGTCGCTGTTGCTCGGCGCGACGCTGCCAGGCGATGCCGCGGTGCGGGTCCCGGATCCGCAACCTCCTGCCGCCGAACAGGGCGTGGCCGAGCGGCTGGCCGCCATTCGTGAGGCAGTGTTCACCGTGGCCGGTTCCGGCCTCACCGGCAGCCATGGCGACCCGAACGTCCAGCTGGTCTGGGGCAACAGGTGGTTCAACGGGGGCTGGAATCGGCGTCGCGGATGGGGATCGCCCTGGGGAAACTGGCGCAATGTCAGGCCAGCCTGGAACAATTTCTGGCGGAACTGGTAGGCCGGTAATCGAGCGAGGCGTGCCGTGCCCGTGATAGAATTGCTGGTCATCCAACCCACACCGTTCTGCAACATCAATTGCTCTTACTGCTATCTCCCTGACCGGCGTTCGAAGACAGTGGTCTCGAACGAGACCCTGTCGAACCTGTTCTCAGAAGTCTTCGCGTCAGGTTGGGTGCGCGACTGCCTGTCTGTGGTGTGGCACGCCGGCGAGCCGTTGGTATTGCCGATCGGGTTTTATCGCGACGCGTTCCGGACCATCGACGCGCTCAAGCCTGCCGGAGTTTCGGTCAATCATTCATTCCAGACCAATGGGATGTTGATCGACGATGCCTGGTGCGATTTCCTGATCGAGGCGGACATCGGCATCGGCGTCAGTGTCGATGGGCCGAAGCATCTGCATGATCTGAATCGGCTTACTCGCTCGGGCCGGGGCACATTCGATCTGACGATTGCGGGGATCCGACGGCTGCGGCGGCGCGCAGTGCCATTTCATGTGATTTCGGTGCTGTCATCGCAAAATATGAAATCGCCTGCTGAGATGTTCGATTTCTACCTCTCGGAAGGGATCGAGGAGGTCTGCTTCAACGTCGAGGAATCCGAGGGAAGCCACGTATCGTCCGCCTTTGCGCAAGACGATGTCGAGGCGACGTTTTATCGATTTATGAGCGAGTTCTGGCGATTGGCGGCGGCGGCCCCTGGCAGGCTCACCTTCATTCGCGAGATCGATCATGCGGTGCAGCAGGTGCTGCGGCCACAGGATGCCATGACCGCGAACCAGTTGACTGAGCCATTCGCCGTGATCAGCATGGATGTGGCTGGCAATATTTCTACGTTCTCGCCCGAGCTGGTTGGATTGAAAAACGCTGACTACGGCGATTTCCTGCTCGGCAACATCAACACCGATCGGTTGGTCGATCTGCTGGAACGTCCGAACCTTGCCAAAATGCAGCGAGACATCCGCGCGGGCGTGGAGTTGTGCCGGCGGCACTGCCAGTATTTCAGCGTGTGCGGCGGTGGCGAGCCTATCAACAAGCTGGCGGAGAACGGCACATTCGTCAGCACCGAGACCACCTATTGCCGGCTGACGAGAATGCGTGTGACCGATCTCGTGCTTGACGCGATCGATCGCCTGCCTGCGAGCGACTCCGGCGCGGATGGCTTTGCCGGCGGTCTGCGTGAACCGGTTCGCCGCCAGGGGACCCTGGCAAATCGTCTTGGAATGTGAGTCGGAGGACAGCATGAACAGCATGCTCGGACGGTACGCCGCCCTCGCCATTGTTGCCGCGGTGCAGGCCGGTGCGGTGACGCTGGCGTACGGCCAGACCCCGCCGGCGCCCGCGGCCGCCGGCGCGCCACCCCAGTCGCGCGACGATTCCGGACCGGGATCATCGACGGAAGGTCCCGGCGACGAGGCATCTTCGTCAGTTGACCTGCCGGTGTTGTATGTCACCAGCGTGGAAATTCTTCAGACGGCGTCCGATCCAAAGATCGACATCGTCAGCGTGACGGGGCTGGTACCGTCAGAGGGTTGGAACTTCCCGCAGTTGGTTCCGACATACGCCGGGAAGCCGTTCGACGACGTGCTCGATCTGCAGTTCATCGCTACTGCTCCGGTACAGTCGCAGCCCGCCAGCGGGTTCGTTGCCGTCAACGCGGTATTTCCACTTGATCCGGGTCATTGGTTCAAGGGCGTGCGGGTCCGCGCGGCCGAGAATGCGATCTCGGTTCTGCAGGTCCCTGGCAGCAACCAAACCACGCCGAAGGTCAATGACTGCAAGGACTGCCTTGGCAAAAGACTGGCCCCGACAGGACAGGCGCAGTCCGGCGAGCAGGGCGTGGTCAGGCAGGAAGATCTGCCGAAGGCGTTGCGCGTGATCCGGCCGTCGGATGGGATCAGGGGTGCGGATCAAGATCCGGACCGCCTCACGCTGATCACCGACGACAATGGAATTATTGTCGAAGCCTTTTGGGAGTAGCTGTACGGGCGCTGGCGAACATGGTGCGAGCGGCGGCCGGCGGCTTATCCGGTGCGCGTCATCCGCCGCAGTGAAAATCCGAATTGCAGCCAGGTACCGCCCTGCACCATCAATTCCACCGCGATCAGCGTGCCCAGCAACCATAGCCCCGACCACGGCAGGCTCCTGAACAGCAGCACGCCGATCACCAGACTGACCAACCCACCCAGCAGCAGCAGCCACCAGCCTTGTACTTCGCGGTGCCGCAGTGCGATGGCGACGCGTATGACGCCGCCAGCGATCAGGGCGGCGACCGCCAGTGCAGTAATGATGATCGAACCCTCGACCGGTTCGTCCATGATCAGGAGGCCACCGACAACATAGAGCACGCCGCACAGCAGATTGAGCGCGAATGCGCCCCAGGTCTTGGTCATGAAGGCGTGGACGATCTGGAACGCTCCTCCCACCAGCAGCATCGCGCCGATGAAGATCACGCTGGCCAGCGTCACCGCCACCACGTCAACCAGTGCGAGTGCGCCGACCAGGATCAGCAACACACCGAGTGCGATGAACCAGCCCCATTTCGACGTCAGTTCCGAATAGCCCAGGCCGCGTCGCTGTGCGGGCGCTTGCATGATCGGGTGGTTCCTTCCCTTTGACCTGCGGACAGTTTCCGCTACCGGCGGTTGGCTGGCAACACGCCGACCCGGGCGTTGCACCGCGAATCAAGGCGGTCGGCGGAATTTGCATCAGGTATATGCTGCGTCGGCGGCCCGCCTCCCGTGCACGTCGATTTTCTCAGGTTGCAGCAAGCGGAGCCGATCATCCGCTCCAACAGCAATGGTATGCACGTAGAAATAGGTATCGTGGCAATCGGTTGCTCCCATTACCGGGGACGGCGCGGATACGATCTGGAGTCGCCCGCACGCCCCGATCCAATCGACGTGCCTGTGGCCATGCATGATCACGGCGTGATCGGCGAGCGACTGCAGCCGACGAATGAACCAACTGCCATTGATGAGTGCCGTCCCGATGCGCTCGGACAGTTCCTTCGCCGGCTGGGGATATTCGATGACGTGATGGTGCAGAGCCACGATCCAGCAGGCGCGCGGGTATTGTGCGGTGGCGACCCTGAAGGCGCGGGCCTGTTCGGCCGATACCAGGCCGAGTGCGTTGGTGAACGAAAAATGCGTCTCGGCGTTGGAGTTCAGCACGATGATCCCCAATCCATCGTCCGCGTCCGGTGGCAGAACCATGGGAAACATCGCTGTCCACAGTTCGGCCAATGATCTCGACAGGCGCATCGATCCACGGTCTGCGAAGGCGGCCATGTCGGCGGCATGTGGCCGCAACACCTCGGCCAGGGTATCGCCGAGCCGCCCGTCCTTGCTGGCCACGACACGAAGCCGGGTACCTTGCAGCACGCCGAGAGCGGATATTGTGCGGACCTGTCGCAGGCGCTTCGTGGGACTCATCGGCAAATCCATTCGGGCAGGATTCGCACGGTCCACCACATTGACGTCATGGTTGCCAGGCAGTGCGACCACAAGCCCGGCCAGCCGGGGGTATGCGGCAAGTGCGGCGAACAGCTCGGCCCACTCCGCGGAGCGCCCCGCGTCGGTCAGGTCTCCCGTTATCAGGATCACGTCCAGCGGCTGCGCGGCATGGATTTCATCCAACCGCGCCAACGTCCGCCTCAGCCGCTCGTTGCCGCGAGGACCGGCCCTGCCGCTCTCAATGCGAAACCCGTAGCGCTCGCCGACCGTGTGGAGGTCCGACAGATGCGCAACGCGCCATTGGCGATCGCCGGTTGACGACGCGGTGTAGGCGCGAAAGTCGCGTGGCTGGGCCATCGTCGCATCGGCGCCTCCCCAGATCAGCGCCGCCGCCGCGAAGTAGCTGGAGATCAGCACCACACTGTTGGCCAATACGACGGGCACCAGTTGGAGCGGAGACGTGAGATCCGACGGGTCGCCGAGCCACCGCGAGGCGGGCCACGCCAGGACCACAAGACCGATCCCCACCGCACACATGGCGCAGCCCGACACGGCTGCGGTGCCGGCGCGGACCGAGGCGCGTTGATCATCGCTCATGCGAGTCGCAAGCAGCCGCTCGGCGAGATGCCGCAGCGCTTCGCGAACCGCAATGTAGACGGGTTGAACGGCCAGGGCATTCAACGACCAGAAGCTGTTCTCGGCGAGCCGCAGGAGCGGCCGGCCCGCATACCAGGCGACCGCGGCCAGCGGCAGCAGCAGCAATGCCGGCAGGACTTCGGCGTAGATGTTCGCAACCTTGGCGATGACCGATGCGATCCAGATGGAAACCAGGAGGGGTGCAGCTCCGAGCAGAAGACCCGGAAGACCGATCAGCAGCGTCCAGGCGATCACGAGTTTCGGCAGGCTGATCTCGGCGAGCAGGCTGCCCATCAACGACAACAGCGATCGCCGTTTGGTGCTCGCGGCATCGTCCTCGATGTCGCCGTTGCGCGGATCGATAATCGGCGTCATCGATGTCTCCTTCGGGTCGCTGCGCGGCGGTCGGCCCGTCAGTCCCGCGCAGCGGCAGGCGCTCCGAACAGTTCCGTCACCCAGCGGCTCGACGCGTGTTGGTCGCAGATGGTCAGGACCGCGATCACAATGGGGACGCCGATGAACGCGCCGGGGATCCCCCAAAGGAAGGTCCAGAAGAACACGGCGAACAGTACCATGAACGGCGACATGGAAAGAATGCTGCCTGCGATCCGGGGCTCCAGGTAGCTGCCGACGAGGAACTGGATGAGGTTCAGACAGCCGAACACCAGGATCGCGTTCTGCCAGGCGTCGAACTGTGCGACCGCGAACAAAGTCGGCAGAACCGTTGCCACCAGCGGGCCGATGAATGGGATGTAGTTGAGCGCGAACGCGATCACCCCCCATTCCTGCGCAAGCGGCAGGCCGCAGAGCGAGATGAATCCCCACACGAGGATGCCCGTCACCACGCTCATCAGCGAGCGGACGAGGAGGTATCTGCGGAACTTGGCGGCGGTTCGGGAACCGCCGTCCAGCAGCACGCGTCCGGCTTCCCGGTTGTTCATACCGCGCAGCCTGCGGGCCGCGTCGTCGACTTCCATGAGACCCAGGATGACGTAGATCAAAACGACGAGCGAGAAGCTCAGCGTGCCGTTCACCCTGGTTGTGATCTCCTGGAAGATCCGGAGGATCCATCCCACGTTGAAATGCTCGCTCCAGATGTTCTCGACCACGATGCCGTGCCCTGCGAGCCACTCGGTCATCTGGTTGTAGAGCAGCTGGAATTGGGCGGCGTCGGCGACGACATAACGACCCACCCTGTTGAGCCCCCAGGTGATCACCCAGGCGAAGGCGCCGATAACCACGATCGTCACCAGCATGCTGATCGCGAGTGCCACAAGCTTCGGCAGCAGCGCCTGCAGCCTGGCCTGCAATGGCCAAACGATTGCGATGATGAACAATGCGAAAGCCAGCGGCGCGAACACCGGCTTGGCGACGCCGAGGGCGGCCACCATGAGGATCGCGGTAGCAACGCCGACCATCGCGCGGAGCGCGCGGTCGCTGGTCCTTCGGGTGCTCCGGATCGGATCGCGCATCATGTCGTAACCTTCGGCGGGTGCCATCTGCCGTGATGCTCCTCAACGTCCCTTGGCGTGGCGACTGTCGGTGCCACAATTGCGGATTCTGACTGATGGAGGTGATTCGTTGGTGTCCGACGCGACACCCGGAGCAGTCCATCACGCGCGGTCGGCGATGTCGAGGCTCCGGTGGCCCCGCACGGCAGCAATGATTCCCGCAAGGTGGCGTCGGCGAAGCGATTCGGGTCGACAGGAATGGTATGTCTGGCCCGACCCTGGGATTCTGTGCCGATGTCCGGTGTCGCGGAATGCCGATATCATCGCCAATATGTGCGACGATGGCGGGACGGCGTCGAGGCGCTACACCCGGGTGATTTGCCACCGAACCGACAGCGATGTAAATATCGGTGTTTCACGCAGCGATGTTTGCTTCACCCGATTCCAATAATCCCCGAATCCGGAGGGCAAAACACCATGGCGTCCGATGCGGTTTCGAACTCCGTTGCAGACATCGAGCAGGCAGAATCCTGGCTGCCGATGGTCGCCATCGCGCTTGGCCAGGCGTTGATGTCGTTCAATGTCGCCTCCTTGCCGGTGGCGATCGGTGGGATGGTGCACAGCTTCAACGTGCCGCCGACGACAATCGCCACCGGTATCGTGATGTATTCGCTCGCGGTCGCCGGCCTTGTCATGCTTGGTGCTAAACTGAACCAGCGGTTTGGCAGCCTGCGGGTGTTCCGCACGGTCGTTGTGCTGTTCGGGATCGCGCAGGTGCTGATGACGTTCAGCCCGACGGCGACCGTCATGCTGATCGCGCAGTTGCTGTCCGGCACCGCCGGCGCGGCGCTGGTGCCGTCGCTGGTCGCGCTGATCGCCAACAACTACCACGGCCGGCAGCAGGCCACGGCGCTTGGCGCGCTTGGCTCGGCACGCGCCGGTGCTGGTGTCGCCGCGTTTTTGATCGGCGGCATTCTCGGCACGTTCATCGGCTGGCGCCCGGCGTTCGGCATCCTGATTGTGCTGTCGGCGCTGGTATTCTACCTGAGCTTCCGGCTCAAGCCGGATCAGGGACGGCCGGAGGTCGAGATCGACATCGTGGGGGTGTTGCTGGCGGCGGTGGC
The DNA here is from genome assembly GCA_963749575.1 of uncultured Alphaproteobacteria bacterium. GTDB lineage: Bacteria > Pseudomonadota > Alphaproteobacteria > Acetobacterales > Acetobacteraceae > JAMXLO01. The sequence goes on from CAVVNM010000008.1 coordinate 410,247, forward strand.
TGTCATTCTGATCACCTTCGGCTTCAACAACCTCAATCGCTGGGGACTTGGCGTGGCGCGGCCGGGGGCGCCATTCGACATTTTCGGCCTGTCGCCCGCTGCGCCGATGATCGTGATCGGCGCAGTGCTGCTGCAAAGCTTCCTGGTTTGGACCCGCTGGCGTCAGCAGGCTGGCAAGACACCACTGCTGGATCTCAGTGTCATCGAGTCGCGCGAGGAGCGCGCTGCGGTCTACGTTATGTTCACAGTCGTCGCGCTGGAGGCGGCGCTGAACTTCTCCGTGCCGCTCTATATTCAGATCATCCAGGGACGCACGCCGATCGAAACGGCCATCGCCATGTTGCCGTTCAACCTGTCGGTGTTCTTCTCGGCCATGCTGATCGTTCGTGTCTACCAGACGCTGACCCCGCGGCAGATCGGCCGGCTCGGCTTCATCATCTGCACGATCGCGCTGCTGTGGCTCGCCTTCGTGGTGCACAACGACTGGAGCGCGGTCGCGGTCCTGGTCGGGCTGGTGATGTTCGGTATCGGCCAGGGTTCGCTGGTGACGCTGGTGTTCAACGTACTGGTGACGGCCTCCCCCAAGGAGCTTGCCGGCGACGTCGGTTCGCTGCGTGGCACCGCCAACAATCTTGCCGCCGCGGTCGGCACGGCGGTGATCGGCGCGCTGCTGGTCACTCTGCTGAGCGCCGGCGTCCTGCGCGCCATCGCTGAGAACCCGCTGGTGCCGCCCGAGGTCCAGTCGGAGGTCGATCTCGACAGCATCAACTTCGTCAGCAACGACCGGCTGCTCGGCATCATGCAGCGCACCAGCGCCACGCCCGAGCAGGTTGCCGAAGCGGTACGGGTCAATACCGACGCACGGCTCAGCGCGCTCAGAATGGGTCTTTTGCTGATGGCGGGGCTCGCGGTGTTGGCGATCATTCCGGCTGGCCGGTTGCCCGACTACAAGCCCGGCGAAATCCCCGCCAATCCGCCGCCGCGGCCTGCGCGACGTGGCGTGACAGGCACATGACAGCAGGAGGCGTTGATGCCCGCGAACCTTGATGCCGATGCAACAGAAGAACCGAGCTACATATCCACCGGTCACCTGCCTGAGCCCGAGGAGGTGACAACGTTGGTGAAGCGCGCATACGAGCGTTTCAGGGGAAATACCGAAGGCAAGAACTCGGATGTCTATCCGGCACTCGCGCGAGTGCCCAGCGACCTGTTCGGCGTGTGTGAGGTGAGCACCAGCGGAAAGGTCTATTCGGCCGGCGACACGGACTACGAGTTCTCGATCATGAGCGTGTCGAAACCCTTCGTGTTCGCTCTGGTCTGCCAAACCCTGGGTGCCGCGGAGGCCCGGAGCAAGCTCGGTATGAACAGCACCGGGTTGCCGTTCAATTCGTTGGCGGCGATCGAGCGTGGCGAGGACGGACGGACGAACCCGATGGTCAATCCTGGGGCAATCGCGACCACCAGCCTCGTCCCTGGTGCGACTGCCGAAGCGCGTTGGCAGTTCATTCACGACGGGCTGTCACGTTTCGCCGGACGCACGCTGCCGCTCAACGACGAGGTCTATGCGTCCGCATCCGAAACAAACTTCCGCAATCAGGGTATCGCCCGCCTGCTGCAAAGCTATGGCCGGATCTATCTCGATCCGGCGGAAGCGACCGATCTCTATACCAGGCAGTGTTCGCTCAACGTATCGGCAAAGGATCTGGCGGTCATGGGAGCGACATTGGCCGACGGCGGGATGAATCCGCTGACCAGACAGCAGGTTGTCGATGCCGACAGTTGCCGCTATGCGTTGGCGGCGATGGCGACCGCTGGGCTGTACGAGACCTCGGGCGACTGGCTCTACGACATCGGGCTGCCGGGCAAGAGCGGCATCGGCGGTGGAATCGTTACCGTTTCCCCCGGCAAGGGAGGGCTGGGAACGTTCGCTCCGCCACTCGATCGGGCCGGCAACAGCGTCAAGGGTCAGCTGGTCGCGAGGTTCCTGTCCGCGCAGCTCGGATTGAACCTGTTCGTGTCGAAGCCGGAGGCCTGATGGTACGGCGCAACGTGCCGTAGCACGCGAAGCCCCATGCCCCATCGCCTTCACACTCAGTACATCCGGTGGTATCTCGCCCCGCATATGCGGCGGTCTTTTCCTCACGAAACTTTGTACGCGCACAGGGGCTGAATATGCGACGGCACCGTTGGCTTTGGACCGGATTGCTGGTGGCCGTCGCGGTCGGGATGGCTGCGTGCGGGCCGAAGAAGCAGGCCGAGACCCCTGAGCCGCGCCCGGTGCGTACGGTGACGGCCAAGCCGCAGGATGCCGGCGAGACGGTCGTGCTGACCGGACATATCCAGGCGGAAGACGAGGCGTCGATGGCGTTCCGCATCGGCGGGCGGATGACCGATCGGTTCGTCAATGTCGGTGACCGGGTGAAGCCTGGACAGGAGCTCGCCAGACTGGATCCGCAGAACGAGGTGAACGCATTGCGGTCCGCCCAGGCCGGTCTCACTGCCGCGCAGGCGCAGTTGACCCAGGCGCGATCGGCGTTCGAGCGGCAGCGGACGCTGCTGGCGCAAGGCCACACGCCGCGCGCCCAGTTCGATCTGGCAGAGAAGGCGTTGCGGACCGCACAGGCGCAGGTCGACGACGGCGAAGTGCAGGTCAGCATCGCCGCCGACCGGGTCAGCTACACCGTGCTCCAGGCGGATGCCGCCGGAACGATAACGGCACGCGGCGCGGAACCCGGCGAGGTGGTGCAGCCTGGGCAGATGATCGTCCAGCTCGCGCGCCAGGGTGGGCGGGACGCGGTGTTCGACGTGCCCGCGCAGGTGCTGCGGTCGGCACCAAGCAATCCGCAGGTCACGGTCCGGCTGACCGACGATCCCGGCGTGACCACGATCGGACGCGTCCGCGAGGTCGCCCCGCAGGCCGATCCGGTCACCAGGACGTTCCAGGTGAAGGTCGGCCTGACCGATCCGCCGGCGGCCATGCTGCTCGGCTCGACGGTCAACGGTTCGCTGGGTCTGGATTCTGACAAGGTGATCTCGATCCCCGCCTCCGCCTTGACCGAATTCAATCGCCAGCCAGCGGTCTGGATCGTCGATCCGTCGAAGCTGACCGTGTCGCTGCGCAACATCGAGCTGTTGCGCTTCGATCCCGGCACGGTGGTCGTCGCGCACGGTGTCGGCGACCGGCGATATCGTTGTCACTGCCGGTGTCCAGGCACTTCACCCAGGCCAGACAGTCCGCCTGCTCGGGCCATCAGCCTAGTGGGTTTCAATCTATCCGAGTGGGCGCTCCGCCATCGCTCATTCGTGGTCTATCTGATGATTGCGTCGGTCGTGGCGGGGCTGGCTTCCTACCGAAGCCTTGGCCGCAACGAGGATCCGGCATTCGTCATCAAGACGATGATCGTGCAGGCCGCCTGGCCGGGCGCCACGATCAACGACACGCTGCTGCAGGTCACCGAACGCATCGAGCGCACGCTGCAGGAGACACCGAACCTCGACTTCCTGCGCAGCTACACCAGCCCCGGTCTGACCACGATATTCGTCAACCTCAAGGGCAAGACGCCGGCCAGCGAGGTGCCGGACATCTGGTACCACGTCCGCAAGAGCGTCGGCGACATGCGGCATACGTTGCCGGCCGGTGTCGTCGGTCCAGGCTTCAACGACGAGTTCGGCGACACCTTCGGGATCATCTATGGCTTCACCGCGGACGGCTTCACCCAGCGCGAACTGCGCGATCATGTGGACGATGTCCGCTCGCAGCTGCTGCTGGTCCCGGACGTGTCGAAGATCGAGATGCTGGGTGCCCAGGACGAGACGGGTGTTCGTCGAGTTCTCGATGGAACAGCTGGCCGGGCTCGGGATCGACCGCTACGCATTGATCGCTGCCCTCCAGGCGCAGAACGTCGTCAGTCCGGCCGGCACCATTCAAACCGGAAATGAGAAGCTGTTGCTGCGCGTGACCGGCGCCTTCGAGTCGGAGCAGGACCTGCGCAACATCAACTTCGTCGCCAACGGGCGCATGATCCGCCTGCGCGACATCGCCGAGATCCGTCGCGGTTTTGCCGATCCGCCGCAGCCGCTGTTCCGGGTCAACGGCAAGCCGGCGATCGGCCTCGCTATTGCGATGCGCGAGGGCGGCGACATCCTGGCGCTGGGCCGCAACATCGAACAGGCGATGCGTCGCATCACCGCCGATCTGCCACTCGGCGTCACGCCGATCCTGGTCGCCGACCAGCCGCATGTGGTGGAGCACGCGATCAGCGATTTCACCACGTCGCTGTGGCAGGCGATCGCCATCATCATGGCGGTGAGCTTCGTCAGTCTAGGCATTCGGGCCGGACTGGTGGTGGCACTTTCCATCCCGCTGACGCTCGCGATCGTGTTCCCGATCATGCAGTTCCTCGGGATCGATCTGCAGCGCATCTCGCTCGGGGCGCTCATCATCGCCCTGGGTCTGCTGGTCGATGACGCGATGACGACGATCGACGTCATGACCTCACGACTTGCCGCGGGTGACAGCAAGGAGCAGGCGGCGACTTTCGCCTACAAGTCGGTGGCGGTGGCGATGTTGACCGGATCGTTCATCACCGCCGCGGGCTTCGTGCCGATCGGCTTCGCAAAAAGTTCCGCCGGCGAATACACGTTCTCGATCTTCGTCGTGGTGGGCATCTCGCTGATCATGTCATGGTTCGTGGCGGTGCTGTTCGCTCCCCTGCTCGGCGTGGTCATGCTGGTCAAGCCGGACCCGTCCAAGCCGGCCAGGCCCAGCCGAATCCTGGGAGTGTTCCGCGGTCTCCTGCTCGGCGCGATGCGGGCTCGCTGGATCACCATTGGAGTTACCGTCGCCTGCCTCGTCGTTGCGCTGCTGCTATCGCCGCTGATCCCGCGGCAATTCTTCCCGCCATCCGATCGTCCGGAGCTTCTGGTCGATCTCAGACTGCCGCAGAACGCCTCGATCTTCGCCACCGATGACCTCGCCGCGCGGCTCGACACCGTGCTGAAGACGGATCCCGATGTCGCGAGCTGGAGCACCTATGTCGGGCGCGGCGCGATCCGATTCTATCTGCCGCTGGCGGTGGAGCTGCCCAACGACTTCTTCGCGCAGGCGGTTGTCATCGCCAAGGACGTCGCGGCGCGCGAACGGCTCCACGTGCGGCTCGAGGAAGCGCTCGCCACGCAGTTCCCCAGCGCGGTGGCGCGCGTGTCGCCGCTCGGGCTCGGCCCGCCGGTCGGCTGGCCGGTGCAGTATCGCGTGAGCGGTCCGGACGTGGCGCAGGTGCGCGACATCGCATTGCGGCTTGCCGGCATCGTGGCGGGCGATCCAAATGCGCGGCACGTCAATTTCGACTGGATGGAGCCGGCCCGCATGGTCCGGATCAACATCGATCAGGATCAGGCGCGATTGTTGGGCCTCAGTTCGCAGGCGCTGGCGCAGGTGCTGAACTCCGTGGTCACCGGCTCGACCGTCACCCAACTGCGCGACGGCATCTATCTGGTCGATGTGGTGGCGCGGGCGACCGATGAGCAGCGGGTCTCGCTCGCAACGCTGCGCAATGTGCAGGTGCCGCTGCCGAACGGGCGAACCGTGCCGCTAAGCCAGCTCGCCAGCTTCGATTTCGACCAGGAATTCCCGTTGATCTGGCGACGCGACCGGGTTCCCACGCTGACCGTGCTGGCCGATGTGGCGCCGGGTGAACTACCCGAGAGCATAGTCGCCAAGCTGGCGCCGGCGGTGGCGGAACTGAATGCCGGCCTGCCCGAGAACTATCGCATCGCCGTCGGCGGAACGGTCGAGGAGAGCGCGCAGTCGCAGGCCTCGGTGATTGCCGTCGTCCCGCTGATGCTGTTGCTGATGATCACCTTCCTGATGATCCAGCTGCAGAGTTTCAGCCGCCTGTTTCTCGTGCTCATTGTGGTGCCGATGGCGATGACCGGGGTCGTCGCGGGACTGCTGATCTTTCAGCGGCCGCTCGGTTTCGTGGCCATCCTCGGCATCCTGGCGCTGATCGGCATGATCGCCCGCAACGCCGTGATCCTGATCGAGCAGATCGAGGCGGAACTCGGCGAAGGCAGGCCGGCGTGGCAAGCGGTGATCGAGGCCAGCGTGTCGCGCTTCCGTCCCATCATGCTGACGGCGGTATCCACGGTGCTTGGCCTGATCCCGATCGCAGCGACGATCTTCTGGGGACCGATGGCGTTTGCCATCATGGGTGGCTTCCTGGTTGGTACCGTCGTCACGCTGATCTTCCTTCCTGCACTCTACGTGGCGTGGTTCCGGATCAAGGAGCCGCTGGTTCGCGACGACATTCCGGCATCCGCACATGGCGAGTGACGCCGGGTTCCGGCTGCGCAGCGCCTTCGTGCGCGCTCTGGGGTTCCTCATCCTCTGGCTGGTGCTTGCCGGCATCAACCCTGGCGATATTCCGGCCGCAGCGGTCGCTGTCGCCGCGGCGACCTGGGTCAGCCTGCGCCTGCTGCCGCCTGGCCGACGACGATTGTCGCTGCCTGGTGCGGCCCGGATAGCGCTGCGGTTTCCGAGCCAGGCAGTGCTCGCAGGTGTGGACGTTGCCCGGCGTGCACTCGATCCGCGGCTACCGCTGCGACCCGGCTTCGTAGCGTTTTCGCCACACCTCCCGCCGGGTGGTGCGCGCGACGCATTCTGTGCACTGGCGAGCCTGATGCCGGGCACACTGCCGGTCGACACCAACGAGGACGGGACACTGCTGATCCATTGTCTCGACATCGACCAGCCGGCGGCAGCGCAATTGGCGGTGGAGGAGGCTGTGTTCATGCGAGCGGTCGGCAATGGCTGAGTTCCTCATCGCCGCCGCGGGCTTCATTCTGGCGATGGTGGCGCTGGGATTGGCGCGCATACTGCGCGGGCCGGCGGATGCCGATCGCCTGATGGCGGCGCAACTGCTCGGCACGGGCGGCATCGCGGCGCTGCTGCTGCTGGCGGCGGGCACCGGCGTGCCGGCAGCGGTGGATGCTGCGCTGACGCTTGCCTTGCTCGCCGCCTTCGCCGCCGTCGCGTTCGTCAACAGCATTCCTCGCCCGGACCGCTGACAATGCAGACCCTGCTTGACATCGTTACAGTTTGCGCGGTTTCGGCGGGCGGGGTGTTTTTCCTGGCCGGAACGGTTGGGCTGCTGCGCTTTCCGGACTCGCTTTCGCGTCTGCACGCGCTGACCAAGGCCGACAACCTGGGCTTGGGTTTGGTGGTCGTTGGCCTGTTGCCGCAGGCCGGCGGGCTGCTGGCCGCGCTGAAGCTGATCGCGGTCTGGCTACTGGCCCAGTTGGCCGGTGCGACAGTCACCCAGCTGGTTGCCCGCGCGGTGCGGCGTAGCGGCCAGCAGGCATGACCGCCGCGTTGCTTCTCGATGCGGGTTTGGCCCTGCTGGTGCTGGCGGTGGCAGTGTGGACCGTTGCCGCGCGCCCGACCTTTTCCGCCGTTGTCGGCTTTGTCGCATTCGGCCTGCTGTTGGCACTCGTCTGGGTGCGCCTCGCCGCAGTCGATGTGGCGCTGACCGAGGCCGCCATCGGCAGTGGCGTGACCGGGGCCCTGCTCATTGCGGCAGCCGCTCGCCTGCGTCCGGCGGAACCACGATCGGCGGTTGAACGTCCTGGTACCTTTCTGCATGTCGCGGCCGGCGTGCTGGCCGTGGTTGTCTCTGTCGGTCTCGGTGCACTGGTTCTCTTTGCTGGCGAACCGGCTCCGACCCTCGCACCCGCTGCGGCAGTCCATCTGCCGGAGCTCGGCGTTGGGAACCCGGTCACCGCCGTGCTGCTTGCCTACCGTTCGGTCGACACGCTGCTCGAGAAGGTTGTGCTGTTGCTCGCTCTGATCGGTGTGTGGTCGCTGGCACCGGACCGTTTCTGGGGTGGTGCTCCAGGGTTGCGGCCGAGCACCCGTCCGGGCGGTGAACTGACCCTGCTGGCACGCTTGCTGCCCCCGGTCGGGATCGTTGTGGGCATATACATCCTCTGGGTCGGAGCGATCGCTCCGGGCGGGGCGTTCCAGGGTGGAGCGATCCTCGCTGCCATGTGGCTTCTCATCATGATCGCCGGGCTGTGGGCGGCGCCGGAGATCGGCCAGCGGTGGTTGCGGCTTGTGCTGGTCGCCGGCCCGGCTGTCTTTCTGGCCGTGGGGTTCGCCGGATTTGCACTGCCGAACGGTTTTCTCTCCTATCCGGCGCAGTTCGCGAAGCCGCTGATCGTCGCCATCGAGGTGGTGCTGACGCTGTCGATCGCCGCGATCCTCGGACTGCTGGTGGCTGGCCCGCCGGAACGCGAACGGCAGCGATGAGTGCGGCCACGTTGTATGGGCTGGCCAGCGCGGCCCTGGTAGGTCTGGGCCTGTTCGGTGCCATCGTACACCCGCAGCCGCTGCGCAAGATCCTCTCGTTCAACCTGCTCGGCGGCGGTGTATTCCTGCTGTTCGGTGTCATCGCCCGCAGGGGCGCGGCGGCTGGAATGAGTGGCGATCCGGTGCCACAGGCGATGGTCATCACCGGCATCGTCGTCGCCTTCTCGGCGACGGCGCTGGCGGTCGCGCTGCTGCTGCGGCTGTACCAGGTGTCCGGTGGTGCCACATTGAGCACCGATGCGCCGGCGCGCCGGGACGGCAATGGAGGCGGGCACTGATCCCGCAGCCTGCCGGCTTTCTGCTTGTGCTCGCAATCGTGGTTCCCGCGGCCGGCGTGGTGCTGGCCATGGCGCTGGGCGGGCGGCAACCCGAGCGCATCGCCCTGGTGACGATGCCGGTGGGGCTCTGTATTGCGCTCGCGATCGCCGCCGAGATCTGGCAGACGCGGATCCCGCTCGCTTATCACGTGGGCGGCTGGGCGCCGCCACTCGGCATCGCGCTGCGCGCCGACGGGCTGTCGGCCATCATGACGGTGACCACGGCAGTGGTGATCTGCGCGATCGGGTGGTTCGCGCGGGAAGGCTTCAGCGTGCCGGCGGGCATCCAGGAAGCACGGGCCCCCACGGTGTTCTGGACGCTGCTGATGGGCGTCTGGACGGGATTGAACGCGGTCTGGCTCGGCGGCGACCTGTTCACGCTGTATGTCGCGCTGGAACTGCTGACCTTCAGCGCGGTGCCGCTGGTGTCGCTGGACGGTCGCGCGGAGACGCTCGCTGCTGCGCTGCGCTACCTGCTGTTCGCGCTGCTCGGTTCGGTGCTGTACCTGCTGGGCGCGGCGCTGCTCTACGGTGGTTACGGCACACTCGATATCGCGCTGCTGTCCGGCCTGGTTCGCGCCGAGCCGGTCGTCTGGGTGGCGGTTGCGCTGATGACGGCCGGGCTGATTGCCAAGACCGCGCTGTTCCCGCTGCATCTCTGGCTGCCACCTGCGCATGCCGGTGCGCCGGCGGCCGCCAGCGCGCTGCTGTCGGCGCTGGTGGTCAAGGGGTCGTTCATCCTGATCGTCCGGATCTGGTTCGACACGATCCCTGGGCCTGCTGAACCCGGCTGCGGCCCAGATGCTCGCTGCGTTGGGGGCGATGGCAATCGTGTTCGGCAGCGTGGTCGCCCTGCGGCAGACGCGGCTGAAGCTGCTGATCGCCTATTCGACGATCGCACAGATCGGCTACCTGTTCTTTCTGTTCCCGCTTGCCTCCGCGCGTTTGGTCGCGTCCGGCACGACCGAGCTTTGGACCGGCGTCGCGTGGACCGGCGGCGTGTTGCAGCTCGTTTCGCACGCCGTCGCGAAGGCCGCGATGTTCATGGCCGCCGGACTGATCGCCGAGGCGCTGGGCCACGACCGGATTGCCGGCCTCGGCGGCATCGGTCGGGCGCTGCCGATGACCGTGTTCGCGTTCGGCCTGGGGGGCATGTCGCTGATGGGGCTGCCGCCGAGTGGCGGGTTCGTCGCCAAGGCGATGCTGCTGATGGCGGCGGTAGCCGAGGGCCAATGGTGGTGGGCCGTGGTGATCCTGGCCGGCGGTCTGCTCGCCGCCGGCTATGTGTTCCGCGTGCTCACCCCGGCGTTGACCACCGCGGATGTGCCTCTGACGCTGCACGCATCGGTGTCGAATGGTCGGCAGGGCGTGGTTCTGGCGCTGGCGATATGTGCGCTGTTGCTCGGCCTGGTGCCGTTGCGACCCTCGCTTCTGCTGGAGGTTGGACGCCACATGCCGACCACGGCGATCGCGCCATGAATGTGGCCGCGGAAGCGCTGCTCGGCGCCGCGCTTGGCCTGCCGCTGGCCATGCTGGTGGCCTGCCTCTCGTCGCGGCTGCGCGCGCTCATGCCGGCGCTGTTGGCAATCGCGCCGGTGCCGGCACTGGCGGCTGCGCTGCTGGCGGTAGATCGGGCGCTCGCGCTGCCGCAGGTGCTGCTGCGGCTTCGGTTCGCGCTGGATGTGCCAGGCGCTCTGCTGCTCGGGGTTGCCGCGCTGCTCTGGATCGCGGCGGGGAGCTACGCCTCAGCGTGGTTGCATGGCAGACCCGATGCCGGCCGGTTCGTGGTGTGGTGGCTGCTGACGCTGACCGGCAGCATCGGTGTCTTCATGGCCGCTGATCTGGTGAGCTTCTACCTGGTGTTCTCCATGGTCAGCCTGGCAGCCTACGGGCTGATCGTGGATGACGGCACGCCACGCGCCCGACATAGTGGCCTCATCTATCTGGCGCTGGCACTGCTGGGCGAAGCCTTCCTGCTGATGGCCTTCGTGCTGCTGGCGCAGAGCGCCACCGGCGACGACCTGCTGATCCGCGATGCCGCGGCAGCACTTCCGGCGTCGCCGTGGCACGCCGCGATCCTGACGCTGCTGATCCTTGGCTTCGGCGCAAAGATCGGGCTGGTACCGTTCCACGTATGGATGCCGCTGGCCTATCGGGCAGCACCGATCCCGGCCGCGGCCGTGCTCAGCGGTGCCGCGGTCAAGGCCGGCGTGATCGGGCTGATACGCTTCCTGCCGCTGGATGCCTCGATGCCGGGATGGGGTGAGGCGCTGGTCGCTGCAGGGCTGTTCTCGGCATTCTACGGCGTCGCGATCGGTATCACGCGGCCCAATCCCAGGACGGTGCTGGCCTATTCGAGCGTGAGCCAGATGGGCGTCATTGCCGCCGTGCTCGGCATGGGGCTTGCCGCCGGCGATGGCGGCGTCGCCTTGTCCACGGGCTTCTACGCGGCGCATCACACCCTCGTGAAGGGCGCATTGTTCATCGCGATCGGGGTCGCCCAGGGGATCGGAGTGAACCGCCTGTGGCCGATGGTGATGCTGCCGGCAGCGATATTGGCGCTCGGTCTCGGCGGCCTTCCACTGAGCGGCGGCGCGCTCGCGAAACTCGTGGTGAAAGTGCCCGCCGGCGAGGACGTCGTGGGCGTGCTCATGAGCCTGTCCTCGGCCGGTACCACGCTGCTGATGCTGCACTTCCTGCGCCGGCTTGCGGCGTCGTCGACGCGCGACGTGACCTTGGCGGCTCCGCCACGGCTGGCCTTGCCATGGCTCGGTCTGGCGCTCGCCGCTGTCGCGGTTCCGTGGGCCGTCTACCTGACGGTCATGGGTGGCACTGTGTCCGACGCCCTCGCGCCCGCTTCCCTTTGGTCGGCGGTTTGGCCGCTATTGCTCGGCAGCGTCCTGGCGATCGGACTTTGGCGCTGGGGCAGCCGGTTGCCGCACATTCCGGACGGGGATATCGCGGCAATGGCGGTGGATGCCGCCACGCGCTGTGCCCGTTCCGTAGGCGTGACGTTGGAGCGGCTCGACGGCCGGTTGCGGCAATGGCCGGTCGCAGGCGTGTCGCTGTTGACCGTGGCGGTCGTGCTGGCTGCGTTCATGCTGACCTTGCGTTGAGTGCAACATCGGGAGACGAACTGGTGACCGCATCCGGGTTGGTGGTCGCGCTGGTGCTGGCCCTGACACTCGGCGGCTGCGCGTCACTCACTGTCGCCGATACCACGCCGCTGTCGGAGACCAGGCTCGAACCGCCAGGCAGCGAGCACATTTCCCGAGGCGGCTATCGGCTCGATGCGCTCGCCGGATCACCGGCAACTCCGGATCTGCTGGTCATTGTCGCCATGTCCGGGGGCGGGAAGCGCTCCGCGGCGTTTTCCTATGGTGCGCTCAAAGGGATGCGCGAGCTGCCAATGCGGACCGCGGTGGGACCACGGCCACTGCTGGACGAGGTCGACGGGATCGCGGGGGTCTCGGGCGGCAGCTTCACAGCCGCATATTATGGCCTGCATCGGGACGCCACCTTCGGACAATACGAAACCGACTTTCTCTACCGGGATACCGAAGCCAACATCTGGGGCATCTACCTGCTGCCATGGAACTGGACATGGCTGATCAACCCGCTGGTCGGCACCAACGACTTCATGGAGCGCGTCTACGACCGCGACATGTTCCATGGCGCGCGGTTTGCCGACCTGGAGCGGAACGGGCGTCCGATCATCGCCGTCAGCGGCACGGATATCGCTTATGGGACGCCGTTCGTGTTCACCCAGGAGACATTCGACCTGATCTGTTCCGAGCTCGATGATCTGCCGATCGCACGCGCTGTCGCGGCTTCGAACGGTTTCCCGGGGTTGTTGTCGCCGATCACGCTGACCAACCATGCGGCAGCGTGCGAAGGGCGCAAGCCTGGCTGGCTGCAGCGCGTCACGGAAGCGCAGCGGCTCGATCCGAGGTCACGTATCGGCAACGAGGCGCGGGGTGCCGATCGATACCTCGATAACGACCGTACCCGCTACGTGCATCTGGTCGATGGCGGCGTCTCGGACAATCTCGCGCTGCGCGCTGCCGGTGCATCCATGCAGACGATCTCGCAATCACCCGAGAACTTCACAGCGACCCGGCTGAACCGCGTCCGTCGCGTGCTGTTGCTGAGCATCGACGGACAGGGCGCCCAGGATACCAGTATTGCGCAACAGCGGGTGGTCGGAGGCATTTTTGCCATCTTCAGCCTGGTCTCCGGCACTCAGATCGATCGCTTCAACTTCGAGACGCTGACGGTGGTCGATCAGCAGCTTCAGGAATTCGTCGCGGCGATCAGGCAGTCCCGCTGCGCCGTGGCAAACACGATTGATGGCGCACCCTGCGACGATGTTGATGGGGCGCTGGTGCACGTCTCACTTGCCGAGCTTCCCGACAACCAGACCAAGCGGCAGCTGCTGGCAATCCGGACCGGTCTCACCTTGAGGCGAGACGATGTGGACCTGCTGATCGAGGCGGGGCGCTCTGCCATTCTCAATTCGGCGGGGTTGCGCGACTTCCTGAACAGCTATGCTGTCCGGCCGCTGTCGAGTGCCAGGTCTGTTGGCACACCGGGATAAGCTCGCGGCGGCGCGGACGCATATTGGGATGCACGGCATGGTCATTGGATGCCCTGCTGATTTCAACGACCGAGCAGATTGCTAGACATTGCAGCTGAGCATGCGCGCCAGCGTCACCACCGGGTAGCTCGCGGTTGCTCGATCCGTCGCTCGCATGGAGATGATACGATGAAAACAGACTACAGAACTGTTGCGCTGACGGCATGCGCGGCCATTGTCGTGGTTGCGCCGATCGCCTATGCGCAAGTGGCAACCACTCTGGAGCAGGCAGAGCTTGCCGGGCTGACACCGGAGAAGAAGGCCGAAGTCCAGGCACGGTTGGGACAGGGTGGCCAGACGGTGTCGGAGATCTTGCAGACGATGCTGCTCAACAGCATCAAGTTGAAGCATCCGGCGAGCAAGATCGTCGCCCTGGATTTCAACCGTGGGATCGCGGTGGTTCAATTGACCGACGGTAAAATCTCGCCGGTGCAGTTCGATACGACCACGCTGGTCATCAAGGGTTGACCGACCGCGCCTCGGTGACCTGCGGCTGGGCTGCTCTGCACGCCATCGAAAATCGCAGGCCGATGCGATACCAGGACAGGCATTGAGGGCGACCGGCTCCTCAGCTAGGTAACCGCAGCCCCGGCGATCGATGTGATCGTCGGGACTGCCCCATTGGAACAGGAATGATGACCATGTCCGATCTGCTTGTCATTGAATTTCCCACGGAAGCACAGGCCGATGCGGTTCGTCAGAAGCTGCTGGGCATGCAGAGCGAATATCTCATCGAGCTTGGCGATGCCGTGGTGGTCACGAAGTGTCCGGAAGGGCATGTCAAGCTGAACCAGTTGTTTCAGCCGGTCAAAGCGGGTGCGGTGTCGGGACTGTTCTGGGGCACATTGGTCGGCCTGCTGTTCATGATGCCGCTGGTCGGCGCCGCGGTCGGCGCCGCGTCGGGCGCGATCGGCGGCAAGCTGACTGATGTCGGGATCAATGACGAATTCATGAAGAACGTCGGCAAAACGCTGCAATCCGGCAATGCGGCACTGTTCCTGCTGATCCGCAAGATGACAACCGACAAGGTGGCGGCAGCACTGCAGGGGACCGGAGGCACGGTGTTGCGGAGTTCGTTCGACGAGACCAAGGAGGAGGTGTTGCAGGCGGCTCTTGCCGGTGTGCAGGCGGCCGCCTCACATGCGCCTGCGAACGCTTGACTATCGCGCCCCACGCGTCGCCTGATGCGACGCGGCGTCAGCAATGGTTCGGGCGCGTCAGCGGGGCAGTATGGCAGCCGATAAAACTCCGACCGTGTCGAAGCCCGCGGATCGTCCGCCGCTCGACGTCGATCTTGCGCTGCAAGGGGGCGGCGCGCATGGCGCCTTCACCTGGGGCGTGCTCGACCGATTGCTGCAAGAGAAGTGGCTGCGAATCGACGGCATCTCAGGCACCTCGGCAGGCGCGATGAACGCCGCCGTTCTGGCCTCGGCCTATGCGGCAGGCGGCGCCGAACGTGCACGCTCCGCGCTGGAGGCATTCTGGCGCAGCGTTTCCCGCGCTGCGGTGCTGAGCCCCTTTCAACGCGGGCCGATCGACATCCTGCTCAACCGCTGGACGCTCGACAGCTCGCCGCTGTTCATCGCCATGGATCTGATGGCACGTCTGGTCTCGCCGTACGATCTGACCCCGTTCGGCGGCAATCCGCTGGCGTCGCTGCTCAACGAATGTGTCGATTTCCCCGCGCTGGCGGCCGGACCGATCAAGGTGTTCGTGACGGCGACAAGCGTACGCACAGGGCGCGGCAAAGTGTTTCGAAACTCGGAAATCACGCCGGAGGTACTGCTGGCATCGGCCTGCCTGCCGTCGCTGTTTCAGGCGGTCGAGATCGATGGCGAGGCGTACTGGGATGGCGGCTACGCCGGCAACCCCACCATCACGCCGCTGGTACGCGAGTGCACGTCGCATGACACTATCCTGGTCCCGCTGAACCCGATCGAACGGCCCGGCACGCCGCGCACGGCGCGCGACATCCTGAACCGCCTCAATGAGGTATCGTTCAACGCCGTGTTGCTGAAGGAGCTCAAGATGATCGCGCTGCTGCGGCAGTTGGCTGACCCAGGTCATGGCGAGGGTGCGCAATGGGCGGGTATGCGCATTCACCTGGTGCGCAACCCGATCATGGCGGATCTCGGTTACTCTTCCAAACTGAACGCCGAATGGGCCTTCCTTACGATGCTGCGCGACGAGGGTCGGCGGGCCGCGGAGGTTTTCCTGGCAACCCACCGCGACGATCTCGGGCACCGATCATCGCTCGACATCGATCGGCTGCTCGACGGCACCTGACGGGAATCGGCCGATGAAGACCCGGTACGCCAGCCTCTCCCGTGTGTTCTGGCTGTTCGCGCCCGCGTTCCTGCTCGTGACCGGATGTTCGCAGTCGGTCTGGGTGAAGGCCGGTGCAACGGAAGCGGACTCAGCGGCCGCAACGGAGCGATGTCTGTCCGCCGCGTATCTACAGGCCCCGTCGGCTCCGACGGTCGCTTCTGCCGGCAGTGGTGTTGCGCCGCCGTCCTTCACCACCTGCTCCGGCGCAGGGGTCAGTGGGCGCTGCGTCACGTCGCGCGGCGTATATACGCGCCCGCTGCTCGTCGGGTTTGACGCCAACGCCAGGGTGCGCAGCCAGATCTTCAGGCAATGCATGGATGCGGCGGGCTGGTCGGAACAGACCCGGAGCGCCGGCGCGACGGTTGCGGCACCTGAAACCGACTGGACAAGGGGCTTCGATGTTGGGCGGACGCAGGGCGGGGATGCGCAGTGTGTCATGCCGCCAGGCGGCATTGCCGATCGAGACGAATGGTCGCTTGGTTGCAAGAGCGGCCAAAAGGCTCGATAGTTCCCACGGTACGGCTTGGCGATCAGGCCGTAGGCTGGCTTCATGTGCTACCGGCTACCCGGGTGCCGGACGCAGCCGTCAGTCCAGCCACGCGATGTCGATCGAGACGTCCGGGATGGTGTTGGGACACCTGGCATATGTCCCGAGCATGTGGAATTGCCTAGAATTGCCGATATAACGTTGGGACGCTGTCAGTGGCGCCGCGCTTGTTGATCTCGTTATGATCAGCGCTCGAGATGCGACGAGGCGATACGTTCCGGCAAACTGACCACAGGGGAAACGTGCGAAGCTCAGGTCTTCTCATTGCAATCCTGGCAACGGTGGCTGCTGGTCCCGCGCTGGCCCAGCAACCCACCATCGAGGACCTGATGCGGAAGATCGATGCGTTGCAGCATCGCGTCGACGAACTCGAAGGCCAGCAGAAGGCGGCCAAGGCGCAGGCCGCCCGACCACGTCGCAGCGCAGCGGCAACCGCCACTGTCACTCCACCTCCGGCGACCGCCGCGGCGCCGGCTCCTGCGCGCCGCACCTCCGGCAGCGGCCACAGCGAAGGTCGAGCCTGCGCCACAACCATTCGAAGCAACCGTTCCCGGGCTCATCCCGCCCGAGCCGATGGGCAACCAGTTCTCCAACGAAGATGCATTGCGGTCCGATCTGCCTGGCCTGTCCATCCGGATTCCCGGAACAGACAGCCAGGTGCGCCTCTATGGCTTCGCAAAGCTCTCCGGCTGGTACAGATCTGAACGGCCGCAACCAGACGGATGCGCCGACGGCGCAGACGATCCCCCTGAACAACAGTGCCGCCGACATGCAGGGTGGCGACTTCGGCATGACGGCACGCTTCAGCCGTATCGGTGTAGACACCCGCACGCTGACCAGCTGGGGCACTCTCGAGACCCGCGTCGAGGGCGACTTCGGCGGCGGTTCGGCGACCTCCAGCAACGCCGTGTTCCGCCTTCGACAGGCGTGGGCCGAACTCGGCACTGAAGATTTCAGAGTGCTGATCGGTCAGGCCAACAGTCTCTGGAATGAGGGTGTCTTCGAGACCCTGATCGACGCGACCAACCTCAATCAGTCTTTCATACGCCAGGCCCAGGTGCGTGCCACCGGACGGTTGGCGCCTGGACTGACCGGTCAGATCTCACTGGAGGCGCCGGAGACGCAGTACACCTCGGCCGCCGGCGTGTTCACGCCGGATTCCAGCGTCACCGGAAGTCCCAGCCCCGCATTCAATGCCGCTCCGGATCTGCTCGGGCGGCTGACCTATCGCGACGACGGCCTCGTGCTCGACATGCGCGCCATGCTTCGGCAACTCAGCATCCGTACCGCCGGCACCGCCGCGGCGCCGCCCGCAATCACTCGCAACGCGCCAGGATGGGGCATCGCCTTGCATGCGCGCGTGCCGATGCGGTGGCTGTCGGAGGCGTTCGGGCCGGACGAATTGCTCGGCATGGTGTATTATGGGCAGGGTATCGGGCGCTATTTCGCCGGCAACACCTCGGGCCAGGATGCGCTGTCCAACATCGGACTGCCCGGCACCTTCGCCAGCTTCAGCTTCAACCCACTGCCGACCTACGGTGCGATCGTGGCCTACCGTCGTTTCTGGACGACGCAGCTGCGCAGCAACTTCTCCTATGCGTATTCGCACGAGGACTATCCGTCCTACGCGCTCGGTTTCACGCCAGGCTCCGCGTCGGCCCTGGCGCTGAACACCGATATGCAACAGGTGTTTGCCAACCTGATCTGGAGTCCGTTCGCGACGGTTCGCGATGGAACCTTCGGCAGTGGCTGGCTCGACGTTGGCCTGGAATACGTCTTCACCCGTCGCGACCTGTTCGGGGGAGCGGCGCAGGCGGGATCTGCCGGTTCAGGCCTCGGGATCGCCAATCGCTTCCTGGCTGCGGCGGTCGGACGGTTCTGACGGTGCCGGAGCGGTTAGTCGCGAAACCAACTGGTCCTGGTCGACACCGGAGGCCCAATCGATGATGGGCCGAGCGAAATACAGGTTCAACCTGGCGGACTGTCGGAGGGGCGACCAATGAGTCAGACCACGGCGGCAGGAAAGACGTTCCTGCAAAAGCTGCTCGACGGCGTCGAGATCGTTGGCAACAAGGTGCCGCATCCCGCGGTCATTTTCCTGATAATGTCCGCCATCGTCATCGTGCTGTCGCATATCTTCCATCTGTTGGGAACCAGCGTCACCTATCAGGTCATCGACCCGGAGACGCACAAGGCGGTAACCACGACGGCGGTCGTCAACAGCCTCCTTACGGTGGAGGGACTCCGCTTCATCATCACGTCCGCCATCAGGAACTTCCTGGGCTTCGCACCGGTCGGTGTCATCCTGGTTGCCATGGTGGGCGTTGGCTTGGCGGAAGAGGCCGGCCTGATCAACGCGTTGATCCGCAAGATCGTGATCGTGGCACCACGCAAGGCGATCACCTTCATCATTGTGGCGATGGGTGTGCTGTCGAGCGTCGCATCCGACGCCGGTTACCTGGTGCTGATCCCATTGGGCGCCGCCGCCTTTCTGAGCCTGGGCAGGCATCCGATTGCGGGGCTGGCAGCGGCATTCGCCGGCGTTGCCGCGGTGTTCGGCGTGAACCTGATCATCACACCGATCGACGGTGTACTCACCGAGATCACCAACGACGCCATTCATCTGCTCAATCCGTCATACTCCATCTATCTGACCGCCAACCTGTATTTCTCCATCGTGTCGAGCATCCTGATGTGTGTGGTGTGCACCGTGATCACCGAACGGGTGGTCGAGCCGCGGCTCGGCGAATACCGCGGGGAGCGGCCGACCGAGGCAAGCGCCGGCACATCCGGCGAAGAGGCGCGAGGGTTGCGGTTCGCGCTCTATGGGCTGATCGGCATCCTCATCGTGATCGCGTTGCTGGCGCTGCCTTCTGGCGCGCCGCTGCGGAATCCCCAGACCGGCGCGCTGATCGGCAACTCGCCGTTGATGAACAGCCTGATCGTCCTGATCATGCTGCTGTTCCTGGTGACCGGATACGCCTACGGCAAGGGCGCTGGAACCATCAACAATCTGACCGAAGCCATCGCCGCGATCACCAAGACATTCGCCGGCCTGGGCGGCCTGTTGTTCCTGTTCCTGGTGATCAGTCAGTTCCTCGCCCACTTCAACTACAGCAATCTTGCGACGATCGCGGCGGTCCGGCTGTCGGACGTCATCGAGAGCGCAAATATGGGCTCGCTGCCGCTGCTGATCGTCTTCGTCGTCATCACCGCCGTGGTCAATCTGATCATCCCCGCCGCGATCGCGAAATGGGCCATTCTCGCGCCGATCTTCGTACCGCTGTTCCTGAAGCTGAACGTCGCTCCCGACATCGTGCTGGCCGCCTATCGGGTGGGAGACTCTCCGGGGAATGTGATCACGCCATTGATGGCATACTTCGGCATGATCGTGATATTCGCACAGAAATATCAAAAGGAAGCAGGCGTCGGTACCGTGGTGGCGATGATGCTGCCCTATACAGTTGCTGTGTATGTCGTATGGATCGTATTCCTCGTTCTTTGGTACCTAGTTGGCATCCCTTTTGGCGTGTAACGACCGATCGCAGAGCTCAACCGTCATGCTTCGCTGCCGCCCGGATAGGCATCATCCGGCGGCGCTGGGAACAGGTGCGATAACGCGCGCGGGGCGGGCAGCGTGAGTCACATCACGATCACCTTCGCGATCGTCGCCGCGATCGTGGTGCTGTTCGTCTCGAACCGTATTCCGGTCGTGCTGGTGGCGCTCGGCACGGCGCTCGCGCTGTATTTCACCGGCGTGCTCGATCTTACGGAGTCGCTGGGCGGGCTTGGCGACCCGGCGGTCATCTTCATCGCGTCGCTGTTCGTTGTCAGCGCGGGCCTCGACGCCACCGGCGTGACGGCATGGGCGGGACAGGGTTTGATCGCACAGGCGGGACAGAGCCGGGTCCGCCTGATCGTTCTCATGATGACGCTGGTGGCCCTGCTCACCGCTTTGATCAGCGTCAACGGCGCGGTCGCGGCGCTGTTGCCGGTGGTCGTCGTCATGGCGATCCGGCTCGGTCGCGCTCCCTCGCAGTTGCTCATGCCGCTGGTGTTCTCTGCGCATTCCGGTTCGCTGCTGGCACTCACCGGCACGCCGGTGAACGTGCTCGTGTCGGAGGCCGCGACGGATGCCGGATTGCCGCCGTTCGGCTTCTTCTCGTACGCCGTTGCCGGCATCCCCTTGTTGGTCGGAACGATCCTGATCGTGGTGCTGTTCGGGCAACGGTTGTTGCCGGAACGCAGTGGGCGGACGCTGCCGTCCGATCTCAGCAGGCACGCCCGGACGCTGGTCGAGCAGTACCGCCTGGAGGACGGGCTGTTCCAACTCGGCGTGCGGGCGCGTTCTCCCTATGTCGGTGCCCCACCGTCTGCCGTCGATCTGGCGGACTACGCGGGGCTCACTCTGGTCGCCATCCAGTCCGGCAACGGCAGCGGCCGGCTGCGACGCTCCACGCTTGCCGAAGGCGACATCCTGATCGTGCGGGGCGATGCGGAGTCTGCCGGTGGTCTGGCGTCCGACAAGCTGCTGGCGTTCCGCACCGAGGACGCACCCAGCGATGTCGCGGAGACGCTGTTCAATCGCAGCTCCGGTCTGGCGGAGGTGGTGATCCCGCCGCGCTCCGGCATGATCGGACAGTCGGTGTTTCCCGGTATGGTTACACCGAGCGGCGATCTGGTCATCCTCGCGGTTCAGCGCAGGGATGAGGATCAAGGGCCGCACGAGACCGTTCTTGCCGCCGGCGACACGCTGTTGCTGCAAGGCACCTGGGAGGCGCTCGACGAGCACCTCGACGATCCCGATGTGCTGGTCGTCGACTCCCCGGAACTGGTTCGCCGGCAGGCGGTTCCCATGGGGGTCGGGGCGAAGTCGGCGATTGTCGTGCTGCTCGGGATGGTGTTGCTGCTCGCGACCGGCGTGGTGCCGTCGGCCATCGCGGGCCTGCTCGCCGCCTTCGCCATGGTGCTGCTGCGCGTGGTCACCGTCGAACAGGCGTATCGCTCGATCAACTGGACGACGGTGATTCTGGTTGGCGCGATGATTCCGCTGTCCACCGCAATGTCCAAGAGCGGTGCGGCGAACCTTATGGCGACGGCTCTGGTGCATCTGGTGGGCGACGCAGGTCCCTATGCGCTGCTGGCGGGGCTGTTCGTGCTGACGGCGATCCTCGGTCAGCTCATCAGCAACACAGCGACTGCGCTCATCATCATCCCGATCGCGGTGGCGGCGGCGCACGAGATCGGGGTGTCCCCACGGCCCGTGCTGATGAGCGTCGCGGTGGCCTCGGCGGCCGCTTTCCTCACCCCGGTCGCAACCCCGGTCAACCTTATGGTAATGGGCCCGGGCGGCTACCGTTTCGGCGACTACTGGAAGCTCGGGCTGCCGCTGCTGGTGCTGTTCTTCGTGGTCGCCGAGTTCCTCGTGCCGGTGTTCTGGAGCTTCTGATCCACAGGCAGGATTTCACATCTTGGAGTCGATTATGGGCATAGTCACGACTGCCGCCTGCACCTGTCACGCTGTGCGGCGACGAGGATTCCTACGCCTGGCGACGGCGGCCGGGATCGGGCTCACGCTGGCGCCCCTCGCCGGGCGCGCGCAGGGCAAGGAATACCGAGCCATGTTGCTGTCTTGTGTCGATCCACGCACCCAGACGCCGATCGCCGTCATGGATGAACGCACCCGTTGCGGGCAGCCACGCAATCGGCCTGGACGGCAAGTACAGCCAGTTCACCGTCGCCGGCGCGGCGGTGGGCGTCGTGGCGCCCGCATTCGCCGGCTGGGAGAAGACGTTCTGGGACAACATCGGTGCCTCGATCCAGTTGCACGGGATCACCAACCTCATCGCAGTGGATCACGGCAATTGCGGCGCGCTCGGAATCGCCTACGGCCAGCGTGTGCTTGACGACCCGAAGCTGGAATGGGCGGCGCATCTGGCGGACGCCCAGAGGCTGAAGGAAGAGCTCGCGTATCGGCACCCGGACCTTGATTACCAGGCATGGTTCGTCGATCACGACGCCAATGGCCGGTTCAATCAATGGAAAACCCTGGTGGCCGGCCCCGAAATCACCTAAGGCGATGGTCTAGCGCGCATGCAACAGCAACAATAGGGGAACGAGCGTGTTGTTTCAGGGCGGATTCAGCTTCGCTAACTTCGTGGCTGACGTGTTTGCCGTGTTCGTGTTCGTGCTCTGGTTCTGGTTGCTCATCACCGTGGCGGGCGACCTGTTCCGACGCCATGATGTGTCAGGACTGGGCAAGACCCTCTGGGTAATCCTGTTGATTGTGCTGCCCTATATTGGCGTGTTCGCCTACCTTCTCACGCAAGGCCGCAGCATGGCAGAGCGGAACAATGCGCGCGCCCGACAGGCGCGCGACGACCTGCGCCAGGTCGTTGGCTTCAGCGCTGCCGACGAGATCGAGAAACTCGAGCGGCTGAAACAGCAAGGTGCGATTTCCGACCAGGAATATACCCGGCTACGCGCGCGGGTGGTGCAGTAGCAGCCGCCTGACCCTGGAAATCGGGCGGATCGCCACTGCTCCTGGTCATGGCCGGGCTCGTCCCGGCGATCGACGCGGCGCCGCCATCAATTTCCTGCGAGCTTGCCCAGCAACAGCGCGTGCGATCGCGTCCCCTGGTGGAAGCAACGCATCTCGAACTTCTCGTTTGGGCTGTGGATCTGGTCGTCGTCCAGCCCGAAGCCCATCATCAGCGTATCGATGTTGAGCGTGCGCTTGATCTGTTCGACCACAGGGATGGATCCGCCGCTGCCGATCATCACAGCGGGTCGCCCATACTCCTGTTGCAAGGCGGCGCGGGCTGCCTCCACCCATGGCGTGTCGGTGGCAATCTCCATGCCGGGTGACATGCCGAACGCCTGAAACGAGACCTGGGCTCCCGCTGGCAGCCGTTCGGCGACGAAGCGCTGGAACGCCTCGAAGATCGCCTGCGCATCCTGATCGGGCACCAGGCGGAATGAAATTTTCGCCGATGCCTCGGAGGGGATGATCGTCTTGCTGCCCGGCCCTGTGTAGCCGCCCCAGATGCCGTTGATGTCTGCCGTGGGCCGCGCCCATATGCGTTGCAGTGCCGGTAGTCCGGCCTCTCCGCTTGGCGTGGTCAGGCCGATGCCGCGCAGGAACGCGCTCTCGTCGAAGCCGAGCGTCTGCCACTCCGCCTGCTGCTCAGGCGTGACCGGTTTTACCGCGTCGTAAAAGCCGGGAAGCTGTATCCTGCCCTGGTCGTCATGCAGATCGCCCAGGATCCGTGTCAGCGCATTGATCGGATTGAGTGCCGAACCGCCGAACAAACCGGAATGCAGGTCGAGCCCGGGACCTTTCAGGGTGATCTCGCAGTTGCACATGCCGCGCAGCCGCGTGGTGACGCCCGGCGTGTCGATGTCCCACATGTTGGTGTCGCTGATCAGCGCGAAGTCCGATGCGAGCGCTGCTTTGTTGGCAACCAGGAATGGCTCAAGATTAGGACTGCCAATCTCCTCTTCACCCTCCAGCAGCATGGTCACCGGGGCAGGAATGCCGCCGCCAACCTCTTTCCAGGCGCGGAGCGCCTCCACGAACATCATCAACTGGCCTTTGTCGTCCACGGCGCCGCGCGCGACCAGTCGAGGACCACGTGGACCGTCCACGATCTGCGGATCAAACGGCGGGCTGGTCCAAAGCTCCAGCGGATCCGGCGGCTGCACGTCGTAGTGCCCGTAGAACAGGATGCGCGGCGCCTTGGTCCCGGAGGGCCCTGGATAATGCCCGAGTACGACGGGATGCCCTGCGGTCGGCTTCACCGCGACGTTGAATCCAAGACCAGCGAGCTGGTCGCGGAGCCACTCGGCCGCATGCTGCACGTCCGGCTGATGTACTGGTTGCGTGCTGATGCTGGGAATGCGCAGCAGATTGAACAGGCGTTCGCGCGCCTGACCCATGTCCTTATCGACCTGAGCGAGTACGCTACCGACCACGTTGTCAGCTTTGGCGACCATGGCGTAACCACCCTCCATACCGTGCCATTGGTAATCGTCGCATCACAAACATGCAAGCATCAGGCAATTGCCGCGTGCAGTGCTGCTCTGTGGTCTCGCGCATGGTAGCAAGATTGGGATGCAGAGCACAATGTCGGGACACCTGGCGCATCCATGACGAGCCGCAATTGCATTGCTGTTCATGGTTTTGTGCGCGGTCGGTCGCGATCTGAAAATGCCTCCGCGCGAACTGACTGTATTCACCGTCGGGTCTGGCGGCTGCTTCACACTCGAGCAGATGGACTGGGGCGCTTCCCCCTACGCGTGGAGGATCCACCATGACGACGGATCTCGCTATCGTTCTTGTTCTGCTCGCGGCCGCGATCGCGATGTTTGTCGTTGGCCGCCCGCGCATGGATGCGGTGGCGCTGATCATGATCGCAGTGATGCCGTTCACCGGCATCATCAGCGTCAATGAGGCACTGGCCGGGTTCAGCGACTCCAACATCGTCCTTATCGCAGCGCTGTTCGTGATCGGTGAAGGTCTGGTGCGCACCGGTGTCGCCAGGCGCCTTGGCGACTGGTTGAACGCATCGGCAGGATCGAGCGAAATGCGCCTGCTCGTGCTGCTGATGCTGGTGGTGAGCGGGCTCGGCGCACTGATGAGTTCAACCGCCGTTGTCGCGATCTTCATTCCGGTGGTTCTGCGCATCTGCAGCAACACGGGCACGCCGCCGAGCCGGCTGATGATGCCGTTGAGCGTCGCCGCGTTGGTCAGCGGCATGCTGACACTCGTGGCGACCGCACCCAACCTGGTGGTGAATGCGGAACTCGCGCGGCATGGCATGGAGGGGTTTCGCTTTTTCAGTTTCACGCCATTTGGCCTGCCGCTGGTGATTCTCTCGATCGTCTATATGGTCTTCGCGCGGAACATGCTGGGCTCGAAGCAAGACGATGCTTCGGCCGCACGCCGTCGCCCGAGCCTGCATACGTGGATCGATCAATACCGGCTGGCCGACCGGGAGTATCGGGTTCGTGTGACGTCGGGGTCGCCGCTGCTGGGCAAGCGTCTCGACGAGCTCTCCTTGCGAAGGTCCGGCATGAACATCGTGGCAATCGTTCGAAGCCTCAGACTCGGCACCGAGATGATCCGTCCCGTCGCGCAGACGGAGCTCCAGGTCGACGACGCGCTGCTCATCGACGTTCTTGCCCCGGAGATCGAGATCGAAGCGCTTCGCCAAAAATTTGCGCTCGATGCCCTGCCGCTCGGCGATGACAGCGGATACTTCACCGACGCGCAGCACGAGATCGGCATGGTTGAGGCTATTGTTCACAACGAGTCGACGCTGGTCGACCAGACCGTGCTGGAGGCCAGGGTGCGCGGGGAACATGGACTGACGGTGATCGGCCTCCGGCGCGGCCGGGTTGTGCATGGCCATGGCCTTCTCAACGAGAAGCTCAGGATCGGTGATACGCTGCTGCTGGTCGGCTTCTGGGCCGATATCAGGCGTCTGCATGCCGAAGGCGGGAACATGGTTGTGCTCAACCTGCCGGCCGAACTGGACGATGTTCTGCCAGCCGCGAGCAGAGCACCCCACGCGCTGGCAGTGCTTGCTCTTGTTGTCGCGCTGATGGTCAGCGGCATCGTGCCGAACGTGCAGGCCGCCCTGATCGGTTGCCTGCTTATGGGTCTGCTTCGCTGCGTCGATCTCAACAGCGCGTATCGTTCGATCAGTTGGAAGAGCCTGATACTGATCGTCGGGATGATGCCGTTCTCGGTCGCGCTGCAGCGAACCGGTGGCGTCGATCTGGCGGCTGATGGGCTGGTAGCCTTGGTCGGCGATGCCGGCCCCCGCATCGTGATGGCGATGCTGTTCGTCATAACGGCGCTGCTGGGCCTGTTCATATCGAACACGGCGACAGCGGTGCTGATGGCCCCGATCGCGCTCGCCATTGCCGGCGATCTCGGGGCTTCGCCATATCCATTCGCGATGATCGTGGCATTGGCAGCATCGTCTGCCTTCATGACACCGATCTCCTCGCCGGTTAACACGCTCGTGGTCGGACCCGGCAATTATGCGTTCGGAGATTTCGTGCGGGTTGGTGCGCCGTTCACGATTGTCGTCCTGATCGTCAGCGTCCTGCTCGTGCCCTGGTTGCTGCCACTGCACTGATGGACACTGCCGCGTCCGCGTCACGGTCCGCTGATCAGGATCAACCCGCCGGCGTGCATTCCTTCGGCGGCACGGTATCGGTGACAAAGCGCAGCAGACATCTGCCGAACCGGCGGGCGAAGTCGGCAGTGTTGCCGCCGCCGTGTCCGGTGATGCCCTCCGGCTGGTCGATCACCAGCGTCGCCGCGACGCGCGACGGCAGCAGGTCGCGCAGCATGTCGATCCGGCCCGGCATGTCGCGGACATAGATGTCGCCGGTGAACTGCGCCACCGCGACACGTGCGTGAGGCGAGCTCGCGGCACGCCGCAGGATGCGGGACAGATCTGCCTCCTGCGTGATCTGGCTGCTGAACCTGGCGGGCGAGATGGCGATCACGGCATCCGCCAGTCCCGGCGTGTCGAGCGCCTGCAGGCTGTTCCAGGCGCCGCGCGATTGGCCGGCTGCCACGATCGTCCGCCAGCCGCGCGCGCGCAGCGCCGCCAGTCCCGCATGCAGCCACTCGGCAGCCTCGTCCGGGTAGTCCGTCGTCGGCGCGCGATCGAAGCGGACGATGTCGAAGCCCGCGTCGTTGAACGCGCGGACATGCGGCTGCGGCTGGATGCCTCGGGAGTCCTGGGCGGCGCCGGTGCCGTGCGCCCAGACATACACGCCGAGCGCCGTCTGCGGACCGTGCCAGATGTATCGCGGGTCGGGGACGAAGGCATAGTCCCGCGCCTCGATCAGCGGCCCGGGAACCGGCGGCAGCGCCTGTGCCGGGCGCCCCTGCCAGACCACCTGCAAATCCTCGGCATAGATCGCACAGCCGACGCCGCCCTTGTCGGTGCACAACTTCAGCGCCTTGGAACGCGCGTCCGCGATCGAGCCGGCGCCGCCGTACCAGCCGTATGTGCCATTCGACGCCACCGCGATCGCCCGGGACAGATTCATCAGCAGAAAATCCGCGTAGCTGCTGCGGCCGTTCGCCTTCAGGTACGGGACGGCTTCGGTATCGAGAACCGGCCACTGCGGTTGCGCGGCACGACACGCTCCGCCGAGCAGCCATGGCAGCATGACAAGCAATGCGGCAGTGGCCCGCATGCCAATCCCTCCGGTTCGACAGCGAACCAGTGATGCGCCGACGGTGCCGCTTGCGCAATCGTCCGGTCCGGCGCTACCTCCGACTTCTGGGACACTCCGGAAGGACGGCCGGACCATGCACGTCAAGGATGTGAAGAAGGTCGTGCTTGCCTATTCCGGTGGCCTCGACACCAGCGTGATCCTGCGCTGGCTCCAGGTTACCTACCGCTGTGAGGTGGTCACCTTCACTGCCGATCTCGGCCAGGGCGAGGAACTCGGCCCGGCGCGGCAGAAGGCCGAGATGTTCGGCGTGAAGCAGATCTTCGTGGACGATCTGCGCGAAACCTTCGTGCGCGACTTCGTGTTCCCGATGTTCCGCGCCAACACGCTGTACGAGGGCCAGTATCTACTCGGCACCTCGATCGCACGGCCGCTGATCGCACAGCGGCAGATCGAGATCGCCGAACAGGTCGGCGCCGATGCGGTGGCGCATGGCGCGACCGGCAAGGGCAACGACCAGGTGCGGTTCGAGCTCAGTTATTACGCGCTGAAGCCCGACATCAAGATCATCTCACCCTGGCGCGAATGGGAGCTGACCAGCCGCACCAGGCTGCTGGAGTTCGCCGAACAGAATCAGATTCCGATCGCCAGGGACAAGCGCGGGGAGGCGCCGTTCAGCGTCGATGCCAATCTGCTGCACTCATCGTCCGAGGGGAAGATCCTCGAAGACCCCGCGGTGGAAGCCGACGAGATCGTCTATCAGCGCACGATCCGCCCCGAGGATGCGCCCGACCAGGCGACGGTGATCGCCATTGACTTCGAGCGTGGCGATCCGGTGGCGATCGATGGCGTAGGCCTGTCGCCGGCGGCGCTGCTGACGCGGCTCAACGAATTCGGCCGCGCGAACGGCATCGGCCGGCTGGACCTGGTGGAGAACCGCTTCGTCGGCATGAAGTCGCGCGGCGTCTATGAGACGCCTGGCGGCACCATCCTGCTGGCAGCGCATCGCGGCATCGAAAGCATCACGCTGGACCGCGAGGCGGCACACCTCAAGGACAGCCTGATGCCGCGCTATGCCGAGCTGATCTACAACGGGTTCTGGTTCAGCCCCGAGCGCCGCATGCTTCAGGCGCTGATCGACGCGAGCCAGCACAGCGTCGCTGGCCGGGTACGACTGAAGCTCTACAAAGGCAATGTATCGGTGATCGGTCGCGAGTCACCCAACAGCCTGTATTCGCAGGACGTCGTCACCTTCGAGGAGGATCAGGGCGCCTACGACCAGTTCGATGCCCAGGGCTTCATCAAGCTGAATGCGCTGCGGCTGCGGCTGGGGGCGATCGCCGGGCGCCGCGGAGGCGGTCTGTAACGCCTGACGCCATCGCAGGTCAAACGCAGGAACGACCACGGAGGCAGACCATGCAACGGCGTACCATGATCGGGGCAGCACTCGCCGCCGCCGGTATCGTACCGGTCGCGCGCGCCGCTCCGGATCCGGTCGTCCTTGAACTCTTCACCTCACAGGGCTGTTCCTCCTGCCCCCCTGCCGACACACTGCTCGGCCAGCTTGCGCAACGGCCCGAGGTGATCGCGCTTAGCTGGCACGTCGATTACTGGGATCATCTCGGCTGGCACGACAAATTCGCCAGCCAGGCGGCAACCGCCCGCCAGCAAGCCTACGCGCGACAGCTCGGCGGTGACGTGTTCACCCCGGCATTGGTGGTGGACGGCGCGCAGGTCGTCGTCGGCTCGGTGCGCGGCTCGGTCGAAGCGGCCATCGCGGCCGCGAAGGCACTGCCGGTCCCGGTTGCGCTCGGCCGCTCAGAAGACATCGTGGCGGTCGAAATCGGCGCCTCCTCCGCCCGCGTGCGCGCGCTCCGCATCGTCTACGACCCGGAACACGCCACCGACATCGGCGGCGGCGAGAACGGCGGCACGCGACTGCGTGAGTACCGGATCGTGCGGGAGGTGGAGACCCTGAGTGAATGGGACGGCGGGGCGCGGCGCCTCAGCGCCAAGCCGCCCGGTGCCGGCCAGGGATTGGTGATACTCGTGCAGTCGGCAGAGCTTCGTATTCTCGGTGCCGCAGACCTGCCGCAAGGCTGATCAAGGCAGCGTCCCCATCGCGGCGTTGACGAGGTCCGGCAGCGCTTTCCAGTCGACGATCACGAACCACGACGCCAGCAGAACCACAATCCAAAATACCGGAAAAAGCTGCGCGTGATTCCGCCCCAAGCGACGGGGTGGCTGGGAACCTGTATTGTGCGATCTGTCCATAGCAGTTCTCACGGCGCACCAAATAATTCCGATTACTTCACCAGACGGTGAATATGGCGGATTTTTGCCGACACGCGGGCCAGGACTGAGCCTGACGCATAGGTCCGAAGCCGCAACGCTTGCATAATCGCCAAGGAGCGACACGGCAGGGCCGACCTTGAGCGACAACGCAGTCACAGCACGACCTATCGCTGCCCAGGCGGGCGGCGAAACCACGACCTTCGCGATTCTGGTGTCGCTCTCGGTCTGCCATTTGCTCAACGATATGAACCAGTCGCTGGTTCCGGCGCTCTATCCGGTTCTGAAGGAGTCCTACCGGCTGGACTTTGGCCAGATCGGGCTGATCGCGCTCGCTTCACAGCTGACCGCGTCTATGCTGCAACCAGTGGTGGGCATGGTCACCGATCGTCGCCCGCAACCGTATTCATTGCCGGTCGCGATGGGCTGCAGCCTGATCGGCCTGCTGCTGCTGGCGGTCGCCAACAACTATTCGGCGATCCTGTTTGCCGCCGCACTGGTCGGCGTCGGTTCGTCGGTGTTCCACCCCGAGTCATCCCGCGTTGCACGCATGGCCTCGGGCGGACGCCACGGCTTCGCGCAGTCGCTGTTCCAGGTCGGCGGCAGCACCGGATCGGCGATCGGTCCGCTGCTCGCCGCGTTCATCGTGGTGCCGCGCGGCCAGGGCAGCGTCGCCTGGTTCTCTGCCGCGGCACTGCTGGCGATCGTGCTGCTGAGCAATGTCAGCCTGTGGTACAGCCGGCATCTGTCGCCGCAGCGGAGCGGCGGCTCCAGCGCCCGCGGCGCCGCCTACGCCGTGCTGTCACGCAAGAAGGTGCTGGGGGCGATCGCCGTCCTGGTGGCGCTGCTGTTCTCCAAGAACGTCTACACCTCGTCACTAAGTTCGTACTACACGTTCTTCCTGATCCATAAGTTCGGCCTCTCGGTGCAGGCCGCGCAGATCCACCTGTTCGTGTTCCTGGCTGCGGTGGCGGCCGGCACCTTCGCCGGCGGTCCGATCGGCGACCGCTTCGGGCGCAAGCCGGTGATCTGGTTCTCGATCCTCGGCGCCTTCCCGTTCGCGCTGATGCTGCCCTACGCGAACCTGTTCTGGACCGGCATCCTGAGCGTTGCGATCGGCCTGATCCTGGCCTCCGCCTTCTCGGCGATCCTGGTCTACGCCCAGGACCTGCTGCCGGGGCGGGTCGGCACAGTCGCGGGCATGTTCTTCGGCTTCTCGTTCGGACTGGGCGGGCTTGGCGCCGCCGCGCTCGGCCAGGTCGCCGACTGGACCAGCATCGAGACGGTGTACCGACTGTGTTCGTTCCTGCCGCTGATCGGTCTGCTTACGGCGTTCCTGCCAAATCTCGAGCACAAACGGATCTGAACCGCCCGCCCCGCGGGAGCGGGCAGCCCCGCAACGCAAGCGGGCCTCGCGCTGCGCCCTATTGGCAGTCGTCGCAGCCGATCTTGCCAGAGCCGACGCCCGACGATTGGGATGCATCGGCGACCATGACGGTCAGCGGCACCGCGATGGCCAACAAGCCCAACAGAAACAGAATCCGCATGATAACCTCCCACGAGCAGTCGCACGGCCATTCGGCCGTATTCCCGCTACCTCTCCGACGCCCGCGTTATTCCCGCCGACCTCCGCTTTCTTCACATCGCGCGCAGAAAAAACCCGATGGTCACGACGGCGGTCAGGATGACCACGAAGCCGCGCACCGACGCTGCCGGCAGCACCCGAGTGAGCAACGCGCCTAGATAGCCGCCAGCGACGCTCGCCCCCAGCATCGTCAGCGCTTCCGGCCAGCGCACCGCGCCTGCGCCGATGAACCAAGCCACGGCGGCGCCGTTCGCCACGCTCACCAGCAGCACTCTTATCGGTGCCATCGCCTTCAGATCGGCGTTCGCGGTCAACAGGCTCCAGGCGGCCATCATCATCAGCCCGACCGCGCCGCCGAAGTAGCCGCCATAGATCGAGATCACAAACTGCACCGCCAGCATCGCTCGTGGCCCCAGTCGTACCAACCGGGCCAGTGCCAGCCCGGCGCGGGCGCCCAACGCAAATGTCAACGTGGCGAGCAGCAGCAGGAACGGGATGACCACATCGAACAGCCGCTCGGACGTGGCGAGCAGCAGGACTGCACCCGTCAGCCCCCCGGCCAGGGTAACCGGCATCATCGCGCGCATCCGGACGCCGCGCACCTGCGCAAAGTCGCGGTGGTAGGCCAAGGCGCTGGCCAACGTGCCGGGGAATAACGCCACCGTGGAGGAGGCATTGGCGATCACCGGCGGCAATCCAGCAGCGATCATTGCCGGAAAGCTGACGAACGAGCCGCCGCCCGCGACCGCATTCAGCGCCCCAGCGAGTAGCCCGGCCACAGCAAGCAGAACGGCATGTTGCATGCAAGACAGGCTGCGCGACCCGGCGCCGGTCCGCAATCCGGCACAATTCGGCCGTTGACGAAGCGATCTGCCTTGAATAATGACTGAACAGTCAGTAACTAAATAGGATGCCACGGACCCGCCGCAAGGATGCACGTCCAGGCGAGATCATCGCCGCCGCCCTCGCCTCGTTCGCCGAGCGCGGCTACGCGGCAACCAAGCTCGAGGACGTTGCTGCCGCCGCCGGCATCAGCAAGGGCACGATCTACCTGTATTTCCCGACCAAGGAGGACCTGTTCCGCGCTGTTGTGCGCCAGGCGGTGCTACCGAACGTCGAGGCGGCTGAGGCGGACATGGCAGCACACTCCGGCTCCTCGGCCGACCTGCTGCGCCTTCTGGCGCGGCGCTTCCTGCTCCTGCTCGACAGCGACCTCACCGCGATACCCAAGTTGGTCGTGGCGGAGTTGGGCAACTTCCCCGCCATTGCACAGTTCTATGCCGATGCCGTGCTGCGCCGGGCCTTCGCCTTGATCGAGGGCATCCTCATCCGCGGCGTGCAGCGCGGCGAGTTCCGCCCGCTGGACGTACACGCCACCTTGCCGCTGTTCGCTGGCCCGTTCCTGCTGCTGGCGCTGTGGAAGCACTCGCTCGGCCGCCACACCGACCTCGCCTTCGACGCACGCGCGGTCGCAGAGGCGCATATCGAGACGCTGCTGCGCGGCCTTGCGCCGGACCGAGCCATATGAAGCGCACCCTGCTCGTCGTCGGGCTGCTCACCGTCGCCGGTGCCGCGGGCTGGTGGTGGCTGCATCGCGCCACGGACCCTGCCGCCTGGCAGGGTTACGTCGATGCCGAGTATGTCCGGGTGTCGCCAACGCTGACCGGCCGCGTCACCGGCATTGCCGTCGCCCGTGGCGATCAGGTGGCGGCAGGTGCTCCGTTGTTCACCCAGGACGATGCCGATGATGTGGCGGCGCGCGATGCCGCCGCGGGAAAGCTTGCGGAGGCGCGGGCAAGGCTCACCAATCTCGAGACGCGCATGCGGGATACCGAGATCGCCCAGGCGCGTGCCGATCTCGCCGACCTGGTCGCCACGCGGGATCGCATTGCCAAAGACCTGGCGCGCAACGAGGAACTGCTGCGCACCGCCGCCGCCAGCCGGCAGACGGTGGATCAACAGCGCGCCGACCTCTCGTCCGCCATCGCGCACGTCGAGGCGGCGACCGCGAAGCTCGCGCAGATGGAATCACCGACCGGGCGCGAATACGAGATCGCCGCCCAGCGTGCCATGGTGGCGCAGGCGCAGGCCGGGTTGACACAGGCGCAGTGGCAGGTGGACCAGCGCCATGTCACCGCACCGATCGCCGCACTGGTCAACGATACCTACGCGCGGCCGGGCGAAACGATCAACGCGGGGGTACCGGTGGTCTCGCTGCTGCCGCCGCAGAATATCCTGGTGCGGTTCTTTGTCCCCGAGACCGAGCTCGCCACCCTGCACACCGGCGACCGGCTGACGATCGGTTGTGACGCGTGCGCAGCCGGGCTCATCGCCACCGTCACCTTCATCGCGCCACAGCCGGAATACACACCGCCGGTGATCTACAGCGAAACCAATCGCGAGAAGCTGGTCTATCTGATCGAGGCGCATCCGCCTGCGGACCAGGCCGTGCAGCTCAAGCCGGGGCAGCCGGTGGATGTGCGGCGATGACCGCGCTCGCAATCGACGTCCACGACCTGCGCAAGAGTTTCGGCCAACGCTCTGTGATCGACGGGCTGACACTGCAGGTGCCGGAAGGCGAGATCTGCGGCTTTCTCGGTGGCAACGGCAGCGGCAAGACCACCACCATCCGCATGCTGTGCGGCCTGCTGCGACCCGATGGCGGCGGCGGCACCTGTCTCGGCATGGACCTGCTCAGCGACGCTCCGCGCATCCGCCTGCAGATCGGCTATATGACACAGCGCTTCAGCTTCTATGGCGATCTGACAGTGGCCGAGAACCTGGAGTTCATGGCGCGGCTCTATCAGATTCGCGATCGCCGTCGTGCGATTGCCGAGGTGCTGGAACGCATCGGCCTGACCGATCGCGCCGATCAGTTGGCGCAGGAACTGTCCGGCGGTTGGAAGCAGCGCATGGCACTCGCCGCCTGTGTGCTGCACCGACCGCGCCTGCTGCTGCTCGACGAACCGACCGCCGGCGTCGATGCCAAGGCACGTCGGGAATTCTGGGACATGATCCACGAGATGGCAGCCGACGGGATGACTGTGCTGGTGTCCACCCACTACATGGACGAGGCGGAGCGCTGCCAGCGCGTGGTGTATCTCGCCGGCGGGCGGCTGGTGGTGCAGGGCACCGCGGATGACGTGGTGCGCGCCGCGCATCTGGTGACGTTCGAGGCGACCGGCGGCGGCATCGAACAGGCGGTGCGCCGGTTGCGCCACCTTCCTGGCGTCGAGACCGCGGCGGTGTTCGGCCGCTCGTTGCGCATCGCCGGCATGGATCGAGCAGCGTTGCGCGCCGCGATCGACAGCCTCGGTGACGATGCGCTGCACTGGGAGGAGGTCGAACCGCGGCTCGACGACGTGTTCATCCACATGCTGCGGGACACCGAGGCATGAACCGCTTCTCGTTCGCGCGCCTGTTCGCGATGCTGATCAAGGAATCGCTGCAGATGCGGCGCGATCGCGCCACCGTCGGCCTGACGGTGATGCTGCCGATGGTCCAGCTGTTCCTGTTCGGCTACGCGATCAATGCCAATCCGCGGCATCTGCCGACCGGGCTGCTCACGGCGGAACATTCCACCTACGAGCGCACGCTCGCCGCCGCGCTGCAGAACACCGGGTACTTCGACATCCAGCCGATGGCCACCGAGGATGCAGCCGAACAGGCGCTGGCGCGCGGCGACGTGATGTTCGTGCTGAACATACCGCCGGACTTCTCGCGCCGGGTCGACCGGGGCGAGCAGCCGCAGGTGCTGATGGACGCCGATGCCACCGATCCAACCGCGATCGCCAACGCGACCGCGGCCGTGGTGGCGTTGAACGCCACGGTGCTGAACCGCGATCTGCCGGCGGACATGCGGGTACAGCCGCAGCAGCCGCCGTTCCAGATCGTGCTGCACGGCCGCTACAATCCGGAGCAGATCACCGCGCTGAATATCGTGCCCGGGCTGATCGGTCTGATCCTGACGGTCTCCACACTGGTGATGACGACACTGGCGATCACGCGCGAACGCGAGTCAGGCACGATGGAGAACCTGCTGGCGACGCCGGTGCGTCCGGTGGAGGTGATGCTGGGCAAGATCATCCCCTATGTCGGACTGGCCTATGTGCAGATCGCGCTGATCCTGCTGGTGTCGGTCACCGTGTTCGCGGTGCCGGTGCGCGGCTCGGTTCCGCTGCTGCTGTTGGCGCTGGGCGTATTCATCGCGTGCAACCTGGCGATGGGGTTCGCCTTCTCCACCATGGCGACGACGCAGATGCAGGCGCAGCAATTGTCGCAGTTCGGGCTGCTGCCATCGATCATGCTGTCCGGCTTCATGTTCCCGTTCATGGGCATGCCAGCCTGGGCCCGCTTCATCGGCGAGGCGGTACCGCTGACCCACGCGCTGCGCATCTCCCGCGGCATGCTGCTGAAGGGCAACGGGCTGGCGCAGATCTGGCCCGATCTGTGGCCGATGGCGGTGTTCGCGCTGGTGGTGGGCGCGATCGCTGTCAGCCTGTACCGCGAGACGCTGGATTGACACGAATTGTCATTGCGAGTTCCGCACCGGCCGCTGACGGGACGAAACAGCCTGACGACGGTCCCAAGTGTCATTCCCGCGCAAGCGGGAACCGAGGGCGAGGTCCGCGCGGTAGCCCTGGGTCCCCGCTTCCGCGCGGATGACAACGGGGGGCGGTTTCTTGTTAGTCCAGGAGCAGAGCGACGAAGCAATCGCGGGCCAGTGTGGCAATCGGCACGCAACGTCATCGAGATTGCTTCGTCGCTCTGCTCCTCGCAATGACAATGGCAGGCAGCATCCGCCGCAACGTCGCGTCGCGCAGGATGTAGTGATGGAACAGCGCGGCCGCCGCGTGCACACCGGCGACGATCAGCACGGCGTTGGCGGCCAGCGCGTGCCAGCCACCGACCAAATGTACCAGCGCGCGATTGCCAGGATCATAGGCCGGCACCTGGAACAGGTTGAGGATCACGTCGCCGCGCACCCACACGTTGGCGACGCCGAGCATCACCGCAACGATCAGCAGCGCATAGAGCAGCCAGTGCGTGGTGCGGGCGATCGCCAGCAGTACGCCGTGATCGAGCGGCGGCAGTGTCTCGCGTCGCGTCAGCCGCCAGCCCAGCCGGGCGAGCAGCACAACGCCCAGCGCCACCCCGAGCAGGATATGAACCGAGCGATAGTCGATGCGCAGCGGCCCGTTCGGGAACACGTCAACGGTCTGGCCGATCGTCCACAGGGCGACGACCAGCAGGGCACTGATCCAGTGCAAGGCGATGGTCGTGGAGTCATGCCGCAGGCCCTGCATCTCGGCAGGCTGCATCACGATGGTATCCACATACAATCCTCTAGCTGCTGCCAATCAAGATGCCGGTGGCGAACACCAGGGCACCGCCAAATGCCACCTGGAATGCGGCAGAAATTGGCGGCGTATCCATGTACTTCCAACGCACCCAACTGATCGCAGCAAGCTCCGCCACCACGACGCACATCGCCAGCGTGGCCGCAGTCCAGAAATTGGGGATCAAAAACGGCAGCGTGTGACCGATGCCGCCGAGAGTGGTCATCAGCCCGGTGATGGCGCCGCGGAGCACCGGCGCGCCGCGCCCGGTCAGGCTGCCGTTGTCCGACAGCGCCTCGGCGAACGCCATCGAGATGCCGGCGCCGATCGAGGCCGCCATGCCGACCAGAAATGCGTTCCATGACTGTCCGGTGGCGAAGGCGGCGGCAAACACCGGCGCCAGCGTGGAGACCGAACCGTCCATCAGCCCGGCCAGGCCCGGCTGGATCACCCGCAAAACGAAATTCCGTCGCGCGTGCGCGTCCTCACCTGCCCGGACATTGGCAGGCAGGTTTTCCTCGACGATCTGGTCTGCGCGCTGCTCGTGTACCGCCTCGGCCTCGGCCAGATCGCCAAGCAGCCTGCGGATCGATGCATCGGTCGTCCGCGCCGCGGCGCGGCGATAGAATCGTTTGGCCTCCGTCTCCATGCTCTCGGCGAGATCGCGCACGGAATCGAGGCGGAGCGGCTGGAGCTGCCAGACCGGCCTGTGCTGAATGAAGCCGCGAATGTCGTGGCGGCGGATCAGTGGGATGTGCTCGCCGAACTTTTCCTGATACAGCTCGATCAGCCGACGCCGGTGATCGCTCTCCTCGCCGGCCATCTCGGTGAACACGTTGGCGCTGGCGGGGTAATCCTGCCGCAACCCTTCCGCGATGTCGGTGTAGATACGGCCGTCCTCCTCCTCATTGGCGATCGCCAATGCGAGGACCTCGCGTTCGGACAGGTCGGAGAAGTTGCGCATCGCGGCCAATGTGGCCGTTACGGTGTGTCGGTCAAGTGGCCGGGGCGGCGCGGCGGGTGATGGTGCGCTGGCAGATGGCCTCGAACTGCCGCCCCACCGATGCCCAGGAAAACCGTGCCTCCAGCAACCCGCGCGACGCGCCGGCAAGGCGGCCGCGCAGGCCGGCATCCGACAGCAGCTTGACGACCGCGTTCGCGAACCCTTCGGCTGTGTCGGCGACCAGGCAATGCTCGCCCGGTTCGACCGCAAGGCCCTCGACCCCGAGCGTGGTGGAAACGACCGGCCGCCCCAGCGCCATCGCCTCGAATGCCTTGAGCCGGGTGCCGCTGCCGACGCGCAACGGGATCACCGAGACGTCGCCCGCCAGCACCGCCGGCCGAATGTCGTCGACAAAGCCGGTGAACTGCCACGGCAGCGCCTTCCGTTCGGCCTTCGCGATCAAGGCCGGCGGGGGATTGCGGCCGACCACCGCCATGCGAGCGTCAGGCCGCGCCGCGGCAACCAGCGGCCAGACCTCATCCATCAGGAATTCGATGCCGTCGATGTTGGAACGGCTGTCCATGGCGCCGGCGAACACCACTGTGCGTGCCGTTCCGGCTGGTGGGTGGAACGCGTAGAATTCCAGGTCGACACCGGTGTCGATGGTCTCGATGTTGGCAAGGCCGAACCGCTCGCGCAGCACACGCCCGTCGCGTTCCGACACCGCCACAACGGTATCGAACCGGCGCAGCGTGATCTGCTCGAACGCGCGCATCTTTGCCGCCTCGCGCTGCCACACCGGTTGCCAGATGCCGTTCGCCACCTCGGCGTGGCGCTCGAAGATCTCAGCCTCGACGTTGTGGGTGAAGATCACCGAGGGCACGCCGATCCGGTCGGGCAGCAGCACCGCCGCGTGCGGGAAATCGACCACCACCACATCTGGTCGCGCTGCGAGTTCATTCGCCACGATGGCGGCACCCAGCGATGAACGGTCGCTGGCAGCCGAGACCGGCAGCGAACCGGCCAGTGCCAGCGTCCGCCCGATGGTGCCGGATCGCGGCTCCGGCCAGCCGGCAAAGCGGTCGCACACCGTGGCGAGGTCGGGGGCGTAACGGTCGGCCTCCGGCGGCGCGGGAGAGACCAGCACGATCTCGA
Organism: uncultured Alphaproteobacteria bacterium; assembly: GCA_963749575.1. Lineage (GTDB taxonomy): Bacteria > Pseudomonadota > Alphaproteobacteria > Acetobacterales > Acetobacteraceae > JAMXLO01. The sequence goes on from CAVVNM010000008.1 coordinate 448,959, forward strand.
AGGTGCCACCCTGCATCGCCCGCAGCACTCCGGTGGTGCGGATCTTGCCCCCTTGATCCAGCGGGAACAGGAATCGCGGGCTGATGAACAGCAGCCGCGGCGATGTCACCAGCAGATGCCCTGGTACGAAATGTCGGTCCGGTTGCGCAGTTCGGACAGCCCCGCGAGATCGATCACGACCTGGCCGTTCAACGCCGCCAGCAGCGCGGCGCGATCCGCCGGTCCGATATGGCCGATAACCGCCAGCCGGCTGCCCTCCAGCGCAGCCGCCGGACCATCCACCATCAGCCGCTCCAGGTGCGGGATTTCGCGATCGATATAGCTGCGGTTGCTGCCCAGCAGCGCGGCGACGTTCACCGACCGGTCGAAGATGCTGAGCTCGTAGCCCCTGCCGATCAGGCGTTCAGCCAGCAGCACCAGGGGGCTTTCGCGCAGATCGTCGGTGCCCTGCTTGAACGCCAGGCCGAACAGGCTGACGCGCTGGCGGCCGTGGTACGCGATCAGGTCGAACGCCCGATCCACGATGGCCGTATTGCTGGCCAGCACATGCGACAGCAGCGGCATCGCGACCGACTGGCGATTGCCCAAGGCCAGGAAGCCGCGCATGTCCTTGGGCAGGCAGGAACCACCGAAGGCAAACCCCGGCCGCAAGTAAGCGGGGGAAATGTTGAGGACACGGTCCTCGCAGAACAGCCGGAATGCCTCCGGCGCATCGACGCCGTGGGCGGCGAGCACCGCGCCCGCTTCATTGGCGAAGGCAAGCTTTACGGCGTGGTAGGCGTTGGACAGGTATTTGACACTCTCGGCGACGCGGTACGGAACGACATGCCAAGGCGCTGCGATCGACGCGTAGAGTTCGCGCAGCGCCGCGGCGTCGTCGCCAGTCGGCGCGCCAACCAGCGTGAAGGGCGGCGCGCGGAAGTCCCGCACCGCGGATCCCTCGCGCAAAAATTCCGGATTGCTGTAGTAGAACAGCGCATCACCGATCCGGCGGCCTGACGCTGCCTCGAGCGCGGGAATGACCCGCTCTTCCGCCGTTCCCGGCGGCAACGTGGAACGCATAACAACGCTGTGCGGTCCCGGCTTCGCAGCGATCGCCGCACCGATCTCCGCGATCACCGCATCGACCGCATTCAGCGCGACGCTGCCATCTGCCGCACTCGGCGTTCCGACGCAGATCAGCGACAGGTCGGTGGCGGCAACAGCTTCCGCGCCATTCACGGTCGCGGTGAGCTGTCCCCGGGTGACGGCATCGGCAATCAGTTCATCGACCGATGCCTCGACGATCGGCGACTGGCCACGCTTGAGCAATTCGATCTTTGCCGGCGCAACATCCACGCCGATCACCTGATGGCCGAGATCGGCAAGGCAGGCGCTGGAGACCGCTCCCACATAGCCGATCCCGAATACCGAAATCCTCATGTGACGGACGCAACCGCTGCATCCACCGCAGCGCCCAGCCGATCGACAATGGTGTCGATGTCGGAGGCGGTGGCGATGTAGGGTGGCGCGACGATGACATGGTCGCCTGACTTGCCGTCGGTCGTGCCGCCCATTGGATAGATCGCCAGCCCGCGTGCCAGCGCCTCGCGTTTCACCCGTTCGTTCATCGCCAGCTTCGGGTCGAACACCTGCTTCGTGGCTCGATCGGTGACGAACTCCAGTGCCCAGAACAGGCCGCGGCCGCGAATATCGCCGACATGGCGGTGGTTGCCGAAGCGCTCGATCAGCGCGGTCTCCAGTCGGGCGCCCATGGCGCGGACGTTCTCCAGCAGATTGTCGTCGCGGATGATGCGCTGCACCTCGAGTGCGGCGGCGCAGGCGACCGGATGCGCCTGGTAGGTATGGCCGTGCATGAACCCACCGGAGCCGGCATTGAGTGCATCGACGATCCTGCCGCCGATCAGCACGCCGCCAATCGGCTGGTAGCCACCGCCGAGGCCCTTCGCGACCACCTGAAGGTCGGGCGCGATGGCTTCCTGCTGCCAGGCGTGCATCGTGCCGGTGCGGCCCATGCCGCACATCACTTCGTCCAGGATCAGCAGCGCGCCATGCCGGTCGCAGATCTCACGCACGCGGCGGAAGTAGCCGGGGAGCGCGGCGACGCAGCCGGTGGTGGCGCCGACCACAGGTTCAGCGATGAACGCGATCACCGTGTCGGGGCCTATGCGTTGGAATTCCGCCTCCAACTCGGCCGCCAGCCGGTCGACATACTGCCGGTCGGTCTCATCGTCGCGTTGGAAACGATAGGCGAAGCACGGCGAGACCAGGCTGAACGCCGGCGCAAGAATTGGCTCGTACAGTGCCCGCCGCATCATGTTGCCGCCGGCACCGAGCGCGCCGAGTGTGTTGCCGTGATAGCTCTGGCGCCGTGCAATGAAGCGGGTACGCCGAGGCTGGCGGATCTCGACGAAATACTGCCGCGCCAGCTTCAGCGCCGCTTCGGTGCCCTCGGAGCCGGACGAGCAAAAATAGGCGCGGGTCAGGCCGCCGGGTTCGCCGTCCAACACGATATGCGCAAGGTCCTCGGCCGGCTGGCTGCTGAATGTGCCGGTATGCGCGTAGGCCATCGTGGCGGCCTGGTTGCCGATGGCTGAGGCGATGCGCTGATTGCCGTGGCCGAGACAGGCCACCGCAGCGCCGCCGGAGCCGTCGATGACGCGCTTGCCGTCGGCGAGCTGAAGATAAATGCCCTCGCCGCCAACCGCGGTCGGCGGGATGGCACCGGAGCGATGCAGGACCCGGCTGGTCATGTTCGGTCTCATATCAGATGGCGTTGCGTTGCGCAGGCATCAATGGTCAGTGGCACGACGGTGATGGCAGGTCGAGTTCCTTCAGCAATGCACGAATTTACGTCTCGAGGCGCGGCAAGTCGTCTCGCACCGTCCGTTCCGTGAGGACCGCGGTATAGCTACGTATTCGCCCGACCGCATCGACAGCCGAACCCGCGCGGGTTGCCTGCACAATGCACCGCGACCGTGTCTCGGACGGCGTGACAATGCTGGTCAAGCAGGACTGATGGTCTCACGACGACACAGGATCCTTGCAGCCACCGTGCCGCTTCATTGTCACTGACGGCGGGGAAAGTCACCCCCTGCGCACCCGAATTCAAATGGAGCTTCCCTCGCTGCTCCGCCAGACCTCGCCCAGCAGGGCGTTGCTCGGCAGTGCCGGATCCAGGACCTTGCGCGCGGTCACGGCACCGGCGACCGGCAGACCCTGCGGATCAAGCAGCCCGATCTGCACCAGCACCGATGCCTGATCCCAATAGATGTGTTCGTGCGCCACCAGGCCGTCGCGAAACTGCACGATCGCCACCAGCGGTACCTCGACAATTCGCCCGGTGGGGGCGATGCCCGGCAACATCCAGTCGATCGTTGCGGTGTGGGTGAAGCGGAAGATCACCTCGTCCACGATGCGATCGGCGCCGATGGTGCGGCTGACCGGTATCATCGTCGTATCCGGTGGATTCGCGCCGATGAAATGATACCGGTAGAAGCGCTTGAGCTGATCATGCCCGACGCCCCCGGCCATCGTGGGGATGTGGTTCACGTAGGGCGACGCCACCATCGTCGCCATCGTCGCGTCGACGTCGCGGGTCTCGAACTCGTACCGACAATGCGCCTCCCAGAGCACCGCGAGATCGTGTTCGGGCATTTGTGCCGCTACGACGGCTTCAGGTGTGCCACGCGCGGCCCCACCTCCTCGGTCAACAAACGCAGCGAGTTGTGCCATGCCTGCGGGTTGTCGGCATAGTCGAAGCCGAACACCAGCAGGCCACCGAAGCCGCCCGCCTCGCGGTAGATGCGCTCCAGCTTCTCAGCCACCGTCGCCGGCGAGCCGATCAGCCAGTTGTGCTGCGCGCAGTACTCCGGTGTCACGTCGGAATCTGCGACGTTCGGATCGTGCTTGAGGTACTCGAGGAATCCGAAATTGCCGAGTAGCGGCAGGAAATACTCGCGCATCATCCGTCCCATCATGCCGCCCGCCGACAGGCGCCACGCCGCCTCGTCCGTGTCGGCGACGAACACCTCACGGACCAGCCGCCAGTCGCGACGGTGCGGCGTCCGCCCGGTACGTGCCGCGCCGATCTCCACCGCCTCCCAGTGGCTCGCCACGTAGGCCGGATTGAGATTGAGGCTGAGCGGCAGGAACCCCTTCTCGCCCGCCAGCTTCAGCGTGTCCGACTGCTTCGAGAAGCCGGCAACGCCGATCGGCGGATGCGGCTTCTGCAGTGGGTAGATATGCGGCTTGAGGAAGCCGAACATCGGCTCCGGCTTCGCCACCTTCCAGAACTTTCCTTCGTAGGTGAAATGCGGCTCGTCGCCCCATAGGCGCAGGATGATGTCGAGCGCCTCGCGCGTCATCTCGCGGTTGACGCCGGCGGTGCCGTCCACCTGGAACATCGCCCAGTCGGTCGGCAGCCCCGACGCGGCGACGCCGAAATTCAGCCGCCCGCCGGAGAGGTGGTCCAGCATCGCCACGCGCGCGGCGAGTTCGGCGGGGTGGTGGTACGGCAGCAGGAACCCGCCCGGCCCGATACGCAGGCGCTTGGTCTGCAGCAGCGCCTGCGCGATCAACAGGTCCGGCGAGGGATGCGGTTCCCACGGCGCGGTGTAGTGCTCGCCGATCCATGCCTCGGCATAGCCGAGTTCGTCCAGCCAGCGCAGCGTTTGCAGGTCCCAGTCGTGGCCGGCCTTCAGCCCTCGCTCTGGTGGATGGGAGGGCATGGCGAAATAACCGAATTCCATGGCGGTTCCTCCTTGCCTGGTGGGGTCAAGCTACACCGATCGGCGGCGCAGTGGCCACTGGCGGCGGCTGGAATCATATCGGCTGCCTTCACGCGCTGCGAGAACCGAGGGGTCGCAATCGTCACCGCGATCGCCTGCTTCCGCAGCGGCCGCGAGCCACGATCATGCGCGCACGCCGATCCGCATTCGATTCAGCGGCTTGCCGCGCTCAGCAGACACAGTGGCCGCGCATCCGAGGCAGCATGGTGATGTCCTATTTCAGGTTCACCGCGGGACTTCGAGCGTTTCAATTGTTTCCCGGTCGCTGACGATTGCCGAAGGATCGTCCGGGGGAGCCGCATTGAGACCACCGATCGGTCAAGAAAATCCGCCTGACGTCACGGCATGATCTGAACCTGCCATGATGCGCGCAACCTGGCGCTGGCCGAGTATCGCGACGCCGACCTGAACACGCGCACCAGCACCTCACACCGCACCGCATTCCCGCAATCGAGCGACCTCATCGGCAGAGTAGCCAAGCTCCGCCAGCAGCGTCGCTGTGTGCTCTCCAAGCTTGGGTGCCGGCCCGCGCACCGGCAGCGGCGCCCCATCAACGTGCAGCGCCGAGCCGAGCAGAGACACGGCGCCATGCCCCGGATGCTCAACAGTCCGCACTGCCTGCTGATCGATCACCTGAGGATCATTGAACACCTGCTCCAGGTTCATCACCTGTGAGCATGGCACGCCGGCCTCGTTCAGCACGCGAATCCAGTGCGCACTGGTTTGGTGCAACGTGAATGCCTCGATCTCCGCATTGATTGCGGCGCGGTGCTCGGCACGCAGCGCGTTGGTAGCGAACTCCGGGCGCTCGAGCAGTGCCTCGGCACCGAGCCCGCGCAGCAGACGCCGGTACATCGCCTCGCCCGCCGGGGCAATGGCGATCTCACCATCGGCGGTACAGGAACAGCCCGTACGGCGAGCCGATCGGATGGTCGTTGCCGGTACGCTGCGGCAGCTTGCCGGTGGCCAGGTAATCGGTCGCCATGAAGCTCAGAAGGCTGATCAGTCCGCCGGTCAGGCTGACCGAGACCGACCCGCCCTCACCCGTCCGCCCCTCGCGCAGCAGTCCGGCGACGATGCCGAGAGCCGCATAGAGGCCGGCGACCAGGTCGCTCACCGGCGGGCCGGACCGCATCGGCGGCTGGTCGGGGGCGCCGTTCACGCTCATGAAGCCGCTCATCGCCTGGGCGATGAAGTCGAAGCTGGGGCGGTCGCGATACGGGCCGGTGGTGCCGAAGCCGGTGATGCTGCCGCGCACCAGGCGCGGGTTGAGTTCATGCAGCCGCGCCTCCGAGAAGCCCATCGCGGCGAGTACGCCAGGGCGGTAGTTGTCGATCAGCACGTCGCTTTGCGTGATCAGCCGCGTCAGGATGTCACGCCCCTCCGCCGAGCGGAGGTTCAGCGTGATCGAGCGTTTGTTGCGGTTGTAGTTGGCGAAATACCAGGACAGGCCGTTCCTGCCCGCACCCTGATGGCGCACCGTATCGCCCTCGCCGGGCGTCTCCACCTTGACGATGTCGGCGCCCAGATCGCCCAGCAGCATGGAACAGAACGGACCGGACAGCACGCGGGTGAGATCGGCCACGCGGATGCCGGCGAGCGGCAGGGATGTGCGCATTTGGTTCCTAGACCACCGGTACCATCAGGCTCGCGACCGCCGGTTCTCGGTCGCTTTCGCCAGCTACGCCATGGCGTCGCCGCACCGGGAGTGGTCCCGGCGTCCAACGAGAAATGACGATGAGTGCGACCAACATCCACGACTGCCAGGCGATCCGCAACACGGTGCAGCACGATCGCGGCGGCGCCAAGATGGGCAAAGGCGATATGATGACCCCCGCGTTCCACGCCGACGCGACGATCTCAGAACCGGGCGTCCGCAACCGGGAAGCGCCTGCATGGATGTTCGGCCCACAGCGGCGGCAGTCAGGGGCCTGCGGAGCCGCTGCCTTGGAGTCGACTGGACACATCGCCGACGGCGTCGGCATGCTCGGGGCAGAGCAGGCAATCGGCTGGTGGCGCAGGGGCTCCGCCGACCGGCGGCCGAGGGTCGATGCGCGATCCGCGATGAATAACGCGGGAGGAGAAACAATGTCCACGCCCACCGAACATGAGCCGCATGGCGTGCATCAGACCCGCAAGGCTGCCGCCAGCGGCTGGATCGGATCTGCGCTCGAATACTATGACTTCTTCATCTATGCCTCCGCCGCTGCGCTGGTGTTCCCGCAGATCTTCTTCCCGTCAGACAATCCCACGGTCGCGATCGTCGCATCTCTGGCGACTTATGGCGTCGGTTATGTGGCACGGCCGGTCGGCGCCTTTTTTCTGGGACATTGGGGCGACACGCACGGGCGAAAGACTGTGCTGCTGGTGTGCATGTTTCTGATGGGCATCTCGACGATGGCTGTCGGCGTGCTGCCGACGTACCAGCAGGTCGGCATTCTCGCACCGGTCCTCCTCGTCGCGCTCCGCCTCATCCAGGGTTTCGCGGTCGCCGGAGAGATCTCAGGGGCCAGCTCGATGATTCTCGAACACGCACCGTTTGGGCGGCGCGGTTATTACGCCAGCTTCTCGCTTCAGGGGGTGCAGGCCGGACAGATCTTCGCCGCCGCGGTATTCCTGCCGCTCGCGTACTTCCTGCCCCCGGCAGCATTCAACTCCTGGGGATGGCGCGTGCCGTTCCTGCTCAGCGTCATTGTGATCATCGCCGGCTACATCATACGCCGCGAGGTCGCTGAAACTCCCGCCTTCGCCGAGGAGGGCGAGCATGGCGGGGTCCCCAAGACGCCGATCCTTGAGGCCTTCAGGTATCATTGGCCGGACATGCTGCGGGTCATCTGCATGGCACTGATGAATGTTGTCCCGGTGGTCGCCACGATCTTCGGCGGCGCCTACGCGGTACAGGCGGCGTATGGGATTCGGTTTCCGAGTGCGGTCTATCTGTGGATACCGGTGCTAGGCAACATCCTGGCGGTTATCATCATTCCTCTGGTCGGCAACCTGTCGGACTCGATCGGCCGCCGTCCCCTGATCGTGGCAGGCGCGCTCGGCTCGGGGCTGCTCTCCTTTTTTTATCTTTACGCCATCAGCATTGCCAATGTGCCGCTGGCAATCCTGATGTCGCTGCTCATGTGGGGCGTCATTTATCAGGGTTACAACGCCATTTTTCCAAGCTTCTATCCCGAGCTGTTCCCCACCAGCACCCGGGTCACGGCGATGGCCATCGCGCAGAACATCGGCACGACCATCACCGCCCTGTTGCCGGCGCTGTTCGCGATAGTCGCACCACCCGGCTCCAGGAACATCCCGCTGACCATCGGCGCGATCGCGTTCGGCGTGACGATCATCGCAGCGCTTGCGGCCTTGAGTGCCCGCGAGACCTATCGCATCCACCTCAACGATCTCGGCAACGCCAGCGCGGTGCCCGTCGACAAGAAGGATTACGACAGGATGCGAGCTGACCTCGCCGGCGCCGGCGCATCGGCGAGCGCACCCGCATGAGCCAGCAGGAGGCCTGCTGATGAGTGACGAGGCACGCGACACGGCGCAGGCCATCGTGGATGCCACCGCGGCCGCGCAACCACGACGGGAGATCGATGGTGGCTGAGGTCAAGCCGACCATGATCCGATCGGCCGTCCCGTTGCGGAAATGCATCGCGACTGTGGCGCTGAGCGGGACCCTGCGTGACAAGCTGGAGGCCTGCGCCGCGGTTGGCTTCGACGGTGTCGAGATCATGGAAGCCGATCTGTTGACATTCGAGGGCTTGCCCGCCGACGTTCGCAAGATCTGCGACGATCTTGGACTGACGATCGAGATCTACCAACCATTCCGCGATTTCGAGGCGATGCCGGATCCGCAGCGTGCTCGAAACCTGGAGCGTGCGGAACGCAAGTTCGATGTCATGCAGGCTTTGGGCGCCAGCCTTGTGCTGGTGTGCAGCAACACACAGGCTGCCGCGATCGATGACGATTCCCGCGTAGCGGCCGACCTGGTGGAAATGGCTGAACGCGCGGCGCGGCGTGGCCTGCGGGTTGGCTTCGAGGCGTTGAGCTGGGCGCGGCACGTCAATCGCTGGGGCCATGCCTGGCGCATCGTGCAGCAGGCGGCCCATCCGGCGCTAGGGCTGATCGTGGACTCCTTCCATACCCTGTGTCTCGGCGACGACCCGTCCGGCATTGCGCAGGTGCCTGCCGAGAAGCTGTTCTTCGTGCAGATGGCAGACGCTCCGAGGTTGTCCATGGACGTGCTGAGCTGGAGCCGCCACTTCCGCAATTTCCCCGGCCAAGGCGATCTCGACGTGACCGGCTTCATGCGGGCAGTGCTGGCCTCCGGCTACGTCGGGCCGTTGTCGCTCGAGGTATTCAACGACGACTTCCGCGCCGCCCCCGGTCGCTTCGTTGCACGTGACGGGCTGCGTTCGCTGATCCTGACCGAGGCCGATGCTGCCGGCGGCGCAGGCCTGCCCGCAGTCCCCGATCTGGGCGGCGTGGAGTTTCTGGAATTTGCGGTGGATGAGATGACCGGCCCGGAGCTTGCGAGCTTCCTGCAGAGGCTCGGCTTTCACCGCGCCGGCCGGCATCGCTCGAAAGCCGTCGATCTGTATCGCAATGGCGGTGTCAACCTGGTGTTGAACTCGGAGCAGGACAGTGCCGCGGCGGAACACTTCCACCTGCACGGTCCCTCAGTCTGCGCCATCGCGATACGCGTGGACGACGCCGATCGCGCGCAGGCGCGGGCCCGCGCACTGCTGTGTCCGGACTGGCAGGAGCCGATCGGCAAGGGCGAGCGGCGCATCCCCGCGCTGCGCGCACCGGATGGCACGCTGATCTACCTGGTGCAACCGGATACCGGCAAGCAGAGCTTCTGGGAGGATGATTTCGATCTGCTGCCCACGCCCGACGATGCGACCCCTCTGCTCGGAATCGATCATGTGGTTCTGGCATTGCCGGCGGGACGCATGGCGTCATACGTGCTGTTCTGGCGTGCGCTGTTCGGACTGGTGCCGCAACCCCAACGCGATACCGCTGATCCGTACGGCTTGGTGCACAGCCGTGCCCTGGTAAGTCCGAACGGGAAGGTCCGAATTGTGCTGAACGCGTCGGAAGGTCGGGGAACGCTGACTGGGCGGTTCGTCTCGGTCTACGCCGGCGCCGGCGTGCACCATGTGGCCTTTGCCACACCCGATATCATTCGTACCGCTCGCGAACTTGAAATGCGCCAGGCGCCGCTGCTGCCGATGCCGAGCAACTTCTACGACGATGTTTCGGCGCGGTGGACGTTGGATGACCAGGCGCTGCACGAGCTGCAGGCGCATGGTCTGCTTTACGACCGCGACGAAACCGGCGAATTCCGACACCTCTACACCGACGCCTTCCATGACCGGTTCTTCTTCGAGGCTGTGCAGCGACAGGCCGGATATTCCGGCTTCGGTGCCGACAACGCCTCCGTCCGAACCGCCGCACAGGCGCGGCAAAGTCCGGGTGCCACATACATGCTATGATCAGGAGGCCTGACTGATCCCGCGGTCCGGTGGCAGTCCTTGCTGGCGCGGCGCGAGCGTCACGACGGCAGCACCGTCTATGTGCTTGATAACCGGACCGCGTAGGAGTGCAGTCATGATCACCGGCAGGACCAGACTGATTGTCCATCTCGGCTATCCGACCGAGTCGTTCAAGGCGCCGATGATCTACAATCCGTGGTTCGAGATGAAGGGCATCAATGCCGTCGTCGTCCCGGTAGGAGTGGAACCGCCGCATTACGCCGCACTGCTGAAGGCGTTGTTCAGCACGACGAACGTGCATGGAGCCCTCGTCACAATGCCGCACAAGGTTATCACGACCGATCTTGTCGACGAGATGACGACGACGGCGAAGATCGCGGGTGCCTGCAACGCGATACTGCGTCGGTCCGACGGGTCGCTGCTGGGTGACATGTTCGACGGCGCGGGGTTTGTCCGCGGCGTCGAGCGCAAGGGAACGCGAATTGGCGGCGCCAGTGCCCTTGTCATCGGGTGCGGCGGTGTCGGCTCCGCCATAGCGGCTTCGTTGGCGGCCGGCGGGGCAGAAACGATCGGACTCTACGATCCGGTCACTGCCTCTGCCGCGGCGCTGGCCGATCGTCTGCGGCAACATTATCCCTTGCTGCGGGTCGCCACCGGCTCCAACGATCCGCATGGCTACGACATTGTCGTGAACGCCACGCCACTCGGCATGAAACCCGGAGATCCGCTGCCGATGGACATCGCGAGGATTGCCCCGACCACATTCGTCGGCGAAGTCGTGATGAGGGAGGAATATACGCCCCTGCTCAGGTCGGCCAAGGAGAAGGGCTGCACCGTCCAGGTCGGGACCGACATGCTGTTCGAGATGATTCCGGCCTACCTGGAATTCTTCGGCTTCGGCACGAGTACGCCGGAAGAGCTGCGCGGCGTCGCAACGATCGAATACTGACGATGCACCCGGTCGATTACTCAAGGGCGGTCACCGCCTTCTGGTCCACGCAGGGACGCGCAGTGGTGAAGGCCGCAGCATCGGCGCAAGATTCCGCAGCAGCCGTCGATCGCAGGCAAGCCTTCCGCAGACGCCGCGGAGTTGGCACCGCGGCAGCAATCCGGGTGGCGCCGGAGGAGATCGCGCACTTCAATTGCGGCATTATCGACGCACCGGCCGGCCGGCTCGAACGCGTCAACGACAAATACAACGTGATGGCAGAATGAGCTTCTCCCCACTTGATTCCGAACTGTTCGGGCCCGTGTTCGCGACCGATGCGATGCGGGCCTGTTTCTCCGATACGACGTGGGTTCGCAGCATGCTGGCCGTGGAGGCTGCCTTGGCGCAGAGCGAGAGCCTGCTTGGCCTTGCGCCGCAGGCCCTGGCGCCCGCGATTGCGGCGATCAGGGCTGAGGACCTCGATATTGCCGCCATCGGTGTTCGCGCCGGCGTGGCCGGCGTGCCGACGATACCGTTCGTCCAGGCGGTGCAGGCGCGGTTGAATGCGGAGCTGGAGCGGTCCTTTCACAAGGGCGCAACCACGCAGGATATCATCGATACCGCCCTGGTGCTGCAGATGCGCGACGGACTGCGACTGATCGCTGTCGATCTGGACGCGATCCTGGTCGGTCTGGCCCGCCTGGCCGACCAACATCGCACGACCGCCTGTGTGGGCCGCAGCTATCAGCAGCACGCCGCGCCGCTCAGCTTCGGCTACAAGGTGGCTGTCTGGCTCGCCGGCATCGCCGATACCGCGGATCGTCTGCCGGACTTGCGCAAGCGGCTTCTGGTTGCGTCGTTGGGCGGTCCGGTGGGCACGCTGGCCTCGCTGGGTGCCGACGGACCGACGGTGCTGGCGAACTTCGCACAGGCGCTTGACCTGGGCGTCACCCCGCTTTGTTGGCACACCAACCGCGGACGCATTGCGGCGGCGGGCTCGTGGCTGGTCGAGTTGACCGGCTCGCTGGCCAAGATGGCGACAGATGTCGTGCACCTTGCATCGACTGAAGTGGGTGAGGTGGCGGAGCCATACATCCCCGGAAGGGGCGGCTCATCGGCCATGCCGCACAAGCGCAATCCGATCGCCGCGACCGTCATCCTGGCCGCTCATGCGGCGGCAACCGGACACGCCACCATGCTGTTCGGAGCGATGGCTTCGGCGCACGAACGCGCGGCCGGGCTGTGGCACGGCGAATGGAACGCTCTGCCGATGCTGTTCGGTCTGGCATCCGGCGCGTTGCGCGAGGCGCGTACCCTGGCTGAGGGCCTGGTGATCGATGCAGACCGGATGCGCGCGAACATCGATCTGACCCGCGGTCTGCTGTTTGCTGATGCAGTTGCAGCACGCCTCGGGGCGCGACTGGGCCGCGAGACCGCGCATCGCCTGGTGGAGCAGGCGGCCGAGCAGGTGCGGCAGACCGGCGCCTCGCTGGCGGACGTGCTGACGCAGAACCCGGCGTCACGCGACGCGGGTGTCGATCTGGCGGGCGCTTTTGACCTGGAGCCAGCCGTGGCCGCCGCGGCGCGGTGGGTTGATCCTGCACTCAGGCACGCCGACGCCATCCGCAGGCGACTTGCACCGGATGACGCAGACCCACAACCCTCCAAATAGCGGGGCGATCGCGTTCGATCCTGGTCTGGGACACGATGCGGGGTCAGTAGACCGGGTGCAGGAGGCAACACCTTGATGGCCGATCTCTTCCGATTGAACGGGCAGCACGCGCTGGTGACCGGCGCGTCCAGTGGATTGGGCCGGCACTTTGCGTCTGTGCTTGCGGACGCCGGCGCGCGGGTCACCGTCGCGGCGCGGCGCGAGGCGCAGTTGGCCGAGACGGTGGAGACGATCGTGGCTTCAGGCGCACAGGCGTGTGCCGTGCGCATGGACGTAACAGATGCGCGCAGCGTCTCGGAGGCATTCGCCGCCGCCGAGGCGCAGTTCGCTCCGGTCACCATCCTGATCAACAACGCCGGCGTCACCGTGTCCCGCCGCGCGCTCGACATGACCGAGGGTGACTGGACTTCTGTGGTCGACACCAACCTCAAGGGCGCCTGGGTGGTCGCTCAGCATGCAGCGCGGCGGATGATTGATCACGGCGTGAGCGGCAGCATCGTCAACATCGCCTCGATCCTGGGACTGCGTGTCGCCGGCGGCGTTGCACCCTACGCGATCTCGAAGGCCGGTGTCGTACAGATGACCAAGGCACTTGCGCTGGAATGGGCGCGCCACGGCATCCGGGTCAATGCGCTCGCACCCGGATACATCGAGACCGACCTGAACAACGCCTTCTTCGCCAGCGACGCAGGCAAGGCACTGGTCCGGCGCATCTCGCAGCGCCGTCTGGGCACGGCAAGCGAGCTCAACGGTCCGCTGCTCTTGCTGGCGTCGAACGCAGGATCCTACATGACCGGCAGCGTCGTTGTCGTCGATGGCGGCCATCTGGTCAGCGGCTTGTGAGCAGACCGTGAGGGGAGCGAGGAACTGATGAGCCGGCTTGCCGCGCGACATATTTTCGAGTCCGAGCTGGATCGGTGCCCGGCAATTTCGTTCTGCTGTCGTCAATCATTTTTTTGGCGACGCAGCGTTCCGCCTCATTTCGCGATAAGGCCGCGGTAATCGACGGCTTGCGCGGCTTCACCTACGGCCAGGCCAGGCAATTTCGCGCTCGCCGAATCGGTCATCGTCGCCGCGAGTCGCCCCGGCTGAGCTCGATGGCGTGTCGTTCGGAACGCCCAAAACGCTGGTTGCAGCTATCGGATAAGTGGGAGGGGCGGACCGCAGATCAGGCCAAGCGGCATGGAGAAACCGCATCAACCGGATTTGCACGGCAAGCGCGGCAAACCACGCCAACGTGGGGAAGGTCGCGCCATGGGTTGCCACCAAGCGCAAGGCCAGTGACCGAAAGTGCATGATGGCCGCGACTGTCGCGATCCATTGCCTGGGATCGATGCGGACGCCGCCGAACTCGCCATCGCATTCTGCGACTGCCTCGGGGATCGTCACTGCATCCCCGATCAACCGATCATTCCATATCTGGCAGACCTCATCCGCTGCCGGGACCGGCCCGCCGGACGACCGGCCCCGGGGTTGGCCCTGTTACCGGGTCAAAATTCGTGAGCCTTGCGGCCCCATCGCGTTCGAGAAGGCGCATGATGGGGCGGGGGAATGTGGCCGAAACCAATCCTGCCCCCTTTGGCAACCGGCTCCCCGAATGCTACCCATGGGTAGCATTATCGATTGGAACGTGGATGCCAGACGCAGGAGTGGCGCCGGCCGGGGTGGTCGCGCACAAATTGGCCTCGATCGAGACGGTGGAACAGGGGCTTGCCTCGGTCGGCTACATCCCCAGCCGGCAGATCGCTACCGCCGTCTATATCGCCCAGCATTTGCAGAAACCGATCCTGGTGGAAGGGCCGGCAGGCGTCGGCAAGACCGAACTGGCCAAGTCGGTGGCGGCGTTCCTCGACCTCACGCTGATCCGCATGCAGTGCTACGAGGGGCTGGACGAGGCGAAGGCACTGTATGAGTGGAAGTACGGCAAACAGCTGCTCTACACCCAGATACTGAAGGACAAGATCGGCGACGTGATCGGCGCCACCGACACACTGCCCGCTGCGTTGGACAAGCTGCATGCGTTCGGCGACATCTTCTTCTCGCACCAGTTCCTGGAGCCGCGCCCGCTGTTGCGCGCACTGCAGCAGCCCGGCGGGGCGGTGCTGCTGATCGACGAGATCGACAAGTCGGACCAGGAATTCGAGGCGTTCTTGCTGGAGATCCTGTCGGACTATCAGGTGACCATCCCGGAGATCGGCAGCGTGCATGCAGTGGAGACGCCGATCGTGCTGCTGACCTCGAACAGTACGCGCGATCTGGGTGATGCGCTGAAGCGGCGCTGCCTGCATCTGCATATCGGCTTTCCGGATGCGAAGCTGGAGGGCCGCATCATCGAATCGCGCGTGCCGGGCATCGAGAAAAACCTGCGGCGCGAACTGGTGGCGTTCGTGCAGCAGTTGCGCACGCTGGACCTGAAGAAGGTGCCCTCGGTCAGCGAGACGATCGACTGGGCGCGGGTGCTGGTTCTGCTGCACGCGGCGGCGTTGGATACCGAGCTGGTGCATGACACGCTGAACGTGCTGTTGAAGTTCGAGGCCGACATCGAGGTGACGAACAAGCAGATCGCCACGCTGACGCAGAAGGCGAGGCAGGAGGCAGGGCTGCCGATCTGATGCAGCCCAGCGAACCGCTGCGCCAGTTCCTCCAGGCCGCCCGCAGCGCCGGCATCCGTGTCTCTGCCGCCGAAGGGATCGACGCCGCACGCACGGTCCAGGTGGTGGGGTTTTCCGACCGCACGGTCCTGAAGGATTCGCTCTCCCTCGTCCTGGCCAAGACCCCAGACGAGAAGAACCTGTTCGATGAATGCTTCGACCTCTACTTCCGCCGCGACAGCCTCGCACAGGAAGACGAAGTTGCTGCCGACCCCCAAACCCCGATCGTGCAAGGCGGCTTCGGCGGCGAAGGTACCGGCGGCGGTAGTGGCCGCTCGCTCAGCCGGATGCTGCTGGACGACGACCGCGCGGCACTCGCCACGGCAATGGAAGAGGCGGCACGCGAGTCCGGCATCCAAAACATCCGCTTCTTTACCCAGAAGAACCTCTACGCCCGCCGCATCCTCGACCGCATGGGCCTGCGCCAGGTCGAGCGCGACCTGGAGGCGCTGCACAAGGACGACCAGCAGGCCACCGCGGAGCGGCTGGAGAACCGCATCGAGGCACTGCGTGACCAGGCGCGCGATTTGGTCGAACGCAACCTGCTGCTGTTCGCCCGCGGCGAGACCGAGAAGTTCCGCGAGGAACTGCTGAAGTCCGCGCGCCTGTCGAACCTCGAGCGACGGGACCTGGAACGAATGCGCGTGCTGGTGCGCGCGATGGCGAAGCGCCTGGCCGCGCGCTACGCCAAGACGCGCCGCCGTCGCCTGCGCGGTCAGCTCGATGCGCGGCGGACGCTCCGGCGCAACATGGGCTGGGGCGGGATCCCATTCATTACCGTGTGGAAGCAAAAGCGCATCGAGAAGCCCCGGGTGATGGTGCTGTGCGATGTCTCCGGCTCGGTCGCGGCGATGGCGCAGTTCCTGCTGATGTTCCTCTACGCGCTGAACGAGGCGCTGAAGGACATCCGATCCTTCGCGTTCGCCGGCAGCCTGATCGAGGTTAGCGACATCCTGGAGAAGCAACCGATCGAGGCCGCGATCGCGAACATCATGCAGGCGATCGGCTTCGGATCGTCGAACTACGGCAATTCGCTCGCCGACTTCGAGGACGGCTGGATGCGGCTGGTATCCAACAAGACGACGATCATCATCCTGGGCGACGCACGCGGCAACCGCACCGATCCGCGCACCGAGATCATGCAGCGCCTGTCACAGCGGGCAAAACGCATCATCTGGCTGAACCCGGAATTCCGCTCCGCCTGGGGCACCGGCAATTCCGACATGTTCCGCTATAAGCCCGTACTGCAACGTGGTAACCGTGTGCAACACGTTGCGCCATCTCGAGCGCGTGGTGAGCGATCTGCTGAAAGATGCTGCCTGACGATCGTCAAATATCGAGCGTCGTGTCGCGCTCCCACTGGGTCAGATGGCGGCAATACTCGTCCCACTGCGTCAGCCGCAGCTTGACATAGGCGCGCGTGAAGCCCTCGCCGAAGGCATGGGTGAGCGTCTCCGACGCTTCCAGCGCCCGCAGCGCGTCCAGCAGGTTGAGCGGCAGCCGAGGCAGATCGGGGACCGTGTGGCCATCGGCGTACATGTTGATGTCCAGCCGTCGCCCGGGATCGCGCGCGGCCGCCACACCATCCAGCCCGGCGGCAAGAACCGCCGCCTGCAGCAGGTATGGGTTGACCGCACCGTCGGCCAGACGCAGCTCGAACCGGCCTGCATCCGGGATGCGGATCATGTGGGTGCGGTTGTCGGCCGCATAGCTGACCGCGTTCGGCGACCAGGTGGCACCGGACAGCGTACGCTGCGCGTTGATCCGCTTGTAGGAGTTCACCACCGGATTGAGGATCGCGCACAGTGCCTGTGCGTGATGCATGATCCCGCCGATGAACTGGTAGCCGAGTTGCGACAAACCCAGTTCGCCCGCATCGTCGGCGAACAGGTTGCGCTTGCCCTGCCACAGCGAGACATGGGCGTGGCAGCCTGAACCGGTCAACTGCGGAAACGGCTTCGGCATGAAGGTGGCGCGGAGGCCATGCTTCTCGGCGATCGACTTCACCATGAACTTGAAGAACACGTGCCGATCGGCGGTGATCAGCGCGTCATCGTACTGCCAGTTCATCTCGAACTGACCGTTCGCATCCTCATGGTCGTTCTGATACGGCTGCCAGCCGAGCGCCAACATCGCGTCGCAGAGTTCGGCGATGACATCGTAGCGGCGCATCAGCGCGGCCTGATCATAGCATGGCTTGTCGGCGCGATCTGCTGCATCGGCGATGGCGCTGCCATCCGACGCGATGAGGAAATACTCGCATTCCACACCGGATCTCATGCAGTAGCCGGCATCGTCCGCGCGCCTGATGATCCGCCGCAGCAGGTTCCGTGGCGCCTGCTCAAGCGGCTCGCCACGGGTCACCAGATCGGCGGCCAGCCAGCCGACCTCCGGCTTCCACGGCAACTGGATCAGGCTCGACGCGTCGGGCATGGCGAGCATGTCTGGATCCGACGGCGCCATGTCGAAATGCACAGCGAAGCCGGCAAAGCCCGCGCCGTTGCTCTGCATGGTACCGATTGCCGCCGCTGGGACGAGCTTCGCGCGCAACACGCCGAGCAGATCGACGAACGAGATCAGAAAATATCGAATGCCTTTGTCTCGCGCGATGTCGGCCAGATCGGTCATCGTGCACCTTCCGGCTTGCCCGGGTACCAGTCGGTTCCCGCGAGCGGCAACTGGGTCATCGCTGCCGCCTCCAGCGTCAGCGCCACCAGATCCTCCGGCTCCAGATTGTGCAGATGGCTCTTGCCACAGGCGCGGGCGATCGCCTGTGCCTCCAGCGTCAACACCGCAAGATAGTTGGCCAGCCGTCGCCCGCCCCGCACCGGATCGAGCCGCGCCGCCAGCACCGGGTCCTGCGTCGTGATCCCCGCCGGATCGCGTCCCTCGTGCCAGTCGTCGTAGCAGCCGGCGGCGGAGCCGAGGGCGCGATACTGCTCGTCCAGCGCGGGATCGTTGTCGCCGAGGGCGATCAGCGCCGCGGTGCCGATGGCGACCGCATCGGCACCAAGCGCCAGTGCCTTCGCCACATCGGCGCCGCTGCGGATGCCGCCGGAGACGATCAGTTGCACCTCGCGATGCACGCCAAGCTCCTGCAATGCCAGCACGGCCGGGCGGATCGCGGCGAGCGTCGGCAGTCCGACGTGCTCGATGAACACCTCCTGCGTCGCCGCGGTGCCGCCCTGCATTCCGTCCAGCACCACGACATCGGCGCCGGCCTTCACTGCCAGGGCGGTATCGTAATAGGGGCGGCTGGCGCCGACCTTCACGTAGATCGGCTTCTGCCAGTCGGTGATCTCGCGCAGTTCCTCGAGCTTGATCGTCAGGTCGTCGGGACCAGTCCAGTCGGGGTGGCGGCAGGCGGACCGCTGGTCGATGCCCTCGGGCAGGTTGCGCATCTGCGCCACCCGTGGCGAGATCTTCTGGCCGAGCAGCATGCCCCCGCCGCCGGGCTTGGCGCCCTGCCCCACCACCACCTCTATCGCGTCGGCCTTGCGCAGATCCTCCAGGTTCATCCCGTAGCGGGACGGCAGGCACTGGTAGACCAGGATGCGCGAATGCTCGCGCTCCTCCGTCGTCATGCCGCCGTCGCCGGTGGTGGTGGAGGTGCCGGCCGCGGTCGCGCCGCGTCCAAGCGCCTCCTTGGCCTGGGCGGACAATGCACCGAAGCTCATGCCGGCGATAGTCACCGGGATCTTCAGCTCGATCGGGCGCTTGGCGTGCCGCGTCCCCAGCACCACGCCGGTGCCGCAACGCTCGCGGTAACCTTCCAGCGGATAGCGCGACATCGATGCGCCGAGAAACAGCAGATCGTCGAAATGCGGCAGCCTGCGCTTCGCGCCGAAGCCGCGGATGTCGTAGATGCCGGTCGCCGCGGCCCGCTGGATTTCGGCGATGACATGACGATCGAACGTTGCCGATTCGCGGGGCGGGATGCGGGGCTGCGCCGGATCCATGATTGCCTCAGTACGCGGCGGCGTTGTCGATATGGAAGTGATACAGCCGTCGCGCGGATCGGTAGAGTCGGAACCCCGATGGGTCGAACTCGGCGCCGAGCGCCGCGCGTTCCAGTAGGGCATGCAGGATACGCCGATCCTCCGCGCCCATCGGCTTGTGCTCGCAATCGGCGCCGAGAGAGGCGACCGTGCCGCGCACGAAGATGCGCGCCTCGTACAGGCTGTCGCCGAGTGAATCGGCGGCATCGCCGCATACCACCAGATTGCCTTCCTGCGCCATGAATGCGCTCATGTGGCCGATCGAACCGCCGACCACGATGTCGATACCCTTCATCGAGATGCCGCATCGCGCCCCGGCATTACCCCCGATCACCAGCAGGCCGCCACGGCCGGTTGCACCGGCGGACTGGGCGGCGTCGCCCGTCACTCGCACCTCGCCCGACATCATGTTCTCCGCGACGCCGGGGCCGGCGTTGCCGGTGATCGTGATGCGGGCGCCGGCGTTCATTCCGGCACAGTAGTAACCGACATGCCCGTCGATCTCGATCCGCGCCGGCGTATCGACCCCGACGGCCACGGCATGCTGCCCGCGTGGATTGGCGATGCGCCATGGCAAGGCATTGCTGCCCGGCTCGATGTGATGCAGCCGGTCGTTCAGTTCGCGCACGGTGGTGGTCGCCAAGTCAACCGTGGTCGATTCGACCGCGCGGTTCAATGGCGATGCTCCGAGAGGCGATGCTCCCAAAAATACACCCGCGCCGGCTCCGGTTCGAACAGACGCGCCGTTTCGATTCCGGGCAGGTCAACCAGCGCGCGATACTCGGTCGCGAAGGCGACATATTGGCCAGTCTCCGCCATCACTGCCGGCTTGCAGGCCACCGGGTCGCGCAGCACGCCGAACCCGTTCTCGGTGCCGACGACGAACGTGTAGAAGCCGTCCAGGTCGTCCAGCGCGGCGTGCAGCGCCTCATCGAGCCGGGCGCCTTCACGCATACGCCAGGTCAGGTAGCCAGCGGCGACCTCGGTGTCGTTCTCGGTCTCCATTCGCAGCCCGGCGCGCTCCAACCTGCGGCGGACCCCGTTGTGATTGGACAGCGAGCCGTTGTGCACGAGGCACTGATCGGGGCCGGTGGAAAACGGGTGGGCGCCTTCGGTGGTGACGGCGGATTCGGTCGCCATGCGGGTATGGCCGATGGCGTGGGTTCCCGCCATGCCGCACAGGCGGTATCGCGCCGACACGTCGGCTGGCAGACCGACACCCTTGAACAGCTCCATCCGGGTCCCGCTGGCAACAACGCGCACGTCGGGTGCGATACCTGAAAGCATTTTGCGTGCCGCCTGCTCCGAGTTCGGCTGGCACTGACAGCACGGCATGATCGTCGCGCTGCACGAGCGGGATCGCGGCGCCGAGTAGCTGACCCAGCTTGGCGGCGACGGCGGCATAATCGGTTGCAGCCAAGCCGTGCAGCGTGAGCTTGATCACATGGTCGGCGCCATCGCCATAGAGCGCGAAACCGGTGCTATCGGGCCCCCGATCGCTCATCACCTCCAGCATGCCTGCGAGCAACCGCCCTAGCGCCGGCTCCAGCGCCGGATCGATGAGAAACAGTCCCGCAATGCCGCACATCAAGTCGCTCCGTTGCTCGCAAGCGGTGCGCAGTAACGCACGGGCCGGCCCGGCGCGAAAGGCGCAGCGGCAACGTCAGTCGGCATCCTCGTTTACGCGCGTAGCCGCAGCGATCGTCTCGCACAGCTGATTGACCATGCGTCCGACCAGCTCCTCGCTCTCGCCTTCCGCCATCACGCGGATCAGCGGCTCGGTGCCGCTTTCGCGGATCAGCAGGCGACCGGAGCCGTTCAGTTCCGCTTCCGCCGCCGCGATGGCAAGCTGGATGCGCTTGCTGCGCAACGGAGAGGCACCGGCGAAGCGCACATTCTTCAGCAACTGCGGCATCGGCGTGAACACGCGGCACACCTCGCGCGCCGAGCGGCCCTGCTCGACGATCACCGCAAGGACCTGCAGCGCGGCCAGCAAACCGTCGCCGGTGGTGGCGAAGTCCGACAGGATCACGTGGCCGGACTGTTCGCCGCCCAGGTTCATGCCGAGTTCACGCATCCGCGAGGCAACGTAGCGGTCGCCCACCTGAGTACGATGCAGGGCAAGTCCCTGGCCTGTAAGGAAACGCTCAAGCGCGAGGTTGGACATCACCGTGGCAACGATGCCGTCGCCACGCAGCCTGCCGTTGCCGGCCCAGGACTGCGCGATCAGGGCAAGCACCTGATCGCCATCGATCAGCTCGCCCGTTTCGTCGGCGATCAGCAGCCGATCGGCGTCGCCGTCCAGCGCAATGCCAAGCTGCGCGCCGTGTTCGACCACCTGGGCGCACAGATGCTCCGGCACGGTGGAGCCACAGCCGCGGTTGATGTTGAAACCGTCGGGCGACACACCGACCGGGACAACGGTGGCGCCAAGCTCCCACAGTACGGTCGGTGCAACACGATAGGCCGCACCGTGCGCGCAATCGACGACGATCTTCAGGTCGTCCAGCCGCAGGCCGCGCGGGAAACTTGCCTTGGCAGCTTCGATGTATCGGCCAGCGGCGTCTTCCAGGCGCGCGGCGCGACCGAGCGATGCCGGGGCAGCGAGGCGGTGGCGCATGTCGCTCGCCATCAGTGCCTCGATCTCGACCTCCGTCGCATCGTCGAGCTTGAACCCGTCAGGGCCGAACAGCTTGATGCCGTTGTCCTCGAATGGGTTGTGCGAGGCCGAGATCATCACCCCGAGATCGGCGCGCAGACTGCGGGTCAGCATGGCGATCGCCGGCGTCGGCAGCGGCCCGACCAGCGTCACGTCCATGCCGGCGCCGATGAAGCCTGCGGTAAGTGCTGGTTCCACCATGTAGCCCGACAGGCGCGTATCCTTGCCGATCACCACGCGATGGCGATGACTGCCGCGCGTGAACAGGAATCCGGCCGCCTGACCTAGTCGTAGTGCTGTCTCGGCAGTCATCGGATCGGTGTTCGCGGTACCGCGGATGCCATCGGTCCCAAACAGGTGTCTCACGGGTGTCATCAACCGTCCGTCGTGGCTGCCAAGGAGGAATGTAGCCTGTTTTGACCAAGCAATGGAAGCATTTCAGGACGTCAGGGCCTGCCAGATACTAATTGCCTGGACGGTTTCCGGGACGTCATGCACTCGCAGGATGGCGGCGCCGCGCGACAACGCGAACAGCCCGGCGGCCACGGAACCCGGCAGGCGCTGGCGCGCATTTTGCTCCGCCGTCACCGCAGCGAGGAACGACTTCCGAGAGACACCCACGAGGATGGGGCAGCCAAGCACGCCAAGCTCGGGCAGCCGGCGCAGCAGCTCCACGGACTGTTCAGCGGTCTTGGCAAAGCCGATGCCGGGGTCGATGACAATTCTCTCACGGGCAACGCCGGCGCGTTCAGCGGCTTCGATGCGTTGGCCAAGCTCCCACGTCACGTCAGCGACCACGTCGTCGTAGCGTGCCTGTGCATACATGTCGGCCGGAGTACCGCGCATGTGCATCAGACACGACCGGACAACCGCGCGCGGCGACCAGCGGCGCCGCCGCCGGGTCGTAATCCAGAGCATAGACATCGTTGACGATGGTGGCGCCGGCATCCAGCGCCGCCGCCATCGTGGAAGCGTGACGGGTGTCCACCGAGACCCGAAGTCCCGCCGCCGCAAGGGCGCTGACCACCGGTAAGATGCGCCGCTGTTCTTCGCACGGCGGGGTGGGCGCCGATTGCGGCCGCGTGCTCTCGCCGCCCACGTCGACGATGTCCGCACCCGCCGCTGCCATCGCGAGGCCGGCGGCAATCGCCGTGTCCGGATCGAGGAAGTCGCCGCCGTCGCTGAAGCTGTCAGGCGTTACGTTCAGCACGCCCATCACTCTCGGGCGGTTCAGGCCAAGTCCGGCCCAGACGGCGGGCTGGTGCGATCGGGCGGAAACGGGGTCGCGCCCTCCTCCGCCGAAAGGCGGAGTGTTGGCTGCGTTCACCCTGGCTGCGGTGCCGGTCCCAATCCTCCGGCCGGCGGCGTCGGGCTTGCCGGCCGCCCCGCGGTCGGCACCGAGGCACGCCGGCTCTCGGGCGCCGGCTCGTCGACCACCTTGCGGATCACCGGCTCGCCGCGCAGGACCGTGCGGATCTCGTCGCCGGACAGCGTCTCGTGCTCCAGCAGGCCGCGCGCCAAACGATGCAGTTCCTCGACGTTCTCGGTCAGGATGCGCTTCGCCTTGGCATAGGCACGGTCGATGATGTCCTTGATCTCGCCATCGATCTCGCGCGCCGTCGCCTCCGACACGTTCTTGTTCTGCGTCACCGAGTGGCCGAGGAACACCTCCTGGCTGTTGTCGCCGTAGGCGATCATGCCGAGCTTGTCGCTCATGCCCCACTCGGTGATCATCCGCCGCGCCTGGTCGGTCGCCATCTTGATGTCGCCGGCGGCGCCATTGGACACCTTGTCCGGGTCCGAAGATGATCTCCTCCGCCGCGCGGCCGCCCATCGCCATGGTCAACTCGGCCAGCAGCTTCGACTTGCTCTTCGAATAGCGATCGCCCTCCGGCAGGCTCATCACCAGCCCCAGCGCCCGCCCACGCGGGATGATGGTCGCCTTGTGCACCGGATCGCATTCCGGCTCGTGCATCGCGCACAGCGCGTGGCCGCCTTCGTGATAGGCGGTCATCCGCTTCTCGGCCTCGGACATCACGAGCGAGCGCCGCTCGGTGCCCATCATCACCTTGTCCTTGGCGGCCTCGAACTCGGCCATCGCCACCACGCGCTTGCCGATGCGCGCCGCCAACAGCGCCGCCTCGTTCACCAGGTTGGCGAGATCGGCGCCGGAGAAGCCCGGCGTGCCGCGCGCGATCACCTTCGGATCGACGTCGGATGCCAGCGGCACCTTGCGCATGTGCACCCGGAGAATCTTCTCGCGCCCGTTCACGTCCGGGTTGGGCACCACCACCTGGCGATCGAAGCGGCCGGGTCGCAGCAGCGCCGGGTCCAGCACGTCCGGCCGGTTGGTGGCGGCGATCAGGATGACGCCTTCGTTGCTCTCGAAGCCGTCCATCTCGACCAGCATCTGGTTCAGCGTCTGCTCGCGCTCGTCGTTGCCGCCGCCGAGGCCGGCGCCCCGATGGCGGCCGACCGCGTCGATTTCGTCGATGAAGATGATGCAGGGCGCATTCTTCTTGCCCTGCTCGAACATGTCGCGCACCCGGCTGGCGCCGACGCCCACGAACATCTCGACGAAGTCGGAACCGGAGATGGTGAAGAACGGCACATTCGCCTCGCCGGCGATGGCGCGGGCCAGCAGCGTCTTGCCGGTGCCGGGCGGTCCGACCAGCAGCACGCCCTTGGGGATCTTGCCGCCCAGCCGCTGGAATTTCTGCGGGTCCTTCAGGAATTCGACGATCTCCTGCAACTCGCCCTTCGCCTCGTCGATGCCGGCCACATCGTCAAACGTCACGCGACCCTGCTTCTCGGTCAGCATGCGCGCGCGCGACTTGCCGAATCCCATGGCGCGGCCGCCACCCGCCTGCATCTGGCGCATGAAGAACACCCAGACGCCGATCAGCAGCAGCATCGGGAACCAGGACAGCAGGTAGTGCAGCAGCGGATTGACGTCGGAGTCCTCGGGCTTGGCGATAACCCGCACGCCTTTGTCTGTCAGGCGGCCGACCAGCGAGGCATCTTCCGGCGTGTAGGTCTGGAACGTGCGGCCGTCGGTGAGCTGGCCCGACACGGTGCGGCCCTGGATCACCACGTCGCGCACCCGCCCGCCATTCACCTCGTTGATAAAGTCGGAATACGCCACCTGGGTGGCGGCGGTATGGGTTGTCCCCGGTTGGAACAGGTTGAACAGCACCACGAGCAGCAGGGCGATGATCACCCAAAGTGCCAGATTGCGACCGAAATTGCTCATTGTTGTTCGCTCATGTCCACGCGGTACAGACCATACCTACCAGGTGCCAGCGAAGGCCGAACCGGCGGCACGATGTCCTGCTCAACATAGGGCGTCGCCGCCCGTCATGCATCCCCAAACGAAAACGGCGCGCCAGCCGCCGGCCGAGGCGGACTGAACACCAGCGGACAGCATTCGCATCCCTTCCGATCAGGATAGAACAGATGCGGCACTGCGAGAAGCGCCGCGCCGAGTCTGACCGCCGGCAGGGTGCGCAGCACTGCGGACGGCAGTGGCGAGAGCCGCCGCAGCCGCGCCGCATCGTCGCCCAGCGCACCCAGCGTTGCGTCCGGCGGCGCAAGCACCGCGTCGCCGAGACGAAATCGCCCGTCCCATACGGCGCCGGATCGCACCGGAACCGGCGGCGCCATCGCGGCCGCCTCGCGCACAGCCAGCAATCCCGGGCCGAGCCGGCCAGCCGGCAACAGCTGGACGCCAGCCAAGGTCGCCGGCCGCGGCGCCGCGGCGACGGCCGCGACAGCTCGCGCGGCCGGCGGATACGACGCCCCGGCGACCGCTTGCAACAGCGCCGCGAACGCAGGCGGCGCAAGCGGCCGTCCGGTGAGCACGGCGAAGCCCTCCGGCCGCAACACGGCATGCTCGGCCAGGCTCACAGCGATACTGCGGTCCCGCTCGGCACGGCGCCGACCCGATGCGGTGGCGGCGGCCACCAGGGCGGCGGTTGCCGAACCCTCGCCATCCCGGTCGCGACGCAGCAGACGCAGGCGCGGCCGCAGTGCTTGGACATCGACGTTCGAGGGGTCCTCGATCCATGTTACGCCGGTGGCCTCCAACGTCGCGCGCAACCGCGCCGGCGGCACCGCGAGCAGCGGTCGCAGCAACCGCAGCCGCCTCGTCTCCACCAGCGGTCGCCATGCCGGCCAAGCCGGCCGGGCCGCTGCCGCCGAGAGTGCGAATCAGCAGCGTCTCTGCCTGGTCACCCGCGTGGTGTCCAAGCAGCAGATGCAGAATTCCTGCATCCGTGCACGCCGCCTCCAGCACGGCGGACCTTGCGGACCTTGCGCGCTCGGCAAGCGCCGGCCCCCGGCTTAGCCCATTGATCGCCAGCAGCCTGGTCGCAATGCCGAGTGCTCCCAGCCGTGCCACCGCCGCCATCGCCTCGCTGCCCGACTCCGGGCGAAGCCGATGATCCACCACCAGCGCCAGCAGTGATCCGCCGCGCTCGCGCGCCCAGGCGTCGGCCAACAGCGCCAAGGCCATGCTGTCGGCGCCACCCGACACGCCGGCCGCGAGGCGTGGCGCCGGCTCGAACGGCCCGAGCACCGCCATCGCAGCGGCAAACTCCTGGCCGGTGACCACTCACCTGCACCCAGCCCGCTGGGCGGACGCAATTATCGCATCGCGGATATCGGGGCGAGGTGCAGGGTACTCTGCGTGCAGCTTGGTCAGAGTGTCGCAGGCGGCCTGCTTCTCGTTGATGGCGATCAGCGAATTGGCCAGGCCGAGGAGCGCGTCCGGGGCGTGAGCCCCCCGCTTCGACCGATTGTAGCTGTCGTCGTAGGCAATCGCCGCCTGCGAGTACTGACGCTGGCCCATCAGCGCCTCGGCGAGCAGGAACTGCGCGTCGTAGACGCGCGGCGAGGTCCGGCTGCCGGTCAGCACCTCGCGCGCCGCCTGTTCGGCGGCCGGATAGTCGCGGCGCGCCAGCGCGGCATTGCCCTCCTGCATCGCCAGTTCCGGGGTGCGGCGGACCGGAATCCCCGGCTGCGTCAACGGAACCGGCGGCGGTACTCCCGAGCGCGCCCGGTGGCGGCATCAGTGCCAGGTTGCCTGGTGGCGACATTGCCGGTAGCCGGCGGCGCAGGCTGCATCGGGGCAGGCCCCGGTCGGGACGGCGTTCCGACCGTGGGGTTCTGCGTCTGGAACGCCATGTCGTCGATCCGTTTGCCTAGGTCGGCACCCTGCCGCTGCACCGTGTTCTGCGTCTCGTCGATCCGTCCGCGCAGCTGGCGCACCTGTTCCTCGAGCGCGTCCACCCGCGACAGCAACTGCGCGACGAGGTCGCTGCCGCCGCCCGTCGTCGGTGGATAGGTGCCGCGACCGAGAGCGGTTGGGCTGCCGCCTCCCCTGCCCGACTGATCCTGCAGTGTCTGCATCTGACGTCGCAGCTCCAGGATCTGGTTCTGCAGCGCGATCCCCTCGCGGCTCTCCACCTGCGCCCGGACCGGTCGGCCCGACAACGCCATCAGTCCGAGCAGAACAAACGCCATTGGCAGCAGGCGCTTTGCCGATGGGAGGGTCATCCTGTCTCTCCTCGCGCCGCATTCCTGCGGCGGGAACTCCAGCGTCTGCATATGATGCCAGACGCGGGCGATCGTGTGGCAGCCACGGTACAAGCAAAACCGGCGGCCTATGGCGGCCGCCGGTCCGCTTCCGGATTCGCGCAGATCAGCGAACCGAGGTGATCGTGTTGCGGTTCTGCGCCCAGGCCTGCTCGTTGTCGCCAAGCGCCGTCGGCCGATCCTTGCCGTAGCTGATCGTGCTGATCCGCGTCCCATCGACGCCGCGCGCGACCAGATAGTCGCGGCTGGAATTGGCGCGGCGCTGGCCGAGCGCCAGGTTGTATTCCTCGGTCCCGCGATCGTCGGTATTGCCGGCCACCTGAACGTTGACCTGCGGGTACTTGGCGAGCCAGCCGGCCTGCCGGTCGAGCGTCGCGCGGGCGTCATCCTTCAGCGTCGACCGATCGAAGTCGAAGAAGACGCGATCACCCACGTTGGCGACCAGGTCTTCCTGGCTGCCCGGGACCGGGCCCGAGGTTGCCGCGCCCGCGCCGGTCGAGGCGGCGGTATTCTTGTCCGAGCACGCCGCCAACAGGGCGACGGCGGCCAGTGCGCCGAGGAGCTTGCTGTTCATGACACTTCGTCCCTGGTTGGGGGTGACATCGAGAAGAGAGGCTCGCGGAACCGTCATAACGGTAATCCGTTCCGCCATTGAATGCGATTAGCCGTTTGCATCGAATCCGGTCAAGTTCGCGAGAACCACACGGCGTCTTACCGATTAATGATCACGCGGCGAGGGGCGACCAGGCGGGATCCGAGGCATCGGTCGGCGTCTCCACGACGCGTTCGTTGAAGCCGGTGATGTCGACCGATACCAGACGCGACGAGAAGCCGGCGCCACGATTGTCGCGCGCGGCGGACTGCCGCCAGAACATCAGCACGCGGCCATTCGGCGCGAAGGTCGGACCTTCCACCGAGAAGCCCTCGGACAGGATGCGCTCGCCCGACCCGTCCGGGTGCATCACGCCGATCGAGAAGTTGCCGGCTTCGCCACCGAACCTCGTGAAGGCGATCAGGTCGCCGCGCGGCGACCACACCGGCGTGGCATAGCGGCCGGAGCCGAAGCTGATGCGCTTGCCGCCGCCGCCGCCGGCGCCCATCACGTATAGTTGCTGGTCGCCGCCGCGGTCCGAGTTGAACACGATCTGGCTGCCGTCGGGGCTGTAGCAGGGCGACACATCGATCGCGCCCGAATTGGTCAGGCGCCGGGATGCGCGACTGCCAAGGTCGACGCTGACGATGTCCGAGCCGCCGCCGGTTGCCACCGACATGACCACGCTGTTGCCGTCGGGCGCGAAGCGCGGCGCGAAGGTCATGCCGGGGAAGTCGCCGAGCGCTCGCTGCTGGCCGTTGCCGAGGTTGAACAGATAGACGCGCGGCCGGTTGTTGGCGTAGCTCATGAAGGCGATCTCGTCACGCGTCGGATGGAACCGCGGCGTCAGCACCAGCCATGAGCCGTCGGTCAGGAAGCGATTGTTCTCGCTGTCCTGATCCATGATGGCGAGGCGCTTGGTCTGCCGTCCACGCGGGCCGGTCGCGGCGATGTAGACGATGCGGGTGTCGAAATAGCCCTTCTCGCCGAGCAGCCGCTCGTAGATGACATCGGCGATGATATGCGCGATGCGCCGCCAGTTGGCTTGGCTGGTGGTGTAGGCGGTGCCCTGGAGCTGCGTCTGCGGCAGCACGTCCCACAGGCGGAACTCGACACGGGCCTGGCCGCCGCCCTGCGTTTCGGCGCGGCCGGTGACCAGCGCCTGGGCGCCGATCGCCTTCCAGTTCTGGAAGTTCGGCGCGTCGCCCTGGCCGGCCCCGCCCTGGATGAATGCCTGCTGCGCGATCGGGCGGAACAGGCCGGAGCGGGCGAGGTCGTTGGTCACCACGCGTGGCGATGTCCTGGCCGAGGCTGATCGCCGCCAAGTGGCGGGATGGCGATCGGGATCGGATCGGTGCGCGCGCGGTTGACGTCGATCACGGCGGTTCGGCCACCCCGCCGGCCTGAGGCGGTGCCGGTGCCTGCGCGCGCACCGCAGCGGAGTCGCGAACAAGGCAGAGGAGCCGGCCGCGCCGGCGAGCAGCGAACGCCGGCTGAGCGGCAACATTGGCAGTCCTGTCATGTCAGAGCCTTCCCTCAGGTGAACTCTCTCACGGTCGGAAGCGGAAGGTGAACGATCCGCGTCTGGCCGAGCAGCGTTTGCGGCAGCGGCAGGTTGGCGCAATTCGGATCCATCACGGCGCGCACCGCCCGCTCGGAGAATACGCGCAGCCGCATGTTGCCGGCCACCCGGCCTGCGTCCTCCGGCGCCACGACTCGCGCGGCGCACGACGCCGCCGTCGTCAGTCGTGACGGTGAGCAGCACCTCCATCTTGTCGAGGTCGAGCATCCCCGGATCAGTCGTCCAGCATCGCCGGACGAAGTCGCCGATGGCACCGCGCTGCGCCGCGCTCAGCGCGGAGGTGTCATCGCTCAGCGGATTGCCGCCGCCGTTCGGCGCGCCGCCGGACTGCGGATTGTAGCGCGTCTTCGGCGGCAGCGTCTGGCGCTGC
Organism: uncultured Alphaproteobacteria bacterium; assembly: GCA_963749575.1. Taxonomy (GTDB): domain Bacteria; phylum Pseudomonadota; class Alphaproteobacteria; order Acetobacterales; family Acetobacteraceae; genus JAMXLO01. The sequence continues at coordinate 479,294 of CAVVNM010000008.1, forward strand.
AGGCTGCGCAGCTTCTCCAGCGTGTTCTCCAGCGCGGTGCTCTGCGGCGCCGGGTTCTTCGTCGGGTTCGGCTGCGACGTCGCGCTCTGCGGGCTGGGGGGCGGCGGCGTGGGCGGCGGCGGCACCGGCAATGGTGGCGTCGGCAGTGGCGGCTGGGCCTGCGGCGGGCTGGGCGGCGCAGCGGGCGGCGGGGGGGCGGTCGCAGCAGCCGGCGATGGCGTTGGCGGCGGGACCGGGATCGGCGGCGTCGGCAGCGGCGGTGCCGTCGCCTGCGGCGGCGGGGGTGGTGGCGGCGGTGGCGGAGGCGGTGGCGGAGCCGACTCGATGGGCTGCGGCTTGGGCGGCTGCTGCGCCTGCGGGGCGGGCGTCACTTCGGGGGCTGTGGCTGGCGCAGGGACCGCGGCCGGCGCGGGCGCGTGGATCGAGGACTCCGCGGTCCCGTCGAACACCATGGCGATCGCGGTTTCCTGCGGCTCCTCGGGAGGCCTGGACGAACGGCAAGCCGAGCAGCAGCAGGGCCAGGATGACCAGGTGGATGGCGCCGGAAATGAGCGCGCCGCGCCGCAGGCCTGGGTTGATGCCTCCGGTCCGGCTGTCCAGCCGGTCCCCTCCGTACAGGACGCGCTGCAGCACGCGTCGGCCTCACTTGCCTTTTGGCGGAGCGGCCAGGGCCGGCTTAGCGGGAGGGACGGACGTCTGCTCCGCCAGCAGCGCCACCTTGGTGAAACCGCCCTGGGTGATGGTGCCCATCACCTCCATGATCCGGCCGTAGGTGAGGTCCTTGTCGCCGCGGACGAAGATGCGGCGGTCCTGGTTGTCCTGGGCGATCGCCTGCAGCTTGGCGACCAGCTCGGAAAGCTGCACCTCCTGGTCCTGCAGGAAGATCTTGCCCGCCGCATCGATGCTGACGGTGAGCGGCTGGCTGTCGGTGTTCAGCGGCTTGGCGTCGGTCTTCGGCAGATCGACCGAGACACCGGATGTCATCAGCGGCGCGGTGACCATGAAGATGATCAGCAGCACCAGCATCACGTCGACCATCGGCGTGACGTTGATCTCCGACAGCGGCCGGTAGCGGCCGCGCCGGCCGGCCCGGCTGTTGAGCGAGAGGGCCATGGGCTACACCAATGATCCTCCCCCTCCCCTTGCGGGAGGGGGTTGGGGGGAGGGGGCTGCGGCCGATGGCATACGGCCCCCTCCCCTCAACCCCCTCCCGCAAGGGGAGGGGGAGGTTCCTGCGCCACTCCTTGTCACGTTCATCACGTCCGTTCCTCGCTCTGGCGCGACAGGATGGCGCTGAACTCGGCGCCAAATCCCTCCAGCCGCGAAGCGAAGCGGGCGAGGTCGTTGCTGATCTTGTTGTACGCCAGCACCGCCGGGATCGCCGCCACCAGGCCGATCGCGGTGGCGAACAGCGCCTCGGCGATGCCGGGCGCCACCACGGCGAGGTTGGTGTTGTGCATTGCCGCGATCGCGGAGAACGAATGCATGATGCCCCACACCGTGCCGAACAGCCCGATGAACGGGGCGGTGGCGCCGACCGAGGCGAGGAAGATCATCCAGCGCTCCAACCGGTCCATCTCGCGCTGCACGGTGACGGTGATCGCGCGGTCGATCCGCTCGCGGACCGAGCTGCGGCTGATGTCGGCGCCGGCGACCCGCACCGAGCGGCGCCATTCGCCCATTGCGCTGCCGAACACCGCAGCCATCGGGTGCTTGGGGCTGGTTGCCTCGTGCTCGAACAGGTCCTCGAGACTGCCGCCGGACCAGAAGCGGTCCTCGAAACCGTCCGCCTCGCGGTTCACCTTGCGGAGGCTTGACCATTTTTCGAACACCACCGCCCAGACCCAAACACTGGCCGCGAGCAGGCCAAGCATGACGATCTTCACGACGATGTCGGCCTCGATGAAGAGACCCCAGAGCGAGAGATCCACGCCAGGCGTGGCGAGATTGGCCGCGTCGACTGCCCGGTCCACCTGTTACCCCCTATCCTGCGCCGCTGCGCACATTTCGGTGAGGACCGCCCGCCAGCGTTGCGGCAGACGGCCCGGCTTTCCCTCCCCCGGCTTCACGCAGGCGAGCCGCACCGTCAGAACGGCACACGACCCATCCGGCCCGCGCACGTCCTGGCGCAGTGTCACGGATGCGCCGCCCACCGCGATCGGCTCGGTGATCACGGTCAGCGAATTGTCGAGGCGGGCGGGACGGAGATAGTCCACTTCGATGCGGCGCACCACGAACATCAAGTTGAATCGCTGCACGAGGTCCGCATGCGGGATGCCCGCATCGCGCAGCGCCTCGGTGCGGGCCCGTTCGGCGAATCGCAGGTAGGTGGCGTGATAGGCGACACCCCCGGCATCGGTGTCCTCATAGTAGACCCGCACCGCATAGCGATGTCTGCCATCCGGTGCGATGGAGGGCGGATTGCCATTCATTCACGCAGCAGGTCCAGTTGGTCGGGCTGCCGCGCGGGCACTGGCAGGTCCAGATGTCGCCAGCCCGGTTCGCCCAGCATCCGCCCGCGGCTGGTGCGCAGCACGAGGCCTTCCTGGATCAGGAACGGCTCGACCACGTCCTCCAGCGTGTCACGCGCCTCGGCAAGGGCTGCGGCGAGCGTTTCCACACCGACCGGCCCACCGGCGTGGTGCTCGGCGATGCGGCGGAGGTAGCGGCGGTCCATGGCGTCAAGGCCCAGGCGGTCCACCTCCAGCCGATTCAGCGCGGCGTCCGCCATGGGGCGGTCCACCTTGGTAACGCCCTCGACCGCCGCGAAGTCGCGCACGCGCCGGAGCAGACGGCCGGCGACACGCGGCGTGCCACGGGAACGGCGGGCGATTTCGGCAGCGCCGTCCGCGGTCAGGGGCACGCCGAGCTTGGCGGCGCCGCGGCGGACGATCAGTTCAAGTTCCTCGGGGGTGTAGAACACCAGCCGCAGCGGGATGCCGAAGCGGTCGCGCAGCGGCGTGGCCAGCAGGCCGGCGCGCGTGGTGGCGCCCACCAGCGTGAACGGCGAGAGATCGATGCGCACCGAGCGCGCCGCCGGACCCTCGCCGATGATCAGGTCGAGCTGGAAGTCTTCCATCGCCGGATACAGCACTTCCTCGATCGCCGGCTGGAGCCGGTGGATTTCGTCGATGAACAGGACATCCCTGGGTTGGAGATTTGTCAGGATTGCGGCGAGGTCCCCGGCCCGCTGGATCACCGGTCCCGAGGTGGCCCGGAAGCCGACACCGAGTTCGCGGGCGATGATCTGGGCGAGCGTGGTCTTGCCGAGTCCGGGCGGGCCGTGCAGCAGCACATGGTCCAGCGCCTCGCCGCGGGCACGGGTGGCCTGGATGAACACCGCGAGGTTCTCCCGGGTGGCCTGCTGGCCGACGAATTCGGCGAGGGTCTGGGGGCGGAGATTGGCTTCCGCCGCGTCCTCCTCGCGGCGGACTGGCGAGACGGTGCGGGAGGTAGCGGAGACGACAGCAGGGCTGGCAGGAGGGGCAGGAATTTCCCCCTCCCCTTGCGGGAGGGGGTTGGGGGGAGGGGGCCCCGCGCCACCCTCGGCCCCCTCTCCCCAAACCCCTCCCGCAAGGGGAGGGGGAGCCTCTTCCCTCCCCTGCCCCTCTTGCGCCTCTTGCCTCTGTCCGCGCCTTTCCCCGCGCCTTCCACCGCGACCGCTCATCCGGCAGCCCTCTGCGCCAGCTCCTTCAGGCTGTCACGGATCACTGCATCGAGCGGCGCTGCGTCGCCCAACCGTTCAATCGTGCTTGCGACCACCGGCTGCACTTCCGGCCGGCGGTAGCCGAGGTTGAGCAATGCCGATATGGCGTCCTCCGGCACACCACGGGCAATCGTCCGCGACACCGCGGATCCGGGCGTCGATGGCATTGCTCCAGCCCTCTCGCGCAGTTCGGTCAACAGACGAACTGCGAGCCGGGCGCCCACGCCGGGCGCCCGCGTCAAGCTGTCGCGGTCGCCTGCGGTGATGGCTGAAACGAGGTCACGCGGCGATAACGCCGATAGCAGCGAAAGCGCCACCCGCCCGCCGACGCCCTGCACCGTGGTAAGCAGCCGGAACCAATCGCGCTCGGCCGATTCGGCGAAGCCGTAGAGCAGAATCGCGTCCTCACGGACATGCGTTTCGACCAGCAGCCGCGCCATCAGCGGCGACGCGGGCAGCGCGGCGAGTGTACGGGTGGAAGCATGCACCAGATAACCGACGCCGTTCACATCGATGATGCAGCGGCCGTCCTCCAGCGCCTCGACGTGGCCGGTAAGCTGGGCGATCACGCGATCCTCGCACGAGTGGTCCATGCCAGCCGGCTGGCACGATGATGCGCGTGGCAGATCGCCACCGCCAGCGCATCCGCCGCATCCGCCCGGCGGATCGCCGCGCCTGGCAGCAGCCGGCGCACCATCATCTGCACCTGAGCCTTGTCCGCCCCGCCGGTGCCGACCACCGCAAGCTTCACCGACTTGGCGGCATATTCGGTGACCGGCACGCAGGCGAGCGCCGGGGCGAGCAAAGCGACGCCGCGGGCGTAGCCGAGCTTCAGCGTGGCGGTGCCGTTGCGGTTCACATAGGTCTCCTCGATCGCCGCTTCGTCCGGCCGGTGCTGCGCCAGCAGTGCCGCCAGGGCATCGTGCAGCACCTTCAGCCGCTCCGGCACAGCGGTGGCGCTGTCGGTGGCGATCACGCCGTCGGCGACGTGGCGGAGGCGGTTGCCGTCGGCCTCGATCACCCCCCAGCCGGTGAAGCGCAGGCCCGGATCGATACCGAGCAGTCGGGGCATGGGCGAATCGAGTCCCCGTTGATGACTGACGCCGGTATACGATGGACGCGCGGCAGCGATCTATGGCTATAATTATGGCCATAAAGCACGAGGCTGATATGGCCACCTACAGCGTCGCGGAGGCAAAGAACCGTCTGCCCGCCCTGATCGACAAAGCGATCGGGGGCGAGCAGGTGGTGATCACCCGGCACGGCAAGCCGGTCGCGGAACTGCACGCGCGTCACCAGCCGAGCGTCAAGCCTTCCAAGGCTGCCCGACCCATGCTTGAGTGGCTGCTGGCCCGAACCAGGGCGCGCAAGGGCGGCGGCATCACATCTGTCGAACTCCTCGATCGGATGTATGAAGATGACGAAACGTGAGCCTGTATCTCGATACCAGCGTCATCGTTCCGACGATTGTCGTGGAACGCTCCACCGAGGCCGTCGGAGCGTTCCTGCTTGGCCGTGGCGACGACCTGACCGTCAGTGACTTCGCAGCGGCCGAAGTTGCCGCCGCGCTGTGGCGGCTGGTGCGGATGGGGCAACTGGCGGCCACGGAAGCTGCGGAACGATTGGCCGACTTCGACGCCTGGCGCGCGGGCGAGACGGAGACTGCCGATCTGGCCGCGCATGACTGCCGGCTGGCCAACACTTTTGTGCGCCGGTTTGATCTGAGGCTACGTGTGCCGGACGCGCTGCACGCGGCGATCTGCCGGCGGCTCGGAATGCGGCTCGTCACCCTCGATCGCCGCCTCGCCGCAGCGGCGCGGGCTCTGGAGATCGATGTGCTGGATCCGCTGGAATAATTCGGGAGGCAACCGACATGACCGACGAACTGGTGTTCTACACCAACCCCATGTCACGCGGCCGCATCGTGCGCTGGATGCTCGAGGAAGTCGGACAACCATACCGCACCGAGCTGCTGGATTATGCCACGACAATGAAGGCGCCTGAGTACCTGGCCATCAACCCGATGGGAAAGGTGCCGGCGCTGCGTCACGGCGATACCGTCGTTACCGAATCCGCGGCGGTCTGCGCCTATCTGGCGGATGCGTTTCCCGTAGCCGGACTGGCGCCGCCGCCGGGTGACCGGTTGCGCGGACCGTATTATCGCTGGCTGTTCTTTGCTGCCGGGCCGATGGAGGCGGCGTGGACCAACCAGGCGATGGGCTTCATCGTACCGCCGGACAAGCAACGGATGTCCGGATATGGCAGTTTCGCCACTGTCATCGACGTACTGGAAGCCGCCGTGTCGCGCGGCCCATTTCTGGCAGGCGACACCTTCACCGCCGCCGATCTCCTGGTCGGCGCCAATCTCGGCTTCGGCCTCCAGTTCGGAATGATCGAAAAGCGGCCGGCATTTGTGGACTATGTCGCACGCCTGGCCGCGCGTCCTGCCGCGATGCGCGCCAAGGGAATCGACGATGGCCTGACACCGCAGCAGCCGACGTAGCGCGACGAAGCGCTCCGTCCGCGCCTCATTACCTGGCTCGGAATAACCGATCGCCTGTGGCGGTTCTGCCAACCGGGCTCCGGCACAAGGGCCCGCGGAGACTGTTCCACATGCGGATCACGACGCGTCACCTGCGATTGGCGTCAGGGATCGTGCTGCTGAGCTATGTCTCGCTGCATATGATCAACCATGCGCTGGGGATCTGGTCGATCGCCCTGGCGGAGCGTGGGCTGACCTGGGCAATTGCCCTCTGGCAAAGCCTGCCCGGAACGGTTCTGCTCTATGGTGCTGCCGGCGTGCATTTGGCGCTGGCCTGTCGGACCGTCTACACGCGTCGGCACTGGGACCTGCCGATCATCGAGTGGGTGAGACTCTGGGCCGGCTTCAGTCTGCCCCTGCTGCTGATCGGTCATGTCGTGACCACCCGACTCGCGGCCACACTTTATCACGCGGAACCCAATTACCATTTGGTCGTGACCACGCTGGTGCGATCCGGCGCACAAGGGTGGCAACTCGCGCTGCTGGCACCGGGTTGGCTGCATGGCTGTCTCGGCCTGTGGCTCAGCCTGCAACGATTTGCCCCGATGCGTCGTGCCAAGCCGTTTCTGATCGGCATCGTCGTGCTCGTTCCGCTGCTGTCGGCGTTCGGCTTCCTGCGGATGGAGCGTGCGGTGGCAATTACCGACATCGCCTCGCCGTCCCGTCCGGCGCTCGAGCCGTGGCGTGAGGCCATACTGACGGGCTACATCGCCCTGATCGCGGGAGCGTTGGTGGCAGGCCGCGTACGCAACCGATGACCGTCGGCGGTCACGCCGACAGCTTCTGCAGCACCGCATCAGGAATGTCGAAGTTGGCATACACGTTCTGCACGTCGTCGCTGTCGTCCAGCACGTCGAGCAGCTTCAGCACCGAAGCCGCCCCGTCCGCGTCCAGGGTCACACTGGTGGTTGGGCGCCAGTCCAGCCGCGCATTCTCCGGCGCGCCGAGCCGCGCCTCCAGTGCATCACGCACGGCGAAGAAGTCGTCGACTGCCGCGGTGACCTCGTGCGCCTCCGCATCGCTCGCGACATCCGCCGCTCCCGCCTCGATCGCCGCCTCCAGCATGTCGTCAGCGCTCGCGGCGGACGCGGGATAGCGGATCACGCCCAACCGATTGAACAGGAAGGTCACCGTGTTGGTCTCACCCAGCGCTCCGCCGTGCTTGGCGAATGCCGAGCGGATGTCGGACGCTGTACGGTTGCGATTGTCGGTCAGCGCTTCGACGATGATCGCCACGCCCGCTGGACCGTAGCCCTCGTAGCGGACCTCGGCATAGTCCTCGCCGCCTGCCCCGCCCGACGCCTTCTTGATCGCGCGATCGACCGTGTCCTTCGGCATATTGGCCTGCCGCGCCGCCATCATCGCCGCCCGTAGCCGCGGGTTCGACGCTGGGTCAGGCAGGCCCTGGCGTGCGGACACCGTTATCTCGCGGATCAGCTTGGCAAACTGCCGGCCGCGGCGCGCGTCCTGCGCACCCTTCCGGTGCATGATGTTCTTGAACTGGGAATGGCCGGCCATTGCTCACTAGTCTGTGTTGAAGGTTATTTCTCGGCGCATCGGAGTCTACACTTCCGGGGCAACAGGAGGCGAGCGTGACCGACGCACCGGGCTGGCCAGGCATTCCCCCGCGCTGGACCTCCAGCGCCAAAAGCGGTGCCGGCACTGCGCTGTCGGCAGTCAGCCGGGTTTGGTTCACGCTCAGTCACGGCATCCTGGACGAGATTTACTACCCGCGGGTCGATCAGGCGTGCACGCGTGACTTCGGCCTGATCGTAACCGACGGCGCCGGCTTCTTCGCCGAGGAGAAACGCGACTGCAGCTTCGAGCTGACCCGGCTGGAGGACGGCGTTCCGGCGTTCCAGCTTGTCAACACCCACACTGGCGGCCGGTTCCGCATCATCAAGGATGTCCTGACGGACCAGCGCGCCGACGCGGTGATCCAGCGCATCCGGCTCGAGGTGCTCAGCGGCCCGCCGCTTCGGCTGTTCGCTCTGCTGGCGCCGCACCTGGTCAATGGTGGAGCGCACAACACCGGCTGGATCGGCAGCTACAAGGGGCATCGCATGATGTTTGCCGAGGGCGACGGCACGCATCTCGCGCTCGGCTGCTCGCTGCCGTTCCTGGCCTGCTCGGTCGGCTTCGTCGGCGCCTCCGATGGCTGGCAGATGTTGCACCGAAGCGGCCGGCTGACCGAGGAATACGATCGCGCAGCCGACGGCAACATCGCGCTGACCACCGAGATTGCCTCGCCGGACATCGAGTTCCGCCTCGCGCTGGGGTTTGGCCGCAGTGGTGCTGAAGCAGGATTCCGCGTGCGTGCCAGTTTGCAGACGCCATTCGAGCGGCAGCTGGAGGAATATGCCTCGCACTGGCGCTCCTGGCAGGCGCAATTGCGCTCGCTGGACCGCAAGGTCGACGGGCACAACGTGTATCGGGTCAGCACAGCGGTGCTCCGCTGTCACGAAAGCCCGACGTTTCCCGGCGGCCTGATCGCCAGTCTGTCGATCCCCTGGGGCAGCAGCAAGGGTGACGATGATCTGGGTGGTTACCACCTGGTGTGGCCGCGCGATCTTGTGCAGACCGCCGGCGCCTTCCTCGCCTGCGGAGCGAATGACGAGGTGTTGCGCGTGGTGCGGTACCTGCGCGCGATCCAGGAGGACGATGGCAGCTGGCCGCAGAATTGCTGGCTGGACGGCACGCCATATTGGCATGGCGTCCAACTGGATGAGTGCGCGTTTCCGATCCTGCTGCTCGACATGGCGTGGCGCGATGGTGCGGTGCAGCGCCCTGTACTGCCGGCATTCTGGCCGATGGTTGCCAGGGCGGCCGGGTTCGTCATCTGTCATGGCCCGCGGACCGGTCAGGATCGCTGGGAGGAGAATGCCGGCTACACGCCGTTCACGCTCGCGGTGCAGGTGGCGGCACTGCTGGCAGCGGCCGATCTTGCCGAGGCCTGCGATGTCGACGGCGTTGCCGACTTCCTGCGGGACACGGCCGATGCATGGAACGAGCAGATCGAGGACTGGGTCTATGTCGCCGACACACGGCTCGCGCGGGAGGCTGGCGTGGCCGGATATTACGTGCGCATCGCGCCCGAAGTGCCGGGCGAGGCACGCGCCGAACTGCGCGGCATGGTCGAGGTACGCAACCGCTTCGCCAGCGCGTCGCATGTCAAGGCCGACGAGCTGATCAGCACGGATGCGCTGGCGCTGGTGCGGTTCGGGCTGCGGGCGGCGGACGACCCGCGCATCGTCGATACGGTGAAGGTGATCGATCAGGTCCTGCGTGTCGAATTGCCGTACGGACCCGGCTGGCGTCGCTACAACGGCGACGGTTACGGCGAGCACGACGATGGCAGTCCGTTCGATGGCACCGGCGTAGGCCGCGTCTGGCCGCTGCTCGCCGGTGAGCGCGCCCACTACGAGTTGGCCGCGGGCAGGCGGGACGCCGCGGAACGGCTGCTCGCCACGTTGGAGTCCGGCGCCAGCCCCGGCAGGCTGCTTCCGGAGCAGGTGTGGGACGGCCCGCCGATCCCGGAGCTGGAACTCGAGCGCGGCAGGCCGAGCGGGTCGGCCATGCCGCTGGTGTGGGCACATGCCGAGCACATCAAGCTGCTGCGTTCGCTGGCGGATGGGGCGGTGTTCGACCGGCCGCCGCAACCGGTTCGGCGCTACCTGAGGGAGAAGCACGTAGCGCGTTGCCGGCCGTGGCGGCCGGATTGGCGCCCACCGGGTGTGCCGCTGGGCCGCGTGCTGCGGCTCGATCTGCCGGAGCCGGCGCTGGTGCACTGGAGCGCCGATGGCTGGCAAACCCGGAGCGACCTGCAGACGCGCGACACCGGGTTTGGAATCCACAGCGTAGATCTTGCAACCGACGGGCTGGCACCGGGCCAGGTCATCGTCTTCACCTGGATGAGCCTGGGGAACAATGAATGGATCGGCCGGGATCACACAGTCATGGTGAACGGCGTCGATTGAAGCTGTTTACGGCGACGGTGGCGAGGCCGTTCACCCAACCGGCATCGCCCCGGCCAGCCGTCCGCCCACCCGCACCGGCTCGACCCTTCGTGCCAGCCCGGTCACATCGTCGGTCTCGATGAACACGCCGCACACGGTCGCATCGCCTTCCGCCGGCGCCAGCCGCTCGCCGGGCATCTTGCGCCAGAACCGCAGCGTCGCCGCGTCCTTCACCATGCCGATCACGCTGTCGTAGTCGCCCGACATGCCGGCATCGGACTGGAACGCCGTGCCGCCCGGCAGCACCTGCGCGTCCGCCGAGGGGCAATGCGTGTGCGTGCCGATCACAGCCGACACCTGGCCGTCGAGGAAATGCCCGAATGCCATTTTCTCGCTCGACGCCTCGGCGTGGAAATCCACGAAAATCGCCGCCACCGTGCCGCCCAACCGATGTCTCGCCAGCAGGTCGGCCGTGGTGCGGAACGGGCAATCGAGCGGGTCCATGTAGAGCCGCCCCATCGCCTGCAGCACCAGTGCCCGCCGTCCGCCAGGGACTTCCACCACCACCGAGCCGCCGCCGGGCGTGCCGGCGGGGAAATTCAGCGCGCGGAGCAGGCGGGGGGTCTCAGCGATGTAGGGGATGATCTCTTTGCGGTCCCAGGCGTGGTTGCCCAGCGTGATCACGTCCGCGCCGGCGGCGAACAGCGCGATCGCCATGTCGGGGGCGAGGCCGAAGCCGTGCGAGGCGTTCTCGGCGTTCACCACCGCGAGTTCGATGCGCAGCGCATCGCGCAGTTTGGGCAGCGACGCCGCCACCGCCTCGCGGCCGGAGCGTCCGACCACGTCGCCGATGAACAGGATGCGCATTCAGGTGTCCTTGCAGATGATCACGCCGCGCTCGGTCGCCACGGCGTCCAGCCGCTCGTCGTAGGGACCCGCGGGCACCTCGTCCAGTTCCTGCGCGGCATACGCCACACCCAGCCGGAACCGTCCCGGCAGCCCGGCGAGCGTTCGGTCATAATACCCGGCCCCATATCCAATCCTGTACCCGCGCCGGTCGAATGCCAGCAATGGCACCAGCAGGAAATCCGGCTGCGTCACCTCGCCATCCGGCCGCAACGTACCGAAACGCTCCGGAACCATCCCGGCGCCCGGATGCCAAAGCCGGAAGATCAATGGGTTCCCACGCTTCGGTGTTTCCGGCAGCACGATCGGGTGCCCCTGCTCATGCAGCGCCACCAGCAGTGGCGTGACGTCGATCTCCTGCCCGATCGGCCAGAACCCCGACACCACCGCCCTGACAGGAGGCGGCATCTCGCGCAACACGTGCTCCGCCAGGGTCGCGCCGGACGCCGGATGCCACGCCTCCCGCGCCGCCAGCATCCGCTGGCGGACCGCGCGCTTCGCTTCGATCAGTTCCATGTGGATGTGCGGAGCCGCCATGGCCGGTGGCGTCTCATCCTCCCAGAGCCTGCTTGTGCAGGTGGGCACCAGATACCGGGACCAAGATCCCGACAGAGCCAGTTCCCGTGGGAGTTGCTTACTGGCCCAGGGGATGTATTGCCTGTCGCGCCGGGCAGCCCCGCAGCCACAATCTAGGGATGCTCCAGGTCGAGGGCAATCTCTTCCGCCCGCCTCGCCAGCTTCCCAAGCCGCCGCCCCAGCTTCGGATCTGGCGGCGCGGCGATCGGCTGGCCAGCCTGCGCTGCCTGCAGCGCACGATTGACCTCGTAGAGATCGTCCGCCATCAGCAGCGATGCCATCACCAACATGCGCGCCTCGCCGCTCGGGCCAGCCGCAACCTTGATGGACTCGATCCGCCGTTCGACTTCATTGGCCATCGCTTCCAGATGCTCCTCCTCGCCGTCCTGGCAGCCGACGGTGTATGCATAGCCATTGATGCGAACAGTGACCTGCGCCATCGAATGTTCCTTGCTTCCGAATTCAACCGACCCTGTCGGCGAGTGCCGCACGCAGACGATCGATCAGGCCGTCGAGTTGCGCAGCAACTTCTTTGGAGTCGAATGACGGAAGTTGATCCGCCGGCCGCGTCTCCTCCCGCACCGCAGCCTGTGCGATCCGATCGAGCGCCGCTTCGATCCTGTCGGTCGCCGATTCGGGGTCTTCGGTGTCGGCTGCCATTCCCTGCCCTGCCTGAAGTGACGCGTGAACTGAAAGCGGGTGGGGCATTGAACGTCAAGCAGATATCGGCCGACGCTCCGGGTTATTCGCGCGCAAACGTGGATCTGAGGCCACATCGCACCGGGTTTCCGCCTGCGCGTGAATGACACCGATGAGCGCTGCGTATCCTGCTGTCGTGATTCACGGGCTGCGCGATGCACGGGCAGCGCTTGCCGTCGGGCAACCGATTACCCTTCTCTCCGCAGCCGGTGCCGCGCTGTACGCCGGCTGCGGCTGGTGGCGCGCGCTGATCGAGCAGGCACACGCCGAATACCCGGCCGTTCCGATCGACAATATCCTCGACTGCGCCGACGCCCCCGGTCTGGCACTAAGCGCGCTTCGCATCGGCCAGCGCCGCATCGTGCTGTACCCCGCTTCATCCGGCTGGACCTCCGTCGCATTGATCGCGACATCACTTGGCAGTGAGGTGTTAACCTCGCGTCCACCCGCGATCGATATGGGGGATCGGACAGCCGCGCGCCGGCTGCACGATTGGTTGCAGGTGCGAACCGCCCCGGGTGACAGCGGCCATGCCGTGGAGTAGTACGCACGGCAGCGCCCATCAGCCCTCAGCAAGAAGGACCGTCTTATGCGCGTCACCCAGAAAGTAAAGAAAATCCTGGACTGGTACGAGGGCGATCCGCCCGGAGTGAAAGCCAACCTGGCCCGCATCCTGTCAACCGGAAAGCTCGGCGGCACCGGCAAGGTGGTGATCCTGCCGGTCGATCAGGGCTTCGAGCACGGCCCCGCGCGCAGCTTTGCGCCGAACCCCCCGGCGTACGATCCGCACTACCACTACCAGCTCGCGATCGAGGCCGGGCTGAATGCCTACGCCGCCCCACTCGGCATGATCGCCGCCGGCGCTGACACCTTCGCCGGCCAGATCCCCACCATCTTGAAGTGCAACAGCGCCAACTCACTCGCCACCAACAAGGACCAGGCGGTCACCGCCGGGGTGAAGGACGCGCTGCGCCTCGGCTGCGCCGCGATCGGCTTCACTATCTATCCCGGCAGCGAGTACGCCTTCGCACAGATGGAGGAATTGCGGGAACTCACGGCAGAGGCGAAGGCGAGCGGGCTGGCGGTGGTGGTTTGGAGCTATCCGCGCGGCCCCAACCTCGACAGGGCCGGCGAGACCGCGCTCGACATCTGCGCCTATGCGACGCAGATGGCGGCGCTGATGGGCGCCAACATCATCAAGGTGAAGCCGCCGACCGCGGTGATCAGCCTGGAGGCGGCGAAGAAGAGCTACGAGAAGATCGACGGCTCCACGCTCGCCAAGCGGGTCGAGCACGTGATGCAGTGCGCGTTCAACGGCCGCCGCGTGGTGGTGTTCTCCGGCGGCGAGGCGAAGGACCTCGACGGCGTGTTCGAGGAGGTGCGCGGCCTGCGCGACGGCGGCGCCAACGGCAGCATCATCGGCCGCAACACGTTCCAACGCCCGAAGGAACTGGCGCTGGAGATGCTGAACAAGATCGTCGACATCTATCTCGGCAAGGTTTGATACGTGGTGGAGATAGGCGGCAGCCAGCAAGGCTGCCGCGTCTATTTGATCACGCCCCCGAAGCTCGACCCTGCGGCATTCGCCGATTTGCTGGCGTCCGCACTGGACGCCGGCGATGTCGCGGCGGTACAGCTGCGGCTGAAGGACGTGGACGATGACGTATGGCGCCGCGCGATTGATGCGTTGCGCCCGGTAACACAGGCGCGAGGCGTGGCATTCCTGTTGAACGACCGCGCCGACCTGGTGCGCGGGACCGGCAGCGACGGTGCGCATGTCGGGCAGGACGACATGCCGGCTCGCCAGGCCCGGACTTTGATGGGCCCCGACGCAACGCTCGGCGTCACCTGCAAGGGCAGCCGTGACCTCGCGATGCAGGCGGGCGAGGACGGCGCCGACTACGTCGCGTTCGGTGCTTTCTTCCCTTCGGGCACCAAGGAGGTCACGCGCTGCATCGATCCCGAGATCCTGCACTGGTGGTCGGACCTGATGGAGCTGCCGTGCTGCGCGATCGGCGGCATCACCGCGGACAATTGTGCGCCCCTGGTGCAGGCCGGTGCCGATTTCCTCGCCGTGGTCGGCGCGGTGTGGAGCCATCCCGACGGACCCGCTGCCGGCGTGCGTGCGCTTAATGTCACGATTGCCGCGGCGGGGCTAACCTGACGGTCGAGCCCGGTGTGGAATTCCAGTCGTTGCTGCCGTGTCCAATATCGCTGGAAACTTCGGAAATCGAAGCCTCAAAGCTGCGGGACGCAGGGGCGCGAAAGCCGCCGATGCACCCGAGGCGTTCCAGATTCGGCGCGCCGGCTCTTAACCAGACCGGACAGCAGCCACCTGGCACGCGGGCCGAACCTGACAAATCCGACGGCTCGATGCGTTGAACCGTGAGGATGCGATCCTCGGCGGCGAGATCGTGTTACTGACCACGGCGATCGATGAAGGCGCGCGCTCGCCGATACCGACCGCGGCGTGCGGTTTCGATCTGCTCGGTCCGCATTGCCCGCAACCGCGGCACTGGTCGGCATACTATCGGCGGACTACGACTTCACCATCCTCGATGAAGGCCTCGGTCGTGTGCAGTTCGCGGCGCGGCAGACGCCGCTTCATCTGCTCGCCGATCATGACAGTGCAGCCCAAGCTGTCGCCGCGATATCTCAACAACGGTGTCGATCAATGCGGCTACGAGGTCGGCGGTGAAGTTGGACCATAGTATGCAGCCCCGCGGCGTGCTGACTTGAGGGAACGCTCTCGTGCGTGTCGCCATTCATGGCTGCGGCGAGCTCGCTGAGACACGATGCGGCCGGCGCCGTTCGTTCGGTGGCGCCCCCGCAAGGCGCGAGCAGCAGGGCTGCCCCGCTTGGAGCCGCGCGGCCTCATCCACAGGCGAGGCTCAACCCGACCCCGGTTTCGCCTCGCATGCCATGATGCTAGGATGCTGGGCACCATGAACCCGAGCGGCATCGGATTCTGCGCAACCGGCATCGCAACGCACTGATCAATGGCCCGATTAAGCGTCAACCTCAACAAGATCGCGCTGTTGCGCAATTCGCGCCACACCGGCGTGCCCGATCTAGGCGCGTTCGCCCGCATCGCGATCGAGGCAGGAGCGCGTGGCATCACGATGCATCCGCGGCCGGACGAACGGCACATACGCCGCTCCGACGTGCCGATGCTCGCCGAAACGATCGCCAAGTGGCGCCCGCAGGTGGAGCTGAACATCGAGGGCTATCCTGACGCGCGCCTGCTGGCGATCGCGGCCGAAGCCCGCCCGGAACAATGTACGCTGGTGCCCGATGCGCCGGACGCATTCACCTCCGAGGAGGGTTTCAAGCTTGGTCCCGAGCAGATGGCGCTGGTCCGGCCCGCCATCGTGGCGCTGAAGGCAATGGGCGCGCGGGTGATCCTGTTTATCGATCCGGACCCCGCGGTACTGGACCGCATCCCCGCGAGCGGCGCCGATGGCGTCGAGATCTACACCGGCTCCTATGCTGCCGCGTTCCGCACCGGAGCATACGACGGATGGCTCAATGCGTGTGCGACAACGGCGCGAGCCGCGGCGGATCGGGGGTTGGTGGTCAATGCCGGGCACGACCTGAACCTGCACAACCTGCCGCCGCTGATTGCGCGCATGCCGAGCCTCGCCGAGGCGTCGATTGGCCATGAACTGACGGCCGATGCGCTTGTCATTGGGTTCGCCACCGCGGTCAGCGCGTATGCAAAGGCGCTCGCCGCCACGGCGTGATCCTTCCAGCCGAACTCGGTGACCGCTGGCCGCCGGTCACCCGCAGGCGTTGCCGCGCAGGGAGAATGCCTTCACGGTGCCGTCGGCCACCTCGAACGTCGTCTCGCATTGCAGATCGACCACCTGTGGCGGAAAGCCGGCGCCATACCAGCCGGTAAAGAATGGACTGTATGACGGGAATGTCGGGATGATGTCGATCCGGCGGTCATTGTAGGCGAGGTACCTTACTCCGCCGGTCTCAAAGCTGCGCGACGGCACGCCTAACTGTTGCACCACCACCCCCTCGGGCTGGCCTACGAACTGGCTCAGATAGGCCTGCCTGGCGGCGAGTTGGTCGGCGCAACCTGCCATCAGTCCGGCCAGCACAAGCAGAATGGCGCGACGCATCGGACGCACTCCTGGCTGTCATCGCCTGTTAGATAGGTCGGCTGCGTCAGTTGGATAGGTTGCCCGCCGCCGCGACCAGCACCGGATCGGCGCGATAGAGGTCGGGATACACCTGCCGCAGCGCCTTGAGCTTCGGCAGATCATTGAACACGATATACGGGTTATCCGGGTGGCGCGTGAGGAAGTCCTGATGATACGCCTCGGCCGGGTAGAATGGACGGTCCGCCTCGATCGTGGTGACGACGGCGGTGTCGAACGCATGCGCCTCACCGAGTTGGGCGATATAGGCCTTGGCGATCTCGGCCTGCCGGGCATCCGCCGGGAAGATCGTCGAGCGATACTGGGTGCCGCGGTCAGGGCCTTGCCGGTTGAGCTGCGTCGGATCGTGCGCCACCGAGAAGTAAATCTGCAGGATGCGCCCGTAGCTGATACGGCGCGGATCGAAGCTGATGCGCACGGACTCCGCATGTCCCGTCACGCCGGTGCTCACGGTCTCGTAGTGCGCGGCGTTTGGTTCGCCGCCGGCATAGCCGGACACCGCGCTGGTCACGCCGTTGACGTGCTGGAACACGCCCTGCACACCCCAAAAACATCCGCCGGCCAATACCGTTACCTCGGTCCCTTCGTCGCCCGCCGGTTCATCGATCGCGGGCGCCGGAATGGCGTGCACGCGCTCGGCGTTCGAACGGCCGATCGACAGGGCGGCGCCCCCTGCCAGCAGCAATGCGGTCAGCAACGGCATGGCACCGCGCGCAAAAATCTGGTTCATGGGCTGGTACGCTCCGGCTTCAAATCGATCAGCGGCGTGCCGTCCAGGCAATCCAGCCCGCGGACGCGCAAAGTGGTAC
This sequence comes from uncultured Alphaproteobacteria bacterium, assembly GCA_963749575.1. Taxonomy (GTDB): domain Bacteria; phylum Pseudomonadota; class Alphaproteobacteria; order Acetobacterales; family Acetobacteraceae; genus JAMXLO01. The sequence continues at coordinate 496,657 of CAVVNM010000008.1, forward strand.
CCTCGACCGCCAGCAGATCGGCCACCGACGAGGCGATCGGGTTCGGTCGCACCGGAGAGCGGAGCGCGAACGTGCCGGTCGTCTCCCCGCTGCGGAACGGTCTCTGCAACACGAGATCGCGCCGCGCGCGGTGCATCCAATAAAGCACCTGGATACGCCTGTGCCTGGCGAGATCGGTCAGCGCCTCGCGCCAGCGCTCGTCCAGCACGATCGAACAGATAGGCCCATCGAATTCGCCACGCTTGGGGCATTCCTCGCGCATCCGCCACGGGGTGTGGATCACGCCGATGAAATACACGCCGGCATCGGACTCCGCCGGCAGCGTGATCGCCACCTCACCCGGTCGCAAGGCGCCGTCGGTCCCGTTTACATCGTGTCGCATTCGCCGACTTTGCCGGCAAGGACAACGCCATGTCCAGGCTGACGAATGCTGCTAGCTGAGCGGTTGCGCGATCGCAGCCGCTCGCGGACTGTCTGGGTGGCGGGAAGCGGGATTGTCAGCAGCGCGATGCTCGCTGGTTCCAGCACGTTTGGGTCGAACACGGCGGGTTCTGCCAGGTTGGATTCGTAGCGGCCGCAGGCGGTGTCGCCCGACACGACCGATCCGGACCAAACATCCCTGACGTGCCGAACCACGCGTCGTGGTCAACGAGCACCCATTCGGACCGCCTGCCATCATCTCGCTGCTCAGCTGGTTCGATGAGCTCGCGACGGAACCCAGCCGCCTCCGTATGGACTTCCCTCCTGCACCCACGCGTGCTCGGCCAAGCGAGCAAACGCGATTGCCGTGTCGTTCGGACAGGGATGCAGCTCCGCACGTTCTGGCACGACGCAGTTCGGCGGCGAGACATACCCTCCTGTTGGGCCGTGCTCACCCACCTGTCAGCGGCGCATTGGACCATTCGCGCCGCACTTGGCGAGGTGCACCTGCTCTCGCACCTCGTCGGCGTCGCAATCGCGGCGCATTGTCGCCCAACCTTGCATGTACCAAAGGCGGCAGGGCTGGCAGAAGCCGCGGCCTGATCAGACGCCAACCATCACGTCTGAGGCCTTGATCACCGCGATGGCCTTCATGCCGGGCTTTAGCCCAAGTTCCTCGGACGCCTCGTTGGTGATCGATGAGGTGATCGTCACCGTCGGCGATACCTCGATCGTGACGTGCGTCGTGGTGGCGCCTGGCTTCACCGCCTTAATGGTGCCGGCAATCTGGTTGCGGGCGGACAGCTTCATCGAGTGCGCTCCTGTTGCAATCGCCCTTACTTGGAGCACACGCGGTGGACTGCAAGCAAATGTTTGCCCGCCGCCGACGCCGTATCCGCTGCTATGGCACGGCAGCACCGACGATCGCCTTGCCGGCGCGGGTGAGGACAGCGCCGCCGCGCCCGCTGCCGCTGGTCGCGGTCTCCGCCACCGAGCGCGCCGTGCGACGCATTCGCCCATGCCGCGCAACACACACTGATCGAAGCATTCATCCCCGGCGGGCGGTGCAGCGCGGCACTAAGGCCCGCGCCGCCGCATCCCTCCCCGCCCGCGTCGCTTACTCGGATCATACCCGCCACCGCCGGGCCCCATCGGCTCCGGCGTGCGATCCCGCTTCCCGCGCGGCGCGGCGCCCGGTCGCAACGACGCGCTCGGTGCCGGCGGTGGTTCCAGCCCCAGATCCAACGCTTCCAGACGCCTGATCTCGTCGCGCAGCCGCGCCGCCTCCTCGAACTCCAGATCTGCCGCCGCACCCCGCATGCGCTTCTCCAGATCGGCGATCGCCGCCTTCAGGTCCTTGCCGACAAATTCGGCAATGCCAGCATCCTTGATCGGCGCGACCGTCACGTAGTCCTGCTCGAACACGCTCTCCAGCACCTTGCCGATCTGCCGCTTGATCGACGCCGGCGTGATTCCGTGCGTCTCGTTCCACGCCCGCTGCTTGTTGCGCCGCCGCTCGGTCTCCTCGATCGCGTGGCGCAGGCTGTTGGTCATCGTGTCGGCATACAGGATCACGCGCCCGTCGATATTGCGCGCGGCACGGCCGATGGTCTGGACCAGCGAGGTCTGCGAGCGCAGAAATCCCTCCTTGTCGGCATCCAGGATCACCACCAGCGCACATTCGGGTATGTCGAGCCCCTCGCGCAGCAGGTTGATCCCCACCAGCACGTCGAACACGCCCAGCCGCAGGTCGCGGATGATTTCTATCCGTTCCAGCGTGTCGATGTCGGAGTGCAGATAGCGCACCTTCACGCCGTGTTCCGTGAGGTAGTCGGTAAGGTCCTCCGCCATCCGCTTGGTCAGCGTGGTGACCAGCACGCGCGAGCCCTGCGCCGCCGCCCCGCGGCACTCCGCCAGCAGATCGTCCACCTGGTGCTCCACTGGCCGCACCTCAGTCATCGGGTCGATCAGCCCGGTCGGCCGGATCACCTGTTCGGCGAACACGCCTGCGGTGCGTTCCATCTCCCACGGGCCGGGTGTGGCGGACACGAAAATAGTCGGCGGCCGATAGGTCTCCCACTCCTCGAACTTCAGCGGCCGGTTGTCGACGCAGGACGGCAGGCGGAAGCCGAACTCGGACAGAACCGACTTGCGATTGAAGTCGCCGCGGAACATGCCGCCAAGCTGCGGCACTGTGACGTGGCTTTCATCGACGATCAGTAGCGCGTTCTCCGGCAGGTACTCGAACAGTGTCGGCGGCGGCTCCCCGGGATTGCGACCGGTCAGGTAACGCGAGTAGTTCTCGATGCCCTTGCACGAACCGGTGGTCTCCATCATTTCGATGTCGAAGGTCGTACGCTGCTGCAGCCGCTCAACCTCTAGCAGCTTGCCCTCGGCAGTAAGTTCCTCCAGCCGCTGCTTCAGCTCCACCTTGATGTCGCGGATCGCCTGCGTCAGCGTTGGCCGCGGCGTGACGTAGTGGCTGTTCGCGTACACCGTGATCTCGCTCAGCGCGGCGGCCTTCTCGCCGGTCAACGGATCGAATTCGTGGATCGCCTCAACCTCGTCGCCGAACAGCGTGACGCGCCAGGCGCGGTCCTCATAGTGGCTGGGGAAGATGTCCACCGTCTCACCACGCAGCCGGAACGCGCCGCGCTGGAAGGCAGCGTCGTTGCGGCGGTACTGCAGGTCCACCAGCCCCTTGGCCAGCGCATCGCGATCGATCCTTCCACCGGTCTCCAGCTTCACCACCATCCGAGCATAGGTCTCGACCGAGCCGATGCCGTAGATGCAGGAGACCGAGGCGACAACCACCACGTCGTTGCGTTCCAGCAGCGACTGGGTCGCCGCGTGGCGCATGCGGTCGATCTGCTCGTTGATCTGCGCGTCCTTCTCTATATAGGTGTCGGTGCGCGGGACATACGCCTCCGGCTGGTAATAATCGTAATAGGAAACAAAATACTCCACGGCGTTGTCCGGGAAGAAGCTCTTCATCTCGCCGTAGAGCTGCGCCGCCAGCGTCTTGTTCGGTGCCAGGATCAGGGTCGGCTTCTGCACCGCCTCGATCACCTTGGCCATCGTAAATGTCTTGCCCGAGCCGGTGACGCCGAGAAGCACCTGGTCGCGTTCCTCCTGCCGCACGCCGGCGACGAGTTCGGCGATCGCACTCGGCTGATCGCCATTCGGCTCATATTCCGACACGACCCTCAGCCGCCGCGTGAGCGGCTTTGCCGGCTGCTTCTCCGGGATGAACAGCACGTGCGGCGACGGGCGGAGCAAGGTCTGGGACATGACCAACAGATGGTCGATTTCCGGCCCGCCGTCGAGGGGTCAAGGCTTCACCCGGTTACCGTGCAGAAGGTGTCACCGGCGTGCCGGGGTCTCAGACCACGCGGAACCGGCAAAGTTGCCGCGCTTCACCGTCCTGCCTTCCACAAGATCCGTTACGTGGCTCAATACCCAGCACACCGGCTCCGTTGTCAACGCTTCGACCCGCGCATCGCGGCACGGCTCGCATAACTCGCGGCCGATGCGGTACGCTCTTCCTTCATCGTAAGGGACTGCCACCCTGTGCTTCCTGCCAGTCTGCCGGCGCACCCGTGGCGAACCTTGGAAGCCCCTCCCAACCATGTCACGATTGGCGGAAACGGGGACCAGGAGGAAGCCATGACCAAGGGGCTGCTGTTCGCGTCGTTCGACTTCTCGAGCACGCAGGCGGACGAATTCCACGACTGGTACGACCTGGAGCACATCCCTGAGCGCCTGCGCGTCCCGGGCTTCATCAACGCCGAACGCTGGATTGGCGCGGAGAACCCGAACGTCACCGTCGCCACCTACGATCTCGCCACGCCGGATGTGCTGCAAAGCGCACCGTACCTGGCGATCGGCGGCACGAATTCCTCGGTCTGGACCAGGCGCGTCACCGCGATAGCCAAGCGCATCATGCGGTTCACGGGCGAGCAGCTTGTTCCGGGTGACCTCGCCGCTCCGGTCGGCGCCGGCGGGCTGCTGGTCGCATCGATGAGCATAGATCCGGCCGCGGAGCCCGAGTTCAACGAGTGGTACAACGCCGAGCACCTGCCGCAGCTCGGCGCGGTGCCCGGCGTATTGTGCGCGCGCCGTTACAGCTCGGAGGCGACCGACCGCGAGCGCAAGTACCTGGCGCTGTACCACATGACCGGTCCGGACGTGTCGCAGAGCGCCGCCTGGAAGAAGGCCGCCAATACGCCTTGGACCGAACGCATGCGGCCGCACTTCCGCGATCTTCTCGTGATCCGCTGCAAACGCTACGTGCGCAAGTAACGCTCAGGCTGCCGCCGCCCGTTCCTCCGCGCGGCGCACGCGCTCGCGGTACACGTTGTAGGTGCCGGACGCTGCCACAACCACAGCTCCCACCAGCGTGTTCCACGACGGCAGATCGCCGAACACCAGGAAGCCCGCCGCCACCCCCCAGGGGAGCATCGTGTATTCGTAGGGCGCCAGCGCCGAGACCGGCGCCAGCGCGTAGCTGCGCGCGAACACGCAATGCGCCAGCCCGCTCGACAGGCCGAGGAACGCCAGCGCCAGCCAACCGGCGGTGCCGATTGCCGCGGAGCCGGGGAACGTCCACAGCAGCCCGAACCCTGTCACCGTGTGGCAGATCAGCAGCCAGAACGCTTGGCATTCCGGCGTCTCCGTGGTGGTCAACTGCCGCGTCATGATGCGCGTCAGCGCCATCACCAGCGTGCCGGCCAGCAGCAGGACTACGACCGGTGTCCACAGGTCGCCGCCTGGACGCAGCATGATCAGCACCCCGCCAAAGCCCACCAGCGTGGAGAGCACCCGCCGCCAGCGGATCCGCTCGCCCAACATCGGCACCGCCAACAGCGTCATGATCAACGGCGCGGTAAAGCCCACCGCATAAGTATCGGCGAGGCTCATCGACAGCCAGGAGATGTACCAACACACCGAAACGAACGACGACAGCACGCTGCGCGCCAGCACCATGCCCCAGCGCCTCGGCACCAGACGTCGCCAGCCGGTGGCGGAAGGCCGACCGACCGTCACCACCGCCACCGTGGCCATGCCGAACAACCCCCGCCACAGCATCGCGGCGGCGACGCCAACAGCGGGCAGCACCGACTTCGCGGTCGCGTCGCCCAGGGTCCAGATCAGGTAGGCAAGCATCGCCAGCGCGATGCCGCGCAGGGTGTCAGACGCGTTGTCGGTCAGGATGCGCGGCGCGGGCACCGCCACGACTTGCGGAACGACATCAGCCAACGACGGGTTCCCCTCGGTCCACCGCATCATCCATGCCTTGCCGACGCGGCGACGGCAAGGCAGATGATCCGAATGGAGCTGGCGGAATACACGCTGATGGATGCGGCCGAGGACCACATGTGGTGGTACCGCGCGCTGCATCGTCGGCTAGTGGATGCGCTTGGTGGCATTCACGGCGCTGTCCTGGACGCCGGTTGCGGCACCGGCGGGCTGCTCGCCCGCCTGCGGGTCGAACGGCCGGATCTGGCGCCATTCGGCGTGGAATGGGCAGAGCCGGCTGCTTGTCGCGCCGCCGCCAAATCCGGCGCCCCGATCGTGCGCGGCAGTGTCAACGCGCTGCCGTTTGCCGATGCGTGCTTCGATGCCGCGATCGCCGCAGACCTGCTGTGCCACGGTGCTATCGATCCGACGCTGGCACTTGCCGAACTGCGCCGCGTGTTGCGTCCAGGTGGTCCGCTGATCGTCAACATGCCGGCCTACGCCTGGCTGCTGTCGGCACACGACCGGCTGGTACACAATGTCCGCCGTTGCAGTGTGCGCCAACTTGCGGCCGCGCTGGTCGACGCCGGCTTCGTTCGCGTGCGCGCCCATTATTGGAACGGGCTGTTGCTGCCGCTCATGGTGGCGCAGCGCAAATTGCTCGCGCGCCATGCGGCGGCCTCGGACGTTGCCCCGTTTCCGCCATGGCTCGACGCCACACTTCATGCGATGACAGAGATCGAGCGTCACCTGCCCCTCCGCCTCCCGGCCGGCGGATCGGTGCTGGCGACCGCGGAGCGACCATGAACGACGAGACCGATCTGCGCTATCGCGTGTCCGTTGCCCCGACGCAGTCGGCTGGCATCGGCCTGTCAATAGTCATCCCCGTGTATCGCGGCGCCGCCTCGATTGCGCGCCTGGTCGAAGCACTGTCCGTGCTGCGACCCGCCGGAGGACTGGAGATCGTTCTGGTCAACGACGGCAGCCCTGACAATTCAGGCGCGGTATGCCAGGAGCTGGTGCAGCGCGCCGCCGTGCCGCTCACCTATGTCGAGCACGCGCGCAATTTCGGCGAGCACAACGCGGTCATGACGGGATTGCGACATACCAGCGGCGCCTACGCGATCACCATGGATGACGACCTGCAGAACCCGCCCGAGGAAGTGGTCAGGCTTTACGACCATGCCCGGCTGGGCAACTGGGACGTCGTCTACACACGCTATTCCGTCAAGCAGCATGCGGGCTGGCGCAATATCGGCAGCCGGTTCGCCAACGCGGTGGCGGATCGTCTGCTCGACAAGCCGAAGGGACTGTACCTGTCGTCGTTCCGCTGCATGTCGGCGTTCGTGGTACGGGCGGTGACACGCTATCAAGGACCTTACCCGTACGTCGATGGGCTGATCATGCAGGTGACGCAGCGGATCGACAGCATTGAGGTGCGCCACCTGCCGCGCATCGAGGGACGCTCAAACTACAACCTCACTCGCCTGGTGCGGCTATGGCTGAACCTGGCCACCAGCTTCTCACTCGCGCCGCTGCGGCTTGCCATCTACGCCGGCGTGTTCATGGCGTTGCTTGGTACGGCGGGCGCGGTGGCAACCATCGTCGAGGCACTGTTCTTGCACGACACGCCATCCGGCTGGGCATCGACGATGACGGTGATCATGCTGGTTGCCGGCGTGCAGTCGATGATCCTGGGAGTGCTCGGCGAATATGTCGGCCGCACCTTCCTGTCGGCGAACGGAAAGCCGCAGGGTGCGGTGCGCTCGGTCGAGCGCAATGCGGCAGCCGAGCGTGCCGACGCGTGACATTCTACTGGGCAACTCTGTTCGCTGCGATTGCCACCAGCATGGCCGGACAGACCCTGCTGAAGGCGGGCGCGGGCGCGGTCAATTTCATCACGCAACTGCTTGATTGGCACACGCTGCTCGGGATGGTGCTGTATGGCGGAGCGGCGGTGCTCTACATCGTGGCGCTTCGCCGCATTCCAATGTCGCGCGCCCTGCCCTGCACCGCCGTCTCGTATGTTGCCGCGGTGCTGATCGGCCACTATGCGTTCGGCGAGGCACTGGGCATCACGCACCTCGCGGCGATTGCCTTGATATGTGGCGGCGTGGTGGTCCTGGCGTTCGCCTAGGGTGCGGGGCCGAACAGACCGATGCGGTCTGTCCGCACTCGCCGCTCATCGCCGATCCGTACCGTGACGCCGGCCCGGTCGAAAAACTCCAGCACCTGGATCGCGACCTTCCTGCCGTTCGCCAACTGGTCGCGAAACGCAGCGGCGGTGACAGTGCCTGCGGGATCCGACTCCGCCAGCTTCGCGGCGGCGCCGAGCATCTCCGCGACCGTTTCGCTCAGAAAGAACTGATCTGGCGCCACCTCGATCAGCCGACCCATTCGCTGCACCCGCTTCAGCATCGCGCGCATCGCCACCTCCGGCACTGATAGCGCTCGGGCCAGGTCGCGCGTCCGCGGCGGACGAAATCGTTCGGCAGCGATCAATTCGCGGACTTGCCCCCACACATGTTCGTCCCGCGCCGACAGCGTCGCGCGATGCGTGGGCAGCCGCAGCCACGGCCCATCCTGTTCCACCGCACCGCGGCGAGACAAGGATTCGATAACGCTTCGAAATGCGGCCACCGATGGACGGCCGGGCGTTGCCGTGCGCAGCCGCTCAAGCTGCAATCCCGGCTGATCTGGCGCCAACACGTGATGCGAGGCAAGGCGCTCGATCACGTCGCCGCGCAGCGCATCCAGCGTTGCCGGTGTCATCAAAAGGTCGCCGACGCCGACCGCCGACGTGGATGACAGCAGCGACGGCGGCAGATTACGTGCGCGCAGGTATCCTGCCCGGTCGGTCCATCCAGGCGGCAGTATCAGCAACGCGCGCAACGCATCGACCGGATCGGGCTGATCCAGTGCCGCCAGTTGCGCTAGCCGTTCCGGCGTGCGTCGACCACGCCGGGGCGGAAACGGGTCGACCACCACGCCGCCGCCGATGGTGCGTGTCGCTGCGGCGTCGCGCAGCACCAGCCGATCGCGCGCAAGTGCCCCGATCGGCCGATCAAGCGTCAGGCGCGCCAGTACGGTGCTGCCTGGTTCGATCCGTTCGGCATCCAGTGCCGCAACGCGTGCCGTCACATGCGCCGCGCCGATATGGAGATGCACCGGCGCATCGGTGCGTGCCGCGCGCGGCTCCTCTGCCAGCAATGTCAGGCGGATGTCGAAGCGTGCGGTTGGCGCGTGCACGTCGGGATGCAGCACCCAATCGCCGCGTGTTACCGCGTCCTTCGTCAGCCGCGGACCAGTGACGTTCAGAGCAGTACGCTGGCCGGCGACCGCCTCATCGGCCGGTCGGTTCTGCGCATGCAGTCCGCGCACGCGCAGTTCGATACCGCGCGGTGACAGCAACAGGCGATCCTCGGCGCGGATACGCCCGGACACAAGTGTGCCTGTGACCACCAGGCCGGCCCCGGTCAGCGTGAAGGCACGATCGACGGCGAGGCGCGGATACCGATCGGTATCGCGCTGCCGCGGCCCAAGCGCGAGCAGCGCCGAACGCAATGCCTCGATACCCTCGCCGGTTACCGCCGACACCGGCAACATTGTTGCCGACGCGAGCGCAGTCTTCTCCAGCAAAGCGCGCACCTGGGCACCCACCTCCTCCACGTGGCCCGGTGCCAGGTCGGACTTGGTCAACGCCACCACGCCGCGATCGATACCGAGCAGATGCAGGATCTGCACGTGCTCGCGGGTCTGCGGCATCACGCCATCGTCGAGCGCCACCACCAGCAATGCCGCATCGACGCCGCTGGCTCCGGCCAGCATCGTGTGGACGAACCGCTCATGCCCCGGTACATCGACAAAGCCGAATGCGTCGGTATAGGCGTAGCCGAGATCGATGGTGATGCCGCGCCGCTTCTCCTCGGCCAGGCGATCGGCGTCGATGCCGGTCAGCGCTTTCACGAGTGCCGTCTTCCCGTGATCGACGTGGCCGGCGGTGCCTATGATCATGGTTCAATCGTCATTGCGAGAAGCACAGTGGCGAAGCAATCTCCAACCCACATCGCGGCTCCGCTTGCCGTAAATGGCTGTGTAGATATGCTCCCGCCGCAGCCTCCACCGCCCAGTCGCCATCGAGGCGATGGCGGTCATGGTCGAGCGGCGGCTCGCCCTCGGTCACCACAACCAGGGGCAGGATCACCGGCACCGGCTGGCCAACCGTCTCGCACGTCGGATCGCCGATGCGTCCATCGGCGATTCGAGTTCCGCGGTTCGCTGCCATGCCGGCAATACAACGCGCGTTCCGATGCCATGCAAGTCCCTTGAACTCGCCGCCGTCGCCTCGGCACGTGGCGGATCAAATGACCCGCAAGCCCGCAAACCTGCAGTACGGCGTGGACGATGTGCCGCCCACGTCGGTCATCATCCTCAACGCACTGCAATATGTCGCGGTGTTGGCGGGCTTCCTGGTCTTCCCGCTGATCATGACACGCGAGGCGCACGTCTCTGCCGATGTCGCCGACAGCGTACTGAGCTGGTCGATGATCATCCTGGCGATTGGCACCACCCTCCAGGCACTGCCGAAGGGCCCGATCGGCAGCGGCTATCTCGCACCGAGCGTGATGACGGCGGTCTATGTCAGCCCCTCGCTGGAGGCGGTACGGCTTGGCGGCCTGGCGCTGATGGGTGGCATGACGATTTTCGGCGGCGCGGTCGAAGCGCTGCTGTCACGTTCTATGCATCGGCTGCGCTCGTTACTGCCGCCGGAGCTTGCCGGCGTGGTTATCCTGTTGGTGGCGATCGGCAACGGCATGGTCGGCTATCGCTATTTGTTGGTGCCTGGCAGCGAACATGCCGACCCACGCCACTGGGCGGTCGCAACGATCACGTTGCTGGTCACCATCGCCTTGAACGTGTGGGGTAGGGGCATCGTACGTGCGTCCTGCGCGCTGATCGGTATGATCGCCGGTTACGCTGCGGCCTTCCCGGCCGGGCTGGTGCCCCTCGATAAGCTTGCGGAGCTGGCTGAGCTGCCGCCGGTGCAACTGCCGCGCGTGGGCTATTTTGCCTGGTCGTTCGAACCTGTGCTGATCGCGCCGTTCCTCATCGCGGCGCTGGCCAATACGCTGAAAGCGGCGGCGCTGTTGACCGCCGCGGAGAAGTTTGCCGATGCCGACTGGGTGCGGCCTAACCTGAGGCGCATCGGTGGCGGCGTGCTGTCCGATGGCATTACCACCGCACTGTCCGGAGCGTTCTGCGTGTTCGGCGTCAATGTCAGTGCGTCATCCGTCGGCCTCAGCGAGGCAACCGGCGTCGCATCGCGCGTCGTCGCTTATGCGATCAGCGCGATCTTCGTGGTGATGGCGTTCATCCCCAGCCTGATGCGTTTCTTCACCCTGATGCCGGAGGCGGTGATCGGCGCCACCTTCATCTTCACGTCGTGCGCCATCATCAAGGGCGGTATCGAGACGATCGCCTCCCGCATGCTGGACACGCGCCGCACGCTGGTGGTGGGCCTGGCGATCCTGACCGGTCTTTCCGTCGAGGCATTTCCCGGGTTCTTCCACGCGCTACCGACCTCGATCGAACCGCTGGTCGGCTCACCGCTGGTACTCGGCACCTTCGTCGGCTTCGCCCTGAATGCCGCATTCCGCATCGGCACGCGCCGACGGGCGGAGCTGCGCATCGATCCGCATGCGATCGACTACGACGCGATCCACGGCTTCATGGACGGACGCGGCGGGATGTGGGGCGCGCGGCGGGACGTGATCGCACGTGCGAACTATGCCGCGCAGCAATTGATCGAGGTGATCGCCGACACCTGCGAGCCGCGCGGGCCGATCATGCTGTCGGGAAGCTTCAATGAGTTCGACCTTGCGGTGGAGGCGCGCTACGCCGGCGGTCTGCTGGAACTGCCGGAGCGACGGCCGACACCCGACGAGATCGCCCATGCAGAGGACGGCGTGCGCCAACTCGCCGGCTTCCTGCTGCGCCGCAATGCCGACCGCTCATCGGCGACGCGGCGCGGGGAGACGTGTATCGTGCAGTTTCAGTTCCATCACTAACCGCGCTGCGCCGATCCGCGTATCCTTCTCAACGCGGCGGCGGCGCGCCGAACGTGACGTTGCCGTTGATCGTCCCGATATTGGGTGAATTCGCGCCGCTGCTGTTCTGCTCCAGCTTCTGGATCGTCACCGCATTCACGTCCCTGCCGGCCTTGTTGTCCTGATTGAGCGTGAGGCTGAAGGTTTCAGCAATCTTCGCGATCGCCGCCTTGCGCTCGTCATCGGGCACCCCGCCGTCCTTGAACACCTTGTCCAGCGTTGTCAGCACCGCCTTCTTGACACGGACCTGGCCAGTCGCCTCGGCCGGATACAGGCCGGCGACCCATTTCGCGTCGATTGGCGAAGGTTCGTAGTTGGTGGTGGAGAAGCAGGGAGCTGCGCGTCCCTCCTTGAAGATTTGCGGCGGCAGCGAATACTGCATGATCGATCTCTTGTCGAAGCCTGAAATCTCCAGCGCGTCCTTTGCCGCACGCAGCGGCACCTCCATTGTTTCCAGATTTTCGTGGACCTGTTCAGGCGTCCAACCCATGCGCTGCTTGTAGTAGTTCTCGGCCTCCGGCCAATCGATCTGCTCGCTGCAATGCGCGTTCGGACTTTGATGCTCGTGATCGAGGCCGATCGCATGGCCGAATTCGTGCAGCACGACGCGGTCGAATTCCTGGGCGTTCTGCGCGACCCGTGAACCCGGATCGTCCATGTTGCCGAGATTCATCGATGGCACATGGTGACGACTGTCGGTGCCGGTATACGACCACGAGCCTTGGTCCTTGAAGCCGATGGTGATGGCGTATGGCTTCCCGGGATCACACATCGCCGGATCATCGGCAGAAGGGCCGAAGTCGAACACCAGGTTGGCCCATTTGGACCATCGGTTGGCCGCGTGTGCGATGCGCGCACGCATGGCCGCCGGAGCCTGCTCGGCGAAGCAGACCGGCAGACGCTCGCCTACTCCCCACATCTTCATCTGGTCGAGCACCGCGGCCGCCGGCCCGCGCGCGGCCGGGTCCAGGGATTTCGGCAGCAGGCTCTCATTGGTCTTGTCAGGCACCGTCGGGTCGCGCACGACCTCGTCGCCAGCCGGCAACTCGTCTATTCCATGCGCAAGCGCGGCAGTGGCGGTCGCCAGAGCCATCGACGCCGCGAATGCAATGAACCAATGCGCGCGGATACCAACCTCCTTTGCCGGCACGTGAATTGTATCAGCGGCGCATAGTTCCGCTTGCGAGGATTGGCAGTCAAGACGGTTGGGGATTTACCCACGGCAGTCTGTCGTCCGACATTCAGCGGGTCAGCGCTTCGGCAAGAAACGGCAGGCTGATATCCATGCGGTAGTCGACACTTGTATGGTTGTCGCCGAACTCCTCGTAGCGGTGAGCAATGTCGAGCTGCTTCAGACGCCGCGCAAATCTGCGCGCACCATACAGCAGATTGAACTGATCCTTCTCGCCGCAGTCGATATAGAGCGCCTTGAGGCGACGGAGATTGTCCGACTGCAATTCCAGGGCAATCACGGGGTCTTGCCGCAGCCAATTCGCCCAGCGTTCCTCGATGATCTCGCAGGTGTCGAACGTGACCGGCAGCCGGATCCCAAGGAATTGCGTCGGGTCCGGATCGTAACTGGCCGCCATGGCCAGCGCGTTGAACACCTTGAATGAGCCGTCCGGATGCTTTTGGGCTGATTCAAGCTGCTGCCACCAGCGTTCGATCGAGTTGTCGACGCCTGCCAGTGCCCGCAGCACCGCCGGCATATCCGGCAGATAGCACAGCTCGAACGCCATATCGCCGGAATGACAGGCCGCGGCCGACCAGATGTCGGCATGTCGCAGTGCATGGGTAATGGCACCATAACCGCCCGAGCTCTTGCCAAACACGCCCCGGCGCCCGTCACCGCCGCAGCCGAAGCGACGTTCGACTGTCGGCAGCATTTCGTTCAGCAGGTAGTCTTCCCAGGCACCCATCGAAGCCGAGTTGATATACTGGTTGCCGCCGAGGCGAGTGAAGCAGTCGGGAAAGGCAACGACAACCGGCGGCATCCGCGCTTCGCCGATGAGCCGGTCGAGCCGTTCCGGCACGTTCTCCTGGAAGCCGGCCCAGTTCGTGTGGGCCAGACCACTGCCGGTAAAGCCAACCAGGTCGACGAGCAGCGGCAGGCCGCGCCCGTCTTGACCTGCCGGAACGTATACCGCCACGTCACGCGTCGACGGGTCGCCGAGCATGTTGGACTTGAGCACCGGGCTGTCGACGGTGATGCGGCTGACGGATCCCGCTGGCCCAACAAACTTGCGCATTTGTGCTATCCTCTTCGCTTCGTCTGATTGTCCCGAACGCTCAGCGAACGGCGAGCACCAGTTTGCCCCGCAGATGACGAGCCTCGCTGACACGATGGGCTTCGGCGGCGTCCGCGAGTGCGTAGCGCGTGATCGGCGGTGGCGAGACCGCGCCGGCGTTCAGCAACGCCACAATCCGCTCCAGGTGCGCACGATCGCGGCTGACGGCCGGGCGCAATACTTTGACATCGGAGCGCGGTTGGCGAAATCCATCTGGCCCCGGTGCGACCCAGACCAGGCGTCCGCCCGGCTTCAAGACGCTGTACGAGCGCGCCTGCACCTCTCCCCCGACCGTGTCGAACACCACATCGCAATCGGAGACGACCTTGGTGAAATCCTCGGCATTGTAATCGACCACGCGGCTGGCGCCGAGGCTGCGAACATAATTGACATTGGCTGCGCTCGTCGTCGTTATCACGGTGGCGCCGAGGTGCCTCGCAAGTTGAATCGCGAAGCCCGCGACCCCGCCTGCGCCACCCTGGATCAAGATAGTTTCGCCGGCCTGTAGTTGCGCCGTGTCCTCGACTGCCCAGATGGCAGTGATGCCGGTCAGCGCCATCGCGGCGGCTTGCAGGTGCGACAGGCGTTCGGGTTTGCGAGCGACGATCGCCGCCTTGATGGCGAGCTTTTCCGCATACGCCCCCTCGATACCGGCATCGTTGACGCCGAACACTGCGTCGCCGACCGAGAAATCGGATACGCCATCGCCGGTTGTCGCAACCACACCCGAAAAGTCGCGGCCGAGGATATGCGGAAACCGAAGATTATGACCACGTCCGCCCAGCCGGACCTTGTAGTCGGCAGCGTTGACGCTGGCCGCGTGGACATCGACGACGATCTCTCCGGGTGCCGGTGTCGGATCCGGTGCATCGCCATAGCGCAACATCTCCGCCCCGCCGTGGCCTGTCAGCAACATTGCTTTCACCGATGTCTTCTCCCATGTTTTCTGCCCGAAGGCATAGCTTCAGTGCCGCGGCAGCTCCCAGCCGATCCAGTCGCAGAATGCGCGTCCCATCACGAGCTCGAGGTCTTGTCCCGTCAGCCAGGGCAGTTCCTCGGTAAACAGCGTCACACACTGCCTCCATGAACACGACATACGGGTGATGTCGGTCCCCCAGAACATCCGTTGCGGCCCGAACGCGTCGTAGACCTGCCGCAGGTGCGTGTGAATGCTGCGGAACGGATAACCGTCCTCGGCGTAGCCCGCCTGACCCGTCGCCTTGACGGCGATGTTCGGATATTTGGCGAGAGCAAGAAGCTGCGGCATGTTCTTGTGAGAGGCTTCGCCCTTGCTGGCTCGAGGCACGCCCATATGGTCGACGATCAGCTTGAGACCAGGGTGACGTTCGGCGATTTGCCCAACCACCGGGAGGAATGACGCTGCCGCGAGCGCAACCGGCAAGCCTGCGCGTGCGGCCACCGGCCACAACCAATCGAGAGTGCCGTCGGTCGGCCATGACTGCTCATGCCGCTGGTTGAAATAGAAGCGCAGCCCAAGCATGCCCGGCCGGCCTTTCCAACTGTCGACCAGCGACCGGCTTTGCAGGTGATCCAGCGGGAACCAGCCGAGGATCGCGAAACGATCGGGGTGGGCGAGAACCGCCGCGACGGCGAGTTCGTTCGAAATCCGGGTCCCACATCGGTGGGTGGATGACCGCGCGATCGACGCCCGCTTCGTCCATGCCGGCAAGCGCCTGGTCCTTGGAATACGGTTCCTGGCGATGATGTGCCGAGGGAGTGCCTTTCGCCCAGATATGGATCTGCGCATCGACGATCATCATGGCATTTCTCCTACTGCTGCCGGGCCGGGCGCTGCACGACGTGACGATTGGTGGCGGGCTGCAGACCGAGATGCTCTCGCAGCGTCGTGGTCTCATATTCGGTGCGGAACAGTCCGCGACGCTGCAACTCGGGCGTGACAAGCTCGACAAAATCCTCGGCCGACACCGGGATGCAGGGTGGCTGGATGTTGAAGCCGTCAGCAGCACCCGT
Source organism: uncultured Alphaproteobacteria bacterium (assembly GCA_963749575.1). Taxonomy (GTDB): domain Bacteria; phylum Pseudomonadota; class Alphaproteobacteria; order Acetobacterales; family Acetobacteraceae; genus JAMXLO01. Next base: position 512,702 of record CAVVNM010000008.1, read on the forward strand.
GGTGAACCACTCTTCCATCATATCGGCGATCATGGCCGGCGTGCCTACCACGCCAAGATGCCAAAATCCGCCGGACACCAGCTCGTAGAGCTGACGGATCGTCCAGTTCTCCGCGCGCGCGCCTGCATCATCACGGTGGTGAATTCGCTGTTCCGTCCCCCTGGCAATGGCAGATCGGGTACCGGGCCTTCGATGTCGTACCCGGTATAATCGGGAAAGCTGTTGACCACGAGCAGGCCGAGGCCGAGTCGTGGCTCGACCAGTGACTGCATCATGTCGAACTTGTCCTGCGCCTCCTGCAAGGTTCCCCCACGAAGGGCATGATTCCGGGCATGATCTTGAGGTCGTCGGGCGATCGGCCATATTTCGCCAGCCGCGCCTTCGCCGACGCATAATAGGCACGCGCGCGTTCGATATCGGGCTGCCCGGCATAGAGCCCGTCGGCGATTCGTGCCGCCAGTTCCTGCGCCTGATCGGAACCGCCGGCAGTAAAGATCGGAATATGGCCTTGTGGAGGGCGCGGCACATCCAATGGCCCTCGCACCTTGAAGTGCGGGCCGACGTGGTCCAGCACATGCATTTTGCGACGGTCGTAATAGATGCCGCTCGGCTTGTCGCGCGACACGGCGTCGGCTTCCCAACTGTCGAACAGCGCCAGCATCACCTCGGCAAACTCGGCCGCATGCGCACGCCTGCTGTCGAGTCGAGCGTATCGCGAAGATGAAGTCGCCATGCTTCGTCGACGCCGAAACTGGTCACCATGTTCCAGCCGGCGCGGCCCTCACTAAGAATATCAAGCGTCGCGAGAGTGCGCGCGAGGTTGTACGGCTCGTTGTAGGTCGTCGAGGGTGTCGGCACCAGGCGACCCGGCTGGTCACTGTGGACATCGCCGCCAGCAAGCGCCATCGGTCCGTGCTTGACGAGTCGATGTTCCATGTCGCGCGCAATCGCCGGATCGTCGAGATCGCGCACCGCCGAGGAGTTCGGCGAGGAAGATCAGATCGAACTAACCGTGCTCCGGCCAGTTCGCGCAGCTGCACGAAATAACGGAAGTCCATGTTGCCGTCAGCCGGCACGTCGGGATGCCGCCATGCGCATAAAGATAGCCGAGATTGGCGATGGACAGCGAAAGCTGATCTTGTGTCTTGTTCTTGTTTCCGTGATATAGGGGTGCTCCTCCCGCTGCGAGCAGAACCGCTCTGTACCCAGGGCAGGCTGATATTTTCGCGCAGCGTCCACCCGAGTTTGCGACGGAACAGGTGCGGCGCTGCAATTCTGGGACCACCAGCTCGACGAAATTGATGCCGGTGCCCGGCAGGCCCGGGGCGGCACGATCAACCGTCTGCGGCTCCGGCCGTGAGCCACTCCTCCATCAGATCGGTGATCCTGGCCCGGCGTGCCGATGACGCCGAGTGACCAGAAGCCGTCAAAGATCACGTCGAACAACTGGCGTATCGTCAGCTTTCGTGCCGCGTGCGTCCATCAGTGCGCGAAGTGAACTCGGGCCGCGCGCATGGTCTTCATGCCCTCGCTGATCTGACGTTGGTGATAGCGACCGCTGGAACCGGGCCGTCGAGATCGCAGCCGGTCAGGTCCGGAAAATGATTGATCACCAGCATGCCGATGGCGACCTTGAGGATCCAGCAGCGACTGCAGATGTGCAAACCTGTCCTCGGCTTCCTGTTGCGTGCGTCCGACGAACGGCATGATGCCGGGCATGATCAACAGCGGGATCCCGGTTGCGGCCGTAGT
>CAVVNM010000009.1:0-579122 GCA_963749575.1 uncultured Alphaproteobacteria bacterium
GAGAGGTATGGACGTCGAGTCACACCAGCCGAGCGCAAGCCTCGAAGTGCCTGACGGCGAGATCCCGTCCGCCGCACCGTCACCGCATCCGCCTGCCCCGGAAACCGCGCGGCTCTACGCGAGTGACTGGGCAGCATTCGTTGCGTGGTGCCGGCTCGCGGGGGCAGCACCGCTGCCGGCCAGCCCGGCCACGGTCGCGAGCTATCTTGCGACGCTTACCGGCCGCCTCAGCGCCGGCACGCTGGGCCGGCGCGCCGCCGCCATCGCCGCCGAGCATCGCCAGCATGGGCAGGCCTCGCCGGCGTCCGATCCGGTGGTGACGTCCCTGCTGCGGCACGCCCGTCGCACCGCCACCCGCCGGCGGTCGATACTGCCGGCGGTGGCCCAACTCATGCGAATGGCGACTGCCTGTCCGGCCGACCTCGCCGGTTTACGTGATCGCGCTCTCCTGCTGCTGACCGCCGCCGGGCTTGGCCGCGGGGTCCTGGTAGGGCTCGAGGTCGAGCAGGTGCAGTTCGGGGAAGCCGGGGTTGACCTTGTGCTGCACAGCCACGCCGGCACCGACCGCATCGTCACCGTCCGGCGCGTCGCTTCGCTCGGTGCTTGCCCGGTGAATGCGCTGAAGGATTGGCTGGATGCGTCCGACAGCCGGTTCGGCCCGGTGTTCCGGAAGGTCGATCGCTGGGGCAATGTGGAGCATCGTCGGCTTGGGACGGACGCGATCCGCCGGATCGTGGCGCGCCGTGCCCGGGGACGTCTCAGACGTGAGGCGCCGGCATGAGGCGCGCGGCCGCCAATGCGGTGGCGACCGCGGACGCGCTGCTCGCCTGGCTACGCACTCAGTCTGGTGGCGATGGGACTGCGGTCGGCGCCGCAAGCGAAGGGCGTCCGCCCGAAGCCGCATCGGCGCGAGGCCGCGACGGCGTTCCGGATGCAGGCACTCGAGAGGCCGCGGCAGCGGCGGTTACCACGGGTGAAGACACCAGCGCGCGGCATGGGGCCAGTAGGCCCGAGGCCAAATGCCGAGCCGCGACGATGCGGCTGGCGCACACCGACTGGCTGCACCACCGGCTCACCATAAGCGGAGCGACCGATCAGCTCACGGGGTTTCGGCGCGCCGCAGCGGGCGCGGGTATCATCCCCTGGCGGATCGACCTCGATCGCATGGAGGAGGATGTCTTTCACCTGCTGGCGGCGCCACCGCGCCCACAGCTGCGCACGCTGAGCGTGTCTGGAGCACGCGTGCTGGCACGGCAGCTGCGCGCCGCCATTGGCGGTCGCCACGACCGCGCTGTTGCACGTGTGGGCGTGAGCCAGGCGTGTGCGTTTGATCTGCACACTCTGGTTCCGGTGATCGATCGGGTTCTCCAGCTCGGACCGGATGATCCGGCGGCGCTCGCCTGGCTGTGGGAACACTGGGGCACGACAGAGCCGCTACGGCACGTCGCCGCGGACATCGTCGCCGGTCAGGAGGCGCGGGCCCGGGCCGGACTGGCGACCGAGCACGATAGCTTCCGTGTCACGTTCTGGTCGGCCGACTGGACCCCGTGGCGCGCCCTGCGGGCGCTGGCCGAGCGCTGGCCGGGGCTTTGCTTCGATCTGCGTCCGACGTACGGCGGACCGTGACCGACATCGTACAGGAAGCGGGCCAATCGGCTGCCCTCGTGGCGGAGATTTCCGCCTGGGAGGATGCGCCGCGCGCGGCTTCGGCGGAGGCGGCGCCGGTGCTCTCGGTCGACGGTTTTGCGGGACCGCTCGACTGGTTGGTGGAGATGGCGCAGGCCCGGAAGATCGATCTGGCACGGCTGTCGATCGTCGCGCTGATCGAGGCGTTCGCGACCGCGATGGAAGCAGCGCTGGCCGATCGGACCGGCGAGCGCGTGGCGGAGCTTGGGCGCTGGGGCGTCTGGTTGGTGATGGCGGCGAGCCTGGCCTTGCTGCGCTCGCGGTTGTTGCTGCCGGGCGACACGCCCGAGGCCAGGGCGGCGGAAGACGAAGCGGAGGCGCTGCGGCGCCGGCTGGTCAGCCGGGCGCAGGTGCGCGCGGCCGCGGACTGGCTCGAGCGCCGGCCTCAGCTCGGCCGCGATGTGTTTGGCTGCGGGACAGGGCAGCGCGTCCGCAACAATGGTCGGGTCGGTGACATCACCGAACTGCTGCGGGCCTGCCTGGTTGCGCTGGAGGTGCCGGCGCAGGCGGAGCTCTATCGTCCCCGGCCACCCACACTCTGGCAGGTCAGCGACGCGATTGCGCGGTTGCGTCAGTTGCTCGACGCGCTGCCGGACGGCAGTCCGCTGATGGCGTTCCTGCCGGAGGTTGAAGGCACCGAGCCGGAGCGCCAACTGCGCGGTCGCGTGGCGGTATCCAGCACGCTGGTAGCCGGCCTGGAGCTCGCGCGCGCTGGCGTCTTGGCGCTGGATCAGGATGCGCCCTGGACGCCGATCCGGGTGCTCCATCGGGATGATCACAGCGCCGTCCAGGGTGCGGTCGGGCCTTTGGCTTGAGACCGTCTCATGGGCCAGGAGTTGGTCCCACGACTGGCGGTGACGGGGCCGTCGCCGATACGCCGGTACTGGCGCGGTTACCGCGTCGGATCGCTCGGCCGGTAACGGTTGGCCACCTGGCGTGTGGCGCAGCGTGGGGCAGGGGAGGGGTCCCGGCCGTTCAATCTGCGGCCGACAAGCAGCGATGATAAATGGCGCCGTACAGGGGTCAGTGGACGATTGTACAAACCTACACGCAGCGTTGATAGCTCAGGGAATGAGGAGGGAACGCCGCTGCTTTCACAAGTTTTGAAAGGGGATTCTGAGAAATCCGTGACCCCGCAAACCAATGCACATACGACCGTTTGTGAAAGTCCCTGATCCCAAATACTTTTCGGCTGAGCGTGCAGTTTCGTACAAATCGTCCACTGACCCCTCCTACGTGTCGCTGACCGGCCAACGTTGTTGTCGCGCGAGAAGCCGGGCAGAGGCGGCAGCAGGTGGGACAGCGGGGTCATCATGCACCGCCTCCCAGCGTCAGCAGGAGGCGGTAGCGGCTGACGTGTCTGCCGTGCCCTGTCTCGTCCTTCACGATGACGCCTGCTGCGAGGAGCGCGCGCAGACCCGTGTCGACGGATTTGCGGGAGAGGCCGGCGGCTTCCTCCAGCGTCTCGCGGCTCTGCTGGCAGACATCGTCGCTGGCGAACATGGCTTCGAGCAGCCGGACAGTGGCATGCGGCAGCGGCTTGTGGGAGCGATTGTGCGCCGCGACGGCGGCGACGAGGGCGTCTCGACGGGCAGGCATGACGGGTGCTCCTTCGGTTGTGCCGAAGCCCGCGCCGGCCGGACGCGGGCACAAGCATCCCCGGCGCAAGAATTGGGCTCTTGCAAAACGGGCCTGAGTGGGGGGAGACTGCTGATTGTCACGTCATCAGTTCCCCCGGCCTCGGCCGGATGTTCATGGCCCACCTTCACCGGTGGGCTTTGGCATTTCTAGGATTCTGGGTTCGGCAGGTTCCTCGCGAATCGCCGTGCACGTCACAGCGGAGTGAGATTGTGACGGATCAGTTCGCGTCGGGGCAAAGGACTATCTCTTGTGGGCCTCCGGGACTGCCGCGGGCCGGCCGGGGATGCCGGCGGCTCCGGCGGGCGACCGCGCATAAGTGGGTTTCTGATCGGTGCCGACCAGCCGTCGAAACGCGGGCCGCAGCGTGCGGGCCGCACCTGGGGTGGTAAGTCTGGGTCACGAGGCAGGCCCTTGACTCGCCGCTTCCCGCCGCTCACCTCGCCTCGTCCGCGTCGTTTGCTGCCGGCTGGCAGGCGTGGCGCGCTGACACACCTGCGGAGCAGCCCGACGAACATCGATCTCCAACGCGTTCATAGGATCGCTTCGACGAGCTTGCCCGGCCGTAGGGCCTCGCTGATCTGATCCCGCGTGCATTGCCGCGGCGCCTTGTCCGGCCGCCAGCGCAGCAGCATCGTCCCGTGGCGGAAGCGGCCATCGGTGACCTGGTCGTAGCTGACCTCGACCACCAGCTCGGGACGGAGCTTCTGCCAGGCGGCCGATTTCTCTGTCGCCCAACGGCTCGGACCACCCGGGGCATCCCCCGTGAAGCCGACCCCGCCCTGCAGGGCCTCCAGCCGCTGCGTCAACGCGGGGCGCTCGGCGTCGCTGATGGCGGACGTGAAGCCGACATGGTCCAACCGGCCATCGGCGTCGAACAGGCCGAGCAGGATCGAGCCGACCTGGCGGGTCTCCTTGCCATAACGGAAGCCGCCGACGACGCAGTCGGCGGTGCGGTGCGTCTTAACCTTGAGCATGTCCCGCTTGCCCGTCGCGTACGGCTTGTCCAGGCGCTTGGCAATCACGCCGTCCATCGCGCCATGCGCGCGTTCAAGCCACTGCTCGGCTTGCCGCCGGTCGCGCGTGAATGGCGACAGACGGACGCGGTCCGCCCGCACGAAGCCGGCCATCACGCGGTCCAGCGCCGCGCGGCGCTCCGGCAGTACGGCGCCCACCATCGAGCCGGTATCGCCGATCGCCAGACAGTCGAACAGCACCAGCAGCGCCGGCGTCTCGGCAGCGAGCTTGCGCACGCGGCTTTCGGCGGGATGCACCCGGTTCTGCAGCGACCCGAAGGAGAGGGTGTCGCCTCGCGGCACCATCAACTCGCCATCCAGGACGAAAGCGTCCGCGCCGGCGTGCCGCAACGCCTCTACCATCTCGGGGAAGTATCGCCCGAGCGGCTTGCCGGACTTGGCCCGCAGATCGACTTCGCCACCGGCCTTGTAGGCGAGGCAGCGGAAGCCGTCCCACTTCGGCTCGAATTGCCACGCTGCCCCGTCCGGTAGGGCGTCGACGACCTTGGCCTCCATCGCTTCGGTGTCGAGACCAAGCAGGAACCCCGTCATGTTAGGGCGCCAAGCGCTGGATGGCCGCTGCAAGCGGCCGTTCGGCCTCGCAGTATTCCGCCCAGGCCTTCGTCTTGGCCAGCAACGCTGGCACGCTGCGCACCGTGTAGCGTTGTGGATCCAGTCCGGCCTTCACCTGCGCCCAGGTCACCGGCATGGAGACGGTGGCGCCCGGCCGTGCCCGTGGGGACAGCGGCGCCACGGCGGTCGCGAAGCGGTCGTTGCGGAGGTAGTCCAGGAAGATGCGGCCGGTGCGCAGCTTCTTGGCCATGTTGATGACATAGCGGTCGGGCGCCGCGTTGGCCATCACCTTGCAGACGCCCTGCGCGAACGCCTTCGCCTCGGGCCAGCTCGGGTTGGCGCCGTCGGCCCGGGCCAGCGGCGTGACGACGTGCAGGCCCTTGCCGCCGGTCGTCTTGCAGAAGCCGATCAGGCCCAGTTCCGCCAGTCGATCGCGCACTTCCTTGGCCGCGTCGATCACCGCAGTGAACTCTACCTCCGGGCCCGGATCCAGGTCGAACACCAAGCGGCCGGGGATGTCGGGGTGGAACGGGTCGCAGTTCCAAGGGTGCAGCTCCAGCGCTGCCGTCTGCGCCACGGCCGCCAAGCCCTCGACCCGATCGATCTCGAGATACGGCTTCCGGTCGCCCGACACGGTGACCAGCTCCAGCAGGTTGGACGAGCCGGGCATCGCATGGCGCTGGAAGAAGGTCTGCCCTTCGAACCCGTCCGGCGCGCGGATGATGGAGCACGGGCGGCCCTTCAGGTGGCTCAGCAGCCAGGGACCGACCGCTTCGTAATAGCGCGCCAGGTCCAGCTTGGTGACGGGTTGGCCGTCCTCGCCGGCTTGAGGCCACATCGCCTTGTCAGGGCGGGAGATCGAGACGCCCATGACCACTTCGGACCCGGCCTTGGCGGAGACGCGCTTCAGGGCAGGCGCGGTGATGGGTGTCTCGGCGGCCGGGGCGGGCGTTTCCGCCACCACCTCGGTTGCCGGCTTGTCCTCCCGCAATCCTTTGAAGGAGGCCTGCCGAACCTGGCCGGCGGCGGTCCAGCCGGCGAACTGCACCTCCGCCACCAGCTCGGGGCGGACCCAATGGATGTTCGCGGCAGGGGGTGGGGCGCCGGCCCCGGTGAACGGGCTCTTGTCCGCCGCCATGGCCTTCAGCTTGGGCAGCAGCCGTGCCGCCACGTCGCGGCCGAAGCCGGTGCCGACCCGGCCCACATGGACGAAGTGGTCACCGCGGTTGACGCCGACCATCAGGGAGCGGAACTGGCCGCCCGTGTCGGTCCAGGCGCCGATGACCAGCTCGTGGCCGCCGCGGCATTTTGCCTTGGTCCAGGTCTCGCTGCGGCCGGATCGGTAGGGGGCGTTGGCCTGCTTGGAGACAATTCCCTCCAGGGATAGCTTGCAGGCCGAGAGCAGGACGGCGTCGCCGCCCGTGTCAAAATGGTCGACGTAACGCACCAGCGCCTTGTCCGGCGGCGCCTTGCCCGCCAGGAAGGCCTGCAGCCGCGCCTTGCGCTCGAACAGCTTGAGGGGGCGCAGGTCCTCGCCGCCGGCGTGCAGCAGGTCGAAGGCGAAGAACACGAGCTGGTCCGTGTCGCCCTCGGCAAGTGCCGCCTGCAACACGGCGAAATCCGGCGCGCCGTCTCCATTGAGCGCCACGACCTCGCCGTCGACGATTCCGTCCGGCAGCATGGCACAGGCGCGGGCGACGGCGCCGAACCGATCGGTCCAGTCCAGCCCCTTGCGGGTGCGCACGACGGCGCGGCCGCCCTCGACGCGGACCTGGACGCGGTAGCCGTCGAATTTGATCTCGTGCAGCCAGCCGTCGCCCGATGGCGGCCGCTCGAGGGGATGGCAGAGCTGCGGCTCGATGAACCCCGGCATGACGGCCGCCGTGGACTTCGTTTTCGCGCGCGGCCGTTTGCGCTCGGCGCGAAGGGCGGGCGCCAGGCCGACGGATGAGTCCCAGACGGCATCCTTGGCGACGGCGGCCGCCGCCCCAGCCACCATGAATGGCGCAGGCGAACGGCCCGTGCCTGCCGCGATCTCGGCCATGGATCGCCCGGAGGCGATAGACCGGTCCCCGGCCAGCAGCGCGTCGGCGTCGCCCTCGCGGGCATGCTCGTCGCGGTGCTTGATGAGCAGCCAGTTCACCCGCTTACCGGACCACCCCTTGATCCGCACCAGCACCCAACTGCCGTGCAGGTGGCCGCCCTCCAGCGTGAACTTGAGGTCGCCGGAGGCGAGACCTTGTTCGGCTGTCATGCCTTGCGGCGCCCAGGTGCCGCGGTCCCAGAGCTGGACCGTGCCGCCGCCATACTGCCCCTTCGGGATGGTGCCCTCGAAGTCGCCGTAGTCGAGCGGGTGGTCCTCCGTCTCGACCGCGAGCCGCTTGTCGTGCGGGTCGAGCGAGGGGCCGCGTGTGATCGCCCAGGACTTGAACACGCCATCGAGCTCCAGGCGCAGGTCGTAGTGCAACCGGGTGGCGGCGTGCTTCTGGATGACGAAGCGCGGGTGTTCGGACGGCCGCACCGCGGTTCCGCCACGCGGCTCCGCGGTCTGCGTGAAATCGCGCTTGGCCTGGTAGGTCATGAGCTTGTCCACCGCTACTCCTTCAACAGCGAATGGGAACGCGGGAACGTAACCGCAGTCCCGTGGCGGGATGGCCACCATCTCGGAATCGAACATTCTGTGATGAAACCGGAAGCCTCGTTGGCTACAAGGCCGAACGCGCACTGTTCAAGGCGAGCAAAAAGCACTCGGCAGCGGCGCCGCACAGTCGTGCCTGCCAGGGTCTCCCTGTCCGGCTCGCGCTTCTGCGCTCTCTCTCCCCTGAGGCGCAGCGCACAGCCGACCAGCTGCGCGACCGCTGAGGCCGCGGCAACTTGGAAGGGCTCGCAATCATCACGGTTGTCGCGACCGGCGTGGCACTCGCGGTCTTCTCGGCAAGCAGTGGACGGGCCGCCGGCTGCTATAAGGGCGGCGACACGGTGACAATTGTCGGCACCATCCACATGAAAACCTTGCCGCCGAACCCGGATCTGAAGCGGACGAAATCGTGGACCTATCCCGTCCTGACGTTCGACCATCCCCTCTGTATCAAAGATCCCGGCTTCGGCGACGTTCCGGACGGAAAGGTGGCTTCGGTCACCTTCGATCCCAAAGTTCAGCGAACCCTTTCGGAGGGACAGCATGTCAGCCTGCGCGGTCAGCTTGCGCCTCCGGACAATGGAAGCCAGCCGCCCGAACCGCTCATGCTTCGTGACGGTGAAATAGGGCCTGCGCCTGCTTTACTCTTCAAGCCAGCCTCATAGCTATCGAACTGATCGGCGTTCAATCCCGCCGCCTCGAGCCAGTTATCGCGGTAGAGTGCAAAGCCAGCAATCCACAGCCCTCGCCCTGCACCATCGGCGCCACGATCCCGGTGATCAGGCGGACGACGCCGAGGTTGCCCAGCACCAGTAGCTTGATCCGTTGCGGGCGCTGTAGCGGAACGACGCCGGTCATGGCTTCGCAGCGACACCGGTCAAGGCCTTCGCGACCATGTGTTGAAAATCCTCCTGGCTGAGATTGCCCAGGCATAGCCAATCCTGGCCTTTCCGATCTCGTGTCGTTGCTGCTTGGATAAATTCTTTCCCAGCAGACCATGCCGGCTCTTGTAGTCCGCTATCGCGCCGTGGATGATCCTGGTGGCCGTATCGGCTCGCTCCGGTGCACGGGCTGTCATTGCGTCTCCGTCTTCTGTCCTTTGGCTTGCACGACGGTATTGCAGATCGGCGCAGCGGTATCTCAAATGAGCTGAGCTTCTTGGGCGTTCAGCCGGTCCGCGAATGCGGGGCTTGCGTACATCACTCCTTCAAAGACGAGACCCATGCTGCGAGGATCACTGCGCAACGCATTTCCACCTCCGGGGACTCCGGGAGTAAGGTGCCCCGGCCAAACCTCATGCAACGGAAGCTTATGGACCGCCGCGGCCGCCGACGGCGCCGAACACCTGTCCCGTCGAATAGCTCGCCTCGTCGGACGCGAGCAGGACGTAGATTGGCGCAAGCTCCGACGGCTGGCCGGCGCGGCCGATCGGGGTGTTGGCTCCGAATTGCGGTAACTTCTCCTCCGGCTGTCCGCCGGTGACCTGCAGCGGCGTCCAGACCGGACCCGGCGCCACAGCGTTTACCCGAATCCCCTTGCTGGCGAGCTGCTTTGCCAGGCCCTTCGTCCACACCATGATTGCCCCCTTGGTGGCGGCGTAGTCGATGATGTTCTCGCCCGGATCGTAGGCGTTCACCGATGCCGTATAGATGATAGTTGATCCCGGCCTGAAATGGGGCACCGCCGCCTTGGTGAGCCAGAACATGGCGTAGACATTAGTCTTGAATGTCGTGTCGAATTGTTCGGTGGTGATGTCGAGGATGGAGTCCTGTGAGATTTGGCGTGCGGCGTTGCTCACCAGGATATCCAACCCGCCGAGCTGGTCGACCGCGTCAGCCACGAGCTTATAGCAAAAGGCCTCGTCGCGGATGTCGCCCGGTAGGGCTGCGGCCTTGCGCCCGGCCCCGCGGATCAGGCCCACGACTTCGCGGGCATCGGGTTCCTCTTGCGGCAGATAGTTGATCGCCACATCGGCGCCTTCGCGAGCGAACGCGATGGCGGCCGCACGACCCATTCCGGAATCCCCACCCGTGATCAGCGCCTTGCGGCCCGTGAGCCGGCCAAACCCCTTGTAGCTTTCCTCGCCGTGGTCGGGACGAGGGTTCATTCGGCTGGCCAGGCCGGGCCAGGGCTGCTGCTGCCTGGGGAATGGCGGCCGGGGGTACTCGGTGACGGGATCGCGCAGCGTGGCTTCGTTTGTGGCGACTGTCCCCGCTGATTGTGGCGTGTTGGCTCGCCCGACTGGGGGGGCTGTCAGCACCGAAGCCAAGGCTGTAGCGCCAAGCACCACTCTGCGTCTTGATTCATCTGAAGTCATAACATGCCTCCGCCATTTGTGACCGAACGCGCCGCCAGACCGGCGGCTGCGTCCGGAAAAAATAGATCGCGGTACATTGAAGGGGGGCCGGGGGTCACCCTCCCCAGTTCATCGCGCTACGATCGCATCCATAACCACGGGCGGCTCGATGTGGTTAAGACGGCGTCAAGACCGAGGTCCACCATGGCCCGCAGAACTTCGGCGATTCCGTCATCGCGGAGATTGCCGGGCTCGTGGGATACTCGTCCTACTTTGGCTCACGGAACACCTCCGGCATATCTACCAGGTCCGAGCGCGACGCCGCCGAGACAGCGATTTTGCCAAGCCTTACCGTTGCAAAGGCCGCCGCCATGGCGGCACCGACGAACACCGCCGGCTGACGGCGTGCGCGATCCTCAAGCTTGCCCAGCAACCCGTGCAAGTCATTGGTGCGCACGTCGACGCCAGCGCGCCCAGCTCAGCGGAGCACCGCTTTGGCTATGTCATGAGCCGCTCGGCGCGACCGTATCGACCACCCCGCTGAACCCAGTACAATCCTGATTGTTCTGATAGTGGTTGTCTTAGAAGATCAAAGGGCGGCTAAGGTGCGGCGCGATGTTTGAGGGTTTCAAGCTGGAGATGGTCGATTTGCCGGAAGCGACACTACGGGTGCGGCATGGTGGCATTGGCTCGCCAGTGCTTCTGCTCCACGGCCACCCTCGCACACACGCGACTTGGCATCGCGTGGCTCCCATACTGGCCGAGCACCACACGGTGGTCTGCCCCGACCTGCGGGGCTTCGGTCTGTCCTCGAAACCGGCAGATACGCCCGATCACGCCGGCTCCTCCAAACGTGCCAAAGCGCGAGACTGTGTCGCGCTCATGCAGCGGCTGGGTTTCAAACGTTTCGCACTCGTCGGCCATGATCGGGGCAGCTATACCGCGTTCCGCACTGCCATGGATCACCCGGACGCCGTCACTCATCTTGCTATTCTTGACGGAGTGCCCATCCTGGAAGCGTTAGAGCGGTGCAATGCCCAGTTCGCTGAAGCCTGGTGGCACTGGTTCTTTTTCGCACAACCCGACAAGCCGGAGCGCGCCATACTTGCCGACCCTGATGCCTGGTATGGCGGCTCTCCTGAGCAGATGGGTGCCGAGGCTTATGCCGACTTTCGCGCGGCCATCCACGATCCGGCCACCGTACACGCTATGCTCGAGGATTACCGCGCGGGCCTGGGTATCGATCGGAAGCATGACGAGATGGACCGACGCGCCGGGCGCCGCATCGCCTGTTCTGCCCTATTCCTATGGTCTTTGTGCGACGATCTCCAACAGCTCTACGGTGATGTCCTGAGCGTCTGGAGGCCTTGGACAACGACCTGCCAGGGACGTGGCCTTGATTGCGGGCACCACATGGCAGAGGAAGCACCGGAAGAACTCGCCAGCGAACTCCTGCGGTTCATGGGCGAAGAAGATACCTACTGCAGCCCTTGAGCACACGGTCTCATCGGTTCATCGTCCACTAGCGGTTACCCAGATGGCCGCCCGGTTGGGTATCCTCGATCTCCCCGACTGTGCGGCAAGGGCACCCAACTGGCGCGCAGCCGCAGAGCCAATTCAAATGTTGGAGGTCATCTCTCGCTCCTCGGCATCAGACTTTGCTCTGGCCAAGCGTGTCGGCGGCGCGCACCCTGCGCTGACCCATCGCGCGCGGCGTCCCTTTCCGTCGAATCTTTGCGCGTCTGCTTTTCGGATTGCGCGTTGATCGCCGCACCGAGCAGAACCACCAACGATGAAATATAAAGCCAGGTGAGCAGGATGATGACGCCGCCCAGCGATCCGTAGGTTTTGTTATAGCTGGCGAAGTTGGCGACATACAGGGTGAAACCAACCGAGGCGACCACCCAAAGAAGCGTGGCGACAACGGCGCCCGGTGAGACCCAACGCCATTGCGGCGCATCGCGGTCGGGTGCGTAGCGGTACAGCACCGCCAAACCGAGCATGACGACCGCGATCAGGAGAGGCCATTGTACTATCAGGCCAAGCCATTTCGCCATCGCGCCCACCGCAAAAAGCTGTAGAGCCGCCGGCAGCACGGCGACGAGCGCAATGACGACCAGGCCACCCAGGAGGAGGCCGACCGTAAGAACCAGGGCAATGAGGTTGAACTTGAGGAAACTGCGGCGCTCGCGTTGTTCATAAGCGATATCGAGTGCGGTGATGAGACCGCTCATTCCCCGGGAGGCGGTCCAGAGGGCGACGAGTAATCCCACGACCGCGCTGAAGCCGAGTGCTGCATGCGAAGCCTCGACAAGCGTATGTACCTCGTCGGAAAGCAGTCGGAGGGTCTCCGCCGGCAACACGCCCCCCAGAACATCGATCTGCTTTTCGACCTGCGACGCGTCAAACACCAGTCCGTAGATGGAGATCAGCGCGGCAAGGCCGGGAAACAACGCAAGCAGAATGGCGTAAGTGACGCCGCCCGCGACGAGAAAGAGGTTAGCGTCGGATACCTCGCCCCAGACGCGCCACGGTACATCCTTCCAACCGCGCGCCGGGATCTCACCTGGATGAACGGCCTCCCGACCGCGATCTTCGCGGTCGGTGGTCCGTGCATCATCGCGACCGCGCAAGACAGCGAGGTCCCGCTTAAGCTCTTCCAAACGGGTTTGGCTGCTCATGGGGGCAGTCTCCGCGGTCGCCGAAGGCCGTCGGCAGGTGTAGTCGGTTCGGATAAAAGGAAGCGCTCGGGGCCGAGGTTTCGGCGGATTATCAGAAACGCCAACAAATCATAGTGACGCGGGTCCGCGGCATGAGCACAGGTGAAACGGAGGCCTCGAACCGGCTGTACGAGGATCCCGTCACATTACCATGGTCGCAAACATACCGACAACGCACAGGCTGATGACCGCCGTCGCCAGCCAGCCGATAAGCTTAAGCGGCATGGAGAGGGTGAATTCACCCATAACATGCCGACTGCTCGCCAACAGCATCATCATCGCAATGACAGGCGCGGCCAACACACCGTTGATGACGGCGCTCCAAAACAAGGCCCGGATGGGATCGACCGGAAGGAAATCGATGATGGTCCCGATCGCGCTCGCCACGATCAGTGTGAGATAGAACGCGCGCGCTTCCTTCGGCTGACGCGCCAGCCCCACCGGCCAACGCAGTCCTTCGCCGATCGCGTAGGCCGCCGATCCTGCAAGCACCGGCACCGCCAGCAAACCAGTCCCGATGATGCCCAACGCGAATACCAAGAACGCAAAATCGCCGGCAACCGGCCTAAGCGCCTCGGCCGCCTGCTGCGCCGTCTGCACGTCCGTCGTACCTTTGGCGTGCAGCGTCGCGGCCGCGGTGATGATAATCGCGATCGCCACCAGGTTGCTGAACCCCATCCCGATATAGGTGTCGAGCCGGATCCGTGCGAACGCATTGGGGGCCTGCTCCGGCGCCCTCACCAACGGGTCGCGTTGCGGCTGCTCGCGCTGGTCCTCCGCTTCCTGCGAGACTGCCAAAAGAATAGATAGGGCGAGATTGTGGTGCCCAGCACGGCAACCACGATGGAGATGTAATCCTTGCTGGTACCCCGGGTCGGCACCAGCAGTCCCCAGGCGACTTCGTTCCAGGGGATGTGCACCATCAGCATCGTGCCAAAATAGGCGAACAGCACCAAGGCCATCCATTTAAGTACCGATACATAGCGGGCATATTGAATCAGCAGTTGCATGGCTACGCAGACGACGCCGAACGCGATGACATACGCCGTATGGGGACCGCCGATCAGGGTGGCGGCGACATCCCCCATGGCACCGAGATCGGCACCCAAATTGATGACGTTGGCGACCAGCAATAGAAAAATGCAGGACGTGCCAACCCACGGGGCATAGTGCTGGCGCAGATTGCCGGCGAGCCCGCGGCCGGTAGGTACGGCCAATCCTAGCACTGATCTCCTGGGTTACCGCCATCAATGGGTAGCTGAACACCATCAGCCACAGCGAGCTGAACCCGAGCTGCGCCCCGACCTGAGAGTAGGTGGCAATGCCGCTCGGATCATCATCGGAGGCGCCAGTGATAAGTCCCGGGCCGAGAATGCCCAGCAGCCTTGGCTTCGATGGTCCAACAACGGGATCCGTCGCACCGGGTGTGGGAAACTCGGGATCGGCTGCGATTTCTTCCACGGGGGCCATCAGTTGTATCTTGCGCGTTGACCGAATGATTGCGTGGCTGGCGCTGCGGCAGCGTTGTGGCGGGAACACGGCATCTCCGCGGCATCCGATGCAGATTTGCATCGAGAGAATCGTGCGCCCTCTAGTGACTGGATCGCGACGTCGGAAGACGCGTTTAGAGTCTGCCGTCGTTGTCGTAAGCGCAGGAGCCTTACCGCGCCTTCATCAGCGGTTTTCACAACGCGCAAACTCTCGCCCCGCAACCTCAGCCTCAACGAAGGCTGCGGTACGTTCCTACCCTTGGCCGCGCCGTGCCGAACGGCAGATATTCTGCAACCAGAAGCTGAAAATTTGATGCAACGGATGACTTCCTTCGTCGGTTGAGCGGGGATGAACGTGCTTATCGTGGAACACGACGATCTGATCGCCGCAACTCTGGCCGACGCGCTGGCAGACGTTGCGGTGGGCATCGCCGTGGCCAGTGACGATGCCGCGCTCGCACTTGTCCCGCATGAAGGACCGCTGATTATGATCACCGGCATGAATCGCGAGCACCCCGAGGATTTGGCGGGGATGAAGCTCGTGGGCAGGATGCGGAAGAAGTGTCCGGCGCTCTGTGTGATCTATCTAGCCGCACTCTGGCCCGCGCGTCTGAATCGCCATGTGATGACTGTGCGCGAGCGGTTTCTGGAGAAGCCGGTTCCGCTAGCGGAACTGATTGGGACGGTACGAGAGTTGATGACGGCCGGCCTGTGTTGTCAGCGAGGAGAACTTTTGCGGATGGCAGGGCCGAAGCGGCCCCGCGGGTAGGCTGGCTCGGTAAGGGCAACACCACATCTGAGCGGGGCCCCCCGGAACAACGGCCACCCGCCCAGCCCAACCGCCGACTGGGATGCAAGCTGGCTCGCTTTGTGCGGTCACCGGCATCGGGCTAAAACACTGTGATCGCCACGATTCCGACGCCAATGATAATCGCCCCCCAGGCCGCCACCTGATCCCAGGTCATAGGACGACACAGAGGCGCAGGGGCGGCCAAGGCGGCCACACCCTCATCCCGCCTGGGCTGCCCCTGCCCCTCGCGGCCTCCCGCTTCAGCGTCCTTAGGGCCGGACCCCGCTCGAGCTTCAGCCATTTCTGGCTGGCCGTGACAACGATCGCCACCTTCCTGGCCGCTACCTTCCGGTCATCGTGGGCCGGAGGCGGGCAGCGACGCAGCGACCGGCCGGTGAACGGCATGCGCGAACTTGCCGCCGAAGCTTTGGACCGGCTCGGTATCGAGCCCCCTCATAGAACCCCGGTTCGCCTCTGATGAAGCGGTAGGCCCCTTGGCGAACGGGGTCTTACGCCGGTCTTCTCAGGCTCGGTGTTCGTCGCGCAGCATCCCGCCATAAGCGGCCGCCGCACTCGCGATGAACGCGCCGATCAGCAGCGCTAGGGCAGTAAAAATCGCAAACTCGGCGGCTGCCTTGCGAGCGGCGTCCGCCATTTGCCTGGCTTTGATCTCCGCTGCTTTGACCCGGGCGATCGCATCGTCCACGCGCTTCTCCGCATCGGCCTGAGGAATCCCGGTCCGGGCGGATACAAGCTGAGCGAGATACGTACGGTCGGCGGCTGGTACGTCCCCGTTGCTGACGCCATTTGCCAGGATGCGGCTGGCCTGGGCGGCAACGTTCTGGACGCTGGCCGTCGGATCGGGTTTTTCGGAACGAAAGAGGGTGTCGACATCATAAGGCGACACACTGGATGCGGCGGCCTGCGCTGCACCTTGTGCTGTCCCAGCTGCCATCGTCGCTGCAGCGTGAACACCACCGCCAACCACGGACGAAGCTGCCGAGGCCAGGAACATCGTCCCGACAAACGTCGCTAGAGCCCACGTCAGGAATCCATGGGCCGTGTCGCGAAAGAACACCTCGTGGGTGTGCACCCCGACCCATTTTGTGCGCAGTCGGCCGGTGATGTAGCCACCGACGCCTGACGAGATCCACTGCACGACGATGAGGCCGATGCCCATACTAATAGTGAATGTGGTCGCCGATGCGCCGACATTCGGCCACGCCGAGATCGTGGTGAGGCCCAGCCCGGCCGCCAACGACACGAGAACCAGCGCCGTGGCGAGCGCGATCAAGGCGCCCGACAAGACCGCCGCCCAGCTCACCGCGGAATAGGATAACTCGTTTCCGCTGATAATTGCGCGATCGCTCGCTGTTTGCGTGGTGCTCATGTCAGTGCCATAGCAATGCGAGAATGATGATGATGGGGATGGGGACACCTAGCAGCCAAAGCAGAATCCCACGGCCCATGGAAGAATCCTCCTGTTGTTTTCTACCCATCTGCGGACACGAGACGTCCGGATGGGCAAAGCGTGTGTGACGGAGATTGGGCCGCGTCGCAAGGGCCCTCGCGACCTGTGGCCAGAGATCCCTGCCATTAGCGATCTGCCTTAACGGTTACGTGATCGTCTGGGTTCCGGCAGTTATAGTTTGAGTTTCCTTCACACTCGTTACCTTGTCAGCTGAAGAAGGCTGCTCGGTCAGGGCAATGCATGGGCTGAACCCGGAAGGCGGGCCGGTGGCTTCCCGCGAGCCAGGCACGATGGCGCCGCCCCAAGTCCGGTTGGAGGTTTATGGAGCAACGGCGCAGACCGCTCGCGGTGCACTTCGCCTCAGACTGCTTGCGGAAATCGCCGCACTGGGAACGCTCAATCGTGGGTCAGGGAAGAGGACGATGGCGAACGTGCTGCGCATCCAGCCCTACAGCCGGGCCGTCGTGGATGGTGTGGCGGGCAACGTGTCGGCCGAGGACAAGCTGGGCGGCTCGATCTGCAAGACGGTGACGACACGGCTTCAGATCTGGTCGAACCCGTGAGTGGCAGCAGCGACAAGCGCGACGGACTTCGATCTGAGAGGCATCCGCAAGAAGCGCATGTCGAACAGTTCAAGAGCCAGATGGCCGCGCGTCTCGGCGGCGGCGCCTACCAAAGCGTTCCGGGATCTCGGTGGTGGTTGTCACGTGCGTCAGGAATTTCGCTTACGACGCCTTAGACAGGCCTGCCCTCATTGGGGCGGGGAAACCACGACGTAGATCACGGCGGCTAGCCCCTTTGCGAGAAGGTACACCGCGGGATCGCCGTGGCCAGATGGATCCGCAACTCGGCCTCCCAGTGGCGCGCCGCCACCGACCGAATGTGGCCAGCCGAGCCGGCAAAGCTTGTGGCGCATGGCGTGGATCAATGCTTCGTGGAGATCGGCTAGGCCTCTTCCCAGCCGCCTTTGGTGCTGCGCGGGCTGGCATATTGCACCGCATCGGAGGCAAATTGCCCGCTGCTCGCCCGCCAGAGGGGCGTGGGTGGCGGGCAGGCGTTGTGACATTGTAAAAGTCAGCCACTCAGCACTAACGGCAGCACTAACGGCGCTGATAATCGCTCGACCGGCCTTGCACACCAGACTGAGTTGCGGCGATAGTCAGTCGCACCGAAAGGGATCGTGCGATGGCAGACAGCGAGCCGACGAAGCGGGTGACGGCCGATCCCGGAAAGGCTGCACAAGCGGCTGCGGTATGCCTGCGTGGATCGCAGCACCACGGTGCAGGCGCTGGTGGGCGAGGCGCTGGAGGCCCAGTACCCGGAGCCATCGGCCAGAGGGCAGCGGCAAACGAAGCGGTGAACGCTGCATGAGCGAGGCATGAGTAACACAATCCGTGAGCGGCTGCTGGCTGCGATCGAGAAGGTGCTGGCGCTTACGGCTGACACTTTGCGGGCCGAAGGCGTTCCTGTGACGGGGGAGGCGATCGCCGAGCGGGTGCAGGACGACGGCACCCTGGACGAGGCGCTCGCTGCGTGGGCTGAGCAGTTTGTCCTCCACACGGATCAGGTCGCGCCATGAGCCCGCCCGAGCGCGGCCGCCGCAATCAACTCACGCCGTCTGCGGCACGGCTGCCGTAGGGTTCGACGGGTGGACGACGGGGACATACGCGCGTGAAGGGACCCGCGGCGAACCGAGGCAACAAGACACCCGAGCGACAGGCAGGTCCCTGAAGTCACTGCGGAAGGGCGTGTCCGTCGGCGCCGCTACGCGGGCGGTCGGCGTGAGCCGATCGGCTGTCGCCCGACACTATTGAGGAACTGGACGGCGTGATCTACCGGCGTGGCCGGCGACATGCGGGCCGCGTTGATGTGGATGCGGGCGCACGATCCCGAGCGATACGCAAGGCGTATGGTTGTCGCGGTGGAGATCCCTTGCTGGCCCCAGCTAGGATTCAAGATGATCAGCACCGGCAAGTCTGAACCATCGAGCCGCCGTCAGCTCCAGCAGATTGTGGCGGGACTTTCGGAAGGCGTGATCCTCGTCGACACCCGTCAAACGATTACCTGGGCCAACGACGCTGCCCTCGCGATGCACGGGGTAGCCGACCTCGAGGCCCTTGGCACCACCGTAGACGAATATCGCGGGCGGTTTCAGCTCAGGTATCGCAACAACCGCAAATTGTCGAAAGGGCAGTATCCGATTGAGCGAATTGTCTCAGGAGAAGCGTTTCACGACGTGATCGTCGAGGTAACCCCCCTCGGGGCTGAGACGCCGGAGTGGGTTCACCGGGTGCGGAGCCTGGTTTTAACCGACGATGCTGGCGAGCCGGACTACCTGGTTCTAATTCTGCACGATGACACCGAGCGATTTGCGGCGGAGGAACGGTTTGAAGTCGTCGTTCAACGTCAATCCGGCGCCAGCGGTTATTTGTCGACTATCGGACCAGACCTTTATCAAGGTGAACCGCGGCTTCCTGGAACTAACCGGTTTCCGCCGGGAGGACGTCATCGCCCACACCCTAACCGAACTCGACATCCTGTCTGGGATCGGACCGGAGGAGCGGGCATTAGAGTGCGTCCTCCATTCCAAGCCGCTCGCGCAGCTGGAATCGCGCCTGCCGCTCGCTAACGGCGCCCTCAAGCCAGTAATCGTGGCAGGGCAACCGATCGACGTCGACGGCGAGAAATGCATGCTGTTTACGTTCATGGACCTGGAACCCCGTCGAGCAGCCGAAGACGCCTTGCGACAGACCCGGGAGGAGCTACAGGCTGACTTCGAGGCGCTCTACACGGAAACGCCGTTTCCCCTGCACTCGGTTGGCGCCGACATGCGGCTCATAAGCGTAAGCAATCGGTGGCTGGAGCTCCTCGGCTATGCGCGTGAGGAAGTTATCGGGCACAAAATCCATGAGTTCATGACCCCGGGATCGACCGCGCACATGCTGGAGGCCGGATGGCCAAAGCTCCTAAGGGCTGGCTTCCTGCGCGACGAGGAATATCAATTCAGGACGAAAGCAGGCAACGTCGTTGATACCCTTGTGTCCGTGCGGACGAGTACTGACGCGGCCGGTGGTCTGGTGCGGACAATGGCGGCCCTTACTGATATCACCGAACGCAAACGGAGCGAGGAACGGTTCAGCAAGGCTTTTGCCCTGGCGCCAATTCCAATGGTGGTTAGCACATTGGAAGATTTCCGCATCATCGATGCGAATGAAGCATTTCTTGCAGCGACCGGCCATCCTAGCGAAGCGGTCGTCGGCCATACAGCGGACGAGCTAAAGCTCTGGGAAACTCGGAGCGTCTGGCAGAGGGTCGAGCGCGAATTGCGCGGCACGGGGCAGATTCGTAATCTGGATATCCGGATGCAATCCACTTCCGGCGATATCCTCGATTGCCTGTTATCGGCCGAGACGCTCAGTATTCACGGCGAGCGTTGCGCGCTGTTCGCGCTACAAGACATCACTGCGCGTAGACGCAGCGAAGCTCAGCTATTTCAGGCGATTGAAACCGTCATGCAGGATACATCGTGGTTTAGCAGAACCGTCATTGAGAAGCTGGCCAACCTCAAGCAACCGAGCGAGGGGGGAGCAACGGTGGCTGGATTGGGGGATCTCAGCCGTCGGGAGCGTGAGGTGCTGGGGCTAATCAGCAACGGACTGACCGACAGGCAAATCGGCAATCGGCTTGGCTTGGCCCTCAGCACGGTACGCAACCACGTTGCTGCTCTCTACGGGAAGCTTGGCGTTCATAGTCGGAGTAGCGCAATCGTGTGGGCCCGCGAGCGGGGTATTACCGACGTTGGGCCGCCGCCACCCCAAAAGATCAGCACGAAGCCGTGAACTAGATCATCTGACCCAGAGCACCCGGAGCATCTGGCTCTATCGGAAGCATCCTGGTCTCCCCATACTCACTCTTAGCTGAGTAACCGGCGTTCGACGCATTTCGCCGAACACCGCTTACTAACCGTGATACCCCGGCCTGCCGGTCCCACGGTGTGGCACCCGATGGGCGGAGTCCAATGGATGAGTGACAAACGGATCAGTGGTGCTGTGAAGAAAGTCAGAGGATCGATCACCGAGGCGCTGGGCAAGCTTACCGGAGACAAGGTGATTGAGGATCGCGGAACAGCCCAAAAGGCAGAAGCTGAAGCAGAGCTAAGGGCCAGTCGGGGAAAGAAACCACGTCAGCATAGTAAATCACCCGGACCCTGGCATGGATAGGGGAGATTTGGACTCCGACACCACCGCCGCCAGCAGTGCTCGGCTTCTATTGTTATCAGAGGAGATTTCGGTTGCCAGGCGGCGGGTGGAAGGCGACACAGTCCGGGTTTCCACCGTTACCCATAAGATAGAAAAGGTAGTCGACGAAGCTTTGATGCATGAGCTTGTCGAGGTCGAGCGAGTCGCAATCGGCCGCCGCATCGACACCGTGCCGCCGGTTCGCGAAGAGGCCGACGTTACGATTATCCCAGTCGTCGAGGAGGTCCTTTTCATTGAGAAGCGGCTGGTTCTCAAGGAGGAGGTGCGCATTCGTCGCGTCCGGATAGCGGATGTTCACCGGGAAGTCGTAACGGTCCGGGAGCAAGACGTCGTGGTCGAGCGAACAAAGCCAAGCGGTATCTGCTCAACCCGGCTGTAGCACGGACACGCCGCGTAGGATCGTCTGTATGGCATGGTATGCATCGATGCCGTGTCGCGCGGCAGTGCCGACGACGGATCGGACATTGGCGAACAGATCAGCGCCCCAGTTGGATCGAAACCCGCCGGTGACCTTTCGATAGGTAGCTGTCGGCCGCAGTTCTCGTTCACTGCCATTATTATCGGGCGGCGCATCGGGATGTGCGAGAAAGGTGAACAGGTGGCTGCGGACTTTGCCGTAGCGTTTGCGAAGACGCCTGCCGTGCTGATTGATGGGAGCCAGAGCCATGATCTTGTCGAGTTCGCGATCGAGCCGTTGCTGATAGGCGCGACGCGTACTTTCAGCCAGGCTGGTCCGGCGACGGGCCAACACAACCGCCCGCAGCAGCAGCGCCTTCATGCGGGGCGCGAAGATGGCATCGCCCGCCTCGATGGCGAATGTGCAGTCGCGCAACTGATGCGCCAGGCACACCTGCCAGAGGTCGGCGTGCCCCTGCTGGGCGCCATAGAGGTCGGACACCCAGATTGTCGGCCGATGGCCGGCAAGCACGTCTGTAACTACGCTGGCAGCACGGCTGTTGCGGATGACATGAATGACCACCTGGTCGTTCTGGAACACCCAGTTCCAGTGGGTCCGTCCGTCGATGCGCACCGTGGTCTCGTCGGAGCAAACGATCCGCGAGCGACGCAGCCGAGCCAGGATCACCGCCACTTCATCATCGAAACAGGGCTTGGCACGGCGGAACATGGCATCCAGCGCGCCTTCGCTGATCCGCAGGGCAAACAGGTGCAGGAACATCCGCGTCAGTCGCTGGTAGCTGATCGCGTGGGTAAAGCGCAGGTAGATCGCCAGCGCCAGGATGTTCACGCTGAACGGTGTGCCTTCCTCCATCCCCTCCGGCACCGGCGCCAGCGTGATATGCCCACAACACGGACAGTGCCCGGCAAAGCGCTCCACCCGGGTTACCACCGGGCGCACCACCGGCAGATCGATCTTGTCGTAGCGACCGTGCAGCACTTGCTCGGCATCTGTCAGTGCCGCCTGGCAGTGCGCGCAGGCCAAGGCCTTGGCAATCACCGTCTCATCCGGATCACAGGCGAGCGGCCGGCCGCCCCCTCTGCGACCGAGACTGCCATGGCGCGGGCCTTGCCGTTCGGCCTTCACCGGCTGGTTGGCTTTCTGCCCCTTCGACGGAGGCACGCTGGAATTGTCAGGTGTCTTCGGCGGCTCGCCGAGTTTGGCTTCGAGTTCCGCAATCCGCCGCTCAGCCGCGTCAAGTCGCTGCCAGAGCGCTCGGATCAGCGCATCTTTCTCTGCGTCGCTCAGATAATTGAGGTCGGGGAGCTGCGGCACCCCGCGTTTAGAATCAACTCGACCGTGACCGTGTCAACCCGGTTATTGCCGCCGAATCCCGCCCACTGCCTCTGCCTGACGGCACGTTTCGCTACCCGGGATGAGCAAAGACGCCAAGCGAGATCAGCCGCGAACCCATGCCGAATACTGGCAACCAACCATTGAGGAGTACTTGCGAATGACCGAAACTATTGTTGCGATCTTCGACTCCGCGGAGCAGGCGGCACTTGCGGTGCACGACCTGGAAACCGCCGGCGTGCCGGCGTCCGCGATAACCCAGCGCGCGAAAGCCGGGACGAGCACGACCACTACCCCGCCCGAGCCGGGATTTTGGGAAAACCTGTTCGGCGGCGGCGGCCCGGAACATGGCCACGAGACGTCGGTCTATGACCGTAGCATGGAGGCTGGTTCAACAGTCGTGACTGTCCAAGCGACTGAGCAACACCTTGAACACGTCATGGATATTCTCGAGCGGCACAGCCCCATCGATATCGACGAGCGCGCCGCGGCCTATGGCGATAGCCACACCACGACGATGACGGGCCGCCCCTCTCCGACGTCCACCACGGCGGAAGGAGGCACTATCCAACTGTCGGAAGAGACGCTGGCGGTGGGCAAGCGTGCCATCAACCGTGGCACCACACGTGTCCGCCGATTCGTCGTCGAGACACCGATCGAGCAGCGGGTGACGCTACATGACGAGACCGTCTCGGTTGAACGTCGCCCCGTGGCCGATGCGCGGCCGGTGACCGATCCCGACTTCACCGATAAAGTCGTCGAGATGCAAGAGACTGTCGAAGAAGCGGTGGTTTCCAAGACCGCCCGGGTTCGGGAGGAAGTGGTCGTCCGCAAGGAGGCAACCGAGCGCACCGAAACCGTGCGTGACACCGTGCGACGTGAGGACGTAGAGATCACGAAGGAGCCGGGCGACGCCCGTGCTCTACCGGGTACCGCCCCACCGAAAATCTAATCATCAAATACGGCAGCCCGGGGCCTGTCGGCCTCGGGCGCGCAGCGGCATTTGGTCGATTGAGGGTTGGAGGTGACGATGAGTGAGAAATTGGGAACCGAGCCCGTAGCGACAGGAGTGGAGACGCAGGTAACGGCCGAGCCCAAAGTGGCTCAGGTCGGCGAGCAGGTTCGGCAAGTTGGCGCACAAGCTCTCGCTCATGCGCGCGAACTGACGGGTGATGCCAGCGCACGCGGCGCTTCCCTGGTCGGTGACGTAAAAGACCATCTCACCTCTGTAGCGGAAGACCGCAAGGACGAACTAGCCGATCAATTGGACGATGTGGCCAACGCCGTACGGCGTTCGGGGAAGGAACTCGAGGGGCACCAGGACTGGCTCGCCCAGCTGGTGGAACGGGGCACCCACGAGCTCGGCTCTCTGGCAACGACATTGCGCAACAACGACCTGCAAGGTCTGCTCGGAAGTCTCCAGGATCTCGCGCGGCGCCAACCGGCCATATTCGTTGGCGCGTCACTGGCCGCAGGGTTTGCACTGGTGCGGGTCGGCAAGGTCGCGGTAGCCGGTATGTCGGGTGCGGATCTGCCAAAGATGCCGGGAGTGAATCGTGAGCCAAAGTAGGCCCGACAGCCCACACAGCCTGGGCGAACTCGTCGGCGGCCTGGCGGCCGATATACAGGATCTTGTCCGCGGTGAGATCGCACTTGCGCGATCTGAACTGGATCAGAAGCTCCAACGCATTTTGCTTGCCGCGATATGGTTACTCGGAGGTGCGTTGGTTGGGTTTGCGGGACTGGTTGTCGTGCTCCAAGGCGTTGCGGCTGCTCTGGCACTGGCGATTCCAACCTGGGCGGCGGCGCTGATCGTCGGCGTGACTATTATAGTTGTGGGTGCCTTGTTCGTAAGGGCTGGCCTGGGAATGCTCTCCTTGAACACACTCGTCCCCGACAGGGTGGCGGCGAACCTGCAGAAAGATGCACGCATGGTGAAGGAACACACATAATGTCCGAGAGCCCCGCCAATCAGGACCGGATCGAGGAAGATTTGGAGCGCACGCGCGCCCGGATGGACAGCCGGTTGACCGAGCTGCAAGACCGGCTCTCCCCGGGCCAGATATTAGACGACTTGATGGGGTATTTCCGCGGCAGTGAGGGCGGCGACTTTGCGCGCAATCTTTTGGCTAGCGTCAAAAGTAATCCAATACCTGCGGCCCTTACGGGCATCAGCCTCGCTTGGCTCATGGCCGCCAACCCTCGCCCGCAATCGGACACGGCCGAGGCGGCGGCAACCCGCACGACGTCGGCCCCTGCCGCAGTGCGCGTGAGCCCGATGCCTACAGACGACGGGCAAGCAGACACATTTGATCTCGAGGAGCGGTTCCGGAGGGCTGAACAGAGTATCACGAGCCAGCCTGGTGAGACCGAGGATACCTATAATATGCGTCTTGATGACGCGCGTGGCGCGGTGTTGGGGATCAAGCGAGAGCCGGAGGACACACCGCAATCGCTCGCCCAACGAATCAAGGATGCCCTGTCTACCGCCAAAGACAATATCACCCAGACAGCGAACAGCGTGCGAGACAGCGCAAGCGAAGCGGCCGGGCAGCTCGCTACCAGCGCCCAGAGCGCTGGCGACCAGCTTACCCGCGGAAGCAAAGCGGCCCAGGCAATGGGGAGTAACGTGCTCTCTATGGTCGCAGACAATCCGGTGCTTCTCGGAGCAATCGGGTTGGCGGTGGGCGCGCTGCTAGGCGCCCTGGTTCCGCAGTCTGAACGCGAGGAAGCCGCTCTTGGAGATATGGCAGGCCAGGTCAGAGAGACCGCGCATAGTCTGAGCCAAGAGGTTGTGGACCGTGGTGGTCAGGTCACACAACGAGTTTTAGATGCCGGCAGGGACAGCGCCCGCGCGCATGGACTGACAACCGACAAGTCCCTCAGCGATATTGTCGAGGATCTAAAGAGTGGCGATCTCGTCGGATCTGTGAAAGACATCGCGACAGATGTATTGCGATCTGGCGACGAGGCAATCCGAAAGGATGGCCTAAAGGCGGAGCCGCTGACCGGCACTCCTGATTCAACTAGCTCCGCCCAAGTCGCCTCGGCCGGCCAGCACTCGGAAGGTTGACATAGGTCGCCTCCCGTCGACGACTACGACAAGCACGCGCTCCAAAATCGGTAAAGAAGGAGATTTTTAAATGGTTGACAAGAACCGCGTCGAAGGCGCTGTCGATAAAGCCAAGGGCGCCCTCAAGGAGGGTATCGGTAACCTTACGGGTGACGAAAAACTGAAAGCTGAGGGTGCAGCCGACAAGGTCAAGGGCAAAGCGAAGAGCGCAGTGGGCGGAGCCAAAGATGCTATTCGAGATGCGATTGACAAGGACTGAGCGGTAACCGCCCATCTCTTCCAGTTTTGGAAGCCGCCGAAGGGGAGTGCGGCGCCCAGAGGAGCGCCGCACTCTCAATCGAACGGCCGAGTCCGACTGACGTCTCGCCATGTCCGGCCTGAAGGCCATCGGGCTGAATGTGCCGCATGTGCCGGGCGCTGGACCTGACGCGGCCCGGTCACGTTGCAGCAGCGGTTCGTCTGGCTGGAAAGCTGGGCAAGCCGCTGCTGATCCGTCCTGGGATAGGATTTCCCCGACAAATGAACAGGCACCTGTTGGCTACTGGCCTCGCGCTCGCAATCAGCGCAGGCCCGGCTGAGGCTCAAACCCAACCTACTGCCCCAGTCCCAACCCCAATCGACCGCTTGGCGCTGCGAGGTGCGATCGCCTGCACGTGGCTGCTTTCGGACAGTCCCAAGCAGTACGAGGTTTTCGAGGCATTGCGTCAGTTCTTCACCGCGGTCGGCCGTCACCCTACAGATGCCACGCTCACCGACGTGGAGCGTCAGGCGGCCGTGAAACAGCTTGAGAGCCTGGAACTGACCAGCTTTGAGGACAGCCTGACGGCGTCGTGTCTCATGCGGGAAGGCGGCCACATAGTATCGTTGGTCGGCCGCCCGAACTGATGGCCCGCGGCGCCCACCCAACATACCACGATGCGCGCGGTCTTGTGATCGGACGGCTCGTTCCTTCCTTTTTGGCGCAAGACCATGGGCGGACGAATGGGTTGGCCGCATCTCTTCATGTTCGATCTGGCCGACATCTATGAAAGCCGGTCCTTCAGCTGCTGCGCATTACGCAACACCGGGCCCGAATCGGCCAAGGTGGCGCGGCGCCGCATATGCTGGACACGCTCGTCGGTCTTGAGGACGCACTGAGCGACCAGATTGCGGCGATCGACAACGCCGCGGAAGATGACAAAGCCGATGCGGAAGCGTCTGGCGAAGCCGAACGCGCACGCCGAGCCTACGTTTCATTGAGGGCGGCGTGACATGGCACTCCGGCCAATCTGGCGGGGTCACCTGCGGCTCGCGCGCCGGTAAGATGCTGCTCGCGCACCGAATGTCCGCATCAGGGAGCGACGAATGCCTGACCCGGATCGAAACACGGAGCACGCCGTCCGTGAGGCGGCATACTTCATCTGGGAGCGTGAAGGACGCCCCGAAGGGCGCGCTCAGGACCATTGGGTGGAGGCACTTATCGCGACCTCCCGCAATGACCCCATGGAGGATGAGGAGAAGATCCTGGCCGGGCGCCCGGACGCCAATATGCCCGCTTTGCTGACGAAGGATGTGCCAGGCGGATGACAGCGACCCGGCACGATTTGTGCACCCGCGCGTAGTGGCATGCCGATCGCTCGGCACTGGTCCATCGGCCCGCTCGGATTGAGTAGTTTTCCTGCCACGATGTTCAGACGATATTTTCGTCGGACGGGGATGCGCAAGTTGGCCGCCGGCTATTCCCCGCAGCGCCGCGCCAGCAGTCCCCTCGCCTGCGTGGCGGTCGTCCTGGGCCGGCGTCGTTGCGCTGTTAAATTCGCCGCTGAACCTGGACCCACCGCCCGCCGTCACCCCCTCGGGGCGAAGATGGATCGCCACCGCCGCCTGCGGCTTCCCAGGGCCGGCGGAGGTGGGACTTCGGCCGCTGCCACGTGCCCCTCCTGCCGCAGGAGGGCTTGGGCGGCCTCCCGTGCCGTCCGGCGGGCCTGTTTCAGGTCCTCGATCTCGGCCCGCATCTCGGCCACCAGCGACTCGGCTGCGTCGGCGCGCGTCTCCGCCCTGGCAAGCTCCTCGCGCAGCGTGGCGACGGCGCTCTCGATCGCATCGATCAGCCCAGGATGTGTTGCTGGCAATCCAGCCCCCTCGCCCCCGCGCGCGTTACGGCGCCCCTATGGTTCATCCGGCAGAGGGTGAAATCCTCAAGACTCCCCTCATTTATCAAACCGAACCAAAAACGTCTGCGAAGAGCGGTTGATCATGCAGCATGAGAGAAAAGCGCTGCATCAAGGGGCCGAGCCACTCTTCTCGCATGGTGGGCATGAGGTCGTAGAGCATGCAGCCCTGACGGAACAGCGAATGGACGCGGCGTTTGGCAGTGTTGGTCTTCAGCATGCGATCGTATCCCAGCGCCTCACCCGCAGCGCCCAGCAAGGTTAACAGCACCACCGCAAACGCATTGATTAGCCACAGTCGATCGCGCCGCTCAGGGGATTTGACGTGCATGGTGCCCATGCCCATGCCGAAGCGCAGATCCTTGGTGTCACGCAGCCCACACTCAATGCTCCAGCGACGACCGTAATAGCTGGTCAGTTGCTTGGCGGTGGCATCCGTACTGGAGGCAGCCAAGCACCAAGCTTGCTTCATGGCGGGATCCTGAACACAGACCACGGTTCCCACCGGATAGCGATCAGCGGTGACCGCGGCGCCGCGTAGCACACGGGCGCCTCCACCGGCGCGCACCCAGGCGGCCGCGGTGCGGGTTTCGCCGCCGCGGTCGGTCACCGCAATATTGCCGCGAAAGCGGATCACATAGTCGAAATACAGCTCTTCGGTCAGCACCTGGTAGAGCTTCTGATCGCCGAAGCCGCGGTCCGCCACAATGCAGACTTGGATCCCCGCCGGCAGCAGTTCAGCGAGCCGGACCAGCACGCGATGTTCGTACAGGCTGCGGTGGTCCTTGAGCGT
This sequence comes from uncultured Alphaproteobacteria bacterium, assembly GCA_963749575.1. Classification (GTDB taxonomy): domain Bacteria; phylum Pseudomonadota; class Alphaproteobacteria; order Acetobacterales; family Acetobacteraceae; genus JAMXLO01. Next base: position 28,344 of record CAVVNM010000009.1, read on the forward strand.
GCCTTTGTCGACCGTCAGCCAGACTAGCGGCGTTGAACGACCATGATCGCTGATGAGTGCCAGCATGATGGTGGCCTGGTTGTCGGCATCAAAATCCGTCCAGTCCATCGCTACCACAATGGCGCTTCGTTCGCCGATAATATACGGCACCCAACGGACGAGAATCTCGTCGACGTTGATGGCAGGATTGGAGAGCAGCCTGTCTACCTGTTTCACCGCATGCTTGAGCTTCAAGCTGCGGGCGGCGGCGAGGCCTTGGCCAATGGTACAGACCGCCAGTGAAGCGCTGTGCATTACCCCCAACGTGGCGTTGCAGAGTGCGTCAACCCGCTTGGCGTGCAGATCTTGCTCCAGCAAGCCGCCCAGCACATCGCGGATCCCCTGGAATGAGAACCGCTGCCTGATGACCATCGCATTGCCCCGACTCGATGCTGCCGGGGGCAAACTCGCCCGTCGCGCGGGTCCGGGGAATCGGACCCGTCAATTCGCAACAACCCGCCATCCACGACCATCCTACCGATTCTTTTTGCAATCCTCCTACCGCCGCCCGATTCTTTTATGGCGCCCCCTTAAATGAGGGGATGGCTGAGGGTGAAATCTGAAAACCGCATACAGCAAGACTGCAAGAACGAACGTGAGGTTGGGCAACAACAGCTTGAAATCGTCACCGTGGTGCGCTGCATCGAAGGTGGCGATGTTTGTGTCGATGAACAGATGGAACACTATGGTCATGACCAGCGCCAGGACGCGCATGCCGACGATGTTCTTCCGCTCGTTCCGGCTGTTGAAGTAGCGGGTGACATACCAGGGTCAGCGCACCAGACTTGATCCGGCCGATCGATCACCATGTCCCGTAACAGATACGGATAGATCCGATGCCCAGGATGCGGCACCGTTGTCCGAGGTCGCTGATATATCGGCGCCAGTCCCATCCTGGCCATCAACCGGCGCACCCGCTTGCGGCCAACTATGTATCCTTCACGCCGAAGATGGCGCGCCATCTGGCGAGACCCATACCAATGTGTCTCCAGGAACTGCTCGTCAGTCAGCCGCATCAGCGCCAGGTTCAGCGGCGTCTCCCCGGCAGGTTGGTAGTAGAACCCGGACCGGCTGATCGCCACCAGCTCGCACCGGCGGGTAACCGAGAGCCGAGGGTGTCGGGGTTCGATCATCTGCCGCCTTCGCTCGCACTCATCGACCGAAGGCTTTCGCCAAAAAATCCCGCTCCACCAGCAACTGTCCGATCTTCGCGTGTAGGTTCTCAACCTCAGCCTCGGAAGACTTCGCCGTCTCCTGCGCCGCCGAACGGTCCGAAAACACCGCCGCCAGACCTTTCACGGCCTGCCTCTTCCACTCCCCCACCATCGTTCTGGTGGATACCGTGCTTGCTCGCCAGCTGCGTCGTTGTCAGTTCACCCCGCAGCGCCTCCAAAGCAACCTTCGCCTTGAAATCCGCCGAATACCGCTTCCGCTTGCCCGTCATTTGGTCCGTCCTTCTCAGGAGCAAACCGAGCTTAACCCCCTGTCCGAATTACCGGGACCACCTCACTGTTCCGTGTGCATGTCCAGCTGCTCGAGCAGGTCGGTGATCGCCGCTGCCTCGGTCGGACCCGTTCCGATCGGGCAACCGGGCCCCCAGTACGTATCGTCGTCGATCGCGCTGTAGCGACTGTCCGGCGGCGGATCGTCGCGGCGGTCCGGGTGCTGAATGCGATCGATGCGGCCGGCGCGGGCGATTGCGCCGGCGACGATGCGGCGCAAGTCGCGGAGCGCCACCAAGTCGGCGATGTCGCGGTCCTCGGCATCAGCTTCGCGGTCCCAGGGCGGCGGACGATGGGTAAGCGGGGTGGCAGAACATCGGGGTCTCCCTGGTGGCGACGCAGAAATGCGTCCTTTGGTGCCGCTCATATGCTCCCCTATTCCTACGTAGTCGCCGTATAGTACGTGTCAGTCGTATAACGCGCTGTTAACGCCATGCACAGCGCTTGCGTAATTGACGAATAAGTGGTGGACGACGTATGTTGCGGATATGGAGAACAAGCACCGGCTGGAGCTCAACCCGACCCCCGAGCTCGTCGAGGCGCTCGACCGCTGGCGGGCACAGCAGCCTGGTTTGCCGCCCCGGGCGACTGCCGCGCGCCAGCTGCTGGAGAAGGTGCTGGCAGCAGAAGGCGCGCTGCAGCAGCCCAAGAAACGCGGACGGACCGCTGCGTGAGCGAGACCGTCGACTTCTCGATGCTCGGCGCCCAGGTACAGGACCTGGATCGCCAACTGAGGCTAGTGCGCTTGCAACTCGATACCCTCGTCAGCAGCACCGGCAACACGAACAACCGGCTCGCCACGATCGAGCAAGGCTTCCATGGGCTTACAGCCGAGATGGCACGAGGCTTTGGCCAGATCCAGCAACAGCTCACCCAACACACCAAACAGCTTGCCGTCGTCCAGGCGGGGCTGGAGGAGCTGAAGGCCGGACTGCAGGCGAGCACCGCCGAACTGCTTACCGCGATCAGAGACCAGAACCCGGCGCCATGAGCGACACAGTCGGACTCGGCGAGAACGTGAGGAAGCTCGAGGAAGACGTGCGGGGCATCAAGATCGCCATCGACCTGCTGGGCGCACAGTTCCAGGCCGGCTGCAACAGGCGGCGATCGTGATTGGCGAACACCTGGCCGCCCAGGACCGGCGCATCGACAACCTGACCAACGTGCTCAAGGAGCACATCGAGGAAACCGGTAAGACCCTGGCGCGCATCGAGGCCAAGCTGCCGTGAGCGACACGCGCGAGCCGATGAGCGGCGGGTTCGTCCTGCCGCTGGTCGCCGGCTTGGCGATCACGATCGTCGGCGCCGGGTGCGTGACCATGACGTCCCCCGTCCCTGCCGGGAAGGACACCTACATGATGGGTCTCGGTGCGGGCAGCGGCTTCTCCAGCGATGCCGATCTGCTGGCCCGAACCGTTCAGTCTGCCGGCGTGTTCTGCGCATCGCAGGGCCGCGCAATCAAGGTTGTGAGCACCTCGTCGAGCGGCGTGCAGGCATGGACACCCAAGAGCAATCAGGTGCTCTTTAAGTGCGTCCCTTCGCCATCACCGGCGACAAGTTCCGCGCCGCAGCTCGACGAGCGGCTGGGCGAGCCTTGAACGACCGTCCCGCCCTTGCCAGGGCCATCGAGGACGCCGGCATCCCACGCGACAAGGCGCAGCGACTGGCTTCGGTGATTCACGACGCCATCCACGACAACGTCGTCACCAAGGCGGACATCGCGCCCCTGGCCACCAAGGTGGAGGCGGTCGGTGCCGACGTACGGTCGGTGGTCCGGGCAGAACTACAGGCGGTTCGCAGTGAGGTGCAGGGCGCGCGGACCGAACTGAAGGACGAGATGGCGCTGATCGAGACCGTCTGCTGACGCGTCTGGGCGCACTGATCGTGGTTGCGGTCGGCGTGTTGCTCGCAGCGCTGCATTACTGGGCGCCCCCCGGACACGGCGGGTGAAGCAACCGGTCGAATTCGCTGCCGCCGCCAGCGCAGCGCGTATGTCGCAAGACCGCTATCGGCTGAGTCCCCGCGAAGCATACGTGCTGCGGTCGGCACCCATCCATGGCCTCGTTCAGGCCGGGGAGGCCCGACGGCACGGTGAGGCCGTGCTGGGCAACGCTCGGACGATGTGGATGACAGGCGATGAACATCTGAGCGATGTGGTCGAAAGGCTGCTGCTGCGCGGCTTCCTCGCACGTCGGCGCAGGGCGGCTCCGGCATATGCCGATCTGACCGCGGAGGGCCGCGAGGCACTCCAAGCGCGCCAGACGGAGGCGTTCCGATGACGCGGACCGGTGTGCAGCAGACGCATCCACCGGCCGATGGCTGGCGAGACTGGTGCTCCGTCTGGCGTCACCACAGTCCGTATCGCCACCATCTGGTGGAAGCGGGGCGATGGGAATGGCAGGCCGTTGAGGTGCTGGCATCTCCGATCTGGGACCCGGGTTCAATGTCGCCGGCCTGTACTGGCGTCCGCTGCAGCCGCCAGGCTCTGAGCCAGAGGTCACGCGACGTCGGCCGGCGAATTCCGCGCCGCAGCTCGACGAGCGGGTTGGCGAACCTTGAACCGCCCGAGTTCGGGGGACAGTGATGGCGATCGGGTCGGTGGTCCCGGTGAAGCGGCAGACTTCGGCGGCAGACGCATCGAGGGCGCAGACCTGCACCAGGGCGACTGCCAGCAGCAGCCCGGTCGCGAGGGATCTGCCAATACCACTTGTCATCTACATTTAACCGCCGCCGCCATAATCGCCGACCTACGAGGCGGTTCCGGAGTTCGAAAAGGTAATGCCGTGAAAGCGATTCGATTCACGTCGGAGATCGCGGCCACCCGCGCTCAGGCAGGCGTCGGACGGCCGTTATCGGCTGAGCCCGCGGCGAAGCATAATGCTGTGATCGGCATCCGCGCCGCTTAAGTCAGGCCGGGAAGGCCGGCGGCGCGGTGAGGGCGGCCAGGCCGGTAGCCGAACAAAATGTGAGCGGCGTGGTGGAAGGACCCAGCCCGTTCGCAGTGGACGCAACAAACCAGGGGCCAACGCGGTGGCGACATTGCGTCCAACAGGCAGTCCAGCCCATCTCCCCGCGCGTCGACCGTCGGAACTCTCGCCTCTCCGCGGCGGCAACCGCACCACGACATTGCGGCCGTGAATGGCGAGGAATTGCTGGATGGTCGGCACCGGCACTTCGCCCGGCGGAAATCGTCGGCCGCCCTTCAGGAAACGAAGAACGCGATGATCATAGCCACGATGGCAAGCGTCAGAGAGATCCCGAGCACCCACCGGACAACGCCGGTCGTGCGGCCCTGCCGAGCCTCGGTCGCAGTCTTGACCACGGGCGGCGGCCTTTCCGACATTGCCGCTACTCCGTCGCCACGATCAGCGCGAGCCCGCTGTCGCGATCCTTTCGCTTGTGCAGGTGCCGGGGCGATTCGGTCAGCACCACCTCGAGCGTCGGGCGGACATGCGCTTCGAGGAGGTGCCCGCCCATCGCGATGCCGTCGGCTCGGCTGACCACCACGTGAGGATGCAGCGCCGGCTCGCCATTCGGTCCGAGGGCGATGTCACCGAGGAGCGAGACGACCTCGACCTGCTCGTTCACCGGGATTTTCCGGTAGTCCTTCATCTCCCAGTCGAAGAATCCCAGCACCGCGTCGCTGAACGCGCCGATGCCAGTGAGTTGGGCGGCGGCGATGCGGTTCTCGCGGGCAAATCCCTCAATGCTGCTGACGGCCTCATCGCCTTTGTCGAGCACAAGGACGTAGGTTTTTTGCGGGCCGTCATTGATGAGCTTCGATTTCATCGTCCCTCCTGCCCCTGATGCCGCTGCCTTCGGTGGCGAAGCTCCAACGCCAGGGGGACCTGCGGGTTCGGTTGCCAGTGTCTGAATCCCGATCTGAGGCGGTTTCGCGCTCGCGCCGCCGCTCATCGAAACGCGCTCAGCGCCGCGTTCGCATCACGTAGGAACGTGGCGCCACCGTCCCCTTCCAACCCAAAAGTGCCCCACCATCCTTACCGAAGATCAACCACGCGCAGCACCTGCGCGCGGCCGGCATGGAGATATCAGGAGTTATTTTGGCACGATATTCTGAGATCCCGGTGGCGGAACGATCGGCATCGTCGAGTCGGCGGACGGCGACGGCTTGCTAATCCCAGCATCCCCCACCGGGGGCGGACGAATCACGTCGGTTTGTTTGCCCTCACGCTGAGGGGATGGGAACGCGGTCTGGGCCGAAGGTGCCGGTTCCCTCGGCGTGCCCGGTGCGGCATTACCTATTGCAGGATGGCCGGGCTGGATCTCTGCTGGAGCCGCGGGCTGTGCGGTTGGAGGCGTCCCTGGCACGGGGAGCGTGGTTTGGCCGTAAACCGCAGTGCCAAATAGCAGTGCTGTTGAGCATGCTGCCCAGGGCAACCATGGTTGCCAATTCTCGCAGCGCCGGCAGGTCAGGAAGCGCACATGGGCTTTCATTGGTCCTCCTCCAAATTCCCGTCTCAATGAGAGCGGCGAGAGGAGATCAGGGGTCCAGCTTTTCAGTTTCGGCCTCTTCGGCAATCTCCTCGTCGGAGCCCGGCGTGGGGTTGCCTGGGCCCGTCGAAGCTTGTGCTACATCCGCGCGTTCCAGGGCTTCCAGAGCCTCGATGGCGTGCTTGATCAGTTCCTGCGGGCCTGCGGCCTGCCGGGTCCTGAGATCGCGGAGAACAACCTCATAGGCATAGGTGGTCGGCGGCAATGCCAGGGCTTCCTTCGCATCCAGGACCTCGTGCAAATTAGTCGGCTCGCCGCCGGTCATTCCCTCAGCCGATGCCGTCGCCAGAAGACGGGCGTCCTGTTCCAGTGCGTCGAGCGCCTTCTCCTTCTCCGCCTTCGAAAGTGCCGGATCGGCGACGACTTCGTGGCCAGTCTTGAAATTGACGCTGGGCTTTTCGACTTTGTCCTGGCTGGGTTCATTCATGTTCATGATCTTCTCCTCCCTGCGGATAAGCCATTCGTCGAGCTTCCGACACAGATACCCCTTGTGCCTGTGAGGAGACGTCGCCGCGCATCACTCGCGGCCTTGGCTTTCAGCTGCGCTTGCCGTGCCCTGGCCACCCGTTCGAGCAGTGCGTCGAGGCGCCGGGCAAGGCTGAAATCCTTCGAGCCTCCATCGGGCAGTAACGGCAGGGGGTGGCTCAGGTTGCGGCCTTTCGGCGGTGGCGTTGGTACCGGCCCGACGGGAGGAGGCGTGATGAGCGACCTATACAACCGCGACATCGTGACCTGGAAAGAGCCGCAAGCTGCGCTGCTGCGCCGGCGCGCGGTCGGGGAGCTGGTCAACGAGGCCGAACTGGACGGGGAGAACATCGCCGAGGAGATCGAGAGCGTGGGTCGCGGCGATCTACACGCCGTCACGTCGTGGCTGATGCGGGAGCCACGGCATGACCTCAAGGCCGAGGGCGTGGCCGTGACCGTATCCACGAAACACGAAGCCGCTTTAGTTGGCGTCGTCAGCACTCTGCTTCTCGCAGGGTGCGTGACCAGGGCGTCTCCCGTCCCTGCTGGGAAGGACGCCTACATGATGGGTGCGGGCGGCGGCTTCTCCAGCGATGCCGATCTGCTGGCCCGGACCGTTCAGTCTGCCGGCGCGTTCTGCACATCTCAGGGCCGCACAATCACGGTTGTGAGCACCTCCTCGACCCCTTCGCCATCACCCGCGAAAAACTCCGCGCCGCAGCGCGACGAGCGGCTTGGTGAACCTGAACCGACACGGTGAATTTCGACCTCCCTGCGCGCATCGGACCCTGCGAGTTTTGCGAGCTGGGTGTGATGGTCGCCGCTCGCTGCCCGCGTGATCTGGATAACGTGTCGCGCGGTGCAGGGCGGCCTATGGTAGCCCGGCAGCCGGTGGCTCGGGCAGGCCGATCAACCCGCCGCGTTACCCACGGCGAGATGTAGGCGGCGTCCTCTAGGCCTCATTCAACCCGGCACCGCGCTTACCAAGAAATTCGACGCCCTTGGCGGTGAGCATGAAAACCGACCTGGCATGGCTCTCCGTCGGCCCCACGTAACCCCCGGAGATAAGCCGCTCCAGGTCGCGTTTCTGATCGCTGGTAAGCTTAGGCAGGTGAAACTCCCCGATGTCACAAAGCAGTGCAATTTGGGAGTTCGTCAGGTCGTCGGACAATTCTATTGTCTCCGGTTCCGCTCCTGGCCGTCGTGGCGCATGCGTTCAATGATATCGCGCAAGCTGCGGTCCCGCCATCGGGCGTGGGCCGGGCTCCCTCCCGATTGCCGGTTGGGACCACCTCACGGGCCTGGCCGCCCCTGGTGCCGCGCCCCGACCCTGCTGACGCTCTTGTCCGAGAGCATCTTCTTCTGGCGGTGATACGGTTGGGTGGTCTGCCGCCCGTTGTCGCTCAGCGATTTCTTGAGTTGGGCAGGGTTTTCGGCTCGGAATCCATTCTATCGAAGGAACATCTGGCGCTTGCCCAGGCGAGCCAGACCATTCAGAGCTACGGATTCGGCGATGCGCTGATTGATCAGAAGGCTCTGGTGGAAGCACTGTCCCGCTTCCTCGGCAGTGCCGGCAGCCGCTGGAAGGGTCGTCACAGGCACCTTGCGTTTCGACTGCTGCGCGGACGGCCCAGTCATGAGAAGCTTTACCTTCTCGCCGGTCCGTCCGGGTACCGCGTGCTGACCGGCTCCGCCAATCTCAGCCTCGCCGCTTTCGAGGGTCGGCAGCATGGGGTACATGTTGTCTTCGACGGCGAGCCGGCCTGGCGGTTGTTCGACGGCTACTACCAGCGTGACTGGAAGGACAGTGTGCCGATCGAGCCCGAAGCGCTCATCGCGTCTCGCCCCGACGGTGACGCTGGCCCCCCGTGATGTGCCGCTCGCATTGGACGAAGTGCCGATCGTGCGGGTACTGAATGCCGGTGTCGCGGTGGTCGATCAACCGCCACGCCCGATGCCGGCGGTGCCACGGACGCACTGCGCCAGGCCGCATTGATTGGCGCGGATTTGAAGGATCTCGCGCTGCCGAAGGACAAGGCGGGCCGCACCGTGGTCAACCGCGTGGAGGTGACCAACAATCTGGGGCCGTACACCGTCAAGAATTGCAGGTCGGTCACTCAGCGGCGTCCTTCGCCACCACAGTAACCTTAGCGGTCTGCCGCAGGCGAATGCTGGTAACCTCGATGCCGATCGGATGCCCTTCCCGGTCGAACTCCACGTAGACGCCGGGAGCGACCTCCTGGTGACCATCGCTGGCGGCATCGGCCGGGCCGAACTGGACGTTCAGCACGTCGGCTTCGGGGTCGTATGTCGTGCGGATCATGGCGTTGCTCCTCGATCCCATGTGGCGGTTACCTCGCTCCCGTCAGGTCGGTGCGCGACGCGCAACAGGCGGTTGCCGAAGGCCGGTAACGGGCCAAACGACCGCGTAAGGGTCGGATCGGTCGGGTCGGGTGCCGTATATGTGGGGTTGGCCAGCACCTCCTCAATGTATGCCTGAGTGGTGCCCCGACCCTGCATTTCGCGCTGTATGTGGGCGCTCAGTCTCACCACTGGATTACCTCGTTGGCGGTCGCAGCGGGAGGCGGCAAGGGGGATGCGGATGAGCGACACGATCGATTGGCCCAAATCAATCTGAGTGGGCGAGCGGCCGTTCTCCTTGTCGAGTTCGTCTCACGCTTCAGCCTGTCCACGTCATGCCGCTGTCCGCTTACCCCGGGGTGAAGCGCGTTGAGCCGTTCTAATGTGGCTACGGCACATCTTCCGTCGGCTGCGGCGAGCGTCAGCACAATCACTTCCAAGCCGACCAACGTGCCACGTGCAGGGTCACGCGCTACGCCTCCCTCGGGGGATCACCACACAACATCCGTCGATTTTGCGAGCGCGCTCTGAGCGGTCTCTGATACTAGACTAGCACAATCGGCAGGCGTAGCCGTCGCGCTTCCCCGAATAGTCCGGTTACCTCGCGATAAGGCCGGCCATAGGCGAGAGCGAGTACAGCGTCGCTGGCACGCAATCGAGCATTCGGTCCGCCAACTGATCCCGGTCGCGTCGAGGAACGCCTTGCCCCGACACACCGATACCCAGCCCCAGCAATCCTCGTGCATAGGTGGGGTTAATTGCCAAGAAGCACTCTATTCCAATGGCCATTACGCGTCGTTCGTGCGGGCACGGTGCTCCGGGCAGCTCAGCCAGGGTCGAGCTGTCCGGGCTGACGGGCAGCCGATCCGGCTCCCGCCGTGCGAGCTGGTTTCGCCATGACGTCCCTGCCACAAACGCGTAGACAGGCAATCACCTTTTCCAGCGGCAGCGAGATGCTACTCCGCCTGGCAGATCGGCTTGCCGATGTGGAGGTGGTGTTCGGCTCGGAATCCGTCCTATCGAAAAAACATCTGGCGCTTGCCCAGGCGAGCCAGACCCTTCAGAGCTACGGATTCGGCGACGCGCTGATCGATCAGCCTTGGTCCGCACAGAGCCAATCATGATCTTTTTTTCCGCGGACACCGATAATTGTGCTGGCCTCACTCAATGACAATGGTATGCCTGTTGCGGTCCAGCTTTTCGATGAGCGCGTTTGACGCCCAATGCCAGAGAGGTGCCGCATGAGCGATTTCCGAGGTGCCGCTCGCGAGACGGCCGGCCGGGTACAGGAAAAAGTGGGCGATTTGACCGGCGACGCTAAGACGCAGGCGGAAGGGCTATACAACCAGGCCGCCGGGCAGGCGCAGCAGCAGGTTGCTCGCCTCGGCGACGTGATCAAGGAACAGCCCATCGCCGCCGTAGTGGTCGCAGTCGCCATTGGTTATCTGCTGGGACGTCTCACCTCGTGACAGATCGTCCCGCTGCGTCACGGTGACACGGTGCTCATGTCGCGAAGGTAGCGAGCCAGGTTGGGGCCAGAACTTGATCAGGCTGTCAGGCCATCCGGTCAAGCGGCCACAACCAGAGATCTCCACGGGACAGCTTCACGTGAACTCACACTACCGCGCGGTCGTCTCGATTATCGAAGTCACCGCGGCATCCGCCAATCCGCAGCGCATGGGCCAGCTCAATCAGTGCCGACCGTCAGGGCGGGGAAATTCGCCTGTCGGTTGCAGACCAATCAAGCATCAGCTACTGTTGTGCTATGTCGCGTTGGCTACTGATTGAGGGGATCGCGACGCGGACGGCCGCGGCTCAACGAGAACTGACCCCGAACCAATCGGAGGAAAACCGATGTCAATCATAGCGTGGCTGATCCTCGGCCTCATTGCAGGGTTCATCGCCAGCCGGATCGTCAACAAGGCGGGCGAAGGCGTCATCCTCGACATCGTCCTCGGTATAATTGGCGCGCTCGTAGGCGGCTTCCTATTTTCCGCATTTGGCGCCAGCGGTGTCACCGGACTCAACATCTATAGCCTGCTTGTCGCCGTCATTGGCGCGATCGTCGTGCTGGTGATTTACCACGCCATCGTCCGCCGAACCGCCTGAGCACGCCAATACCTCTTGTTGGCGTGAGAACGATCGGGAGAATCAGCGCTATACTGGTCGATCATAACGAGAGACGGGTCTCATGAGGAATTTTCTGCTTACGGTCTGTCTGATGGGCTTCGGACTTCCCGCACTCGCCCAGGCTCCGGCGACAGTGACGGCAACGTGTAAGGACGGCACCTCCTTCAGCGGCTCGACACGGAGTGGCGCCTGCCGTGGCCATGGCGGTGTCCAGAGCTGGGATACTGGTAGCGCCGCACCGGCCGCTACAACGCCGGCGCCCGCTGCGTCAAAGCCGTCAGGCACCCAATCGCCGACATCCACTACTGCGGCCGCGGGCGGCGGCGCCGGCCAAGTGTGGGTCAACACCGCATCCAAGGTCTATCATTGTCCGAGCGATCCCTACTACGGGAACACGAAGGCGGGTGCGTACATGACCGAGGCGGCTGCCAAATCGGCTGGCGACCGTCCATCGCATGGCAAGGCCTGCTTTTGATATCTCCTTGATAGCCTCTGGTTAAATGCAGACGAAAGTCGAGCTGCTTGCATGGCCACAGCGCTGGTCAAGCACGTGGTGGTCAGCATATTCTGCGACTCCCTTTCCGCTCCATCGCCAGGTGCAGGTGCGGAAGCGCCAGGGCATCACGCCGGACCGTTAAACGCGGAGCACCTGGGCGGGAATGCCCGTGTGCCCACCGCTCCTTTGCCCCCGGAACAGTGGATCCCTGGTCGCGACGTTTAGGGAATAACGCGTAGCCGGAGCGTGGTGCCGAATTGCGGGGCGGGAACCGATACAATGCCATTTGCCGGTTCCTGGACGTTGCGGTAGCGGTAAACTCGCACCCTCAAGTCCGGGGGCACCGGAGCAAAATTTCCCGTGATCGGAAATTCCCCCAGAAGGTCGAACTCAGGGCCCTCCACAATCTTTCGTAGGAGGGCGAATTGTGCCACGTGTAGATTGTCATCGCTCTCGATCGCGAGCACTGCGACCCCGTACCGGTCAAGCTGCGCGAGAATATCGGTGCGGCTTTCGGCGAAAGAGACCATCCCGTATTCAGGGTGAATTGAGAAATTCACCAGCATCTTGTCTGCTCTGAGCGTGATGCTGCGCCGCCAAGGATCCAGTCGCCGCCTCGCGAAGATAAACTCCCCGTCGAAGCGACAGCAGTAAAGCACCGGCCGGTCGCCTGCCTCGCTCTGGACGAATTGAGCTAGCGCTCGGAAATCGGAAATAGCGGGCAGTTTGGTTGTGTAGCTTCGCCACCCACTCCAGGTGATCAGGCCAATCAGGACGAATAAGGCAGTGTGCCGAACCAAGGCCTTCGCATTGTTCAACAGCCCGAGGCTGCGTGCCGCCAGTAGCGAGATCGCCGGGACCACGTAGGTCGCATAACGAAGCGCGTCCTGGTGGTCGGCAGACGTAACCGTGAACGCGACATACCAAAGCGCCGCCCAGACGAGGATGATCACGTCTGCCGGCCCTCTTCGTCTTACCACCTCGACGCAACCGATCAGCGCGAGCGTGATGGTTGGCCATTCGAAGCTATCGAGGAGAACCCTGGGATAGAGGAGCCAGCGTTCGACCGAGAAGCGCGCCGGGGCCCCTGCAACTTCGGAGACGTTGCCGAGGCGTTCAGCGATTCCGACTGAACCAAGTGTCGAGGCATGTACAATCAATATGGCAAGTGCGACAAAGGTGAGCAGATAGACTGGCAGGCTTGTCCGGGACCACAGCAGATCTCTTCGGCCGGCTAACATCGGGTAGAGCACAAAGACGGGTAGGATAAAAAGGCTTGTCTGTTTGGTCAGCAGCATAACCGCGATAAGCAAGCCCAGAATGACAGCGCGCCAGATGCTTTGCCGATCAAGGTAACGAGCGAGATAGAACAGCGTACAGTTAATCAACGCGACCACCGGGATCTCAAGCATGATTGCCGTGGTCCAGGAATGGACGGCCGCATTGGTTACGAAGATGAGCGCAGAGAGGACGGCTGTCGGCCGCCCCCAAACTCTCGATGTCCAAAAATACCAGGCCGTAAGCCCGACAATAGCAAAGCTAAGAACTAAAAGACGGATAAAGATCGGATCGAGACCACCCACAAGCAATACGAGGCCGGCGATTGCTGAGAACATCGGCGGACTCCAGCTCAGGGAGAGTGCTGGAAATCTCACGAAGTATTCGACAACATATTGGTAAATATGCGAAAATGGTAGGTCGTAATAAAAGTCGGCGAAGAATACGCCATCCATCATGTGTCGCGGTTCGTCATACCCGCCAAACGTTCCACGACCCACTCCATCGTAACTCAGGACAATCAGCACCGAGCTAAGCAGCAGAACGGCCACCGTATCGGCCAAGATTCCGAGCAGCCTCCCGGGATCGACCGACGCCCCTTTGTTCACTATGCCTCCAGGAATTGACATATATCAGATTTATGTTGCATGTTAGGAGAGTTCTGCTTGGCGGCAGGCTCACCTCGCACGAAACGGCACTGCTGGTAAACGCTTGGCGAGGACGAGGGACCGACGGCGACTCACCTCACCCAGGAATGCTCCTGAGCGGGCCGGCATTGCCTCACTGGCCTGATCTATTCGTGAGCCAGTTTCTTTTGGGTTGGCCTAAACGATGACAATGCGCGTCCACCCCGCGCCGGTGCGCGATTTTCAGTGCTTGTGCTGACGGTGTTGGAAGTTGCTGAGCTCGGGCGGTTCAGGGGCACGCGCCCCGGCGGTCACGGTCCAGCGGGTTGCAGGCTGTGAGCGATGCTTCGGAACAGATCTATTCGGGTGCCGGCGCCGATAATGGTAGCCGCATCGGCCTAGCCTATCTCGACGAAGGCAACACGGAGGTTCCTTGCTCGAATGCCAGATAAGCCTGTCGGGTGGCAACCGCCTTTGAGCCCGGCAGGATGGTTCACAAGCTACCTGACCGCCGCCGATGGCACACGAGCAACTGTAAGATCGCCGACAGCAGTCTGCGCCGCAGAGGCCATGTTGTACGCAGCAACTACGTGCTCCGTTCGGGACTTGGGTACGCCCCGATCATCGGCCGGACAGCGACCCGAGGAGCAATTCCATGAGGCCGATCATCCCTGCGCTCGGTGGTGCCGGATGAGATCTTTGGGTCCACACGCCGCTACGACCTGACCCAGGTCACCTATTTCACTCTCCTGGGTGTCCCGGTGCAGGGTCGCCGCTTCCTGTTGCCATCGGAACCTTCTCGACCCGTATCCACCCAAGCCAGGACGGTACGCGTCCCACTCGCACCAGGCCAGCGACACTCGAAAGCCCACGCACCGCGTCCCGTGTCTCCAACAAGAGGTCGCGCATGAGCAGAGGGTTGATTGCTCGAGCGGCTTCCTGCACCAGCGTCAGCCGATGCAGCGACACTAGTCCAAGCAGGAATGCAAGACCGAAGCAGAACGTCCACGCGTGGAGGTTCAGTATCTGCAGCGTCACTGCGTCCACGCCGCCCTTCCAGGTGAAGTCGAGTGTCAGCTCGTGCGCAGCAAAGAAGTCCGCGCACAGACCTCCGGTTATCGGCCCCAGCGCAGCGCAGGTCGCGCTGACGACACTGCTGGCAGCCAGGAAGGCGGTGGCCTGGCCTGCGGGCGAGAGCTTCATGGCGATATTACCCGTGGCCAGCGCCACCCCGGCGGTCGCGACGCCCATCAAGACGTGGATTGCAAGCAGTAGATAGAAGACGATTGGCGTGATCCATGGTAACCCCGTCAACGTCCATCCCATGGTGCACAGCAGGTACAATGGCGCAGAATACCATAGGACGGCCTTATTGCTGAACCGATCTATCAAGTTCCCCCACAATCCGACGGCAGCAAGGTTGCTGAGCTGGCTGGCCGTGGTGAGAATGACCACATAGGTCATCGAATAGCCGAGCGACTTCAACATGTACACCGCGAAGAAGGGCGCGGCTAAATTGGCCGCAAAGCTCCAGCTCGAGAGGAAGACGATCAGCCTGCGAAAGTTCGTGTCGCGGAAGGGCGCGATCAGCATGGCCAGCGGGTGAGTGGGGGACCTTTCCCTCGACATGGGCTGATCGGGTGTGATGGATAGAAGCCGGACCCCCAGAAAGCCGATCGCGGCGCTGAGCAGGAAGAGCCCCATGTAAGCGACGATTGCATGGCTTGGCGTGAATTGCTTCCAGCGATCGATCAAAATGCCGCTCAGTAGCGCGAGCGTCATTGCGACCGCCGTGTTCGCCGCGGCGCGGCGGCCGAAGAAGCGCCCGTACGACTCTTCCGGAACGAGGTCGCGCATCCAGGAATTCCAGGCGCAGCCCGCGACCGCTGCCGAGGCCTGCCAGATTGCGATCGAAGCGATCAGCACGATCACGCCGACAGATCCGCCAAGCAATGGCGCGGCGGACGCGGCGATCAGGAAGGCGCGGCCAATTCCCGCTGCCCAGACACAGATGGCACGCCGCCGTCGTAGCCGCTCCACCAGCACGACTGCCGGGAATTGCAGGAATTGGACCGCTGAGGGGACCGCGGCAAGGATGCCGATCTCAAGATTGCTCGCCCCGAGCGCTACCGCGAAGCCGGTGAGGAAGACGCCTGTCGCCAAAGTGCCCATCGCCTCGCTGGCGAGTGCATCGTAGAGCAGGAGTCGGAAGGTCCGCTTGATAGCCGGGGCGTTTGGTTCGGCCGGCATGGCGGTCATCGAATGCACATCAGGTGGTCGCATCTGAGATTCTGGAGTGCAAAAATGCTATTGTCAGTCGGCACCGCAAAAACTGCTTTGCGCTGCATCAACCCCCCTCCTTCGCTACGCCATGGGACGCGTCCCCTTCCAAAGCAGTGGTAATCCATCCGGAGTGATATTGCCGTTATGGGGCAACGGGGACGCCGCGTCCGCAAAGTCCTTGATCACGGTTTCGCGGGTTGTCCATGCGATCATCCGCATCGAAATGAGCATAAGGAGGACGATATGACGCGATGCGACGTTTTGATAATCGGCGCCGGCCCTACGGGCTTGGTTCTGGCACTCTGGCTCAGCAAGTTGGGGGCAAAGGTCCGGATCGTCGACAAGACGGCTGAACCGGGCTCGCCGCTCGCGAAATTCAAATCACAAGACGGATGTTTTGATTCGATGGCCCTGTTGCATCGGCGGTGGGCTGACTGACGTTCCAATGATCTCCCATCCATCGCCTGCGAAAGGAGCCATACCGGTCTGACTGGCTGTTGGCGCAATCCTTGTAGTTCGGTCTCCAGTTCGAGAGTGCGGCGCTCTGGCGTTGTCTCAGCTGCCGAGGCGCCTCGGCTGCGTTCCGGATCGTGGCTGGTCGCCCAATCCGACGGTTCTTGCCGCGGCGGCGCAAGCTGTAACGTCGCCTGGTGTAGGTCGTTCGAAGTGGTCAGAGGGCGTTGTCGAATTCCTCGCCCTCCGAGCGCAGCATCGCTGGCACCGGCTAAATCGCCAACCGGTCGTTTGAACGGCCCCGTACTCGCGCAAGATTGTGAGCAACCGCGGACCTTCGCGCCGATTGGCCTACAGCAGAGGTGGTATGGACTGGAGACGAACGAGTCCTGGCGATACTGTAATCCAGGCTTTCATTCGTCAAACTCACCGTGCGTACGGGATCGACAAACGGGGCCTTCGGAATTAGCTTAAGCGCAGATAACGAGGGACGTTCGCTGATATGCTGCAAACGCTTGATCCGTCCGTCTCTGACGTATTCATCACGGATGAGCTGGCCCGGCGCGAACCGAGGAAGACCGATTATCTTCGAGAAAAGCTGGCGCTCCAAGACCTGGCGACCCGGATGGCCGACCAGCCTGATGACGTCCTTCCCAGATTTGTCGACCTCGGGATGGAGATGACCGGCGGCATATCGGCGGGGCTCAGCCTTTACGAGGAAAACCCAGCGCCAGGAGTGTTCCGCTGGCAGTATCTGCGCGGTGTGCTGTCGCCATTCAACGGCGCGACGACGCCGCGGAATTTCAGTCCATGCGGGATCACGCTCGACCGGAACGCGCCCGTACTCTGCGTGCATCCTGAGCGCGTCTACACCTGGATAGCGGACGCGAACATCACGGTGCCGGAGGTCTTGCTGGTGCCGCTCTATCTCGGCGGCGAGTTCCCGCTAGGAACGCTGTGGATTGTTTCCGCCAACGAAGGCCATTTCGACAGCGGGCATGCGCGCGTGATGACGGAGCTTGCCTCTTTCGTCGGCATCGCACTCCGCATGCAGCACAGCGAGCAGCGTCTGGAGCAGGCCTTGGAGGAGCAGGCGACGTTGGCCAAGGAGATGAGCCACCGCGTCAAGAATGTATTTGCCATGACCGACGGCCTGATCCGGATCAGTGCTCGTGACAGCGCGACCAAGGACGAGATGGTGGAGGTCCTCTCGGGCCGTCTGCACGCATTGGCCAGCGCCCATGCGCTCGTCCGGCGCAACTTCAGCGATGTGGGACCCGTGCCGCACGCGTCGGATATTGGCGCGTTGATTCTGGCGATCGTCCGCCCGCACGAACACCCCAGGGGCGATGGCACGCGGATCTCGGTCGAGGGGCCGTCGATCCAATGCGGAGACCATGCGATGAATGGCATCGCACTCGTGATTCATGAACTCACGACGAACGCCGCAAAATATGGCGCGCTGACGGTTGATGAAGGCCGTGTGAGCGTAAGCTGGTGGGACGAGGAAGGGAAACTTGTCCTGCGCTGGCTCGAGCGCGGCGGTCCACGGATTGAAGTGCCGCCGTCGGCCAGTGGTTTCGGCAGCACGTTGGTTCAAAACATGGTCGGCAGGCAGTTCCGTGGGACCCTGGATTGCGACTGGCAACGTGAAGGACTGGCGGTTACGATTACGATACCGGTCGAGAACCTCTCGACTTGACTACCAACCACGGCTGCATAACTGCGGAATCGTCTGCTCTGCCGCAGGCATCCCCATTCCACATCGAACAACAAAGGGATCTGGGATGGCCTGACGCTTTCTTATGTCAAGCGTCGTGCAGTCGTAGTGCTGAATCGGCGAACCGCGAATCGCCTCATCGACAACCACGAGTCGCGGGGGGTTGGGTGGTGGCTCAGCGACAGATCCTCTCGTTGGGAGAGGTTCACCGTTCTCTGGTCGCATTGTTCGACAGTGATATGCGTGCGAAGCGCGTTGAGTCCCTGGCCAGCGCCACCCTTGGGTGGTCAGAACCGGCTCCCTGACGATCCGCACGATCGGCGAAGGTCTGGCGGTCGGTCCCGCAGCCTGCGTCGCCAGCTTATTCGATCTGGCGGGCACGCCATCAAGATGTGGAATTCCACCACGCGCGACGGATCGAGAACCAGACCGCGGCTCCCTCGAGTGATTTGGCGGACAGGCATTGCTCGCCGGGCTGCGGGTGCAGTATTTCATGCTTGTCTAATCAAGCTGTTCAACGGGCCTGTCCAGCGTCGGCTGCGATGAGGCAGGTCGGTATCGAGGGGTGGCGTCGGGGTGCTTATTCGCGGTCTCGGGCAAGGCGACCATCACGAGCACGAAGCCGAGGGCCGCCGCGCCGGCAAGGCAAAGAAACGCAATCTGCGTGCCAAAATGCTCGATCACGAAGCCGGTAACGGTTGTGCTGAGCGTTGCTCCCGCCATCATCGCGAGGCCCACGAGGCCTAGCGCCAGATTGAACCGACCGCCGCGATGCGTGATGTCCGAGACAATCAAGGGGACCATCACGCCAATGGCCGAGGCGCTAATGCCGTCAAGGACTTGCGACAGGATGATCGCCACCTCACCATTATGAATCGATAGGAGCACACAACGAAGCGCGAGTGCCACGAAGCCTGCCAGTACGATGAACTTGCGGCCGCGCGATTGAGCAAACCCTCCGAGCCGAGGGGAAATAAGCGCAACCACCGCTAAAGAAACAATGAGCGCGATGGACACCAGCATATCGCTGTTCCTGACCCCTTGATCCTGCATCGCCGAGACAGCAAACGGTAGCACGGCGGCGTTGCTGAGCTGGAACATAAATACGCACGCTGCGAACGTCAGCAGCAAGGGGTCGCGCCACAGTTCGCGGCGGCGGCGCATCGGCTCCTTTCGTGCGTGTCGCGGCCATGCCGTCGGATGTGCGGTGCGATGAGGAGCGTTGTTGATGTCCACGCCGCTGATCATGAGCAGACAGCCGAGTGCAATACCGCCGAACACGGCTGCCACGTAGAACACTGCGCCTGGCGCGATATGGGTGCCGATATAGCCCATCAGCAGGGCCGCCAGCATACTGCCGAGTGCTTTGAAACGCACATTTCCGCCAAGCCGCTCAGCGAATTTCTCGCTTTTGCTGAGGGCCAGCGTCATGGCCGCAATCGCGGGCGTGAGCAGGGAGGCGGCGCTACCCTGGAGCAACTCTGCCGCCCAAACAGTCCATCGAGCAGGAAAGGTGCCCAATACCAGCGCGGAGACGATGATGGCAGCGATTCCGGCCGCTGTAATGAGACGCTTGAGCGGCACTGCGTCGACCAGCAAGCCTGCCGGCACCTGACCCACGATTGCAGCCATCGTGCCGACGCTGAGCGCAAAACCTATGTCGGTTGGATGCCAGCCGTTCGCGGTCAGGTAGATCGTAACGAAGGGTCCGAAGCCCGTCAGCATGTCGGCGACGAAGAAGTTCAGGCCGTTCAAGCCGATCACACTGCGCCGCCTCAATTCGGCGGCGTCCGGCCCACTGGTACCTCCGTTTTCCCTCTCCAATAGAACCATCTGCTTCCCACTCTCCACGCTGTCATCCCCGGTTAATTCTGTAGTAATCATATTAGTCTCGGAATGTCTTGTCACGTGCACTTTCTCGGCCTTGCGGGTTGCGTCGCGGTCAGCGGGCAATCCGCGCCGCGTCCGGCGACTACGACCCATTGTGGCGCCCGCGCCGCCGGCTCCGACGGCGGTTAATCGTGCCTGGCCCGACCGCGCTGACCCCGGCACCGGTCTATGCTCCGGTGGTTGTGCGGCCTTGAAAACGTTCGCCACCATGGTGTGATGATGGAGCTGATCGTTTGGTGCCGGTCTGCAAAGAGGTGGTATCACGCGTAAAAATGCTTTGATTACGTTGGCTTTGCTGTTCCTGATCGCGGCCGCCCCACTGCTCGGAGCATGCAACACCACCGCTGGAGCCGGCCAGGATTTGTCGGCGACTGGTCATGCGATCACGAACGGTGCGGAGCAGCTTAAACCCTGATAGCAGAAGTCTTGTCTGAGCCTTGAGGACCGCGCCGCGCGAGGCATTTCTTGGCGTCTCATCAGACTTTATAGGCGGCCTCTAGGCATGCTTCGACTGCGTCGTGCAATGAGCTCGCGTAGTAGTCCGCGCCGATCGCGGCGCGCATGCGGTCATCCTTCAGGACCTCCGCCTCGTCCGGCCAGAAGCCTACCAGGATGGGCACCTCGGGTAACCGCCACCGCAGACGGCGGACCAGATAGCGCAGATGCGAGGGGCTGCCGATCAGCTCCAGGTAGGATAGGCACACCATCGCCACGCCGCTCCCATTAAGCGCGCCAATGGCAGCGCGTGAGCCAGCCGCATACGGCAAAACCGCCGCTCGCAGCCCGTGCTTGTGAAGCAGTTGGGCGAGCATGAGTGACGCCGATTCGTCGAGAGGACCACGCCCTGCCAGGCACAATACGGGGGCCGACCCGCGCCAGCTTAACGGCAATTCCGTCGGAACCGGTTCCTCAGCAGCGGCCTGTGTCGGGAGGTCCTGCTCGGCGCGCGTGGGTGCCGTAACTGCCTGATCATTTTCGAGCAGCGATGGGTCTCGGTCCTCATACTCGTCCAGGTCCTCAACCAGACTCGCGATCGACTCTCTGACCCGCTCGATCCGACTGCCGGCCAGCACGCCACGGGCGGCGTCCGCAGCTGCCAGCTGGAGTCCCTTCAGCGCCACCTGGTCGTAGGACCGATGACAGGGAGTGCTCCTTCAGCAACAGCTCGGCTTGTGCGCGTGCCTCGTCCGGATCACCCGCCAAGATGCGCTGATAAAAGCTTTCGACGGGTGTCAGGGGCGGCCGGTCGCCAAGGATGATGTCGAGAAATTCCAGCCGCTCGACGTGCCGCCCCAGCACCACCAGGCAAAGCGTCAACGGAGTGGACAGGATCAGCCCGATCGGTCCCCACAGCCATGTCCAGAAGGTCGCCGCAACGACCACCGAGAAGGGGGAGAGACCTGTGCTACGGCCATACAGAAGTGGCTCGACCGCCTGGCCCATGATCGCCTCGACGACGGCATAGAGCGCCGCCGTCCACACAACCATCGACCAACCTGGATCGACGGCGGCCGCAAGCGTGATTGGCAACAGGGCTGCCAGTGGCGCGCCGATATAAGGCACGAAGCGGAGTAGCATCGCGAGCACGCCCCACAACAGCGGGGAAGGCACGCCAATGAAAAACAGACCCGTGCCGATGATCAGGCCGAACATCGCGTTGATGGCAAACTGTGTCAGAAAATAGTTGGACAACCGTCGAGCCGCGTCGTTCATGGCGACTGTGGTTCGATGCAGATCGCTCGAACCGAACAGCCGGATCAACCGATCGCGCAGATCCTCGCGTTGCAGCAGGATGAAGATCGCCACGATGAAAACGATCGCCGTGGTCGCCAGCGGTGCAACGATCGGTGCGACGATCCGCTGGGCAAGTTGCACGGCACTCGGCTGCGGCTCGTGCACCTCGACCGGGATCGACTTTTGTTCGTCCCCCGTCGACGCGGTGGGCGTGGCCGCCGCAGAACTAGGATTTCCTGAGACGTTAGCGCGGTCGAGCTCATGACCGAGGCGACGTATTATCGTTGTGATGTGGCCGAGCGTGTGGCTCTGCAGCGTCTCGACCTTTCGCTCGACCGAGCTGGCGTAGCGCGGTACCTCCTGGGCGAGTTCGGCGAGCTGTGTGCCAATCACCGTTCCGAACGCCAGGATGATGCCGAGCGCCAGCACCACGGCCAGCAACGCAGACGGCTACCCGGCCCAGGTGCAAACGCCGCAGGAAGTTGGCAACGGGAGCCAGCAGAAAGGAGAGCAAAACCGCCAGTATGATGGGGATCATCATCTCGCTGCCGAGATAAAGACCGGCGACTATCACGACCGCGACCGCAAGGGTTAGAAGGCCCTGCACACCAGGCGTGTCAGCCGCGGTCACCTGGACGGGGGATCTGGGCAGAGGGGTGGGTACGTCTGACATAGTACCAATCCTTTTAACCATTGGCGCGTGTATTAGCGGCGCCAAATGTCCTTGGGGCGCCGATCGACAACACGCATCTGCGTCTGCAGCTTTGCCTACGTACAGCGGGCCTCGCAACCGCGTATATATTTGTTGCATGATCTCATAATCATGAAAGCGTGAGAATTCTGCCGAGCAACGAACACAATTTGGTCTTTATCGCCATCCAGCTTGTTCGAAACCACAGTCGCAAACAGGGAGGTCGTTGTGGGACGCGGAATTCTTCTTTGGCTGCTCGGCGTACCGATCCCGATCATCATTCTGCTTGCGTTGATTTGGCACTAGCGGGGGGAAGCACCCCATGGCAGCACTAGACACAGATGTCCGGCCGGGCCTCTATGAAACGCTCCGGCACCCTCTTGAGGCCGCGACTTCCGGTGTCGCCTGGCCCGCTGTCCTGGGCGGCGCGTTTGCTGCTGTCGCATTGTCAGTGGTCCTGCTGGCCCTCGGATCAGGATTCGGGCTCGCCGTCGTCTCGCCGTGGCCGGGCGCTGGAGCTTCGGCGACGACCTTCTCGATCATGACGGGCCTGTGGCTCATCACCACGCAATGGCTGGCATCCGGTCTTGGCGGCTACATAACAGGTCGGCTGCGGACCAAATGGGCTGGACTTCATACGCACGAAGTGTTCTTCCGCGATACCGCGAATGGATTTCTCAGCTGGGCCGTTGCTTCGGTCGTCGGCGCGGTTTTTCTCGCCTCTGCGGCGTCCGCGCTTGTGGGCGGGACGGCCAACATGGTGTCGGGCGTTGCCTCCGGCACGGCTGCCGGCGCGAGCCAGGGTATGACGCAGGCCGCGGGGCGGCCGGGCGCGCCGGCCGACTCGACAGGATATTTTGTGGACAGCCTGTTCCGGACGGATCATCCGAGTCCGAATGCTTCGGCCGGGGACCCGCGGGCTGAGGGCGGACGTATCCTGCTTAACGGCCTGCGCAACGGCGATATGCCAGCAGGAGACAAGACCTACCTCGCGCAGCTCGTTGCCGCCCGCACGGGCTTGTCACAAGGCGATGCCGAGAAGCGGGTCGACGACGTGATAGCACAAGAAAAGGCGGCCGAATTGAAGGTGCGCCAGGCAGCGGACGCGGCACGCAAGGCGGGAGCATATCTATCGATTTTCCTTGCGCTCTCCATGTTGATCGGAGCCTTCATCGCGTCCACGGCGGCCGCACTGGGTGGTCGACAACGCGATGAGTACTGATGGCCCTTCGACATCGCACCGATGCTGATGGCTAACCCCATCCGCCCACGCTCCGACGTTCGCCGCCGTATCGCGGGAGGCATCGGCCGCGAGATCCGAGTGCTTCCGGCGGCGATGCCCGACTAAATCCGCGAGATCAAGGAGCCTGTATTGTCATGTTGGGGTGGGCGGCCGTGGCTGCTTCTACGCGCGCGTGGTCGCACAGGCGTTGATACAGCGACACATAGTCGGTCGCCATCCGTCGTGCGGTGAAGCGCCGATCGAACTCCCGACGTACCGACCTGCGGTCCAGCTCACCCAGTCGCCTCACAGCCCGGATTGCGGCCGCCTCGTTGTCCACCACGAAGCCAGAAAGTCCATCCTCTACCACTTCTGGCACCGAGCCGCGGTCGAATGCAATCACCGGCGTGCCGCAGGCCATCGATTCGATCATCGCCAAACCAAACGGCTCCGGCCAATTGATCGGAAACAGCAGCGCGTGGGCGCTCGACAGAAACTCCGACTTCTGTGCATCGCCGATTTCGCCGATGAACTCCACCCATGGGCTGACCTGGATCAACGGTCGGATCTCACTTTCGTAGTACGCCTGATCGGCGGGATCCACTTTAGCAGCGATCTTGAGCCTGAGACCCGACTGCCCGGCAATATGAATTGCTTTGTCAACACCCTTTTCCGGTGAAATGCGGCCGAGGAACGCAAGATAACTCTGCCTTGCTGGCTGCGGCGATAGCAGGTCCGGGCGGAGACCATGGTAAACAGTCCGAAGGAACCTTCCTTGCGGCAACTGCTGCCGCTGCGCATCAGAAATGGATACCAGCGATACCCCGGGAAGGGGTTCGTAGGTAGGGGCCTGCAGGTCAAGCCGCCCGTGTAATGTGGTGAGCACCGGCACTGACTCTGGTACGAAGCGCAAGAAGTACCAGTAGTCGAAATGGAAATGCAGTATGTCGAACTCACTCGTGCGTCTCGCCACCTCCTCCAGCATAACTACATGGGGCGTGATCGTGTTGCGGCATCCCGGATCCGAGCGCAACGCGCGGGGCCATCCAGCGACCAGTCTGGCGCGGGTGGTGGAGTCGCCGCTTGCGAACAAGGTCACAGCGTGACCCATGGCCACAAGTTCATCGGTCAGGTGGGAGACAACTCTTTCGATTCCGCCATAAAGGAGCGGCGGCACCGGTTCGGTTAAAGGAGCGATCTGGGCAATTCGCATATCCGTTGGCTTAAGCTCTCGCGCTTTCCGATAGAATTTGCCCCAAGACAGTGAGTACAGGCCATGTTCGATGTATCTAGCTGCACTGTGGTGACTGTTATTTGGCTCCCCTGGCGCCTAAAGGAAGGTACAGCCGACTCACAGGCGCTGCCATCTTCAACCAGCGGGTTTTATCGGGGGTGCTGTCGAGGTGGATACTCTCTTCTTCCCTGTACCTTCGGCATCGTTGCCGAACTCGGCCTCCTCGGCCTCCACTTCAGATCGGGCTTGTCGCCAGTAATCGTCGGAGCGACCGCTACGCCGGCCATCCTGCTCCCACAGCGCATAGGCTCGTTGTCGAACTCGGTCCTCGATCGACTTTCCGGGCTCTGTCACAATTGCTCCTATTCCATCCAAGGTGAGCTCTCGCTCTGCGGCGGTTTGCACACGCTACGGATTATGTTGGGCGTGTGTGGACGAAATGGTCTTCGGCCGTGTCCTCCGCAACCCGTGCCTAGGAGGCGGAACTCGTCAACAATTCGCGGTCGGAGGCAGACCGGCGAGGATAGATATCGCGAGGTTCATGAGGACTCATCGGAGCCCGTGCCGTCCCAAGGGTACCAGCTGTGTCTGATGTCCCAAGATCCTCGCCCGTAACCCCGTGTGCTATACCGGCATAGCGCTCGCGGAATCATGATGCAATCAAACGGAAAGATGATGAACATCCACTGGCCGGACCAAGGTCGTTCTCACTATAAGACGGTGGCCAATTCGGGCTGCTCCTCCTCCCATTATCCTGGTTCGGCGGTATGGCGTTTTCTGACTGTAGGGATCGATGAAATCATCGCCGGCCCAGCTTCCCGAAGACCGACCTGCGGTGCTACTCGAAACGCGAAACCTCAAGATGGCCCGCTCGGCGCATGCCTTTGTCCGGGGCAGCACAGTCAAATTCTACGAGTGGTTGCAGAGCGCGGATGGTCGCGCCCTGCCTGAGGGGCCGCCAACTTGGATCTGCGGTGACTGCCATGTCGGCAATCTCGGCCCGGTCGCCAATGCCGACGGCAAGATCGCGGTTCAGATCCGCGACCTGGACCAGACCGTCATCGGTAATCCAGTCCACGACCTGATCCGCCTGGGCCTGTCGCTTGCCACGGCAGCGCGCGGATCGGACCTGCCTGGCGTCACGACCGCCAGAATGCTCGAACAGATGATGGAGGGCTACGACGCTGCCCTCGAAGACGACCTTTCGGAAAGCGACCTGAATGATCATCGACCGGAATCCGTCAGGGTTGTGATGCGTGAGGCGACGAGCCGCTCGTGGAAGCATTTGGCGAAGGAACGCATTGCGGATGCGCGACCGACAATCCCACTCGGCAAGCAATTCTGGCCATTATCCTCGGCCGAGCGAAGCGCCATTGAGACGCTGTTTGGCACAGAGCGCCTGCGCAGGCTCGCGACGTCGATTCGGTCGCGCGCCGACGGCGCCGTTGTCGAGGTGCGAGACGCTGCCTATTGGATGAAGGGTTGCAGTTCTCTGGGGCGGCTCCGTTTCGCTGTGCTCCTAGCGGTGGGCGACCAAAAATCCGGAGATGGCAGCCTGTGTTTGATTGACATTAAGGAAGCAGCTCAGGCGGCCGCCCCACGACATGGGAAGATCAAAACGCCGCGCGATAATGCGGAGCGCGTGGTGGAGGGGGCGCGCCATTTATCCCCCTATCTCGGGGAGAGGATGGCGGCGGAGCACCTGCTGGATCGGTCAGTGTTCGTGCGCGAATTGCTACCGCAGGATCTCAAGCTGGAGATAGACCAACTGACGCGAGAGGAAGCGATGAAAGCGGCGCGATTCCTCGCATCGGTCGTCGGCAAGGCGCATGCGCGTCAATTGGATCCCCCGACGCGTCGGAAATGGCGCACCGAGGTAAATCGTAACTGGTCAAAGCGGCTGGACGCGCCATCGTGGTTATGGTCGAGCATTGTTGCACTGGTCGCCAGCCACGAAGCTGCCTATCTCGAGCATTGCCGTCGCTATGCATTAGAGACCGGCACTCCCTAGTCCCGCCGCCGTTTACGCACGTACCTGTGATCTCCACAACGGGAGAGTGTTTTGGCGAACCAGCGTGAGTCACCGATCAAGGAAGGCCTGCCGCATCCACACGGTGCGACGTGGGATGGTCAAGGCACCAACTTCGCAGTCTTTTCTGCGAACGCAACAACAGTTGAAGTATGCCTGTTCGATAGCACTGGAGAGCGAGAGACCGACCGGATCGAGCTCCCGGAGTACACGAACCAGATCTTCCATGGTTACCTGCCCGGTATCAGCCCTGGTACCTTCTATGGGTATCGCGTCCACGGGCCTTACGAACCGGAGGCGGGTCATCGGTTCAACCCCAACAAACTGGTGCTTGATCCGTATGCCCGCGCTCATGCCGGGGCGCTGATCTGGGACCCTGCGGTGTTCGGCTACCAGATGGAATCGGCAGACGACCTGACTTTCGACGAGCGCGACAGCGCGGCCTTTATGCCGAAATGCGTTGTGGTGGATCCGGACTTCGATTGGCAAGGCGAACCGGGCAATCACACTGTGCCCTGGGATCATACGATCCTCTATGAGACGCACGTGAAAGGCTTCACCAAGCTGCATCCGGCAGTGCCCGAGAAACTGCGCGGCACCTATGCAGGTCTCGGTACCAAGGAGGTGGTCCAGTACGTCAAGTCGCTCGGGGTTACCTCCGTCGAGCTACTTCCCGTGCATACATTCATCAACGACAGCCATCTGCTGGAGCAAGGCCTTACGAATTACTGGGGGTACAACACGATCGGCTTTTTCGCGCCGGATCCGCGCTACGCCTCGGACGTGCCGAACAGCCTGCGCGAGTTCAAAGAGATGGTGGCGCGGTTCCACGAGGCTGGGCTCGAGGTGATCTTGGACGTTGTCTACAACCACACCGCCGAGGGCAACGAGCGCGGCCCTACCTTGTCATTCAAAGGCATCGACAATGCCAGCTATTACCGGCTGCTGCCGGACCAGAAGCGTCACTACATCAACGACACCGGTACCGGGAACACGGTCAACCTGAGCCACCCACGGGTGATTCAGATGGTGACCGATAGCCTGCGTTACTGGGTGCGGGAAATGCACATCGATGGCTTTCGCTTCGATCTCGGCACCATATTGGCACGCGAGCCCGGCGGTTTTGACGAACAGAGCGGCTTTTTGAAGGCCTGCATGCAGGATCCGATTCTGACCACGGTGAAGCTGATTGCGGAGCCGTGGGATTGCGGGCCTGGGGGCTATCAGGTCGGCGGTTTCCCGCCCGGCTGGGCCGAATGGAACGATCAGTTTCGTGACACCGTGCGCGACTTTTGGCGTGGCGAGGCCCCTATTGCGGCCCTTGCTCCACGGCTGTGTGCTTCTGCGGAGCAGTTCAATCGTGGCGGACGCCGGGCATGGGCCAGCGTAAACTTCATCACCGCCCACGACGGGTTCACCCTGAACGATACCGTGACCTATAACGACAAGCATAACGAAGCCAACGGCGAGGACGGTAAGGACGGGAGCTCGGACAACCGGTCGTGGAACCACGGCGTGGAAGGCCCGACTGAGGATGCGGACATCAACGTTCTGCGGGAACGCCAAATTCGCAATATGCTTGCGACACTGATCCTGTCGCAAGGTACGCCGATGCTGCTGGCCGGCGACGAGTTCGGTCGCACCCAAACCGGCAATAACAACGCATACTGTCAGGACAGTGAGATCAGCTGGCTGGATTGGGACATCACGCCAAAGGGTCAAGCGCTGACCGGGTTCACCCAAAAGCTGACCAGCTTGCGGCACAGATACCCGATTTTGCGGCGCGCGCGCTTTCTTAATGCCGAATACAACGAGGAGTTGGGGGTCAAGGACGTCACCTGGATCAACGCCAATGGCGCAGAGATGCAGGCGGACGACTGGGCTGATGCCTCAATGAAGTGCTTCGGCATGATGATGGATGGCAGGGCGCAGGTGACTGGCATCCGCAAGCGCGCTCAGGACGCCACCCTGCTGCTGGTGATCAACAGTTTCTCGGAGGTCGTCGACTTTAAGCTCCCGGAAAGCCCGGGCGGCAAAGGGTGGACGCGGCTGGCCGATACGAATGCCCCTGACGATGAACCGCCGACGCCATTCGCATTCGGCGACACCTATCAGGTTACCGGAAGATCGCTGCTGCTGTTCCTCCTCGAGCCCGACGGCGCCTATACGACGGCCAGAATGAGTGCCGGCGGGCCACACTCAACTCGGGACGCCGCATGAAACTGTTCAAATGCCAGAGCTGCGGCCAGGTACTGTTTTTCGAAAATACGGTCTGTGAGCGTTGCTCCCATCGGCTCGGTTATCTGCCGAACGAGCTGACCTTGTCTGCGCTCGAGCCGGCCAAGGAGAGGAGATGGCAGACGCTCGCCAAGCCGGGCCACCAAGTGCGGTTTTGTGACAACGCCGAATACGGCGCTTGCAATTGGTTGATGGACGACGGTGCGGTCGGGAGGCTCTGTGCGGCTTGCCGTCACAACCGCACCATTCCGGATCTCTCGTTTGCCGACAATCTGTCGCGGTGGCGACAGCTGGAGCTCGCCAAGCACTGGCTGTTCTATACGCTGCTGCGGCTGCGCCTGCCGCTGAAGTCCCGGATCGACGATCCAGCGCACGGCCTGGCGTTCGATTTCCTCGCCGGCAGCTCGAGCCCGACTGCGCCGAGGGTGCTAACCGGGCACGACAACGGCCTCATTACGATAGCCCTGGAAGAAGCCGACGATGTCGAGCGCGAACGGCGTCGCACCCAGATGGGCGAGCCGTACCGATCTCTGCTCGGCCACTTTCGTCATGAAGTCGGTCACTACTTCTGGGACGTACTGGTTCGCGACAGTGGCCGCTTGGACGAATGCCGCGCCATGTTTGGCGACGACACGCAAGACTACGGCACCGCGCTCGAGGCGTACTATGCGAATGGGCCGCCAGCGGACTGGCAGCAAAATTTTGTCAGCGCTTATGCCTCAGCGCACCCGTGGGAAGACTGGGCCGAGACCTGGGCACATTATTTGCATATCGTGGACACGCTGGAGATGGCGAGCGCGTTTGGGATTCGAGTGCGGCCTCGGATAACACGCGACGAGACGCTGGTGGCCGAGATCGATCTTGATCCCTACCGGACCGACGGGATGCAGGAGATCATCGACGCGTGGCTGCCGCTCACCTTTGCCGTGAACAGCCTCAACCGGGCCATGGGCAACTCCGACCTGTACCCATTCGTGTTATCGCCAGCCGTCATCGCGAAGCTGGACTTTGTTCACCATGTCGTGCATTCGCGGCGCGGGACAGCCTGAACCGCGATGCCGGTAGCGGCAAGCTCGCGGACGTCAGCCAGCAGCTGGTTGGTACTGTACGGCTTGCGCAAGAACCGGCTTCCGGCGGGCAGCTCTGTTAAAGCAGGTTTGCTGTTGCCCGATGCAATCAGGACCGCAACCCGGGGCCAGTGACGCCGGACGTAGCGCGCCAATTCGAGACCATCCATCGACCCCGGCATCTGGACATCGGTAAAAAGCAGATCGACTGGCCGGGATTTGATGATCGCAAGTGCATCGTCAGCGCGAGCAGCCTCAACGACGGTATACCCAGCCTCGGCCAGAACCTCGGTTGCCAGCAACCGAAGCGTCGATTCGTCTTCCGTCACAATAATGACAATCGGATCGAGACCAGGGTGGGACGACGGAGTGATCATCGAACATCAAGCCGATTATTATCGCAGAAGTTCCCCGACACCGGATATATGAACGACGTGCGGGAAGCGGACATCTTCGTTTCTAGAAAGTACCGGGGAGTCCTGCCTAGCTACTCAAAAAGTGTGGCACAGCCAGATTGTTTGTGCGGCCAAACCTCATCAGATGCTATGAACTTGGAAACAGAATATGAGAACGCTCATGAGCAGGATCCTTTCCGTTGCCGTGGTGCTCGGCATTGTTGGCACGGGGTCAGTTGTTGCCCAGACAACCGCTCCGTCGCCGTCAACGGCGCCCCCCGCAGTAGCAACCGGCAACACCAATCATCACGACGGCGGCGCCGGTGCCTGGCGCAAACAGCTTCACTATGGCGCAGGCCACAGAAACGTTTGGAAGACCATGGCTACACGCAGGTCTCGGCGCTGGCGAAGGACAGCAATTCGATCTGGCGGGGCCACGCAATGAAGGACGGTAAGGCGGTGGACGTCTCCCTCGACTATAAGGGGAACATCACCACGAACTGACGAGACCCGTTCCTGAGGCGACCATCCGGTCGCCTCTTTTGTTAAGGAATACGTTATGACCACCAGGACTGTCACAGGCTTATACGACACCTACGATGCCGCGGCGCAAACGGTGCGCGATCTCGAGGCTGCTCAAATCCCTCATGGTGAGATCAGCATGGTGGCACACCGAGTCGATACTCGCGAAGTCCCGGGTGAGTCCGCACACGGCGCTGCTGCGAGTGCCGGAACTGGCGCATCGGCTGGTGCCGCACTTGGCGGAGGCGCCGGTCTGCTCGCCGGACTTGGGATGCTCGCCATTCCTGGTGTCGGGCCGGTGGTGGCTGCGGGCTGGCTGGTTGCGACGGCGGTAGGCGCCGTGGCGGGGGCGGCAGCAGGGGGCGCCACCGGTGGTTTGATCGGTTCTCTCACGTCCTCAGGCGTCACCAAGGAACATGCGAGCTTCTACGCGGAGGCGGTCCGTCGGGGCGGCGCGCTGGTAACCGCTCGCGTCGACGAAGGTCTTGTTGCCACCACCGAGGCTATCATGCAGCGGCATGGCCGCATCGACCCGGTGACGCGCGAGAAAGCTTACCGAGACAGTGGCTGGACGGAATTCAACGAGGATTCGCCGCCCTACACTGCTGCGGATGTCGCCCGAGAGCGCGCGCTCTATTCCAGCCGTCCGGGGATCTGATCTGCGGGACCATACCACTGCCCGTCGAAAGCTGCCCGGCTCACCCGGTTACTGTTCCATAGGATGATTTCATGTTCTTCCATCAAAAAGAACTGATCCAGCCGGTCAAGGTTGGTAAGCCAGATGCACGCTTCGGTACGTTCCTGCTGGAGCAATTTGGCGGCGCCACCGGCGAGCTCACCGCGGCATTGCAGTATTGGGTGCAGTCCTTCCATATCGAGAATGCCGGCATCCGCGATATGCTGCAGGACATTGCCATGGAAGAATTCGGTCATCTGGAGATGGTCGGAAAGCTGATCGCGCAGCACACGAGCAAGATCGATCAAACTGCCGTCTATGATGCGCCGTTATTCAGACTGAAAGGCGGCGGCCCACATTTCCTTGATAGCCAGGGAAGCTGCTGGACTGCTGCATACATCCAGGAAGGCGGCAACGTCGTGCGTGACCTGCGCGCGAACATCTCTTCCGAGGCTGGCGCTCGCCAGACGTACGAGGCGCTCATCAAGGCGTGTGACGACGAGGGCACCAAGAAGGCCCTTACACATCTTCTTACGCGTGAAATCACGCACGCCAATATGTTCATGAAGGCGCTGGATGCGATGGGCAAGCTGACCGATCCCATGTTCGGCAATATCCCACCTGATGAAACCGTGAAACTGGTGTTCAACCTGTCGCAGGGAGAGGACGTCCGAGGGCCATGGAACGAGGAACCGGACTTCACATACGTCGAGGCCCCCCAACCACAGGGTGGCCTGCCGCCTGCTCCGATCAATCCGGATGACGAGGGGTCGGCGACAGCGAAGGGAACCGGAAAACCGCAACGGAGACGATGACGACCGTGAGAACGCGCACACGCAGCACGCGCCATGCTTTTCCGAAGACAGTAAGCCTGCTGGCTATGGCGTCCTGTGAAACGATATGGCGCCGTACGCTGTTGATGGCCCAGGGCATCTGTACGCTTGCCGAGTATCGACGGATGACAGAGGAAAAGGCAGCGGCCTGGCGATTGGCAACGGCAGCCTTCATCGCGGGTCGCGGCCAGGCAGCTGTCCTGGCGCCGTTCGTTGGTCGAGCCCGGGCAAATGCACGGCGGCTGCGTCGAAAGGGCTGACAATCGGGTGGGTAGAAAGTGCCGCTCACCGACAACTGACTGGTTCTCGTCATCAACCATCGCAAGGAATCCAACCATGAGGCAATCGATCACAGTTCTGGCCAGTGCAGCGATCTTGGGGACCGCGCTGATCGGCCCCGCCTTCTCGCAGGGGGCACCGCAGACGGTCACCCTGATGAAGGTGGACCCGCAGACGCTGGCTACCGGCTATCGAGCCTCCAAGCTGGTTGGCAGCACCGTCGTCAACGAGGCCGACGAGACGGTCGGCACGATCGACGATCTGATCGTAACTCCGGGGGGACAGGCACCTTATGCCGTATTGTCGGTTGGCGGTTTCCTCGGTCTCGGCACGAAATATGTTGTGGTGCCTTTCCCCTCACTGCAGGTGATCGACAAGCGGATGGTGCTCCGTGGCGCGACCAAGGAGGCGGTGAAGGCACTTCCTGACTTCAAGTACAACAGCTGATCCGGGCGGCCTTTGTGATGCACTGGGCGGCCTGACGCCAGAAGGTCTCGACGGCAAGGAGAAGCCGATGAATGCGGAAATTCAAGTTGTGATCACGGAGCTGGAGGCGGCTCGACTGGCGCAGCTACAGCGGTTGATGGTTTGCGACATCGCGACGTCTGCGGCCGAAATCGGAAGCCTGGCCGACCTCCAGATGGCCTTGACAGCCGCCAGAGAGATTTTGGCGGCTCATGAGCCGCGTCTTGGTCATGGGAGCGAGACCGCCATCTGAATAACCGGCGTCAACTGGTGGTTCAGGTGGACATTGCGCTGGAAATCTGGCAGCGGACGTTCGCGTTCATTCGCCCAGTTTACAACGGACTACCTATGTTTGGTCGGATCTGGCGCCTGCTGAGTGACAGCGTTCAGGCTTTCGTTGCCGACGACGCACTGAGCCGGGGAGCGTCGATCTCATTTTATACGATAACCTCAATGGGCCCGGTGCTGTTCATCGTTGTCGCCATTGCCGGTCTGGCCTTCGGCGAGGACGCGGCGCGTGGCGCGATTGCCGTGCAGCTCCGCGACTTGATGGGCAGGGAGAGTGCCGATCTCGTGCAGGCTGCAGTCCAGAGTGCCGGCAAGTCGAGCGGAATTCTCGCGTCCGTGGTGGGTGCGATCACTCTGCTCGTCACGGCCTCCGGCGTATTCGGTGAGATGCAGTCGGCTTTGAATATGATCTGGAAGGTGCAACCACAGGGCACCACTATCTCCCGCCTGGTCCGGGCGCGCGCGGTAAGCCTCGGGCTGGTTGCGGCGCTCGGTTTCCTGCTGTTGGTCTCACTCGTGATCAGTGCCATTCTATCGGGGTTCGGCAGCTACCTCGATGCGGCACTGCCGTTCGGCGCGCTGATCCTCCACATATTGAACTTCGTCATTTCGTTTGCTTTGATCTCGGTGTTGTTCGGGGCCATCTACAAGGTATTGCCCGATACGGAGCTGTCTTGGCGTGACGTGCTGGTGGGGGCTCTGGTCACCGCGTTGCTGTTCAATATCGGAAAACTTCTGATTGGCCTTTACCTCGCCCACAGCGCGATGGCTTCCAGCTACGGGGCTGCCGGCGCGCTGATCATTGTGCTGCTGTGGATCTACTATTCGGCGCAGATTTTTCTCCTGGGTGCGGAATTCACCAAGATCTATGCAAGCCGCCGTGGCACTCCGGCCGCGATCCAAGCCGTCGTTTGACGCCGCCCGTAACGACGTGCTCAGTCCACGACATGAAACTCGGGGGGGCCAGGTAGTTTTGGATAGGCCTATCTGCAAGCTCGTGTGGCGCACGCGGGGGTTTGAAGGACATGGTCGATCCTAACGACGACGGCACGGTCAGAGACGGCATCGACAGTCGCTTTCAGAAAGACCAGCCTGGCCCGGTCCTCCAACGAAAGCGCCAACAGCGTAGGCGTTGGCCCTTCGTGTTGGGCGGGGCGATCCTGGTCGTCGGTATCCTGGCGACTGTGTGGGACTGGGACTGGTTTCGCCCGCTGGTTGCGCATGAGGCATCGGCCGCACTCGGTCGCCCGATTACGCTGCAACATTTCGACCTGCGGCTCGGCAGGCAGACTGTGGCGGTGGCAGACGGGGTCCGAATCGCCAACCCCGAGGGTTTCGCGCAGGACGTTCCCCTGGCCATCGTGGATCGGCTGACGGTGACCATTGACACAATGGAGTGGCTGCGCCACCGCGTTGTGGTGGTCCCGGACATCCTCGTCGAGCAGCCGCGAATTGCGGCGACCCAGCGCGAGGACGGGAGCGCCAACTATTTATTCCCTATCGTTTCTCCCGGAGGCGATGGCCCGGGTGCCAAGCTCGGCAGTCTGCGTATCATCGGTGGCCAAGCCCACGTTATGCTGGCGCGGCCGCGAGCGGACTTCCAGGCTACGATCGAAACCCACGATAATGCCGACACGCCAGAAGTGGTGGTGGAGGCCAAAGGGACCTATGCCCGCCAACCGATCGAAGCGAGCTTTGTTGGCAGCGCTCTGCTGGCGCTGCGCGACGCTACAATCCCCTATCACGTGAACCTGAAGGTGGCGAACGGACCGACACACGCCACGCTTGTCGGCAGCGTTCAAGACCCACTGCACTTCACCGGGACCGACCTAAAACTTGAAATGGCCGGCACCGACATGGAACTGCTGTTGCCGCTGATCGGCATCGCGTTTCCGAAGACCCCGTCGTACCGGATCAAAGGCGATTTGGATTATGCCGACGGCAAGATCCATTTCCGCAACTTCGGCGGCCAGCTTGGGTCGAGCGACGTCGAGGGGAATATCGAGGTCGAGCCTGGGCCGAAGCGTCCAGTGGTCACCGCTGATGTCACGTCACGCCAGGTCGATCTCGCCGATCTCGGCGGCTTCCTCGGTTCAGAGCCGGGCGAATGAGCACGCCGAACCAGACGCCGGAGCAGCACCAGGCTGTGGCGCGGGCGGAGGCCAATCCGCGGTTGCTGCCAACCACCACGATCAGCCTGCCGAAGCTACTGGCGGCCGACGTGCACTTGAAATATCGCGGAGCTAAGATCCAAGGCCGCGACATGCCATTCGACAGCTTCGCCGCCGACATGGACATCATCGATGGCCGCATTCTGCTGCATCCCGTCAGCATCGGCGTCGGCCAGGGGCACATCGCCGGTACCGTCGAAATCGAGCCGCTGAATGGCGAGCAGTTTCATACCAAGGCCGATGTCGCTGTGCAGCGTGTCGACCTCGGGCGCATGCTGAAAGCGACCAATTTGGTCGGCGGCTCCGGTGTGTTCGGCGGGCGGGCGGTACTGGAGACCACCGGCAATTCGGTGGCGACGATGCTGGCCAACGGCAATGGATCCCTGCAGCTCACCATGGCCGGTGGCGGCGACCTCAGCGCCTTGCTGGTGGATCTGTCGGGGCTGCAATTCGGTAACGCGCTGCTGGCGGCCCTCGGCATCCCGGAACGCGACAAGATCGAGTGCTTCGTGGCGGATTTCGGCCTCCAGCGGGGCGAGCTGCAGACCCGGACATTGCTGCTGGACACCACCAGCAACATCACCAGCGGGAGCGGTGCGATCAACATGCGCACAGAGACGCTGAACTACCAGATCAGGACCGAAGCCAAGCATTTCACCATCGGCGCGTTACCCGCGCCGATTTCCATCACGGGCTCATTCAAGGACCCGGGCGCAATGCCTGATATCACCAGATTGGCGCTGCGCGGCGGGGTCGCGGTCGGGCTCGGCGTGCTATTTGCGCCGGCGGCGATCCTGCCGACGATCCAGTTCGGCGTCGGTGACGACCACCGGTGCGAGGCGCTGGCGCGTCGCGGGAAATAGCGTGCGACGCGTGCTGCGCTGGATACTTGGGATCGGGACTGGGCCTCGTTGTCCTGCTGATTGCGGTCGTGGGTGCAATCTTCGCGTTGGCAGACCGCTATGACCTCGGACCGCTCGCGGCCGGGCATCTGACGACCTCGCTCGCGCGAAGGGTCACCATTGGTTCGCTGCATGTGACTCCGGGACGCTGGCTTCATGTCGAGCTCCGCGATTTTCAACTCGCCAATCTGCCCGGCGGCACCCAACCCGTCATGACGACGGTGACGAGTGCCAGTGCCGAAATCGAGGCCATGTCGCTCCTGTACGGTCCGCTCGCGGTGCGCGGGCTCACAGTGAACGGGTTGCAGGTGTTGTTGGAGCACACCTCGGACGACAGGAAAAACTGGAAATTCGGAGCTGCCGCCCGGACCGCGTCGCCGCGGCCGTCCAACCGGAGCAGCTTCCCGATGTTATTCGACGCGCGGGTTACGGGCGACGTAGTGTTCCGAACCTCGAGTGGCAATCCGCTCGATACCCACCTGGACCGGCTCCAATTCCGCACGGAGGCGGCGGACAAACCTGTGCAGCTCGACGGGATCGGGTCGTACAACGACAGCCCGATCAAACTCGAAGCCGAGTTCGCCTCGCTCGATACGTTCCGGAATGCGACGATACCGTACCCCGCCCGGATTGACGCCGCTTCGGGTGACACCACGCTGCACTTTCAGGGCACGATGACCGACCCATTGGATCTTGATGGCGCGAAAGGGCAACTCGAGCTCATCGCGCCCACAACCAAAGCGATCTTACAGATTGCCGGCGCATCAAGTGAGTTCGACGCGTCGCTCCGGCTCGTCGGAGCGTTCGAGCATGTTGAGCCACTCTGGCACGTAAGCCACGCAGTGGGCACTCTCAATGAAGCCGCGATTACGGCGGCCGACCTGAGGCTTATCGAGGGCCCGCACGGCAAGCCGGACGATCTTGCGGTCGAACTCGCCTTAGACCACCTGGACGCAAATGTCCTGCTCACCGCCAAAAAGAATGGATCCGTCGCCAATGCCGACGTGCCATTTACCGTCGATCGCGCACCCGACATGCTGATCGCGGCCAAAGTCGTGGCGCAGGAACTCACTTATCGTGGGATCCACAGCTCGAATGTGACGTTCAGCGGCTCTCTCAAGCCAGGCCGCATCACAGTCGACGTGATCTCCCTGGGCTATCTTGGGGCCTCGTTCCGGGCAAGCGGACAGATCGACGCTGTACCAGGCCTTCCCGATGCAGATGGCGGACACCTAACGGCGAATGTCGACATGGTACAGATGGATGTTCAGGCTTTGCGTAAGCTGCTCGCAGCCGGCGACCTGCCTCTCCTTGGGCGGCTCGATGGCAGGGTATTGGTGGAGGCAACCGGCGCAACCCTCAATGAAGCCACGCGCCAGGCTCGGTTGTCCGCTGTGTTCGCCATGGACAGCGGCAGCGTCTCCCGCCAAATGATCGAGCTTGCTTCGACCGATGCGCGCACGATTTTTCGCAAGGCGGCTGGAATGAGCCCGATCTCCTGCCTCGTCGCGGTGGTCGACGTTCGTGGTGGTGTCGGCACTCTATCGCCGCTGCGCATCCGCAGCGCGGATGGCACCATCACCGGTCGTGGCTCGTTCGACATCTATCGCCACCAGATCGATATCACCGTCGCAAGCGAAGCGCGGACGACCAGCGTGTTCGCGCTCGACGTGCCGATCCGGGTCACTGGCTTGTTCGCATCCCCCACGATCCGGCCCGCAACCCTCTCGGCCGCCGGTCGCGCACAGCTTTCCGCCGGCGACAACGTGAGCCGGCTGTTGCCAGGCCTGCAGCCATTCGCGCGGCGCAGTCCGTGCTTGTCTACCCGTGCAGGATAACATCGCATTACCTGGGCCGGGTCGCCGTGAGTTCTGCCAAGACCGCGTAGCGCGCATTGTCCCGATGTGCAGGAAGGAACGGTTTGGTTGTTTGCGCGTTTCCCACAAGCATTTTACATGGAAGGCTGGTCATGCAGATCGCAGTCGGATACGAATTCATATGCGAACTGCCACAGCCGACGCCTATGCTGCTCACGGTACACACCCATTATTCTCGTGCCTCAGACCTCGTCGTAGTGGACAACCTGGTCACTGTCCCTTCGGTGCCGGTGACCGGGTATCGCGACTTGTTCGGAAATTGGGTCAGCAAGATCGTCGCTCCCCTAGGGCAGCTCCGGTTGTCGAGCTACGCCATCGTCAACGACACCGGCCGCCCCGACCCGGTTTACCTCGATGCGATCCAGCACACCGTGCAGGACTTGCCGGAAGAGACACTGCTGTTTCTGCTCGGCAGTCGATATTGCGAAACGGACCGCCTGTCCGAGGTCGCCTGGAGCTTGTTCGGCGGAACTCCGCTTGGGTGGGGCCGCGTGCAGGCTATCTGCGACTTCGTCCATAATCACATTCAATTTGGCTACCAGCATTCCCGCCCGACCAAGACGGCCTGGGAAGCATACTACGAGCGCTCCGGCGTGTGCAGGGACTTTGCCCATCTGGCGGTGACATTCTGCCGCTGCATGAATATTCCGGCGCGCTACTGCACCGGCTACCTTGGTGACATCGGCGTGCCGGCGCTGGATGCCCCGATGGACTTTTCTGCCTGGTTCGAGGCTTATCTCGGTGGGCAATGGCATGTCTTCGACGCCCGCTTCAACACACCGCGGATCGGCCGGGTACTGATGGCGCGGGGGCGCGATGCTGCAGATGTTGCCATCATGACCACCTTTGGGGCGAATACGTTGAAGAGCTTCAAGGTTTTAACCGACGAGATCCGAGCTAGCTGATTGAACCGGCGTCTTGCGTGCGGAACAGTTAGAGCGCTTCGTCGCCGTGAACACGGCCCGAGACCATCGAGCGTAATTGAAGCGACAGATTGACATTAGAGGAGCAATGATGTCAGTGCAGTGACTCTGCAAAAGGTTGGGGGACGCGCGATGCGCTATCATCTGCTTCAACTGTCTCTTCTTTTTGGGCTGACGGGCTGGATCAGCAACAGCGCCCCCACCACCGGTGTCAGGCACCACAATCGTCGTACCACCTGGATCAGCCGCGGTTTGCTCGAACGGGCCTCCGCCGGCCATGTCCCTAACGCACGTTAGTCAGCAAACCAGGAAATTGCAATGAACCCCATCATCCTTGTCGTTATACTTCTCATCCTGTTCGGTGGCGGTGGCTTTTACTTTGGCGGCCCATTCGTTGGCGGTGGCCTTGGTACCGTTCTGCTGATCATCCTGGTGGTATTGTTGCTGCGAGGATGATAGCCGTCATCATCGCGCTTACGCCGATGCTGGCGATGGCGGATGAAAGTATCTCTGGACAGTGGGAGGCCAATCTCGGTCACAACGTGATCGTTGCCACGGACGCGCAGCGCCACAACCGGCGCGCTCGGTTTTACCCCGGTAAAATCGCGAACTGCTGAGGAACACGGTGCTGCCTGTGTATCGGTGTGCAAATTTAACCCCACTGAGTGCTGGTCTGCTCGCTGCCTGCTTGGCTCAGAGGCAGGTGGTGGGGGATGCTCATCGTGGAGACGGTCGGTCGGATACGACGTGAGCATCTCGTCAAGGGCAAGTCGATCAAGGAGCTCGCGCGCGACCTGAGGATCTCCCGCAACACGGTTCGCAGGATCCTGCGCTCAGGGGAGGCGTCGTTTTCGTATGAGCGAGAGGTTCAGCCGCGACCCCGGCTGGGGCGTTGAAAGGCCGGTCTCGACCGGATGCTGACGACGAACGCTGGCAACACGACGCGCGAACGTCTGAGCCTGATGCGATTGTTCGAAGAGTTGCGGGCGCTGGGTTACGAGGGTGGCTACGCCGCCGTTCGTCGGTGTGCGCAGACCTGGAGCCGGGAACACGCGAGCCAGACAGCGGCTGCTTTCGTGCGGT
Source organism: uncultured Alphaproteobacteria bacterium (assembly GCA_963749575.1). Lineage (GTDB taxonomy): Bacteria > Pseudomonadota > Alphaproteobacteria > Acetobacterales > Acetobacteraceae > JAMXLO01. The sequence goes on from CAVVNM010000009.1 coordinate 68,727, forward strand.
TGTCGTTCGCGCCGGGCGAAGCTTACCAATTCGGCTGGCGCCACGAGATCGTTCCCTTGCTGGAGACGGCGCCCGGACTTCGCCCGGTCAGCATTCTGACCGAGACTGCGCCGCCATCGATGGATCGGGCTTGAGTGGGTTGGGCCGCGGCTCTCCATCGCCGCCAGCGCTTCGGAAAGGTCGGGAGCGGCTGGCTCACCCGCCATGGCCGCACGCCCCGGGCGCACACCGACGGCACTCACCGTGGCCGGTCACGTATGCGCTCACGCGACGGACCGTGGCCGGCCGCATGAGCGCCCACAATCTATAGCGATTAGGGCAACGGTTCGTGCCAAAGCTCCAGGACATGTGGCCCCAGTACAACGCCGAACAGCAGCAACCCTACCATCTCGGGAATTCGCACACGCCGTGCCAGCGGCGGGATTTCCTACCATGACCGCAAACGCGGACTTCGCTAGGTCGGGCAGAGCCAGGACGTGCGATCTGATGGCGTCCGGCATGTTCACTTCACCGCTCCGGACCGCCCTTCCTTCGCACCGGGCAACCCGACTTTCTATCACGTGCCGGCCATAGCTATCCGGGCGTCGTCGTATACGGCCTCGCGCGCCGATCAGCTGCTTGTGGGTTTCCAGGTCTGTCATGCCTCGTTGACCAAACCTGTAAGTTGAATGGGGTCAATCCACAGGTCTACTTCACCGACCTGCTGACACGCCTCGTGAATGGCTGGCCGCAAAAACGCATCGATGAATTGATCCCGTGGCTTTGGGTGCCGCAACTGCCATCCTGAGCCAGCGCAGTTGGGTGGGGCGCACCGCTTACGATGTATCCGCGAACGTATCACGGCTGCTACCAGGCAACGAATGCCTGGGTGACGAAGCAGGCCGAGCGAGACAATCGCGAAGCGCTGCGACGCTTTTTGCATGGTTGGAAGCGTGTTGTGGCGCACACCATCTCGGTCGTCTCTTGCGGCGACAAAGTCACCAAGTCCGACTGATGTCGCCTGAGTATGTACGACCGTACGTCAAGTCGCAGATGAACGATGACCGCAACGCCGAAGCCATAGCGGAAGCGATGTTGACACACCACTTGAATCGCCGGCTACCAGCCCGTACTCTGGGCGAGGCAGAGGCGCGAAAGCTTACAGAACCTGAGTCGAAACCTTAGAGAGGCACTTCACTCATGGATCCGCTTGTTCGCCGCAGACTTGGCGGCACCAACATTGAAGTCACGCAACTCGGATTCGGGGGTGCCGGGTTGGGAGACCAGTTCGAGGCGGTCGAAGAAACCGACGCCGCTGCCACTTTGCACGCCGCGTGGGACGCCGGCATCCGCTACTACGACACCTCCCCTTGGTACGGCCGTGGCCAGAGCGAGCATCGCTTCGGTCGCGCGCTCTATCACCGTCCGCGTGCCGATTACGTGCTCTCCACCAAAGTTGGTCGGCTATTTCGCGCCGTCCATGACGCGGAGAATTTCGAACACGGGTTCTGGCGCGGCGGACTGATATTTCAGCACCATTTCGATTACAGCTACGATGGGGTGATGCGCAGTTTCGAGGACAGCCTGCAACGCCTCGGCCTTCCACGCATTGATCTGCTGCTGATCCACGACCTGGACTTCTCCCATCACGCTACCGATGCGAAGGTGACAGCCTATCTGACCGAGCTGCACAACGGCGGCTTCCGTGCGCTGGAGGAACTCAAGCGGGCCGGGCTGATCAGTGGCGTCGGCGCCGGTATCAACGAGCTTGGCATGATGCCGCGCTTCCTCGATCTGGTGGATATCGACTTCTTCCTGGTCGCACTGCCTTACACTCTGTTGGATACGGATGTCCTGGACAGCGAATTCCCACACTGCGTTGCGCGCGGTGTGGGCTTTGTTATCGGCGCACCATTCGCCTCCGGCATTCTTGCCACCGGAGCGGTGCCCGGTGCGCACTACCGCTATGCAGATGCCACGCCAGATGTACTGGCGAAGGTAGAGCGGATCGAGGCAGTCTGCCACCGTTACAAGGTTCCGCTGCCCGCTGCCGCACTGCAATTCCCGTTCGGCCACCCGTCGGTGGCTTCGGTGATCCCGGGCGCCCTGCTGCCGGACCACGTCACCCGCAACGTCGCCGCGTTTCGCCACGTGATTCCGGCGGACTTCTGGGCCGCGCTCAAGCACGAGGGCCTGTTGCGGCCCGACGCTCCGGTCCCTTGACCACTCAGACCACCCATCCGACTTTCGTTTCATCGCGGCGGCCGTATGGCTGAACTTGTGAGGCTGACACGGCGGCAGTACGGCTGGAACAGCGGGACCTTCCATGCAACGATGCGGTCTTACCGTCATTGGCAGTAGAGGCGCGCCATGGCTTACGAGTTCTTCTATTGGCCGGAAATCCAGGGACGCGGCGAGTTCGTTCGGCTCGCGCTGGAAGATGCAGGGGCCGCGTATATCGATGTGGCACGCGGCTTGGAGAGCGAGGGACGCGGCCTTCCGGCCATGCTGGCCCTGATGCGCGGAGAGGGCACGTCACACATCCCGTTCGCCCCTCCGTTCCTGCGCGATGGTGATATGATCGTCAGCCACACCGCCGCGATCCTGCTGCATCTGGGCGGGCAGATCGGACTTGCGCCAACTGACGAAGACGGCCGATTATGGACGCATCAGATCCAACTCACGATCACCGACATTGTCAAGGAGGTGTATAATTCGCACCATCCGATCGACGAGGACAAGTGGTTCCACGAACAAAAGGATGAGGCGATCGCGCGTGCCGCGGTCTTCCGCAGAGATCGGATGCCGAAGTTCCTCGGCTGGTTCGAACGGATTATAGAGGCGAACTCGGCGGGAGCGGATTATCTGGTAAGCAGCTCCGCCACCTATGCCGATCTGTCCTTGTTCCAGTTGGTCGAGGGATTGCGTTTCGCGTTTCCTCTGGCGTCTGAGCGAGAGTTGGCGAAACTGCCACGCGTGACGGCCCTACATAAGGCAGTGGCGGAACGGCCGCGACTGAAGGTCTATCTGGCGAGCGAACGGCGCGTACCGTTCGAGGAGACCGGGATCTTCCGCCGCTATTCGGAACTGGATAGCTAGCATGGAAGGCCTTGCCGGTCGTCGATCTCGACGCCGGCCGGCGGCAGATCCCGTGCAGATCGCCATGCTCAAAGGGCTGGTCGCCGGCGCCGTCAACCGCACGCTCGCGCTGTGGCAAGGCGCTGCGCTCCCGTCGGCCGGCGCCGTCGCTGCGGCCGGCGTTGTGGGATAGCGGCACGAGCACAAACATCGCCACGAACCAGTGGAGCACGAGGACCGGCATCGCCACACGAACACCATCAGCACGAGCACGGTCCGGCCGATCCGCCCGGTGAACCGCATACACATTGCCACCGGCACGCTCCCTGGTGCACCGGCACCCTCACTATCCCGATCTGCGTCATCGGCATGGACATGCCTCCGGCCTCACCGTTCCGAGGGGTATTGGCAAACTCCGGGAGCTTATGGAGCTCATCGACGCCGACGCGGGGTTCCCGAAGAAGCACTGCAGGCAGTCCGGGGAATACTCGACCACTGTCTCGCGCTGGCCAGCCGAAACTCCAGCGATGGCAATTGCGGCAGCTGACTTTCGGCTGGGCTTTTGGCGGCGGGAGCGGCTTAGCTGAGCATGACCGGAGCGCGCTTCGCCGCTGCCACGGCATCGTCTTCAGGATCGGCGATTAGGCGCATACCAACGCCACTCTGGCCGCGCCTGGGAGGCAGCCGGCGCACGCCGGCTGCCTCCAGCACACGCCAGATAGCCGCCAGGTTCTCCGCCGACATGGTCCGTTGCCGGTAAAGCCCGGAGCTTAGCGTGGAGCGCGGCAGACCGAGCTGCGTTGCCAGCCGATCCTGAGTGCGCCCAGTTAAGGCCAGGGCCGCCACTATGGCGCGAACATCCGCCGCATCCTGCATCCGATCTTTTGCCTTCGTGATTGCCTGCTAACGCGTTATAGTCACGCAAGAGACGCTGGGAAGACAGGCACCTTGAGTGCCGCGAACCGTTGCCTTGTCTGATGACCATCGCCGACTGCCTCGATTGGGAAGCGCCGGCACTGCAGGGCATCGACTTCGCGGTACCGCTCGCCGCGTTCTACCGCGCCGGCTGAACCATCGGTGTCGGGGCCACAGGAGCACAACCATGAAACTCCGCACACTCACCGCGATCACTGTCGCGGTCACGCTCGCCGCCGCTCCCGCTGCCGACGCACAGTGGCGCGGTCGTGGCAGTGGCTTCGCTTTCCACCCTGGTTTCGGCAGCGGATTTCGCCCGGGCTTTGGCTTCCATCCGGGCTTCGGCTTCCGCGGCCCGTGCTGCTTCAACAACTGGTGGATCCCCGGCGCCGTGGTCGGCGGCCTGGCGCTGGGTGCCGCCCTTGCATCGCCGTTTTGGTGGGCACCGCCGCCGGTCTATTATGCGCCGCCACCAGTCTGGTACGGTTCTCCTCAAGGTTACGTGCCTCCGCAGGGCGGCTACGCACCCTCACAGGGCTACGCGCCCCCTCAAGGCTACATGGCTCCTCAAGGCTACATGCCTCCTCAAGGCTACATGCCTCCGCAGGGCTACGCGCAGGGCTACTACTCGCCCCAGGCTCAACAGTGGGTGCCGACCCAATTTGCGCCGCCGCAGCAATAGGTGCGCGGGTGCCCTCTCGCCTGGGGGCTGTCCGAAAGCAGCCACGTGAGGGCAATCGCACCTCGCAGCACCAAGCGATCAATCGGGGTCGGGGTTGGGGTTTGCGCCTCAGTCGGCCTGCGCTGTGGAGAGAGCAAGGCCGTAGCGATCAGGTGTCTGTTCATGTGTCGGAGAACTACTATCCCAGGACTGGCTTACGCCGCTTGTCGCGGGGCTGCTTCCGGCAGGCGGGCTCGACGCGCTCATATGCGTCGGCGCCAGCAACGTAGCTTCACGGTGTCTCATCGCGCACAGTGCGCGGCGCTGGCTCATGCAGCGCGGTGGAACGCCGCGCGCAGGGCATGGAAACCGATGCTATCCAGCATCATGGTGCCCCGGCCCGCCAGCGCCAGCGTTGCCTCTGGATCCTCCGCCTTGTCGAGGATCAGCAATGCCGCGGTCGCGCCGCCATAGAAGGCGGCCCGGACGACACCCGTCAGCAGGCCTGGCTTGATGTCGACCTCAAATTCCAGCCACTCCTCGTTGTCCTCGCGGTGCCAGCGCTTGCGGCCGAAAGCCTTGAGTGCTCGTCCCTCGTGCTGTCCGCGGCCATGGCGAAGACTCTGCCGATACCGCACACAAACGGCGCGGCCTGTTGGCTCAGCGCATCTTCAGAATAACGACGCGGTCGCTCGCGGGATCTGTGTGGTTGCGCAGTTCACCGACGTCATTCGCTGACACCGCTGACGCGTGATTGCCCCAACCATCGCGTATGAAGGTGACGATATCGGCGATCTGTTGGTTGTTCAGCTGTTCGCGAAACTGCGGCATGCGATAAGCGGCCGGCCGACCCTTGACAACGAGCGGACCAGAGCCATTCAGCACAACGTTGATGAGCGAGGCGGCATCCTTGCCAACCACCGTGGGGTTACCCGCCAATGGCGGCACAAAGGGCGGTGCGGCTGCGCCAGTCTCGCGATGGCAGGACTGGCAATTGCTGGCATATTGCGCCGCTCCCACCGCGTCGGTTTTTCCATTCAGCAGCATCGTCGCAGTGGCACCGTCATAGGTATATGGCGCCTCCTCGCCGCTCGCGGGCAGCGATTTGAGATAGATGGCAATGCTGTTGAGGTCGTCGTCACTGAGATAGGGCGTACTGTTGTTGATCACATCACGCATCGAGCCGAACGCTGAGCCGTGTTGGTTGCGCCCAGTCTTGAGGAACTGGACGATGTCCGGCTGCGACCACGTACCCAGCCCAGTCGACACATCCTGGCGCAGGCTCGGCGCATACCAGTCGTCGAGATTAGCGCCGGAGAGGAAGTTGGGGTTTTGTGAATTGAGCGCCTTTTCCTGCAGTGCCCAACCGCGGGGGGTATGACAAGCGCCACAATGGCCGAGTCCTTCAACGAGGTAAGCGCCACGATTCCATAGCGCGTCCTTCTGCGGGTTGGCGGTGAAGCCGGCGGGGCTGGTGAACAGGGTATCCCAGATCGCAAGTGGCCAACGCGGGCTGAGATAGGTCGGGATGTCATTGGGCGTGTTGGCCTGATGGACCGGTGGCACCGAACGCATGAAATAATCGTAGAGAGCCTGCAAGTCATCGTCCGTCATCTTGGCGTAGGAGGGGTAGGGCATCGCCGGGTACAGACGATGCCCGTCGCGCGCGACGCCGCCCCGCAGTGCGCGGTCGAACTCCTGTAGCGTGTAGGTGCCGATCCCGGTCTCGATGTCCGGGGTGATGTTGGTGGTCGTGATCGTGCCAAGCGGCGTTCCCATTTTCAGCCCGCCAGCAAATGCCCTACCGCCCGGCGCGGAATGGCAGGCAACGCAGTCTCCGGCGCGCGCCAGATACTCGCCGCGTGCGGTGGGGGCGGCGGTCCCCTGTGCATAGGCGGCAGGCGCCAGCGTGAGGATTGCAAACAGCACAGCAATCTGGGCCATCCGCATCATCTTGGGGCGCTCTCTTGGATTATCCGGGCGCGGGTCGGCTCCGGCGCGCGCGCCTGCTCTTGTTTCTGATCTGATCGGCTCTGATGTGGCGCGGGTCCGAATCGCGCGATCCGGATCCAACCGCATCGTGTTCAGGCCGTTGTCGAAAGATCGTGATCCTTCAGCGGCAGGCTGCGAATGCGCTTGCCGGTGGCAGCGAAGATGGCATTTGTCAGCGCCGGGAGTACCGGTGGGAGTGCCGGTTCTCCCAGACCGGTTGGCGGGTGGTCGGTGACCAGGAAATGCACTTCCACGGGCGGTGCCTGGCGCATGCGTAGCGGCAGCACGGTATCGAAATTGCCCTGCACCACCTTGCCGCCATCCAATAACAGGCCTTGGCCCAAGGCCGCACCAATGCCATCCAATGCCGCGCCTTGCGCCTGATTTTCCGCGTTCAGCGGATTGATGATCTGGCTGCCGATGTCGCCCGCGACCCAGACCTTATCAACCGTGATCGCGCCGGCGCCGCTCACCGTGGCCTTGATGACCTCGGCGAAGTAGCCGAGATGGCTGAAGTAATAGGCCAATCCCATGCCACTCCCGTTCTCCAGTTTCTCTTTGCCCCAGCCTGATTTTTCGGCCACCAACCTGATCACGCCGGCCATGCGCCCGGTGTCGAATCCTGGGCCGGCGCGCGGCCCTGGCGGATCTGGCAGCAGCCGCGGCTTGCCGAGCAGGTTGAGGGCGAATTCCACCGGGTCCTTGCTCGCCGCGTGCGCCAATTCGTCGAGGAATGACTGGAAGGCAAATCCCAGTCCGTTGGAGCGTGGAGCTCGCATCGGGCCAGTCGGTGCCCGCAACGGGATCATCGACTCACCGAATTCGAGATGCTCGACCATGCGCGCGGGAAATTCGGCGGGTCCCATATCGGCTGAAGCGGCAACAGCACCGTCCTGGCTGAACGTGACGAAGTGGTCCGACAGGGCGAGCAAGTTGCCGTTCGCGTCCACACCGCCCTTGAAGAAGTGATAGCCCGCTGGCCGATAGAAATCGTGCCGCATGTCGTCTTCGCGGGTCCACAATACCTTGACGGGTGCACCGACCACTTTGGAAATCCAGGCAGCCTCAACCATATAGTCGTTGCTCAGCCGCCGTCCAAAACCGCCTCCGGCGCGGACCATGTGCACCTTGATCGCTGATTTAGGAATGCCAAGCGTGGCAGAGACAAGCCTGGACCCGGGCGCCGGGTTCTGGGTCGGGGCCCAGATCTCGATTTTGCCATCAGCGAAGTGGGCGGTGCAGTTCTGCGGCTCGAGATCGATGTGCGACAGGAACGGATAGTGATAGGCGGCCTCGAGTACATGGGCGGCCTTGCCCAACGCGGCATTCACGTCGCCGTCCTTGCGCAGAATCGTCTCAGGTTTGCCCTTGGCCATCCTCGCGGCGGTAGCCGCGAAGTCCGCGCTGTTCTGACCGGCAATATCGCCCTCGTCCCAGGTGATTTCTAATTGCTGGCGCGCCCGGTTTGCCTGCCACCAGCTGTCGGCGACAACTGCCACACCGTCCAACAGTCCACGCAAATCCGTGCCGCCCTTCACCTCGAACGCTGCTCGCACACCCGGCAAGGCGCCGATCGCCGCGGCATTCGAACTCACCAGCCTGCCGCCATGTACATCGCACTTCTGAAACACGGCATAGAGCATGCCGGGAACACTCACATCGATGCCGAACATCGGCTGGCCGGTGACAATTCGCGGCACTTCGATGTTGCGGGTCGGCTTGCCAATGATGCTAAACGTCTTGGGATCCTTCAGCTTGAGGGTCTTGAGGTCGGGCACGGGCGATGCGGCCGCCTTGGTCGCCAAGCCACCATAGGACAGGCTGCGTCCGCTTGATTTGTGCAACACCAGGCTTGGCGATGTCTCGCACTCAGCTGCCGACACGTTCCACTCCACGGCCGCCGCCGCGATCAGCATCTGTCGGCCAGCGGCGCCCACCTGACGCAACGGAAGCCAGTTCAACGGGGTCGCCGTGCTTCCGCCAGCAGTCTGGCCCGGATAGCGCGGATCCAGATCGGCTTGCTCGATCTGCACATCCGCCCAGGCGACATCCAACTCCTCGGCGATCAGCATCGGCAGCATGATCTTCACGCCCTGGCCAACCTCGGGGTTCTTCGCCGTGATCGTGACTTTTCCGTCCGGCGCGATGCGGACATAGGCGTTCAGAGCTACCGCGTCCGGCCCTGCCTTGCCCAGCGTTGCCGCGTACGAGTGGCCGCGAATGGTGGCCGTCAGCAACAGCCCGCCTCCAACCGCGAGGCTGGCTTTGAGGAAGTTTCTACGCGCCAACATGCTCAGGCCCTCCCCGCATCAGCAGCCTGTTTGATCGCGGCGCGAATGCGGGTGTAGGTGGCACAACGGCAGACATTGCCACTCATCGCCTCGTTGATGTCGTGGTCTGTGGGTGCCGTGACGCGCGTCAGCAGTGCTGTGGCCGACATGATCTGGCCGGCCTGACAGTATCCGCATTGCGGCACATCGAGGTCGATCCAAGCGGCCTGGACGTGCTGGCCGACCTTGGTCTGACCGATCGCTTCAATCGTCGTGATCGCGGCTCCGCCGACTGAGGCGACCGGCGTCTGGCAGGAGCGGATGGGGATGCCGTTCATGTGCACCGTGCAGGCCCCGCATTGCGCGGCGCCGCAGCCGAATTTTGTGCCCTTGAGATCCAACGTATCGCGCAACACCCACAGCAATGGGGTTTCGCCATCGACATCGACACGGCGTGGTGTGCCGTTGATCTCAATCGTGTATTGCATCGGATGGGTTACCTCCAACAAGCGACCAACGATAATTCAGACCGTCAAGGGGCGCGGATTGTACCAACAGGCCCGCTCTATAGCGGCTCACGCGCATGTCCCGCTGCCGACATACCAAAGAAGTCCAATGCGCCAGGCGGCATTTGAGGCACGATAGCCACCAATCCGGGCGTTCTGCAACGGAGGTGGCGTTAGCTGCTGGCCGTTCCGACCTTCATGAAGGCCGTTCGCGCGATGAAATTCTCGTAACAAAGACAGACCGCCGCCATCTTGGCGGAGAGAAGAAGACCGGACGCCGGCGTAGAATAGCCGCATGTTCCTGGCGGCGTCGCTGCGGGAGAGGACAATGCCCTTCGTCATTATGCTCGCGGAAGTGGGGCCAAGCGGCCGGGGCAGCATGCCAGGAGCCCCGCTTTCGCGGCGATGACGAGGGAAAAGGTTGTCAATCTGGCGACTCCGCCGCAAGTACCTGATTTCGATGGTATCCACGACGGCCGGGAGCTCTGACCGCTCCCTAGGTCGGATTGCCATGAGGATTTATGCGATAAGGTTCCGCTTGCGGGCGGCTGAAGGGGATAGGCATTTGGTCTTAACTATCGCAACGGCCGCCGAAACCAGGAGGGACGCTAGTACCCTGCACAGTGATTCGACCGGTTGACCATAGCCCGGTTCCAAGTCGGGTAAGGCGGAACGATCGACCAACACGGCGATACTGCGGGCCACCCCCGGCTGGCGTGAAATCAGTCCCGCCCGCTCGAGGGCTACCAGCATCTGATGGACCGAAGGCGGCGTGAGGCGGAAGAACCGCTGCATGTCCGCCTGGGCTGGCGGGCGCCCGTTGACCAACGTGTAGGCATAGATGAACGCGAGATACTGACCCTGCCTGGGCGTGAATAGGGGTCGAGAATCACCAACCACACGATTTATTGTTTCCCTCGACAGCGGGGGAGCAGCGATGAACATACGGTACCGGGTGGAACTGAACGAGATCGAGCGCGCCGAACTCACGGCGATGCTGAGCGGTGGCAAACACGCGGCGCGCAAGCTCAAGCGAGCCCAGATCCTGCTGGCAGCCGACGCCGGCATCGGCGACGAGGCGATCGCGGACAGCGTTTCGGTTGGCGGCTCCACGGTGTATCGAACCAAACGGCGCTTCGTCGAAGGCAATCTGGAGCTGGCGCTGAGCGAGGAGGCACGTCCGGGAGCGCCTCGCAAGCTGTCCGGCAAGGAGACGGCGTTACTGGTGGCGACCGCCTGCTCCGGCCCGCCGAAGGGGCGGAAACGCTGGACGCTGGAGCTTCTGGCCGGCGCGATGGTGGCGCTGACGGAGCATGCAGGGGTGTCGCGCGAGACGGTACGCCGGCGCCTCGGCGAGGACGATCTGAAGCCGTGGCTGCGGAAGATGTGGTGCATTCCGCAAGTGGACGGCACCTACGTCGCCCGCATGGAGGATGTACTCGACCTTTATGCCGAGGCGCCCGATCCAAAGCACCCGGTGGTTTGCTTCGACGAAAGCCCGACACAGTTGATCGGGGAGGTTCGTCAGCCAATCCCCGCGGAACCAGGCCAGCCCGAGCGTTACGATTGCGAATATCGCCGCAATGGCACGGCCAATCTGTTCGTGTTTCTCGACGCGCATCGCCCCTGGCGCCAGGTGAAAGTCACGGATCATCGAACAGCGCGCGACTTCGCCCACTGCATGCGCGATCTCGCCGATATACACTACGCGGAGGCAGACCGCATCCGCGTAGTGCTGGACAATCTTTCAACCCACACTGCCGGCGCGTTGTATGAAACCTTCCCGGCGCCGGAGGCACATCGTATCCTTCAGCGTCTAGAGTTTCACTACACGCCGAAACACGCCAGTTGGCTCAACATGGTTGAAATCGAGATCGGCGTTCTGCGCGGACAGTGTCTGGATCGCCGCATCGGCGAGCGCGAACGCCTCACCTCGGAGATCGAAGCGTGGCAACACCAGCGCAACACGGCCGGTGCGCGTGTCAACTGGAAGTTCACCACTCAAAAGGCCCGCCATAAGCTGGCACGTGCCTATCCTGACATCGCCGACCAGTCATGATCGCGCTTCACCCATATCAGGACCGGCGCCCAAGCTCGATTTTAAAGAGTCAAAATCACTGTGCAGAAGGGACAGTCCCTTGGCCGGAATCGGAGCCGTGTTGCCTAATTCGGGATGGCTTGCCCGTGCAATGCACAGCGAGGGGGACACGATGGAAAAGACACACGACTACCTGCTGGCGCTCGGACGTGTGCTCATGAGCGGCCTGTTCGTGTGGGGAGGATACGGGAAGCTGATGGCTCCTGGTGCAACGACGCAATATTTTGCTCAGGCTGGGGTGCCTTTGCCGGGGGTGATGGTCTGGGTCGCGATACTCGTCGAACTCGTCGGGGGTATCGCGTTCCTTGTTGGCTTCAAGACTCAGTGGGTCGCCGGGTTGTTGGCCATTTGGTCTCTCATCACGGGATTTGCGGTTCACTTAGTAGCGGGCGTCAACGCCGCTGATGCGATGGTTGCCTATGACAATATGATTCACTTCTACAAGAACTTAGCCATGGCGGGTGGCTTTTTGTTCGTGCTGGTTTATGGAGCCGGCCGACTGAGTATCGACGGCAGGCTCCGAGTAACGGCACGGACTTCATGACACGCTCAGTGGCCGGGGTTCTGTCACGCCTCGCGTCGTAGCCATCGTCGCGGTCTGGCCGCTCGGTCACCGCCGCCGAGCCACGCCCACACAATCCATCGCGATCAGCCCCAGTTCACCGGCAATCCTAGGAACTCTGATCCCTCGCGGCTACTCACCCTGACAGCCGCGGGCTCTGACAGAACACACCTGCGCGCGGCGCTCTGCCGGTGGCAGGTCGGGACGGAGAGATGTCGTGTTCAGTCGAACAAAGAGATAGAGTTTGGTTATGGGTCCGCAGTCTTGCCGTGATCTAGCCCGTCCTATTCATCGCATTGATCCTCATGGTGCTGTCTGAGTGGCGCACACGGCTTTTTGTGTCGCCTATTTCATCGCGATGTCGGTCTGGTTTGTGACGGCATGGGGTGCTGGCAAAATTCGGTGCGAGAGGCGACGCGCGCGTCCTCGCCTCACGGTCCGGCGGGCTGGAGACTGATATTGATGTAGCGGAGCAACGCCGCTTCGGGGCAGGCGACTGCAAGGGCGTTGATGTGACCGCCGATCTCGAACGCAGCCAACCGAGCCGTCAGCGTCACGCCCGCGCCAGCATCAGCTCATGCGATGCCAGCCGGCGGTGCAGCAGGTACATCGGCACCGCCAGTGCGGACACCGCCGCAGCCGCCAGCAGTGCGCCCTCTGCCCCGCCGGTCAGATCGGCTGCCCAGCCGCACAGCGCCGGCACCACCGCGCCGCCGGCGTAATACATCGAGTAGAACAGCCCCATTCCCACCGCGCGGTTCTCCGGCCGCGCCGACAGCGTGCCGACCGCCATGATCACCCCGGGATGGACCGACCCCACAATCCCGACCACCACCGCAAATGTCACCGGCCAGTCCAGCAGCGCCGCGCCGGTGATGCCGACCACCAACGCCGCGGTGCCGAGCAGAAAGATGCGGAACCCGCCGAACCGGCCGGCAAGGCCTGCGCCCAGCAGTGTCGCAGGCACATTGCCCCAGGAGGCGATGGTCAGCACCACGCCAGTCAGCACCAGCCCCTGGCCGCGCGCCGCCATCAACGAGGGCACGTATCCGGTGTAGCCGGAATAGCCCGCGGTGTAGGCGGTCCAGATCAGACCGGCGATCACCAGCAGCAGGCATTCGCGGCCACCCGGGAGCGAGAACCGGCTCGGCATCGGTGCGGCGCGCGGCGGCTGGCGGAAGGTCACCAGGAACAACAGCAGCGCCACCGCCATGGGTGCCGCGCCGGACAGCAAGGCGGCCTGCCAGCCATAGACCAGCGCCACCGGCGGCAGCACAAGCTGTGCCATGCCGACGCCGATCGAGTAGGCGGCGACCGACACGCTGATCGCCCACATGAAGCGACGGCCGGTGAACCAGTCTGCGATGATCTTGTTCTGGAGCACGATCATCGCCACCGCTCCGACCCCGGCGACGCTGCGGCCGATACCGATGCCGGCGGGGCCGGCGGCAGCGGCGCTGATCGCCGGGCCGACCACCGTCAGTGCGAGGCCGGCGCCCAGCATCAGCCGGTCACCGAACCAGCGGGCCAGCATGCCAAGCGGCAGGGCCAGGAAGCCGCCCAGCAGCATGAAGGTGCCGATCAGCGTGCCAAGCGCAGTGTAGTCGAGCTGGAACCGCCGCATCAGCTCGGGGCCGAGCGACGCAATGGTCTGGTACTGGTAGCCGAAGCCGATGCGGGCGAGCACCACGGCCGCGAGAATGAGCCAGGGCCTGGTGCCCATTCGTCTTCCCCCAAACCGGTATTGTGCCAGCTGCCCCGGCATTGGCGAAGCGCGGTGCGGTGGCGGCGGCACCGTCACACGTACCGCGCATGCAGCGCCGCGATGTCGATCCGCCCGCCGACATCGCGCCACAACCGCACGTTCGCTGCCACTTCCGTTGCGTCGCGCATGCCGACCAGCGCCACATCGACCAGCGGGTTGGACAGCACGAACTGGATCAGCGCCGACGTATAGTCGAACGTATCGCCAGGATTGACCATCCGCACCCAGCGTTGCAGCGTCCCCGAGGTCGCGGTCCGCATCGTCACGGTTGCCATGCCACGGCGTTTTGCCTCGATCAGGCTGCCGAACGGTCGGGTGGGGTCATAGGGATGCTGGTGGAGGAAGTTGTAGCAGAGCTGCATCGCATCGAAGCCGCCACTTTCGATGAAGCGGAACACCGCCGCGTTGCTGTCCTCGCTGGTGAATCCGGTCAGCCCGATCAGGCGTTCCTGCTTCAGCTGTGCCAGTTCCTCGAGCATGCCGCCTTTGCGCAGCACCACCGCCTCCTCATCCGGACCGTATGACGAGCCGTGCAGTTGCAGCAGATCGACGCGGTCGCGTCGCAGCCGGCGCAGGCTGGCTTCCAGTGACTGCCGCACCCGGCCGGCCGCGGTGAGCGGCACCTTGGTGGCGAGGAACACCGGCGCGGCTTCGAGCGCCTCGCCGAAGATCTCCTCCGCGAGACCGTTGCCGTAGCCGGGCGCGGTATCGAAGTAGCTGACACCCAGCTCGACCGCACGCCGCAGCGTCGCCAGCATGGTCGCGCGATTGGCGGCCGCGGCGGCGTCGTAGGTGCCGAGGTAGTTGCTCAGTCCCGCGGGCGCTCCGCCGAAGCCGAGCCGGCTGACCGGCACGCGCTGCGGTCCGAACGCCGCTGTCAGTTCGTGTGTTGTCATGCCCTGCTATACCCCTGGCCATCCGGCACGTCCCCTGCGATGAACGCCACATGGGCTTCCCCGGCTGGCTTCCCATCCTGCTCGGCTTCCTCACCGCGGTCGGGCCGGCGACGACGGACATGTACCTGCCCGCGTTTCCGTCGATCGAGGCGTCATTCGGCGCGCCAAGCGGTTCCGCGCAGCTCACGCTCGCTGCCTGGTTCGCCGGTCTCGCGGTCGGCCAGATGAGCCAGGGCACGCTGTCCGACCGGTTCGGACGCAAGCGACCGCTGATCGTTGCCACCGCTGTCTATACGCTCGCCTGCCTGGGCTGCGCACTGGCGCCGTCGATCCAGTGGCTGGCGGCATTTCGCACGCTCGCCGCGGTCGGCGCATCGGCGGGCATGGTGATCCCCCGCGCGATGGTGCGCGACCTGGCCGAGGGCCACGCGGCGGCAGTGCTGTTGTCGCGGCTGTCGCTGGTGATGGGCGCGGCGCCGATCCTCGCGCCGACGGTCGGCAGCGTGGTGCTGGCGTTCGCCGACTGGCGCGGCATCTTCTGGATCCTCACCGCCTACGGCGCGGTCTGCTGGGTGCTGGTGGTGCTGCTGCTGCCCGATACGCTGCCGGAAGAACGCCGCATTCGCCTGCACCTGGGCGAGCAGTTGGCGCGCTATCGCAGCATTCTTGTGGAACGCGGCTTCCTGACGCACGCGACGATGGGCGCGTTCGCGACGTTCGCGTTCTTTGCCTATCTCGGCGGATCGTCGCCGGTGTTCATCCAGGGCTTCGGCCTGACGCCGGCGCGATACGCGATGATCTTCGGCGCCAACTCGTTCGGCCTGATCTGCTGCGCCCAGCTCAACCCGCATCTGCTGCGCCGCTTCGGCCATTCCCGCGTGCTGCGTGGCGTCAGCCGCGTGCACCTGGCCGCCACTGCCGCGCTGACGCTGATCGCGTTCGCCGGCTGGCACACGCTGGTGCTGGTGATCGCGCCGGTGTTCGTGGCGATCAGCTGCATGGGCATGCTGAACCCCAACACCATCGTCGGTGCGTTGGCACGGCATCAGTATCAGGCCGGCAGTGCGTCCTCGGTGATGGGAACGGGGCAGTACCTGCTGGGCGCGTTCAGCGGGCTGATGGTGGGGCTGCTCACCGACGGCACGCCGCGCGGCATGGCGGCGCTGATGCTGCTGGGCTCGATCGGCATGGTGATCGCGGATGCCAGGCGGCCTGGGGTGTAGAGGAGCACCCGCATCGCCTCGTCGCCGTGGTGGCGGGGGGTTAAGTTAAGGCAGGAAGCAAGAATAACACGGATTGCACGGATTGGATCGCGAAGCGATCCACTGGCACGGATTACACGGATAAGAGTATCTTGGCGCTTCGCGCGTGCTGGTCGCGGCTGGCCGCGCGAAGCGCATAAACTACTCTCCGTGTAATCCGTGTATTAATCCGTGTAATCCGTGTTATTCTGGCTTTTCTATCGCGCCCAGATCGCCAGCCCGTTTAACAATACATCAACCAGCCTCGAGCCAGGCTGCGCACATGCAGCCCGGCCTCACGCACGGCAGCGACCTCACGCACAAGATCATTGGTCTTGCGATGCGCGTGCATCGTCGCCTCGGCCCTGGTCTGCTTGAGTCTGTTTATGAACTGTGTCTCTGCCACGAGATCGACCATGCTGCCATCCCGTTCAGTCGCCAGGTGGCTCTTCCCGTGCGTTACGACGAAGTCCTGCTGGATTGCGGTTATGTCGCCGACATCATCGTGGACAATCAGGTGATTCTGGAACTCAAGTCGGTCGAACGCATTCTGCCGCTGCATGAAGCGCAGCTTTTGACCTACCTGAGGCTGAGTTGCTGTCACGTCGGGCTGCTGATCAACTTCAATGCCGTTTCGCTGACCGATGGCATCAAGCGCTGCGTGGTCTAGATTATCGTCACGCAGGGGCCGCCGAGCCCGCGCTAATCCTCCTCCATCACCCGCCGTATCAGCACCTCGCGCTTGCCGACGTGGTTGGCGGGCCCCACCACCCCCTCCTTCTCCATCTGCTCGATCAGCTTGGCGGCGCGGTTGTAGCCGAGGTTCAGGTGCCGCTGGATGAAGCTGGTGCTGGCCTTGCCTTCGCGTGCCACCACCGCGACCGCCTGCTCATACAGGCCCCGCTCGCCGTCGCCGGTCGCGCCCAGTCCCGGCAGCATCGCGGTGCCGTCATCGTCGGCCGGTTCGGTGACCTCCTCCAGATACGCCGGCTCGCCCTGCTCGCGCAGGAATGCGACCACCTTCTCCACCTCTTCGTCCGAGACGAACGGGCCGTGCACGCGCGTGATCCGCCCGCCACCCTGCATGAACAGCATGTCCCCCATGCCCAGCAGCTGCTCGGCGCCCTGCTCGCCCAGGATGGTGCGGCTGTCGAACTTGCTGATCACCTGGAAGCTGATGCGGGTAGGGAAGTTGGCCTTGATGGTGCCGGTGATCACATCGACCGAGGGCCGCTGCGTCGCCATGATCACATGGATGCCCGCGGCGCGCGCCATCTGCGCCAGGCGCTGCACCGCGGCCTCGATCTCCTTGCCGGCCACCATCATCAGGTCGGCCATCTCATCGACCACGACCACGATCAGCGGCAGCGGCTCCAGCGTGAGCGCCTGTTCCTCGAAGGTCGGGCGGCCGGTGTCGGGATCGAAGCCGGTCTGCACGCGGCGCGTCACCACCTCGCCCTTCGCCCGCGCCTCGGCGACGCGGTCGTTGTAGCCGGTGAGGTTGCGGACCCCGAGCTGGCTCATCGCACGGTACCGCCGCTCCATTTCGCGCACCGTCCACTTCAGTGCGGTCACCGCCTTGGCCGGCTCAGTGACCACCGGCGCCATCAGATGCGGCACCCCATCGTACATCGAGAGTTCCAGCATCTTCGGGTCGATCAGGATCAGCCGGCACTGGTCCGGCGACAGCCGATACAGCAGCGACAGGATCATCGCGTTCACGCCCACCGACTTGCCCGACCCGGTGGTGCCCGCGATCATCAGATGCGGCATGCGGGCCAGATCGGCGAAGATCGGCGCGCCGTTGATCTCCTTGCCGAGCGCCAGCGACAGCCGCCCACCATGCTTGTGCAGCTCATCGGACGACAAGATTTCCGACAGGAATACGGTTTCGCGTTTGGCGTTCGGCACCTCGATGCCGATGACATTGCGGCCGGACACGGTGGCGATCCGCACCGCCGTCACCGACAGGCTGCGCGCCACATCGTCGGCCAGCCCGATCACCCGCGCGCTGCGAATCCCCGGCGCCGGTTCCAGTTCGTACAGCGTCACCACCGGTCCGGGGCGGATCTCGACGATGCTGCCTTGCACACCATAGTCAGCAAGCACCGACTCGAGCAGCCGGGCATTTGCCTGCAGCGCTTCTTCACTTGGACCTGACGTGGCGTTCGCCGGCGCGGGCTTCAGCAATGACAGCGGCGGGAAGCGCCAGCCGGCCTCCAGCAGCGGCAGGCTTTCCTGCCGCGGTCGGCGCGGCGGCGTTGCAGTCCTTGTGGTGCGCGCAACCACCGGCGGCGGCGGCGCGTCCATCGCGGGGACCGAGCTGTGTCGCCGCCACCGGGTCACGCCGGACCATCGCCAGCGCGGGGCGGCCGAAGCGCAGCCAACGCGGCACGCGGAGGAAGCCGAATGACGGCAGCGGCAGCCGAACCAGCGTCGCCAGGCGCGTGGAGCGGCGGGCAAGTCGGCCGGCGGCGCGCCATTCGCCGGCCGATAGCCCCAATGCCAGAAGTGTCAGAGTGACAGCGAGCGCCAGCCCGATCGTCCAGATCATCAGCGCGCCCACCGGCCCCAGCAGATCGCGGCCGACCGACAACCCCATGGCGGCCAGCATCTTGCCGATCGCACCGCCCAGCCCCGCCACCGTTGGCCAGGCGAACGTGTGCGGTGCCGGCAGCCCGGCAAACACCGCGGCGAGCACCGGCAATGCAGCCAGCATGGCGGCCAAGCGTGCGGCCATGCTGCCCAGCCCACGGTGGGAGGCGATCCGCCACGCCCAGGTGAGCATCGCCAGCCCCGGCAGCGCTCCGGCCACGCCAAATCCTTGCAGCAGCAGATCGGCCAGCACGGCCCCGACCGGTCCCGCCAGATTGCCGGTGAAGCGTGAGGTCGCCGTGTTCAGCGACGGGTCGCGCGGGTCGTAGCAGGCCAATGCCACCAACAGGGCGAGGCCCAGCAGGCCAAGCGCCAGCCCGGCCAGTGCCGCCGAACGCTGCCGGATCAGTGCCCGGATCGTGGGTGAAGCGAGCCGACGTGACTCGGCGGTTCTGGCAGTGGCCATGCGAATTCTGCCCCCTGCGCCCACTGTTCGAGCGATGTCGCAACTATATGCCGCAAACACCTAAGTCATAGAAGCACCGATGCCATGGCTTGCCGAGCGGTGTGTCCTCCGCGCCACTGTGCCGGCATGAGCGAGCGCCTGTCGGCCGAAGTATGCGTGGTGGGAGCCGGGCCGGTCGGCGGCACGCTGGCTTGCCGTTTGGCCGCCGCCGGGGTCACGACCGTGGTGGTGGACCGCGCGGCGCTGCCGCCGATGGAGCACCCGGCGTTCGATGGCCGCGCCTATGCCGTTGCCGCCGGTTCACGCCGCTTGCTGGAGCAGGCCGGCGTCTGGGACCGTTTGGCCGAGCCGGCCTGCCCGATCCTCGACATCCGCGTCAGTGATGGCCGCCTCGGCGGGCCGGCCTCGCCGCTGTTCCTGCATTTCGACCACGGCAGCGCGAGTGAGGCGGCATTCGGCCACATGGTGGAGGCACGCAGCCTGCGGGTGGCGCTGAACGCGCGCATGCACGCGCTGCCGGCGCTGCGGGTGTTCGCGCCGGCCACCGCGGAAGTGGAGCGGCGCGACGAGGGGGCGATCGTACGCGATCGTCGGCGGTCCCGGCATCGACTGCCGCCTGGTAGTGGCGGCGGAGGGCCGCGACTCGCCGCTCCGCCGGGCGGCCGGCATTCCCGTCACCCACCTGCCGTATGACCAGACCGGCATCGTCTGCGCCGTCAGCCACGAGCATCCGCACCACAACGTGGCACTCGAGCATTTCCTGCCGTCCGGCCCGTTCGCGCAGCTGCCGATGTGCGCCAGTCCCGACGCACGGGAGGGTGGCGCAGCTGATCTCTCCGCCATCGTATGGACCGAGCGTAGCGCAATCGCGCAGCGCATGCTGGCGCTCGATGATGCCCGCTTCGCCGCAGCGATTGGCCGCCGGCTCGGGGGCCATCTCGGCGCGGTACGGGTGGTGGGCCGGCGCTGGAGCTACCGGCTCGGTGCGCTGCACGCCCATCGCTATTTCGCCACGCGTCTGGTGCTGGTGGGCGACGCGGCGCATACCATCCATCCGATTGCCGGCCAGGGCCTCAATCTCGGCTTTCGCGACGCGATGGCGCTGGCCGATCTGCTGATCGAGGCGCAGCGCCGCGGCGAGGACCTTGGCGCGCCCGACCTGCTGCGGCGCTACCAGCGCCGGCGGCGGCCGGACAACCTGCTGATGCTGGCGGCCACCGATGCGCTGGACCGGTTGTTCAGCAACGACAATCCGCTGCTGCGGTTGGCGCGCGGCGTCGGCATCGCCGCCGTGCATCGCGCGCCGCCGCTGAAGCGGCTGTTCATGCGCCAGGCGATGGGCGCGCCGCTGTTGTCACGCGGCGCGCACGGTCGCCAGGAACTCATCGACGTCGCGCCGCAGCGTCTCGGACTGGCTTCGCTAGGTCGCCGGCCGAGCTGAGCACCTGACCTGCCGCCGCGCCGGTTTCGCCGGCGGCGCGGCTGACGCCCTCGATGTTGGTCGCGATGTCCCCGGTGCCCTGCGCCGCCTGGTGGACATTGCTGGCGATCTCGCGGGTCGCGGCACCCTGTTCCTCGACCGCGGACGCGATCGTGGTGGCGATCTCGCTCATCTGCCGGATGGTGGTGCCGATGCTGCGGATCGCCTCCACCGTCTGGCCTGTGGCGCCCTGGATTTCGCTGATCTGCGCACGGATCTCCTCGGTCGCCTTCGCGGTCTGGCTGGCCAGCGACTTGACCTCGCTGGCGACCACGGCAAACCCCTTGCCGGCATCGCCTGCGCGCGCCGCCTCGATGGTGGCGTTGAGCGCCAGCAGGTTGGTCTGGCTGGCGATCGTCTCGATCAGCTGCACCACTTCGCCGATGCGCTGCGCGGTCCGGTTCAGCCCCTCGACCGTGGTGTTGGTGCGATCCGCCTCGGTGACCGCCTGACTGGCGATCTTCGACGACTGCTCCACCTGCCGACCGATCTCCAGCACCGACGCCGATAGCTCCTCGGAGGCAGTCGCCACGGTCTGCACATTGGCCGATGCCTGCTCGACCGATGCGGCCACCGCGGTCGCCTGCTGGGTCGCCTGCTCGGCGGTATGCGTCATCGCCTGCGCGGCGGACTGCATTTCGGTTGCCTGCGAGGCGACCGAATTCACCACGCCCTTGATGCCCGCCTCGAACGTGTCCGCCAGCCGGATCATGCCTGCCTTGCGCTCGGTCTCGGCTTCCGCCTTGTGCCGCTCGTTCTCGTCGCGCAGCCGTTCGGCCTCCACCATGTTGTCGCGGAACACCGCCACCGTGTCGGCCATCTGGCCGATCTCGTCCTTGCGCCCGACGCCGGGGATCTCGGACCGACTTGTCACCGCCCGCCAGCGCCCGCATCGCCGCGCACATGCGCGACCACCGGGCGCGAGATGCCGCGGCCGATCAGCCAGGCGAGCGCCACACCGACCGCCAGACCGGCCAGCCCCAGGATCATCACCAGCGAGTTGCCGTGGCTGATGACCGCTAGCATGCTCTGCTCAGTCTCGCCCTGGGCGGCGAAATTGCTGTCCTTCGCCTTGACGGCTTCCGCCTGCATGGCATCGCCGGCCTGCCGCATGACGCCGTTCACCAGTCGTCGTCTGTTCGGTGTCGAGGCTCACGGCGCGCCGGAATGCCGACTGATAGCTGTCGATCAGCTTGGTCTCCGACGCAACGGTCGCGTTCAGCTCGCTGCCCTTGGTGGCGGTGTCGAGCTGCGCCACGGTTCGCTTCAGCTCATCGAATTGCTGTTCGGCCGATTTTGCTGCCGCCTCGTCATGCCGGCCCAGGCGCTTGTTCACGTCGAGCCGCGCCATGAGGCTGAGCCGGCGTCCCTCGACCACCAGCGGCAGAATATCGGTGTTTCCCGCCTTGGTCGCGCCCGCGATGCACAGCGGAGAACCCGTCGGTCGATCTGCTGGCCCACCACGTCGAGCACCTCGGTCTCCAGCTTCGCCTGTTCGCGGTTGAGGTCGCGCACGTGCGCGAAGTTGGTGGTGTAGGACTCGGCCTGTTTCGCCATGCTCTCCAACAGAGCATGGCGTTCCGGGTTGGTGACACGTGCCAGCCCCTTGGCGATGAGCTCGTGCAGCGCGGTCCCCTCCTTGACCGCCATCGCCGCCGTATCCTCGTTGTCCGAGACGACATATTCGCGGACATGGCCGCGATACTGCGCCACTGTCAGGTCGATATCGCGGTAGATCGCCGAAGTCGCGACCAGTTCGGCGTAGCCATCGACCGCGCTGGTGACCTGCCCGAATGCGAGCCAGGCGAGGGTGGAACTTACCGCCAGGATGAGCAGAACGGCCGCGAACCCGATGGCGATCTTGCTGCCGATGCGGCAATTCGCGATCAAGCTGCCTATGCCCTGCATGAATCGCACTCCTCGGAACAGTGGAGGGCGCGACTATCCGCATCACCGGTAAACGATCGGCTAACCGCCCCCCTGGGCCGAACGCGCACGGCAAGTTATTCTCGCGATCGATCAACCAGCCGAGGAGGAAGCACCGATGGCGCCGAAGATCCTGTTGACCGACAACCCGCTGAGCGCGATGGATATCGCGCGCGAACTGGCGCCGTCCGGTTTCGACACGGTGATCGCCCGCTCCGGCAGCCCGGAATTCAACGCCGCGCTGGCTGACGCCGAGTACATCGTCGGGCTCGGCGAAGTGAAGATGGACGATGCGTTCTACAATTCGGCACCGAAGCTGAAGCTCGTGCAGTTGCTGAGCGCCGGTTACGACCGCGTCGACATCGAGGCGGCGCGACGCGCCGGCGTCCCAGTGTGCAACAACGGCGGCGCCAATGCGATCGCGGTGGCGGAGCACGCAATCCTGCTGATGCTCGCGGTGTGCCGCCGGCTCACCTGGCTGCATGAAATGGTGAAGTCCGGCCGCTGGCGCGGCAACGATGTGGCGAGCGTGCGGTTGTACGAACTGCACGGCCGCACCCTGGGCATCATCGGGCTGGGCAACATCGGCAAGAAGGTCGCGCGACTGGCGCAGGGCTTCGGCATGGCGGTGCAGTATTTCGACATCGCGCGGCTGACCGAGGATGCGGCCGATACACTGGGCGTTAAGTTCCGCCTGTTCAACGAGGTGCTGCGCACATCGGACATCGTATCGCTGCACGTGCCGCTGATCCCGAGCACGCGGCACATGATGGGGGCGGCGCAGTTCCGGCTGATGAAGCCGACGGCGTATCTGATCAACACCTGCCGCGGCCCGGTGGTGGACGAACCGGCGCTGCACGAGGCGCTGACCAACGGCACGATCGCTGGTGCCGGGCTGGATGTGTTCGATCAGGAGCCGCCGCCGGCGAACAATCCGCTGTTCACGTTGGACAACGTGATCCTGACGCCGCACTACGCGGGGCCGACCTGGGACAATCAGTCGGCACGTTTCCGCAATGGGTTCGACAATGTGGAGCGCGTGGCGCGCGGCGAGAAGCCGCTGTGGGTGATTCCGGAGCTGCGTGAGTAGCCGGGAGTGTGCCTCCTACTCGTCATCCCCGCGAAAGCGGGGCTGACGACGAATACGGCACGCGGCGACTCACCCTGGAATCGATCTACAGAAACGTCCCCGGCGGCTCGATGCCGAGCATGATCTGCCCCACTGACTCGAAATGCGCGGTGCGCGACTGGATCTGCTGCGACAGCGTGTGGATGTCGCGGAACCGCCGCTCGAACGCGGTACCCAGGAAGATCGCGTCCACGCCGGCCGCCTTGTAGGCATAGTCCGCCACCGCCTCGGCCGTCTGGATCGCAACGCACAGGCCAGCCGAACGCGCGCTCGCGCCGGCACGTCGATCACCCATGAGTCATCGGCCGACCAGATGTCGGACAGAGTCTCCACCAGGAAGGCACGCGCCGCACCCAGCCGCGCCTCCATCTGTGCGACGTTCGACTGCACCACCGCATTCTCGGCGAGCCGGACAAAGTTGCGTGGCGTCTTGCGCGTCGCAAGGTCCTTGAACGCATCGAGCATCGCGCGTGCGATGCCCATCGCGACGCCGGACACGCCGACCGCGTAGAGGCCCTGCATCGGATAGGCGTACAGCCGGCCCGGCTCGCGCCGCAGCGTGGGATCCTCGCGCGTGCCGCTGAACGCCTCGGGCACGAACACATCGTCGAGCCGGTAGCCGCCCGACATCGTGCCGCGCATGCCGATCACGTTCCACGTATCGTCGAGCAGTGTCACCTGTGAGACCGGGACCAGCAGCGTCCGAACCGTCGGCTTGCCGGCCGCGTTCAGCCGCAGCGAGCCGTCGGGCTCCACCACATGGCAATGCGCGCCCATCCAGGTCGCCTGACGACAGCCGGATGCGAAACTCCATGTCCCGCTGACGCGGTAGCCGCCCGGAACGGCAATCGCCTTCGACTCGTTCGGCGGCCCCCAGGCGACGACTGCGCGCGGGTCGGCAAAGATCGCGCGCGCGGACTCGGGCGACAGGAACGGCGCGATCAGTGCCGCACTGTTGGCGACGAAGAGGTTCCAGCCGACCGAACCGTCGTGGCGGGCAATCTCCTCGATCGCGCGCAGGTAGACCCAGGGCTCCAGCTCGTCGCCATCGATCGAGCGCGGCAGCAACATGCGGCCCAGCCGCGCGGCGTGCAGTTGCGACAGCAACGGTTCGGGGATGCGCTGCGTGCGCTCGATCTCATCGGCGGCGGCCTCGATTGCAGGACCGAGTTCGTGCGCGCGGGCAACCGGGTCCGGGGCGCCTGACGTGACGAAGTTCATGCGACTGGCCGTTTGGAAATCATGGCGACGATTAGAGCGCTTTAAGCCAGATAGGGAAATAGCGGCGATGCCGAGCGTCGCCGCGCCTATCGGCGCGGCAGCAGTTCATCCAGTGCGGTGCAGAGCGCACCGACATCGTCGGCCGATGTGACCGCACCAGGCGACAGGCGCAGCGTGCTGCCGCGCGCGTCGCAATACAGATGACGCGACCGCAGCGCGGCCACGACGGCTGGCGGATCGATGCCGGGCGGCACGGTGATCATCACGCTGCCGCCGCGCTGTTCGCTGCTGAGCGGCGAGGCGATCGTCCAGCCGCGTTCGCGCGCATGGTCGATGATGCGCCCGCCCAGGGAGTGATTGTGGGCGCGAACCGTATCGATGCCGGTGTCGGCGAGCCAGCGCAGTCCTGGCAACGATGCCACGGCCGGGACGATCGATGGCGTGCCGTGATCGAAGCGGCGGGCGTCATCGGCGAAACGGAATTTTGTGAGATCCCAGGAGAACGGGTTCGCCTGGCTGAACCAGCCGCGGAACTCCGGCTGGCAGTCCGCGAGCAGCGACGGCATGGCATAGATGACGCCGGCGCCTGGCACGCCGCACAACCACTTCAGCGAGGTGGACACGACGAAATCGGCACCGCCGGTGACGGAGAACGGCAGCAGGCCGACGCCCTGGGTGATGTCGACGCCGACGATGCTTCCCATGCGATGGCCATGCGCGATCAACGTCGCGGCGTCGCAGCAGTGCGACGCGGTCGATGTAACCCAGGTGAGCAGCGCGACGCCCACATCGTCCTGCCAGCGGGCGACAAAGTCCTCGTCGCGCACATAGGCTTCACCGGCGCGCAACGGCACCGTGTCGAGCGTGAAGCCGAAGCGATGCGCCAGTTCGGCCAGCAGGAAGTGCAGGCTGGGGAAGCAGTCCTCGGCTACCAGCACACGCCGTCCGCGCAGGTGGCGCGCGGGCAAGGCACCGATCACGCTGTACAACGCGGCGGTGACGTTCTCTGCCGTGGTCAGCGTTCCAGGCGGCGCATCGATCACCGCGCGCCAACGGTCGATGAACTCCTGCCGCAGCGACAAAGCTGTCGGCCACTGCGCATCGTCCGGGCGTGACCAGAACGCCGCGAAACGCGCCAGTTCGTCGCGCAGCGCTGCCTCCTTGCCGGGGAAGGTGCCGATGGAATGATAGAGGAAGTAGCCAGTTCCACTCATACGGTTGAGCATGGATAGGCATCGACGCTGCTGCGTCAAGACCGCATGCGCGGGCCGGTGTTCCCCGCAGCGCGACGGGTGTAGCGTCGCTGTCGACTACTGCAACTGGGTGCAAGCGGAGGCAGCCCGATGATCGAGCAGACCCTGGACATCGCCACCAAGGCTGGCGCGATGGAGACGTTCATCTGCCATCCCGAGCGCGGCGGCCCATATCCCGCGGTGTTCCTGCTGATGGACGCACCCGGAATTCGCGAGGAATTGCGCGACATGGCGCGCCGGCTCGGGACCGTCGGCTATTATGTGCTGCTGCCCAACCTATACTACCGCGCCGGTCGCGACACGATCTTCGGGCCGGATGTGCTCGAGCAGGGCAGCGCGGAGCGTGAGCGCATGCGCGCGGTGCGCACCAAGATGACCATTCCGCCGGTGATGGACGATGTCGCTGCGATGCTGGACTTCATCGATCGCCAGGATGCCGCGAAACGAGGGCCGGTCGGCGCGCATGGCTATTGCATGAGCGGCCCTTATGCGCTGGCCGCCGCCGCGCGCTACCCGGATCGCGTCGCTGCTGCCGCGTCGTTCTACGGTACCTGGCTGGTGAACGACGCGGAGGAAAGCCCGCATCTCAACCTCGCCAAGGTGAAAGCCGAGCTCTACATCTCCTGCGCCGAACATGACGAGCTGGCGCCGCTGCCGATGGTCGAGGAATTGCGCGGCCTGTTCGCAAGTGCCGGCTCGCCCGGCGAGATCGAACTGCATCCCGGTGTGCATCACGGCTTCGCCTTCCCGCAGCGCTGGTGCTACGACAAACCGGCCGCGGAGCGACACTGGGAGCGGTTGATCGCGCTGTATCGGCGGCGATTGGGATAGCTTTACGGGGTGTTTCTTCCGGCGCTAGGCTACTCACCAGTAGCCATGCGTGACGAAACGAAGGAACGCCCATGTTGCAAAGCCGAGACGACATCCGCAAGGACACGGCGGTCGATGCGTTCACCGACGCGATCCTGCAGCGAGACCAGCCGCGCACCGCCGAGCTGTTCTTCAACCTGGTGCGGCGCGATGGACGCTCGATTGGCGATGCGCTCAGCGTGGTGACGGAGGCGGAGGCGCCGTTCGTCCAGGTGCCCAATCACGTCGACGTGCGCGACGGGCAGATCACGCTGATCAACAACGACCACACCATCCTCGGTCTGCGCACCTCGGCCGATCTGGTGCAGTATCTGCCGGAAGAATACCGCCTGCTGGGGATGCTGCAGAGCGTGTGGTACATCCCGGCGGGTCTCGACATCTGGAACCAGCTGCGCGGCAAGTATCCCGGCCGCTATGCCACGATGAAGGGCATCAACGTGCCGCCGCCTAGCTACGGGCCGGTGGTGTGGAACGACGACCAGGAACCGATCGTCGAGGCCGGCGGGTTCGAGGATCGGCTGCACGCGCACATGATCGCCACCATGAGCGGCGACGTGAAGCGCTCCTACGGTTTGTTCCTTGGCCTGGCTGCCGACGAAGCGGTGCGGCCAAAGCTGCGCGACCAGATGCTGTTCCTCGGGCTGATCGACCTGCAGGACACCGTGATGGGGCGCAAGGCGCGCAACACCGGCCACAAGGCTCTGCGAGCGCGCGCCGTGGTGGACCTCGCCCAGCATGTCGGCTGGGAACGCGCGCACGGTGTCTACTATACCGGTGTGCCGGACATGGCGATCGGACCGCTGTACTACTCGCTGTACGACGCCGCCTGCGTGACGGTGACCGAGGCGTTTCCCGACGCCGGCAAGAGCCTGAAGCAGACCAACCAGACGTCGCTGGCACCGGAGCAGGTCGAGGACATGGTGCGGCTGCTGATGGAAGCCGATGGCCAGACGGTGTGGGATCGGATCACCACGCATCTGCGCAACGGCATTTCGCTGCGCAGCCTGGGCGATGCCATCCAGCTCGGCGCCGCGGAACTGGTGCTGCGCACCACGGTGCCGCGCAAGTTCACCGAGGGTCAGCATCCGTTCGACTACTGCAACACCGCGAACTACTGGATGCGGACGTCGGACAATCCGTATCAGCCGCGCATCCTGTACCTGATGGCGAACTTCGTGAACGACGCGGCGCGCGCCAACAAGCTGTTCAGTTCGGTGATCGAACAGGAGTTCGCATCGCACGACCTGAGCGGCCACACGCCCGAGGCGCTGCTGCGCGAACAGGACGAAGCGATCATGGCGTTCGACTTCGCGCGTGCCACTGCGGTGGCGAATGCGTATCTACAGACCGGCGCGGATCGCCAGCAGCTGTTGGCCCGCCTTGCGGTGACCGCCTGCAAGTTCCAGGACGATCCGCACAACCAGAAGATCAGCCACTCGACGTTCGAGGAATACGGCCACAATTCCACCCATCTGCGCGACCGGCTGTTGCTGGCCACCGCGCGGCTGCTCGCCGGCTGGCCGAAGATGCCGGGCGAGCGCGACTGCTACGCTCGCTACATGAAGGAGTGGATCAAGCACTGAAGGAGGAACGACCATGGCTCGCGCATACAACGTCATCGATGCCGACGGACACATTCTGGAGCCGCTCAATCTCTGGAGTGACTACATCGAACCGAAATACCGGGACAAGGCGCCGAAGCTGATCCGCGATGCGGACGGCAAGCAGCGCCTGCAGGTCGGTGAGCAGTTGCTCGGCAGCAAGAAGGGGCTCGGCGCCCTGGGCGGTGTGGGCGCGCGTGATGGTACCGTGGTGGACGACGCCATGGAGTACGAGCAGGGGCGCAAGGGCGGCTTCGATCCGCACGCGCGGATCCCCGACATGGATCTCGACGGCATCGACGCCGCGTTCCTGTATCCCAGCATCGGGCTGTTCGCCGGCGCGGTGACGGACCCGCCGGCCGCCGCTGCGATGTCGCGCGCCTACAATCGGTGGCTCGCGGACTACTGCAAGCCGTATCCGGACCGGCTGTTCGGCATCGCCATGATCCCGATGCAGTCGGTCGACCTGGCGATCGAGGAGATGCGCTACGCGCGCGAGAAACTCGGCTTCCGCGGCGTGTTCCTGCGGCCCAATCCGTACAACAACAAGATGATCCATCATCCCGACTACGAGAAGTTCTGGACCATGGTCGAGGAGCTCGACATCTCGGTCGGGTTCCACGAAGGCGGCAACAGCGGGATGATGCAGGTCGGCATGGACCGCTTCGAGGAGCGCGGTGCGCGCCACATCATCACCCACACGATGGAAATGATGCTGGCGTGCATGGCGGTGATCTGGGGCGGCGTGTGCGACCGTCATCCCAAGGTTCGCATCGCGTTCCTCGAGTCGGGCGGCGGTTGGATTGCCGGTTGGCTGGATCGCATGGACCGCCACTTCGACGACAAGGGGTTCAACGATTCCGGCCTGTCGATGCGACCCTCCGAACTGTTCCAGCGCAATTGCTGGATCGCGTTCGAGCCGGTGGAGCACTGCCTGAAGCCGCTGGTGGACTATGTCGGCGCACACAAGATCCTGTGGGCGACCGACTATCCGCACCCGGACGGCTTCTTCCCCGGCGCGCCGGCGATGGTGCGCAAGCTGATCGAGGGCGCGTCGAAGGAGACGATCAGCCAGGTGATGGCTGGCGGCGCGAAGGGGTTCTACGCACTGCACTGATCCTCGCCGCTGTCATTGCGAGGAGCGCAGCGACGAAGCAATCTCCCGCCGAGTGCGAACTGGCTGGAGATTGCCTCGCTTCGCTCGCAATGACCGGGGGCGCGGACGGCTACGATCCATACACCATCCGCGGCAGCCACAGCGTCAGCTCGGGCACATACGTGATGATGCCCAGCACGATCAGCAACAGGATCAGGAACGGCAGGATGCCGCGGATCACCTCGCCGACCGGCGCATCCGAAATCGTCGACAGCACGTAGAGGTTCAGCCCCACCGGCGGGTGCACCAGGCCCACCTCCATGTTGTGGGTGAAGATGATGCCGAAATGCACCGGATCGACGCCGAGCGGCAGCAGCACCGGCGCCAGGATCGGCATCACCAGCAGCAGCGTGCTCACCACCTCCAGGAAGCAGCCGATGATCAGCAGCAGTACGTTGATCGTCAGCAGGAATTCCCAGGTGGCGAAGCCCCGGTGCGCGGCAAAATCGACCAGTTGCCCGGGAATGCCCGAACCCGGTCATCCAATGGCCGAACACCAGCGCGGTGGCGATGATCAGCATGATGACGCCGGCACTGCGCAGCGCTTCGGCGATCACGCTCAGCGTGCGGCTCAGCGGAAAGCCGCGATAGACGCCGAGGCTGACGATCAGCGCGGTCACCGCGGCCAGCGCCGCCGATTCGGTGATCGTCATGAAGCCGCCGTAGATGCCGACCAGCACGACGAACGGCACCGCCATCGCCGGCAGCGCTCGCCAGGTCACGCGCAGGCGTTGCCGCATCGGCAGCGCCGGCTCGGCCGGAAAGTTCTTGCGCCGCGCGTAGTACAGCACCCACGCGAAGAACGCGCCGGCCTGCAACAGTCCCGGCAGGATGCCGGCGAGGAACAATCGCGGCACCGATTGCTCGGTGACGATGCCGTACAGGATCAGCGCCAGCGACGGCGGGATCACCACGCCGATCGTGCCGGACGCACCCAGCACGCCGAGAGCGAAGCCGCGCGGATAGCCGCGCTCCATCATCGCCGGCAGCAGGATCGTGCCCATCGCCAGCGCGGTCGCCACCGATGACCCGGAGATCGCCGCGAACAGCGCGCACGACACCACCGCCACCAGCCCGAGCGAGCCCTTGATGCCGCCGAGCCATGCCGAGGACAGATCCACCAGCGCCTGCGCCACGCCGCCGCGCCGCATGAACGCCGCCGCCATCACGAACAGCGGCAACGCCATCAGCGTGGTGGAGTTGAGCTGGTCGATCATGTTCTGCGCCACGCCGACCATCGGCTGGCCGGAGACGAAGAACAGGATCGCGGCGCAGGTGCCCAGCACCAGGAAGATCGGCATGCCCGCGGCGAGCAGGCCGAAGAACATCACCAGGAACCCGACGGTCCACATCTATCTGGCGCTACTCGGGACGGCAGTGCCAGGTCGGGCGGCGCCTCATGCGAGATGACGTGGCCGATCGTCATCACTCGCGGGATCGAAGCGGAATAGCGTAGCGATACAGCCGCACGACAGTAGCGGATCAGCATCAGGCCGCCGCCGACCGGCAGCGCCAGGTAGTAGATCCAGATCGGGAACTGCAGATCGGACGAGCTGCGTCTGATCGAGCAGCAGCGCGGTATCCACCACCTCCCAGCCGTACCACACCATGCCGAAGGTGAACGCGATCGCGACCAGGCAGTTGAACGTCTCGACCCAGCGCTGCGCCTGCGGCCGCAGCAGCCGCAGCACCAGGTCGGGCCGCACATGCCCGTTGGTGCGCACCAGGTCGCTGGCCACGATCATCACCGCCCATACGGCGATATAGACGATGACCTCCTCGGCCCAGGTGATCGCGTGCGCCGGGATCGATGTAGCGGCCGAACACCTGCAGCACCGCGATCACCAGCGCGAAGGCGCCGAGCAGACCGACCACGGTCCGCTCGATCCAGTCCCAGATGATGCCGATGCGCGTCATGGCCGGAACAAGCCCGGCCACATCGGGTCAGGCGCCGACATCCGCCATGACCAGCTCGACCAGCTTGGGCGAGATGTGCGCCTCTTCCACCGCCTTGTCCTGCACCTTCAGCAATTCCGCGTGCACCGCATCCAGTTCGGCCTGCGGCACATCGACGAACTTCACGCCCTGCTTCTCCAGCGCCGCGCGCGCCGCTCTCCTGCTGCTTCGCGGTGTTGGCGCGATAAGTGGCGATGTTGTCCGCCCACAGCCTGACCATCGTCTCCTGCAGCTTGGGCCCAATCTTCTGCCAGAAGCGGGATTGACCATCGGCACGTAGAGACCCATGCCCTGGTTGTCCTGCAGCGAATAGCGCAGCCCGGAATCGAACAGCTTGGCGCTGTTGGCGCTCTCGTTGCTGCTGATCAGGCCGTCGAACGTGCCCTGCGACATCGCCAGCGGCACGTCCGGCCAGGCGGTGACGTTGGGGATGCCGCCGAAGAAGCGGATGCGGAACGAGTTCAGCACGCCACCCGGGCTGCGCAGCTTCATGCCCTTCAGATCGGCGGTGGAGTTCAGCGGCTTGCGGGTCGAGAACCAGTTGTTGAAGCCGAGATCGAACCACGGACCCAGAATCTCGACCTTGCAGCTTGCCGGTGATCTCGGCGTTGACGAATTTCCCGCCCGCGCCGTCGGCCGCCTTGTGCACGATGTCGATCGGCCGGCCGTAGAATGCCGGCAACTGCGAGAAGTCGGCATCGGCAACGAACCCGGTGAGGGTCCAGGTGCCGGGGCAGGCCATCTCCACCTGGCCCTGCACCAGCGCCTTCAGCACCTGCAGATCCGGGAACAGCGCGCCGCTCTCGAACAGCCTGGTCTTGATCTGGCCGCCCGACGCTTCCTCGAGCTTGCCCAGATAGTCGTGGAACGCGACGTTGCGCGGATGCGACGGCGCGGTGTCGAGCGAGCAGCGCAATTCAAGCGGCGCATCACCCCTGGCGTGACGCAGAATGGCAAAACTGCCGAGAGTCAACACCGATGCGCGCGCAAGCCCGCGCCGCGAGATGCAATGCGACATTGAACGTATCCTCCGATCATCTGCGCGGGATCGTCTCGGGTATGATCGTGCCTGCCGATTGCGTCAAGGCCGCGGCAGCGGCGCGGCGTCAGCGGCTGTTGCTGCACCGCTGCCGGCGTGGCGCCGGCCGACAGCAGCCAGGGCGCCAGCGCACGGCGAACCTGGTACTCGAACTCGACATTCATCCGATCCATCATGCTCTTCGTCATGTCGTATAACCGCGCCGGCAGATCATCGAGATCGCCGGTGAACCGGCCCGACACACTGGCCTGCGCATAACCGGCGCGTGTGTTCGGCGCGGTGTAAATGCCGAGTTCTACCGGACAGATTGCCGGACAGGGTGTCCCCGTGGCGCACCAGTGAGGCATCCTGAATGACGAACACCGCCTGGCCCGCGCTGCCGAGAGCCTGCAGGCGATCCTCCGCCATGGCGCGCAGCGCCCGCAGCGGGGGAGCCGGATCGTATTGGCTGACATCCGGCGCGACGCCCGACGGCACGAAGCGCTGCTCGATCCGGATCGTTGCGACGTTCAGTCCGAGTGGCGTCAGATAGTCGTAGCGCAGCGGCGGATAGCTTCGCTCCTCGCCACCGCCGCAGCCGCCCAGCAGCAGCGGCAGCAGCAGCGACGTGCGTCGCGTCAGCATGCGGGAGCGCTGCGGCCGCGCACCTCCTGGCGTGGGAAGCGGAAGTCGAAGTTGCAGAATTCGCAGGTCATGACGATTTCGCCGTCCACCGCCATGTGGTCCAGGTCGTCGGGCGGAAAGCCCTCCAGGATGCCGACCAGACGTGCCCGCGAGCAGCGGCAGCCGAACGACAGCGCACGCGCCCGGTCGGTCGCCACACCTTCGCTGTGGAACAGCCGATACAGCAACCGGTCCGGCGGCAGCGCATCGTCCAGCAGTTCCGCGTCGGTCAGCGTGCCGGCGAGAATGGTCGCGGTGCGCCAGCTCTCTTCCTGTGCATCGGCGTCCAGCGAGGGATCGATGCCGCCGGCGCCGGCGATCTTCTCCAGCACCAGCGCGCCGGCACGCCAGCCATCCTCGGTCTGCTCGCAGGCGAGATGCACGAAGCAGCGGAGCTGTTCGCTGGTGCGAAAGTAGTGCAGCGCCATCTCGGCGAGGTTGCCACCCTCGATGGTGACAATGCCCTGATGGCGGTTCTGGTCCGGGCCCTGATCGACGGTGAAGGCCAGATAGCCGCCGCCGAGCAGCTGATCGGCTGCCGGTGATCGGTTCGCTGCGCAGCAATGTCTCAAGCTTGGTTGCATCTGCGCGGGCATAGCCACGCAGCGCTCCGGTATCGGTGCAGTCGGCCAGCAGCATTGGCACCGGACCGTCGCCCTTCGCCTGCACGCTGAACGAGCCGCGGAATTTGAGGGCGGTGGAGAGCGCCGCCGCCAGCGCCAGCGCCTGGCCGGACAGGCGGGTGACCGCCGGGTGGTTGGGATGCCGGGTCAGCAGCGCATGCGCCAGCGGGCCGAGCCGCACCAGGCGGCCGCGCACCGGTCGGCGCGGCAGATGGAACGGCGTGACACCGCGTGGCACGACAATGTCCGGCACCGGCGGACGATCGCCGTCAAGGAAGGCGGGAGTTTCGCACATCGCCCCAACATAGGCATCAGCCGCTGCCCGGGCTACCGTCAGGGTGATGACGGCGTGCCGGTTTCGGGCGACGGCCTGCCCTGCGCGGTTGACGGCGACGGGCCGTCAACCGCATCCTCGCGCGGCCTCCCGGAGACGCTCTGCGATGGCCCTGAGCCGTACCACCCGTGTCAATCTGCTGATTGGCAACGGTCATTTTCTCTCGCACTTCTACTCGCTGTGCCTGCCGCCGCTGTTTCTGGCCTGGCGATCGGCGTTCCACATCAGTTTTGCCGAGGTGGGCCTCGCCGTCGCACTGATGTCCGCCTCGGCGGCCGTGTTCCAGACCCCGGTCGGATTTCTGGTGGATCGCTATGGCGCTCGTCGGTTCCTGGTCGGTGGCGCGCTGCTGATGTCGCTCTGCATCACCGCCATGGGTTTCGCCACCAGCTTCTGGCAGATCCTGGTACTGGCGCCGCTGTCCGGCATGGGCAACTCGGTGTTCCATCCGGCGGATTACGCGATCCTGTCGGGCTCGGTGGACCAGGAGCGCATGGGCCGGTCGTTCGCGCTGCACACGTTCAGCGGCAACCTGGGCTTCGCAGCGGCGCCGCCGGTCATGGCACTGTTGCTGGTGACGGTCGGCTGGCGTGGCGGCCTGATCCTGGTCGGCCTCCTCGGTATCCCGGTGGTGTTGTCGATCGTGCTGCAAAGCGGAATTCTGCGGGACCAGGCTCGCCATGAGGCGACCCATGCCGCCCCGACATTGTCCGGCCGTGAGCTGCTGACCAGCCGCACCATGCTGCTGTTCTTCGGCTTCTTCCTGCTGGGCTCGATGGCGGGCGCCGGCGTGCAGTCCTGGCTGATCACCATTCTGCACACGGTCAGGGGCATTGCGCTGGAGGTCGCGTCCTCGGCACTCACCGGCTACATGGCGGGCTCGACAGTCGGCGTGCTGGTCGGCGGCTGGTTTGCCGACACCTACCAGCGGCACGTGCTGCGGTTCGCGGTGATCCTGACGGTGGCATCCGCTGCGCTGACGCTGGCGGTGAACTGGGTGGCGGTATCGGGGCTCGTCGTCATTGCGCTGATGTTCGCCTCGGGCCTGGCGCTCGGCGCCAGTCGAACGCCACGCGACGTGATGCTGAAAGATGCGGCGCCACCCGGCCAGATCGGCAAGGTGTTCGGCTTCGTCAGCGCCGGGCTGCCGCTTGGTTCGGCGCTGACGCCGGTGCCGTTCGGCTTCCTGATCGACCGTGGCCACCCGGAACTGATCCTGGTGTTCGTCGCTGTGCTGTTGCTGGCCAGCCTGCTCTGCGTCGGCACCGCACGGTCGGTCGCGCGGCGGGCACCCGCGAGGGTAGCGGCGGAGTAGCGATCAGCCGGCGGGCAGACGGTGGTAGCCCTTCAGCCGGTAGATCAGTGATGCGGCGATCCAGCCCACGACGAAGATGCCGACCACGGCGTAGCCAAGTGCGGTGAGGCTCGCGTTCAGATCGCCGACGAAGCTCCAGAACGCGCCCTCGAGACCGAGTTTGCCGCCGATCAGACCGAGCGCCTCGATGCCGCCGATGAAGATGGCGACAACAACCGACGTCGCGGTAATGGTCAGATTGTACCAGAGCTTGCGGGTCGGGTTGACCCAGGCCCAGCCATAGGCGCGGACCATCACCACGCTGTCGGTGGTATCCAGTAACGACATGCCGGCGGTGAACAGCGCGGGAAACACCAGGATCGTCCAGAACGACATACCCTGTGCGGCCTGCGTCGCGGCGATGCCGAGCAGGCCGATTTCCGTTGCGGTGTCGAAGCCGAGCGCGAACAGGAAGCCGATCGGATACATGTGCCAGGAGCGCGAAACGACGCGGAAGATTGGTCGGAAGATCCGTGCCAGCAGGCCACGACCCCCCAGCAGGGTGTCGAGCACTTCGTCCTGCACTTCCTCACCGCCGCGGACGCGGATGAACGCCGCCCAGACGCCGCGCAGGATGAGCAGGTTGGCGATGCCGACGATCAGCAGGAACAGCGCCGAGATCGCCGTGCCGATCGCGCCGCCGATGCTGTGGAATGCATCGATACGGCTTTGCAGCGTGGCAGCGGCCGCGGCGATCGCGATGGAAGCGATCACGACGATCGTGGAGTGTCCGAGCGAGAAGAAGAAGCCGACCGCATAGGGCGCCTTGCCTTGCTGCATCATCTTGCGGACGACGTTGTCGATGGCCGCGATGTGATCGGCATCGAAGGCATGCCGCAAGCCGAACACGTAGGCCAGAAGCGCGATCCCGAGCAGCGTGGGCCGATCCGCGAAAGCGATCCATGCCCACACCCAGGCGGCGAGATTGCCGGCCAGCAGCAGAAGGTAGGTCATCGCCAGCTTGGTCGTCGCACGAGAAGGCCGATCGTCGAATGGATTGGGGAGCATGGACGGGAGTGTCTCGCAGGGCCTGGTGTCATGTTGGCACGGTGCAGGACGGTCCGTCACGTCGGTATCCGGTATTGGTACGAAAGGCTGTAAGCTGGCAGCCAGGCATGGAGGATACCTACGCATGATCACACGACGTGGCGCGACGACCGGTCTCGGCGCATTGCTGCTTGCCCGTTCCGCACTGGCGCAGGAGATGCCGAAGCCCGGCAAGCGCGACTGGGCCAAGGAGATCCCGGTGATGCGCGTGGGCCTGCTAGGCGGCGAGAACGATGCCGACCGGCTGGCCCGCGTCGATGGCTACAAGAAGCTGATGGAAGCGACGTTCGAGGTGCCGATCAAGCTGCTGGTCGCCGCGGACTATGCCGGTGTGATCCAGGCGTTCGCCGCGAAGCAGCTCGAGACCGCGTATATGAGCCCTGCCGCCTATGCCTCGGCCTGGCTGGAGAGCAACGGCGACGTCGTGCCGCTGGTGGTGACGCAGGAGCAGGACGGCAGCAATTCGTATGTTTCGGTGATGTATGTGCGCGCCGACAGCGGCATCACCTCGCTCGCCGAGATGAAGGGCCATTCGCTCGCCTGGGCGGATCCGAACAGCGCCTCGGGCTATCTGATCCCGCGCGCCGAGTTCCGCGCCCAGGGCATCGATCCGGAGCCCGGCAAGTACTTTGCCCGCACCGGCTTCGCCGGTGGGCATGAGCAGGCGGTGGTGGCAGTGCTCAACCACCAGTACGACGGCGGCGTCACCTGGACCTCCGGCATCGGCGATCCGGCCGTAGGCTACACGCGCGGCAACCTGCGCATGATGGTCGACAAGAAGATGCTGGACATGCAGGACCTGCGCATCATCTGGAAGTCGCGGCCGATCCTGAATGGCCCGCTGACGGTGCGGAAGAGCACGCCGGCGAGCTACCAGGCGGACATGCTGGCGTTCCACCTGGCGCTGCCGGCGGCGTATCCGGACATCTACCACACCTTTGACATGGGCAGCGGCAAGGGCTGGGTGCCGGTGAAGCACGAGGATTTTCTGGTGTTCATCGACATGTTGCGGCAGGAGGCGGCAGCACGCCGGCGGCGCTGATCGGCGTGAGCGAGGTCGCCGCGGTCGAAGCTGCATTCCAGGCCAGGAGGCGTGCGCGGCGCACCGCTGGCCTTGCCGGAGGCGTGGTGCTGTGCGGGGCGCTGTTGCTCGCTGCCTGGGTGTCCGAGGCGTATCCGTCGTCGCTGATCGCAGGTGCTCCGCGGATCGGCGAATACTTTGCCAAGCTGGTGCCCGATCTGCGGCTGCCGGTGCTGTTCGCCGGCACGCAGGCGCAGGGTTCGCTCGCCTATTGGATGTACCGGCTCGACATCTGGCTCTGGCTGCTGTTCGAGACCAGCCAGATGGCGGCCCTGGCGACGCTGAGCGGCACCGCCGTCGCGCTGCTGTTGTGCTTCCCCGCGGCGGCCAACCTCACGCCGAACAGCGCCGTGCACTTCATGTTCCGTCGGGTGCTGGAACTGTTCCGTTCGGTGCCCGACATCGTGTTCGCGCTGATCCTGGTGTGGACGTTCGGCGTCGGCCCGCTCGCCGGCATCCTTGCGATCGCACTGCACACGGTGGGAGCACTCGGCAAGCTGTTCGCCGAGGTGGTGGAAAATGTCGACATGGGGCCGTGGGACGCGATGCGCGCCGTCGGCGGCAACTGGGCAAAGTCGGTACGCTTTGCCATCCTGCCGCAGGTGCTGCCGAATTTCATCAGCTACGTTCTGCTGCGCTTCGAGATCAACGTGCGCGGCGCAACCGTGATCGGGTTCGTCGGTGCCGGAGGGATCGGACAGGAACTCTATTCCGTTATCAGCTTCAACTACTACCAGGAGATCGGCGCAATCATCGTGCTGATCATCCTGACGGTGAGTATGATAGACCTGACCTCGGAGAAGTTGCGCAGACGCGCAATGGGAAATTGAAATCACGGATGCCCACGAATAAACCCGGATGCCGTTTGAGCGGTCACTGCATCTTCATGTGCGCAAATCTTCATCCGGGTGCATCCGTGTGCGTCCGTGGTTGCAGGAATCATCCGTGACATCGGACGCCGAGCTGCGCGCGCGCTTCCCGCATGCCTTCGGCCGGTCGTCGCTGACGCGCGTCCTGCGGTTGTTCGGCGCGCTGCTGTTCGTCGCCTGGCTGGTCGCAGTGTGCATCTGGTTCGACATCACGCCGGCACGGTTGTCGCGCGGGGTCTCCGGTTTGTTTGTCATCCTGCGCCAGATGATCCCACCCAGCCCCGGCCAGCAATGGCCGGACATCCTGCAAGGCTTGGCGGAAAGCGTGGCGATGGCGTTTCTCGGTACTTTCGTCGCCGCGGCGATCGCCGTGCCGCTCGGCTTTCTCGGCGCACGCAACGTTCTGGTGAACGCGCTGGCGCATTTCTCGATCCGCCGCGTGTTCGACGGATTCCGCGGCATCGACCAGCTCATCTGGGCACTGGCATTCGTCCGCGCGGTGGGACTGGGACCGCTCGCCGGAGTGCTGGCGATCACCGCTGCGGATATCTGCGTGCTGGCGAAACAATTCGCCGAGGCGATCGAGAACGCCGATCCGCGGCAGAAGGACGCGGTGACCGCGGTGGGCGCTTCGCGCCTGCTGGTGATCCGGTTCGGGCTGCTGCCGCAGGTGCTGCCGGTGCTGTTGGCGCAGGTACTTTATGCGTTCGAGAGCAACACGCGGAGTGCGGCAATTCTGGGCGTGGTGGGGGCGGGCGGTATCGGGCTGCAGATCGCCGAGCGGATCAAGGTGCGCTACTGGGATGAGGTGTCGTTCATCATCATATTGATTCTGGTAACCGTTGCGGTGATCGATCAGGTGTCGGCACGGGTACGACGGAGGCTGATCGGGTAGC
Organism: uncultured Alphaproteobacteria bacterium; assembly: GCA_963749575.1. Taxonomy (GTDB): domain Bacteria; phylum Pseudomonadota; class Alphaproteobacteria; order Acetobacterales; family Acetobacteraceae; genus JAMXLO01. The sequence goes on from CAVVNM010000009.1 coordinate 108,249, forward strand.
TGTCGGGCTCATGCTGGTCCAGCTTGAACACGTTGCAGTGCCAGGGCGCGTGATCGATGTATAGACCGTTGTCGACGAGGTCGCTGCCGTCACGCTGGTAGACCTCGTCCGCCAGGATATCGGTCAGCAGCACCGAAGTGCCGCGCAGATCGGGGAATGGCAGCTTGAGGCGGCATTGGCTATGGTGCGCTGCATAGTTGACGACAACGACATGCCGGCATCCTGAGCCGAGTGCCCAGGCGCAGGCGATGAAGCATTCCGACGTCCAGTTGCCGGGCCAGGCGGATTGTGGGTCGATCTGCGTCCAGGTGCCGTGACGGAAAGCGCCGGTCTCCTTCAACACCCGCAACAGCGTCCCGTAAAAGCTGGCGCATTCCTGGTTGATCGGCTCGACCGGGCCACGGCAGAGATGGACCGACACCCGTTGCCGCGCGCCCTCGGACTGGCCCTGGTGCAACAGGCGCAGCCCAGGTGAAAGGAAGGTCACGACCGCCGCGGCCTGGTGCTGTGGCCAGGGCAACTCGGCAGCCGCGCGCGGTTCGTCGTGGTTCTCCAGAAATCGCGCAAGTTTGCACTGATAGTCGAGGCCGGCTCGCAGGTGATCGCGGATCGATCCTGCAGCTGCATCCTTCAATCGATCGTAGAGGCGCTTGTCGTAACAGTAGTCGAAGCCGTGCTGCTGCAGGGTCCATTCGAGGTCCCAATAGACCTCTGCCATGAAGACAAATTCGGGATGGGTCTTGCGCACCGCCATCGTCGCACGCGGCCAGAACGGCGGTGGCGTGACCCCCCAGGTCCGCTGGAAGATCTCCGGTAGCAACAGCATCGCCATATCGCAGCGCACGCCATCGCACATGCCGGCGATCGCGATCAGCTGGTCAATTTGCGTCGCCTGCAGCTCGGGATTGGCATAGTCCAGCTGCAAGGTATCCCGCCAGCCCGGGTAATTCGGATCTCGGCCATGGGCAAGTATCTTTTCACCCCGGTCGGTCGCGCACCGAAGGTAATTTTGCGGCGCGCTCGACATCGCCGCCGCAGTGCCTTCGATGTAGTATTCTGGATGTGTCCTCACCCATGGATGGTCGGCCGCAGTGTGGTTGGGCACAAAGTCGAGCATCAGCCTGATGCCACGCCTCGTCAGCCGTTCGCGGAATTGCGCCAGCGCGTCCGGGCCGCCGAGAGCATCGCTGACGGTGTAGGCGGCGATGGCGAAACCGGAACCGCAAATGTCGTCCTCGGCCAGGTCAGGGAGAACCGCTGCGAACTCGGCGCGCCATTGCGGGTTGCTGCGCGAGACCGCCCGGCCCACAGCGCCGGTCTGCCACACACTCAACAGCCAGATCCAATCGAAGCCCTGTTCCGCGAAGCCGTCGATCGTGGCATCGCCAACATCGGCCAGGGTTATCGGCCTGCCGACCTGGCGGGACAGACGCCGCAGCCAGACCCGCGTATTGATCTCCAATAACGACGGATAGCGCGGCGTGGTCGTCATGATGGTTGCTCCGCCTGCGGCGCTTCCTGCACCCGGCGGAACACTCCGCCTCGCCCGCCATACAGGCGGGTCCGGGCATCGAGCCTGCCGAAGCGTTCGATCAGATCTGCGATGACCCTGTCCATCCAGTCCGATGGCTCGCGCCAAGACCGGCACCGCGCGAGCCGGTCGGACATTCGATCCTGAAATTCGAGCCGCGATTGCCTTCGCCGTTGGCCAAGCCGAGGATTGGGTGTTTGAGTGCCACAGCGCGTCTCCGGTCGAACGCAGCTGCCGGCATATGCATGCGGCTCGAAGCAGCCATGCCTGGTTCGCCCTGGTTTGCCACAGCCACCTGCGGTGCGTGATCCCGTTGCGCCACCATACGGGGGCCTGTTGGCCGCCATCAAGGCGCCCAGGCGGCGATTGCGATAGACACGCCACCGCGGTTTCCTCCACCCTGTCCTCCCGTGAGCAGCTATGACTTCATCGTCATCGGCAGCGGCCCCGCCGGCCGGCGCGCCGCGATCCAGGCCGCCAAGCTCGGCCGCTCGGTCCTGGTGGTGGAGAAGGGCCGCCGCGTCGGCGGCGTCTCGGTGCACACCGGCACCATCCCGTCGAAGACGCTGCGCGAGACCGTGCTCAACCTCTCCGGCTGGCGCGAGCGCGGCTTCTACGGCCGCGCCTACCGGGTGAAGAAGGACATCGCCGCCAAGGACCTGATGGCGCGCCTGCACATGACGCTCGACCACGAGGTCGATGTGCTGGAGCACCAGTTCGCCCGCAACGCGGTGCAGACCACGATCGGCACCGCGCGCTTCCTCGACCCGCACCGCGTCGAGGTCACCTCGGACGACGGCGACATCCGCATCTTCCAGGGCGAGCGCATCCTGATCGCGGTCGGCACCCGGCCGCATCGTCCCGCCGGCGTGCCGTTCAACGGCACCAGCGTGTTCGACAGCGACGAGATCGTGGAGATCCCCCGCCTGCCGCGCAGCCTCACGGTGATCGGCGCCGGCGTCATCGGCGTGGAATACGCCACCATCTTCAGCGCGCTCGACGTCGCGGTGGCGCTGGTCGAAGCGCGGCCCGGCATGCTCGAGTTCATCGACCACGAGCTGATCGAGGAGTTCACCCACCAGCTGCGCGACCGCGGCGTGGCGCTGCGCTTCGGCGCCAAGGTCGAGTGCATCGAATTCGAGAACGACTGGCCGGTCACCATCCTGGAAGGCGGCCGCCGCGTGCGCTCGGAGATGGTGCTGTTCGCCGCCGGCCGCGTCGGCGCGACCGACGCGCTGAACCTGGATGCCTGCGGCCTGACCGCCGACGACCGCGGCCGGCTGAAGGTCGATCCGCAGACGTTCCAGACGACAGCGCCGCACATCTACTGCGCCGGCGACGCGATCGGCTTCCCCAGCCTGGCGTCGACCTCGATGGAGCAGGGCCGCATCGCCGCCTGCCACGCCTTCGGCGTGCCCGCACCGCACGCGCCGGAGTTCTTCCCGTACGGCATCTACTCGGTGCCGGAGATCTCCACCGTCGGCATGAGCGAGCAGGAGGTGCGCGAGCGCGGCATCCCCTACGAGTGCGGCGTCGCCCGCTTCCGCGAGACCTCGCGCGGCCACATCATGGGGCTGAACGCCGGCTTGATGAAGATGATGTTCTCGATCAAGACGCGCCGGCTGCTCGGCGTGCACATCGTCGGCGAAGGCGCCACCGAGCTGATCCACATCGGCCAGGCGGTGCTGAACCTGAAGGGCACGCTCGACTATTTCATCGAGAACACCTTCAACTATCCGACGCTGGCCGAGGCCTACAAGATCGCCGCGCTGGACGCCTGGAACCGCATGGGGGCGTGAAGCGCTCCGCGATGGGCGCAATCACAACCCCCACCGCCGCACGAACCACACCTTCGCCAGATGCGTGAGCACCGCGTAAGCCAGCAGCATCGCCGCCGACCAGCGGCCAATAGAGCCAGGGCAGCGGCACAAACCCAAGCGCCGATCCCGCCCAGATGAATGGCAGCGCGATCCCCACCGCGCAGATGATGATCGTAGTGGCAATCAGCGCCGGGCTGGCGTGGCTTTCGACGAACGGTATCCGCGCAGTCCTGATGATATGGATGATCAGGGTTTGCGTGAGCAGCGACTCGACGAACCATCCGGTCTGGAACAGCGGAGCATTGTTCCAGGCATGGAACACAAACAGCATCATGCCATAGGTGGCGTAATCGAAGATCGAACTGATCGGCCCGATGAACACCATGAACTTGAAGATGTTGCTGATGTCCCAGCGCCGCGGTGACGCCAGGAACTCCGCGTCCACGTTGTCGGTCGGTATCGTCGTCTGCGAGAAGTCGTAGAGCAGATTGTTGGTCAGCACCTGGATCGGCGCCATCGGCAGGAACGGCAGGAAGATGCTTGCGCCCACCACGCTGAACATGTTGCCGAAGTTCGAGCTGGCGCCCATTTTGATGTACTTGGTGATGTTGGCGAAGATGCGCCGGCCTTCGGTGACACCTTCCTGCAGCACCAGCAGGCTCTTCTCCAGCAGGATGATGTCCGCGGATTCCTTGGCGATATCGACCGCCGTGTCCACCGATATGCCGACATCCGCGGTCTTCAGCGCCGGGCTGTCGTTGATGCCGTCGCCGAGGAAACCGACCACGTGGCCGTTGGCGTGCAGGGCGCGCACCACGCGCTCCTTCTGCGCCGGCGTGAGCTTGGCGAACACGGTTGTGCGGTCGGCGATGTCGGCGAGCTCCGCGTCGCTCATTTGCGCCATCCTGCCGCCGAGCAGGATCTCGCCGACGTCGAGCTGCACCTCATGGCAGATCTTGCGCGTGATGATCTCGTTGTCGCCGGTGAGGATCTTCACCTGGACACCCTTGCTCGCGAGCGCGGCAATCGCCTCGCGCGCGCTCTCCTTTGGCGGATCGAGGAAGGCGATATAGCCGAGCAGCGTGAGATCGGCCTCATCGGCGACGGAGTAGGCCGGCTTCAGCCGGGTCGATCTCCTTGTAGGCCACGGCGACGACGCGGAACCCATCGGAGTTCAGCGCGACCGTCTGCTCCATCGCCGCCGCGAAATGGCCCTGGTCGAGCTGTCCGATCGCGCCGTCGATATCGTAGCGGGTGCAGACCGCGAAGATCTCCTCCACCGCGCCCTTGCAGATGAGCAGGTGTCTGCCGTCGTCCCGCGAGACCACGACCGAAAGCCGGCGACGGGAGAAGTCGAACGGGATCTCGTCCACCTTCGCATAGCCGCTGTCGATGCCAAGCACCTTGTGCAGGTCCACATGCGCCAGCACGGCATTGTCGAGCAGGTTGCGCAGGCCGGACTGGAAGTGGCTGTTCAGATAGGCGTATTGCAGGACCCGCGCGCATTCCGCGCCGTTGATGTCGAGATGGCGCTTCAGGATGATGCGGTCCTGGGTCAGCGTGCCGGTCTTGTCGGTGCACAGCACGTCCATCGCGCCGAAATTCTGGATCGCGTTGAGGCGCTTCGATATGACCTTTCTGCGCGACATGGCGATCGCGCCTTTGGCGAGATTGACGGTCACGATCATCGGCAGCATCTCGGGCGTGAGGCCGACGGCCACGGCCACCGCGAACAGCAGTGCCTGCAGCCAATCACCCTTGGTGAAGCCATTGATCAGGAACACCGACGGGACCATGACCACGATGAAGCGGATCATCAGCCAGGTGAACCGGTTGATACCCCGATCGAACGCGGTGGGAACGCGTCGCCCGGCGATCTCATGTGCAAGCTGTCCGAAGAACGTGTCCTGCCCGGTGCGCAGGATCACGCCGGTGCCGTAGCCCGACACGACGTTCGCGCCCATGAAGCACAGGTTCGCCAGGTCGAACGGGGTGTCGCAGGGATCCTCACTCGCGTGGGCATACTTCTCCGCGGGCATCGCCTCGCCGGTCAGGGCCGACTGGTTGATGAACAGGTCCTTGGCCTCGAGCAGCCGCAGGTCCGCCGGGATCATGTCGCCGGCCGACAGCCGCACGACATCGCCCGGCACCAGCCGCTCCATGGGAAGTTCAGCGAACGGCTCGGCGCACTGCCGCGGGCTGCGCCGCACGCTGGCGGTGGTGTGCACCATGGCCCGCAGTTGGGCGGCAGCCTTATTCGACCGGTGTTCCTGGACGAACGCGGTCGTGATCGCCAGCACCACCATGGCGATGATCACAATGGACGCCCTCTCGTCGCCCAGAAACCACGAGACCACCGCCAAAGTCAGCAGCAGCGCGTTCAGTGGATTCCTGGCGCGGCCCCAGAGTTCCTGCAGGATCGTCACCCTGCGTTCGCGCGTGACCAGGTTGAGCCCGTATTCGCGCAGCCGGGATTCGGCCTCGCTCGCGGTGAGGCCATCCGGAATCGATCCGACTGCGGCGCACGTCTCAGCCGGCGAGAGCCGGCTAAGGGCGCGCAGATGGTCATCGCTGGCATGGCGGCCGGCCCGTACCGGCTGAGCGAACCCGTCGGGCCGCGAGAAGACGTTCATGTCGCACCTCGACGGCGCGAGCTTGGCACCGAGCCCCGTCAAAGGACATTGATCCAGATCAGCGCCAGGCCGGCGCGCAACCCTTCCGCCCCTTTGGGTCGCGTGCTACCGCCGCGGCGATGAAGCGGCTGGCAAAGCACCCGATAACCCAGGCGGCATTCGCCAGGTTGCTCGGGCTCTATCTCGGCTTCGCACTCCGGACCACGCGCTGGTCGCTTGAGGGGCACGAGCACATGGTGCCGCACGCCGCCGGCGCGCCCGTCATTGTGGCGTTCTGGCACGAACGGCTGTCGCTGATGCCGATGCTGTGGGTGAAGGCGCGGCAATTTCCCGAGGGCCGTCATGTCGGCAACCGCGTACACGTGCTGGTCAGCCACCATCGTGACGGCCGCTTCATCGGCGCGGTGGTCAGCCGGTTCGCGCTCGACGTGGTGCTCGGGTCCTCGTCGCGCGGCGGCGCCAAAGGGCTGCGGAACATGCTCGACCTGCTGGCCGGCGGCGACCACATCGCGATCACGCCGGACGGGCCGCAGGGGCCGCGTCGCGTCGCTGCCGCAGGGGTGGCACAGCTCGCCGCGCTGGCGGGCGTTCCGGTGCTGCCCTGCGCGGCACAGACCACACGCCGCTGGGTGCTGCGCACCTGGGACCGCATGGTGGTGCCGAAGCCGTTCGGCCGCGGCGTGGTGGTGTGCCTGCCGACCATCGCGGTCAGCCGCGACGCCTGGCAGGACGCCGTGCCGGCGATCGGTGTGGCGCTGACCGCGGCGGCCGACCGGGCGGATCGGCTGTGCCTCGCCTGAACAAGCTGGCCGCGGCCTGGGCGGTGGTAACGACCGCGGCCGCGCCGGGGCTGCGGCTGTTGCTTCGGGTGCGGCAGGCGCGCGGCAAGGAGGTATACGGGCGGCTCGCCGAGCGCCGCGGCATCGATGCGACGCCGCGTCCGCCAGGCAGGCTGATCTGGCTGCACGCCGCCTCGGTCGGCGAGACGATGTCGATCCTGCCGGTTCTGCCGGCGCTGGCGGAGGGCGCACCGACGATATTGCTGACCACCGGCACGGTGACGTCGGCGAAGCTGCTGGCGCAGCGGCTGGAACCGGCGCTGGCCGGCCGCGTGCTGCACCGGTTCGTGCCGCTCGATGTGCCGGCCTGGGCGGCGCGGTTCCTCGATCACTGGCGACCCGATGTGGCGGGCTTCATCGAGAGCGAGCTGTGGCCGAACCTGCTCGCCGCCTGTCGGGCACGTGGCATCCCGACGATGCTGATCAACGCGCGGCTGTCCGAGCGCAGCCTGGCGCGGTGGCAGCGAGTGCCCGGCCTTGCGCGACAGGTGCTGGACGGGTTCGCCCGGGTTCAGCCGCGCAGCGAAACCGACGCGCAACGGCTGCGCGCTCTCGGCTGCTGCCGCGTGGGCGAGCCGGGGGACCTGAAACTGGCCGCGCCACCGTTGCCGGTGGACGAGACGGAATTGCGGCGGCTGCGGGACCTGCTGGCCGGGCGACCCGTCTGGTTCGCCGCCAGCACGCATCCGGGCGAGGAGGTGGTGATCCTCGCGACCCACCGCACTCTGGCCGCGAACCATCCCGGGCTGCTGACGATCATCGCACCACGCCACCCGGAGCGTGGTGTCAGCATTCCCGCCACAGCCTACCGTTCACGCGGCGATGACCCGCCGGGCGAGGGGGTCTGGGTCGCCGACACGCTGGGCGAGCTGGGACTCTGGTACCGGCTTGCCGGGATCGCCTTCATCGGGCGTAGCCTGCTGGCTCCGGGCGGCGGGCAGAACCCGCTCGAGCCGGCGCGTCTCGGCTGCGCCATCGCGGTCGGGCCGTACACCGGTAACTTCACCGACCATGTCGCAATGCTGCGCGCCGCTGGCGGGCTGACAGTCGTGCGGGACGGGGCCGAGCTGGCCCAATGGGTGGACGGCTTGCTGCGCGATCTGCCACGACGGCAGGCGATGGGCGAGGCCGCCGCCGGCGCAGTGCAGCGGCATGGTGACCTGCCCCGGCGCACCGCCGCGGCGCTGATCGAGCTGCTCGGTTGATGGCTGCATTGCTCCCCCTCCCCTTGCGGGAGGGGGTTGGGGGGAGGGGGCGTCGCCCGTACGCCGCCCCACACGGGCGACGCCCCCTCCCCCCAACCCCCTCCCGCAAGGGGAGGAGGAGTTTCTGCAATTGCCCCGGCGCGCGCGGTGCTCACGGACTGGGTCCGCGGTGATGCCGCATCCGCCCAGATTCTGGCTCCGTGACGGCGTGCTGCCGCGACTGCTGTCTCCGTTCGCCGCCGTCACCGCTGCGGTCACCGCCCGACGCGTGGCGCGGCCTGGCTGGCGCGCGCCGGTGCCGGTGATCTGCTGCGGCAATGTCACGGTAGGCGGCGCGGGCAAGACCACCGTGGCGCTGGACATCGGCGCTCGGCTCGTTGCACGCGGGCAAATGGTGCATTTCCTGCTGCGCGGCTATGGCGGCGCTGCTCGTGGACCACGCCGCGTCGCGGCCGGTGACACGGTCGCCGACGTCGGCGACGAAGCACTGCTGCTGGCTGCGGTCGCACCGACCTGGATCGGCGCGGATCGTGTCGCCAGCGCGCGTGCTGCGGTCGCGGCGGGGGCGCAGGTCCTGGTGTTGGACGACGGATTGCAGAACCCCGGCCTGCACAAGGACCTGTCGCTGCTGGTGGTGGATGGCCCGGCCGGCTTCGGCAACGGCCGCGTGCTGCCGGCCGGGCCGTTGCGCGAGCCGGTGGCGGCGGGAGCGGCACGCTGCCAGGCGGCGGTGCTGATCGGCCCGGACACCGCTCACCTGGCTGCGGGACTGCCGCTGCCGGTGCTGCGCGCCGATTTGCGCCCCGGACCGGAGGTCGCTCGCTATGTCGGCCGCCGCGTGCTTCGCCTTCGCCGGCATCGCCAGACCGGAAAAATTCTTCACTATGCTGGCCGAGGCAGGTGTGGTCGTCGCCGGCACGTTGCCGTTCCCGGATCATCATCCGTTTTCCGAGGCGGACCTGCGCCGCGTGCTCGCCGCGGCGGCGCGCGCAGGCGCGGTGCCGGTCACCACGCCGAAGGACGCGGTTCGCCTCCCCACTGCGTATCGCGACCGCGTCGGCATTGTCGGGGTGTCGCTCGGCTGGGATGATGCCGTCGCGTTGGAGGCCTTGCTGGCGAGTGTCCGGTAAGTACGGGATCGGCGAGGCGACCCGCGTTCAGACGGCCACCCTCCGGAACACCTCCACGAACCGATCGACGTCCGCTTCGTCGTTGTACACGTGCGGGCTGATGCGGATCAGGCCGAGCCGCGGACTGACGAACACGTGCTCCGCCTCCAGTCGCTCGACCAGACGATCGGGCATTCCGCCGGGGAAGCGCAGGCTGAGGATATGTGGGGCGCGCAGCCGTGCGTCGGACACCAGCACGCCGGAGTTGCGCAGACCTTCCGCCAGGCGATCGGTCAGCATCCGCAGACGTTCTGCGATCGCGTCACTGCCCCAGTCGGCAACCATCTCCATGCCGATCGAGGCCATCTCCAGCGAGATGTAGTGGTCGCGCTCGCCCATGTCGTAGCGCCGCGCGTTCGCGACATAGGCGGTGTCGCGCATGTAGGGCGCGCGTTCGGAGTTCATCGCACGCCGCTGCGAGCCCGCCTGTTCGATCGGCACGCCGTCCTGCCAGCGTTTGGCGACATAGAGGAAAGCGCGTCCGTAGGGACCGAGTACCCACTTGTAGGTCGGGAACACCAGGAAGTCGGGATCCAGCTTTCGCACGTCGATGTTCATCACCCCGACGCCGTGCGTCGCGTCGATCACGAACCGCGCATCGTGCACCCGCAGTGCGGCGGCGACGCGGTCGAGATCGATCGCGCCGCCTTCCGCCCAGTGCACCGAAGAGATCGACGCCATCCCCACCGGCGGTGCGCCATGCCGTCCGATCGCCGCCAGCAACGCCGCGCTCCAGTCGCCGTCGTCCGGACGTGCCACCACCTCAACGCTGAAGCCCTGCGCCTCGGCGCGACCGAGCCACTCCAGCACCGGAGAGGAATGGTCGTCCTGTAGCAGCAGCACGCGGCTGCCGCGCGGAACGATCAGCACCTTGCCGGCGGTGGCGATGCCGTAGCTAACCGACGAAACCAGCGCGACATCGTCCGGATCGGCGTTGATCAGGCGGGCGGCGGCGGCGCGGGCGCGCTCGAACTGGCGCTGCGCGTTGCCGGGCTCGATCGCCCACGGTTGCGCCTTGCGTGCGACGCCGACCTCGCCGGCCGCCTGCACCGCGCGCGGCAGCGGGCCGACCGCAGCGGCATTCAGATAGCAAACGCTGTCGGGAATATCGAACAGTGCGCGCTGTGACGGCAGCATGGTGGGCACTCTCCCCTAAATGGGCGGCAGCGAAGTCGTGTCCTCGATGGCAAAACCATCGCCCAGACGATCGTCGTGATCAACGATCCAGGTCGCGGTCCCGCTGAACGACGCGGTTCCCGACACCCGGACGCGCCAGGCGCGATGCGGGCCAAGGCGTTCCTCGGCGAGCAGTTCGCCGCGGAACGGCACGCCGGAGGCGCCGGCGAAGGTGCGGCTTGCGCCCGGCGCGATCAGGCCGCGCGCGGCGTCCACCGCCATGCGGGCGGTGACGCCGCTGCCGGTCGCGCTGCGGTCGATCTGGCCCGCACCGAACACACAGAGATTGCGGGTGGGGTGCGGCGAGGCGGGCGCCGTGTCGTCGGTCAGGATGGCGCTGTAGAGGAACGAGAGCTCGGGTTCGGTCGGGTGGCGGACCTCGCCGCGCGCCCGGATCGCCTGCATGATCGCCAGCGCCGCCGCGCGCAGTTGCCCGACCGGCGAGATGTGCAGGTCGAGGCCGAGACGCGAGGCCGGCAGGATGGCGTAGAACGCGCCGCCATAGCCGATGTCGCAGCGGATTTGGCCGATGCCGGGAACCTCGGTCGCGATGTCGAGCTCGGCGGCATAGGCCGGCACACTGTCGAATGCGACGCGCGCGCCGCCATCGCTGACATGCACTGCGACCGGACCGCAGGGGCATTCGAGGATGAAGTCGGCGCGGCCGTTGTGCAGCGGAACTCGGCCGGAGGCGACCGCCCAACGGCCGAGCGCTACTGTGGCGTGGCCGCACATGGTGCTGAAGCCGGAGTGGTGCATGAACAGCACGCCGAACGCGGCGGGCGGGGCGGCCGGGACCACGAGCGCGCCATACATCTCGGCGTGGCCGCGGGGTTCCAGCATGAGGCGCCGCCGGTGGAGATCGAGACGGGCGGCGGCATCGTGGCGCTGTTCCAGCACGGTGGCGCCGCGGGGCTCTGGGAAGCCCTCCAGAATGAGGCGTACCGGTTCGCCGCTGGTGTGCATCTCGACGGTGCGGTAGGTGGCGATGGGATGGGCGGCAAGGTCGGTCATGGCGCCGGTGTGGCGGCTAGCGGCTTCGTTGACAATGCCCCCGGTTTGGACCTAGAGGCGCGGTTCCGCGCGGAGGGGTGCCCGAGAGGCTAAAGGGGACGGACTGTAAATCCGTTGGCGCACGCCTACGTTGGTTCGAATCCAACCCCCTCCATATGGCCCTCTGGCGAGCCGCCCAACACGGCACTACCCGGTTGGCCGCACACCCAAAGTCACGCTTCGCTTGCGTCCGGCTTGACGCCAAATCGCTCGATCAGCTGCCGGCCAAGGTCGACCGCCTCGACAGGCGTGAGATATGACCATTCCGCCCCGCGGGCGCGGATAGCGATCCAACGTGTCGCGTCCCCCACGAGGCGTTGTTCGACCTGGTAAGGTCCCATTGCGTCAGACATGGTGGGCCAACGCCTGAATTAGAAAACCGATGCTGTAGAGCACGGTGGCGATGCCACCGCACGCGATCCCGAAGCTGGCCAACAGGACGCCGATGCGATCCCAATCGAGCTGCAACTCCAGAGTGATGGTGCCAATCTTGGGCGCTTCCATAATCTCCTCGTTGGTTCTGCCAAGGCCCCGACCAGGGTGGTTTTATTCGCGCCTGCCACCTCAGACTATGAGGTGGAACACACATTGTGCCGATAGCAGTTGCCGCCAGCACCCGGCACGGGGCTCATGATGGGCGTCGCACCAGCGGCTGTCGTGAGGGAACTGGTCGCCTCCGCGATGCGGCCGCTGGCGTGACAGACGAGGGCCGGCGCGGCAAAAGTACTATCGTCGCCGCGGGTGCCCTTGCATGCCAGGTTGGGCGGCGCGCGACGAGAAGGACCGGAGCATGCCTCAGACGTTCGACGCCGCAACCCTCGCCACCCTGAACAGTGCCAGGGAAGTCCGCATCCGAACCGCCCGGCACAAGCGCCGAGGCGTCGTCATCTGGATCGTAGTGGCAGATGATGCCGCCTTTGTGCGCTCGGTCCGCGGCCCCTCGGGGAAGTGGTTCGCCGCCGCCGCTGCCGATGGCCGGGCGACGCTGGAGCTCGATGGCCGCCAGCTTCCGGTCCGCGTCGTCCCGATCACGGATCAGGCCGCCATCGGGTCCGTCAGCCAGGCGTTCCTGACCAAATACGCGACCAGCCCCTATGCGCAATCAATCGTCGCGCCGGACACGCTCCTGACCACGCTGAGACTCGATCCCGCCTGAAGACCCGTATCGGCTGCTGTCAGGCTGCCCATCTCCGGGCTGAATGTGATCCTGCTCGCGAGGCGGCGGCCGATTGATCCGACATTTCCTCGCCGCGCTTGCCCGGCTCACCGCCGGAGCGATCGCCCCAGCACCTTCCAGCCCAGCCGACCGGACAGCGCGCCGCCCGCTTGATCCATCGCCCCCTTGACCTCGATCGAGCGGAACCGCTGCGCCCGAAACCCCGGGGAGAAGTGATCCGCTCCCAGTCCAGCCTTCAGTTTCAGCGCCAGCAGGAATTGCCGCCGGTCGGCCAACTCCTCCCACACACTGGGCAGGAACAGCGAGCGCCGCCCAAGGTCCTCGATGATCAGCCCGTCGATCCCCGGCCGCAGTTGCTCCAACAGATCCGCCTCGTCGGCGAAGCGCAGCGGCGACGGCGGAGTCAGAACCGAGACCGACAGCGACAGATCCGCCAGCTCCAACCAGCCCAGTCGGGGGAACCGCCAGTCACGGAACGCCGCGTTGAACGCGTGCTGCACCACGTCGACGATCAGCGGCCGTGTTGCCACCGCCGAGCCGATGCAGCCGCGCAGCGCACCGCTTCGTCGCAGCGTGATGAACGCGGCGCCGGGCGCGGCCAACAGCGGAGCCACGTTGCCGTCCGCAGCCACCTGCGGCGGCTGGCCGGTGTCCAGCCCGAACCAGATCGAGCGTCGCGCCAGTTCGATCAACGCCGGCCCGACCGCCTCGACGGCGGTCCGTTCCGCGTCAGGCGGTGCGTCGGCGTCACGCGGTGGGCCCTCGTACAGCGCCCAGGCACCGTAACCCACCACCCGGTCGCGCGGACCCGCCGTGTCGCCGGAGTTGCGCAAATCCAGTCGCTCGATCGCCATGCCCCGCTGGCGCGCCGCCATCAACAGGCCGCGCGTCGGCACTGCCCCGCAGGCCTGGGTCGGGGTGATGGCGGGATCGAATCGCTCGATCGCTTCGGCGGTGGTCTGGTCGAGTTGGCGGCAGGCGGCGTAGTCGAGGTAGTGGGACAGGTCGGTGGACACCACAATCAGCGTCTCCGGGCCGCCCCACAGCGCGTCGAACACCGCGGCGACCGCTTCCGGCGTCGCGTCACCGGCGACGATCGGCACCAGGCGGAACTCGCCCAGCACGTGCTGGAGGAACGGCACGTGCACCTCCAGCGCATGCTCGCGCTGATAGGCGGCATCGAGTTCGCCCACCATGCGCAGCGCGCGGAGCCGTGCGATCGCCTCCGTATCCAGCCGCACGGTGCCGCCCGGCATGGCCCAGGCCTCGGCGGTATCCACCGCGAGGCCGCGGAACGCCACGTAGTGCGACGGCCCGATCAGCACCACCCGGCTGATCTTGCCGCGCCCGGCTGCCAGGCGCGCGTAGGCGCGGGCGGCGACCGGACCGGAATAGACGTAGCCGGCATGCGGGCCGATGATCGCCTTCGGCAGCGCGGGCGCCGGCGCGTCGTTGGCCGCCTCGGACAGGAACAGCGCGAGCTGCCGTTCCAGCACGTCACGATCGGCTGGGTAAAAGGTTCCCGCGACAGCGGGATGGCGGATCGCGGTCATCGTCGCCAGATTATAGCGCATGGATACGATGATTGAAGGCTCGCTGTTTCCCGCACGCTATTGGCACGCGCTGGCCGACGGGCGGATCCAGTGCGACGTATGCCCGCGGTTCTGCAAGCTGCACGAGGGCCAGCGTGGCCTCTGCTTCGTGCGCGCGCGGCAGGCCGACGCGCTGGTGCTGACCACCTACGGGCGCTCATCCGGCTTCTGCATCGACCCGATCGAGAAGAAGCCGCTGAATCATTTCTTGCCTGGAACGCCGGTGTTTTCATTCGGCACCGCCGGCTGCAATCTGACGTGCAAGTTCTGCCAGAACTACGACATCAGCAAAGCCAGGGAAATCGATCGGCTGAATCAGGACGCAACTCCCACGATGATCGCGGATGCGGCGCGCCAGCTCGGGTGCAGGTCGGTGGCGTTCACCTACAACGACCCGGTGATCTTCCTGGAATACGCGGTCGATACCGCGCGCGCCTGCCACGAGGCAGGACTGAAGACGGTCGCGGTGACCGCCGGCTACATCACGCCGGAGGCGCGCGGCGAGTTCTATGCCGACATCGACGCGGCGAATGTGGACCTGAAGGGGTTCACCGAGCCGTTCTATCGCAACCTGTGCGGTGGGCGGCTCGCCGACGTGCTCGATACGCTGGTGTGGATCAAGCGCCACACTGATGTCTGGCTGGAGGTCACCACGCTGCTGATCCCGGGCGAGAACGATTCCGATGCCGAGATCGGCGCGCTCGCCGCCTGGTTCGCCGCCGAGCTTGGCCGTGACGTGCCGCTGCACTTCACCGCGTTCCATCCCGACTGGCGCATGCGCGATCATCCGCCGACCCCGCCGGCCACGCTGACCCGCGCACGGGCGATCGCGATGAGCCACGGTCTGCGCTACGTCTATACCGGCAACGTGCATGACGGCGCCGGCGGCAGCACCTACTGCCATGGCTGCGGCGCGTTGCTGATCGGTCGCGACTGGTATGAACTGACCGGCTGGGGACTCGACGCGCAAGGTTGCTGTCGCGTCTGTGGCACGGTGGCGGCAGGCGTGTTCGAGGCGTTGCCCGGCAATTGGGGGCGCAAGCGCCAACCGGTGCAGTTTCGCCGGTAGCAACCCGGGCCGTCCCGTCGACCGAGGACACCGTCACGCCGCGGCACACGGGTCGGCCGCTCACCCGTCGATCGGAAGACCTAGCGCGCTGCGGCCGGCGTAGCGTTGTTGTGGCTTCTCTTGCAATGGATGGAACCGGGCGCCCTGGATGTCCCGGAAGCGGCGCTCCAACCCCAGGTCACGGTAGATCGAGGCGCCGCCGACAACCTCCATCGCCTTCTCGACCGTGCGGATCGCGGCACGTCCAACCAGCGTGCGCCCGATCATGATGCGATCGGTCGTGTCCCGGCCCGGCTCGGATGCCGCCCCCGCTGCAACCATGTCGGCCCGGGCTAGCCTTGCGGCGGCAAGCTCGTCTTCCATCTCGCCGACCAGACAGCACAGCATGTCGTCCGCACTGCGCGAACGCGCACGCTCGACTGCAATATCCCGCGCCGCCTCGGCGATCCCGAGATACACGGAATACACCAGCGGAATCGCCAGCATGATTGCGACGTGCAGCAGCAGGTGCCACTGGCCCTGCGGACGGCGGCCCGATACTGCGGCTTCCGCCACAAACACCCCTTCAATTGCTATGTCGTGCGAGCCGGTGCCGCGCATGCTCATCACATGCCAGGTGTCGAGGGTCCGTACGCCTTCGGACTTCAGCGACAGCGGGAAATGCAGCACCGTCGCACCTGCCTCGGGGTCGTCGTATACGGCGCCGGTGATGAGATAGTCGCCCATCGGCACACCGCTGCCGAAAATCTTCCGGCCAGTCACGCGCCAGCCGCCATCGACCCGCTCGGCCTTGCCGGTGCCGTTCAGCCAGTCCGATGCGCTGGTGCTGATCAACACCAGCTTCTGGTCGACGACGCGGCGCAGAAAGCTCTCCACCGCCTGCGGATCGCGCCGCCAGCGCCAGACGAGGGTGGCGACCAGATGAGTGTGCATGCTCAACGCTAGCGCGGTCGATCCGCAGTGGCGGGCGAGCGTGCGCAGCATGTCCGCGATCTCGTGATAGCTGGCGCCGCCGCCGCCCAGTTCCGCGGGTATGAACGCTGCGAACGCTCCCAGCGCCTTCAGTTCCGCGTAGTTCTCCGCCACGAAGGCGTTGTCGGCGTCGTAGCTTGCGGCACGGGCAGCGAAGTCAGGCCCCACTGTCTGCATCAATGCCACCCAGTCGGCGCGTGTGGCCGGCGGGCGTTCGTTCAGTTGGGCAGCAGACATGTCGCGCTTCCTCCCGCTACGACACGTCGTATGGCGTGTCTGATCGTCCAGCCTCATGCATTGATCGCTTGGCCGGCAAGTCCGAAATCTGCACCTGCCACGCTGATCCTCTCCGCCGGATCATGGCGGCGTCAAAAGGACACTGCGGAATGTCATGCCGCGTTACGCACAATTCTGCCCGGTCGCCAAGGCAGCCGAGATCTTTGCCGATCGCTGGACGCCACTGATCGTGCAGGAGTTGTGCTTCGGGCAGCAACCGACGCAGAAGACGTTCCGGTTCAGTCCTGATTCCGCGCCTGCGCTGGAAGCACTGAAGGGATCGGCGGCGACAGCACAGATCGCGGCTGTGGTTTGAGCCTGGATCGGGTCCCGTACCAGACCTGTGCGATCACGGCCGCCACGACGATACCGCCGCCGATCAGACTGGTGACCGACGGCGTTTCGGCGAAGCATAGCCACACCCACGCGATGGCGAGCGGCGCCTCCAGCGTGTTCAGCAAGGCATTCTCGGTAGCCGAGACCCATCGACCGCCCAGCGTCAGCAGCGCCAGACCCAGCCCGAACTGGGTCGTGCCGAACAGGAACAGATTGAGCATGTCGCCCGCACCCACCGCTAGCGGCGCGCCGAATGGCCAGACCGCGAGCGGACACAGCAGGGCCGACAGACATGCGGCCGGCAGCATCGGTGTGGCCTGCTGCCGGCGCAGGATCAGCATCATGATCGCCATGCAGACGGTCATGCCGAAGGCCATCAGATCGCCGATCAGATGGCCGTCGGTGACGGCGCCACCGACCATGATGCTGACCCCGAACAGGGCAACGAGACTGGCGGTGAGCGTGCTCCATGGCTCCGCAATGCCGAGCCACAGCCAGCCAAGACCGGCGGTGACGAATGGTGCCGCGGCGAAGATCACGGCGACATCGGCGACCGACGTGCGACGAAAGGCGTTGAGGTAAAGAATCGTGGCGGCGGTCGAGAACAGCGCCACCGCGAGGCCGGGGCGGCCGACCGCTCGGATCGCGGCCAGCGTGCGGCGTCGTTCCTGCACAACGATGATGCCGAGGATCATCAGGCCGGCGAACAATCCGCGCCAGAACAGCATGGTCCAGACGTCGAGCTGGATCAGCCGCGTAAAGAAACCCGCCGAGCTGAAGGCGACCATCGAAAGGGTGATCAGCAGGACACCCCGGGCGTGTCGATCCATTCGTCTACCTGTCCGCTATGCCGGCCGGATGATACCGCCCACATGCTGACAGCGTTGTGTCAGCACTCCGCGTGGTCTCATCCGTGGCTCGCCACCATTCGTCCTGCGCCCTCGATCACCGCGTCCCAGTCATCCACTTCGCGGTTCACCGGGGCGATCAGCACGTGCTGCACGCCGACCGCCGCGTAGGCCGCGAGCCGATCGCGCAGCTCGCCCTGATCCTTGCCGTTCCACTGCATCCGCATCGAGATGGTGAAACCGTCCGGCCGCGCCGCGCGCAGCCGTCGCACGATCGGGGCGGCCTCCTCCGGCGTCTCGCGCGAGCCGTGCCAGCCATCGGCGATGCGGATCATGCGCTTCAGCGCCGCGTCTGAACTGCCGCCGATCCATAGCGGGATTGGACTGATCGGCAGCGGCAGCATCGTCATCTCGGTGATCTTCGCCGGGATGTATTTCGCCTCGAACGTCACCGGGTCCTGCGTCCACACCGCGCGCATCATCGCGATGCCCTCGTCCATCCGACGCCCGCGTTCCTTGAACGGCACGCCGAGCGCGGCGAACTCCGGCTCCAGCCAGCCGACGCCGGCGCCCAGGATCAGCCGACCGCCCGACAGGTTGTGCAGCGTCGCCAGCTCCTTCGCCAGCGGCAGCGGATGGCGCATCGGCAGCACCAGCACCGTGGTGCCGAGGCGCACGCGCTCGGTCACCGCGGCGACGTAGCTCAGCGTCACCACCGGATCGTAGAACAGCGGCGAGCGAGGGAACTCCTTGCGCGGCACGATGATATGCTCGCTGACCCAGACATCGTCGAACCCCAGCGCCTCGGCGCGGATCGCATGGCGGCGGATCAGCGCCGGTGTCGCCTGTTCGCCGGCATGCGGCAGATGGATGCCAAGCTGCATGATGTTGTCCCCTCGGTTGGTGCGCCGCAGAATGCGCGCAACGGGAACAGGAGGAAACGCCACATGACATCGCGATGGGATTCGCCGGCGCCGATCCGCTATCCGGACGCCGACATCGTCTCGCTCGATCCGCGGTTCGACCGCATCGCCCTGGGTCATGCGGCGATCGAGCGGATCGTCACCGGCTGCCGCTTCACCGAGGGCCCGGTGTGGTTCGGCGACACGCGCCAGCTTCTGGTCAGCGACATCCCGAACGACCGCATCATGCGTTGGGACGAGGAGACCGGCGCGGTCAGCATGTTCCGCAAGCCGTCGCATCATGCCAACGGCAACACGCGCGATCGCCAGGGGCGGCTGATCACCTGCGAGATGGGCAGCCAGCGGCTGACCCGCACCGAGTATGATGGCACGATCACCGTGCTGGCGGATCGCTTCGACGGCAAGCGGCTCACCGGGCCGAACGATGTGGTGGTGAAGTCGGACGGCTCGATCTGGTTCAGCGACAACGGCGCCGGCATCCGCGGCAATTACCTGGGACACAAGGGCACGCCCGAGCTGCGGTACCGGGTGTATCGCATCGACGGGAAGACCGGCGCGCTGACAGTGGCGATCGACGACATGGCGCGGCCGAACGGGCTGGCATTCTCGCCCGACGAGGCGCGGCTGTATGTCGTCGATACGCCAGCGGAACCGAAGACCACGCATGTCTACGACATCGCCGATGGCGCCAAGGCGGTGAACGGCCGGGTGTTCTTCGACACCAAGGGCTACGCGGACGGCATCCGCTGCGACACCGAGGGCAATGTCTGGTGCGGCTTCTCCGGCGGCGAGGGCGAGGACGGTGTCGCGGTGTTTGCTCCCGACGGCAGGCTGATCGGCCGCATCCTGCTGCCCGAGCGCTGTGCCAACGTCTGCTTCGGCGGTGTGAAGCGGAACCGCCTGTTCATGGCGGCGAGTCAGTCGGTCTATGCGCTGTATGTGGAGGCGCAAGGCGCGCCTGGCGGGTAGCGGCACGGTCCCCGCATTGCGCCAGGATCAGCCCACTGGACAGGTGGGATGCGGCGGGATACTCGGGGTCTGGTCGCATCCTGGACTGGCTGCCACGGAGATCGATGTCGGCAATGCGTTTTCAATGGCTCGGAGCCGTTTCGCTGGTAGCGGCGGTCGCACTCACCCCGGCTTTGGCCGCTCGCCCGGCGCTTGCCGCGACGGCCGACGATCAACCCGGTCTCGCTGCACGGGTCGCCGCCCTGATGCCCAGCGTGGCCGAGATCAAGACGATCGCGGATACGTCGCAGGGGCGCAAGTTCTTCGAGGGCGCCGGCTTCGTCATTGATCCGTCGGGCCTGATCGTGACCAATCGCCACGTCATTGCCGGCGCCTTCGAGATCAACGCGATCGTCCCGGGCTTCCCACCGCTGCCTGCCAAGCCCGTGTTCGTAAGCGAACTTATCGACGTCGCCATCCTGAAGGTCGATGCCGGCCGGCCGCTGCCGCCGGTGAAGCTTGGCGACAGCAGCAAAGTGCGGGTCGGCGATTCCGTGCTGCTGCTCGGCAACCCACTGGGGATTGGCAGTTCGCTCAGCACCGGCGTGATCAGCGCGCTCAACCGCGACATCGGCGAGACGATGTACGACCATTTCTTCCAGACCGACGCGGCGCTGAACCATGGCAATTCCGGCGGGCCAATGTTCAACATGGACGGCGAAGTGATCGCCATCGGCACCGGGCTCACCAGCTCGCCCGGCAACACCGGCTCGATCGGCATCGGCTATTCGCTGCCGATCAACGACGTGAAGTTCGTGATCGACCAGTTCATGAAGACCGGCCAGGTGCGTCACGGCACCCTTGGCGTGCGCGCGCAACGGATTACCAACGACCTTGCCACGGCGTTCGGCCTCGACGCGCCGCGCGGCGCGATCGTTACCGACGTCGATCCGACCGGCCCGGCCGCGGGCAAGATACGAAAAGGCGACATTGTTCTTAGCGTGGACGATCAGGATGCCTCGGACATGCCTGCGGTTGCCCGCCTTGTTGCCGTAGCGCCGGCCGGCAAGGCGCTGCAGGTTCGGCTGCTGCGCGACCGCGCCGAGCAGACCGTCGCCCTGAACGTGGCGGACGCAACCGACGATCCGAAGGTCGGGATGGCCATTCTGGGCCATCCCATGTCTGAGCGCATGGCATTTGCGACGCCATCGAACCCCGGGATGGGGCTCGCGGCGCTCAGTGAGCCGATGCGCGCCAAGTTCATGCTCCAGCCCCAACAGCAGGGCGTGTTGGTGACCGACGTCGCTCCGAACAGTGCCGCCGCGCGGCGTCGGATCGTCACGGGTGAGTTGATCGAGGCGGTCGGCGACCGCTCGGTAAGCACGCCTGAAGATGTGCAGCAGGCGCTGAAGGCAATCGCCGACCGGCGCATGGCGTTCGCACCACTGCTGGTCCGTGGCGAGCAGGGTCCGCGCTGGGTGCCACTGGAGCTGGAGCCCGATCGGTAGGAACACGCGAGTGCCGGTCGCAACCGCAGTCCGTCATTCCGCCGTGTGATCGGTGGAGAAGAGCCAGCCCCTGCTCTGCTCCTCAACCGGATACCTGCGCAGCAACACCAGCATCAGTCCCATCGACGGCAGGGCGGCGAACATGCACAGCGCGTAGAACGCCACCCACCCCATCTGCGCGGCCAGCACGCCCGATGCGCCGCCGATGGTGTGCACTGCGATCGCCGCCAGCGACGACAGCAGCGCGTAATGCGTGGCGGTGAACTCACGCGAACACAGGCCGGACAGGTAGGTGATGAACGCCGCGTCCGCCATGCCCTGTGCGAACGCCTCGGTGGTGACGGTGGCGAACAGCACGTGGTGCTCGCCTGCCGACACGGCGAGCAGGAGATACATCGCCATGGCGATGGTCTGCGCCCAGCCGGTGCGCAACAGCGCCCGTCCGGTGCCGAGGCGCGCCACCAGCCAGCCGCCCAGTGCGATGCCCGCCAGGGTGCCGCCCAATGAGAACCAGCCGGTCGCCGCGATCGCCCCGCGCGAGAAGCCCAGCGCACGATAGAACGGTGCGGTCATGATGCCGGCCATCGCCTCGCCCAGCTTGAACAACGCGACAAAGGCCAGGATCAGCAGGGCACCGCGGCGGGTGAGGAAGTCGCGCAGCGGCTCGATCACTGCGTACGCGAGCCGGGCCGTGAAGTGTCCCGGCCGGTCTCGGCGGGCTGCCGGCGGCGGTTCGGGCGCCAGCAACGTGACGACCAGCCCGAGGCCGATCAACCCCGCCACGCCCAGCAGCGCAACGTGCCACCCGACCAGGCCGACGGCGGATATCACTCCGGTGGTCGCGATCAACAAGGCGACGCGATAGCCCCAGACATAGGCTGCCATCGCCGCGCCCTGGCGGTGCTGGGGAAACACCTCGATGCGCCAGGCATCGACCACGATGTCCTGGCTCGCCGACAGGAAGGCGACCGACGCCGCTATGGTGAAGGCGACCAACGGGAGGTGTGCCGGGTCGGACAGTGCCAGCAAGGCAGCCGTGGTGGCCAGCGCCGGCTGGATCGCGGCGAGCCAGCCGCGGCGGCGGCCCAGGCGGCGCAGCGGGCCCGGCGGAGAGGCATTGTCGAGCACCGGCGCCCACAGGAACTTCAGCGAGTAGGCGAGGCCGATGTTCGCGGTCAGGCCGATCAGCGCGAGGGAGACGCCGCCCTCGGAGAGCCACAGGCGGAACGTGAAGCCGGACAGTGGCAAAGGCAGGCCGGCAACGAAGCCATAGGCAGCCATCAGCCAGAGGTGTGGGCCAGCGGACGCCGTTGTCCCGGCCCGCTCCCGCGAGGGGAGCGGCAGCGCGTACCGCGCTCCCTCGCCCTGCACCGGAGGGGGGCGGGGGGAGGGTGCTTCGGGAAACCTACGGAACGTCCGCGTCACCTCGGCCCAGCGGACGCTGCATGGACACGACGTCGACCCAGCGGCCAAATTTCACGCCCACCGCCCGCAGCGTGCCGACCATCTGGAACCCCAGGCTGGCATGCACCCCAATCGATCCGGTGTTCTCGGAATCGCCGATCACCGCAAGCATCTGCCGCATGCCGCAGGCGGTGGCATCCTCGATCAGTCGGGCTACCAGTGCCTTGCCCACCCCCTGCCCACGCACATCCTCGCGCACATACACGCTGTCCTCGACGCAGAACCGGTACGCCGACCGGTCGCGGAACTGAGTGAAATATGCATACCCCAGCACGCCGGTCGCATCCGCCGCGACGAGCCAGGACCAGCCGTGGCTGACCACCTTGTCGAACCGTTCGGTCATCTCCTCGACCGACGGCGGTGCTTCCTCGAAGGTGCCGGTGCCGGTCAGCACGTGGTGGGCATAGATCGACTGGATGTCGGCAATATCCGTCGTGGTCGCCGCGCGTATCTGCATCGCCCCTTGGTTCTCCGCTCAGACCGCGAGTCCAAGCACGGCAGCCGCATCGCAGGCAAACGCCAACAGCCCGCGGTCGAGACCGGGACCGGCGACCAGTGAGATGCCGACCGGTGTGCCGTTCACGGCACCCGCCGGCAGCGTCACTTCCGGCAACCCACAGAATCCGGCGATCGCCGTCACGCCGATGGTCGCTGCCCGGATCTCGTCCTGCACCGCCATGCCGGAGGTCAGCAATGGTGCCGGGCAAGGGCTGGTCGGATGGATCAGCACTGCACCGCCGGCCAGCAGCGGCCGGACCCGGGCCTGCAGCAGGCGCCGGAATATCCGTCCGGATTCGGCGACCGCCGGGTCGGTGGCGCGGGCGGCGGCGAAACGCTCGGCGATGCCGGGGCCGAAGCGTGGCTTCATGGTCTCGACCCAGCTGCCGAGACAGGCCCAGACCTCCTCCGCCTGCACGGTGCGGAAATGATCGTAGATGCTGTCGATGCCCTCCGGCGCCAGCCGCAGGCCGATCGCCCTGCCGCACCACTGTTCCAGTCGTTCCAATGCCGGGTGCAGCGCTTCGGCAACGCCGGGCTGCGCGTTGACCCAGGCCTCCTCGAACCGCAGCAGCGGGCCATCCACCGCCCCGCGGCCGCCAGGCAACAGTACCTCGCCGACTGCAGCCAGCAGCGCCGGGTTTCGGGTGAACCAACCGCAGGTATCGAAGCTCGGTGCCAGCGGGCAGGCGCCCGCGAGGCTGACCGCGCCGTGGCTGGGACGGATGCCGAACAGGCCGCAGTAGCTTGCCGGGATGCGTACCGAGCCGCCGGTATCGGAGCCGAGCGCGAAGTCGACCAGGCCGGCAGCGACCGCGGCGGCGGAGCCGCAGCTCGATCCACCCGGGAAGCGGTCTGGCGCGCGCGGATTGAGCGGAGTTCCCTGCCAGATGTTCTCTCCGGTCAGGCCATAGGCGAGCTCGACGGTCTTGGTCTTGCCAACCAGCCGCGCGCCCGCCTGCAACAGCGCGGTGACGACCGGAGCGGTTGTGCTCGCGACCCCGTGTGTGCTCGCCCAATCGGGATTGCCGTAGGTCGTCATGGCGCCTGCGACGTCGAAAAGGTCCTTCACCGCGAAGCTGAGGCCGGACAGCCGGCCGCTGCCCAGTGGCAGGCGCTCCAGGCGAGGCCCAGGCACGAAGGCTCCCACCGTGTCGTCCAATGCCGCCATGCGCTTGGTTCCCACCCGTGGGTTGTGCCATAACCCGGTCACGTGCCGTGCCCCGGTAGGACCGCCGGCCCCCAACCTAGGATTTACTGGCAAATTGTAGACAGAATGGGGCATACTTCCCAACGGTTCTCCGCGGTCGAAGATTGGCGTTTTCGGGCGGATACTGCCAGGGTCGAGCATGCCGCTGCTGGTCCGGCCTGCATCGGGGCAAGACCCCCTGTGGTCGGACCTGCCTCTGAGGGGGAATGCAAGTGGACGTAAGCGACGGGCACATGTCCGGGCCACCGGGGCCGGGTCCCCATTCGGTGGCCGGTACCGGTGGTGGCGCGGACACCGGCTCGCCGGTCCACATCGGCATCGCTGAAGAACCGCCGATCCATCCGCGCCTGCTCGCGATGATCGTCGCGGGCCGCTATCACGGTCTGGAACTCGATCCCAACGAATTCCGCGGCACGCCGGGCGATCCATCCCCCTCCGCGGGGTCGCTGTCCGCCTGGGCACAGAGCACCGGCATGTGGTCGCGCGCGGTGCGGTTGCGTTGGCGCCATCTCATGAGGTTCCACAACACCGGCCCGGTGGTGCTGCTGTTCACCGACGGCACGGCGGGTCTGCTGACCGGCATCAACACCGAGCACAATGTCGTCTTCATCAAGGATCCGACCGCGCCTCACGGCGATGCGCCGGTCCCGGTGGACGAGCTGCGGCTGAGCGAGGTGTGGGGCGGCGAGGCGGTGCTGTTGCGCGCCAGCCGGGGCTACTCGGAGACCGACGCGCCGTTCTCGTTGCGCTGGCTGCTCGGTCTGGTGATGCAGGAGAAGCGCTCACTGCGCGAGATCGGTGTCGCCTCGTTCGCATTGAGTTTGTTGACCATATTCCCGCCGTTCCTGGTGATGACGGTGGTCGACAAGGTGCTGACGCACAGGTCGGTACTCGACCCTGGCGTTGATCGCGGTCATCGTTGCCATCGCCATCACCTATGAGACGCTGCTTGGCTATGCACGGCGATTGATCGTGCTGGTCGTCGGCACCCGGATCGACGCCAGGATCAACCTCCACGTGTTCAATCGCCTGTTGCGGCTGCCGCTCGACTACTTCGAGCGGCATCCGGCCGGCGAGACCATGTACAAGATCAGCCAGATCCACCGGGTGCGCGAGTTCATGACCGGCAGGCTGCTCACCGCGTTCCTCGACCTGATGACGCTTTGCGTCCTGCTGCCGTTCCTGTTCTGGCTCAACGCGCAGCTGGCGTGGATCGTGCTGGCCTGCGCCTGCGTGATCGCCATCGTGATCCTGGTGTTCCTGCGGCCGCTCGCCGTGCTTTACGGTCGCGTGGTCGCCGCGGAGACCGCCAAGCAGTCGGTGCTGGGCGAGACCGTGTTCGGCGTCCGCACGGTCAAGTCGCTGGCGCTCGAGCCGCAGCGCAAGGCGCTGTGGGATGAGAAGATCGCCGAGGCCGGCAAGTGGCGGCTGGCCTATGGCAGGCTTGGCAACTGGCCACAGACGCTGGTCACGCCGATCGAGCGTTTCATGTGGATGGGCGTGATCCTGCTAGGCGTATATTGGGCATTGGACGACACCGCCGGCACCGGCGCCGGCGCGATCTTCGCGTTCATGATGCTGTCGCAGCGTGTCGCCCAGCCACTGGTGCAACTGGCAAGGCTTACCGACGAGTACCAGGATGTCGCGGCAGCGATCGGCGAGGCTGCCTCGGTGCTGAACCGCCCGCTCGAGGTCGATGCCGCGTCGGGCGGCCTGCGGCCACGCTTCGCCGGCGCGATCACCTTCGACGATCTGTCCTTCACCTACGGCGGCACCAAGACGCCAGCGCTCGATCGGATCACCTTCTCGATCCCGGCCGGCACGATGCTCGGCATTGTCGGGCGATCGGGCTCGGGGAAGTCGACCATCACCCGGCTCCTGCAGGGCATCAACCGCGACTACTCCGGCTATCTGAAGATCGACGGCTCCGACCTGCGCGAGATCAACCTGCGGCATCTGCGGCAGAGTTTCGGTGTGGTGCTACAGGACAACTTCCTGTTCCGCGGCTCGATCCGCGACAACATCCTGGCGGGTCGACCCGGCCTTACGCTCGACGATGCGGTGCGCGCGGCACGCCTGGCCGGCGCCGAGGAATTCATCGAGCGCATGGCGAACGGGTATGAGACCTACATCGAGGAAGGTTCGCCCAACCTTTCCGGCGGCCAGAAGCAGCGGCTGGCGATCGCCCGCGCGTTGATCAACGATCCACGCATCCTGATCCTCGACGAGGCCACCAGCGCGCTCGACCCGGAAAGCGAGGCGCTGGTCAACGCCAACCTGCTGCGCATCGCGCGCGGCCGCACCATGATCATCGTATCGCACCGATTGTCATCGCTGACCGAATGCGACCAGACCCTGGTTCTGGAGAAGGGCAAGGTGATGGATATCGCCCCTCACCGTGTCCTGCTGGAGCGCTGCACCGTCTATCGCCAGCTCTGGGCACAGCAGAACCGCCATCTCGACAGTCAAGGTCCACGCCATGCCGCGCTCGCCCCGACCCTCGTCCAAGGCGATTAGCACCGTCGTCGAGGACCGGAGCGATCCAACGCTTCCGGTCATCCTGGAATTCCAGATGCCGTCGACGGCGATCACCGGAACGCCGGTGCCGCGCGTGGCGCGTGGCGTGGTATGGATCATCGCCAGCATGTTCGGCGCGATCCTCCTGGCGATGGGCCTGATCAAGGTCGATCGCGTGGTCACCGCGCAGGGCCGTGTGGTGTCGCAGTCAGCCACGCTGGTGTTGCAGCCACTCGAGGCCTCGATCGTGCGCTCGATCGACGTGCACGAGGGCCAGACCGTGCGGGCAGGGGAGGTGCTGGCGCGGCTCGATCCCACCTTCGCCGCCGCCGATGTCGGCGCGCTGGCGGCGCAGGTGTCCAGCCTGCAGGCGCAGGTGTCGCGATTGCAGGCGGAAGCCGGCGGGCAGCCGTTCAACTACAGCGGCATCGATCCGAATCTGGCGCTTCAGGCGGCGATCTTCGGCCAACGTCAGGCCGAGTACACGTTCAAGCTGGAAAACTACACCCAGAAGATCAACGGCATCGTGTCGGGCATCGCGCGCGCCAATTCCGATGCGGCCGGCTACCGCAGCCGGCTCGAGGTGGCGACCAACGTTGAAAAGATGCGGCGGGACCTGGAACGGCTGCAGGTCGGCAGCAAGCTCAATACGCTGGCCGCGATGGACAACCGTGCCGAGATGGACCGGAACCTGCACAACGCGGAGGAAACCGCGGCCAGCGGTCAACGCGATCTCGCGGCGCTGGTCGCCGAGCGCGACGGCTACGTTCAGTCGTGGCACGCCGACATCTCGGAAAAGCTGGCCGATGCCGTGGGCAAGCTGTCCGACGCGCGCGAGTCCTTGAACAAGGCGCAGCTGCGCAAGCAGCTTGTGGAATTGCGTGCGGACCGCGACAGGTACGGTACTGACGGTGGCCAAGGTGTCAGTCGGTTCGGTGCTGCAGTCTGGCCAGCAGTTCATCACGCTGGTGCCGGCGGATGCTCCACTGGAGATCGAGTCGAACGTCTCGGGACGCGACGACGGCTTCATCAATGTCGGCGACCCGGTGTCGATCAAGTTCGATACCTTTCCGTTCATTCAGTACGGTCTCGCCTACGGCACGGTGCGCACGATCAGCGCCGACAGCTTCACCGCGCAGGATGAGCAGCGGAATCCGACCGGCGCGGTGCCGATGTCGACCAACAGCAACGAGCCGTTCTACCGGGCGCGCGTCACGATCGATCGGGTGGACCTGCACGGCACGCCGACGGACTTCCATCTGATACCGGGCATGCCGGTGACGGCCGACATCAAGGTCGGTAAGCGGACAGTCCTGCAATACCTGCTGGGCCGCGTACTGCCGGTTGCCTCGCAAGGGATGCGCGAACCGTGAGCCGCGCTCCCGCAGCCCCGATCGGGTCCAGGGCTGGCTCTCTCCCGCTTGCGGGAGAGGCATCCTTCCGCTGAGTCGATGGCTCTTCTCGATCGCCTGCTGGTCCCGCTCTCCCCCGCCGCGGCGTTGCGGCGAGGGGTGCGGCTGACCGAACAAGGCAACATCAAGCAGGCCTTTCAGCCGCTGACCCGCGCCGCCCTGGCCGGTATCGCCGAGGCGGAGTACCGGGTCGGCCGCTGTTACCTGGAAGGCACCGGCGTGCCGCCGAGCCGGTCGGAGGGTGCCCGCTGGCTCGAGCGCGCTGCCAACCAGGGCTATGTCGAGGCCCAGGCGCAACTTGCCACTCTGGCGATCCATGGACTGACCGCGGGCCTGGACGCCGGACCGGTCACCAGCCTGTTTGCCCCCACCGAGGCGACCGAGCCGGATTTCGCGACCGGCCTCCGCTGGGCGCGCAAGGCGGCCGAGGGCGGCTCCGCCGATGGTCAGGCCGTACTCGGCTACATCCTGACCTCGGGTCCGGAAGCAGTGCGCGATCCGGACGAAGCGCATCGCTGCTACGAACGCTCGGCTGCCGCCGGCTCCCCACAGGGCGCTCTCGGCTTCGCCCTGTCGCTGGCGCGTACCGCGACCGCACCGGAGCAGCAGGCCCAGGTGGCACAGAACCTGCGGCAGGCGGCGGACGCCGGATTGCCGACCGCGCAGTATCTGCTTGGGTTGATGACCGAGCGAGGCATGGTAGGGCCGGCGGATCGTGCCGCCGCCATCCAGTTATTCCGCCAGGCAGCCGAGAAAGGTAATCGCCCGAGCCAGGCGCGCTGGGGCATGGCGCTGATGGAAGGACTGTCGGTGCCAGCCAATCCGGTCGAGGGCGAGTCCTGGCTCCGCCGCGCCGCACTCGCTGGCGACCCGGAGGCGGCGGCAGTGGTCGGTGACCTCTATGCCAAAGGTGGCAAGCTGCCACCGAACTTCGCCGAGGCGGCTATGTGGTTTCGTCGTGCCGCGGAAGCCGGACATCGTGGCGGCGCGCGCGCACTGGGAATGCTGCATCTTACCGGTGCCGGCGTGCCCCGCGACTCCGAGGAGGCGGCGCGCTGGTTCCGTGTCTCGGCCGAAGCCGGCGACCAATCGGCACGCGTGGACCTCGCCAATCTGCTGCTGCACGGACAGGGCGGTACGGAGGACGCGATCCGGACGCGCGAGTGGTTCGAACAGGCGGCCGCGTCCGGCGATCTGGTGGCGGCATTCAATTTTGGCGTCTGCCTGGCCGAGGGTGTCGGCGTCGAGCGGGATGACCGGAAGGCCGCGGAATGGCTGCGTCGCGCCGCCGACGGCGTGGTGAACGCGCAGTATTGGTACGGCCGTATGTTGGTCGAAGGCCGTGGGGTGGACGCCAACCCGGAGGACGGCCGGGTCTGGATCAAGCGCGCCGCCGATGTCGGCATGGTGGAGGCCGAGGTCCAGCTTGCCGAATTGCTCCTGACCGGCCGCGGTGGGCCGAAGGATCACCCTGGCGCATTCGCCTTGTTCGAGAAGGCAGCCGGCCGCGGCCATGTCGGCGCCATGTTCGCCATGGGTGCGATGCATGGCGGCGGCCACGATGTGCCGGTGGATCGGCCGACCGCGCAGCGCTGCTTCCGCGCTGCGGCGGAGCGCGGCCACGCGTATGCGCAGATGATGCTTGGCCGCTACCTGGCGCGAGGCCTGGCCGGAGAGCGTGACTTCGACCGTGCCCGTGTCTGGCTGGAGCGGGCGTTGGCGCAAGGCTTGCCGGAGGCACGCACCGATCTGGCGACGCTGCCGCCGGCGGCCGACACGCAGCAGGCCGAACCGCAGGCGGCCAGTCGCTGACCGAACCGGCGGATCACGCGGCACTGGCAGTCGAGGCGTTCGAGCGCGGCCAGGCCGAGGCTGCCGCGGGCAACGGCGCTGCGGCGCGCCGCTGGCTGGATCGCGCCTGCCGTCTGGCGCCACGCGATCAGACGCTGGCGCTGGCGCTGGCAACCGTATGTCTCGGCCACGACGACATGCGCGCGGCAGCGCTGTTCGCCGCGATCAGTGCCACTAGCGATATCCGAGAGGCATGGCTGGGGTTGGCGACCGCCCGTCGGCGGCTCGGCGACGCCGCCGGCGCAGCCGAGGCGCTGGCCGCGGCACTGCGGCGGCACGTGCCCGATCCCGGTTTCGCAGGCGTGGCCGATGCCATCACGCGTGAGGCCGGCGCACCGGGCTGGTGCGGGCTGTCAGGGGACGGTCAGCTGATCACCCGGTCGGCACATGAAGCTCCGCATCCTCTCTCGGATGGGCGGGGGACGCTCCAGGTGGTGACCTCCGACCGGCGCCATTTTCTGGGCAGCCCGATCGATATGGCGGCGATGACCGCGACAGTCGGCTGCGTGACCGCCGACGCAGGCAGCCTGACGGGTTGGGCGTGGCATCCCGGGGATCCCAACACGGATTCGGTGCTGACAATCCGGCCAGTCAAAGGACGCGGCCAGATCCGCATTACCGCGTCCGACACGGACGTGCGCATCGACAACAGTGGTCTGCTTGGACGCCCGCGTGGCTTCTGGGTACCGGCGACAGCGCTGACGGGCCTGCGTGGACTGCTGCACGTGACGGGTCGCGACGGCAAGGATCTGCTCGGCAGCCCACTCAACCCAATGGCCGATCTGGAAGCCAACGCCGGTGCGGCGGCCGTGCTTGCCCGACTATATCCGACCGCCCGTGCCCGGCGGCCGCGCCCGTGCCCGCCGGCCGCGATACCGGTGGCAAACACGATCCCCCGCGTTCCGGGTATCTCGTCACGGCGTCGGATCCCGGTCGACCTGGTGATACCGGTGCATGGCGGCGCCGGCCACTCGCTCGACTGCCTCGACAGCGTTCTGGCCACGCGATCCCGGACCGGCCGGGTGATCGTGATCGACGATGCGTCGCCGGAGCCAGAGCTGATCACGGCTCTCGACAAGTTGGCGCGGCAGCGGCGCATCATGCTGATCCGCAACCGACGGAACCTGGGGTTTGCCGCGAGCGCGAACGCAGGGATGCGCGCGGCCGCCGGGCGCGATGTCGTGTTGCTGAACAGCGACACGCTGGTGGCGCCCGGCTGGCTGGAGGAGCTTCGTGCCATCGCCTACGGCGCGTCCGATGTCGGCACCGTCACGCCGTTGTCCAACGATGCGACGATCGTGAGCTATCCTGGCCCGACCGGCGAAAACCCACTGCCGGACCTCGCCGCGGCGGCCCGCATCGACGCCCTGGCGCGACGGGCCAACGGCGGCCGTGCAATCGACATCCCGGTCGGCGTCGGCTTTTGCATATATATCCGGCGCGTCTGCCTGGACGCAGTCGGCCTGCTGCGGGCCGACCTGTTCGCCCAGGGCTACGGCGAGGAAAACGACTTTTGTCTGCGCGCTCGGCACCTTGGCTGGCGGCACGTCGCCGCGCCGGGCGTGTTCGTCGCGCATGTTGGCGGGAAATCGTTCGGCACGGCGGCGCGGCACCTCCGAGCACGCAACACGGCCGTACTGGAGCGGTTGCATCCCGGCTACGCGAAACTGATCGAGTCGCACGCCAGGGCGGACCCTCTGGCCGGGGTGCGGCGGCGGTTGGATCTGGCGCGGTGGCGCGCCACGCGACGCCGCGATAGCCAGTCGGTGATCCTGATCACCCACGCCTCGGGCGGCGGAGTGGAGCGCCAGATCACGGCCTCGGTCGAGCGGCATCGATCCGACGGCTACCGCGCCATCGTGCTGCGGCCCTGCCGTTCGCCGGATGGCGAACGATGCATCACGATCGGCGAAGGCACCGCGAACGCGTTCCCCAACCTGCGCTACGCGATGCCGGATGAACTGCCGGGTCTGCTGCGTTTGCTGACGCTCGAGCGCCCGCGCGCCGTGGAGTTGCACCATATGGTCGGCCATCATCCGGCGGTGCTCGATCTGATCGGCGATCTCGGCGTGCCGTACGACGTGCACGTGCATGACTATGCCTGGTTTTGCGCTCGTGTCGCGCTGGTTGGTCCGGCGCAGCGTTATTGCGGCGAGCCCGAGGTGGCGCGATGCGAGGCGTGCGTCGCGGATGCCGGCAACCTGATCGACGAGGACATCACCGTCGCCGCGCTGCGCGCTCGATCGGCGAAGCTGCTCGCGAAAGCGCGGCGCGTGGTGGTGCCGTCCGAGGACGCGGCGGCGCGTATCCGCCGCCATTTTCCCGCCACGCGTCCGGTGGCGCGCCCGCATGAGGACGACGCGGCGCTCGGCGATCCACCACCCCCGGCGGCAAATACCACCTGCCGGGTCTGCGTGGTCGGCGCGATCGGCGTTCACAAGGGATATCAGGTGGTGCTCGACTGCGCACGCGACGCCGCCGAACGGTGTCTGCGGCTGGAATTCGTCGTGGTCGGCCATACGATCGATGATCGCAGGCTGCTCGCCACCGGGCGCGTCTTTGTCACCGGCGGCTACACGACCGACGAGGCGGTGGAATTGATCAAGGCGCAGAACGCGACCCTCGCGCTGCTGCCGTCGATCTTTCCGGAGACCTGGTGCCTGAGCCTGGCCGAAGCCTGGCGCGCCGGCCTGCGCGTGGTGGCATTCGACATTGGCGCGCAGGCCGAGCGCATCCGACGCACCGGTCGCGGCATCCTGCTGCCGCTCGGCCTACCGGCGTACGCCATCAATAACGCACTGATTGCGGCGTCCGGTCTGTCGCGCCCTCAATGACTTTGGTAATGATGCCCGGCACATTGCGCAGCCCGTCAAATTCGTCGCGCGAGCGGTTCAATCGAGCCGCTGGGCGCAATCGAGAAAAGCGAGATCCATATGTCCGAAGCCGGCAATGCCGTTCCCAATCCGCCCGCCGCCCAGGCCGCCGCCCGGGACGGTGGTGCCACGAACCGTGTCGCCGAACTTAAGGTCTCCGGACATCTGATGACGCTGGACACTGGCCTGTTCTGCGTGTTTCAGGCACCCGGCTCGCCGGTCGCGAACGACCGGTCGGGATTGCCCGGGGTGCGGATTTCGCTGCCGCCGGGGCCCGCCGGGCGGCCGGAGGCGGTCAGCATCAGCACATTCCGCGACGATGGCTGGATGAACGGCAGCGATGCCGCGGCCCTGGTGCGGGTGGCCGAGGGGCCAGCGCAGGTGCTGGTGACGGTGTACCAGTTGCCGTCAGCGCCTCCCGATGCGGCGCCACGCCTCCAGGTGATGCGGCTGGGTGCCGAACCCGGCGCAGATGCCCAGGTTCCGGCGGCAGTGGCGGGCCAGGGGGCACCCAATGCGGTGACACCTGCGGACGCCGATGTATTGGTACACGTGCAGCGCACCGGGGACGCGCCGGGGAAGGTCGGCGACTGGGCCGGCACACGCGGCAGCCGCCAATGGATCGAGGGGTTCAGCATCGCGCCGCGGGACAGCGTCAAGCCGACGGACGTCGAATATCAGGCGGTGCTGGGCCGCGGCTGGCTGTCGCCGTGGATCGAGGGTGGCAAGTTCTGCGGCAGCCGCGGCATGGCGTTGCCGCTGCTTGGCCTCAAGGTCCGCTTGAAGGGCAACGTGGCGAAGACCCACGAATGCAGCTACTCCGCCACCTTTGTCGACGGCAGTTCGATCGGACCGATCCCCGGCGGGGAGACCTGCGAAGCCGAAAGTCTGGCGGCGCTCGAGGCGTTCCAGGTGGTGATCCGGCGCCGCGGTGGTGAGGGCGCGCCGCGCAGGGCACGCACGCAGTCGGCTCAACCGGCGGCGGAAAAGCCGGCACCAACCAAGCCCGCCGGCCGCCCGGCGCGATCAGCCGGACGGCGATCGCGCTGAGGACGGGCAGTCCGGCAGGCCGGTTCGCCAGCTCAAGGTCGCGGCGTGAAATTCCTGTTCGTCCACCAGAACTTCCCTGGGCAGTATCTGCACATTGTCCGGCACCTCGTTGCATCGAAGCAGCATGACGTGGTGTTCATCACCGAGCCGAACGGCAACCGGATACCCGGCGTGCAGACGGTGCCGTATCCCAAGCCACGGTCCGCAACCGCAGAGGCGCATGTCGCCGCGCGCGAACTCGACGCGGCGGTACGGCGCGCCGAGGTGGTGGGGCACACGGCGGCCAATCTGAAGCAACTTGGCTTCGAGCCGGACATCATCATCGGCCATCACGGCTGGGGCGAGCTGCTCAATATCGGCGATGTCTGGCCAAATGCACCGCTGCTCGGCTATCTGGAATTCTACTATTGCATCGACGGTATCGATGTCGGGTTCGATCCGGAATTTCCGACGAATCCTGCCGACCACCCGCGCATCCGGGCGAAGAATGCGGTCAACCTGCTGGCGCTCAATCTCGGCGCGCATGCGCAGACACCGACCCGCTGGCAACTCTCAACCTACCCCGACTGGGCACATTCACGCATCACGCTGCTGCCGGAGGGGGTCAACCTGGATGTATGCAAGCCGAGCCCGCAGGCGCGGCGTCGCAACCTGACGATCGGCGGGACCGTCATCAAGCCGAACGAGCGGCTTGTCACGTATGTGGCGCGCGATCTGGAGCCATACCGCGGCTTCCATGTCATGATGCGGGCGATCCCGCATCTGCTGCGGGCACGCAAGGATCTCCGGGTGGTGCTGGTGGGCGCCGATGGTATCAGCTACGGCATGCCGCCGATGGACGGGACGTGGCGGCAGACGATGCTGGCAGAGCTCGGCGACAGCATCGACCCGACGCGGGTGCTGTTTCCCGGCCGTCTGGAATACGCGAGCTACGTGGCGCTGCTGCAGCGTTCGGATGCGCACGTGTACCTGACCTATCCGTTCGTCGCCTCCTGGTCGCTGCGCGAGGCCCTGGCCGCGGGCTGCGTCGTGATCGGTAGCGACACACCGACGGTAAGTGAGTTCGTCACGCACGAACAGAACGGCCTGCTGGTCTCGTTCTTCGATCCGAAGGGATTGGCGAATGCGGTGCTGCGAGTGCTGGAGGATGCTCCGCTCTCACGCCGGCTGCGCGAGGCTGCGCGGCGATATGCCGACAAGCATCTGGCTATGGCGGACTATATTGCTGCGTATGAAGCGTTGATCGCGCAGCTGACAGGACGATGAGGTTGCGCCGCGCAACACGCCTGCACCCGGGACCAACCTTCCGGTCCGTTCCACAGGCAGATTGCAGCGTCGATCCGTTGTAGTGCGTCAGCGGCTGTTGCCGGGCGATGAATATAGCAGAAGACCGGACCGACACCTCATGCACGCTACCGATGTGCGATCGACACGGGCTCGCCCACCGGATCGGCGGTGAGGAAGCCCAACGTGTCGCCCTCCAGCACCAGGCAGGTCATCTTGCCGCCGAACACCGCGCCGGTATCGATGGCGATACGGTTGTGCCGCACCACCGGCTCCTTCACCGGGCTGTGGCCATGCACCACCACCGCGCCGAACGACATCTCGGAATACAGAAACGGCTGGCGCATCCGCAGCAGGTCCTCGCGTGCCTGCTGCTCCAACGGCACGCCCGGGCGCACGCCGCCGTGCACGAACAGGTAGCCGCCCGCGCGATGGGTCAACGTGAGATCGCGCAGGAACGCCACGTGCTCGGTCGGCACGCCCTGCGGCCAGCTCTCGCGTGGCGAATCCGGATCGATGCCGTAGCTTTGCAGCGCCGGCCGGCCACCGGTGAACAGCCAGTCGGTCGCCGCGGGACGGTCGCCCGACAGGGCATGCAGCATCGTGTCGTCGTGATTGCCGAGCAGATTGACCACCGGCACGTCATCGATCGGCGGTCCCGCAAGCAGCCGCTGGAGCACGCCTGCGGTATCCACACCGCGATCGACGTAGTCCCCGATATGCAGCAGCAGCGGCGCATCGACCGGGCGCTGTGCCAGGTCCTCAGCGATCACCTCATGCAGATTGCCAAGCTGCACGTCGCAGCCATGGACATCGCCGATCGCGTAAATGCGCCGCCCGCCAGGCAGGGTCGCGGGCGCACGGGACAGTGTAATCATCGGAGTACGGTCGGTGTCCTTTCAGCGCCGCGTGTGCCGCGGCACCCGACGGTGGCCACGCTCGTACACGATCATGCTGTCGAAGAAGGTGATCGCCTTGGTGGTGCGGCAGAATTCCGAGGCGGCGCTCGCCAGGGTCTCATTCTGATCGCTGCCGAGCACCTGGAAATTCGCCGCCTTGCCGGTCCACTCCATCAACTGCGCGCAACGGGCGAAGGAGAACTGCAAGAAGCTCTGCTGGTCCTGGCGGTCCACGAACTGCCCGCGCCACAGCGACGTGTGCGTGTCCTCCACGAAGTAGAGACCGTTTTCGCTGAGCGATGGATACAGCTCCTCGAACGCCGTGATCTGCTGATTGGCGGAGTGTCCGCCATCGTCGATCACCACATCCGGAGGTCCGATCTCCCGCAGCACGGAGCGGAGGAAGCTGCGGTCCTGCTGGTCGCCGATGAACACCTTGGTGACGATGTCCTCCTGCTGCCTGGCGTCGGGATTGATGTCGATGCCGTAGATGCGCGTCGCCGGGCCGAAATAGTCGCGCCACATCTCCGCCGAGCCGCCGAGCTGCACGCCGATCTCCAGCACGACCGGGTTGGTGCGGCGGATCGGCGACAGGAAGCGCTCATAGACCTCGAAGTAGTGGTCCCACTTGTGCATCACCCTGGTGTTGCGATGCTGGGCGTGGAACGAATATAGATCGTTCATCGGCTTTCCTCGGCGCGCCGCGAGCGCTATCGCATCAAACAGCGAGCAAAGGCAACACCGCCCGGCTGGGCCGGTTGCGATCGACGAACACCGTGTTCACCGCAACCCGCCTGCGCCGCGCCATGCCGTCCGGCTCGCCGGTGTTCGGGTTGACATCGAATTTCGGGAAGTTGCTGGACGAGATGTCGAGCCGGATGCGATGGCCCGGTAGGAACAGGTTCGCGGTCGGGAACAGCGCGATGCGGAGCCGCACCACCTCGCCGGGCTGGCGGAGGCGCGGATGCGCTGGATCCTCGGCGTAGCGCAGCCGCAGGATCCCGTCGGTGAGGTTCATCGCATAGCCCTTGGGATAGTCGGCCGACGGCGGATGCACGTCGATCAGCTTGGCGGTGAAGTCGGTGTCGGGGCCGTCCGTCGCCACGAACAGCTCGACCTCGATGGGGCCCACCACCTGCAGCGGCGCATCGAGCGGCGGCGTCTGGAACACCAGCACGTCCCGGCGCGAGGCGAGCGGCAGATAGGGCGGCGTGCAGCCGAAGAACTCCGGGCTTTCGGTCTGGTCCCACGCTCCGGCATAAGCGACCGGATCGAGGCTGCTCATCGCGCCGCCGATCGTCGGCGTGGGATGTGACGGATCGAAATCGTATGAGAGTGGCGGAGCGTCCAGGGGAGGGGGCGCGCAATCGAGCCGGCCATCGCGGTGCAGATGGAATGCGCTGTATTCCACGCCGGGCGGCGGCCAGTCGGCGGCGGCGATCCAGCGACCGCCATGTTCCAGTTTGCCGGCCGCGTTGCGCCGCCCACTGCCGCCGCCCATGACGAAGATGCGCACCGCTGGTTCGTCGAGGCGCATACCCTTCACCACATGGTCGAAGCAGCGCAGCCGATACGCGCGCCAGTCTCCGGCCCATGCATCCAGCGCCGCGTCGGGGCCGAACTCGACATCGCCGAAACAGGTGTCGCTGCGATCGCCATGCGTCCATGGACCCAGGATCAGCCGCTGCGGCCCACGGCCGGCGCGCTTCAGGCCGGCGTAGTTGCCGGTCGCGGTGAGCGGATATGGGTCCCACCACGATGACATGTGCACGCACGTGGCCCGACTGTAGCGCTCGTGCCAGCGCTCGGTGCAGATGCCAAGCTGCTGCCAGAATTCGTCGAACGCGCCGTGCGTCCACTGGTCGAACAGATACGCCTCATAGTCGGGATGATGACGCAGCGGCGAATGGCCCGGCTGCCACGGCATGCGGGTGAACCATTCGCGGATGTCCTCGCCAGCCAGCGCCGCGTGCATCACCGGATCGTCCTGCGCCTCCGGCGACACCAGCGCGTTCTTGAACGCCCAGGTCGCCTGCTTCAGTTCGAACGCCCCGGACTGACGGATACCTGACTGCCACGAATTGACGAACCCGCCGCAGTCCAGCACCTGCGCGACCAGTCCCGGCGGATCGAGGCAGCCCAACGCGGCCTGCGTATGAGCGGCATAGGACAGGCCCATGGTGCAGATGCGCCCGTCGCACCAGGGCTGTTCACGCAGCCAGGCGCAGGTGTCGAAGCCGTCCTCGCCGTCGGACAGGTATTTGACGAAGCGGCCCTCCGATCCGTAGCGGCCGCGGGTGTCCTGATACGCGACCGCATAGCCATGCGCGGTGAAATATGCGGCGACCTCCGCGCGCGAGGCGGGGGTGCGGTCGGCGGCGGTGATCTCGCTGCGGCTGGTCTCGGCGCGACCATACGGCGTGCGTTCCAGGATCACCGGGTAGCCGCCGGCGCTATCCGGTAGATACACATCGGTGGCGAGGCGGATGCCGTCGCGCATCGGAACCATGTGGGTCGAGACGGGCATTGGGGATGCTCCCTGCGGACCGGACTGTGGAGCGCGACCGCATCGTGACAGGCTTGAAGCCACATGCACTTGATTATGCCAGCCGATGAGCCTGGAGCGAATGCTCGCCGATGGATAACCTTTCCGGTTGTCTGCCGGGGCAATCCCGATTATGCCGTTGCCGGCTGGACAACGGTGAAGCTCGATCAGCCTCGCTCTGGGTCCGCGTCTGAACTGTCAAATTCGGAGGAGACAATATCTGTGGCCAGTCCAATCAAACGCCCCTTCATCGTCGGATCGATGCTGTCGCCGCTTGTCTTGACGGGATGTGTGGTCTGGAAGAGCGACTACGACGCCGTCCAGGCTCAGAACCAGCAACTTCAGCAACAGGTTGCTGCCGATCAGGCGCAGATCAACCGGTTGGTGGGGGCGATCAAGTACACCGTGAACAGTGACCTGCTGTTCCCGTCGGGCGGCTGGCAAATGACCCAAGAGGGACAATCGGTCATCGCCAGGCTGGCATCGCAACTTGCACCGACGCAGAAGAACAAACTGGTGGTGAACGGCTATACCGACAACGCCCCGATCGGTCCGGCGCTGCAAAGGCAAGGCGTCACCTCGAACCAGGTGCTGTCACAGAAGCGTGCCGAGAACGTCATGCAATTTCTGATTTCGCAGGGCGTGAAGCCGGATCTTGTTTCGGCGCAAGGGTTCGGCGAAACAAACCCGGTCGCCTCGAACAGCACGCCGGCCGGTCGGGCGCAGAATCGGCGCGTGGAACTGACGCTGGCCACGTCGGGTAGCTGATGCACTACGCCGGCGGCTGATCGCCGGGTGCATTCATCACGATTTTCATTGGGGGAGGCGGGGCGTCATGCTGGACGCCACCGCGCTCCCGCCACCGGAGAGCAGTGCCGCAATTGCCACCACGACGGCGCCCACCAGACAGACCGTGCCAAACCCGACCGCTTCCATCGCCCACCCGCCCAGGAACGCGCCGACAGCGCCTGCCAGCGAGGAGGACGCGTTGAAGAGGCCAAGCGCCTCACCCTTTTCGCCCGGTGCGAGCTGCGCGGTGAGCGTCGTGCCGCTCACACCGAGCAGCGGCCACGCCATCACCAGAACACCGAACCCGGCCAGCGCCAGCGGAACATTGTCCACTGGCGAAAGGAATGCGATGGCCAGGATCGTGATGGCCACGGCGCGCGCGGCAAACCCCGCGCGCAGCACGAGCCGTGCGCCGCGCCGAGTTGCGACCTTGGCCGCCAGCGGATACATCGCCAGGCTGACCGCCGACGCGAAGGCGTAGGTCGAGGCAGGTAGCCCGGTGGTCACGCCGAACGACCGGATCAGCGCCAGCGGAAACATGGTCAGCACCGCGCCGATTGCGACGAACGCCACGAACCACACGATCATCAGGCGGGCGAACGGCATTTCGAGTTCGCGCAACAGCGTCCCCATTCCGCGCCAGGTGGGAATATGGAACATTCGCTGCGGCGCGCAGGCCCAGCCTTCGCCGCCGATCGGCGGGTGCGCCGTCGCCGCTTCGCGCGGAACCGGGAGCCGAACGCCGCGCAGCGTCAGCCAGGTGATAGGAATCGCCGCCGCCACCAATCCTGCCGCAACGCCGAAGGCAAGCGCGTAACGGCCGCCGATGAGCCCGGCCAGCAGCAGGCCCGCGACCTGGCCGAGGCCGCTGAATGCCTGTAGCGCGCCGATGCGGGCATCCCATTCCTCTGGCGGCCGCGCCTCGACGATGAACATGTTCGCCACGGTGTTCGCGGCAGCGAAACCGAGGCCGAGGATCGCGGCCAAAACGGATTTGAGTGGCAGGCCGATGTTGGCCGGCATCAACACCAGCGCCACCAGCGCGGTCAGCATTCCGGCCAGCAGGACCTGCCGATGCAGCCGCCGGCGGTCCGCGAGGTGGCCCCAGAACGGCGCGGTCAGACCAGCCAGATTCATTACCCCAACGATCGTGCCGGCATGCATCGATCCGCCGGCGGACAGCGGCAGCAGCAGCGGCAGCATCCCGCCCTGCACGACGCCAAGACACGCATAGGCGAGGAACCATGGCTCGATCCACGGCAGCAGCCGGCGCGGGAAGGTGACCAGCCCATGCGGCAAATGCGGGTGCGGCAGGTGCAGCCGGTGCTGGCGTCCGTGCTCCGAGGCGTCCGTTGCATGCGACATTCCGTCCGCACCCTGCCGTTATTGGGTTCGCATCAAATCGCCGCTCATGGGCTCGTCTCCGGCTCCTCGAGCTCGATGCTCAGCTCCCGCAGCGATGCGGTGTGCGGATGCCGGATGCGGCCGGCGCGCAGGTCGTCCGCCGACAGCAGCTCGACCAGTTCGCCTGCCTGCATCACCCCGATCCGCGCGCAGAGATGTGCAACCACCGCCAGGTTGTGGCTGACCAGAATATAGGTCAGCCCGTGCGCCTGCTGCAGATCCATCAGCAGGTTCAGCACCTCGGCCTGCACCGATACATCCAGCGCGCTGGTCGGTTCATCGAGCAGCAGCACCTTGGGCTCCGCCATCAGCGCGCGCGCGATCGCCACCCGCTGCCGCTGGCCACCGGACAGCTGATGCGGATAGCGGAACCGCATGGCGGTGGGCAGCGCCACTTCGTTGAGACCGCGCAGGATGCGCCGCTCGATGT
The DNA here is from genome assembly GCA_963749575.1 of uncultured Alphaproteobacteria bacterium. GTDB lineage: Bacteria > Pseudomonadota > Alphaproteobacteria > Acetobacterales > Acetobacteraceae > JAMXLO01. Next base: position 149,550 of record CAVVNM010000009.1, read on the forward strand.
TGTCCATGCGGTGTACCAGCAACGGCTCGCCGAGCAGTCGGTCCACCGTCTGACGCGGATGCAGCGAACCGTACGGATCCTGGAACACCATCTGCACGCGGCGGAAGAAGTCCTTGCTGCGCTGGGGTGCGAGGATTTCGTTTGCCAGCACCATGCGGCCCGACCAGTTCCGATTGAGGCCCGCCAAGGCCCGCAGGACCGTCGACTTGCCGGAGCCGCTTTCGCCGACCAGGCCAAAACTCTCGCCCTGCTCGACGCTGAACGACACGTCCTTGACCGCCTCGACGGTGCCGAAGCGGACGCTCAGCGCAGCGATCTCGATCATTCCTCCAGCCATGAAGGATCCCGCTGCATGACGGCCAGGCGATGCTGCCTGTGGCTGAGCGCGGGCAGGCACTCCAGCAGTCCGCGCGTGTAGGGATGATTGGCGTGCAGCAGATCGGCGGCACGCAGCTCCTCGACCACGCGCCCCGCATACATCACCGCGACGCGGTCGCAGAAATGCGAGACCAGCGGCAGATCGTGGCTGATCAGGATCAGGCCCATGCCGCGGCGCGACACCAGGTCCTCGATCAGGCGGAGGATTTCCGCCTGCACCGTGGCGTCCAGTGCGCTGGTCGGTTCGTCGGCGATCAGCAGCTCCGGATCAGGGGCCAGCATCATGGCGATCATGACGCGCTGGCCCATGCCGCCGGACAACTCGTGCGGATAGGCCGCCGCGACCCGGGCGGGATCGCGGATCTGCACCTGGACCAGCAGATCGATGGCGGCCTGGTAGGCAAGCCTGCGGCTGCCGCCACGATGCACGCGCCACGCCTCGGCGATCTGCTCGCCGGCGGTCATCACGGGGTTCAGCGAGTATTTCGGGTCCTGCAAGATCAGGCCGGCGCGCTTGCCGCGCACCCGGCGCATCGCCGCCTCGTCCGCGCGCATCACATCGATGTCGTCGAAGATCAGCTTGTCGGCGGTGATCACCGCATTGCCCGGCAGCAGCCGCAGGATCGAGCGTGCGGTCAGCGACTTGCCGGAACCCGATTCACCGACGATGCCGAGCTTCTCCTGTCCCAGCGTCAGCGAAACGTTGCGCACAGCTTCGGAAAAGCCGCCGCTTGGCGTTGGAAAGCGAATGCGCAGATTTTCGATCTGAACCAGCAAGTCGCCGTCACCGCTGCTTCGGATCGAGCACGTCGCGCATGCCGTCGCCCAGCAGGTTGAATGCGAGCGACGCCGCGAAGATGGCGAGGCCAGGGATCGTCGGCACCCACCACTGTTCCAGGATGAACGCGCGCGACGAAGCGATCATCGTGCCCCATTCAGGCATCGGCGGCTGCGCGCCCATCCCCAGGAAGCCCAGGCCGGCCGCGGTGAGGATGATGCCGCTCATGTCCAGTGTGACACGCACGATGACGCTCGACAGGCACAACGGCACGATGTGGCGGAGGATGATGCGGAACCGGCTCGCGCCGGTCAGCCGCACGGCAGCGATGAAGTCGCTGCCGCGCAGTGTCAGCGTCTCGGCCCGCGCGAGGCGTGCATAGGGTGGCCAGGATGTCAGGGCGATCGCGATGATCGCGCTGGTGATGCCAGGCTTCAGCGCGGCCACGAATGCCAGTGCCAGCACCAGCCGGGGAAACGCCAGGAAAATATCGGTCAGCCGCATCAACGCCCGATCCGCCATCCCGCCCAGATAACCGGCAACGCTGCCCACCGCGAGACCGATCGGGGCCACCAGCAGCACCACCGCCACCACCATGCCGAGAGTGACGCGGCCGCCGTACAGGATGCGCGAATAGATGTCGCGGCCGAGTTCGTCGGTGCCCAGCCAATGTTGCAGTGATGGTGGCGCAAGCCGGCCGGCAAGGTCCTGCGCGGAGGGGTTCTGCAGCGCCAGCAACGGCGCGGCCAGCGACATGAAGATCATGATGACCACGGTCACCAGCCCCACCATCGCCAGTCCGTTGGTACGGAACTGCAACCAGCCGCGGTACCGGCGCACCCACGCCGCCTGGGCACGCGAGACCGGTGTTTCGCTGAGCAGCCAATCGCGGGACAGCACGATCATTGTACGCGTGGATCCAGCAGGTGGTATGCCATGTCCGCCATCAGGTTCAGCAGCAGGTACACCGCGCCGACCACCAGCGTCGCGCCCAGTACGGCATTCATGTCGGCGTTCAGGAGCGATCCGGTCAGGTAAAGTCCAAGTCCCGGCCAGGAGAACACCGTCTCGGTGATCACCGCGCCTTCCAGCAGGCCGGCATAGGCGAGCGCCAGCACGGTGATCAGCCGCACCGAGATGTTGCCGAACGCGTGCCGCCACAGAATGCGCGAAGCCGACAGACCTTTCGCACGCGCCGTGATGATGTACTCGCCGGACAATGCCTCGATCATGAAGGCCCGCGTCATGCGGGTGATGTACGCCATCGAGAAATACGCCAGCACCAGCGCCGGCAATGCCAGGTGCGACAGCGCATCCCAGACCGAATCCCAGTCCTCCGCGAGCACCGCGTCGATCACCAGCATGCCGGTGACCCGAGGCACCGCTCCTTCATAGGCAACGTCCAACTGCCCGGTGCCGGGCGCGATGCCGAGCTTGACGTAGAACACCAGCAGCGCCACCAGCCCCAGCACGAACACCGGCACGGATTGTCCGGTGAGGCTGATCACCCGCACGGTATGGTCGAAGCGCGAACCCTGCCGTGCCGCGGCGAACACCCCGAGCGGCAGTCCGACGATCACGGCGATGATGATCGCTGCGGTGGCAAGCTCCAGCGTGGCGGGGAAGAAACGTGCGATGTCAACCAGCACCGGGCGTGACGTCATCACCGAGTTGCCGAGATCGCCATGTGCCATGTTCCGCAGGAAAATGCCGAACTGCACGTACAACGGTTCATCAAGCCCCAGTTCGGTGCGCACACGGGCGATCACGTCCGGTTGGGCGTGATCGCCAACGATGGCGATGACCGGATCGATCGGCATCGCCCGGCCAATCAGGAACGTCACCAGCACCAGGCCAAACAGCGTCACCGGGATGCTGGCCAGCGCGGCGAGAACCGGACGAAGACGCTTGGAGATCACGCCTTGCTGATGCCCGCATAGCGCGTGTAGTCGGGCAGTAGCCCCAACTGGATGCCCGTCACGCCCTTGTGCATGGTGGCGATCTCCGCGTTCTGCAGCACGAACACAAACGGCGACCGCTCCAACGAATCACGCTGCATCTTGGCGTACATCTCCATGCGCTTCTTCGCGTCCAGTTCCTTCGCCGCCTTGTCCACCAGGTCGGTCAGCTCCTTGTCCTGGAAGTGACAGCGCCACGCCGGTAGCTTCACCTTGGACGTGTCCGAGTTCATCAGCATTGTAGTTGAATGCCTGCGCGTTGGAGTGCATGTCGAGAAAATCGGGGAACCACGTCATCAGTGTCATCTGGAACTGGCGTGCGCGCATCTTGGTGGTGACCTGCTTGCCCTCACCGGCGAGCAGTTGGGCCTTGATCCCGATCTCCGCGAGATTGGCCTGGATCGCCTGTGCAACATCCGGGAACGGCGCCCTGGAAAAGTGATCGAGTGTCATGCTGAAGCCGTCCGGGTAGCCGGCCTTCGCCAACAGCGCCTTGGCCTTGGCCACATCCTTCTTGAACGGCTCATCGGCAATAGCGCCGGGGGAGCCTTTTGGCAGGAAGGTCTGGCAGGGTGTCCAGATATCCGGCGTAATGTTCGTGGCGATCGCGTCGTAATCGATCGCCCATTTGATCGCCTGGATCACCTCCTGCTTCTGAAACTGCGGCTGGTTTTTGTTGCAGGCCACATACATCGACGTAAGCTGGTTGGCCTTTGTGAATGTGAAGTCGGGGTTCTTCTGGATCGACTTGAGCTGATCCGCGTTGAGGTCGCGCGCAATGTCGGCATCGCCCTTCTGCACCAGCAGAAGCTGCGCCGCGGGTTCCTGGGTATGCCGGATGATGGTGCGCGAGATGTGCGGCTTCACCGCGGCATTCGGATTGGCCTCCAGAATGATCTTATCGGTGGCGGCCCAGTCTACCAGGCGATAGCTGCCGGCACCCGCGCTATGCGACTTCAGCCAGAGATTGCCGAGGTCGCCGTTGGTCTGGTTCGCCATCACCACGGCCTTCTCGACCACGCAGCCAACCGTGGCGGAAAGGCAGTACAGCACGAACGTGCTTGCCTGGACTTCGGGGAGTTTCACCTCCAGCACGTTCTCGCCCTTGGCGGTGATCATCTTCTCGACGTTGTCGGCGTTCCAGCCGAACTGCGTCAGGATGAAGCCGGGCGTCTTGTTGAGCTTCACCACGCGTTGCAGGCTGAACGCGACGTCGTCCGCGGTCAGCGGCTTGCCGCTGTCGAACACCACGCCCTTGCGGATCTGGAAGGTGAACACGAGGCCGTCCTTGCTGACCTCCCATTTCTCTGCCAGATCGCCCACCAGCTTGTCTGCATCGGCTGGGTCCGGAACGATCAGTTTGCGGTACATGTTCCCGCAGACTTCGTTGTCGGAGTACTCGATAGGATTCGGCGGGATCGAATGCGCCGATGATGTCGTCGATCGCCTTGGCCTGGACCACGATGTTCTTCGGTGTGGCCGCGTGGGCTGTGGCGATGACGGCGGGCGCGGCCAGGCCGGCCGCGGACGTCGCGAGCAGTGTGCGTCTGGTCAACATGATCTGTCCCCGTTCATTGGTATATATTGGTTATTCGCCTGTCTCAGGCCTTCGCGATCGTCGAGTAGTGCGTGTAGTCCGGCATCGGCCCGACCCGGAAGCCGGAGACGCCATTGCCGAGCACCGCGACCGCATTCTTCTGCAACAGCATGGCGAACGGGGCACGTTCCATGAACTGCTGCTGGATTTTGTGGTACAGCTCGATGCGCCTGGCGGGATCCAGCTCATGCACCGCCGCCTGCGACTCGGTGGTCAGTTCCTGGTCCACGAAGTGGCTGCGCCAGGCGAGGATCTTCAGCTTGCTCTGATCCGAATCATCGGGATTTTCGCACCAGGCCTGGGAATTCGAGTTCGGATCGAAGTAGTCGGTGCCCCAGACCAGCACCGCCAACTGATGCTGCCGGGCGCGGGTCTTGGTGATCACCTGCTTCTGGTCGCCGGGTTGCAGCGACACCATGATCCCGATGGCCGCCAGATCGGCCTGGATCGCCTGCGCGATATCGGAATTCGGCGACGTATTGATGTAGTCCATCGTGACGGCGAACCCATCCGCCAACCCGGCCTGCGCCAGCAGTGCCTTGGCCTTGGCCACATCCTTCTTGAACGGCGTGCTCTTCAGCGCGCCGGGCAGCGCATAGGGCAGGAATGTCTGGCAGACACTCCAGGTATTCGGCGTGATGTTCTTGGCGATCGCCTCGTAGTCGATCGCGTTCTTGATCGCCTGATGCACCTCCACTTTTTGGAGCTGCGGCATCGCCTGGTTCATCGCCATGTACATCGACGTGCCCTGTGGCGCCGCCGCGATCGTCAAGCTCTTGTTGCCGGCGATCGACTTGAGCTGGTCGGCACCAAGGTCGCGCGCGATGTCCACGTCGCCCTTCTCCAACTGCAGAAGCTGTGCCGAAGGATCCGCCACGTGGCGGATGACAATCCGCCGCATCAGCGCTTTCTCCGCCGCGTTCGGGTTGGTGTCGATGATCACATGGTCGCTCGCGGCCCATTCGGTCAGCTTGTAAGGACCCGCACCGGCGGTGTGGTTTTTCAACCAGGTGTTGCCCAGATCGCCGTTGGCCTGGTTCGCCATCACCGTCTTCGTGTCCACCACGCTGCCGACGTTGGCCGAGAGGCAGTACAGCACGAAGCTGGTGGCCTCCGCCTCATTCGGCAGCTTCATCTCCAGCGTATAGTCGTCCAGCGCACGGATCGTCTTCTCAACGTTGTCCGGGCTGAAGCCGAACTGCGTCACGATGAAGCCCGGCGTCTTGTTCAGCTTGACCACGCGCTGCAGGCTGAACGCGGCGTCGTTCGCGGTCACCGGATTGCCGGACTCGAACTTCGCGTCGCGCCGAAGCTTGAAGGTGAAGGTCAGGCCGTCCGGACTGACGGTCCAGCTTTCCGCCAGGTCGCCCTCGATCTTGGTCGCATCGTCCAGGTTCGGTCGGATCAACCGCCGATAGCAGTTGGCATCGACCTCGCCGTTGGTGAATTCATACGATTCGGCCGGATCGAAGCTGACGATGTCGTCGATCTGCTTGGCCATGACCGCGACGCCCTTGGGGGTGGCGGCGCGCGCCTGGCTCAGGACGGCCGGCGCCGCGACGGTGGCGGCCGAGCTCGCCAGCAGGTTGCGTCTCGTCAGCATGATGTGTCTCCCAGAACCTTGTTGCCCCCACTTTGCCAAGGCCGCGGGCCAGACGCTAGGCTGCACAGCCATGCCACGCGATCTCCGTCACTCCGCCTGCCCGCACGACTGCCCCTCCACCTGCGCCCTCGAGATCGAAGTGCTGGACGGCCGGCGCATCGGCGCGGTGCGCGGTGCGGAGGCCAACAGCTACACCGCCGGCGTGATCTGCGCCAAAGTGGCGCGCTACGCCGAACGCATCCACCATCCGGATCGGCTGACCCAACCGCTGCTGCGCACCGGGCCGAAGGGGTCCGGGCAGTTCCGTCCGATCTCCTGGGACGAGGCGCTGGACCGCGTGGCGGAGGCATTCGTCTCGACGGCGGACCGGCATGGCGGCGAGGCGGTGTGGCCATACTACTATTCCGGCACGATGGGCCTGGTGCAGCGCGACGGCATCAACCGGCTGCGCCACGTCATGCGGTATTCCCGCCAGGCGAAGACCATCTGCACCTCGATCTGCGAGGCGGGCTGGATGGCCGGGGTGGGCCGCTTCATCGGGCCCGATCCGCGCGAGATGGCGCGCTCCGACCTGATCGTGATGTGGGGCGGCAATCCGGTTGCCACGCAGGTCAATGTGATGACCCACATCGCGCGGGCGCGGAAGGAGCGTGGCGCCAAGCTGGTGGTGGTGGACCCGTATCGCACCGGCACGGCGGCGGTGGCCGACACGCATCTGGCGCTGCGGCCCGGCACCGATGCCGCGCTGGCCTGCGCGGTGATGCACGTCGCGTTCCGCGATGGCTACGCCGATCGCGACTACCTGGCGCGGCTTCTCCGACTATCCCACGGGGCTGGAAGCGCATCTGGCGGCGCGCTCGCCCGCGTGGGCCGCGACGATCACCGGCCTTTCGGTCGATGAGATCGAGGACTTCGCCAGGCTGTACTGCACCACACAGCGCGCCTACATCCGCATCGGCTACGGCTTCGCGCGCTCGCGCAACGGTGCCGCGTCGATGCATGCGGTGACCTGCCTGCCGACGGTCACCGGCAAGTGGCAGTATGAAGGCGCCGGTGCGCTGTGGAGCTATCGCAGCATCTGCAACTGGGACAAGACGCTGATCGAGGGTCTGGACGCCGTCGATCCGGCCACGCGCATCCTTGATATGAGCCGGCTCGCCAGCATTCTGAACGGCGATCGGGAGGCGTTGCGCGACGGCCCGCCGGTGCACGCGATGCTGATCCAGAACAGCAATCCCGCTACCGTGGCGCCCGACACCAATCGCGTGCGCCGGGGCTTCCTGCGGGACGATCTGTTCGTCGCAGTGCACGAGCAGTTCATGACCGAGACCGCGCTGCTGGCAGACATCGTGCTGCCGGCGACGATGTTCATGGAGCACGACGACCTGTATCAGGCCGGCGGACACAGCCACATCCAGATCGGTGCGAAGCTGATCGAACCGCCGGGCGAGTGCCGGCCGAACCATGCGGTGCACCAGGGTCTCGCGGCGCGGCTGGGCGCCACGCATCGTGGCTTCGAGATGACCGAGATGGAGATCATCGACGAGACACTGCGTGCCTCCGGCTGGCCGGGCGCGAACACCGTGCTGGAGCAGCGCTGGATCGACATCGCGCCGCCGTTCGCCGATGCGCATTTCCATCATGGGTTCCCCCAGTCGGACAAGCGCTTCCATTTCGCGCCCGATTGGCGCGCGATCGGTCCCGATTGGGCGCGTATGCCGGCGCTGCCCGACTACATGACGGCAACCGACGATGCGACGCCGGATCGCCCGTTCCGCATGGTGACCGCGCCGTCGCGGCACTTCCTCAATACCTGTTTCACCGAGACGCCGACATCGCGGCAGCGGGAACGACGGCCGACCGTGCTGCTGCATCCGGCTGACGCGGCGCGGGCGGGCATCGCCGACGGCGACCCGGTGCGGCTCGGCAATGCGCGCGGCGAGGTCGTGTTGCATGCGCGCCTGTTCGACGGGCTGCAGCCGGGCGTGGTGGTGGCGGAGAGCGTGTGGCCGAACGGGGCGTTCGAGGGCGGCATCGGTATCAACGCGCTGACCAGCGATGATCCGGCCCCCCCGATGGGTGGCGCGGTGTTCCACGACACCGCGGTGTGGCTGCGCGCAGCCGTGGCGGAAATGCCGCTCGCCGCCGAATAGCAGGGGAAACCACAGCAATGGCCAAACGCATCGCCTTCGTCGGCGCCGGCGCGATCGGCGGCTATATCGGGGCAAACCTCACGGCGCTGGGTCATGACGTGACGCTGATCGACCCGTGGCCTGCGCATGTCGAGGCGATGCGCGCCGAGGGCATGCAGCTGCACGGCATGACCGAGGCCGAGAACCGTACCGTCCGCGTCAAGGCGATGCATGTCACCGATGCGCAGGAGCTGGCGAAGCAGCAGCCGATCGATATCGCCTTCATCGCGGTGAAGTCGTACGACACGGTGTGGGCGACGCGGCTGATCCGGCAGTATCTCGCCCCGGGCGGCTTCGTGGTGTCGTCGCAGAACTGCATCAACGAGGAACGCATCGCGGGTGTCGTGGGCTGGGGCCGCACGGTGGGCTGCGTGGTCGGCGGCGGAGTGGGCGTGGAGCTGTTCGAGCCCGGTCATGTCCGCCGCTCGATGATGAAGAACCGGAACGTCGTGTCGTTCCATGTCGGCGAGCCGCACGGCCGCATCACGCGCCGGGTCGAGGAACTCGTCGCGATGCTCGATGGCATCGATACCGCGCACGCCACCGACAATCTGTGGGGCGAGCGCTGGACCAAGCTGTGCGTCAACGGCATGCGCAACGGCGTCTCTGCCGCCACCGGTCTCGGCGGCAATGCGCGCGACAGCCATGACGCGATCCGTCGCATCTGCATCCGGCTGGGCGGCGAGTCGGTACGCGTGGGTCAGGCGATGGGCTTTGCGCTGGGCAAGATCGGCGCGCTGGAGCCGGAGCAGCTCGCGCTGGCGTCCGAAGGCAATCGCGGCGCGTTGGCGGAGATCGAGGCGCAGATGCTGCTCGGCACCAACGCCGCGGCGCGCAGCGATCTGCAGCGGCCGTCGATGGCGCAGGACATGGCGAAGGGGCGGCGCACCGAAATCGAGTTCATGAACGGCTTCATCGCCGAGCGGGGCGCCGAGGTCGGCGTCCCGGCGCCGACCCATGCAATGCTGACCGAGATGGTGAAGCGCGTCGAGCGCGGCGAGCTCGCCGCCGATCCGGCGAATGTGCTGAGGAACAGGTGATCATACTCCCCCTCCCCTTGCGGGAGGGGGTTGGGGGGAGGGGGCCAGGCGGTTACCGGCAACGCCCCCTCCCCCCAACCCCCTCCCGCAAGGGGAGGGGGAAGCATGCTCGGTTCGCTATCAGATAAACGTCACCTCCGCCGCGCCCAGCCCCTCGAAGCGCACGCCACAGACGTCGCCCGGCTTCAGGTAGCGCAGGCCGGTACAGGACCCACAGGTGACGAACTGGCCGGCGCGCACGCCGCCCTGTTCGCGCATCATGTTCGCCAGCACCACCGCGACGCCGAGTGGATCGCCGGTCGGATGCCCGCCCACCTGCTCCAGCACCGTGACACCGTTCACCGTCAGCGTCACTTTCAGCTTGCCGAGTTCCAGGCTTCGCCACCCGGCAGGTGGGGCCGCGTGCACGAAGGCACCATTGCTGATGCAGTCGGCCAGCTTTTCCAGGTTCGATGCCGTAGCGAAATTGCGATAGCGGCTGGTCACCAGCTCGATCGCCGCGCAGGCATCCACCGCGGCGGCCACCTCGTCGCGCGAATAGGGCACCGCGCGCGGGGGCAGATCACGGCGGAACACGAACGCGACTTCGCCTTCCACACCGCATTGCGGCACCTCGGCGGCCGGAATGCGCGCCGGCGAGGCGATGAACGGTGTCGGCGTAGATCACCCCGCGCGTCGGCTCGCCGGTGGCCGGCGCCATCGCCTTGAATGCGCCCACCGGCTTGCCGAGCCCGGCAGTGACCGCATCCTGGATCGCATGGGCCTCGGCCACGCTTGCCGGTGTCGCATCCGATGGCAGGCCCTCCAGCAACGTTCCGTTACGCCGCGCCCCGACGAGCAGGGCGGCAGCACGGTTGATCTGCTGCGTATTCATCGTCCGTTCCCCTCGCTGGCAGCCGGCAGCGTGGCACTTCGCCGGGTAACGGCAAAGCCCCGCTTGGCAGTGTTCCGTTCGGGTGGCAACAATAGTAACGTCTGGGACAATGTGACACGGAGGGGGCCGCGGAATGATCGGCTTGGTGCGGCTTGCCTTGCGCCGACCGTATACGTCGGCGATCGCCGCGCTGCTGATCCTGCTGATGGGCGCGCTGTCCATCACGCGCATGATCGTCGACATCTTCCCGGTGATCGACATCCCGGTGGTGCTGGTGGTGTGGAACTACAACGGCCTCACCACCGAGGACATGGAACGCCGCGTCGTGTTCATCTCCGAGCGCGCCTATTCCACCACGGTGAACGGCATCTCGCGCATCGAATCGCAGTCGATCCCCAGCATCGGCATCCTCAAGGTGTACTTCCAGCCCGGCACCGATATCGGCAGCTCGATCGCGCAGATCACGTCGGTGAACAACTCGATCCTGCGCGGTGCGCCGCCCGGGATGCAGCCGCCGGGTGTGATCCAGTTCAACGCCTCGAACGTGCCGGTCGTGCAGATGACGCTGTCGAGCAAGACACTGACCGAGCAGCAGATCTACGACTACAGCCTGAACTTCATCCGGGTCCGATTGTTCACCATCCCCGGCCTCTCCACGCCCGGCCCGTTCGGCGGCAAGTCGCGGCAGATCATGGTCGATCTCGACAAGTCGCGGCTGGAGGCGAAGGGCTTCGCGCCGGTGGACGTGGTGAACGCGCTGCAGGCGTCCAACGTCATCGTGCCGGCCGGCACCGCGCGGCTTGGCGATCGCGAATACAACGTGCAGTTGAACTCCAGCCCCACCGCGGTGGATCGGTTCAATGCGCTGCCGATCGGCGTGTTCAACGGCGCGCCGGTGACGATCGGCGATGTCGGCCAAGGTCAGCGACAGTTACGCCACCCAGGGCAACGTCGTGCATGTCAACGGCAAGCGCGCGGTGTATCTGGCGATCCTGAAGCACGCCGACGCCTCGACACTGGCGGTGGTCGATGCGGCGCGCGAGGCGCTGCCGGAGATTCAGGCCGCGGCGCCGGCCGGGCTGGATCTGAAGCTGGACTTCGACCAGTCGGTGTTCGTGCGCGCCGCGGTGCAGAACGTGATCCGCGAGGCGATCATCTCGTCGATCCTGGTCTCCGCACTGATCCTGGTGTTCCTGGGAAGCTGGCGCAACACGGTGATCGTCTCCACCTCGATCCCGCTGTCGATCTTCGCCGGCATCATGGGCCTGTTCCTCACCGGCAACACGCATCAACCTGATGACGCTGGGCGGACTCGCACTGGCGATCGGCCTGCTGGTGGACAACGCCACGGTGACGATCGAGAACATCCACCGCAATCAGTCGCTGGGCAAACCGCTGACGGTGGCGATCATCGACGGCAGCAGCGAGGTGATCCAGCCGCTGACCGTCGCCACGCTGGCGATCTGCATCGTGTTCTTCCCGGTCGTGCTGCTGTTCGGCGTGGCGCGCTACCTGTTCATCCCGCTCGCCGCGACCGTCGTGTTCTGCATGCTGGCGTCCTACGTGCTGTCGTTCACCGTCGTGCCGGCGTTCGCGCGCTTCCTGCTGGCATCCGAGGCACAGCATCACGGCCCGCCGCGCGGCTTCTTCGCCCTGTTCGATCGCGGCTTCAACCGATTCCGCGACGGCTACGGGCGAATGCTGGAAGGCGCGCTGCACCGCCGCGTGTTCGTGCTGGTCTGCGCCGGCGTCATGCTGGTGATATCCTGCGGATTGGCTACCGTGATCGGCCTCGACTTCTTCCCCACCGCCGATGTCGGTCTGATCAAGCTGCACTATCGCGCCCCGCCCGGCACCCGTCTGGAGCGGACCGAGGATCTGGTGCTGCAGGTCGAGGACAGCATCCGCAAGATCATTCCGGCGAACGAGATGGACACGATCAACGACACCGTGGGCGTGCCGTCCTCGTTCAACCTGGCCTTCGTGCCTAGCGACAATGTCGGTTCGATGGACGCCGAGATCCTGATCTCGCTGAAGCCGGGGCATCATCCGTCGATCGACTACATCCGTGCGATCCGCACCCGACTGCCCGACCAGTTCCCCGGCAGCATGTTTTACTTCCAGACCGCCGACATCGTCAGCCAGGTGCTGAACTTCGGCCTGTCCGCGCCGATCGACGTGCAGATTCAGGACGTGAACTTCGACCGTGCCACCGCGCTTGGCCGGCAGTTGCTGGAGCGGATGCAGCGGATTCCGGGCGTCGCCGACGCGCACCTGGTGCAGGTGCTGAACTATCCGACACTTCAGGTCGATGTGGATCGGCTGCGCGCCGCCAAGCTGAACATCGCGCAGCGCGACGTGGCCAACAACATCCTCACGTCGCTGTCATCGAGCGTATTGGTTGCGCCGAACTTCTTTCTCAATCCGCAGAACAACGTGAACTACTCGGTGGCGGTGCAGACGCCGATCGACCAGATCAATTCGGTCTCCGACCTGCTGCACACACCGGTCAACCGGCCAGACCCACCCGCAGCGGCCACCCCGGCCACGCTGCCGTTCGCGCCGGTGACGCGGCTGGCCGACATCGCGACAGTGTATACCAAGTCCAGTCTGGAATCGGTGAACCACTACACCGTGCAGCGCGAAATCGACATCGCCGCCAATATCGACGGCCGTGACCTGGGCTCGACCGCCGGCGACATCCAGAAGGCGATCGCGGATGTCAGCAAAGGCATGCCGATCACCACGAAGATCCTGATTCTCGGCCAGAACGACGTGATGCAGAGCTCGTTCAAAAGCCTCGCTCTGGGCATGGTGCTGGCTGTGATCCTGGTCTATGCGCTGCTGGTCATCCTGTTCCAGTCCTGGGTCGATCCGTTCATCATCATGATGGCGGTGCCCGGCGCGCTGATGGGCATCCTGTGGATGCTCGCGCTGTCGGGCACGACGATCAACGTCGAATCGCTGATGGGCGCCATCATGTCGATCGGCATCTCGGTGTCGAACTCGATCCTGGTGGTCAGCTTCGCCAACGATCTTCGCGCGCGCGAGGAAGTCGGCCCGCTGCGTGCGGTGATCGAGGCCGGCCGTATCCGTCTGCGTCCCGTGCTGATGACCGCGCTGGCCATGATCATCGGCATGGTGCCGATGGCGCTCGGCCTGGGCGAGGCCGGCGAACAGAACGCGCCGCTCGGACGCGCGGTGATCGGCGGGCTGATCGTGGCGACGATATCCACGCTGTTCGTTGTGCCGATCTTCTATACGTTGCTGCGGCGCAGACCGCCGACCCTGCACAGCCTCGACACGCGCTTCGCGGCCGAGGCAGCGGGGACGCACGATTCAGGGGACGCTCACCATGGCTAGACGCGGTCGCTTCGGGTCCTTTCTGGTGTATCTGGTCGGATTGCTGGTGCTCGCCGGTGCGGGCCTCACCGGGGTGAGGCTGTGGCAGAACAAGGACGCACAGCTTGTCGCGTCGCGCGAGGCGATGGCGGAGGGGCTGGCCAAGGGGCCGGCGGTGCAGGTCGCGACGATCGCGCAGGGACCGAAGGAGCGGCTGATCACTTTGCTGGGCGATACGCGCCCGTACCAGGTCGCCACGCTGTATGGCAAGGTCGGCGGCTATCTGAAGTCGATCGCGGTGGACCGTGGCGATCGTGTGAAATCGGGTCAGCTGGTGGCCGAAGTGGAGTCGGCGGAGACGGATCGGCAATACGACGCCGCAGTGAGCGATCTCGAGAACAAGAAGAAGAATGCCGAGCGGGAACGCGATCTGGTGGGGCGCGGCTGGACCTCGGTGCAGTCGGCGGATCTGGCGAACGCCGTATACCGCATGGCGCAGGCGACCATGGAACAGCAGGCGGTCATGAAGTCGTACGAAGTTTTGCGCGCGCCGTTCGACGGCACGGTGACCGCACGCTTCGTCGATGTCGGTGCGATGGTGCAGAGTTCGATCACCAACCAGACCAGCAATCAGCCGGTGATGACGATTGCGGACATGAGCCAATTGCGCATCGATGTCTATGTCGAGCAGAAGGACGTGCCGTATGTCCATGTCGGCGACCTGGCCGATGTCGCCGACGGCGCCAACCCCGATCGCAAGATGCAGGCGCGCATCGCGCGGACCTCCGATCAGCTCGATCCGCGCACGCGCACCCTGTTTACCGAGCTCGATGTCGATAACAGCCACGGATTTCTGGTCCCGGGAGCCTTCGCCTATGTGACGCTGCACGTGCCGGTGCCGAGTTATCCGGAGATTCCGGTGGCCGGCCTGCTGGTGCGCGGTACCAACACGTTCATCGCCAACGTGGGCGCCGACAGCACGGTGCAGTTACACCCGGTGAAGGTTGCCACCACCGACGGCATTCGAGTCAGCCTGGCGGAAGGCGGGCGCGTCGGCGAGCGCGTGGCGCTCAATCTGCCGGACGAGGTGAGCGATGGCAGTAGGATACGCCCGATCGAAAACGCGCGCTGAGACCGGGCGCCGCGCCATCAGCAGGCGATGACGCAAACCTTTCCGGTCAAGGTCCACGCCGGCATTCGCGTGGCGATGCGCGACGGCGTCGAACTGAATGTGCGGATCACGCGCCCGGATGCGCCAGGACGGTTTCCTGGCGTGATGGAATATCACCCGTATCGCCGGCTGGCCGCCGCGCTGCCGGATTATCGCGACGAGTATCCGCCGGTGGTGCCGTATCTCGCCGAACACGGCTATGCGGTGGTGCAGTACCGATGTGCGTGGCACCGGCAGTTCGGCCGGGTTCTCCACCGACATCTACTCGCCGGAGGAGCGGCGGGACGGCTACGACATGGTCGCCTGGATCGCCGAACAGCCCTGGTGCACGGGTGTCGTCGGCATGATCGGCAAGTCGTACGGCGCGGTGGTGCAGTGGCAGGTTGCGGTGCAGCGGCCACCGGCGCTGAAGGCGATCGTGGTGCGGTCCGCCAATGACGATGTCTATACCGGGTTCACCAACCCGGGCGGCTGCGTTCGGCCGTGGATGTTCGAATGCTACGCGCCGCTGATGAATGCGCTGAATTTTGCCCCGCCGGATCCCGCGCTGGTCGGCGATCGCTTCGCCGCGATCTGGGCGGAACGACTGGAGCGGAGTGCACCGTGGAGTCTCGGCTATATCCGCAACACGCTGCATGGGCCGTATTGGCGCGAGCAGAGTCTGGCGCCCGGCTATGACCGCGTGGCGTGCGCGGTGTTGCTGATCGAGGGCTGGGCGGACTGGTATGCGACCGAGGAGCTGCGCGCCTTCCAGCGACTGAACGTGCCGAAGAAGGTGCTGATCGGGCCGTGGGGGCACTACTACGCCGAGGAGAAGGGCGCGTTCCCTGGTCCGCGGATCGATGCCCGGCGCGAATACCTGAAATGGTTCGACCACTGGCTGAAGGGGATCGACAACGGCGTGATGGACGAACCGCCGGTCACCGTGTTCGTGCGTGGCTGGCAGCAACCATCGCTGCTATGTCTGGAGGATGCCGGGACGTGGCGCAACGAGGCGGCCTGGCCGCCGGTCCGCGTACGACCGACAGCGATGTTTCTGTCAGTTGGCGGGACGCTGGCCGATGGCGCCGGCGATGCCGGATCGGACAGCTTTGCATACCGCCCGTCGGTCGGGATCACCACCGGCCGGCGCGGTCTCGGTTCGACCACGCCGTGGGCGATGCCGATCGATCAAAGACTGGACGAAGCGTTCTCGCTGCTGTTCACCACTGAACCACTGCGCGAGCCGCTGGAGCTGCTCGGCGAACCGCTGGCGGTGCTGTACGCGTCATCCACCGCGGAGGTCGCCTACTTTCATGTGAAACTGTGTGACGTGGCCGCGGACGGCACGTCACGCCTGATCACCGATGGTGGACTGTTGGCGACGCATCGCAACTCGCATGACGCGCCGGAGCGGGTGACACCCGGCGAAGTGTATTCGCTGCGTATTCTGCTGCGGCACTGCGCGTATGCGATCGAGGCCGGCCACCGATTGCGCATCGCCGATTGCCAGCGCCGAATTCCAGAATGCCTGGCCGACCGGCGGGGCTGCGGTCAACACGATCCATCGCGGCGGAGAGCACGCCTCGCACATTGTGCTGCCGGTCGCGCCGGTGGATCCGCAACCATCGCCGCTGCCGTTGTTCGCACCGTCGCCCCATGCGCTGCCGGCGGTCGAGACGCTGGCGCGACCGGAGTACAGGTTCGAGCTCGATCTGGTGGATGACACGGTGAGCTGCGTGCTGCGGCAGCCGGATGGCGGCCGCACCAGCGGCCACTCGCGTTACACGGTAGCGAACCGTCACCCTGCACGGACGGTGATCGCATCGTCAGCCACGCATGTGGCGGTACATCCGACGCTGGACATTCGCGTCGAGGCGACCTGCCGGACGTCGAGCGACGAGGCGAGCTACACCCACCTGTCGCAGGTGCGTATCACAGTCGACGGCGCGGAGCACTTCAGCAAGAGCTGGTCGGAGAGCGTACCGCGCAGGCTGTCGTGACTGTCAGGCCACCGCCGCAAGCGCCACCTGCTCGATCAGCTCGGGCGCCTCGCCAGGTTGCGCGCGGCGACATCGCGCCGGCATGACCCGCGGGCGACGTCACTCCGGCAGCGCGCAGTCCGCTGGAGGACGTCGCTGGGAAGCTAATTCGCGTAGCTCGCTCGACGCTGTCGCTGGTTCGACATGATACGATGCGGGAGTACGTTCGGGAGGCTGTCATGGCTCCCCGCATTTTGCCCGCGTCAACCTCTGCGTGGTAAGGGCAGGCGATGGGCTACTGGGGCAAGATCATCGGTGGCGTGGCGGGTTTCGCCATGGGCGGCCCGATGGGAGCGGTGGTCGGCGCCGCACTCGGCCATGCGGCGGACACCGGTGCGGTGCCCAATCTGCGGGCACAGTTCGGCCCGAATCCGGCCCGCGTCGCCGCGATGTTCAACCGCCGCGACCAGCTGTTCGCGATCTGCGTCGTGGTATTGTCGGCCAAGCTCGCCAAGTGCGACGGCCAGGTGAAGCGCGAGGAAATCGATGCGTTCAGGCGGCAGTTCCGCATTCCGCCCGAGGCGGTCCGCGACATCGGCCGGCTGTTCGACCAGGCGCGCGACAGCGCCGACGGCTTCGAGGCCTATGCCGTGCAGTTGGGTGAGGCATTCGCTGACAACCGCGGCATGCTCGAGGATGTGCTCGCCGCGCTGTTCGTGATCGCGCGGGCCGATGGCGCGCTGAACGGCCGTGAGCTCGACTTCCTGTCGCGCACGCACCGCGCCTTCGCGCTCGATCAGACCGCGTGGGACCGCGCGCGTGGCGCCATCCCCCGGCAGCCGGCACCCGATGAACCGGACGCCTACACGGTACTCGGGGTGTCGCGTGCCACCACTGCCGAGGAGATCCGCGCCACCTGGCGGCGGCTGATGCGCGAGAACCATCCCGACAGCCTGGCGGCGCGCGGCGTACCGGCGGAATTCATCGCCCGCGCCAACGACAAGGTGGCGCGCATCAACGCCGCCTGGGACCGGATCAAGCGCGAGCGCGGCTTGTGAGTCTGCGCATCCGCGATCTGCCTAGCCCAAACTAGGATGCACGCCCGGCGGGCAGCCCGATCGATATGCTGATGCTCCACTACACCGGGATGCGGACCGCGCGGGAGGCGATCGATCGGCTGCGCGATCCGGCGGCGCGGGTGTCCGCGCACTACGTGGTGGACGAGGATGGGGCGGTGCTGCGTCTGGTGCCGGAGGAGAAGCGCGCCGCACATGCCGGCGTGTCATGCTGGCGCGGGCACAATGGCGCTGAACGACCGCTCGATCGGCATCGAGATCGTCAACCCGGGCCACCAGTGGGGCTACCGCGACTTCCCGGTGCTGCAGCTTGCCGCGGTGTGCGATCTCGGTCTTGCCGTCCTGTCGCGGCATCCGATCCCGGCGCGCAACGTCGTCGCCCATAGCGACGTGGCGCCCGACCGGAAGCAGGATCCAGGCGAAAAATTCGATTGGCGGAGCCTGGCGCAGAATGGCGTCGGGCTGTGGCCCGAGGATGTGCCCGATCTTGGTACGGCCGGCGCGGTCCGCGATCCTGCGGCGTTACGCGATGTGCGCGCCGCGCTGGACGACATCGGCTATTGCGTCGCGTCCGAAGGCGCACTCGATCCGGCATTGGCGGCAGCGCTGCGCGCGTTCCAGCGCCATTGGCGTCCTGAAGCGATCACCGGTGAGGCGGATGCCGGCACGCGGGCGCGACTGGATGCCGTATTGCGGCTGGTTGGCGCGCCCGTGCCGGTACCGGCGCGAATCTGCTGAAACGCGATGCTGGTTGCGGTTCGGTGGCGCGCGCCAACCGCTATGACACTGATCGGGTTCCGGTCGTGGAATCCTGGCGGTCCCTCGGGTCGCGGGTGACAATCGATCGACCGCGCATCGCTGCCGCCGGCCGCTTGACGACGCGGCGTGGTCGGCCGCATCTCTGCTCCCGCCAGACGGCCGGACGGCCGCTGCCGCGCAAGCGGTAGAGGAAAGTCCGGGCTCCACGGGAATACGGTGCCGGATAACCTCCGGCGGGGGCGACCCCAGGGAAAGTGCCACAGAAAACAAACCGCCCGCGCAAGATGCCGCAAGGCAGCCCGCGGGCAAGGGCGAAACGGTGCGGCAAGAGCGCACCGCGCCCCTGGCAACAGGGGCGGCAGGGTAAACCCCACCGGGAGCAAGACCGAATAGGGACGGCTGTACCGCAAGGCGCAGGAGCATTCCCGCTCCGCCGTTCGGGTTGGTCGCGTGAGGCGTGCCGCAAGGCGCGTCGCAGAGGAATGGTCGTCCCGCATCCTTCGGGTGCGGACAGAACCCGGCTTACAGGCCGTCTGGCAGCCTGTCACAGGAACGAAACCAGAATGAGCGAGCGCCGCTAAGTCGTTGAACGCAGGCAAAGAAAATCCGCGCGGACGGGCAATTGTCTTTGACGCCCATCATTGCCCATGCTATCCCAAATATGCCCATCCAGACGATGCAATGAGGCGTCAAGCGGGAAAGGCCTTCACGGGAGCATGGTGCAGTTCCTCGGCACGCACCAGAACAAACTCGATACGAAGGGGCGCGTCTCGGTCCCTGCGCCGTTCCGCGCCGCGCTTCGGACCTGTGACGAAGCCAACGGAACGCATCTCGTGCTGCGGCCCTCGCACCAGCACCCCTGCATCGAAGCATGGCCCAGCACTGAATTCGAAGCGCTGTCCGAGCCGTTGAACCAACTCGATTTGTTCAGTCAGGCTCATGATGATTTAGCCGCCTCGCTGTATTCGGATGCATTTCCGGTCGAGGCGGACAAGGAAGGTCGCATCGTCCTGCCCGATTCCCTCGTCAGCTATGCCGGACTTGCCGAGACCGTGGTGTTCATGGGGCTGGGCCGCATATTCCAGATCTGGGAGCCGGCAGCGGCCGAGCGCCGCCGCACCGAGGCGCGCGAGCGGGCACGGTCACACGGCTTCACCCTGCCGGGGAACGGCTCCGCAATGAGCCTTCCCATGAACACCCATGTTCCTGTCATGCTGGCGGAAGTCGTCCGCCTGCTCGCGCCGCGCGCCGGCGGCGTATATCTCGATGGCACATTCGGCGGCGGCGGCTACGCGACGGCCGTCCTGGAGGCCGCGTCATGCACCGTCTGGGCGATCGACCGCGACCCCGAGGCGATCGCCCGCGGCGCCAGCCTGGCGGCACGCTTCCCCGGCCGCCTGCATCTGATCCACGGCCAGTTCGGCGACATGCTGGAGCTGCTGGCGCAGCACGGCGTCACCGCGCTGGACGGCGTGGTGCTGGACCTCGGCGTGTCGTCGTTCCAGCTCGACGATCCGGCGCGCGGCTTCTCGTTCCGCGGCGACGGCCCGCTGGACATGCGGATGAGCCGCAGCGGCCCGACCGCGGCCGATCTGGTCAACGCGCTGCCGGAACGCGCGCTGGCCGATCTGCTGTTCGAACTCGGCGAGGAACGCGCCTCTCGCCGCATCGCCCGCGCCATCGTCGCCGCCCGCGCCGAGGCGCCGATCGTCACCACCGCGCGGCTGGCCACGATCATCCGCTGGCGTGTTGCCGCCGGATCGCTCCGGCATCGATCCCGCCACCCGCAGCTTCCAGGCGCTGCGCATCCGGGTGAACGACGAACTCGGCGAGATCGAGCGAGCGCTGGACCAGGCCAGCAGAGCTGCTGGCGCCTGCCGGTCGCCTGATCGTGGTGTCCTTCCACTCGCTGGAGGACCGCATCGTCAAGCGCTTCATGGCCGATGCGGCCGGTCGCGCGCCGGCGCCGTCGCGCCACGATCCGCGCCGGCTTGCCGCCGCGTTCGGCGCCGCGGTTTCGCCTGCTCACGGCGCGACCGCTGCGCCCCAGCGCCGGCGAGACCGATGCCAATCCGCGTGCCCGCAGCGCCAGGCTGCGCGCACTCGAATGCACCACGGCGGCGACCGCGTCATGATCCGCCCGTTCACCTGTGTCTGCTTCCTGCTGGCCTGCGGCTCGGGGCTGTATCTCTACCAGGCCAAGCATCGCGTGCAGATGATCGATCGCGAGATCGAAAAGACCGTGCGGACCACCGAGGAGTTGCGCGGGCAGATCCGGGTGCTGCACGCCGAATGGACGTTGCAGAGCGATCCGCAGCGCCTGCAGGCGCTGGCGGACCAGTTCCTCAGCCTGAAGACCGTCACACCGGGCCAGTTCACCAGCATGGCC
This sequence comes from uncultured Alphaproteobacteria bacterium, assembly GCA_963749575.1. Taxonomy (GTDB): domain Bacteria; phylum Pseudomonadota; class Alphaproteobacteria; order Acetobacterales; family Acetobacteraceae; genus JAMXLO01. Next base: position 170,668 of record CAVVNM010000009.1, read on the forward strand.
GATCTGGACAGCCGGTTGCCTGCGGTGCGTGCGCCTGAGCCGCCGCCGTCCGAGGCGCCGGTCGCGGAGACAGCGGCAGCCCGACGAGCCCGCTGCTGTGCCACCGGTCGCCGTCGCGGTGCCTGCCGTCCAAGCCCGCCGCGGTAGCGGCCGTCGCCGCTCCGCTCGCCCCGTCCGCCCGAACACAAGCCGCCGCCGCGTCCGGTGATCGCCGAGACGCAACCGGTGCGGCCGTCGCCGGTCATGGCGCGCCCGGTGGTCGTCGAGCAGCCGCGGTCAGCATTGCCGGTGTCCGCGCCGGCGCCGATGCGCCGGTTCGGCGCTTGGGATGGCGCGGACCACCGCGCTGCCGCCGCCGCGGCCGATGCCGATCAGCGCCTCGCAATGGATCAACAGCGGCGGAGGCGGTTAGGTCATGAGCGACACCCCGCCCGCGGACTCCGCGCCGCACGGCACGCCGGCCCGGCGTGTCGGCGCGGCGCGCGCGGACGCGGTGCCGCGCATCGAAATGGTGCGCGTCACCCAGCCGGACCTGGAGCGGCGCGGCGCGCTGGAGAAGACGCGCAGCCGCCTGGTGTACACGGCGTTCGGCTTCGGCCTGCTGTTCCTTGCGGTGATCGGCAAGCTCGCCGATGCGACCATCCTGCAGCCGCTCGCGCCGCATCGGCCCGAACGACCGATCGAGGCACTGTTCGCCGCGCCGAAGCAGGCGGACACGACGTCGCTCGCCCAGCGTGCGCTGATCACCGACCGCAATGGCCAGATCCTGGCGATCTCGCTGCCCACCGTCGCGGTGTTCGCCGATCCTCGCCAGATCATCGATCCGGCCGAGGCGGCGCATCGTCTGAAGCAGGTGCTGCCACGGCTCGACGAGGCCGCCGCCCGGGTGCGGCTGTCCGACACCGAACCGGCAGTTCGTCTATCTCGAACGTCAGATCACGCCGCGGGAGCAACTCGCCATCAATGCGCTGGGCATTCCCGGGATCGACTTCCGTCCGACCGAGGAGAGGCACTATCCGATGGGCCGCACCGCGGCGCAGGTGACTGGGCGGCACCGATGTCGACGAACATGGCGTCGCCGGCGTGGAGAAGTACTTCGACCAGCGCCTGTTCGCCGACAGCGCGCCGCTGCGGCTGTCGATCGACGTGCGCGTGCAGGCGGTGGTGCGCGACGAGCTGTCGAAGGCGATCGACGAATTCCAGGCGATCGGCGGCTGCGGCATCGTGATGGACGTGACCACGGGCGAGGTGCTGGCGATGGTCAGCCTGCCCGACTACGACGCCAACGATTTCCGCAACGCGCCCGCCGACGACCGCTTCAACCGCGCGGTGACCGGCATGTACGAGCCGGGCAGCACGTTCAAGCTGCAGACCGCGTCGATGGCGCTGGATTCCGGCATCGTGCACATCTGGGACGAGTTCGACGCCTCGCGCCCGATCCATATCGGCCGCTTCACCATCACCGATTTCGAGGGCAAGCACCGCTGGCTGTATCTGCCGGAGGTGCTCGCCTATTCCTCCAACCTCGGGGCGGCGCACATCGCCGACACGGTGGGCGGCGAGCGCCAGCGCGCCTGGCTCAAGTCGATGGGCATGTTCGCCCGCGTCGGCATCGAGCTGCCGGAGGCCGGCCTGCCGATCATCCAGCCGGCGTCCGCCTGGAAGCAGATCGTCACGCTGACCGTCGCATTCGGCCACGGGATCTCGGTGTCGCCGCTGCACGTGGTGCGTGGCACCGCGGCGGTCGCGACCGGGGTTCTGGTGCGTCCGACCATCGTTGCGCTGCCGCAGGGCGAGCATCCGGACGGCGCGCCGGTGATGCAGCCGACGACGTCGGAGACGATGCGCAAGCTGATGCGCCTCGTGGTCACCGACGGCTTCGGCAAGCAGGCGGAAGTGGCCGGCTACTACCCGGGCGGCAAGACCGGCACCGCCGAGAAGGTCGGCAAGCACGGCTACAAGCGCGGCTTCAAGGAGAGCTTCAACGTCGCCGCCTTCACCAGCGTGTTCCCGATGAATGCCCCGCGCTATGCGGTCTACATGATGGTGGACGAACCGCACGGCAACAAAAGCACCTACGGCTATTCGACCGCGGGCTGGGTGGCGGCGCCGGCGGCCGGGCGGGTGATCGCGCGGATCGCGCCGATGCTCGGCATGCTGCCGGACATCGCAGGATGCGCCGGCGATCAATCAGGCGCTGTACATTCCGCTCGAGCCTGGCCGACCGGCCGGAGCGCCACGCGGCGCTCTGACGGTCGCCGCTCCGGCAAAGCCCGCCGGCCCGTCGGTGCGGCCGGCGCTGACAGTGCCGGTGACGCCGCTGGCGCCGGTGCGCCCGCTGGCCCGCGATCCGCGCCATGAGGCGGCCGTCCCAGCGACATCGGTGGTCGGCGCTGCCGTGTTGCCAGCTGTCGCCGTGTCCGGCCCACTTGCGGCTCGCTGATATCATGCGCCAGGGATCCATCCCGGCTGACGGCGGATGCGTTGCCGTTCCATGGCGGAGCGCGGGAGGCCTGGATATCGCCGGCATCACCGCCGACAGCCGCAGCGTGGCGCCGGGGTATCTGTTCGCGGCGCTTCCGGGCACGCACGCGGACGGCCGCGCGCTTCATCGCCGATGCGGTATCGCGCGGCGCGGTGGCGGTGCTGGCGCCCGAGGGAACCACGTGGCCGCCCGGCGTGCCGCCGCGTCCGCTGCTGGAGGATCCGCGAGCCGCGCCGGCGCCTCGCCCAGCTCGCCGCCGGGCTGGCCGGCGGCCAGCCGCGCGTCGTGGTCGCGGTGACCGGAACCAACGGCAAGACCAGCACGGTCGAGTTCCTGCGCCAGATCTGGATCGCGGGCGGCAAGCCGGCCGCCAGCCTCGGCACGCTCGGCCTGATCGCCGAGGGCTTCGATCCCGGCCCCGGCCTGACCACGCCCGATCCGGTGAGCCTGGCGCAGACGCTGGCACGGCTTGCCCGCGCCGGCGTTCAGCACGCCGCGATGGAAGCCTCGTCGCACGGCCTCGATCAGTTCCGCCTGGACGGCGTGCGGCTGGCCGCCGGCGCGTTCACCAACCTGACGCGCGATCATCTCGACTATCACGGGTCGGAGGCTGCCTACCGGGCCGCCAAGCTGCGGCTGTTCGCCGAATTGCTGCCGACCGGCGCGCCGGCCGTGGCGAGCAGCGAGATGGACGCGACGACGCTTGCCGCGCTGGCCGACATCGCGACCGCGCGGCGGCTCGACCTTCGCACGGTCGGCGAAGCCGGGTCGGCGATCCGCCTGCTGGCGGTCGAACCACGGCCTGACGGACAGCTCCTGCGCATCGACGCTGCCGGTGTTCGCCGCGAGGTCGTGCTGCCGCTGCCGGGCCGGTTCCAGGCCGACAACGCGCTGATGGCCGCGGCGCTTGCCGCTGCGCTGGGCGAGCGCGACGTGCTGGATCGCCTGCCGTCGCTGCGCGGCGTGCGCGGCCGGCTGGAACTGGCGGCGCGCCTGCCGAACGGCGCCGCGGTCTATGTCGACTATGCCCACACGCCCGATGCGCTGGAACGGCTGCTGACCGCGCTGCGTCCGCACACGGCCGGCAGGCTGCACGTGGTGTTCGGCGCCGGCGGCGACCGCGATCGCGGCAAGCGTCCGCTGATGGGTGCCGCGGCGGCTCGCCTCGCCGATGTCGCCATCGTCACCGACGACAATCCGCGCAGCGAGGATCCGGCCGCGATCCGCGCCGCCGTGCTTGCCGCGTGTCCGGGCGGGCGCGAGATCGGCGACCGGGCGCGCGCCATCGCCGAGGCGCTGAACGGCCTGGGGCCCGGCGACGTGCTGGCGGTGGCCGGCAAGGGCCACGAGCAGGGTCAGACGATCGGCGACACGGTGATCCCGTTCGACGATGTCGACGTGGTGCGTCGGCTCGTGGGGCATTGTCCGGTGCCTCCACCATGACCGCGCTGTGGACCGCGCACGACCTGCTCGAGGCCACCGGCGGCACGATGCAGACGCCGTTCGCCGCCACCGGCGTCTCGATCGACACGCGCACCATCCAGCCGGCGATCTGTTCGTCGCGCTGCAGGGCGAGACGGGCGATGGGCACGGCTTCGTCGCCGACTGCGCTCGCCAAGGGCGCGTGCCGGCGCAATGGTGCATCGCGACGTGCCCAATGTCGGTCGGCTGCTGCTGGTGGACGACACGCTGGCCGGCCTGCACCGGCTTGGTGGCTACGCCCGCGAGCGCTTCACCGGCCGGCTTGTCGCGGTCACCGGCAGCGTCGGAAAGACGACGACAAAGGAGATGCTGCGGACCATCCTGGCGACGTTCGGCGCGCACGCATGCCGCGGTGGCGTCCTACAACAACCACTGGGGTCTGCCGCTGACGCTGGCGCGGATGCCGCTGGACAGCCGAATTCTGCGTCGCCGAGATCGGCATGAACCATGCCGGCGAGATCGCGCCGCTCGCGCGCCTGGCGCGACCGCATGTCGCGGTGATCACCGCGGTCGAGAAGGCGCATATCGGCTTCCTCGGCTCGATCGAGGCGATCGCCGACGAGAAGGCGGAGATCCTGCGCGCGCTGGAGCCCGGCGGCGTCGCGGTGCTGCCCGCCGACACGCCGCTGCTGCCGCGGCTGCGCGCCGCCGCCGGCCAGGCGCGCGGGTCGTGACCTTTGGCGCGGCGCCGACCGCGGACGTGCGGCTGGTCGATCTCGCGATGGACGCCGATGGCAGCGACTGTCGCCGCCGAGGTCGACGGCCAGCCCGTCAGCGTTTCGCCTGAACGCACCCGGCCGCCACATGGCGATGAACGCGCTCGCCGCGCTGGCTGCCGCGCGGCACCTCGCGCCGCACGGCGCGGCACGCACGGAACTGCGCTCGAGCGCTGCAAGGCTTCGCGCCGGTCGCCGGTCGCGGCGCGCGCCGGCAGATCGCGTTGCCGGGCGGCACCGCGCTGCTGCTGGACGAGAGCTACAACGGCAACCCCGCCTCGATGCGGGCGGCGCTCGCGGTGCTCCGCCTGCAACCGGCGCGGCGACGCATCGCGGTGCTCGGCGACATGCTGGAACTCGGCGAGGCAGGCCCGGCCGAACATCGCGCCCTGGCCGCCGATGTCGCGGCCGTCGGCCGATCACCTGTTCGCCTGCGGTCCGCTGATGCGGGAACTGTTCGCCGCGGTTCCCGCAGCGATCCGCGTCGCGCATACACGGGATTCGGCCGCGCTCGCGCCGATCCTCGCGCGCTTCGTCACCGCCGGCGACGCCGTCCTGATCAAGGGCAGCCTCGGCAGCCGGATGAAGCTGGTGGTCAACGCACTCGAACCGAGCGCGGACGCCGCCTGATGCTGTACGATCTCGCGCGGCCGCTCGCCAGCCAGTTCATCCTGTTCAACCTGTTCCGCTACATCACGTTCCGCTCGGGCGCCGCCTGCCTGACCGCGCTGGTCGTCAGCTTCATCCTCGGACCGCCGCTGATCCGCTGGCTGCGATCGGTGCAGCGGCACGGCCAGCCGATCCGCGAGGACGGCCCGGAACGGCACCTGATCGAGAAGAAGGGCACGCCGACGATGGGCGGCGTGCTGATCCTGTCGGCGCTGACCATCTCCACCCTGCTCTGGGTCGATCTGCGCAACTCCTATGTCTGGGCGGTGCTGTTCGTCACGCTGGGCTACGGCGCGCTGGGCTTCGCCGACGATTATCGCAAGCTGTCGCGACGCAACCACAAGGGCGTGTCCGCGCGCATCAAGCTGATCGCGCAGATGCTGATCGGCATCGCCGCCTCGGTCTGGATCGTGATGCTGACGCGCGGCGCCTTCGCCACGTCCCTGACCGTGCCGGTGTTCAAGGACGTGCTGATCCCGTTCGGCTTCGCGTTTCCGTTCTTCGGCATGCTGGTGATGCTGGGCGCCTCGAATGCGGTGAACCTGACCGACGGGCTGGACGGGCTGGCCATCGTGCCGACCATCATCTGCGCCGGCGTGTTCGCGCTGATCGCCTATCTGGTCGGCAACCGCATCTTCGCCGACTACCTCCAACTCAACCCGGTGCCCGGCGTGGGCGAACTTGCGGTGTTCTGCTCGGCGCTGATCGGCGCCGGGCTCGGGCTTCCTGTGGTTCAACGCGCCGCCGGCGGCGGTGTTCATGGGCGACACCGGCTCGCTCGCTCTCGGCGGCGCGCTGGGTGCGGTGGCGGTGGCGACCAAGCACGAGATCGTGCTGCTGATCGTCGGCGGCCTGTTCGTGGTGGAGACCGTGTCGGTCATCGTGCAGGTGTTCTGGTTCAAGCGCACCGGCCGCCGCGTCTTCCTGATGGCGCCGCTGCATCATCACTTCGAGAAGAAGGGCTGGTCGGAACCCACCATCGTGATCCGCTTCTGGATCATCTCGATGATCCTGGCCCTGGTCGGGCTGGCGACGTTGAAGATCCGATGAGCGCGGCATTGTCGCGAATCGCGTCGCTCCGCTTCCATGCGTTCCAGGTTGCCGGCGGAGCCTGCCTGATGCCCACACTCTCGCGCGCCGACAATTCCGTGCTGGGCCGCTGGTGGTGGACGGTGGACCGCTGGACGCTGGGCGCCGATCGGCATGCTGATCGGCTTCGGCTACATCATGATGCTGGCGGCGAGCCCCGCGGTTGCCGAACGCATCGGCTCGTCGCGCGACCTGTTCATCCTCAAGCAGGTGTTCTTCCTGGCCGCCGCCGGAGCGATCGTGGTGGCCGTGTCGCTGGCCTCGCCGCGCGGCATCCGCCGCATCGCGATCATCGGCTGCGTCATCGCGCTGGTGCTCACCGCGGCGACCATGGTGGTCGGCGTCGAGATCAAGGGCGCACGACGCTGGATCTCGCTGCCTGGCATGTCGGTGCAGCCGTCGGAATTCCTGAAGCCCTGCTTCACCATCGTCGCCGCCTGGCTGATCAGCGAGGGTCGCCGCACGCCGCGCTTCCCCGGCAAGCTGCTGGCCATCGGCATCTTCCTGCTGATCGCACTGCTGCTGAAGGCGCAGCCGGATGTCGGCATGCTGGCGGTGATCACCGCGGTGTTCTTCGCCCAGCTCTACATCGACGGGCTGAACCTGTTCCTGGTGGGCATCCTGTTGATCGGCAGCGGGTTCGCCGGCGTCGGCGCCTACATGTTCTTCCCGCACGTGCAGAAGCGGGTGGAGAACTTCCTGCACCCCGGCAACATGACCGGCAGCGACTACCAGCCGCATACCGCGCTGGAGGCGTTCGGCAATGGCGGTCTGCTCGGCCGCGGCCCCGGCGAGGGCCGGGTCAAGGACGTGCTGCCCGACGCGCATGCCGACTTCGTCTTTGCTGTCGCCGGCGAGGAATTCGGCATGATCCTCTGCCTGGTCATCATCGCCGTGTTCGCCTTCATCGTGCTGCGCGGACTGCTGCGGCTGCTGAAGGAGCAGGACCTGTTCATCGTGCTGTCCTGCACCGGTCTGGTTACCGGCTTCGGGTTGCAGGCGTTCATCAACATGGCTTCGTCGCTGCAGCTCATTCCGACCAAGGGCATGACGCTGCCGCTGATCTCCTACGGCGGTTCATCGGCGCTCGCGGTTGCCCTGGGCATGGGCATGCTGCTCGCGCTGACGCGCCGCCGGCATCATGGCGACGTGCCATGAGAGGCCCCGCCGCGTTCCCCATCATGATCGCCGCAGGCGGCACCGGCGGCCACTTCTTCCCGGCCGAGGCGCTGGCGAGCGAACTGCTGGCGCGCGGTCGGCGCGTGGCGTTGATGACCGATGCGCGCTCGGGCGGATTGCAGAGCCCGGTGTTCGCCGGGCTGGAGCAGTTCGTTATCAGCGGCGCGGGAATCGCCGGTCGCGGTCCGTTGCGTGCAGCCGCGGGCGACGCTGTCGCTGGCCGCCGGCGTGCTCCCGGCGCGACGCATCCTCGCGCGCATCCATGCCGCGGCGGTGGTTGGTTTCGGCGGCTATCCAAGCGTGGCGCCCGCGCTGGCAACGCGCCTGATGCGGCATCGGCCGACCGTGATCCTGCACGAGCAGAATGCCGTGCTCGGCCGCGCCAATCGCTTCCTGTCCGGCCACGCCGACCGGCTGGCGCTGAGTTTCGCGGCGACCGAACGCGTGCCGAAGATCGCGACCCTGGTCACCGGCAACCCGGTGCGCTTCGCGATCGCCGCGCTCGCCACCGTGCCATACGTGCCGCCCACCGAGACGATCCGCCTGCTGGTGCTGGGCGGCTCGCTTGGCGCGCGCGTGTTCAGCGACGTCGTGCCGACTGCGCTGGCGTCGTTGCCCAATGCGCTGCTGTCGCGCGTCATGGTCTCGCAGCAGTGCCGGCCAGAGGACCTGGGAAGGGTCCGTGCGACCTACGACCTGGCCGGGATCGATGCCGAACTGTCCGCCTTCTTTCCTGATGTGGCCGAAAAGCTTGCGTCGGCGCACCTGGTGATCGCGCGCGCCGGCGCTTCCACCGTTGCCGAGCTGGCGATCGCCGGCCGGCCGGCCATTCTGGTGCCGCTGCCCGGTGCGATCGATGATCATCAGGCGGCCAATGCCCGCGCGCTGGCCGACGCGCGGGGCGCATCGGTGATCGCGCAGCGCGATTTTTCCCCCGACACATTGCGCGACCGCCTCGCCGCGCTGCTGGCATCGCCGGACATGCTCGGCCACGCGGCACGTGCGGCCCGCAGTATCGCGCGCCCGGATGCCACGGCACGGTTGGCAGATCTGGTCGAGGATCTCATGCGCCAGGAGGCACGCACGTGAGGGCCTTGCCGCTGTCCATCGGCACTATCCACTTTGTCGGCATCGGCGGCATCGGCATGTCGGGCATCGCCGAGGTGCTGCACAATCTCGGCTACGCGGTGCAGGGCAGCGACATAGCCGATTCGGCCAATGTGCGCCGCCTGCGCGAAGCCGGCATCGGTATCGCCATCGGCCATGACGCCGGCAACATCGGCAATGCCCAGGTCGTGGTCGTGTCCTCCGCGGTGAGGCCCGACAACCCCGAGGTCGCGACCGCCCGCGCGCGTCTGATCCCGGTGGTCCGCCGCGCCGAGATGCTGGCCGAGCTGATGCGGCTGAAATGGTCGATCGCGATCGGCGGCACGCACGGCAAGACCACCACCACCAGCCTGATCGCCGCCGTGCTGGAGGCCGCGCATCTGGATCCAACGGTGATCAACGGCGGCATCGTCAACGCCTATGGCACCAACACGCGGCTGGGTGCGGGCGACTGGATGGTGGTGGAAGCAGATGAGAGCGACGGCAGCTTCCTGCGGCTGCCGGCGATCATCGCTGTCGTGACCAACATGGACCCCGAGCACCTCGATCACTGGGGCACGCCGGAGGCAATGGTCGCCGGCTACGACCAGTTCGTCGCGAACGTGCCGTTCTACGGCTTTGCGGTGCTGTGCATCGACCATCCAGCGGTGCAGCAGATGATTCCGCGCCTGTCGGATCGGCGCATCCTCACCTACGGGTTCTCGCCGCAGGCCGATGTGCGGGCCGACCGCGTCGTGCCGGACAAGCTGGGCTCGACCTTCGATGTCACGGTCACCGATCGCGCGCGCAACCGTTCCCGCAAACTGGGGCCGTACCGTCTGCCGATGCTGGGCAGCCACAATGTGCAGAACGCGCTGGCGGCGGTGGCGGTCGGCGTCGAGATGGAGATCGACGACGACACGCTGCGCGGCGCGTTCGCGGGGTTCCGCGGGGTGAAGCGGCGGTTCACCAAGACCGGCGAGGCGGGCGGCATCACGATCATCGACGACTATGGCCACCACCCGGTGGAGATCGCCGCCGTGCTGAAGGCGGCGCGCCAGGCTGGCGCGCGCGACGTGATAGCGGTGGTGCAGCCGCACCGGTTCACGCGCCTGCAGTCGCTGTTCAACGAGTTCTGCACCTGCATGAACGATGCCGGCACGGTGATCGTCGCCGACGTCTATCCGGCCGGCGAGGCGCCGATCCCCGGTGTGACACGTGATGGGCTGGTGGACGGGATGCGGGCACGTGGCCATCGCAGCGTGGTGCCGCTGCCCTCGCCGGCCCGGCTGGCGGAGATGGTGTTCGCGATCGCCAAGTCGGGGGACTTCGTGGTGTGCCTCGGGGCGGGGAACATCACGCAATGGGCCGCGGCGCTGCCGGGCGAACTCGCAGAGCTGCAAGGGCGCCGCATTGCGGGGAGCGCGGCGTGATGATGGTTGCGGCACGCATTGCCACGTTCGCCGACCGGCTGCCGCCGATGCGCGGTCGCATCCAGGCGAGCGCGCCACTCGCGCCGTTCACCTGGTTCCGCGTCGGTGGTGCCGCCGAAGTATTGGTGCGCCCCGCCGACCAGGCCGACCTCGCGCAGTTTCTGCGTGCACTGCCGCTCGACATCCCGGTGCACGTGATCGGCGCCTGCTCCAACCTGATCATTCGTGACGGCGGACTGCCGGGTGTGGTGATCCGCCTGGCCCGCGGGTTTGGTACGATCGCCGTTGAAGCCGACGGCGTGATCGCCGGCGCAGCCGCACTCGACGTGACCATCGCTGACACCGCTGCCGCTGGCGGCCTGACCGGCATCGAATTTCTGTCGGGCATTCCGGGCAGCATCGGTGGTGCGGTGGTGATGAACGGCGGCGCCTACGGCGGCGACATCGCAGCGTGTCTCGACTGGGCGGACATCGTTACGCGATCCGGTGAACAACGCCGCCTGGCGGCAGCCGATCTCGCCTTCGCCTACCGCCATTCGCGGCTGCCTCATGGCGCCGTCGTCGTGCGGGCGCGGATGCGTGCACGGCGCGGCGCACCCGCCGCGATCGCTGCCCGTATGGCGGAAATCCGTGCCGAGCGCGAAGCCGCGCAACCGGTGCGCGCTCGCACCGGCGGCTCCACCTTTCGCAATCCGCCGGACATGAAGGCCTGGGAACTGATCGACGCAGCCGGGTGCCGCGGACTGACGCGTGGCGGCGCGCAGGTATCGGAAAAGCACTGCAACTTCCTGATCAACACCGGCACCGCCATGGCGGCTGATCTCGAGGGCCTCGGCGAGGAGGTGCGCCGCCGCGTGCATGCGGCGACCGGTGTCACGCTGGAATGGGAGCTCCACCGCATCGGTGTTCCTGCGGGGAAGCCGGAGGTGGTGGCGTGACGGTGTCGCGGTCGAGCAAAAACACACTCCCCCTCCCCTTGCGGGAGGGGGTTGGGGGGAGGGGGCAGTGGGCCATCAGGCGTGGCCCCCTCCCCCCAACCCCCTCCCGCAAGGGGAGGGGGAGGATTTGATCATGACCCGTGTCGCGGTCCTCTACGGTGGTATCTCCGCGGAACGCGAGGTCAGCCTTGCGTCCGGCCAGCAGGTGATCCCCGCGCTGCGCGAAGCCGGCTTCGAGGTGATCCCGATCGAAGTGGGAGAAGACCTCGCGGCCGTCATCGCCGCGCTCAGCCCACGCCCCGACGCGGTGTTCAACGCACTGCACGGCCGCTTCGGTGAGGATGGCGCGATCCAGGGCGTGCTCGACTGGCTCGCGATCCCCTACACGCATTCCGGCGTCCGTGCCTCCGCGCTGGCCATGGACAAGGTCGCGGCGAAAGCGCTGTTCGCGGCCGCCGGCCTGCCGATCGCGCGCGGGCACGTGGTGCCGACCGACGAACTGGCAACCACCGACCCGTTGCCGTTGCCTTATGTGGTGAAGCCGGTCAGCGAAGGCTCCTCGGTCGGCGTCGAGATCATCCGACACGGCGACAATCGCCGAGCCGAGGTCGCACGCGCGTGGCGCTTCGGAAACGCGGCGCTGGTCGAAGAATACATCCCGGGCCGCGAACTCACCGTCGGCGTGATGGGCGATCGTGCACTCGCGGTGACCGAGATCATCGCCGAAGCGGGCGTATTCTACGACTACGAATCCAAATACGCCGATCGCGGGTCGCGCCACATCATTCCCGCGCGCGTGCATCCCGACATGTACGACCGCGCCCTTGACGTGGCGCTTGCCGCGCATCGCGCCCTCGGTTGCCGCGGCGCTTCGCGCTGCGACTTCCGCTACGACGACACTGCGGGCGAACCCGGCCGCCTCGTGCTGCTCGAGATCAACACGCAGCCCGGTCTCACGCCCACGTCGCTGCTGCCGGAACAGGCGGCGCATCATGGCATGAGCTTCTCGCAGCTGTGTGCCTGGATGGTGGAGAACGCGACATGCCGCGTGTGACCCGTGGCCCGCGGAACTCGGTGAAGGACCGGCCGGGTCGGTTGAAGCTGCTGCTGCGTCGACAAAGGAAGCTGCTGCGACCGGCCGGCTGGGTTGTGTTCGCCGCTTTCGTCGTGCTGCTCGGTGTGATGGCCCTGCACTCCGCCGCTCCTGGCGGCACGCTCGCCTCATTGCGTGAACGTCTCGGCGGAGCCACTGCGTTCGCCGGACTGCGCGTGACCGACGTGGTAATCGAGGGCCGCGCCAACACGCCCGAACCACTGCTCCGCGCGGCACTTGGCGTCAGCATCGGCGATCCGATCCTTGGCTTCTCGGTCGAGATGGCGCGCCAGCGGGTGGAAACCCTGTCCTGGGTGGAACACGCGACCGTTGAACGTCGGCTGCCCGGCACTGTCGTTGTCTTCCTGCAGGAACGCCGCCCGTTCGCGATCTGGCAGAACCAGGCCAAATTCATGCTGATCGATCGTACCGGCCAACTGGTTGCCAACCAGAATGTCGCTGAGTTCCGCCAACTCCCGCTGGTCGTCGGCCCCGGCGCGCCGGCGGCAGCGGCGGCGCTGATCGACGCGCTGACCGACCGCCCCGATCTGCAAAAACGCGTCATCGCCGCAGTGCGCGTCGGCGAGCGGCGCTGGAACCTGCGGCTCAACAACGGCGCCGATGTGATGCTGCCGGAGGGCCACGAGACCGAGGCGCTCGATCGGCTGACCCAGCTTCAGCAGCAACATGCCCTGCTCGATCGTCCGCTCGCCGCGATCGACATGCGGCTCGGCGATCGCCTCGTGCTGCGCCCGCGCCCGGATGAGAAGAAACCCACATGAACGACATGTCGCGCCGGGTATTGCCGCCGCCGAACGGTCCGGACGAACCGGTGCGGCAGCGGCATGGCCGCACCGGTCCGTTCGGCGTGCTCGATATCGGCACCACCAAGATCGTCTGCCTGATCGGCCGCACCGAGAGCGACGGCACGCTGCGCGCGCTTGGCTTCGGCTGGCAGAAGGGGCGCGGCGTACGCGGCGGCAGCGTGGTCGATCTTGAGGCGGCCGAGAAGGCGATTCGCGCCGCGGTCGGTCAGGCCGAGGACATGGCGGACACCCGGCTTCGCTCGGTCACCGTCAATCTTACCTGCGGTCAGCCGGAATCGCGGCTGTTCAACGTGCAGTGGCCGGTCGGCGGACGCGCCGTAGACGAATCCGATATCCGCCGCGTGGTGAACGAGGGCAGGGGGCGCGCGGGCGTCGATGGTCGTGAAGTGATCCACGCGCTGCCGCTGACCTTCTCGGTCGATCAGACCGACGGCGTGGCCGATCCGCGCGGCCTGTTCTGCGAGGCACTGACGGCGCGGCTGCATGTCGTGGATGCGGTATCCACCGCACTTCGTTCGCTGGGCGCCTGCATCGCGCGCTGCGACCTCGACATCGGCGAGTTGGTGTCGGCACCGATGGCTGCAGGCCTGGCGACGCTGGTCGCCGACGAGCGCGAACTCGGGGCGACCGTGATCGACATGGGCGGCGGCACCACCGGCATGGCGGTGTTTGCCGACGGCCAGTTGTTGCACACGGCGCAGCTTCCGATCGGTGGCGTGCATGTCACCAATGATCTGGCGCGGCTGCTGTCGACACCGGTGGCACATGCGGAGCGATTGAAGACGCTGTACGGCAATGTGCAGTCATGCCCGGACGATGAGCGCGAGATGCTTCCGGTGCCGCTGGTCGGCGAGGAAGAGCATCAAATCATCAAGATGCCGCGCAGCATGGTGGTGAACATCATTCGTCCACGCCTGGAAGAGACCTTCGAGATGGTGAAGGAACGGCTGGACGGCTCCGGTCTCACCCGCGCCGCCGGCACCCGCGTGGTGCTGACCGGAGGTGCGTGTCAGCTTTCCGGTGCGCGGGAACTGGCAGGCCGCATCCTCAACAAGCAGGTTCGGCTAGGCCGTCCCATTGCGTTGCGCGGTCTGCCCGACTCGGCATCCGGTCCGGCCTTTGCGACCGCCGCGGGCCTGCTGGCGTGGGCCGCCGGCGACGGGCGGACCATGCACGACGTTGACCTGGAAGTCGAACGACCGGCCGGACTGTTCCGTCGCATCGTCAATTTTTTGAAGGAGCGCGTCTGATGCACGGCGCGAATCGAAACATGTGGCGTAACACGGCCGGAATCGAACTCGGCACGACTGGGGGAGAAGTCGCTATGACCCTGAATCTTACCATCCCGCAGACTGCGCACACCGACTTCAGCCCGCGCATCACCGTGATCGGTGTCGGCGGTGGCGGCACCAATGCGGTCGACAACATGCTCTCGGCGAACCTGCAGGGTGTGGAATTCGTTGTTGCCAACACCGATGCGCAGCAACTCATGCACAGCCGCGCGGATCGCCGCATCCAGCTTGGGCCGCATATCACGCAGGGCCTCGGCGCCGGTGCCAAGCCGGAGATCGGCAAGGCGGCGGCGGAAGAGGCGGCCGATGAACTGGCACGGCACCTGGACGGCGCACACATGGTGTTCATCACCGCCGGCATGGGCGGCGGCACCGGCACCGGTGCGGCACCGGTGATCGCGCGCATGGCGCGGGAACGGAACATCCTCACCGTCGGCGTGGTGACCAAGCCGTTTGGTTTCGAGGGCGTGCGCCGCGCGCGCTGTGCCGATCACGGCATCGAGGAGCTGCAGCGCCACGTCGATACGCTCATCGTCATTCCGAATCAAAATCTCTTCCGCATGGCCAATGAACGCACCACGTGGAAGGAAGCGTTCAAGATGGCAGACCAGGTGCTCTACATGGGCGTGCGCGGCGTCACCGATCTGATGATGGCGCCCGGCCTGGTCAACCTCGACTTCGCCGACATCCGCACCGTGATGGCGGAGATGGGCAAGGCGATGATGGGCACCGGTGAAGCGGAAGGCGAGAACCGCGCGATTCGCGCCGCCGAGGCAGCGATCAGCAACCCGTTGCTGGAAGACACGTCGATGAATGGCGCGCGCGGCCTGTTGATCAACATCACCGGTGGCGACGATCTGACGCTGTTCGAAGTCGATCAGGCGGCGAATCGCATCCGTGAGGAGGTGGACGAGGAGGCCAACATCATCTTCGGCTCGGCGATCGACGAGTCGCTGTCGGGCCGCATCCGCGTCTCGGTCGTCGCGACCGGTATTGATTCGCCGGCGCAGGTCGAGCACGACCGTCCGCGTCTCGTGGCGGTCGGCGGTGGCGCGATGCCGATGCCGCAGCCGATCCCGTTGCCGATGCACGCGATGTCCCTGCCGGCCGGGGCGATGCCGGCACCTGCTCCGGTGATGGCTCTGCATCCGCTGCGGCAGGCCGCGCCGCAGGTGGCCGTGGTGGTGGACGTCGTGCCGGAGCCCTCGCCGATGATGGAGGCAATGAACACAGTCGCGCCGCAACCGATGCACCATCCATCGGTCGAGCCGTCGTCGCGGCCGGCCGCCTCGCGCGCCAACCTGTTCGCTGAGCCGCAGCGGCCGGCGACCGCAGCGGAGCCATCGCGGCCAAGCCTGTTCAGCACGATGACCGGCGCGTTCCGGCGGCAGAAGCATGCGCCCGCGATGCCGGCGGAATCGCCGCCGCCACGCGCCGAACCCGCGATGCAGCAACCCACCGGCGTCGAGCCGCCGCGCGCCTCGGTACGGCAGACCGGCGGCGATGAGGTTGGGCTCGATATCCCGGCCTTCCTGCGGCGGCAGTCGTCCTAGCGGACGCCGGTGCCGTTCTCGCCATGCCAGGACCTGCAGCGCCATGAGGGGTGGGCGTACCCATCCAGGAAAATTACAGAATCAACGACTTATATGGATACACTCAGAAACAAACATTGACTCGCCAACGTTCGCTGCCGGCAACTAGCCTGCGCCCAGCCATGAGGGTAAGAGACGAGTTCGCATGGACGGTTTGCTGCACTCGCTGGATCCCGAAGTCCCGGTTTGGTACCAGCAGACGCTTAAGGCTTCGATCGGCTGTGTCGGTGTGGGCCTGCATACCGGCAGCCGCGTCAGCCTGACCTTCAAGCCGGCCCCGGCAGACCATGGCATCGTGTTCCGTCGTACCGATCTCGGCGCGGACGTCCCGGCGCGGTTCGATCGCGTCGTCGATACACGGCTTTCCACCGTGCTGGCACATGGCGATGCCCGGGTCGGCACGGTCGAGCACGTGATGGCGGCACTCGGTGGCTGCGGCATCGATAACGCGCTGGTCGAGGTCGATGGTCCGGAACCGCCGATCCTGGACGGTTCGGCCGCGCAATTCGTGTTTCTTCTCGATTGCGCCGGCACCGTTGCGCAGGACGCCGCACGGGCGACGATCGAGGTCCGCCGGCCGGTGCGCGTCAGCGACGGCGACGCATTTGCCGAGTTGCGTCCGGGCACGGCTGGCCTGCACATGGCGCTGTCGATCGACTTCGATGCTGCGGCGATCGGCCGCCAGGCACTCTCGGTGCAGCTGACGCCGGAAAGCTTCCGCCAAGAGCTGTCGCGCGCGCGCACCTTTGCACTGGCCGAGGAGATCGACGAATTGCGCGCCTCCGGCCTGGCGCAGGGCGGCAGCCTGGAGAATGCCGTGGTGGTCGACCAGGCGCGAGTGCTCAATCCTGCCGGCCTGCGCGTGCCGGACGAGTTCGTCCGCCACAAGCTGCTTGACGCCGTCGGAGACCTGGCGCTTGCCGGCGCCCCGCTGCGTGCCCGCTTCATAGCGCATCGGTCCGGCCATACGCTGAACAACCGTCTGCTCCATGCGCTGTTCGCTGATCGGCTGGCGTGGCAGGAGATTGCCCCGGCACAACTTTCGGTCGCCGCCGAGTAGGCCCGCCACTTCGCGCCGGGGCGCCGCATGGTATAAGTGGCGCGATGACACCGATTCACACATTCCCGCTGTGGCGCTCGGCGCTGGGTCTTCTCGTGGTGCTGCCCCTGCTCGGGGGTTGCGGCGGTTCCAAGGACGAGGACACTGCCACCACCAGCGCGCCCGTGCCGCCGGTCGAGGACCTGTACAACAACGGCATCGATGCGCTGAACGCGAAACGATACTCCACCGCCACCGATCAGTTCAATCTGGTCGAGCAGAACTATCCCTATTCGACGTGGGCGGTGAATGCGCAGCTGATGCAGGGCTACACGCAGTATCTGCGTAACCAGTACACCGAGGCGATCGCCACGCTGGACCGTTTTATCCAGCTGCATCCTGCGCACCGCGACGTGGCCTACGCATATTATCTCCGTGCGCTGAGCTATTACGAGCAGATCGCCGACATCCAGCGCGATCAGCGCGGCACCCAGCTTGCCATGGACGCGATGCAGGAGGTGGTGAACCGCTTCCCTGACAGCGCCTATGCCCGCGACGCGCGGCTGAAGATCGACCTCTGCCGGGACCATTTGGCCGGCAAGGAGATGGAAATCGGGCGGTGGTATGAAAGCCAGCATCTGTATGAGGCGGCGATCGGCCGGTTCCAGCGGGTGGTGGACGACTACCAGACCACCAACCACGTCCCCGAGGCGCTGCACCGGCTGACCGAGATCTACCTGATCCTTGGCCTCCGCGATCAGGCGCGGAAGACTGCGTCGGTGCTGGGCTACAACTACCCCGGCAGCTCATGGTACGAGGACAGCTACAGCGACCTGTTCGACAGCGGTCTGGTGCAGCAGCCCGGGCCACCACGCCGGCCGGATGACCGCGGGTTTTTCTCCCGCGCCTGGCATTCGATCTTCTGAACCGCGGCGCCAGCAGGGCAGGCGCATGCTCACGACCCTGGCGATCCGCGACGTTGTGCTGATCGAGCGGCTGGACCTGTCGTTCGGCCCCGGCCTTACCGTGCTGACCGGCGAGACCGGTGCCGGCAAGTCGATCCTGCTGGACAGCCTGGGCCTCGCGCTGGGCGCGCGCGCCGATGCGGGTCTGGTGCGGGCGGGGGCCGGGCATGCCAGTGTCACCGCCTGCTTCGCGCCTCCCGCAGGGCATCCGCTGACCGCGCTGCTCAGCGAACAGGGCCTGGAGGCGGAGGACGACGTCGTGGTTCGCCGCGTGCTGACCAGGGATGGCCGCTCGCGCGCATTCATCAACGACCAGCCCGTCGGCATCGCGTTGCTGCGCCGTGCCGCTGCCTTGCTGGTCGAGGTGCAAGGGCAGCACGAACAGATCGGTCTCGCCGAGCCGGCAGGCCACGGCGGGCTGCTGGACGCGTTCGGCGTGCCGCGGCCACTGCGCGAGGCCACCAGGGTGGCCTGGCGCGCCTGGCGTGAGACGGTGGTCGCGCTGGAGGCGGCGCGAGAAGCGATCGGCGCGGCGGAACGTGATGAGGAGTGGCTGCGCCACGCGGTGGACGAGCTGGCCGGTCTCGCACCCCAGCCGGAGGAGGAGGAGCGGCTCGCGCAGCAGCGGCAGCGGCTGCAGCAGGGGGAGCGTCGTGCCGAGGCAATCGCGGCCGCGCTGGCCGAGCTGGCGCCGCGCGATCGGCGCAGTCCGGCGCCCGCAGCGGCGTTGCGTGGGGCATGCCGCGCGCTGCAGCGGCTGGTGACGCCGATGCAACCGGATGCCGCCAATCCGGCCGGTCCGGCGTTGGCGGCGCTGGAGCGGGCCGAGGAGGCATTGGCGGAGGCGGAAAGCTTCCTGACGCGCCTCGCGCATGAGGCCGATGCGGACCCGCGCCTGCTGGAACAGGCGGAGGAGCGGCTGTTTGCATTGCGCGCGGCGGCCCGCAAGCACGCGGTGGCGGTGGTGGAGCTGCCGGCGTTGCTCGACACGCTGTGCGCGCGACTGGCTGCGCTGGAAACCGGAGCCGCCGAAGTGGTCGCGCTGGAACAGGCGGTTCGGCAGGCGCGCGAGGCCTATGTGAAGTCCGCCGGAGCACTGGGGGAGGCGCGACGGGCTGCGGCGACCAGGTTGGACCGGGCGGTGGCGAAGGAGCTGCCGCCGCTGCGGCTCGACAAGGCGCGGTTCCATGCGGAGGTGGTCGCGACGGTGGAGAGTGACTGGGGGCCGACCGGGATGGACGCGGTGCAGTTTCTGATCGCCACCAATCCGGGTCAGGAACCTGGACCGCTCGGACGGATCGCCTCGGGCGGGGAACTGTCGCGGCTGATGCTGGCGTTGAAGGTGGTGATGTCATCCGGATCGCCGGTGCCGACCTTGGTGTTCGACGAGGTCGATGCCGATATCGGCGGCGCCACTGCGGCGGCGGTGGGCGAGCGGCTGACCCGGGTCGCGGAGCGGGTGCAGGTGCTGGTGGTGACCCACAGTCCGCAGGTGGCGGCGCGCGGCGGCGCGCATCTGCTGGTATCGAAGCAGGCGGCGCGCGGACGGGCGGCGACGCGGGTCGATCACCTGGATGCGCCGGCGCGCCGCGAGGAGATCGCGCGCATGCTGGCCGGCGAGACGGTCACTGAGGCCGCACGTGCGGCGGCCGACGATCTGCTGGGGGCGGCGGCGTGAGCGTGCTCGCAATCATCACCTCCGCCTCCCCTTGCGGGAGGGGGCTGGGGGGAGGGGGCGGCGCCGGTACCGCGAGCCCCTCCCCCCAACCCCCTCCCGCAAGGGGAGGGGGAGGATATGGTTGGTGCGCTCCGTGACCCGCGCCCCACGCAAGTCCGCCCCTGCGGTAACCGTAGCGTCCGTCGAGGACCTCACCGAACCGGACGCGGCAACGGAACTCGAACATCTGGCGAGGGAGATCGCGCATCACGACCGGCTGTACCACGAGCAAGATGCGCCGGAGATCAGCGACGCAGACTATGACGCGCTGCGCCGGCGCAACGCGGCAATCGAGGCACGCTTCCCACATCGCGTTCGCGACGACTCGCCGTCCCACCGCGTCGGAGGGGCGCCGGAGACCGGTTTCGCCAAGGTGCGCCACCGCGTGCCGATGCTGTCGCTGGACAACGCGATGGACGCCGAGGAATTCGCCGAGTTCTGCGCCCGCGCGCGCCGCTTTGTCGGGCTGGCCGCGGATGCGCCGCTGGCACTCGTCGCGGAACCGAAGATCGATGGACTGTCGATCAATCTGACCTATGAGAGCGGCCGCTTCGTCCGCGGTGCGACGCGCGGCGACGGCACCGAGGGCGAGGACGTCACCGCCAATCTCCGCACGATGAAGTCCGTGCCGACGCGGCTGAAGGGTCATTCGCCGGCGCTGATCGAGATCCGCGGTGAGGTCTTCATGACCAAGGCCGACTTCCTCAAGATGAACGAGCAGCAGGCCGCTGCGGGCCAGAAGGTGTTCGCCAACCCGCGCAATGCTGCTGCCGGCAGTCTGCGCCAGCTCGATCCGCGCATCACGGCGGAACGGCCGCTGTCGCTGTTCGCCTACGCCCAGGGAGAGTCGAGCGAACCCGTTGCCGACACCCACTGGCACTACCTGCGGCGTCTGCGCGACTGGGGATTTCAGGTCAATCCGCTGTCGCGTCAGCTGCGCAGCGAAGCCGATGCCGCGGCATTTCAGGCCGAGATGGCCGCCGAACGTTCGGGTCTCGGCTATGACATCGATGGCGTGGTCTACAAGATCGACGACCTGGCGCTGCAACGCCGGCTGGGCTTCGTCGGCCGTGCGCCGCGCTGGGCGATCGCCTGGAAGTTCCCCGCCGAACAGGCGATGACGGTGCTTCAGGACATCAGCATCCAGGTTGGCCGTACCGGCGCGCTGACGCCGGTCGCGCGGCTCGAGCCGGTGAATGTCGGCGGCGTGCTGGTGCAGAACGCGACGCTGCACAACGAGGACGAGATCGCGCGGAAGGACATCCGCATCGGCGATACCGTGGTGCTGCAGCGTGCCGGCGACGTGATTCCGCAGATCGTTTCTGTGGTAACCGAGCGGCGACCGAACGGTGCGGCGCCCTATGTGTTTCCGGAGGTGTGTCCGGTGTGCGGCAGCCATGCGGTACGGCCTCCAGGGGAGGCGGTGCGGCGCTGCACCGGCGGCCTGATCTGCGAGGCACAGCGCGTCGAGCGGCTGATCCATTTCGTCTCGCGCCCGGCGTTCGACATCGACGGGCTTGGCGAGAAGACGATCCGCGAGTTCTACCAGGAAGGCTGGCTGCACGGCCCCGCCGATCTGTTCCGGCTGCCCACGCGCGAGGCGGCGATCGCCGAACGCGAAGGCTGGGGCAAGGTGTCGGCGCGCAACCTCGCGCGTGCGATCGAGGCGCGGCGGCAGATTCCGCTCGAACGCTTCATCTACGCTCTCGGCATCCGTCGCATCGGCGCGTCGAATGCCCGGTTGCTGGCGCGGCACTACGGCAGCTTTGCCAACTGGCGCGCGGAGATGCTGGCCGCGGTCGCCGCTGATTCGGAGCCGCGGGCCGAGCTCGAAAACATCATCGGCATCGGGGCGGCGATCGCCGAGGAGCTGGCGGACTTCTTCGGCGAACAGCGCAATGTCGATCTGCTGGATGAGCTGGCGGCGGAGCTGACGATCGAGGATGCCGCGCGTGCGCAGACGGCGGACAGCGAAATTGCCGGCAAGACCCTGGTGTTCACCGGCACGCTGGAAACCATGACGCGCCCGGAGGCGAAGGCGCGCGCCGAGGCGATGGGCGCCAAGGTCACCGATAGCGTCTCGAAGAAGACCGACCTCGTGGTGGTGGGCGCCGATGCCGGGTCGAAGGCGCGCAAGGCGGGCGAGCTTGGCGTGCGCATCATCACCGAGGCGGAATGGAGGCAACTCGCCGGCCTCGGGTAACATTTTCGTCAATGTGAACCGCTTCACAGCCGGTCGGCTGTCAGGTGCCCGACAACGGCGGCCGCAACCCGGAGGATCGGCCATGATCGAGGCACGCACCGTATGGCACGCGATGGAGGCACGCCGGAGCCCGGCCGTCAGCCGTCACCGCAGGGGTTTCCTGCTCGCGGTCTGCCTGGTGTGCGCGGTGGCGGCGGCCCAGGTGCTGTTCCTGCGATTCGTTGCCGGACCGGACAGCATCGACCAGTTGGTTGCGGCCGAGGGCATCGCGGCGCCGTAGCAATCCGCCGGGCGATCCGTCACGTCGCCGGTGGTTCAGGCATGGTCAGAAATGCCTGCGCCACGTGCCAGAACGCGTGGCGGCCCTTGCAGGTCGAAAGCGCGTGTGCCGCCCCGGCGATGACCGAGAACTGCCTGTCTCCGCTCGGCAACTGACGAAAGAAGTCCCACAAATCCTCCATCGTGGCGATGCCGTCGAACTCGCCGCGCACCACAGCGGCGGGCGCAAGTATCCTGGCCGGATCGACCACCGGCAGATGCGCGGTCATGTCGAGATAGGTGCCGGTGGGGACCTGATCGCCGAATACCAGCTCGGCATCCGCCAGCGCCTTGGGCACTTCCGGATCCGTCGTGCCCGGCCGGTCGCGCGTGAAAATGCTCTCGATCATCGCACGGTCGCGCAGGCGGGTGTTGTGGGTGCGGTAATACTCGACCTGCTCGGCGCGCTTCGCCAGCGTCGGCGAGCCTTTGCCGGTATAGGTGTGGGCGGCCAGCACGAGGCGGCCGGCATGCTGCGGCGCCGCGATCGCGAACGCCGCCGCGCGCAGGGCGCCGGATGATTCACCGAGGAAATGACAGCGTGTCTGGCCGGTCTCGCGCACGACCACGGTGATCGCCGCCTTGAGGTCCTCGACGCCGCTGGCGATGTCGGAATTGCCATCGGTGCGCGACGATCTGCCGTAGCCTTCA
Source organism: uncultured Alphaproteobacteria bacterium (assembly GCA_963749575.1). Taxonomy (GTDB): domain Bacteria; phylum Pseudomonadota; class Alphaproteobacteria; order Acetobacterales; family Acetobacteraceae; genus JAMXLO01. The sequence goes on from CAVVNM010000009.1 coordinate 193,442, forward strand.
TGGTCCATCGTCCAGACGTCAAAGCCGAAGCCGGCGAAGGCGTCCATCATCGAGTAGTCGTCGTGGCCGGGGACGGTGAGATCGAAGCTGGATCGCGCGGAGGTGGATGAGCCGTGCACTAAGAACAGCACCGGGCGGGCCGCATTGCCGATGCGCTTGCGGTACATGGCGAGCCGGATGTCGGCGCCGTTGCGCTGTTTGGTTGCCCAGTGTTCGGTGAGCACGATGGCTTCCGCCGCATCGGCGGGTGCTGCGGCGGCGATGGAGGCGGCCGATGCCGCGAGCAGTGCCCGGCGTTCGATCGATGGCATGTGGCCTCCTTGGATTCCCAGCATTGTCTCATGAAACCGTGGTGTGAGACAGGGTCGCGGAATCCGCGCCATGGCCCGGTGGGCGATCCGCGTCGAGTGCCCGGAACACCGGGCTGGTGCCGGTGGCGATTTCTCCGACGATGTCGCGGTCCGGTGGCGGAAACGTTGCCGCGGGCGGCATGCCGCCATGCCGGCGGATCGCTGCCGCACGATCGGGGTAGATCACGGCGAACTGCTCCGCCGTGGTCATCTCCTCGTAGCTGGGCATGGCCGGCGGCCGGGGTTCGGGCGCGGCGGCGGGGAGTTCCGGTTCCGGCGGGAGCATGCCGCTGTGCAGGTGGCCGGCGCGCAGCATGGCGGCGGGGTGCCCTGCGTCCTCCAGCTGCCGCCGCTCGGCCTGTATGCGCAGCAGCGTGCGCAGGCCGCTGTGCATGGTGCGCATCATGAGCGCGTGCTGGCGCCGGCAGCGCTCGGTCTCGGCGGGGTCGTTGCGGCTGCGTGCGGCGCTGCGCAGGGCGTCCTTGGCGTGGAATTCGGCGGCGACGATGTCGGCGGCGAGCTCGGCTTCGGCGGCGTTCTCCGGGATGTAGTGGGCGAGCGCGGTGATGGCGCGTTCGTCGCGGAGCGCGAGCTGTTCGGGGCTGTCGTCGGCGGGGGACGGGAGCTTGCCGATGAGGTCGGCGCAGATCGCGCGGGAGAGGTGCTCGGGGATGTTGGGGACGACGTAGATCATGGTTTGGTGACCCGGCTGGGGGGTGAAAGGCCGGGATGTGGTAGTTATTAGTGATAACTGCAAGAGGTAGTATAAATGTCTAGCGGGGGCGGGCGGGGAGGTGGGAAGCGCCCTGATGCGGCGGCTGCCGACCCAGCCATGCCGCTGGCTGACCTGCGGAGCGATCCGGCAACCAGGCACGCGGCAGGTTCCCGGATTCCGCTGGCCGGCCCCCGGCAGCGCGCGGCCGGCCGTGGACCGATATGCGCCTACTGCGCGGTCATGCCGCCATCGATCACCAGCTCCGAGCCGGTGACCCAGGATGCTTCGTCGGACGCCAGGAACAGCACGCCGTTGGCGATATCCAGGGCGGTGCCGAGCCGACCCATCGGCGTGCGATCGAGCAGCACCTGGCGCACGGCCGGATCGTTGAAGCGGTGCATGGTCAGCGGCGTATCCGCATAGCCCGGATGCACTGAATTGATGCGGATATTCTCCCGCGCGTATTGCAGCGCCGCCGACTTGGTGAAGATCGTGATGGCGCCCTTGGCGGCCGAATAGGCCGGCGAGGTGGGACTGCCGACAAGGCCCATCACCGAGGACGTGTTGATGATCGACCCGCCGCCGCCTTTGCGCATGGCCGGGATCGCGGTGCGGGTGCCCAGGAACACTCCCTTGGCATGGACGTTGAGTTCGCGGTCCCAGATGTCCACGGTGATGTCCTCGACCTTGCCGGGAAACGAGACGCCGGCGTTGTTGAACAGGATGTCCAGCCGTCCGTGCGCCGCCAGCACCGCGTCCACCACCTGGGCCCAGTTCTGCTCCGATGTCACGTCGAGGTGCAGGTAACGGGCGTCATGGCCCTCGGCGCGCAGGGCAGCAGCTGCGCGCTCGCCCAGCTCATCGCGGATGTCGGTCAGCACCACTTTCGCGCCCTCGCGCACGAACAGCTGCGCCGCCGCGCCGCCGAAGCCCATCAGCTCGCCCTTGATCGCAGCCGCCGCGCCGGTCAGCAACGCCACCTTGCCCTGGAGTCGCATCTTCGTTCCCCGCTTCACCGTTGATCGGCGGGAGGATGCGCCAGTTCGGGTCGTGCCTCCATTGGTGGAGTGCGGGGCGGATCAGAACGACGGCGAGGCTGCGAGGTGGGGAATCTGGACTGAATCGTGATAAATACGCATTGTCACTCCGTCGGGGCTGACCGACGCTCGCCTGCTCCGGCGAGCGCCATCGGCATACCCGGCGTCAACGTCCGACTGAGACGCACGAGAAGATAAAGGGAAGCTCCAAATGTCTGCATCGATTCGAGGAACAGCCGTGCCGTGGTGGAAGGAACCCACCAAGGACCAATGGTACGCCTATACCGCGGCGTGGCTGGGCTGGACGCTGGATGCGTTCGATTTCACAGTGTTCCTGCTGATCATGGCGCCGATCGCGCAGGAATTCGGCGTACCGCTGATCGATGTCACCGCGATCTTCACGGTCACCCTGATCATGCGTCTGAGCGGGGCGACGGCTGCTGGTTGGTTGGCCGACCGCCTGGGACGCCGGGCGCCGCTGATGATCTCGATCCTGTGGTACTCGCTCTGCAACCTCCTCGCGGGCTTCTCGCCCAGTTTCGCATTCCTGTTCGTGGTCCGGGCGCTGCTGGGCATCGGGATGGGCGCGGAATGGCCGGCTGGCGCGGCGCTGGCCATGGAGTCCTGGCCGGCACGCTCGCGCGGCTTCATGTCCGGCGTGCTGCAAGGTTCATGGGGGCTGGGCTTTGCGCTGTCGGCGGCTGCTTTCGGCCTGCTGTACTCACCGCTGGAAGCCTGGCATAAAGGCTATGGCTGGCGTGGCATGCTGATCCTGGGCGTGCTGCCGGCCTTGGCGGTCGTTTGGATCCGGATCTACGTGAAGGAGCCGGAAGTCTGGACCGAGAACAAGAAGATCCAGGACACGACCCGGAAGCAGGTGTCGCTGCCGCTGTTCGCCATCTTCAAGCGGAAATACCTGTTCAACACCTTTACCGGCTGCCTGTGGATGGCCGCGAATTTCTGGGTCTACTACGCGATCTGGGCCATGCTGGGCACTTATCTGCAAAAGGAGCTGGGCTGGACGCCGGCGCAGGTTGCGGTCCCGGTATTCTGGGGCAACATCGTCACCTTCGCGGCCTCTTGCTTCTGGGGAGCGGTGTCGGAAAAGATCGGCCGCCGCTGGGCGCTGATGATCCCCACCTTCATCTCGATCTTCATCGCGCCGCTGTATCTTTCGACGACCGATCCAACCATGTTCCTGATCTTGTTCATGGCGATGATCTGTTTCGTCGGCGGCAAGGATGCCCTCAATCCGGGCTGGTTGTCGGAACGCTATCCGACGGAGGTCCGGGCGACGGCGGCGGGCTTCGTGTATCACCAGGGTGCGGTGTGGGGTGCTTTCGTCGCGCCGATATTGACCTACTTCGCGGTCAATCAGCACATGGGCTTCGCCAAGCCGATGCTGTACGCCACGGTCGGGTCACTGATCGTGTATGTCGTCGCGGTGTTCCTTGGGCCGGAAACCAAGGGCAAGGAGTTGACCGCCGAACTGGAGATCTTCGGGCAGGAAGAATACCCGTAACGTTTCGCGGCGGCGTCAGGACAGCGGCCGGGGCGTTGGCTTCGGCCGTTTTCCTGTGTCGGATACCGGTGCTTGAGGTAAATGCACCGAACTTCCTCGGTGAACACCTCGGGCCAATTGTCGTGGCGCTCGCGTCGGCTGCGGGCGCGCGCCGCCAGATGAAGGCACGGCGCAGGACGATGAGGTCCCGCGCCCGCTCCAGGGGTCTGGCGCTACCAGGAGCCGGTGTTGGCCATACTGGTCCAGGGTTCGGCAGGCGGCAGCGCGCCGCCGGCCTGCAGCAGCTCGAGGGAGATGCCGTCCGGCGTGCGGATGAAGGCCATGCGGCCGTCACGCGGCGGGCGGTTGATCGTTACGCCGCGGGCGATGAAGGCGTTGCAGGTGTCGTAGATGTTGTCCACGGCGTAGGCGAGATGCCCGAAATTACGGCCGCCGGTGTAAGGCTCGGGGTCCCAGTTGTAGGTGAGTTCCAAGGCAGCCGCCTCGTCGCCGGGGGCGGCGAGGAACACGTTGGTGTAGCGGCCCTTCTCGTCCGGACGGCGGCGGATCTCGTGCAGGCCGAGCACCTCGAAGAAGGCGATGCTGTCCTCCAGCGAACTGACGCGGATCATGGTGTGCAGATATTTGGTCATGGCGTGTCCTCGGGTCAGGGGTCGGCGTGTTCGTGGCGGCGCAGCAGGCGGGTCGAGATGTGGCGACGAGGATGATATCAGCCGTGGAGCAAGGAAGTGAACTGCCTGGGCTGATTGCCAGACCGGCTTCTTGGCTTGCCAGCAGTACCACCGCCTGATTTCGGGAGCAGGATCAGGCCTCCGGATGGACTGCTTTGGTGGAAACCGGACCTTGGGATCTGTGGTGCGGCGCCGGCGACCTTCGTCGTGGCGCAGGCATATTCCAGAGGCAGGCAACCAGACACTGACCCTGTTGCACTCGGTAGTGCTTCGGTAGTGCTAAAGTTACATTCTCAGGTTACGAATCTTGAACGATGAGCCCAGCGCTCGTAATTCTCTGCCTTACGCGGCGTTGGGGTTGGAAGGTCGCGCTGGCCAGTGCCGTCATCGGCACCGCTGCCGCGCCGATGATCTTCGAGTTTCCCTTCGATCTGATCGTCATGGCGCGGACTAACCCGCCGATCCCGACCCATCCGATATTGTATCGGCAGCTTTTCTTCCTGCCGTTGTTCCTGGTCCAGTTGTCAACGATGTCGCTGCTGACGTTGCTGCCTTCGATGCGGGTGACCGCGTACTCATCTTACGCGGTGGCGGGGATGTTTATAGTATTCGCGGTCTGGGCTGCATTGGGGTTCGCCTTTCCCGCGGAACCGCTACCGCTCGCGCTGAGCGTCATCTCGAAGATCCTGTGCTTCGTAACGGCGATCATGCTGTTTGTCTGGAGGGAGGGCGGGGAAGTCTCTGGAGCTGGCCTAGCTACAGCAGATGATTTGAGCTCGAACTGCTACCCCACTCTGCCCAATCCGGCGCGGCGCGGCATCCAGGGTGGAGATCTCCTGCGGTAGGCGAAGGGACGCTCGGGGTGTCTTTGGGCACCTCGGATTGAGCTCGGCGTCGCGCGCCGAAGTAAGTGCCTTCTCGGCATCTAATCCTGTGTGGTCCTTTTTCCTGCTTTCCAGGCACGGACCTTATCGGTCAGCCCGTCATGGTCCCCTAGCGGACGCTCCGGCACGTCGTCCCACCAGTCCGCTCGCATCGGCTTTCGCTCCGGATTGCGTGGATAATAGATGCGGTTCTCAGGCTTATGGGTTTCGCCGACGATTAGAAGGCGCACCTCCGCGTCGGTGTTGTTGAGGAAGCTGTGGGCGAGTCCGGTTCCAGCCGGGAAACCGACGCCGTCACCCGGTCGCAAACGATAGAGCCGGCCATCGAGCCACACATCGGGAGTGCCCTCAATCACATAAACGAACTCCTCCTCCGCGCTTTCAGCGTGGGGGAAGGAAGTGCGGCGACCAGGCAACAGCCGTTGGTGATGAATGCCCAGCGCACTGAGGCCAAAATGCCGGCCGAAGGGCGCATTGATGTGCAGCAATTCGTCGTCGCCCTTGTAGCGATTGTCGTCCGGGCCTTCCATCTCGGTCCAATGCGAGATGCAGGGTGGACGAGCTGCCAACGCCATAGTGGCCTCCCAGACAAACACCATTGACAGTAGCCAACGGCAATCCCCCGCGCCAGACTGAAAAATCTTCCGTCGACCGGGAGCGGGCGAAGGGCCGGAAGGGCGGAGCGGAAGGTGGAAGTCCCGTCGAGGGTTTCACCGTGATATTGCAGGACCCATTCCTCCACGAGCGAGCCTTTTGGCGTGATGCAGGACATAGACCAGCCTATCGTCCCGCCGTTCACGTTGGTCTTATCGATCTTGCAGGGATGGTCAGCATCACGCGGTGTGGATGACCCCTGCGCTATCGGGGGAAACGGGTTGGCCGAGGTAATACACGCGGCACGGCTCATGCCATGCGACGAGATCCGTACCCGGAGAAGGTGCCATCCCTGGTGGCAAACTCGCCACTCCCGGCATTTCTATTGTATATTCCCATTTGCCAGGTTCTATCGGACCTTCGACGCTGGTCGCCCACGACCACAGTCATACCGCGACAATGACAGGAGCCGCTATCCGGAGTGGTGGCGCAGGTCACATCGTCGATCAGCCTACCAATAGGGTCCTGACCGCAACGCAGCGGCTCACGCGGTAGCTGATGGACAGCCCTAACGAGGGTCGCCGCATTCAACCGGTCAAAGCCACTGTGCCGAGGTACGCTAGTACCCCGCTGCGATATCGACCACCTGCAGCAGCCCCCGGCCCGCCTCGAAGCTGCGGATACTCGCCGCGATCTCGGTCACGAGTTGAGCAACTGTCGGCCGCCGCGCGACGTGCGGCATCACGGTGACTTTCGGGTGCAGCCAAAGCGGGCTTGTCGGCGGCAGGGGTTCAGGCCACAGCGCGTCCAAAGCGGCATACGACAACTGCCCCGAATCGAGCGCGGCGATCAGATCCTCAGCCACCACATGCTTGCCGCGCCCGACATTCACCAGCATCGCCCCTCGCGGCATCATGGCAAAGGTGCGCGCGCAGAATATGCCCTCCGTTTCCCTGGTGAGCGGCAAGAGGCAAACCGCGATGTCGGTCTGCTGAAGAAACGGCTCCAGTTGGTCGGGGCCGTGATAGATTGCAACGTCGCCTTCGTCCCGCTTATGCCGAACCCAGGCCGAGACCTTGAACCCGAGCGACTTCAACACGAGCGCCGGCGCTTTCGCCATCATGCCGAAGCCGAGGAATCCGATACGCCTTTGCTCGGGTCGCATAATTGTCGTGCGGCGCCACTCCCGCTTGGCCTGCGCCGCCTGATAGCCGGGCATATCGCGATGCAAACGAAGGACGTGCATAACGACGTATTCCGTCATCATCGGATCGCCGCCCGGCGGCTCGACCTTGCATAGCGGGGCCTGCGGCAGTTTTGGATGGTTAATGAACGATTTAACCCCGGCAGAGCGGCTGAACATGGCTTTCAAATTCGGAAAATTGGGCAGCGAAGCGAAATCGGGGTGCATGAAGGCGAGATAGTCGATATCCGCCAAATTCCCCGCGTCAGGCCAGATGCGGATTGCCAAATCGGGAAGCTGTTCGCCGAACGTGTCGCGCCATGCCGTGGCGTTACCGATATGTTTGTCGAGATCAACGATGAGCAACGCCATAACCGTCTCCTGAGCCATTCGATCAGTGCTGTAGCCGTCAGCGTGTGACGTGGTCGGTTCGCCCGTGGTCGCGTTACCACTTGTAGACTTTTTGCAACGTCCCGCCCATGAGCGCCGCCTTGTCGCTCTCGGACAGGCGTTTGGTATCGCGGAACGGCGCGACGCCCTGTTCATAAGTCAGCATGCCGATGGTCCGCGTCCAGTCGGTGCCCCACATGCAGCGATCCAGCCCGAACGCATCGATGACCCGAAGCACCGGCTCCCAGATGTCGTCGTACGGGAACGGCTGGTGCGACATTGTGCAGGCACCGCTGACCTTCACCCTTACGTTCGCGTATTGGGCCAACGCGAGCAGCTTCGGTAGATCAGCCCAGACATCGGCCGGAACCGGCGGGCGAGCGGGTTGCAGCAGGCCGAGATGGTCGATCACGATCACCGTATCGGGGTGTCGCTGGATGTGCGGCAGGCCTTTGTCCAGGATGCCCCAACAAAGCAAATTGACCGGCAAACCATGTTTGGCGGCAGCAGCGAAAGCACGGTTCAGGCCGGGATGGTCGGCGTCCATCGGCAGGCCGTCGCGCATACGGATGCGAATGCCGCGCGCGCCCTGCGTCGCCGCCCATTTCGCCACCACATCGTCAATCGCCGGATCGGTCGCGTCGACCGGCGTCACGACCCGGAATTTGTCCGGATAGGTGTTGTACACCTCGAGCGCGTAGCTCGGATCGTATTCATAGGCGCTGAACGACGACACCATGATCGCACCGTCGACGCCCACACTGTTCATCGCAGCGACCATTTCCTCGCCGGTGGCGGAGTCGAGTCCGTGCGAGGGACTGGCCCACGGTCGGCCGGGATGATTTCGATCGAACGGATGAACCTGAACATCAATGATTGGCATGGCAGTCCTCCTACCTGTTCGACCCATTGTTCGTGCAACGGCGATCAGTTCATGCGACGGGATTAGCGGTTGCAACGGTGTAGCGATCGGTCAGCACCACCTGGCGCCCTCGGGCACGACCAGATGCGCCGCCGCGCCGCCGTGCCGGTCAGCAGCGCTACCTTGCCCTGGAGCCGCATTGTGTCCTCCCGTTGTTGCGGTTGATCGGCGGCAGGATGCGCCATTTCGTGTCCTGCCTCCATCGGCGGAGTGCGGTCCAGCTTGAAGCGGAAGCGCTCGCCCCCCACAGTCGGTCGCTGAGCGGTATCGAAATGTTTGAGCAGGGGACGGCAAGAGGTCACAGACGTGCCCGACCGAGGCCGGGTTCCGCCACTGTAAGGCGCACCGAATTTGCCTGCCACATCTTAGCGGGACGCCAGCCTCATCGTCGCGATATGTGCTTGCGCTGGCACGGAAAATAACGTTATCGTTTCCTAGTCTCTTAATACGCGCGGCGGCGAGGACAAGATTGATCGGGTCGCGGTCACGTTGGCGAGGTTGGCTGGCCGCGAGCGCGCCGATCGCCTTCGTCGCGATGGTGAGCGTTGCGCCTGCCGGCGCGGCGGACGTAGATCCCTCAAACATGAGCGCCGACGCGATCACGGCGCTCGAACAGCGGCTGACCGACGCCGGCTGCTACCACGGCGCGATTGACGGGCAAACGAGTGGTGCGCTCGACGACGCGATCAAAGCCTGCCCCGACCAGCAGCCGTTCCTGCGCATCGAAACCGGCATGCACATCGCCATAATCGATCGTATCGGCGTCGACGACGCATGCTCGCTGCTCGCGACTGCGTCTGATGACAAGACCGTACGGCTTTGGTCGCTGCCCGACGGCAAGCCCAAGCGGGTCGTGCGCCTGCCGATCGGCGACGGGGACTTGGGCAAGGTCTTTGCCACGACGATGTCGCCGGACGGGCGTTGGCTCGCGGCCGGTGGGTGGGACGCGGCTAGGAAGTCGTCGCCAACGCACAGTCTTAGTTTGGTGGACCTGTCGAATGGCGCGATCCGACGCTTCGGGGCGTTCGAGAACGTCATCGACAGCCTTGCGTTCTCCGCCGACGGGCGGCGCATCGCCGTCGGGCTCGGCGGAAAAAACGGCGTGCGCGTGCTCGACGGCGCGACTGGGGCAGAACTGCTTGCCGATCGCGACTACGGCGATAGCGTCTACGGCCTTGCCTTCGCGCCCGACGGCGGGCTGATCGCTTCGAGCTATGATGGCCGGTTGCGCCGCTACGGGCCCGATCTTAAGCTGACGAAGAAGAGTGCCGCGCCGGACGGTAAGGAGCTGTTCGGCGTCGCGATCGACCCCTCGGGCCGGCGCATTGCGGTTGGCTACGACGACACCACGTCGGTTTCCATCCTCGACGCAAAGACCATGATGCCGCTCGGCAAGGCACAGACGGGCGACGTGAAGAATGGGGACCTTTCGTCCGTCGCATGGTCGCGCGACGGCGCAACTCTTGTCGCGGGCGGGCGAGCGTGGGAACAAATCAAGGGCCAACGGCCTAATTTCCTGCGCCGGTTCGATGCGGCCGGCCGGCGCAAGGGCGGGGACGTTGCCGCGAGCGACAACACGATCCTCGACATACAGACCTGTGGCGACAGCTTCGCCTTTGCCGCCGCCGACCCAGCGTTCGGCCTCCTTTCCGCGCAAGGTGTTGCGAAGACTTTTCAAGCCCCGCGCTCTACCGACATGCGCGCCAAGCTCGGATCGGCGTTCGCGCTCTCGCAGGACGCCACGTCGGTGAAGTTCGGCCTTGGATACGGAGCGGAAAGGCCCGTCCTCTTCGATATGGCCGCTGCGTCCCTGACGGACCCGACGACCCCTCCGCCGAAATTCCCGGGCGCGAAAATCGACGGCCTGCCCGTCACGGATTGGGAGGACAACACCGCGCCGAAGTTCAACGGCGCGAAACTCGCGCTCCAGGATTACGAAACGTCCCACGCACTTGCGGTCCGGGGCGACGCCACTGGCTTCGCCCTCGGAACCGAGTATTGGGTCCGCGCCTATGACGTGAAGGGCGAGGAGCGTTGGCACCGCGCTGGTCCAGGCGGCGCGTGGGGCGTCGATTTTTCGGCCGACGGCGCAATCCTCGCCGTCGCATACGACGACGGCACGATCCGCTGGCTGCGCTGGAGCGACGGCGCGGAGCTTCTCGCCTTGTTCGTCGAGCCGCAGAGCCGCAAATGGGTCGCCTGGAATCCGTCGGGCTATTACATGGCCTCGGCCGGCGGCGAGGACCTGATCGGCTGGCACGTCAACCGGGGCTGGGCGCAGCAGGCCGATTTCTTCCCCGCCTCGCAGTTCCGCGCCGAGTACAACCGCCCCGACATCGTGCGGCTCGTGCTCAAGACGGTTGACGAAGCCGAGGCGGTTCGCCAAGCGAACCAGACCACCGATCGCGCGGTTCCGGCAAAGCCCCTTGGCGCGGCGCTCCCGCCAGTCGTCACGATAGCGTCGCCTACCGGCGGCGCCCGTTTCTCCGGCGAACTCGGTCGAAGTCGCCTACGCCCTGCGCTCGTCGTCGGGCAAGCCGATCGATCGCCTGGAAGCGTTCGCCGACGGCGAGAAAGTTCCCGTGGCCGGGTTCAAGACAACCAGCGCTCGTGAGGCGCAAGGCCGCGTGGTCGTCACGGTGCCGAGGAAGAATACGGTGGTTTCCCTGATCACCTATTCCGGCGATCTACCAAGCGCGCCGGCCAAGGTGAGCCTCGTCTACGACGGGCCGGCGGCCGACCTCCTGAAGCCAAAGCTTTACGCGCTGCTGGTCGGGGTCACCGGCTACGACAATCCGGACTACAACAACATTCATTTCAGCGCCCACGACGCCGACGATCTCGCCAAGGCGCTGGTGTCGCAGAAAGGCGGGCTCTACGCGGACGTGCAGGTCAAGATCATCAACGACCGGAACCGGCCCGACGCAGATCCGACGCGCTCCAATGTCGAGAACGGGCTCTATTGGCTTCAGCACGCGGCGACCAGCCGAGACCTTGCGGTGGTGTTCCTGTCCGGCCATGGCTTCCTCGATCCGAAACAGAAATTCTGGTTCCTGACACGCGAAGCGGACGTCGCGCGGCTCCGAACGACCGCGATCTCGAACGACGACCTGCTTGATCTCGTCGCCTCGATCCCTGGAAAGAAAGTCCTGTTCGTCGACGCCTGCCATTCCGGTGCCGCGATGACCGTGGGCCTCAAGGCAACTGACACAGCCCCGGATATGAACAAGTTCGTCAACGACTTTTCGACCGCGGGTTCGGGCGTGGTCGTGTTCGCCGCCTCGACCGGGACGGAGCTCGCAAAGGAGAACGAGAAATGGGACAGGCACGGCGCCTTTGCCAAGGCGCTGATCGACGCAATCGGCGAGGGCAAGGCGGCGATTGATCGGAGTGGGCGGATCACCACCGACATGCTCGACCTCTATGTCGAGGATCGCGTGAAGGCGATGACTGACGGAGGCCAGCACCCGGTCATGAACCGGCCAGTCCTTGTCCCCGATTTTCCGATCGCGATCACGCAGGCGCGTCCATGACCAAACTTGGAATTCTTTCGGTCTTGGCGCTTACCCTTTCGGCGGCGGCGGCCGCCCAACCGACAGTCGGCTGGCCGGAGACGATCGACCGGCTGCAAGAACAGCGTTCGCAGGCAGAGGAGTGCGTCACACTGTTGAAGTCCAGCGGTGATGCGGCCGCAATCCGCAAGAGCCGAATCGCTTATGGGGCCGCCAAGGCCGCCTCCGATGGAGTGATCGCTGGGTTCACGATTGGGCTCGTCGAGCGATACAAGCCCGAAAGGCTGCCGACGCTTCAGGCGAACCTGGAACGAGCGGGAATGGGGTTGCAAGAAGTATGCGATGCGGCGGTTGCCGCCGGATCGGCTACGGGCACGACCAAGGGCATTGTTGGGGACCTGGCGAAGGCTGCCATCGAGCCCGTTGTCACGGCGCTCAAGGAGGGCGCCGGCGCGTTATGGGCGCGCCACGTCGAAACGGATAAAATCGAGATAGAATCGATAAAGGGCCAACTCGAGGCGGCGAAATGGCCCGACTTTGGCCCGTAACAGGATTGCGGAACAAAGCGACTATAGCGCATGGCCTCGATCACCGTCGGGTCTCGGAGGGGTTCTGGCTTGGCCTCCAGGCCGATCACGACCTGCTGCAGCGGCGACGGGAGATCGATGCTGACCTGGCGCGGATCGCACCGTACCAGCGGGCCGCATGATTGGAGCTGCTCAACCCACCGGCACACCGATCGACTTCAGCCGCGCCTGCGCGCGTCCAGCCCGCGCCTTCAGGCCATCCAGATACGTGCTGACATCCGTCCCAGGCAGGTTCAGCACCTTGCAGCCAAGCCGCCAGTACTCCTCGATCTGCGCCTCGGTCTCCGCCGACCCGCGGGCAAGTTTGCCGTGCGCGTTGCAGGCCTCCGCGATCCGGCGCACCGCCGCCTTGAATGTCGGGTGCTCAAGCTGGAGATGCACGCCGAGGCGCGCACTGAGGTCCGAGTGGCCATAGGCGATCATGTCGATGCCCTCCACCGCCGCGATCGCCTCGACATTCTCCAGGCCCTCCAGCGACTCGATCGACACGCAAACCACGATGTTGGCATTGGCCCAAGGCGCATACTCGGTCGCGTGACGGGCGCCATAGCTCTTGTATCCCGTGTGCATCCCCTGCCCCGAGATGCCGCGATTGCCGATCGGCGGATATTTTGCCTCCCGTGCGATCGCGCGTGCCTGCTCGGCGTTGTCGACCTCGGAAACCTGCACGCCCATGATCCCCTGATCGAGGATCGCGGGGATCAGATACGTGAAGGATTTGTGGATACGCACGATTGGCGAGACGTCGGTGGCCTGAAACCACCCGGCGAGATCCGCGATCGTTTCGAGGTCGAAGGCGCCGTGTTCGTGGTCGATCATGCAGTAGTCGAAGCCGGAGGCCGCGATGATCCACGGCACGCCGCGCGACGCGAACTCCTTGAGCCCGGTGCCAAGCGCGGCCCGCCCCTCGCGCACCGCCCGCCGTATGCTGTTCTCTTTCATGGATCGTTCCCGGCTCCCATTGCGAGGCACAGAATTTCACCGGCGCCTCAGTCCGCCGCCTGGCGTTCCGCCACGCCGGCCATCTGGTGTTCGACCAACTGCGCATAATGGCCACGCCGCGCCAGCAGTTGCTGGTGCGTGCCGGCTTCGACCACCCGGCCGGCATTCAGCACCAGGATGATGTCGGCTGCCTGGATGGTGGACAGCCGATGCGCCACCACGATCGTGGTGCGGTTCACCATCAGCGTATCGAGCGCCGATCGCACGAGCTGCTCGCTGATCGTGTCGAGATGCGAGGTCGCCTCGTCCAGCACCAGGATCGGCGCATCCTTCAGGAAGGCGCGCGCGATGGCGATGCGCTGGCGCTGACCGCCGGAGAGCTGCACGCCGCGTTCGCCCACACGGGTCTGCAGACCATCGGGGAGATCGGCGACGAAGTCGGCCAGCGCAGCCTGATGCAGCGCGGTCGCGATCTCCTCGCGCGTCGCCTCCGGCCGGGCGAGGCGGACATTCGCTTCCAGCGTATCGTTGAACAGATAGGTGTCCTGCGCGACCAGTGCGATGCGGCCGCGCAGTCCGTCGAGCGTCAGTTCGCGCAGATCGACGCGATCCAGCTTGATCCCGCCTTGTCCTGGATCCCAGAACCGCAGCAGCAGGTTGGCGATCGTCGTCTTGCCGGCGCCCGACGGTCCGACCAGCGCTACCGTCGCGCCCGCCGGCACCGCGAAATCGATGTCCGCCAGCGCGGCGCGGGTGCGGCCCGGATAGGTGAAGCGCACATGCTCGAACTGCACGGTCGAGCCGCCGCGCGGCGCCGCCGGAACGCGCGGTCCGTCGCTGATCAGCACCGGCTCGGAATGCACCACGTGCAGCCGCCGCGTGGATGCGATCGTATCGGCGAGCTGGCGGCCGACCTGGGCAATCTCGGACACCGGCAGGAACGCCGCGACCGACACCAGCACCAGCAGCGGCAGCAGCGTCGGTGCGATCCAGCCGTGCAGCACCAGCGGCGCGCCCACCGCGGCGACCGCCAGTCCGCCGAGCCCGGTCGCCACTTCCAGTCCCGCGGTCTGGATCGTCAGATCGTGCAGCAGCGCGAGGCGCATCGCCTGGTAGCGCCGCGCATGTGCCATGAACTCGTCGCGCCGCCGCGTGGTGGCCGCGAACGCCATCAGTTCGGCGAGGCCCTGGATGGTCTCGGTGGTATGCGCGCCAAGCTCGCCCAGCGCACGACGCGCGGTGGAGGCGAGACGGTCGATATGCCGCCGTCCCAGTACCGGCGAGCCGGCGGCGTAGGCGAGGAACGGCAGCAGCGCGAGTGCCAGCGGCCACGCGACCACGGCCAGCGTCACCAGCACGGCGCCGGGGATCAGCACCGCGACGAACGCCGGTGCCATCGTATGGGCATAGAAATATTCAATCGTCTCGACGTCCTGGGTCGCCAGCGCGACCAGGTCGCCGGAGCGCCGCCTCAGCAGGTACGCCGGCGCCAGCGCGTCCAGCTTGCGGTACAGATCGACCCGCATCACGGCGAGCAGCCGGTACGCCATGTCGTGTGCCAGGAACGATTCCAGCCAGTGCAGCAATCCGGTGACCGGCGCCGCTGCCAGCAGCAGCACCACCAGCAGCAGCGACGGCACGTTGGCGCGCACGGCGGCGATGATCAGCGCGCCGAGTACGCTCACCCCGATGAAGGCGACAACCCGGCCGATGCCGCAGGACACCGTGACGGCGAGCTGCCGACGCCACGGACGGATGAAGCCGAGCAGCGTGCGGATCGTCGCCGGCCAGCCGACCTCGGCCGCATCCTGCGCGAGGTCTCGCACCACGGCGGTGGTGTCTTCGATCGGCGCGTCGCTTGGCGCGGCGAATTCGGCGAGCGGCGCGAGCGCGTCGCTGCGTTCGGCGAGCTGCGGGCCCATCAGCAGGCGATACGGGCCGTCCCGCGCGATCAGCTCGGCGTGACGGCCGCTGTCCACCACTGCGCCGTCGGCCAGCACCAGGATGCGGTCGGCGTTGATCACGCTGGACAGGCGATGCGCCAGGATCAGCGTGGTACGGCCGACCATCAGCCGGTCCAGCGCCTGCTGGATCACCGCCTCGTTTTCGGCGTCGACCGAGGACAACGCCTCATCCAGCACCAGGATCGGCGAGTCGCGCAGCAACGCGCGGGCGATCGCGATGCGCTGGCGCTGGCCGCCGGAAAGGCGTGCGCCGCGCTCGCCGATCACCGTCTGGTAGCCGTCGGGCAGCGCGTCGATGAAGTCGTGCGCGTTGGCGGCGCGGGCGGCGGCGGCGAGTTCGGCCGCGCTGGCGTCGGGGGCGCCGAGGCGGAGGTTGTCCTCGATGGTGCCATGGAACAGGTAGGTGTCCTGCGCCACCACGGCGATCATCCGGCGTACGGCGTCCGGATCGAGCGCGCGGAGATCGTGGCCGCCGATCCGCACCGCGCCGCGCTGTGGATCGTGCAGGCGGAGCAGCAGGCGGACGATGGTGGATTTACCGGAGCCGCTGGGGCCGACGATGCCGACGCGCTCACCGGCGGCGATGCTGAAGGACAGGCCCTGGTGAGCGGCGCGCCGGCCGCCGGGGTAGGCGAAGCTCACGGCGTCGAAGGTGATGCTGTTGGCGTCCGGCTGGGTCCCCGCTTGCGCGGGGATGACGGCCGCGGGGACACCCGGCGCGGTGATCGGTTCGTCCAGCAGCGCGTTGATGCCGGCTGCAGCGGCCTGACCGGTCAGGCCCTGGTGCAGCACGGTGCGCAGGTCGCGCAGCGGGCGGAAGATCTCCGTCCCCGCCATCAGCACGATCAGCAGCGCCTCCAGGCTCATTTCGCCGTGGCGCACCCGGTAGGCACCCAACGCCAGCGCAGCCGCCGCGCCGAAGGCACAGCCGAGATCGGTGATGCCGCGTGTCAGAATGCTGGTGCCAAGGACCAGGAACGTGCTGTCGGACAGCGCGCGCGCCTTGTCGGCCAGCATCCGTCCGTAGGCGCCGCTCTGGCCGAACGCCTTCAGCGTCGGCAGGCCCTGCATTGCGTCGAGGAACTCCTCGCCGAATGCCTTGAAGGCGCGCTGGCGTTCGCGGGACGCCTGGCCGGTGCGCTCGTTCACCACCGACGGCGCCACCAGGGTGAACAGCGCGGCGCCGAGCATCACCGCGGCGACCGGGACGTCCCAGAACGCGATGAAGGCAAAGATCGCCAGTGGCGCGCAGGCGGCGATCGATACCTGCGGAATGTACTGACCGAAAAACGACTGCAACTGCTCCACGCCATCGACGATCGACAGCATCACGCCGCCGGTGCGCTCGGCCCCGAACCATGCCGGCCCGAGCGCAACGATCTTGTCGTACAGGCGCCCGCGCAGCGTCTCCTGCACGCGAGCCGCGGTGCGGTGCGCGACCATGATGCGCAGGTGGTCGAGCCAGGAGCGCAGCAGGATCGCCGCGAGCGTGGCGACCAGCGGGACCACCAGTTGGGCGGTCGGCGCCGCACGGAACAGGCGGGCGAGGAACTGGCCGAGGAAGGCGAACCGCGCGATGCCGATGGCGAGGGCGAGCAGGCCGAGCACGATGCCCAGCGCGATCCGCCACCGCAGGCCGCTGGTCATCCGCCACAGTCTCAGATCGAAATGCACGTCGGCCCTCCTGAGGTCGCGTGCCATCCTGGGCGCTGTCGCCAGCGTTGCGCAAACGCGAGATTTTCAACCGCTATTGAGCTATATCGAACGGCGATGACCGACCGCATCCCCCCGCTGGCCGCGCTGCGTGCCTTCGCCGCCGTCGCGCGTCACGGCAGTTTCGCGCGCGCCGCGCTGGCGCTGCATGTCAGCACGAGCGCGGTGAGCCACCAGATCCGCGGTCTCGAGGCGACGCTGGGCACCTTGCTGCTGACGCGTGCGCGCAACGGCGCCGGCCACACGCGAACCGCCGTCACGACCGAAGGCGAGGGACTGCTGCGTGCCGTGGAAGCGACCTTCGCGCAACTCGCCACCGCTTGCGAGGCGGTGCGCGAGCGCGCGCGCGGCGTGCGACCGATGCTGGCCATTTCGGCCAATGGTTCGGTGGCCTCGATGTGGCTGGCGCCACGGCTGGCGGCCTTCGCGGCGCTGCATCCGTCGGTGCAATGGCAGGTGCGCGCCATCGAGGAGGAGCCGGACATGGTGCGGGAGGGTCTCGACCTCGCCATCCTGCGCGCCCGCCGGGGCAACCTGGCGGAGGGCGACCGGCTGCTGTTCAGCGAGATCGTGTTCCCGGTGTGCAGTCCGTCGCTGCTGCCGGTCGACGCGACGCAGGACCTGCTGCGTCACAACCTGCTGCAGGAGGATCACGGCAGCAGCCGGGAAAAGGCCTGGTCCACCTGGCTCGACCTGCTTGGCATGCCGGCCCGCGCGAAGCCGACGATCGTCCGGTTCGATACGTTCAGCGCCGCCATCGGCGCGGCGGTCGCAGGCGCCGGCGTCGCACTCGGACGCCGGCCGCTGATCGACTTCGAGTTGTCGAGCGGACGGCTGACGCGGCTGTTTGCCGATCGGTCGCTGCCGGGATCGTGGGATTTCGTGATTCGTGGCCGGCCCGACGCGGTGCGTGACGTGCATGTGGCTCACCTGCGGGATTACTTGCTGACGCGGCCAGCGGCACGCTCCGGCTGACCGAGGATAGAGGGAGGAAGTATGCGAAGGGTTCTATCGGCGGTTGTCGGCATCGTCCTGCTGACCGCAGCCGTAACGGCGCAGGCGGCGGGCACATTGCGCGTCGGCATGCAGGACGATCCCGACGCGCTGGACCCGGCACGCGGCGGCACCTTCGCCGGCCGCATCGTGTTCGCCAGCCTGTGCGACAAGCTGGTGGATCTCAGTCCCGATCTGAAGTTCACGCCGCAGCTTGCCACCGCTTGGTCGTGGGCCGCCGACGGCAAGGCGCTGACCCTGACCCTGCGCGACGGCGTGAAATTCCAGGATGGCGAGCCGTTCGACGCCGATGCGGTGCGGGTGAACATCGATCGCTATCGCACCGCGCCGGAGAGCAATCGCAAGGGTGAGCTGCGGCCGGTCACCGCGGTGGAGGTGATCGATCCGAAGACGGTGCGTCTGGTGCTCTCGCAGCCTTATGCGCCGCTGATCGCCGTGCTGTCGGATCGCGCCGGAATGATGGGCTCGCCCAAGGCGATCGCACGCCTGGGCAAGGATTTTTCCTCCGGCCCGGTGTGCGCGGGCCCGTTCAGCTTCGTCGAGCGTGTGCCGCAGGACCGCATGGTGCTCGAGCGGTTCCCCGGCTATTGGAACGCGAGCGCGATCCAGCTCGACCGCATCGTGTTCCGGCCGATCGCCGATTCGACGGTGCGGCTGGTGAATTTGCAGACCGGCCAGCTCGATATGCTGGAGGAGTTGGCGCCGTCCGATGCCGCGAAGGTGGAGAAGGATCCCAGGCTGAAGCTGCGCCGGGTAACGTCGCTTGGCTACGAGGCGATCGACATCAACCTGGCGCATGGTCCGGCGGCGGACAATCCGCTGGCCAAGGACCCGCGGGTGCGCGCCGCGTTGGAGGCGGCGATCGATCGCAATGCACTTAATCAGGTCGTGATGGACGGACGGTTCGTGCCGGACAACCAGGCCGAGCTGCCCACCGGTCCGTACTTCAACAAAGATCTGCCGGTACCGGCGCGTGACCTCGCCAAGGCGAAGGCGCTGCTGAAGGAGGCCGGCCACGACCGGGTGACGTTCAGTCTGCGCACGCTCAATACGCCGGCCGACATGCAGATCGGCGAGGTGCTGCAGTCGATGGCGGCGGAGGCCGGGATCGACATCAAGCTGGTTGCAGGCGAAACCAACGCCAACATCCAGGCGATGAACTCCGGCGACTATCAGGCGAACCTGGTGATCTGGAGCGGGCGGTCCGACCCGGACTTCAACATCGTGCAGTATCTGGCGTGCGAAGGGTTTCAGAACTGGGGTAAATACTGCAATGCGAAGTTCGACGACGCGTTGAACCGGGGGCGGGGGGCGACCGATCTGGCGCAGCGCGCGGCGGCGTATCACGAGGCCGCGTCGATCTATCTGGCGGACCGGCCGCTGATCTTCCTGTTCCACATGACGTGGCTGTATGCGCACAGCGATCGGCTGCAGGGGTTCATACCGGTGCCAGACGGGCTGATCCGGCCACAGGGGCTGGTGCTGGAATAGCGGCTACGAAAACCGCGAAAAGTCCGGCCTGCGCTTTTCCATGAACGCCTTGAATGCTTCGGCTGCCTCGGGCGAGCCGAGGCGTTCGCGGAACAGGATCAGCTCCTCTTCAATGCGTTCTGCGACATCGCCGGCACCGTGGCGGATCAGCCGCTTGGTCAGCCGCACCGCCTGCGGCGGCAGTGATGCGAGACGATGCGCGATTTCCCGCGCCGTCTCCAGCAGTGCCGCATCGTCGACCACGCGGTTCACGAAGCCCCATTCGTGGGCGGTCGCGGCATCCAGCGGTTCGCCGAGCAGCAGCAACGCGCTGGCGCGCTGATGGCCCAGCAGGCGAGGGAACAGCAGCGAGCTTGCCGCCTCCGGTACGAGCCCGAGGCTGGTGAACGGCATCACGAAGCGCGCCGAACGCGCGGCGACGATCAGATCGCAGTGCATCAGCATGGTGGTGCCGACGCCGATCGCCGCGCCGTTCACCGCGGCGATCAGCGGCTTCTGCATCGACGAGATCGTCGGCAGGAAGCGCGAGGCCGAACTGTCGCGGTTGCTCGTCGCGCGTGCCTGGAAGTCGGCGATGTCGTTGCCGGAGGTGAACGTGTCGCCGGTGCCGGTGAGCAGGGCAACGCGCAGCGTGGGATCGGCGTCCACCTGGGTGAACGCATCGGCCATCGCGTCGTACATGGCGCGGGTCAGGGCGTTCTTTTTCTCGGGCCGGTTGAGACGGATTTCCAGCACGCCGTCGGTACGGGTGATCAGGACGCTGTCGGTCATGGTGTGTCGTAAATGAATGCGAGCGGGATGCTCACGCCGATCTCCGGCAGCTCCAGAACCGCATCGGCGCCAATCAGTGACTCGGGCTCCCAGCCGTTCGAGCGGCGACGAACGACGATCTCCGGACGATCCTGTTCGAGCAGGACATAAACCAGGATGGCGGGAACCGCCGCGTACTCGATGGCCTTTACGCGGGTCAAGGCAGTCGATGGCGAGAGAACTTCTAGGACGGCGGTCGGTGTGATCGCGTCTTCATCGTTCGCAGGCGGTGTGCCGACGACGCTGGCATCCGGGTATCGAACCCGCCCGGTCGTGATCACCTTGAGCTCGGGTCCATGCGCCTCGCATGGCGGTCTCACCTGGAAGACCAGTGCGGCGGCCAGGCGGGTCGCGATCAACGAGTGTGCCCGGCTTCCGCCGGTCATCGCGACCGGCTGGATACCGTCGAACTCGAAGCGCAGCGGCTGCGACCGTTCCCAGTCGAGGAACTCTTCCAGCGTCAGCGGCTTCAGCGACGCACTCATGCGCCGGACGCTATCACCGGCAGGTGCGCGGCGATATAGGGCGGCAGGTTGAATGCGCCGACATGGATCTCCGGCGTCCAGTAGCGCGTGTCGCCGAGGATTCCGGAAACCCGCGCGCGGGTTCGGATCTCGTCCACGCCGACACGAGTCAAAGACGCTTCCTTGGCCGCCCAGCCGAGCGTCATGAAGCCGCCGACATAGGTCGGCACCGCCGCGACATACGCGGTCACGTGCGGGAAGAATTTCGCCCGCCGCGCGCTGGTCTCGCCCAGTTCGTCCGCCTGCATGAACGGCACGCCGCACTGGTTCACCACCAATCCGCGCGCGGTCAGGATGCGCGCACAGTTGGCATAGAACTGGTCGGTGAACAGCACTTCACCGACGCCGATCGGGTCGGTGGAATCGACGATGATCGCGTCGAACGACGCGTCCGGCGCACGCTTCACATAATCGATGCCGTCGCCCACGATCACCTCGGCGCGCGGATCAATCCAGGCATCGCCACCGATCGCCGGCAGGAACTGCTTCGCCAGCCGGATCACCTCGCCGTCGATCTCCACCATCACCGCGCGCTGCACACCGCGATGCTGCAGCACGCGCCGCAGCACGCCGCCGTCACCGGCGCCGATGATCAGCACGTTGGCAGCCGCTCCATGCGCCAGCAGCGGCACGTGCGCGATCATCTCCTGGTAGACGAACTCGTCGCGCTCGGTGATCTGGATCACGCCGTCCAGCACCATGACCCGGCCATGTGAGAAGCTGTCGAAGATCACGATGTCCTGGAACGCGCTCTGCACCCGCGCGAGCTCGCGCTTCACCAGGAAGCGCTGGCCCCAGTCGGGATACAGCGTCTCGTTGATCCAGCTGTCGGTCGCCACGAAGATTACGCGATCAGCCCACGCCGCTGCTCGGACAGCAGGATCGACTTCGGCGCGAACACCTCTTTCAGCACCGGCAGCGAACGATACGGATCGCACGCGCCGCACATGAAGATGTCCACTGCGGCGAAGTCTCGCTCGGGCCAGGTGTGGATCGAGATGTGGCTCTCCGCCAGCACCAGCACGCCGCTCACGCCGCCGTCGGGTCCGAAGTGGTGGAAGTGGCTGTGCAGTATCGTCGCGTCGGCCGCTTCGGCGGCATCACGCAGCGCGCGATCGATCAGCTCGGGATCGGTGAGGTTGCTCGCCTGCCACAGATCCAGCAGCAGATGCGTGCCGGCGAACTTCACGCCGTCCTTCTCGACGAAATAATCCTTCTGATCGATGCTGCTCGGATTGTCCGAGACCATCCCCAGCGGGCTGAGTGCGTCCATTACGTACCCTGTTCCTACCAGCAGACAGCCTGTTGAACGGGCGCAGGCTGCGTCCGTTCCCTCGGGCCAAGGTGGCGGAAGATGGGGAAACGGGGGGCGGCATGCAAGAGGCTTTTTTTGCCCGCAGCCACCCGCTTTTACGGGGTCTGCCGTGCCGGCGCCTGTAACGCCTTCAACTGGCCGGGCAGCTCGTGTGCCAGCGCCGTCTCCTGGCCGGACCGCTTCAAATCGGCGGCGTTGCGAACCTGATCGGCCGTGAGCAGGCGAAACATGTCCGCCAGTGGGCCGGACTCCATCCTGGCGGTTTCGCGCTGGCGGAGTGTGGTCAGTGCCGCATCGTCGCCGGCGCGTGCCGCGGCGGTGGCAAGGCGCAGCAGGGTCCGCCGCTGCGCGTCGTCCAGCTTGCCGTCAGGCGGCACCGTCCTGGCGACATAGTCGGTCAGCGCCCGCTGCGCCGCCGACCAGTTGTTGGCGCGCTCCAGGATGGTCGCGCGCGCCTCGTCGGCGGCGGCACTGTCCAACGTGCCAAGCGCGGCCAGCGCGTGCTCGCCGTCGCCGCGGCGCGCGTCGGCAGCGGCGGTCAGCAGGGTGCGGCGCTCTGTCAGTTCCGCGGGGAGGTCAGCTGCGACGGACGCCTCGAGCGCCGCCAGCGCTCCCGCCGCATCACCTTCGCGCAAACGCAGCGCCGCCAGTTGCACGCCGAAGCCGGCCCGTGCGACGCCAGAGCTCGCCCCCTGCATCAGCTGCTCCAGCACCGGTCCGGCGCGTTTCGGCAGATCGAGCGCCACCAGCCGATCGGCGAGCTTGGCCTGCAGGGCTTCGCCGTCAGTGCCGGAAGGCAGCAGATCAGCGTTCTCCTGCACCACCGCCACCAGCTCCAGCGGTGCGAGTGCGTCCGCCGCGTTGTCGCGCAGCAGAGCGGAGAACATGTCGGCAAGCTCGGCATGGATCGCGGCCTTGTCCTCGGCGAACAGTGTCTCGCTGTCCCGCAGCGTGGCGAGCGCGGAACGCCACGCGCCGGAGCGTGCCTTGAGCTCGGCCAGACGTTCGCGCAGGGCGCGTTCATGGCGATCGCCGCGCCAGGAATAGAGCAGTGCATCCAGCTGATCGGCGGCCTGCACGGCATCGATCGCGCCCGAGGCCAGCCGCAGTTCCACTGCCCGGGTGGCGGCACGGGCGTGTACCGACTGGTCCCGCGACTGCGCCAGCCGATCATAGCCTGCCAATGCTCCGGCGCTGTCGCCCCTTGCCTCTAGCAGCATGGCGCGCGCCAGATCGAGTGCGCCGTCATCCTTGCGCGCATCGAGCAGAGCCGCGGCGGCGGCGAGTTCACCACCGGTGACCAGGGTTTCGCCAACCAGCGGCAGCACGCGGTCCCGCATCTCGGGCGGATAGGTGAGCAGCAGCGGCAGTGTCACGGCGAACGTGGCGGCTGCCTGTGGCGAGCCTTCCAGCAATTGCGCCTGGCGGACCGCACGCCACAGCGCAATGTCGTCGGTCGCCGGGAGGCGCGGATCCGCCAAGCCTTGCGCGTCATCCGGCCGATGCGCGAGCAGTCCGGCAATCGCCGTCAGCGCGGCGTTGTCGGGCGAGTCCGCCTCATGTGGATCGTCGCCCGCGGCCAATCGCAACATGGCGCCGGCCTCCGCGCCGAGCCCGAGCGCGATCATGGTTCGAGCCGCCGCTTGACGGCGTGGGCCACGGGCGAGCGGCGGCGCCGCCGCATCGTCGGCCATCTGGCGCTGCAGGCGCTGCTGAAGTACCGCGGCAGGCTGGCTGGGGAAGTCGAACTGCCTGGTGAGGCCGACCGCATGCGCGAGCTGGTCCGCGGCGCCCGACGTCGGCGACAGGTTTGCGGCTCCGCCGACGATGAAGCCCTGGGGGGTCGGCCGCAACGTCACGGTGTCGGCGGTCGCTTCCACCGCCACGCCCTGCCAGGTCGGCAGCAAGTTGAACTCCGGCGAGCGGCGCTCTGCCGGAACGCCCTGACCGTCGCTCCGCTGCGTGCCGACCAACAATGTGGCGCCGGTATCGGGATCTGCCACGCCGACCACCATGCCAGGGGCGGCGGCGGTCAGCACGAGGCGGTCGTCGGCCACCGTAGTCTGGATCGGCCGCAGGGTCGGCTCGAGCGGTACCGCGGTGATGCGCCAGGCGGCCGGAGTGCGCGATGCAGACAGGGCCATTGCGGGGTCGAGCATCAGGCGGATGACGGTCGCGGTCGGCAGGGTCTGCACGATGGCGGTGCCGAACTCGGGGTCGTTGCGCAGCGGCGACAGGTCGATGCTGCGCGGCTGATCAAATACGATCAGCGCCGCGTTGCCGCGACGGAACGCCGCGACGCCGAGTTGCGAGTCGCCTGGCACGACAATTCCGGCGTCGACGCTGGACGCGGGCTGTGCTGCGGTGTCAGCCACGGTGGCCGTAGGCGCCGACTGTGCGGTCGGAACCGGCGCTGGGTCCGGCGGCGCCGCCTGTGGCGGCGAAGGCGGTGCAGCCACAGGCACGGGCGCAGGCTGCGGTTGCCGGTTGGTCGCCTCCGACTTGGTCTGGGCGGGCGTTGGTTCAGGCTTTGCCGCCGCCGGCGGTGCAGCGGACGGCGACGTTGCGGTTGGAGTTGCGGACGGCGCCGGCAATTTGGCTGGCGCAGGTTGGGCAGCGCCGGTTGGTTGCGATGCCGGGCCACCGCCGGCTGCATCGGGGTCCGCGACATCGATGACCACGAGGTTTCCGAGGCGCCAGTCGCGCACGGTTGTTCCCGGTGCCACGACGATTTCCGCCTGGCCGGCGCCTCCGGTGATGGTGAGGACATTGCGCGGCACTGCGTTCGCCGCACCGATCGTCACATTACCGGCAAACTGGACAACGATGTGCTGGCCCTGCCGGGTCACCTGGTAGTCGATCCGCGACGGCAGATTGAACGCGACCCGGCTATAGCCTTCGTGAACGCCGACGCGGACCGGAACGGTGGGGCCGCCGTCGGCGAGCGCGGCCGCGAGCGGCAGCGCGGTCAGCAAGGCCGCGAGCGGCCCGGACACCCAGCGCGATCTCATTCAAAGCTCGCCAGCAGTTTGTCGATGTCGGACTGGTCCATCGCGACGGTGGGGTGCTGCGGGCCGTTCAGCAGCGCGGCATCGGTTGCGTCCGCCGTCATCTCGAGCGACACCGGGCGGTCTCCGCTGCCGAACGTGGCGACGATCTGGGTGACCTTCGCCTCGATTGTCTTCAGGGTCGCGACCACCTTGTTGATGCGCTGCCCGGTGATGTCCTGGAAGCTGCACGCTTCGTAGATGCGTGTGGTGGCATCCTGCAGCTTCGCCGCCGGTTCCCCGGCCAGGCTGCCTGCCACGCCGTCCAGGGTCTCGCAACTGGTGAGGATCGCGTTGGTCGCGGTGGCGGTGTGCTCGACGATGGCATCGAGTTCGTCGGTGGCGAATGGAATGTGGTTGTCGGTGATGTCATCCACCCGCAATGCGGCGATCTCCGCCTTGGCACAGGCGATGGTGTGACCGAGCGCCTCCACCTCGGCCAGCAGTGACGTCTCCTGTGCGGACAGGTCACCGCTCATGGTGGTGAGCACCGCGCGTACCACCTCGGCCACCAGCTCCGGCTGCGATCCGGGATGACGCGTGCGGATCTCCGCAAGACGTTGCTCCAGCCGGTCGGCGTCAGACATGGCTGAGCACCTTCTCGATCTTGTCGCGCAGGGTTTCGGCGTTGAACGGCTTCACGATGTAGTTCGACACGCCGGCCTGCTTGGCGGCGACGACGTTCTCGGTCTTGCTTTCGGCGGTAACCATGATGAACGGCGTGGACTTCAGCCTGGCGTCGGCGCGTACCTCCTGCAGCAACTGCAGGCCGGTCATCGGCACCATGTTCCAGTCGCTGATCACCAGGCCGAAATTGCCGCCGCGCAGCTTGGCCAGCGCTTCGGCGCCATCGGTGGCTTCCTCGACGTTGTTGAACTCGATCTGCTTCAGCAGATTGCGGATGATGCGCAGCATCGTCTTGTAGTCATCGACGATGAGCACGTTCATGGATTTGTCGATCGGCATCGTCGTTCGGTCCCTTCTCCTTGGCGGTCAACTGCCCGTCGGGCCATCGCGTCGCGTGCGCATCTGGGCGAGTTTGGCGGTGAGGTCGCGCGCCTTGTCGGGCTGCATCGCAGCCAGCACCGGCGCCGCCTTGGTCTCCTTCATGCGATCGACCACCTGCAGCAGTACCGGCAGCTCGAGATCGTTGAAGATCGTCGCGGCGTCGCGCGGCTTCATCGCCTCGTAGAGTTTCACCAGTCCCTGCCAGCTCGCGTCCTCGCGGTCCTTCCGTGCTGCCTCCGTCGCTTCGAGCTTCTTTTGCAACGACTGGAGTTCGGTGACGCGGGCCGACAGTTTCTGCTCGGTCGCGGCGAGCACGGACTCGCGCGTTGCCAAGGCGGCATCGCGGGCATCGAGTTCCTGGCGGCGCTGGCGGAGTTCCAACAGCACGGTGCGTTCGGCGTCGGTGACCGGCGGCGGCGCGGTCTCCTCCGGCGGCTGCGGCACGGCGACCGTCGGTATTGGCGGATGCTCCGCCGGCGTGGCCGCCTGAGCGGTGGCGACGACCTGTGAGGCGGGATCGTGCGTGGTCGCGGCGGCGCGCACGAGCTCTGCCGACTTCAGGGCCAGCAAGCCGGCCATGGCGAAGATGGTGATCGGCAACAGCCGTATCGAGCGGAGGCGCGGCATCATCGTGCCATCCTCAGCGCCTTCAGCAGATCGCGCTCGGCCTGGCTGCGCGCGCGCGGTTCGGCGGGATCCGCATTGGCGACGACAGTCAGATACGGCGTCGCGCTGGCGAGTGGCCTGCCTGCGCGGATCAGCACATCCATCCGATCGGCCAGCTGGTTGCCGCGATCGATCAGCAGCGTGAGGTCGTCCTTCAGCGACAGTGCTGCATCGACCTGATGGGCGATCTGCTGGCCGGCGCCATCGGCGGCGGCGCGCAGCCGCTCGATGCCGATTTCCGCCTGGTGCGTGCTGGCATTGAAGCCGGTGATCAGTTCCTGCAACTGCACGCGATCGCGTTTCAGTACGCCGAGCGCACGTTCCAGGCGCACGGCGTGAAATAGTGTTGCCGCAAGGAGGGCGACCAGCACGAGTTCGAGAATCCACTCCATGCCGGCCATTGTCGCGCTTGAGTATTAGCAATCTGCGAACGACGCGGTGAACCCGGCTTATCGCTCCGTCTGCTGCAACCGCGGCATCTCACGCTCGATGCGGACGGCGATACTGTTCTTGCGGCGCCCGACACGGCCCTCGAACAGCGGCACCGTGCCACACCGTACCAGTACCGGCGCGCCAAGCGCGGTGTTGAGCACGATGCGGCTGCCGGGTTGCAGCGCCATCACGTCGGACAGCGACATGATCTGTTCGTCCAGCACAACGGCGAGCTCGACCTCGGTGTTCCACAGCTCTTCGGCGAGGTGGGTCTCCCAGATCGAATCACGGCCGAATTTTTCACCCATGAACTGCTGCAGCAGCAATTCCCGCACCGGCTCCAGCGTGGCATAGGGCAGCAGCAGTTCCATCCGGCCGCCGCGATCCTCCATGTCGATGCGCAGCCTTGCGAGTACGGCTGCATTCGATAACCGGCTGATGGTGGCGAAGCGCGGGTTCACCTCCAGCCGTTCGAACCGGAAGGTGACGGGACAGAGTGGATCGAAGCTGGCGGACAGATCAGCCAGCACCACCTGGATCAGCCGTTCCACCAGTGTGCGTTCGATTGTGGTGTATGGACGACCCTCGATGCGCATCGCGGCGGTGCCGCGCCTGCCGCCGAGCAGCACGTCGACGATCGAGTAGATCATCGCGGAATCGACCACCATCAGGCCGTAATTGTCCCATTCGTCCGCCTTGAACACGGCCAGCATCGCCGGCAGCGGGATGGAGTTCAGGTAGTCGCCGAATCGCAGCGACAGGATGTTGTCAATGCCCACCTCGACGTTGTCCGAGGTGAAGTTGCGCAAACTGGTGGACATGATGCGCACCAGCCGGTCGAACACGATCTCCAGCATCGGCAGGCGCTCGTACGAGACGAGCCCCGAGCTGATGATCTTCTGCATCCCGGTGCGGTTCTCGCCGCCGGCGGGACCATCGTCGAATCCGAGCAGGCTGTCGATCTCGGCCTGGTTGAGCACGCGCGCGGGTTGGGCGGGCTCGGTCTCCGCGCCCCCGGTCTCCGCGCCCCCGGTCTGCGGGTCCCCGGTCTGCGGGTCCCCGGTCTCCGCGCCCCCGGTCTGCGGGCCCTCGGTTGCGGCGCCCCACGCGGCCGCCAGTTCTTCGTCGGACTGCGGTTGTTCCGGTGCGTCGCTCATTGGATCAGCATCTGGGTGAACAGCACGTCGGCAATGCGTGCCGGAGCGGCGGCCAGGTTGGCGCGGGCGATCAGCTCCTCGCGCAGTCGATAGGTGCCGGCGGAACCGCGCAGCTCCTGCGGACGCATTTCACGCATGTAGGTCAGAAACAGATCCTGCAGGCGCGGCATGGCAGCCTTCACCCGCTCGACATCCTCCTGCTTCGTCACCTCGAGGCGGGCGGTCAATTTAACGTAGTTCGGCCGCTGCGGATTGCTGTTCAGGTTGGCGATGAACTCTGGCAGATCGACATAGATCGGCACCGGGGACTTTGCCGCATCGTCGGCCTTTTCGGGATGTTGCATACCGAGCAGGCGCGGCAGGATGCCGGTGAACCACAGGCCGGCGCCGACACCGAGCAGCGCCACCGGGGCGCCGAACAGGATCAGCTTGCGTCTCCCGACAGGCTTCGGTTGCTCCAGCGTTTCCGTCGTGGCTTCCGGCTTGTCAGGTTCCACCGCTGGCGCGGCCTTGGCCACGGGCTGCTCCTTCGCACGTGCCCGGAGGATGGCAGGGAAGCGTTAAGGAAGCGCTATTGGTCAGCTGCCTGGACGCAGGATGACGCGCATCACCTTCTTCCGGTCATCATGCGTGTGGTCCAGGCGACGCTGCGGGCCAGGATCTTGCCAACCGCGATGTCGAACGCCTCCACGACACTGTCGAGACTGTTGCGCGACGCGGGTGACGTTTCGGTTATCACGGTCTGGCCGGCCACCTGGCGATCCGGCATTCTGACGAGACCAAGGGCCAGCGTGACGACGACAGCGGGCGGTTGTTCTCCCGGAGCGGCATAGCTTGCCTGGAAGTCGCGGATCTCGGTTTGCAGGACGTAATCGGGCGTCACGGTGCGCGCGTTGCGGCCGACCTCGGCGATGGTTCCAGCATTTTGGAACGCATCGACCAGCTGTCCCTGCAGCAGCAAGGGCGCCCGGTCGGTCCAGAGTGAATCCGCATAATAGTCGAACCGGGTCCGATTGCGGGTGAGCGCGATGCGGTCGGTGTCGAGACTTTCCGACGCGGTCGGAATGTCGACGACCAACCGTTTGCGGAGGGCCCGCTGGTTCGCCGGATCGTCGGCCGGCGGACTGAGGCGGTAGATCTGCGCCACGGGGGCGGCCGGCAGCACGCTGCAGCCCGCGAGCGGCACAACGCCCGACGCGGACACGAGCAGACTGCGGCGGGACAGCGGCAGGTTCATTTCGGCTGGTAGCCCTCATGACGATCGCCGAGCAGGAGCCGGCTTGGGTCGCGTTCGAGCCCGGTCGAGACACGATTGAGGCTTGCCAACAGCCTGCGCGCGTCGCTCAACAGCTCGTCCAATTGCGCCGTCCCATTGGTGGTCAGGTCATGCAGACCTGGCCGACTGGCCTGCACGACCGCGTCGAGATCGGATGCCAGCTTGGTGGCATGCTCGAACGTCGTGTTGGCTGTGGCGATCAGCCGGTCGGCATTGCCGGACGCGCGGTCGAGGTTCGCCAGCGCGGTCTTCAGCGTGGCGCTGGCGTCCGCCAGATTGTGCATGGTCTCGCCGGAATCGACGATGAGCTGGTCGATGTCCTTGCTGCGCCGGTCGAACACGGCGGTGGTGTCGCGGATATTGTCCAGGGTCTGCGCGATCGCGGCACGGTTCTTGTCGTCGAGTACGGATTCCACCCGTTCCGCGATGACGAGCAACCGGGTCACCAGCTCGGGGGCGTTATCGAACACCTCCTGCAGCAACGAGGGGCGCGATGCGATCTGCGGATACGCCTGCCCGGCAGAGGTGGTCAGCACGGGTGAGCCGAGAGTTCCGCCGGAGATCTCGACATAGCTGACGCCGGTCA
Organism: uncultured Alphaproteobacteria bacterium; assembly: GCA_963749575.1. Classification (GTDB taxonomy): domain Bacteria; phylum Pseudomonadota; class Alphaproteobacteria; order Acetobacterales; family Acetobacteraceae; genus JAMXLO01. The sequence continues at coordinate 223,754 of CAVVNM010000009.1, forward strand.
GTCCCTGGGTCTCGACCGACGCGACGGAGTCGGCGCGGATTTCTATCGTATCGCGCACCTGAAGGAGCAGGGTCACGAGCTTGGGATCTTTCGGGTCGAGGTCGATTCTTGCGACGCGGCCGACCTCGATGCCGTTCAATCGCACCAGCGCGCCGGTACCCAGACCGCCGCTCACCCCGGCGACGTGGGTTTCGAAATACTGATATTGCGTCTCGAACTGCACACGCGCGAGCCACAGAGTAGCGACAAGGATGCCTCCCAGTACCGCGAGCACGAACGCTCCGACCGCCACATAACCGGCTCGCGCCTCCATCTGAACGCACCTCCCGCTACGTTGCGAGTGCTGCCCGGCCGCGCACGCCGGTGAAGTATTCGTGGATCCAGGGGTTCGGATCGTCGCGCAGACTGGCGATGGTGCCAATCGTGATCTTGCTGTCGACCAGCACGGCAATGCGATCGGTGGTCGCACGCAAGGTATCGATGTCGTGCGTCACCATGAACACGGTCAGACGCAGGCTTCGCTGCAGGTCCCGGACCAGCGAGTCGAATTGCGCCGCGGAGATCGGATCGAGGCCCGCGGTAGGTTCGTCGAGAAACAGCAACTCGGGATCGAGCGCCAGGGCACGCGCCAGGCCTGCCCGCTTGCGCATGCCACCGGACAGCTGCGCGGGATACCTGCCGGCGGCATCCGGTGGCAGCCCGACCATGCTGAGCTTGACCGAGGCAACCTCGTCCATCAATTGCTGCGGCACATCGGTGTGCTCGCGCAGCGGGATCTGGACGTTCTCCGCCACGGTCTGATCGCCGAACAGGGCGCCATCCTGAAACAGCACGCCCCAGCGGATCTGCATCCGCACCAACTCGTCGCCGTCGAGATCGGCAACATTCTGGCCCAGTACCTCGATCGTTCCCGCGGTCGGCTGCTGCAGCCCGATGATCGAGCGCAGCAGCACCGACTTGCCGGAGCCGGAACCGCCGACCACGCCCAGCACCTCGCTCTGGAACACCTCGAGGTCGATGTGGTCGTGCAGCACCCGCCCGCCCAGTTCCGTCACCAATCCCTGGATTCGGATCACTGCGTGCGGGGCGGCGGTCGTGCTCATATTCCGAACCGCGAGAAGGTGATCGAGAAGGCGGCATCGGCCACGATGACCAGGAAGATCGATTCGACCACGGCCTGGGTGGTATGCCGGCCGACGCTCGAAGCGTTGCGCTCCACCTGGAAGCCTTGATGGCAGCCTACCAACGCGATGATGAATGCGAACACCGGGGCCTTGATCAGTGCGACCCAGAACGTCCATCCGACCACCGCTCCATGTAGCTGGTGCAGGAACACCGGGATCGTGATGTGGAGTTCGAAATAGCACATGACGGCCCCGCCGATCAGCCCCATCGCATTCGAATAGAATGTCAGCAGCGGCAAAGTGAGGATGATGCCGAGCAGGCGCGGCAGCACCAGGACCTCGACGGTGTTGAGGCCGGAGACCTGGATTGCGTCGAGTTCCTCGCTGACCTTCATGGTGCCGATCTGCGCCGTGAAGGCCGACCCCGATCGTCCGGCAACGATGATCGCCGCCATCAGGCCGCCGAGTTCGCGCAAAACGCCGACCCCGAGCAGATTGACGGTGAACACCTCCGCGCCGAACCGCCGCAGTTGGTCGGCCCCCTGGTAGGCGAAGACAATGCCGATAAGGAATGACAGCAGGCCGACGATCGGCAGCGCGTTCAGGCCGGTCTCTTCCATCTGATGGACCAGGGCGGCAACGCGCAGCCGTCTGGGCTGCAATACGGTGGCAACCGTTTCGGACACGACGAGGCCGAAAAATCCGACCAGCTGATAGCCTTGGTGCAGCGCATGACAGAGACCGCGGCCGATGCGTTCCAGGCGTGCCGTGAACGAGTGCCGCGTCGGCAATTCAACCGGTGGCGCGCGGCATTCATAGTCGATGGTGTGAACCAGCGCGCGGTATTCCGGACGCACGTTGACCGGCTCCACCGCCAGGCCGCGGTGCTGCAGTATTCGCCTGGTGCGCAACAACAGCCATGCACCGACAGTGTCGAGCCGGCCGATCGCGCCACAGTCGATCTCGACGCGGGTGGACCCCGCGGCATCCAACGCGCGCAGGCCGGGATCGAGGCGGCGGGCCTCGCTGACGACCCAGAACCCGCCGACGACCAGCCGTAACGTGTCGCCTTGGCGTTCGATGCGGTACCAAGCGGCGTCGGCGGCGGCCGGTGGCCGGGCTACGGCAACCATGGTGCGACCGGGTGCATGCCGTGCCGGCGGCGGTTCTGGATGTGGTGTGTGCGACGCATCGGTGGCGAGGCTGGGGTCCGGCGCTGCCGGAGTCCAGCCCGCGGCGACGATATTTTGAACAATACGCCCGGCAAATTCGGCCGGGGGCGGCAAACGGTGCCGGCCGTCGGTCTGCCCGGCCGGGGTCGGACGCCGCCGCGATGACCGGTTCCGCTGGGTTCCCGCCTGCGCCGGCGGACGCAGCGGGGTGGCACACCACTTGCTGCCACCACCGGCATGGACACCGTCAGCAGCGTCGCCGCCTCCCGCCTGGTCGCACAGCAGCGCGACATGGATGTGATCGCGGGCAACATCGCCAACGCCAACACGCCCGGCTTCAAGGCCGAGCGGGTGCAGTTCAGCGACTGGCTCATTCCTCAGCGCGGAGCCGCTGCGGCACGGGGCGACCGGGCCATCGCGTACACGCAGGACCGCGCCACCTGGCGCGAACAGCGTGCCGGAACGCTGACCCACACCGGGAACCCGTTCGACCTCGGCGTCACCAGCGAGGGGTTCTTCACCGTGCGCACACCAAACGGGCCGCGGCTGACGCGCGACGGCCGGTTCGGCCCGATGTCGGACGGCACACTGGCGGATAGTGCGGGCAGCGCGGTGCTGGACAACAACGGTCAGCCGATCATCCTGTCACAGACCGATACGCAGGTCGCCATCGCCGGCGACGGCACCGTGTCCAGCGAGAATGGTCAACTCGGCAAGATCGGGGTGGTGGCGCCGACCGACCCGATGCAGCTCGTGGCCGAGGGCAACACGAAGTTCCGCTCCGGCTCGCCGACGAAGGCGGTCACATCGCCGGGCCTGGTGCAGGGTTCGATCGAGGATTCCAACGTCCAGCCGGTGTTGGAGATGGCGCGGATGATCGATGGCGAGCGGCAGTTCCAGTTCATCAGTCAGTTGATCCAGGCCGAAAGCGACCGCCAGCAGGCGGTGGTCGACAAGCTGCTGTCGCAGCAACAGAGCTGAGGAGATTGTTGGCATGCGCTCACTCGATATCGCCGGCACCGGAATGCAGGCGCAGCAGACCAACGTGGAGGTGATCTCCAACAACATCGCCAACATGACCACCACCGGCTTCAAGCGGCGGCGCGCGGAGTTCCAGGACCTGATCTACCAGAACCTGCGCCGGGTCGGTTCTAACAGTTCCGATACCGGTACGGTTGTGCCGGCCGGCGCGCAAGTGGGGCTCGGCGTCAAGACTGCGGCGATCTATCGGATCAACGAGCAGGGCAATCTGCAGCAAACCTCCAATACGCTGGACATGGCAATTCAGGGCAACGGGTACTTCCAGGTGACGCTGCCGTCGGGAGACACCGCGTATACGCGCGACGGCACGTTCGGGCTGGCGCCGGATGGCACCATCGTCACAGCGGACGGCTATACGGTGCAGCCCGGCATGCAGATCCCATCGAACGCCACCACCGTCACGGTGAATGCCTCGGGCCAGGTGCAGGCCACCATACAAGGGCAGACCGCAGCGCAGACCGTCGGCCAGTTGCAGCTTGCGGTATTCCCCAACGATGCTGGACTGGATGCGCAGGGCGACAACCTGTTCCTGCAAACCTCTGCGTCCGGGCAGCCGGTTGCCGGCAATCCGGCATCGAGCGGCATCGGCTCGGTGATGCAGGGGTTCATCGAGACCTCCAACGTCAATGTGGTGTCCGAGATCACCAACCTGATCACCGCGCAGCGCGCCTACGAGATGAACAGCAAGGTGATCACGACCAGCGACGACATGCTGTCCACCCTGACCAACCTGCGGTGATGCCATGACCAGATTGCCGCTTGCCGTTCTGGCGCTGTGCCTGGGCGGCGCTCACGTCGAGGCCGCCACGCTGCGCACGATGACCACGCTGCACGCGCCGGTGGTGCGCCTGTCGGATCTGTTCGACGAGGCCGGCGCCGATGCCGAGCGTGTGCTGGGGCCTGGCCCGGGGGCGGGCGGACGTATCGTGGTGGAGGCAGCGCAGCTTGGCGCCATCGCGCGGCAGTTCGCGGTCGATTGGCGGCCCGCGTCTTCGGCAGATCGTGCGGTGCTGGACCGGCCGGGCCGGCCAATGCGGCGCGACGACGTGTTGGCGGCGGTGCGGAGCGCGTTGGTCGCCGATGGCGCGTCGGACGATTGCGACGTCGAGCTGGTGGGCTTCACCGCGCCGCTGGTGCCGCTCGAGTCCGATCCGCGGCCGGTGGTGGCCGATCTCGATTACGACGCCAGCGCCGGGCACTTCAGCGCGGTGCTTTCGGTTGCCGGCGAGGGGATGGAACCGATCCATCTGCGGGTGAGCGGCCGTGCCGATGACACTGTGGAGCTGCCGGTCGCCAGTTCGCGACTGCTCACCGGCAGCGTGCTGCGTGCCGAGGACGTGCACATGGCGCGGGTACACATGACGGTGCTGCGCGGCGAGGTGGTATGCCGGCTCGACGATGTGATCGGGATGCAGGCGAAGCGACAGATCTCCGCGGGCCAGCCGCTCGAGCTCACCGAGCTGACACGGCCGGCAATAGTGGCCAAGGGGGCGATCGTGCAAATGGTTCTCGACAGCCCGGGCATCGCGCTGACCGCGCAGGGTCAGGCGACCGAGGCCGGCGCCATCGGCGAGCGCATACGGGTGCTGAACCCGGTGTCGCGCGCGGTGGTCGAGGCGGAAGTGATCGGCGCCAACCGCGTGCGCGTGGAGCCCAGCGGGCTGCCGGCGACGGTGAGCGTGCGATGAAGCGGAATGTTGAACTGCTGGTGTCCGCCCTGGCCCGCCTGATGCTGGCTGGTTGTGGGTCGCTCACCCGGCTGTCGGAACTGGGTCGCGCGCCGGCGATGACGCCGACCGCCGATCCCACCAAGGATCCGACCTGGCGGCCGGTATCGATGCCGATGCCGGCCCGCGAACCGACGCCGAACGAGGTGAACGCGCTGTGGCGGTCCGGCTCGCGTGCGTTCTTCAAGGATCAGCGTGCTGCGCAGGTGGGGGACATTGTCACCATCCTGGTTGCCATGAACGACACCGCCAACATGAAGAACGCGACGACCACCGGCCGGACCGGCGGCGAGACCGGGAGTTTGGCGCAGTTCTTCGGCATGCAGTCGCTGCTGCCGAAGACGATCACCGATCCATCGAAGATTCTGGACGTCGGCAGCACCAGCACCAACGGCGGGACGGGGCAGATCCAGCGCAACGAGACGGTAACGATCCGGCTTGCCGGTGTCGTTACTCAGGTGCTGCCGAACGGCAACCTGGTGGTGTCGGCACGGCAGGAGTTCCGGGTCAACAACGAGTTGCGCGAACTGCAGGTGACCGGCGTGATCCGACCTCAGGACATTGCCTCCGACAATACGGTGCTGCATGACCGGATGGCCGAGGCGCGGATCGCCTATGGCGGGCGCGGAGAGCTCACCGAGGTGCAGCACACGCGGTGGGGTCAGCAGCTGATGGACATTCTGCTGCCGTTCTGACATCGCAGCTGTTGACTCTGTGATCGCGCGCGTGCATTGGTCCGTCATGCATTGCGCATCGTACACTGCAGCTCGCCGACGCCGCTATTCCCCGACGGGGGTGTGGGGTCTGCGCGCGCTGTAGAGCAGTCTGCGCATCGATCACGAAGGCCCCCGCCGGCGACGACGGGGGCCTTCGTGTTTTCTGGGTCTCTGTCGCTCCATCCCATCAGCAACCAGGAGGACATGATGACCACCACAGCGAGGTTCGATGCCGTTATGGATATCGCGCCACGGCCGCCGATCGTCTTCGTCGCGGGTCAGGGTTCATGGCTGACCGACAGTGAAGGCCGCAGGTATCTCGATTTCATCCAAGGGTGGGCAGTGAACACGCTGGGCCATTCGCCGCGACCGATTGTGGAGACGCTGGCGCGCCAGGCGGAGCGGCTGATCAACTGCAGCCCCGCCTTCTACAACGATCAGATGATCCGGCTGGCGGATCTGTTGACGCGACATAGCGGGCTGCATCAGGTATTCCTTGCCAACAGCGGCGCCGAGGCGAACGAGGGCGCGATCAAGCTGGCGCGCAAATGGGGCGCGCGATATCGCGATGGTGCGTACGAGATCATCACCATGGATCATGGCTTCCACGGCCGTACGCTCGCGACCATGGCGGCATCGGGCAAGGCGCAGTGGGAGCACCTTTATGCACCCAAGGTGTCCGGCTTCGTGAAGGTGCCGCTGAACGATCTGGCGGCGGCCGCGGCGGCGATGACGCCGCGCACCGTGGCGGTGATGCTGGAGCCGATCCAGGGCGAGGCCGGTGTGTTCGAGGCAACCATCCCGTTCCTGCGCGGATTGCGTGCGTTGACGCGCGAGCGCGGCATGCTGCTGATCCTCGACGAGATCCAGACCGGGATCGGTCGCACCGGCCGTCTATTCGGCTTTGAACATGCTGGCACCACACCTGACATCATGACTCTGGCCAAGGGCCTCGGCGGAGGTGTGCCGTTGGCCGCCCTGGTCGCGCATCGCGACGTATGCTGCTTCGAGTATGGTGATCAAGGCGGCACGTTCTGCGGCAATCCGATCATGGCGGCGGTCGGCTGCGCGGTGCTCGAGGCGGTCACGCAACCAGGCTTCCTCGCGCGCGTCGCGCAGGCGGGCGAGCATTTGGCAAGCCGACTGCATGCGCTGTCGGCTCGGCATGGTTGCGGCAAGGTGCGTGGCAAGGGCCTGCTGCGGGCACTCGACCTGAAACGCGACATCGCGCCGGAGCTAACGGCACGGGCAATGGAGCGCGGACTGCTGATCAATGCGCCGCGCGCCGATACTCTGCGTTTCATGCCGGCGTTGACGGTCAGCGATGCTGAAATCGATCGGATGGTCGACGTTCTCGATGGTGTGATGACGGAAGTGAACAAGGCCTGACCCGCTGGGCGGGGGTTGGACCGGCATGGTAGAAGGTGCCTGTCACCAAGGCGGCACTTCATGTCGGTCCAACTGCTTTACATTGCGACGGGCTTTTGCGTCGGCCTTCTGGTCGGGCAGACCGGCATGGGCGGCGGCTCGCTGGTGACTCCCATTCTGGTATTGGGATTCGGCGTGCCCCCGGCCGCCGCCGTTGGCACGGACCTGCTTTACGCATCGATCACCAAGGCGGTGGGAACCGCGGTGCACGGCGCGAACCACACCGTGCAATGGCCAATCGTCGCGCGTCTTGCGACCGGCAGCGTGCCGGCCACCGCGATCACCTTGCTGGCGATCTCGCAATTCGACCTCAACGGGCGAGCTGCGTCCCATGTCATTTCTACTGTCCTCGGCGTGATGTTGCTGATCACTGCCGTCACCCTGCTGTTCCGCCGGCGACTGATGGACCTGGGCGGCAGTCGGCTTGCCAACATATCGACGCGGCAGACCCGCATGCTCACGATGCTGATCGGCGCCATCCTCGGGGTATTGGTGACGATATCCTCGGTCGGCGCGGGGGCCATTGGCGTAACGGTTCTGCTGGTGCTGTATCCCAGGCTGCCGATGGCGCGCATCGTCGGCTCCGACATCGCGCACGCGGTGCCGCTCACCCTGGTTGCCGGGCTAGGTCACTGGATGCTTGGCTCGGTGAACCTGTCGATGCTGGCGTCGCTGCTGATGGGTCGATTCCCGGCATCGTGCTGGGGAGTCTATTCGCGGTGCGCGTGCCGGACGCGGTTCTGCGGCTGGTGATGGCGGTGACACTCGCCGTCGTCGGCGGCACCTTGGTATTCTGACGCATGGGTATTCTGACGCACGGGTTCGGCCGGTGCCGCCGGTGGCGGCACCGCGGGGCGGCTCAGACCGCCTTCAGGTTGGTCGCCGAGGTCTTGCCCTGCTGGCCACGTTCGAGGTCGAAGCTCACCTTCTGGCCTTCATTGAGGCCGCTGAGCCCAGCGCGCTCGACCGCCGAAATGTGAACGAAGACATCCTTCGAGCCATCATCCGGCTGGATAAAGCCATATCCCTTCTGGGCATTGAACCATTTGACCGTGCCTTCGGACATCGCGTCATCCTCCATGCAATCCGGCGATCCACATTGTGTGGACCGGAATGCTTTTCAAATTGGGAGCACCGAAGCGCGACGTGGTCGCCAAGACAGGTACGATTCAACCCACGCTGAAAAGCGCCGTCTGCCCACTATAGGCCCGCAGCAGTGGATTTGCCAGAAGAATTCCTGAGGCCGGGCGAGCGTTGGGCCAGGCGAGCGAGGGCCAGGCGAGCGTGGAGCGCGTGGGGGTCAGGCGCGCGCGTGCGCCTGCCGACGATCGGGCTGGCCGGCGCCAGCCGTTCTTGCCTCGAGCAAGGCTTGGGTGAGCTGGCCGACCGCTTTCGCCTTGTCGGTTCGGTTGACGGCGGCGAACTCGGCGGCAAGACGGTCGAGGGCCAGTTCGAACAGATTGCGCTGGCTGAAGCTGCTTCCGGAACCGTCTCCGGCAGCCTGCAGATCCCGCACAACTTCCGCCAGCGCGGCGAGGTCGCCCGAGTTGATCTTCGCCAGGTATTCCTGCGCACGCTTGGCCCACATGAGGCGGCTCACCCGCGGCCGGCCGTTCAGGATGGCCAGTACCTTCGCCAGTTCCATCTGGCCGGCGAGTTTGCGCAGGCCGGCAGCACGCGCCTGAGCCACCGGTACACGCAGCGTCATCTGGTTCTCATCGAATGAGATGTGGATAAGATTCAACCGATGACCCGCGATCTCCTCGAAGCCAACCCGATCGATCCGGCCAACGCCGTGCGCGGGGTAGACGACAAAGTCGCCCTTGCGGAACGGATCAGCATCCTTCGGGTTGTTCTTGGACGCCGTCGCCTTGAGTGCAGCGTTCACCATCGCGGTCGTGATCGGGATCGCAGCCACTCAACTTACCATCTGAATTGTTGATGTGCTGATATGGTGTCGTTTGCTGGAGATGCATCGGGTCGTGGCAATGATTTCCGGCGAACGGTGGTCCTACGACGCGCAACGTTCAAGACTTGGACGTGGCCCGTTCGCGCATTGTCCTGACATGAGCGCGTCGTGGCGCCGCATGGTCGCTGGTGTCCGGAACGCGTTTCTGCTCCGGCTGTTCCAGCGGTGCCGGTGGCGCCATGAGCACGTCGGTCGCCGCATTCGGCTTGCGCGGGGCCAGTGGAGTCCACGGGCCGGTGGCACGTATCATGCGCTGGGTCTGAACGATCCAGGCATTGGCCTCATGCTCGCTGCCGAATCCCTCGATGATCTTTGGGCGGCCGTTCGGCCTGGCCATCTCGACGTCAAAGCGATGCTTTGCCCGAGGCACCACGCGATAGGAAATATCCACCATCCCAGCAGCATGCCACGTATCCGGCGGGATGACAGCACAATTCAGCAAGCGGCGCTACTTCGGCCCATGCGTCATCCGCTTCAGGGTGGCGATCTGCCGGAAGAACTCCTTGCGTGGCCGCGCGGGACTGCCCAGCAACAAGGAACCGGCGGGGGCATCGGAAATGACCCCGGACTGGGCACCGATCTGGCTGCCTTGACCGATGCGCAAATGCCCGGCCATCGCTGCCTGACCGCCGACCTGCACGAAGTCCTCCAGGATCGTCGATCCTGCGATGCCAACCTGCGCCACGATGACACAGCAGCGTCCAAGCCGGACGTTGTGACCGATCTGGACGAGATTATCGATGCGTGTTCCGGCGCCGATGATGGTGTCGTGGGTTGATCCTCGGTCGATGGTGCTATTGGCACCCACCTCTACATCATCCTCCACGATCACCCGCCCGAGTTGAGGGATGCTCAGGAACCCGGTCTTCGTGGCGGCGAAGCTGAAGCCCTCCTGGCCGATCCGGGCCCCCGGATAGATGTAGACGCGCGAACCCAGCAGAGCGTGGCTGAGACTGGCGTGGGCGCCGATCCGGCTGTCGCGGCCGATCGTCACGCCCTGGCCGACCGATACGAAGGGTCCGATGCGGCAGCCGGGCCCGATCTCTGCCCTGGCCTCGATCACCACGTACGGGCCGATCTCGGCGGAGGCGTCCACCTGCGCCTCCCGATCGATCGCGGCGGAGGGATGAATACCGGGACGCGGCGGCGGCATCGGATGAAACAACGCAGCGACGCGAGCCCAGCCCTCATAGGCCGCCGGCGTGACGATCGCTATGGTGCCGGCGGGAACGCGATCCTGCATCTCCGGATGCACGATGACTGCGCCGGCCAACGTGTGCTCGAGCGCCGACGCATAACGCCGATTATCGAGAAAGCTGACCTGATCCGGCCCCGCCGACTGCAGCGGTGCGACTCCGGCGAACGCTCGGTCGATCGCGGGCGCCGTGCCGCCTGCCGCGATCGCGATGTCCGCCAGCGCGTGCGGTGTGTTGCGGGCAAAGAACCGTGCGTCGCCCATCGGAGCCTCGAGCAAATCTCATGACCTTCCATCGCTGCGCCATCCCGCCGCCGCGCCGTTCCGCCGCCGCGCCGTTCCGCCGTCACCTGGCGGCATCGCGCCCGGTGATCCGCGCGCTGAGGCCGCAACATGCAGAGTGCTAACGCGCTTCGGTTTCGCCGGCCAGATGGCTGGCGAACTTGGCAGCTACGCGTTTGGCCGCAGCATCGAAGATTGCTCCACCTCGTCGGTCCAGACCCGGAAGCTGATCAGGGTATTCGGGCCGAACGTGTTGCTGATCGGCACGTCGACCGCGTCCCGGCCTCGCGCGATCAGTATCCGTCCGATCCGAGGCACGTTGTTCCGCGGATCGAAGGTGTGCCAGCTGCCGCCGAGATAAGCCTCGAACCAGCCGGCGAAATCCATCGGGGAATGTGGCGGCGGCACGCCAACGTCGCTGAGATAGCCGGTGCAATAGCGTGCCGGTATGTTCATGCAGCGGCACAATGCCACGGCAAGATGCGCGAAGTCGCGGCAGACACCGCGGCGCTCATGGAAGACCTCCCACGCCGTCCTGGTGGGACGGGCATCCGCGTAGTCGAAGGTGATGTGCGCGTGGACGAAGTCGCAGATCGCCTGCACACGTGCCCAGCCTGTCGGGGTAGCGCCGAACAGTCGCCACGCGGTTTCGGAGAGCTGATCGGTTTCGCAGTAGCGGCTGCCAAGGAGGAACACCAGGGCATCGTCCGGCAGGTCCTGCACCGCATGCTGTGGAGCAGACGCAACGACAGGATCCGGCATGCCGGTGTCGTTGACGACGGCCGTGCTCGCGATTCGGAGCCTGCCTTGCCGGGCCACGATCCTGCTGCACCAGTTGCCGAAGCCGTCATGGTAGGCGTTGATGGGCACGGTCGGGTCTACCGTCAACTGATCGGCAACGACGATGTCGTGCACGCGCGAATGATGCACGTTCAGCATCAGCAGCATGGGCGTCGGCTGCGGGCAGTCGTAGATCAACTCATAGCCAACGCGGATCAGCATGTCGTGTGCCTGGTTCCCGGATCGACGTGCCCAGGACGAAAAATCGGGGCGACCGCCGGCTGCCGCACGAGTTCAGTGCGCCTGGGGGCTCGCGGGATCACGCTCACGGAACGGATTGTCGGCATTCTCGAGCCGGGTGTCCTGCTCGATCCATGCTCGTGCATCGGCCATGGCGGCGAAGCCGGTGGCGGTCCGGATCGTTGCGCCGAGCTGACTGAGGACGACGCCGTAACCCCCGTCCTGCTGGACGAAGACCTGATAGATTGTTCGGACCATTGCGGTCACATGGCCTCGCGTCGCATCCGATGCATCCCCTTGATGGACAGATTTGCTGGTGCGCGCAGCAATCCGGCCGGAACGCGAAGCAACTTGCAGTCGGGACAGCCGACGCCTATATCTAAAATCGATTTCGCGAAAATAATTCGTATTGCGCCCGGCTCTGCTGCACGCCTGGGTAGTGCTCCGGTTAATTTCTCAAGGTTCGACGCCGGCGCCATCGCAGTCGCCGTCGGTCCCCGCCGGGGCGCTGTCGTCCGACTGATCATGCCCGCCTTCGCCATTGGTTTTCGGCGAACTTTGCGACAAGGAACAGATCAATGAGTACGGTGCCTCAGCAGGACGCGGACCTCGAGCAGGATTCCGACCGGCAGGCCGATGCGATGAAGGCGCAATTGCGCAAGGATGTCGCATCGTGGTCACAGGCGCGGGGCGAAACAACCCAGTCGCTGATTGCCGCACCGAGTACGCCACCGGCCAGGCAGCCGTCGCAACGCGCCGCGGCCAAGCCCAAGAAATCCAAGCCAGCGGCGGCTGCGGTCAAACCGACGCAGCCTGGTACGAAACCGTTCAGGATGTCGTACGACGGGGGGACGAGCGCGGATTATATCCAGTACATGATTGATCGGGGAGCGAAGTGACCTGGGTCACCTTCGAAGTCGCGGGAGGAGGCCTGGTCGCGGTGCAGCAACGTCATATTGTCGCGATCTACGACGAGCAAGGCAGCGTCAAGCTCGCGACGGCGGCGGGTGGCGTGCACGTTTTGAAAACCACCACCGTGCAGCGGGCGGTCATGGTTGTCTCAGCCGCGGCCGATGCGGCGACGGCGAGTTCCGGATAGGGAGTACTCATGCGGGCAAATTCAGGACTGGATGGCCGGATCGCCTACGATCTCGAGGAGTTCTGCAACGACTATGGTCATCCGGCAGGGCAGTTGTTCACGCTCGAGGTCACCCACAACGCGGTAACCTACGTGTATGCCGATGTCGCCGGTACCATCCAGGCCGGCGAAGTGATCTTCGACCTGGACGGCGAAGACCTGGTGGACACGCGGAAGGCTCATTGAAGCGGTGGATCAGGCTGCGCCGGACGCCGGTGGGCCAACGCCGCAGCGGGAATAACGCCGCAGAGGGAACAACGCCGCAGAGGGAACAACGCCGCAGAGGGAACAACGCCGCAGAGGGAACAACGCCGCAGAGGGAACAGTCGATGACAGTGACGCTGGCATCGAACAGTGACGACCGCGCGATCGCTATCCGCGACCGCATCCTGCCTCTGCTGCGGCAGCATGGCGTGGTGCAGCTTCAGCGCGACACGGTACGACTGACCGAGCTGCGGATGGGTGTCTGGACATTTCGCCACTGGACGCCGTTCAATGAATTGGCTCGAGGGGAAGCAGCTTCGCCAGGCTATCGGCATGCCATAGAACGGCAGCGCTCCCAGGAGACGCTGCCGTACGGCCTCGACGTGTGGCATGAGGGAAAGGTGCTGCGTGTCCTGTGGTCGCACGATGGAACGATCGACGTTGTCGGATTCGTGCGAGGTCCGTGGGAGGCGGAGGCACTTGTCCTTTAGCGACGGTCACGGTGCGTGCGTTATCGTCCTTGATGTGCGATAAGCGACAATGGCAGATGCGAACTATCGGGTTGTCCATCGCGACGATGACAGCTTCGCCGTGGAAATAACCAGATCTGGCGTGCTTCCCCAGACGGCTGCTGGTTTTGCGACCGAGGCTGCGGCGACCGATTGGATCGCGCAGGACAAGAGATTATGGGAAGCCGCCGATCCGTTCAGGACGCCGGCCGGTCGAAAGCGGCGTGGGTTCTGACCGTTACGGCCTGACGACCATGATGTCGGGTGCCCGCGGACGGGCGGGTGCGCGTTCCTGCGAAAATGCGGGGGCGGCGCGGCGCCGGGTGGTCGCGTGGTTCACGCGAAGAAACTATGCGAGGCATCGCGCATTGGATCCGTCCGGCCTGCCTTCGAGTTTCGACGAATGGCTGGCAGATGTGGGCAATCAGGCCGAGCCGGCAAATCGCGCGCTGCGCGTCGTGATTGACCCGGCCCGGTTCGGGGCGTGGTGCCGCGCTGCCTCGCGCCAGCCCGACGCCCTTGCTCGGGCGACCTTCGCCCAGATTGTTGCGGATGCAGCGAAGCGCCGCGCATGGTGGCCGAACAAGGGTGCGAGTGGCAAAGCCCGGATGTCAGGTGGCTGACTGGCCTGCCGGCGATGCGGCGGCCTCGCTCAATCGCGAATACACGAGCTCCAGCAGCCTCTCGCGGGCGCGCACGGCGATTTCCTCCAGCGACGGCGTCTGGGCGAGACGGGCTTTGGCATAGCGACGAACATCTTCCAGAGTCGGAACCTCCGGCAGGTCGATATCGCTCCAGAACGTCTCAGCCTGGATCCGAGCCGACTCAATCCGTGCCTTCACCTCGATCCAGCCTGGTGCACGTGCCAGGGCCTCATGCACCTGGTTGGCGATGTGATTGACCGGGAATGATGCGGCGAGTTGGCAGGCCACCTTGTCGATCACCAGCCGTCCCAGTCTGTGCTCGCCCCTGATCACGGCCTTCGGCGGCACATGCAGGTCCCAGACGAGGCCGACCCAGGACAGGGCGCGGAGCGCATAGTAGGTGGGATCGTACTCCCACCAGCGAAATCCCTGCCGCACCGACGCCTGGTAGGCGTGATGATTGTTGTGCCAGCCTTCACCCATGGTCAGCAGCGCGAGCAGCCAATTGTTCCTCGACTGGTCACCGGTCACGTAGCGCTGGCGACCGACCACGTGGGCGAGCGAATTGATGCAGAAGGTTGCGTGCCACAGCACGACTGGTACTCCAGCAGAAGCCGACGGCCAGGCCGGGCAAGCCGGCGACCAGCCATGTCACCACCGCGAGCGCGGCCGCCGGCAGATAGGGTTGCCGATCGAGCCACACCAGCTCCTTGTACCGAGCGAAGTCACGCACGGCCGCATAATCCGTCGCATCGTTGCGCGGCACGAAGATCCAGCCGAGATGGGAGTAGAGAAAGCCGTGCCGCACCGGCGAGTGCACGTCCTGGTCGGTGTCGGAATATTTATGGTGCCGGCGGTGCTTGGCAGCCCACCACAGGGCGCCGCGCTGCGCCGAGGTCTGCGCCAGGAACGCCAGGCAGAACTGAACGATGCGACTGGTGCGGTAGGCGCGATGCGAGAAGTAGCGATGGTAGCCAGCACCGATCGCGAAGATCCGGACCAGATAGAGCATGATGGCCAGCACCACGGCGCGGCCCGTCAGTCCAGTCCAGATGGCGGCGAAGCATCCCACGTGGATCAGCACGAAACCGATGCTGGAGGGATAGGCGATGTCGTCCGAATGTTCGTGCGAGCCCTGGGTCATGGGCCGTATCCTCTGCGGTGCGTCGGTATCATGCGGCCGGTCGGAGGCTGATCGATCCGCGCCCCCGTCTGCGTCGCTGCGGCGCGCGATGCGTGGTCTGTGGCTGCTGTCCGCGAGCCGGCTGCACGGCGGCTGGCGAACCACCTGCGATATTGAGCGTCCTCCCGGTCAGCCGTTCGATCGCCCGCAGGGTACCATGTTCCGCGGCATCGCAGAATGATATCGCGACGCCGCTTGCGCCGGCACGGGCAGTCCGGCCGATGCGGTGCACGTAGTCTTCCGGTTGTGCCGGAAGGTCGAAGTTGATGACGTGCGAGATGCCGGTCACGTCGATTCCGCGCGCGGCGATGTCGGTCGCGACCAGCACGCGGGCACGGCCGCTGCGGAACTGATCCAGTGCCTTCTGCCGGGCCGGCTGGCTCTTGTTGCCATGCAGGGCGCTCACCCGAACGCCGTCGCGCTCCAGCGTTTCCGCGACCCGATCGGCAGACCGCTTGGTACGGGTGAAGACGATGACCCGCGACAGCGCCGGGTCGGTCAGCAATCGATCCAGCAGCGCCCGCTTCCCGGCGGGTGCCACGAAATGCACGTGCTGCTCGATCGGCAGTTCGACCGGCGCGCTGCGAGCCACATCGACCCGCACCGGGTCGCGCAGCAGGCTCTCGGCAAGCTTGCCGACCTCCGCCGGCATGGTGGCGGAGAACAGCGCCGATTGCCGTTGCACCGGCAGTGCGGCGACGATTCGGCGAATGTCGCGAATGAAGCCGAGGTCGAGCATGCGGTCGGCCTCGTCCAGCACGAAGTGGGTGACCTGGTTCAGTTTCAGCTCGCCGGTGGACATCAGGTCGCAGATACGCCCGGGCGTGCCGACCACGATGTCGGCGCCCGCCCGCATCCGCTGCACCTGCATGAAGCGGCTGACGCCGCCGAGAATGGCAACGATGCGACGCGTCATCCGGTCGCCGAGTTGGTGCAGGCTGGCTTCAATCTGCAACGCCAGTTCGCGGGTCGGTGCGAGAATGATGGCGCGGGTGGCGAAACGATGCGGCTGCACGGGATTGCTGGCGAGGTGCTGCAGCATCGGCAGGGCGAATGCGGCAGTCTTGCCGGTGCCGGTCTGGGCGATGCCGAGCAGGTCGCGGCCGGCGAGCAGGTGAGGGATGGCGGTTGCCTGGATTGGCGTTGGTTGCAGGAAGTGCTCACGGTCGAGGGCAAGCAACAGCGGCTCGGCGAGGCCGAGCGTCGTAAAGGTAATCGATGGCACGAAGATGTCTGCTCCAGCGTCCGCCGCCGCGGGTTCATGCCTGCGGGCAAGGCGAGCGCCTTGATGTTCGCCTGCCCGCGCGACAATGGGGCGAACGCGTTGCGATTGAGATTCCGAGAGGGCACAGCATCAGGATCCGGACAAAGTGCCAATCACGCATTCACGGAATGCCGCTTCTATATCGCCCGGACGGGGACGAACGCAAGCCATATCGGATCGCGAAGATTGCCGACGGTCGAGTTGCCGCCCGGGTTTATTTTCCGCGAGCCGTTTATTTTCCGCTGGGGGCCTATTTTCCACCGGGGCGTTTTTTCCACCGGGGCGTTAATTTTCCGCGAGCCGTTTATTTTACCCTGGGCGCTGTATTGCGGCGGCGGCGCCCCATGTCCACCTCACTGCACTTGCCGATGGGAGGAGATCAGTCCTCTCACAGCGCGAAAAGAAAACCCAATGAAAATTCCTGTTTGGCTGAAGCCCGGACTCTGGGGGGCGGCTTCTGGCGCCATCGTCATGGCTATCGTCGGCTTCTCACAACTCGGGTGGAAGACGGAAGGGACCGCCGAGCAGCTCGCGCAGGAACGCGCCGATACGGCGGTCGTCGCGGCGCTCGTGCCGTTCTGTGTGGCGAAGGCCCAGCAGGAAACCGAGCAGGTGGCGCTGGCAAAGTTCCAGGCCGAGCAGTCATCGGTACTCGCGCAGCGATCTGGTGGTGAAGGCCGGCTGGGCGACGCTCGGTGTAGCCAAGGCCCCCGACAGCTCACTGGCGCGGGCCTGCTCGGTGAAGCTCTATGCGTTGAAGTCCGGCTGACGATGGGTTGGCCGGAATTCGGAAGCGGGTGTAAGCGGCGGGTTGCGGCGAGCGGTGGTTCGGACTGCACCGAGAGCTCGCGCCGTCGCGAAATGCGGTGCTCGCAGGCAACGCGCAAGCCATCCATAACCTGGATGCCCCCTGCCGCGAAATAACTGCGTCAATTGCCTGCAAAGCCGCCATTTTCCCCGTCATCCCCGCGCAAGCGGGGACCCAAGTTGACGCCTGGGTCCCGCTTGCGCGGGGATGACGACTTTGGAGGTACTGCCTCGGCTACGCCTGAATCGTTTAATTCGCGGCAAGCCCTTAGGAGGCTGCGAGTGTGCCTGACGTCGGCATCAAGGTTGGCAGGATCATCAGCGGCCATCTCGGCATCGAGCCGGATCTCGTGGTCCCTGCGGCATCGCTGATCGACGATCTTGGTGCCGACAGTTTGGATACCGTCGAGTTGGTGATCGCCTTCGAGGAGGCGTTCGGCATCGCGATCCCTGAAACCGACGTGCAGCGGATGCGAACCGTGAATGATGCGATCGAGTATGTTCGATCGCGGACGACGCCGGCCTGACCCGAGGCGCTAACCGACCGAGATCGTGGACTACGGGTTGCCGCGCCGCTCCACTGCCGAAGCAACCGCCGATGCCGACCTCGCAGGCTGCGTGCTCTTCTGCTACTGGCCGGCGGAGCGGCGGATGAGGCAGATCAGGCGAGCCGGCACGCTCCGCAACAATAACGTAACCTGGCCACCGAACTGATCACCCACCTGCCGAAACTGCATATGCCACACTGAATGTGGCGATCTCCGCTACCCTGCTCCCGGCGGCTACGTTGCGAAGCCGCATCACACGCCGGAGGGCCGAGCCAGGAATCGCCGAATCGAGGTAACATCGCTCGGGCCGGGCAACTGGCACCGGCCGCATCGCGCTCGTTCATTACCAAGGAGAACCATCCATGAGACACCAAGCTTCGCTGCGAAACACCTGCCTGGCGCTGGCCGGCTGCCTGGCGCTCGGCGTCGCCGGTCTGACGACGCCGGTTCCTGCCTGGGGACAGGCGGCCGGCATGGGCGGCATCGGCTCGTCGCAGACCGTCACGGCGCGCGCCAAGGTGCAGGCGATCGACCTTGCCACCCGCGAGGTCACGCTGGTCGGTCCGCAAGGCGATGTGTTCGCCGTGCATGCCAGCGACGCGGTGCACAACCTCGACAAGGTCAAGGTGGGCGACACCGTCGTGGCGACCTATTACGCCTCAATCGTGCTGGTGCTGTCGTCGCCTGGAACCCAGGTTCCCGACAGTCAGGTGAACGCCGCGGCCGCGCGTGCGGCGAAGGGTCAGCTGCCGGCCGGCGCGGTCAGCACCAAGGTGATCGTGACCGGCACCGTGGTCGGGGTCGATCTCGCGGCCCATACGATTTCGCTGGTGGATCCGTCCGGCGGCCTTGTGCACACCTTCAACGTCAGCGATCCCCGGCGGCAGGCGGCGCTGAAGCGGGTCAAGGTCGGCGACTCGTTGACCGCCATTGGCACCGAGGCTTTCGCCGTCGCGCTCGAGCCGGTGTGATCGCGCCGCGCCAGATCGACCTGTGACGTGATGGATCGGTCTGCCCGGCGCGGCAGGCCGGTCCATCCGGTCGATTGGGGACACGCCCGGCGACGGAACGCCGGAGGAGTTCTCGTGGCTTGCGCCAGCGTATGGCGCGAATGGCGTCTACTACTGTGCAGTATCGGCACCGTGATGGCAGTCTGGCTTTCACGCCGGTCATTGGCTATTACGCACTCAACGGCGCCAGGCAGTGCTGGTCCGGTCGCTGTGTCCGATTGATCGACTTCACCCGTTGCAGGCCGCCTCCGGCTGCCGGTCGCGACGCTTGACGCAAGGGAACCACATGATGCTCACACCGGCGCGGCTCGCCACGGCTTTCGCAGTGCTGTTGCTGCTCGCTGCATGCCAGTCGTCTGTCAAGCTTGGACCGGACGCCGTTGCAGGCCTGACACCGGACGGCACCGTGGAAATGGATCAGGTCCAGGTGGCCTATATCGGTAGTGCGGGTGGGGGCAGCGGCACGCTCTACTACCGGGGTGGCGCGTATCCATTCCAGGTCGGAGGAATTGGGGTCGGCGGGATCGGCGTATCGACGCTCGACGCGGAAGGCGAAGTCTATAAATTGAACCGGCTGACAGACTTCGCTGGGGCATACGCGCAAGGCCGCTATGGCTTTGCCATCGGCACGGCGAGTGCGGGTGATCTGTGGCTCCAGAACGAAGCCGGAGTGATCATGCACCTGAAGGCGAAGCGTACCGGTCTGATGCTCAGCCTGGGTGGCGACGCGGTCGTGATATCGATGTCACAGTGACCCCGATCGGTCGCCACGTTGCTGCACCGTTACAAGTCTTGCCTTGGCTGCCGCGCAACCTCGCCTGAGCCAGTCACCTGACAAGGCCGGTCGGTTCGGATCGGAGGGCCGGCCTATCCCATGCAAGTCATTCAGTTTAGGCGTCGTCGCATGACGCGCATCGTGTGCGCCTGTCCACCCCGGGCACGGAGAGATCAGTCGTGAGTGACACGAGTGAGCCACCGGCACTTCCGCAGTCATCGGCGCGCCGCGCGCGCCGCGTGTCCGTCATATGGTTGGTTCCGCTGGTTGCCATTGCCATCGGCGCCTGGTTGGCCTGGGACACGCTGTCGAAGCAGGGTCCCACGATCACCATCTCGTTCGAGACCGCGGAAGGTCTGCAGCCGGGCCAGTCTCAGCTCAAATTCAAGGACGTCGTATTCGGAACGGTAAAGGGGGTCGCGCTCAACTCGGACCACACGCGTGTGCTGGTTGCCGTTGCGACCACGCGCGACGCCGCGCCGTTGCTCACCGACAAGACGTTGTTCTGGGTCGTCAAGCCCAGGCTGTTTGCCGGCAACCTCTCCGGCCTCGAGACGCTGGTTTCCGGATCGTATATCGGCATGTTGCCGCCACCTTCCGGCGGCAGCCCGCAGACCGTGTTCGTGGGACGCGAGGATCCGCCGGTGTTGGAAGCCGCTGTTGCCGGCCGGACCTTCCTGGTGACGGCCAAGCGACTTGGCTCGATCTCGCTCGGCTCGCCGGTGTTCTTTCGTGACCTCTCGGTCGGCGAGGTGCTCGGCTGGGACGTCGCGGACATGGCGGAGAGTGTCATCATCCACGTCTTCGTGCGCGCGCCGTTCGACAGCTATGTGCATGACGGATCGCGCTTCTGGAATGCGTCAGGCGTGTCCGTGAAGATTGGTGGAACTGGTGTCGATGTGCAGTTCGAATCGCTGCGTGCGATCGTGCTTGGCGGGATTGCATTCGAAACACCGGCGGCTGAGGGACAAGGCATCGCCAGCGACGCGAATCATGTCTTTCCGCTGTTTCCCGATCAGGATGCCGCCAACGCTTCCTCGTACACGCGGAAGATCCCGCTGGTATCGTACTTTCCGGGCTCGGTACGCGGACTGGGACCCGGGTCCGAGGTCACAATCCACGGTCTCGTCGTTGGGCATGTCGTTGATGTACGTCTGCGATACGATGCCGAGAAGGACGCGATCGTCGCTCCTGTGCGCTTCGAGGTCGAGCCCGAACGTGTTCTCGGCATCGGAGTCAAGTCGGCCTACGCGACACCGTCCGATGCGGTGAACGAGCTGGTCAAGCGCGGCTTGCGCGCGACACTCGACAGCGCCAGCCTGATCACAGGTCAGCAGTTCGTGGCATTGGATTTCGTGCCTAATGCACCGCCGGCGAGTGTGGGCAGGGAAGGCGAGGATTTCGTTCTGCCGACGGCCGAGGGTGGTGGGTTCGCGGGCCTGCAGGCGTCCGCGACGCAGTTGCTGGAAAATGTGAACAACATCCCGTTCAAGCAAATCGGCAACAGCCTGGACGGGATATTGCGCGCTGCGAATGACGTCGCCAACGGCCCATTGTTGCGCCAGGCGCTGACCGAGCTCTCGTCGACGCTCGGCAAGGCAAAGGAGCTCGCCCAGCATCTGGATGATGGCGTGGCCCCCACGATGCGGCAGTTGCCGGAGATCACCGCCACGCTGCAAAAGACCCTGACCAATGCCAACCGCCTTGTCCTGTCGGTCGACAGCGGCTATGGCGACAATACGAAATTCAATCGGGACCTCGAACGGTTGCTGGTGCAATTGAATGAAGCGGTCGGATCGTTCCGCTCGTTGACCGACCTGCTTGCGCGTCATCCCGAGGCTCTGATCAAAGGCCGCCCAGCGGGAGGGCTGGAATGACCCCTGTGCAACATCGGCGTTGGCCGGTCGTGTTGGGATTGGCGGCGATGGTCGCGGCATGCTCTTCCCCCAATCCCGTGCTGTACACGATTGCGCCTTCGCAAGGTGCCTCGCGGAGCGGCGGGCCCAAGGTGGTCCTGCTGCAACAGATCTCGATCGCACGGTATCTGGAGCGCTCGCAGATCGTCCGTTCGTCCGAAGGTTATCGACTGGACGTCATGTCGAATGACTGGTGGGGTGAGCCGCTTGGCGCAATGCTGAGCCGCGTGCTGGTCGAGGACCTGGGCCAGCGCCTGCCGCGAAGCGTGGTGTTGAGCGAAAATGGTGCCGTGTCGGCCCGACCGGACGCCACAATAGAACTGAACGTGCAGCGCCTCGATGAAGACGCGGCGGGCACCCTGATACTTCAGGCACAGGTGAACATCGTCGTCACCGGGCGGACCGCGCCATTGCCGCAGAGCTTTCGCGTTGCCGTCCCGCCGCCTGCGCCAGCCGTGTCCGGCGAGGTCGCGGCCATCAGTTCGGCGGTAGGTCAACTCGCTGACGGAATAGCAGCGATGCTCACCGGACACGCACCCTGATGGCTCTGCGGCTGCCGCGGCGACCGGCGGTTCCGGCGCGGCTGTGCGAATGCGGCGGCTGCGGCATGCTTCAGGTGTCGCCGCCGCTGGCGCAGGACATGGTGGCGCGATGCGAGCGCTGCGGCACGACGCTGCATCACTCTGCGGTCCATGCGATCGACTTCAGCATCGCACTCACATTGGCCGCTCTCGTGCTGCTGATCATCATGTGCGTCACGACTCTGATGAGTGTCCAGACAGCGGGCATAAAGCTCAATGCCGGTCTGTTCTCCGGACCTGCGGAGCTTGTTGCGCGGAATATGTCGGTGCTTGCGATCGTCGTGGTCTTCGTGACTGTGGTGGCACCGTTTGGCAAGCTCGCAGGCACACTTTACGTGCTGATCCGGTTACCCGAGACACATCCGCCCTTTCATCTACGCAGGGTATTCACGCTGGCGGAGCGGCTGGCGCCGTGGTCGATGATCGAAGTGTTCGTGTTCGGCGTGTTCGTGGCCTACGTGAAACTCGGCGATCTGGTACAGATCACACTGGACCCCGGGGTCTACGCACTGATTGTCCTCACCATCGTGCTGGCCTGGGCGGATGGCGCGCTGGACCGCGAGTCGATATGGAACCGATTGGGTCGCACAGAAGCTGCCACGGGGCCGTTCCCGACTGCGTCGGTTGGTCGCCCCGGAGTCATCGCGATCGGATGCGAGGTATGCAGGTTGGCGACCACTCCGCCACCAGCCGATGGCCGTTGCCCACGTTGCGATTCGGCACTGCATGAACGCAAGCCTGACAGCATTGCGCGCACCTGGGCACTCGTGATTGCCGCTGCGGGTACTCTACGTGCCTGCGAACTACTACCCTGTTCTGACTGTGGTGCAGCTTGGCGCCGGCGCACCCAGTACTATCCTTGGCGGGGTGGAGGAACTGCTCGCGTCACGCATGTACCCGCTTGCCGCACTGGTGTTCTTCGCCAGCATCGCGGTGCCGATGCTGAAGCTCGTTGGCCTCACAATCATGCTGGTGATGACGCAGACCGAGCGCTCGGCGCTGCTGCGCGATCGGACGCGACTATATCACTTCGTGCGCTGGATCGGGCGCTGGTCGATGATCGATATCTTCATGGAGGCATTGCTTGGTGCGCTGGTCCGGTTCGGCACGGTTATCACGATCCAGCCAGGCATCGGCGCGGTCGCGTTCTGCGGCGTGGTGATCCTGACGATGCTTGCGGCCGAGAGTTTCGATCCGCGACTGATGTGGGACGCGGGAGCGACCGGGATTCGCCAAAGATTCCCCGCCAACCCAAATCAGACCCGGTCGCCGGTAAAGGCGTAGACGCAGGCGGTCGAGCTGATGTTGCCTTCCATGTGGGTTCCACCCACCCGACCGGAGATAGTTCCTTCAACGATCTGACCGGAGAACGAGCCGTCCTGCGCCATGGTCGCCAGGAAGCTTGGCGTCGGATTGCCGGGAATGTTGGGATGCGGCACAGCGTAGCTGAACTGGCCTTTCGCTACCGTGATGACTGACTGGCCCGGCGTTTCGCACCAACCGCCTTCCTTGGCCGCATCGACCGCGTCGGTGACACGAATTGTGCTTTGATAGGTGCCGTCGAACGTCGCAACGGAGGCCACCGCCGACTGACCGCCGTGTATTGTTCCCATCGGGCCGGCACAGCCGGCGATAGCCAGCAGCAAGACCATCGGGTGCAGCCTGATCTGAGGGAGGTTCACGAACGCGTATCGGCTGGCATGAATCGAACGCATGCTCATTTGGCTGGGTTCCCCTGATGTCGGCGTTCTGAGGTCATCGGTTGCGGGGGATCGGGAGGACCGCAAGCACAATGCCCTCGCTCCCCGCACCTCGCGTCCATCCCGAGTCATGTTCAGAAAACCCTGCAATCCTTCATGAAGTTTCCGGACGGGCTCCACCAGTAGCTTTGCGTGTGACGGCTTGCAAGGTCCCGCCGAACAGCGCAACCAGATAGACGCTGCCGCTTAGGGTGGTGATCCAGAAGCTGGTAGGCCAGTCTGTGTAGAACGCCAGCACCAGTCCGATCCACGCCTCGCTCAGTGCGAGCGAGACTGACAGCGCGATGCCGCTCCAGAATCGCGTGGTGAGGCGCTGTGCCGCGGCCGCCGGCCCGACCATCAACGCGAACACGAGCAGTACCCCAACGATCTGCACGCATTCCGCCACACCGAGCGCGACAATTGCCAGGAACAGCACCGACAACAGCCGCAGCGACGCACCTTTCGCCTCGGCGAGCTCAGGCTGCATGCTCGCGAACAGCAACGGCCGAGCGATGGCTGCGAGCGCTGCGATTGCGGCGATGCCGAGCAGCAGCAGCGTCCAGACTGTCGCGGCGTCGATCCCTAGAATGTTCCCGAACAGCAGGGTGGTCGCCTGCGTGGCATAGGCCGTGAAGAAGTTCAGGAACAGCAGGCCGAGCCCGAGTGACATCGACAGCACGATGCCGATCGCCACATCCCGCTGCTGGAGTTTATCGCCCAACAGTCCCATGCCGACGCCGGCGGCCAGCGTCATGCCGATCAGGCCCCAGAGCGGTGACAAGCCGATCAGCACCGCGCCTGTGGCGCCAGCGAAGCCGACATGCGAGAGCGCATGACCCGCAAATGTCTGGGCGCGCAACACGAGGAAGAAGCCGACCAGTCCGCAGACGACTGCCACCGCGAAGGCGGCGGCGAACGCATTCTGCATGAAGTCATACGTGAACATGGCGCTCGCTGTGGTCGTGCTGGTGGGCGTCGCGCTCCACATCGTAGCCGCCTGACATCACGAAGACCCGGCCATTCAGCCGGACAACGTCAATCTCGGATCCGTAGAGCCGTGACAGCACCGGGCCGGTGACGACTTCCTCGACCGCTCCGAGAGCGGCATGGCCCTGGCCTAGATAGAGCACGCGATCCAGGGCATTGAGCAATGGATTGAGTTCATGGGCGCTGAACAGCACGGTGATGCCGAGGTCTCGCTGCAGTGACTGTATCAGTTCGACAACCGAACGCTGATGATGCGGATCGAGACTGATCAGCGGTTCGTCCAGCAACAGCAGACGGGGGCGGCCCAGCAGCGCCTGTGCCAGCAGCAGGCGCTGACGTTCGCCACCCGAAGTTTCGGTCAGCGGTCGCAGCGCAAGATGTGTTGCCTGCACTCTCTCGAGTGCCCAGCCAACCTCCTGCCGTGCGGATCGCCCGAGCAACGGCAGACCCCAGCGGTGGCCGTTGACGCCACTGGCGACGAAGTCCCAGCCCGACAGACGAACCTGGTCCAGAGTGCCGCGCATCTGCGGCATGTAGCCGATGGCGGGATTGCCGCGCGCCAACGGCTTGCCCAGCACGCGGATCGCGCCGCTGCGTGGTGGCAGCAGGCCCAGTATCGCCCGTATCAGTGTGGTCTTGCCGGATCCGTTGGGTCCGAGAACACCGATGAACTCGCTGTCGCGGATCGCGAGGTCGATGTCGGCAAGTACCGTCCTGGCGCCGAATGCCAGCGTCACGCCGGTGAATTCGATGGCGTTCACGACGGGGCGCTGGTCAGTGCCTGAGCGATGGTATCGAGCTCGCCGATCATCCAGTTCTGATAGTTCTTCCCGAGTGGCTCCGTCTCGGTCACGCCGACCACCGGCACATTTGATTGTCCGGCAATCCGCACCAGGCGCTGTGCGGCAGTGTCGGTCGCCTGACTGTTGTAGAATAACAGGCGGACGGCACGATTGCGCAGATCGGTCTCAATGGCGGCCACGTCGGAGGTGCGCGGTTCGGTGTTGTTCATGACCGCAAGCTGGAAGCGCTCGTTACGCATCCGGAAGCCGAGCGCTGCTGCCATGTAGCCGAATACCGGCTCGGTGGCGGTGACTTGGATGCCGTCGAATTTTTGCCGCAATTCAGCGATCTTGGCGTCCACCGGTTGCAGCGAGGCGAGGAAACCGCGCAACCTCTGGTCGTAGTCGCCGCGGTGTTTCGGGTCGCGCTCCGACAATGCCGCAACCAGCGCCTTGGCGTAAGCCGGCATTGTCGCCGGATCGTACCACAGATGCGGATTGTCACCTGGCTTCCGGTGTGCCAGGTCGGCTATGACGATGACCTTGCGGCCTGGCGACTGTGTTGCCGACAGCAGCTTCGTCATCCACGGATCGTAATCGACGCCGTTGTAGATTACGATCGCGGCGTACGACAGGAGGCGTGCGACCGATGGGCTTGCCTCGAACAGATGCGGATCCTGGTCGGGGTTGCTCAGAACGCTGCTGACTGTGGCATTGGTTCCCGCGATCTGTTGTGCGACGTCGCCGTAAAAATTCTCCGCCGCGACGACGCTGATGGTTCCAGCCTGGGTCTGTGCGGCGGCGGGGCCTGCCAGCAGGGTAACAACGACTGTCAGCAGGCGGAGTACCATCTTTGCTGGCCCTCTGGGGGTAACACGGTCGGATATGTAATACTATAACGTAGCCGGCGCAACCACAGGCTGGCATGCTGGTGTGCATCGTCGACAGGGGTCGATCGAATGGCGGCTGAGTTTTCGCGGCGGACCGAACTCCTGCTCAACCGGGCAGCGGCTATCTGCGACCATCGGGGTGCGAACCTGACGGAACTGCGCCGACACGTTCTCGGTATGATACTTGACACGGCGTCGCCGACCGGCGCGTACGAGCTGCTGGACCGACTGCGCCAGACGCGCCGCGGCGCTGCGCCGCCCACGGTCTACCGGACGCTGGACTTCCTGCTGGAACAGGGGTTGATCCATCGGGTGGAGCGGCTCTCCGCCTTTGTCGGTTGCGTCGCGGGCTGTACGGTGGATCCCGATGGCGAGAACCGCACGCATGCCGCGCAATTCCTGATCTGCCGCAAATGTGGCCGTGTGGTGGAGATGCAGGACGACGATGTCTCTGCAGTTCTGGCGCGGGTTGCACAAGAGGCCGGCTTCAGCATCAGCAATGCGACCATCGAGGCGGAGGGGTTGTGCAGCACGTGCCGCACGGTGCCGGGCGCTCGCAGCAACCGAATGGCTGACTAATTGGCAAGGGCGGTCAGGAAGCGGACGCCACGCGCCGTCCGCGCAACGGAGCGAAGCGAAGCCGTCGAAGTGAAAGGCTATCCGTACGCGTTTCATATCGCGCTCGACGGCAACGGCATCAACGGCCTGGAGGGAATGGCGGGCGTCTGCCTGCTGCTGTTTGATCCCGCCGGCAATCGGCACGCCTACAAGATCGTGTATTTCGACGGCATCGCGGCGGGTCATGCCGTGTCGGTAAATCCTTCAGGCACGGTCGGCTATCTCGGCAACGCGGGCCAGCATCTGCTGTTCTACGACGCCAGGACCCTGACCGAGATCGAACGCATTTCGACTCTTCGCTTCGAAACGGCACGCACCTCACTGCAAGGCAGCACGCATGTCATCTGGCTGTCCGACGATGAGATCGTCACGCCAATCGGTGAGCATTTCTACGTGTTTCGTCTGGGCGATCTGGCGAACCCGCAATGCCTGGTGCCGCACGGGGTCAAGTTGCCGCACGGGATGAAGCGGACCGCGTCTGGACGCTACATAGTATATGGCTCGATGGACAACCCTGCCGATGGCGAGGCAGGTGAGGCACGTCATGTCGGGATCTGGGATCGCCGCACCGATCGCGTCGCTGTCGTGCCGCTGCCGGCAACCTGTTGGCACGTCGCCGTACACCCCAGAGAGGACATCTTCTATGCGGTGTCGTTCCGCGTCGCGCCGCAGGATTATCGCGACTACCACGAGTGGGGCATGGCGTACCGCAAGGAGTACGCGTTCGAGATCGACGCCAGAGCGCAGCGCGTCCGCCGTCATTGGGCGGCGGGACGGGAGATCCCGGCACACATAAATTCCGATATCACGCTTTCCGACGGCGAACTGATCTTCTGCAACGGCGGCAGCCAGTCGATCGTCGCGATCGAACTCGACAACTTCGCGCGGTTCCGCATCATCGACGAGCGTCCCGACCTCGCGGCGCATCTGGCACGCCCGCGCGAGGTGGCGACGCAGCTCTACGAGGCGTTCGCGCGTGGCAGCTTCGCCGCGAACAGCCGGCACTTCCTCGGGGCGCTGCGCGTGAGCCGGTTCAGCCTGCTCGATTCGGTGTATGCATGCCAACTTTCTGCCGACCAGTCGCTGCTGTTCACCGCCAATCGTGGACTGAACTGCATCACGATCTACGACTATCCGGCCGGTGAGGTGCGAATCCGGATTCCGATGCCGGAACTGCAAACGTTCCATCGGTGGCTGTCACCGCTCGCCGATCCTCGGCTCGGCTTTCACCACAGCGTGCTGATCGGCTAGGTCCCGTCTCGGGGCAAATCGCCGTTTGGGCGCAAATCAGCGTTTGCGGGCAAATCGCCGTCTGGGGGCAAATCAAAAGCCGCGGCGGCCTCGACGACGGCGCGCAAATTGCGCGGTATGATCGTGGTCACGATCGACTCCAGAAATCCGGACACCGTCGTCGCCATGCTGCCCAGTGAACCGAGCAGACCTGGCTTGAGATCGAGCGCGCCGGCAAACGCGACGCGGGTCCCTCGCCCGGCCATGGCCCTGGTGAACGTGGTCTCGCCGGAACAGGCGATGTGATCGCCGAGGAAGCTGGGCTCTATTGTCCAGGAACAGGTGTTGGTTGCTGCATTCCAACTGTTGCGGTCGATCCAGCCCAATTCGCCGATCTTCAGCATCGAGCGGATCGGTGCGGGAATTTGTTGACGCATGTGCCATTCGTTCACGATATGGACGATGCCGTCGGCGCCAGCCGTTCGTTCAATCTGGTGGACCGCCTGGATATCGGCGATGCTGCCAGCGAACTCGACCAGATGGTCGCGCATGATCGTCCAGAGTTCCTGCTGTGGGCGCTTGAGCACGACGAGGCTGCGGAAGGTCTTCAATGCGCTGTCTCTGTCATGGCGGAACGGAAGCGGTATATTTCGGCTGACAGGTGCATGCGCGTCCTGACTTCACGCGTGATGTGCGGCGATGCGGCAAGCCAGGAGATCGTCGCGATCAGTGCATCGCGCGCCGGGCTGGCTGAATAGCCCAACGCAGCCGCCTTGGCATGCGAATACCAGTAGTGGCGACCGACCATGGCGGCCTGATCGCGGGTGGACAGAGTTGGTTGCCCGGCCATCGCCGCGCGAATTTCTTCGGCGGTGGCGGCCAGAAACGCCGATGCATGATTGAGCTCCACGCGCGGCGGCGCGACACCGGCCAGGTCGGCGATCATGCCATGGATCCGGCGCCAGGTGAGGTTTTCCGATCCGAGCAGGTAACTCTCGCCGGCGCTGCCGTGTTCGGCGATCAGCAGATGGCCGGCCGCGACGTCGCGGGCCGACACGATGTTGCAGCCACCAGCATAAGTGCAGCCGAACGGATCGGCGAGATAGGCCACGATCATGCCGTTGCTGGGTCCCAGTCGCGCGCTCGCCGGACCGATCGACATCGTCGGGCACGCGAGCCGAACATCCAGTTTCAGGCTCTCACCGAGCATCAGTGAACGCCGGTGCTGTGCGAGCTTCGCCGCGACATAGGGTGGTTCGCCGTCGCCGCTGGTCAGGGGCGCGGTTTCACTGATTTTCGCCGCATCATCGCGATAGCCGAACACCACCGATGACGACGTCACGACCACGCTGCGAACCCGCTGACGTGCGCAGGCCTGCAACAGGGTCTCGGTGCCGACCACAGCGGTTGTGTGCAGCTCGGCTGCGCTGACACCGCCATATGCGAAGTGCGCCGCGGTATGAAATACTGTATCGCACTCGGTACATGCGGAGTCGAGTTCCTGACCGGGACGCAGCAGATCGGCAACGACCCAGGCAACCGGCAAGCCATCGAGCGGGTCGCGTCGGCTGGTTTGCCGCACCAGACACCGCACGTCATGGCCGGCCCCCACCAGGGCGCGGACGATATGTGCCCCGATCAGGCCGGCGGCGCCGGTCACCAGTGCCCTCATGCGACCTGGCTGGCCGGTGTCAGATCGCGCCGCACCGCCTGGCCAAGACCGTCGATGAACCGGGTGATCTCAGCGGACCACCGTTGCGGATCGGCTGCCGTTGCGGATGCATCGGATTGTGCCGGTGTGATGTGGATGAAGCCGTCGGCGTCGATCCGGTGGTCTGCGCCAGCCACTGTCCGGTCAGGTCTGCCGGAAAGCTGCTGCAGCAGCGGCAGCGCGATTTCGCCGATGCGCTCGAGCATTGGCAGCAGCCGTTCCGCGGTCGGCGGCGCCGGCTCGTCCACCGGTCTGCCGATCCAGATGTCGCGACCTTCGATCAAGGCCTCGAAGTTGGCGATGGTGCGGTCAAAGAACGTCTGATACGCGTGTGTCACCAACCTGGCCTTCAGGCCGGGCACGAAATCCGGGTCGAACACCTGCCAGAACGGCGGCAAGGCGAACTGCTGTCGCCCCGTAATGGTGATGCGTGTTCCTTCCTCGGTCCGCTCGAATGTGGCAATGCCATCGTCGTAGGTGGCGGAACCGTTCTCGCTCAGCACCGTCTTCCAGAACAAACGATGACGGCCGGTATCGTATTCGACCACTTCCAGCTTGCTGACATCGATCGGCTTGCCCTGGTAAAGGATCAGATAGTTGGGCTGCGGCAGGTAGATGTTGCGTTCCGCCTGGCGCACCGGCCGTCTCGATGCATCGTACGCCAACGCGACCACGACGCCACCGAGATAGTCGTTCATGAACTGAATCGTGCGGGCAATGTCGACACGCCGCACGAACAGTGCGAAATCGATCGGCAATGTTCGCATGTAGCGGAACACCACGGCCTCATCGAGGTATTGCCAGCCCAGTTCGCTGGAAACCCGCGGCGCGGCCGCGGCGATCGCTTCGAGCCGAAGCAGCTCCTCCACCAGAGCGTCGAATGCACCATCCGGTATGCCGTCGAGGTCAAGGCCGAGGGGCACTGACTGCCGGCGCAGCGCGTCCTTGTCGAACAGGGTCCGATACGAGTCGATTGCCTCGCCGATCCAACCAAGCAGCAGGTTCACCAGCGGCAGCAGCCATGGGCTGGCTGCATTGCCGGCCGGGTGTGCGAGGAACCCCGCCAGCGTCGCGTTGAGCCGCGCATCCAGCGGGTGTTTGAGCGGAAACAGCTCCGGGTCGAGCTGCTGCAACCACGGCTCGACCAGGCGATCGAGTGCCTCCGCCCGGTTGCGCATTCCCGCCGCCTGCAGCGACAATGCCGGAACGTTCTCCCAGTTGCGATAGGCACCCAGGGGGCCCGCCACGATATACCGTTCAGGCAATGGATGTGTCCGCACGACGCGTGCGAATGTCAGCGAAACCTGGGGATCGAGACCCATCTTCAGCGCGCCGACGTAATCGGCAAGCACGATGTCGGTGGCCGCGATGATCGTCTCGGTATCGATCGCGACCGGCGAGTGCCGTCCGCCGGTGCCATGGGCGGCGACAATCGCGTCGATCAGGCAGAACTGGACGGGCGCGGCACTGAGCAGTGCAGCGACCACGTCACCGGGATGGCGGCGTTTTCGGTAGTGCAGGTCCTTGTCGATCAGCGGCAGCACGCCGATCAGCGTGTCGAGGCACAGAGCGTATCCTGCGATTTCGTCGGTGCGGCTCTTGCTGAATGCGATTCGCAGGTCCGCCTCAAGCCAATCGCGGGAGATGGTGCAGCCATGCAGCACACTGCCGATCGAGAATGCCGATTCGACCTGCTCGCCGGCAAGATCGACGATATCGTAGGAGCGATCCTTTGGGGTCGTATAGCGATACCCCAGCAGATCGCTCAATGCATAGAGATCGCGGTTCTCTGCCCATACCGCGCTGCTGTCCGCTGTCCCGACGACCGCCACATCGGTGAAGCCACGGTCGTGCAGCAGGTCGATCAGAGCTTCGACCAGGGTCGGATCGGTCACCGTCGGCGCGCCGACGGCAAAACCTGCGAGCTCCGGCTTGATGACGATGCTGACCTGGGCCGGCGAACGTCCAGCCTGGCTCCGCTGCAGGATGGTCCAAAGGCCGGCGCCATCGATGGCGGTCGCGAGCTTGGCGGTGGCCGACAGTCTGCTGTCGTCCACGATGGCGACGGCGCAAGCTTCCGCTCCGG
This sequence comes from uncultured Alphaproteobacteria bacterium, assembly GCA_963749575.1. Classification (GTDB taxonomy): domain Bacteria; phylum Pseudomonadota; class Alphaproteobacteria; order Acetobacterales; family Acetobacteraceae; genus JAMXLO01. The sequence continues at coordinate 256,053 of CAVVNM010000009.1, forward strand.
GCATCCGTCCAGCCTAGCAACTTCTGGTTTTGGCAGGCAAATTGGCGCCACCGACCGCCATAGAGGACACGTCATGCTCAGAACCGGCGCGCAATATCTCAACTCCCTGCGCGATGGCCGTCAGGTCTGGATCAACGGCGAACGCGTCGCCGACGTGACGACGCATCCCGCGTTCCGGCCGATCGTGTCGTTGCGCGCGCGCCTCTACGATATGGCGCATGAGGCGCAGCACAGTGCGGCGATGTCCTACATCGACGACGCGAGCGGCGAGCGCTGCAACCTGGCGTTGAAGCTGCCGAAGACGCAGCAGGACTGGCACGACAAGCGCGGCTACGTCGATGCGCAGCTCAACGAGGTCGGCGGCGTCGTGGTGCGCGTGGGCGACGAGACGATCGGCGAGTTGTGGTCGCTGTGGGACGGCAAGGCGGTGCTGGACGAGATCGATCCGCAGTTCAGCGCCAATGTCGAACGCCACATCATGCGGGCACTGACGGCGGATCCGTTCCACGTGTCGGCGAACACCGATCCGAAGGGTGACCGTTCCAAGCGTCCGCAGGACCAGGATCCGGACATGCTGTTGCACGTGGTCAAGGAGACGGATGCCGGGATCGTGGTGCGCGGTGCCAAGTACGAGACCGCGGCGGCGTATGCGAACCAGGCCTTCGTCAAGCCGACGATCGGCAACTGGGGCGACGACAAGCTGTCGGACTATGCCGTGGGGTTCATCGCCGACATGGGCTGGCCCGGCATCAAGCATATCTGTCGCACCGGGTTCGCCGGCCGCGCCCCGGCGGAGGACTATCCGTTATCCAACCGTTTCGACGAGGTGGATACACTGATCGTGTTCGACGATGTACTGGTGCCGTGGGAGAATGTGCTGTTCTACCGGCACACGCGTGCCGCGACGTTCATTCGCGCGACGCTGCACCGCTATTCGGCGTTCCCCTACACGCATCGTATTCTGTATCTGGCCGACATGCTGATTGGCGCTGCGCTGTTCAACGCCCGCCAGACCGGGTTGGACAAGCAGCAGGCGGTGCGCGAGAAGCTGGCGGAGCTCGTGTGCTACCGTGAGGGCATCAACGCGCATCTGACCGCAGCGATCGCCACCGCGCAGCCGAGCCCGGCGGGGCTGCTGATGCCGAACCAGTCGTTGCTGTTCACCGGCCGGGTGCACGCCTGTACCAAGCTGCCGGCGATGATGCACCTTGCGCGCGAGCTGTGTGGCGGCCAGATCTGCGTCACGCCGGACTTCGCCGCGTTCGCCGATCCGGAGACGCGGCCGTGGCTGGAGAAGTTCTACACGGTGAACGAGGCGTGGAGCGCGGACGATCGGCGCCGCCTGCTGGCATTCGCCCGCGATCTGGTGAATTCAGACTATGCCGGCCACCGGCTGACATTCGAGCTGTTCGCCCAGTCGCCGCCCTATGCGCATCTGAACGCGGTGTACATGAACTTCGACTTCGACACACCGCTGCGCTTCGTGAAGCGGGCGGCGGGTTTGAGCGACCGGGTGATGTAGCCGCGGTCAGTGCGGCCGGTCGCCGTTGTTGACGTGGCGATCGCCGGCGAGCCATCGCGCCAGTTCGGAATGCGCGTCCTTGCGCCGCATCGCGGCGATCTGCTCGACGTCCGCTGCATCGACGGTGAATTCCAACCGCAGGCCGTCCGGCGTCTTCAGGTACATCGACACGCAGTAGCCGTGATCGATCTTGCGCACCGGCACGCCCGCCGCGGTCACCCGCTGCATCAGTTCATCGAACCCTGCATGCGTCACCTTGAACGCGACATGCCACGAGCCGCCGACGTCCTGCAGGATCGCGCGATTCTTCTCCCATGCCTCCTCGTCTGCGAACTGGAAGAAGGCCAGCGCGCCGCCGTCGGCCATTTCGAAGAAGGTGTGGCAGTAGTCTACTTCGCGGCCGACCTCGGGACGGAACACGCGTTCGCACCAGGTCGCGACCAGCGGGATGCCCAGGATGTCCTCGATGAAGTGCCGGTTCACTTCCTGATCCTTCACCGCATAGGCATGGTGATGCAGCCGCAGCGGCAACTCGGCCAACAGCTTCGCCTGGTTCTGGGACTGTGGTCGATCGAGCATCTCATCCTCCCGCTTGCGTCCAGCCGAGGTTCCCGGTTCTGATCACGGCATCGCACGGGGGATGGGACTTGGGCAAGCCACGCATCCTGATCGCCGGCGCCGGCATCGGCGGCATCGTCGCAGCACTGGCCTTGCTGCAACGCGGTTTCCGGGTTGCGCTGTACGAACAGGCGGGCGAGCTGCGCGAGCTCGGTGCCGGCGTCCAGATCTCGCCGAACGGCTCGCGCGTGCTGCGAGAACTCGGGCTGTTGCCGGCAATGGAGGCGATCGCCTCGGTGCCGGTCGCCAAGGAGATGCGTCTGTTCAACACGGGCCAGGCATGGCGCGTACAGGACCTCGGTGCCAACGCTGTGACCCGCTACGGCTCGCCCTACTGGCTGGTGCATCGTGGCGATTTTCACGCCGTATTGGTGCAGGCACTGGCCGAACGCGCGCCCGGCGCGGTGCAGGCCGGCGCGCGCTGCACCGGCTTCGAACAGGATGTGGCCGGCGTCACATTGCTACTGGAGAGCGGGGATCGCGTGCACGGGGACGCGCTGATCGGCGCCGACGGCGTGCACTCCCGCATCCGCGAGGTGATGTTCGGCGGGGCGCGCGCGAATTTCACCGGCTTCATGGCCTGGCGAGGTGTGGTGCCGATGGACCGCCTGCCCGCGCGGTTACGCCAGCAACACGGTATGACCTGGATCGGCCCGCTCGGCCATGTGGTCACCTACCCGTTGCGGCGCGGCGAGCTGCTGAATTTCGTTACGGCGATCGAACGCGACGACTGGCTGATCGAAAGCTGGTCGGAGGCCGGCACCGTTCAGGAATGCCGCCGCGACTTCGCGCTCTGGCATGACGACGTGCAGGCCATCGTCGATGCGATCGACGTCCCCTATAAATGGGCGATGCTCGGGCGGGAGCCGCTGCAACACTGGTCGGTCGGCCGTGTCAGCCTGCTGGGCGACGCCTGCCACCCGACACTGCCGTTCCTGGCGCAGGGTGCCAACATGGCGATCGAGGACGGTATGGTGCTGGCGCGATGCCTGGACGGGTACGAGGTTCCCGAAGCGTTGCGCCGCTATGAAGCGGCCAGGCTCGAACGAACGTCGCGCATCGTGCTCGGCTCGCTGGAGAACGTGTCGCGCTACCACAATCCGCAGCTTGCCGATCCGCTACTGGCGCAGGCGTTCATGGAACGCGAGTTCGCGCCACGCGCCGTGGGCGCGCGTTATGACTGGCTGTATGAATACGATGCATTGACCGTGCCGGTCTGATCAGAAGGACAACACCAATGAAATTCGGCGTGTTCTACGAGCACCAGTTGCCGCGCCCCTGGACGACCACCAGCGAATACGACCTGCTGGCCCAGTCGCTCGATCAGTTCCAGTTCGCCGATCAGCTTGGCTACGATTATGCCTGGGTCGTGGAGCATCACTTCCTGGAAGAATACTCCCACTCATCAGCGCCCGAAGTGTTCCTCGGCGCCGCGAGCCAGCGCACCAAGAACATCCGGCTCGGACACGGCGTGATTCAGCTCACCACCAACCAGCCGCAGCGGGTGGCCGAGAAGGTGGCGACGCTCGATCTGCTGTCAGGCGGCCGTGTCGACCTCGGCATGGGCGAGGCCGCCGGGCCCGCGGAACTGCATCCGTTCGGCGTCCGGGTGCGCGACAAGCGCGATCGATGGGAGGAGGCGGTGCGCGCCATCATCCCGATGTTCACCCGCGACAACTGGGAGTTCCACGGTCAGTACTACGATTTCCCCGCCCGCAACGTGATCCCCAAGCCGCTGCAGAAGCCGCATCCGCCGCTCTGGGTTGCGTGCTCCAACATCCGCACCATCGGCGATGCCGGGCAGTGGGGCATGGGCGCGCTTGGTTTCAGCTTCGTCTCGCCGGACGCGGCGCGCGCCTGGGTGCATCGTTACTATAACAATCTGCTGCACCGCCCGAAGCTGCTCGCGGACTACGCCACCAATCCCAACATCGCCATCGTCAACGGCTTCATGTGTGCCCCGACCGATGAGGAGGCGATCGAGGCTGCGTCCGGATGGACGTTCTTCATCTTCGCGCTGGGCTATTACGGCCGGAACGGCATCGATGCGCCCGGTACCGGCCATCTCTGGCGCGAGTACCAGGACTGGCGGCAGACAGACAAGGCGAAGCAGGCGCTGCGCAACGGGCTGATCGGCTCGCCGGAGACCATCCGCAAGCGGCTGCGCCAATTCGAGGATGCGCACGTCGATCAGGTGATCCTGCTCAATCAGGCCGGCCGCACCAGCCACCAGGCGATCTGTGACAGCCTGGAACTGTTCGCCCGCGAGGTGATGCCGGAGTTCCACGCGCGGCAGCCGGCGCAGGACGGGTGGAAGGCCGATGTGCTCGCCGGCCGGACTGTGCTGGAGGAGTTGGGGACGGACTCCTATGACCTGTACGCCCATCAGAATGAGGACATCGTCCGGCTGACGCCGGAGCAGCTCAAGCAGCGTATGGCGGAGAAGGAGAAGGCCGCGCAGGGCGCCTGACGCTACCCGGCAGCTGGCATTGCGAGGCGTGCAGCGCCGCAGCGATCTCCCTGCGGTTCGGTACACTTCGACGGGGATTGCCTCGCTTCGCTCGCAATGACATCGGGATCGTGCAAGTGCCGCGGTGGGTTTGTGTGCGAGGAGGAAGCAAATGCCGCTCCGGTTTCGCTGGCTTGTCGCACTGCTGTTGCTGTCCGGTCCGACAGCGCGGGCGGCGGACCTGCCCGGTGCGTGGGTGGAGATCGCCAGTGACGGCGGCCTCGACGTACGCTCGATCGTGGCGCCGGGCATGGCGTGCCCGAAGGTCGTGGCGGACGGCGCAGCGCTGACCAGCACGACCCGCGGCAAGCCGGACGGTGACTACGCGGTGCAGGTCTGCGTCGCCCATGCGGCCGCGGTGACCCGTGGCATCACGGTGGATGGACTGCCGACTCCCGTCCTGCCAAGCGACATCAAGCGGATCGTCGTGATCGGCGATACCGGTTGCAGGTTGAAGGGCAGCTTTACGCAGGATTGCAACGATCCGGTGAAATGGCCGTTCGCCGTCGTCGCCCGTCTGGCCGCGGCGCGCCGCCCGGACCTGATTATCCATGTCGGTGACTACCACTACCGTGAATCTGCTTGCCCCGCCGGCCAGCCCGGCTGCGCGGGCAGCCCGCATGGCGACAACTGGGCGGTCTGGCAGAAGGACTTCTTCGATCCCGCCGCACCATTGCTGGCGGCGGCGCCCTGGGTGATGGTGCGCGGCAATCACGAACTGTGCAGCCGCGGTGGCCACGGCTGGTTCCACCTGCTCGATCCGCATCCCGATGCCGACCAATGCACCGCGACCACGCCGCCGTACGCATTGCATATCGGCGCACTGAACCTGTTGCTGTTCGATGGCGCCGACGCCGATGATGCCACCGCGGATCCGGCCCAGGTAATGCTGTATCGCGAGCAGCTGCGGACACTGCTGGCGAATGCGCCGCCGCATACGTGGCTGCTCACCCACCGGCCGGTCTGGGCTCTGGCACAAGGCCCCGTCGTGACGCCGGGTGCCACACTGAACGCCACCGAACAGGCGGCCATCCGCGATCTCGTGCCGGCCGAGCTGGACATGGTGCTGTCGGGCCACATCCACGATTTCACCAGCTATGAGTTCGGTCCGTCGCGTCCGGCGCAACTTGTCGTCGGCGAGGGTGGTGACGCCAACGATGCCATCACGCAGCCGCTCAATCCGGGGATCCTTATCGACGGAGTGAAGATCCACCGCGCACTCGCGATCCCGGACTACGGCTACGTGGTCCTGCATCGCGTCAGCCAGGGCTGGACCGGCACGGTGTATGCTCTGACCGATCAGGTGCTGGCACGCTGCCGGCTGCACGGTCGCGACGTATCCTGCCGTTCCGTCGCGCGCTGATGGGCGATCCGACGCGCGAGGCCGCGTTCGACCTGTTGGCCGCGGTGCTGGATCGGCGCCGACCGCTCGAGGAGGCCTTGGATGCGCTCCCCGTCCTGGTACCGCGCGACCGCGCGGCGGCGCACCGTCTGGCCGCTACGGTGCTGCGGCGGACCGGAACGCTGGACGCGGTACTGGAACGGTTCCTGCACAAGGCGCCGCCGGAACCGGTGCGCCATGTGCTCCGCCTCGGTGCAGCAGGGCTGCTGTTGCTGGAGACGCCGAGCCATGCCGCGGTGGCGACGGCGGTCGCGCTGGCGCGCGCCCGTGGGCTGGCGCCATTCGCGGGGCTGATCAACGCCGTGCTCCGCCGAGTGGCCGAGACGGGTGCGGCGGCGCTCGCCGATCTGGACGAACCGCGGCTGAACACGCCGGCCTGGCTCTGGGCGTCGTGGGGGGACAAGGCGCGCGAGATCGCCGTCGCCCACCAGCGCGAGGCGCCGCTCGACGTCACCCCGAAACCAGGAATCCTGCCCGAGGGTGGCATCCGGCTGCCGACCGGCTCGGTGCGCTTCCCGGTGGGAACCCGCGTCACCGAGATATCAGCCTTCGACCGCGGCGAGTGCTGGGTGCAGGACGCCGCTGCCGCGCTGCCGGCGAAGCTGCTCGCGGCACGCGCCGGCGAACACGTCGCGGATCTCTGCGCCGCCCCGGGCGGCAAGACGGCGCAGCTTGCGGTGTCCGGTGCTGCGGTGGTCGCCGTGGAACGCGACCCGGCGCGCCTGGCGCGGCTCCGGGAAAACCTGCGGCACTGGCAGCTGCAGGCCGAATTCGTGCAGGCAGACGTCGTCGCGTGGGCAGCGGTCCGGCAGTTCGACGGGGTGCTGCTGGACGCGCCGTGCAGCGCCACCGGAACGATCCGCCGCCACCCCGACGTGCCGCATCTCAAGCGTCCACGGGACGTGCGTGCGCTGGCCGAGACGCAGGACCGGCTGCTGCGGGCCGCCGCGACCATGCTCCGCCAAGGCGGCCGGCTGATCTACTCGGTGTGTTCATTGCAACTTGAGGAAGGCATGCCGCGGGTCGAGGCTGCCGTGGCACGCGGAGGTCTGCGGCATGACCCGTTCACTCCGTCGGAGCTCGCGGGCCTGCCGGAGGCGGTGACTCCGGAGGGTTTTCTGCGCACGCTGCCCAGCATGTGGGGCGAGCAAGGCGGGATGGACGGTTTCTTCGCCGCGCGCCTGATAAAGACCTGACCACGCCGGCTTGTGTTCCACCAACACGCCTGCCTACATCCAACCCATGCCGGCATCGCGAGCCACCCGAACCACCATCGCACCAAGCATCCTTGCGGCCGATTTCGCGCGGCTGCGCGAAGAGGTGGCGGCGATCGAGGCAGCGGGCGCCGACTGGGTGCATCTCGACGTGATGGATGGGCATTTCGTGCCCAACATCAGCTTCGGCCCGCCGATCCTGCGCAGCCTGCGCCGCCACACCAAGCTGCCGTTCGACGTGCACCTGATGATCGCGCCGGTCGATCCGTTCATCGGCGCGTTCGCCGATGCCGGCGCCGACCACATGCTGGTGCACCCGGAGGCAGGGCCTCACCTGCATCGCACGCTGCAGCTCATTCAGTCGCATGGCAAACGCGCGGGCGTCGTGTTGAATCCCGCGACGCCGGTGGAAAGCATTGCGTGGGTGCTCGATCTCGTCGACATCATCCTGGTGATGACGGTGAACCCCGGATTCGGTGGCCAGGCGTTCCTGGCGTCGCAACTGCCGAAGATCGCGACCCTGCGTCGGATGATCGACGCCTCGGGCCGTTCGATTGCGTTGTCGGTGGATGGAGGCATCACCCCCGAAACGGCACCGCGCGTGACGGAAGCTGGTGCCGATACGCTGGTTGCCGGCACCGCGGTATTCGGTGCGCCGGACTATGCGGCGGCGATCGCCGCACTGCGCGGCGAGGACCGGCCTGCATGAGCGCGTCCGATCCACGGCGGTGGCTGCGCGATGCGCGCCGCGTTATCGCGCGGCTGCCAAGCCTGCGCATGGGCCGTGTGCCGGACGCGCCGGCCTTGCCGGTGCGCGATCCGTGGCCGGGTGACTCCGGCCGAGGCGCCAGGTTGCTGCGGGGCGAGCTGGAATTCGGCGGCGGCGTGCGCGCACTACGTCCGGGGGCGTGGGGCGAATCCTCTGCGTCTGCGGCGCTGGATGCCGCGGCGCACGGATTCATCTGGCTGCGCGACCTGCGTGCACTCGGCACCGATGCAGCGCGCTTGCGGGCCCGCGCGCTGGTTGCCGAATGGATCACGTCACCTCCCGGCGATGCGCTGGCACGCCGCCCCGATGTTGCCGGCGCACGGGTTACCGCCTGGCTGGGCCACTACGACTTCTTCGCGGCGACCGCTGACGATGCATTCCGCCAGAAATTGATGAGCAGGCTGGTGTCCGATGCCCGCAGCCTGTCGGCGATGCTTCCCGCCGAGGAGTTGGACTCGAGGGCGCTTACCGCGCTGAAGGGTTTGATCGCGGCGGCTGTCGCATTGCCGGAGCACGCAGGGTTCCTGACGCGCGCGTTGCGCTTTCTGCCTCAGGAACTCGCGCGCCAGGTGCTTCCGGATGGCTGCCATGTCGAACGTAGCCCCGCGACACAGCTTGCCGCCTTGCAGGACCTGACCGAGATGCGAACCCTGCTGCAGTCCGCGCAGACGCAGCCCCCGCCGGCGCTGACCAGCGCCATCGAGCGAATGGCGATGGCGCTTCGCGTGATGCGGCACGGCGACGGCGGCTTGGCGCTGTTCAACGGCAGCACGGAACAGAGCGGCAGTCTGATCGAGATCGCACTGGCGCAGGCTGGCCGCGCCGGCCGCGGCCCCAATGGACTGGCGGACGGCGGGTTCCAGCGCCTGCAGGCCGGCCGCAGCGTGCTGATCGTTGATTGCGGCGCGCCACCGCCGCCGGGCGTGGACCGCTCCGCGCATGCCGGCACACTGTCGATGGAGCTGTCGGTCGGGCGCGACCGCATGATCGTGAACTGTGGCGCCGTGCCAGGCGGCAGCCCGGAATGGCGGGACGCGACCCGGGCGACGGCCGCCCATTCCACGCTGGTGATCGCCGATGTCAGTTCGTCCGAACTGAAGCCCGATGGTCTCGGTCGCCGTCCGCTTCTGGTGGAGGCGCAGCGTCAGGAGGCCAATGGCGCCCACTGGCTGGAAGCGAGCCATGACGGCTGGAAGCGGCTGTTCGGCGCGGTACATCGACGCCGCCTCTATTTGGCGGAAAGCGGCGAGGATGTGCGCGGCGAGGATGTCATGGAGGCGCCAACCCCGCAGCCGTTCACGCTGCGCTTCCACCTGCACCCGGACGTGAATGCCAGTCTGCAACAGGATGGCGAGGCCGTGCTGTTGCGCCTGCGCTCCGCCGGCGGCTGGCGGCTTCGCGCAGACGGTGCCCGCATGAGCCTGGAGGAAAGCATTTACCTGGGCGGACATGAGCCGCGCCGCACTGAGCAAGTGGTGCTCACCGGATATGCCGATGGCCCGCAGCAGGTGAAATGGGCGATCAGCAAGGTCGGTTGAAGATTGTTGAAATCACCAACGTCGATTTCTCGCTGAGGCAGTTTCTGCTGCCGTTGATGCGGGCGATGCGGGCACGTGGGCATGAGGTGATCGGCGTCTGCGCCGAAGGTCCGTTCCTCGACATACCGCGCGCCGAGGGGTTCCGGATCGAGCCGCTGAAGCTGGAGCGCAGCGTCTCGCTGGCGGCGCATTGGCGGGCGTTTCGCGCCCTGGTGCGGCTGTTCCGCGCCGAGCGGCCCGACCTCGTGCACGCACATATGCCGATCAGCGGCTTTCTGGCGCGCATGGCAGCCTGGTGGGTCGGCGTGCCGCGGATCGCCTACACCGGGCATGGATTCTGGTTCAATTTCCCGGGCTCCTGGCCACGCAGCATTGTCGGTTTCACGATGGAGTGGCTGGCGGCTCGGGTGACCGGCACGTTCCTCACGGTCAGCGAGGCGGAGGCGCACGATGCCAGGCGGCTCCGCATCCACCGCGGCGCAGTCGCTGTCGGCAACGGCCGGGATCCGGCACGGTTCCGTCCCGACCGCGCCGCGCGCGAGCGGATACGGGCCACGCTCGGGGTGTCGGACGAGCAGGTCTTGGTGCTCGCGGTGTCGCGGCTGGTCTGGCACAAGGGCTATCCCGAACTGGCGGCCGCCATGCGGATGGTTCCGAGCGCGGCGCTGTGGATCGCGGGCGAGCGGCTGACCTCCGATCGCGGGCCCGACATGGCGGCCTTGCTGTGCGGCGCCGGACTGGGGGAGCGGCTTCGACTGCTGGGCTATCGGGAGGACGTGGCGGACCTGATGGCGGCGGCTGATATATTTGCATTGCCCAGCCAGTTCGAGGGTCTGCCGATGTCGGTGATCGAGGCGATGCTGACCGGTCTGCCGGTCGTTGCCACGAATGTACGTGGCCCGGCAGAGCAGGTGGTGCATGAGGTGACCGGCCTGCTGGTGCCGCCGGGCGATGCGCCTGCGCTTGCCGCAGCCCTGCAGCGGTTGGTGGCGGACCAGGCACTTCGGGCACGCATGGGCGAGGCCGGCCGCAAGCGCGCGGTGGAGCGCTACGACGAGGCGACAGTCCTCGCGCGCACGCTGGACCTGTTGGGATTGTAGGGCTATCTCGCCCCGCATGACCGACATCGTCCCGATCCGCCGCGCGTTGATTTCGGTTGCCGACAAAGCGGGCCTGGTGGCGTTCTCCCGGGCGCTGGTGGCAAGCGGCGTGGAGATCTTGTCCACCGGTGGGTCCGCCAAGGCGTTGCGCGAAGCGGGCGTGCCGGTCAAAGAGGTGTCCGAGCATTCCGGCTTTCCGGAGATCCTGGACGGGCGGGTGAAGACGCTGGTGCCGCAGCTCCATGGCGGCATTCTTGGCCGGCGCGACAACGCTGAACATCTGGCGCAGATGGCAGCGCACGGCATTGCGCCGATCGATCTGGTCGCGGTCAATCTGTATCCGTTCGAGGCGACGGTGGCTCGACGTGCCGCGGACGATGAATGCATCGAGAACATCGACATCGGCGGCACGGCGCTGATCCGTGCCGCTGCCAAGAATCATGATTTCGTCGCTGTGCTGACCGAGCCGGACCAGTACGAAACAGTGCTCGATGAGATAACGCTGCACGGCGGCAGCACATTTGCGCTGCGTCGGCGCCTGGCGGGCGAGGCGTATGCTCGGACGGCTGCCTACGATGCGGCGATCGCCACATGGTTTGCCGAGCGACGCGGCACGGCCTTCCCGCGGCGACTCGCGATGGCCGGAACGCTGCGTCAGACGCTCCGCTACGGCGAGAACCCGCACCAGGCGGCGGCGTTCTATATCACCGGCGACCGGCCGGGCGTCGCCACTGCCGTGCAGGTGCAGGGCAAGGAGCTTTCCTACAACAACCTGAACGACACCGATGCGGCGTTCGAATGTGTCGCCGAGTTCGATGCGCCGACGGTCGCGATCATCAAGCACGCCAACCCGTGTGGCGTGGCCAGTGCGGCGACTCTGGCCGAGGCGTGGGACTGGGCACTTCGGTGCGATCCGGTCTCGGCATTCGGCGGCATCGTCGCGGTCAATCGCAGGCTCGACGTTGCCGCGGCGCAGAAGATCGCGGCGATCCTCACCGAGGTGATCATTGCGCCGGAGGCCGATGAGGCGGCGAAGGAGCTGCTCGCCCGCAAGCGGAATCTGCGGCTGCTGCTGACCTTGGGTATGCCGGATCCGTCCGCAGCCGGGCTGACATTTCGCAGCCTGTCGGGTGGTTTCCTGGCGCAGACGCGGGATAATGGCAGGATTGGCCGACCGGACCTGCGGGTGGTGACGCGGCGCGCACCGACGGATGCGGAACTCGCCGACCTGCTGTTCGCCTTGCGGGTCTGCAAGCACGTGAAGTCGAACGCCATCGTTTACGCCAAGGACGGTGCCACGGTCGGCATCGGTGCCGGGCAACCGAGCCGCGTGGACAGCGCGCGGATCGGCGCATGGAAGGCGGCAGCGGCGGCGAAGGCGGCTGGTCTGGAGGTGCCGTTGACGCGGAACAGCGTGGTGGCCTCGGACGCGTTCTTCCCCTTCGCCGATGGGCTGGAAGCCGCGATTGCCGCCGGTGCGACGGCGGTCATTCAGCCGGGCGGGTCGGTGCGCGACAAGGAGGTGATCGCGGCGGCGGACGCTGCCGATGTCGCGATGGTGCTCACCGGCATGCGGCACTTCCGGCACTGAAACGTTCTGTCACGCTGCCCCGATAATCCCCGGCAAATCGAGCTTGTGCTCACGGGCGCAATCGAGCGCGACATCGTAACCGGCATCGGCATGCCGCATCACGCCGCTGGCAGGGTCGTTCCACAACACGCGTTCGATCCGCCGCGCCGCCGCATTGGTTCCGTCGCATACGACGACCATGCCTGCGTGCTGCGAATACCCCATGCCCACGCCGCCGCCATGGTGCAGCGAAACCCACGTCGCACCCGATGCGCAGTTCAGCAGCGCATTCAGCATCGGCCAGTCGGACACTGCGTCCGAACCATCGGCCATCGCCTCGGTCTCCCGGTTCGGCGACGCAACAGAACCGGCATCGAGGTGATCGCGGCCGATGACGATCGGCGCCTTCAGTTCTCCGCTGGCGACCATCGCGTTAAATGCCAGTCCGAGCCGATGCCGATCGCCCAGGCCGACCCAGCAGATGCGCGCCGGCAATCCCTGGAACCGGATGCGCGAGCGCGCCATGTCGAGCCAGTGGTGCAAGTGTGCATGATTGGGCAGCAGTTCCTTGACCTTGGCGTCGGTGCGGAAGATGTCCTCCGGATCGCCCGACAGCGCCGCCCAGCGGAATGGCCCGATGCCGCGGCAGAACAGCGGCCGGATATACGCCGGCACGAAGCCCGGAAAGGCAAATGCATCGGCCACGCCTGCATCTTTCGCGACCTGCCGGATGTTGTTGCCGTAGTCCAGCGTCGGCATACCGAGCGCATGGAACGCCAGCATGGCGCGCACGTGCTCGGCGATCGACGCCCGCGCCGCCGCAGCGACCTCGTTGGGTGCGGTTTCCCGCCGACGCTCCCACTCAGCGACGGTCCAGCCCTTCGGCAGATAACCGTTGGCCGGATCGTGCGATGACGTCTGGTCGGTCACCACATCGGGGCGAACACCGCGACGCACCAGCTCCGGCAGCACCTCGGCCGCGTTCCCCAGCAGCCCGACCGACAGCGGTTTGCGTTCGCGGCACGACCGCTCGATCGCTGTGAGCGCCTCGTCCAACGTGTCGGCGCGCATGTCGAGATAGCCGGTCTGTAGCCGCATCTCGATCCGGCTGGCCTGGCATTCGACCGCGAGCAGCGATGCACCGGCCATCGTCGCGGCCAACGGCTGCGCGCCGCCCATGCCGCCCAGGCCAGCGGTCAGAATCCAGCGTCCCTCGAGGCTGCCGCCGTAATGACGCCGCCCGATCTCGACGAACGTTTCATACGTGCCCTGGACGATGCCCTGACTGCCGATATAGATCCACGAACCCGCCGTCATCTGGCCGAACATCATCAGCCCCTTGCGGTCGAGTTCGTTGAAATGCTCCCAGGTCGCCCAATGCGGCACCAGGTTCGAGTTCGCGATCAGCACGCGCGGTGCGTCTTCGTGGGTGCGGAACACGCCGACCGGCTTACCGGACTGCACCAGCAGCGTCTGGTCCGCCTCCAGCCGGCGCAGCGTGGCGACGATGCGGTCGTAGCTCTCCCAGTCGCGGGCGGCGCGCCCGATACCGCCATAGACGATCAGCTCGCCGGGATGCTCCGCCACCTCGGGATCGAGGTTGTTCATCAGCATGCGCATCGGCGCTTCGGTGAGCCACGACTTCGCAGTGAGGTCGGTGCCGCGCGGCGAGCGTATGGTGCGGGTGTTGCTGATCCGTGTCATGTCGCCTCCGGCAGATCGGCCTGCTCTGCCGCGTCGGCAAGCCGGCCGGAACGCACCAGTGCGATCGCCCGGGCGATGTCTGGCGCCATTTCACGATCCTCCTCCAGATGCGGCACCTCCGCGCGCAGCAGCGCACGAACCCGCTCGAGCATCGCGCTGGACACCAGCGGCGCATGGAAGTCGCAGCCCTGCGCCGCGGCCAGCAGCTCGATGCCGATCACCGCGGCGACATTGTCCGCCATCGGCAGCAGCCGGCGCGCCGCATGCGCCGACATCGATACGTGATCCTCCTGATTGGCCGAGGTCGGAATCGAATCGACGCTGGCCGGCGTGGCACGCTGGCGGTTCTCCGCGACCAGCGCGGCCGCGGTGACCTGCGGCACCATGAAGCCCGAGTTCAATCCAGGCTTCGGCGTCAGGAACGCCGGTAGCCGCGACAGCGCCGGGTCGATCAGCATGGCAATGCGGCGTTCGGCGATGGCGCCGATCTCGCACAAAGCGAGCGCGATGATGTCGGCGGCGAAGGCAACCGGCTCGCCATGAAAATTACCACCCGACAGCGCTTCCGGCGGATCGCCGCAGATCAGCGGATTGTCGGACACGCCATTCGCTTCGACCTGCAAGGTGGTTGCCGCATGACGGAGAATATCCAGCGTGGCGCCCATGACCTGCGGCTGGCAGCGCAGACAATAGGGATCCTGCACGCGATCATCGCCGGTAAGATGTGAGGCACGGATCGCGCTGCCTGAGATCAGCGCGCGCAGGGTGCGGGCGACATCAATCTGTCCGCGATGGCCGCGCAATGTGTGGATGCGCGGATCGAATGGCGCATCGGAGCCGCGCGCGGCGTCGGTGGACAGCGCCCCAGTGACCAGGCCTGCCTGCAACAGCGTTTCCGCCTCGAACAGTCCGGCAAGTGCATAGGCGGTGGAGAACTGTGTGCCGTTCAGCAGCGCCAGTCCCTCCTTGGCGCCCAGCACGATCGGCGGCACGCCGGCCCGCGCCAATGCAACGGCAGCGGGCAGGCGTTCGCGCGCATGCAGGATCTCGCCAACACCGATCATTGCCGCCGCCATGTGGGCCAACGGCGCCAGATCGCCTGACGCACCGACCGAACCCTGCGTCGGCACCACAGGCAGCAGATCGCGCGACAACATCACAGCCAGGAACTGCACTGTTTCCAGCCGTGCGCCCGAAGCGCCCTGCGCCAGGCTAGCCAGCTTCAATGCCAGCATGAGCCGCACCAGCGGCAGCGACATCGGCTCGCCAACACCGGCCGCATGGGACAGCACGAGGTTGCGTTGGAGCACGGCGAGGTCCGCCGGTGCGATGCGGATGCTTGCCAGGCGGCCGAACCCCGTGTTGATGCCGTAGACCGGTTCGCCTCTTGCCAGAATGGCTTCGATTGACCGGGCACCGGCAACGACCGCAGAGTCGCAGGCGGGATCAAGCGTTACTTGCGCGCCACGATAAATTGCGCGCCACTCCGCCAGAGTGGTCTGCCCAGGCTGGAGTACGACGTCGGCCATGCCGGCCTCACGGTTCGAGCCGAACGTCCAGTAACGCGAGGCGTCCCTGTTGCACCGCGTCGATGGCGCGGCTGATCGCCGGTTCCAGTTGACCGGGTTCGGTCACGCATTCGCCGTGAGCGCCGAACGCCGGTGCGATCGCTGCATAGTCCGGGGTCGGCTCGATCACCCGGCCATACGGGTTGTTGTCGCGCAACGCGTAACCTGAAGGGAAATACTTGTAGAGGTTCCACTCCTGCGAAACGTAACCCTGATTGTTACAGATGATCACCAGTACCGGCACGCCGTATTGCTGCGCCAGCCCCAGGCAGGCGGGAACCGGATTGTAGTTGAATGCGCCGTCGCCGATCACGCACACGACCACATCCTTCGGTCGCGCGAGCTTGACGCCGAGTGCGGTCGGCAGTCCGGTGCCGAGTGCCCCGGCCCAGCCGCGAATGTGGCTGAAGTCGCGTTCGCGGAACAAGTGATGGATCATCGCGGGGACCTGGGCGATGATCTCATCGACGATCACCGACTGGTCCGGCAGCAGCCTGTGCAGCGTGTCGAACAGCAGCGCCGCGTGGATGCGCTCGCCGGAATGCGCCGCCTCGCGCTCCTTCGCCGCCTCCGCGTTGCTCGCGGCGTTGTGCGCACGCCAGTGTTCGGTTCGGCTGGTGACCTCCGCGGCGCGCGGCTGTGCCTGAAGCAGCGCAGCGAGCTGCGCCAGGTTGCTGCCGATGTCGCCGGCGATGCAGTAGTCGGTGCGAAAGCCCCAGTAGGGCGCCCGTGGCCGCAGCGGATCCTCCTCGATGTGGATCACCGTGCAACCGTCCGGCAGCGGCGTTTCCTGCGGATGCCACGGACCGTGCGCGCCGATGACAAGGATGCAGTCCGCGTCGTTCAGGTGCGTCTCGATCGGATCGGTCGCGTAGAGCGGATGCGCGCGCGGGAAGTTTACGTACATCGGCATCCAGTACTCGAACACCGGCGCACCGACATGTTCCGCAATCGCCACCAGCGCAGCCTGATCCTGCGGCGTGCGCGCCGCGTGCTCGGTGACGATCAGCGGTGCATGACTGCGCATCAGCAACTCCGCGACCTCACGCAGGCTATCGGTCGGCGCGACCAGCGGCGAGGCCTTGGCCTTCTCCCCCAGCGGCGCCGTCACCTGGGTCATCAGGATGTCGAACGGCACACCGAGCAGCGTCGGGCCACGCGGCACGCTCTCTGCGAAGTACCAGGCGCGGCGGACATCGGCGGCCAAATCGCCGCCGGTCTTCACCTCCTTCGCCCATTTGGTCACGGTCTCGGCATTGCGCACCGGACCGGCGAGATCCACCAGCAGCGTCGGCCATTCCGGGCCCGGATCGAGACCCGGATCGGCGCCATGGGTCAACGTATCGGGCGAGACAATGACCATCGGAATATGTTCGTGATACGCCGAGCGCATTGCCATGGCGCCATGCAGCACGCCGAGCCCGGTCGGCAGCAGCACCGCCTGGGTTCGGCCGGTCGCCTTCCAGTAGCCGGCAGCCAGGCCGACCGCGAGAATCTCATGGCGGCAGTTCAAATACTGCGGCGTCTCGATGTTCGTTGTGGCCTTGCGCTTGGCAAGCGCCTCCCACAACGGCGCCCAGGCCGCGATCGGCGAGCAGAAGATGTAATCGGCACCCTGCGCCCGAAACAGTTCGAGCAGGGCCTCCGCCCCATTCACCGTTGCTGTCTGGGTCATTGCTCCCTCCGCGTCGCAGGCGGTACGTTGGCCGTGTCATAGTGCCCGCGGAGGCGCCTTTGGTCCATCCGATGTACGGCCCGAACCGGTTCAAGCTGGGAATCTTCTCGGCCAATGCCGACGGCGGGTTGACCTTGACGCGCGTCCGCGAGCGCTGGCCGGCGCACTGGAACGAGGTGGTCGAGGTCGCGCAGATGGCGGACCGGGCGGGCATCGAATTCTTCCTGCCGATCGCACGCTGGAAGGGCTTCGGCGGCGAGGTCAACAACCGCGAGTGGAGCTTTGAAACGCTGACCTATGCCGCGGCACTTGCCGGCTTCACGCAGAGGATCGCGCTGTTCTCCACGGTGCACGTGCCGATGGTACATCCGGTGTTTGCGGCCAAGGCGTTGGCGACTGTGGATCATGCCTCGGGCGGCCGCGCCGGGCTCAACCTCGTCTGCGGCTGGAGTCCGCAGGAATTCGCGCTGTTCGGTCTGACCATGATCGAGGACCGCTACGCCCAGGGCCTGGAATGGGCGGAGATCATGGAACGCATCTTCGCCGGCGGCCCGCCGTTCGATTATGCGGGGCGGTTCTATCAACTGAAGGGTGTCTCAGGTCAACCGATGCCGCTGCAACGGCCACGTCCGGTGACGCTGAATGCGGCGTTCTCGCCGGTCGGTCGCGATTTCGCGGCGAAGACGGCGGATTTCCTGTTCACCACCTTTGTCGATATCGAAGCTGGGCGCCCGCATATCGCTGACATGGCGGCTCGCGCGCGGGCGGTCGGACGTGAGGTTGGCGTGTTCACCACGTGCCACGTCGTGTGCCGCCCGACGCAGGCCGAGGCCGAAGACTATTATGAGCACTATGCGGTGCGCATGGAGGATACCGCGAGCGTGGATTTCTACATGGGTACCAAGGAGAAGTTCTCCTCGTCGCACGATCCGGAGGCTTATCGCCTGCACCGCAGGCGGTTCGTCGGCGGCGCCGGCACGTATCCGCTGATCGGCACGCCGCAATGGATTGCCGAGGAGATGGTGCGAATGAGCGCGGCTGGTTTTGCCGGCACCACCGTTTCGTTCGTGAATTTTCGTGACGAGCTGCCGTATTTTATCGCCAGGGTGCTGCCGTTGCTGCGCGAAGCGGGTCTGCGAGCATCATGACGCCTTCGTTGCGGCCGAGGCGGCCAATACCACGCGGCCCGCGCTGTCGAGCTGCGCAGTGACGCTGACGCGCGTTCCGGCACAACAGTGTTCGGCCAGGAAACAGACTGCGGTGGGTCCAGCATCGAGGCGGACCAGCCCGACACGCAGCGGCAGCATCGCACCGAACCCGGGTTCGTGGCTGTGGTGCAGCACGCTGTGTGCCAGCACCTCACCGGGTTCCGTGTCGGTCACGCGCCAGTCCAGCGCGTCGGCGAGACAAACGCCGCACAGTTCTCGCGGCGGGTACTGCAGCGTTCCACATGCCGCGCAGTGCTGCAGTGCCAACTTGCCATGCGCCGCGCTATCGACCATCGGCTGCATCGAGTTCATGCCGCCAGCACCGCGGCCGCGGTGCAGATTCCGCGATCGTAATTGATCATGCCAAATCCGCTGACCAACGCATGGCGCGCGCCCGCCACACCGCGTCCCTCGGCTCGGCCGGTAAGCTGGCGCACGGCTTCCACCAGGCCGACGAATCCGCCGGCCGCACCGGCCTGGCCACCGGACAGCTGTCCGCCGCCGGTGTTGTGAGGAAAATTCCCGCCCGGACCGAATTCGTTACGCCGGATGAAGTCTGCGCCTGCATTCTTGGCGCAGAACCCAAGGTCCTCGAACTGCAGCAGCGAGATCACCGGATAGTCGTCGTAGGTCTGCACCACGTCGATCGCGTCGGGCCCGATCGCTGCCTGCCGCCACAGCGCGTCGGCATCCATCGCCCAGCCGCCGCGCCACTGAACCGCATCGTCGGGGAACGCATTGTGTCGTTCGATCGTTGCCAGCACGCGCACGCAAGGCAGCCCGAGCGCCTCGGCACGCGCACGAAGCATCACCAGGAAGCCATCGGCACCGGCGCACGGCATCACGCAGTCGAACAAATGCAGCGGCGAGGCGATCGGGCGGGCGGCCAGATACGCATCCAAGGTCAATTCGCCGCGCAGCAGCGCGCGCGGATTGCGCTGGGCCCAGCGCCGCTGTGCCACGCACAGCTTGCCGAAGTCCGCGCGCGTCGCGCCGGTGCGGCGCATGGCATGCTCGGTGAGCAGCGCGAAGCTTTCATTCGGGCCGCCGGCGCCATACGGCCAGACGCAGTCACGCGAGAAGCTGCTGAACTGTGCGACCAGATCGTGAAAGCTGTCGGCGCCATTGGTGTCGCCGGCGATGCAGGCCACCACGTCGGCGTCGCCGCACTGCACCGCGCGGGCGGCATGGCGCAGCGCCATGACGCCGCAGGCGCCGCCGGTCGGCAGGAATTCCAGAAAGCGCGGCGACAATCCGACGTATTGCACGAACGGCGCGGGGCCGTCCGGCGCCAGGGTAAAGCTGGACAGGCACAGCCCATCCACCCGCTGCTTCGCCAAACCACTCGCCTCGAGCAGCTTGCGCAATGCGCTGCCCAACCACCATGCGGCGCCGCTATCCGAGTGTCGCACATACGGTACGGTAACCGGCGCGCAGACCACGACGTCACCGTAGCCGTTCATGATCGGCGCTTCAGGTGGCGCGTATCGATGCAGTCCGGCGTGCCGGGAAGCCCCTGTGCCCACGCCTTCAGTTCGCCGCGCTGCACCTTGTTGGTCGCGGTCAGCGGCAATGCGGCGACGAAGGCGACATAACCGGGCACCTTGAAATAGGCGAGCTCAGCCATCGCGTCCGCGACGATCTCCGCGGCTGCGCGTGTCCTGTCGACGATGGTTTCGCGCGGAACGATGCAGGCCAGCACCTCCTCGCCGCGCAGCTCATCGGATACCGCGGCGCAGGCCACGTCGCCGACCAGCGGATGCTGCCGCAGCACGCTCTCGACCTCGGCCGCGGCAATGTTCTCGCCGCTGCGGCGGATCACGTTCTTCCAGCGATCGACGAAGAACAGGTTCGCCATGGCGTCGCGTCGCACCACGTCGCCGGTATGGAACCAGCCGCCGTCCCAGGCGGCATCGGTGGCTTCGCGATCGCTGAGATATTCGCTGAAGAAGCCGGTGTGCGGATCGGATCCGGCGGCGCGCACCAGCAACTCGCCGGGCGTGCCATCGGCGACATCGATGCCTGCCGGATCGACGATGCGATATTGCATGAAGGACCGCGCCCGGCCGAAGCACGATCGGCCGATATGCCGCGGTTCGTGGCTGGCGATCACCACCGCGCCGGCGCCGGTCTCGGTCATCGCCCAGGCGTCGATCATCGGGATGCCGAAGCGCTGCTCGAACGCGGCGTGGTAGCGCGGATCGACGCCGGGCGCGAAGCCGAACCGCACCTGATGCACGCGATCGTCCGGCGACGGTTCGAAGCCCAGCAGCATCGTGGGCATCACGCCCAGACTGTGCATGATCGTCGCCTTGCTCTCCCGCACCGTGCTCCACCAGCTGCGTGGATGGAACCGGTCGAGCGGTATGATGCAGCCGCCGGTCATCACCATGGCCAGCGTCGCATACGCCAATGCGTTGACGTGGGTCATCGGCAGCGGCGTGATCAGCCGGTCCTCGCCTTCACGCAGCGTGCACAGGCCGCCGATCTCGACGTACCAGCGGCCACAGCGCAAGAAGTAATCGTTGGACAGCACACAGCCCTTCGGCTTGCCGGTGGTGCCCGAGGTGTAGAGCAGGGCGCATTCCGTTGCCGGGCCGGGCACTTCGTTGCGTGCCGGCGAAGCGGCTGGCGGTATGGTTCCGTCCTCGGTAATTACCGAGCATCCTCCGGCGGCCTGATACAGCTTCTGCGTGTGCGCCTTCGGACCGACCACAAGGCTGGCGCCACTATGCTGTATGACGTAGGCAAGCTCCGCCGGACGCAGATCGGGGTTGAGTGGTACGACGCTCGCTCCCAGGCCGTTCAGTGCGAACCAGTGCAGGAGCATCGCCGGTCGGTTCTCCAGCATCAAGGCTACGCGATGGCCCATGCCATAGCCTGCCGTGCGGTATCGGGCAGCGATGACGGCGACAGCGTCCGCCGTCTCGCCGAAGGTCATTGTGCCGGCTGCGATGCCGTAGTTCCGCGCGGTTTCCTCGGTGACGCAGAGGAACTGCCGATCACGCCAGATACGCACGGCATCACGGAACGCCGCGGCCACGTTCGTACTCGTCATTCGGCGCTTGGTCTCCAGCGGAGGGGCCATTTACCACTGCTTTACGTCGCCATGCCAACCTGGCCGGCCAGTCCGGCATGAGGACCTGATGGCTGCGAATTTGACGATCCGGCTGAAGGTGCTGCTGGCCTTCGGCCTGCTTCTGCTGATGGCAATAGCGCTTGGCATATTCGCAATGAACCGGCTCGCCAGCGTGAATGCGGCGGCAGCCGAGCTGCGCAACAAATGGCTCCCGAGCACGCAGATCGTCGCCGGGATGAGTTTGACATTCGAGCAGTATCGCATTGCCGAGGGGCGGGCGCTGGTCGCCGCGTCGCAGGACGCGAGACGCGCCGTGGAGGACGATCTCCGGGTGCGCTCTCAGGAGGTACAGCGCCAGCGCGCCGCCTACGAGCCAATGATCACCTCTGACGAGGAACGCGGCATCGCCCGTGCGTTCGATCGCCACTGGGACGAGTACATATCGATCAGTCGGGAGATGATGGGGCTGGTCCGGCAGGGTGCCAAGGAACCCGCGGCACTGATCTACAATGGCAAAGAGCGGACGCCGGTGGCCGACGCGCGCAAGAGTGCGACGGAGCTGATGGAGCTCAATGTTCGGGAGGGTCGTGCCGCGGCCCTGCGTGGCGACACGGTCTACGCTTCCGCCAGGATCTGGATTGTGGGTGCTCTCGTTGTCGCCGCGCTCGGTTGCTGCGTCGCGGTGTTTGTGATTGTTCGCGGGGTTTCCACGCCGGTGCTGGCAATGGCGCGGGCCATGCAGCATCTCGCGCAGGGTGACGAAAGCGTCGCTATCGCCGGAAGCGATCGAAAGGACGAAATCGGCCGGATGGCGGCCGCTCTGGAGGTATTCCGGTCGCACGCCATTGAGAAGCGACGTCTGGCCGAGGCACAGGAGGCGGAGCGCCGGCACGCGGACGCGGAAAAGCGGGCTGCATTGCTTGGCATGGCGGAGAAGATCGAAACGGAGACCGCGACAGCACTGGACCGGATCGGTGCCCGCACTGCGGCGATGGCGGCAACCGCCGAGGAGATGCACGCCTCGTCGGCGCGGACCGGCGGGACGGCGCGACACGCTGCGGATGCCGCCCAGCAGGTGCTGACCAATGCGCAGACCGTCGCCAGCTCCACCGACCAGCTTTCCGGGTCGATCCACGAGATAGCTGCTCAGGTGAGCCACTCGACTGCTGTGGTTGCCCGCGCGGTCGAAGCCGCCACCGAGACGCGCCGGACCATGGAAGCCCTGAACGAGCAGGTGGGGCGTATCGGCGCGGTTGCCGACATGATCAGCGAGATTGCCGCAAGGACCAACCTGTTGGCGCTGAATGCCACCATTGAGGCAGCGCGGGCGGGCGACGCCGGAAAGGGCTTTGCGGTGGTGGCCGGCGAGGTGAAGGCGCTCGCGACGCAGACCACCGGTTCGACCCAGGAAATAGCGCGCCACCTCAAGGAGGTCCGCACCGCCACACAAGCGTCGGCTGCCGCGGTCGGTCGGATCGAACAGACGATCGGTGAGGTCAACGCGATTGCCGGCTCGATCGCCGCGGCGGTTGAGGAGCAAGGGGCCGCGACATCCGAGATCGCGCGGAACGTGGCGGAGACGGCGTCGGCGGCCAACGAGATGACGCGTCAGATAGGCGAGGTGTCGTCCGAGGCAGAACGCGCCGACGGGCAGGCCCGTGCGGTCCAGGACGATACCGGTGGCCTCAATGCAGCCGTGGCGGAACTGAAGCAATCGTTGATCCGGGTAGTGCGGACATCGACCGCCGATGTCACCGCGCTGCGGAATGTCACGACGTCGATCAGCGGTGCCGCCTGACGATCGCCGGCCAAAGGCATGCCGACGGCTTGCTTGAACGAAATGTCGAGATCGCGCGCGCCGCCGCAACGATCCGGCGCGATCGTCACCGATCGTCCGGGTCGTCCGCATGCGCGGTATCCTGATGCGCCGCTGTTTGATGTCCCGGCATCAGTTCGACCCCGTGGACGACCGCCTCCCCCGGCGTTCGGCGCCCCTTGACGGTTACGTTGGGATACGCCATCTGCCGCTAATCAGGACCGAATAGGTCCGATATAGCTGAACGCCGGAGTACAAAGGGGTCTCGCGGGCCATGCTCAGGCTGTCGAAGCTGACCGATTACGCTGTTGTGGTATTGGTCCGCCTATCGCGCGAACAGGGGGTACAGACCTCGCCCGGCATTGCCGCGACCACCGGCATTCCGGAGCCTACTGTCGCCAAGGTGCTGAAAACATTGGCTGCCGGCGGGCTGGTCGCCTCGCAGCGGGGCGCGCGCGGCGGTTACCGGCTGATGCGGCCGCTGGCCGCCATCCCGGTGGCCGATGTGATCGCAGTGGTGGACGGGCCGATCGCGCTGACCGCGTGTGTGGAAGGGTCCGCGGTAGAATGCGAATCCCAGGGCATGTGTCCGATGCGCGGGCGTTGGGACCCGGTGAACGAGGCGATCCAGCAGGCGTTGACCACAATTACGCTGGCCGACATGCAGGAAGCCGCGATCCCGCGCGCTTTCCGCTTGCCGGCCGCAGCCTCGCTTCCTGCCGCCGGATAGGGCGATCTGATGTCAGCCGTAAACGAAACGATCGACACCGTCCAGTCCGTCACCCAGTCCGGCTACAAGTGGGGCTTCGAGACGGATATCGAGATGGACCTCGCGCCCAAGGGGCTGAACGAGGACACCATCCGGCTGATCTCGGCGCGCAAGGATGAGCCCGCCTGGCTGCTGGATTGGCGGCTGAAGGCGTTCGCCGCCTGGCGGCAGATGACCGAGCCGCACTGGGCGCGCGTCGAGCATGCCGCCATCGACTACCAGGACCTCCATTACTATGCGGCGCCGAAGAAGAAGCCCGGGCCGAAGAGCCTGGACGAGGTCGATCCGGAGCTGTTGCGCACCTATGAGAAGCTTGGCATCCCGCTGAAGGAGCGGGCGATCCTGGCGGGCGTCGATCCGGGATCCGTCGAAGGTGGCAGCCAGATCGCGGTGGACGCGGTGTTCGACAGCGTGTCGGTGGCGACCACGTTCCGCGCGACGCTGCAGAAGGCCGGCGTGATCTTCTGCCCGATCAGCGAAGCGGTGCGCGACCACCCGGAGTTGGTGCAGCAGTATCTCGGTACGGTCGTGCCGGTGTCCGACAACTTCTTCGCCGCGCTGAATTCGGCGGTGTTCACCGACGGCAGCTTCGTCTACGTGCCGAAGGGCGTGCGCTGCCCGATGGAGCTGTCCACCTATTTCCGCATCAATGCGCGCAGCACCGGCCAGTTCGAGCGGACGCTGATCATCGCCGACGCCGGCGCCTACGTGAGCTACCTGGAGGGCTGCACCGCGCCGATGCGGGACGAGAACCAGTTGCACGCGGCGGTGGTCGAGCTGGTGGCGCACGACGATGCGCAGATCAAGTACTCGACGGTGCAGAACTGGTATCCGGGCGACGCCGAAGGCCGCGGCGGCATCTACAATTTCGTCACCAAGCGCGGCGCCTGCCGCGGCGCGCGCAGCAAGATTTCGTGGACCCAGGTGGAGACCGGTTCGGCGATCACCTGGAAATATCCCTCCTGCGTGCTGCAAGGCGACGACAGCGTGGGCGAGTTCTATTCGGTCGCGGTGACCAACAACCGCCAGCAGGCCGATACCGGCACCAAGATGATCCATATCGGCAAGCGGACCAAGAGCACGATCGTCTCCAAGGGCATCAGCGCCGGCCGCTCGAACAACACCTATCGCGGTCTGGTGCGGGTGCTGCCCCAGGCGTCCGGCGCGCGCAACCACACGCAGTGCGACAGCCTGCTGATCGGCGATCAGTGCGGCGCACATACCGTGCCGTATATCGAAAGCCGCAACCCGACGGCGAAGGTGGAGCATGAGGCGACCACCTCGAAGATCGCCGACGATCAGTTGTTCTATTGCCGCCAGCGTGGGCTGTCGGAAGAGGATGCGGTGAACCTGATCGTCAACGGCTTCTGCAAGGAAGTGCTGAAGGAACTGCCGATGGAATTCGCGGTCGAGGCGCAGAAGCTGCTGGCGGTGAGTCTGGAAGGCTCCGTGGGTTGAGGATTGCGTTGCATGTTGGAAATTCGCGGCCTTTCCGCCGCCATCGAGGATAAGCCGATCCTGCAGGGCATCGACCTCACGGTGCCGCAGGGGGAGGTGCACGCCATCATGGGGCCGAACGGCTCCGGCAAATCGACGCTCGCCTATGTGCTGTCGGGACGCGAGGACTACGCGGTGACCGCCGGCGCCGTTACGTTCGACGGCCGCGATCTGCTGGCGATGGCGCCGGAGGAGCGCGCGGCGGCCGGGCTGTTCCTGGCGTTCCAGTATCCGGTGGAACTGCCGGGCGTGGGCAACGCCAACTTCCTGCGCACCGCGCTGAACGCGCTGCGTCGCTCACGTGGCGAGAGCGAGCTGGACGCCGTGCAGTTTCTGAAGCTGGCTCGCGCCGAGACCAAGCGGCTGGCGATGCCGGACGATATGCTGCGGCGGAACGTCAATGTCGGCTTTTCCGGCGGCGAGAAGAAGCGCAACGAGGTGCTGCAGATGGCGATCCTGCGGCCTCGGCTGGCGATCCTGGACGAGACCGACAGCGGGCTCGACATCGATGCGCTGAAGATCGTCGCCGACGGCGTGAACGCGCTGCGCGGTCCGGATTTCTCTGCGCTGGTGATCACCCACTACCAGCGTCTGCTCGACCACATCGTGCCTGATCGCGTGCACGTGCTGGCGGGCGGCCGCATCGTCCGCTCCGGCGGTCCGGAACTGGCGCATGAGCTGGAGGCCAACGGCTACGCCGGCATGGTCGCGGAGGCCGCCTGATGGCGAGAGCGCGCAGCCACGACCGGTTGGTGCTGCGATGACCGCACCGATACAAACCGGCATCGCGGGCTTCCTCGCGCGCTATGATGCGCTGCGTGATCGCCTGCCCGGTGATGCGCGGCAGCGGGCTGCCGCCGCCGATGCGTTCCGTCGTGCCGGCCTTCCCGGCGCCACGGCAGGACGGCGCGGGGAGGCGTGGAAATACACCGGCCTGCGTCCGGTCGCCGACGCCACTTTCCAGCAATTGGTGCCGCGCAGCGTCACCGATGTTCGCCTGCCGCACATCGAGGCGCCGCGGATCGTCTTCGTCGACGGCGAATTCCGCGCGGAGCTTTCGCTGTTGCCGACGGAAGTCACCTTCGAACGCTTTGCCGAGCGCAGCGAATTCGGCACGCTCGCGCGCCCCGACAGCGAGCCGATGGTCGCGCTGAACACGATGCTGGCAGAGGACGGCGCAGTGCTGTCGGTATCTGCCGACGTCGATGCCGGTCTGCTGCTGCTGGTCAGCGTCGCCAGCGATGGCGCCGCCTTCCATCCGCGCCATGCCATCCATCTGGCACGCGGTGCGCGCCTGACCCTGCTGGAGCTGTCGATCGGCGATGGCAGCTATCTGCACAATCCGGTCATCGAAGTGCAGCGTGGCCGAGGCCGCCGCACTCACGCACATCCGCCTGCAGGACGAGGCGTCGGGCGCATTCCATCTTTCCACGCTGTATGCCGAGATCGCCGAGCGCGGCACCTACGACAGCTTCGGGCTGAACCTCGGCGCGCGCATCGCCCGCACCGAGGCGCATGTCCGGCTCGCCGGTGCGAAGGGCATCGCGCATCTGAATGGCGCGCAGTTGCTCGGCTGGCACGCAGCATGCCGACTTCACCACGGTGGTGAGGCATGATGCGCCGTCCTGCATCTCGCGCCAGACGGTGAAGAATGTGCTGGCCGGCCGTTCGCAGGGCGTGTTCCAGGGCCGCATCGAGGTCGCGCGCGCGGCACAGAAGACCGACGGCTATCAGATGAACCAGGCGCTGCTGCTGTCGCCGGATGCCGAGATCGACACCAAGCCGGAGCTGGAGATCTTCGCCGACGATGTGAAGTGCAGCCACGGCGCGACGGTGGGCGAACTGGATGCCGAGCAGTTGTTCTATCTGCGCAGCCGCGGCATTCCGGATGCCGAGGCGCGCTCGATGCTGGTGCGCGCGTTCCTGGCCGAGGCGATGGATCTGGTAGCCCACGAAACGGTCCGCGCCGTGCTGGAGCGCGCGGTCGAGGGCTGGTGGGAGCGGCAGGCAGCATGAACGTCACGACCCGCCCTGTCATGCTGGACGTCGCCGCATCCGCGAGGATTTCCCGATCCTGCGCCAGACGATCCGCGGCAAGCCGCTGGTGTTCCTCGACAGCGCCGCCTCGGCGCAGAAGCCGCGCGTGGTGATCGATGCGATGCGCGAGGCGATGGAGACGCAATACGCCAACGTCCATCGCGGCCTGCACTGGATGAGCGAGCGCACCACCGACGCCTATGAGGCCGCGCGCGACGCGGTGGCGGCGCTGCTGAACGCGCGCGACCGGCACGAGGTGGTGTTCACCCGCAACATCACCGAATCGCTGAACCTGATGGCGCACAGCTATGGCCGCGGCGTGCTGAAGCCTGGCCAGGCGGTGCTGATCTCGGGCATGGAGCACCACTCCAACATCGTGCCCTGGCAGTTGCTGCGCGACGCACGCGGCATCGAGCTGCGCGTCGCGCCGATCACCGATGCCGGCGAGCTCGACATGGACGGCGTTCGAGGCGCTGCTGGCCGACGGCAAGGTCGGCCTGGTGTCGATGACGCACATGTCCAACGTGCTGGGCACCTACACGCCGGCGGAGCGCATCGTGCGGATCGCGCATGCGCACGGCGCCAAGGTGCTGTTCGACGGCGCGCAGGCGGTGGTGCATCGGCGCGTCGACGTGCAGGCGCTGGACTGCGATTTCTATGCCTTCACCGGCCACAAGCTGTATGGCCCGACCGGCATCGGCGTGCTGTGGGGACGGCGCGAGCTGCTCGATGCGATGCCGCCGTTCCTCGGCGGCGGCGAGATGATCTCGTCGGTGTCGTACGAACGCTCCACCTGGGCCGAGGTGCCGCACAAGTTCGAGGCCGGCACGCCGCCGATCCTGGAAGGCATCGGACTGAAGGCGGCGATCGATTACGTGCAGGCGATCGGCTACGACGCGATCGCCGCGCACGAGACATCGCTGATCGATCACGCGCTGGCGCGGCTCGGCGCGATCGAGGGCGTGCATATCCTCGGTCGGGCGCAGGATCGCGGCGGCGTGGTGTCGTTCGCGCTGGATCGTGCGCATGCGCACGACGTGGCGACGCTGCTGGATCGCCAGGGCATCGCGGTGCGCGCCGGCCATCACTGCGCCGAACCGCTGATGCACCGTTTCGGCCTGGAAAGCACCGCGCGCGCCAGCTTCGCGATCTACACGACGCATGACGAGATCGACTACCTGGCCGACACGCTTGCGCGCGTGCGGGAGTTCTTCAAGTGACCGATACGTTCGACGACCTGCGCGATCTCTATCAGGAAGTGATCCTCGATCACGGCCGCCGGCCACGCCATGCGCGCCGGCTGGAAAGCTTCGACGCCACCGCCAAGGGCGACAACCCGATGTGCGGCGACCGCATCGAGGTCTGGGTGAAGTACGCGCCCGACGGCACCATCGCCGACACCGGCTTCCAGGCACGCGGCTGCGCGATCAGCGTCGCGTCCGCCGATCTGATGGCGGAAACCGTGATCGGCCGCAGCAAGGCCGATACGCACGCGCTGTTCGATGCGTTCCGCGAGATGGCGCGCACCGGCACGTGCCCGCATTGCGATGCCGATCTGGCCGAACCGCTGGAACGGCTGGAGCCGCTGGCCGGCGTGCACGAGTATCCCTCGCGGGTGAAGTGTGCGACGCTCGCCTGGCATGCGCTGGTTGCCGCGCTTGGATGGGGGCAAGGAGGCGAGCAGTGAATGACGTGAGCCCGAGCCATGCCGCCTGGACGCCGGACGGCGAGACGCAGCCGAAGCCGACCGAGGACGCCATCATCGCCGCGATCGCGGAGGTGTACGATCCGGAAATCCCGGTGAACATCTACGAACTCGGCCTGATCTACGCGATCGAGATCGCCGACGACGGCGCGGTGAAGGTCGAGATGACGCTGACCGCGCCGGCCTGTCCCTCGGCGCAGGAATTGCCCGAGCAGGTGCACAACGCCGCCATGACGGTCCCCGGCGTCACCTCCTGCGAGGTGGAGACCGTGTGGGACCCGCCCTGGGACCCAAGCCGGATGACCGAAGAAGCCCGCCTCCAGTTGAACATGTTCTGACCGACAACGATATCGAGCGAACCATGAGCACGACCATCAATCCCCTGGCACCGCCCCGCGCAAGACCCGCGCCCTGCCGCCGCTGATGACGCTGACCGACGGCGCGGCGGAGCGCCTGCGTTCGCTCTACGCCAAGGGTGAGCAGGGCAAGCTGCTGCGCATCGGGGTGAAGACCAAGGGCTGTTCCGGCCTGTCGTATGACATGACCTGGACCGACGAACCTGGGCCTGGCGACGAGGTGGTCAACGACAAGGGCTTGACGGTGCTGGTCGATCGCAAGGCCAGCCTGTTCCTGATCGGCACGGTGATGGACTACGAGGTGAAGGCGCTCGCCTCGGGCTTTACGTTCACCAACCCGAACGAGAAGGGCCGTTGCGGCTGCGGCGAAAGCTTCCACGTCTGACGCCAATGTGAACTGGCGGCCGTGATTCCGCCGCCTTGCCGCTTCGCTATCAGCGTGTGCAGGCGCTGATACCCTTCGATTGGCAGGACGTTCTCGCCCAGAGTCTCGACTGGCTGCATCGCTATGTGCTGCTGCCGGCGCTGCTCACCCAGCTGATCTGTGTGGCGATGCTGTTCGGCGCGGTGCGCTGGGCGTCGCCGCGCCTGCGGGGCAGCTGCCGCGATCTCGCCGACCGGGCTGCCGCTGGTCCGCTGCGGTCCATCGCGATGGTCTTCGCCAGGGTGGCCGACTGGGTAGCGGTGCTGCTGGCTCTCTGGTTCGCGCGCCTCGCCTTCAACGAGGCAGGCGATCGCGCCGACCTGTTGCGGCTGGCCGAGAGTCTCGTGCTGGTCTGGGTTCTCATCCGGCTAAGCTCGATGCTGGTGCGCGATGAGCGGCTGGCTCGTGCCATCGCGGTGCTCGCCTGGATAATAGCGGCGCTGAACATCGCTGGGCTGATAGTGCCGGTCGTGAACCTGATGGATGCCATGGCGGTGCCGGTGGGCAACTTCCGCGTCAGCCTTCTGCTGCTGCTGAAGGGCGCGGTGACGCTGGCAATATTCGTGTGGATCGCAAATGCGCTGTCGCGTCTGATCGATCATCGGCTGCGCATGTTTGCGCCGTTGACGGCGGCGGTGCAGGTACTGGCCGCCAAACTCATCCGCATGACGCTGCTGACCCTCGCCGTGGTGCTGGCGCTCGGTTCGGTCGGCATCGACCTCACCGCCTTCGCGGTGTTTTCCGGTGCGATCGGCGTAGGCCTCGGTTTCGGGCTGCAGAAGGTGGTGTCCAATCTGATCAGCGGCGTCATCCTGCTGCTGGACCGCTCGATCAAGCCCGGGGACGTGATCGGCATTGACGGCACGTTTGGCTCGGTGATTGCGCTGAATGCCCGCTATGCCTCGGTGCAGACGCGCGACGGCAAGGAGTATCTGATCCCCAACGAGGACTTGATCACCCAGCGGGTGACCAACTGGTCGTTCTCGAACGATCTCGTCCGTCTGCACGTCAAGGCGGGGATCTCTTATCGTTCCGATCCGCATGAGGCGATCCGGCTGGCACTCGAGGCGGCGCGAGACGTGCCGCGCGTACTGTCCGAGCCTGCACCGAACTGTTTGCTGGTCGAATTCGGCGACAGCACGATCGATCTTGAACTGCGGTTCTGGATTTCTGATCCGGTAAACGGCACCACCAACGTGCGCAGCGACGTGATGCTGAACCTCTGGGATCTGTATCAGCGGAACGACATCGAGCTGCCGCATCCGCAGCGTGACCTGACGCTGCGCAATCCCGAGGCCCTGGTTCGGGTGTTCGGAACGCCACTCGACGTGCGCAAGGCTCAACGAGCCGAGGTGAACACGCAGACGCTTTCCAGGCGCGCCGACCAGAGGAATTGATCGATCGGCGTCGCGGTTTTCAGGTGATAGCCTGACTGACACAGCAGTCGGGCGTCGCGTGACAGCGTAGCGGGATTGCAACTGACATAGATGACGACTGGCGGTTTCGCCGCGGCGATCTGCGCCGTCTGTGCGGCGGCACCGGCGAACGGCGGGTCGAGCACGACGGCAGCAAAGCCGCCCAGTTCCTTCGCCTGCAGCGGCTGACGCGCCAAATCGCGCTGCATCACCTCGATGCGGCCGGCGAGACCGGCATGATTGGCCGCACTGCGCAGGGCGGATGCGGAGGCCGCGTCGCCTTCCCATGCGGCGACGCGGGCATGTCGTGCCAGCGCGAAGGTGATCGTGCCGCAGCCGGCGAACAGTTCCGCAATACGTCCCTTGGCGGGGAGTGCGGCAAGCACCGTCGCAACGATGGCCGCCTCGCCGGTTGCCGAAGCCTGTAGGAAGGCGCCAGGCGGTGGTGTCATCGTGACGCCGGCGAGCGATGTCGTCGGCGGGCGCAAGACTGCGACAGGTTCGGGCTCGTCGCTGCCCGCTGCCCAGGCAATGCGCGGCAGTGCGTGCGTGCGGGCGAATTCGGTGAGCGCGATCCGGTCGGAAAGTTGTAGTGATCCATCGGTGCGCAGCAACATATCGGGACCGCTGTCGAGCAGATTGGCGATCACCGAACCTTCACGGCGGAATGCCTGAAGGCGGGTCAGCAGCCTGCGCAATGGCGGCATCAGCGCGACCAGTTCCGGGTGAAGCACAAGGCACGTCGTCAGATCGACAATGTCAGCGCTGCGCTGCCGGTGCAGGCCGAGCGCGACGCCGTTGCGTGTCCGGCGCGCGGCCAGGTCCATGCGGCGCCGCTCGCCTGGCCCGCTGCGCGCCGGTGGCGACAGGGCGACGTCGGCGAAGCCGGCGCGGCGCAGTGATGTCGCGAGCAGGTCGCATTTGTGCGCGATGTAGTCTTGGTCCCGCAGGTCCTGCAGCGTGCAGCCGCCACAGCTGCCGAAATGCGGGCAAGAGGGATCCCTGGTCAGCCGCCGAACGCCGAAAGCCCGGTCTGCGCGCGGCCGAGGATCAGCGCGTGCACGTCGTGCGTTCCTTCATAAGTGTTCACCGCTTCGAGGTTCATCACGTGCCGGATCACGTGGTACTCGTCCGACACGCCGTTGCCGCCGTGCATGTCGCGCGCGGTGCGCGCGATATCCAGCGCCTTGCCGCAGTTGTTGCGCTTCAGCAGGCTGATCATCTCGGGGGCGGCGTTATCCTCGTCGATCAGCCGTCCGAGCCGCAGCACCGACTGCAGGCCGAGCGTGATCTCGGTCTGCATGTCCACCAGCTTCTTCTGGATCAACTGCGTCGCCGCCAGCGGCCGGCCGAACATGATGCGCTGCAACGTGTACTCGCGCGCCGCCTGCCAGCAGAACTCCGCCGCGCCCAGCGCGCCCCAGGCGATGCCGTAGCGCGCATTGTTCAGGCACGAGAACGGGCCGCGCAGGCCCTTCACCTTGGGCAGCATCGCGTCCTCGGGCACCATGACGTTGTCCATCATGATCATGCCGGTGACCGACGCGCGCAGCGAGAACTTGCCCTCGATCTTCGGCGCGCTCAGACCCTGCATGCCCTTCTCGAGGATGAACCCGCGGATGTCGCCGGCATCGTCCTTCGCCCACACCACGAACACGTCGGCGATCGCCGAGTTGGTGATCCAGGTCTTCGAGCCGTTCAGCAGGTATCCGCCATCCACCCGCTTCGCCCGCGTGCGCATCGACGCCGGATCGGACCCCGCATCCGGCTCGGTCAGGCCGAAGCAGCCGACCCACTCGCCGCTGCGCAGCTTCGGCAGGTATTTCTGCCGTTGCGCCTCGGAACCGAAATCCCAGATCGGATACATCACCAGCGACGACTGCACCGAGAACGCCGAGCGATAGCCGGAATCCACCCGCTCCACCTCGCGCGCGATCAGCCCGTAGCTGACATAGTTGACGCCGGCGCAGCCATAGCCTTCGAGCGTGGCGCCGAGGAATCCCATCTCGCCCATCTCGTTCATGATCTCGCGATGGAACATTTCGTGCCGGTTCGCCTCGATCACGCGCGGGAACAGCTTCTCCTGGCAGTATTCGCGCGCGGCGTCGCGGATCGCGCGTTCCTCCTCGGTCAACTGCTGGTCGAGATGCAGCGCGTCGTCCCATTGGAAGGGCGTGAACTTCATGCCTCGCTGTCTCCGTCGTCGGTCGCCGGCTTGGCCGCGGTGCGCGGGCGCAGCAGCATGAAGGCGGGCAGTTCGCTGCCGAATCCGGCGACCGCCGGAGCCAGGTCGTCGTCGCGCCGGCGCGGCTCGCGACGCGGCGCCTCGCGTGGCGGCGCTCCCTCCGCAACCCTGCCCCGCTTCGTGGGAGCGGAGGCGATGTCGGCAGTTCCCCGCTCCCTCTGCCGCGGAGCGGGGGAGGTTTGGGGAGGGGGCGCGGGGGAGGGTCGGGGAGGGGGCGCCGATTGAACGCGCGGCGGTGCCTTCTCACGTGCCGCCACCTTCGCGCGCGGTGGCGGCTTTTCGCGCGCCGGCGCTTTCGGCCGTGCCGTCCGGCCGCGCCGGCGGCGCCCGTCGGTCTCCGACCAATCGACCGGATCCAGGCCCTCGACATTGAACGGCGGGATCGGGTGACCGATCAGCTTTTCGATCGCCTCGACCGCGGCGCGATCATCCGGCATCGCGATGGTGAAGGCGCGGCCCTCCAGCCCGGCACGTCCGGTCCGGCCGATGCGGTGCACATAGTCCTCGGCGTGATGCGGCACGTCGAAGTTGAACACGTGCGACAGGCCGCCGATGTCCAGGCCGCGCGCGGCGACGTCGCTGCACACCAGCAGCCGCAGCTCATTCGCCTTGAACTTCTCCAGCGTGGCGAAGCGTACGGTCTGCGCCATGTCGCCGTGCAGCGCGCCCACGTCGAACTTATGGCGCGTCAGCGACTTGTACAGGATGTCCACGTCGCGCTTGCGATTGCAGAAGATCAGCGCGTTCTGCACCTTCTGGGTGCGGATCAGCCGGCGCAGTGCCTCGCGCTTGTCGTGCTCCGCCACCAGCGCCAGGCCCTCGGTGATCGTGGTCGCCACCGAAGCGGGGCGCGACACCGAGATCTCCTTCGGGTTGGACAGGAATGCATCTGCCAAACGCCGGATCTCGGGGAACAGCGTCGCGCTGAAGAACAGGGTCTGCCGGTTGCGTGGCAGCAGCGATACGATGCGCTCGACGTCCGGGATGAATCCCATGTCCAGCATGCGGTCGGCTTCGTCGATCACCAGGATCTTCGCGTCCGACAGCAGGATCGAGCCGCGCTCGAACATGTCGATCAGCCGGCCCGGCGTGGCGATCAGCACGTCGACGCCTCGCATCAGCACGTCCTTCTGATCGGTCATGCTCTCGCCGCCGATGATCAGCGCGTGCGTGAGCTTCAGATACTTGCCGTACTGGACGAAGTTCTCCGCCACCTGCAAGGCAAGCTCGCGCGTCGGCTCCAGGATCAGGCTGCGCGGCATGCGTGCGCGGGCCCGCGAGCCGGTGAGGATGTCCAGCATCGGCAGGGTGAAGCTTGCGGTCTTGCCGGTGCCGGTCTGCGCCGCGCCCAGCACGTCGCGCCCCATCAGCACGACGGGGATCGCCTGCTCCTGGATCGGCGTCGGATGGCGGTAGCCCATCTCGGCGATGGCGCGCAGCACCGACTCGGACAGGCCGAGATCGGCAAACAGCGGGCGTGGGGCTTCTTCGCTGATCGGTTCGGCAACGGCGATCGGCGCGTGTTCAGTCGATTCCGCCGGGGCGGTCGTGGTATCGTTCAAGTCTGGTCCAGTCGCTGGCTGGTTCTGGCGCTGCGGCGCAACGCCCTCGCGGGGAGCCGCCAGCCCGGCGACACTCCACGCGTAACGAGCCGGGTATCAGGAGTAAATCCGTGAAAGTCAAGTTCATCGCACTGTCGCATGAAGAGGCTGGGCGGCATCGCCGGGCCCGGAGGCGCGTAAGCTGATGGCCAGTCCTCCCGGCGCCGCCGCACCCGAGCCACCGCAGGACAATCCCCGCGATCCACCATCCGGGGCCGCGACCCCGCGGTATACGGCGCGGATCGAGGACTACGCGATGATCGGCGACTGCCACAGTGCCGCCCTGGTCAGTCGCGACGGCTCGATCGACTGGTTATGCTGGCCGCGTTTCGACAGTCCCGCCTGCTTCGCCGCGCTGGTCGGCACACCGGACAACGGACGCTGGCGAATCGGCCCTGCCGGAACGCCGGTCGGCATCCGCCGGCAGTACCGGCCCGGCACGATGATCCTGGAGACGATCTTCGACACCCAGGACGGCAGTGTTGCGCTGATCGACTTCATGACCGCCGCCACCGGCAATTCGTCGCTGGTGCGCATCGTCGAAGGCCGCAGTGGGCAGGTTGCCATGCGGCTCGACCTCGCGCTGCGCTTCGACTACGGCTCCGCGGTGCCGTGGGTGACGCGTCTGCAGCACAACACGGGATTGCGCGCGATTGCCGGGCCGGACGTCGTGGTGTTGCACAGCGGCGCTCAACTGCGTGGCGAGAAGCTCACCACGGTCGGCGAGTTCACTGTCGCGGCGGGACATCGCGTTCCGTTCACCCTGTCGCATGGCCAGTCGCATCTTCGCCGACCCGGTGGCGCCGGATGCCATGGCCGCGCTGGATGAGATCGACGCCGGATGGACGGCGTGGTCCTCGCGCTGCCTGTACCAGGGCGAGTGGCGCGAACAGGTGGTGCGTTCGCTGCTGACGCTGAAGGCGCTTACCTACTATCCGACCGGCGGCATCGTCGCTGCTCCCACCACCTCGTTGCCGGAGCTGCCCGGTGGCGAGCGCAACTGGGACTACCGCTATTGCTGGCTGCGCGATGCCACGTTCACGCTGCTTGCGCTGATGCACGCCGGCTATCGCGAGGAGGCGCAGGCCTGGGGCACCTGGCTGCGGCGCAGTGTCGCCGGCACGCCGGCGCAGATCCAGACCCTGTACGGCCTCGCCGGCGAGCGCTGGCTGATGGAGTGGGAGGTGCCGTGGCTCGCCGGCTACGGCGGAGCAAGGCCGGTACGCATCGGCAACGCGGCCAGCGCGCAGTTGCAGCTCGACGTCTACGGCGAACTGATGGATGCGCTGTATCAGGAGATGCATCTGGGGCTGGCGAGGCCGAACACAAGCTGGGGGATCCAGCGCGCACTGGTTACGCATCTCGCGACGATCTGGGAGCAGCCGGACGAGAGCATCTGGGAGGTACGCGGCGGGCAGCGCCATTTCACGTTCTCGAAGGCGATGGCGTGGGTGGCGGTGGATCGCGCGATCCGCGGCGCTGAGGAATTCAACCTGCCGGGACGGCTCGATCAGTGGCGCGTGCTGCGCCAGCAGATCCACGACTCGGTCTGTCGGGAAGGCTACAACGCCGAGAAGCGGAGCTTCGTGCAGTACTATGGCGGCGATGCGCTGGATGCGAGCCTGCTGCTGTTGCCGCTGGTGGGTTTCCTTCCACCGGAGGATCCGCGCATCAAGGGCACGGTCGCTGCGATCCAACGCGAGCTGACGGTGGATGGACTGGTGCTGCGCTACCGCACCCACGAGGGCGTCGACGGGTTGCCGCCTGGCGAGGGCGTGTTCCTCGCGTGCAGCTTCTGGCTCGCCGACAACCTGATCCTGCAGGGCCGCAAGCGCGAGGCACGCGCGCTGTTCGAACGGCTGCTCGGGCTCTGCAACGATGTCGGGCTGCTGGCGGAGGAATACGATCCGCGCGCAGGCCGGCAGTTGGGCAATTTCCCGCAGGCATTCTCGCATCTGGCGCTGATCAACACGGCGCTGAACCTGCACAATCACGGTCCGGCGCATCGGCGACGCAATGCTTGACGGCTGACATGGCCTGTTCACATGAGTTACATCGTTCTGTCATGAGCCGTGGGCTATTCCCGTCGCCTGCCGTTGGGGGCTGAATGCTCGAACTGGACAAGGTGACTCGCCGCTTCGGGGAGCGGATCGCGGTGGCCGATGCCACGATTGCGATTCCGGCAGGCCAGATGGTCGGCATCATCGGTCGGTCCGGCGCCGGGAAATCGACGCTGCTGCGCATGGTGAACCGGCTGCTCGAGCCCAGCGAGGGACGCCTGCTGTTCGACGGCCGCGATATCACCCGCCTTCGCGGCAGTGCGCTGCATGCGTGGCGCGCGAGCGCGGCGATGATGTTCCAGCAATTCAACCTGGTCCCGCGACTTGACGTGCTGACCAATGTGCTGGCGGGACGGTTGAACCGCATACCGACGGCGCGTGCACTGCTGAAGCTGTTCAC
Source organism: uncultured Alphaproteobacteria bacterium (assembly GCA_963749575.1). Classification (GTDB taxonomy): domain Bacteria; phylum Pseudomonadota; class Alphaproteobacteria; order Acetobacterales; family Acetobacteraceae; genus JAMXLO01. The sequence continues at coordinate 293,854 of CAVVNM010000009.1, forward strand.
CATGCAGCGAACGCGCCCTGGCGATCCGTGCCCTGGATCGGCTCGGCATCGCCGATCTCGCGCTGAACCGTGCGGACGCATTGTCGGGCGGGCAGCAGCAACGGGTGGCGATCGCGCGGGCGCTGATGCAGGAGCCGCGCCTGCTGCTCGCCGATGAACCGATCGCCTCGCTCGATCCGATGAACGCCAAGCTGGTGATGGATGCGCTGCGCGACATCAACCGGCGCGACGGCATCACCGTGCTGTGCAACCTCCATACGCTCGACACCGCGCGTGCCTATTGCGATCGCATCATCGGCATGGCGCAGGGGCGCATCGTGTTCGACGGGTTGCCCGAGACATTGGACGAGCCGGCGGTTCGCGCGATCTATGGAACGGCTGACCACACGCTGGACGAGAGCATCACTTCGACCAGCATCGCGGTTGCCGGTGCGCTGCCGGCGTTCGCGCGCGCCTGATCGAGCCACGCAACAGGAGAGATGACAGCATGCTTCGCAGATTTGCCATGGCGGCGATTGCCGCGACGCTTGGTCTCGGGCTTGCCGGCGCGCGCGCCGAGGACACGATCAAGGAATTCCGCATCGGCATCCTGGGCGGCGAGAACACGCAGGATCGCCTGGCGCGCTACGACAAGTTCCAGGCGCTGCTGTCGCAGCAACTCGGCATGCCGGTGAAACTGTTTCCGGCGGCCGACTATGCCGGCGTGATGCAGGGCATTGCCGCCGGCCAGTTGGAGGCGGCCGAATTCGGTGCATCCGGCTTTGCCGGCGCCTGGCTCGACTGCAAGTGCGTCGAACCGGTGGTGGTGCCGACCGAGAAGGATGGGTCCACCTACTATTATTCGGTGATGGTGGTGCGCGCCGATTCCGGCATCAAGTCGCTGGAAGACATGAAGGGGCATTCGCTGGCCTGGGCCGATCCGAATTCCACCTCCGGCTACCTGATCCCGAGTGCCACGCTGAAGACGAAGGGCATCAAGCTGGAGGACGGTGCGTATTTCTCCAGGACCGGTTTTTCCGGCGGCCATGAGCAGGGTGTGGTGGCCGTGTTGAACAAGCAGTACGACGCGGCGGTGACCTGGACCTCTGGCCAGGGCGAGAAGTCGGAAGGCTACACGCGCGGCAACATCCGCTCGATGGTCGACAAGAAGATGCTGACGATGTCGGACATCAACATCATCTGGCAGTCGGGCAAGATCCCCAACGGTCCGTGGGCGGTGCGCAGCGCGCTGCCGGACGCGCTGAAGCAGACGTTCACGGCATTCATGCTCGACCTGCCGAAGTCGAATCGGCCGATCTACGACGATGTTGAGATGGGGTCGGGCGTCGGCTACGCACCGGCGACCATGGAGCTGTACCACGACATCATCGAGCTGCGGCTGGCGGAGCAGCGCGCCAATCGCTCATAGTGTCACGTTGCGAGTGACGCCGTGATGACCGGCCATCCCGCGTATCGCGCCTTCGCGGCGCGCTACGCGGAGCAGCGCCGCGCCCGGCGCAGCGAGACGCTCCTCTCCATCGCCATTGTCGGCCTGCTCATTCTGGTCTCTGTCGTCGACATCGAGTTCTATCCCGCGCGTATCATCGCCGGCCTGCCGCGGATCGGCGAGTATTTCGGCAAGCTGTTCAGCGTGGTGCCGCAACGCGGCGCCGACCCGGTGCCGGTGCTGGCGTTTGCGCACCTGTCCGGCGGTGTGAAGGAACCGCAGTCGCTCGCCTACTGGTTCTATCGCAGCGGCACCTACGCCACGCTGTTGTGGCAGACCATCCAGATGGCGGTGCTGGCCACCGTGATGGGCTTCACCGGCGCCTTCGTGCTGTCGTTTCCTGCCGCGCGCAACCTGATGCGCAACCGCCCGTTGCTGTGGATCACGCGCCGCCTGCTGGAAGTGATGCGATCGATCCCGCAGGTGGTGCTGGCGTTCATCCTGGTCTGGCCGTTCGGCATCGGCCCGCTCGCCGGGATCCTGGCGATCGGTATCCATTCCACCGGCGCATTGGGAAAACTGTTCTCGGAAGTGAATGAGAATGCCGATATGCGGCCGCTGGAAGGCATGCGCGCCGCCGGCGGCAACTGGCTGGAGGCGGTACGCTACGGCATGGTGCCGGAGGTGCTGCCGGGATTCCTGAGCTACGCGCTGCTGCGGTTCGAGATCAACGTGCGCTCCTCGACCATCATCGGCTTCGTCGGCGCCGGCGGCATCGGCCAGGAATTCAAGCGGGTGATCGGCTTCAACATCTACGAGGAGGTGAGCGCGATCGCCATTCTGATCCTGATCATCGTCATGCTGATCGACCTCGCCTCGGAGCGCATCCGTGCACACGTCATCGGCAACCTGACGGCACGATGAACGACGCGATCCGCCTCGCCGACATCACCGACACCGACATTGGCGCCGCACGCGCGCGCCTCCCGCGTGCCTTCGTCCTTCCGTGGCGGGAGCGCGCCATTCGCGCGGCATTCGCCGTCGCCGTCGTGGTCTGGCTCGGCTACCTGCACTGGCTGTTCGATTTCGCCAGGATCTTCTCCGGCCTCGATCGGCTGTGGGTGATCCTCGGCTTGATGGTGGACTGGTCGCATTTCGCCAGCTGGGATCATGCCGAAATCCTGAAGTCGATGCTGGAAACCGTGGCGATGGCCTTCCTGGGCACGCTGTTCGCATCGGTTGTCGGGTTGCCGCTTGGCTTCCTGGGTGCGCGCAATGTCATCCCGAGCCGCTTGTTCCGCTTTCTGACCCGCCGCGTGTTCGACGTGTTCCGCGGGCTGGATCAGCTCATCTGGGCACTGGTGTTCGTGCGGGCGATGGGGCTGGGGCCGATCGCCGGCATCCTCGCGATCTTTGTCTCGGATACCGGCGTGCTGGCGAAGCTGTATTCCGAGGCGATCGAGAATGCGGAGCGAGGGCAGGTGGACGGCATCCGTTCCACCGGGGCGGCGGGACTGATGACGCTGCGCCTCGGTGTGCTGCCGCAGGTGCTGCCGGTGATGCTGAGCCAGGCGCTGTACCAGCTGGAGTCCAATTCGCGCGAGGCGACGATATTGGGGCTGGTCGGCGCGGGCGGCATCGGGCTGCGGCTGTCGGAGCGCATCCAGATCAATGCTTGGGACCAGGTGGCGTACATCATCGCGCTGATCCTGATCACGGTGGCAGCGATCGATTTCGTTTCCAAGCGGCTTCGCACACGGTTGATCGCGGGTCGGTAGCAAGCCGCCGCCGTCGTTGCGTGGCACGCTGTGGTGGGCGGCGCATCATCGGCTGTGGCCGAGCGAATTTCGCGCTCCGCCGGTCATCGCGCGTGCCGGTGCAACGTGAGCGCGAAGCCACCCCGCAAGCCCGTCGCGCGTGCTGAACCTGGGCGGATGGTGGGCAATCGGGCCTTAATGAATAATTTCATACTTTGGTCCTATAATTCGTCGGCCCCCCAAACCTCTCGGAAACAGCGCGTAATGGATCAGCCGACCGAACCAGCCCCGCCAGCCGCCGCAATCGAACCGGAAGGCCTCGGATCCGGGTTCGCCGCCCGCGCGATCGCCTCGCACCATGCCACCCTGGGGGGCTCCCGCCGCGCCACGCTCGCTGTCAACGCCCCCGACGCCGGAGGCAGGCTCCCGGGGGAAGACCGGGTGAGCAGCGAGAATCCAGCCCCCGGCTTCGGTCGGCTGCGGCGCGGCGATCTTTCCGGCAATCCCCAGACCTCACGCTGCGGCCCGCGCAACCGGGCCGCCGACCCGTCCCGCACACCGGTGATGATCAACTGCCGTTGTCGCGGTCACGGCGGCAAGAGCACGGGTCCGCGGACGCACGAGAGCCTGCAACGCCTGCGCGCGGCGCGTACACTACGCGGGTTCTACGGCGAGGAAGGCCGCGCCTTCCGCCACACCATTGCCGCACTGTTCGCGCAAGGCCGCTGGTTGCGCCTGCTTGCGGAGATGCGAGGGACACCGTTGCTGCAGAATACCAATACGCTGCCGTCACGGACGCGAGATGGCGTCCGCCCCGGTAACTGATCAATAATCCCCGCTGATGCGGGCCGCTGGAGGAACCGGACAGTGCGTGCTGCAAGACTGGGCGCCATGGACATTTCGACGGCGCTGTCGATCCTGACGGCCGGCGCATTTTGCTATTCGGCCTGGCTCACCTCGATCGTGTTCTGTGCCGTCAGCGGCCAGCGGCCGTTGCTGATCGCTGCCGCCGCGTTCTTTCCGGTCGGTATCGTGCACGGCATCGGCGTGTGGCTCGGCGGCTGGTGAGGCCCTCCGATCACGCAGCGATCGTCGGTCCGCCTGCGCAGCCGGTAGCCCGGCGCGCCGTTGCCGTCCGGGACACCATCCGGATCAGGTCGCCCCGGACCATCTGCGCCGGGTTACTTCGACGAGACCAACTGCGCCTCGACTTCTTCTATCACCGGACTGGTGTAACCGTGCTTTCGCAAGTCGGCAAAATCCGATTGCAGGTCGTCATCCCATAATCGATCGCCATTGGTCTTCTGGCCTCGATATCGAAGATAGATCGCGCGTGCCTCGTCGGGGTGCCCAAGGAACAGCAGCGCATGCGCCCGGTTGCCCTGGATCCAGAGTTGATCGGGTGTCGCCGCCAGCGCGTCATCGGCCGCCCGCAGAGCCGCCGCGAAGTCGCCCACCAGCGCAAACTGAAATGACAAACCTCCCAGCGCGCTCGCCGATGCCTGCATTTTTGCCTTGGCGTCGGCGTCGCTCGGGGCCTTGTCCAAAATGGCTCTGCCGAGCCTGGTGTTGTCGTCCAACACGGTGAGCGCGTCCGACAGTCTGCCCTGGCGGCGCATGGTCTCGCCGACCTCGTAGTCGATATAGGTGGCCCAGAGCATCAGGCCAGTATCGTCCGGCTTGACCTTGCGGCCTTCGGCTACCAGCGAGCGTGCCTCGCTGAACTTCTCCAACGCCTCGCCATATCGCTGCAACTCTTCCAGCACATAGCCCGCATCATACAGATCGGCCCACAGGTGAGTCCTGCTGCTGTCGTCGGCAGGAGCATCGGCAACCCGCTGTCGATCGATTGCCAGCGCTGCCAGGAAAGCGTCCAACGCATCCTGGTGCTTGTCCTGGCCATTGCGGATCCACCCCACGCTGCGGTCTATCGTTGCCACATGCCCCCGCGCGAACTGCGTGCCCGACTGTTTACCACCCGGTGCGGTCCAGGCGCCCCGCGCCGCAACATACCAGGCGAGTGCCGCGTCGGCGTTGTGGTGCCGATTGAATGTGTCGCCGGCGCCCTCGATCGCCGTGGCCAGGCTGCCCCGCGCCATGTCGTTGTCCCACTTGGCGTGCGCGACCACTTCAAGCACGACCGTCATTTCGTCGTACACGGTCTTCGCCGCGTCCGCTTTTTCCCCAGCCTTGAGCTGCTCCCAGAGCTGAGCGCCAACCGCGGTGAAGTCGCCCCACAGATCGGGATTGTCGGGCAACAAGCCGGTCAACGCCTTGAGTTCGCGGTATGCCAGGCTTTGATAGTTGGCGACCTCGACGTGCGAGCCACCTTGAGCGTCCAGGCGCTGTGCCAACTCGCTCAGCGATATCGCCAGCGCCCAACGACGCTTCGGCGACACCGTAACCGACAGGGTCAGTCCGTCGGCCAGCGCGCGCGCCTCTTCCGGAACGGGTTCAGCGTGAAAGCCATTACCCTGCCAGGCCAACAGGCCACCTCGATACCAATGAACCCTGGTATAGCCGGCGTGTATCGCCCTGAGGCTGGCGTTGTGACGACTCCCAGCAGAGCAAGCCTTGGCAAAAGAAGATCAAGGTGCGGCTGCGATCGCCATTCGTCAGGTTGTCCAGGCGCACCGCAAGCCGGTGCTGAATGTCGTCGTCGAAGTCACCCGCGGCCCCGGCGAATGGGATCCGGTGTGCTGAAGGTATCGTGGTCTCGTGATCGTCGGCCAGCGTATCGATCATGATCGGCGGCGGCTGGCTGTTCAATACTTCTCTGAGGTTCTTGGTGAAGATCACGGTGCCGCCGGGTATGGCCGTGGGCGTCTCGGTGCCGTAATTTGCTTCCAGGGTGCCCTGCGGCGCCACACCGAAGTCCTTCTCCTCGACTTTGCTCAATCGCTCCTTTGCCAGTTCCAGATCGCTGTTCAACTGCTGCAGATTGCCCTGTACCGTCATCAGCTTGGATTCGGTCGACTTCGCTGTCTCGAACTGGATGACACCGAAGCTGCTGCTGCCGACGACGAACAGCCCCACCACGGCGGCGGCCAGATAGCGCCAGAACGCGTGGCTTCGCGCACTGGCGTCGAGGAGCCGCATCGCCAGGGGAAAATCGCCCCCGTAGCGTGCGGCCCACGCCGCCGTGGGGTCTTCGCGCCGGCGCCAGGCGAGCGCGACCGCCAGAAACGGCATCCTGAGCAGCCCGGCTTCCTTCTTCGACCGTAGCTCCGCGATCTGCTGAATGTGCCGGTAGGTCTCCGCCGACCCTGCCTCTTCGCGCAGCCAGTTGCGCAATTCACTCCATTGTCGGATCAGGCTTTCGTGGCTGATATCGACGATCGTGGTGTCCTCGAGCGCGACGCCGTCGGGCGGCGTGAGAAAATTGCAGCCGCCCGCCCGAAACGCATTGACGATGGCCAGCACACTGTCACGACGGCCACGTGCCACGGCGACCAAATCGCCGAAGCGACACGGTCTCCGCGTCGCGGTGTCAACCCCAGGTCCGCTGGTCAGGGCACGAAAGATGCTGCCGACCAACGCTCGTTCCTCGCCGGGAAGACTTTCCAGCACCTCCCTGGCATGTGCATCCAGCGCGCCGCTCAGCCCGCCGAACCGCTCGTACTCGTCGAGTGTGATGCGGACCGGCGCATCATGCGCATTCGCCTCCGCCTGCATCCACATGCGGTTCAAGACATGCTGCATGAGCGGAAGCTGATCGGCGCGCCGCGACAGCATGGCCGTCTGATCGGTGCGGTATTCGTCTTCCCACGGCGCAAAGCTGGCAAGATCGTTCAGCAGGCGGTTGACCAGAGCGGGCTCGAGCGAGAACCCGCATACTCCGGCTGGCCCCTCGATCGCCTCCCGGATTTCCTGCCGTGTCATGCGTGGCGTCAGGTAGAGGCCCGCGTTGATCCGCTCCGCCAGCCCCGGGAACAGCGCGCAGGCACCCAGGAACTCCGACCGCATCGTCATCACGACGTAGATCGGGACATCCGCCGTCTGCGAGCATTCCAGCAGCAGCGCGACGAATGCCTCCGCCTCCTCGTGGCCGGCGTAGTCTCCGTAACGAAACAGCTCCTCGAACTGGTCGACCAGGAGCAGCAGGCTGCGTCCCGGCTGGAGGTGTCCGTCCCGGCACCACTCGACCACCGCGCGGGGACCGCGGGTGAGGAAGCTCGCAAGCATTTCGACATTCAGACGAGACAGCGGGGCTTCGTCGGCCGACGTCGAGAGTTGCAGCAGGGACCGCGCCAGGTTCATCATCGGCCGGTTGCCGGGCCGCATCAGGGCGACCGACCAATGCACCCCCGCCGCGAGCAGCCCAAGATCCAGTGCCTCCAGAAGGCCGGTGCGCACCAACGACGATTTGCCGCTGCCCGAGGCCCCAAGCACCGCCAGGAACCGTGTCTCGCGCAGCTTGTCGACCATCTGGTCGATACAGGCCTCGCGGCCGAAGAACAGGTCCGCTTCCTCGCGCAGAAACGAACGCAGCCCGGGATAGGGGCGGCGCAGCGAACCGCTCACGCCTTCAGTGCCTCGATCAAAGCCAGCACAGGCTTCGTGGAGACGGCGTCGCGGGCGTCGATTTCCCGCATTTCCGGCAGACTGAAGCCCAACTCCTGCTTGTCGACCGGCGGTCCGCAATAGACCGCCAACACACGCGGTGGACAGGATCGCCTCGCCTTGACCTTATTGAACAAGCGCAACTGACTGCGGACCCAGAACGGGCTGGTTCGACCATACACCAGCACCAGCGCGGCGCATTCGATCAGGCTTTCCTCGATGTCCATGCGAATCTCTTCCGCCGAACCGCCGTCCAGTTTGGGAATCGCCGCCGGCAACGCGTGGTTCAGGAATTCCTGCTGAATTTGCTTTGCTATCTCCAGGTCATCCCGGTCCGCGTTGACGAACACCAGTGAGTCCTGTGCGGTCCTGCTGTCGGTCGGCGGTGGGCGCATTGCCCGTCGCAGGGCCTCGGTCTTGAAACTCTCGAGCCCTGTTGCCATGACGTGTTCACCGGCCAGCAACTCGCGATGCCGTTCGTTGGCAAGTGTACTCAGGTCGAGATCGGGTCGGCGCCATTGCAGGATTTCGACCTTGTGTGCTGCCGCAGACGCGAATTGCGTCCGCGTATACCCTTCGGGCAGATCCGGCGGCGACCGGCCTACGAAGGCGCCGAGAAGTTGAACGAACAGGTCGGCACGCGCCAGGTCCGCCTCGAACGCCTTCAGGAACGTCGCCCCGTCCTGCGGATATGTTCCGGCCGGCAGGATCGCGACGTTGTATTGTTCGAGATAGCGGCGAAGCTGCTCCCGCTCGACCTCAAGGTCGTCGGTCACCTGCGCCAGCAACACGGTCCGTTGCGGCCCAGCGTGCACGGCTGGTACCTGGTCATTGCGCGCATCAGGCGGTTCGCCCTTCGCCGACGCCACCCGCAACAGCCCGAGTTGCTTGCGAATCTGATCGGCGACGTCATGAATCCGGCGATGAAACTGCAACGGGTCAAGTGTCGGCGACAATGGCATCGCCGTCTGGCTGTGCGGTGCATTCAAATGCCAGAACTCAATGCGCTTATGGTCCTGGAGTGGTGTCGGGTAGACTTCACCTTCATCGAGCGGCAGGCATTCCACCGCGAACAGCCGATGCAGGTCATCGGCACCGCGAACAAACGCGTCCAGCTCTCGCTTCGTCCAATCGCGCATCGCATAACTGCGCGATGCGATCGCCAAGAACACCGCCGAACTGCGCGCGGCCCCCAACAGGTCATCCAGCGCATGATTGGCGTGCAGATGGCTGTGGTCGAAATACAGCCTGAGCTCATCGGTGCCGCCCAGTCGCTGCCGCAGGGCGACCTCCAAACACGCAACGAATTGCGCTACCCAGCCCTGCCCCGAGGCGTCGAGTGTGTCGTCAGCATGAGCGTAGCTGACGAACACATCATGTTGGTAGCGAGATGCGAAGGCCATTGTGCGTCAGCTCTCCGACTGAGCCGTACAATAGCACTTTCCTATCGGGGCCGGAAGGGACAACTCGCCTGGTCACCGGTCACCGACGCACTACTCCGCTGCTTCCACCGCCTCCACGATGACCTTCGGCAACTCCTCCGCCCCCAGCGTCTCGTGCGCCAGCAGCGCCGCCGCGCCCTCGTCCAGCGCCGCCCGGTTCGCCCGCAATATCCCCACCGCCCGCGCCAGCGCCCCGTCCAGATGCTCGCGCACCGCAAGGTCGATCTCGTGCGCGGTCTCGTCCGAGAACCGACGCTGCTGCCAGAACACCCCAGGCTGGGTCAGAAACTGCCCCTGCTCCGTGTCCCAGGCCACCGGCCCGAGCTTCGCGTCCATGCCGAACCGCAGCACCATCCCGCGCGCGATGTCGGTCGCCTTCGCCAGATCATCGGCAGCACCGGTCGAGATGTCCTCGCCCAACAGCGTCTCCGCCGCGCGCCCCCCCATCAGCACCGTCATCCTGTCGTCCAGCTCGTGGCGCCCCATCAGGAACCGGTCGTCGGTCGGCCGCTGCAGCGTGTAGCCCAGCGCACCGATGCCGCGTGGGATGATCGACACCTTCTGAATCGGATCGCTTCCCGGGATCGCCAGCGCCACCAGCGCATGCCCCATCTCATGGTAGGCGACGATGCGCCGCTCGCGCGGGATCAAAATGCGCGACTTCTTCTCCAGCCCCGCGACGATCCGCTCCACCGCGCCGGTGAAGTCGTCCATCCCGATCGCCTCCCCGCCGCGCCGCGTCGCCAGCACCGCCGCCTCGTTCGCCAGATTCGCGAGATCCGCCCCGGTGAACCCGGGCGTCAGCGCCGCGATGTCCTCCAGCTTCACGTCCGCCGCCAACTTCAGCCGCGCCAGGTGGATACGGAGGATATCCACCCGCCCCTTCTTGTCCGGCCGGTCCACCAACACCTGGCGATCGAACCGCCCCGCCCGCAGCAGCGCCGGATCGAGGATCTCCGGCCGGTTGGTCGCCGCCAGGATCACGATCGCCACCGAGCGGTCGAACCCGTCCATCTCGGCCAGCAACTGGTTGAGCGTCTGTTCCTTCTCGTCCTGCCCGCCCATCGGACTGACACCGCGCGCCCGCCCGAGCGCATCGAGCTCGTCGATGAAGATGATGCACGGTGCCGTCCCCCGTGCCTGCTCGAACAGGTCCCGTACCCGGGCGGCACCGACCCCTACGAACATCTCGACGAACTCGGCGCCGTTGGTGGCGTAGAACGGCACCCCCGCTTCTCCGGCCACGGCGCGGGCCAGCAGCGTCTTTCCGGTGCCCGGCGGCCCCACCAGCAGGATCCCGCGCGGAATATGCGCGCCAAGCCGGGTGAACTCCTCCGGCCGCTTCAGGAAATCGACGATCTCGTGCAGCTCGTCCTTCGCCTCGTCCACCCCGGCCACGTCGCCGAACGTGACCTTCACGTCGGTTTCCGCCACCAGCTTGGCCTTCGAGCGGCCGACCGATAGCAGTCCGCCGCCGAACCCGCCGCCCCGCCCGCCCATCATCATCCGCGAGGCGAACACCCAGATGCCGACGAACAGCAGTGGCGGCAGCACCCACGACAGCAGCGTGCCGAGGGCACCGGCCTCGTTCGCGCTGCCGGTGAACTCGACGTTGTGCTTGGCGAGCTGGCCGGCCAGATCGGGTGGCACCTGCACCGTGCTGAAGTTGCTCCGCCCGTCCGCCATCGGCTCGGTCAGCGAGCCGCGGATTACGCTGCCTGCCACGGTGACCTGCTTCACCTTGTTGGCGTCGAGATATTGCTGGAACTGGCTGTATGGAATGACGTCGGTGCCCCCAACGTTCCCGCCGCCGCCAAACAGGCCCAGCACCGAGATCACCACGAGTCCCGCGACGATCAGCCAAATCGAGGACGAGAGATTCGGTTTCGGCGCCGCCACGCGCAAGTCTCCTGACAGAGTAACAAGTGTGGGCCGCGGCCGGGCCGGCGGCAACATCGGCGTGGCGCGAACCAATTCTTTACGTCTGCGGAGTAAGGCTGCTGTTCGCACAGCAGCGCAGCCACGCCAGGTGGCAGGACAAAACGGCCGATCCCTGGTTACCCCCTCCCTAGGAGATGGGCCGTGTCAGTCGTCATCGTTCTCGGCAATGCCGGCAACTCGGCAACCTTGACTACCGTCGATACGCTCACTTCCGGTTCGGGTGCCGACACCATTGTCCTGACTGGAGCGATCGCCAACGCCAGCATCGATCTGGGCGCCGGCAGCGACACCCTCACCTTCGGCAACTTCGCCAACACCGCCACGGTGGCCAACACCGAGACCATCACCGGCGGCACCGGCAACGACACCGTCACCCTGGGTTCCGCGCTGGGCACCGCCATGGCGGTCGATCTCGGCACCGGCGCCAACAAGCTCACCCTGGCCGGCGTCGCCAACACCGGCACCCTCAGCAACGTCAACACCCTGATCGGCGGCTCGGGTGACGATGCCGTCACCCTCGGCACCGCCCTCACCGGCGGCTCGGTCGATCTCGGCGCCGGCAACGACATCCTCAGCTTCGCCAACGGCACCAACTCCGCCACCGTCGCCAATACCGAGACCATCGCCGGCGCCGCCGGCAACGACGCCGTCACCCTGGGCACCGCCGCGTCCAACGCCTCCGTCGATCTCGGCACCGGCAACGACGTGCTGAGCTTCGGCAACTTCACCAACTCGGCGACCGTCGCCAACACCGAGACCATCACCGGCGGAACCGGCGCCGACACCGTCACCCTGACCACTGCGCTGAGCAACGCCATGGCGGTCGATCTCGGCGCCGGCGCCAACAAGCTGACCCTGACCAACGCCGCCAACACCGGCACCGTCAAGAACGCCACCACACTGATCGGCGGCACCGCCGCCGACACCGTCACCCTGGGCGCCGCCGCGGTCAGTGGCTTCCATCGATCTGGGCGCGGGCAACGACACCCTCACCTTCGGCAACTTCGCCAACACCGCCACGGTGGCCAACACCGAGACCATCACCGGCGCAGCAGGCAACGACACCGTCACCCTCGGCACCGCGCTGAGCACCGCCATGGCGGTCGATCTCGGCACCGGCGCCAACAAGCTCACCCTGGCCGGCGTCGCCAACACCGGCACCCTCAGCAACGTCAACACCCTGATCGGCGGCTCGGGTGACGATGCCGTCACCCTCGGCACCGTCATCACCGGCGGCTCCGTCGACCTCGGCGGCGGCAACGACATCCTCGCCTTCGCCGACTTCGCCAACTCGGCCACGGTGGCCAACACCAAGACCATCACCGGCGGAACCGGCGCCGATACCGTCACCCTGGGCACTGCCCTCTCCGCGGCGATGCAGATCGATCTGGGCACCGGCTCCAACAAGCTGACCCTGGGCAACGTCGCCAACACCGGCTCCGTCAGCAACGTCAACACCCTGGTCGGCGGCACCGCCAACGACACCGTCACCTTGAGCACCAGCGTCGACCAACGGCTCCATCGACCTCGGTGCCGGCAGCGACAAGCTCACCCTCGCCAGCTGGCGGCAACTCCCTCACCGCAGCCAATATCGAGACCATCGTCGGCGGCACCGGCGCCGACACCGTCACCCTGAGCGCCGCCGCGGTCGGTGCTTCCATCGATCTCGCCGCCGGCAGCGACACCCTCACCTTCGGCAACTTCGCCAACACCGCCACGGTGGCCAACACCGAGACCATCACCGGCGGCACCGGCAACGACACCATCACCCTGGGTTCCGCGCTGGGCACCGCCATGGCGGTCGATCTCGGCACCGGCGCCAACAAGCTCACCCTGGCCGGCGTCGCCAACACCGGCACCCTCAGCAACGTCAACACCCTGATCGGCGGCTCGGGTGACGATGCCGTCACCCTCGGCACCGCCCTCACCGGCGGCTCGGTCGATCTCGGCGCCGGCAACGACATCCTCAGCTTCGCCAACGGCACCAACTCCGCCACCGTCGCCAATACCGAGACCATCGCCGGCGCCGCCGGCAACGACGCCGTCACCCTGGGCACCGCCGCGTCCAACGCCTCCGTCGATCTCGGCACCGGCAACGACGTGCTGAGCTTCGGCAACTTCACCAACTCGGCGACCGTCGCCAACACCGAGACCATCACCGGCGGAACCGGCGCCGACACCGTCACCCTGACCACTGCGCTGAGCAACGCCATGGCGGTCGATCTCGGCGCCGGCGCCAACAAGCTGACCCTGACCAACGCCGCCAACACCGGCACCGTCAAGAACGCCACCACACTGATCGGCGGCACCGCCGCCGACACCGTCACCCTGGGCGCCGCCGCGGTCAGTGCTTCCATCGATCTGGGCGCGGGCAACGACACCCTCACCTTCGGCAACTTCGCCAACACCGCCACGGTGGCCAACACCGAGACCATCACCGGCGCAGCAGGCAACGACACCGTCACCCTCGGCACCGCGCTGAGCACCGCCATGGCGGTCGATCTCGGCACCGGCGCCAACAAGCTCACCCTGGCCGGCGTCGCCAACACCGGCACCCTCAGCAACGTCAACACCCTGATCGGCGGCTCGGGTGACGATGCCGTCACCCTCGGCACCGTCATCACCGGCGGCTCCGTCGACCTCGGCGGCGGCAACGACATCCTCGCCTTCGCCGACTTCGCCAACTCGGCCACGGTGGCCAACACCAAGACCATCACCGGCGGAACCGGCGCCGATACCGTCACCCTGAGCACTGCCCTCTCCGCGGCGATGCAGATCGATCTGGGCACCGGCTCCAACAAGCTGACCCTGGGCAACGTCGCCAACACCGGCTCCGTCAGCAACGTCAACACCCTGGTCGGCGGCACCGCCAACGACACCGTCACCTTGAGCACCAGCGTGACCAACGGCTCCATCGACCTCGGTGCCGGCAGCGACAAGCTCACCCTCGCCAGTGGCGGCAACTCCCTCACCGCAGCCAATATCGAGACCATCGTCGGCGGCACCGGCGCCGACACCGTCACCCTGAGCGCCGCCGCGGTCGGTGCTTCCATCGATCTCGCCGCCGGCAGCGACACCCTCACCTTCGGCAACTTCGCCAACACCGCCACGGTGGCCAACACCGAGACCATCACCGGCGGCACCGGCAACGACACCATCACCCTGGGTTCCGCGCTGGGCACCGCCATGGCGGTCGATCTCGGCACCGGCGCCAACAAGCTCACCCTGGCCGGCGTCGCCAACACCGGCACCCTCAGCAACGTCAACACCCTGATCGGCGGCTCGGGTGACGATGCCGTCACCCTCGGCACCGCCCTCACCGGCGGCTCGGTCGATCTCGGCGCCGGCAACGACATCCTCAGCTTCGCCAACGGCACCAACTCCGCCACCGTCGCCAATACCGAGACCATCGCCGGCGCCGCCGGCAACGACGCCGTCACCCTGGGCACCGCCGCGTCCAACGCCTCCGTCGATCTCGGCACCGGCAACGACGTGCTGAGCTTCGGCAACTTCACCAACTCGGCGACCGTCGCCAACACCGAGACCATCATCGGCGGAACCGGCGCCGACACCGTCACCCTGACCACTGCGCTGAGCAACGCCATGGCGGTCGATCTCGGCGCCGGCGCCAACAAGCTGACCCTGACCAACGCCGCCAACACCGGCACCGTCAAGAACGCCACCACACTGATCGGCGGCACCGCCGCCGACACCGTCACCCTGGGCGCCGCCGCGGTCAGTGCTTCCATCGATCTGGGCGCGGGCAACGACACCCTCACCTTCGGCAACTTCGCCAACACCGCCACGGTGGCCAACACCGAGACCATCACCGGCGCAGCAGGCAACGACACCGTCACCCTCGGCACCGCGCTGAGCACCGCCATGGCGGTCGATCTCGGCACCGGCGCCAACAAGCTCACCCTGGCCGGCGTCGCCAACACCGGCACCCTCAGCAACGTCAATACCCTGATCGGCGGCTCGGGTGACGATGCCGTCACCCTCGGCACCGTCATCACCGGCGGCTCCGTCGACCTCGGCGGCGGCAACGACATCCTCAGCTTCGCCAACGGCACCAACTCGGCCACGGTGGCCAACACCAAGACCATCACCGGCGGAACCGGCGCCGATACCGTCGTCCTCGGTTCCGCGGTCTCCAACGCCTCCGTCGATCTCGGCACAGGCAGCGACAAGCTCACCTTCGGCAACTTCACCAACTCCGCCACACTCGCCAATGTGGAGACTGTCACCGGCGGCACCGGCAACGACGCCGTCACCCTCGCCACCGCACTCGCCGGCATGCAGATCGACCTCGGCACCGGTGCCAACGCCCTCACCCTCGCCGGCGTCGCCAACACCGGCACCGTCAGCAACGTCAGTACACTCACCGGCGGCACCGGAGACGACACCGTCACCTTGGCCACCGCCATCGCCAATGGCTCCGTCGACCTCGGCTCCGGCAACGACAAGTTGACCTTCGGCAACTTCACCAACTCGGCAACCGTCGCCAACACCGACACCATCATCGGCGGCTCGGGTGCCGACACCGTCACCCTGTCCGGCGCGTTGACCAACTCGATGACCGTCGATCTTGGAGCGGGTGCCGACAGGCTGACCCTGACCGCCAGCGGAAATACCGGCAGCGTCAACAACGTCGAGACCACCATCGGCGGCACCGGCAACGATGCCATCACCATGGGCACAGCTCTGGTGAACGGCAGTGTCGATCTCGGCACCGGCAACGACACGCTGCAGTTGGCCAACTTCACCAACCGCGTCTCCGTCGCGAATACGGAAACCGCGTTCGGCGGCACGGGCAACGACACGATCCTGCTGACCGGCTCCAACGCCAGCATGGTGGTTGGTGGTGCCGGCATGAACTTCATCACCGGCAATACTGGCGCAGACCAGTTCGTGCTCGATCAGGCAAGCGCCGGCAACTACAGCACCGTCCAGAACTTCAGCGCGGCCAAGCTAGACAAGATCGCGCTCGACACAACGGGAAGCGCGATCCTGCCCGCCGACACCTACGATCTGGGTAATGCCGCGCTGGTCGACGGCACCAACCTCAAGGCGGTGGCTGACGCAGCCACGCGGCTCACCGTCGCCGAGGCAACCGGCGGCAAGGGCGGGTTTGTTTACCAACAAAATACCGGCGAGCTGTATTACAGCAACAACGGCAACTTTGCTGGTGGCGGCACCCTGATTGGAGTGATCGACAGCGGCAACAATGTCCCATGGACCTACAGTGCGAGCAGCTTCACCCAGGTCTAGCAGTGTGATCGAATGAAGATGTCGGCGCGGGCCGTCAGGCAAAATGCAGCCAAGACGGCCCAGACCGGCACTCCTGGCGCGGTCGCGGCGTGGCAACGTAGCGATCTGGCATTCGCGGAGGCACATTGGCGAGCTGCTCTGCTGCGGAACCCGAACGACCCCCTCGCACCACGCGCATTGAGCGACATCGCGCAGCAGACCGGGCGATTCGAAGAGGCGGCGCAGTTGTTGCGCTCCTTTGCCGAAAGTCCGCCGGAATATTCCAACCTGGGCGTTTCGCTCGAGGCGCTTGGCCGGCACGGTGAGGCGGAAGCTGCGTATCGGCAGGCCGTCAGCATCGAGCCGAACTTCGCCTCGGCCCACTTCAATCTGGGAAATCTGTTGCAAAAGCAGGGACGCGATATCGATGCCGAGGAAGCATTTCGTGCCGCACTCGCGCTCCGCCCCGATTACGGGAAGGCCTGGAACGGCCTGGGACAAGTGCTGCAACATCAGGGGAGGCTCCAGGACGCATTGGGTGCGTTTCGCAACGCGGCGCAATGCGAGCCTGCCAGTGCCGTAGTCCATTGCAACCTCGGAACTCTGCTGTTCGCATTCGAGTGCAATGCCGAAGCGCTTGCCGAACTGCGTCGCGCACTGGCCCTGGATCCAGGTTATGCGCTGGCGCACGGCAATCTCAGTGCCTTGCTCGCGCGTTCCGGCTGCCCCATCGCGGCAGAATCAGCCAGTCGAACCGCGATCTCTTTGGCGCCGGACCAACATTGCTGGCTGACCAACCTGGGCGTGGCCTTGCTTTCGCAAGGCCGCCATGCCGAAGCCGAGGAGTGCTACCGCAAGGCTCTGGCGATGCGTCCGGATTATGCCTCCGGCCATGGCAATCTGCTGTTTGCGCTCAACTACCGCACCGACGTCACAGCAGAAGCGGTGTTTGCCGAATACCAGGACTGGGACCGCCGCCACGCGAAGCACCTCGGATCCGAAGCGCCGCCGTTCGCACTGGATCGAACGCCAGGCCGCCGACTACGGATCGGTTATTTATCGGCGGACTTCCGACATCACGCGGTTGCAATGTTTGCCGAACCGTTGCTGGCCGCGCACGACCGCTCGAATGTCGAACTCTATCTGTACGCGGGCGTCGCGGCCGAGGACGCCGCCACCGAGCGGTTCCGTTTGCTCAGCGATCACTGGCGGAATACGATCGGCTTATGCGACGCGAGGCTGGCCGAGCTGATCCGTACCGACCGGATCGATGTTCTGATCGACCTCGCAGGCCATAGTGCCGGCAACCGATTGCTTACGTTCGCGCGGCGGCCGGCGCCGGTGCAGGTCGCCTATCTGCTGGGCCATGGTTACAGCACTGGCCTTTCGGCCATGGATGCGTTCCTCGCCGACACCGCCCTGGCACCCCAAGGCGCCGATGCTCTGTTCAGCGAACGCCTGATCCGGCTGCCCCGCATTCCGCTCGCCTACGCGCCACCCGACGGGATGCCTCCGGTCACACCGCTACCGGCACTGGCCAACGGCTTCGTCACATTCGGCCATTTCGGTCGGACCGAACGCCTAAACGACATGGTGATCGCCACCTGGGCACGCATCCTGCACGCCGTGCCGCGGTCGCGACTGATCCTGGACAACCGGCCATTCCAAGAAGCGGCATTCCACGACCTGTTCCTCGCGCGCTTCGCTGCGCACGGCATCGATCCAACAAGGCTTGACCTGGTATTTTCCACGCCACAGCCGAACGCCTGGGCCGCGTATGCCGGCATCGACATCGCGCTGGATCCGTTCCCGCACAATGCCGGCACGACGACCATCGAGGCGCTGTGGCAAGGGGTGCCGGCGATCACCCTGGCGGGCCGCCCGACGGTAGGCCGGTTCGGCGCCAGCATCCTGCACGCGATCGGACTCGACGACTGGGTCACCGACAGCGCCGACGCTTATATTGCGCGCGCGGTGGCCGCGGCATCCGACGCCGCCTCGCTCGCGCTCATGCGTTCGGGATTGCGGCAGAGAGTTGCCGCGTCGCCTCTGTGCGACGCCACCGGCCTCGCGCGCGCCATTGAAGCCACCTATCGCGCGCTATGGGACGAATGGCGCGAGGGCGATGTCGCGCGCCTGCATCGCCTCTACACCGAAGGCAATCCGGCGGCCGCCACCGAATTGGCGCAGCGAATGCTGCGGCACGATGAGGCAAACGCCGCGGCGCATCATGTGCTCGGTCTGTTGGCCTATGGCGACCATCGGCTCGGCGACGCCGACACTCACCTCAAGGCAGCCATCACACACGCACCTGCGCAAGCGGAAGTGTACGCCAATCACGCGGCGATCCTGCGCAAACTGGGTCGGCTCGCCGACGCCGAAGCCGCCGCGCGCATGGCGTTGCAGTTGGAGCCGCAGCGTGTCGCCGCGCACAACAACCTGGGCAACATCCTGCGCGACCTCGGCCGCTACGATGAGAGTGCCGACTGCTATCGCGTGGCGATCCTCTTGGCGCCAGATTTCGCTGATGCCTGGGTCAATCTGGCCTGGGTGCTGGCGCTTGCGGGACACGCGCGAAAGGCCGAACAAGCCGCCCGCCAAGCCATCGCGTGCGATACGATCAACGCGGATGCGCACAACAATCTAGGTCTGGCGCTGATGCGTCAGGGCCGGCTTGCCGAGGCCGAGGCGGCGCTGCGGCAGGCGCTGGCGCTGCGGCCCGAATTTGCCCTGCCGCACAGCAGCATTCTATTTTGCCTCAATTATTGCCCTGACGTAACGGCAGAGGACATCTTCGCCGAGTACCGGCGTTGGGACCTGCAGCATGGCCTTCCGCTGCTGCCCTCGCAGCCCGGTTTCGACCTCGATCGGTCGCCGGAGCGGCGCCTGCGCGTAGGCTATGTGTCGCCCGATTTCCGCCGGCATGCCGTTGCATGGTTCGCGGAGCCGCTGCTCGCGGAACATGATCGCTCAATAGTCGAATTGCACTGCTATGCGGAAGTTCCCGCGCCCGACGCGGTCACCGAGCGGTTCCGTGCCCTCGCCGATCAGTGGCACAACACGGTCGGACTGAGCGATGCGGAACTGGCCGAGCAGATCCGCCGCGACCGCATCGATGTACTGGTCGATCTCGCGGGCCACACGGCAGGCAACCGCCTGCTTGCCTTCGCGCGCAAGCCGGCACCTGTGCAGGTGGAATGGCAGCTGGGCCACGGCTACAGCTCCGGACTGTCCGCGATGGACGCGTTCCTCTCGGATGCCGAGTTGACCCCGCCAGGCGCGGACAGACTCTTCAGCGAACACCTAATCCGGCTGTCGCGCATTCCACTCGCCTATGCGCCGCCAGCGGAAATGCCGGACGTGTCGCCGCTGCCGGCACTCGCCAATGGCTATATCACTTTCGGCTATTTCGGCCGCACGGTGCGGCTGAACGATGCGGTAGTGGCCGCTTGGGCGCGCATCCTGCACGCCGTACCGGGGTCACGATTGATGCTGAACAGCGCACCATTCGGTGAGCCTGCCGGCCGCGAGCAGATATCCGCACGCTTCGCCGCCCTCGGCATCGCTTCGGCGCGGCTTGACCTTGTCTATACGTCGCCGCAGCCGAGTACCTGGGCAGCGTATGGCGAGATCGACATCGCGCTCGACCCGTTCCCGCACAATGCCGGTACCACGACGATCGAGGCACTGTGGCAAGGCGTGCCGGTTCTGTCGCTCGCCGGCCGGCCAACGGTCGGTCGGTTTGGCGCCGCGATCCTCCATGCGGTCGGGCTGGACAACTGGGTTGCCGGCGATGTCGATGCCTATGTGGCACGCGCCGTCACCGCCGCCGCGGATGTCGACGCGCTGGCGCGGCTGCGTGGGGAGCTGCGTCCGCGCTTCGCTGCGTCGCCACTGTGCGACGCCGCCGGATTGGCGCGCGAGATCGAGGCGGCGTACCGCGACCTATGGCGACGCTGGAGCGATGGTGACAAGCGGGATGTCCGGCAGGTCTATGCGTCCGGCGACGCCGATGCCGCAGGCCGCCTCGCGGAACGCCTGCTGGCAAGCGATCCACACAATTCGCCCGCACTGCACGTGCTCGGACTGATCAGGTTCAATCAAGGTGACATGGTAGCGGCAACGGCGCTGCTGCAACGCTCGATTGACGACGGGGCGGATCCAGCCGTCCGGTCGGATCTCGGGGTGATGCTGCGTTCGATGGGTCGCCTGGAGGAAGCCGAAGCGGTCTATCGCCAGGCGCTGCGGCTCGACCCCACGCTGGTTCAGGCGCAGGGAAATCTCGGCAATGTCCTGCTGGATCAGCATCGGGCCGAAGAGGCGTTAGCAGTGCTGACTGAGGCGTTGTGCCATGCGCCGGACCAGCCGTGGTTGCTGCGCAGCTTCGCGCTGACCCAGATGGCATGTGGTGCATTTGATTGTGCCGAGGTTGCGCTTCGGCAGGCGCTGGCGATCGATCCAGCGGACGCAGAAGCTCACGACACACTTGGCGCGGTGTTAGGACGGACTGGCCGCCCGATCGAGGCGGAGGCCCATCATCGCGCCGCCCTGCCGCACGCGAAGCAGCGCCACCGCGTGCTATCCAACCTTGCGATCACGCTGCAGCCGCAGGGCAGACACGCCGAAGCCGAACGCTGCTGCCGTGAGGCCCTGGCGGCGCGGCCCGACTATACCGTCGCACACAGCAATCTGCTGTTCTCGCTCAATTACCGCAGCGACCTGACCGCCGAAGCGATCTACGCGGAATACCGCAACTGGGATCACTGCCATGCCGCTGCGCTCGCGCCCACCAATCCACCCGCTGCCATCGACCGATCGGCCGGGCGAAGGCTGCGTGTCGGCTATGTTTCCGCCGATTTCCGCGCTCATGCGGCGGCATGGTTCGCCGAACCGTTGCTTGCGGCGCATGACCGCACTCGTATCGAGCTGTTCTGTTATGCCGCAGTGAGCAATCCCGACTCGGTCACCGAGCGGTTCCGGACGCTGGCCGAGCATTGGCACGACATCTCGGGCCTCGACGATGCGGCTGCCGCCGAGTTGATCCGGCGCGACGGCATCGACGTGCTGGTGGATCTCACCGGCCACACCGCCGGCAGCCGATTGCTGGTTTTTGCACGCAGGCCCGCGCCCGTTCAGGTGGCGTACCTGCTGGGGCATGGCTACACCTCGGGGCTCTCTGCGATGGATGCCTTCCTGGCCGACGCGGCGCTGGCGCCGCCTGGCGCGGACGCACTGTTCAGCGAGCACGTCACCCGCCTGCCGCGGATACCGCTGGCGTATGCTCCGCCAGCCGGGATGCCGGTGGTCACGCCGCTTCCCGCGCTCACCAAGGGCTTCATCACGTTCGGGTATTTCGGTCGGACGGAACGGCTGAATGACGCCGTGATCGCCGCGTGGGCGCAGATCTTGCGCGAAGTGCCAGATGCACGGCTGGTGCTGAACAGTGCGCCGTTCCGAGAACCCGCGTTCCGCGACCTGATCGCCGCGCTATTCGCTGCGCAAGACGTCCATCGCGATCGGCTCGAGTTGGTCGCCACCGCGCCACGGCTGTCCACCTGGGCCGCGTATGGCGGGATCGACGTCGCGCTCGATCCATTCCCGCATAACGCCGGCACCACCACGATCGAGGCGTTGTGGCAGGGAGTCCCTGTCGTATCGCTGGCGGGGCGGCCGAGTGTGGGACGGTTCGGTGCGATGATCCTGCACGCCGTCGGAATGGACGACTGGGTCACCGCAGATGCCGACCGCTACGTCGCCCGCGCGGTCACCGCGGCAGTCGATCCCCACCGGCTGGCACAGGTACGCGCCACGCTGCGCCAGCGTGTCGCGGACTCGCCACTGTGCGATGCAGCGGATCTCGCGCGGCATGTCGAGGCAGCGTATCGCGCGCTGTGGAATGCATGCTGAGGATCGCACCGTCCGCGCGCATTTCGCATCTCGCGGATATCGAGGACTCGCAACGCGGCAGCCGTATTGTGATCGAGGACGATGTGGTCATCGATGCGTTCGTAAAGATCAAGCCGGCCGGCGGATCAGGCGACGTGGTGATCGGCCGCGGCAGCGTGATCAATTCAGGCTGCGTGCTCTACACCGGCAACGGCATCCGGATCGGCCGCAACGTGCTGATCGCCGCGAATTGCACGCTGGCACCAGCCAATCACGCGTTCATCGATCCCGATCGGCTGATCCGCGAGCAGGGTTTTCAGCCGAGTCGCGGTGGCATCGAGATCGGCGACGATGTGTGGATCGGTGCGAACTGCGTGCTGCTGGACGGGGTCACGATCGGCAGCGGGAGCGTCATCGGCGCAGCTTCGCTGCTGCGTGGTAAGCTGCCGCCGTACTGCCTGGCACACGGCACTCCGGCCGTCCTGCATGGCTGGCGCGGACGGCAACGGTAAATTTACCCGGCGCGTGTAGAAGGAACTGAGGCAATATGCTTCGGTGCACAACCCGGTGTCCGCTGATCGTTCAACCTTCACCATCCTCGGCGCCAGCGGCTTCATCGGAGCGGCGCTGGTCGCTTGGCTGGAGAGCCACGACCAGGTGGTCCATGCGGTCACACGGGCGGTGCTGCCGGTACTGCTGGCGAGGCGTCGGCCGGCCGGCCATGTGATCGACTGCATCGGCCTCACAAGCGACTTCCGTGTGCGCCCGCTGGACACGGCAGAGGCGCATGTGGGCCTCGTCGCGCATTGTCTCGCCGATCTGCAGTTCGACTCGTTCCTGCTGCTGTCGTCCACGCGCGTCTATGCGCGCGCGAGCGCCACGCATGAGGAGGCGGCGTTGCCTGCGATGCCGGCCGATCCCTCCGACCTCTACAACGTGACGAAGCTCGCCGGCGAGGCGCTGTGTTTGGTCGATCCGCGTCCCACGACGCGCGTGGTGCGGCTGTCGAACGTCTACGGCATCGGCATGCCGGCGGAGACATTCTTGGGACAGGTGCTGCGCGAAGGTCGCGAGACCGGCGGCGTGGTGTTTCGCCAAAGCCCCGCATCCTCCAAGGACTACGTCAGCACCTCCGCGGTGGTGCGGCTGCTGCCGGCGATCGCTACAACCGGCCAACACCGCATCTACAACGTCGCGGCCGGCTGCAACACCAGCCACGCCGCCATCGCCTATTGCCTGCGCGACGTCACTGGCTGGCACACCAGCTTTGCGTCCGATGTCCCGACAGTACGGCATCTGCCGATTGACACCGCGCGGCTCGACGCCGAATTCGGCCCCACCGCCAGCGACCTTGTCACCGATCTGCCGATCTTGCTGGCGCTAGCACAGGAACACCGATGCTCACTATCGACGAGGCCAATGGCTGCGTGACCATCCACCACGCGGACGGCACTGCGGAGCAGCATGCGCTCGACACGCCCGAGGCGTTCGAGGCGGTGTCCGCTGCCTGGCTGCGTTGTGGCTGGGACGTGAAATACGTCTATGGCTTCACCTGGATGGGACGGCCGGTGATCCAGTTGCCGGAGGACATAATCCGTATCCAGGAGGTGATCTGGCGCCTGCGGCCCGACGTGATCGTGGAGACCGGCGTCGCACACGGAGGCTCGCTGGTATTCTACGCCAGCCTGTTCGAGGCGATGGGCCACGGCCGCGCCATTGGTGTCGACATCGACATCCGCAAGCACAATCGCATAGCGATAGAGGCGCATCCGCTCGCCGCGCGTATCACACTGATCCAGGGCAGCTCTGCCGCGCCCGGCACGCTGGCGGCGGTGCGCCATGGCATCGCGCCCGATGAAAACGTGCTGGTGGTGCTCGATTCCAACCACAGCCGCGCGCATGTCGAGGCGGAACTAGACCTGTACGCGCCGCTGGTCTCGTCCGGCTCCTACATCGTCGCCTGCGACGGCATCATGGCGCAGCTTGCCGGCGCGCCGCGCAGCGCACCCGACTGGACGTGGAACAACCCGGTCACCGCAGTGGAGTCATTCCTCGGTACGCAATCCAGACTTTGTGCTGGAGGAACCCGGCTTTCCGTTCAACGAGGGTGTGGTGCGCAGCCGGGTCACCTATTGGCCCAAGAGCTTCCTCAAGCGGCGTTGATCATGAAAGCAGTCATACTCGCTGGCGGCATGGGCACGCGCATCGCCGAAGAGTCGCATCTGCGGCCGAAGCCGATGATCGAAATCGGCGGTCGGCCGATCCTGTGGCACGTGATGAACATCTATACGACCTACGGGGTGACAGACTTCGTCATCTGCCTGGGCTATCGCGGCTACATGATCAAGGAATACTTCGCCAATTACGTGATGCACGAATCCGATCTGACGGTGGACGCGCGCACCTGCGAGATCACCTACCACACCAATTACGCCGAACCCTGGCGCGTGACGCTGGTGGACACCGGGCTGGCCACCATGACCGGCGGCCGGCTGAAACGCGTCAGCCGCTATCTCGATCCTGACGAGAACTTCTGCATGACCTATGGCGATGGCGTGGCTGACATCGATATCGGTGCGCTGATCGCGTTCCACCGTCGTCACGGCAAACTCGCGACCGTCACCGCGGTGACCCCGCCAGGCCGCTACGGCGCGCTGCTGTTGCAGGATGATCGCGTGACCCGCTTCAGCGAAAAGCCGCCGGGCGAGAACGCGTTGATCAATGGCGGTTTCTTCGTGCTGCACCCTGACGTGCTGGATCGTATCGCAGGCGACGACACGCCGTGGGAAACCGAACCGCTGGAAGGCCTGGCACGCGACGGCGAGCTGTGCGCCTATCGTCACACCGGTTTCTGGCAGCCGATGGACACGATGCGCGACCGGGCGACGCTGGAAACGCTGTGGTCATCTGGCGAAGCCCCCTGGAAAGTGTGGCGGGGCTGAGCATCGCAGCCGCGTGAACAGGGAACGCAGCGTGGCCCGTGGCGTTGTTGCGGGATGACGAAACCAACCAGACTGCTGTTCGGCCTCCTGGCCGGTTTGGCGTTTCCATGCGTCGCCGGCGCGCAGAACCCGCAGCCTGCGCCGCCGCAGATGGAACATCCGCCGCTGGCGCCGCCCAACGCGTCGCAGCCGCCGCCGGAGCAGATTGCGCCCATCCAACACAGCCTGAGCGACAAGCTGTCGCGGCAGCAGGGGATGCTGCAGCCGCCTGCAGTGGATCCTGGTATCCGTGCACCGCTGCCGCCGCAGGCGAACGGTCCCATGCCCGTGATCTCGCCGCCCGGCACGCCAGGCGGTGATCAGAAGGTGGTGCCAAAATAGTCAGAACCGCCGCAGTGCCTCGCACACCCGGGTGACCTGAGCGTCGGTCAGTTCCGGATAAATCGGCAGGCTCAGCACCTGTTCGGCGGCGGTTTCGGTTGCGTCGCAACGCGAAGGCCCGAGCGCCACGCGCCCGCGATAGGCCGGTTGCAGGTGTACCGGACACGGATAATGGATGCCGGTCCCGATCCCTGCGTCACGCAGCCGCGCCTGCACTCCGGCTCGGTCCGGCGTTCGCAGCACATACAGATGAAATACATGACCCACGCCGGCGCGCCGCACCGGCGGTGCCAGCGACGTACCCCGCAGTGCTGCATCGTATGCCGCGGCAATCGTCTGCCGCCGCGCGTTCTGTGCATCGAGACGGCACAGCTTCACGCGCAGGATTGCCGCCTGCATTTCGTCGAGCCGGCTATTCACGCCGACCGCATCGCTGATGTAGTGCGTGCGCCAACCATACTGGCGCAGCGCGGCAATATCGGCGGCCAGTTTTGCGTCCTGCGTCGCCAGCATGCCGCCGTCACCCAGCGCACCGAGGTTCTTGGTTGGATAGAAGCTGAACGTGGCGATCTCGCCGAACGTGCCCACCTTGCGACCGGCGATGGTGGCGCCGTGCGCCTGCGCGCAGTCCTCGATCACCGCCACGCCATGCCGGCGGCAAGCCGCGACGATCGACGCCATCGCCGCGCACTGGCCATAGAGATGCACCGGGATCACCGCGCGGATCGGCGGCGCACCTGCCGGCGGATGCGCCAGTACCTCGGCCAGTTCGCCGGGGTCCATCGTGTAGTAATCGGGCTCGATGTCGATCAGCAGCGGTGTGGCGCCGGCCATCTCGATCGCGGCCACCGTGGCAACCGCAGTGTGCGACACGGTCACCACGCTCATGCCCGGCCCCACGCCCAGCGCGCGCAACGCGAGTGCCAGCGCATCGGTGCCGTTGGCGCAACCGACTGCTGCGACGGTGCCCAGCCAGACCGCGAATTCCGCCTCGAACGCACGCACCTCCTGACCGAGGATGTACCAGCCGGACTCCAGCACCCGCGCCACTGCGGCATCGATCTCGCCCCGCAGCGCGCGATAGCCGGCGCCGGGGTTGGCCTGCGGCACGCTGATCGCGGGTGCGCTCATCGCCATCGCCTCAATGTGGATCGACCGCGATGTAGCGCGCCGGCCGCGGCCCGTCGCCGCCGCACTGGAACAAGCCGGCGCGAGCCAGGGTCGCGCGGTCATCTTCCGACAGCCGCGTGACCTCGCGCAGGTGATCGGTCCAGCTCTCCATCGACCAGACCTCCATCCAGCCCTCGGGATGCGCCACGTCCTCATACAGCTGCCAGAACATGGCACCGGCACGGCCGCGCACCTTGCGGACGTCGGCCATCGCGGCGAGGAACACTCCGCGCTCCTCCTGCTGCACGCGGTAGTGCACGGTCTCCATCACCCGGCCACGCACACGGCGCAACAGCGGCACCAGTTCGGCAGCCGGCGCTTCCGGGGTCGGCAACGGGTCGGCCACCGGTTCGCGCGTCGGCCGGACAACCGACAGATCGATCGAGAATCCGCGCACGGCGGCTGCCAGCGCGAGCCCGACTCCGGCAGCCACCAGCAGGGTGTCGGCCATGCCGATATGGTCGGCGAGCGAACCCCAGGCGAACGACCCTGCGGTAAGCGCCCCGTTCTGCGCCAACTGATAGATCGACAGCGCCCGCGCCCGCACCCAGGGCGGGCAGACCAGCTGGGCGGCGGCCTGGATGGTGGCATAGGCCGAGGTCCAGCCAATGCCGAACAACAGCATGCCGCATGCGGCAGGCAGCCAGTGATGCGTCGCACCCAACAAGGCGATGCCGGCGCAGGAAAACAGCGTGCAGCCGATCACCGTCGTGCCGCGGCTGACCCGTCCGCGTACCAGCGGCAGCAGCATTCCCGAGCCGACCCCGCCGATCCCCATCATGCCCAGGATCACGCCATACATTCCCGGCCCAAGGGCGAGGTCGCGTCGGACCAGCAGCGGCAGCAGCGCCCAGGGCGCTGCGGCGGGCACCGAATAGGCGATGGTCCGCACCATGGCGTATTGCACCGCCGGCGTATTGCGTACGTAGCGCATACCGGCGCGCATCGCCGAAAGCAGATGCTCGCGCGGCAGACCGGTGAAGCGGCGGCCACGGTGCCAGGTGAACAGCGCGAACAGCACCGCGACGATCGACGTCGCATAGAGCGAAAACGCCAGGCTGGAGCCGCCGATCAGGATCAGCATCCCTGCCAGCGCCGGCCCGATGGCACGGGTGAGGTTGAAGCCGATGCCGTTCAGCGCGATCGCCTGCACCAGGTCCTCGCGCGGCACCAACTCGGGCACGATCGCGCTCCAGGCGGGCCCGGTCAGTGCGGCGCCGATGCCGATCGCGAACGTCAACGCCAGCAGCAACCCGGCGGTCATCGCGTTGGCGACGGTCAGTATGGCCAGCGTGATGGCGGCGAGGATCGTCCAGACCTGCGTGCCGATCAGGAACACGCGGCGGTCGACGATGTCGGCCAGTGCCCCGCCGGGCAGCGCCAGCAGGAACACCGGCATGATGGTCGCCGCCTGTACCATGGCGACGGTGAACGGCTGAGGCGCGAGGGTGGTCATCAGCCAACCTGCCCCGGTGTTCTGCAGCCAGGTGCCGAGCCATGCCACCCCGTTGGCGAGCCACAGCGTACGGAAGGTCGAATTGCGGAGCGGGATCAGGGCGGCGGGAAGGCGCATCCGCGCATCATAGCCGAGCTGCCAGGGAATGCGCCTATGCGGACTGTCACCGCCGTGGCGAGAACATCGTCCGCAGCACCCCCTGCTGCACCGCGATCGCCTGCGCCGCGGTCCACCGCCATCAGCAGGCCGCGGATGACGACCTCTATGGGCACCGACCGGGACAGCCTGACGGCGTGGTATCCGTTTGCTTTGGCTTATGGGGTGTCGGGACACCGCCCAGCAAGCGCGGCAAACGACGGCGATGCGGACAGATCGTGCCACCGGTTGCCATCCAGGACCGGGTAATCAAGGCGCAGGTTCCGGGAGGCTCGCGCTTCCAGGGATACGAGACCTGCGGGGTGCGGGACGTGGTGCTGCGCGCCGAGGCGGCGCGCTACCGGCGGGAATGCTGGATCACGCCAGATGGGCTGAGGGCGCTGTGATGCAAAGCCGCGAGGCGGCCCAGGAAGCTGCCATCAATATTGCCCCCAGACGCTCGGGTCGCCGCGACGAGACACCGTGTTGGTATTGAACGCGCAACCGAAGGCTGTTCGCCGTGTCGCGCCGCAATACCCGTCAGCCGTCGAAACGCTTCACCGCGACGACCGCATTGGTTCCGCCGAATGCGAAGGCATTGCTGACGGCGGCCCGTATCGGACGTGCCCGCGCGCACCCGGGCGTCACGTCGAGATCGCATTCCGGATCGAGTTCCTCGATGTTGACCGTAGGTGGTACGACACCGTGGCGGATCGCTTCGATGACGGCGATCAATTCGAGTGAACCGCTCGCGCCGAGCGCGTGCCCGTGCATTGATTTGGTCGAGGAGATCGACAGGCGCCTGGCCGCGTCGCCGAATACTGTGTTGATGGCCTTGATCTCCGTGATGTCGTTGGCGACGGTGCCGGTGCCGTGGGCGTTGATATAGTCGACGGCATCCGGGGACAGGTTGGCGTCGGCGAGACACGCCCGGATCGCGCTGGCCGCGCCTTCGAGCGTCGGTGCCACCAGGTCGGCCGCGTCTGCGCTCATCCCTGCGCCGGCGATCTGGGCCAGTATCTCGGCCCCGCGCGCCTTGGCGTGATCGGCCCGTTCGAGCACCACCAAGCCCGCCCCCTCTGCGAGCACGAGGCCCTTGCGATGTCGATCGAACGGTCGGCATGTGTCCGGCGCCATGACGCGCAGCGCCTCCCATGCCTTCAGGGTCCCATGGGTCAGCGGCGCCTCCGTTCCGCCGACGATCGCCGCATCGATGACAGAGTTGCGCAGTAGCCACACGGCCGTGGCGATCGCGTGGTTGGACGACGCACACGCCGAAGAGACGGTGAACACAGGGCCGCGGATGCCGTGCGCCATGCTGATCTGACTTGCCGGCGCACTCGGCATGACCCGCGGCACGGTGAACACGGTCGCGCGCTTCGCGCCCTCGAGATAGAGCTTGCGATACAGTTCCTCGATCGACTCTGCCCCCGCGGTGCCGACACCGACCACGCAACCGGTTCTGTGTCCGCAGCTCTCGAGCGCCAGACCCGACTGCGCCAGCGCCTGCTGGGCCGCAACGAGCGCCAGTACGCTGAAACGATCCAGCATCGGTAATCGCCGGGCGTCGAGCATGTCGCGGGGATCCGGCGCGGGGATGGCACCGACGACCGAGACCTTCAAGCCGGAAGACGCCGGCTCATCGAGCTTGCGGAGACCGCAACGTCCGTCTTGCAGAGCCGACCAGAATACCTCCACCGAATGACCGAGCGCCGAAACACACCCGGTGCCGGTGACCACGACAGGCTCATGCTCCACTGCGGTGTCCTGCCAGGCCGAAGGAGTGACCCAGCTCAATCAGGTTCGCGACAGTTTTGTAACCATTCCAGGCCTCGACCGCGTTCACTGGTATGGTTACGTCGTAGGTGTCCTCGATCATCATAATGATCTCGACCAGGTCGAGAGACGTCACGCCCAGTTCGGACAAGACAGACTCCGGCGCGATCACCGACGGGTCCAAGTGGGCCTGTTTGGCAATCATCGCCCTGAGCACGTCTTCTAGCGTCTCTCCCATGGTCTCCTGCCATTGTTGTCTCTGTCGGACTGCAAGCCATCGATACCGGCCGATCCAAGCTCGGTCAGTCGAGCCAGCAGCCGCCGTACCCGCCGCATCAGCCGCAGATTCTCCATCGCCTCGGCGCGCGGCACCGCTGGATATCCGGCATACACGGCGCCAGCCGGGACGTTGGTTCCTACGCAGGCCGCGGCGCCCACGACTGCCCAAGCCCCGATCTTCAGGTGGTCGGCGACCCCGACACGCCCGCCGAGCACCGCGCCGTCACCGACGATCACGCCGCCCGCAAGGCCTACCTGTCCGCAGAGCAGGCAGTCCATACCGATCTCGACGTTGTGGCCAATCATCACGAGGTCATCGATCTTGGTTCCGGATCCGATACGTGTCGGCTTCAGCGTGCCGCGGTCGATGGCGGTCAGTGCGCCGACCTCGACATCATCGCCGATCTCAACGATCGACAGGGTGTGGATCTTCTGCAGTTGGTTGCGCTCCGTATCGGCCTGAGCCGCGCCGCCGGTGCCTTGGGCCGCTTCGAGCGCACCGGGGCGCATCGGCACAAAGCTGAACCCGTCCGCACCGATCGACGCATTGTGATGCAGGACGGCACGGTCGCCCACGCGGCATCCCCAGCCAATGCGAACGCCGGGATAGACGAGGCAATCTGCGCCGAGTCTGGCACCGGCCGCGAGCGTCGCTTGCGACACGATGATCGAGCCCGGCCCGACGGATGCGTTCGGGCCGATCACCACCAACGGCCCGATCGCTGTGCCTTCTCCGACCACCGCGTCGGCCGCAACCACTGCACTTGGATGGATGCCCGGTTGAACGTCGGGACGATGTCGGAAAACCTGCGTGATTTCCGACAGACTGGAGCGCGACCCGCGGATCAGGATCACCGTCTGAAATTGCTGCTGTGGGAACTGCGTACCCTCGGGAACGAGTGCGATCTTCGCTCGGCTCTCGCCCAGGATCCGGATCGCATCCGGCGAGACCGCGATCGCGACATCGTCGTCGCAGCAGGCTTCCGCCGGGTGCACCGCACGGCCAATCTCAGCGTCGGCAATGCCGATCACGCGCCCATCCAACGCCGCGGCCAGCACACGCGCCTTCATCGTCGCCGTCCTGATGCGCGGCTGGAGGCGATCAGCACAGGAGGCCGGTACTCGCGATACCCCGCATGGCAGCGCCCTCCTGCAAAATACGAACTGGCGTCGCAACTACGTACGGACCAACGGCCCAACGGCCGGCCGGCTCGATATCTCCAGTTTATCGGACACACCCGCGGCGGACAACAATCCCCGGCGCGGGCCGTTCCATTCGGATCCGCCGAACAGCCGCAACGGGTGGGAAGCAGGCGTCGCAGCTGCCAGCGTCGCAACTCTGCGTCCAGCCGCCTCGTCGTACGGTGAAGGTCGCTTTCGCCATCAGCAACGGAGCCCTCCGCGAGTACCGACCGCGCCATCGCCTGGCAAGGGTCGAGGTTGGACGGTGTATTGCCTGTCACCCCTCGGCCCATATGCGATCAGGCTGGTCATCACTGCACGGCAGATAGTGTGCAGCGTCGACACGATGGCGCCGTTCGCCACGGAACAATTACCGTCTGGACGGTGCCCGGCGTCCTTGATGCGAGAGACGCATCATTCTCAATACATTGACCGCGCCATCCGAACGGTTAACCTGACCGCAGCGGAGACGCCGCTACAGCAGTGTCCTGCGGCTCGCTGCACGATCAGTACCATTCACTCAGTGAACTTGAGATTCGATGAGTGCCAGCAACGGCGGCGAGTGCCGGCCGCCTATTCGCCGCATCATGGGAGGATATCATCCAATGGACGAAGGATCAGTCAATTCCATGCCGTCCGAGATCAGCCGACGCCATGCTTTGACTGCTGGTGCCCTCGGCGTTGCCAGCCTGGTGCTTCCCGTTGCCGCGGGCCAAGCCGCGGGTGGATCCGGGCCGATGTTCGTCTATGTCGGATCGTATACCAAGGATCCGCCGGGCGGAGGCAGCAACAATCCGATCGGACTTTCGGTGTTCCGTTTCGATCCAGCGACGGGTGCCTTGTCTCCAGTCCAGCAGGTGAAAAGCGCTAATCCGTCGTTTGTCGCGCTCGATCCCTCGCGCCGTTTCCTCTACGTGACCAACGAAATCGATGACTACGAGGGGCGGAAGAGCGGCTCGGCCGAGGCGTACGCGATCGACCCCGGCACAGGGATGATCAGGCTGCTCAATCGCCAGTCGCTGAACAGCCCCATCCCGGCCCATCTGGCGGTGGACCCGATGGGACACAACCTGGTTGTAGGCAACTATATTGGCGGCGATTTCGTCGTCCTGCCGATCGGGGTTGACGGACTGCTCGGTCCTGTGAGCGGCGAGGTCAAGGATACTGGCAGCGGCCCGAACAAGGAGCGCCAGGAAGCGCCGCACCCGCACAGCGTTGTCTTCGACCCGGCCGGCCACTTCATCGCTGCCGCCGATCTCGGCATCGACAAAGTCCAGATCTTCCGCCTCACCGGCGGCGGTCTCACGCGAGTGAGCGAGGCGTCGGTGGCGCCTGGCGCTGGACCACGTCATATCGTGTTCGGCCTCGATGGCAAGCGCCTCTACGTCGTGAGCGAGCTGAATGTGACGGTGACCGCGTTTGACTACGACGCTGCCACAGGACAGCTCGGCAAGGTACTGCAGACCATCTCGACTGAACCCACCGGCTACAGCGGACCACACAGCACGGCCGAAATTGCGATCCATCCGACCGGCAAGTTCCTCTATGCCTCCAACCGCGGCCACAACAGCATCGTCGGTTATCGCATCGATCCCTCGACAGGCCTGCTCTCGGTGATTGGATTCGCCACGCAAGGGGTTAGTTTCCCACGCAGCTTCGCCATCGAACCGAGTGGGAAGTGGTTATACGTCGCCAACCAGAAGGGCGATACCATCGTGCAGTTCGAGATCAATCCGGAGACCGGCGAGTTGCAGCCAACCGGCCAGGTTACCCCGTCCGTTACACCGGTGGCGATGGTGTTCAGGACCGCGGATTAGGACGGGGCAAGGCGCCGGGACGCCAATAACGGGAGGCTCCATGCGATCGATTCTCCGACTCTCCTGCTGGCTCGCGCTCGCGGCCACCGTCATGCCGGCATGGGCGCAGATCGAGCGCCAGCCGCTGCGCGTCGTCCTCGCAGGAGAACTGCGCAGTATCGATCCGGATTGGACCGCTGCCGCGCTGACCCGCTACCACGCCTTCATGGTCTACGATACGCTACTCGGACTTGATGCCGAGCAGAACGTCCGGCCGCAAATGGCGGACAGTTGGACCGAGAGCGACGACCATCTCAGCTTCACGTTCACCCTGCGCGACAGGCTCACCTTCTCCGATGGCTCGCCGGTCACCTCCGAGGACGTGCTGGCGTCCTGGACACGCTGGGCGGAGACCGACGGCGCGGGGCAGATGATCAATACGTTTCTCGCGGGGCTAGACGCAGTAGACGCCAAGACATTTCGGGTGCGGCTGAAGGAGCCGTTCGGGCAGCTCACCTACGTGCTGGCGAAGCCCATGGCGATGCCGATGTTCGTCAAGCCGGCAAAGATCGTGAAGGGGTTGCCGGCGCGCACGCAATTCACCGACCCGCTCGGCTCTGGTCCGTTCATCATGCTGAAAGACCAGTGGGTGGCTGGCAGCAAGGTGGTCTATGCGCGCAACCCGAACTACGTGCCACGGGCGGAGCCAGCCTCGGGCATCGCCGGCGGCAAGCACGTGATGTTCGACCGCGTCGAGTGGCTGGCGATCCCAGACCCGGCGACGCAGGCCGCCGCATTGCGCCAGGGCGAGGTGGACTTCATCGAATCGCCGACACTTGACCTCGTGCCGATGCTGAAATCGTCGCCGGGCGTGAAGGTACAGGCGCTATGGCCGACCGGCAGCGAAGGCACGATGCGCATCAACTGGACCAACCCGCCCTTCGACAACCCGATTGCACGCCGCGCCATCTACAACTTTGTCAGCCAGCCCGACATGATCCTGGCCGTACTTGGCGATCCCGCGCTGGGTCAGGTCTGCGGCGCGCTCCTCATCTGTGGTTCCCCGAACGGCAGCGAATACGGTGCGG
Organism: uncultured Alphaproteobacteria bacterium; assembly: GCA_963749575.1. Taxonomy (GTDB): domain Bacteria; phylum Pseudomonadota; class Alphaproteobacteria; order Acetobacterales; family Acetobacteraceae; genus JAMXLO01. The sequence continues at coordinate 328,324 of CAVVNM010000009.1, forward strand.
AGCTCCTAACGTCAAAGGATCCGGAGGACGTTCGCCTCAAGCGCGGCATGGCAATGCTCAAAGAGGGTGGCTACACCGGCCAGACAATCATCCTCATGGACCCGCAGGATCAGCCGATCATGCATCGCGCGACGCAAGTTCTGTATGCGGCGATGACGAAGGCGGGTGTCAACGTCGAGCTGCAGACGATGGACTGGGCGACGCTGGTCACGCGGCGGACGGTGAAGGGTTCGGGGGCAAATTCGTGGCACCTGTTCCAGACCATGGGTGGCCCGCTCGGCCCGGCCAATCCGGTGTTTCACGTGCAGATGTCGGCCGCTTGCGAAAAGGCCTGGTTCGGCTGGCCGTGCGATGCCGAATTGGAACGACTGCGCGCCGCCTGGATCCGCGAGACCGACCCGGTGAAGGCACGCTGGCTGGCCGAGGACATCCAGCTGCGCGGGGCGCAGGTAGTGGTCTACATCCCGTTCGGCCAGTATCTCACGCCATCAGCCTGGCGCGACAATCTCGACGGACTGCTGACGGTCCCGGAAACGGTGGTGTTCTGGAACATTCGGCGTAACGGCTAGGCGTTCGCGGGGTGCAGGTTCGGCACTCGTTTCGCTTCAGCCGCGAGTCCTGTCGCCGGCGCGTCGATCAGGACTTTTTTGTCACCACTGGGGTGACCGGGTCGAACACCCAGGCGAGGCGTTGTTCGGCGAGCGAGTCGCTGATGACCATGGCTGAGGTGCCGGAGCGGGCGCTGAGCGTGGCGAGGGTTTGCTGCAGGTCGTCGGTCTCGATCTCGTAGAGGGCCAGATAGCGCCAGGGGAAGGGGCCGGCGGCGCGCTGGGTGTCGCTGAGGCGGAAGCGCCGGGCGGAGACGAAGCCGGGCACGTTCAGCACGTCGGGCAAATGGCGGTTGTCGTACCAGTCGTTGTAGGTGGCTTCCTTGCCGTCCACCGGGTTGGTGAATACGACGAAGACGTGCGGGGCCATAGTATTCCTCCTCTTTTTGGTGGGGCAGTCTGGCAATTCCCAATACCACCGGCGGCCGTTGTGCGATTTGGTCGTCGGCTCGGGCCAGGTGGCGTGTTGGTCGAAGCGACCTCGCTGCCGGCGGCCAAATTTCCGATCCAGCTCGACGCATCCTATGCCGCGCTCGAGTGGGTCGCTACCCATGCCGGCGAGTTGCAATGTTCGGATACCGGCCAGACGCCAGCCTATCATCAAGCGAATGGCCGCATTTGGACGGCTGCTAAACGGACTTCATCGACCGGCAATCCGCGCCTGGAGCATATCCAGGTTAGCCTCGAATCAGCGGTTCCGAAACGGGCAGGGGTTCCGAAACGGGCGCGACCTGTGATTCCTGGGTTTCCGGTTGGTGAGAACCGGAGACGGGGATGCGGTGGCAGCAAGGGAAAGAACCGTGGTCCGGGCTGGCCGGCGCCGGCCGGATCGCGCCGCCTGTCGCTCTCCGCTGCGCCCCGCACGTCTTGGTGTTCGCGGTGTCCGTCCGCCGCTTTGGCATTGTCGGTCCGTTCTGCGGCTTGCGCTCACGCCGATTGCAGGAGCGCCGCGCGCGGCGCAATGCTGGTGCAACGCCCAGGGAGGCCACAATGAACGATGCCGCGCCCGCGTCCGGATATGCCGCAGCCTATGCCGCCTGGCGTGCCGACCCGGAAGCTTGGTGGGCCGGGGTCGCCGATGGCATCACCTGGGAGCGACGCTGGGACCGCGTGTTCGATGCCTCGAGCGGACCGTACGGACGATGGTTCCCTGGTGCGACGCTGAACACCTGCTTCAACTGCATCGACCGGCACGTTCTGGCTGGCCGCGGCGAGCAGGCGGCGCTGATCTGGGACAGCCCGATGACCGGGCGGATCGAGACCTTCAGCTATCGCCAGATGCAGACGCGTACCGCAAAGCTTGCCGGTGCCCTGGCGACGCTCGGCGTGACGCGCGGCGACCGGGTGGTGATCTATTTGCCGATGGTGCCGGAGGCGGCGATCGCAATGCTGGCCTGCGCGCGGCTGGGCGCGATCCATTCCGTGGTGTTCGGCGGCTTCGCGGCGGCCGAGTTGGCCTCGCGCATCGCCGACGCCAAGCCGAAGGTTATCGTGTCGGCGTCATGCGGCCTCGAGCCGGGACGGGTGGTGAAATACAAGCCGCTGCTCGACGCAGCGATCGCGCTGTCGCCGCACAAGCCGGATGCCTGCCTGATCCTGCAACGCGATGCCGAACGCGCCGCGTTGATCCCCGGACGCGACCACGATCTTGCGCAGGCGGAAGCGGCCGCGTCGCCGCACGATCCGGTTGCCGTCACCGCGACCGATCCGCTCTACATCCTCTACACCTCGGGCACGACGGGACGGCCCAAAGGCGTGGTGCGCGACAATGGCGGGCACGCGGTCGCGCTGTGGAACTCGATGCGCATGCTGTACGGTGTCGAGGCCGGCGATGTCTACTGGGCGGCGTCCGATGTCGGCTGGGTGGTGGGACATTCCTACATTGTCTACGCGCCGCTACTGCGTGGCTGCACCAGCGTGATGTACGAGGGCAAGCCGGTCGGGACGCCCGACGCCGGCGCGGTCTGGCGGGTGTGCGCGCAGCATGGCGTGAAGGTGCTGTTCACCGCGCCCACCGCGATGCGCGCGATCAAGCAGCAGGATCCCGACGGCAAGCTGCTGGCGGCGTACGACCTGTCGCGGCTGGAGACCCTGTTCCTCGCCGGCGAGCGCTGCGATCCGCCGACCGCCGTGTGGGCGGCGGACCTGCTCGGCAAGCCGGTGGTCGATCACTGGTGGCAGACCGAAACCGGCTGGGCGATCACCAGCGGTTTCCGCCAGTACGGACTGTTCCCGTTCAAGCCCGGCTCCGGTGGGCGCCCGAGCCCCGGTATCGACCTGCACGCGCTGGACGAAGCGGGGCAGGTGGTGGCGCCGGGCCAGGCCGGCAATCTGTGCGCGCGGCTGCCGCTGCCGCCCGGCTGCGCGCCGACGCTGTGGCAGAACGACGAGGGCTATCAAACCGCCTATCTGTCGGACTTCCCCGGCTGGTACCGCACCGGTGATGCCGGCATGATCGATGCGGACGGCGATGTCTGGGTGATGGGCCGCACCGACGACATCATCAACGTTGCCGGTCACCGGCTGTCTACCGGCCAGATGGAGGAAGTGCTGGCCTCCCACCCCGCCGTGGCGGAATGCGCCGTGGTCGGGGCGAAGGACGAACTGAAGGGACAGACGCCGATCGGCCTGGTGGTGCTGAAGGCCGGCGTGAACCGTCCGGACGCCGAGATCGCCGCCGAACTGGTCACGCTGGTTCGCGAGCGGATCGGTCCGGTGGCGGCGTTCAGGGAAGCGCGCGTGGTGTCACGGCTGCCGAAGACACGGTCGGGCAAGATCCTGCGCGCATCGATCCGTCGTATCGCCGATGGCGAGACCGCGCCGGTACCGCCGACCATCGAAGACCCGGCGGCGTTGGAGGAAATCGCCCGCGCGTTGAACACGTGAGCGTGAAGACGACTGTTGTGGTGGGCTTGCAGCTTACACGCTGTTAACTTCGTCGGCTGAGGCAACAACAAAAATGGGGAGACGCCGCGTATGGCCGACATCCGCATGAGGCTGGGCGTCCACAACCTCGACGCAACACAGGTGGCCGACTTCCGCAAATCCTATCGTGGCATGATGGGGATCAGCGACAACCGCGGCTATCAGGTCCTCGCCGGACGACACGGCGTGCCGGACTGGTTCTGCTGGCACCATCAACAGAACGCCCACATCGCGCAGAACATGAGGCTGTTCCTGCCGTGGCACCGTGCCTATCTGTACAACTGGGAGATGGCGATGCGCGACCAGGTCGCGGGGGTGACGCTGCCCTGGTGGGACTGGACGCTCGGTCCGCCGCGGCAGAACGGGCTGCCTGGAATATTCACCGACCGCACCGGGGCCGATGGCCAACCGAACCCACTGCTCGGTTTCCGCGTCAACCTGCCGCAGGCCAACCCGCCCATGGTGCGCACCACCAGCCGCGCACCCGGATCGCCGGACGGGCTGCCGACGCAGGACGATGTCGACAATTGCTTGGCGCGCACCGACTGGTCGGATTTCAGCGACGCGCTGGAGGACATTCACGACCAGGTGCATGGCTGGGTATCCGGCGATATGGGCGTGATCGGCACCGCCGCGTTCGATCCGATCTTCTGGTCGCATCACGCGATGATCGACCGCATCTGGTGGCTCTGGCAGGCACGCAACGGCAACGGCAACATCCCCGCGGAGCTGGTTGACCAGGTGCTGACGCCGTTCAATGTACAGGCGCGCGACGTGCTGAATGTACACGACCTTGGCTACGAGTACGGCGCCGCGCAGTCCATCGTGCCGATCGGAGGGACAAGCTGATGGCTCGAGCACCCAGGAAGGCCCCGGCCCGCAAGGCAGCCGCCGCCGCGCCGCGCCGCCTTGGCGCGCCGAAGCGGGTGGGCGGCGGCGCGAACACCTTCACCAGCAGGCCGGTGCGGATCGATTTCGCCGCGCCGGATCACCGGCTCTCGCGTGCCGATCTGGAGATCGACGGCATCTTTCATGGCGAGGCCTCGTACCGAGGGCCGTATCTTCCTCAACAACGCCAAGGCCGATCACACCACGGGACGCACTCTCGGCAACGGCTATGCCGGGTCGTTCCACATCCTTGGCCATGGCGGCTGCCTGGGCGATCCGGGCCATTGCGAGGTCCACGAGCACTCGCGCGAGCCGTACGATTTCCGTCCGCCACATCCGCTGACGCTGGCAATGAAGCGGGTGACGGTGACCGATGCGGTGAAGGAACTCGCCAAGACCCACAAGGAGGTTACCGTCACCGTGGTGCCGGTGATAACCGCCGCCAACGAACTCTGCGACACGACCAACGTGTTCCGTTGCGAGAACATGCGGTTCGTCAGCTACAACTGATCGATCCGCCATTCGCCAGCGCCGACAGGCATCGCAGCGCGGAGGCATCGCCGAGCACGGCAGTCAGCTCGGGTGCCGACAACACCGCGACGGCGGCTTCCAGCGTGTCAACCTCCTCGAGCCTGGCCCGCGCGGTCACCAGCGTGACGTCGATTGGATCGATGCGTGGACGTCGCGGTGGCGGCAGCATCGCTGTGTGAGCAGCCAGCAACCGCGGTTCATGCAGCAGCCGCGCCACGTCGAGTGCGCCCGCCATCTGCCATTCGCGTTGCAGCGCCGCTGCCCGCGCGACCACCGGCGGTGCTTCCACATCCTCCGGCGTGCGCAGCAGGCCGCCTGCGCGTCGCCGGCCGGTCAGCAGCGCCAGCGGGATCGCCAGGGCAAGGCCAAGCACTACCGGCAGCATCCACAACGCAAGTGACAGTGAGACCGCCCACGCAACCCCACCCAGGATCAATCCGAGCAGGGTGTGCCGCTGGTACAGACGCCGCGTCTCGCGCGCCGGGATCCCGCCGTCATCCCGGCGCTGGGCGCTCCAGCCGGAGTCGCGGCCAAGCAGGATCGCGGCGACGTCGATCGTCTGGGTCAGCATCACCACCGGCGCGATCAACCCCGCAACCAGTGTCTCGAACAGAATGCCGCCGAGCAGCCGCGGCACGCTCCAACGCCGCCGCTCTTCACGACACAGCAGGATCGCGACGCAGCCCAGCAGCTTCGGCACCAGCAGCAGCGCCATGGTGCCGACGAACATCCACATCGCGCGCACCGGATCGATCACCGGCCATTGCGGGAACAGCGACTTGCCCTGCGGGAAATAATCCGGCGGCACGAAGCGTGCCTGCACCGCGATGAGGATGCCGGTGAGGATGAACAGCAACCAAAGCGGCGCGGTGAGGTAGGAGCCGATGCCGGTCAGCAGGTGCAGCCGGCTGATCGAAGCGAGTCCGCGCGCCGGCAGTACCGCCAGATGCTGGAGGTTGCCCTGGCACCAGCGCCGGTCGCGTACGGCGAGGTCGGTCAGTGTCGGTGGCACCTCCTCGTAGCTGCCACGTACCCCGGGCACCATGTGCACCGCCCAGCCGGCGCGCCGCAGCAGCGCGGCCTCGACGAAGTCGTGGCTCATGATCGGCCCGCCGAATGGACTGCGCCCGGACAGTTCCGGCAGCCCGGCCTGTTCGGCGAAGGCACGGGTGCGGATCATCGCATTGTGGCCCCAGTAGTTGCCCTCGGCGCCGTGCCACCATGCGATGCCGTGCGCGATCAGCGGGCCGTACACCCGGCCGGCAAACTGCTGCACGCGCGCAAACAGCGTCGTCGCATTCGTGATGATCGGCAGCGTCTGGATCAGCCCGACATCGGGGTGGCGCTCCATCGCGCCCGCAAGGCGCACCATTGTCTCGCCGGTCATCAGGCTGTCGGCATCGAGGATCAGGAATTGCGCGTAGCCGCCGCCGAAGCGGGTGACCCAGTCCGCGATGTTGCCTGACTTGCGCGCGACATTCTTCGTGCGCCGACGATAGAAGATGCAGTTGGATCCGCCCGTGCGCTCGCGCAATTCCAGGAAACCTGCCTCCTCGGCGATCCAGATCTGCGGATTGGTGGTATCGCTCAGGATGAACAGGTCGAACGCTTCGATGGCACCGGTTTCTTGCAGTGATTCCCAAATTGCCTGGAGCCCCGCCATGATGCGCGCAGGCTCCTCGTTATAGGTCGGCATCAGCAGCGCGGTGCGCGATGAGAGTTGTGGCAGCGGGGCATCGGTCGCGGTGCCGAGACGGCAGCCGCCGCCTCTCAGCAGCGAGCAGAAGCCGGCGAGCCCGCTGGTGAACGACAGCGCGATCCAGGCGAACAGCGCCAGGAACAGTGCGAGCATGAAGATTGCCAGCACGGTTACGCCGTTCACCGCGAACACCAGGTACATTTCGTGCGCGCCAACGATGGTCAGCGCCACCGCGCCACCGATCACGGTCAGTCGCCGCAGTCCCATTGCACGTGGCGAGCTTGGCGGCCGCAGCGCGTGCGGCGGTGCGGTGCGCAACGACTGGGTGGGCATGCCGAGCGGTGCCGCGTCGGGCAGTGCCCGGAATGCCGTTTCCGTCAGGCTGTCCAACGGTACAGCCAGGTTTCGGTGAGCGGGACTTCGCCATCCATCAGCCGGGCGTGCATCTCGACCAGCTTCTCGCTGCCCTGATCGAGCTGAAAGCTGAGCCGCCAGCCGCCGGTCGCAGGATTGGCTTCGACGACCGGATTTTCAATCTTGCCCTTGCTGCTGCCGATGTCGATCGTCGGCGGCGCGTCCGCCCGGCGCCCCTTCAGCACGCCGCCGGTAAAATCGATGATAAACTGGCGGTTCTTCTGATCCCACGCCAGGCCACACCGCGTCCCGGCGACTTCGGCGAGCTGCGATCCGGCGGGCACCGACCAGCACCAATGCAGCCGGTAATTCAGCATGTATTCGCCCTTTGCCTTCAACGGATCGCGCGGTCGCCAGAAGGCGACGATGTTGTCGTTGACCTCGCGATCGGTCGGGATCTCCACCAGCTCCACGACGCCATCTCCCCAGTCGCCGATCGGCTCGACCCAGAGTGACGGCCGGTTCTCATAGTGCGCCTCGAGGTCCTGGTAGTCGCCGAACGTCCGGCCGCGCTGCATCAGGCCGAAGCCGCGCGGACCGCTGTCGGCGAAGGCGCTGATCTGCAACTCGCGCGGATTGGCGAGCGGGCGCCACACCTGCTCACCCTTGCCGGTCCACAGCAGCAATCCGTTCGAAATCATGCACCGCGTCGCGGTAGTCGTCGACGCGCGTGCGATCGTTGGCGTCGAACAGGAACATCGAGGTCAGCGGCGCGAGACCGATGGTCGCGATCTCGGTGCGCGGATACAGCGCCATCTCGGCATCGAACACGGTCTGCTTGCCGGGACGGATGGTGAAGCGGAACGCCGCCGCCGCACTCGGGCTGTCGAGCAGTGCGTGTACCACGATTGCGTCGCTGCCCTTGCCGGGCCGCTCCAGCCAGAACGTGCGGAACTGCGGAAACTCCTCGCCGGCGGGATCGGCAGTCTTGATCGCGAGGCCCCGTGCCGACAGGCCATAACCCTGGCCCTGGGCCACCGCGCGAAAGTAGCTGGCGCCGAGGAAGGCGCAGATCTCGTCGAAATAGTCGGGGCGGTTGAGCGGATTGTGCAGGCGGAATCCCGCGAAGCCGATATCGCCGGTCGGTGGCTTCACCTTGCCGAAGGTGAACAGGTCCGGGTTGTAGCGGATCAGTTCGGCGCGGCCGTCGACGACCTCGAACATCCGCACCGCCTGTTTGTACAGGAAGCCGCGATGGAAGAACTCGGCAGTAAAGCGCAGGCCCTGACCGTGCCACAGCGCATGACCAGGATCGAAGCGGATCGAACGGTAGGTCTGATAGTCGAGGTCCTTCAGTTCATCGGGCAGGGTGGTGTCGGGCGCCTGATATGCCCGCTGTGCCAGATCGCGCGCCTGGTTGCGCACGGTGGCACCATCGAATGGAGTCGATTCCCCGGCGCGCGCGGCGCGGCCCAGCGCGGCAACGATCGGTACCGCCGCGGCCTGCAACAGGATATCACGCCGACGCATCGCATTTCCCCTGGATCAAGGATGCGAACGGTTTCACATCCCGATTGGGGCGAGATGATGCAGTTCAACCGGAGTTGAAACCGGTTAAAGCAGCCGCAGCACCAGGAAGCCGCCGACGATGCCGGCGGCGAGCATGCTGGTGACCAGGGTCAGCCGCCGTTCGATGAAGTCGCGCACCGGCGTGCCGAATGCCCGCAGCAAGGCGGCGACCAGGAAGAAGCGGCCGCCGCGAGTGACGACACTCGCCGCCATGAACACCGGAAAGCTGAATCTGGCCGCACCCGAGGCGATCGTGACCAGCTTGTACGGGATCGGCGTCATCCCCTTGATCAGGATCACCGCGAGGCCCCAACGGGCGTACCAGGCCTGAAAGGTGCTGAGCGGGTCGGGGCCGAACAGCGCGTGCGCGAGCGGCAGGCGCATGACCGCGTCGAACACGAAGTAACCGATTGCGTACCCCAAAGCGCCACCGACGACGCTGGCCACCATACAGATCGCGGCGAAGCGCCAGGCGCGGTCCGGCCGCGCCAACACCATCGGGATCAACAGCGCGTCGGGCGGGATGGGGAAGAAGCTGCTTTCGGCGAACGCCACTGCGGCGAGCCACCAGGGTGCGCGAGGCGAGGCAGCCAGCGCGAGCGTGCGCATGTAGAGGCGGTGCAGCATGGCGGTCTCCTAGCACCGGCGTCGCCACTGGTCACTGATTCCCGCTCGCCTTATCGTGCCGGGGAAACTGTTCGAGGGACCCGCATGCGCCGCATCGCCTGCCTGATCGCGACCCTGGCCTTGGCGGCGTTGCAGCCGGCGCCGGCGCGCGCACAGAGCGACCTGCCGCCGCATTCCTGGCTGTTCGGCGCCTGGACCGGCGGGCTATTTCCGCCCCCCAGTACGTTGGGCGCGCAGCAATGCCTCGCGGCGCCGGTGGTGATCTTCACCCGCGACAGTGTGATGCGCGCCGTGATCACCGACCAGCTTTACGCCCAGCGCCTGGTGGAGACTGCGCGGGTCACCGCGGAGGGGGTGGAATTCCGCTTCGTCCGTCCGCCTGCCGCGGCTCCCGCCGGACCATTCAACCTGTCGCCCAGCGGCGGTGACGAGGTCGGCTTCGGCTGTATCAGCCCGGACATCCTGCGGGTGCAGCGCCGAACCGAGAACGAGATCAGCTTCCCCGGCTGCACCGAATTCCCTTACCCGCTGATGCGCTGCCCGGCACGCTGACGACCCAAGGAGACGTCACCGACATGACCCGTTCCGTTGCCCGCCTGCTTGCCGAAAGCCTGGAGGCGCACGACGTCGATCAGATCTTCTGTGTGCCGGGCGAGAGCTATGTCGGGCTGATCAACGCGCTCACCGACATGAACTCGCTGCGGCTGATCGTCTGCCGGCACGAGGGCGGCGCCGGCTTCATGGCGGTGGCCGACGGCCGGCTGCGCAGCCGCGCCGGCTGCTGCATCGTCTCGCGCGGGCCTGGGCTGTCCAACTCGATGGTGTCGCTCCATTCGGCGTATCATGACGCGACGCCGGTGGTGATGCTGGTCGGCCAGGTGGAGCGCAAGGATTTCGGCCGCATGGCGCTGCAGGAGCAGAACTACTCGCGGCTGCTGTCCGATGTGACCAAATCGGTGATCGAGGTGATCGAGCCGGAGCAAGCGTCAGAAGCGATCGCGCGGGCGTTCCATCTGGCGGAAAGCGGCACGCCGGGCCCGGTGGCGGTGATCCTTCCGGAGGACATCTTCGACGCGACCACGGATGCCGTGGTCGATCAGCCGCGGCCGCGCGTGCTGGCGGGGCCGCGCAGCGCAGATCTCGAGCGGCTGGCGGACCTGCTCACGAAATCGCAGCGGCCGTTGATCCTTGTTGGAGGCGCGCTGCTCGGTGACGCGATGTACGACCCGGCGGTATTCGGCGACCTGCGGCGGCTGGCGGAGGAATGGGTGCTGCCCATCTCGCCCACGCATCGCCGGCCGCAATTGTTCGACGCGACGCATCCGCATTATGGCGGCTATATGGGCATCCGCGTGCCACCGGCGCTGATCTCCGAGATGAAGCGCGCCGACCTCATGGTGGCGATCGGCGAGCGGCTGACCGACAGCGTGAGCCAGTCCTACAGCTTCCCCGCCGCGCCGCAGCCGCAACTGCCGCTGGTGCATGTGTGGCCGGACGCGAACGAAGTGGGGCGGGTGTGGCGGCCGGAGCTGGGTATCGCCGCAAGTCCGCACGAGGTGGTGAAGGCGCTGCTGAAGCGCGGCGCGCCGGCGGGCGCCGAGAAGCGACGCGGCTGGGTCAACGGCCTGCATGCGATCCATCGCAAGCTGCTGGCGAAGGAGTGGGAACCCACACCGGACGGCGTGAACTTCGCCGCCATTGTCTGCGAGGTGGACAAGCATCTGGCGCCGGATGCCACGGTGACCTCGGATGCCGGCAACTTCGGCAGCTTCATCCACCGCTATATCGGCTTCAAGCCGGGCCAGATCTTCCTGTCATCTGTGGTAGGCGCGATGGGCTCGGGTATGCCGATGGCGGTGGCCGCAACTCTGCGCCGGCCGGGCAAGCAGGTGGTCGCGTTCATGGGCGACGGCGGCGCGCTGATGGCTGGCAACGAGATCGCCACGGCGGCGCAGTATGGCGCGGCACCGATCATCGTGATCTCCGACAACCGGATGTATGGCACGATCGGCATGCACCACCACGTGCGCTATCCGGGGCGGCCGTTCCAGGAGTCGATGAAGCTGACCAACCCGGACTTCGCGGCGTGGGGGCGGTCGTTCGGCGCCGAGGGAATCACCATTCGCGATGAGTCCGAGGTGGCGGACGGGATTGCGCGCGCATTCGCGGTGAAGACCAAGCCGGTGGTGGTGCATTGCCACACCTCGGCGATCCAGATGAGCGCGTGGCGGAGGTACGAGCCGAAGTAGGGACGGTCCCCTCCACCTGCGGGAAAGTGTTGGGGAAGGCGGGCGTGCTCACCGCCCCAAATGCCGGTCGAAGAACCCCGCCACCTCCATGTTGTACTCCTTGGTCTCCGGCGCGTTGATATCGCGGTAGTACTGCGCGTGCGATTCCCCCTCGAACACCTGCAACACCGCCTCCACCCCTGCCTCGCGCAGCTTGCGATGCACCCGCACGGTATTCGACAGGAACAGATCGCGCGTGCCGCTGGTCAGGATGGTCGGCGGAAACCCGTGCATGTCGCCATACACCGGCGACAGCAGCGGATCCTTCAAATCATGCCCGTTGGCATACAACAGCGCCGCCGCGTGCAGGAACCCATCATCCGAAACCAGCACATTGTCCACCATCTCATTGGTGAAGAAGCTGTCGCCGGTCTTCGTCATGTCCGACCATGGCGTGCCGGGCGCGATCGCGCCAGGCAGCGGCAGATGATCCAGCTTCGCGTGCAGCACCATCGCGAGCGTCATGCCGCCACCGGTCGAGGTACCGAAGATGCCGACGTTGTTTGGCTTCGTCGTCTTCAGCACCGCACGATACACCGCCATCGCATCGTCCATCGCGGCCGGATACGGAAAGTCCGGCGGCATGCGGTAATCGACCGAGATCACCTTGAACCCGCCGAACCCGGCAAGCTCGATCGCCTCCTTGGTGGCCGCCTCGCCGGGGCTCAGCACATAGGCGCCGCCATGCACGTGCACCAGCACGCGGTCGCGATTGCGCGGCGGGATCGACTTCGGCGTGACGATGAACGCCTTCACGCCGTCGATCGTGGTCGGCTGCACGGTCACCCCGAGCTTGTCGCGGAGCTCGGGCAGCGTCGCCACCACGCTTGCCGCGGCCTTATCCACGATCGCCTTCCACTCGGCCGGCGTCGTCGGCACCACGTTCCACGTCGGGTTGTACGGCTGGGCGATGATCGCCTGCATCTGCGGGCTGACCGTATCGGGCACCGCAATCACCTTCGCCGGCACCTGCCGCGCGCCAGGCGGTGGCGACTGCGCCGCGACCGGCGTGACGAACAGCAGCGGCGCGAGCACCGCCGCGTACATGGTTCTCATGGTCGTTCCCCCGTTGTTGACAGTATCAATTGCCGCTCGCCAGGATCGACTCGTCTGACACAGCGGGCAAGACAGCATGCTGCCACTCGACGACAGACTGCGCATCGGCATCCAGACCATCCATCGCCGCACCGAACCGGCGAGCGGTCCATGGCTGCCGACGATCGACGAACTGGTCGGGCTGGTCGAACTGGTGGACCGTAGCGGCTACAATTCGCTGTGGGTCGGCGATCACATCTCGTTCGCCGTGCCGGTGCTCGATCCGCTGCTGCAGCTTGCGCAGGCCGCAATGGTGAGCCGGCGGCTGACGCTGGGCACGTCCGTCTATCTGTTGCCGCTGCGCCATCCGGCGCCGGTGGCGAAGCAGCTCGCCACGCTGGATCATCTCACCGAAGGGCGGCTGATCTTCGGCGTCGGCGTCGGCGGTGAGTTCCCGCGCGAATACCAGGTGTGCGGCGTGCCGCGCGAGGAACGCGGCGCGCGGCTGAGCGAGGGCATCGCGCTGCTGCGCCAATTCTGGAGCGGCGAACCGGTAACCCATACCGGCCGGTTCTACGGCCCGTTCAATGACATTCCGATGCAGCCGCCGGCACGCCAGAGCGGCGGCCCGCCGATCTGGTGCGGCGGCCGTTCCGATGGCGCGCTGCGCCGCACCGGGCGGCTGGCCGATGGCTGGCTGTCCTATGTCGTCACGCCCGAGATGTACCGGGCGTCACTGGAGAAGATCGATACGGCGGTGCGCGAGGCAGGACGCAGCATGACGCGTTTCGGCACTGCGCATCTGCTGTTCACCCGCATCGACGACAGCTACGAGAAGGCGCTGGATGCTGCGACCGAGACGCTCAGTGTTCGCTATGCGATGGACTTCCGCCGGGCGGCGCAGCGCTACTGTGCGCTGGGGCGCCCGGAGGAGGTCGCGGAGCGCATCCGCGAATTCCATGCGGCGGGCGTGCGGCACGTTGCGCTCGATCTGCTCGGGCCATACGAACAGCGGAATGAACAGATCGAGCGGTTCGCGTCCGAGGCAATGCCGCTGTTGCGCGACCTGACCGCGGCCTGACAACAAGGGAAACGTGATGCCGGCAATGAAGCGCGACCTGAACGCCATGCTGCGACCGCGCTCGATCGCGCTGGTCGGTGCCACCGATCGTTCGCGCTGGTCGCAGAACACGTTCGACAACCTGATCAACCGGAAATACCCCGGCGACGTGCATCTGGTCAGCCGCCGTGGCGGCACCGTGCATGGCCGCGGCGCGGCGACATCGTGTGTCGCGATCGGCGCGCCGATCGACCTGGCATTGCTGATGGTGCCGATGGCTGCGATCGACGAGGCACTGGGCGATCTCGCCGCCGCTGACATACACAATGCGGTGATCCTGACCTCGGGATTTGCCGAAACCGGACACGAAGGCGCCGACCACCAGGCCCGCCTCGCGACATTGGCACGTCTGCACGGCGTATCACTGCTCGGACCGAACTGCCTGGGCTTCGTCAACTTCATCGACAACGTGCCGCTGTGGACCGGCGGCTTCCGCGCACCGACCCGCCACGGTTCAGTCGCCGTGGTGACGCAGAGCGGCGCCAACGGCAGCTTCATCTCCAGCCTGGCGGCACAGCACGAGGTCGGCCTGTCGCACATGGTGTCCACCGGCAACGAGGCCGATCTCGACTGCGCCGACTTCATCGACCACCTGATCGATCAGCCGGAGGTGCGGGCGATCGCGCTGTTCGCCGAGACGATCCGCCACCCGCCCAGCTTCGCGTCGGCGGCACGGCGCGCGATCGCCGCGGGCAAGCCGATCGTCGTGCTGAAGATCGGCCTGTCCGAGGTCACCGCGCGCTCCGCACAGGCCCACACCGGCGCGCTGGTCGGCGACGATCGTGTGTTCGACGGCGTGTGCCGGCAGCTCGGCATCGTGCGCGTGGAATCGATCGAGGACCTGCTGTTCACCGCCGACGTGATCACCCGCACAGGCGTGTTGCAGCCGCGCGGTCTGGCGGTGGTGTCGATCTCCGGCGGCGCGTGTGAAGTCGTCGCTGATCGCGCACAGGTGCTGAATGTGCCGATGCCTGAGCTGTCGGACGCCGCGATTGCGGAACTGCGTGCAGCGCTGCCGAGTTTCGGCACGCCGCATAATCCTCTGGACATTACCGGCGGCGCGGTGTTGCAGCCGGATCTGTTCGAGCAGGGGCTGCGGATCTTGGCAAAGCAGGCGGAGTTCTCTGCGCTCGCCTGCCTGTTCGACGTGCCGATAGCGGAGGAACTCGCGACCGAGTTCGTGCTGACGGCGCTGCGCCACATCGCGGCGGGACTGCACGCCGCCGACATGCCGACACTGATGATCAGCCATACGGTGAAGCCGGTGACTGCGGTCGCCACGCGTATCATCGACGAGATCGGCCTGCCCTACGTCAGTTCCGGTCTGCATCACGGCATGAACGCACTCGGGAGCGCGTTCTGGTGGTCGGAACAGTATCGGCGGCTCGCCGGCACCACGGCGGCGATCGCGACGATCGCGGACGCGAGCGAACGCCCGCGCTCGGAACGCACGACGCTCGATTACCTCACGCGATGCAATGTACCGGTGGTGCCGACGACGTTGGCGCGCGACGCGGATCAGGCGATGGCGGCAGCGCGTGCGATCGGCGGACGCGTGGCGCTGAAGATCGCCTCGGACGACATCGCGCACAAGAGCGATATCGGCGGCGTCGTTTTGAACGTCGAGGGCGATGCTGCGGTGGCCGAGGCCTTCCGCCGCATCATGGCCGTGGCGCCGGCGGACGCGAGCGTCGATGGGGTGCTGGTGGCTCCGATGCGCAGCAACGGGCTGGAACTGTTCATCGGCTGCACGCGCGACCCGCAATGGGGGCCGGTGATCGCGGTCGGTCTCGGCGGCGTCTGGGTGGAGGTGTTGCAGGATGTCGCCCTGCGCACGTTGCCGATCGACGCGGCGGAGGTAAAGCGTATGTTTGCCGAACTGCGTGGCGCTAAGTTGCTGCATGGCGTTCGCGGCATGCAGGCGGTCGACCTCGATGCGGTGGCAGCTGTGATTGCGCGCATCGGGGATGCGGCGGTGGCGCTCGGGCCCGACCTGGAAGCGCTGGAGGTCAATCCACTGTGGGTCCGCGGCGGGGATGTTGAAGCGTTGGATGCACTGGCGGTGTGGCGAGGCTAGAGCAATCTCAGGACGACCGGAATCGCCTCGCGACATCGTCATTGCGAGGAAACTGCCCCCCGCTGTCATCCCCGCGGAAGCGGGGACCCAGAGCTACCGCACGGATCTCGCCCTTCGTGCGACATAGTCAAAGTGCCGCAATTCCAAACACTATCTTACCAACTCTCCCACTCGTGACAGGGTGCGCTCGGCGCCATCGACAATATCCTGCAATACCTCCGCGGCCGGGCGCACGGCGCGGATCATCCCAAGCCCCTGCCCGGCAAATCCCGGCCAAATGTCCTGCCGTCCCGATGCCGCCGCCGCCGCGGTCACCTGCTGCGACACCATCCCTTGAAACGGCATCGGCAACGGCTCGATGTCCGCTTCGGCGTAGGCTTCGGCCCAGCGATTGCGCACCATGCGCGCCGGTTTGCCGGTGACCGAACGTGACACCATGGTGCCCTGGTCGTTGCCGTCCACCAGCGCCTGCTTCTGGAACTCGCGCAGCCCGGCCTCGTGCGTGGCGAGGAACGCCGTGCCGATCCAGGCGCCCTCCGCACCCAGCATCATCGCTGCCGCAACGCCTCGCCCATCGGTGATGCCGCCCGCTCCCAGCACCGGCACGCGTCCGCCAACGGCATCCACCACCTGCGGTATCAACGCCATCGTGCCGATCGGCGAATTGTGGCCACCGCCGTCATGGCCCTGCGCCACGATGATATCGACGCCCGACGCCAGCACCTGATGTGCATGCCGCGTCGCGCCGACCACAGACAGCACCACGGTGCCGTTCGCCTTCAACCGGTCCATCCACGGTTCCGGACTGCCGAGACCGGCGGCGTAGAGCGGCACACGCTGCTCGATCACCACCTCCATCTGCGCCTCGAAGAATTCCTTGCTGAGCAGCCGCGGTCCGTCGCGGTCGGCCGGATCCACGCCGGTGATGCTGGCGAACGTCTCGGCGTCCAACTCCGGCAATCCCTCGCGCTGCATGAAGTCGCGCGCGAACTGGCGATGCTGCGGCACCAGGTCCATCGGCGACACGCCGGTATTGGCTTTCCCACCGCGGCGCACCGACGCGGGCAGCAACGTGTCGACACCGAACGGCTGGTCGGTGAGTTCGCGGGTGCGGCGGATCCAGTCGCGGAGCTGGTTGGGTCCGCACGACGCGGCGCCGATCACGCCCAGTCCGCCGGCATTCGACACCGCGGCGGCGAGTTCCGGCGTCGCGGCGCGACCAATGCCGGCGAGCAGGATTGGATAGCGAATACCCAGCATGTCGCAGATGCGGCTGTGTAGTGGCATGGTCATTCCTCCTCGACTGGCAGGATTCTGGCGCGCCGCTAGACTGCGCGGCAAGAGCGACGGAGGAATGCGATGGACCTGAGCCTGTCCGACAAGCATCGGGCGTTGCAGGACGAGTTGCGTGGGTTCATCCGCAAACACGGCCACAAGTCGCCGAAACTCGGCGGCGGACGCAAGCGGCCCGACCAGAAGGCGTTGGACTGGCAGAAGCTGCTGGTCGATCACGGCTACGTCGCGCGCACCATTCCGCGCGAATTTGGCGGCTACGGCGCCGAGCCCGACGTGATGGAAGCCGCAGTGATCGCCGCGGAGTTCGCCGCCGCGGGGATCTATGCTGGCCTGACCAATCAGGGCATCAGCATGCTGGTGCCGACGCTGCTCGAGGTCGGCACCGATGAACAGAAGAAGCAATGGGTGGAGAAGACCATCCGCGGCGACGTGATCTGGTGCCAGGGTTATTCCGAACCGGGCGCCGGCAGCGACCTCGCATCGTTGACCACGCGCGGCGTGCTGGAGGACGGGCACTTCGTGATCAACGGCCAGAAGATCTGGACCAGCTCGGCGCATTACGCCGACATGATGTTCCTGCTCTGCCGCACCGAACCGGACCGGCCGAAGCACGAAGGCATTTCCTATCTGCTGCTGTCGATGCAAACGCCGGGCATCGAGGTGCGGCCGCTGCGTACCATGACCGGCCGCGCCGAATTCAACGAGGTGTTCTTCACCGATGTACGCGTGCCCGAGGACCAGATCGTACTCGGCCGCGGCAAGGGCTGGTACGTCGCCAACGTGACGCTGAAGCATGAGCGCTCGATGATCGGCAGTGCCGAGAAGATGACGACGCGGCTGGAACAGCTCATCACGCTGATGAAGCAGCGCGACCTGCTCGGCGTGGCGGAGTACCGCGACCGACTGCTGAAGCTGCAAGGCGAGGTGATCGCCTGGAAGGCACACAATCTGCGCCTGCTCACCGAGGCGGCGCAGGGCGTCGATTCTGGCGTCAAGCGCATGATCATCAAGTACGGCGGGACGATGCTGGGGTTCCGGCTTGCGTCGCTTGCGATCGACGCGCTGGGCACCGACGGCCTGCCGTTCGAGAGCGCCGGCGAGGACGCGGAAGACGATGACGCGACGACCTGGAATATCGACTATCTGTACGATGTGGGACTGATGATCGGCGGCGGCTCCAACAACATCCAGAAGAACATCATCTCGGAACGCGGCCTCGACCTGCCGCGCGAGCCGAAGGTGGCGAGAGCCTGATGGAATTCGCCCTCAGCGAGGAGCAACGCCTGTTCGCGGATTCGTTGCGCGGCCTGCTGGCGGATCGCGTGTCGATCGACGCGCTGCGCCGCCATGCCGATAGCGGCACCGGTTTCGATGCAGCGTTGTGGGACAGCCTGGTGGAGCTCGGCCTGCCTGGCCTGCTGGTGCCGGAACGCTTTGGCGGCGCCGGTCTCGGCGTGCTGGATGCCGCGGTGGCAGCGGAAGTACTTGGCGGTGCCGCCGCCTTCGCGCCGTTCGCCGGCAGCATCGTGATGGCGACGCTCGCATTCATGCATGGCGCAACCGAGGCACTGCAGGACACCTGGCTGCCGCGCATTGCCGCGGGCGAGGTGCGCTTCGGCGTCGGTTTCAGCCAGAATGGTGGGCACGTCACCGCGGCGATCGATGCCGGCGCGCCGACGCATCTACTGGTGTATCTACCCGACGGCACCGCGCTGGTCGTCGCGGCGAAGCACGCCTCGATGCGGATGCATCGCAGCATCGACCGCACGCGACCAGTGACCGACGTTACGTTCGACCAGGCACGCGCCGTGGTGCTGGATGCGGCGAACGCGCCGCTTGCGACCATGCAGCGCGTGCTGGATGCCGGACGCGTCGTGCTTGCCGCCGACACGCTTGGCGCGGCACAGCACATGTTCGATCAGGCGCTGTCGTTCGTGAAGCAACGCGTGCAGTTCAACCGGGTGATCGGCAGTTTCCAGGCGGTGAAGCACCAGTTCGCCGACATGGTGACAATGCTGGAGCCATGTCGGGCAATGGTGTGGTATGCGGCCTACGCACAGGACGCGCTGCCGGACGAGGCGCGGCTGGCTGCGTTGCAGACCAAGGCGCATCTCGGCGATGTCGGCCGCGACATCGCGCGCATGGCGACGGAGGCGCATGGCGGCATGGGCTTCACCGATCTGCTCGGGCTGCACTACTGGTTCAAGCGCATCAGCTTCAATCGTCAGATGCTGGGTGGCCCGGAACATTGTCGCGACGAGGCTGCGCGGCTGCAAGGATGGACTGCATGATCCGACCATTCACCGACTCATCTGATTTGACCGCCGATGGCGCGGCACTCGCGGCGCGCATGCGGCGCGAAGGCCTTCTATTCCTGCGTGGCCTGCTGCCGCGCGACGATGTCGCCGCGGTGCAGCGCCAGGTCGGCGCGATCGCACGCGATGCGGGATGGCTGCGACGCGATCAACCGGTCGAAGCGTCGGTCGCAGACATCACGGGGTTCTGCGTCGATCCCGATCCCACCTATCTGACAACGCTGCGACGGATCAACCGGTTGGAAGACTATCACGCGCTGAAACACCATCCGCTGCTGACTGATCTGCTCGAGCGCATGCTCGGCGGACCGATCCTGCCGCATCCGCGTGTGCTGATGCGCAACATCTTCCCCGAACGCGAGGAGTACACCACCAAGGCGCACCAGGATTTCCCCAATGTCCAGGGCAGCACCGAGGTCTACACCGCATGGATACCGCTGATCGATTGTCCCATGCAGGTCGGTCCGCTGCAGATTGCTGCCGGCTCGCATACCGCCGGCGTCTACGACTTCGGCATCGCCGGCGGCGCGGGTGGCATCGAGATCCAGGACCCACTTGCGGGAACCTGGACGTCCAGCGACTTCGCGGTCGGCGATGTGCTGCTGTTCCACAGCATGACGGTGCACAAGGGAGTGCCGAACCGCAGCGACCGGCTGCGGATGTCGATGGATGTGCGCTATCAGCTTGTCAGTGAGCCGTTCAACATCGACAATGCCAACCCCGACGGACAACCGCTGTCCTGGGACGACGTGTACGCGGACTGGCGTTCGGATGCACTGAAATACTACTGGCGCCGCCTGCCGCTCACGTTGCAGCCGTTCGATCCGGTGTGGTTCGACAAACGCGACGCACTCGGCTTCGAACTCGGCGAGGCCGGCGATCCGCGGGCGCGTTCCGTGCTGCAACGCATCGTCGCGCGCGACGCCAATTCGGAAAAGCGCGCCCGCGCGCAGAAGCTGCTCGACGCGTTGACGTGATCACGTTCGACGTTCGGCACTACGACGGCATCGGCTCCACCAATGACGAGGCGCTGCGGCTCGCGCGCGAAGGCGCCGCACACGGGACCGTCGTGCACGCGGACCAGCAGACTGCCGGCCGCGGCAGGCTGTCGCGGCGCTGGCTCAGCCCGCCTGGCAATCTCTACCTGTCCGTCGTGCTGCGTCCGAACCTACCCGCAGCGCGCACGGTCGAGCTCGGCTTCGTCGCCGCCTTGGCAGCGGCCGATGCAATCGATGCGCTGCTGCCGCGGCAGGTGCGCACAATGCTGAAGTGGCCGAACGATGTGCTGGTGCACGATGGCAAGATCGCGGGCATTTTGCTGGAGCACGTGGACGACGTGCTGATCCTCGGGATCGGTTTGAATGTGCTGCAGGCGCCGAGTGGCGTCTCGTATCAGGTGTCCACGATTGTTGGCTGCGGTGGACTGGCCACGGTTGATGGCACGCGCACCAGACTGCTGACGGCGCTGGCCGAGTGGTACGGCATCTGGCAGCAGGACGGCTTTGCGGCGATCCGGGCATCCTGGCTGGCGCGCGCACATCCGACCGGAAGCACGCTTGGCGTGCGCGTGGGGGAGCGCTTCGTCACCGGTGACTTCGCCGGCATCGATGCGGATGGGGCATTGCTGCTCGACACGCCGGAAGGGCGAACCCGCATCGTGGCGGGCGACGTGCAGATCGAGTAAGCAGCACCGCATGTCGTAGAATACCCGCCGGGCCTTGCTGTCGGGGCTGTCATTGCTGATGCGGGCTGGCGCCCTTGTGCTCATCACCGATTTCAATCGCCCCCGCCTGGGCAGCATTCGCGTCGATACCGCACCGCTGATCGGGACGGTGCAGGGCTTCGGTTCCGGCGGGGCAGCGCGCTGATGCCGAACCGACGCCCGCGGGTCCGATCAGCCGTTCCGGAAGGTGTAGCTGTAGCCGTTCAGGGCAGGCGCGCCGCCGAGATGCGCGTAGAGCACCTTGGAACCGCTCGGGAAGAATCCGTTCCTGGCCAGGTCGATCATTCCCTGCATCGACTTGCCCTCATAGACCGGGTCGGTAATCATGCCTTCCAGCCGCGCGCACAGGCGGATGGCCTCCAGCGTCTGTTTCGACGGCACGCCGTAGACCGGATAGGCGTAGTCCTCCAACAGCACAATGTCGTCCGCGGCGATGTCCTTGCCGCCGACCAGGGCGGACGTGTTCCGCGCAATGTCGAGCACCTGCGCCCTGGTCTGCGCCGGCGTTGCGGAAGCATCGATGCCGATCACATTGCGCTCGCGTCCGTCCGCGGCGAAGCCGACCACCATACCGGCATGCGTCGAGCCGGTGACGGTACACACGACGATGTAGTCGAAGCGCAGGCCCATCGCAGCCTCTTGCGCCCGCACCTCCTCGGCAAAGCCGACATAGCCGAGACCACCGAACTTGTGCACCGAGGCGCCGGCCGGGATGGCGTAGGGCTTGCCACCCCTGGCGCGCACTTCATCCAGCGCCGCGGTCCAGCTTTCGCGGATGCCGATGTCGAAGCCCTCGTCCACCAGGCGGGTCTCGGCGCCCATGATGCGCGACAGCAGGATGTTGCCCACCCGGTCGTAGACCGCGTCCTCGTGCGGCACCCAGCTTTCCTGGATCAGCAGGCACTTCATGCCGAGTTTCGCGGCCACCGCCGCGACCATGCGGGTGTGGTTGGATTGCACGCCGCCGATGGAAACCAGGGTGTCGGCGTTGGAGGCGATCGCGTCGGGCACGATGTATTCCAGCTTGCGCAGCTTGTTGCCGCCGAACGCCAGGCCCGAATTGCAGTCCTCGCGCTTGGCGTAGATGTCCACCCCACCGCCGAGGTGTTTGGTGAGGCGGGGGAGGTGCTCGATCGGAGTGGGACCGAAGGTCAGGGGGTAGCGGGTGAAGTTAGCGAGCATCGGGCGGTGGAGTCCTGGAGGCGGAGGGAGGCGGATTATAGCAGGGCAGTTGTCAGAGGTTAGCAGTACCTGACGAGAACAGGTCCCGCCTTTTTCGTAACGCTCCCACCACGGCTTTTGACCGTCGCAGCCTACGGTGCTTTGGAGCCTGCGTTTGACCGCCGGCTCCGAGGGCCTACCGTCATCTCTTGCGCAGCACCGCACCTCCTTCAGTGCGTTCTTGGAACATCCTCGTCGATCTGCCAGCTATGGCCGAGTTTGCCGTTTCGTCTGCGTCGGGGATCCTCTGCCAGTGCCGGCGGGAGCTGCGGCGGTGGCTCTCAGTGCAGCCATCCTGCATGTGCTGCAGCAGGTAGTCGTCTTCGATTCCGGCGGCATGATGACACGGTGGTATTTCGCGCCGCCCTGGGGTGTGGTTCTCGCCAAAATCAGTCCACACCGTCTAGAGCATATTCAGCTTGGCCGGAGTGTGGGGTTCCGTAACGGGAGTGACCTGTGATTGATGGGCCTCCGGTTGGTGAGAACCGGAGTCAAGGATGCTTTGGCAGCAAGGGAAAGTTTTGAATTTCGGCACAACGATCTGATACATTCGCTTTCGCAGCAGATCGCCCACAACCTTGATAGTTTCAATCCGCCAGCCCACCAACAAGCCTTGGCCGGCCCCTTGCAGGCGATTGGCCTGGCGCTTCGAGATGCGCCTGCACGGCACTGTGGTACCCCGGATGCACACCGGATTGGATCGGTTCCCGCGTCTCACCCACCGCGCCAGCGTTCCGCTTATCGATACTATGAGACGATATCGCCTCCCGCGCTAACCCGCGACGAACGCCACACTCACCGCCGCCAGCAACACCCCGATCGCCACGTCCAGCGCCACCAGCCCGGCGGCTGCGACAATCCCGATCCCCAGTGTCAGCCGGAACGCGAACCACTCCAGCCACAGCGCCCAACCGAGTCCGAACAGCTGCGCCACCTGGTCGAGCTGCGCCGGCGCGCCCAGCAAGCCCGGAATGCTGAACACCACCAGCAACAGGTACTGCACCACGTTGCACCAGTTCCACAGCGCGATGAAGCGAGGCCAGCGCGCGCCCAGCCCCATCGCGCCGACCAACCGATGCGACAGCACGGCGAAGCCGCACCAGCCGACGCCATAGGACACCAGGTCCAGGGCGAACATATGCCCCGCATGCGGTGGCACACCGCCGCTCGTCCAGGCCAGCAGGCGCAGACAGACGAACGCCGGCAGGCAGATCGCCGCCGCCCAGAAGCTGCGCGCCGCGCCGGCCATGTCGTCTTCGACATAGCGCAGCCCGTCGGAGCGGCCGCGCGCCAGCAATAGAGCCGCCTGCATCCCGGACACGACCGACGTGCCAAGGGTCATTTGTCGCCCAGTTCCGCGCCGGCAAAGGCCAGCATCAACATGCGTGGCCCCATCACGATGACGACCGTGCCGAGGTTCACCCCGAACACCAATACCGCCGCGCGCAGGCCCGACAGGCCCAGGCCGTGGCGCGCCACGAACCAATGTAGCCACAGTCCGTAGCCGATGATCCCGAACACCAGCGCGCCACGCGCGACCGTCCGCGGCAGCCCCAGCCCGATCAGCACGCCGAGAACCAGCAGCAGCAGACTGCCGAACACCGGGATGATCCACTGGCACCAATTGAACGCGGTGGCGAAGCGCGGCCACGCCGCCTCCCGGCCCCACATCCGCGCCACTTCAAACGATAGCACCGGCGGTGCCAGCAGCGCGCACAGCGTCGCCAGCAGATCCGCGAGCGCGTCGAGCCCGCCGCCACCCAGCAGCATCAGCACGCCGCCCACCAATGGGAACGCGATCAGCGGCGCGAGACTGACCAGAAACGCATCGCGCGTGGCGCCGAACTGGCGAAGGCCGTCGGCGCGTCCGCGCGCCAGGCGCACGATGCCCACCACGATGCTTGCAGGCCGGGGCCGCTGGCCGGGTGCCGGGCCGCTCATGCCAGGAAGGCCGCCAGGATGCCGCGATAGATGCGCGCGAGGTCGCGCAATTCCGCCACCGGCACGCGTTCGTCGACCTGGTGCATGGTGGCGCCCACCAGGCCGAACTCCGCCACCGGACAGTAACGTGCGATGAACCGCGCATCCGACGTGCCGCCGCCGGTGTCGAGCTTCGGTTCCACGCCGCTGGCGTCGATGATCGCCTGGCGCAACGTGTTCACCAGCGCACCCGGTTCGGTCAGGAACGCCTCGCCGCTGATCGCGATGTCGAGATCGAAGCGCTCGGCGTGCTGCGCGATCACGGCGCGCAGCCAGGCCGACAGCGCAGCCCCGGAGTGGTCGCTGTTGAACCGGATGTTCAGCATCGCGCTGACCGCGGCCGGGATCACGTTGGTCACCGGGTTGCCGACGTCGATGCTGGTGAACTGGAGGCTGGAAGGCTGGAACCAGTCGTTGCCGGCGTCGAGCGGCGCCGCGATGAGCGCAGCGGCGATGCGGATCAGCCGGTGCGTCGGATTGTCGGCGCGCTGCGGATAGGCGACGTGGCCCTGCGTACCGTGCACCGTGATCTTCGCGTTCAGGCTGCCGCGGCGGCCGATCTTAACCATATCGCCGAGGGTCACCGGGCAGGTCGGTTCGCCGACGATGCAGAAGTCGGGCAGCTGACCGTTGGCCTGCATCCACTCCAGCACGCGCACGGTGCCATCGATCGCAGGGCCTTCCTCGTCGCCGGTGATCAGCAGACTGATCGAGCCGCGCGGCGGGCCGTCACCAAGGTGCTGCGCTGCCGCGGCGACGAACGCCGCGATGCCGCCCTTCATGTCGCAGGCGCCGCGGCCGTAAAGGATGCCGTTGCGAACCTCGCCGGCGAACGGACCGGACTGCCAGTTCGCGGCGCCAGCCGGCACGACGTCGGTGTGACCGGCAAAGCAGATGTGCGGCGAGCCGGTGCCGATGCGGGCGAACAGGTTGTCGATCTCGCCGTAGCGCAACGGTGTGACGGTGAAGCCGAGGTGGCTCAGAGCATCGGCCAGCACGGTCTGCGCACCGGCATCGGCGGGCGTGACCGAGGCGCAACGGATCAGGGCCTGGGCGAGGGGGAGCGGGTCGTGCAGGTCGGTCACGTATCACCCCCTCCCCAACCCTCCCCCGCTTCGCGGGAGAGGGGGTTCAGCGCTCCCTCTCCCGCGAAGCGGGGGAGGGTTGGGGAGGGGGTGCCGCCCAAGAGACACCGCACTCTCAATCGCGCAACAACTCGTTGATCGACGTCTTCGCCCGCGTCTGCTCATCAACCGTCTTCACAATGACGGCGCAATACAGCGACGGCCCCGGCGACCCGTCCGGCAACGTCCGCCCCGGCAACGACCCAGGCACCACCACCGAATATGGCGGCACGCGCCCGACATGGATCTCCCCAGTCGCCCGATCCACCACCTTGGTGGATGCCCCGATGAACACCCCCATCGACAGCACGCTGCCGCGCTCGACCACTACCCCCTCGGCGACCTCCGATCGCGCTCCGACGAAGCAGTCGTCCTCGATGATCACCGGATTGGCCTGCAGCGGCTCCAGCACGCCACCGATGCCGACCCCGCCGGACAGGTGGCAGTTGGCGCCGATCTGCGCGCAGCTTCCCACCGTCGCCCAGGTATCGACCATGGTGTTCCGTCCGACATAGGCGCCGACATTGACGAAACTCGGCATCAGCACCGCGCCAGGTGCCACATACGCCGACCGCCGCACCACCGCTCCGGGCACCGCGCGAAAGCCCGCCTCACGGAACCGGTTGTCGCCCCACCCGGCGAACTTCAGCGGCACCTTGTCCCACACCGGCGCGCCACCCGGACCTTCCATAGCGGTCGAATCGGTCAGCCGGAACGACAGCAGCACCGCCTTCTTGAGCCACTGGTTGACCTGCCAGCCGGTCGCGGTCGGCTCGGCCACCCGAGCGGCACCGGAATCGAGCAGGTCCAGCGCCGCCTCCACCGCATCGCGCGCCGCGCCACCGGTGGCAGACGACAGCTTGTCGCGCCGTTCCCAAAGCTCCTCGATCGGCTGTTGCAGCGCGTGCTGGCTCATGCGGCGTTGTCCTCGGTCGATTGCGGCGCGGGACCATGCGCAGCGGTCCGGAACCTGTCAACGCGAAGCAGCAACGCTTCATTAGCACGGATCGCATTTAATGGTCCGATCCGGGACAGGACCCTGGCGCCATGACTGACACCATTGTCGCCGACGCCGACCCTGCGACACGCCTTGCTGGACAGCCGGCAGCGTTGGCGCGACCTGGTACTGACCGCCGCCGATCTTGTCTATGAGACTGATGCCTGGGGCCGCTTTGTTCTCATCTTGCCGGATCCGGCACTCGGCTGGTCGGCCGCGACGCTGGTCGGTCAGCCGGCAGAACTGCTGCTCACCGGCAGCGTCGCCGCAAACGGCTTCAATCCGTTCCGCGTCACTGCGCCGGTACGCCGCCGTCGTGCCTGGCTGCAACGCGCTGACGGCAGCGCCGTGATGCTCGCCTTCTCCGCCGCGCCCCTGTTCGATGCCGAAGGGCGCATCGTAGGCACGCGCGGCATGGCCGTGGACTGGTCGGAGTACGACGACGTTGGCGCACATGTGGCGGCGTCGCTTCGGCGTGGCGAAGTGCTGCATCACATCCTGTGGCGCATGGGTCACGAGGTGCTGGCGCCGCGTATGATGCAGGCGGCACTCGACGCTCTGATGAACGCTCTCGGCGCCGAGGGTGCCGCGGTGATCGATGTGAGTGACCATGCCGCAGCGCTGCTGGTGCACTGCGCCGGCGGCGGCGCCGAGGAAGTGCTGGCACAGGCGGCCGCCCTGCTGGCCACGGCGGGCGGCCCGACCGACGCCGTCGCCGGGAATGGGAGGCCGATCCTGGCCGTGACCTGCCGGACGCGGTTCGGCGCCGATGCCGGCGTCGCGCTGTGGCGCTTACCGGGATCGCGCGGCTGGGACAATGAGGACAAGCTGCTGATCGAGGCCGCCGCCGGCCTGATCCGCATGGTGCTGGAGCATGAGGCGATCCAGTTGGAGATGGCACGCCAGGCGCGCACCGATCCGCTGACCGGGCTGCTCAACCGCCGCGCCTTCCTGGAGGAGATGAACCGGCATATCGACCGGCTCGACCGCGAAGATCAGCCGGGAACGCTGCTGTTCGCAGATCTCGATTGCTTCAAACCGGTGAATGATCGGCTGGGCCACGAGGTGGGCGACCAGGTGCTTGTGCGTACCGCCAGCATCCTGCGCGACGCGGTGCGGCCGAGCGACCTCGTCGCGCGGCTGGGCGGCGACGAGTTCGCGGTGTGGATGAACGGCGCCGACCACATGACCGCCGCCGAACGCGCCGAACACCTCTGCACCGAGGCGCCAAAAGAGCTTCGTGAGATCGCCGGTGAAGGCGGGCCATCACCAACGTTGTCGATCGGTATTGCAACGCGCGCGGCGGGCAGCCAGGAACCGTTGGACAGCCTGCTGCGCCGCGCCGACCGCGCGATGTACGAGGTGAAACGTGCAGGCCGCGGCCACTGGCGGGTCGCGACCGAGGAGCCGACGTGAGGGACGAGTCTGGACCCGCTCCGACCGCTGATGAAGCGGCGCGTGTTCGCCTGGGCGCCGGCACTGCTACCAAGGCCGATGTGCTGATTGATTTGGCCGATGATCCCTTGATCACCGTCCGGGCCGCATTGGCGCTCAACACCACCGCGCCGGCGCCGGTGAACGACAAGCTCGCGAGCGATCCAGACGAGCGGGTGCGCATCCTGTTGGCACGCAAGTTGGCCACGTTGGTACCGGGGCTGTCGGCGGTGGACCAGACCCGGTTGTATCAAGAGACCTGGGAAACGCTGAAGGCACTGACCGTGGACGAAGCGGTGCGCGTGCGTGCTGTGATCGCCGAAGCCGTCAAGGAACTGCCCGATGCACCGCGCGGCTTGATCCGAAGGCTCGCCCAAGACACGGACAGCTCGGTATGCGATCCGGTGATCCAACTGTCGCCGCTGCTGACCACCGAGGACCTGGTAGCGCTGGTGGCGATGGCGCCGGCCGCCGGTACGGTGCTCGCGGTGGCGCGCCGGGCGGATCTTGAACCGGCGGTGTCGGATGCTATCGCGGCGACCGCCGATGCGGCGGCAATTCACGCGCTGCTCGCCAATTCGTCGGCGCAGATCCGCGAGATGACGCTCGACGCCCTGGTTGCGCGTTCGGTGGACCATCCTGAGTGGCATGAGCCGCTGGTGCGGCGCCCGTCACTGCCACCGCGCGCGGCGCGGATGCTGTCCGAGATCGTGGCGACCCATCTTCTGGCGGAGCTTGCCGTGCGGGCCGATCTCACACCGATATTTGCCGAAGAATTGCGCCAACGCATCGCGGCGCGACTGGCATCATGCGTGCCCGCCCCTGCGGCGCCGAACGAGAGAACCATCGAGGAGGCGCTGGCGAGGGCGCGTGCCGTTGCGACGCGCGGCGAACTGGCCGAGGAAGCGCTCCTTGAGGCGGCCCGTAGAGGCGAAACACGCTACGCAGCGGCGCTGTTGGCCGTGGCCGCCGGCACGTCCGTCTCGGTGGTGGATCGTGCTTCGTCGCTGCGCAGTTCCAAAGGCATGGTCAGTCTGGTCTGGAAGGCCGGCTTCAGCATGCGGGTCGCGGTCGCGCTGCAGATCTTGTTGTCGCGGCTGGCACCTGATGCGGTGCTGACCGCCGGCACCTCGGGCAGCTTCCCGCTGGCCGTCGAGGAGATGCGCTGGCAGTTGGACTTTCTGGCGCGCATGGGCGCGTGATGGCGGGACGTGATGATACGAGGTTACTCATTCGATTTCTGCATAATCCAGCTCTTTGCGGCGTCAGGGTTGATTTGGGTCAAAGCGGCAACGGTCGTTGCCGCCTAATCTGTGCGTCGCCAGGAGTTGGAGGGTGAGATGGTCGAAGCGGAAGCGGAGCATGACAGACGCGTCCGCGCGCGTGCACGCCGGATGTGGCGAGAAGCCGGCAGCCCCAAGGGGCGCGAAGACGAATATCTGGAACGTGCGCGCGAGTTGCAGGCGTTCGTCGATCACCCGGGAGCCGGGCTGTTGCCGAACCCCATGGTGGCGCATCCGCAGCCGGGCTTTACGGAAGAGCCCGTCGAGGAAGCCGAACTGCTGGAGAACCTCGGCGAGTTCCCGGGGCGCACCGACCAGGGCGAGCGGATGCCGGCGCCGATGACCAAGCAGAAGGCTCGCGCCCTGCGCCGCGGTTGAGCACTACGGCCGCATCGGGAGCGGCCAATTGGGCCGGTCCAGCGGATCGATCGCGCGCGGCCGGTCCATGTGATCCTCCACCCCGCCTACACCCGGAACGTTCTCCGCCACCACCACGATCGCCTGGTGCAGCGCATCATCCGGCGGCACGCCCCACAGATGCAGAATGCCGTCGCACACCACGGCGTTGATCGCGCCCGGGCTCCTGGCCCAGGTCTGCCGGCGCAGTTCCGCATAGAATGCGTCGCGGATCGTCCTGTCGTCGGCTGAGACCGGCGTCGCCGACAGTCGCGTGGCCAACGCCTGCAACAGGTTGCGCCGACTGACGATCCCGATCATCCGCCCATCGCGGGTCACCGGCACGCGCTTGATGCGCCGCGTCTCGAGCACCTGCGCGACCTCGGCGAGCGGTGTGGTGTCGGCCACGGTCACCACGTCGCGGGTCATGATCTCGCCGGCCATGCGGCCGTGGGTCCTGGTGTAATCGGTGGCAAGGCGGTCGGTGGAGGTCACCAGTTCCAGCCAGCGCGACAGTCGCGGTTCCGTGCCGACCTCGGCGCGGCGCAGCAGATCGCCTTCGCTGACAATGCCCACGATGTTGCCGCTCTCGACGATGGGCAGCGCACTGACGTGGTTGTCCAGCATCAACCGGACCAATTCGAGCAGCGGGGTTTCCGGGGTGGCGGAGATCACGTCCGGCGTCATGATATCGGCTGCGTTCATCGTGCTGTTCCTCCGCGGACGGCGCCAAACTCGACGACATTTGATGCCCGTGCGTTGATGCAGGTCAATTGGCTCGTGGTCGTGTTCGGTCCGAATGTTGACCCAAAGGACGGACATCAGGTCGCGGCGGCATTTTGATGCGGTCGAGGGCACCCAGACGGGGGGCTGCATTGTGGACGGGGCGCTCGACAAATTCCGGCCCGGGCGGCTCGAAACCGACGTACGCCGGCAAGTCACCGCTGGCCCAGATCAGCGCGGGACGGTCCGGATAGAGTGCTGCCGGCCTGGGCGCGGTATTGGCGATCGATGCCAGCGTTGGTGCTCGGTGATCCGGGCAAGCGTGCTGCCGGTTTCTGACGACGGCATCCTCGCCAAGGTCGGCCGGCGGCCTGTAGCTTTCCGGTTGCGTCGATCCGGTGGGGTAGCAATGACGGATGTAGAGCGTCGCCGCGAGCGCGCCATGGCCCTGGGGGTCGGTACCGACTTCCTGACCGCGACGCCGATGCTCGGCATCGCGGTCTGGTCGCACTCGCTGACGCTGCTCGCGGATGCGCTGAGGGGCGGCCTGCTCACCCTGCTCGAACTGTTTGCCTATATCATGCTGCGGCGGATTCACCGGCGGCGACTGCCGGGCTACGAGGTACGGGGCAGGCAAGATCGAGAGCTTCCTCAACCTGCTCATCGGTGCGGCGCTGGTGCTTTCCGGCATCTGGGTGTTTGCGCTCGGCGTGCTCAGCCTGCTGCATCCGCCACCGGCGAACCCGCTCGGTCTGGCGGGTGCGACCGCGATCGCCGCGGTCAATGCGGTTCAGAATGCCTGGATGTTCGGCACCTTCCTGCGTGCCGGGCGCGATCGTGGTTCCGTGCTGATCAACGGTCAGGTTCGGACACGGCTCCTCAAGCTCATTTCGTCGCTCGTCGCGACGCTTGCCATCTTCATCTCAGCGATCTTTGCGGGACACCTGGTCGGCGTGCTCGCCGATCTGGTCGGCTCCGCGGTCGTTACTCAGGTGATGCTATGGACGGCGTATCGGCTGATCGTGGGCTCATTGCCTGATCTGCTCGACCGGACGCTGGACGAACCGCAACATGCCGCCATCAACGGTGTGCTGATCCACCATTTCGCAACGTTCGACCTGATCCATCACGTGCTGACGCGAAGGTCCGGCATCAGGACGTTCGTCGAGATCGGTCTTGGCTTCCATGCGGATCGCCGCATGGGTGACGTCGATCTGATCAATCAGGCGGTACGGCGCGAAGTCGAGGCGGTGATCCCAGGGGCGACAGTCACCGTCGTGGCGACCGCCTGGTGGCCCGAGCCGCAGCCGCGCGGAGTGCCCTGACTGTTCGCCCGTCACGCGGCGCGCACGCGGCTGAATTTTGCCTGCACCGTGCCGACCAGACCTTGTGGCAGGAAGATGATGAACAACACCAGCAGGCTGCCGTAGATGATGTTGTCCCATCCCACCGCACCGGTGCCGAAGAAGATGCGCAGGAATTCCGCCAGCAGGATGGTGATGAACGCTCCCACTGTCGGGCCGAGCAGCACATAGATCCCGCCGACCACCGCCGCAAACACCATTTGCAACGACACCGAGATGCCGCTCACCGTATCGGGCGAGATGAACATCTGGTACTGGCAATACAGCGCGCCGGCGAACCCGGTCATTGCAGCGCTGATCAGCGTGATCTTCAGTTTCTCCCGCGTCACGTGCACGCCCGCCGCGGCCGCAGCGTCCTCGTCTTCGGCGATCGCCTCCAGCGCGTAGCGCAGCATGCTATGATCGACCCGGGAGCAAATCAACAGCGCCGTGCCCCATACCCCGAGTGCGATCAGGTACCACGTCACCTTGTCGGTGAATTGCAGCGCGAAGATCGAGCTGCCACCGTTGAAGCGCTGCGGCGTGTAGCCGAGCGAGCCGCCGGTGATATCGCGCGACGCGGTGATGACCTGCAGCACGATGGCGCTCAGCGCCAGCGTCACCAGCGCGAAGTAGTGGCCGATGATGCGAAAGCGGAAGCAGGGCCAGGCGATGATCAGCGCGACGATGGCGACGACCAGCATGGCGACGGGGATGCCAAGCCACGGCGTGAGCCCGAAGTTGTTCCACAGCAGCGCCGTGGTATAGGCGCCGATCCCCATGAACCCGCCATGGCCGAGCGATACCAGGCCGAAGCGGCCCATCACCGACCAGGACGTGTACATCGACGACCAGATCAGCACGACGATCAACAGATGCATCGGGTATGGCTCGCGATACACGAACGGCAGCGCGATCAGCGCGGCGCCCGCCACCCAGGGCAGCACGCGGCTCATGCCCGGCGTGCCAGCAGGCCCTGGGGTTTCGCGAACATCATGGCGATGAAAAAGCCGAAGGCGAACACGTAGCCCCATTCGAGATCGAGATAGAGGCCGCCCACCGAGATGATCTCGGCGAACACAAAGGAAGCGACGAAGCCACCGACCATGTTGCCGAGGCCACCCAGCACGCAGATCATGAACGTGGTCGGTCCGAACGTGAGGCCGATGAACGGGTGCACGTCGTATTGCAGTACCAGCAGCGTCGCGGCGAGACCGGCCAGCGCGCCGCCGATCGCCGAGGTGATGATGTAGATGCGTCGCGCATCGACGCCCATCAGCGGCATGATCTGGCGGTCCTGCGCGATCGCGCGGATCGCCGTACCGGTATAGGTGCGCGAAAGGAACAGGTACAGCACCACCATGCCGGCGAGTGCCGCACCGAACGCCAGCAGGCGCGCGTAGCTGATGAACATGTCGTGCACCTCCAGCACCGGCAGGCGGATGCCGAGGTTGCGGAAGTCGATGCCGAACATCACTGTGGCCGCGCTTTGCAGAAAGAACAGCACGCCGCCGGTGGCCAGCAACTGGTTGATCGGCGCGGCGCCAAGCAGCGGCGCGATCACCAGCAGGTGCAGCACCACGCCAAGCACGCCGACGCCGGCGATGCAGATCACTGCGGCAAGCAGGAACGGCACGCTATAGATCTTGAACAGGAAGAACATGCCGTACATGCCCAGCATGATCAGTTCGGCGTAGCAGATCCACACTACGTCGATAACACCGAAGACCAGGTTGAGCCCGAGCGCCAGCAGTGCCAGCACGCCGCCCAGCAGCACGCCGTTGATCAGCGCCTCCAGCAAATAGATGTCGAAGATGTCGAACACGCGTCACACCCCCAGGTAAGCTTCGCGGATCGTTTCGCTCTGCAGCAGCTCGCCGGCGGCTCCGGAGGCGCGCAGCGTGCCGGCTTCCAGCAGGTAGGCGCGATCCACGACGCGCAGCACCTGGCGGACATTCTGTTCGACGATCAGCACGGTGAGACCGCTGCCACGGATGCGTTCCACCAGTCCGAACACCTGCTGCACGATCACCGGGGCAAGGCCCGCTGACGGTTCGTCGAGCAGCAGCAGTCGCGGTTCCGACATCAGAGCGCGGCCGATCGCGCACATCTGCTGTTCGCCGCCGGACAGGGTGCCGGCGAGCTGGGTACGGCGTTCGCGCAGGCGCGGGAAGAGCTGGTAGACGAAGTCGAGGCGTGCGCGGAACTTCGGCCGCGCCGCCGGGATGAAGCCGCCCATGCGAAGGTTGTCCTCCACGGTCATCCGCGGGAACAGGCGGCGGTTCTCCGGCACGTGCGCAATGCCGAGTTCGACGATGCGGTGTGGCGGTGTGGCGGCGAGGTCGACGCCTTCCATCCGCATGCTGCCGCGCATCGGGCGGATCAGGCCGGAGATCACGCGCATCAGCGTGGTCTTGCCGGCGCCGTTGGGACCGATCACCGCGACGGCCTCACCGGCATTCACTTCGAGCGAGATGTCGAACAGCGCCTGGAAGCTGCCGTAGCCGGCGTCGATCGAGCGGAGTTGGAGCATCAGCGCTGCTTGCGCGGCGGTCCGTCATTCCCGCGAAAGCGGGAACTCAGGCGAGGCACGGCAATTCTGCCGCTTGCCTGGCCCCCCGCTTTCGCGGGGGTGACGCTGGAGGTGATCATACCCGTTCCGCCGCGTACGCCTGCGTCGCGGCGGCATCGGTTCCCAGGTACACCTCGATCACCCGCGGATCTGCCGCCACTTCGTGCGGCAGGCCCTCGGCGATCTTCTCGCCGTGGTCGAGCACCATCACGCGATCCACCACGCGCATCAACACGCCCATGATGTGCTCGACCCAGATGATGGTGATGCCGAGTTCGTGGCGGATCTTGCGCAGCATCTCGGCGGCCTGCTCCATCTCGGCCTCGTCCAGCCCACCCAGGCTTTCATCCGCCAGCAGCAGCTTCGGTTCCGTCGCCAGCGCCTTTGCCAGCTCCAGCTTCTTCAGCCCCGCCGCGCCAAGCCCGCTCACCGGCGCCGTGCGATCGATCGGCAACCCAACCATCGCCAGCGCTCGTTCTGCCGCTGTGAACGCGCCGGACCGCGTGGTCCCGTCACTGCCGTAGAACCCGGCCAACACGACGTTCTCGAAGATCGACAGCCGCCGGAACGACCGCGGTATCTGGAACGTCCGGCCGATACCGCGATGGATAATGCGATGCGGCGGCATGCCGGCGATCTCGCGCCCATGCAACCGGATCGAACCCGCAGTGGGTGCGAACGTCCCCGACAGCATGTTGAAGATCGTGCTCTTGCCGGAACCATTCGGACCGATCAGGCCAAGGATCTCGCCCTGATCGACCTTGAACGACACGTTGCCGACGGCGGTGAAGCCGCCGAAGCGCTTGATCAGGCCGGCGACTTCCAGCACAAATTTATTCCGCGCGCTTCCAGCACGCCATCACTGCGGGGCGTAGGGCGAATTGGCCGGCAGCTTTGCCGGCGGGCGCTGCTGGAACGCCTTCGGCCACACCACGTAGCTCTTGTCGTCGATATACTGGATCACCACCGGGAAGGCGCGGGTGTTCTGCCCGGCCATGTCCTCGTCCACGCCCTCGAACTTGACGCCGAAGCCCAACATGGTGCCGCCGTCGGGCACATCGGTGTCACGCGCCGCCTTGGCCAGCGCATCGGCGTTGACGCCGCCGTACTTCTTGATCGCGCGCGGCAGCACGTCGGACAGGAACAGGTAGGTATTCGATGCCGCCATGCCGAGGTGCGGCGACTTGATGATGGTGTCGGGCTTCGCCTTCATGTAGGCGTCGCCGATCATCTTGATGATCGGCGGCAGTTCCGGCTTCAGCGCCTCCGGGTTGGTATCCCAGATCGAGATCGGATCGACATCGAAGAAATAGTTCGCATCGGTGCCGACCGCCTGCTTGATCCGAGTGTAATCCGTATAGCCGGCGCCCTGGCCGATCAGCAGGCTGAAGCGCAGGCCGAGTTCGCGGGCCTGGCGCAGGAACAGGCTGATGTCCGGATTGTAGCCGGTGTGGAAGATCACGTCGGGGCGTGCCCGCTTCAGCTTGGTGACCAGCGACGACAGATCCGGAGCGGTGGCAGAATAACCCTCATCCAGAACGACATTCAGGCCGCCCTTCTTGGAGCCATCCTCGTTGCCCTTGGCGACATCGACGCCGTACGGGCCATCCTCATGAATGATGGCGACCCGGGTGTCCTTCGCATCCTTGCCGACCAGCGTCTTCGCGTTGTTGCTGACCATATCGGCGGCGGTCAAACCCCATTGCTGGCCAAAGGGCTGCGGCCGGAACACGTATTTGAGGTGGCGGTCCTTCAGCACCGGCGAGGCGATACAGGTGGTGATCCACATGAACTTCTTGAACTCCTCGATGCGCGCTGCCGCCGGTACGCATTCGGCCGAGGAGTAGAAGCCCAGCAGCATGTCCACCTTTTCCTGCTCGATGAGGCGGACCGCTTCGTTGATCGCGACATCGGGCTTGCTTTGCGCATCGGCATAGACAGCCTCGATCTTGTAGCCCTCGATCGGGCCTTTCGAGATGAACCAGTCGATCATGGTCTTGGCGCCGAGATAGTGCAGTTCGGATCCGCCACCGGCGAACGGTCCGCTCAGGTCGTAGATCACGCCGATCTTCAGGGTCTTGTTGGCATCGTCAGCGTAAGACGTTGCCGCAGCCGCCACCAGCAGCACGCCTGCCGCAAGCCCGCGCACCACGCGGGCCAGTCCATGTTGGAGCATGTTTGTCTCCCGTTCCGTTTTTTGCCGGTGAAGCACTACCTGGCGCACAGCTTATGGAGTCGGAACGGTGGGCGTCAATGTGACCTGGCCAAGAAAGTCCTCGCGCGCCACCGGGATTGGGGCAATAATTTGCCTGCACTCTTGTGGCGGGCCTGTCGGCCAGCCGTCGGGACGAGCCGCCACAGGTGGCCTCGGCGCGGGTTTCGACCCGTGAAGACCCGGAACGAACCAAGACGGCCGCGGCATCGCCGAGGCCGCACAGGGAGTGTACGCCATGATCAGATCGCGCCACGTGACGCGTCGTAATG
The DNA here is from genome assembly GCA_963749575.1 of uncultured Alphaproteobacteria bacterium. GTDB lineage: Bacteria > Pseudomonadota > Alphaproteobacteria > Acetobacterales > Acetobacteraceae > JAMXLO01. Next base: position 364,936 of record CAVVNM010000009.1, read on the forward strand.
CTTTGCAATTGGGAGTTGCGGCGGCCGCGCTGCCGCTCGTGCATATCCGTACCGCCGGCGCTGCCGGCAAACTGGCAATCGGCTTTTGGGACCATTGGATACCCAACGCCAACAACACGATGACGAAACAGGTCAATGACTGGGCGGACAAGAACAAGGTCGAGGTGACGATCGACTACATCACCTCGAACGGCTTCAAGATCCAGGTCACGCAGGCTGCGGAAGCGCAGGCTGGTACGGGTCATGACATGCTGCCATTCTACAACTGGGAGGTGCAGACCTACGCCGACAAGCTGGAGCCGGTCGATGACGTGATCAAGCAAATGGTCGGGCGATACGGCAACTACAGCCCGATCCACGAATACCTCGCCAAGGCGAAGGCACAGTGGGTCGCGGTACCATCCAGCACCGGCACGCTGAACCTCACCGGCGTCGGCCGTATCAGCCTGCTGAAGCAGCTTGCCGGCATCGACGTTCTGGAAATGTATCCGGCCCACAAGTCCGATCCGAAGGCAGCGGCCGGCTGGACCTACGATGCGTTCCTCAAGGCGGCGGAAGCGTGTCAGAAGGGGGGCTACGCATTCGGGCTCGGGCTCGGGCAGACCGGCAACTCGGTCAACAATGTCGGCTGCATGATGAACGCCTTCGGTGTCGAACTGGTCAATGCGAAGGGTGAGATCACGGTCGATTCCCCGGCCACGCACGCAGCTCTCGATTATGGTCGCAAGCTGGTGCAGTTCCTGCCGGCCGATGCGGTGAGCTACGACGACGCCTCGAACAATCGCGCGCTGATCTCGGGCAAGAGCGCGTTCATCATGAACCCGCCGTCGGCATGGGCGGTGGCGAAGCGCGATGCCCCGGACGTCGCCAAGGACTGCTGGCATTTCCCGATGCCCGCAGGGGCGAAAGGCCGCTACATCCCGTACAACTATTGCTTCTACGGCGCGTGGAATTTCGGCCAGAACAAGAGCGCGGCGAAAGAGCTGATCATGTACTTGCAGGAACGCCAGCAGGTGGGCGAACGCGAGGTCGCCTCCGACGGCTACGATCTGCCGCCGCTGCTCAGCATGAATGACTTCGATATCTGGTCCGAGGTCGAGCCGCCGAAGGGAACCGTCTACAACTACCCGATCCGGCCTTGGCACGAGTCGCTGGAGAGCTTCACCGGCTATCCGGCGCCGCCCGACATCGGCGCGCAGATCTATTCGCGTGCGATCCACCCGGCGATGTGGGCCAAGGTCCAGAGCGGACAGTCGAACCGGGAAGTCATCGCCTGGGCGAAGAACGAACTGGAAGGTTTCGTGCGCTGAAGCGAGGCCAGGCAACCGGCCTGCCCTGAGCAGGGGCGGGTCGGCAGCCGGTCGTCGGCGGTTTCACGCGAAACGGGCTAGCCAGGAATCGGCACATTCGCCAGACTGGCCCGGATAATGGAAATGTCCTTCGATCTCCTCGGCAACGCCGTGGTGTCCGGGCTGTTGCTCGGCGGCTTCTATGCCGCCGTCACGATCGGCGTGTCGATCTCGTTCGGCATGCTGGACATCGTCAACATCGCTCATCCCGCCTTCATCATCCTGGGCTCATACATCGCCTACATCGCCAATGCCACGTGGGGGATCGATCCGATCCTGGCGGCGGTGATCGCGTTGCCGGCGTTCTATCTGCTCGGGGCGGCGGTCTATCAGGTGTACTATGTCGCGTTCGAACGGCGCGGCGATGAGGCGCTGCGCGGCCTCGCGTTCTTCTTCGGCCTGCTGTTCATCACCGAGGTCTCGCTCGTGCTGGTGTTCGGTGTGGACTATCGGCTGGTCGAGGCACCCTATATCGGCCCCAGCCTGCATCTTGGCATCGTCGATCTGCCGCTGCGGCTGCTGGTGCCGTTCCTGGTCGCACTGATCATGATCGGTGGGCTGCAAGTGTTTCTGTCGCACAGCTTCCTCGGCCGCGCGATTCAGGCGGTGGCACAGGACCCGTTGGCGCTGCGCCTGATGGCGGCGGACCCGATCCGGATCAAGCGCATCGCCTTCGCGCTGTCGATCGCGACGACGTCGCTGGCCGGTGCGGTGCTGATCGTGATCCAGCCGGTCGAGCCGTCGATCGGGCGCGACTATATCGGCCGCGTGTTCGCAATCTGCGTGCTGGGCGGCATGGGCAGCTTCGCCGGTACGCTGGTGGCGGCGATGACCCTAGGAATAGTCGAGAGCCTGACTTCGACATTCTACGGCCCATCGTGGTCGCCGGCGGTCGCGTTCGGCTTCCTGCTGATCACCCTGGCGGTGCGTCCCGCCGGCATCTTCGGCCGCTAGCGCGTGAGCGGGACGAAGTTCGTTCTGGTGCTGCTGATCGCGGCCTCGGCGGTGTTCGGTGGGGCCCGGCTGATCGGAAATAACTACGTGTTCTTCGCCGGCTATGTGGTGCTGCAATACATCGCGCTGGCGACGGCGTGGAATATCCTCGGCGGCTACACCGGCTACGTGAACTTCGGCACCGCCGCGTTCTTCGCTCTCGGCGCCTACACGACCGTGGTGCTGCACAAGCTTACCTCGCTGCCGTTGCCGCTCATGATGCCGATCGGCGGCATCATCTCCGGCATCGTCGGTCTTGGCACCGGCTATCTGACGTTGCGCCTGCGCGGCGCGTTCTTTTCGATCGCGACGCTGGCGCTGGCGGTGGTGGCGCAGACGCTGATCACCAACTGGGACTTCGTCGGCGGCGCGCGCGGCGCCTATATCGTGCGTCCGGCACAAGCGTCGTTGTTCGGGATCGACTACATTCAGTACCTGTTCCTGGTGATGCTGGCGCTGGTGGTGATCGTGCTGGCGAGCGCGCGTGCGATCGAACGTTCGCGGCTTGGCTATGGCTTCGCCACTATCCGCGACGACGAGGTGGCGGCGGAGGCGTCGGGCGTACCGACGCTGCGGCTCAAGCTGCTGGCGACGACATTGTCCGGTGCGTTCATGGGCATGGCCGGTGCACCGCTGCCGTATTACGTGACGTACCTCGACCCCACGTCGGGATTCAATCTGGCCTACGCGGTGAACGGCGTGGCGATGCCGTTGGTGGGCGGTACGTCGAGCTGGCTGGGACCGATGATCGGTGCGATTCTGCTGGGCACGCTGCAACAGGTTGCAACGGTGACGATATCGTCGGCGCTCAATCTGCTGATCGTCGGGCTGATGCTGGTGGGGTTCGTCATTGTGGCGCCGAACGGCATTTTGGGCCTGCTGCGGATCGGGCGCACATGATCGGTAGCAGGCAGCCAGCACCGCGGAGAAGCGAGGCACCGGCGTGACCGGCGATGCACTGCTGGAAGTCACCGGCCTCGGCAAGCGTTTCGGCGGCTTCGTCGCGCTGGAGGCGATCGAACTCGCCGTCCGCGAAGGCGAACGCGTCGGCCTGATCGGTCCGAACGGCTCCGGCAAGAGCACGCTGGTGAACTGCATGTGCGGCACGCTGCGCCACGAGATGGGCAGCGTCCGCTTCGCCGGCCACACGCTCGACGGCCTGGCCGCGCATGAACGCACGCGTCTCGGTCTCGCGCGCAGCTTTCAGTTGCCGCGTCCGTTCAACACGCTGTCGCTGGAGGAGAATCTGCGCATCCCGCTGCTCTACACGGTGAATGCCCGCCATGGCGCGATGCTGGCACCGCACGCGATCGACCGACGCTGCGCAGAGCTGCTCCAGATGGTCGGACTGGCCGACAAGGCCACCCGTCTGCCACGCGACCTGACCCAGATCGAGATGCGCAAGCTGGAACTCGCGCGCGCGATGGCAGCAGCGCCGCGCCTGCTGATCGCCGACGAAGCGATGGCAGGCCTGTCGCCGGGCGAGGTGGATGACATTCTCGCGCTGCTGATCCGGCTCAACGGACAGGGCGTCACCGTCATTCTGATCGAGCACATCATGCGCGCGGTGATGCATTTTTCGCAACGCCTGGTCGTGCTGGTCGCCGGTCGCAAGATCGCCGACGGCGATCCGGCCAATGTGGTGCGCGATCCCGATGTCGTGCGGGCCTATCTTGGCGAGTAGTCTCGCCATCACCGGCATCGATGCCGGCTACGGCGCGGTGCGCGTGCTGCACGACGTGTCGCTGACAGTGGGCGCCGGCGAGACGGTTACGCTGCTCGGCACCAACGGCAACGGCAAGAGCACATTGCTGAAATGCGTGATGGGCATCGTGCGACCGTCGGCCGGAAGCATCGTCGCCGAGATCGACGGCGAGCGACACGAACTGATCGGGCGCGCCACCGAGGCCATCGTGGAGCTGGGAATCGCGTTTGTTCCCGAAGGGCGCAGGCTTTTTCCGAAACTGTCGGTGACCGAGAATTTGCTGCTCGGCGCGTTCCGCCGCAAGGCACGGGCGTCCATCGCGCGCAATCTGGAGTTCTGCTTCGAGACGTTTCCGCGGCTCAAGGAGCGCAGCCGGCAACTGGCAGGCAGCATGAGCGGCGGCGAGCAGCAGATGCTGGCGCTGGCACGCGCCTTGATGTCGGCGCCGCGGATGTTGCTGATCGACGAGCCGTCGGTGGGGCTGGCACCGTTGTTGGTGGCGCGCACCATCGACAAGATCAAAGAGTTGAAGGAAGGCTATCAGCTTACGGTGCTGATGGCGGAACAGAATTTTACCCAGGCGATCCGGATCGCTGATCGTGGGTATGTCATCGTTCACGGCCGGATCGAGTTTTCCGGCAATTCGGCAGCGGAACTGAATGACAACGAGCTGATACGTCAGTTCTATCTGGGGACCTGACGCTGGTGCACCTCGATGGACAATGACCTCGTGGTCTGGATCGTCGTGCTGTTGCTGCTGGCCGTGGGCGGTTGGGTGCTCGGTGTCGTCGGATTCTTCTTGTCCCGCCGCGCGCTGCGCGAAATTGCCGAGCTGCGTCGCCGGAATGTCACAGCGCCCGTTGTCGTGCAGGACGCTGCTCTCGCACCGCCACCGGCCGCAGTTCCGAACTTTGCATCGCAGCCGGCATCCGAGCCGGAACCGACGGCCGCTGCTTACGTTGCTGAAGCGCTGGAGCCGGCAAACAGACCGGATTTCGAAACGCTGCTGACGACACGCTGGGGCGTCTGGCTCGGTGCCGCCGCGCTGCTGTTGGCCGGTGTGTTCATGGTGCGGTACGCGGTCGATCAAGGGTTGCTTGGACCGGCGACGCGCTGTGTGCTGGCAGGGTTGCTGGGCGTCGTCCTGCTGGTCGGCGCAGAATGGCTAAGACGACGCGAGGCTAGGCGACCCGCGCTGCCGGATCGCGCCGCGCCCGGCCTCGCCGCAGGCGGTGTGGCAGTGCTGTTCGGTGCCGCCTACGGCGCCGGCGTGCTCTATGGCCTGGTTCCACCGCTGGTCGGCTTTGCGCTGATGGCGACAGCATCGCTCGTCGGACTGGCGGTTGCGTTGCCACATGGCCAACTGGTCGGCGCGGTCGGCATCGCCGGTGCGTTCGTGTCGCCTGCACTCGTGCAGACCGAACAACCGTCGCTGCCCGGCCTGTTCCTGTATCTGCTGTTCGTCACCGCCGCCGCACTCGCCGTGGTGCGCTACGCCGCGTGGATCTGGCTCGGCTGGGCAGCGACGATTGCCGGCGCGGTGTGGTTGTTGCTCGTCCTGGCCGCAGGCACACCGACCGACATCTGGGCTGCCGCGCTGTTCGTGCCGGCTGCCGTGGCGCTGAATCTCGCGCTGCTGCCACCGCCGGCGCTTGACCACAAAATCGGGCGCCGATTGGCGTGGGTACCGTGCATGGCACTCGGCGCGGGCGGACTGATCGTGCAGCTGGTGGTGTCCGAGTGGGCGACGCGCGCCGGCATTCTGCTGCTGGCGCCGATCATGATCGTCAAGGCGGCGAGCGAGCCGCGACTCGCGTTGCTGCCCTATCTCGCCGCCCTGCTCATTCTGCTGATGCTGATCAGCTGGTCGCTGAACCTATGGGTGCAGCCCGACATCGCGCTGCCGCCGCAGGCGTGGGTCCCGCCGGACGTGCTGACGTTCCTGTGGACGGCGGGACTGGTTGCCGCGCTGTTCGCCGCCGCAGGGCTGTGGTTCGAGCGGCGGTCCACGCGTCCGTTGCCATGGGCCGGATTGGTCGCGTCCGTGCCGGTGCTGACGCTGGCCGTCGCCTACGCCCGGGTCGAACAATTCAATCCGCGCGCCGGCTGGGCAGCGGTGGCTTTGGCACTGACCGCGGGGTTGTGCGCGACCGCCGCAGCGGCGATGCGGGAATCAGGCGAGGCCGTGCGGCAGCGTGCCGGAGCGCACGCGGCGGGAGCGGTTGCGGCGCTGGCCCTCGGCTGCGCCATGCTGCTCACCGATCAGTGGCTGAGCATTGCCGTCGCGCTGTTGCTGCCGGCGCTGGCGTGGGTGGAAGCGAAGGCTGACCTGCCGCCGCTGCGTCGGATCGCAGTTGCCGTCGCGGCGGTCGTATTGGTGCGGCTGTTTCTGAACCACTACGTGGCGGACTACGCTTTTGGCGAAACGCCGGTCCTTAACGGATTATTGGCCGCCTACGGTGTTCCCGCGGTCATGTTTGCGCTGGCCGCCAGGATGTTCCGGCAGCGTGGCGATGACCTGACGGTCGCGGTACTGGAGGCGGGCAGTGTCGCCTTCGCCACCGCCCTGGTGGCGCTGGAGATCCGCCACTTCGCCACGTCCGGTGAGCCGTTCGCGCCGGATACCTCGTTCCTCGAGGCAGCATTGCAGGTCGCATCACTGGCAGTGCTGGCGAGCGCAACGATGCGGATCGCAACGCGACTGCAACGGCCGGTATTGCAATGGGGCTGGCGAATCCAGGGAGCGCTGGCGCTTGCCGGCGGGACATTGCTGCTGGTGGCCAACCCGGCAGTGACCGGCGATCCCGTGGGGCAATGGGCGCTGCTTGACTGGCTGCTGCCTGCCTATGCGGTGCCTGCCGTGCTTGGCTTGATCGCGTTGCGGCACGAGGCGACGGCGACGCCAAACTGGCTGCGGCCGGTACTGGCCTGTTACGCACTGCTGGCAGGGTTCGCGTGGATCACTCTGGAGCTCCGCCACCTGTTCCATCGCGATGCAATGGATTTCGCCACGGTGCCGGTGGTGGACGCCGAGCTTTGGGCGTGGTCGGCGGCGTGGCTGGCGTACGGTGCAGTGTTGATGGGCGTGGGCGTTCGCACCGGCAATCGCCGGCTGCGACTGGCAGCGCTCGGCGTGATCGGGCTGGTGGTCGCGAAGGTATTTCTGATCGATATGGCAGGGTTGGTAGGGCTTTTGCGGGTACTGTCATTCCTCGGACTGGGGTTGGCATTGATCGCGCTCGGCGCAGTGTACCGACGGTTTGTCGAAAAGGACCGCGCGGGCGCGCAATAGTCGCCGGTTCGACAACGTACTAGACAACGGGCCGCAGTGCCCATTGCCTCCCGTCCACCGAGGGCGGTTCGCAGAAGATCGGCACCGCGTTCGGCGTTCGCATGTTCGGCTCGATTCCCATCGCCGCGCGCAGCGAGCGGAACAGTGCACCGTGCGCCACCACCAGCACCACGGGCGGTTGCACGGTCGCGCGATTGACCGCGGCGACCGCGCGCCGGCGCAGCGCGGCAAACGTCTCGGCACCCTCCGGGCTGAACCTGCCACTCACCCAATCGGCGAACCAGCCGCTCATCGCCTGGCCTTCCTGGACGCCGAACGATACCTCGCGCAGGTCCCGATCGATTGCGACCGACAGTCCCAGCGCCTCGCCGACAAACTCCGCCGTGACGCGGGCGCGCGCCAACGGCGACGCAACGATCGTCGCGACGCCACGATTCCGCAGCTTCTCCGCGGCCGCGCGTGCCTGCGCCAGACCAGTGGCGTTCAGCGGTATATCAACGTTGCCCTGCGAGATGCCCTGGGCGTTCCAGTCGGTCTCGCCATGCCGGAGGAACCAGAACGGGATCGGCGACAGCGCGGCCTCCTGGAACGCCCCATGCACCTCAGTTCAGGCCTTCCTGCTGCAACACGCGCTGCACCGCGGGTCGCGCCATCATGCGGTTGAGATGCGCCTCGCAATTCGGCGGCAGCTTCATGTTCATTCGCTTGCCGCCCCAGAACTCGACGTAGAACAGCGCTGAATCCGCAATGGAGAATGATCCGGCCACGTAGTCCTTGCCGGCCAGCACCTTGTCCAGCACGCCGAAGCCCTTCTCCACCAGCTCCTTGCCGCGCTCCTTCACCTTGTCCTCGTCCGCGGGGTTGGGGGTGTAGTTCGACGCGCGGAACAACCGCGAAAATCCCTGCATGTGAACCGTGCTCACCGCATAGTCCAATGCCTCCAGCGTCCGCGCCTGCGCATCCACGTCGTCCGGCAGCAGCCTTTTGTCCGGGTTGGTGCGCGCCAGCCAATAGGCGATGGCCGGATACTCGGTCAGCACCGAACCATCGTCGCGCACCAGCGTCGGCACCTTCGACTTCGGATTGACCGCGGTGAACTCAGGCTTGAACTGCCCGCCCTCGCGCAGGTTGACCAATTGCGCCTCATACGGCTTGCCGACTTCCTCCAGCAGCACGTGAATGCCGATCGAGCAGGCGCCCGGCGAGTACATCAGCTTCATGACTTCTCTCCCTCGTCAGTTGCGAACCTCGCGCCACGCACCGATGCGGGGGCGCTCGAGACCAAGGTTCTCGCGCAATGTGGTGCCGCGGTAGTCATTGTGAAGCACCCCACGGCGTTGCAGTTCGGGGACCACGTGGCGGACGAACTCCTCGTAGCCGCCGGGCACGTGCGAGGCGGCGACGACGTAACCGTCGCAGGCGCGGCCGGCGAACCATTCCTCCATGCCGTCGGCGACGTCCTGCGGGCTGCCGACGAAACGGGGATGATCGCGGAATGTGCCGCGATGGCTGACCTCCATGAAATCGCGGGTCGTGGGATTGCGTTTGCCGAGCATGCGATATACCCGATCGCGCAGTCCCTGAGCGCCGGTCCAGGTCTGAATCTCCTCTTCGGTCCACGGCTCGTCGAGCGGCTTCTTCGACAGATCGACGTTCAGCACCTCGCAGAGCAGGGACAACTGGTCGATCTCCTTCGGCAGCTTGTCGATCAGCGCCACCTTGTCCTCGGCTTCGGCGCGCGTCTCTGCCACCACCGTATAGATACCAGCGGCGACAAGGACCTTCTCCGGATCGCGTCCCGCCGCGGCGATCTGCTGCTTGAAGGTGGCGTAGTCCGCCTTCGCCTGCTCCAGTGAATGGTAGTTGACGAACACCAGCTCGGCCCAGCGCGACGCGAAGCGACGCCCGCGGCCGCTCTGGCCGGCCTGGATCAGCACCGGATGGCCCTGTACCGAGCGCGGCACCGTGAACGGCCCGCGCGAGCGGAAGAATTCGCCGGTGTGATCGAGACGCCGCACTTTATCCGGATGCGCGAACAGGCCGCTGCGCTTGTCCAGAGCGATCGCATCATCGTCCCAGGAGTCCCAGTGTCCGACAACAACTTCCAGGAATTCATCGGCACGATCGTAGCGCTGGTCATGCTCGCCGTGCGCGGCGTGGCCCATGTTCAGCGCTTCGCCATCGTTCATCGACGTCACTATGTTCCAGGCGGCACGGCCATTCGTCATCAGGTCGAGGGTCTGGAACACGCGCGCGACGTGGAACGGTTCGTAGTAGGTGGTGGAGCATGTCGAGGCGAGGCCGAGCCGCTCGCTTGCCATGCCCATGACGGTCAGAATGGTGATCGGATCCATCTTCACGCAACGGATGCCGTTGGCGACGGTATGCGCGTGATCGCCGCCGAAGCGGTCCGGCATCGCCAGGCGGTCGTCGAAAAACCCGACATGGAACTTTCCGGCTTCCAGCACGCGGGCGATGTGGCGGTAGTAGTCCGCAGTCATGAAGCCGGGCGACGCTTCCGGATGGCGCCAGGAGCCGACGAAGTTGGTGCAGTTCTGGGCTTGTAGAAAGGCCACGAGTGTCATCTGGCGCATGCGAAGCCTCCGGGAGACGGCGGGACAGCTCTACCGCAGCGATATGGTATTGGACAGGGCAGTGGGTCACCGAGCGACTGACGTGTTCTCATTCCGTTGGCTCCTGCCCACCAGTTCGTTTTCGGCTCTCGGAAGGGCTGAGCCAAGGGCCGGTCCGCGCCATCGCCAATTGGTTCAGCCGGCTCTCGATTGGGCCGAAAATCAAGACCAAGAAGGCTGCATCGATGATTAGCGCATCGCGATCCAATGTTTCGATGATCCAGGAATTCAGCGGAGAAATCGTACCGAGCCGAGCTGGTGTGATCCTGCCGTTGCCTCGCGACAAATTGCGCCGCCGCGGACAGTGCTCAGTCGAACAGCGAGCTCACGGAGCTTTCCTCGGAAATCCGCTGCATCGCCTGCGCCATCAGCGGTGCGATGGTGATCTGTCGGATGTTCGGCGCCAGCCGCACCGCCTCGGTCGCCAGGATCGAATCGGTGATCACCATCGTCTCGATTGGCGACGATGCGATCCGCGCCACCGCGCCGCCCGACAGCACGCCATGCGTCACATACGCGCTGGTCGACCGCGCGCCCGCCTTGATCAGCGCCTCGGCCGCATTGCAGTGCGTGCCGCCGGAATCGACCATGTCATCCACCAGGATGCAGTCGCGCCCTTCGACATCGCCGATCACATTCATCACCTCGGAATGCCCGGCTCGTTCACGGCGCTTGTCGATGATCGCCAGATCGCAGTTCAGCCGCGTCGCCAGCAGCCGCGCGCGCAGCACGCCGCCCACATCGGGCGACACGATCATCAGGTCGCGGCCGTTGTAGCGCTCCTGGATGTCGCGGCTGAACAAGGGTGCCGCGTACAGGTTGTCCACCGGAATATCGAAGAAGCCCTGAATCTGCGCGGCGTGCAGGTCCATTGTCAGCACCCGGTTGGCACCGGCCTCGGTAATCAGATTGGCGACCAGCTTGGCACTGATCGGCGAGCGCGACGCGGTCTTCCGGTCCTGCCTTGCGTAGCCGAAATACGGCATTACCGCGGTGATCCGCCGCGCCGAACTGCGGCGCAGCGCGTCCAGCGTGACCAGCAGCTCCATCAGCGTGTCGTTCGCCGGATAGGACGTGGGCTGCACCACGAACACGTCCTCGCCGCGGACGTTCTCGTGGATCTCGACGAACACCTCCATATCGGCGAAGCGGCGGATCGAGGCGCGGGTCAGCGGCAGCTTCAGCGTGGCGGCAACCGCCTCGGCGAGGGGACGGTTGCTGTTGCAGGCGACAATTTTCATGCTGCTTGGCCGATCGGTGGGATCATCGCACCGGCTCGACGCCGGTCTTGCGGCCTTCTACCAACGGCTTCTGCGCCTGTCCATGAACCGGCTCGCCCGGTTCGCGCCCGGACTGGCGCGCGATCACGTCGTTCAGCCCGCCCGCCGCCTCGGTCGCCACCACCACGGCGACATCGGCCCAGTAATGGTCGAGCGAGCCGGCGGGAATTTCATTGAGCTGCACCACCTTGCCGCGTTCATCGCCGCTTGGCGTCTTCACTGCCCACTGGATCTCGACCCTTTGCTGGTTGCCGGGAATCGGCACCATGCGCACGTTGCCCTGCACGATGAAGTCGGCGCCGTTCGCGTCGTCCTGAAGTACCGGGCCGAGCGCCGCGAGATGCGCCTTGATCTGTTTGGTCAGCGATACGTTTCCGTCGCCGGGCGCACCAGCCACCGGGGCAACCTGCACCTTCGCGATGCGGTTGTACAAGCTGTTCGGATCGGCGTGCTGGATGCCGGTGAGCAGGCTGGAGATCTTCGGTGCAGCTTCGCGCGCAGTCTTGTCCAGGGTGGCCGCGGCGGCGGCGGCCCAGACCTCGGTCGGCACCGGGCTGCCCTCGGTGTCGCCCTTGTCCTCGCCTTTCGGGTTGAGCACGCGGAACCTTGGGACGACGTTCGTGCCGCGCTGTTCCGCGGTGGCGACCAGCTGCCAGTCGTTGGAGCGTACCCGGTCCACGACCGCCGGTACCTCCTGCGCCTGTAGCCCGGCCGCCAGTGAATCGGCGAATTGCCGGCTCGCCACGTCAGGCAGCAGCGCGTTCCCTGGAGGGGGCACCGCCAGGCGCGGCGTCGGCGGCTGGGCGAGCAGCCGGCCGGTGGCGCCCGGATTGCCGATGAACGGCTCCGGCAGGTCGCCGCATGATGCGATCGCCAGCAGCAGCAGCAGGGGGCGGAGGCGTGCCAGCACGGCTACCCGTGATCGAGCGCGATGATCGAAATCTGGTGTCCGATCGGTCCGCCGCCACCCAGCGTGCGCCGGCGATGGCTGAAGAACCTTGCTTCGTCCGCGGCGGTGTCGGTGCCCAGAATGCTGAGCGAAGCGACGCCGGAGGCAGCGAGCCGGGCGCTGCAGTAGCCGGCCAGGTCGAATTGCCAGTGCGCCTCCCGGTGCCCGGGGGCGAGGAAGCGCGCATGGTCGGCTTCACGCGCGAGCACGGCATCGCGGAGATCCGCGCTGACTTCGTAGGATTTCTGGCCGATGCAGGGCCCGATCGCGGCGACGATCGCAGCAGGGCTGGCGCCGAGCCGGACCATCGCGACCACCGTTGCCTCGATCACGCCGGCCACCGCGCCGCGCCAGCCGGCATGGATGGCACCGGCGACGCCGACCTCCGCGTCGGCCAGCAGGATCGGCGCGCAGTCGGCGGTGATGATCCCGAGAGCGATGTCTCGGCAAGTCGTCACCATGGCATCGGCGCGCGGGCCGTTGCCGGGGAGCCACGGCGTCGTCACCTCGACGACGACCGCGCCATGCACCTGCATCAGGCCGACGAGACGGACCGGGTCAGCGCCGATCGTGCGCGCGGCGCGGGCACGGTTCTCCAATACCGCATCGCGCGCATCGCCGCCCGACAGGCTGCAATTGAGGCTGGCGTACGGACCGGCGGAAACACCACCCTGGCGCGTGAAGAAGCCATGGGCCGCGTTCAGTCCGCGGGCGTGCATCGGTTCGGCAGGTGAGATCACGGATCGCCCTCGGTCATCATCGGTCCATCATATGCAGGCGAGAACGACGTTCTCCGCGATTCGCCCGCCAGGCCGGTATCCGAGAGGCGCCGGATACTCGGCTAGCCGGCCGTCATTCGGCAGCGTCTCCATGACTGGCCGGCAGCGGCGAATGGTGCGCAGCGCCCATTGTTCATAGACCTCGACGTCCAGTTGAATAATCGAAACCGGCCGATCCTCAGGAACGATATCGTCGATCGGAACGACCTGCACGGGCTCGGCGCGATGGCTGCGCTGACGGGCGATTCGTCGCAGCGCCGAACAAGCGCGTGCAGGGACGACGACCTGCACCAGATTCCTGGCGGATTGCAGTGCAACCATCCGGCCAGTCTACCCGTATCGTCTTGGGCCGCCTACCAGGAGCCGGTTCGCCGGCTCAGATCTCGAAGCCTGGCGGCGTCGGACCGCCGGGCGTGCCGAGGGCGAGCACGTTGAACAGGCGCCCCATTCGGTTCGGCTCGGCGAGGCGGCGCGCGGCCTCGATCAAGGCGGACGCCTGGGCAGCCGGCCGGGTGCGTGCCAGTCGGTCGGTGCGCTGGAACAGGCCGAGGCGGGTTAGGAAGATACCTTGGGGAAGCAGGCCGTGGGTCGCAGCGCCCGCCGTTCGGGCAGCGGCGGAGAAGGCGGCGAAGTCGACATGGGCGGTCAGATCGGCGGTGCCCGGAGCCGCAAGCGGATCGGCGGGTCGACCATCGCCGAGCGCCTGGAGGCTGCCGCCTCGGGTGCTGTGCTCCAGTCCGTAGTCGAGGAAGAGTGCGGCCCCAGGATGCATGGACAGGCGGCTGCCCAGGGAACCGGCGATGGCGAGCGCGGGTTCATTCAGTTCGAAGACCGGGCAGCGTCCCGTCCTTTCCCCGGCAGCAAAATCTTCCGCCCCGTGCGGGAGTGGGGTTGGGGGAGGGGACAGAACGGAGGCAGCCGGTCGCGCGAGACAATAAACGAAGCGTCCATCCTCGACATATCGCTCAAGCCACCGCCCGCCACGCCTGACAAATTGCCGGATCGGCAACGCATCGAGAAACTCGTTGGCCAGCAGCAGCAACGGCTCCACCGGCAGCGTATCCAGACTATCGTGCCACACGGCACCCGGCAGCCGCTCCGCCTGCACCGCCCGCAGCCTGCGCGACGTCTCGATCAGATGCAGACGCAGCGCTGCATGGAATGCCGGCGCCACGCGGCGGACCGCCCGCAAGGCATCCGCCATCAGCGTGCCGCGGCCCGGTCCCGCCTCCACCAGCAGCACCGGGTCGGGACGCCCGATCAGCTCCCACGTCACCGCTGCCCACAGCCCCAGGATCTCGCCGAACACCTGGCTGATCTCGGGTGCGGTCGTGAAATCGCGGAACGGATCGCGGGTCGCATAGTAGGCGGCGTTGGCGCGCGCCATGAATTGGTCCAGGCGTTCCATCACCTCGCTCGCAGCATCAGCCAGACCCCTGCGGCCAGCATCGGGATGCACAGCAACTGGCCCATCGTCACGCCGCCGATCAGGTAGCCCAGGAACACGTCAGGCTCGCGGAAGAATTCCCCGGCAGTGCGCGCAGTGCCGTAGCCTACGAGGAATGCTCCGGTCAGCCAGCCGAATCGCGCGCGCAGCCGTTCCTGCCGGGACAGCGCGAACATCACCACGAACAGCACCAAGCCTTCCAGCAGCGCCTCATAGAGCTGGCTCGGATGGCGCGGCACGGGTCCGCCGTTGGGGAAGATCATCGCCCAGGGCAACCAGTCCGGCGCCTGTCGCCCCCACAGCTCGCCGTTGACGAAATTGGCAATCCGTCCGAGGCCCAGGCCGATCGGCACGCACACCGCCACACGGTCAGCAAAGCCAAGCAGCGATATGGCGTTGCGCCGGCAGAACCAGACGATCGCGACGGCGACACCGAGTGCGCCGCCGTGGAAGCTCATGCCGCCCTGCCAGACGGCGAGGATCATGCCGGGATGGGCCAGATAGACGCCCGGCTGATAGAACAACACGTATCCCAGCCGCCCGCCGAGCACGACGCCCAGCGTGGCCCAGGTGAGGAAGTCGTCGGCCTGCACCGCGGTCGCCACCGCCGGCGGCTGCCGCACCAGATGGCGCAGCAGCCGCCAACCCAGCACCAGCCCGACGATATAGGCCAGCGCATACCAGCGTATGCCGAAGGGCCCGATCTGCACGATGACCGGGTCGAACTGCGGGAACACCAGGACCGGGATCATGCGTAGGGATCGGGCTGCGCAAGATAATCCTGCACGTAGCGCCGGATGCCTTCCTCGAGCTGAGTGAACTGGCCCACGTAGCCGGCGGCACGCAACCGCGTGACGGAGGCCTCGGTGAACGACTGGTACTGGCCGCGCAATGCCACCGGCATGTCAATGAACTCGATCCTGCGCGGCACGGCTGCGGCGTCGCACACGGCATTGGCGAGGTCATGATAGGTCCGCGCCTGACCGGTGCCGACGTTGAACAGACCGCTGACGTCGGGCGCATCGAGCAGCCACAGCGCCACCTCGACCACGTCGCCGACCCAGATGAAATCGCGCCGCTGTGCGCCGTCGGCGATGCCGGGCTCGGTGGACTTGAACAGCCGCGCCGGGCCGCCGCCGGCCACGTCGTCGTGCTTGATCTTGACCACCGAGATCATGCCGCCCTTGTGGTACTCGTTGGGTCCGTAGACGTTGAAGAACTTCAACCCGACCCATTGCGGCGGATGTGCCTGTCGGGATGCGATCGAGTGTACAACGCGGAGATCGAAGGCATGCTTGGTCCAGCCGTACAGGTTGAGCGGCCGCAGCGTCTCGAGCGCCGCCGGTGTCAAATCGTCGTCGAAGCCTGCCGAACCGTCGCCATAGGTGGCCGCGGAGGACGCATAGACCAGGCGCACACCGTGGTTGGCGCACCAGTGCCAGATGTAGCGCGGCAACTCGACATTGGTCGCCCAGGCGGCATCGCCGTCGGTCACCGTGGTATCGGTAATGGCGCCGAAGTGGTAGACCATCTCGAGCGGCGGGCGGCTCTCGAGGAAGCTTTCGATTTCACCTGGCGGCAGCAGCCGCGCCGGTGGGTGCTTGGCCAGGTTGCGCCACTTGCCGGCGCTGCCCAGATTATCGAAGACAATGGTCTCGTGACCGCGGCGCGCCAAAGCCGCCTGCAGGTTCGAGCCGATGAAGCCGGCGCCGCCTGTGATCAGGATCATGGCGGGCGTTATACGGGTCCGGGCGGGCGCGCGGAAGGCACCGGGCGCGATGGAAGGCAGGGGCAAATGGCTGAGCGTCCGCGATTCTTCGATGACCTTGCCGGCGTGGCCGGCGGGGCGATCTCCGCACTGGCCGGCCTGCGCGAGGAGATCGAGGCGCTGGCGCGGGCCCGCATCGATGAGGCGATCCGGCGGCTGGACCTGGTGAAGCGTGAGGAGCTCGATGCGGTGGCGGAGCTTGCGGCCAATGCGCGGGCGGGTCAGGAGGCGGCCGAGGCACAACTCCATGATATCGTGCAACGGCTGGCCGCATTGGAAGCGCGGGTCGCGGCGCTGCCGACGCAGAAAGATACCGCGTGAGGCTTGCGGCGCGGCATGTTGCCTCGGTAGGCTAGTGGTCGTGGTTAACTTGGTCCGGTAAGCGCAAGATGCGGTGGCCCAAGAAACCGTCCGGCCTTCCGGCACGATTGGGAGACCAAGCATGTCCATGACGGCTCTGAGCCACGACGCCGCCGCCAATCCGCTAGACATCATGGAGCAGATCATCAGTGCCAACGACTGGGCGTGTGATCGGCGCAGCGACTCCGAAATGGCGGCCGAGGCGCCCGGGCGCTGGTGCGACTACGGGTTGTATTTCTGCTGGTCGCATGAGATCAGCGCGATGCATTTCACCTGCGCATTTGACCTGAAGGTGCCAGAGAAACGGCGCAACGCACTTTATGAGCTGCTGGCGCTGGCCAATGAGCGGCTGTGGATTGGTCATTTCGGCATGGAGAGCGAAGACGGCATGCCCGTGTTCCGCCACGCGGTGCTGCTGCGCGGCGCGCCGGGAGCTTCGGCCGAGAGCCTGGAGGACATGGTCGACATCGCCATCACCGAATGCGAGCGGTTCTTCCCCGCGTTCCAGTTCGTCTTGTGGGGCGGCAAGACACCGCAGGACGCGCTGGCAGCCGCGATGCTCGAGTGCGTCGGCGAAGCATGAACATCCCGCCGATCCTGCTGGTTGGCTGCGGGCGCATGGGCAGCGCCATGTTGGCCGGCTGGCGCGAGCAGGGGTTGGCGCCGTCGGTCGCGGTGGATCCCGCACCGGGCGCTGCCGCATGGTCGGGGCCGGATCTGGCAGTGGTCCAGGATATCGGGGCGATACCGGAGGATTTCGCACCGGCGGCAGTGGTATTCGCGGTGAAGCCGCAGAATGCGGCGGAGACTTTGCCGCTGTACCGCCGCTTCGCCGCCAAGACGGTGTTTCTTTCGATCATGGCCGGCCGGACGATCGGCGGCATACGGTCACTGCTGGGCGACGCCGCGGCGATCGTGAGGGCAATGCCGAACACGCCAGCGGCGGTGCGGCAGGGGGTGACGGTTGCCTGTCCGGGTCCCGCCGTCGATACGCCGCAGCGCGTGCTGTGCGAGCGGCTGTTGCAGGCGATCGGCGTGGTGGCCTGGGTGGAAGACGAAGGCCTGCTCGATCCGGTGACGGCGGTGTCGGGCAGCGGACCGGCCTATGTGTTCCTGCTGGCGGAACTGATGGAGCGGGCGGCGCGCGAGCAGGGGATACCTGCCGATCTCGCTCGACTGCTGGCGCGGCAGACGGTATCCGGGTCTGGTGCACTGCTGGCGGCGAGTTCGGAGGATGCGGCAGAGTTGCGCGTCGCGGTCACCAGTCCAGGCGGGACCACTGAGCGCGCGCTGGCCGTGCTGATGGCGGCCGAGGCCTGGCCGACGGCGCTCAGCCGCGCGATTGCCGCCGCAACGGTTCGCTCGCGGGAATTGGCAGGGTAGGCGTCGCCGGGGCTGTTCGGTACCGGCATGCGGCCTGCCTCGTCACCACGCCCGGCCCGCCACGCACGAGGCGGCGCAGCCTTGCACCTCGAAAATCCGGATTGCCATTGCGACGACGCCGTGTCGATGGCGCTGCCTGCCAGGTGTCCTTGCGGCAGGATCAATGTCCAATGGATAGTGCTCGGCCAAATCACGCGAAGGCCATCGGTGGTCGCGCGAATCGCTATGCAACACTGATTTCGCCAAGAAATATACTACGGCCGGCACGTCGCTGTCATAGGTGCGGCTGAATTCCGGGCTGATCAATGGATTGCTGCTGGGCGGCGGACTGCTGCTTGCCGGCTTCGTCCTGCAGGAGCTCAGGTGTCCCAGGCCGTGGATCGACTTGCGTTATGTCGCGAGCGGCAACATTCCGCTGCTGTTTCTGCTGATCACGTTCTTCCGATTTGCCATTCCTTCAACCTCCTTCCTTATCCCACAATTCCTGACGACGGTTCAGAACTATCGAGCGATCGAGGTTGGCGGCGTTCTGATGTGGATCGCGCTGCCGCAGTTTCTCATTGCTCCGGTGGTCGCGACGATGCTGCGCTTCGTTGAGCCGCGCCTGACGCTGGCATTCGGCTTTGCGCTGCTCAGCTGTGCCTGCTTCATGGCCGGGCAGCTCACGCAGGACGGGGCGGCTGACGACTTCCTGCCCTCGCAAATCGTGCAGGCTGTGGGCCAGTCTTTCCTGCTCACGTCGTTGGTATGGTTCTTTCTGAAGCATCTGGAGCCGAGAGAGGTCTTCACCTTCGGCGCGGTGTTGCAGACCGGGCGGTTGTTCGGTGCGCAATTGGGGGCTGCCTTCGTGCAGACATTTGTTCGGGTGCGCGAGCAGGTGTACTCGAACCTGATCGGTCTGCATGTCGTCACAGGCTCATCGGCCACCCATGAGCGGCTGCAGGTCTACGCAGGTGCTGTCGCGGCACGGTCGGTGGGCCCGGCCGAGGCCAGTGCCCGCGCCACTGCGCTGCTCGCTCGCTCAGTGCAGATTCAGGCCAATGTGCTTGCGTATATCGACGGCTTCATGGTCATCGGCTTCGCGATGATTGGCGTGCCGCTGATGATGCTGGCCTTGCGCGACCCGCCGATGGTGCCAAATCCGATAGTACGCAAACGCACTGCGTCGACGTGAAGTAATCATGACGGCGATCCGGCGAACCGGCCAGGTCGATCATGATCCTGTGGCTGCGACGGTGCGCTGCCAGCAGGTTCGATCGACATGGCCAAGGCGCCGCATTGCTGCGACCATGATGTGTCCCTGCGTCGGCCGGCGCACGCCACCCATGCCGCAAACGCAATCATTGGGCATCATCGCGTTTCGCCGATGAAGCCGCGCTGCAGCTCCGCCAGGCTTGCCAACGCCGTCTGCGGCAGCGGCCCCTTGTTGACTGCCGCCAGCGCGTCCTCGAACTCGGCGGGCGTGGCCATGCCGACCAGGATCGTGCCCATCGCCTGGTGCGTGATCGCGAAGCGCACCGCGGCCTCGGTCAGGCTTGCCGCATGACCTTGCTGCACCAATGGCGCCAGCCGTCGGGCATGCGCCAGATCCGCATCGTACGAATTGGCGGAGCCGATCGGATCGGGTGGCGGACTGGCGATCGGGTGGCGCTCCGCCACGCCGCTCAACGCGCCACCGGCGAGCACACGGATGCCGACCACGCCGACCCCGGCAGCCTGCGTATGATCGAACATCCGGCCGTAGTCCTGCGCCGGATAGCCGGTGGGCAATGCATCGGCCGCGCTCGGGTTCAGCATGTTGTAGCTGACCTGCGCCGAGACGAATGCGCGCAAGTCGATCACCTGATGCAGCGCCGGGGTGTCGCCGACCGCGGTGATGCCGAGGAACCGCAGCTTGCCCTGTTCGCGCAGCTTCTCGAATGCCGGCACCACCTCGTCCAGCACCATCTTGGCCGACACCAACTCGCCGCCGCCGTTGGTGGTGATCGCGTTGTGCAGATGGAAGATGTCGACCTGCTCGCGTCCCATGCGCTTCAGGCTTGCTTCCAGCGACGCCGCCACCGCGGCGCCGATGCGGCCGAACTCCGCCGAGGGGATCCGCACCTTGGTGCCTACCACCACATTCGGCTTCAGCTTCGCCAGCACGCGGCCGAGGTTCTTCTCGGACTCGCCGTTGCCGTACATCGCCGCGGTGTCGAAGTAGTTCACCCCCACTTCGAGCGCGCGCGCCACCGCGCGTTCCTGGTCCTCCGGCGCGCCGCGCACCATCAGCCCGCCCACCGCGCCGCAGCCGAAGCCCAGTATCGAGACCTGCACTCCGGTCCGTCCGAATGCCCGCATTTCCATCGTCACGTCCTCCCGTCGTCAGCGCGGATACAGCCCCGCCGCACGCGCGCGCACCTTCGCCATCGCCACGAGCAGATCGAGCATCGGCGTCGCCACGCCGACCATCCTCGCCAGCTCCAGCGGCGCATCGAAGATGCCGTCGATCTCCATCGGCCGGCCCAGTTCCAGGTCCTGCAGGATACTCGGCTTGTGGTCGATGCCACGGCTGTGCGCGATGCGCTTTTCGTGATTGGCACTGGGATGCGCGCCGACGGCATTCGCCACCGCCTGCGCCTCCTGCATCACCCGGAGCGCGGCCTCGGCGCAGAGCGGCTCCTCGAACAGTCTGCTCATGCTCACCTGGGTCAGCACGCAAAGCGGCCCGTTGCC
The DNA here is from genome assembly GCA_963749575.1 of uncultured Alphaproteobacteria bacterium. GTDB lineage: Bacteria > Pseudomonadota > Alphaproteobacteria > Acetobacterales > Acetobacteraceae > JAMXLO01. The sequence continues at coordinate 385,589 of CAVVNM010000009.1, forward strand.
CAGGTTGCCCAGCAGCTTGTTCCAGATCTCGTCGCGGATCGCGCTGCTGACGATCGCCGTCATGCCGCCGCCGTCGATATGCGCCGCGATCGCCTGCACCCGCTGCGATTCGCGTCCGTCCGCCTCGCCCAGCACCACGCGCGAATTCGGGTTCTCCAGCTCGATGACACCCGGCGCGATCACCGCGCTCGCGGCATACACGACGCCGGCGATGGCCCGCTCCGGCCCGATCGCGCGCCACAACGCGTCGCCCGGATCGATCTTCGGCAGCCGGCGGCCTTCCAGCGCACCGCCGACGCCGTGGAAATAGAACCAGGGGATGCCGTTCATTGCGAACACGACTGGTGTGTCGGGCTTGAGCAGCGGGCCGATCCCGGCGGCGATCGCGGGCAGCGCCGGCGCCTTTACCGTCACCAGCACGGCGTCCTGCGGCCCGAGCGCCCTGGGATCGTCGCTCGCCTGCACGCGGGCGTGCAACTGGCCCTCGCTGGTGTGCACCGTCAGACCATCGTGTTGGATGGCCGCCAGGTGCGGGCCGCGCGCCAGCACCGACACCTCCGCCCCGCCGCGCGCGAGGCGCACCGCCAGATGGCCGCCGATCGCCCCGGCGCCAAAGACGCAGACCCGCATGCCAGCCTCCCCGGTTCGTCGTGGCGAGTCTGGCGAGTGGGCGGCCCTTGCGTCAACCGAGCCTGCTCGCTCAGAGTTGCTTTCGGTTTCGACTACCGCTTATTCCATCTTGGCAGCAAAGCCATCGACCGGAGGGGAACTCGTGCCACCAACAGGTTACGCCATCTGGCTCAGACGCGGCGTGTCGGTCATCGCGATCACCGGCCTGCTGTCAGGCTGCGCGCCAGGTGCGTTCACCACGCAGTCGCAGCGGATCGGCCCCGACGACGGGACGGATTTGTGCCGGCCGCAGCTTGTGGCGCTGGACTCGACCGGCAATTTCTTCGGCGCGCAGATCCTGCAGGGCGCCGCCGTGGGCGCCGGTGTCGGAGCGCTGACGGGCGGGCTGATCGGCGGCCTGGCCACTGGCAACTGGCGCGGCGCGGCGATCGGCGCCCTGGCCGGAGGCATCACCGGTGGCGTGATCGGCGGCAGCAACGCCTACTGGAACGCGTTGCAGCAGCAGCAGATGGACCAGGCGGCGCTGTATTCCCGCGTCAGCCTCGATCTCGAGCGCGAGAATGCGCAGATCGACAAGACGCAGCTTGCCTTCGATCAGCTTGAGGACTGCCGCTTCCACCAGGCCCAGGCGATCAACGCGGACTACATGGCACACCGGATCGACCGGACCACGGCGGAGGCGGCCATGGCCGCGGTGCGGCAGCATGCTGCCAAGGACATCGCGCTGGCCAAGCTGATCAATCAGCAGATACAGGATCGCGGCCAGCAATTCGGGGTGGCGTCGAGCAACGTCGATCCCGGGGCGGCGGCGGCGATCGCTGCGTCGAACCAGACCCGGACAGGGCCCGCGACGGTCCGTGTCGCGGCGCCGATCAAGCTGCAGCCCGACCCGGGAGCGCCGGAGATCGCCCAGCTGAAGCCGCACGAGCAGGTCACCGTCAGCTCCGGACGCAACGGCTACGCGCTGGTCCAGACGGCGAGCGGTCAGCAGGGCTACGTGTCCGCCAGCGACCTGCAAGGCGCCAGTGGCCGCCGCTCGATCGGCGTCGCGACTTCGGCACCGATCGCCACCTCAAGCGATGTCCGCACGCTGGCGGGCAGCAACGCGGCGCGACGCGACGACTTCGCGCAGAGCGTCGCGGTGACGGAGAAGGCACAGGCGACCGGCTTCGAGCTGGCAGCGGGGTGATTCGCGCCTTTCTCTGCCTGCTGCTGGCGCTGAGCGGTCCGGCGCTGGCACAGACGCCGCCGCAGGCGCCGTTCCTGCGCATCGAGGCCGGCAGCCATATCGGCGCGGTGCCGCGCATGGCGGTCGATGCCTCCGGCCGGCTGCTGGCGACCGCGAGCTACGACAAGACCGTGCGGCTCTGGTCACTGCCCGACGGCAAGGCACGTGGCGTGCTGCGGCCGCCGATCGGCGCGGAACAGGAGGGCGAGATCTATGCCGTCGCGATCTCCCCGGATGGTCGCCGGGTGTTCGCCGCCGGTGCCACCGGCGGTGCCTGGGACGGCACGTTCAGCATCTATCTGTTCGATCCGCAACGCGGCGCGATGACCGGCCGCCTGCCCGGTCTGCCGTCGCCGGTGTACGCGCTGGCCGTTTCGTCGGACGGCAGCCGGTTTGCCGCTGGCCTGGCGCGCGGCGGGACACGCGTGTGGGATGCCGCATCGGGCAAGGCGATCTTCGAGGATTCCGCCTATGCCGGCCCGATCCGCAACCTCGGTTTCGACCGGCAGGGGCGGCTGTTCACCGCCGCGGGCGACGGCAAGGTGCGCGCCTACGATCCGGAGGGGCACAAGTACGCGGAGAAGGAACCGGCGCCGGGCCAGCGTCCGTGGGGCTTGGCGGTCTCGCCGGATGGCAGCCTGCTGGCGGTTGCCTACGAGAATGTCGACCGGCAGGGACGGCTGCGAGTCGATGTCCTGTCGACGCGCACCCTGCTGCCGCTGTTCGCGCCCGACACCGATGGCCTGAAGGGGGAAGGCCTGCTGGCCGTGGCATGGGAGGCCAACGACCATGGCGGCGTCGCGCTGCTGGCCGGGGGCTATGCCCGGACCGGGACGGCGAACGTGATCCGCCGCTGGGACGATTTCGGGCTCGGGCCTGCCACCGATCTGCCGGCCGCACGCGATACCATTCTGGACATCCGGCCGGTGCCGGGTGGCGGCGCGGTGTTCTCGGCCGAGGACCCTGGCTGGGGAAGGATCGCGCCCGACGGCAGCATCGCATCCCGCCCTGCCCCGGCGTTGGCGGATCTGCGGCCGGCACGCGAGCAGCGCATGGCTGTATCCGCCGATGGGGCGATCGTCGAGTTCGCCACCGCCATAGGCCTGCAGCGGTTCGACGCGACGGCAGGCCGGATCACCACTGTGTCGACGCCCGACGACGCGCTGGCGCCGCCTCGTACCGCCGCCGCCGGCCTGACGCCAAGCAACTGGAAGGACTCATCGGCGCCGCGGCTGAACGGCGTGGCGCTCGTGCTGGATCACGCCGAATACAGCCGCAGTCTCGCCATCCTGCCCGACACCTCTGCCGTACTGCTCGGCACCGACACGCATCTCCGGCTGTTCTCCACCCGCGATGCACACCAGATCGCCGCCGTCGCGGTGCCGGCCGCCGCCTGGGCGGTGACGGTGAACACCGCCGGCACGGTCGCGGTCGCGGCACTGCTCGACGGCACGCTGCGCTGGTACGGCCTGTCACGCGATGCGCCGCTCGATCCGCGTGTCGCGCTGTTCGCGCATGCCGACGGCATGCGTTGGGTGATGTTCACGCCCGAGGGTCTGTTCGACCACGCCGACCGCGGCGGCAAGGACCTGGTCGGCGTGCAGCTCAACCGCGGCCACGATCAGCAGCCGGAATGGACCAGCTTCTCGCAGGCCTACCGCGCACTCTATGCCCCGGCCGCGGTACGCGCGCGGCTGGCCGGCGATGCCGCGCCGTCGCGCCAGCGACTTGCGGAGCTTGGCGATCTGCGGTCCAGGCTGGCACGTCAGCCGGCGGTGGAGATCAGTGCGCTCTGCGTGCCGCTGGCCGATGCGACCTGCGTCGCGCTCGATCCGCACGCTGCCTCGCTGCCCCGCCTGCCGGCGCAGGCGAGCAAGCTGCGGATCGGCCTCCAGCTCGCCGACCGCGGCCTGGGCATCGGCGACATCGATGCCTTCGTCAACGACCGCAATGCGGGACGTTTCGCCGCGCCGGCGGCGGATGGCGGCAAGGCGGACGCGACCATCGATGTGCCGCTGGATCCCGGCCAGGACAGCGTCCAGCTTCGCGTCTACGACCAGACCGATACGGTGTTCGCCGAGACCGCGTCGATCGACCTGACCACCGCTGACGGCGGCGCGGCCGAGCACGGCAGGCTGTTCGTGCTGGCGGTCGGCATCGATCACTTCGCCGCCGCGACGCTGGCGCTGAACTTCGCCGTGGCCGATGCGGAGACCTTCGTCCGCACCGTCCAGCGCGCGGGCGAGCACATGTTCTCCACGATCGACGTGACGCTGCTGGTCGACCAGCAGGCGACGCGGTCGGGCATCCTGGATGCGTTCGAGCGCCTCGCCACGCGCATCCGGCCGAACGACACGTTCCTGTTCTATGTCGCGAGCCACGGCGTGCGCAGCCAGGGCGACGGCCGCTTCCTGCTGATCCCGCAGGATGTCGCCGATGTTTCGTCGTGGCAGTCGGTGGGCAGCGCAGCGATCGACGAGACCATGCTGATCGGCGCGCTGTCGCACATCCGCGCGCGCGACGCGCTGCTGTTCCTGGACACCTGCTATTCGGGGGCGGTGACCGCGGATGCGCTCGCCAATGTCGGGCACGAGACCGGGCGGTACCTGCTCGCCGCATCGAGCTCTCTGCAGGAGGCGCTGGACAGCTACGACGCCAGCAATGGCGTGTTCGTCTATGCCGTCCGCGAGGGGTTGCAGGGGCGCGCGGCGCATGGCTCGGACGATGTGGTCAGCGCGCTGGCATTGGGCGAATACGTGTCGGCGCGGGTCGGGCAGTTGGCGCGGCAAAAGGGACACGACCAGGACGCGGTGTTCAAGACCGCGCAGGAGGAGCTGCACTCGTTCCCGATTGGCGAGGTGATCGGGGTGGGGCAGTGAACGAAGGCCGCCGTCTCGCGGCGCACCTCATTGAGACGGCGGCAATCAGCCGCTATTGTGCTGGCCAACGACGCGTCAACAGACAGGTGCCAGCATGGATGTCCAGACAGTCAGCAACATGCATCGCCCGCAGGGTATGCCGTTCCGCTGCAACAAGATCGGCCACGTCGCGCTCTACGTGAAGGATCCGTTCGCCTCGGCGAAGTTCTACACCGAGGTGATGGGGTTCAGCATTTCCGACGCCTACGACAACAACATGATGCCGGGCGGCACGGTGTTCCTGCGCTGCAGCGCAGACCATCACGGCGTCGCGCTGTTCAAGCTGCCCGAGGGTCAGCCGGCGCATGGCGCATTCCATCACATGGCGTTCGAGGTCGCCACGCTGGACGAGGTGCTGCGGGCGCGCGACCACCTGCGCAGGCACGACATACCGATCCACTTCGAGGGCCGCCGCCGCGCCGGTTGCCAGCTCGCCATCGAGTTCACCGATCCCGACGGCCACAACCTGGAGATCTACTGGGACATCGACCAGGTCGGCAGCGACGGCCGGGTGCGCCCGGCCGAGGAATGGAAGGGCGCCACCAGTCTGGAAGCGGCGATCGCCAATCCGGTGGTAGGGCAGGACCCGACGGTGCAGGATCGGTCGCTGCTGCGTTCGTAGGGGAACCGTGACACGCCCCCATCATTGCATCGAAACGGGATTCGCTCGCAATGACAGGGGCGTGGAACGCGGGTGATCGTCAGGCGGCAATCCGCACCGGCAGCGACCTTATCGCGTGCAGGAAATTCGAGTACGCGTAAACCGGCTTGTTCACCACCTCGATCCGCAGGTCGCGCCGCAGGATCTCCTCCCACAGGATGCGCAACTGCATCTCGGCCAGGCGGTTGCCCAGGCAGCGATGGATGCCGAAGCCAAATGACATGTGCTCGCGCGGCCGCTTGCGATCGACGATGAACTCGTCCGCCCGCTCGATCTGCTCCTCGTCGCGGTTGCCCGAGATGTACCAGACCACCACCTTGTCGCCGGCCTTGATCGGTTTACCGCCGATCTCGGTGTCCACCACCGCGGTGCGGCGCATGTGGATCACCGGCGTCTGCCAGCGCACGATCTCCGACACAGCACTGCTGACCAGCTCCGGGTTATCCCGCAGCTTGCGGAACTGATCGGGGAAGCGGCTCAGCCCGAGCAGACCGCCTGACATCGAGTTGCGCGTCGTGTCGTTACCGCCCACCAGGAACAGGATCAGGATGCCCATGCGCTGGCGCAGCGTCATTTTGCTGGTCGCCTCACCATGCGCCATGATCGAGATCACGTCGAAGCTCTTCGGCTGCTTCGCGCGCGCTTCCCAGATCTCGTCCATGTGCTCGGCAAAGCGCATCTGTTCGGCGAAGCGTTCCTCCTCGGAATGCACCGGCGCGTCGGGCGCGTTGATGTCGCAGATGAACGTATCGGACCAGCGGATCAGCTTCGCCTTCTGGTCGATCGGATAGTCAAACAGTGTCGCCAGCATCATCGACGTCAGTTCGATCGAGACCCGCTCCACCCAGTTGAACGTCTCGCCACGCGGCAGGCCGTCCAGCACCATGTTGGTGCGCTCACGGATCAGGCTCTCCATCTTCGCCAGCGTGATCGGATTGACCGTCGAGCTGACCTCGCGCCGCTGCTCGTCGTGCTCCGGCGGGTCCATGCGGATGAAGCTGGTGCGCTCCATCCCCTTCGGAGCGTCGTTGATCATGATGCCGCCGACCTCGTCGGACGAGGAGAACACCTTGTGGTTCACCTCGACCTGCACGATGTCGCGGTACTTGCTGACCGCCCAGTAGGGGCCGTACGGGCTTTCCGGCGTATAGTGCACCGGGTCCTCCCGCCGCAGCCGCTCGAAATACGGCTGCCAGACATCGTCGTAGTAAAGCCGCGGGTCGCTGACATCGAACTTGTCGAGTGGCATCGACCAGGCGAGTGCCCGGTGGTCCAGATCGACCGGCGCGTTCATGGCGTTTCTCCCGTCAGTGAATTTGCACCGGCAGCTCGCGGATACCGTGGATCAGGTTCGAGCGCAGGTATGTCGGCTTGTCCATCACCTCGATCTCGAGGTCGCGCTTCAGGATCTCCTCCCACAGGATGCGCAACTGCAGCTCGGCCAGACGGTTGCCGACGCAGCGATGCACGCCGAATCCAAACGAGATGTGCTCGCGTGCGCGCGGCCGATCGACGATCAGGTTATGCGGGTCCTTGATCGCATCTTCGTCGCGATTGCCCGACACGAACCACATCGCCACCTTGTCGCCTTTGCGGATCGTCTTGCCGCCGAGTTCGAAGTCCGCCAGCGCGGTGCGCCGCAGATGCAGCACCGGCGTGTGCCAGCGGATGATTTCCGATATCAAACTCGGCACCAGCTCCGGATTCTCCCGCAGCTTGCGATACTCGTCCGGGAACTTCGACAGTCCCCACACTCCGCCTGACATCGAGTTCCGCGTGGTGTCGTTGCCGCCCACGATCAGCAGGCTGCAATTCGCCAGCAGCTCGCGGAAATCCATGTTCCGCGTCGCATCCGCACGCGCCATCATCGAGATCAGGTCGAAGCGCGGCGCGTTGCTGGCGGCGCGCTCGTTCCACAGCGCCTTCATCGCCGTCGTCATCTTCTCCAGCTCGGCGTAGCGCTCCGCCTCCGAGTGGACCGGCGCGTCCGGCGTATCGACATGGCAGACGATGACGTCGGACCAGTACATCAACTGATGGCGCTGCTCCAGCGGCCAGTCGAACAGCGTGGCAAGCATGCGCGAAGTTAGCTCGACCGAGACCTCCTTCACCCAGTTGAACGTCTCGCCGCGCGGCAGGCCATCCAGCACCATGTTGGTGCGCTCACGGATCATGCCTTCCATCCGCGCCAGATTGCCCGGCGCGACCACTGGAGAAACCGCCTTGCGGCGCTCGCCATGATCGGGCTCGTCCATCTGGATGAAGCTGGGCCGTTCGTAGCCCTGCACCTGGTCTTCCAGCCTGACGCCGCCCAGGTCCCAGCGTGAGGAGAACACCTGATTGTTCACCGCGACCGTCATGATGTCCTTGTATCTGGTCACCGACCAGTACGGACCGAAGTGGCTGTCCTCGCAGAAGTGCACCGGGTCCTCGCGGCGCAGCCGTTCGAAATACGGCTGGTACACGTCATCCTGATAGAGTTCCGGGATGCTGACATCGATCGTGTCGAGCGGTCTCGCATAAGCGTCGGCGCGCGGGTCGGAAGTGACGTGAGCGTCCATGGTGTCTCCTCCCTTGTGCCAGGATTGCTGGCTTCAGTGCTGTCCCTCCGGCATCCGTACGATTATTCCCGCAAGGTCCTCGCGCATCGTGATCTGACACGAGAGGCGCGAGTCAGGCTGTGCGACCGCGGCGAAGCTCAGCATGGCGGCTTCCTGCGATCCCGGCTCAGGCAGGCCGGTCTTGTCGAGCCACGCGGCATCCACATAGACGTGGCAGGTGGCACAGGCGCACTCGCCGCCGCAGTCGGCGTCGATGCCGGGCACGTTGTTGTCAACCGCGCCGCGCATGAGCGTCGTGCCGACGGGGACCTCGACGCGATGCGCCGTGCCGTCGAATTCGATGTAGGTGACGTCCGGCATGGTTCTCTCCCAGGCTGCCCGACGGCTGCTTCGGCCGCGTGTGCTACTCACCGGTAGCATACCCTGTCGCGGAATGGAATGCATCCGCGCTGTTACGGTTCAGCGGGCGTTTTCAAATCCGCAGCGAACGTTCAATAGATCAGCGCCGTGCCGATGATTGGGCGTTTGGCGGCATGGCAGGGGCTACCGGTCAACAGAACCGGAAATAATGGTTCTTCGACGAATTGATCGGTGCCGGGTGGGGAGCCGCATACACGCCGCGGCTGCGCCGCCGCCGAACTGATTCGCCTTGCACTCTGTGACGCAGTGCGTGCCCATCCGGGGCACCGCGTGACGACACCTCAATTGTCCGTCCGGGCACGACGCGCGCGGTCATCCTCACCTACGCACAGCGCCCGAAACGACCGTCGCGAACGAACCAGGCGGTTGGATATCAGCGTGCCGCCGGCGAACGCAAAGTGCTATGTGACGGCGCCTGGGCCGCTGATCAGGAGGGGGGATGGCCGGCATTCTCACCCGGCTAAGCAAATATGCCACCATCCTGCCCGGGATGAACCTGCTTGCTCAGACGGAAAGCTGGTGGCGCGAGATGATGACGAGGAACGCGCAGAAACCATCGGCTCCCGGGGAGCCCGTAACAGCCGAAAGCGAGGAAGCAAAGCCAGCAGCGCCAATCTGGCCAGACGATGATCGGCTGCCAAAGACGCCGTGGCGCTAGCGGGACCGGCCGTCCTCAAACGCGGCACGATTGCCATTCGTGGCACGGTGCAGATCTTCCCATTGCGGGAACGGCCCGCCGGCTGCTTGGTAGTGGCCGGGTTCGCCTTGGCTTCGGCTTCGACCGACTGGCCCCGGCGGAACAGGGCATCCGTTGACATTATCAAATCCGTGACGACGTACCGGCGCGCAGGCTTCGGGAGGTGAGCGCCGATGAAAATGCGAACCCTCATTGCGGCGGTGTGTCTGGCACTTCTTTGTAACACTGCCGATGCGCAACGCGGACGTGCGGGCTTCGGCGGTGGTTTTTCGCCCGGCTTCCGACCGGGATTTGCCCCGGGATTTGGCTTCCATCCGGGGTTTGCTCCAGGCTTCCGGCCGGGATTTGGCCCGGGCTTCCGGCCGGGATTTGGCGCTGGCTTTCGCCCAGGATTCGGCCCGGGCTTTCGCCCAGGATTCGGCCCGGGCTTTCGTCCAGGATTCGGCTTCCGCCCCGGGTTCGCATTCCGCCCGGGCTTCGGTTTTGTTCCCGTTCCAGGTTTCTTCCCTGGCCCATTCTTCTGGCCGCCCGCCCCCGTGTTCTGGTCGCCCGCGCCGGTATTCTGGCCGCCAGTTGGTTTCGCACCCGTGCCGTGGCGGCCGTGCTGCTGACAGGATATCGGGTCAGCGGCTGAAGCTCGGCAGCGTCCGCGCACCGGATATGGCTCGCCTGCGGCCGTCACCATGCTGGACCGCAGTCTGGTTCCTGTTTTCGCAACGTGGCAGCCGGCGACGCCTCCGTGGTCAGCGGCCCGCGGTAAGCGGCACGTCCGGCCGCGGTGGGTGGCGCTGTGGTGACCGGCAATGCGGGAGCGGTCCCCGCGGGATCAAAAATACGACGATATTAACGTTTATACACTTGCCTTTTGTGCTTAATTTGAGCCAAATGCGCCTCGCTACTACTTACCTTGAAGTTACAAAAAACTCGCACACGGCCCGGCTGCGCAGCGCTTTTTCCCGCGCAGTCGGGTTTCCTCTTCCTAAGGTCGATTTTGATCGCTGATTGCGAACCTGACGCGGCGTCTTCGGCGTCACCCGGAACCAACCAGGCTCGTCAGACCGACGATCCTGGTTGGTCCATTCGCCGCGACGGGAGACCGCGACCCAAGCGGCCGAAATCCCACCGCTCATGGCCATACCTCGCTGTCGCGTTCGCACTCTGCATCATCTGGGGCGCGCTGGTATCCATTGTCCCGAGATGATGTCGCCGACGCGCGAGCAAGGCACATTCCGGTCAGGTCACGATCGCCCGTTGCCATTTCGATGAATTTTCACAGATTGCTTTGGTTGGCCCTCTCCCAGGAATCTCGCGCTGCCGCCATGAAGACACGCGATGGGGACTTGCAGGCTCGCCTCCTGTTGCAAGCAGCGCGCTATGCGCTGCTGGCCGAGCGAGCCGCACAGATACCGGAGGCGGGCGAGGAGAACGGTAAGTAGCTGGATGATCCGCGACTTGATCGACCGCATGCAGCATACCGGTCGCGCGCCGGGCGGCCGGGCAGGGTCGAATTGGTCACCGCCGCAGCGGCCTGCCGCCAGCAGCCCGCCGTAATCGGGCGACAAGGGTTCGGATGTTCAGCGACAATCAAGCTGGATGCCGCATTGCCTCGGCCGTGAAACCGGCCGCGTCTTGCAACGCCTCGTAGGCTGGTGGGTAATTTGGAACGAACCCATTCGCTGACCAGTGCTTCAGGCCACTCGCCGTGCATTGCCTTCTCGTTCGTGAACGTTCAACGGCCCAAAGACCACCATCGCGGTTCATCACACTCCTGCCTGGTCTCCGGTGGTGCCAGGCGTAATCGGGGGTCCCCCATCCTCCGACATGCTGACAAGCGGGCCTTCATTACGCGCGCACCCGCATCAGGTTCATCCCTCCGATGGGTGAAATCTGAGCGGAGCCGGCACTGACATAGCAAAGTCCCAGTCGAGATCTCGACCAGTATTTGACAAATTGTTGATTTCATTGGTGCCGGGTGAGGGATTTGAACCCCCGACCTTCGGTTTACAAAACCGCTGCACTACCACTGTGCTAACCCGGCGTGAACAAAGCAGAACGACCGGAAACGCCAGAAAAACCGCCGGTAGCGGCTCCGTCGCGGATCATATCTGACATCTCACCGCGGTTCCAGATGTTCGTGGCTTCGCTGAGCCATTCCATTGTCCCAGGATTGTCCTGCGCCCCCCGCGTCGCCTTCCCTGCGGCCGCCACGGACGGCATGGTGACGCTGGGGAACTTCCCGATATCAATAGTGGCAATTCGTCGGCCTGGCGCGGGTCCGCTGCGCCAGTGGCACCTTGCAGTCATCTACGCGCTGCTCATCGGACCCCTTGTCGGTGAGCCGCTCCTTGCCCGTCTTGGCGGCGACGGATGCCGCCGCCGGTTGCTCGTGGTCCGCTACTGCCAGCACCGGCCCGGGAGCCAGACCCGCGAGCAGGATCGCCAGAACGATGTGACGCATCAGGTCGCTCCGCCATCGACAGGTGCCAGCCTTGCACAGTCCGGCACGGCCACGCACTCCGCTTCTTGCGTCCGAATGACGGCGCGACCTTCACGGGAGTCGCGCCAGGCAGGCCAGTTCCTGTCGGCGTTCGTTCGGCACGAAATAGAAGCTGAACACGTATGGGTGCGACACGGTGAACTCCGCCGGTGACGGGGAGGCTCGCTGCATCGTCACAAGATCCAATTGCTCGATGCGTCGCCATTCGCCGTAAAATTCGAACCAGCCCTCGTAGCCGAGTTCATTCAGCAGCTCCGGGACGGAGCGGGTACTGCCGAGCCGATGGCGTTCTTCGATCTCGATCGATAGAATGGGACGCCAGCGCCGTAGGGTCATCCACGCACCGCGCAGCACCTCCAGTTCAGCGCCTTCGACATCGATCTTGATGGCAGCGACCTCGGTGAGGAACGCATCATCCAGGCTCAGCATCGGCACCGACCAGCTCTCGACTGCCTCGATGCGAGGATCCGCTTCGCGCAGGGCGGCGTAGTCTTTCGCTATCGACGCCCATTCCTCCTGCAGAATGCCGCCGATGCGAGGCGCGGAGATCGTGGTCGCGCCGCTGCGCTCAGCGAGTGCCTCGCGTCGCAGCGTAACGTGCGCCGGGGCATTGCCGTTCCACTCCGCAGCAACGGCCTGTTGCAAGCGGGCGAACGTCGGTGGCAGCGGCTCGAAGGCGACCACCCGCGAACCCCGCAGCCGTGCCAACGGCAGCGTCAGTCGACCGTCATGCGCTCCGGCATCGACGATCGTGCCCGGCCGATGCAGTGCGCGGTGGAACTCGATCTCTTGCATGGTCACCCAGCTGGACGATCAGCGGCGCGCGCATTCCGGACGGTGACGCGGCTGGCGCTCCGCGGAATGCGGTGCCAGGCGGCGATGCCTACGCGGCGTAGTCAGCTCTCGTCAATCACTGCATAGGCCTCTATTTCCACCCGCATCTCCGGGCGAACCAGGGCGCTCACCTGCACCATCGTGCTTGCCGGGCGGATGTCGCCGAATATCTCGCGGTGTGCCCGTCCAACCAGGTCGGCGTCGCCGATATCGGTGACGTAAATGACCGTGCGAACCACGTCCTCGACCCGCGCTCCGGCTTGCGCCAGCGCGCTGCGGATCGTGCCGAGCACATTTTGCGTCTGCACATAGGCATCGCCCGCCAACGCCGCGTCGCGCGCGGTGGTTCCGGCAACATGCACCTGCGCACCGACCCGCACCGCGCGACTGTATCCGTAGATCTGCTCGAACGGGCCGCCGGACGAAACCACCTGTCGTGTCATGCGCGCGCTCCTTGCCTGGTTGTCACGACCGCAAGACGACGCGATGCGCAGGTCGGTGCCCAGCGCGTCTTCCGGCAGGTTTGCGACCGTGGTCGCGCCGGCGCCATAGGCGGAACGGGCGCGTCCGAAGCTATGAGCGGTCGCACCAGCGGGGTCAAGCGTCCCACCGATGGTTCCTCGAATCCCCGTGACAAAGCCAAGGTCCCTGCACACGAGGTCCATGGTGAACCGACATTTCCCGGATCGCCGATTGCTCGACCTTGCGGCGCGCAGGTTGCTGTCCATCGTCGCGCTCGGCCGCAAGCGACCGTTTCTGACATCGCAGTACAGCAGAACATCATGAAAGCGCTCGCTGGCCTCGCCGCCATGGCTCTCGTCCTGATCGGTTGTGTACTGCTGACCGGGGCACTGGCGGCAGTCTCGATCTGTCGCTCCAGCTTCGGCCGAGCAACGCTGGTCTCGTCACCCCGCGCTGGCTGCGCGGCCAAATCGCGGCGGGAGGGTCGCGGTTGAGCGGGCTATCGGCGAGACAAGCGCCTAATCCATCGAGCTTCCCGCCATCGTGAAGGTCTGACTGGCGCGACACCGCAACCGGATCGTGCCCTCCTCGTTGAGGCAGCGCGGCGTTCGATGGCCGGTTTTCGTGGCGGAATGCCATCTGGTTGCAGCGTCTGATCGCGCAGGTCTAACTTTTGATTTCCGGTCTACGGGAGAACCGAATGCGCCGCCTGTGTCTGTTGCTGGCACTTTGCCTACCTGCGAACTGCTACCCGCACGATCCAGCCAGCGCGCAGGGATATGGCTATCCGCCAGGTTACTACCCAGCGCAACCACCACCACCGGGCTACTACCCGCCACCACCCCAGGGTTACTATCCACCGCGGCCGCCGCCCGCTTACTACCAGCCAGTGCCACCAGCCCCCTACGCCGGGGTTCCGGGCCCGTCTGCCAGCGGTCAAGCGTACAGCCCGGAGAACTGCGGTACGCCGGACGCGCCAAAGGCTTGCCCGCCAATGCCCCGAGTCCCGCTGCCGTATTATCCTGCGAACCGCTAGTCGATCGGAACCGGGAGACGTGGCAGCACCTCCCGTGAGACCCGGCGAGCGGCGTTCCGCAGCCGAGGCGCTGTCCGACGCTATGGACTGAGGGGCAGCCAACCTTTGACGAGGGCCAGGACGCCGAGAGCCAGCAGGGCAACGATAACCGCGACCAGCAGAACCTGAACTCGATCCATAGCACCTCACGATTCTGTCTGGTGCTATAACCCAACGAAACGGTTTTGCAAGTGAGGCGACTCACATCGTCCGCTCGATGATCTCGGTCGCGCGTTTGGCGTGCTGCATTCGGTGAAACGGAAGGTTCAGCGCCGTCCACTCACCGCGTGCATCACCACGCTGCCGACGTGGTTCGAGGCTACGACAAAGACGCCAGCCTGCGATCGACGCTGTCACGCAACCGATACCAACCGCCAATCGCCGGCAGGAACCATGGATTGCCGGAATACAGCGGATGGGTGGGGAATTCGTCAGTGTCGAACGCGCTTTGCTGGTTGGCCACGCCGGCGATCTTGCGCGCGGTCTGCCAGCCCAGATAGGTCATCATCGCCACGCCGCTGCCGTTGCAGCCCAGCAGGTAATGCATGCCATCCTGCCGACCCATATGCGGCATTGCGTCCAGTGTGAATGCCACATTGCCCGTCCAGGCATGCGTGATCCTCGTGCCGCGCAACTGCGGAAAGCGATCGGTCATGAAACGGTGCAGGATTGGCGCGCTCTGTTGCGGCGTGACCGGCGTGAACCGCGCGCGCCCGCCGAACACCATTCGCCTGCCATCGGGTGACATCCGATAATAGCACAGCACGCGGCGCGTATCGGACAAGGTGCGCCGCTTCGGGATCAGGGACGCAGCGAGATCCGACGGCAGTTCTTCGGTCGCGATGATATGGCTGGCCAACGGGACGACGCGCCGCTTCAGTTCCGGCGTGATATCGCCGGTGTAGCCGTTGGTGGCGATCACCACCTCGTCCGCCTGCACCGCGCCACGGGTGGTCTGCACCAGCCAACCGTTGTCGCGCTCGGTGAGCCTGGTGACCGAGGCGCGCGCGCAGACCGGCACGCCGCGGGCGCGGCACGCATCCAGCAGACCCTTGTAGTATAGCGCCGGGTGCAGGTTGGCCGATCGCTCGACCACCATACCGCCATAGTAGTAGTCGCTTGCCATCTCCTCGCGCTGGCGTTCGCGCGGCACCATGTAGGCCTCCGAGCGTGCGGTGTCGTTGAGTTGGGCAATCTTGTTTGCCTGGCCGGTGAAATGCGCCGGCGTCCAGGCGCCGACGAAACGGCCGGTCTTCTGCCAATGGCAGGCGATGCCTTCCTCGGTGATCAACCGCTCGATCAGTCCGAACGCATCGGCGCCGTCCGCCAGCACCGCCTGCGCGCGCTCGGATGACGGCTCCAGTGTCTTGCCGGAAAAACTCTTGCCGATGTTCACCCCACCGCTGACGCCGCCGCCATTGCGCGTGCTCGCACCAAAGCCGAGCTCGGCCGCCTCCAGAACCACGCAATCGACGCCATGCTTGGTTGCCTCCAGCGCGGTGGACAGTCCGGCGTAGCCGCCGCCAACGATTGCGACCCGCGCGCGCGCCGGCACATCGAGCGGATCTTGTGCAGTGGGCATATAGGCCTCCCACCAGTACGGCATTGCCTTGAAGTCGGCATGGTAAATGTCGTCACGCGCCATCGCATGTGTCTCCTTCAGCGGCACCTCTGCGCCTTGATCCTCGGGCCGGACCCACCCGGTTCGGGAGCCCGGCCGCTGCCTACCGCGCCGTCTCGCCACACGCCTCGCTCCGTCGCGCGTCGTTCAGATAGCCCGCGAGGAGCCGAACAATCTGGCATGTGGTGAATGGGTGGCGTGAGCGGCTGGTCGGTTGACGGTGGACGTTGATCAACGCCACCTTGCCGCCGCCCAGTGGCAGCCGCAGTGTCCCCTGACGGACGGCGCGCACATACAGCGGAACTCCCTTGAGAACGCCATGCAGCACGTCGGCGCCGACCAGTGCGACGCGATCACGGTATTCCGCGGCGAGCAGCGATGTGTGCGAGTGATAGAGCCCGACGGCGACGTCCCAGCTGCCGGACGCATCGCCACGGTACAGGTCAACCAAAAGCCGTGCGGCATAGTCTGCATTGGCGCCAGGATCGAACGCGTCCTCCATCGAGGTGAAGGCGCCGGGGTGGTAATGCAGATCGACCTGCATGCAGCCGACATCGACGAAGCGATGCCGCGTCGCCTGTTGCTGCATCCAGGCGATCGCGGCGGCCTTGCTGTCAAGGAACAGGCCGGTGCCGTCAGCGTCGATCGTCCAGGGCCAGGCACGTACGTCGGTGAACGAGGTGATCGGTCGCCCACTTTCCGCCCGCGCAATCGATGCCAGCAGCTCGGGCGGCAGATGATAGCGCCGTTCCGCCTGGTGCAGCGCCGCAGTACACAGTTCGCTTTGTTGCACGACCCAGGCGGACTCCGTGATTTGCGCGGTTTCAGGTGCCGCGGGCACCTGCGCACAGGCGGCCCCGGCGCAGACACCCAGCAGCAGGAGCAGGAAGGCCGCGAACGCAGCCAGGGCGCCATGCGGTCTGATGTGTCTCGCGGTAAACCGAATGAGCGCTGCCATCGCGGCACAGATACGACGGGGGCGAAATTCGGTCCAACCGGCGGGGTCCAGCGAACCCATCAAATTACGTCGTGGCTCAACTCCATCCGTTGAACCGCCGGTCCGCGCGGCACCCCCAGTCTGACGTCCTCTCGGCATCTGGTTGATCCGGCTGCAGTCTGTATCGTATCAACGGCAAGGATCGCCCCGGGGAGGGAAAATGTCACCTGCGCGCCGCCATAGCGGTTGAGCTGATGCTGGCTTCCATCATTGCTTCCGGGCTTGCGATCGGCGCCGTCTATGCGCTGATCGGCATCACCTACAATACGATGTTCTCCGCCTCGCGGGTGATGAGCTTCACCGCAGGTCAGATCGGCATGCTGGGTGCCGTGTTCGGCTCGTTGTTCGTATTGCGGCTCGGCCTGCCACCGCTGGTCGGGTTCGTGCTCGTGCTCGCCGCCTGCGCGGCGATCGGCGTGGTCACCGAGTTGGTTGCCGTCCGTCCGGTGCTCAGCAAGCTGGATCAGCATCTCTATGTCCTGTCCACGCTCGCCCTCGCGCTGCTGATCCAGCAGTTGACGGCGATCGAGTGGAGTACGGAACCGCAACCGTTTCCTCGCCTGTTCGGTATCGGCAACGGCGGCCCGTTCGATGAGAAGTTTTGGCTGCCTCTGCTGGCCTGCGCGCTGGTGGTCGGCGGCCTCGAACTTCTGCACCGCCACACGCTGGTCGGCCGCGCATTCCAGGCGATCTCCGAGGACAACTTTGCCGCCCGCGCACTCGGGCTGCCGGAGCGCAACCTGCGTGTGGCGAGCTTCGCTCTGGCCGGCATCATTGGCGGCTTGGCCGGTTTCGCCAGCGGCGAACTGCTGCTCGCCTTCTTTGCCAATGGCGCCATGCTCGCGTTCTACGGCTTCGTTCCCGTGGCGTTGGGCGGGCTGGGCAACAACCGCGGCGCGCTGATCGGCGGAGTCGCGCTCGGCCTGTTCCAGCAGGCGGCAAACTTCACCCTGGGCGGCGTGTTCGCCTCGGTCGCAGTGTTCGTCGTGTTCATCGCGGTGCTGCTCGCCGCGCCGCAGGGCCTGTTCGGCACCACCGCGGCGCGGCGGGTATGACGATCGATACCGGCAGCACGGCATTGGCGCCACCTTCGGTGCAGCGTCCCGCGCTGGCCGGCCTGCGCTCCTTCCTGCCGTTCCTGATCCTGTTCGGTCTGGCCATTGTTCTGCCGCTCGTCGCCAACGACTACTGGACGCTGATCGCCACCCGCGCGGCGATCTATTGGGTGCTGGTAGCCGGACTGAACCTTGCCGTCGGCTTCGGCGGCCAGCTCGCCATCGGCTACGTCGCGCTGCTGACACTCGGCGCCTACACTGCCAGCATTCTCGTGCTGGGGAACCTGGGTCCACCCTGGCCCGCGCTGGCCGCGCTGGGTGCCGCCGGCGTGGTCGGCGCGGTCGCCGGTGTGATCATCGGGCTGCCGGCGCTGCGGCTCCGCACCTTCTACTTCGCCATGACCACACTCGGCTTCGCCACCATCATCACCCAGATTGCGCTGGCCTGGCAGAGCGTGACCGGCGGCGGGACCGGTGTGCCCGGTCCGGTGCTGCCGCAACCGTTCGACACCGGCCGCGGCTTCTACTTCTTTTGTCTGGCCATCGCCGCACTGTGCACCTGGATGACCGTCAATATCGCGCGCAGCCGGTTCGGCCGCTCGCTGGTGGCGATCCGCGACGCCGAAGTCGCAGCCGAGGCCACCGGAATCTCCAAGCCGGGCCTGCTGATCGCGGTGTTTCTGTTCAGTGGCGCCACCGCGGCGATCGCCGGCGGTTTGTTTGCCACCCTGCAATCGTACATCACGCCCGACGCCTTCACCTTCGACCTGTCGGTGCTGTTCTTCATCGCCATCCTGATCGGCGGCCGCGGCTCGGTGCTGGGACCGTTGCTCGGGACCATCATCCTGACCGTGCTGCCCGAGTTCGCTGCCCCGTTGGTCGCCTGGTCGACCTTCCTCTACGCCGCGTTGCTGCTGGTCATCGTGCTGGCAATTCCCGGTGGCATCGCGGACCTGCTCGACTTCGCCAACCGCAAGCCGCTGGAAAGCAACCGCGCCATCGTGCCGCGACCAGCGCTGCTGAACGAATTGCTGAACCACGGTGCGGCCGACCGGTCGATCACACTCAGCAACGTGGTGCTGAGTTTCGGTGGGGTACGGGCGATCGATGGCCTCGACCTCGAGATAACGCCTGGGCAGGTGCATGGGCTGATCGGACCGAACGGTTCCGGCAAGACCACCACGCTGAACGTGATCAGCGGTTATAACCGTCCCGAGGCAGGGCGCGTGGCACTCGGCGCGCACGACCTGGCGCATCTCGCTCCGCAATACCGTGCCGGTTTCGGCATCGCCCGTACCTTCCAGACACCGCGACTGATCGGTGAGGCGTCGGTGCTGCAGAACGTCATGATCGGCGGCACGATCGACGGCACCGCGAGCTTCGCAGAAGCATTGCTGTGTCTGCCACGCCACCGGCGCGATGAGGTGGCGTTGCAGGCGGAGGCGACACTGGCGCTGCGTGTGGTCGGTCTTGAACCGCTCGCGGCGGTGCGTGCCGACCGGCTGCAGCACAGTGAACTCCGGTTCATGGAGATCGCCCGCTCCCTGATGCTGCATCCGGTGTTTCTGCTGCTGGACGAACCGGCGGCGGGGCTGTCCACCGACGAGATCCAGCGCCTTGGCGCGTTGATCACCGCGATCAGCCGGCGCGGTACCGGTGTGCTGCTGGTGGAGCATCATGCCGACCTGATCTTCGATATCTGCGACCGCGTCACCGTGCTCAACCTCGGGCGTGAGTTGGCGTCCGGCACACCTGCCGATATCCGTGCACACCAGGAGGTGGTGAGTGCCTATCTCGGCGCCTGAGACGTTGCTGACGATTGCCGGACTGCAGGCAGGCTATGGCAAGATCGGCGTCTTGCATGGGGTCGACCTGGCTGTGGGACGCGGCGAGATCGTCGCATTGCTGGGACCGAACGGCGCCGGCAAGACCACGCTGCTGCGCACCATATCCGGTTTGTTGCCGTGCACCGCCGGCAGTGTGCGGTTCGACTCCCGCGATCTGCGCGGCGTCGGTCCGCGGGAGACGGCGCGGCGCGGCCTGGTGCATGTGATCGAGGGCCACCGGGTGTTCACCCAGCTTTCGGTGCTCGATAATCTATTGCTGGCCGGCTACGACCTGCCGCGTCGCGAACGCGCCGCCCGTGTCGAGGAGGCGCTGGTGCATTTCCCCGAACTGGCTGTCAAACGCCGCGATCGCGGCAGCGCGCTGTCAGGCGGGCAGCAACAGATGCTGGCAGTGGCCCAGGGCCTCGTGCGTCGGCCACGCCTGCTCATGCTGGACGAACCGTCCGCCGGCCTGTCGCCAGTGCTGGTCGATCGCGTGCTGGCGGTCGCGCGCGCGTTGCAGCAGGCCGGGACAGCAATCCTGCTGGTCGAGCAGTTGATCGAGAAGGCCCTGGCCCTGGCGGATCGGGTCTACGCGCTTGCCCGTGGGCGGATCGTGTTGCAGGCGGCCACCAGCGAGCCTGACCTGCCGCACCGGCTGGAGCGCGCGTATTTCGGCCAGGATGTGCCGAGTGCCATCCATGCTTGAACTGTTGCCTCAGCCACCTGGCGGGGCGATCACCACCTGCTCGGTCGTCAGGTAGGACGTGATCTGGCCGATGAACAACCCGCCGTCGGCAAACCACCGCTGTGCTTCCTGCGTCCGTGCCATCTGCAGCCGCGCATCGTGGCTGTCGAACCATGCCTCGGCGATGCCGTCGATCGCCGGGCTGATCGGCATGGTGGGAACATCGGCCCGGTTCGGTTCGGCGATGATGCGCGACAGCACGAAGCCGCCCAGCCCCGGCACAGTCAGCGCCATCGTGCCATGGATGTCCATCCAATGGCGCAGGAATGCATCGTGCGAATAGCTGTCCTTGCGCGCGATGAACGAGATCGCCTTCACGATCGGCGCCGGACCGCGCACGGGTTCTATGAACACGGTCTCCTCGCTGCGGAAACTCTTGACGTGGCCAATGAACCTTGCGCCGTCGGCGAACCAGGTCTGCGCCTCGGACGACGCGGCCATGCGTGCCTGCGCCTCCATGCTGTCGGCCCAGGTCTCGGCGATGCCATCGATCTCGCGCGGCATCCGGATCAGCGGCGCATGCGGATGGGTCAAGGTTTCGGCGATGTGTGAAATGGCGTAACCGGCCAATCGGGGAACCCGGTGCGACATCGGAACATGGATGTCGACCCAGTGGCGGACAAACTCGTCGTGCGACAGGTGATCCCGGCGCGCCAGCAGCGAAATTGACTTGATCATCGGCTTCCGTCCCTCGACGCAGACTGTGCAAGACATCCCGTTGCGACGCAACGGCACGCGCCCTTTGCTTCGCCGTGCGGGCGCGGCTATCCTGCAATGGAACGAGGCGATACGACAACGAATTATCGTCTGCGAGGAATGTTGGGAGCGAAACAGATGCAGATTACACGCCGCCGGTTTGCTGCCGGATCATTGGCCGCGGCCGGTGCCTCCGCCCTGGCGCGGCCGGCTATTGCCGACAGTTCGCCGATCGTCATCGGCTATCCCGCGGCGTTGACTGGTCCGAGTTCCGCGCCCGGCGTTGGCAATAACCGCGGCGTCGTCTTCGCGGTGGAAGCGATCAATGCCGCCGGTGGCGTGAAGGGGCGCAAGATCGAGGTGCTCACACGCGATACGCAGGGCGACCCGACCAAGGCGGTGAACGCGGTGCAGGAGATGATGGGCAGCGCCACCGTGCACGCGATCTGGGGGCCGAACAATTCGGGTGAGTCGCTTGCCACCACGCCGATCATTTCGCGTCGTGGCATTCCAAACATTCATGAATGCGGGATAACGTCGCTGATCGATCCGGTGAAATTTCCCAATGCCTATCGGCTGGGCCCGGCGAACTTCCAGGCGTCGCAGCCACCACGCCTCTACTGCATGGACGTCCTGAAAATAAACCAGGTCGCGGTGATCGGCGACAGCACCGGCTACGGCACGATCATGGTGAAGGACTCGGTCGACGACTTCAAATCGCACAACGGGCAGGTGGTTTACCAGGCACAGATCGATGCAACGCAACTCGACATGATGCCTGACATGCTGCGCATGCGGAACGCGGGCGCCCAGGCGATCGTGGTGTGGACCGTTTCAACCGGACTGATCGCGCGTATGCTGAACGCACGCGGCGCAATGGGGTGGGACGTGCCTTTCGTGGGTCACCAGGCGATGGGGTCCGGCGAGGTCGGCAAGCTGCTCGACAAGCCGGAGAACTGGAACAAGGTGTACATCCTCGGATTCAAAAGCTGCAGCTTCGATGCGTCAGGCAAGCTGCCGCCGCGCTCTCAGGCATTCGTCGATAGCGTCAAAGGCAAAATCCGCCTGGATGATACGTCGTTGTGGTGGGTCGTTTCTGGTGTAGACGCCATCAACCTGATCGCCAAGGCAGTCGAGGAGACCGGTTCGTCGTCGCCCGAAGCGATCATCGGCTACTGGAATACGCTGAAAAAGTATCCTGGTCTGTTCGGCAGCTATACCTATTCCAAGGAAGATCACAATGGCTATCCGACCGACGAAATAGTGATGTCGGAGGCCAACTCCGCGCGCGATGGTGCCTTCAGTCTGGCGCCAGGGTATTCCTGAGCCGGCGCACTCGGACAGACGCGACGGAGGAAGATCATGCGACGCAGTGTCGACCGCATCCTGGTCTCGCACGCAGGCAACCTGCCGCGACCAGACTATCTGGATGAACTGATCGGGCACGACAGGAGCCGTTCGCGGGATCTCGAGTACACCGGCCGGCTGCCGCTCGCCGTTCGACAGATCGTCGATCGGCAGATCGCGCTCGGCGTCGACATCGTCAATGACGGGGAATTTGCCAAGGCCGGCAGCTATGGCGGCTATATGCATGATCGGGTCAGTGGCTATGCGATGGTGCCGACCGATCCCGCCGTGCCACCGAAGCGAGCCGGGACCGCCGAACGCGATCGGCGCGACTTTCCCGGCTTCCACGCCTGTGGTCTCTGGTACTCCGGCTCCGGTGGCCCGATCAGGCCGGGCTTCGCGGTTCCCGGGCAGGCGCACGACACCACCCAGCAGGAAGGCCGATGCTGCACCGGAGCGGTGACTTATGTCGGGCAGGCTGCGGTGCAGAGCGATATTGCCAACCTGAAGGCGGCAATCGCCGGCAAGGATGTCGAGGGCTACCTCGCGGCTCTCGGACCGCTCAGTCTCGGCGCCGGCATCCGCAACCAACACTACGCCAATGAAGATGACTACATGATGGCGGTCGCCGACGCATGTCGCGAGGAATACCAGGCGATCACCGATGCCGGCCTCGTCGTCCAGATCGACGAACCGGAATTCTGCACGTCCTGGATGTTCTATCCCGATATGGATATACCGCAGTACCGCGGCTTCCTGGAGCGGAGCGTCGCGATCATCAACCATTCGTTGCGCGGCATCCCGACCGAACTGGTGCGGTTCCACACCTGCTGGGGCAGCGGTCACCGACCGCACGTCAACGATGTCGAGCTCAGGCACATCGCCGATCTCCTGGTGCGGATCGACGCCCAGCAGGTACTCGATCGAGGCAGCGAATGTGCGTCACGAGCACGAGTACCATGTGTGGGAGAATGTGAAGCTGCCGGAAGGCAAGATGCTGATGCCCGGCGTGGTGGCGCACGCGACCGACCTGGTGGAGCATCCGGAGCTGATCGCCGAACGCATTGTACGATATGCCAGGCTGGTGGGCCGCGAGAACGTGCAGACCGGCAGCGATTGCGGTCTGGGCTCGCGCGTAGGTCACGAGGAGGTGGTCTGGGCCAAGCTGCAGGCGATGGCGGAGGGAGCGCGGATCGCCAGCGACCGGTTATGGTCGCGGTGATGCACCAGGCTCCGGTTCAGGCAATGACCGGCTGACTGCCTTGCCAGGCGCCGACGCCGGCCGGGCCAGGAAACTCCGTCTCAATAGGCCAACGCGTGATCCAGCACCGGCACCCAGCGTCCGTCGTGTATGACCGCCAGAAATGCCTGGGTCGCGCCATGGTGGTTGGTCGACGTGAAGGTGTATGTCCCGCCGAACAGATCGTGGAAATCCGTGAGACTCTCCATCGCATGCAGCAGGCTGTCCACTGTCAGATCCCGCCCCGCCCGCCGCAGTGCCTCAAGCGCGATCTGCGCCGAAGTATAGCCGCACTCGCCAAGATAGTTGATGTCGACGCCGTAGCGCGCCTTGTATCGCTGCATCACCGCGCGTACCTCCGGGCGTGGATCGTCCGGATAAGCATACATCGACGGTGTCATCGAATAAAATCCCTCGCCGACACCGCCCGGCGCCTCGGCGACCGCGGTATCGTACGCGGCGATCTGGCCCATCATGTCGACGTTCCAACCGAGTTTGCGCGCTGTCGAGATGATCAGCACGGTGTCGCGAACAATGGTGCCGAGTACGATCAGGTCGCAATTCGCCTCATGTAGCTTGGCCACATTGGCGCTGAAGTCGGTGTCGGTCGGCTTGTGCGCCGTGCTGGCGGTCAGCTTCATCCCCATCGCTTCGGTCTGCAGGTTGACACCGATCAGGCTCTCTTTGCCGAAATCGGTGTCTTGGTACATCAGGCAGATCGATTTCTTGCCGCGCTGCTCGACAAAGTACTTCACCCCCGCCCGCACCTGATCCACCGCGGACGCGTACTGGCTGAACTTCAGCCTGTGCAGCGGTTCGTACATCGAGCGCGCCGGACTGAGCGGCAGCAGCTTCGGAACACCCTTCTCGATCGCCATCGGCCAGGTGGCGTTGTTCATCGGTGTGCCGCCGTCTTCGATGGTGAAGAAGACCTTGTCGCTGTTCAACAGCTTGTTGATCGCCTGCACCGCCCGCGGCACCTGGTACTGGCTGTCCTCCACGATGTAGCGGATCTTGCGACCATGGATGCCGCCGTTGGCGTTGGCGTCATCGAATGCCAGGCGGATCGCGTTGGCGCTGTTGACGCCCTGGATGGCGGTGACGCCCGATAAATCGGTTATGGTGCCGATCAGGATTTCGCTGTCGGTCACGCCTTGCACTGGCTCCGCCGCCATCGCTGTCGCGGCGAGCGCAACCAACCACGCCGCAACCATCAGGCCACCGTCCAGCCGCTTCACCAATTGCCGGAACAATGTCGGCTGCGGGTCGCCGTACCGTCGTCGTGCCATCCTGGATGCTCCCTCGTTGTGCCCGAATCATGTCCGGCCATCGTTGCGCTTGACTACATTTACCTGGGGTTGGCACTGCGTTGCCAGGAATCTTTGCGTTGATGGCGCTCGAGCTGTGCCAGCCGGTGAACCTGGCGACGGTGACCGGGTCACTGCTGGGGCCGACATCGTGTTGACGGTGGCCCACGATCGCGGCCACGTCCGGTGCCGGAGATCACCTCGATGCATCCGATAAGCCGACCACCCATGGCGGCGCCGGCGATCATGCGGCACTATCGCAGCCGCTGATGATACGCGAAACCAATTCCGGCGCCACCGCGCACCAGATGCGCCTTTCCGACCGCGCCGGCGGACTGCCGGAGGCATGGTAGCACGTCAGATGCGAACGCGGCGCGGCGCTGGCACTCGATTCGAACGCAAACCCCGTGACAAGGCGGTTCGGGTTCGCGTCGGCTCCTATGTGTTCAGGAAGACGGGCACTTCGCGGTTCGATTTGCGCGACCCCTATCATCTGGCCGTTACACTGACCTGGCCGCAATTCCTCACGGCCTTGCTCACGCTCTATCTATCCGTGAATGTCGTCTTTGCCGTGCTGTTTTGGCTGATCCCCGGGTCCGTGGCGCATGCCCGGCCGAGCAGCTTCGCGGACGCCTTCTTCTTCAGCATCGAGACGCTTGCGACGGTCGGCTATGGCGAGATGTACCCGGCGACGGCGTACGGCCATGTGGTCGCGGCAGCCGAGATTGTGTGCGGGCTCGCATTCACGGCCATCCTGACCGGCCTGACGTTCGTCCGCTTCTCGCGGCCACGCGCCAAGTTGGTCTTCGCCGCCAATCCGGTGGTGGCAATGCATAACGGCAAACCGACATTGATGGTGCGGATCGGCAACGCGCGCGCGGCCATGCTGTTGGACGCGGCGGCGAAGCTGAACGTCTTGATTGCCGAGACGACCGCCGAGGGCAGGCAGTTACACCGCGCGCGGGAGCTGCGACTTGAGCGTGCGCACATTCCTGTCTTTCCACTGTTCTGGACAATTATGCATGTGCTGGACGAGCGGAGCCCGTTGCACGGCTACGATGCAGCGCGAGCGATCGCGGCGAACGCGAAAGTGTTTGTGACGTTGGAGGCACGCGAACCGACACTGGCTGCCGTGGTGCACGACATCCGCAGCTATGAACCGGAAGACATTCGTTTTGGCATGCGATATGTTGATGCCGTAACGACGGCAGACGACGGAGCGCCGATCTTGGACCTCACCAGAATCGGAACGCTGGAGCCGGATGTCGGCGACCGTCCGGAACAGGGTTGGACCGAACCGGAAGACGAGCGCGAATAGTCGCCGTGAGCCATGCCCGGAACGTGATGCGTTTGACAATCGGTCACGCGCTCGTCTCGGTCTCGCGGTCCCAGGTCGCCGCGGTGACCCCGCGCTCACTCAGCCGAAACTTCTGAACCTTGCCATTCTCGGTCATCGGCAGCGCGGTCAGCAACTCGATGAACCGCGGGATGGCGAAAGCGGGCATGCGGCCCTTGCAGTATTCGGACAGCACGGCGGGGGTCAGAGAGTGGCCATCGCGCGGCACAATCGCTGCCATGACCTCGTCCTCGGCGAGCTCGGAGCGCACCGGAAATGCCGCAGCCCCGATAACGTCCGGATGCGACAGCAGTACCTGCTCGACCTCATAGGATGATATATTTTCGCCGCGGCGGCGGATCACGTCCTTCATCCGATCGATGAAGCGGAAAAACCCGTCGGCGTCGCGCACGACGCGATCGCCGGTGTGGAACCATAGGTTGCGCCACGCTTCGATCGTCTTCTCCGGCATCCCGAAATAGCCCGTGGCGAACGCAAACGGCTCGCGGGCGCGCAGCACGAGCTCTCCTGGAACGCCATCGGGCAGCACATTGTCCGCGTCGTCGACCGAGCGCGCCTCGAACCCGTCGAACGCCGGTCCCATCATGCCCGGACGCTGGCCAGGCAGCGTGCAGCCCAGGACGAAATTCGTCTCGGTCGAGCCGTAGCCGTCAAGAAGTGCGATACCGAAACGTTCGCGGAACTCGGAATGAAAGCGCTCGGGAACGCCGGGACCCAGGGCAACCCGCACGCGGTGCGCGCGGTCGAGCTCGCCGGCCGGACGCGACAACAGGATCGGCACCATCGCGCCGAGCAGATAGGTGACGGTTGCGCCATGCCGGGACAGCGACGCGGCAAAGCCTGAGGCAGAGAAGCGCGGCTCCACCACCAGCGCGGCGCCGGTCAGCAGAGCCTGGTAGAACGTGTTGAGCGCATTGGTGTGAAACATCGGCAGGGTGGTGAGCAGGACGTCATCGCGGTGCACCTCGAGCAGTCGCGCCGTGTTCACGCCCCACCAAAAATACTGGGCGTGAGGGCAGCACACGCCTTTCGAGACGCCGGTGGTGCCCGATGTGTACAGGATCGCCACCGTATCGCCGGGCCCGATCGCCGCTTCCGGCACAGGCTCGGCAGGCGCGGGAAAACCGGTGGCTTGCGGCCACTGCCCGGTCAGCTTCGCATCGCCGATCAGCCAGACCGCGCGCAGCGACGGCAGCGCCAATCCCAGCGCGTCCACCGCGTCGGCGAACTCGGCCTGCAACACCAGCAATTTCGCCTCGGAATTCGTCAGGATATGCCGGAGCTGTGCACCGCGCGAAGCAGTGTTGATCGGCACCGTCACGGCCCCGATCCAGCCGCAACCAAGATATACCTGCAGCAGTTCCGGCCGGTTGCCGCACATCACCGCAACGCGGTCGCCGCGCTCGATGCCGGCGATCCGCAGCGTGCCGCCGAAGCGGGCAGCCATTTCGAGAGTTGCCACGAAGCTCCAGGTCTGGCCGCCGATCTCGACCAACCGCCGGTCGCCGTGAAGTACTGCCTGGCGGCGCAGCATGCCGGGCAGCGTGCGTTTGTCGGGGGGCAGGCGCGACGGCAGCTCTGCAATGTCTTCCATATCGGATCGTGGCTCCCGAACCGCCGCCGCGCCTATTCACGTATCCGGTTCTTCAGGCCGCGTTCGCTCGTCACGTTCACCGGTCCGCCAAGCGGCGCCGCGAGCTCGCATTGTAGCTCTGCCGAGGCCTGGCAGCGACCGGTCCCGACCGAGGGCGGCCAGGAAGTCCCGTCGCATCGGGGGTCGCGGCGTGCGCCACCGCGTCGAAGCCCGGCATGCTCCGTGCGGGATGGCCTTGCGGCAATCGCACGGTCTTCGTACACTTTGACCAAACCCTCAAACCAGGAGCGCCGAGACATGCCACAATCTCCAGGGACACGATTCACCGCCGGACCCCTGACCTTTATCGTCAGACACCAGTTGTGGGACGGCAATGTCGAGGACCACGTCGACCAGGGCGTGTCCATCGACGTGGCCGCCGATGTCGGCGGCCGGGAAGCCTCGCTGCTGCGCTTCAACTGCTTCGACCTCGAGCGAAGCTACGTCTACGGCCCGGAGAACCCCGATCTGACGACCGCGGGCCGGGTGGGCGGCGGCATGGGCCACCATTGTCGCATGGACCCGATCGTCGACGGCAATCCGATCGGCTGGACCATCCGGACCCTGGAGAACAAGCTGCCGAAGATGCTGGACCGGGCCGGCTACAAGGCCATCGCCGAGGCAACCGATCTCGCCTCGGTGCGAGGCATCCTGCCCGACGTTGAAGCGTGTGCCAGAGACACGTTCATCGCCAAACGGAATACGGTCAAACACAATCGCGGCACGGACATCTTCGAAGCGGGCAACGTCCGGTTCGGCCTCGAGATGCGGCGGCAGCGGAACGGCGACGGCGGCCTCGCGCTTCACGTGCTTGGCGACGTCGGCGGCTCGAAGGGCAAGGCCTACGTCGAAGAGACCGAGCTCCTGGCATTCGACTGCTTCTGGCAGGGCGCGCATTACCACTATGGTCCGCGCAACAAGAACCACCGCATCAATTGGGACCTGACGCTGATCGACGATCCCCTGGTGTGGACCTTCGAGCAGATCGAGAACCGCAAACTGGGCGCCATGATCGAGCGCGCCGGTTATCCGGGGATCGCCGCCGACCTCGACCTCGACAAGATCGCCTCGGTTGTTCCGGCGTTGAAGCAGCGGGCGTTCGAGATGTACGCGGAAGGCGAGCGACTGACCGGTCACAAGGGACTGCCGCTGGAGTTCACCCCGAACCTCGCTGCGGAGTAGCCAGCGGAGGTCGAGATGGGTCTCTCCTCGATCGCCGTGGCGATCGAGGAGAGCGCCGTCATCGCCTCACACCACTCCGTCCCGGCGCAGCACCGCCACCGCATCGGCATCCAACCCAAGCCAGTCGCCCAGCACCTCGGCCGTGTGCTGGCCCAATAACGGCGCCGCCTTCACCTCGGCCGGCACCCCATCGAACCGCACCGGCCATGTTGGCATCGTCATCTTGCGTTCGCCGTGCGTCATCGTTTGCAGGATGCCGCGCTGCCGGAAGCTTGGCTCATTGGTCAGCTCCATCGAGTTCGAGGACAGCTCCGGCGGGAACGCCGACCGCGCTCAACTGCGTCATCGCCTCGTGCTTCGTGCGCTGCCGGGTCCAGGCGGTGACGATCTCATCGACTTCGGCTTCGCACTTCAGGCGGGCATCGGGGGTGTCGTAGCGCGCGTCGCCGATCAGCTCCTCGCGCCCGATCAGCTTCAACAGCCGCGGCCAATGCTCGGGGTTGGCGCGGCTGGTCAGCAGGTAGACGTAGTCGTTTGGGCCCCCGGGCTTGCACGGATAGATGCCGCTGGGCGGGTTGTTGGCGGCCGGTCGGCGCGGCGCTGCGGCGCCGGTGCGCGCCTGCGTGATGAACGCACCGCGGCTGTAATGCATGACCGAATCCTGCATCGCCACCTGTAGCCGTCTTCCCTTGCCGCTGCGCGTGCGATCGAACAGCGCGCTGACGATGCTGAACGCCAGCAGCATGCCGGTGCCGGTGTCGCCGATCGTCGGACCGGGCTTCACCGGTCTGCCGTCGCGCTCGCCGGTGATGCTCATCGCGCCGCCCGCGGCCTGTGCGATCGGGTCGAATGCCAGGCCGTTCTCGTACGGGCTCCCGGTGCCGAAGCCCTTGACCTGGGCATAGATGATGCGCGGATTGATCGCGCTGACGACGTCGTAGCCGAGCCCGAGCCGCTCTACCGCGCCGGGCGCGAAATTCTCCGTGAAGACATCGGCCTGCTTCACCATCTCCTTGACCAGCGCCAGCCCCCGGTCCGATTTCAGGTTGACCGTGAGCGACCGCTTGTTGGCGTTGTACATCATGAAATAATAGGCGTCGCCGAAGCCGGTGCGGCCGGCTTCGCCGCCCTTCGGGTTCTCCACCTTGGCGATGTCGGCGCCCATCCAGGCCAGCGCCTCGGTGCAGGTCGTGCCGGCCTCGAACTGTGTCAGGTCGAGCACGCGGATGCCGGCCAGGCAGCCGGGGGATACCGGGGTTATGTCCATTGGTGCCTCCTTGCTCATCGCGCCATGCCCGTCGCGCCGGCCGGCACGTCGTAAAAGGCCAAGGTCATCGCGACGCTGCTGTAGTGGCCCATCAAGGTGATCACGTCGGTGATGCCGACATGCCCCAGCGCCTTCACCGCACGGTCGTAGAGGCCGCGCGGGACCCAGCGCGCATCGGCCAGCACCATCGCCATTTCATAGACCGCCTGTTCGCGTTCGTCCGCGAATGAAGTGTGCAAACCGGCGATGATTGCCTCGACCTTGTCGGCCGGCAGTCCGACTTCCTTGCCGCGCCGCTCATGCGCGTTGGTCGGATAGGCCGAATGGAATTTACTGGTGATGATGCAGACGGCGATCTCGCGTTCGCGCTCGGTCAGGGAGTAGCGGCCGGCGTGGAAATGGGCGCCGAACGGACCGGCGACCTTCGCCAGTTTCGGATTATGCACCCAGATCTTACTCGGCCCCGGAAGCCCGCCGCGGCTCTCGATCATGAAGCGATAGCCGTCCTGCTGCTCCGGCGTCATCTGCTCATAGGGGATCTCGGTGTAACGGCCAAAGGTTGGCGTGTCGGGCATTTGGAGTTTCCTTCCCAGGCAGGATTGTCACCGCATCCTGCGACCGCCACATGGCCCTGTCGACCCTGAGTGCTGCCGCACCGGCTCCATTGCTGCGCCTCACGCGTGCCGGCATGATGCCATGGCAGCGTCACCACGCGGGAGACCGCTTCGATGCCCGCCCCTATAGTCGTCGCCGACAGCATCACCCGCGTCGGGTCAGAAGCCGCCGGCGCTGTCGTGGTCAATGCCTCGCATGGCGGTGTCTATGCCGCCTATCTCGCCTCCAGGCTCCATGTCGCGGCGGCGATTTTCAACGACGCCGGCGTCGGCCGTGACCGTGCCGGAATTGGTGGGCTCGACTATTTGCAGGACTTAGGGATCGCCGCCGCGACCGTTGGTCATGACACGGCGCGGATCGGCGATGGCGCCGACATGATGGCCAGCGGCGTCATCACCCATGGCAATGCGCTCGCCGCATCATTGGGCGCAACGCCGGGTCAGTCATGCCGCGACGCGGCCGCCGCGCTGCAGCAGGCACGCCCGACGCATCGCGCGCCACCGGAGACGCTGGAGGCGGCGTTCCTGCTCATCGCCGAACCGCCACAGGTCTGGGCACTCGACTCCGCGTCCCTCGTGCTGCCCGAGCACAAGGCAGCGATCGTCATTACCGGTTCGCACGGTGGGCTGCTCGGCGGCAGGGCTGAGACCGCGCTCAAATATGACGTGCTCGGTGCCGTCTATAACGACGCAGGGATCGGCAAAGATGGTGCTGGAACCTCGCGTCTGCCCGCGCTCGATGCACGCGGCATTGCGGCTGCGACCGTCTCGGCCGCCAGCGCTCGCATCGGCGATGCGCGCTCAACCTATGAGGACGGCATCATCAGCCGTGTCAACGCGACCGCGGCGGCACTCGGCCTTCACGAATGCATCAGCGCTCGCGAATTCGTTGACGGTCTCCGCCGGGCCAAGCAAGGAAGCAAGTGATCGGACACAGAGTTTCACCAAGTGCACACAGAGTTTCACGAAGTAGGTTGATATTAGCGCTTCGCGCTGCAGTGCGATCCTTCATCGAAACGTGCGTGCGGCGTGCACCGCGTGCATTATTCCATTCTCGGTGAAACTCTGTGTGCACTTGGTGAAACTCTGTGTCCGATGACTTGCTTCTGCTGCCACATAGGGAGGAAACCATGAGTACCACGCTGCCAAATCGCCCGTCGGGCACTATGACGGGCGGGCGCGCCCTCGCCGAGATGCTGCGTCTGTCGGGTGCCGGCCCGATGTTCGGCATGGGCGGGTTCCAACTGCTGCCGTTCTATGACGCGGTCGGCCTGGTCGGCCTGAACCACCACCTGATCAACGACGAGCGCTGCGGCGCGTTCGCCGCCGACGCCTATGCCAGGGTCACCAACCGTCCCGGTATCTGCGACGGCACCCTGGGCCCCGGCGCCACCAATCTCGTCACCGGCCTCGTCGAGTCGCTGAACGGCGGCATCCCGATCGTCGCGATCACCGGCGATACCAACCGCATGCATTCCTGGAAGAACATGACCCAGGAAAGCCGCCAGGTCGAAATCCTCCGGCCTGCGGTCAAGGAGCTGATCCGCGTCGAGATGACCGCCCGGATCCCCGAGCTGGTGCGGCGCGCGTTCGCAGTGGCCACCTCCGGCCGGCCGGGGCCGGTGCTGCTCGATGTGCCGGAGGACGTTGCCCACGGCACCCATGATTTCGTCCCCGAGGACTTCGTCATCGATGCAGCGACGCTCAAGGCGCCGGCCCGGCGCATCCGTCCCGACCGTGCCGACATCGAGCGCGCCGCGAAACTGATAGCAAAAGCGAAACGTCCGCTGCTGCTGACCGGCGGCGGCATCCACCTGTCCGAAGCCTGGGGCGCACTGACCCGCTTCGCCGAGGCGCAGTCGATCCCGGTCGCGCACACGATGAGCGGCAAGGGCGGCATCGCCTGCACCAATCCGCTGTCGGTCGGCCTGTTCGGCCGCTATTCGCGCATCGCCAACGACCTGATCGAGGCGGCGGATTGCCTGATCGTCGTCGGCTGCAAGCTCGGTGAGATCGCGACCAAGCGCTTCGCGCTGCCGCCTTCCCACATTCCGGTGATTCATCTCGACATCGTCGCCGAGGAGATCGGCCGCTGTATCCCCGCGGAGATCGCGCTCTGGGGCGATGCGCGCGCCGGGCTCGAGGACTTTGCCGATGCGTTGTCCGATGGCGGCGCAGCTGCCCGCGCGGCGCGTGCCGACTATCTCGCCGAGGTCGCGCCGCGCATGCGGGCCTGGGAAGACGATGCTGCACCACGGCTCAATTCGCCCGACCGTCCAGTGCATATGGCGCGCCTCTGTCGCGAGCTGAACAGGACCCTGCCGGCGGATGCGATCCTGGTCGCGGATGGGGGGTTCGCCGGGCATTGGACCGGACTGCTCTACGACACCAAGGTTCCGGGGCGGCATTTCATTCCGGATCGCGGCTTCGCTTCGATCGGCTATGGGCTCCCGGGCGGCATGGGTGCAGCGCTCGCCGCGCCCGACCGGCCGGTGGTCGCAATCAGCGGCGATGGCGGGTTCAACATGACGCTCGGCGAACTCGAGACCGCGCGTCGCACCGGCTGCGGTCTCACCGTGATCGTCGTCAACAACGCGGCCTCCGGCTACGTCAAGGCGTTGCAGCACGCGATGATGGGCGGGCGCTATCAGTCGGCCGACCTCAACGAGATGGACTACGCGGCGATCGCCCGCACCATGGGCTGCGGCGGCATTCGCGTCGAACACCCCGAGGCGCTGTCGCCGGCGCTTCGGCAGGGCATGGAGGAACGCGATCGCCCCACAGTCATCGACGTCGTCGTCACCCGCGACCCCGCCCAGATGCTCCCCGCCGTCGACAACCGCACTGTGGAGATCAAGCGAGGCGATCGAGTGGCCTGACGTCGCTGACCGCACGAACCGTCGACCCGCAACGGAGGTGCGGTCATTCGAGTGTGCTTCCAACAACCCTGGTCGGCGTGTAAGCTTCGCAAGCCGCGCAATGACGCGATGGTTGCGCGGACGCCCACGACACGGTTGTAATTTCAGGGGACAAACCTTCATGGCCCTTGACCCTCAGGGTGCGGCACTCGCCCTGCATCGGTTCGGCTTCGGACCGCGACCTGGCACGATCGCGGCAGTCGCATCCGATCCAAAAGGCGCGTTGATCGCGGAGCTCGATCAACCGAACGCCGGCAAGGTCCCGGATGCCGGCCTGTTGGGCAGCGGGGTCGCCAATCGTATTGCCTTCGAGTTCAACGCCGCGCGCGTAGCCCGACAACGGCTCGAGGCGAGACGTCAGGAGGCGGCAAAGCAGGAGGCCGTGAAAATCGTCGCCGAAACTGCGGCGGGGCAAAATCCCGCGAGCGAAGCTGCCGGGATGCAGAAGACCGCAGAAGCCAAGCCGCCGGCCGCCGCCGAACCCGAAACGCCAATGCGCGAGAACTTCTTCCGCGAGGCCAAAGTGCACTACGATGCCGCGATCACGGCGGACATCGGCTTGGTCGAGCGCCTGGTGTGGTTCTGGTCGAATCACTTCTGCGTCAATGCCGACACCACCGTCATGGCCGGTGCCTATGAGCGAGAAGCGATCCGGCCGCACGTGCTCGGCAAATTCGCCGACCTGCTGCTCGCCGCCGAGAGCCATCCGGCGATGCTGATCTATCTCGACAATGCGAGCTCCATCGGGCCTGAACTCGGTCGCCGGCATCAACCGCAACCGCGGCATCAACGAGAACCTCGGCCGCGAAATCCTCGAGCTCCATACCCTTGGCGTCCGCGCCGGCTACCACCAGGACGATGTCGTGAGCCTCGCCAAGGCGATCACCGGCTGGACGATCTACCCGACCGCCGACAATCCCGATCATGGCGGCGAGTTCTTGTTCCATCCGCGGTTGCACGAGCCAGGTCCGGAGACCGTGCTCGGCAAGTCCTATCGCGACACCGGAGTGGAGCAGGGCCGAGCGGTGCTTTACGATCTCGCGCGTCAGCCGGCGACCGCCGCGCACGTGGCGACCAAGCTGGCGCGGCATTTCATCGCCGACGAGCCGCCGCCCGCGCTGATCGAGTTGCTGACCAGGACATTCCTCGAAACCGACGGCGACCTCTGGCAGGTGTCGAAGGCGCTGGTGGCGGCACCAGAGTCGTGGTCGCCCGATCGAGCCAAGATCAAGCATCCGAGCGAATGGATGGTCGCCTGCGTCCGTGCCGCCGGGTTCAACAAGGGAGACACCGGCCGTCTCGTCCCGGCCCTGAACCGGCTGGGCGAACCGTTGTGGCGGCCGCCGGCGCCGAAAGGATTCGGCGACGAAAACGGCGACTGGCTCGATGGACTTGCGCACCGGCTCGATACTGCCAATGCGATTGCGCAGAACTATGGCGAGCGGCTCGATCCGAATGCCATGCTCGAGACCGCGCTCGGTCCGCTCGCATCGGCGGAGACGCGCAGCGCGGTGGCGCGAGCGGAATCCAGGCAGCAGGCACTGACCCTGTTGCTCATGGCCCCCGAATTCCAGCGGAGATGATCATGCCTGCGAAGCTTCATGCCGCGACCCGTCGCGAACTGCTGCTCGGGTCAGGCGCGCTGTTCGCCTGGGCGTGCGTGCCGAAGCTCGCGCGGGCGGAGGGGCGGGATCCACGCTTCCTCACCATCGTGTTGCGCGGTGCGCTCGATGGACTTGCCACGGTGGCCCCGGTCGGAGATCCCGATTGGATCAGGCTGCGCGGTGACAACGCGCTGACGCTGGACGGTAAGACGCCGGCGCTGCCGCTCGACGGTTTCTTCGCCCTCAATCCGGCGCTGCCAAATCTTCACCGGCTCTATCGGGCCGGCCAGGCGATCGTGGTGCATGCGGTCGCAACACCGTACCGGGAACGCTCCCATTTCGATGGACAGGACGTGTTGGAAAGCGGCTTCGCGCGACCCGGACGCGCGGACACGGGCTGGCTCAACCGGGCGCTGACCAGTCTTGCACCCTACGACCGCGTTCGTACTGGGGCCAATGGGCAGCGCGCCTTTGCGGTCGGTCCCGTCACGCCGCTGGTGGTGCGCGGGCCGGCGCCGGTGCTGTCCTGGGCGCCGTCGCGGTTGCCGCCGGTGAGCGCCGACACCACGATGCGCCTGCTCGAGCTCTATCGTCACACCGATCCGACGCTCGCGCGTGTGCTCGAGGACCGCATCGACCTTGCCACGCTGATGCCTGGCAACCCGCCGGGCCGCGGGGCAGGTGACACGGGCCCGGTGATCCAGGTCGGCGGCATCGATCAGGTGCGGGCATACTTCGCCGAGGCTGCCGGAGCGGCGGCGCAGTTCCTGGCGAACCCCGATGGGCCGCGGGTCGGCGCGCTCGCGCTCGATGGCTGGGACACCCATAACAACGAAGGCGCGGTCAGTGGTCGGCTGTCGCGATTGCTCGGCGCGCTCGACGGCGCCATCGCCGCGGTCGAGACCAATATGGGCGACGCCTGGAACCAGACGGTGGTGACGCTGATCACCGAGTTCGGTCGTACCGCCCGGATCAACGGAACCGAAGGCACCGACCACGGCACCGCAACGGTGGCGTTGTTGCTCGGCGGCGCGCTCAAGGGAGGCCGGGTGATCGCCGACTGGCCGGGCGTCAAGCAGAGCAGCCTGTTCGAGAACC
Source organism: uncultured Alphaproteobacteria bacterium (assembly GCA_963749575.1). Taxonomy (GTDB): domain Bacteria; phylum Pseudomonadota; class Alphaproteobacteria; order Acetobacterales; family Acetobacteraceae; genus JAMXLO01. The sequence goes on from CAVVNM010000009.1 coordinate 422,082, forward strand.
GCGACCTCAAGGCCACCACCGACCTGCGCGCGGTGCTCAAGGGTCTGCTCCGGGATCACCTGCGGGTCGACGAGCAGGCATTGATGACTGATGCCTTTCCCGACAGTGAGGGCGTCAAGCCGATCGAGGGGTGTCTGGCCTGACCAGGGGTTGCCGGAACGCGCGATGTCCCGCGACAGGACGTAGACCTCGCTCATCCCTTGACCGCAGCCGCGGTCAGTCCCTTCACGAAATACCGCTGGAAGAACACGAACAACGCGGCGATCGGCAGCGTGGCGACAGTCGAGGCCGCCATCGCCGCGGCCCACATCGGCTCGCGCTGATATGGCTGGCTGTAACTGGTCATGCCGACCGACAGTACATTCAGGTCCTTGTCCTGGACGATCACCAGCGGCCACAGGAAATTGCCCCACGACCAGATGAAGACGATGATCGCGAGGCTCGCCAACGCCGGCAGCAGCAGCGGCAGCGCGATGCGCAGGAAGATGTGGAATTCTCCTGCGCCATCCACCCGCGCCGCCTCGATCAGCTCGTCCGGCAGGTCCATCGCGTATTGCCGCATCATGAACACGCCGAACGCGTTCATCATGCCGGGGATGATCAGGCCGGCATAGCTGTTCTCCCAGCCGAACCACTTCACCTCGATGAACAGCGGCACGACCAGCACCTGGAACGGCACCATGATGGTGGACAGCACGGCCAGGAACAGCAACGTCCGACCGGGGAATCGGTACTTCGCGAAACCGAACCCCGCGAGCGCGCCGAAGAACACCGTGATGCCGACATGCGATGCCGCATAGATCCACGAGTTGAGGAAATACCGCCACAGCGGCGCGATCTCCGCCGCCTGGCGGAACTGTTCCAGCCCCTGGAAGTGGTGCGGCAGCAGGTGCATCGGGATCGCCTGCACCTCGGCCTCCGCCTTGAACGCGGACGTCACCATGAACCAGATCGGAAACGCGAAGATCGCCGCCGCCGCCACCGCGATCAGCAGACGGATGGGGCGCTTACCCACGGCGGTTGAACCGCAGCTGCACGATGGTCACCAGCAGGATCATCGCGAACATCACCACCGACACCGCCGCCGCATCACCCATGCGGAAATACTGGAACCCGTATTTCAGCACCAGCAGGCCAAGCACCAGTGTAGAATTCGCCGGTCCGCCGGGATCGTTCGGCAGAATGTACTGCAGCACGAATGCCTGGAACGCGTTGATCGAGGACAGCGCTGCCACCAGCACGGCCGTTGCGCGCAGATGCGGCAACTCGATATACCAGAAGGTCCGCACCGGTCCGGCGCCGTCGAGCGCCGCCGCCTCACGTTGGTCCGCCGGCACCCCGGCAAGCCCGGCAAGCCAGATCACCATGAAAAATGGAATCGCCGCCCAGTCGTGCACCGCGATCATGGAGAACGGTGCCAGCACCGCATCGGCCAGCCAGCGGATCTCGGTCATGCCCCAGCGTCCGCCGATCAGCCAGGTCATCACGCCATTCGGATGCAGCAGCACGCGCCAGATCACCGCGACCACCACGATCGGCGGCAGCACCGGCAGGAAGAATGCCGCCTTGAGAATGTCGCGCCCACGGAACGCCTGGTCGAACAGGACGGCGGCCGCCAGCGACAGCACCCACACGGGCACCGTCGCGCCGAGAACAAACAGCAACGTGTTGCGCAGCGCGGTCAGGAACAACCGGTCGGAGAGCAGGTTGGCGAAGTTGTCGAACCCCACCCACATCGGCGGGTTCAGCAGATCGTAGTCGGTGAGGCTCAGGTAGAGCCCGAACAGCATCGGAAAGACATTGAATGCGGCGAAGAACCCCACTGCCGGCAGCGCGAACACCAGCCCCCACCATTTGAAGTGGAAACGCAGGACCACGGTTCCCGCCGACGGCTACTGCTTGATCATCGCTTCGGCACGCGCGCGCTCGCGGCCCAGCACCGCATTGACCTCGTCGTTCATGGTCGGCAGGACGGACTCGACGGACTGGCCCTGGAGCATTGCGTCGCGTCCGCGCAGCATCGCATCCAGCACCTGGTCATAGCCCACCACACGCGGCGAGAACTGCGACTTCTTCAGCTCGGACAGGAAGAAGGGCGCTGCCGGATTGGACTTGTAGGCCTCGCTGTCGGTCACCTCCTTGCGTGGCACGAACAGACCGGCGCCGGCGAACAGCTCGGCCGCGTGGTCGGTGTAGAACTTCACCAGCTTCCACGCCGCCTTCTGCGCCGCAGGAGAGGAGCGTGCGTTGACCATCATGTAGAACGCATAGATGTCGATACCGTTGTCGGAGACTGCATCCTTCCAGCGCGGTGCCGGATGCACCGACCAATCGATCTTCGCCGACACCATCTGGGGAATGCCCCAGATGCCGAAGCTGCAGTCAGTCGCCAGATGGCCGCCCAGGAACTCGGTCCGGCTGTCGGTGTATTGCGGTCCGCCGAGCCGCCATTTGTTCGCCCAGTCCTGGAAGTAGTGGAACACCTTGCGCGCCGCTGGTGTATCGATGGTCGCCTTGTAGTGCTCCTCATCGATCATCGACGCGCCAAGCTGGTGCAGCATGGTGTTCGGCATGAACCAGAATGTGGCGCGATTGGGCCAGTCGAAATCGGCGCCGCGCCGCCGAGGCACACCGTTTACGTCGCGCTGGGTCAGCTTCTCCGCCACCGCGGGCAGGTCCTCCCACGTCTTCGGAAAGTCCTTGTCGGGATCGAGGCCCGCCTCCTTCCAGATCGCATTGTTGGCAAAGCACGCCCAGTTGCTAACTTCTGTGGGGATGCCATACAGCTTGCCGTTGAAGCGGATGCCATCGAGCCCGCCGGCGAACTTCGATGTGAGCGCCGCCTCGTCTGCCAGCCCCATCGCCGCGTAGTCGATCGGCGCCAGGATGTGCGCATTGTAGTACTGCGCCACCAGCATCGACGCATAGTTGAACACATCGGGGCCCGAGCCGGCGGCGAACGCGGTCAGCAGCTTGGTCGGATACTCCGCGACTGGGATGATCTCGTGATCCACCTTGATGTCGGGATTGGCCTGTTCGAACTCGGCGACGATCTGCTTGTCGATCGGGATGCGCGGTGGGTGCTCGTGCATCCACATCCGCAGCGTGACCTGCTGCGCCGGCGCCGCACCTGCCCACGCGAGCGCAGCGATGGCAGTCGCCAGCCTGATCCAGATCGTCATACCGTCCTCCCGCCTGTCCTTTGGCAACGACGCTAACACCATGTCGCACACATCCGCTACAACACCGGCCAACCTGCCGTCAGGAGCCGCCATGCCCCTTCCCGCCATATCCCTCGTCGCGGTGCCCGGACGCCGCCGCCTCACCATGGATCTCGCACGCGACATCGAGCGCCGCGGCTTCGCCGGCATCTACACGCCCAGCATGTACGGCAATATGTCGCAGTGCGAGGCCATGGCGTGGAACACCGAGCGCATCCCGTTCGGCACCGCGATCGCACCGATCTATGCGCGCACGGTGCTGGACTTCGCGCAGAGCGCCGCCTTCATGCACGAGGTCTCCGGCGGGCGCTTCCATCTTGGTATCGGCGTGGCGCACGCGCCCGGCCATCAGCGCATGGGCGTCACCGTCGGCAAGCCGCTCGGCGACACCCGCAGCTTCATCGAAAGGTTGCGCGCGGTGGAGGGCGTGGGCGAGTTCCCGCCGATCATCATCGCGGCGCTGCGGCAGAAGATGGTGGCGCTGGCCGGGGAGATCTCGCAGGGCGTGGTGTTTGCCAATGCCGCGCGTTCGCACATGGCGGCGTCGTTGGCGGCGCTGCCGACGGAGAAGCGCGACGACGCAAACTTCTTCATCGGCAACATGCTGCCGACCTGCATCAGCGACGATGTCGAGGCGGCGAAGGCGGTGTGCCGCAGGAACCTGATCAGCTACACATTCCTGCCGAACTACCGCAACTACTGGAAGGAGGCGGGCTACGTCGAGGAAATGACTGCGATCGAAAGCGCCATCGCCGAGGGTCGCCGCGACGACGTGCCAGGGTATTTGACGGACCGCTGGTTGGCGGACGTATCGCTGTTCGGATCGGCATCGCAGGTACGCGACGGCGTGGCGGCATGGCAGGCGGCCGGCGTGCGCACGCCGGTGATCGTGCCGTCATCGACCTCGGGCGGCCAGCTCAAGGCACTCGAGGAGATCTTCGCGGCGTTCGCCTGAGCGACGAACGGCGGCCCCGCGGACCGCCGCCGTCACACCAGAAGTTACCGCGTGCCTCAATAGTTGGTCGGCATTCCGTAATAGTCGTTCACCCGCCGACCATAGGCAGGATCGTCCCAGCCGACGATGTCGGTGTCGGCATAGGAGGGTGCGGCCTCGAGCATCCGGCGGTCGATGTCGACCACGTAGCCCCCCATGTTGATGTCGTATTTCAGCTTCTCCCACGGCAGCGGATAGTGGCGGTTGCCGATGCCGAGGAATCCACCGAAGCCAACGACTGCATAGGCGATGCGGCCGCTCACCTTGTCGAGCATCACGTCTTCGACACTGCCCAGGCTTTCACCGGCCGGGTTGTAGATCGAGGTCCCTTCGACCTGATCGGCCGCGATCAGTCTGCCGCGCGTGTCCTTCGGGTCGTTCACACTTGCCATCTGCACTGAACTCCTGAGTTGCGGAGCCAGGGAAACGCGACGGATGCGACCTGGTTCCCGCGCCTAGGCCGCGCAGAGCCGCATCATTGCGCGCAGGTCGGACAATTCTTCGAACCTGCCGATCTCGCCGATCAGATCGCGCGTCTTCGCGCCGCCCAGAACCGGTTCCGCGAGCGAGCTGAACTTCTCCTTGAGGCGGTCGCCCTGTTCATCAATGTTGCTGGCAGGCACGCCGGAATCGTGCGACGTCGCCACCTGCCGACCGTCGGTCAGCACGAGTTCCAGATCGGCGATGGTATTGGGCCGGCCGCTCCGGAAGTCGAACTCCACCTTGTCGCGCAGCGCGATCAGGGTGGGATCGGCGGCGGTTGCCTCGGAGTAGCTGCCCAGGCCGCCGGTATCGACGCCAGCCAGCGCCATCGCCGTGGTGAGGCGCAGGCTGAACTTCGCCTCCAGCCCGGTGCGCGGCGCGGGGATGTTGCAGATCCGGTCGCAGGTCTCGTCGAGCCGCAGCCTGATGCGCGCGATGCTGTCGGGCATCAGGTTGTGCTGCCGGCGCAGCTTGCGTGCCGCCTCGATCGGCGCGTGGGTCATGTAGCAGGCGGCGTGATACTTGAAGAGGTTGTTGCGGATGTGGAAGCCGCCCGGCGGCTCGGCCAGCGCCTCGGCCGGGTTGAAGTCGGGGCTGTGCGTGCGGGCGAAGCCTTGCGGGCACTCCAGCACGTCGGATCGGCTGGTGAAGCCGCGCTGCGCCAGACGTGCGGCGAGCAGCCCGTGATACGCCGCCTTGCCTGCGTGCAGCGGCTTGCACATGGTGCCGAACATCGACTTCAGCCCTGCTGCCTGGGTTCCTGCGATGCCGAGCGCGACGGCGAATTTGTCGGCATCCAGCCGCAGCAGATGTGCGCAAGCTGCCGCCGCACCGAAGCTGCCGAGCGTGCCGGTGGCATGGAAGCCAAGCGTGTTGTAGTGCCCCGGCGCCAACAGCAGGCCGAGCCGGCATTGCAGCTCGTATCCCGCGACGAAGGCAGTCATCACATCGCGGCCCGAACTGCCGCGTTGTTCCGCCAGCGCGAGCAGCGCCGACAGCAGCACCACCGACGGATGTCCGGTCATCGCCAGATTGACATCGTCGAAGTCGAGCGCATGCGACGCGGCGCCATTCACCAGCGCCGCCGAAAGCACCGGCAGGCGCGCGCTGTGGCCGATCACCGTTGCCATCGGCGCACCGCCCTGCTCCTGCATCTCGGCAAGCACGATATCGGTCAGGTCCTCCTTCGCGCCGGCCAGCGCGCAGGCGACGTAGTCCAGCACGCATTGCCGCGCCAGCGTGCGCACGTCGTGCGGCAGGACAGCGTAGCTCAGCGTGCGCGCCGGTCCGGCCAGCGCGCTTGTGAGGCCCTGCGATGCGATGTCGGTTATGACGTTCATGTCGTTTCCTTCTCAGCGTCCCAGGAACTGCGGCTTGCGCTTCTGGTTGAATGCACGGATGCCTTCGCGGCGGTCCTCGGTGGGCACCATGCGGTTATACGCCTCGATCTCGAACATCATGCCGCTGGCGAGATCCATATTCAGCCCGTAGTTCACTGACTGCTTGATCTGCAGCGTCGAGATCGGCGCGTTGTCGGCGATGGTGCCGGCGGTCTCCAGTGCCTCCGCCAGTAGCTGTTCCGCCGCGCAGATACGGTTCGCCATGCCCCACTCGAACGCCTGTTGCGCGGAGAATGGCCGGCCCGTCAGCAGGATTTCCTTCGCCCTCCGCGCCCCCACCGCGCGTGGCAACGTCTGTGTGCCGCCCGCGCCGGGCATGATGCCGAGGGTCACCTCGGTCAACGCGAAGCGCGCATGCTCGGCCGCATAGATGAAGTCGCAGCACAGTGCGATTTCCATGCCGCCAGCGTAGGCGGCGCCATTCACCGCGGCGATGATCGGCACCGGACAGGCGATAATCGCGCGGATGGCGCGTTCGAAGATCAGGTGCTGGTCTTGCCACTGCTGATCCGTCATGCCGTTGCGTTCCTTCAGGTCGCCGCCGGCGCAGAATGCGCGTGGACCGGCCCCGGTGAGCACGATGCAGCGCTGCTGGTGGGGTGCGCCGGCGATGTCATGGAACAGGTCGAGCAGATCGAGGCCCATTTGCGTGTTCATCGCGTTGGCGACCTCGGGACGGTTCAGCGTGACTTGCAAGATGTGCGGTTGTGGCTGCGTCCGCTGCAGCGTCTGGTAGGGCTCGGCCATGGCGTGTATCCGGATTGTGACCTCGGCCGACAGTGCGCGCGGAGGGAACGCTGCGCAACGGCCTGGCAGACTAGGCCTTCCGCTACCGGGTGGACCACCGAACCAGGCGAGCCGCTGCCCGCGTCGACGCATCAGGCAGGCAACTCCTGGCAGCGGCGAATGAAATGTCGTTGCTGACCGGCGCAATGGACGGACCAGATTTCGCATCTGTACGGCGGCCGTCTATGTCAGAGGCAACTGCGGCATTTGCCGCCCCTTGTGAGGCTGCCTTCCCGGACGAGTTTGTCGGTCCCGGCGCTTGCGCGATGTATCGGTGTTGTCGTCCCGGGTGAGGACCACCGGGCCGGTGGGCACGGAAGTCCGCCCGACGAACCGCAGGCGTTCGATGCAGCAATGGACATCCGGTTGGAGATGCAAGGCCTAGCCAAAATATTTGAAATTTCTCGCCTGAGCAGTGTGAGCGGTTGCCGCGCTATTCGAGGTCAACGAGTTTGTCAGTCGGGTACCCGAGGATGGTGACGACGCGACCGGTATCCTGATCCGAATAGACGAACGCCGGGCCATTGATCCGATAGCTGCCCTTCCATTCGATGGCAAACGTGGCCGCGGTTTCCACGATCTGGATCGGTTCAGCTTCGCCATTTCGGGCGAGCCTAGCGGCGAGGAGATCAGTGCGGTCGAGCAGCCACGCATCGCCGGTTTCGGTCGAGAACAGGACCAGCTGACCAATCGTGACGATGCGTCCGTCGTGGTCGGCGGCCCGGTGCTGGATATAGCGCACCTCGTCGGCCAGACCGAATGCTACCGCCTTCCACGATCCGCTTGCCCGGGCCACGCTTGACGGATTGTCCGATCCCTACCGGGTCTCGCGGGGTTTGCCATGGACCTGTTCACCCAGCTGTTCGGCAGCTTGCTGGCCTTCGTCTACCACTGCTTCGACCGCATCGTCATATACGGCTACCTCAGCGGGCTGTCGCGGCCCGAGCGGGTGGTGAACTTCTTCCATCAAGTCGTTGGCGTTCCCGTGGTCAGCAGGGAGATCCTGAGCCAGCGCACCGCCGACTACCAGAACTGGGTGGAAGCATTCGCACGCAATCATCGCATCCCGATCGAATGGGCCGAAAAGGGCGTGCGCAAGGAAGACCATGTCCTGCCGTGGCAACGCCGCATGGTGCGGGCGGATAGCTACGGCGTCTATTACATCCTCAAGAGCATGGAGCAGGGTCCGACCTTTCGCGTCACCGTGCCAAAATACCCCACCAAGGATGCCAATTATCGCATCCTGGCGCGTCAGCGCAGCCGCTTCACCCACTACTATTTCTACATCCGCGACGAAACCCTCGGCCCGATGGTGATGCGGGTCGCCTCGTTCCTGCCGTTCCAGACCACGTATTACCTCAATGGCCACAGCTTCATCGAGCAGGAGCTGAACCGAGCCCAGATCGGCTTCCGCAAGGTCGACAATGCCTTTCTCGCGGTGGATGACGTTGCCGCGCTGCAGGCCGCCGCCGATCGGCTGAGCCCGGAGATCATCCGCCAACGCCTCGACTACTGGACGCTGATCCTGGGCCCGAAGTTCTCCGCCAAGGAGCGCACCCGGCTCAGCCTGTCGCGCTTCTACGCGATCGCCCAGATCGAATACTGCCGCAACTTCATCTTCAAGCGGCACTTTCCCATCCACAAACTGTTCGAACGCAGCTGCGAGCTCGGTCTGTGGCGGCTCACCGGCGACAAGATCGCCGCAATCTTCGGCACCCGGGTGAACCGCAGGATGCGTGGCAAACTCGCCACCGTCATCGACCGCGTCGAGCACGGCCACCATGTCTTCCGTGCCTATTTCAAGCACGCCTTCCTCAAACAATACGAAAAGTTCGCCACCTACCTGCGCAACGAGCTGGTCTCAAACAACCTCGCCGATTTCCAGCTCAGGAAGGGACTGGATCATCTCCACGCCGTGCGCGAGCGGTTCCAAACCATCACAGATCGCTTCGCCAGCTTCCAGGCGCAATGGCTCAACGTCCATGTTGACTTCCCGCTGCTGCAACGTCTCGCCCTCCCCATCACCGTCGGCGCAGTCCGCTATCCCGGCATCAAGCTCCATGATCCGCGCGTCATCCGCCTGCTCGAAGTCCTCCTGCACGGTGGCACCCACGTCGGTGGCTGGTCCGCCAAGCAAATCCATCAAACCGTAATCTCCACCTTCCAGCTCTCCGACAGACGCTACGGCATCAACCAGCTGCGCTACGACCTGCGCAAACTCAAAGGCCATGGCCTCCTGCAGCGGGATGGATCCCGCTACGCCTACCGCCTCTCCCCAAAAGGCGTCCAGGTTGCGCTGCTGTTTCTCTTCTTCCACAAACGGCTCTGCGGTCCGCTCGCCAACAGCCGCTTCCACCACCGTCCTGTCGCCCGTTACCAGCCGCAGAGTAAATTGGAAACCGCATATCACCGCGCCGACAAAGCCATTCAACAGATCGTCGATCTGCTTGCCGCCTGACCTTCGTAGCGACAATTGTTAAACTCTTTTTGTCAAAAATTCGCCCAGGTAGATGTCTATCGCTCGCTTCGATGCCGCGGTATTTCGGCCCGAAGTTGAGGGAAGTATCATGCGCCCGGCGCTTCATGACGGCGCCACCGGCAGCCGGCGGTCCGGTGCGGCGCGTGGTTCGGATTGGCGATCTCTTCGCCCGAACTGGCCACCGGATTCCGCCGCGGCAGCACCAGCGGCAGCCCCATCGACAGCGCCGCCGCACCTGCGCGCGGCGAACGTCGCCGCTCGCCCGCGGACACGGCGTATGGCGGGCGGACAAATCGCGATGGCGATCGCCTCACTGCCACGCGTGGCGGGCGCGATCGTCTTCGCTTAGACTGAGCGAGGCGCAGTCTTCGCGTGGTTGGAGATGCTGGCATGGATGACCTGGCAGAGATCGTCTGGCGCAAAGCCTTGCAAGCCAGGGGCAGGGATTGGGTCATGTCCGAATTGCATACCCGGCCTGGGCGCCCCGAAGACATCGTTTACGACGTGGTGTTCGAGGGACCTTACCCAACCCGAGCGTTTTGTTTGCAATGGTGCGCGGAGGAGGATAACAGGATCTTCCGGATGTCGTGGCACACCTACGCATCAATCATTGCACTGATCTTGTTCGTCATCTGCTGTTACCAGGCGGTGCAGAACTGGCAGCCGCCGGTGGCGCAGCTGCCAACCGCAGCCGCGATGTCGCAGCCCCCTATCTCAGGAAATGCGGATAACATAACGAACAACGTGCCGAGCCAAGGCGCGTCATCGGCCGGTGGCGCTGCATCCGGCGACAACAACTCGTCGAGCAGCAACAATCTGCCCTCCATATGCGCCTACATAAGCTATGATACGAACTCGGTGTAAGATTCAAAACTGACCGGCGACCCTCTCGCGCGGCGGGAACCGCGGCAGAACCCGCAGCATGATCGGCATTGCCGGGATCGTGGCTAACAGCGCGATCGTATAGACCGGAGGAGGGCGAAACCTTCGCGGCGGTTGAAGCCGGGAGCGGCGTCCAGGGCAGGGATGCGGCGCATTTCGCGGCTGGCCTGATCGCCGAACCGGTGAGTGGCGCATCGGTGCTGGGCCTCAGGGTCTGTCATGACACGTTGCCTTCAGCGACCAGCCGACCGACGCCCTCGATGATTGCGTCCCAGTTGTCGAGTTCGGCCGAACGCAGCAGGTCCGACGCCACCATGATGTGCTGCACGCCGGCCGCTTGGTACGCGGCAACGCGCTCGCGCAATTCCCCCTGGTCGCGGCCGTCCCAGTTCACCCGCGTCGAGACGGTGAAGTCCGCGCCCGGTCGTTCAGCGCGCAGGCGCCGCACGATCGCCGCCGTCTGCTCCGGCGTCTCGCGCGAGCCGTGCCAGCCGTCGGCCAGGCGGATGGTGCGGCGGAGTGCCGCGTCGGAGCTGCCACCGAGCCACAGCGGGATCGGCGCGATCGGCAGCGGCGTCATCGTCATGTCGGTGATCTCGGCCGGGATGTGGCGGGTGCGGAACGTCACCGGGTCCTGCGTCCAGACGGCGCGCATCAGCGCGATGCCTTCGTCCATGCGGCGGCCGCGCTCATGGAACGGCGCGCCGAGGGCGGCGAACTCGGGGGCGAGCCAGCCGACACCGGCGCCGAGGATCAGTCGGCCGTTGGAGAGGTTCTGCAGCGTCGCCAGTTGCTTCGCCAGCGGGATCGGATGGCGCATCGGCAGCACCAGGACGCTGGTGCCGAGACGCACCCGCTCGGTCACCGCGGCGACCCAGGTGAGGGTCAGCACCGGCTCGTAGAACGGCAGGGGGCGCGGGAACTGGGTGCGGGGGAGGATGATGTGCTCGCTGACCCAGACGTCGGCGAACCCCAGCGCCTCGGCCTGGATGGCGAAGCGGCGGATCAGGGCGGGGGCGGCGCGCTCGCCTGCGTGGGGGAGGTGGATGCCGAATTGCATGGTGGGGACCTACTGGTTCGCGTCATAAGTATGATTATATATGCGCCCGATGAAAGGAGGGGGCATGGCGGAGATCGAAAGGCTGACGATCACCCTGCCATCCGATATGGCGGCGGTCGTGAAAGGCGCCGTTGCAGGTGGCGACTACGCCTCGACCAGCGAAGTCGTGCGCGAGGCGCTACGCGACTGGAAGATGAAGCGGGCGCTGCAGTTGCAGGAACTGACGGCCCTCAAATCCGATATCGACAAGGGGCTGGCGGATCTGGCCGAGGGTCGGGTGAAGGATTTCGACGCCGCCCGCATCATCGAGCGGGGGAAAAAGCTATTAGCCGGCCGCTCGCGCTCCGCCTGACGGAGGCAGCCGAGGCGGACCTTGCCGAAATCTGGGCCGACATCGCCGCCAAGGCATCCGAAGGAGTCGCGTCGCGGTTTGTCCGCTCGATCGAGGCCGTGTTTGAACCTGTGCGGCATTTTCCGCTTGCGGCGCCGGCTCGCGAACAGTTCGGTCCCGGGCTGCGGGTCACCTTCCGCGATCCCTACGCCATCTACTATCGGCCTCTGGCGGACGCCGTTGTCATCATCCGCGTGCTGCATGGTGCCCGCGATGCCGCGGCCATCGCCTCGCGCGGAGGATTCGAAGCATGAACGTCAGCTCCATTCAGCGACCAGCCGGCCGACGCCCTCGATGATCGCGTCCCAGTTGTCGAGTTCGGCCGACCGCAGCAGGTCCGACGCCACCATGATGTGCTGCACGCCGCTCGCTTGGTACGCGGCAACGCGCTCGTTCAATTCCCGATGTGCTCGCTGACCCAGACGTCGGCGAACCCCAGCGCCTCGGCCTGGATGGCGAAGCGGCGGATCAGGGCGGGGGCGGCGCGCTCGCCTGCGTGGGGGAGGTGGATGCCGAATTGCATGGCGTTGTTCCGGGTGTGAGGTGTGAGTGCGTCTCAGGGCCGTGGGAATGGTCGGCGGCGCAGCGGTGCCCGGGGGAAGCTGACAGTCGCATAGCCGCCCGGCGTGGCCGCTCCGATAGCGGCCAACACTTCCGGCAGATGATCGCGGATCACCGGCCACACACTTGTCGTCAGCTCGATCAGTGCGATCTGGCGGTCGCCGAGGTTCTGCTGATAGCGGATGTTGCGGTCGCAGGTGATCAGGATGGCGAAGCCGGCTGCCTCGGCGGCGTCGATCAGGGCGCCGTTTTCCATTGTCGCCCAGCCCATGGTGCGTGCGGGGATGACCTCGTAGCCGGTCAGTGCGCGGCGGAGCCCGAGTGGCGCGTTCTGATCGAGCAGGATACGGGTCGGCACACGTGTGCTTCAGGCGTGCGGGGCCGGGTGCCTGGCGTGCGCCCTGGCATACCGGATGATCCGGCGCGCGCGATCCACGCCCAGGCCGTCGAAGATCTCGTCGCCGATCTCCTCCGGCGACAGGCCGGCATCGGCGTTCTCGATCACCCCGTCCGCAAGGATGCGGGTGCCAATGACGACCCATTGGCCGGATACCCGACCAGGAACCCGTTCAACGTCTGGGCAGGCTGACCAGTTGATGTCGCTCATGCTCGCCTCCATTGGTCATCGTAGCATGGAGAGGGCGGTGAGTTCGAACTGCCGGTTCGACGCGCTCGGTCACTGCGGCGACCCCGGTGACCGATGCTCCAAATGCTCGAATCCATAGGTCAGGTTCTGCACCCGCCAGTGGATCCAATATTTGTCCAGCCGGTCTCGCACGAATTCAAAGAAGCGGAGCAGCATCTCCTTCTCAATGTCGTTGTAGCGGGTTTCTACCTCATCCTTGCCAATCTTCAGTAGGTCCGCAACCGCACGCACGGAGAAGCTTGTTGTCTGGCGGGTAGCGAAGTGCATGACAGCGATGGAGGCTATACGAGGTGAGTGGCCTTCGTTGCCAGCGTCGTATAGAGACTGCGACGAATAGTGGATGACGTAGAACTGCTTGTGCTCCTTCGCGACGCTCTTGAAGAAATTTGCAGCGTTGATCTTCATGCATACATTCCGATATCTGGTTTTCGCCCAGCCTACCGGATCAGCCAACCGTATCGTCTGCTGTTGGCCGCTCTCCACCCTTTCGCCGCATCAGTCGATCGAATGCCTTGAAAACCGTCTACCTTCGGCCACAATACGCTGTGGCCCCGGCCGCCTGCTCGATCGGCACGCTCCTACACCAACTCAAGCCGTAGCTCCCGCCCCACGAGAGCGGCAGCGCGCTGCAGGCTCTCGATCGTGACGTTGCCCTTCGCCTTGAGGATACGATCAACCTGGGCGCGGCTGGTGTGCATCAGCTCGGCGAGCTTCGCCTTGGTGATGCCTTGCCGTTCCATTTCCTGGCCCAGTTGCCACGCGACGACGCGCGTCACGGCCTCCGCCTTTGCTGCCTCGCGGATGCCCTCTTCCGCTAGAAAGGCATCGAGGGGCGTGCCCCAGTGCGGATTCTTCTCACTCATGGCCGCATCTCCTGCATGCGTTGCCGCCCAACGGATCAGCCAATCGTATCATCGGGCCCCGGCGCCTCCCCGCCCTTCCGGCGCATCAGTCGATCGAACGCCTTGAGGTCCGCCCGCTCACGCCGCTCGGCGAAGAACTCGGCGGTGCCCATGGCCGCGAGCTTCTCGGCAACCGCGGTGGCGACGAACTGGTTGACGCTGATCCCATCCGCCTTGGCCCGCCGCTCAACCTCTGCCTTGACGGAGCGCGGCAGTCGCAACGGATAGTTGGCCTTTGCCTGGCTCATCTTCGGACTCTCCGGATCGCTTCGGACACTGTCTGGCACCAAGGGTTTTCCTTGCCGCACTGGCGCTCGCGGGCGGCAGTGCGAAGGCTTTAACACGGAGGAAGTGCGAGGACCACGGAGCACCACAGAGGTTTTTTCAAGGGGCTCCACGCCGATCATACCTTCTCCGTGGCCCACCGTGGCTCTCGCACTTCCTCCGTGTTAAGAATCCTTCGGTGCGCAGGCAGACCCGCGGCATCTTGGCCACACCGCTGGCCGACATGCGCCGCGCGAACTGCAAATCCTAGGCCGGCATCTCGACGAAGGCGGCCGTCTCCGGCTTCGCAGATCGATGTCGTCCCTGCGGACACTGAGCATCCGCGGCGTGCGTTCATTGTAGACGCCGGAGCGCTACGGCGAGAACGAGAAACCCCTAAGCCGGCGGAGCCGGAACCAAAAAGTCTGATGTAGCCTGCCCTGCGGATTGTCGCCGGAGGGCAGCATGAGCCAGTCGCTGACGGAACGCTACGACGACCGGATCGCCGGGGTGCTGTCGTGCTACGACCGATTGGTGATCACCGGGACGCTGCCGGTGGTCTGCTATGCCGCCGGGATGACCGGATATCTGAATGCCAAGGGCATCCGCATCTTCGACTACCCGGAATTTGCCAAGACGTTGCGCGACCGCGTGCGTGAGCGTGCGGCATCGCTGGCCGCCGAAGCGGGAATTACCATCGAGCACATCGCCAAGCCGCACATCCGCAAGGAAGACGTTGTCGCGCGCGTGCTCCGGCAGCGTGGCGACCGCCCCGGTCTGGTGCACATCATCTCGGCCATGGAAGCCTGCGATGCCTACAAGCCCTGGCACGACAAGCAGACGCACAAGACCTTCCTGCGGCCGGACAGCGGCAAGTGCCTGCACTACTATTTCTACGTCCAGGACGCCAAATTCGGGCTGGTCTATCTGCGCGTGCCGACCTGGGCGCCGTTCCGCCTGCAATTCTACTGCAACGGCCATAGCTGGCTGGCGCGCAAGCTGACCGGGAAGGGCATCGGCTACACCATGGCCGACAATGCGTTCGTGCGCATCGACGACTGGGCGCTTGCCCAGGCTTTGGCCGACACGCTGTCGCCTGACCAGTTGCACCGCACCCTGGATCGGTATGCCAGGCTGTATTGCCCGGTATCCGACGTGTTCGGACAGTCCTATCACTGGAGCCTGATGCAGGTGGAATATGCCACCGATCTGGTGTTCCGCTCCACCGCCACACTCGGCCCGCTCTACGAGCAACTGGTCCGCCAGTCGGTGCTGAACGTGAAGGCCGAGCAGGTTGCCACGTTCCTCGGCCGGCCGATCACGCCGTTGCTGGCGCAGGAGATCGGCTCGCAGTTCTCCACCCGCATCGAGGGCACCTGCATCAAGCACCGCTTCGGCAAGTGCTCCATCAAGATGTATGACAAGCACGGCATCGTGCTGCGTATCGAGACCACCGCCAACGATGTGTCCTTCTTCAAGCACCACCGAAAGGTGGAACACCGCACAGGCCCGGCGACCCGGGAACTCGCACCGGTCAAGAAATCGATCTACAGTCTGATCGACCTGCGTGAGATCCTGTTTGGCTGCAACCGGCGCTATATCGCCCACCTGTCCGCATTGGACGACTTCTCCGCCGGGATCCGGGCGCTGGGCCGCCTGACCAAGCCGCGTGAGGTGGACGGCAAGACGGTGCAAGGGATCAACTTCTTCGCTCCTGTCGACAACGCCCTGTTGCACGCCCTGCAGAACCCGAGGGTCAACATCGCCGGCATTCGCCGGAGCGAGCTGATGCCGGACCTCGGCATGCTCTCGCCTACCCGACTGTCGCGACAGCTGCGCCGGCTGCTCGACCTCGGGGTCATCAAACGCGTCACCGGAACCTACCGCTACTATCTCACCAAGGCCGGACGCGCAGCGACCGCAGCGGCGGAGCGGATCATCGAGACGGTTGTCGTTCCGGTTATGATTTGATGGGATTTAGCAGACCCTGCAATTCAACGCAGCAAGCGAGAAGAGTGGGCCCGTAAGGGACTATCCCACCACCGCTCCCCGCACGAAAGTGGCAGGAGCAAGAATTGGGATGCCTCGGAATGGGCTGAGCACGAGCAGATCGCGGTCGCCCGACACTATCACATCGGCATGGCCATTGACTGCCAGTTCGAGGAACTTGTCGTCGGTCGGATCGCGGCAAAGAGCGATGCGCTCGACAATCGTCACCAGCTCCGCCTTGGCGAGTATGCGTTGCACATTATCGAGGTAGAACGGTGCCAGCCTCGGCGCAAAATAGGGCCGCTGCAAAACCTCGATCACCTGCTGTTCGGTTGCGATGCTCTTGAGCAATCCGCCGAACATGTCGAGCCATCGGGTGACCGCCCCCGGCCAGGATGCCTCCTTGAGCGCCGCGCTGACGAAGACGTTGGTATCGACGACAAGCCTCATCCAAGGCCCGGCTCGACTTCTTTCTGAGCCTGCTTGATGAGCCGGTCGATATCGTCATCCGACCAACCCGCCTCGATCACCTTCGGGCGTGAGAATTGTCTGGCCTTCGCGATCCAGTCCGCGGGCTCGTGCGGCTCGATCATGACCGTCACCCGCTGTTCCGGCGCAATTCCCCGGCGCGCGAGTTCGGCGGCCACCTCCCCCGCGGTGCTTTCGATGACCTGTGGTTCTGTCACGTTCGCCATAACGCCCTCACGCCTCCAGCTTAGCTGGCACCGCGCGCGCCTGCATCAAGTCCGCCGCCCCCACCCGCAGCCACGCCCCCTGCCGGACCAGCTCTGCCTGTACCTCCCCGATCGGCACCGCCCGCGGTGCCACTCCACGTCTCACCGCCACCCCAGCCGCCGCGCCGGCCGCCTGGCCGGTCAGCCAGCATTGCGGGATCTCGCGCAGGAACGAGTGGCTCGCCGCATCGCTCGACACATGCCGCCCCGCCACCAGCAGCCCGTCCACCGACCGAGGCACCAGGCAGCCATACGGCACCGACACCGGCGGCAGCTTCGGCGACAGCGACGGCGACACGCCGATCTCGTCCTGCCATGGCGTCGCATCGGCCCAGCGCTCGCGCGTCACCCGCGCCACACCAGGCAGCCGCCGCGAATGCCGCACGCCCAACTGCGGCGCCGACAGCATCAGGAACGCGGCCTCGAACCCCGGCGCGTGGGCGCGGTACACGTCGAGGTGCTGCGCCATCAGCCGGTGCGAGCGGATCTCCACCTCGGTCAGGTCCTGGATGTCGACCGCGGAGTAGCCCGACAGCCGCGGCCCCATGAACAGCGCCACGTCGTTGCGCCAGGACACGAACGGCCGCTCGAACAGCCCGCCGCACAGCGCGCGGCCGCGCTCCATGAAGGCGGAGAAGCCGGCGGCGTCGCCGGTCTTGAATGCGATCCAGCGTGTCAGGTCGCAGCCGCCCCAGAGCCACGACGTGTTCATGCAGTGGTGGATATCGCGCTCCTCGATGTCGGTGTCGGCACCCGCGTCGGCACGGGTAAAAATGTCGCCGTCGCCAGTGCAGTCCACCGTCACGTGCGCGCGGATCGCGAGGCGGCCTTCCTTGCTCTCGAACACCACGCCGGCGACCGCTCCGTCCTCCAGGATCGGCGCACAGCCGAGACCGTGCAGCAGCAGGTGCACGCCGCTCTCCAGCACCAGCTCCTGGCTGGCGAGCTTCAGCCGTTCCGGATCGATGGTCGGCGACCAGGTGACGATGCCGTGGAAGGCAGCGGTGCGCTCGCGCCAGTAGGTGGCGGTGGCGGCATCCGCGCTGCCCCACAGGCCGCGCGGCGGGCCGGCGACCGTGTCCTTCGGCAGCCGGTCGAGCAGGTCATTGGCGATGCCCTGGATCACCTGCGCGCCGGTCCAGTCGGTCATGCGGTCGATCCAGATCACCAGGCCGCCGGTGGAGAGGCCGCCCAGGTGGTTGTAGCGCTCCAGCAGCACGACATCGGCGCCGGTGCGCGCCGCTGCGATCGCGGCTGCGGTGCCGGAGGGCCCGCCGCCCACCACCAGCACGTCGCACTCGCGGAACACCGGGATCGTGCGGGCCGCTTCGTGGACCACGCCGCCCGGGCGCGTGCGGCGTGCGATCAGGCGGCCAGCCGAAAAGATGTCTGACTCGAAGAAAAAGGATTGATTGCTGCGACGCACGGCGTGCGTGTGGCTCGGTTGATCCTGGGTCACTGCTGTGTGGCTCCGCGCTGCGTGGGAATTGGGCCGGTCTGCCTCCAAGCGGTCAAGCGGCAAGCGGCTTTACCCGATCGTGCATGGCCGTTTTGCAGCAACGAGCGCAGCGTCGCGCTTGCCGGCGACACGATGTCCGCGGCGAACCATCCGGCCGTCAACCAGTAGAGATCGCCCGGATCATTTCGTCATGGCCAGCGCGGCCTGCAGTACCGGATCACGTCCTGCGGCATAGTCGGCGAAGCTCGGTTCGACCCGTATCTGCGGCTCGAGCGAGACATCCCTCACGCCAAACGCCACGACCGGCCAATAACACGCGTCCAGGTCCGAACATCCGCTGGTCCAGTTGTGCAAGCCCGTGGTGTAGCGGACTTCGGCCTTGGAGTTGGGCAACGTGCTGACAGCGCCTTCCGCCCAGAACTGACCGCCATCGCCCATGGTCTCGCCGACGAGGATGGCGCGCTCGCCGGCGTTTGCCTTGAGCATCGCCGCGGTGACGAGTGCGGCGGAGAACGTGGCTCGGCTGACCAGGACAAAGATCCTCCCGTCGGGTGGAAGCAGTTTCGGCAGGGCCTGGGCGAACAGGATCGTGTTGAAGAAGTTGCCACCGTTGTTCAGCCGCAGATCGACGATCACGTATTTTGGGCGTCGTGGCACGACGTTCGCCTGCAACACGTCGAACAGCAGCGCCTGATCGAGCTGCGCGCCGGCAAGCGTATTCGAGCGAACATACAGCACGGATGAATCATCGCCGATCCACGCGACGGACAGCTCGACCGGAGCTTGGTAGATCGGCGGTCGATCGGCAACACGATCGAGCACGTGAGGCGAGCGATCCGGCGTATCGGGCGGGTCCGGGATCAGCACCGAATAAGGTTGACGCCGCGGAACGGACGGGGAATTCGCGTGCACGAACCGGCTCAGCTGCACGATCTGTGACGATCCGTCGGACAGCTGCAATTGCAGCGGCACATTGTTCGCGTCCTCGACCGCGCCGATGCGGCGGAGCAATTCGGGACTGATGAGGTAGCCGGCACTGAGATATCGGATCCGTTGCGCGGTGCCCGGGAGGAACGGTGCTGCGCGGGCGAGCGCCTGCTCGGGCGTCAGCGAACCGATCCGCTGCACCCGGGCGCCGAGCAGGCCGGCGTTCTGCGGACGCGCCGTGACGACATAGAGCCCATCAGCAAACCACCATACCCTGACGGGCAGATACGTCAGGAGATCGCCGACGCTGGCGAGGGTGTGGCCGTTGCGAGGAATTGCCACCGCATGCATGATATCGAGCGCGAAATCGGCTGGTGTCAGCGAGCCGGCATTGCCGATCGCTTCGTCGATTTCAGCGTTGAATGTCCTGCGCTGATCCGGGCTGAAGCTGTGGTCCAACGGTCCCCATTGATCGCGCAGGAACGCAAGGTCCTCGCGCATCTGGTCCGCGGTCAGTGACGTGGTCTGCGCAACCGCCATGTGTGGGAACAAGCCTGCTGCAGCCAGCGGAAGGAACACGGTCCTCACGCGATGGCGCGCGAGCGCTCAGCCGAAGCGCACGCAACTGATCGGGGGCAGGTGCCCGGCCGCCAGCGTCCACGCGTCGCCGCCATTCTCCGACAGCCACAGGTGCCCGGTCGTCGAGCCCATCGCGAGCCGCGCACCGCTGTCATCGACGGCGAGCGCGTGACGATGCACCAGGTCGTAGGCGTGGCTTTGCGGCAGGCCCTCGGTCAGCACGTCGAACGACCGTGCGCCGTCGCGGGTGCGCGCCACCACCAGCCGACCATCGACCGGGACGCGGCATTCGTCCTTTACACCTGGGACGAACCAGGCGGTGTCGGGATCGCGCGGATGTACCGCCACCGCGAAGCCGAATTTCGCCGGGCGGATCGTGGTGACTTCCTGCCACGACCGCGCGGCATCGGTCGAGCGGAACACGCCGTTGTGGTGCTGCACCCAAAGTGTGTCCGGCGCCGCGGGGCATTGCACCAGCCGGTGGATGTCCTGCACCTCGGGATCGTGACGTCGCTCCGGCGGGAAGTAGTCGGCGTACATGCCGTCTGCCGAACCGCCCCAGGATGCACCGCCATCGCTGCTGATCCACACGCCTCCGGTGGAGACGCCGATCGTCATGTGATCCGACCGGCGCGGGTCGACGCAGATCGAGGCGACGCCTGCATCATCGAACCCGCCGCCCATCCAGTCCTTGCGCTGCGGCAGGTCCCACAGCGCCTGGTTCAGCGTCCAGGATTGACCGTGGTCCTTCGACAGGAACAGCGCGCCGGGGATCGTGCCGCACCACAGCCAGCCGGGCTGTTCCGCACCACCCGTCTCCAGGCAGAACAGATACGACACGCTCGGCCCATCGGTTCCGGTCTTGGGGAACGCCGGCGCCGGCAGCTCCTGCCAGCTTTCGCCGCCGTCGCGCGAACGCTGCAGCTTCACGCCGAAATGCCCGAGCGCCTCCGCGGCATACAGCGCATCGTCGCGCGGATCGTGCAGCACCATCGAGATCGGATCGCCGAGAAAACGTGTGGCGCCGGCGATCGACCACGCGCCGTGCGCGCGACGCAGCTCGAACAGGCCCTTCCTGGTGCCAACCAGCAGACGGTCGCTCATTCGCCTAGCCTCCCGACAATGCCTGGAACACGAACACCTCGTCCGCCTCGCTCACCGGATCGCCGAGCCGATCGCGGTCGGCAATACGATCGCCGTTGACATAGATCGCGACATGCCGCCGGACGCGGTCCTGGTCGTCAAGAATGTAGGACCGCAGCCGCGGCTGCGTCGCGAACACCGCGTCGAGCACGGCACGCACCGAGTCGCCCGGTACAGTCTGCACCGGGCAACTCAGGTGCCGCTCCAGGTTCGCGGTGAATGCGACGCGCGCCACGACCGGCAGCGTAGCCTACATCGTCGGCCTGATCACCATCCATGACACGCCGAACTTGTCGGCGACCATGCCGAAGCTCGACGCGAAGAACGTCTTGCCCAGCGGCATCTGCACCTGCCCGCCATCGCTCAGCGCATCGAACAGCCGTTTCGCGTCGGCGTCATCGCTCGCATCGAGCGACAGGGAAAAACCCTGGAAGCTGGGCGCTCCCTTGGCGTGTCCGTCCGAGGCCATCACCATGGTGCCGCCGATCTGCAGCGAGGCGTGCATCACCTTGTTCTCGCTGCCGGGCGGCAGCATGCCCTCCGGACACGGCTCCGGGCTGTCCTTGAACCGCATCATCATTCCCACCTGGGCGCCAAGCGCCTTGCGGTAGAACTCGATCGCCTCCTCGCAGCGGCCGTCGAAGAACAGATAGGGCTGAACCTGCATGGCAACTCCTCCTCTTGTGTCGTAGCCACAGCGCAATGTATACACTGTCCACACGAGCATAGCGGGACCGATGGACAGTGTCCACATGCTCGCGGAGCGGTGATGATGGATGCCTTGGACCAATTGCGCTCGCGCCGCACATACCATCACGGCGACCTGCGCCAGGCGCTGCTGGACGCCGGCATCGCGCTGGCGCGCGACGGCGGACCGGACGCGGTGGTGCTGCGCGAGGCCACGCGCCGCGCCGGCGTGGTGCCCAACGCGGCATACCGACACTTCGCCAGTCGGCACGCGCTGCTGCAGGCGGTGCGTTCGGCGGCGCTGGCGGCGCTGGCGGTGGCGATGGAGAAGGAACTCGCGCGGTCGCGCGATGACCGGACCCAGCGTCAGCCTGCGCGCGTTCGGCACCGCCTATCTGCGGTTCGCGCTGTCGGAACCCGGCCTGTTCCGTACCGCCTTCGCCGTGCCCGGCGATCCGGATACCGCGGGCAGTCCGGCGAAGTCGGGTCGCAGCGGCCTCAATCCGTTCCAGTTGCTCGGTGTCGCGCTCGACCGCATGGTCGAAGGCGGCGTGCTGCCACCGCAACGAAGGCCAGGCGCGGAGCATCTTGCGTGGTCCGCGGTGCATGGTCTTGCCATGCTGGTGCTCGAAGGCCCGCTGCGCAGGCTGACGCGTGTGGAGACGCAGCGGATCGGCCAGCGCGTGCTGGATATGGTGGAGCAGGGACTGTAGCGCGCTTCCCTGATGCCCGGTCGGTTGCGATCCGATCGCGCGCCGCCTACGCGGCCGCCCGTGGCGACGACGCGTTCTCGAGCAGCCCGGCTTGATCGAGGATTTCGCGCATTGCTTCGAGTTCCTCGGGATCGTCGATCGCCAGCAGCGGCGGACGTACGTGACCGCCGGGCTGACCGAGCAGGTTCATGCATGCCTTGATCTGCGACTGCGGCGAGCCGAACACACCGCTCCAATCGGGGCGAATGAGTCGCGTCATCAACGCCTGGTAGCGGCTGGCGGCCTGCTCTGCCGCCGCGAAATCGCCGCGCCAGAACGCTTCGTAGAACGCCACCGCGAACGTCGCGCCGAGGCCGCCGCCATCGATGTTGCCGTCGCCGCCGAGGCCGCGCAGCACCGCAAGCCCAAGGCGGCTGATGAAGCCGCCGAAGCACCGGACCCGATCAGCGACCTGCCCCAGCGTGGCCAGCGCCTGCGCCGTGTGCATCGTGCTGTCCTTGATGGCCACCACGCGATCGATCCTGGTCAGTTCGAGCGCGGTTTCCCAGGTGATCTCGACCGCGACGCCACGCGCCCAGTTGTACACCATGATCGGCAGGTCCACGCCGTCCGAGATCGCCGCAAAGAACGCGACGATTTCCCGCGGCGTCGGCGCAGCGTAAGGCGGCGGTGTGGACAAGATCCCATCGGCACCGATCTCACGCGCATGCCGGCCGAGCACGATGGTCTGCGCTGGTGTGAATGTGGTGCAGCCGATCACCACCGGAATTGCGCCGCCGAGTTCCTCGACCGCTATTTCGGCCACGCGCCGGCGCTCGGCGTCGGTCTGCGCGAACCATTCGCCGGTGGTGCCGTTGACCAGGACGCCGTGCACGCCCTGGCGGTGATACAGCCGCAGCGTTGCGCGGAGCGCCGGCTCATCGAGCGCGCCGGCCGCGGTGAACGGCGTCGGCGCCGCAATCCAGTAGCCTTTCCAGTCGACCGAACTGCGATCCATTGTTGCGCTCCGTGTTTGCCGCTGTGCGCGGCGTTGCCGAAATTACGCGATGACCCGCGCGACCACGATCAGCTCCTTGCCGTATGCCGGCGGCGATCCGACGAAGTCGCTGTATTCCGCTTCCACCACGAACCCGCACAGTTCCAGCAGGTGCCGCAGCTCCCAGCGCCAGGTCCAGCGCAGCGCCATCTCGCGCGTGTCGGTGTCCAACGCCGTACCATCCGGGGCGAATTCGCGGTATCGCCAGAGATCCCGGCGGACCTGTGCCAGATGGTCGAAGCGTGTCCGCAGAATTTCGCCGACATAGCGGCGCTGCGTCGTCGGATCGATGCCATCCAGCGTAGGATGCCGGGTATTCTCGTCGACCAGCAGATCGAGGCGCGGATCGAACAGATGCAGCGCCAGTCGCCCCTCCGGCGCAACATGGCGACGGATCGCCGCCAGCGCCTTGCGTTGCAGATCGACCGTCAGGAGCGCCTGGAATGACCGGAACGCCATGAATGCCAGGCCGAAGCGTCGGCCCAGGTTCAGCTCGCACATGTCCTGGTCGATCAGGGTCAGGCGGTCCCGCGCGGCGGCGGGAAGCACTGCGCGCTTGTGCTGCGCGATTGCGAGCATGCCAGCGGAGACATCGACGCCGGTGACCTCGAACCCTCGTTCCGCCAGCGGCAGCGCGATGCGGCCGGTGCCGCAGGCCACTTCCAGCACGCCACGTCCGGTCTCCCGCGCAAGCTGCGCGTAGAATGCCGTATCGCCGGCTATCTGCGCCGGTGCACGGTGGTAGAGTGCGTCATAGGCCCTGACGAAAACCGAGGCGGCGCCTTGGTAGAAACGGTCCATGGGCCGCCCTCCGGAGTGGCCTGAATGCAGGCCATCAGTGTATTGCCGCGGCCCTCATCGGCAATAGCCCTCCCTGACGGCCATCGGCTGGCGTTCGTCGACAACCTGGGACTTGTTTCCCTCGGCTTCTCTGCGCGCACCTGACGCAAGAAGATCTTCGCCAGCCCTGTCAGCTTCACTGCTCGCTTTTCATTGAGGCGCGCCGATCCTACGGCTCGTATTGAACTTATATTACTTGACCAAAATGATCCGCGGCCGCTGGCGCCGCGCAGCCTCCAGCATGGTTTCCGGGCAACCCAGACAATGCGCCGACGCCGGCGTCTTGTCTGGCGGGATTTCGAGCTCAGCCCTGACGGCGCGGTTCTCAGCCACAACAGCGGCGAACCAAATTTGCAGGTGCCCAGGCCCTCGCGTGGGCGGACAACATCGGATTCTGTCCGGCGCGGCAGTTGTCCTCGACCCGGCCCGATATGATGATCAGTGCTGGGGCGCCCAGAACACCTCAAATCCGGACTTCCGAGACCAGTCACACCCAGGCTCATCAGGGCAGTAGTCCTTTACATATTGCTCGGCTTCATCGGCCTACGGTGACGCCGGACCGCCTTGACCTCTCCCCGTAACCCAACATAACGTTATCAAATTTACCGCTTTCAACGAGAGTGCTGGGCATGCGGTGCAACCAATGCCATCGGGACAATCGTGACGAAGCTCGGTTTTGCCGGGCCTGCGGTACAACGCTTTATCCTTCGTGCACGGCCTGCGGTACCAGGCTGGAAGCTGGCAGCCTGTTCTGCGATCGGTGCGGCGCATCGGTTTCGACCCCGGGTTCATGGCCGCCCGTGATGGGGAGCGCGGTCCGTACCCCCGGACATATCGCCGAGAAGATCCTTTTATCCAAGGCCGCATTGGAGGGTGAACGAAAGCAATTGTCCGTCCTTTTCGCCGATCTGAAAGGATCGACGGAGCACATCGCCGACCTGGATCCCGACCATGCCCGCCGGCTTCTCGACCCCGTTCTCGAACGGATGATGGAGGCCGTGTACCGTTACGAAGGCACGGTCAACCAGGTGATGGGCGACGGTATCATGGCGCTCTTCGGAGCACCGCTTGCGCTCGAGGATCACGCGATCCGCGCCTGCCACGCCGCGCTCAGAATGCAAGAGATCATCAAAGCCCATGCCGGCGAGGTATTTCGGACGGAGGGCGTCCCGCTCGAGATACGGGTCGGGCTCAATTCAGGCGAGGTCATCGTGCGCTCGATCGGGAGCGATCTGCACATGAATTACACTGCCATGGGTCTGACGACGCACCTGGCGGCGCGCATGGAGCAGGTCGCGGCGCCCGGGTCGATTTACATGACCGCGCGGACGTTGCGGCTTGTCGAGGGCTACGTCGCGGTCCGACCGCTGGGGGCCTTGTACCTGAAAGGCGTCACGGAACCGGTCGAAACCCACGAGTTGTTGGGTGCCATCCCGAGGCGCACGAGACTGCGTGCGACTCCGTCTCGGGATCTTACCCCGTTCGCGGGGCGCGACGTCGAGATGAAGCTGCTACGGCAGGCCCTGGATCACGCCGAAGCTGGCCAGGGACAGGTGGTCGCCATCGTCGGAGAGCCCGGTACAGGGAAGTCCCGGGTGATCCATGAGTTCGTCCACTCGGAAGCGAAGCATGGCCTAACGGGTTCTCGAAGCCAGCGCGGAATCGTTCGGCATGTCTACCAGCTACCTGGCCGTCACCGAGCTTCTTAGGCACTATTTCCAGATTGGCGCATCGGAAACGCCCGACGCGATCCGCGAGAGGGTAACCCGCAAGCTCGCGGAAGTGGACGAGTCTTTGATGCCCCTGCTGGCCCCGTTGCTAGCCTTGCTGGATCCGGCGATCGACACGGCCCGAACGGCGTCCGCGCCTTCCCCGGCCAGCCGGCGGCGCATGCTCGACGCGGTGCAAGCGGCTACTCTTCGCCGAGAACATGACACAACCATTGCTGCTGGTGTTGGAGGACCTGCATTCGATCGATCCGGAATCCCAGGCCTTGATCGACGGACTTGTGGACGGCCTGTCGGCCGCGCGGTTCATGCTCCTGGTCAGTTATCGGCCGGAGTATCAGCACGGCTGGAGCAACAAGCCGTATTACACCCAGGTCCGGATCGATCCGCTCGGCCCGGCTGCCGCGGGCAAGATCCTTGATTCCCTTGTCGGCACCGGCGCTGGACTTGAACCGCTCAAGCAACTGGTCATCACGAAGACCGGGTGCAATCCGCTGTTTCTCGAGGAGAGTGTGAAATCGCTCGTAGAAACCGGAGTCCTAGCGGGCCCGCCAGGGGCGTATCGAGCCGCGAAGCCCGTTTCGGACTTTCCAGCCCCGGTAACCCTAGACGCGCTACTGACATCCAGGATCGACCGTCTGGCCGAGATGGACAAGCGCGTCCTGCAGTCAGCCGCTGTGGTCGGCAACCCGGCAGATCTGCGCGTCCTGGAAGCTCTCGGCGAGTTCCGACCGGATGAGGTGCGGCAGGCACTGGAACGTCTGCAGGCCTTGGAATTCCTGTATGAAACAAGCCCATTTCCGGGGATCGAATACACGTTCAAACATGCTCTTTTACATGATGCGGCCTATCGCATGCTGTCGCCGGACCGGCGCCGCGATCTGCACAACGCCGCGCTGGCCGCGGGCGAGGAGTTAAATACCGATTCATCGAGCGAAAAGGCGGAATGGCTGGCGTTCCATGCCTTTCGCGCCGAGATGTGGGACAAAGCGGTGAAGCATCTGCAAACCGCCGCCACCCGCGCGATCGCCCGGTCCGCCAATCGCGTCGCCGTCGAGCATTTGGAGAACGCGCTGATCGCCGCCGCGCACTTACCCAAACCGGATCGGACAAGCGTCGCGCTCGATTTGAGGATCGACCTGCGGCACGCCGTGACGCCGCTAGGTCAGGTGCAACGGACATTGCATCACCTCGAAATCGCCGAGCAGCTTGCGACCAAACTGGACGACCGCTCACGGCTCGGCCGGGTGGTCTCCTTCACGGCCAACTGCCTTGTTCTGCTCGGCCGTTACGAGGAGGCTCTGACCACCGGCGCCAGGGCGCTGGAGATCGCGCGCGAAATCGGCGACCAGCGTCTCGAACTCATGACTTATTTCTACGTCGCACGAGCGACGCGGTCGCTCGGCCGGTATTCGGCCGCGATCGCAACTTATCGCGAAGTCGCCCTTGGAATGGACGACCGACTGCTGGACGATTTTCTCATCCTTCGAGCGCTCCCGGAATCAAGCGTGCGAAGCCAGCTGGCCGTCACGCTCGCGGAGGTGGGCGATTTCGACGAGGCCGAAGCGCAGGCAGCCGAGGCCTTGCGGCGCTCGACTGCCTCGGAACAGCCGGACCCCGTGATGTGGTCGCACTGGGGTACCGGGATGGTCCTGCTTCTGCGCGGGAATGCCGGCGAGGCCGCCGGGATATTCAATCACCTGCTGAATCTGTGCAGGGCTCACGATCTGGATGCCTATATTTCGCGCGTCACGGCCGCGCTAGGGTGCGCCAAGGCGCGTTCCGGGCAGGTCGCCGACGGGCTTCAACTCCTGCGAGAAGCCGTTTCCCTCGACAGGTCGGCGGAGCCGCGTACCACCCACGCATTCGCGCTGGCAGCCTTGGCCGAAGCGTCGCTGCTGGCGGGCTATGGCGAGAAAGCATTGTCGCACGTAACGG
Organism: uncultured Alphaproteobacteria bacterium; assembly: GCA_963749575.1. Classification (GTDB taxonomy): domain Bacteria; phylum Pseudomonadota; class Alphaproteobacteria; order Acetobacterales; family Acetobacteraceae; genus JAMXLO01. The sequence continues at coordinate 449,923 of CAVVNM010000009.1, forward strand.
AATCGCTGCGGCAAACAGAGAAGTATCGGGAGCGTGGCGAGGAGGCTTACGCCCGCTGGCTGCTGGCAACGATCATGAGCGTCATCGGGGAGGATTTCGAGGCCGCCCGCAACGCATTCCAGGACGCCGCGAGCCTCGCGGCTGAACTGGGGTTGAAGCCGCTTTTGGCCCACTGTTATCTGGGCCTGGGAGACCTTGACGAGAGATGCGGCGGCACGCGCAGCAGTCACCGCGAGCGCGGGCTTATGTTGTTGGAGACACTCCGCATGAGGCAGTGGATCGATCTAAGCCCGCTTCGACCCGCTGCCCTCCGCGTCGCCGACCGGATCTGATGCCGGGATTGCTTTTTTCGGGACAATCGCCGGTTCGCGAATCACGGTGACATCCGGTATCACCAAGCCGAATTTTTGGGCGAGCGCGCGGACCTCGAGAATAATGTTCTCGACCGTCGCCCGGTCGCCGGTCAAAGCGACCGTCAGCACATTTGGCTCTCCGATTCCGTCGCCGCCGGGATGCCCGGACGTGCCAGATACCGGCCCCTCCGCGCCGGTCACGGTGCGGCGAGCGAGCCCGGCAGCGGCAGGCTGGGCGGTGTCGGCTTGCCCACCAAGGGTCACGCTGGCGAGCTTCGGGAACTTTGCCTTGAGGTTCGCGACCGCCTGATTCCAATAATCTCGTGTCGGTCTGACTCACGTCGCCAATGATGGTGAATATGACAACCTGATGGTCGCCATCTTGCTGTGGGTCGATATATCCACCGCTCATCGCTTTAGCCCCCCATTCGATCTTGAACGACACCGCGTTAGAAAGAATTTTAGCCAATATCCCCGCACCGCGCAAGCCGCTCTGTTTCAAAGTCCGTCCAACAACGCCGACGCCGAGAACACCCGCGGCAGACAGTCGATATCGTGAACCAGGTAAAGCTCCTGGTCTGTGCCATGCGGTTCCAGCACCGTCATGATTTCACCGGCCGAGGCACGCGCGAAGACCTCGACCATATTCGTCGGGCATGCCGCCAGCAGGGTCGTTACGCCGGATGGAAAACGGCCCGCATTGATCTCCATGATGGCGGGATTCCCATCCGACGTTTCCTTGAATTCCACGATGAAGGCGCCCGATGGACGGTCCTCGAGCGCACAAATCGCGTCGAGAGAAATCCGCAGCGCCTCAGGCGCCACGACCGACCTAGCCAGATCAGTCAGCGAAAATGTTCCGCTTGGATTGTTGCCGGCCGCGAAATAACTTAGGGTCTCGGTCGCCTGCGCCAGCAGCAGCCGGCCTCGATACCAAACACTGGTCACAATATAATGCCGTCCCGGCAGGTATTCCCCCAAAGTGAATTCGGACACCTTTGTTCCGCGCAAATCCCGCCATTGCGTGATCCAGGAGCGGGCCTGGTCGACGTTCGTGACGGCCGTCGCCCCCAGCGACAGAGACCCTCGCCGGACCCGGCACCATAGGACCCCGTCGCCCTCGAACCGGGCGAATATTCCTTCGAGGTCGTCAAGCGAACCGACCTCATAGAATCGCGGAACAGGAATATCCCGGTCGCGGAAGAAGACATTCAACGCTTGTTTGTCCTGGCAAAGGTCGATCGTCTCCCGGCGTGGAAGGAACAGATCGAACGGAAATCGGTCGCGCGAGTCGGACAGCGCCTTCACCACGTTTTCGTCGGTGCCCATGATCAAATTGATACGATCCCGTTCGACGATGTCCAGGACCGCATCGACGAATTCGACGCTTGTCGGCACCGGAACGACGTAGTTCAGGTCGGCCAGCGACGCTTTGATGGTGAACCGGTCATGGTTCACGCCCACGATTACCGGCGTCGGCGTCATGGCCCGCAGAGCGCGGATCAGGTTACCGCTGGCACCCGATCCGGCCCTGGTGATAAGTGCGCGGATGTCTCGATCGGTCAATGGCGCCAACCGGTCATGCGTAGTCCCTGTTCCGTAGCCGGAGGCCACCGTGACGATACGCCGATTTCACGAGTCGCCTGAGCAGCGTCCGAGATCACCTGTTCGATCGGTTACCGCGCCACCGCGCGTGGCGCATATGATCGTATCGACCGGCGCGAATGGATCGCCTCGATTACGTCCATTCACCGGCTACACCTTCTCCACCTGCCCGTACTCCAGCTCCACCGGCGTGGAGCGGCCGAAGATCGAGACGCTGACCTTCACCCGGCCCTTCTCCTCGTCCACCTCCTCGACCGTGCCGTTGAAACTGGTGAACGGACCGTCGGCGACGCGCACCTGCTCGCCCACCTCGTACAGCACCGCCGGACGCGGGCGCTCCACGCCCTCCTGCGTCTGCTTCATGATGCGGTCGGCTTCCGCGTCGCTGATCGGCGAGGGCCGGGTCTTGCTGCCCAGGAAGCCGGTCACCTTCGGCGTGTTCTTCACCAGGTGCCAGGCATCGTCGGTCAGCTCCATCTTGACCAGCACATAGCCGGGGAAGAACTTGTGCTCCGCGTTGATCTTCTGGCCGCGGCGCATCTCCACCACCTGCTCGGACGGCACCAGGACCTCGTCCACCTGATCCGCCAGCCCCTTCTGCGCCGCCTGCTCCTTGATCTGCTGGGCGATCTTCTTTTCGAACCCAGAATAGACGTGCACCACGTACCAACGCTTCGCCATTGCCTGAAATCTCTCCTCAGCCGCTCATGCCGAACAGGGCACGGATGCCGATGCCGATGAACTGGTCCACCAGGAAGAAGAACATCGCAGCCAGCGCCACCATGGCGAACACCAGGCCGGTGGTCACCAGCGTCTCCTTGCGCGACGGCCAGGTGACCCGCGCCATCTCGGTCCGCACCTCACGCACGAATTTCGCCGGATCGACCGCCACGTCGTTGCTCTCCAGACCCTGTTGCGGGGGACTATAGCGCGCCTGCGCGCCGTTGGCAGGGGTGGAGGGTCTCGAACCCCCAGCCTCCGGTTTTGGAGACCGGCGCTCTAGCCAATTGAGCTACACCCCTGCACGGCTGGCACGGCAGCAGGAACGCACCGGCAACCGCTCGCGCAGGGCGCGTAGAAAGGGTGCAGCCGTTCCGGTGTCAAGGGGCAGCCTTCGCGCCAGCGCACCGACGCAATCGGCCCCCGTGTCATTCCCGCGCAAGCGGGAACCCAGGGCACGGGCTCCACCCCCGTTTTCTCGCTTGCGCGGGAATGACGTGATTTGCAGGGCTTGCGGATCATCCGACTGCGACCGAGCACAAGCGTCCCTGGAGCGGGTGACGGGAATCGAACCCGCATAGCCAGCTTGGAAGGCTGGAGCTCTACCATTGAGCTACACCCGCGACCGGCACTGCTTTACCCGAGCCGCCGCAGCCGGTGCAATCGCAGCCCGTTTGACCCAGGTCAAATCCGGCCGCGCGAACCGACGCTGGCTTCATCGGCAACCGTAGCCGGTCGAGGCACATCTCCGCGGGTTCCGGACCTAGACAAGTTGCCGCTTCATCAGCACCATCTGACCCACCGGGACAGGATCAGGGTCGCCATTGCCGATGGCATACGAATATCCGAGCGCGGCGGGCACCGTTCGCCTGATACAGATCCATGGCCGCTGGCTGCTGCATTTCGCCGGCCGCCGATCCGGCCGTTGGCCCTCGCCGGACGAGGCCGCCAGGGCCGTGGCCCGGCACCAATCGGGCCTCGTCGCCTGGGATCGCCGGCGGATCGAGGCGCCCGAGGACCTGCTGGACTGGCGACCCCTCGGCGACTCCCTGTAGCGGCGACAGGCAGTTTCCACAAAAGCGTCATCCAGATCGCATGGCGATGTGGACTATGAGCGCTAACCCCGAGGTAGATCGATGTCGCAATCCGGCAGGGAATTGCTCACGGCGCTGCGCGACCTCCGTCAGTCGATCGCGGCCGAGGCCGTCGGACGCATCGAACGCTGGAGCGGCGACATCGAGCTGCCGTCATTCGCCGCCAGCGCCGCCAATCTCGCCCACTATCTGGCGTTCCGCCATCACGATCTGCGCGACCTGCAGCTTGATCTGATGCGCCACGGCCTGTCGTCACTCGGCAGGCTGGAAAGCCGCGTGCTGATCACGCTGCAGACCGTGGAGAACGCGCTGGTCGCGCTGCTGTCCGGCACTGCCACCGCGCCGGATTGGCCACCTTCCGGCGAACAGTTCTTCAGCGGCGAGGCGCGGCTGCAGGCAAACACGCACACCTTGTTGGGCGGCACGGCCGACCACAGCGGCGGCCGCATCCTGGTGACGCTGCCGACCGACGCGGCGCAGGACCCGGGATACCTGCTGGAAATCGCGCGGCGAGGCGCCGATGTCGTGCGGATCAATTGCGCGCATGACGACGCCGACACCTGGGCCGCCATGATCGAGAACACGCGCAAGGCCGGCGACGCGGTCGATCGTCGCATCCCAGTGCTGATGGATCATCGCCGGACCGAAGTTCCGCATCGGCGACGTCAAGCGGCAGGCCGGCGAGCGTCTGTTGGCCGGCGATCGGTTCCGCATGGTCGCCGACGCCGCGGCGTTCGGCAGCGATGCGATGATCGAGGCCGTGTGCGGGCCGGGCGATGTCCTGGATCATCTTGCGGTCGGCACCGAGGTGGTGTTCGACGACGGCAAGCTGGGCGGCGTGGTCGAGGAAAGCCGGAACGGCAACGTCCTGGTGCGGGTGACACAGACGCAGCACAAGGGCTTCAAGATGAAGCCGGAACGCGGCCTGACCTTTCCGCGTGCCGATCTGCGTCTGGATCCGCTGACGGCGGTCGATCTGGCCGATCTCGATTTCGTCGCAAGGCACGCCGACCTGATCGGCTTCTCGTTCGTGCAGAGCGCCGAGGACGTCACCCGCCTGCAGGACGAACTCGCTGCGCGCCGGCCCGATTGGCAGCGTCTCGGCATCATCGCCAAGATCGAGACGGCACAGGCGGTGCGCAACCTGCCCGACATCATCGTGCGCGCCGCCGGCCGCCAGCCGTTCGGCGTGATGATCGCGCGCGGCGATCTGGCGGTGGCGATCGGCTTCGAGCGGCTCGCCGAGATGCAGGAGGAGATCCTGTGGCTGTGCGAGTCGGCGCACGTGCCGGTGATCTGGGCGACGCAGGTGCTGGATGAGATGGTGAAGTCGGGCCTGCCGACACGCGGCGAGATGACCGACGCGGCGATGGCGGGTCGCGCCGAGTGCGTCATGCTCAACAAGGGGCCGAACGTCGGCGAGGCAATCACCACGCTGCGGGGTCTGTTGCGACGGATGATGGAGCACCAGTCGAAGAAGACCGCGCGGCTGCGGGCGCTGCGCTCCTGGTAGGTGCACCGGCAGATCCAGCATTTTGCAAGCATTTTGTACCGGATTGCATCGTCGCTGCGCTGCCGTTCTGACGCGTCATTCCCGCGCAAGCGGGAACCCAGGGGGACGGCACGGACCTCCCGCTTCCTCGGTTCCCGCTTGCGCGGGAATGACAGGTGAGAGCCGGCGCCGACGGTCCAACTGCGGTTTCATTCAGGGCGGGTCGACCCGGTTCTCGTCCCGGCGCGCCGTTGCATCGAATCCGATCCGGCGATAATCCATCCGTAATATTTGGGAGGATCCGATGTCCGCGAGGCCAGATGAGCACTTGCCCGCGCGCCCGGTTGCGTGGGCACGGCTGCTGTTGCTGATCCCGTTCATCGCCGTGCTCTGGGTGCCGTTCTACAACAGCGTCGAACCCGCTTGGGCCGGCATCCCGTTTTTCTATTGGTACCAGCTCCTCTGGATCATCCTGAGCGCTGCGATCATCGGCTTCGTCTATCGCCTCGAACACTGAGCGGGACACGGCGCATGATCAACTGGACCGCCCTCATCGTCTTCATCCTGCTGTTCGGCCTGGTCACCTGCATCGGCTTCATCGCCGCGCACTGGCGGCGCGGCGATCTCACCATGCTGCACGAATGGGGGCTGGGCGGGCGCCGCTTCGGCACCATCGTGACCTGGTTCCTGATCGGCGGCGACCTCTACACCGCCTACACCTTCATCGCGGTACCGGCGCTGATGTTCGGCGCCGGCGCGATCGGCTTCTTCGCCGTGCCGTACACGGTGATGATCTACCCGATCCTGTACATCGTGTTTCCGCGATTGTGGTCGGTCGCGCACAAACACGGCTACGTCACCTCGGCCGACTTCGTACGCGGCCGGTTCGGCAATCGCTGGCTGGCGCTGGCGATCGCCTGTACCGGCATCCTGGCAACCATGCCCTACATCGCGCTGCAGCTGGTCGGCATCCAGGTCGTGCTCGGCGCCATGGGGATCGAGACCGGCGGGCTCACCGGCGACCTGCCGCTGATCATCGCCTTCGTCATCCTGGCGGCATTCACCTACACCTCCGGACTGCGCGCGCCGGCGATGATCGCCATCGTGAAGGACCTGCTGATCTACATCACGGTGATCGCGGCGATCATCGTGGTGCCGCTGCATCTCGGCGGCTACGGCAAGATGTTCGCAGCGATACCGCCGGCCAAGCTGCTGCTCGCCCCGCCGCCGGCCGGTTCGCTCGGCAGCTTCAGCGCCTACGCCACGCTCGCCCTTGGCTCGGCGCTGGCGCTGTTCCTGTATCCCCACTCGATCACCGGCATCCTGAGCAGTTCGAGCGCGCGCGTGGTGCGTCGCAATGCAGCGGCCCTGCCGGCCTATTCGCTGATGCTCGGCCTGCTCGCCCTGGTCGGCTTCATGGCGATCGCCGTCGGCGTGCAGTCGATGCCGGAGTTCGCTGCCGGGTTCAAAAGCTACAGCAACAATTTCGCGGTTCCGGCGCTGTTCCTGGCGATCTTCCCGTCCTGGTTCGTCGGCGTCGCGTTCGCCGCGATCGCCATCGGTGCGCTGGTGCCGGCGGCGATCATGTCGATCGCTACCGCCAATACGTTCACCCGCAACATCTATCGCGAGTTCATCAACCCAGCCTGCAGCAATGCGCAGGAGAGCCAGATGGCGAAGATCGTGTCGCTGGTGATCAAGGCCGGCGCGCTGGTGTTCATCTTCGCCATCCCGTTCCAGTTCGCGCTCTATCTGCAACTGCTCGGCGGCGTGTGGATCATCCAGACGCTGCCGGCGGTGATCCTCGGTCTCTATACCCGGATGCTGAACGGCTGGGCGCTGCTGCTCGGCTGGGCGTGCGGGTTCTGTCTCGGCACCTGGATGGCCGCGTCGGTGAATTTCGCGCCGGTGTATCCGCTGCACATCCTCGGCACGACGGTGCCCTGCTACATCGCGCTCGCCTCGCTGGTGGTGAACCTCGTGGTGGCGGTGATGCTGTCGCTGGTATTGAATGTCGTGTCGTCGGATCGGCACAAGGACGTGACGGTGGCGGGCGACTACGCCTGAGGCCAGGGGGCCGACAGTGAGCCGGCGTCACACCCGCAACTCGACGCACACCGGCACGTGGTCCGACGTCTGCGGCCAGTCGCGGGCGTCCTTCAGCACGATCTGCCGCTTCAGCTTGCCCACCAGATCGGACGTCACCCAGATATGGTCCAGCCGCCGGCCTCGGTCGGACGCGCGCCAGTCGCGGTTGCGATACGACCACCACGTGTAGAGCTTCTGATCCGCCGGCACGAAGTGTCGCATCGCATCGACAAAGCCGGTGTTCTGCCATGCGGTGAGGCCCTCGGTCTCCGGCGGCGTATGGCTCACCACGTCGAGCAGCTGCTTGTGGCTCCACACGTCGTGCTCCAGCGGCGCGATGTTCAGGTCGCCGACGATGATGCTGCGCGCCAGCCCGGTGCGGGCGGCGAACCAGTTCCGCGTCTCGGCGATGAAGTCGAGCTTGTGGCGGTATTTCACGTTCTGCGCGCGGTCGGGGATGTCGCCGCCGGCCGGGACATAGAAGTTGTGCAGCTCCACCGGCCCGCCCTTCATGTCGAGCAGCACGCCGATGTGCCGGCAGTCGCCCTTGCTGCACCAGTCGGGTGCGACGTCGTGCAGCAGGATCGGCCGGCGCGACAGGATCGCCACGCCGTTGTAGCCCTTCATGCCGCGAAACAGCACATGCGGAAAGCCAAGCTGCGCGGGGCCCTCGGCCGGGAACAGTTCGTCCGGCACCTTGGTCTCCTGCAGGCAGATCACGTCCGGCTCGAGCGCTGCGATCAGCTCCTTGAGCAGCGACAGGCGCAGACGCAGCGAATTGATGTTCCAGGTGGCGATGCGGAGTTTCACGGCGACCGAATCCAGCATGCGGGAGGCAACGACATTTAGCGTTCCCTGGACAGAACACCAAGACCGGCGACAATGCCCGCCGACTTGCCTCGGAAGGGACCGCAACGATGGGCATGACCATCACCGAGAAGATCCTGGCGCGTGCCGGCGGCCTTGCGAAGGTGTCGCCGGGCGATGTCGCCGTCGTCGATGTGGCGACCGCGTGCCTGATCGATCTGTCGTTCCTGCCGGAAGGCTGGCGCCGCGTGCTGAAGGTCGCCGACCCGTCGAAGGTGGTGATCGTGTTCGACCACCTGGTGCCCGCGCCAACCGCGCAGGCAGCGGCGTGCATGCAGACCGGACGCGCGTTCGCGCGCGAGTTCGGCATCGAGCGGCTGCATGATGTCGGCCCGGATCAGGGCATCAGCCATGCGGTGATCGCCGACCGGGCTTACGCGCTGCCTGGCACCGTGCTGGTGAACGCGGACTCGCACACCTGCAGCGCCGGCGCGTTCAACTGCGCGGCGCGCGGTGTCGGCGGCCCGGACATGTTGTATGCCGTCACCACCGGCAAGGCCTGGTTCCGCGTCGGCGCGACGATCCGCTACGACCTTGCCGGCAAACTGCGCCCCGGCGTGTCGGCGAAGGACATCTTCCTGACCATCGCCGGCAAATGGGGCGCACACGTCAACCAGAACATCGAATACGGCGGTCCCGGCATGGCAAGCATGAGTTTGAACGCGCGCCGCACGCTGACCACGATGGGCACCGAACTCTCTGCCGAGTTCGTCATCTTCGAACCGGATGACACGCTGATCGAATACGTGAAGGCACGCAATCCGCAGCCGTTCTCGCCGACCATGCCGGACCACGACGCTGCGTACCAGGAACGCCGCGCCATCGACCTCGCCACGATCGAGCCGCTGGTGGCATTGCCGGACGCGGTGGTCAACAACTCGGTCGGTATCAGCGAGGTCGCCGGCAGGAAGATCGATCAGGCGTTCATCGGCGCCTGCTGCAACGGCACGCTGGACGATCTGGCGGTGGCCGCGCGCGTGGTGTCGGGCCGCAAGGTCGCATCCGGCACGCGCTTCATCGTCACGCCAAGCACCGAGGCGATCCATCGCGCCGCGATGGCGGCCGGCTATGTCGCGACACTGATGGAGGCCGGCGCGATCGTGACGCCGGCGACCTGTGGCGCCTGCGTCGGCGGCCACATGGGAGTGCTCGGCCCGGACGAGGTGTGCATCACCGCAAGCACGCGCAATTTCAAGGGCCGCATGGGCGATCCGTCGGCGCGCATCTACATGGCCTCGCCCGCCACCGTCGCCGCATCGGCGCTGGCCGGGCAGATCGCCAGCGCTGCCGAGTTCTTCCAGGGAGACCTGGCATGACCGGTGGGCGGGTGTGGAAGTTCGGCGACAACATCAACACCGACCTGATGCTGCCTGGAACGGTGCTGTACAGCAGTCCGGAGGTGCAGGCCCGCGCGGTATTCATGAACCACCGGCCGGGCTGGGTGGATCAGGTGCAGCAGGGCGACGCCATCGTCGGTGGATTCAACTACGGTATGGGTTCGTCGCGACCGGCGGCGCGCAGCCTGCGCAACTGCGGTGTCGGCTTCCTGCTGGCCGAGACGATCAACGGACTGTTCTTTCGCAACGCGGTGAACTACGGGCTGCTGGCGTGCGAATGCTCCGGGGTGTCCGCGGCGTTCGAGGAAGGCGACACCGCTGAACTGGACATCGCGACGTGGTCGGTGAGCAACCCTCGGACGCGACAGACATTGGCGGTGGCGGCTGTGCCGGAGCAGCTGCTGGCCATGATGGTCGGTGGCGGCGTGTATCCGGTGCTGGAACGCGAGGGCCTGATCGCGCCCCGGCAGGCTTGCTGAATAGAGGAGGAGCCAAGTGAAGATCGTCGTGTTCGGTCCGCAACGGCGGGTCGGCGTTCTGCGCGGCGACGTGGTGATCGACCCGTCGCTTGCCTGCGCCAAATTCCTGCAGGAACGCCGGAACGAGCCGCATCCGACACAAATGGCGGCGGTCCTGGTGCCCAGCGATCTGGCACGGTTCATCGCAGCGGGTCCGCGCGCACTGGAACACACCGAAGCCGCTCTCGATCATCTGTTCGACGGCGCCCACGACCTACTCGGCGCGGACGGCGAGGCACTGCTGCACCAGGCGTCCGAGGTACACCTCCACGCGCCACGCCCGAACGGTTCTCGCATCGCATGCGCGGGCGGGAATTTTGCCGACCATCTCGCGGGAATGGCGGCGATGGGGCTATTGCCGGGAGCGGGTGCGCTGTCGATCGACGAGGCGGCAGCCAGGATCAGGGATAGCGGCATCTGGGGATTTTGGAAGGTCGACCGAGGCACCGCCGACCCGGACGCAGAGGTGCCGTATCCGAGCCGCGCAAACCGGCTCGACTATGAAGGCGAGGTCGCAATCGTTCTCGGCACGCAGGGGAAGGATGTTCCGGCAAGCCGGGCCAAGGACCTGGTCTGGGGCGTGACACTGCTCGGCGACTGGAGCATTCGCAGCCCCAGGGAACCCGAGGGGCCGCTCAAGTTCGGTATGGCCAAGAACTTCGACCAGTCATGCTCGCTCGGGCCATGCATCGTGGTCGGCGAGCTCGATCCGTCGGACATCGACGTGGAAACCTGGGTGAACGGCGAGCGGCGCCAGCGGTTCAACACGCGGGACATGGTGTTCTCGTATTGGGAATATATCGAGTATCTGTCGCGCGATCTGACGCTGTATCCGGGTGACATCATCAGCGGAGGAACCGCCGCCGGCACCGCTGCCGACTCGAGTCCGCGGATGCCAGATGGCCGGCTCGCCCCGGAGCGGTTCCTCAAGGCGGGCGATGTCGTCGAGATACGCTCGCCGGCGATCGGCACATTGCAGGCGCGCATCGTCGCGAAATGAATGCGGGACTGTACCGGCGCGACTGCGCGATGACTGCTATCTGCTGCCCACTTTGCTCATCTGATGAGCCCGGAAATCGGCGCCGGCCCGGGCGAGGCCGGAAACGCCGGACCAAATCAAGTTGAGCGTCTGAGCCGTCCGAGCACGACCTCTCCAGGCGGCCAGCAAAGCCACCCGGGTCACCTTTCAACGCCTATGGCAAGGAGCGCATATGAAAGTCCTGATGGTTCTTACCTCCCACGACCAGCTCGGCAACACCGGGCGCAAGACCGGTTTCTGGCTGGAGGAATTGGCAGCGCCTTACTATGTCTTCAAGGATATCGGCGCTCGGATCACCCTTGCCTCACCCAAGGGCGGGCGCCCGCCGCTGGATCCCATGAGCAACGAGCCGAACTTCCAGACCGACATCACCCGTCGGTTCGAAAAGGATACCGATGCCGAAGCCCAGCTCGGCAGCACAGTGCGCCTCGATAGCGTCAAGCAGGAAGACTACGATACCGTCTTCTATCCTGGTGGTCATGGGCCGATGTGGGATATCGCCGATGACAAGAACTCGATCAAGCTCATCGAATCCTTCCTGGCTGCCGGAAAGACCTTCGCGGTGGTCTGCCACTCTTCCGGCGCGCTGCGTCATATCAAGAACCCGGACGGCAGCGTGTTCATCGCGGGCAAGACCGTGACCGGCTTCACCAATGGCGAGGAACATGAGGTAGGATTGACGGATGTTGTGCCTTTCCTTGTCGAGGACGAACTGATGCGCCTCGGTGCGACTTTTTCCAAGGTCAAGAACTGGGGCGCTCACACGGTCGCCGACGGCCAGCTGATCACCGGCCAGAATCCAGCCTCGTCCGGCCCCGCCGCCAGGCTGCTGATCGATACGCTGCAGCAGCGAGGGAAATAGTCACGCGCACGGAACTCGGGAAGGCGCGGACATGCGCGCCTCCCTATTGCTGCTCACTCAAGGTCTCGCCTTCCAACTCCAGCAACTGTTCGGCGCGCTCCGGGTCGATCTCCTCGACGCCGCGCAGCTTCCGCCCCACCGCGCGCGTGCGCCGCCGCGCCGCCTCGATCGTATTGCTGAATGCGCCGGCCTGCTTGCCGAGGCGGTCCAGCACATCGTCCATCTTCAGCATCTCGGTGCGCGTCGCGCCGAGCAGGTCGCGGATCTGATCCGCCTTCTGCTCCAGCGCCAGCGTGATGAACCCCAGATGGATCGTCCGCAGCAGCGCCGGGAACAGCGAAGGCCCCATCACCAGCACACGGCATTCGCGGCCGATCTCGTCGATCAGGCCAGGAATACGTGCGACCTCGGTGTACAGCGCATCGGTCGGCAGGTAGAGTACCGCGAATTCCACTGTCACCGGCGGGTTGATATATTTTATCGCGATCTTCCTCGCCTCGTCGCGCATGCGCCGCTCCAGCATGCGTGACGCCGCACGTTCAGCGTCCGCATCGCCGGCATCGGATGCCGCCAGCAGCCGCTCGTAGTCCTCCACCGGGAACTTCGCATCGATCGGCAGCAACGGCCGATCGGTTCCCTTCATCGGCATGCGCACGGCGAATTCCACCGCGTCGTTGCTGTCCGCACGAACCTTGCAGTTGGTCTCGTATTCGCCGGGCGGCAGGATGTCGTCCAGCATCGCGCGCACCTGTGTCTCGCCCCAGCCGCCGCGCGTCCTCACGTTGGAGAACAGCCGCTTGATGTCGCCGATCTGCGCAGTGACCGCCTGCACGTCGCCCATCGCCTTCTGCACCGCGGCGAACTGGTCGATCACGCGGTTGAAGCTTTCGTTCATCTGCTTCTCCACCGCGGCGTGGAGTTGCTCGTTCACCGTCTTCTGGATTTCCGAGAGCTTGGTCTCGTTGCCGTCGCGCATCTCGCGCAGCTTGCTTTCCAGCATGGCGCGAACACCGTCGAAGTGTACACCGATCTCCTGGCGCTGCTGACCCTGCTCGCGCGACAGTGCCGCGCGGGTGGTTTCCGCCTCGCCGCGCGTGCCAGCTATGTCCTGTTCCGCCAGCAAGCGCAGCCGCTGCAGCAACCCGGCCTGCCGCAGCACGACCAACAACGCCGCAACGCTCGCAAATGCGGCGAGCGCGGCCAATAGATCTGTCAGCATTGCCGTGTTCCCGTCCGGTGGACGCCATTATGCCGCGACCGGCGCGAGTCGCACGCTGTTACACTTCGATAGCCGCTTTGAAACCCGGCCGACCTAACTTTTGAAGCCTGGCCGACCTAACTAAAGGGCGGCGAAGCAACCTAGGGAGGCCCCATGGCTCGGGTACCGACGGCTGGATGCCAGGCCTGGATCGACCGCTGCCACCTTCCGCTGGTGGTCGGTTTTGCCGACTCGATATGCCCATCAACGGCGGGCATGGATACCAGGATCGCGTTGACCGACGGCAAGCAGATACCGGTCGCGCGCGACCTGGGTGCGGCGGTGTTGCGTCAGGTCGAATGCGACGAATTGCTGTGCCTGCGGCTAAGGAATGGCGTCGCCGTCGCAGTAGACTTCGCCGACGGGCGGGCACCGTTGGTGAGCGCCGGCCTGGCGGGCGCCGGGTGGCAGGCATCCGCCGTCTAGGCCGCAGCCGGCACGACATCCTGGTTGATGGCCAGCTGCGGCAGCAACGGCAGCAGCGTTGTCAGATCGCGTTCCGCGACGCACACCAGATACTGGCGCGCCTCGGGCGTACCATCGCGTGACTCCGGCATCGGCAGTCCGTCCGCCCCGAGCGGCAACGCCGTCAGCCCCAGGTCGCCATAGACCTTCAGCAGGGCCGGCCCGGCGCGCCAGAACGCCGGGTCCAGACCCTCCTGCTGCGCCAGATCGCGCAGCCGCCAGATCGCCGAGACGCGATCTCCGTCCGCGCCCATCGGATCGCCCAGACCCAGCAGCACCCGCCCGCAGCGGCGGAACGGGATGCCGGCGCGCTCAGCCTCGCCGAGTACCAGGCCATCTGCCCTCGCCGGCGGGATCGTGCCGCCAAGCAGCGCCAGGCGCTGCCGCGACGCCGCGTCCCATGGCAGCCAGCGCACCTTGCCCGGCCGCAGCAACCGCCAGATCGCGATCAGCGCCAGCGCCACCGCCAGTGCCACGGTGAGGCGCAGCGAATGCGGCACATCGCGCGACATCACCACCGCCCACCACGCGTTGTTCGCCAGCAGATGCACGCGTGGCCGCGTGCCCGCCAGCGCAAGCAGGCAGATTACCAACGCGAACAGCGAAATGGCGCCGGATGCTTCGAGCGGCCCGGTCAACAGGCTGGCATGGCGGTAGAAACTGCGGCGGAGCGGTGCCACCAGCATGACGACCACCACCAGCACGCCGGAGATCCACAAGCGCTCCGTCTGCGTCGCCGTGAAGGCCGCACCCACGACCAGCAGGAAAATCGTCGTCCCCCATGCCAGGTTGACCCGCTGAGACAGACCAAGTGCCACCACGATCAGCCCGGCGCCGATCAGCGACGGGACGAACTGGCCGGCCTGAGTGGCCAGCTCGGCGAAATCCGGATCGATCCACGAGAAATCCGGTTGCGGGGCCAGAATACCGACGCACAGCAGCATCACGCCGCACAGCGCGACCAGTCCGGTGGCGCTGGCCACGGCGAAGTCGGGTTCGCTCCAGCGCGCCAGCCCGCCGAAGCGCTCAGCCCGCCGCAGCAGCACGCTGCCGCGCAGCAGGATCTCGTTGCCGGTGAACAGGAAGCCGGCGATGAACAGCGGGATGATGTAGTAGTAGAGCCGGAACACCACGATCGCACCGACGATATGCGGCGCGCTGACGTAGGGCTCCAGGCCGAGCAGGATCGCGGTGTCGAACACGCCGATGCCGCCGGGCAGGTTGGCGGCGAGCCCGGCGGTGTACGACGCGACATAGACCCCCAGGAAGATCGGCCAGGTGAGATGCGGCGTGTTCGGCAACAGCGCGTAGAAAATCGACGCGGTGATCGCGACATCAACCGTCGCCAGCACCACCTGAATGATCGCCATGCGCCAGCCGGGCAGGCCGATCTCGTAGCGGAACAGACGCACGCTGCCGAGTACCCGCGACAGCGTGACATACCCGATCACGATGGTCCACAGCAGCGCGCCGACCGCATACATCACCGCGGCCGGCATGTGCTCGCCGAAGAACGGGATCGACTGCGGCTCGAGGAACAGGATCGTGCCGCCCAGCACCATGCCGCCGAGTGCGAAGGTCAGGCTGCAGAACGCCACGGTCTTGGCGATCTGCAGCGGCGTCAGGCCCCAGTGCGCATACAGGCGATAGCGCACCGCGGCGCCGGACACCGCGGCGAAGCCCAGGTTGTGCGACAGCGCATAGGCGCAGAACGAAGCGAATGCGACGCGGCCATAGGACACCTTGTGTCCTGCATAGATCGTGCCGAGACGGTCGTAGAGGGTCAGCACGCCATAGGACAGCACAGTCCACAGAAACCCGATTGCCAGTGCGTGCAATGGAATGTCGTGCAGCGCCACATTGATGTCGTGCAGCCGCAGATGGCGGAATTCCTTCTGCACGACATAGATCGCGCCGATCAGCAGCACGACGCCGAGGATCGGTGGCAACTGGCGCAGGCAGATCTTGCCGAAGCCGCGCCCCGGCTTGGCCAGCATCGCGCTCATGTGGGGTCGGCCGGACGCGACAGCGCAGCCTCGATCAGCGCGACCGTTTCGTCGATCCCGTACAGTGCGATGAAGCCGCCGAAGCGCGGGCCTTCCTGCTGGCCGAGCAGCACCTGATAGAGGCAGCCGAACCAGGCACGCAGCTCGGCGAACGGATGACGCTTGCCCACTTCATAGACGATCGCCTGGATCGCTTCGGCATCGGCGCCGCGATCCATCCCCTTCAGCGTCTCCGCCAGGTCGACGAGTGCGGCGCGTTCCAGATCGGTCGGATGCCGGTAGCGCTTTTCCGGCCGCACGAAGTCGCGGTAGTAGGCAATCGCGTAATCCACCATCTTGTCGAGGAACGGCATCGTCTCGGGAGTGGCGTCCGGGCTGTAGCGGCGGATGAAGCCCCACAGGATTGCCGGCGTGTCCGCGTTCACCACCGAGGCGAGGTTCAGCAGCATGCCGTACGACACCGGGCTGCCGCCATGGTTCGGCAACCGGCCGGCGTGGATATGCCATGCCGGATTGAGCGGCTGCTCCGCCGGCGGCTGTGCTGCGAGGCGCGCGGCATTCGCCAGGTATTCGTCGGTCGCGCGCGGGATCACGTCGAAATACAGCCGCTTGGCGCGCTGCGGTGCGTTGAACATGAACTGTGACAGGCTCTCCGGCGGGGCGTAGCGGAGCCATTCCTCCGCCGACAAACCGTTGCCCTTCGACTTGCTGATCTTTTGCGCATGTTCGTCAAGAAACAGTTCATACGTGAAGGTTTCCGGCGGCGCGCTGCCGAGCAAGCGGCAGATGCGTCCCGACAGCCGCACCGAGTTCGATCAGGTCCTTGCCCGACATCTCGTAATCGACGTCGAGCGCGTACCAGCGCATCGCCCAGTCGGCCTTCCACTGCAGCTTGCAGCCGCCGCCCTGCACCGAGGTTTCGAACGCCTCGCCACTGTCCGGATCGCGCCAGACCACGGAGCCGGCAACGGGATCGCGCCGCTCCATCGGCACCTGCATCACGCGCCCGGTGCGCGGATGGACCGGCAGGATCGGTGAATACGTGGCGCGACGCTCGGGGCCGAGTGTGGGCAGGATGACCGCCATTACCTCATCGTAACATTCCAGCAGGCGGATCAGCGCCGTGTCGAACCGGCCGGCGGCGTAATACTCGGTCGACGAGGCAAATTCGTAATCGAACCCAAATGCATCCAGAAATGAGCGCAACCGCGCGTTGTTGTGAGCGCCGAAGCTGGCATGTGAGCCGAATGGGTCGGGGACGCGGGTGAGCGGTTTGCCCAAATGCGGTGTCAGCAGGTCACGATTGGGCACGTTGTCAGGCACCTTGCGCAGTCCATCCATGTCGTCGCTGAATGCGATCAGCCTGGAAGGTAGACCGGTGAGCGTGGTGAAAGCGTGGCGCACCCATGACGTACGCGCCACCTCGCCGAACGTGCCGATGTGCGGCAGGCCCGACGGACCGTAGCCGGTCTCGAACAGCGCCTGGCCCTTGCCGGATGCGGCAAGTCGCTGGGCGACCTTGGCGGCTTCCTCGAACGGCCAGATTTTTGGGTGGGCCGTCGCGTTGTTGCGAACTATTTCAGGCATCTGCCGGAAGCTAGAAACCGGCGGGTGCCCGGTCAATCGCGGCGGACCATTTTGTTCGGCCGGTTACATGCCGCCACCGCTACCGTTGCCGCCGCCGCCATTCCCGCCGCCACCGGTCGAAGACGGGGCGAACTGTGCCACCGGCGCGTTGCCGGCGGCGCAGCCGGCAGCCGCCAGCACGAGGCAAACGACGGCGGCGCGAATCGCAGCGGTCATCGCGTCAGTACCCACCGCTGCCGCCACGGTGTCCCGGCCTGATCACCGCCGGGCGCTGCACATGCCCCGAGTCCCATCCGACAGCCCGTTGCGACGAAATATCTCATGAAGTTGCCCATGCGGCACCCTTCCCTGGCCGGAACCGATCAATCCCGGGGGACGAAGCGACCGGGACTGGAATTCCTTCGCTCACCAATTCGTGGTCAGGGCGACAAGGTTTCCAGCCGCGACGAATCTGCTCTACGCATCGCCTGTGACCGGATCCGATCGAGAGCCATGGCGCGAATTGTCCTGCCCGACGCGCCGTCCGTCGTAGCCGGACACGGCCGCGCCGCGATCCTTACCGCCGATGGCGAGCTGTTGCTGCTGCCCGCGGCAGATGCCGCCGCCCATCTGCGCGGCCTGCCACCGCCGATGCTGGTGCATGCGCCCGCAACCTTCCGCCGCCTCGGTCTGCGTGGCATGCCGGCATTCGATCTGCTGGAGCTGTTCGCTTTCGCGCTGCCCGCGCGGACCGCCGCGCCGACCCCTCGTGGGCTCGCCCTGGCGCTCGACTTCGACCCCCCGCATGGCGGCCTGGAAGCCGCAGCGGTGTTGCTGCCCGAACTTGCCGCCGCGCTGCTCCATCGCCTCGCCCAAGGCCGCGACATCGCACTGAACCGCGACGCGCCGGGGCTGGCGGCGCGCATGGGCCAGGCCGGCTGGGGCTGGGCGCCGCTGGTGACCGCCGCGCTCGGCTGCCCGGACGCCGTGCCGTCCGGTGAGGCGCTGCGCGTCTGGAAACGCCTGCCCGAATGGGAGGACGCCGCGCCGTTGCCGCCGCCTGCGTCGCTTCCGGTGGCGGAAGCCGAGGCGCGGACCCGGCTTGCCGCGATGCTGGGGCCACACGCCGAGCAGCGGCCGGGACAGGCGGACTATGCCGGCGCCGCGGCAGCGGCCTTCGCACCGCGCGAGACCCGTGGCGATCCGCATCTGGTGCTGGTGGAGGCCGGCACCGGTACCGGCAAGACGCTCGGCTATCTGGCCCCGGCCAGCCTGTGGGCGGAGAAGAACCATGGTGGCGTCTGGATCAGCACGTTCACCCGCCACCTGCAGCGTCAGATCGACGCGGAGCTGGCTCATCTGTTTCCCGATCCGTCGGACCGCCGCAAGCGGGTGGTGGTGCGCAAGGGCCGCGAAAACTACCTCTGCCTGCTCAACCTGGAGGACGCACTCGGCGGCGCGGCGTCCCGGCCGACGCCAGCGTCGGTGATCCCACTCGGCCTGATCACCCGCTGGGCGCTGGTAACCGCTGATGGCGACATCCAGGGTGGCGATCTGCCCGGCTGGCTGGCGGATCTGTTTGGCACCGCCATCGTCCTGGGCCTCGCCGATCGGCGCGGCGAGTGTATCCACGCCGCGTGCCCGCACTGGCGACGCTGCTTCGTCGAACACACCATCCGCCGCGCCCGCACGGCACAGCTTGTCGTCGCCAACCACGCGCTGGTGATGACCCAGGCCGCGTGGGGCGGGCTGGACGACAGCGTCGTGCCGAGCCGCTACGTGTTCGATGAAGGCCACCACGTGTTCGATGCGGCGGATAGCGCGTTCTCTGCGGAACTCTCGGGCCTGGAGGCTGCCGAGATGCGCCGCTGGCTGCTCGGCGCGGAGGGCGGCCGATCGCGCGCCCGCGGCCTGCAGCGGCGGATCGACGAACTGGTCGCCGGCCGCCCGCTGCTGGAGACGCCGCTGGACGCCGCATTGCAGGCGGCGCGCGCACTGCCGGCGCCTGGCTGGTCAGGCCGCATCGCCGGGGAGCATCCGGAGGCCGGCGCACTGGATGCCGGTCGACCCAATCCGACCGAGGCATATCTGCGCCTGATCCGCCACCAGGTGCACGCCCGCACCGCGGGTGACGAGGTCGCCTGGGGCGCGTTGGAATGTGACGTGTTTCCGCTCGGGCCCGGCATCGCCGAGGCCGCGGATCGGCTGGCCCGCGCCTATGCCCGCATCGCCGGTCCGATCGCCACGCTGCGCGAACGGCTGCTCGCGCGCCTCGACGAGGAGGCGGATGACATGGACGCCGCAACGCGCAACCGGATCGAGGCCGCCGGCCGTTCGCTCAGCCGTCGCGTCCTGATGCCGCTGTCCGCATGGCAGACCATGCTGAATTCGTTGGCCGAGCCGCCGGCCGAGCCGGGCAATCGTCCGGGTCAGATCATGTTCCTGCGGCTGGCGCGAGCCGAGGGTGGGCGGGAGATCGATGTCGGCCTGCACCGCCACTGGCTCGATCCCACCATCCCGTTCGCGGCCACGCTGGCGGCGCCGGCGCAGGGCCTGTTGGTCACCTCGGCCACGCTGCGTGACGCCGGCGATGCCGATCCGGAAGCTGCCTGGGAGTCCGCCGAGGCGCGGGTCGGCGCGCCGCATCTGCCGTCGCCGGCGATCCGCGCCGCCGTGGCCAGCCCATTCGATTATGCCACGCAGACCCGCGCCTACGTCGTCACCGACGTATGGGGGGGCGACCTGGCACAGCTTGCCGCCGCCTATCGCGCACTGTTCATCGCCGCGGGCGGCGGCGCGCTCGGGCTGTTCACCGCGATCCGCCGGCTGCAGGCGGTGCACGCACGCATCGCGCCGGAGCTGGAGGAGGCCGGCATCCCGCTCTACGCCCAACACGTCGATCTGATGGGCAACGCCACGCTGGTGGACATCTTCCGCACCGAGGAGGAGAGCTGCCTGCTCGGCACCGACGCGATGCGTGACGGCGTCGACGTCCCAGGGCGCGCGCTGCGCCTCGTGGTGTTCGAGAAGGTGCCCTGGCCGCGGCCCGACATTCTGCATCGGGAACGGCGCATCCATCTCTCGGACGGCAATCCGAAGGCGTACGACGACCGCATTGCGCGATTGAAACTGCGCCAGGCGTTCGGCCGGCTGATCCGGCGCGCCACCGATCGCGGCGTGTTCGTGCTGCTCGATCGTCAGACGCCGTCGCGGCTGCTGTCGGCATTTCCCGCCGGCGTGGCGGTCCGGCGCGTCGGCCTGGCCGAGGCGGTGCGCCAGACCCGCGCATTTCTGAGCGAATCGCTGCCCGCTTGAACTGTCCGGGCGGTTCGATCAGGTTCCCCGCCATGCAATATGGAGTTTCGCAATGCGCGCGCGTGACACGTTAGACGCGCCCGAGGCACTGGTTCTCACCATGGTCCTGGTGGCCGCGGCGGACGGTGGCATGACCGACCGGGAGATCGGCGCGATGGCCGGTCAGGTGCAGACGCTGCCGGTGTTCCGTGACTTCACCACCGAACGGCTCGGCACGGTCACCGACGCCGCGGTGAACCTGCTGAACGAGGAGGACGGGCTGCGGCATGCCGCGCTGCTGATGCGGCGGGCGCTCGAACCGCGCCTGCGCGAGACCGCATATGCGCTGGCCTGCGAGGTGGTCGCGGCCAACCCGGTCGCCAAGCAGCGGACGCTGGAGATGCTGAACTTCGTGCGCAGCGAACTTCAGCTCGACCCACTGATCGCCGCGGCGATCGAACGCGGCGTGCGCGCACGTCACCAACGCTTCGATTCCGGCAAATAGCCATGCTGGCGCTGGCGGCGGGGGCGGTGATCGCCGGGGTTCCGGTCGCTGCCCTGCTGCTGCTGGCGGCGGTGGGGTGGGCACCGATCGGTCCCGCGCTGCTGGCAATCGGCGCGACGCTCCTTGCGGCGCTGCTGTTGGCGCTGCGCTGGTCGCGGGATCTCGATCTGCTGACCGACAGCGTGCGCCGCATTGCGGCGGATGACGCCATGCAGCACGGCGCACCGGTACTGCCGGGCATGCAGCGTCTCGGCACCGACCTGGAACGACTGGCGCGTCGCGCGGTCACCCGCTCGGCGCTGATCGAACAGCTCCGCCGCGCCGACGCCACCGTGGTCGAGCGGCTGCCCGACCCGTTGATCGTGCTGGCCGAGGATCGCGCCGTGCGGCGCGCCAACTCCGCGGCGCGGACGGCGTTCGGCGCCGACATGCCGGCGGTGCTGCGGCATCCCGATCTGCGCGCGGCGATCGATCGCGCGTTCGCCTCGGGGACCATGCAGACCGCCGAAGTGACATTACCGGTGCCGGTGCCGCGCGAGGTACATGCGGCCGTGGTGCCGATGGATCCCCCGATCGCCGATGGCGGTCGCGCCGTGGTCGTGCTGTCGGACCGCTCTCGCGAACGCGCCGTCGAGCGCATGCGTGCCGATTTCGTCGCCAATGTGAGCCACGAGCTGCGTACGCCGCTGGCGTCGCTGATCGGCTTCATCGACACGCTGCGCGGTCCCGCAGCCGATGATCCACCGGCGCAACAACGCTTTCTCGGCATCATGGGCGAGCAGGCAGCGCGGATGAACCGGCTGATCGACGATCTGTTGAGCCTGTCGCGCATCGAACTGGGGGAGCACCAGGCACCATCCGGCACGGTCGAGCTGCGCGAGCTGGTGACACGGCTGGTGGCCGGCTTCGAGCCGCGACTGAAGCAACGATATGTCGCGCTGGACCTGCGGCTGCCGAACGAGTTGCCGGCAGTGCTCGGCGATGCGGATCAATTGACGCAGGTGCTGCAGAACCTGCTCGACAATGCGATGAAGTATGGCCGCGAAGGCGGCACGGTGCGGCTCGATGTTGCCGTCGCGCCGCCGGGCAGGCCAGGCGTGGTGGTGACGGTGGCCGACCAGGGCGCCGGCATCCCGCGCGAACACCTGCCACGGCTGACTGAGCGTTTCTATCGCGTGGATACCGGACGTTCGCGCGCTGCCGGCGGCACCGGGCTGGGTCTCGCCATCGTCAAGCATATCGTGAACCGCCATCGCGGACAGCTGTCGATCGAGAGCGAAGAAGGCGTCGGCACCACGGTGAGCGTGTGGCTGCCGCAGGCGGTGGCACGGCCGGTTGCGGCCGACGTGCAGGTTTAGGGCGAGGCGGCGGCACGTCGGGCAGTCGCGCCCAGCCCTAATGTGCCTGGGAAGCAGGGTCGTTTTCGATCATATCTTCCGGGACCCACAACCGTTTGAAAGAACGCGGTCAAGCGAAGTGCCCGAGCCTTGATTTCCGCACCTCGGGGGTCGGCTATGGGTGGAAAGCGGACGTTCAGCTCGTTTGGCCTACAGGTCCGAGCCGTGGCCGGCAGGTCTGTATATGCGGTCGACATGGCGGCCTTCGAGGCGTTCGGAGGGCTCGGGCAACTCTGCGGACCATTGCATCGTTGAAGATGGTACCACCCGGGTCTAACCTGCCCTCGGAAAGGGTGGGGAGGCGGCCCATCCGGGGAATCCCGGTTTCAGCACCCTGCTGGGCGGATTGTCCCCCCACGAATTGCCTGATGAAGTGCCCGGACTGCAATGCCGAGGCTCCTGACGGCGCGCGATTCTGCAACGCTTGCGGAACGGCCCTGACGCGTGCCTGCCCGAATTGTGGCGAGGCCGGTCCGCCGACGGCGCGCTTCTGCGCGCAATGCGGGGCCGAGATCGGTGTCTCCCACCGGCCGCAAGGCGCGTCGGCGCGGGCCGATCGCGCGCCGCCGGCGCAGGCCGAACGGCGCCAGCTCACGGTGTTGTTCTGCGATCTGGTGGGCTCCACGGCGTTGTCCACCCGGCTCGATCCGGAGGATTTGCGCGGCCTGATCGGCACCTATCAGGACAGCGTCGCCGCCGCGATCGCCGGCGTGCGTGGCTATGTCGCGCGCTTCCTGGGGGACGGCGTGCTCGCCTATTTCGGCTGGCCCAACGCTGACGAGGCGCATGCCGAGAGCGCGGTGCGCGCCGGTCTGGCGATGATCGAGCTGGTGCGCGCGCAGCTTCTGTCCGTCCGGATCGGCATCGCCACCGGTCTGGTCGTGGTCGGCGACCTGATCGGCGTGGAGACCGCACAGGAACGAGCCGTGCTGGGCGAGACGCCGAACCTGGCGGCGCGGCTGCAAAGCCTGGCGGAGCCCGACACGATCGTGGTGAGCGAAGCGACGCGCACGTTGCTGGGCCGCCTGTTCGACGTGGACGACCTTGGCGCCATCGAACTGAAGGGCTTCGATGCAGCCCAACGCGTCTGGCGCGTGCGTGGCGAGACCGCGCTCGCCAGCCGCTCCGAGGCGCTCTACGGCGGCGCGCTGACACCGATGATCGGCCGCGACGAGGAGCTCGACCTGCTGCTGCGCCGCTGGCGCCAAGCGAAATCCGGCGAGGGCCGCATGGTGCTGATCTCCGGCGAGCCCGGCATCGGCAAGTCGCGGCTGATCGTCGAGCTGGAAGAGCGCATCGAAGCCGAGCCGCATGTCAGCCTGCGTTATTTCTGTTCGCCGCATTATCGCGACAGCCCGCTTCACCCGATCATCGCGCGTTGGGAACAAGCGGCGGGCTTCGTGCGCGGCGACGGATCGGAGGAGAAGCTGCGCAAGCTGGAGGCGATGCTTCTGCCTGCGGCGGAAGACCTGGCGCTGATCGCGGATCTGCTGTCCGTGCCGACGTACGAGCGTTATCCGAAGCTCGAATACAGTCCGCAGCGCAAGAAGCAGAAGATGTTCGAGGCGCTGTACCGCCGGCTGGCCGGTCTGGCGCGAACCAACCCCGTGTTGTTGCTGTTCGAGGACGCGCACTGGGCCGATCCCAGCACACTCGAACTGCTGGAAACCACGATGGATCGGCTGGCGGAGCTTCCTGTCCTGCTGGTGGTTTCGTTCCGCCCGGAATTCACCGCGCCCTGGATCGGCCGCGCCGGCGTCAGCCTGATCGCGCTGAGCCGGCTGGACCGACGCGAGTCTGCAGCGCTCGCCACGCGGGTCACGCTGGCACATGCACTGCCGGCGGCGTTACTCGACCGGATTGTTGCGCAGACCGACGGCGTGCCGCTGTTCATCGAGGAGCTGACCAAGGCGGTGCAGGAAACCACGGAGCAGCCCGACGGCGCGACGCTCGCGGTGCCCGATACCCTGCAAGCTTCATTAATGGCGCGGCTCGACCGACTGCCGGCGGCGAAGACGGTGGCGCAGATCGGTGCGGTGATCGGCCGTTCCTTCTCCTACGAGCTGATCGCCGCGCTTGCCGAATTACCGGAGCCCGCGTTGCGGGAGGGGCTGGGGGAGCTGGTCGGCTCGGGACTGGCGTTCGAGCGTGGCGTCGCGCCCGACGCGGGCTACACGTTCAAGCACGCGCTGGTGCAGGACGCGGCCTATGACAGCCTGCTGCGGAGCCGGCGGGCGGTGCTGCATGCGCGGGTGGTGGAGGTGTTGCGCGCGCGGGAGCCTGGGATTGAAGAAAGCCAGCCTGATCTGCTCGCGCATCATTGCGAGCATGCGGGACTGGTCGAGCAGGCGGTCGAGTATTACACGCGCGCCGGTCGGCAGTCGTATCGCCGCGCTGCGTTCGCGGAGGTGCGCGAGTTGCTTACCACGGCCTTGCGTCTGATTGCGACGCTTTCCGACGGCCCAGCTCGGGTTGAAGCGGAATTGCGAGCCCTCATTGGCCTCAGTTTCTCCGTGGGGATGGGTCTCGGACACGGGTCGTCGGAGTATGGCCGCGTCGCCAGCCGCGCGGCGGAGCTATGCGCGCGGCTGCCCAATCCGCTCGATTTTCTGCGTGCGCCATTCGAACTCTGGCAATTCCACTCGAACCGATGTGACTTCACGACTGCGCTGAAGGAGAGCGAGCGCCTGGTGCGGTGGGGGGAGGAGCGAAGCGACGTCCGGGGCCGCATCGTCGGTCATATTTGCGCCGGACTCACGAAGACCACCCTTGGCGAGCTTGCCGCGGCGCGCTCGGATCTGGAACTCGCGATGAGTCTGCTCGAATTCGTGTGAGGCCGATCCGACCATTGTCTGGGATCCGGTGAAATCGCTTGCTCGTGAGCGTGCACTTGCTATTGCGCATGGGGCTCTCGCGCGCGCCCTGTGCTGGATGGGGTATCCGGATCAGGCGCGCGCGCATGCGTCGGCAGCGGTGGAAGGAAGCGAGCGGCGAGGTTCGATGGGCCACGTGGCCCACTTCTGCGTTCAGCGGCTGGGGATTCTCCGGTTCTTGTTGGAACCATCCGAACTTGATGAGCCCGTTGCCGAAGCGCTCCGGCTCAGCCGCGAATTTGCCATGCCCTACAACATCGCAAGGGCCAGGATCTTCCAAGGATACGTGATCGCCCATCGCGGCGATCCGCGCGCCGGCGGCGCGGCCATTCGCGAGGGCCTCGCGGACCATGCGGCAACCGAGGCCGTCGCCGGTTCCGGCCACTTCGGTGCCCTGCTGGCTGAGACGTACCAGATGCAGGGCGATACGGACGAAGCGCTCGCGATCCTGACCGAGGCGCTGTCGCACACGGAACGAACAGGCGAGCGATGGTGCGAGGCGGAACTGATACGGCTCGTTGGCAAAACGCATCGGCTGAAAGGCGATCGAGACGCGGCCGAGAGCCACTTCGCGCAAGCCATCGAGATCGCACGCGAGCAGTCGGCGAAGCTGTTCGAGCTCCGCGCCGCGGTGAGCCTTGCCCGTCTGTGGTCAGAGCAAGGCAAGTTTGCCGAGGCACGCGAGCTGCTGGCACCGATCTATGCCTGGTTCACCGAGGGCTTCGACACGTCTGACTTGAAGCACGCCCGCGCACTGCTGGCCGAGCTCGGCACGTAATCCGCGCGTCTCCCCGCGACGCATCCAAGAGGTAGGCTAGGTGCCTCGTCCAGTGACCGCTTTGGGTCGAGACCAGAACAGCGAATCGAGTGGGAAGCGGACCGGCGGCCTTGGATGCGCAATGCTGAATGGCTGACACTGCCTCTCATCGAGGCGACCCTCGTCGAGGCTACCCCGGTCCGGATAACTCGTAGGCTGCGCCGGTTCGCCAATGTGCGATAATGGCGTGCACCGACGTGCCCGTCGCCGTTGGTCGGTTTAACGGGTGCGAAGGCTACCATGGGAGGAATCGACGCCAGATGAACGCCATCAAGGACTCCATCAAGTCAGGTAGGACCATCGTCGGGACGGCCGGGGCACCGAACGTCGACGTGTCGATCCTGGCCGACGCCGGGTACGACTTCCTGCTGTTCGACACCCAGCACTCCCCTTGGGAGATCAAGCAGCTGCAGCCGCCAATCCAGGCGATGCGCGGAAAGAAGGCGGCGCCGGTGGTGCGCGTCGCCGCCAACGAGGCGTATCAGATCTGCTTCGCGCTCGACGCCGGGGCGCGCGGCATCATTGCGCCGATGGTCAACACCCGCGCGGAGGCGGAGGCAATGGTGCGCGCCTGCCGCTATTTCCCCCTTGGCAACCGCAGCAACGCCGGCGTTCGCGGCGAGTGGGGCGAGTTCAAGAACTACCGCGATTACATGGATGCCGTGAACAACGAGCTTCTCATCGTGCCGATGATCGAGACCAACCAGGCGCTGGAGAACCTCGATGACATCGCCTCGGTCCCGGGCCTCGACGTCCTGCTGATCGGCCCGTCCGATCTTTCGATCGAGTTGGGGGTGCCGCTCGACTACCAATGCGACATCTATCAGCGAGCGCTCGATAAGATCGCGGCGACGGCCGCAAAACACGGCATCACCGCCGGGATGTATTTCATCCCGCCCGGGATGGACCCGAACTTCTTCGTCCAGAAGGGGTTCAAGTTCTTCACCATGCCGTGGGGCCCCTGGGCGACGGCCGGGATCCAGAACGCCCTGGCCGGGATCGAGCGCTAACGACGTCGATGCGCGCGGTCTGGCGAACGGCCAAACCGCCCGGCGTGCGCGGCTGATCAGTTGTTTCGGCTAGGACGCTGAGCCGGCCAACAGGCAGCTCGGCAGGCAACCAC
The DNA here is from genome assembly GCA_963749575.1 of uncultured Alphaproteobacteria bacterium. Taxonomy (GTDB): domain Bacteria; phylum Pseudomonadota; class Alphaproteobacteria; order Acetobacterales; family Acetobacteraceae; genus JAMXLO01. Next base: position 477,202 of record CAVVNM010000009.1, read on the forward strand.
TCTCGGGACGGGCGGCGGGTAGTGTCTCAGTTTGAATTTCTGGTCCGGATCAGGGGCTACCGCGCAAGAAATGTTGATCCGCGTCCACCTGCGTCCAGCGGTGCTTCGTCTGCTCCCAGATTGACCTGGTTGGGTGTGGATAGCTCGAATCAGCGAAGCAACCAACAGCCACCCCAATGTAGCCGGGGAGCCTGTCGGCCTTCCAATAAACCGTAGAACCGCAGTTTGGACAGAAACTATTCCGCACCTTGCCGCCCGTTGAACCGGCTCGTGTGAACTCATTTGCGGCGCCTGCGATTTTGACATCCTTCACGGGATAGAAGGCCCCAACCCTGAATGGGGAACCGGTCAGCCGCTGGCACTCGGTGCAATGACAGGCCACGATCAATTCAGACGGACCAGGAACTTCTACGGCCAGCGCGCCGCAATTACATCGAGCCTCAATCATCCTGCTACCTCTCTCTTTGCTGCAAGGTCTTGCGAAACTTCAAACTGAGACACCGCCGGGCGGCGGATGTCCTGGCAGGGTCGACAAGGGCTCCGGCGTGGAGGGTGGCTTTTTGTCTGGTCGCTACAAGTTGCGCGACGCGCAAGGTCAGCGACGGCTCGCCACGCGCCCGCAGCGACGCGTCGATCCAGGTCGTAGCAGATCGGCAGCACACGTGCCCGGCTCGGCGTGAGAGCGATGCATGCATGCCGTATCCGGCTGTCGGTCCATGTCAGTTGGTCTGCTGCCGACAGACGGTTGCCCGCCGACTGAATTGCTCGGCATCGAGCGGAACGCATGGTTGGGCGTTTGCGAGAGGCCGGTGAGACGGTGAGATATGATCGCGTTGGGATATTCTCCACTGCCGGGAAGAAGGTCATGACACAGAGAGACAACTGGGGCTGGCAAGCCCGTATCGGCATGTTCATCGTCGGCAATGAAGTCGTGCCCGAGGCCGAGTGGTGGGCGATGGTCCCGCCGAATGTGTCGGTGCATGCTGCGCGAGTAACCGCCCGGGCGCCCTGGGCGCGCTGGCGCGACGACCGCAGCGGCGTTGAGTTGGAAGATGACCTGCTGCGCGGCTGCCGGCAATTCGCACCGATGTGCCTGTCGGCGGTCGTGGTTGGCCACAGCTCCAGCAGCATCCTGGGTGGCCCACAGTGGGACGAAGCGGTCGTGGAATCGCTGTCGCGGGAACTCGGCGGAGGGGTGGCGGTGACCACCAACGGGCTGGACTGTGCGGCGGCGCTGCAGGCGAGCGGCGTAATTCGTCCATTCCTGGTATTTCCGCCCTGGTTCGACGATAGCCTGGTGGCGGCGGGTGCTCGGGACTGGTGCGCACGCGGGACCAAGCCGGCTGCGCATCTGCGTTATGATCCCGGCCGACAATGGCGCGACGTGCCACCTGGCGAGCTGTATCGGGAGGGTATGGGTATCGAGCAAGCGATCGAACCGCTGTATCAGCAGGTGCGAATGGCCTGCCCGCAAGCGGCGGATGGCGTCCTGATCGCCGGCACGGGGTTTCGTTGCGTGGGTATTCTCGATGCGCTGGAGCGCGACCTGCAACGTCCCGTCGTCTCGGCGAACCAAGCCAGCCTGTGGCATTGCCTCCGCCTATCGGGCGTACGCACGCCGGTCGGCGGTTACGGAAACCTGCTCCGCCTCTGATCGGAAATGATGGATCCGGACTTGCTTCCGAGAAGTACCTGCCCTGGTTGATGATCCGGATGCAAGCTCCGCGGTTCAATCTGATTGAATGTCGGCTTCAGCGACTGGTTGATCGGATCGCGAGCGCGCCCAGGTTTGTCCCCAGTGGCCGATGGCATCGACGATGGGCCGAAGCTCTTCGCCCGCCGGGGTCAGGAGATATTCCCAATGACCGTTGCCCTCGCTGGGCTTGGCATAACCAGCCCCGCCTGTTCCAGCGTTTGCAGGCGCGTGGACAGAAGCGTCGGGGGGCATCATCGGGACGCCGCGGCGCAGATCATTAAAGCGGCGGGCACCATACAGCAGGTCTCGCAGCACCAGCAGCGTCCAGCGCTCGCTCAAAATTTCAGCGGCTTTGGCAATCGGGCAGAACTGGGCGTATCCCTTCATGAGCGACACCGTAGTAGGCTATCACTCTGGCTTCTGGTCTAGTTTCTGGACTAAACTTGGCTCGCGTCCAAGGTCACCGGCGTTAGGCGATACGCTCGCGGGCACTGCGCCTCCGTTACGGTCACCCCCGACAGAAATCCGCAGGTCTTGATGGGACGGCCCCCGCTCCCGCATCGATGTGCCACAACGTGGTCGTCGGTGACCGCCACAACGAGAAGGAGCCGCTGCATGGCTAACTGGAAGTAGCCGCCTCTTCGCCGCGCGTCGCGATCGCCTTGACGAGCGGGTTGGCGGTCACGCCATGGGCGATGACGCTGAGCAGCACGGTCCAACCGGCCGCGAGCATGATCGTGTCGTCGCCGGGCAGCTTTGCGTCGAGGACGAGGATAGCAAAAACGATTGTTGCCAGCCCGCGCGGGCCAAACCAGCCGATGAAGAGTTTGTCCGTCGCAGTCGTACGCGTGCCGATCAGGCACACAAAAACCGGCAGCATACGTATCACGGTCAGGCTGAGCACCGCATAGAGCAACGCCGGCCAAGTGACACGGTCGATCGTGCGGGCGACCACGATACCGCCGAACACCACCCATGTCAGCAGTGCCAGCGCCTCGCCCATGTGCTCAGCGCCGCGCAGCAGCTCTTCCCTGTGGTGGTGGCCCAACCCGCTCAACAGGAGTCCGCCAACATAGCACGCGATGAATCCACTGCCGCCGGCCGCCTGTGCCGCCGCAAAGCACGCCGCCGCGAGAGCCACGATCGGGATTTCCACCCAGTTCTTGCTGATCCAGCCTTGCCCTTCGGCGAAGCGCACCATCCGAACGGCAAGCCACGTCAACGCGAGGCCGACCAACGCGCCGATCCCGATCTCTTCGACGACCACCCAAACGACGTGCCCCACAGTTCCGCCTTCAACATGGGTGCCGAGTGCCAGCCCGAGCAGGATCACCACGATCGGCACACAGATGCCGTCGTTGAGACCGCTTTCCAAATTGAGCCCCTCGCGCATAACCGCCGGGACCGCCTGGTTCGCCACAACCGGCCGACCGAGGGCCGCGTCGGTCGGCGCCAAGATCGTCGCCAGCAATGCCATTTCCAAAATATCGAGCGAGGGGAACACGATTGCAGCGAAGAGAAAACCGAGCAGGATCGTCAGTGGCAGACCGACGCCGAGAAGTCGCCCCGGGAGGCCCAAATTGCGCCGGACGACACCAAAATCCGCGCTCGCCGCATCGGTGAAGAGGACCATGGCGAGGGTCAGTTCGGCCAGAACGCGCAACCCCTCGCCGGTCATGTTGATGTGCAGCACGCCCAACCCATCAGGGCCGAGGATAAAACCGACCACCGTGAACACGATCGGCCCGCTGATCAGGGACCGTTCGATCCGGCCCGCGACCGCGCTGTAGATCAGAAGAAAAACGGCGAGAATGGCGGCATTCTGGTACATACAGCTGGGATTTCCCCGATGGACGGCCGGGGTGGCCGTTACGAGGGCAACGTACGACCTAACCCGGTGGTGCAGCAACGGCGAGATCGCCTGGAAGCCGACCGGAGCCGTTCCACCTGCACGATGGTGTCCCTGTGCACGGACTTCCGACCCGCGAGGAGGCGACGGCAGGGCGCACGACTCCGCTGTAGAATTATTGATCTACGAGAAATCCTGCGGGCAGGCAGCAGTTGACCCTGAACACACGGAGTCCGTAGCTTCCCCAGCCGCTTGTGGATTGGCAGCCGGTGAAAGCCCGGCACGGCCGCACCACTATAATCGCCGCTCGCGCTTTGCGTGCGCCCGTTGCCTTCGCCAACATCCTTTGCGAGAAAGGCATCCTCACGCCGGAGGCGCTGGCGCGAAAGATGGACGAAGTGAAGGCCCGATGGGCCGCTTACGCCTCGGACCGGACAGCACAGGCAGACCACGCTTGACTGCCATTGCGGCCCCCCGCTCGGGAACGTGCTTCTTTGAACGGGATCCTGGGATTACCGGCGAGCGACGGCCGACGGCCGAGGGCGTTGGCACATGCCTGCTCGTGCTCGCCGCCGCCGGGGCTGGATCGGCGGTGGCGCCGCTCGCGGCCAGCAGTCCGGCGCTGCCATTGATCGCGATCGCCGCAGCTATCGCAGGCGCACTGGTCGAGCTGATCATCGCCTTCGGGGAGATTTCGGGCGGGCATTTCAATCCGCTGATCAGCAGGCTGCAGTGGCTCGCTGGTGAGCGCCCGCTTCATTGCACGCTCTCCTATATCGCCGCCCAATGTGTCGACGGGATTGCGGGGCCTTGCTCGCGACGTCCCGGGTGCTGGCCTATGTCCCTGCGGAGATCGCCGGGGCTCTTATCGCTCTGGTTCGCATTTCGATCGCTTATCCCCGAGGTTCTATTTAGAAACACGCTGGCCTGCGCCAGTGTGTGTTGCCGCATAAGGCGCATTTTGCCCGCGATCATTTGAGGCCGAGCGACGCAAGGTGTGCATCGACGGCCATCCGCTCGTTTGGGTGCGTCTTCCTGCGCGGCACCCGTGTCCTAGGAAGAAAATCCTTGACGCCGGCCGCTTATATATGTTCTTGTCTTGTTCATGAGCGCCGAGGCCGCTACCCCAACAGTTGCCCATGACCCGGCTCCCGCCGAAACGCCGGGCCGCTTTGCTCGCGTCCTCGACGTCGTCCGCAGGCTCATCGATTACGGCAAGGAACTCGCCGCCGCAGTCCTCCAGCGCACCGAAAAGATCGATTTCGCGGCCCGCGCCTGCAACTTCGGCACCAACGACGTCAGGCTGATCATCGCTCGCATCACCCAAGGCCTGCTCCGCGCCCAGGCGCTGGAAGCAAGGCTCGAGGGCATCGCGCCCAGGCTCGACGCGAAACCCGGAGCAGTTCCGTCCCAGCGCCAGCCGCGCGCCGCCCCCACCCCGCGCCAGCTTGAGGCCAACGCCTCCCCGCTTGCCCACCTGCCCACGCCGGAGCGGATTGCCGCCGAGGTCCGCCGCAAGCCGATCGGCGCCGTTGTTGCCGATATCTGCCGCGACCTCGGCATTCTGCCATCCCATCCGCTGTGGCGTGAGTTGCGCGAGGCCATCATGCACCACGGCGGCAGCCTCGCCCGGCTGGTCAGCGACATCCTCGACCAGCCGTATCCTCCGGGCTGGCATCCCGACATGCCCGCCGGTTGGCCGCCTCCGGCGACGCCATCCCCGGCGCCCGGCGGCACCGGCCCGCCGTAATCAGGTCCGATCCGCATTCATCCTCATCCCGGGCTCCCCGCTTCGCTTCGGCAGGGACGACGGGCATGCGTTGCGCGGTGGGCGGTCGCGCGCGACAGTCGGCGCTGGAACCGGAGGGCACCGCCATGGCAACCAAGAAGATCGCGATCGTGACAGGCGCGGCGAGTGGTATCGGCCGCGCGATGACGCTCGGGCTGGTGGGCGCCGGCATCGATGTGGCCGCGGTGGATCGCAACGAGGCTGGGCTCGCCGCGCTGGCAGCGGCGGGGCACGACAAGGCAGGCACGATCCAGTCGATCCCCGCCGATCTTGCACAGCCCGAGGCATTCGATGCGATCGTCGCCGCGGTGCTGAGCCGTTCCGGCCGGATCGACGTGCTGGTGAACAACGCGGGCATCGGCCAGGCCTCGATCAAGCCGGACCAGCGGCGCAATCCGATCCGCATGTGGGAGATCACCCACGAGCAGTGGCAGCGCTTTCTGGCGGTGAATGCCACCGGCCCGATCATGATGGCGCGCGCGGTGGTGCCGCACATGCTGGCAGCAGGCGCGGGGCGGGTGATCACCGTCACCACCAGCCTCGGTACGATGGTGCGAGGGGGTTACCTGCTGTACGGCGCCAGCAAGGCGGCGGCCGAGGCCGCGATGGCGGGGTTGGCAGCGGACCTGAAGGGCACCGGCGTCACCTCGAACGTGCTGGTGCCGGGCGGCGTCACCAACACCGCCATAGTCGGCGACGAGGCTGGCGACCGGGCGCGGATGCTGCAACCGGAGATCATGGTGCCGCCGCTGCTGTGGCTGATCTCGGATGCGGCTTCGGAGGTTACGGCGCGGCGGTTCGTGGCGATGGACTGGGATGCCTCGCTGCCGCCGGCGCAGGCGGCAGAGCAGGCAGGGGTGCCGATCGCGTGGCTGGGGATCGCACGGATGCCGGTGGAGCCGGGGTGAGGCGCCGCGAGGGTTACCCGCCCCCTCGCGGCCCATCGCCGAACAGTCGGGCCGCCTCGTCGCGCAGCGCCACCCGCGAGGCGTCGTTGGAATAGAACATATGGCCGCCCGGATAGATCGACAGACGGATGCGGTCGGCAATGCCCGCTTCCGGCACCTGATCGAGCAGCAGCTGGGTCGCAAAGTACGGTGTGACCAGATCGAACACGCCATGCACGATCAGCACCGAGAGATGCGGGTCGAGTGCCAGTGCGGCGCGCATCGCCACCATCGCCTGCGGCGGACTCAAGACCTCACGGCCCCAGTCCCACTGGCGGTTCGCCTGGTCGTTCCACAACTGGTACAGGTTGTCCGGTCGCCAGTTCAGCCGCGTTTCGCAGATCGCGACCATCGCGCTGCTGAGCGGAGCCTTCAGGCCCTCCAGCACCGGGTCGGGATAATTGCCGAGTGCCTCGAGCGGAAATGGATCGGCAGTGGTGATGGTGGCATCGTAGCTGCTGCCGACACGGTCCTGCGCGCGGTACAGCTCGTGCAGGAACACGCCGTTGTCGATCATTCCGTGGTAGCGTCGCACCAGCGTCGGATCGAGGCCGGTGAATTCGGCGACGCGTGCGCTGCGCCGGGCGATGGCCGCCGCGTCGCGTTCGCCGCGCGTCAGGTCCAGCAGGTAGTCGGTGGTCGCGTAGTGTTCGACATCGGCGAGCTGGGCACGTGTCACCGCCCCGTGCGCGGCGCGCGCGGCAGCCGCCATCGAGGGCAGGCGCGCGACATAGGTGAACGGGGCGAACGCGGCGCTGTGTCCGCCCAGATCGAGCATCGGCGATACCAGTATGAGGCCGGAGAGCCCGGTGCCCTGGTTGGACGAGAGTTCGCGCGCCAGCCGCGGCGCCCGGTAGCCGCCATAGCTCTCGCCTAGCAGGTATTTCGGCGAGACGGTGCGATCGAACCGGTCCAGCCAGCGACGGATGGCCTCGGCCAGATAGTCGATGTCGCCGTCGACCGACCATAGCCGTCGCCGCACATTGGCATTGCCCGCAAGCACCAGCGAATAGCCGGTGCCGGCCGGGTCGATGAACACCAGGTCGGTGAAGTCGAGCCAGGTCTCGGCATTCGGCAACGGCTCGGGCGAGGCCGACGGCGCCGTGGCGTCACCGCCGAGCGGAATCCGCCACGGTCCCACCGCACCGACATTCAGCCACGCGGACGCGTAGCCCGGCCCACCATTGAACACGAATGTCACCGGACGATGGGTTCGGTCGGCGCCGTCCATCTGGAACGCGATGAAGGCCAGGTCGGCGCTCGGCGTGTGCTTGTCGTCGGTGAGGCGGATGGCGCCCGCGGTCGCCTCGAAGCGCAGGGTGCGCCCCGGGAGGTCAAGCGTGTGGTGCGTGGTGGCATCCGCGGGGAGGGGACGCGCTTCGCCCGCGGTGTCGTCCGATCCGGCAGGCGGCGCCCGGCTCTGCGCGTCGGCTGCGGCAGCGCTGCCGAGCCAGGCGACGCCCGCCAGCGACAGGGCGCGCCGCCGGTCGATGCCGTGCGTGCTCATCCGCGATGATCCATGTCACTCCACCCGCAGCGCCGCGCGCAGATCGGCCACCCCGCCCGGGTCCTCCAGTGTCGCCAGCCGCCCAGCCGCCAGCAGCGCGAAGCGGTGCAGCAGCGCGCGACGCCGGGCGCCGGCCAACGGATGCGCCGGGGCGTCACGCAGCAATTCCGCCTCCAGGCCCGCGGCGACGATCAGGCCGGTCTGCGCCGGCAGCAACTCCTGCGGAAAGTCGACATCGACGGCGAAGAACAGCGCGTCAGCGAACTCGCGGTAGTCCTGCCATTTCAGGTCGGTCAGGAAGTCGCGCGGGCCCGACTTCACCTCGATGCAGGCGAAGCACCCGTCCTGCCGCAGCGCCAGGATATCGGCACGGCGGCCGTTCGGCAGCGCCACTTCATGCAGCGGCGCCCAACCGAGCCGCAGGCACAGCCGCGCCGCGGCGCGACGGATGGCGAGGGCGCGTTCCGGGAAGCTCGGCTGCATCAGGCCAGCAGCGCGTCGATCGCGCGGGCCAGCTTGATGTCGTTCTCGGTCAGTCCTCCGGCAGTCGTGGGTGGATAGTTCGATCCGCACCCGGTTCCATACATTGGACCAGTCGGGATGATGGTTCTGGCTTTCCGCCAGCAGCGCGACCCGGTTCATGAAGCCCCACGCCTCGCTGAAGTCGCGGAACTTGAACGCGCGCTCGATCGCCTCGCGGCCGTTGACCGGTGACCAGCCAGGAAGGGTCTGCGGCAGTGCGGCGCGCTCCGCATCGGTCAGACGTGTCGGCATGTCAGCCTCCCTTACAAACTCCGGCGAACGCCTGGGAACCGGCCCCGCGGGGCATCGCCGGCCTCCCGGGCAGACGATCGGCAATGGTGCTGGCCGGTTGCGGCCCCGGGGTGTCGCCGCGAACCCATGACTAGGCGTCGCTGCTCAGTTTTACGCCAGCCAACAGCTGCTCTGCATCCAGCAGATCGACGGAGCCGTCGGGCTCGGTGATCTTGCCCAGGGCCAACCTCACCCTGCCGGCCGCCTGGTCCGCGGTCCCCAGGCGCAGGCCGAGCCGCGCCTCGCTCATTGCGGCGCGCAGTTCGAGCATCGGGACAGCTTGGGCCGCAGCCATCTCGGCCGCAGCCGCGAACGCCGTCAGCGCCCGGTCGGTCGAACCCGGATCGGCCGCGAGCAGCATTTCCCCGGTCATGCGGTGTACTTCGGGAACCCAGCTGCGCAGCCCGCTGTGGTCGAATTGCGGGCGCTCGCGCAGCAAATTCACCACTGCCTTGTCGGCCTGGCCCGCGGCCGCAAGCGCTTCTGCCTGCAGACAAAGATACACCGAGAAGTCTTCGCGGGTCGCGACTTCCTGCTGTCGGGCCAGACCGTCCTCCAGCATCCTCAGCCCGGCTGCCGGATCGCTCTGCGTTGCCACCACCCAGCCGCGAAACACCAGCCCGGCCGCGCCGTGATCGGCCACGCCATGCTCGGCGGTGAAGGCGATAAGTTCGCCGGCCCGATCGAACACCTCCTGGTAGTCGCGGCGATACACCCGGTGCAGCAGCGTCAGTCCCAGCGCGTGAACGCGGCTGCCGACGTGATCGATCTCGCGCGCCCAGGACAGCGCCCGCTGCTCGTCGTCCATCGCTCGCCGCAGTCTGCCCTGCATCCAGTACGCCTGCGCGCGCGAGCCATGGGCGCACACCTTGGGATCATGGTTGGCGTAGGATCGCGCGAGATGCCGATAGTCGCCCTGATGATAAATCCGCAGGCCCGCCTCGACATGTTCGCAGCAGCGGTCGAACGATGCAGTGTTGAGCCGGCACGCCCAGTTGCCATGATGCGCCTGCAGCAGCAGCTCGGGATCGTTGCGCGTCACCGCGCGATCCAACAGCGCGGTCGCCCGTTCCATATTGAACGGGTCGAGGCGCCACCAACCCCAGTAGATGGGAAAATGCGAAGGACCTTCCGGCGACTGTCGGCACAGCTCGAGCGCCTTGGTGTAATGCTCCTGGGTTTCCACCGAATGGGGTCCGGTGAGGCCGCTCAAGGCGGGACCCAGCAGTGTGCTCACCTGCAGGCGCAGGGCGATGTTGTCCGGTGTGGCGGGGCGCCGCTCCAGCGAGGTCAGGGTGCGACGCAGCAGGCGGGTGGCCTCGTGCAGCGCCGAACGCGCGAGGCTCCGGCGCGCGGCGTCCAGCCAATGCGGCACCGCCTCCTCGACCAGACCGCCTTCCGTCAGGTGCAGCGCCAGCATTTCCGGGTGAGCCACCGCCTCGGCCGGATCGAGTGCGGCGAGCGCGCGCGCGGCCCGGACATGCAACTCCCTCCGGCGGTCGCGCACCAGACTGGCGTAGGCGGCATCACGCAGCAGGGCGTGGTGGAACCGATAGGCCTCCCGTTCACCCCGCGCCTCTCGGTCGAGGATGCCCGCTTCCACCAGCACCATAAGGTGCTCCACCAACTGATCCGCCGGCAGGTTGGATACCGCGGCGAGGAGCTGGCGGTGCACCGATCGACCGAACACCGACGCGGCCTGCGCCACACTCTTGGCCGCGCCGGCCTGGTCGAGCCGCGCCACCAGCGCCTCATCGAGTGAGGCCGGGATCGGCAGCTCCGCCTCATCCGTCAGCCAGTTGACCGACCCGGCGCGCTGTCCCTGCTCCAGCAGCGTCCGGGCGATCCCCTCGATGAACAGCGGGACGCCATCGGTTTGTGCCGCGACCCGCCGTGCCAGGTGGGGCGGCACCGGCGTTTCGCCGAACAGGCTCTGCAACAGGCCGCTGGCATGCTCCGGGCTCAGCGGCTGCAAGCGCAGCACTGTGCCGTCGACCTCCTCCACCCAGGGCGCCGTGAAACTGGGGCGGGCGCTCAGCAACAGCAGGATCGGCTTGCCGCGGACCCGCCGCGCCAGCAGTTCGAGAAGTTCCCGCGAGGTCGGATCGAGCCAGTGCAGATCCTCGAACACCAGGCACAACGGCCCATCGTCGGCCAGGCCGAGCAACAGCTCGGTCAGGATGGCCAGCGTCCGGTCGCGCAATTGCTGCGGCGTCAGCTCGGCGATCTCCCGATCGCCGGAGGAGATGCCGAGCAGGCTGGACAGGATCGGCAGCCGCACTCCGCGTTCCGGGGTGCCGTTGTGCGCCTCGGCAATCTTCTCCAGCGCCCGGTCAGGCGGTTCGCTCGGCTCGATGCCCGAACTGCTGCGGACATAGTCGATGAACGGGAACAGCGTGGAGTTCTCGTCCAGCGCCGACGCCCCGAGCCTGGCGGCTTTGGTGCCGTCCGGCAGGTAGAAGGTCAGGAACTGATCGATCAGCCGGGACTTGCCGATGCCGGCCTCGCCCATGATCAGGACCACGTTGCCGTCGCCGCGTTCGACCCGACTCCACTGCGCGCGCAGCACCTCCAGTTCGCCACGCCTGCCCTGGAATGTGCTGTTCCAGGCGGCTGGCGCCTCGGCGAAGGATGGCTGCTGCGGGCGCTCGCCGAGCAGCCGCCATGGGCGATGGAAGCCCTCGAAGCCGGCCAGAGCGACCTCGCCCATGGCCTCGCAGGCAAACCTGCCCTGGATGCGCTGGTGGGTCTGTTGCGAGACGACGATGCCGTTCGGGCCGGCAAGGTTTTGCAGCCGCGCGCCGAGGTTGGGGATGGAGCCGACCGCCATGTCCTGGAACGACAGCCCGCCGGCGAACGCCCGGCTGACCAGCACCCGGCCGGTGGCGATGCCGATCCTGACATGCAGCGGACTATCGGCCGGTGTCACCGCTGTGGTGATCTCCCGCACGATGTCCAACGCGGCACGGGCGGCGCGTTCCGGGTCGTTCTCGCGGGCCACGGGATAGCCGAAATACGCCAGGATGCCGTCGCCGATGAAGCGCGCGACATGTCCGCCGGCAGCGCTGATCGCCTTGCCGCAGGTTTCCCGATAGCTCTTGTAGACCTCGATCAGGTCTTCCGGGTCCAGGCGATTGCCGATGCTGGAGGAGCCCATCAGGTCGACGAACATGATGGTGAGCGGACGGCGTTCGGCTTCTGTGCTTGGAGGTGGTTCGGCGGAGGCAGGCTCCGGTGGGGGATTGTTGGTGAGGTCAGCCAGTGCGGTGCGGAAGCGCAGCCGCTCGCCGATGGTCAGGCCGAGCTCGCGCAGATCGGCGTCGGTCAGCGCACGAAGCTGATCGATGGTGATGCGGTTCTCGCGGAACGCAGGGATGCGGTCCGCGAGACCGATTGATCTGAGCCACTCCTCCATCTGCCGTCCACGGTGGCGATCGCAGAACCATATATATGCTGTCCAGAATGAAAACCCCAGGCACCATAGCCTGCGATAGTGCGGGCTGGGATGGATCGGGTCTTGCTAAGGGCAGGTTCTGGCAGGTTGAAGGAGGCTGGTCTCGATGAACTGGAGCTTTGAGCAGAGCTCCTGCCTGTCCAGGTTCGCCACAATGTCGCCGTTCCAGTTGTCGCCATAGCTCACGGTGAGGGCAGCGAGTTCTGGCCGATTCGCGTCGCTTGAATCCGTAAGCGCAGCGAGCTTGTATGTTTCGGCAACATCTTCGTCGGGTGCTACAGCGGCGAATAAATCAACCCACCTGGTGACTGAGTTCCTGCCCGCATAAAGACGCTTCAAGGCTGGAAATGGAGGCTGAGTTTGCTTCATGATAGATACACTGTCATCAACCAATGGATAATGTTTGGCGTTCGGAATGGGAGCGCCAAATTCTCTCAGGGTCCAATGATCTCCAACATTCTGCCAGCCGTGTTTATGAAAAGAACCACAGCGTCTCTGGTCGCGCTGATTGCTGTCCCCGTCGCAGACATCATGCCAAAACAGGTGACCCATTTCGTGCGCTAGAATAGCCAGGACAGCCCAGGCTGCACTATCGGTGCCTGCAGTGAAGCTCGCAGTGACGGTCGGAGCACTGCCTGGGTTCCCAAGAAGGATTTGTAAAACTCTGGTTTCAGAACTGCTCAAAGTGATGTTCTTGTCATCCAATGCAGCCTGTGCGATCCCAATGAAACGTGCCTGACTGTGGTTCTGCGAGTTTTGCGTTTGCTTCGGATCCGACAACTCCCAGAATGCCCAACCAAACTCGCTGTTTGCCTGGTATTGATTGGGATCCACAAATACAAAGTTCACCTGGTTGCATAGCTGAAACTGCAACCACTGGGGCGCAAGATTAAATGCTTGCGCCAGGAGTTTGGTCTCCTCGTTGGACGCGGAGCCGGCGGGCGACGGGCCAACATAGTTGGGATCATAGCCGCCGAAATTATTCCCAAACGTCGCATTTGGATTACTGGCGAGCATCTGAACCTTGGCAGCAACGAAGGTTGCCGGCATGTTTGGCAAGCAGCCGTTGGGCTGTGGAGCCTGGAACAGCCGTTGGGCGGTAACATCGCTCACGGGCCTGGCTGTGCCGGAAGTAGGCGCGGCTACCGGCACAGGGGTTGCACAAGCTTCTAGAAGGATCACCATTCCGACGCTTAGTATCGCTACGGTTGACCGCATTTGCCGTTCCTCCCGTCCGCTACAACAATTCGCCGCAGTGATTTCAGCATAGCAAGGAACTCGGGTCAACAACCCGAGAATGTATCCTGCGCTATATCGCGGGATATAGCTCCCCGTCAGCCTGTATCGCTCCTATCATCCGATCGCTGTCGAATCTCTTTTGATCGATCCAGCAATCTCTCATCCAAGAACGCAACTGGCATAATGTCTCGTGAGTAACGCCGCGCTCTGCGGCCTCACTGAACACCGCCGCAACGGTGCGGAGTTTGTAATGTAGGCACTTGGCTGATGCGATGATGATTGCCGCGTTGTCGTACGCCACAGCGTCAGTCCGCACGGCTTCGTTCATAGTCGCGCGTAGATTCACGATCGGCTCGGTGACTTGAATGTAGCTCGTCGCGCCTGGCCCGTGCAGTACCGCCACCTCGTCATCATCGACCAACGTGGAATCGCGGTACATTTCGAAGATCCACCCTACTCCTATCATCCCGAACGCGGCCAGTTCCGCTGCGCGCAGAGCGCCCATGCTCGCCGCACCGTAGACCCGGATCCCCTGTTCCATCGCCCACAGGATCTCATTGTGCCAGACACTCGGCACCGCATCGAAATAGCCATCGATCAGCCCGATCGCCGCCGGATGTTCCAGCGCTGCACGATAGACATCGCCCTGCCGCGCCGGCGGCCGCCAGACCAGTCTCGAGTCCGGCGGGCGCGCCGCAGGCGGCAGCGACGGCCCGGCGAAAATAATTGCGAATGGCTCGGCGCCGTTTGCCATCGCCGGCGAAGCCTCGGGTGGCGGGCCCAAGCCCCGCCATGACGCTGAGGGGCGGGCCAAACCAGGCGATGATTTACCTATGCCGCTACTGGCCTTGAGCGCGCGCCATACCTTCCGAACGCGCGACTCTGCCGGGTGTGCCCGTTCACCCGGCACATATTCCGCGTTCCGGCAGTCGCCTTCCAGACCCGGGATCACCATCCGCACCACTGGAATGGCAAGCTCCGCCAGTGTCAGGTCCACCGCGATCGCCCGCTCGATCCCGATCGACCGCAGCCGGTCCAGCTCCCAGCGCACGTCGTCGCCCACATCCACCGACCCAAACTGTGGCACCTCGTCGAACTGGCGCGGTTCGCGTGCCGCCTGCAATGCATCCAGCAACGCTTCCGCGACATCGGCATTGTCGGGCGCCGCATAGTGCCAGAACGGCAAATCCTCGCGGGCGCCGTTGATGTAGGCGAGGCGGGTCTGTGCGGCCTCGGTCAACGCGCGGGTCAGCGCAATCCCTCGATCCGGGTGGCAGCCCGCGCCGTGAAACCGCCGCATCCCCCGGCTCGGATCATCCGACTCCTCGCGGATGTGGCAGACAAAGCCGGCGATGCCGACATCGGAGGTGACGTTCCAGATGCGCACGCCGATGCCGGCCTGCTCATAGCGCGACAGCAGCTCCAGCGCCGCCGGGTCGTCAATGGATCGCAGGTCGACATGACACGCCGCACGTTCGCGCAAATCCCGCGCCGTCCACAGTGCGACCGCATCGCGCTCCACCACTTCGCAGATGCCCGAGCTCATCGCCTCCAACAGGTTGTTGCCGGATGCCAGCCCATTGCTGCCGCGCAGGAAGCAGCCGCTGTCATGGGTCTGCGCGCGTGTCGCATCGGTGTGTACGATCTCCGCCGGGACCCAGCAGGCTTCCTGTCGCAGCAGGTCGTATCCCTCGATCCACTCGATCGGCCGTGCCGGATCGAAGCGCCGCCCATTGCCGCACAACGCTGCAGGCTCGACCACGCACGCCGTTGCCGCTAGTTCGCGGTACGAAGCCAGCAGAAACCGGTCCTCAAGCTCTTCGCTGTGGTAGAACTCGGCCGCTTCCATCAGCGCCGAGGCAAAGGCCTGCGGCAACCCGAGTCCCTTGCCCTGGCATACCGAGATCGAGCGTGATTTCGGCCGCACCGCAATGGCGACGGGAATGCCGATATGGTCGAGCCCGGTGATATTCCCCAGACGGGTGATGCCCATCCTGGCGCCGTGACACCGAACGCGCGCAATCGTATCGTCCGGGGAAATACTGCGATGGGTTCCGTCGCGAAACGCCTTGGGGGCGCGTTCACTCAAGGCCGGTTCAAGCATGCCCACTGCTGAACCCGCTGCGGGCAGCGTTGCCGGTGTATGGCGCAGCCCGGGCTACTCCGGCCTTATCTGGGTGGGTCCCTTCGGCTCGTTGGTTACGCCATTCCGGTCGGCGACCGGTCTCGCCGGCGCTGTGGCCGCTGCCGGGCGGGCGGGACCTGTCGGGCACACTTGTGTCCTTCGGGCGTGCCCACTGCCAACCACCCGCTCCGTCGGCAACCACGGTCGGCGCTACCGTCACGGTGCCACCCGATTGAGCGTGGGCGCCGTGTCGCAGCAGCCCCTTCAGGCGAGCCGCTTCCGATGTCGCCGTCAGCCCCAATGGCTCGAAGGTTCGGCCGGCGTCCTGCGAAAAGTACACTTGGTCATTCTCAAGCTTGACCACGACCTGGCCACTGTGGGCAGCGAGGGCCGACTCGTTTCGGTCGCCTGATGCGTCGGACACTGTCGCCCGCGCGCCGGAAGCAAACAGGGCGCCTGCTCCGATCAGTACCCGGAAGTTGCCACAACATATGCCGCAATTTTTTCATTGACCCGATTCCCCCGAGGTGGGCGGCAAGACGGCAGTCAAACGAAACGATACCGTGGAGCCCGCGCCAGCGCAAGGACTGTCCGCCGAGGGGTGCCGGCTTTCATTGATCGGAGCTCTCGCGCTTGATTTGACAGCCGCCATCTGCCGCCACCAGCATGCCGAAAAGCCGGCAACATGCCACCGGCGCAGGGGAGAAACCGATGTCGGCAGAAACCATGTCGCGCAGCGCGATTCACGGCCATATCGCGGCGCGCATCGACCGCCTGCCGCTGACCCGGGTGCAATGGCACCTCGCCATTCTGGTCGAGATCACCTGGGGCTTCATCATCTTCGACACCGACGGCATCGGCGCGCGGCTGTATCCGTTCGTCTGGCGCCCCGCCCACATCATCGACATCTACCAGTACGCCGTGATCCAGGCGCTGCAGGTCGGCGCCGGCATCCTGCTCGGTGTCTACCTGATGAGCTGGGTCGCCGATCGGTATGGCCGCCGCCCGGCCATCCTGCTCGCCACGCTGCTTGGCGGCATCTGCATCTGGCCGTTCGCCTACATCACCAATTTCTGGGGCATGGTGGTGCTGTCGGTGCTCAGCACGCTGGGCGTCGGCGGCATCGTGGCGACGCACTCGGTATACCTGTCCGAGATGAACTCCCCGCTGGTGCGCAACCGCGTGCTGCTGGCCTCGCAAGGCGTCACCGCGCTGGTCGCCGTCAGTGTCAACCTGTTGGCATTCTGGCTGATCCCCAGCCAGTGGCAGGCATTTCTGTGGATCAGCGCGATCATCGAAATCGTCGTGCTGCTGCCCTGGCTGTACTGGAGACTGCCGGAGTCGCCACGCTGGTTGGAGGCGCGCGGCAGACACGAGGAAGCCGACCGCGCCATGGCGGACTACGAACGGCGGGTGCAGCGCTACAGCGGCGTGCCGCTGGCGGACCCGAGCGTCGGTGACAACCCGGTGATCATGGCCGGACGCGGCGCCTGGAAGGAGCTGTTCACCAGCCCGCTGTACCGCCGGCGCACCTGGGTGCTGATCGTCTGCTGGATGGCCGGATACGCCGGACTGATCTATGGCGTCGGCGCGTTCTTCGCGGTCTACATGGTGGACCATGGCGCCACGGCGCATCAGGTGTTCCTGACCCTCGCCGTCGCATACGCGGTGTTGTTCGCGGCGTTCCAGTTCAACGCATGGCTCGGCGAGGGCGTCGAGCGGCGCGACGTCATCGCGGTGATGGCGTTGCTGTTCGCGGCGAGCTGGGTGGTGGCCTGGATGGTGCCCAGCCTTGCGGTCATCGCGGTCTGCTACATCGTCAGTCGCATCGGCACCGGATTGTTCCTGTTTAACCTGTACAACTACACCGCGGTGGCCTATCCGACGCGGATCCGCGCCGTCGCGTTCGCCTGGACCGACGGCCTCGGGCATCTCGGCGCCTGGGGCGGGGTGACCCTGCTGGGGCCGCTCTACGCGATCGGCCCCAACCACCTGGGCTGGATCGCCTGGATCGTGCTGCCGGGTGCGCTGTTGCCGGCGGTGCTGATCCGCGGTTATGGCATCAGGCAGTCACGGGCAGTGCTGGAGCAGGTCTCGACGTGAAACCCCCGAGTGCCGACGACATCGCAGATCTCGCGGAACGTGCGCTCGCCGCGATCCCGGCGCGATTGGCAGAGCATGTCCGCGGCGTCGGCATCACGGTGGAGGAGTTGCCGGACGACGCGACGCTGGACGATCTGGGGATCGAGTTCGGCCTGGGAACTGACCGGGCTGTATCGCGGCACGCCGCTGACCGAGCGCAGTGTCGGCGACATCGCGCGCCAGCCGGACCTGATCTTCCTGTACCGCCAGCCGATCCTGCTGGAGTGGATCGAGACCGGGGAGGAGCTGTTCCGTCTGGTGCGCAACGTGCTGGTGCACGAAATCGCGCATCACTTCGGCTTCAGCGATGCCGCGATCGAGGCGCTGGAGCGGGAGATGAAGTAGCTTGCCAGACGGCAACGCGTTCATGGCCACTGGCATTTCGAGGAGCAAGGCGACGCAACGATCTCCATCGCGGGTTCGCACCAGGTCAGCATCCAGCTGACGATGTGCGGCCGCTACGCATCCTTCCTCCCCGCCGAGGCACTCCGGGCGTTGTTCCAGACCGTGAACCCGACGCCGAACTGGGAGCCGACCTGGAACATGGCGCCCACTCGGGACGCGCCGGTGGTGCGGCTGCATCCCGAGACGCGGGCCAGGCATCTGGATCTGCTGCGCTGGGGCTTGGTGCCGCACTGGGCGAAGGACGCGAAGTCGGTACGGCAGCCGATCAACGCGCGTGCCGAAACGGTTGCCACCGCACCGATGTTTCGAGATGCGCTCGCGCGGCGGCGCTGTCTGGTGCCGGGGGACGTGTTCTACGAGTGGCAGGCAACCGAGGGCGGCAAGCGGCCGTACGCCATCGCGCGCGCCGATGGCCGGCCGATGGCGTTTGCCGGGCTGTGGGAGGGCTGGCGCGGCGCCGATGGCACGGTGTTGCGATCCTTCACGATCGTGACCACGAGCGCCAACCCGGTGCTGCGGCCGCTGCACGAGCGGATGCCGGTGATCCTGGAGGCTGCCGACTGGCCGGCGTGGCTGGGCGAGGTCGAGGGCGAGCCGGCGGACCTGTTGCGGCCTTCGGGGACCGAGCTGCGCGTCTGGCGGGTCGGCACCGCGGTCAACAACGTGCGCAACGATAACGCCTCGCTGCTGGAACCGGCGGTGTAGCGGCGTCGGTGCGAGCCGGCAGCATCATTGCGATGTCATCGATGCGGCGGGCGGAACGCGCATCAGTGGCTGTCCGACGCGAATTCGTGAGCCTTCGTGTAGACCTTCCGCCAGGCTGAAGTCTCCCGGCGCGAACACGACGATCGTCGATCCATGCTGGAACCAGCCGATTTCCTCACCTTTGGTCAGCGGGACGTCCAATTGAATGGTCCGCTGGCCGTGCCGGCGCAGGTCGCTATGTGGATCGAGGAAGTTGAGTCGGATGCCCGCCACCAGGATCGCCGCGACGGGAACCAGTATGACGGCGTGATTGGTGCGCGATAGCCTGGTCCGGATCACCGCTCGCTCGTTCCTGCAGAACAGGCGCTCAATCCGCTTGAGGGCGATCGGATTGACGTTCCACGTGTCACCCGGGATGTAGCTGACCAACTCTATGCGGCAGTCATGCGGGGCATGGAATCGATGATACATGGCCGAGGTAAGCCGCAGCGTCACATAACGACCGGTCCGCCGGATCTCGGCTGGTTCGGCGTCGCGGAGCAGATCGCGCAACTGGTATGGGAAACCCTTTATCTGCAGGACTTCGCCGTCCTGCACCGCTCCGCATGCCCCGACTATCGCATCGCAAGGACTGACCAGCAAATCCGGATCGGCATCGATCGGACGCGCTCCGTCGCGGAGCCGGCGGACGAAGCAGTCATGCAGGCTACGGAAGCGGGTTTCGCGCGCGTCGCTCAGATCCAGATCGGCGAAGCGGCGCCAGACGCCGATTGATATGTCACGGACCAGAGGATGCTCGAGTTGGCTGAACCAGCCGAACAGGCGGGTCGCCAGCCGTCTTGGGATACGGTTGGTCAGCAGGAAATTGATATCGTCATGACAGGCGATTTTGGTAATCGTCGAGCGCAGCCATTTCATGCTATCGGCCTGCCGGCAGCGGAGGTGATGCGACCGCCATGGAGCCGACCATCGTTGCAGCCTGTGCCGCCGGGGCGGCGGCCCTGACGCTGCTGCTCGTCAAGGTCAAGCGCAAACTTGAATTGTCGAAGGCGAAGCATCGGTCGCTGGCCGGACATGCTCGGTTGGCACGCTTTGTTGCGTCGCTGATTCCGTTTTACGAGTACCGACGAGCATCGGTTCTTCCGATCGGACGACCCGCCGGAGAAGATCGCAACCCAGCGACGGGACGGATTTCAGCGCCTCGCGGCGCTCTATCGGGAGCGGTTTCCCAGGACCAGCGCATTGACCGCTCAGGTCCACGAAACGGCGTCCGATCTGCAGTTCATAGCGGCCTATCGGGTTCCCTATCAGTATAGCCGGTTGGTACGTCGGCAGCTTGCCGCCGGCTCTGTCCTGGAGTCCTCCGGCGGCGTAACCGTCAACGATCTTGACGGCAATGTCCTGTACGACCTTGCCAATTCGTACGGGGTCAACCTGTTCGGGTACGACTTCTACAAGGAGTGCATTGCATGCGGCGCAAAACTCGTCGGTGACCTCGGGCCGGTGCTTGGTTCCTACCATCCGGTCGCCGCCTATAACATCGAGCGCATCCGCCAGATTTCCGGCATGGACGAAGTGTCCTTCCATATGTCCGGCACCGAAGCGGTCATGCAGGCGGTCCGGCTCGCGCGCTATCACACCCGCCGTTCGCACCTGGTGCGCTTTTGCGGTGCCTATCACGGCTGGTGGGGTGACGTTCAGCCGGGCATCGGCAATCCCTCGGCTGCGCGCGAAACCTACACCCTGACAGAATTGTCCGAGCATACACTGCATGTGCTTCGCACCCGCCGCGACATCGCCTGTGTCCTGGTCAACCCGCTGCAGGCATTGCATCCGAATATCACCGCTCCCACCGATGCCTCGCTGGTCGACAGCGGAAGAACGGCGCATTTCGATCGCAAGGCCTATACCCGGTGGCTGCAGCAGCTGCGGGCGGTGTGTACCGAGCGCGGGCTCGCGTTGATCTTCGACGAGGTGTTCGTCGGCTTCCGGTTGGCACTTGGTGGGGCGCAGGAGTATTTCGGCGTCCAGCCCGATCTTGTCACCTACGGAAAAACCCTCGGCGGCGGACTTCCGGTCGGCGTGCTGTGTGGGCGGCATGGATGGATGAAGCGGTTCCGCGAGGATCGCCCGGTCGACGTCTGTCTGGCGCGCGGCACATTCAATTCGCACCCGTATGTCATGGGTGCGATGAATGAGTTTCTCCGTCGTCTGGAGACGCCGGAGATGTTGCGGCTTTATGACGGCCTGGACGAGCTGTGGAACACTCGGGCCGAGCGGCTGAACGGTTCGCTGGGCGAGCAGCAGCTTCCGGTCAGGGTGGTCAATCTCTCGTCCATCTGGACGGTGTGTTATACTCGCCCGTCCCGCTACAACTGGATGCTGCAGTACTACCTGCGTGCCGAAGGGTTGGCACTGAGCTGGGTGGGTACAGGCCGCCTCATCTTCAGCCTGAATTACAGCGATGCGGACTTCACTGCCGTAGCGGACCGTTTCCTCGCAGCCGCCAGGACCATGGAACGCGATGGTTGGTGGGCAGCTACCACCAGCAGCAACACGTCGATCCGGCGCCAGGTTCTGCGCGAGATGCTGGCGGCCTATCGGACGCGGCTTGGCAATCGGCTGAGCACCACCTGATGGGTCAGGCCTGCGCTGCGGCGTTATCGGTCAGCTCGCCGCGCAACAGGCGGGTGGGGGCGCGATAGTACAGTTTGATGTCGTGGAATGGATCGGTGATTATCTTGGTGGCCCAAACCAGTCCGGTCCGCACATCCTTGATCTTGCAGAGGTGCAGCGTCCGACACAGCAATCCGCCAAGGCCGATCGCAAGCCACAGATAACCCACGTGGCGGACAAATTCACCCGCGTCGGCCGGTGGCCTGACTGTGTGCAGGAGCGTCGGATCCATCAGCAGGTACAGCGGCGACAACGCCCAGATCGTCATGAGGATGACCTTCCGCCGAAGATTGTAGCCGACCTTGATCGCTTCCTTGTGCTCGTGCGTCGCCTGGTTGATGCTGTCATAGCACCTGGGCTCGAAGAAAAAGTGCCCGACCTGCCGGCTGGTCATCGCGACCAGCCATCCCATCAGCGCTGCCGCCGCCGGATCCTTGAACACCAGCAGATAGGCGCACACGAAGCTGAGTGCGCTCAGCAGGTGGAGCGACTGGTTTATCCGACTGTGATGGTAGTAGCGATGATCGTCCCAGCGCTGTTCCTTCAGGAGCTCAAGAAACCCACTCATCGCGATCCCTCTTCAACCGTCGGGTCAGGGACACTCAATTGCGGCTCCTCCCCCTCGAGGCTTCCTGGCCCCGCCGGGCATGTCCCTGGCCCCGCGAATCGGCAAGACGCGACGATGATTACATTGGCTCTGCACGCGGACACGTGATGGTTTCATGAAGGCCGCATTGGCCGCTAGAGCTTCGCGTCCGGCGCTGCGCCTCGATATCGACCGCCATCAGCTCCGCTGGGCGGGAACCGCTGCGCAATGGCGGGCCGGGGCTTGCCATCTGCCCCCCGCTGCGCGACGGTCAACTCTCCGACGCAGTCCAGGACAATCAGGCGAGGTAGCTGTGAACGACACAGTCGTGACCGACTCCGTAAAGCGCTTCAAGTGGGTGGGAACCCGGCCGATCCGTCCGGACGGCGTGCCCAAGGTGACCGGACGCGCGATGTACGGCGGCGACTACAAGCTTCCGGGCATGCTGTACGGCCGCATCCTGCGCTCGCCGCACGCGCACGCGCGCATCCGCTCGATCGACACCTCGGCCGCCGCAAAGCTGCCCGGCGTCAAGGCCGTGATCACAGCCGAATGACCTGCCGGACCAGAAGTTCGACTACATCGGGCCCGAGCGCGTCGCGCGTGAATTTCTGGCACGTCACCCGCAACATCATGGCGCGCGAGAAGGCGCTGTATGAGGGCCACGCGATCGCCGCGGTGGCGGCCATCAGCGCCTCGATCGCCGAAGAGGCGGCGTCGCTGATCAAGGTGGACTACGAGGTGCTGCCGCACGTCATCGACGTGGACGAGGCAATGCAGCCTGACGCGCCGCTGCTGTTCGAGGACATGATCACGCGCGGCGTCGAGCCGGCGCCGACCAGGCCCTCCAACATCTCCAAGCGTCTGGAGTTCCAGGTCGGCGACGTCGACGCCGGCTTCGCCCAGGCGGACGTGGTGATCGAGAAGGAATTCAAGACCGCCGCGGTGCACCAGGCCTATATCGAGCCGCACGCCTGCCTGGCGCGCTGGGACCCCGACGGCCAGACCGAAATCTGGTCGTCGAGCCAGGGGCACTTCCAGATGCGTGCGCTGACCGCGCAGATCCTGAAGAAGCCGGTGGGCGACATCCGCGTCTATCCTGCCGAGATCGGCGGCGGCTTCGGCGGCAAGACGGTGACCTATCTGGAGCCGATCGCCACGGTGCTGTCGCATGAAGTCGGGCAGTCCGGTGCGGCTGATGATGAGCCGCGAGGACGTGTTCCGCGCGACCGGCCCGACCTCCGGTTCGTCCATGTGGGTGAAGATGGGCGTCACCAAGGACGGCAAGCTGGTCGCCGGCGACGGCATCTTCAAGTTCCAGGCGGGCGCCTTTCCCGGCTCGCCGGTGATGAACGGCTGCCTGTGCGCATTCGCGCCGTACGACATCCCGAACCAGCACGCCGTCGGCTACGACGTGGTGTGCAATCGGCCGAAGTCGGCGGCGTATCGCGCGCCCGGCTCGCCGATCTCCGCCTACGCGGTGGAGAGCGTGATCGACATGCTGGCGACGAGGATCGGCATGGACCCGCTGGAACTGCGGCTCAAGAACGCCGCGCGCCCTGGCACGCCGACGATCTATCGGGCCGAAGCATGCGCATGACGGCTACGTTCAGACGCTCGAGGCGCTGCAGAACCATCCCGCCTACCAGGTGAAGCTGGGCAAGAACCAGGGGCGCGGCGTCGCGTCCGGCTACTGGTTCAACGGTGGCGGCGATTCGAGTGCGACGATCCAGGTGAATGCCGACGGCACCGTGCTGGTGGCGACCGGCAGCCCGGACATCGGCGGCTCGCGCGCCTCGATGGCGATCATGGCGGCCGAGACGCTGGGCGTGGACTACGACGTGGTGCGGGCGATCGTCGCCGACACCGGATCGGTGGGCTACACCCATGTGACCGGCGGTTCGCGCGTGACCTTCGCCACCGGCACCGCGGTGGTGAACGCCACCAAGGCCGTGATCAAGGACCTGTGCAAGCGGGCCGCGCTGATCTGGGACGTCGACCCGGAAGGCGTGATCTGGGAGGACGGGTTCGCCAAGCCGGCCGGCACCAACGTCGGCGAATTCGAGCCGCTGTCGCTGAAGGCGCTGGCGGCGAAGTCGTCGGCAACCGGCGGGCCGATCACCGCTGCGGCGTCGGTGAACGCCGGCGGCCAGGCGCCCGGCTTCACCACCCAGTTCTGCGACGTCGAGGTCGATCCGGAGACCGGCAAGGTCACCATTCTCCGGTTCGTCGCCGCCCAGGATGTCGGCAGGGCGATCCATCCGAGCTACGTCGAGGGACAGATCCAGGGCGGCGTCGTGCAGGGCATCGGCTGGGCGCTGAACGAGGAATACATCTACAACGCCAAGGGCCAGCTCGATAATCCGGGCTTCCTCGACTATCGCTGCCCGGTCGCGTCGGATCTGCCGATGATCGACGCGGTGCTGGTGGAGGTGCCGAACCCGGCGCACCCGTTCGGTGCGAAGGGCGTGGGCGAGGTCAACATCTGCCCGCCGATGGCGGCGATCGCCAACGCGATCGAGCACGCAGTCGGCGTGCGGATGACCGAGTTGCCGATGTCGCCGCCGAAGGTGCTGGAGGCGATCGACGCAGCACGGGGCGCCTGACCCAGGCGCCTGATCCGATGAGTGACGCAGCCGCGCGGGTCGTCTTCACCACCGGCTTCTCCCGCCGCTACACCGGCGGCGTGACCGAGTTTTTGGTGGCGGCGAAGACCCTGCGCGGCGTCATCCGCGAGATGGACCGGAAGTTCCCCGGCCTGGCGGAGACGCTGGAGGAGGAGACCACCGTCGCGATCGACGGGGAGCTGTACGAGATCGATTTTCTGCGTCCGATCAGGCCGGGGGCGGAGGTGTTCTTTATTCCGAAGATCGAAGGAGGGTAGGGCGGGAGGCGGGACAACGCAGCAGCCCCCCGGCCAGAGATCGACCCGGCTGCAGCGCGTCGCCACCAACGTCAGTTCTTCATCCGGCGTACCGGCGCGAGGCTGCGCCGCGCCTTGTGCGAATGCCTGTTCGATCGGACCCCACGATGTCCCTGAGCCGTGACTTCGCCGGCTTCGTCGCCGGCCTTCGCTTCACCGACCTCCCGCCAGCAGTGGTGGACCGCGCCAAGGGCGTCACCCTCCAGGCACTGAGCTCCGCCCTGGTGGCGCACGACATGCCGGCCAGCCGACAGGCGCTCGCCCTGATGCAGGATGAGGAGCAGGGCGGCGCCGGCATCGCCACCGTGTTGTGCAGCGGCACCAAGCTCACCAAGGCGGGTGCTGCCTTCGTCAATGCCGAAATGATCCTCGCCGGCGGCAAGTGGGACACGTTCCGCATGCTCACCCACCCGGGCACAGCGATCCTCCCCGCGGCGCTGGTGGCGGCGGAACTCACCGGTGCGTCCGGCCAGCTGTTGCTCACCGCGATCGCGGCCGCGTACGAGGTGATGGAGCGCATGGCCGCGGAATTCATCCCCACCGTGATGTCGCGCGGGTTCCACGCTGGGCCGGTGTTCGGCATCTTCGGCGCCGCGGTCGCCGCCGCGAAACTTCAGCAGCTCGACGCAGATCAGATCCACAGCGCCATCGCGCAGTGCGTCAACCTGGCCGCCGGCAATCTGGAAGGCGCGCGCAGCGGCGGTCGCTCGCTGCGCGAGGGCGGCGCGGTGCGCAACGCGCTGCTCGCCGTCGCCATGGCCCGCCACGGCACACCGGGCGGCGAGACCACTTTGGAAGGCGAGGCCGGCTTCTATCACGCCTATGCCGGCAACAATCTCGGCCGCCTGGCCTACAGCTTCACCGGCCGCACCAGCACCGAGCTTGCCCGCATCACGGAAAATCTCGGCAACGACTGGGTCTTTCTCGAGACGCTGTATCGCATCTACTCGACCGCCGGCTACAACATCGCCCATGTCGATGTCACCGCTCGGCTGTGCGAACAACACAACATCAGCCACGCCGACATCGACCGCATCGAGGCGGTGGTGAACTGGTTCGAGACCGAATACCCCAGCCCCGCTTTCCCGACCCCCGGCAGCGACGGCGAGCCCCGGGTCGGCAGCACGCAGTATTTCACCGCCTATGGCGCCGTTACGCGCGGCTACCCGCTGCTGCGTGGCGCGCAGCCCGGTCCAGGCGAGACCGATCCACCCGAGGTGCTCGACCTCATGCACCGCGTCACGCTGATCCCGATGGTCCGTCGTACGCTGTTCGGCCCGCGCATCACGGTGTTTACCAAGGACGGGCGCAGCCACACCCGCGAAGGCACCGGCCGCGAGTTCGTCTGGGACTTCGCGGAACACGCGCGCCGCATCCGACCCATAACCCCGGGCCTCGCCATATCGGCAGCGCAGTTCGCCGAACTGATCGATAGCTGCCGGAACCTGGAACGCATCGACGCGTCTGCACAGCGGCTGATCGCGCTCACCATCCCGCGCTGACGCCAAGCTACAGCTGCATTCCTTGTGCCGGTGCGCATCCCGCGCGCCTCCGGCGCGACCCTCATGCGCGCCTCCGGCACAACCCTAATGCGCGCCTCCGGCACAACCCTCATGCGCGCCTCCGGCGCGACCCTCATGCGCGCCGGCGTCGCAGCACCGCCTCGCGGATCAGCGGCATGCGGTCGTTGCCGAAATACATGTCGTCGCCGCCCACGAACATGGTGGGTGAGCCGAAACCGCCGCGATCGATCAGCTCCTGGGTGATGGCGCGCAGCTTGTCCTTGATCGACTGCTGCTCGATGCCTTCGAGCAATTTGTCGGCGTCGACGCCGGCCTTGCTGCAGATCTCGCGCAGCACCGGGACCTGCGAGATGTCCTTGTCGTCGCCCCAGTAGGCCTCGAACGTCGCCAGCGCGAACGGCACCAGCTTGCCCTCCGGCTCGAGCAGGATGCAGCCGCGCATCGCGCGCACGCTGTTCACCGGGAACACGGTCGGACGGTAGTGCATGCGCAGCCCGAGATGGCGCGCCCAGTCCTGCTGGTCCTTCTTGTTGTACGCGGTCTTCGCCGGCACCGGTTTTTCCCGCGAATTGTGCACGCTGGGATTGACCGCGTTGAACACGCCGCCGACCAGGATCGGCCGCCAGGCAATATCGATCGCCAGCTCCTGCTGCATCTGCAGCAGATTATGGCAGGCGAAGTAGGTCCACGGGCTCGAGCAGTCGAAGAAGCATTCGATGTCTGGCATGGGCGCGTCCTTCGGGCAGGAACCCTCTCAGCCCCTGGGGCGGAGAGGACAGGGTGAAGTGGCGGATCGCTGACTGGGGGCTCGCCGGTCGCTACGCCGGAACCGGCCGGGCGCGCTGGTTATACAGCAGCTTGGCGCGCCGCGCCTGCTCCTCCGGCGTCACGGCCGACGGATCGCCCGGCAGATCCGCGCCTACCGCCATGCCGCGCTGCACGCCGGGCCGGGCGCCCAGTTCCTCGAACCACCGCTTGAAGTACTTGAACTCCTCGATATCCTGGCCCTGCGCCTGCCAGTTCACCGTCCACGGGTAGCTGATCATGTCGGCGATCGTGTAGTCGTCGCCCGCCAGGTACTTGCTCTCATACAGCCGGTTGTTCAGCACCCCGAACAGGCGATTCGTCTCGTCGGTGAAGCGGGTCACCGCGTAGCTCTGGTCGCCCTTGGTGTCGCCGAGCCGGCGGAAGTGGCCACACTCGCCGCTCTTCGGCCCCTGGTTGGCCATCTGCCAGGTCAGCCACTGGATCACCTGATATTTCGGCCGCAGCGCCTGCGGAAAGAACTTCCCCTCCTTTTCGGCGATATACAGCATGATCGCGCCCGATTCGAAGACCGCGATCGGCTCACCGCCCCCGGCCGGACTATGATCCACCAATACCGGCATGCGGTGATTCGGGTTCATCTTGAGAAATTCCGGCGTGAACTGGTCGCCGCGCCCGATATTACATGGCACGACCTTGTACTGTGCTCCCAGCTCCTCCAGCAGGATTGTCACCTTCTTGCCGTTGGGCGTCGGCCAATAGTGAACGTCGTACATGGTTCTGCCTTTCTGTCCTTGCCTGGGTCCCGGTCGAAATCGCTGGTCTGGCCACCATGCCACACGTGGCGGCCTTGGAAAGGCCCCGGTTTCCGGGGCGGGACTGCAAGAAATGCTTGTCCTGAGGGACAAACCGTGATTCCGTCACATTGCAACTGAACCTGCAACAGCGAGTCGGTCACCCATGGCAGCAAAGAAGGCCCCCGCGGCAGCCAAGTCCGCGGCAAAGTCCCCGAAGGCGGCAGCGCCGGCCAAGATGGCCGCGCCGGCCACCGTGACCCTCAAACACCTGTCGGCATCGCTCTCCGAGAGCCACGACATGCCGAAGAAGCAGTGCGACGCCATGCTGAGCGACATGGTGGGCCTGGTGACGCGTCATCTGAAGAAGGGCGACAAGATCCGGCTCAATGGGCTGGGCATGCTTCAGGTGAGAAAGCGCGCCGCCCGCATGGGCCGCAACCCGGCCACCGGCGAGGCGATCAAGATCAAGGCGAGCAAGAAGGTCGCCTTCCGGGTCGCCAAGGAGCTGAAGGAAGCCGTCTGATCGACCGTGGGTGCCACCGGGATCGAACCGGTGACACCCGCTGGGTGAAGCCGAGGCCAAGCGGCCGCCGGATGGTCGGAATATCCGCTCCGCCGGTGGACGTCACCTGCCTCGGCCTTGCCCCGGAGCGCGGCCGCCAGCGGCCGGTCGCCAACGGCGCACTTTCAGTGCCCCGCGTGGCTGCCGGAGAAATCCGGCGGCGGCAGGCCCGACAGTTCGAGCTGATGCACCAGCGCCTGCTTCAGTCGTTCCAGCCCCGCCTCGGTGCTCGCCTCGGCGCGCGCCACCAGCACGGCCTGCGTGTTCGACGCCCGCAGCAGCCACCAGCCATCATCGGTCAGCACACGCACGCCGTCGGTCTCGGACACCTTCGCGCCCGCGGCGCGCAGCCGTTCGGCGACCTCCTCGATCAACGCGAACTTGCGCGTGTCGTCGCAGTCGAAGCGCACTTCGGGCGTGTTGATCACCTGCGGCAGCGCATCGCGCATGTCGGACAGCTTGGTGTCGGCGCGCGCCAGCACGCCGAGTGTGCGCACCGCGGCATACAGCGCATCGTCGAAGCCGTACCAGCGGTCGGCAAAGAAGATATGCCCCGACATCTCGCCGGCGAGCGGCGAACCGGTTTCCGCCATCTTCGCCTTGATCAGGCTGTGCCCGGTGCGCCACATCAGCGGATTGCCGCCGGCGCGCGCGACCTCGTCGAACAGCACCTGACTGGCCTTCACATCGGCGATGATGGTCGCGCCCGGATGCTCGCGCAGCACGTCGCGCGCCAGCAGCACCAGCAACTGGTCGCCGAACAGGATGCGTCCCGCGTCGTCGATCAGGCCGATCCGGTCCGCGTCGCCATCCAGCGCGATGCCGATATCGGCACGGCGTGCAGCCACCTCGGCGATCAGCTGCTGCAGGTTCGCCGGCACCGTCGGATCGGGATGATGCGCCGGGAACCTGCCGTCGATCGTCGCC
The DNA here is from genome assembly GCA_963749575.1 of uncultured Alphaproteobacteria bacterium. Taxonomy (GTDB): domain Bacteria; phylum Pseudomonadota; class Alphaproteobacteria; order Acetobacterales; family Acetobacteraceae; genus JAMXLO01. Next base: position 506,632 of record CAVVNM010000009.1, read on the forward strand.
GTTCAGCACGATATGCTCGCCGGGCAGACCGGCGACGAGCCGCTGCAGCACTTCGCCCGCGGCAGCCGTTGCCGTTGTCCCACACCACCTTCAGCATGCGGTCGCCGCCGTCCCAGTCCGACAGCAGGCGCGCGACGTAGTCAGCGGAGACATCGAGGCTGCGTTCCGGCGCCACGGTCTCGTCCACCACGTCGCCAGCCATCGCCTGCCCGCCCAACGCACGGATCTGCTCGCCGAAGAACGGCTTGCCGGCGAGCACCATCTTGAAGCCGTTGTAGTCGGGCGGATTGTGACTGCCGGTCACCATCACCGCGCCATCGGTCTTCAGCTTGGTCGAGGCATAATACAGCATCGGCGTCGGGCCAGCGGCCGATGCGTACCGCCTCGATGCCGCTGGCACTCAGGCCCTTGACCAGCGCCGCCTCCATTTGCGGGCTCGACAGCCGCCCGTCGTAGCCGACCGCGACGGTGCTGCCGCCCTGACGCGCGACGATCGATCCGAAGCAGCGGCCGATGGCGAACGCATCGTCCTCGAACAGCGTGCGGCCGACCGTGCCGCGGATGTCGTACTCGCGCAGCGTGGTCGGATCGAAACGGTGCGAGAATGCCATCGTCAAACCGTTTCGCGCGCGACGGCGCTCACGATGAAATCGGCCGGATCGACATAGCGCCGCAGGAACGCGTGAACGGCGTCCGCCATCTCGGGGCGCTTCAACGCGTAGGCGATCTGCGCCTCCAGGAAGCCGATCTTGTCGCCGCAGTCGAACCGCTGGCCCTCGTAGCGCAGCCCGTGGAACGGCTGCCTGCCGATCAGCTTCGCCATGCCGTCGGTGAGCTGCACCTCGCCGCCGGCGCCGCGCTCCATCCGCGCCAGGTGGCCGATCACCTCCGGCAGCAGCACATAGCGGCCGATGATGGACAGGTTCGACGGCGCGTCCTTCGGCGCCGGCTTCTCCACCAGCCCGAGCACCTCGACCAGCCGCCCATCGTCCTTGCCGATGCGCAGGATGCCGTAGCGGTTGGTCTGCTCTCGCGGCACCTCGGTGACCGCGACGACATTGCCGCCGGTGTCGCGATACACGTCGGCGAGCTGGCGCAGGCACGGCGTGTCGGCCAGCACCAGGTCGTCCGGCAGCAGGATGGCGAACGGATCGTCGCCGATGAACGCGCGGGCGCACCAGATCGCGTGGCCCAGCCCCAGCGGCACCTGCTGGCGCACGGTGACCATCGACCCCGGCTCGACCTGCGCGCCGCGCAACTGTTCCAGCGCGTCGGCCTTGCCGCGCTCGCGCAGGGTGGCTTCCAGTTCGAAGGCGATGTCGAAATGTTCCACCAGCGCGGTCTTGCCGCGGCCGGTGACCATGCAGAACTGCTCGATCCCCGCCGCGCGGGCTTCCTCGATCGCGTACTGGATCAGCGGCTTGTCCACCACCGGCAGCATTTCCTTGGCGGTCGCCTTGGTGGCGGGGAGAAATCGCGTGCCGAGTCCAGCGACGGGCAGAACGGCCTTGCGCAATGGCTTGATCACAATGGGCTCCCTTGTCTCCCCGAAGCGACCATCGCCGTTCGGGCGGAAATGCGGCGTTAACGCCCGACCCGGCAGCGACAGGTGCCGGCGAGACCTATCACGTTGCCGCGCGGGCCGTCACGCACTGCCGCGCTTCGGCCGTAGCAACACGTCGCGCGCCTGGTTGACGCGGGTGGCGAGCCAGTCCGACCCGCCGCTGTCCGGATGGGCGGTGCGCATCAGCCGGTGGTGGGCCTCGCGGATTTCCGCCTCGGAGGCGCCCGGACGGAGGCCGAGGACCTGGTAGGCTTCCTCGACCGTCATGCCGCTCTGTCGACGCGGCGGCGGCTGGGTCGAGCCGCCGGACCGCTGCTGCGTGCCCTGGGTCATGCGGTAGGCCTGCCACTGCCGCCAGATCAGCGGGCCGAACATGACCAGCGCCCCGAGCGCGATGCCGCCGCGGCCGGATAGGAGCAGCAGCAGTGCCAGGGCAATGCCGCCGAGGGCGGCGATCCAGGCGAACAGCGACTTGATGGTGGTGACCGAGGCGCGCTCGAATGCGCGGAGACCGCCGAGGAACAGGAACAGGGTCAGGGCGCCAAGAACGAGCCAGAGCATTCGATGATCTTACCACCAGATCGGCGGGCGGCGCCGGGAATTACCCAGGATCTATGCCGCGTTCACCAGCTTGGTGAAATCACACCATTGTTCCACGCCAAATGCACGAATGTCACCAACCGACGCGGGCAACCCCGACAGAGCCTCGAGCGCGATGATCGCGGGCGGCCCGCCGTAGCCGCGTGGCCTCAGGCGGCGGCAACGGCGCGGCGATATCGAAGCCATGTGCCGAGGCCTTTACCGCTGCATGGTCGCGCACCCGCAACGATCGGTCGGGCAACGACCAGCAGAGACCGTTCGCCTTGCCAACCCGTCGCCGGATATCCGCAAGCTGTTCCCGGTGATCAGCGTCGCCACTCGCAAGCGACCCTTGGTGAGCTTGACGACGACTGTGGCGATTGACCGGGACCGGTCGAAAGCATGCCTTCATCCGGACCGCCTGATGTTGCGACCCCGCAGCAGACCCAGGAAGAGCAGCCCGCCGCTGAGCACCAGCACGGAAGGCGGTTCCGGCACCAGCAGGTCCTCGGTGCCAAACCCGCCGTTCACCAGAACATAGGTGTCCCCGTTCGTTAATGTTCCGGACGTCCGACTGCCGGGCATACCGCCGATGGGCAGTGTATTGAACAGGAACTCCTCGATCTGCACGTGTGCGCCGAGCGGGCTGAGGAAGTCCTGCGCATCGCTGGGAGTCGGCACGAAGGTTTCGACGAAATGCGCCCCCGGCAGGCCGTTGGGCTGGGTTCCAAAGGCCCCCGAAACGACGGTTCCGCTGGCCAGCGTAATATCGTCGGCCATGCCCGTCGGGCCGGCGTTGGCGAACGCAAGGCCGCCGGCAAGAGTGGCGCTGGGCGTGCCGTTGAGGTTGCCAGGGTCTGCCATCAGCCGGACGTCGATCTTTGGGTATTGATTGGATGGCGTCACCGTCAGGTCGCCATAGAGATACAATCCATAGATGCTGCCCAGGCCCGCAGGGGTGACGTTTGTGGTGCCATCAGTGAAGCCGTTGATTTGCAGGATGAATGATTCCGCCGCATTGCCGCCCGATGGCGCCAGGTTGTACAGATAGTTGGTCGACGACATGGCATCGGCGGTGAACGTGCTGCCGAACAGGTCCCACGTGAATGGCACCGCGGCCTGGGTGTGCGGCGCCGTGGCCAGGCAAAGTCCCATGACAGACGTGAGCAAGGCGGGCTTCAAGCGCATGACAGGTCCTCCCCCATCCGGTTGATCTCGACAGCGGCCGCAAGCGCGGACGCCCACCGATCACCCAGCGCGCGAGCACGGGGATACCGCAACTAGTTTGCCCTAAATTGCCCTAAATCATTCTAAGAATGAGAGATTTCAAAGGCTTGGCCGATCTGCTGCGGATCGGCATCGGATCGAGTGACGGCACAAAGGGTCCCCGCTAAACTCTCTCGGTAGGCTCCGGACCCAATGCAGACCGGGGGGAACTTGTTCATGGACGCGCCCGGCCCGCCCGAGATCTTTGTGTTCGGCGAATTCCGCTTCGACCGGAGAAGCGGCGGGCTGTTTCGTTGCGCCCGAGACGGCAAACCCGACCCCGTCACGGTCGGCTCCCGCGCGCTGGACGTCCTTGGCGTCCTGCTCGGACGACACGGCGATCTCGTCTCGAAGGACGAGATCCTGGCCGCCGTCTGGCCGGACACGACGGTCGATGAGGCCAATCTCCATGTCCAGATCTCGGCGCTGCGTCGCGTGCTGGACCAGGATCGGGCGGAAGCAAGCTGCATCCAGACCGTCCCGGGACGGGGCTATCGGTTCGTCGCCGACGTGATGCGGGTTGCGGCGGGCACGCCGGTGACAGCGGCAGATGCAGCCGTAGATGTGGTGCTGGTCCCTGCCGTCGGCGCCAAGGTGCCAAGGCCTGCGCCGCGCAGCTACCGGCTCGCCGGTCTGGTGCTGATCGGGATCGCGGCGGCGGGAGGGGCGGCTGCGTGGCTGGGAGAGCATGGCTGGTTCCGCAATGCAGCCGGACGCGCCCACCTGTCCATCGTCGTGCTGCCGCTCGCCAACATCGGCAGCGACCCCGAGCAGGAATATTTCGCCGATGCGATCACCGACGACCTGACGACCGATCTCTCGCGTATCGCCGGGAGTGTCGTGATCGCCCACAGCACGGCACAGACCTATCGCGGCAAAGCTGTGGATGTCCGCCAGATCGGGCATGAACTCGACGTTCGCTACGTGCTCGAGGGCAGCGTTCGTCGGATGGGCGAGCAGGTGGAGGTGAATGCGCAGCTGATCGACGCAGGAAGCGGCACCCATGTCTGGGCCGACCGCTTCGCGACCGATCGACGCAATCTGGCAGAGGCACAGCGAGAAATCACCGGCCGCCTTGCGCACACGCTCGACCTGCAACTGGTCGCGGCCGACAATCGCCGGATCGAACAGATGAAGCGCGCCGATCCCGATGCCGCCGACCTGGCCATGCGAGGATGGGCACTGTGGTTTCAGCCGTTCTCCGTCGCCACTCGGCAGAAGGCGGCGCACGCATTCGCGCAGGCGCTGGAGATCGACCCGCAGTCGGTCGATGCGAAGATCGGCGCCGCAACCATCCTGGTCTCGAACATCGGCGTCGGATCGAGCCGTTCCCCGCAACTGGACGGTGCGCACGCCGAACAGCTGCTGCTGGAGGCGATCGAGCAGGATGCCAACAGCTCCCGTGCCCACGAGGTATTGGGGACGCTGCGCCGCATCCAGGCGCGGCTCGATGAAGCGCGCATCGAGTTCGCGACCGCGATCGCGCTCGACCGCAACAATGCCCATGCGATGCTGGGCCTCGGTCAGACGCTGATGTTCCTCGGTCGCCCGGCGGACGGCATCCCTCCGATCGAGAACTCCATGCGCCTCGATCCGCGCGACCCCAACATCGCGTTCGGACATTGGTCGCTGGGGTCCTGCCAGCTCCTGCTTGGCCACATCGACAAGGCGGCCGATCTGCTGCGAACGGCACGCGCCGAAAACCCGCGCGTCTACTTCTTCCACATCTATCTTGCTGCCGCATTCGGTCTTCACGGCGATATCGACGAGGCGCGTGCGGCGCTCGCGGAGGCGGTCCGGCTGAACCCGGCGGCCAGCTCCCTCGCGCAGCTGCTTGCCACGCAGCCGTGGCTCGGCAATCCCGCGTTCGCCGCACTCCGCAACAGCACGTTCGATCTCGGCCTGCGCCGCGCCGGGATGCCGGACACGTAATCCGGCATGGCCGCGACGCCCTCACGCGGACGGGAGCGCCTGCGCCTCCAGCACCGCCAGCGCGCTCAGATTGACGATCCCCCGCGCCGTCACACTCGGTACCAGCACGTGGATCGGCTTGCTCATGCCCAGCAGCATCTCGCGCCGCCGATACTGCCTGCGACGCCGGCCGATATCCTGGTTTCCATAGCGATCGGGTCTCCAGGTCGGTCGGATGATGGCCACTCCATCGCGCACCGGCGAAGATCGGTCAGGCGGCGAGGCCGAACATCAGCTCAGACCGACCGCCTCGCCGACCCGCCGCCGGATGTCCGCAAGCTGCTCCGATGTGACGTGTGACCCCGTTCCCCGTACCCGCATTTTCGACGTTCCGGTAACCAGCGGTGACATCGCGTAGCAGGTTTTCGTGCAGCCGTTCTGCGGTGTGGGATCGATCCGGACCGACAGGTCGGCGATGACCATGCCGGCGTCCTCGGTCAACGGCACGAGGATGACGTTCGGATAGCTGGGATCGAACAGTTCGGCGTCCTCGATCACCACGGCCGGCCGCTGCTTGTTGGCCTCCTTCGGCAGCGCATCGCGCCATTCGACGATAACGATCTGCCCGGGCTCGAACACTGCCATGTCAGTCGGTGTCGGTCGTCGGCGTGCCCCAGTCCTGGTAGAACGAGCGTGCCTCGGGCTGCTCGGCTGCGGTCCGTCCGACGGCGGCGCTCTGCGCGCGAATGCGGGCGCGCCGGACATTGCGTGCGGCATCGGCCGCGATCTGGCGGAGATAGGTGGCCAGACCAATCCCCCGGGTCCGCGCTTCGGCTTCCAGGGTGATGCGGACGTCGTCGTCAAGGCGGATGGAAATCGGTGCGGGCATAGTGAGGCCTTATGCGAGCCGAGTGACGTGTCGCCTGCTATGTAGTGCAGCGGCGTATGGCATTCCAGTAGTCATGGTCGGTGATACCACGTGGCCGGGTGATCGACAGTGCGAGCCGGCCGCACGCGGAAAGGCCGATGCCGGCCAGCGGGACGAGCAGCCAATAGGATTCAACGTCAGCCGGCCCCCGCCGCCTACCCCGCCTGCGCCTCCAGCACCGCCAGCGCACTCAGATTGACGATCCCCCGCGCCGTCACGCTCGGCACCAGCACGTGGATCGGCTTGCTCATCCCCAGCAGCATCGGCCCCACCGGCAGCCCGTCCGACGCCGCCTTCAGCAGCGTGAACGCGATGTTGGCGGCATCCAGCGTCGGCATCACCAGCAGGTTCGCAGTCCCGCTCAGCCGGCTGTCAGGCACCGCGCGGTCGCGGATCGCCGTCACCAGGGCGGCATCGGCGTTCATCTCGCCGTCCACCTCCAGCGCCGGCGCCCGCTCGCGCAACAGCGCCAGCGCACGCCGCATCTTCCGCGCGCTCTCCGAATCGCTGGCGCCGAAATTCGAGTGCGACAGCAGCGCTGCCTTCGGCGTGATGCCGAACTCGCTGACCGCCTCGGCCGCCAGCACCGTCATCTCGGCGATCTGCTCGGCGGTCGGATCGACCACCATCTGCGTGTCGCAGATGAACAGCGTGCCGTGCGGCAGGATCAGGCAGCCCAACCCATAGACCCGGCTGGCATCCGGCCGGCGCGGAATGATCGGCAGCACGTAGCGCACCTGACGCCACCAGTTGGCGCTGCCGCCGCAGATCGCCGCATCGGCGAGGCCGGCGTGCAGCATCATCGCCGCCGCCACGGTGTTGCGCCGGGTCAGGCCGTAAGCCGCGTCATCGGGCGGTATGCCCCGCCGCCCCACCAGAAGCTGAAAATCGTGCAGCAGCGGCCCGAACACGTCGTCGTCCTGCGCCGGGTCCAGCACGCGCACCCCGTCGGTCAGGTCGATGCGCAGGCCCATGTCCTGGATCTTGCGCTCGATCACCGCTCGCCGGCCGAGCAGGATCGGCCGCGCGATGCCATCGTCCACCAGCGTCTGCGCCGCGCGCAGCACCCGTTCGTCCTCGCCCTCGCCATAGACGATGCGGCGCGGCGCCGTGCCGGGCAGCCTCGAACACCGGGTGCCATGAGCTGACCGGAGCGGAACACGAAGCGCTGCAGGTCGCGCTGATATTGCGCGAGATCCTGGATCGGCCGGCGCGCCACGCCGCTGTCCATCGCCGCACGGGCAACGGCCGGCGCGATCTCCAGGATCAGCCGCGGATCGAACGGCTTCGGGATGATGTACTCGCGGCCGAACACCGGCGCCGCGCCGCCATAGGCGGCGGCAACCACCTCGGACGCCTCCATGCGCGCGAGTGAGGCGATCGCCTCCGCCGCGGCGATCTTCATCGCCTCGTTGATCGTGGTGGCCGAAACATCGAGCGCGCCGCGGAAGATGAACGGGAAGCACAGAACGTTGTTCACCTGGTTGGGAAAGTCGCTGCGCCCGGTGGCGACGATCGCGTCCGGCCGCACCGCGGCGACCTGCTCCGGCAGGATCTCGGGATCCGGATTGGCCAGCGCCAGGATCAGCGGCTTCGGCGCCAACAGTGCCAGCCACTCCGGCTTCAGCACGCGCGGCGCGGACAGGCCCAGGAACACATCGGCATCCGCCAGCACATCACGCAGCGTGCGCGCGTCGGTGTCGCGGGCGTAGCGCGCCATGTTCGGCAGCATGTCGTTGCGATCCGTGCGCACCACGCCGGCGATGTCGGTCAGCGTCACGTTCTCGACCCGCAGCCCCATCGACACCAGCAGGTCGACGCAGGCCAGCGCGGCGGCACCGGCACCGGAGGTGACCAGCCGCACATCCGCCAGCGCCTTGCCTTGCAGCACCAGACCATTGCGCACCGCGGCGGCGACCGTGATCGCGGTGCCGTGCTGGTCGTCGTGGAACACCGGGATATGCATGCGGCGGCGCAGCTCCGCCTCGATGGCGAAGCATTCCGGCGCCTTGATGTCCTCCAGGTTGATCGCGCCGAAGGTCGGCTCCAGCGCCGCCACCACGTCGCAGAACCGCGCCGGGTCCTCGGCATCGACCTCGATGTCGAACACGTCGATGCCGGCGAATTTCTTGAACAGGACGGCCTTGCCCTCCATCACCGGCTTGCCGGCCAGCGCGCCGATGTTGCCGAGACCAAGCACTGCGGTGCCGTTGGAGATCACTCCGACCAGGTTGCCGCGCGCTGTATAGTCATAGGCTGCATGCGGATCGGCGACGATCGCGTCGCAGGCAGCGGCAACACCGGGCGAATAGGCGAGCGACAGGTCGCGCTGGGTGGCCATGCGCTTGGTCGGCTCGATCGCCAGCTTCCCCGGTTGCGGCAGCCGGTGGTAGTCCAGTGCCGCCTTGCGGAAGTCGTCATCCATCGGCCACGCACCCTCGGTTCGTCACCGCCAGGATGAGCGACGCGGCAAGGGCTGGCAACGATGCGAGGCTGGTGGCTTCGGGTGATGCTGCGATCATGAAGTTCGAACAGGTCTACGGTATGCTGGCGAGCCATCAGCGCGAGCGCCCCGGTTGGTACGTTGTCCTCGGCGAGGACACGCTGCGGGAGATTTACCAGCATGTCGTCGCGACCGGGGCGAAGGATTGCCTGGAACTCGGCACCGCATTCGGCTCGACCACCTGTGTCATGGCCGCCGCGGTCGAGGAAAATGGCGGGGGCATGGTCACGACGATCGACCGGATCGGCCGCAGGCCGGTGGGAGTTGCGGAACTGGCGGAACTTACCGGTCTGACCCAGGTACGTGCGCGGGATCGAACTCAAGGCCGGATACAACTGGTTTCTGCTGGGCGCGCTCCGCGAGCAGACCAGGGGCGCCGTCTGCGAACCCTGCTACGACTTCTGCTTCCTGGATGGAGCGCATCTGTGGGAACCCGATGCGCTCGCCACCCTGCTCGCGACCAAGCTCCTGCGCCCTGGCGGCTGGCTGCTGATGGATGACCTCCATTTCAAGCCCCGCTCCATTCCCGGATGGGAACGCATCTTCAGCGACGCGTCGAACGATGAGCTGAACACCAGTCAGGTGGGGATGGTGTTCGACCTGGTGGTCAAGTCTCACCCGGACCTGGAGCGATTTTCGCTGTCCTACGCCGGACATATGGGATGGGCGCGCAAGCGGGGCGGCACTCCCGGCGAATGGCGTCCTGGCACCGTGATCGCGGAGCAGGTGACGGGCTCATGGAGCCGCAGCCATGACGGCGTCTCGGCCATCAGGAACCAGCCGCATAGCGAAGGAGTCGTTATCGCCGCACAGCAGGGCGGCGGCGCGTTCGTCCGTGCGACACTCGGCGACCCGTGGGTTCAGCTCAGTGTGCCGAACCAGCCACTTCGGCCGGTCGACTATGTGACGCTGCGCGTGCGCATGGTCTCGCCGGATATCGACTTCGTGCAGATCTTCTGGATCGGCGTGGGCGATTCGTTCTTCAGCGAGGCGCGCAGCATGCGCTGCCTCGTGCGGTCGCTGCGCGAGCCGCAGGACCTGACCTTCCGTATCGGCGGCACGGAGCTTGAGCGAACCATAAGGATGCTGCGCCTGGATCCTGCTGACGGTCCATGCGAGCTGCTGCTGGCAAGTCTGACCGTCGGCGGCTGGTAGATTGGCTCCGGTCCCGCCTACCCGTCGGCGCGACACTGCAGCGATCGAAGGTGTTGCAGGATCGCTTCCAGATCCTGCACGCGGAACGGCTTCTGCAACACCGGCACGTCGGCATGCGTCGCAGTCGTGGCTGACGCACCATAGCCGGTGACGAACGCGAACGGAATCCCGCGGGCGCGCAGCACATCCGCCAACGGCCAGGCCGGCACGCCACGGAGATTGACGTCGACGAAGGCCAGATCGAAACGCTGGGTCGCGGCCACTTCCATCGCTTCATCGAGCTGTCCCACGGTCGCCGTTACCTCGCAGGCGAACTCCGCCAGCATTTCCTCCATCAGCATGGCGATCAGCGTTTCGTCCTCGACCAGCAGAACGCGGCACTTGCCGTCGGTTTCGAGTGTCATTCCCGTGTCCTCAATGCCGCTTGCCCGGCGTCACCGCTGCGGCGCGTCGGACCCAAAGACCACGGCAGGAATGCCAACATGCGCCGTCGACAGGTCGGGAACAACAACACTCGTGCCACCCACGCGCGGCCAGGATCGCATTCCCCGCAATGTGAATGGTGCGGTCGAGAAGACTCGAACTTCCACGGGGTTACCCCCACAAGCACCTCAAGCTTGCGCGTCTACCATTCCGCCACGACCGCCCGGGCAGGCGGCGGGGTATAGCGGATGAAGGGTGCCCCTTCAATTGGCGCCGGTCCTCGCTGCAGGACAATCGGGCGAATGGTTGGAGCCGCAGTGCCACGCCGCAATTGACCTCCGTGGCCCTCCGTGGCGCTCGATCTTCCTCAGTGTTGAAACCTTATACCCCTTGCTTTCCGGCCGCTCCGGCGGGTCGGACGTTTACCGGATTGGAACGGCGAGGACCACGATGAACCACGGAGCAGGGAATGCCGGCGCCGCGCGTGCCCACGGCGCGCCTCGGCGGCAACCGTGGCCCTCGCCACGGCGCCGTGTTAAGCACTTCCGACCATGGCAACGATGCCGGCCGTGCGCCCCACAATCCCCGAATGGTGCCTCACCAAGGGCCTCACACCCTACGCCCATGCCGTCGCCCACATGCAGGCACGCGTCGCCGCCATCCGCGCCGGCACGGAACCCGAGCTGATCTGGCTGGTGGAACATCCGCCGCTGTATACCGCAGGCACCTCGGCCCGCCCCGAGCAGCTGACCGACCCCGGCCGCTTCCCGACCTTTGCCACCGGGCGCGGCGGACAGTGGACCTATCACGGCCCCGGCCAGCGCGTGGTCTACGTCATGCTGGACCTGACCCGCCGGCATGGTGCGGTCCCCGCGCGCGACGTTCGCTGCTTCGTAAACGGGCTGGAGGAATGGCTGGTCCGTACCCTCGCCCGCTTCGGCGTGCGCGGCGAACGACGGGACGGCCGCATCGGTATCTGGGTCGCCGATCCCGCCGCCGGCACCGAGGCCAAGATCGCCGCCATCGGCGTTCGGGTGTCCCGTTGGGTGAGCTGGCATGGCGTCGCCTTGAATGTCGCGCCCGACCTCGGCCACTACGCCGGCATCGTCCCCTGCGGTATCAGCGAGCACGGCATCACCAGCCTGCAGGCTCTCGGCATCGCGGCAACCATGGCAGGAGCCGACGCCGCACTCGGCGCGGCCTGGGGCGAGGTGTTCGCCGATGCCGGCGCAACGGGAGGTTGCTTCATCCCATAGCGGCGCCGCCACGCGTCGGCTGCGGCCCGCCGATACTGCTGCCGCCAGTGCAGCGACAGCGCGCGCGTTGCGCGGTGAAATGCTTCAGAGCGTGCCGCCCCCGCGTCCTCCATCTCTCCCTTCGTCCGCCCCCTTTGGGGCGGTCAACGATGGAGGGGACCATGCTTACAACCTTGCTTGTCGCTCTGGGCGCGCTGTTGCTCGCAGTGGTGGGCGGTGCGGTCCTCGATCCGGGGCCGCCGCGTGGCACGCGGGAGACCGACCGTCGGGAACCGCCGTACCGTGAGAACGACGCGCTGACCGCCTTCTGAGGACCCGCTGCGGAAACGCGATGCCGGTTGTCGCGGTGTTGCGTGCCCGGCGGGCCGGTCCGGACCGAGCCCGGATCATGCGACGGCGATAGCCTCCACCTCGACCTTCCAGGCCGCATTGCTGAGGCCGCCGATGATCAGCGTGCTGGCCGGCCGATATGCACCCAGCACTGACGCACGCCCGGCGCGCACCGCGGCGATGTCGGCTGGATTGCACACGATCGTGGTGATCTTCACCAGATTCTCGATCCCCATGCCGGCCGCCCTCAGTTGCGCCTGCAAGTTCCGCCACGCCAGCGCGCTCTGAGCCTCGGCGTTCTCCGGGATGCTGCCGTCCGCTGCGACGCCAACCTGCCCGCTGAGATACAGCGTCCGCGTTGCAGCAGTCACCTCGACGGCCTGGGTGTACTGGCCGGCCGGTGCCGGCGCGTCGGCCGCGTTGATGTCGCGACGTTGCATGGCAATCTCCTTGGTTGCGCTGTCGCGCAGGGCAGCCCGAATTTCCGCGCGAAGTCCAGGGCCGACACCGGCGGTCGCAGCGCCCTACAGCGATGGCACCTGGCGAAAGCCGAACTGTTCCGGCGGATCCGCAAGATCCTCCTCGATGCTGACCACCTGGGCCATGCGCGGACCGCGGCGGCACAGGCGCAGCAGTTCCTCGACGGCGGCGGTATCTCCGGCCACCAGCGCCTCCACCGAACCATCGATCCGGTTGCGCACCCAACCCGAGACACCCAATGCGTGCGCCTTCTCGACCATCCATGCGCGGAAGCCAGTGCCCTGTACCCGGCCGCTGATGATCAGGCGCTTGCAATTCATGGCTGCCCCGCCGATCGTGTCAGGTCCAGGAAGCGCACAGCGAGTGCGATATCGGCTGCAATTGCGGCGCGCCGGGCGGCCGCCGCCGCATCCTCACCCCACGCCTCGGCCTGATACAGCTCATCCAGCGCCCCCAGTTCATGCGCGGTGGCAGCAGCCAGCTCACCCTCAGCCATCGCCAACCCCAGCACCAGGCTGCCCAACACCGGTACCGCGACGCCGAGCGCCGCCAATGCCGGCACATCGAGTGCGGCCACCGCGCGACGCAGCGCGGCGACGCTGGCACGCTGCTGCTTCACAAATGCGATGCCGCTGCCAACCCGCAGCGGCGCATCATAGGTCAGCGCGACCCAATCCAGCCAGGGCTGCCAAGCACGGCTCTGGCGAGCGACCAGCTCCGCCGGCCGTTCGGCGCGGTAGCACAGCAGATCGCTCTCAGCGTAGCGGGCGATGGCGTCGATGGTCGGCGCCGGATCGGGCGCGATGCGCTGCTGGGCGGTACCGGCCAGGCGCGTGAGCGGCGTGTCGGCAAACGACACTTCGCCACCCTTGCCACCGCCCGCCGCCTGCCATTCCGCGGCGATCGCATGGGCCAGCGGTTCGGCGCCCACCCGCAGGACGGCGCCACCCGGCAGGTGCATCGCCTTGCCGTCGAGCAGAATGGCATACCCGACCTCGCCGGGTTGCAGCGTCACGGTGTCCCAGAACCGCTTCACGACCGCCCTCTCATCGCAGCAACTGCTTCAGGACATTGCCCAGATTTGGCGGTTTCTGCTGCTGCGGTGCGGCCGGCGCAGGCCGGCCCGACGACGGCGCAGCGCCTGACGGGCCGCAATCCGCTTCCGCTCCACCAAGCAGCTGTTTCCCGCCCAGCGCCCCGGCAATCAGTCCCAGCGGAGTCGCGCCGCCGAGCACCGCACCCGCCACGGTTCCCGCACTTTGCGCGACCGCGGCCGCGGGGTCGGACGCGGTGTGTGGCGAGCGGAACGGACCGCTGATCCGGATCGGCAGCACCACACCCACCCCGGCCAGCTTCGCCTGCGGGCGCACGTGCAGGTCAAGCGTTTCGGCGCCAAGGTCGAGGCTGCCGTCTCCATCCATGGTGAGCAGCGTAGCGACGAATGCCAGCGAGCGCACCGTGGCGATCCCGTGGTTCGCGTCGAGGCGGGCGACGAAGCACTGCACCTGGCTGGTTCCGCCGCGACCGACCAGGTCCAATAGATTGCTCGCCCGCAGGATCGATCCCAGCGAGCTGCCGAGCAGGCGGTTGTCCACCGTGCCGTTGGCCATGCTGAGCCCGAGCGACCCATCCAGGCTGGCGGCAATCGCATGCGGTGTCGCCCCGGTGCCGCGGAGATCGGCCTGGACATTGAGGCTGCCGCTCAAGTACGCCGGCTCGCCCGCGGCAGCGAGCAGGGGCTGAACCTCCAGCGCAGGGATCCGCAGCCGCAGCGCGACCGCCGGATTGGCCTGAGCCGCGTCGGCGCTGAGCGCGCCATCAAGATGACCCTGCGGCAAATCGGCGGCGACCGGGTCAAGCCGCAACCGGCCGCCGCGCAGGTCGATGTGGGTCGCGATGCCGCGGTAGGTGGCGCCGCCCGATACCAGCTGCGCAATTTTCAGCTGCACATCGGCATCCCCGGTGCGCAACAGATCAAACCGGATCGGTGTGTCCGGAATCAGCCGATCGCTGGCAGGCGGCTGGGCGCTCGCGGCGGCAGGCGCAGCGCCGGCACTGGCTGGTGGCTTGCGGAGCGCGGCAAGCACCGGATCGAGGTCGATCCTGTCGGACATCACCTCGGCTTGCACCGCCGGTCGGCCGTCCTTGCCTCGCGCTGCGGTGCCCTTGATCGTCAGGTTCGACCCCAGGGCCTGCAGATGCAGGTCGAGCGCGATCGGCCCGGCCGCCCCGGCGCCTGCCCACAGCACGGCGGCGGAACCGACCGAACCGCTCAGCGTCGCAGGCGAAGCGGCGAAGCTGCCCTGAGCGGAGACCTGCACCGGCTGACCGAGATCTGCCGCAGTGACATCGAGCCGGTCCAGCCGCAGCCCTGCCACCATCCCGGTCAGATCGGATGGCCCGATATGTAGCGTCAGGCCGGACAGCTCAGGCAGCGCGGCACCGGTATCGGCGACCTGCGCGGCGAGATCGACAGCGCGCAGCGGCGGCAGTTTCAATTCCGGCAGGAGCGGTGAAAGTGCTGCAACATCAGGTATATTAGCGCTAATCTTCAGACGATAGCCGCGGCCCTGAAGGGGCTGGGCCACAACGCCGTCCACCACCAGTTTCGCGCCGGCGGCCTCCAGGTGTGCCTGTACTGGCCAGACAGCACCGGTGCCCCGCTCCCATAGCCAGGTCAGCGGTCCGAAATTGGCGGCCAGGGTGAAGGGCGTGCTATCGTAAGTCGCTGACATCGCGAGATTCGGATTGGCATCGGGCGACGCGGTGCTGGCGTGCAGATCGGCGATACCGAATACCATGCTCCGGCCGACGCGGCCGTCGCGCCACGTGAGCAGGCCATTCTCGATCCGCACATCGGCCAC
This sequence comes from uncultured Alphaproteobacteria bacterium, assembly GCA_963749575.1. GTDB lineage: Bacteria > Pseudomonadota > Alphaproteobacteria > Acetobacterales > Acetobacteraceae > JAMXLO01. The sequence goes on from CAVVNM010000009.1 coordinate 521,891, forward strand.
CCCGATGCGGGTCCTCGCGCCGTCCGGTGCGCCGCTGGAGGTTGACGGCGGCGCGGGCGGGCGGGTCTCGGGGGTAAACAGCCAGTTCGGCCGGCCTTGCGCATCGATTTCAAGCATGATGTCCGGTTTCACCAGCACCAGCGTGTCGATCTCCACGCGACGGCTCAGCAGCGGGATCAGCGCGAGCTTCGCGTCCAACCGCTCGAGTGTCGCCATTTGCGGGCGCGAGAAGCCAGGCGGGTTGGCGAAGCCGACGCCTCGCACGACCAATGTCGGCCGGAGCGACAAGCCCAGTTGGATCCGGCCCTGGAGCATCAGATCCCGCCCGGTCGCCTGTTTCACTGCGGCGATGATCCGCGGCTTCAGGCTGTCCGGATCGAAGCTGAGTGCGACGACCGCGCCGCCGGCGATGACCAGCACGACCAGTCCCGCCAGCGACCAAAGCCCGATGCGCAGCACACGCGAGAAGGTTCGCCGTGCCATCGCCTGCTTCCTCCTGCTAGCGCCGGTGCGGCGGGCGAGCCGGTGGCGCGTGAAAACCCAGCGTGCGGAACGTCGCCGTCATGTGGGGCGGCAGGTCCGCCTCCACCAGCAACGTTCCACCGGCGGGATGGGGCAGGCGAAGCGCGCGGGCATGCAGGTGAAGTTCGCTCGACAGCCCCTCCACGGTGGCTGCGAAGGCATTGTTCTGATCGGGCCGGGCGTATTTCACGTCGCCCAGGATCGGCGCGCCGAGCGCCACGCAGTGGACGCGAAGCTGATGGGTGCGCCCGGTCAGCGGGGACAATTCCAGCCATGCCAGTTTCTGCCCGGCGTGGTCGAGCGTGCGGTAGTCGGTGATGGCCCTGGCTGCCGCCTTGTCGTCGCGGTCCGCCACCTCGGTGCGCTCGCCGCGGGCGCCGCCGATGCGCCGCAGCGGCAGGTCGATGCGGCCTTCTGGCGGCATCGGACGGCGCGCAACGACAGCCCAGTAGGTCTTCTCCACGGCCCGGCTGCGAAATGCCGCCGCCAGCTTCGCTGCGGTGCCCGGCGTACGGGCGAGCAGCAACACGCCCGAGGTGTCACGGTCCAGCCGATGCACCAGGCGCGGGCGATCCGCCGAACCAAACCGCAGCGCATCGAGCAGCGCGTCCAGATGATGGGTGATGCCCGGCCCGCCCTGCACCGGCATGCCGTGCGGCTTGTTCAGCACCAACAGGTGATCGTCGCGATGGAGCACCAGCCGCTGCAGGTCGCGCGCGGTGTTCGCGTCGATGTCCGAAACCGGCTTCGCAGGCGGTGCGGCGGGAAGCGGCGGAATGCGCAGCGATTGACCGGCGACGAGACGGGTCGCCGGATCGGCACGGTGGCCGTCCACGCGGACCTGTCCGGTGCGGCACAGCTTCTGGATCGCGCCTTGCGTCAGGCCCGGATAATGCCTTCGGAACCAGCGATCCAGCCGGATGTCGGCTTCGTCGGCCGAGACTACGCGGGTAGCGATGGCCACGTATGCGTCATCTTGGTATGCGTCGTTTCCCGCCGTGGGTGACGAACGCGGCTTATACCCGCGGAGCCTGTCGCATCCAACCGGCCAGAGCGGCGGCGGTGCGGGCGTCCGCTACAGCGGGATTGCCAACAAGGTATCGATCTTGTCGCTGTCCAGCACCACGATCCGCTCGTTGAAGCGGAATGGCGTTGCCGAAATATCGATCCTGTCCAGATAGCGCCCGCTGGCGAACAGCATCGATGTACCATCGTGCATGACCCGCACCGCCAGGAAATGCGAGTGCACGACGGCGACGCCGCCCGCCACCGCCTTCACCCGGATCGGGCCGACGACATGGCGGTAGCGATGCGGTTCGTAGATGTTCGCGCGGCGAAGGGAAAAAACCCGGTCCAGCAGCATCCCGCGCGACGCCGCATACATCACGCCCTGGCGCATCCCCGCCTCGTGGTTGGCGCGGCTGATGATCAGATAGCGGCACGGATCGCCGAACAGCTCCGGCCATTCCTCCAGCCGGTCCTCGTCGATCCGCTCGGCGTAGTCGCCGATCAGTTCGTGGATGCCGAGGCGGACGTCGTCCATCACTCGCCCATCAGCGTGCGGTAGTGCTTCCAGAAGCCGCGGATCGCCGCCTCGCTGGCGCGGAAGGTCTGCAATTCCGCCTCGTGCCCGCCCATCATCACCAGCCCCGCGCCGTCGTCGTTGTATTGCAGCGCACGCTGCACGAAGCCGCCGACGCAGCCGTCTTCCATCGAGATATAGCCCGCCGCGCCGATCAGGTTGCCCTGGCGCAGCCGGCGTTCGGTCATCGCCTCATCGTCGGTGTCGAAGCCCAGGTGGATCCATTCCAGCTCGGCCTTGTCGACGCCGCGCGGCCGGATCACCCGCACCGCGATCGTGTTGCGCACCTGCTGCAGCACCATGCCGGGGAACACGGTCAGGATCTGCACCGACACGCCGTCGCCGTACTCATCCACCAACTCGACCACCGAGCGATCCTGCAACTGGAACTCGCTGTCGGCGCGCAACGCCGCCGCCTTGTAATCCGCATCCTCGGCCGCGTAGTCCAGCTTCGCGTAGCTGTAGTGATTGCCGCCGGCGCGGTCGATGTAGATGCCGCCCGGCATGCTGAGCCGGTTGATCCGGAACGTGGTCAGGAACAGATGCAGGATCGAGGCGTGGTAGGTGTCCTTGACGTTCTCGAAATAAAGTTTCCAGTTGTTCGGCATCACCTGCGTGCTGCGCCCGAGCAGCACCGGGGTGCGGTTCATCACCCGCAGCAGCCCGCGCGTGACGTCGGGACCGAGATAGCTCTCCAGGTCAGGTGCTGCGTCGCTGAACGTGCCGAACACCAGGCCGCCGAGTTCGGCGGTGCGCAGGCGCTGCAACCGGTGCTCGTCCTTGCGGAATTCCGGCGGCATGCCGCCCTGGCGTTTCACGCCGTGCTCGAACGCCACGCCGGTGAGCTGGCCGGCGAGGTCGTAGGTCCAGCCGTGATAGATGCAGGAGAATTCGCGGACGCTGCCGCTGCGCTCCAGGCACAGCAGGTTGCCGCGATGGGCGCAGCGGTTCACGAAGGCGTTGACCGCACCGGCCACGTCGCGCACGACGATGACCGCGGTCTCGCCGATCGTGGTGGCGACGTAGTCGCCCGGTTTGGCAAGTTCCACCGCGAGGCAGAGGTAGTTCCAGGTGGGTCCCTTGAACAGGCGCTCCTGCTCGCGCTGGTACTGCGCCGGGTCGGTGTAAAGCCTGAAGGGCACCTCGCTGATGCCGTTCGACGGCCAGGCGACACGGGGTTCCGCGGTCAGACCGGACTGGGACATGGGGCGGGCTCCTCCCGGTGGGTGCGTTGGGGCGGGAGTTTAGGCGGGGGGAGCGGGGGCGGGAAGGTGGCGCGACCTGCGCGCCCGCGCATGGTTGCCTCGGCAGCCACGCCAACCATATGGTTACAACACTGTTTGGATGGACCGCGACATGGCCGTGACCAGCTTTGAAGTCGATGAGCGCACTGCCGCCTTGCTCACGGAGTTGCAGAAGAAGTTCGGCGTCAGGACCAACGCGGCGGTGATTCGCAAGGCTCTGGCCCTGGCCAACGTTGCCGCAGAGCATGCCAATTCCGACAATACGATCACCATCGCACCGAGCGAGGGAAAGCGTGCAGTGAAGGTCTTGCTTGACGAGTGATCCACCGGCTGCTCGCGAGGGCATGCTCAGCATCACCGAAGAGGCAGACGCGCTTGGCGCGACAGCGGAGGTTGTCCGTCTTGACCGTGAGGCCGACCGGGTCGGCCTGACCGTTCCCGATCAGATCGCACTGCAGGACGCGGACCTCCGACGGTGGATGGCACGCCGGATTATTTGGGTCTTCATCGCAGCCAACATCGTCACACTGCTCGTCATGGCAGGGCTGGTGTGGCTGGACCAAGGCAACGTAGCGAGCCACTCGATCGCGCCCAGCGATCGTATCATCACCAGTCAGGTGTTCATGGCCTTGTTGGGCGCAACCACAGTGCAGGTCGGCAGCATCGCGTTCATCATCGCACAATACCTCTTCCCCAGCCGACGCTCGCGCGACGGCTAGGCTGTGAGCTGGCCAAGCGCGGTGGCGACGCTGTCGTCGGGCCTGGCGAGCTCCACCGCGAGGCAGAGGTAGTTCCAGGTGGGTCCCTTGAACAGGCGCTCCTGCTCGCGCTGGTACTGCGCGGGGTCGGCGCAGAGCCGGAACGGCACCTCGCTGGTGCCGTTCGACGGCCAGGCGACGCGGGGCTCCGCGGTCGGAGCGGACTGGGACACGGGGGTCGCTACTCCCGGTGCGTATGGTGGGGGGCCGTTAATCTACGTCACTTGCCAGCCGCCATGTGTCCTGTAGAAGGCCGCAGCCGCACGGTGTCTCGTCACTGACGGCTCCTTCACGAAGCTGCCGCGAGGGCACCATGCCGATACCAACCTTTGACGCATTGATGCTTCCTGTACTTCGCCACTGTGCCGAACAGGTCTGGGTCATGCGGGACCTTACCACCCGTATCGCCAAGAAGAGCGTGCCCTACGGATACCAAGTGGCACAGCCACGGTCATCCAGAACCGAGTCGGCTGGGTGAAGACGTACCTGAAGCAGGCAGGCTTGCTAACGCAGCCGAAGCGTGGAGTTGTGGAGATTACGCAACGCGGCCGTGAAGTGCTGAGCAAGAACCCTGAAAAAATCGACGTCGCACTGCTGGAACAGTTCGAGGAGTTCCGCGCATTCCTGAACAAGACCAAACACGACAGCGGATCTCCAAATGCTACGAACGTACCCCCAGTAGCGCTATCCAGCACACCAGAGGAACAGATTGCCACGGCATCCAAGACGTTGGACCAAGCGCTGCGCGACGCACTTCTGGCCAGGATTCTGGAGGGATCGCCGGCATTCTTCGAGAAGTTGATTGTCGATCTCCTGCTGAAGATGGGCTATGGCGGTGCGAGGGAAGATGCAGGAGAGCAGCTTGGCAAGACCGGGGACGGGGGTATCGATGGCGTCATCAACGAAGACCAACTTGGCCTGGATCGTGTCTACCTCCAGGCGAAGCGATACCAACCTGGCAACACAATCGGCATCTCGACTGTACAGGCGTTCATCGGTGCGTTGATCGGCAGGGGTGCCAGCAAGGGCGTGCTGATCACCACGTCGACGTTCTCGACCGCCGGGCAGAATGCCGCGAAGCAATCTGGGTCCGCGCGCCTTGTGCTCATCGACGGAGAGGCCCTGACGGACCTGATGATCCGCTTCAACGTGGGCGTGCGTGTGGCCCAGACCGTCGAAGTAAAGCGTGTCGACATGGATTACTTTGAAGAGGCTGAAACCGACTAACGTCCGTTTGGCTCAGTGTCGGCGGCTGCTCACTCGCCAAGTCGCGTTCATGGACTTGGCAGCCGTTCCGAAGTCATCAGGCAATCGTCTGGAGATCGCAGATGTTAACGCTCCGGCAATACCCTGACTGCTGCAATCTTGACACGCTGCCCGTCGCCACAAATTTCATGAACCCGGAAGTTGTCAGCGTCCGAGAAGCCAGCTTCGTCGCTGGTGTTCCGGTGAAGACGGTCAACAAGGCGTTCGACGAGGCGAAGCTCTGCCGTGGCGTCGTCCGCAGGCGACGGGAGCGCCTGCTGAACCGTGAGGGCGTGCTGCAACTCGCGTTCGAAAGGGAACTCGAGCAGCGGATCGCAACCGAGCTTCGGCCGAGTGTGCGCGCCAGCTTTCTGAAAGCCATCACGGCGGCCGACCGTCAGGCCGACGTCGAGATCAGGCTGGGCGATTCCCTCGTCCTGGTGATCGAGCGCAAGGTAATCGAGGCGGTCGTGGATCGGCGCTGGCAGCAGCTTTCGCGCGCACTCAGCGAGATTGCCGAAGATCCCGAAGTCCAGGCCGGCGCTCGACGTTCAGGGGCACACGTGTGCTGGTGTGGCCATCGTGGAGGCCCTCAAGCAGGGAGCCGGAGGCACTTCTGAAGCACTACCCGGCCCTGACCCGGGAGAAGCTGGAAGCGGCAAAGCTGTATGCCGAGGTCCATCCCCGCCGCGGGCGGCCGAAGATCGATCTGCGGCACCATCGAGGCGGTAAGCCCCCACGCCCGTAGCTGCAACCCGCCCCGGATTGTGGTAGTAGGAAACCCAGGAAGGTGCCCATGGCCGAGACTGAAATCAAATCGATCTGTGATCCCCCCTCGATGAGGCGGAAGAAGCGCGGCTCGATGCCGAGGCCGACGCGGATATCGAGGCTGGCAAAGGCGTGCCGCATGCGCGCGTGCGTGCATGGCTTGAGTCATGGGGGAAGCCGAACGAGCTTCCCTGCCCGCTTCCGCCCGAGTAGTGCCAGAGGTCATCTGGTCGCCGGCGGCGGTCGCCCAGTTGCGGGCGATCCGGGTTTACATCCAGCAGTTCAATCCGCGCGCGGCCGGGGAAGTGGCAACCCATCTGCTCGCTGTCGGAAACAGCCTAGAAATTCTCCCGCACCGAGGGCGGCCGGTCCCCGGCACGGATATGCGCGAGCTTGTCGGCACATTTCGCCAAGTGGCGCACAGCAGCACTTCGCAAGGCGCCCGGGAATGGCGCGTGAGGCGTCGCCGGCAATGCGATAACGGATGACACAGGGCTGCACTGAGACCAGTTCGCGCATCGTGGTCCCGCGGACCGGACGGCCACGATGCGGAAAACCCGCCAGGCTTTCCCCAGCCTCGAACAGAGCCTCAGCCATGCGCGCGGCCGCTTGTGGGTTGAAATCGACGATGTAATCATAGGGGCGCCAGAGCCCGCGCAGAGCGGCACGGGTCCAAACGACGCGCACGCGCTATGCTTCGGGCGGCGGAACCTTCTCGCCCCTTGCCAGCTTCAGAAGCCACGCGCGGACGCGCTTATGCGGCACGAACCGTCCCGCCGCGTAATCCGCCTCGGCCTCGGCATCGAGGCGCGCCTCGGTGGCTGCGTCCGGCTCCATATCGAAGATCGACTTCAGGTACGGTTCGGCCATCGGCACCCTCCTGGCGCCTCGCGCTTTAGCACGGTTCGCGACAGAAGGCACCGCTCGGTAGCCCAGCCCGATGGGCTAACCGCGCCGTGGCAATGCGACTTCCGTTCAGAGCCGATGGGCTGGTTGGCCACCACGGCAGCCGGAGACCGGGCGTGGCACACACGAATCAACGCAGAGATCGCCGAGAACGCAGAGCTCGCAGAGTAAGAAAATGGCGCTTCGCGCGAAGCGCGTTCGAAACCCTTCTCAGCGACCTCTGCGCTCTTGGCGATCTCTGCGTTAAATCCTTGTCTGGTGAACCGAGGAAGACCCAACCCGTCGATTGACCTCCCAACCGCCGGCAGCGCTCCTGGTCCCAGCAACGAGAGCAGCTACAATAACTCTTGACACACAGTAAAACTAACGGCATACTCCCGCGATGGACCCGCGACTGGAACCCGGACCACCCGACCTCACCCTGGACCTCTCCAGCGATACGTGCTGGCAGGTCATCCACACGCTGCGGGCCGCGCTTCCGCTGATCGGCGACACGCCAGGGGACGCCGGATCAACCCCGAGCCAGGCTCTCGCCCGCCGCGACAATGCCGCGATCGCCAGGGTCGCCTGCCTGCTTCCCGCCAATGCCGACGAGGCCGACATCGCAGCCCAATATATTGCCGCCGGCGCCCAGGCGATGGATTGCATGCGGCTGGCGCGCGAGCACCACGGCGAACCCGCGATAATTTTCAGGTGCACCGCCCTGGCCGCGACCATGCTGCGCCAGGCGCGGGCCATGCGGTCGTTGCTGCAGCGCGTCCAGGCCGAGCGTCGGAAGCGCGCGGCGGACAATGCACCCTTCGGCCAGGCTGCCCGCGCCGACAGTCGCGGCATCGACCCGATCGCGCAGGCGCCGACCGCGGACCCGGGCAACGCCGTTGCGCCGTCAGCCGTTGCGCCGTCAGCCGCGCCGCCGATGCAGCCCGAAGCGCAGCCGGCCGCCGCTAAGCAAGCCATCGCCGCGGAGGCCGACCGCTACGCGCTCAATCACCGCAAGCGTGCCGCGCTGATCCGCGCCTTGGGCCGCCTCCCCGACAAGGTCGATTGCGGGGCGCTTCGGCCAGAGGTCGTCAGGCAGATCGCCACCGGCACCAGCCCGATCCTGCGGTCACTCGATCGACGCGGCCATCCGGCGCGAGCCGCCGCGGCCTGAATAATTCACACCCGCACGCAGCCGCGCGCGGATCACTTCGCAGTCGCCCATCCTGGCATCCCGCATTCGCGGTTGCGTCCGCGCCCCTCCCGCTCTCATCGCCTGGGTCATCGTCTCTCGCACCGCACATTGAGACACCCATGAGACGCGACCGTGGTGCACCGGCGACGTGTCGTCGCGCGGAGCGATGGCGACTTGGGTTGACCCGAGGCTCGCTATCGCGCCCAGTCCGGATTCTCGAGACGCATCCCGTGGGCACCTTCATAAGCGGCAACCTCAGGCGATCTCCAGCCTTCGAGCAAGCCCGCGTCCAGTGCGTACACCGCCACGCCAAGCGGCCGGCATACGTCGATCGGATCGCGCGCTTCCGGTCCCCATAGCGGCACCGACAGATCGCCGCCGGGACACGCCGAGATCGCGCACAGCAGATCGATCTCGGCGAAGAACTCCAGGAAGTCACCGGGCTTCGCCGGACACGTGCGCATGAAATACTGGTCGTCCGAATTGAGGCCGGTGACCTGGAAGACATTCAGCACGTCGTGCACGTCGAACTCGGTCAGACCGTGCGGCGCGACGGCACGCACCAGGTTCGAATGGCAGCTGAAGTCGAAGTCCACGCCCATGAGCAATCGGTTGACATACGGATCGCAGCGCGTGCCAAGCAGGTCGTGCACGCGCCCACCGACCTCATCGATGCCGTAACCGGCCAATGTGTCGGCAGTGATCGTCACCAGCGGCCGCAGATACGGCAGGTTCGACCACAGCCGGTCGAACGTGCTGACATGCGCCGCCTGAAGCTGCCGCGAGCGCGACGCCCACATTCGCTCCCGCGGGTTGTGTGCGTTCCAGATATTCAGATCGCCGACCTGCGGGCCGTCGATGGTGAGGATGCGGAATACGTGGCCCGCGGGCACCCGCCACGCGCGGCCGGTGCGGATCGGCACCACCAGTTGCTCGATCAGACGGCGCGATCCCGGTTGCTGTGCGATGCGTTGGTAGAGCGCGCGATCGACGTCGAGCGGCGAGCCCTTGCTGGCCTGATAGGCGGGAGCGATATTCGGCATCGGCTCACTTCTCCTCTAGCGCCGGCTTCACCTGCGTGGCGAACAGATCGAGCGAATGGCGCGCCTCCTCGGTCGAGAGATCGCCCCACTGGAACGCGCCGCACAGGTAGTTGTGCTGCGGCCCGATCGCGTCGACGAAGCGCCGCAGACTGTCGCGCACTGTCGCGGCAGAGCCGGCCAGGACATGGCCTGCCTTGATCATCTCGTCGGCATTGACCCCGCCAGGCAGCGGCAGGGCACCGAAATGCGGCAGGCCGCCATCGACCCGCACCTCCGTCGCATGGAAATGCTCGGCGTAGGCACGGAACGCGCGACGTGCCAGCGCCAGTGCCTCGGCATCGCTGTCGGCCACGACGATATGACGCGTCGAGCCGACCAGCGGATCGTCGCCCAGGAAGCGAGGATCCTTCCGTGCACGTCCTGCCTCCCAGATCTGCCAGTATTGCTCTGCCATCTCACGGGTCGTGCGACCCAGCGCATTCATCCCCTGCTCCGCCGCGCGCTGCAGATTGCCGGCATACCAGAACCGTGGATACGGCTGCTGCACCATCTCGAAATGCACCGGCACATCGTCATACCGGAAGCGCTCGCCATGGTGGGTGATCCGTCCGGTGCGCAGCGCCTGCTGCACCACCGACAGCACCTCCTCGTAGGCATCGCGTGTCTGGCTGAGGTCGCTGCCGAACCATTCGTGCTCGACGTCGCGGATGCCGCGGCCGACGCCCGGCATGAAGCGGCCCCGCGAGAGCTGGTCGATCATACAGATCTCCTGGATCAGCCGCGTCGGATGGTACAGCGGCAGGCACAGCACCATCGTGCCCAGCCGTATCCTGCTGGTGCGGCGCGCCGCCGCCGCGAGGAACACGATCGGCGATGGCGCCATGTCCAGCGTGGTGAAGTGGTGTTCCGCGATATGATAGCCGTAGAACCCCAGTTCCTCAGCGTGGCGTATCAGCTCGATGCGTTCATCGTATTGCTGCCACAGCGGCACGCCGGACCGCTGCTCGAAGTGGTCCCACCAGCCGAATTGCAACGTCATTGCGGTTCCTCCCGGGCTGCAACCGCCAGCTTGACCGATAATCCCCCGCTGGCAATCCTGCCGCCAGACCAGGAGGCGCCCATGTCGCTGCTTTCCATTCCTGCCGTGTTCATGCGCGGCGGTACCAGCCGGGCGGTGATGTTCCACGCCCGCGATCTGCCGGAACGCGCCGAGTGGGACCCGATATTTCTCGGCGCCATGGGCAGCCCCGATGCGAACGGGAGGCAGCTGAACGGCATGGGCGGCGGCATCTCGTCGTTGTCGAAAGTCTGCATCCTGGCGCCGTCGGATCGCGCGGACGCGGACATCGACTATACGTTCGCCCAGGTGCAGATCCGTGAGCCGCGCGTCGACTATCGCAGCAACTGCGGCAACATGAGTTCAGCGGTCGGGCCGTTCGCGGTCGATGAAGGTATCGTGCGGCCGAACGGCGATGCCGCCGTGGTGCGGATCTTCAACACCAACACGCAGAAGATCATTCGCTCGACATTCCCGCTGGAGGACGGCCGCTCGGCGACCGACGGTGACCTGGCGATCCCGGGCGTGGCTGGCACCGGTGCGCCGGTGCGGCTGGATTTCCTGGCACCCGGCGGCGCCACGACGGGGAGGCTGCTGCCAACGGGCAGGCCAACGGATCGCCTGGACGTGCCCGGCGTTGGCCCGATCGATGTCTCCATGGTCGACGCCGCCAATGCCTGTGTGTTCGTGCGCGCCGGCGACCTGGGGCTGACGGGGCGCGAGCTGCCCGACGAACTGGAGCGCGACCCGGCCCTGTTGGAGCGATTGCAGGCGATCCGGCGGCAGGCTTCCATCGCCATGGGCATCGCGCGCGACGACGCTGAGGCGCGGACCATCGCCGCGGTGCCGATCATCGGATTCGTGGCGCCGCCGATGGATGCCCCCACTCTGTCGGGCGATCCAATCGCAGCGGCGCAGGTCGATCTGACGGCGCGGTTCCTGTCGAATGGCCAGCCCCACCGAGCCCTGCCGTTGACCGCATCGCTATGCACCGCGGTGACGGCGAACCTCACGGGGTCGCTGGTGGCCGAGGCGCTGGCACCGGGGGGCGGCGCGCAGGTGCGGATCGGGATGCCGTCGGGCATTCTTACCGTCGGCGCGGAGGTGGGTAAGGACAGCGCCGGCCAGTGGGTGGCGCACAGCGGCGCGTTCTATCGGACGGCGAGGCGGCTGTTCGACGGCCGCATCTACGTTCCGCGTTAGGGCTGCTCGGCACCCTCCTGCAGCCAGGGCTCGGTTTCCCAGAGCCGCGCCAGTTCGCCACGCTCGTCCTGGGCTTCCGCAACCCAGCTGGCGCCATCCCGCCAACCGGAGACGAAGCCGGTGGCATCAGCGAGGTCGTGGAACTCCAGGTCCTCAACCACCGCTTCGAGCGCGCGGCCGATACGCTGCACGAATGACACCGGGAGGCCCACCGGGGCTGCGAGGCCGCGCCGGATGGCCGCCGACAGGTCCAGACCAGAACTCGCCCAGCAGCGGCATGTCGGGGAAGGCATCGGCACGGTTGGTCGCTGCGATGCCGAGACCTACCAGGCGCCCCTCGCGCAGGTCGTCGATCGCGCTCGACAGACCGAGTGCGGCGGCAGCCACGTTGCCGCCGATAGCAGCCTGCCGGGCCGCGGCGGCGGAGGGGAAGGCAACGATGTTCAGCCGTGTACCTGCAAGGGCCTGCAATCGCAGCGCTGCCAGGTGGGGTGGGCTGCCCGGCGGCGGGGTGCCAAGCGGCACCGCCTCGGCATCGTCGGCCGCGCGGGTCACGATATCCTGCACCGAGCCAAGTGGGGTGGCGGCTGGTGAAACGATGGCGATGGGTTCCTTCTCCACCGCCCCCACGAGCGTGATCCGCTGCAGCAGATCGTCTACCCCGCGATCCACCATGCGCGCCGCCACGGTCGGCGTCGCGACCCAGCCCAGCGTGGCGCCGGTCGGTTCCGCCTGCGCGAGTGCCAGCAGTGCGGCAAGACCGGCACCGCCAGGCACATTGCTGACCGTGATGATGGCGGAGGTCAGGTGACGGCCGAGATGGGGGACGAAGGCGCGGGCCAGCGCATCCACCGGCGAGCCGGCCTTGGCACCCACCAGCAGGGTGATGGTCTCGCTCGCGCGCGCTGTGGGCGCAAACGTCACCGTGGCGGCGCCAGCGAGGAACCGGCGCCGACGGATCACGAGCGCGCCACCGGTGCAGCCGCGGGGGCAGCCTCGCGTCGCAGACGATTTTCCCCCAAGAACAATAAGATAGGCGCCGCGATGAAGATGGACGAGGAGGTGCCGACGACGATGCCGAAGAGCATCACCCAGGCGAATCCGGAGATCGATTCGCCGCCGAACAGCGCCAGCGGCAGGCTGGCCAGGAATACCGTCATCGAGGTGCCGAGGGTGCGGTTCAGGGTTTCGTTGATCGACAGGTCGATCAGGTCGCGCAGGGGCAAGGTCTTGTACTTGCGAAGGTTCTCGCGCACCCGGTCATACACCACGACCTTGTCGTTGGTGGAGTAACCAAGGATCGTCAGAATTGCGGCTACCATGACGAGATCGAATTCGATCCGGGTGAGTGCGAGGAACCCGATCGCCTTGGTGACATCGAGAATGAGCGTGACGACGGCGCCGACCGCGAACTGCCATTCGAAACGGAACCAGATATAGATCAGGATCATCACCAGACTGATGCCAAGCGCCAGCAGCCCATTGCGGAACAACTCCGCCGACACTGAGGCGCCTACGGCATCGGTCCGCAGCAATTTCACGCCGGGTACCGCCTTTTCCAGCGCAGTGCGTACGCGGGTGACCGCCTGCTGCACTGCGGCCTCGGTGGGCTGGGCACCGAGCCGGATCAGCACCTCCGAGGGGTCGCCGAACTGTTGAACTCCCTGATCTGGAACGTGCTCGGACGCCAGAGCGGCACGGATCTGGCCGAAATCCGCGGGGCCCGGCGTGCGCACCTCCATCACGATGCCGCCCGAGAAGTCGATGCCCAGATTGAGCCCAGGGTAGAAGAACATCACGACCGAAGCCGTTGACAGAATTGCGGAAACCACGAGGCCCATAATGCGGCCCCGCATGAATTGGATCTTGGTATTGTCGCGAACCAGGCGGAACGAAGGGCGCATGAACATGGCGGTCAGACCGGCAAGAGCTGCGGACGCTGCGCAGCGTACCACCGCGACACCAGGAGGCGGGTCAGCATCCAGGCGGTGAACATCGACGTGGCGATGCCGACCGTTATGGTCACGGCGAAGCCTCGCACCGGGCCGGAACCGAAGATGAACAGCATGACGTGCGCCAGGAATGCCGCGACATTGGAATCGAAGATCGTATTGTAAGCCCTTGTGAAGCCATGCTCCAGTGCCGAAAGCGGCGGGCGGCCGAGGCGCTGTTCCTCGCGGATGCGCTCGTTGATCAGGATGTTCGCGTCCACCGCCATGCCCAGCGTCAGCAGGATCCCAGCCATGCCTGGCAGTGTCAGCGTTGCCTGCAGCAGCGACATGATGCCGAGCATCAGGACCAGGTTCACCACCAGGCAGATGTTCGCGAACCAGCCGAACAGCCCGTAGAACGTCGCCATGAACCCGATGACGAGAATGAACCCGACCGCGAGCGAGATCGCGCCCGCCCGGATCGAGTCGGCGCCGAGTTCCGGGCCGACACTGCGCTCCTCCACCACGGTGAGCGGTGCCGGCAGTGCGCCAGCCCGCAGCAGCACGGCAAGGTCATTGGCCGACGCCGCGGTGAAAGATCCGCTGATCTGACCCCGACCGCCGGTGATCGGCTCGCGGATCACCGGCGCGCTGATCGCCTTGCCGTCCAGCACGATGGCGAAGCGGTGGTTGACATTCGCCCGCGTGACATCGGCAAAGCGCCGCGCGCCGAGCGAATTGAAGGTGAAATTGACCACCCACTCGCCGGTCTGCGGGTTGTTGCCGGCGCGTGCGTCGGTCAGGTCACCACCATCCACGTCCACCCGCCGCCGCACCGCGACCTTTTGGTTCGGGTTGTCCTGCATCGGCAGGAAATCCACCCCCGGCGGTGGCACTCCGCCGCCATTGGGGTTTGCCGTCTCATCGACGAGTTGGAAGGTCATATGCGCGGTCTTGCCCAGCAACTCCTTGATCCGATTGGGGTCGCTGATGCCGGGCAGCTGGACCACGATGCGTGTATCGCCCTGCTGGGTGATCTGCGGATCGACCACGCCGGTCTCGTCGATGCGGCGGCGGACGATCTCGATCGACTGCTGCACCGCCCCGCGGGCACGGCCGTTCAGCGCTACCGGCGACAGGGTGAGTACGATGGTGCCGTCCGGGCTGGAGGCCACATCGAATTCCGGCGCGCTGGTGGGGCCCTCGGCCGAGATCAGCGGGCGGATCGCTGCCAGCGCCGCGTCCGACCTGGTGGCATCGCGTAGTTTCAACAGGATGCGGTTCTGTTCCGGCTGCGCGTCCAGTGTCTGGTAGAAGATCGCTCCCGGCCGCAGCGCCTGGCGCACGGCGTCCACCATGCTGTTCAGCCGCTCCTTGACGACCGCCTTCATGTCCACTTCGAGCAGCAGATAGGAACCGCCGCGCAGGTCGAGGCCGAGATGCACCTGGCGCCAGGGCAGCCAGGGCGCCGGCGCGGGGAACAGGTTGGGGATGCAGAGGATCGTCCCGAGCAGACAGAGGCCAAGGATGACCGCGGTCTTTAGAGGGGTGAAGTACATCATGGATGGTCGGCGCTTCCTCCGGGCGTCGCGCCCCTATGCGCCACGGCTTTGGCAAGGTCCAGATGGGGGTGGCGCGCCAGTGGACGCCGAGGCTTGACCAGGACCAGTGTGTGCCTTCTGCGGGCGCACAATTGGGGGTAATTCAGTGCACATCGGGCTTATCGGCGGCATCGGTCCAGCCGCAACCGAGTACTACTATCGCGGCCTGATCGAGCGCCACGCCAGGTCGGGCACCGTCCTGGACGTGACCATCGTGCACGCCGACGTGCGCGAAATGGCCCGGAACCTCGCGAATGACGCCGCGGAGAAACAGGCTGCGACATTTGCCCGTCTGATCCGACGCCTGGCGGCGGCCGGTGCGGAGTTCGCCGCGGTCACCTCGATGGGCGGCCATTTCTGCATCCGCGAGCTGGCGGCGATATCGCCATTGCCGCTCCTCAACGCGATTCCCGTGGTCGATGCGGCGATCAGCCAGAGCGGCCTGCAAGCGATCGGCATTATCGGCACGCGGACGGTCATGGCGACCGGGCTCTATGGCGGCATCACTTCGGCACGGATCGTGTCGCCCGAGGGCGATGCGCTCGATCAGGTTCACAACGCCTATGTCGAGATGGCGATGGCCGGCCATGTCACCGATGCGCAGCGCCGGGTGTTCTTTTCGGTCGGACAGCACCTGTGCCAGGCCCAGGGTGCCGCAGCCGTCGTGCTCGGCGGGATCGATCTGTTTCTGGCGTTTGCCGAACAGGACTGCGGATTTGCCGTGATCGACTGCGCCGATATCCA
The DNA here is from genome assembly GCA_963749575.1 of uncultured Alphaproteobacteria bacterium. Classification (GTDB taxonomy): domain Bacteria; phylum Pseudomonadota; class Alphaproteobacteria; order Acetobacterales; family Acetobacteraceae; genus JAMXLO01. Next base: position 537,669 of record CAVVNM010000009.1, read on the forward strand.
TGTCGACGCGCTGTATCGACGCTCGGTCGGGAGCTGATCCGAAGGGGGAGACCATGCCGCCGCCCGTTCCAGCTCACCGACCGCAACCGCGACGATCGCGGGCGTATCGGCAAGATACTGGTCAGACATCGACCTCTTGCACCGTCCGCGCCCGCTCCTGGATGAACGCGAACCGCAGTTCCGGCCGCCGACCCATCAGGCTCTCCACCAGCTCATTGGTCTTCGCCCGCTCCTCGGGCAGCGCCACCACCTTCAGCAGCGTGCGCCTTGCCGGGTCCATCGTGGTCTCCTTCAGCTGCGCCGGCGGCATCTCGCCCAGGCCCTTGAACCGGCTCACCTCCACCTTCGTCCCCGCCTTGAACTCGCGCTTGGTCTTCGCCTCGCGGTCCGCATCGTCCATCGCGTAGACCGACTTGGCCCCTTGGGTCAGCCGGTACAGCGGCGGCTGCGCCAGGTACACGTGGCCATGTCGCACCAGTTCCGGCAGCTCGCGGTAGAAGAACGTCATCAGCAGCGAGGCGATGTGCGCGCCATCCACATCGGCGTCGGTCATAATGATGACCCGGCCGTAGCGCAGCTTGGCGCGATCGAACCGGTCGCCGACGCCGCAGCCCAGTGCCTCGATCAGATCCCTCAACTCCTGGTTCTGCCGCAGCTTGTCGGCGGAGGCGCTGGCAACGTTCAGTATCTTGCCGCGCAACGGCAGTACCGCCTGGGTCTCGCGGTTGCGCGCCTGCTTGGCAGAGCCGCCGGCAGAATCGCCTTCGACCAGGAAGATCTCGGTCTCTGCCGCATTCTCCCGCGTGCAGTCGGTGAGCTTGCCGGGCAGGCGCAGCCGCCGTGTGGCTGACTTGCGCGCCGTGTCCTTGGTCTCGCGCCGCCGCAGCCGCTCCTCCGCCCGCTCGATGACGAAGGCGAGCAGGTTGTCGGCCTGCGTCGGATCGCCCGCAAGCCAGTGGTCGAAGCGGTCGCGCAGTGCGGTTTCGACCAGCCGCGTCGCCTCGGTGCTGGTAAGCTTTTCCTTGGTCTGCCCCTGGAACTGCGGCTCGCGCAGGAACACCGACAGCTTGGCCGCGATCGGCGCCAGCAGGTCCTCGGGAACCACCTGCGCGGCGCGACGGTTGCCGCGCTGCTCGCCCCAGGCGCGCAGGCCCTTCAGCAGCGCCGCGCGGAACCCAGCCTCGTGCGTGCCCCCCAAGGTCGTGGGGATGGTGTTGCAGTAGGAGTGGGTGAACCCATCGCCTTCCTCCAGCCACGACGCCGCCCATTCCACTCGACCGGCTTCTGACGGCAGGTCCGCCTCACCGGCCCACGGCTGCGCCAGCACCACACCCTGTTCGCCGATCTCCGCCGCCAGGCTGTCGCGCAGGCCGCCTGGGAAGTGCAGCACCGCCTCGGCCGGCGTGTCCTCCCTGGCGCCGCGCAGCAGCGACGGATCGCATGTCCAGCGGATCTGCACACCGCGGAACAGGTAGGCCTTGGACCGGCACAGCCGGTACAGCCGCGCCGGGTTGAACCCGACCGCCCCGAACACGCTGGGGTCCGGGGTAAAGCGGACCGAGGTGCCGCGCCGGTTGTGCACCGGCCCGGCATTGATCAGCTTGCTGGTCGGCTTGCCGCGGGCGTAGCTCTGCTTCCACAGCACGCGATCCCGGGCCACCTCCACCTGCATCTCGGACGACAGCGCGTTCACCACCGAGCTGCCGACGCCGTGCAGGCCGCCGGACGTGGCGTATACCTCTGCCGCCGAACTTCCCACCCGAATGCAGGGTGGTCAGGATGACCTCCAATGCGCTGAGATGCTTGAATTTTGGGTGCGGGTCCACCGGGATCCCGCGGCCGTTGTCGCGCACCGTCAGCCAGTTGTCCGGTTCCAGCGCCACCTCGATGAAGCTGGCGTGGCCGGCCACCGCCTCGTCCATCGCGTTGTCCAGCAGCTCCGCCGCCAGGTGGTGCAGCGCCGTCTCGTCGGTGCCGCCGATATACATGCCCGGCCGGCGGCGGACCGGCTCCAGCCCCTCCAGGACCTCGATATCCTTGGCGGAGTAACCCTCCGCGCCCTTGCCACTGAACAGATCGTTCATGCTGTGTTCTTGTCCTGCTGCCGGCACCCTACAGGGCGATGCGGAGTCCGGGCAACCATCGCCGCGGTCCGGCCGGCGTCGATCGCGACCAAGGCTGGCGTCGGCAGGCGGCTCGGCGGCGGGATTGACCACCCGTTGCGGGGCCAGGAGACCGCCGCTCGCCAATCCTGTTGGCATCCCGCGCAGCCCGGTTTCCGCAGGAGCTCTTGCTGCCGGGTCGGCGCAATCCGCGGCAACTTATCGACGCTGATGGCTCGGGCGGTAGGATTCGAACCTACGACCAATCGGTTAACAGCCGATTGCTCTACCGCTGAGCTACGCCCGACCAGTGGCAGAGCGCGTATCTAGTCGGCTGACATGCATGGGTCAACGCAACCGTGCCGACAGCGATCGGCCCTGGGCGCACTCGGACCGGCATGGCATCGTGTATCGCATCCTGTGCTGCTGATCGGAAGGACAGAACGGATGGACGCCCCTGTAGAGCAGGACCTGGCAGCAGGTCTTGGACTGGACGCAATGGCCCGCTACCGGCGCGACGGCTATCTGGTGCTGCGCCGGGTGCTGTCGCAAGACCATGTCCCGGCCTGTCTCGCCGACCTGGGACGTCTCGCCGCCGATCCTGGCCTCGAGCCGGATCGACGCACCGGCGACGGCGCCTTCATCGCCCTGGAACCGACCGCGGATCCGGCCGCCGTCACCGCCGCGAACCGCGCCGACCTGATCCGAAAATTCGGCGACTTCACCGACGTCTCGCCGGCACTGCTGCGCGCGGCGATGTCGACCCGTCTGCACGCGGCGCTCGACGCGTTGCTGGGCCGGGGACGGGTGCTGATGCAGGAAATGGCGCTGGTCAAGCCGCCCAAGATGAGCGGCGAGAAACCGTGGCATCAGGACGCGGCCTATTTCCGCGGCAGCGACCCCAACCTCATGTTCGGCGTCTGGATCGCGCTCGACGCCGCGACCCGCGACAACGGCTGCATGGAGGTCATACCTGGCTCGCATCTCCGCGGGCCTGCCCCGCACGTGCCGGCCGCGGACATCAACCTGTGCACCATTCGTCCCGACCTGGTCCGGCTGGAGGACCGCGTGGCGCTGCCGATGGATCCCGGCGATGCGCTGGTGTTCCACAGCCTGATCCACCACTACACCGCCGCCAACCGCTCTGACCGGCGCCGGCGGGCGCTGCAGTTCCATTACCATCAGGTTGGACTGGAATGGACCTCGCTGGCGGCGCACCGCGAGCTGTACCACGACGCGGACGGCGCCTATGCTGGCTGCACCGTGTCCAAGGGCGCGCCGTTTGCCGAGCCTTCCAGCTTCGTCCCCAACCGGTTGCGACAGGTCGTCCCGATGGCCTAGGTTGGCGCCGCCGACCTTCAATGCGCGAGTGGCGAAATGGTAACCGCAGGGGTCTCAAAAACCCCCGGAGGCAACTCCTTGCCGGTTCGAGTCCGGCCTCGCGCAGACTGGCCTCGCGCAGACTGGCCTCGCGCAGACTGGCCTCGCGCAGACTGGCCTCGCGCAGACTGGCCTCGCGCAGACTGGCCTCGCGCAGACTGGCCTCGCGCAGACTGGCCTCGCGCAGACTGGCCTCGCGCAGACTGGCCTCGCGCAGACTGGCCTCGCGCAGACCCGGCTGGTCGGTTCAGCGCAGACCCCCGGCCACACCCTCCAGCGCCACCGGGTTGCGGATCGTCACCTCGCTCTGCGACATGACGGCGATCAGCCCCTCGGTGCGCAGTCGGGTGAGCGTGCGGCTGACGGTTTCGATGGTGAGACCGAGATAGTCGGCGATGTCGCCGCGTGTCATCGGCAGCTTGAACCGCTGACGCGAATGGCCGCACGGCATCCCATGGCGGCTCTGCATCAGCAGGAACGAGGCCAGCCGCTCCCGCGCCGTCTTGCGACCAAGCAGCAGCATTTGTTCCTGCGCCGCCACCAGCTCGTTGGAGGCGACCTCCAGCAGGCGCTTCTCCATCAGCGGGAAGTCATCCAGAACTCTGCGCAGCCTGGTCCGGGGGAACCGGCAGTACTGCACGCGATCGATCGCCTCGGCGCCGAAGGCGTAGGTATCGGAGACCGCAAGGCCAAGAAAATCGCCGGCGCCGACGAAACCGGTGATCTGCCGCCTCCCGTCCGGCAGCAGCTTGAACAGCTTGGCGGTGCCGGCGGTGACGTTGAAGAAGCTGTTGGCCGGCTCGCCTTCGCCGATGAAGCATTGCCCAGCCGGTACCTCGGTCATCACCGCGATCGTCGCAAGCCGCGCCAGATCGGCATCCGGAATCGCGTTACACACACTGAGCGGGCGCGCCGCGCAGGTGGTGCAAGGATCGCCCGCACCGTGGGGATCAAGCACCTGGAGACGTGCAGGCCGTGTTGTCATCACTGACTCCATCCGGACAATCCAGACGCGCAGTGCCCGGACGACCGGCCATGCACCACTAAGCCGCCAGACGTTAAAATTCGCCTTGCCGGCGTCTGCATTGATTTAGGTCAACGATTTGTGGATGCGCCTTGGGGCAAGGTGGCGCCCTCCCTCACGGAGATGGCGGGCGCGTCATGGCGAATTTCATCATTGAGGTGCTGTCGCGGGATCAGATCAGGTCGGTCTATCCGCTGGTGCGGGAGGCGTTCCCGACCCTCGACCTGTCGACCTGGCTGCGCTTCGCCCGCCAGCTGACCGGGCTGCGCCGCGGCGGGCAATGCGGGATCGTGGCGGCGCGTCGCGCCGGCAGGGCATTCCCATGTGGGCTGTTCTGCTACCGCGTGGAGGATGACCTGAAGCTGGGCAAGGTGCTGACAGCGGACCATTTTGTTGCGGTGGACCTGCTCGAGCCGGCGGCCGTTCTGGCTGCCCTGGTCGAGGAGCTGGACGGTTTGGCGAAGCGTCACGGCTGTCGGGCGGTACGCAGTCTGGTGCACGGCGGTGCCCCCGACGTTGCGGGCGGGCTGTACGCGGCGGGCCACCGGCCGGAGGGCGCGTCGCTGCTGCTGAAGAACCTCCTCGACACCCCCCGGGGTCGTGGAGCGGGACCACTGAACCGGCCGCGGATGCCTTCGTCTGCCGCCGGATAAATGTCACCGGCGTCGCGTGACGCGTCGCTCCCCGCCATGATTTCGGCCGGCCGTCACTTCGGCTATAGAGAGGCCCGAAGCGGAGGGCGGGGCCATGGAAGTGCAGGCGCTGGGCTATGTCGGAATCGGCGCATCCGATCTGACCGACTGGACGGACTTCGCCACCAACTGGCTCGGCATGCAGATGGTCGAGCGCGGCAACGCCTGCCGCGCCTTCCGCATGGACGACCGCAGTCAGCGGCTTGTCATCGATCGCTCGCTCGCCGACGGGGAACGCTATTTCGGCTTCGAGGTGGCGGACGCGGCGACGCTCGATGTACTGGCGGCACGGCTGGAGGAGGCGCATGCCGTCCTGGTGCGGCGCGAGCCTGCGGCGCTGGCGGACCAGCGCTGCGTGCGCGGGTTGATCAGCTTCGCCGATCCGGGCGGCAACCGCCTGGAGGCATTCTGGGGTGCCGCCGTGGCGGACGATGCGTTCCGTCCGGGACGTTCGATCTCCGGCTTCCGCACCGGGCCGCTGGGCATGGGTCACGCCGTGTTCCACGTGAAGAACATCGACGACCTGCTCGGATTCTATCGCGACGTGCTTGGGTTCGGCGTGAGCGACTACATCCTGACGCCGTTCCGGGCGTATTTTCTGCACGTCAATCCGCGGCACCACACCGTGGCGCTGATCGAGACCGGCAAGCAGGACCTGCATCACCTGATGGTGGAGCTGTATTCGCTGGACGATGTGGGACAGGGCTACGACATCGCACTGGGTGAGCCGGAACGGATCGCCACCACGCTGGGGCGCCATCCGAACGACTGCGTAACGTCGTATTATCTGAAGTCGCCGTCTGGGTTCATGCTGGAATACGGTTGGGGCGGAAAGGAAGTGACACCCGGCAGTTGGCCGGCGACCGAAGTGACGGTCGGCCCGAGCCTGTGGGGGCACGACCGCACCTGGCTGCCCGAGGAGCAGCGCACGCAGGCGCGCGAGATGCGGCTGAAGGCGGCGCACGACAACATGCGCGAGCCGGTGCAGGTCATCGCCGGCAACTATCAGCCCATGCGGGGGGTCTGCCCGTGGTGGGATGCGGCCAGGCAGGCGAACTGAGGCCATCAGAGCAGACCGGACGCCGCTGATCCGTCCCAAGCCAACACAGGAGATCTTATGATGCGCGCCTGGGCCGTGGTCGAGAATGGCAAGCCATTGCAGGAACTCGAACTGCCGACGCCGGAGCCGAAGGGCACCGAGGTACTGGTCGAGGTGACGCATTGCGGCGTCTGCCACTCCGATCTGCATATCTGGGAGGGCTATTACGATATTGGCGGCGGCAAGCGGATGTCGCTGAAGGATCGCGGCGTGGTGCTGCCGCTGGCGATGGGACATGAGATCGTCGGGCGCGTCGCCAAACTCGGCCCTGACGCCAAGGGCGTGAAGGTCGGCGACCTGCGCATCGTGTTCCCCTGGCTTGGTTGCGGCACCTGCGAGAAGTGCCTGGCGGAGGAGGACAACATGTGCCTCACGCCGCGCAGTCTCGGCGTGTATGCCAACGGCGGCTACGGCACCCACGTGATCGCACCGCATCCGCGCCATCTGGTGGATCCCGGCACGCTGGATCCGGCGGTGGCGGCGACCTATGCCTGCTCCGGCGTCACCGTGTATTCCGCGATCCGCAAGGTGATGCCGCTGCCTCCGAGCGAGGCGATCGTGGTGGTCGGCGCCGGCGGCCTTGGCCTGAACGCGATCGCGGTGCTGTGTGCGATGCGGCACCAGCACATCGTGGTGGTCGACATCAGCGCGGAGAAGCGTGACGCCGCGTTGAAGGCCGGTGCGCACAAGGTGGTTGACGGCAGCGGTGAAGGCGTGACCAAGCGCATCGTCGACGCCGCCGGCGGCCCGGTACTGGCGGTAATCGATCTGGTGAACGGCACGCAGACTGCGCGCTTCGCGTTCGAGGCACTGCGCAAGGGCGGCAGGCTGATCCAGGTCGGCCTGTTCGGCGGCGAGCTCACCCTGCCGCTCCCGTTGATGGCGATCCGCGCGCTGACGGTGCAGGGAACCTACGTCGGCAACCCGAAGGAGCTGCGCGAGCTGGTGAAGCTGGCGCAGGACGGCACTCTGCCGGCACTGCCGGTCGCGACCGTGCCGCAGAGCCAGGCCAATGACGCGCTGATGCGGCTGCGGGACGGCAAGGTGACGGGCCGCCTGGTGCTGCGCTCCGAGGCGGCCTGACGGTCCACAATGCCGGTCCGATCCACACCGGCATGCGGCTCGCGAGCATGCTGATCGCGCCGGCGATCGCAGTCGGCTGAATGGCATCGGACCGGCCTGCGTGTCCGGTGAACTTCGGCAAGCTCCATAGCGAAATCGACGTGCCCGCCCGCATGGCGCAATATCGCGCATCGCCGTCACGATCATGGAGCCAGCGATGAGCCAGAATGCGTCGATCTGCCGCTCGGTGGTGCTGAAACGCCGCCCGGACGGCCCACCGAGCCGCGAGGACTTCGCGATCCGTGAGGATGCCGTGCCGCAGCCTGCCGCCGGGGAGGTGGTGACGCGTACCATCTGGCTGTCGATCGATCCCTACATGCGCGGAAGGCTGCGCGAACAGCAGACCTACGCGCAGCCGATCAACCCCGGCGAGGTGATGACCGGCGAGACAGTGGGCGAGGTGGTGGCCTCGGCACATGCCGACTTTGCGCCTGGCGACGTCGCGGTCGGCGCACGCGGCTGGCAGACCCATTGCGTGACGCCGGGCGAGCGACTGACCAAGCTGAGCCGCCACGGCGCGCCGCTGTCGGCCTACCTCGGCGTGCTCGGTATGCCGGGAGCGACGGCGTATCGCGGGGTCACCGAAATCTGCCGGCCGAAACAGGGCGAGACCGTGGTAATCTCCGCCGCTTCCGGAGCCGTGGGGTCGGTGGCCGGTCAACTCGCCAAGCGCGCTGGCGCACGGGTGGTCGGCGTGGCCGGCGGGGCGGAGAAGTGCCTCTGGGTGCAGGACAGTCTGGGGTTCGATGATTGCGTCGATCATCGCTCGCTGGATCTGCGGCGCGAGCTGATGGCGTCCTGCCCGGATGGCATCGATGCGTATTTCGAGAATGTCGGCGGCGAGGTGCAGGCGGCAGTGTTCGATCTGCTCAACCCGTTCGCCCGCGTGGCGATGTGCGGGATGGTCTCCCAGTACAACGAAGCCGAGTTTCCGCCCGGGCCCAACCTGGGCTTTGTCGTCGGCAAACGCGTGACGATCCAGGGGTTCATCGTTTCCGACCAGCCGGAGAAGCTGGCGGAGTGGCGCAAACTGGCGGTGCCCTGGGTGGCCGATGGCCACCTGGTCTACCGCGAGGACGTGCACGACGGGCTGGAGAATGCGCCCGACGCGCTGGCCGGCATCCTCAGCGGGCGCAATTTCGGCAAGCTTCTGGTGCGGGTGGGAGCGGATCCCGGCTGATACCTGCTGCTACATCCGTTACGCCGGCGGCGGCATCTGCGCGGTCGGGGTCGACTTGGAGATTCGCACCTCGTCCTCCGTCATGTCAGCCGGGATGTCGGCGAACAGCGGCGTGCTGAGATAGCGCTCGCCGGTATCCGGCAGCATCGCCAGGATGTTCGCACCCTGCGGCGCCTCGGCGCAGATCTGCAACGCCCCGGCGAGCGTGGCGCCGGCGGTGATGCCGACGAAGATCCCCTCCTTCTGCGCCAGCTCCTTGCTGCAGCGCAGGGCGTCGGGGCCGGCGATCCGGAGGATTTTGTGCAGCACGCCGCTGGCCACCACATCGGCCGTCAGCTTGGGGATGAAGTCCGGCGCCCAGCCCTGCATCGGATGCGGCTTGAAGGCCGGATGCGCCGTCGCCGGAGAGCCATCCGCATTGCGCTGCTGGCCCTCGCCGCTGGTCAGCATCGATGCGTCGGTCGGCTCGCACACGACGATCTTGGTGTTCGGCAGCTCCTTCGCCAGCACGCGCGCGACACCCTTCAGCGTGCCGCCGGTGCCGTAGCCGGTGACCCAGTAGTCGAGCCGGGTGTCCTTGAAGTCCTCGACGATCTCACGCGCCGTGGTGCGCGAGTGCATATCGGCGTTCGCCTCGTTCTCGAACTGACGGGTGAGGAACCAACCATGCGCCGCGGCGAGTTCGTTCGCCTTGGTCACCATGCCCATGCCGCGCAGCGCGGCGGGCGTGATGATCACCTTGGCGCCGAGGAAGCGCATCAGTCGGCGTCGCTCGACGCTGAAGGGCTCGGCCATGGTGACGACCAGCGGGTAACCCTTCGCCGCGCAGACCATGGCGAGACCGATGCCGGTATTGCCGCTGGTGGCCTCGATCACGGTCTGCCCGGGCTTCAACGTGCCGTCCTGCTCCGCCGCTTCGATCACGCCGAGGGCAAGACGATCCTTCACCGAACCCAGCGGATTGAAGGCCTCGATCTTGACGAACAGGTTCACCCCGTCCGGCGCCAGCTGGTTGATGCGCACGACGGGCGTGTTGCCGACCGTTTCAAGGATATTGGCGTAACGTCCCATGTCCTGCTCCCCGATGAATTCCGTCGCCGCGGCCAGTCTCAGCCCGGTTCAACCGCGCCGCCGCCGGCCACCCAGTCCTTGAAGCCGCCAAGGTTGCGGACATCGGAAAAGCCCATGTCGTGCAGCGTCTTGCCTGCCAGTGCGGCACGCCCGCCGCCGGCACAATACAGGATGATCGGCCGATCCTTGCGGAAGGCCGGGTTGTGGTTCGGTGATTCCGGGTCCGCGCGGGATTCGAGCGAACCGCGCGGCACTGCCACGGCGCCCTTCGCCTTGCCGCTGGCCGCGACCTCCGTGCCGTCGCGCACATCGACGATCAGGGCACCTGCCTTCTCGACCAGGCCCGCCGCCTCGGTTGCGGTTATCTTGGGAACCGCGGCATGTGCTGCCGTGAGCATTTCCTTGTATGTGGCGACCATCTGCGACTGCCTCCCATCTGGAGCGGCGCACTCTACGACAGTGCAATTGTCATTGCGAGAACCGGAGCGAAGGTCGGAATCTCCGCCGCTCCCGGACCGCAACCGGACATGACCACGCTGTGCGCCGTGCGATGGGCCGCCTCGGCTGGAAAATGCCCGGACACTCCTACAGATATTTCGCCGGCCGGATCATCGCGCGCCACATATGCGCGACCGGGCTGTTGTCGAATCCGAGGCCTTGCTCCGGCTGGCGGAAATTGCGGCCGATCACGTCAGTGAATTCTTCCAGCTCGACCTTCGCGTCCGGGTCGAACGAATAGATGTCGTGCACTGTGATCATCCGCCCGGACATGTACCACTTGTGGTTCCGCATCCGGTGGTAGTCTTGCTCGACGTAGGGGTCGGGACGGTAATCGGCGCCAAAGGTCTTGACGTAGGCTTGCGGGTATTCGTAGCCGACCGATTGGTCGGGATAGAAGCGCAGCACCTGGTGCGCGCGGATTGCCCACGTCACCTCCTCATCCACATAGGGTTCCACCAGTTGCGCGCCCCAATAGCCGTGGTCGCCCCGGATGAAGCCGATCGTCGAAATATCGTGCAGGAGGCAGGCAAGCACCATGTTCTCCGGCAATCCGGCATTCACCGCGTGCTTCGCGCTCTGCAGCAGATGCGCGGCAGGCCCGAAGCGGTATTTGAAGAAGTCGCTGAGGGTCGGTCGTTCCGGCATCGTCGGCAGGCGTGGATCATCGCCCATCAGCACGCGCGCGTTCGGATTCGCGGCCATCAGCCTGGCGGCGTTCGGCGGCGGGCCCATGTCGCCCTCGGCCATGCTGTAGAGCCGCGACTTGATGACGATGTAGTCGAGCTCGCGGCTCATCTGCTCTTCGAGCGCGTCGGCGCGCTGGGACAGGGTTGGCACCTCGTTCATCCGTTGCCTCCTTGCAGGCGTCATGTCCGGAGCAGCCTAGCAGACGCCCGCGGAAGACGCAGCATCGAGACACCGTCACGATTACCGGTGCCGATCGTCGTTCGCCCACTTGCGTTCGCCGCGGAGTTGGGGCTGAAAGGCACGCCATCCTTGCCAGGAGATCACGGCTTCATGCACCCGATCGTCGGCATCCCGGCCTGCGCCAGACTGATCGTGAACGGCCAGCTGCGTCACGATACGCCGGCGCGCTATGCCGCGGCCGTGCTGGGCGGCGCCAACGCGGTGCCGGTCCTGATCCCGCCGATGGGCGAGGCATCGCTGTTCGTGCTTGACCGGCTCGACGGTCTGCTGCTGCCCGGCAGCCCGAGCAACGTGCATCCCTCGCACTACGACGGCGGCGACAGCCTCACGCCCGAGCACCACGACCTGGAACGCGACGCCACCACCCTGCGGCTGATCCCCGAGGCGCTCGCGCGCGGCATGCCACTGCTGGCGATCTGCCGCGGTATCCAGGAGCTCAACGTCGCCTTGGGCGGCACGCTGCACCAGAAGGTGCACGAGGTCCCCGATCGGATGGACCACCGCCCCGGCGCCGGCGCGCTCGAGGAGAAGTATGCGCCACGGCACCTGGTATTCCTGTCGGGTCAGCTCGCGCGCATCGTCGGCAGCACGAAGATCCTGGTGAACTCGCTGCACGGCCAGGCGATCGACACGCTGGCGCCGGGACTGGCGGTGGAGGCGCGTGCGCCGGACCGGACGATCGAGGCGGTGCGGGTGGAGCACGCGCGGGGGTTCGCGTTCGGCGTGCAGTGGCACCCGGAATGGGGCTACGCCGACGACAGCGCCAGCCTGGCACTGTTCCACGCGTTCGGTGAGGCGTGCGTGGCGTATCGGTCGGGACTGCGAAGGGCGGCCTAGATGGACCTGCAACTCACCGGCAAGAAGGCGCTGATCACCGGCGGCTCGAAGGGTATCGGCCGTGCCACGGCTGAATTGCTGGCGGACGAGGGCTGCGACGTCACGCTGGTCGCACGCGACCAGGGCGCGCTGGACGAGACTGCTGCCGCGATCCGGGCGCGCCGGCAGGTGAACGTGCGCACGATCTCGGCCGATCTATCGTCGGATGCGGCGGTGCGCCGCGTCGCGGCCGAGGCTGGGGAGCTCGATATCCTGGTGAACAACGCCGGCGCCATCCCGCCGGGCGACCTGCTGGGGGTGGACGATGCGACGTGGCGCCATGCGTGGGATTTGAAGGTGTTCGGCTACATCTCGTTCTGCCGCGTGGTGTATGCGCGCATGAAGGCGCGGCGGTCCGGCGTGATCGTCAACGTGATCGGTGCGGCGGGCGAGAGCTTCCCCACCGGCTATATCGCGGGCGCGGCGGGGAATGCGTCGCTGATGGCGTTCACCCGCGCGCTGGGCAAGGGCGCGCCGGCGGACGGGCTGCGCGTGGTGGCGATCAATCCGGGGCCGGTCGAGACGGACCGGCTGGTGATGCTGCGGCGCGCGGAGGCGGCGGCGAAGTTCGGCGATGCGGAGCGGTGGCGGGAGCTGGCCGCGGGGATGCCGTTCGGGCGAGCGGCAACGCCGCGGGAGATCGCGAACGCGGTGGCGTTCCTGGCGAGCCCGGTATCGGGGTACACGACGGGGACGGTGCTGACGATCAACGGCGGGGGGTGAGTTAGCCGCCCGAAGCCGCCGCACCCAGGCAGGCGCTCAGAAGGTGTCGTCGGTCGACCCGCCGCCACCCCCATTGTCCCAGCCGGCGTCGCCGCCGCTGTTGTCGGTAGCGGATGAGGACTGGTCGCCGCCCGAGGTGTCCCAGGTGCCGTTGTCGACATAGCCCGGGTCGGTCTGGCCGGCCGCCGGACGGATCCGTCCAGGTGCCCTGGTCCACGTAGCCCTGGTTCCGCGGCCGGCGCACCGCCCCACGGGCTGCCACCCGCCGGCGCTCCATAGCCACCGCCGAACCCGCCGCCGCTGTGCGAGCCGGAGAACAGGTTCATCAGCGCATTGCCGGCGACCAGACCCGCCGGCGACGCCCGCCGCGGTGGTCAGCGCCGAGCCCGAGGAAACCCGGAGCCGGAGCGCTGGAACATGCCGGGCTGGTAGCTCGGGGCGTATTGTGGCGGCGGGGCGGCCTGCTGGTAATTGGGGGCATAGCCGGCTGCTGCGGCGCCCTGGTTCCAGGCCGGTCCCGGGCCGCCCTGCGGCGGCGGTGCCGCCGGCCGTGCGCCGCCGCCGAACAAGCCGCTGAGGAAACCGCCGCCCGCGGCGCCGCCGCGCTGTTGCTGGGCCTGCTGCATCGCCTGCTGGCGCCTGCTGCAGCTCCCACTCCAGCCGCTGGATGCGGTTCTGCGCCTCGGCCAGCGCGTGCTCCTGCACGAAGGCAAGCTGGGTGATCCGGTAGCGCGCCTCGGGATAGCGGGTGAACATGTCGGCGATCAGCCGGTCGGCCTCGGGATCGACCGGCGGCAGGGCCGGCGTCGTGGTCGCCGGCACCGAGCCGCCGAACGACGGCTGCGCGAGCGCCTGCGCGCCGCTCGACGCGGGCGATGAACTGGGTGATGATGTCGCGTTCTTCGTTGGTCATTGGGGCACCCTCCGGGTTCCGTGGCCTGCGATGTGGCTTCGCGTCGTCGTTGCTTCAATGGTGCGCCAGGCCGAGCCGGCGGACTTCGATCACCGGGCAGCGGTCCATCACCACGGCGATGCCGGCCGCCCGCGCCCGCTCGGCGGCCGCCTCGTCCACCACGCCGAGCTGCATCCAGACCGTGCGTGCGCCGAGGCGGATCGCCGCGTCCACCGCGGCGCCGGCATTGGCCGAGGCGCGGAAGATGTCGACCATCTCCAGTGGCGCCGCGTCCTCCAGCCGCGCCACCACGCGTGCGGCCGTGGATGGCGCGGCCGGCGAGCAGCGGGTTGACCGGCGTCGCGTCGTAGCCGCGCGACAGCAGGAAGCCGAACACGCCATGCGACGGCCGCCATGCCTTGTCCGAGGCGCCGACCACGGCGATCCGGCGCGTGTCCGGTCAGGATGGCGCGGATCGTCGTCGTCGCTCTGGCCGTCGATGGTCATGGCTGGATGATGCATGGAGTTGCCGCGCCCGCGCCAGTGCTCTATGTCGCCCCGCAACCAACCGACCCGGTCAGATGCACGGCACCAAGCCCAGTTTTCAGGCACTGATCCTGCGGCTGCACGACTACTGGTCGCGGCAGGGCTGCGTGATTCTGCAACCCTACGACGTGGAGATGGGCGCCGGCACGTTCCATCCCGCCACCACGCTGCGCGCGCTCGGGCCCGCAGCCCTGGCGCGCCGCCTACGTGCAGCCGAGCCGGCGGCCCACCGACGGCCGCTACGGCGAGAACCCGAACCGGCTGCAGCACTACTACCAGTACCAGGTGATCATGAAGCCGTCGCCGGAGGACGCGCAGGACCTGCTGCTGGGCAGCTATCGCGAGCTCGGCCTGGATCCGCTGCTGCACGACTTCCGCTTCGTCGAGGACGACTGGGAAAGCCCGACGCTCGGGCGCCTGGGGCCTCGGCTGGGAGGTCTGGTGCGACGGCATGGAGGTGGGGCAGTTCACCTACTTCCAGCAGGTCGGCGGCATCCCGGTGACGCTGCCGTCGTTCGAGATGACCTACGGGCTGGAACGGCTGGCGATGTACGTGCAGGACGTCGACAACGTCTACGACCTGGACTTCAACGGTGCCGGCGTGACGCTACGGCGACGTGTTCCTGCGCGCCGAACGCGAATACAGCGCATTCAACTTCGAGCACGCCGATACCGCATTGCTGACCCGCCATTTCGCCGATGCCGAGGGCGAGTGCGCGGCGCTGCTGGAGCAGCGGCTGGCGCTGCCGGCCTACGACCAGTGCATCAAGGCGAGCCACCTGTTCAACCTGCTGGATGCGCGCGGCGTGATCAGCGTGACCGAACGGGCGAGCTACATCGGCCGCGTGCGGACCCTGGCGAAGGGCTGCTGCGAGGCCTGGGTGGCCGGTGAAGATCAATGACGGAAGAAACGGAAGGAAACTCCATGACGGAACTGGTGATCGAGGATGTGGAAGCCTGCGAGCTCGCGGCCGAACTGGTGGAACTGACGGGCGACAGCCTGCGCTGGCGGTGGTGACCGCGCTGCGCGAGGAGCGTGACCGCGCCCTGGCTCGCCGGCGCCGGCACGAGCGCATCATGGCGATCACCCGCGAGATCGCCCGCGGCTCCAGCATGGCGGCATAGGAGCGAGCCGATCCAGGCGGCCCGCGAGAAGGCGTGACTTCCGGTGCTCGGATGACTAATTCTACCTTGGCTGCCAAATTTCTACCAGGGATCCGGATATGGGCGCGCAATTGAACATCAAGAGTGAGGACGCCTACCGGCTGGCGTCCCGGCTGTCCGAACTGACCGGCGAGAGCCTGACCAGCGTGGTCACCAGGGCGCTGCGGGCGGAGCTCGCCCGCGAGGAGCATGCCGCGTGACCGCGAGGAACGGCTCCGGCGGGTTCGTGGAGATCACGGCCGATATCCGCCGACATCTGCGACACCCGCTGCCGGCTCGAACCATGATTGGCTGTATGACGAGAATGGATTGCCGCAGTGATCGTGGACAGTTCGGCCCTGCTGGCGGTGATCCTCAACGAGGACGGATGAGCCTCGCTTCGCCGCGGCCATGATCGATGCGCCGGCGCTGCGCATGTCGGCCGCCAACTGGGTGGAGGCGGCCATCGTTGTCGATGCCCACCAGAACCCCATGGCGCAGGTCCGGTTCGACGACCTGATCGGCGCCCTGCGGCTGGAGATCGAGCCGGTCACGGTCGAACGATGCACATCGAAGTCGCGCGGCGTACGGCGACTATGGACGGGGCCATCATCGGGCGCGCTGAACTTTGGCGACTGTTTCGCCTACGCGCTCGCCAAGCGCCGCGGCGAGCCGCTGCTGTTCAAGGGCAACGACTTCGCCCAGACCGACATCGAGCCGGCACTGAAGGACTGACGATGCCGGAACTGTTCCTCGAACTGTTCAGCGAGGAGATCCCGGCGCGCATGCAGGCCCGTGCCGCGGACGACCTGAGCCGGCTATGCACCGAGGCGCTGGCGCCACTGGCGCCATCGGGCGTGCGCACCTATCTACGGTCCCCGCCGCATCGCGCTGGCCGCCGAGGTGGCACCTCAGGTCGCCGCCGAGCAGCACGACCGAGCGCGGTCCGCGTCTCAACGCCCCGGAGCAGGCGCTGGCCGGCTTCCTGCGCAAGCATGGCGCGAGCCGCGAGCAGCTGCGCCAGGAAGGCGACTACTGGGTGCTGGAGAAGACCGCCGACGCGGTATCGGCCGCCACGCTGATCGCCAGTGCGATCCCGCCGCTGCTGCGTCGCTTCCCTTGGCCGAAGTCGATGCGCTGGGGTGGTGCCAGCAACTTCGTCTGGGTGCGGCCGCTGCGCCGCATCGTCTGCCTGCTGGACGGCGCCGTGGTGCCGTTCGACCTGCGCGACGGCGACGACGATGGGCACGGCCTGGCGTCGGGCAATCTGACCGAGGGCCACCGCTTTCACGCTCCTGGCGCGTTCGCGGTGGCATCCTGCGAGGACTGGGCCGCGAAGCTGCGCGAGCATCGCGTCCTGGTCGATGCCGGGGAACGCAAGCGCATCATCGGCGACGGCATCGCCGCATCGGGCAGGGCGCGGCAGGTCTCGCTGGTGGACGACCCTGGCCTGCTGGACGAGGTGGCGGGGCTGGTGGAATGGCCGGTGCCGCTGCTGGGACGCATCGACGATGCCTACATGGACCTGCCGGCCGAGGTGCGACAGGTCTCGATGCGGGTGAACCAGCGCTACTTCGCCTTCCGCAACGCGGATGGCTCGGCGGCGCCGTATTTCGGCTTCGTGGCCAACATCGAGCCAGCGGATGGCGGCGCCACCTCGATCGCCGGCAACGAACGCGTGCTGCGCGCCCGCTTCGCCGATGCGCGCTATTTCTGGGACCTCGACCGCAAGGCGCGGCTGGAATCGCGCGTGCCGCTGCTGGACCACGTCACCTTCCATGCCAAACTCGGCTCGCAGGGCGAGCGGGTGCGGCGGCTGGAACGCCTGGCTGAGGAGATCGCCCCGCTGGTCGGCGCCGGCCCGGCGCTGGCGCGCGACGCGGCGCGGCTCGCCAAGGCGGACCTGGTCACCGGCATGGTCGGGGAGTTCCCCGAACTGCAAGGCGTGATGGGTCGCTACTACGCGCTGCATGACGGCGAGGACCGACTGGTGGCGGATGCCATCCGCGACCACTATGCGCCCCGAGGGCCTGCCGATGCGGTCCCCACCGCGGATGTGTCGATCGCGGTGGCGCTGGCGGACAAGCTGGACCAGCTGGTGGGGTTCTTCGCGATCGGCGAGCGGCCTACCGGCGCCGGGGATCCCTATGCGCTGCGCCGTGCCGCGCTGGGCATCATCCGCATCGTCCGCGAGAACGAACTCCGGATCGGCTGGTTGCCGCTCATCGAGATGGCGGGGCAGGCGTTCCATCATCGTGGCGTCCACCCGGTCCCGGCGCAGGAGGTACTGGACTTCCTTGCCGAGCGCTTGCGGATACAGCTGCGGGCCGAGGGCCGGCGCCACGACGTGCTGGCCGCGGTGTTCGCCGCCGGCGCGGACGACAACATCCCGCGCCTGCTCTCGCGCACCGAAGCGGTCGCCTCGATGCTGGCGAATGACCACGGCGCGAACCTGCTGACGGCGTATCGGCGGGCTGCGAATATACTGCGGATCGAGGGGCGCAAGGACGGGCCTCAGGATGGCGTGCCGATCGACACCGATATGAAAATGGAGGAGGAACACAATCTGCATCGGGCTGCGGCGGACGCGGATGCGTACATTACCGGATTGCTGCGCGATGACGATTATGAGACTGCGCTGGGGGTGCTCGCGAAGCTGCGATCACCGCTGGATGCCTTCTTCGATAAGGTCACGGTGAACGCACCGGAGGCTGACTTGCGCCGGAACCGTTTGCGTCTTCTTCATAAAGTCCGGTCAACGATGGACCGGATCGCGGATTTCTCGAAAATCGAGGGCTGAACCGTCATGACCAAGTGGGTGTACAGCTTCGGCGCCGGCCATAACGAGGGCGGCGCGGACATGCGCAATCTGCTGGGCGGCAAGGGCGCCAATCTGGCCGAAATGGCCAGCATCGGCCTGCCGGTCCCGCCAGGGTTCACCCTGACCACCGAGGTCTGCACCGCGTTCTATCAGAACCAGCACAAATACCCGAACGACCTGGGCACGCAGGTGCATGCGGCGCTCGGGCGGCTGGAGCAGGCGCAGGGGCTGAAATTCGGCAGCAAGCACAAGCCGCTGCTGGTCTCGGTCCGCTCCGGCGCGCGGGTGTCGATGCCCGGGATGATGGACACCGTGCTCAACCTTGGCCTGAACGACGTGACCGTGGAGGGGCTTGGCGAGGAGGCGGACGATCCACGGTTCGCCTGGGATTCGTATCGCCGTTTCATCCAGATGTACGGTTCGGTGGTGCTTGGGGTCGATCATCACCGGTTCGAGGAGATCATCGAGCACACCAAGCTCGACGGCGGCGTGACCGAAGACACCCAGCTTTCGGCGCAGGACTGGCACCGCATTGCGCAAAGCTACAAGGACATGATCGAAGGCGAGACCGGCAAGCCGTTCCCGCAGGACCCCGAGGAGCAACTCTGGGGCGCCATCGGCGCGGTGTTCGGCTCCTGGCGCAACCCGCGCGCCAACACGTACCGGAAATTGCACGACATTCCGGAGGAATGGGGCACCGCGGTGAACGTGCAGACCATGGTGTTTGGCAACATGGGCGACAACTGCGCCACCGGCGTGTGTTTCACCCGCGATCCGTCCACCGGCAAGAACATCTTCTATGGCGAATACCTGGTGAACGCGCAGGGCGAGGACGTGGTGGCCGGGATCCGCACGCCGCAGCCGCTGTCGAAGGCCGGCGCCAAGCCAGGCGAGACCCCGCTGGAGGCGGCGATGCCCGGTCCGTACGCCGAGCTGCTGAAGGTGCGCGAGAAACTGGAGCAGCACTACCGCGACATGCAGGACCTGGAGTTCACCATCCAGCAGGGCAGGCTGTACATGCTGCAGACGCGCAACGGCAAGCGCACCACCGCGGCATCGTTGCGCATCGCGGTGGACATGGCACGCGAGGGGCTGATCGATCAGGCGGAAGCTGTGCGCCGGGTTAATCCGTCTTCGCTTGACCAGTTGCTGCACCCTACGCTCGACCCCGACGCGCCGCGCACGCTGCTCGGCAAGGGTCTGCCGGCCAGCCCTGGGGCGGCGTCCGGCGCGGTGGTGTTCACCGCCGATGAGGCGGAGAGCCGCGCCCAGAAGGGTGAGGCGATCATCCTGGTTCGCATCGAGACCAGCCCCGAGGA
The DNA here is from genome assembly GCA_963749575.1 of uncultured Alphaproteobacteria bacterium. GTDB lineage: Bacteria > Pseudomonadota > Alphaproteobacteria > Acetobacterales > Acetobacteraceae > JAMXLO01. The sequence continues at coordinate 557,087 of CAVVNM010000009.1, forward strand.
CATCCACGGCATGCATGCCGCCCGCGGCATTCTGACCACGCGTGGCGGCATGACCAGCCACGCCGCGGTGGTGGCGCGCGGCATGGGCCGGCCCTGTGTCGCCGGCGCCGGCGGCATCTCGGTCGATTACGGCGCTCAAACGCTGTCGGCCGGCGGCAAGACGGTGCGCGCCGGCGAGATCATCACGCTGGATGGCGCCGCCGGGGAGGTGTTCGTCGGCACCGTGGCGATGGTCGAGCCGGCGATGTCGCAGGACTTCGCCACCCTGATGGGCTGGGCGGACGAGGCGCGCACGATGGGCGTGCGGGCCAACGCCGAAACGCCGCTGGATGCCGAGACGGCGAAGAAATTCGGTGCCGACGGCATCGGGCTGTGTCGCACCGAGCACATGTTCTTCGACCCCGAGCGGATCGGCGCGGTGCGCCAGATGATCATGGCCTCGGACGAGGCGGGGCGGCGCGCAGCGCTGGCGCGGTTGCTGCCGTTCCAGCGCGACGACTTCCACAAGCTGTTCCTGATCATGGGCGATCTGCCGGTGACGATCAGGCTGCTGGATCCGCCGCTGCACGAGTTCCTGCCGCATGCCGATGCGGAGTTGGAGCTGGTGGCGCAGGCGCTCGGGGCGAATGTCGAGGCGATGCGCCGGCGGGCGGCGGAGCTGGCCGAGGCCAACCCGATGCTGGGCCATCGCGGCTGCCGGCTGGGGATCTCGTTCCCCGAGATCTATGAGATGCAGGCGCGCGCCATCTTCGAGGGCGCACTGGCGGTGGCGCAGGAGACCGGCAAGGCGCCGGTCCCGGAGATCATGATCCCGCTGGTGGGGGTAAAGAAGGAGCTGGAGATCACCCGCGCCCAGGTCGACCGCGTGGCGGAGGAGGTGTTTTCCGGTGCCGGCCGCCGGATCGAGTACAGCGTCGGCACCATGATCGAGTTGCCGCGGGCGGCGATCGTGGCGGACCGGATCGCCGAGGTGGCGGACTTTTTCAGCTTCGGCACCAACGACCTGACGCAGACGGTATTCGGCCTGTCGCGGGACGATGCAGGCAAGTTCCTGCCGCTGTATGTCGAGAAGGCAATCCTGCCCAAGGACCCGTTCGTGTCAATCGACGTCGAGGGCGTGGGCGAGATGATTCGGCTTGCCGCGGAGCGCGGACGCAAGACCAAGACGAAGCTGAAGATGGGCATCTGCGGCGAGCACGGCGGCGATCCGGCGTCGATCGCGTTCTGCCAGGCGGTGGGACTGGATTACGTCTCATGCAGCCCGTACCGGGTGCCGGTGGCACGCCTGGCGGCGGCGCAGGCAGCGCTGGGGGTGGAGGGCGACCGGACGGCGTAATCCGCCGCTCCGCGGTCGCGTGAACCGGACAGCCGACGGCATGCCGACCGGAAACGCGGCCAAGCGCGATACCGGAAGTTGACGCGATGGGGCTGCGCATGCCCGATATGCGGGCCGCGGTCCGACGGCGTCGAGCCGACGCGGGGATGCGGTGGCCTAATCAAGGGAGGCATATCAGATGATCAAGGTGAGCGTGCTCTATCCGGCCGGCGAGAGCACAAAGTTCGATATGGATTATTACTGCAAGAGCCACATGCCGATGGTCCAGCAGAAACTCGGTGCTGCCTGCCGGAGCGTTGCGGTGGAACAGGGACTGGGCGGCGGCGCTCCCGGCGCTCCGCCGACTTATGCCGCAATGGGTCACCTCTATTTCGACTCTGCTGCGGAATTTCAGGCCGCGTTCGCGCCGCACGCGGCGGCGATCATGGCGGACATTGCGAACTATACCAACGTGCAGCCGGTGATCCAGATCAGCGAGGTGAAGATGTGACGATCGCAATCAGTAGTATCCGCTCCCGCCGTTGACGTGGATCGTCTGGCCAGTGATGAAGCCGCCATCGTCACTGACCAGAAACACACAGGTGGCGGCGATCTCGTCCACGTGTCCTTGGCGGCCCAGCGGAATGCCGGCGGCGTTCGGCGTCCGCCCCTGGTACCATTCGGGATTGTCGCGTCTGGTATCGATGCTGCCGGGGGAAACCACGTTGACCCGGATGTTGTGCGGGGCGAACTCCGAGGCCAGCCCACGCGCGAACCCGACCAGGCCCATCTTCGCCGCCGAGACGTGCGCGCGTCCGCTGCCGCCGACGAAGGCGCCTTCGCCGGTAAAGAACAGGATGCGGCCATAACGATGCTGCACCATCGATGCGATGATCGCGCGCGTGAGGTACAGCGCGCCGTCGAGCACGACACCCCTGACCGCCTCCCAATCCTGCATCGTCAGCTCGGTGAAGGGCTTGTGCGGGCGGATGGCGGCATTGTTGATCAGGATGTCGACGCGGCCGAATTCGGAGAGCGCCCGCGCCGCCATTGACTCGACCTGAGCCTTGTCGGCGACGTCGGCAACAACGGCGAGTGCCTTGACGCCGAGCCCCTGCGCTTCGCGCACGACGGCCTCGGCCTCGGCTTGGTTGGTGCGGGCATTGACGATGACATGCGCACCTTGCGCGGCCAGCTGCAGGACCGTCGCGCGGCCGATATTGCGGCCGGAACCGGTTACCAGCGCGACTTTACCGTCAAGCTTACCCATGAGCAGGCTCCATTACATCGTGCGCCGTCACCGACGCGACAGGTCGCGGCGCAGATCGACACACTGCATCGTGGCGCCGAGGATCATTGCGCTCGGTTCGATATCAGCATGGTTGGGCTCTGTCGCCGCGCGGCAGGCTAGCCATGACCGGTGCGCCGCGACAAGGTCATGCCGCGGGATGCCGTGCTGTGCCACCGCCCGGCGACATCGCCGCCGGTCTGCCGTTTCGAAAGGCGCCGGCGCGGCTATGTCAGTCCTGGGCAGCGCGACGGCCAGAGGCTCACCCACCCGCCCGATCGACTCCCCGCAGTTCTCCGCTGCGTACGCTGGCAATCGCGTTGTTCAAGATCTGCACGATCGCCTCATCTGCCACACTGCGCGCAAGCAGTGCCATCGCCCCGCCCAGCAACGCCGAGGCGATCGACAGCGCGCCGATGTTCTGGCTCACCATGTATTCGATCGCCTTGTCCACCACCGCGCCGGCGTGGCTCAGTTCTTCCGGCGGCTGTTCGTCGGTCATTGTCGGCATCTCCTCAATCCGCGATCTCGGGTTCCGTCTCCTGCTCGGCCTGCAGCGCCCACATCCGTGCATACAGTCCGTCGCGCGCCAGCAGCGCGGCGTGCCGCCCGCGCTCCGCCACACGTCCATCGGCCAGCACGATGATCTCGTCGGCATCCACCACGGTGGACAGCCGGTGCGCGATCACCAGCGTGGTGCGATGCCGCGCCACCGCGCGCAGCGCCGCCTGGATGTCCTGCTCGGTGCCGCGTATCGAGCGCGCTGGTCGCCTCGTCCAGGATCAGGATGCGCGGGTCCTTCAGGATGGTGCGCGCGATCGCCACGCGCTGCTTCTCGCCGCCCGACAGTTTCAGCCCACGCTCGCCCACGCGGGTGTCGTAGCCATCGGGCAGTGACGCAATGAAATCGTGCACCTGCGCCAGCCGCGCGGCGTGCTCGATCTCGTCCTGCGTCGCACCGACGCGGCCATAGGCGATGTTGTAGCGGATGGTGTCGTTGAACAGCACGGTGTCCTGCGGCACCACGCCGATCGCCGCGCGCAGGCTCTCCTGCGTCACGTCGCGGATGTCCTGGCCGTCGATGCAGATGCGGCCCTGTGTCACGTCGTAGAAGCGGAACAGCAGCCGGCTGATGGTGGACTTGCCCGCCCCGGTCGGCCCGACGATCGCCAGCTTGCGCCCGGCGGGCACAGTGAAATCGATGCCCTCGCAGGATGGCGCGATCGGGTCGATAGCCGAACTGCACGCCCTCGAACCGTACCTCGCCCGCCGGCCCGTGTGCCGCAAGCGCAGTGGCCCCGGGACGATCGGCGATCTCGCGCTCCACCTCGAGCAGGCGGAACATCTGCTCCATGTCCACCAGGCCCTGTCTGATCGTCATGTACACCATGCCGAGGAAGCCCAGCGGCTGATAGAGCTGCATCAGATAGGTGTTCACCAGCACGAACTGCCCGACCGTCATCGTGCCGCCGCGCACCTCGCGGCTGGCCAGCAGCATGATCAGCGTCAGGCCGCCGGCGATGATGAACGCCTGGCCGATGTTCAGCAGGTTCAGCGACACCTGCACGCGCACCGCGGCGCGCTCATACCGCGCCAGCGCACCGTCGTAGCGCGCCGCCTCATGCGGCTCATTGCCGAAATACTTCACCGTCTCGTAGTTCAGCAGGCTGTCGAGCGCCTTCGTGCTGGCGTCGTTGTCGGTGTCGTTCATCGTCGCGGCGGATCCGCGAGCGCCAGCGCGGCGAAGCTCATGGTGAAGGCCGGCGTAGCTCACCACCGCGCCGAAGGTGATCGCGGCGAAGCGCCAGTCGAACAGGTGCCAGATGATCGCGGTGACCAGCAGCAGCTCGATCACCGTCGGCACCACGTTGAACACCGCGAGCCGCAGCACCGACTGGATGGCCTGCGAGCCGCGGTCGATCGCGCGGGCCAGCGCGCCGGTCTGGCGGTCGAGGTGGAAGCGCAGGCTGAGCGCGTGCAGATGCTCGAACGTGCGCCGCGCCGCCGTCCGCACCGCGCGCTGCTGCACCTTGGCGAACAGCGCGTCACGCAGTTCGCCGAACACGGCGGAGCCCATGCGCAGCAGCCCGTAGCCGATCACCAGCCCGATCGGGATGGCGAGCAGCGCGGTGTTGTCCTTCGGCGCCAGCGCATCGACGATGCGGCCATAGACCACCGGCACATACACGGTGGCGAGCTTGGCCAGCAGCAGCAGGCCCATCGCGAGCACGACGCGGACCTTGGCGCCGGGATCGCCCTCAGGCCACAGATACGGCAGCAGACGAGCGAACCGTCGCCATGCCGGAGCGTCGCGAACGTGGCAGACTGGGGGAGACCGGCTCGGCCGGAGCAGCTGCGTCGCATTAACGCGCATGTGGCATGGAGATTGACGGTTTGAAAGGCGAGACGATGGACGAGGGCTACCTGCGCCATGTTCGCGCCTGCAACAACGCGGTGCTGCCGGGCGAGCGGCTGCCATTCCGGATCGGTGCCGTGCAGGTCGGCTGGGTGAAGCCCGATTTCGCCGCGAAGCTGGCGGCGTTCCCAGAGCTCAGCGCGACCGTCGGAGGGTGTGGTGCTGACCGATGCGGCGGCGCTGCCGGCGATCGCCCGGCGCTTGTCGGATGCGGGCTGCTACCGTTGGCGGCGCGAGGCGTTCGACATCCGGGCCGAGCCTGACGGCCCGGTGCTGGCGCTGCTCGACCGCGGGGCGCTGCCCAGCTTCGGCGTGATGGCGGTGGGCGTGCACGTGAACGGGCTGGTCCGGCGTCCCGACGGGCTGCATGTGTGGATCGCCCGCCGCGCCGCCAACAAGCTGCTGGATCCTTCGAAACTGGACCACATCGTGGCAGGTGGCGTTCCTGCCGGCCTCACACCGGCCGAGACGCTGGTAAAGGAGGCGGAGGAGGAGGCCGCCATCCCGGCGTCACTGGCGGGCCTGGCGGTTCCGGTGGCCACGATCACCTATGCGATGGAGCGGCCGGAGGGGCTGCGTCGCGACCTGCTGCACTGCTACGACCTGGATCTGCCGGAGGATTTTTCCCCACGCGCGGCCGACGGCGAGGTCGAGGCGTTCGAGCTTTGGCCGATCGCCCGCGTGGTGCGTTCGGTGCGCGACACCGATGCATTCAAGTTCAACGTCAACCTGGTGCTGATCGACCTGTTTCAGCGGCTCGGGCTGCTGTGATCAGCACTTGTGCGGCAGCGGCGTGAGCTCCGTCATCTTGGCGTCCATCACGAAGTCGCCGAAGTCCATCTGGAGGTTGTCGGCAACGCCGTTCTCCCAGTAGCGCATGCCGACCTGATAGGTCGGCACTTCGCCCTTCGAATCGTGGTCGAAGAATGCCAGCCGGACCCGCGTGCTGGGCAGGTTGGACAGCAACGGAAATTTGTTGGCTTCGGGCTTCTTCCAGTCCAGCACGACAACGGAGCTGTCCTCCGCGCCGGAATCGTCGGTGCCGTCGAACAGCGGCAGGGCGAGGAACTTCTTGCCTGACTGTGCTGCCGCGAGGATCGCCGAGGTGTGTGCCATCGGGAACAGCGTGCCGACCGGCAGCTTCTTGATGGTGTCGTCCGGGACGGTGTAGTGCGCCTCGCCGGGGCCGCCTGCGCGCTCCAGCCTGGCGTCGCCGTCGGTCTGGCTGGTCACCGCGCTGTCGGTGGTCTGCTTCATGTGGAAGCGGAACTTCAGGCCGTCCTTGGCTTCCCAGGTCGCGTAGTCGGATACCATCTCGACGTCCTGGCCATCGGTGTTGGTCAGCGTCATGGACAGGCGCTGGCGGACTGCCCAGCCGTCGCAGGCATCGATGACCTCGTAGCCCATGGTGCCGCGGGCAGCGACGACATCGCCGCCCCGGCTGGTGCTGAGGGTCAGGTTGTAGATCGCCCGATGCGCCGCGGACGCGGTGTTCAGGCCGGCGGCATCGGCCGGGAGCGCGGCGGAGGCACACAGGGCCACGACGGCTGCCGACAAGGCAGGAAGGCGCATGAGGGGACTCCACTGCGGACCGGCGCGAACATAAGGAGGCAGGCGGCGATCCGCCAGCGACGATGCCTAAGCTCCTCCCGTCCGCACCTTCGGCGGCAGGTCGAGCCGCAGGTGCAGTTCCTTCAGCCGCGCCGGCGGCACCTCGGCCGGGGCGCCCATCATCAGGTCCTCGCCCTGCTGGTTGAGCGGGAACAGGATCACCTCGCGGATATTCGGTTCGTCAGCCAGCAGCATCACGATGCGGTCGATACCGGGCGCCGCGCCGCCATGTGGCGGCGCACCGTAGCGGAACGCGTTCAGCATGCCGCCGAAGCGCTTCTCCACCTCCTCGGGCGGGTGGCCGGCGATCTCGAAGGCGCGGACCATGATGTCCGGGCGGTGGTTGCGGATCGCGCCCGAGCACAGCTCCGCGCCGTTGCACACGATGTCGTACTGGAACGCCTTGATGGTCAGCGGATCCTGCGCGTTCAGCGCCTCCAGCCCGCCCTGCGGCATGCTGAACGGGTTGTGGCTGAAATCGACCTGTCCGGTCTCCTCGTTCAGCTCGAACATCGGGAAGTCGGTGATCCAGCAGAAGCGGAATGCGCCGGTCTCGCCGAGGCTCAGCTCCTCGGCCAGCCGCGTGCGCACCGCACCGGCGAATTTCGCCGCCATATCCGCCTTGCCGGCGACGAAGAACACCGCATCGCCGGCGGCGAGCCCGCAGGCGGCGCGGACCGCCTCGGCGCGGTCGGCTTCCAGGTTGCGCGCGATCGGCCCCTTCGGGCCATCGGCCTCATAGACGATGTAGCCGAGACCGCCGGCGCCCTCGGCATCGCGCCCACTCGTTCAGCTTGTCGAAGAAGCTGCGCGGCTGCGACGCGGCACCCGGCGCCGGGATGGCGCGCACCACGCCGCCCGAGGCGGCGATCCGCGCGAACAGTCCGAAGCCGGAGCCGGCGAAGTGCTGCGTCACGTCGCTGATGCGCAGCGGGTTGCGCAGGTCGGGCTTGTCGGTGCCGTACTCCAGCATCGCCGTGTCGTACGGGATGCGCGGCCACGGCGGCGGCGTCACCGCGCGGCCCTCGGCGAATTCCTCGAACACGCCGGCGATCACCGGTTCGATGGTGGCGAATACGTCCTCCTGCGTGACGAAGCTCATCTCGAAATCGAGCTGGTAGAACTCGCCCGGCGAGCGGTCGGCGCGCGAGGCCTCGTCGCGGAAGCAGGGCGCGATCTGGAAGTAGCGGTCGAACCCGGCCACCATCGCCAATTGCTTGAACTGCTGCGGCGCCTGCGGCAGCGCGTAGAATTGCCCGGGATGCAGCCGCGCCGGCACCAGGAAGGCGCGCGCCCCCTCCGGGCTGTCCGCCGTCAGGATCGGCGTCTGGAACTCGGTGAAGCCGGCCTCGATCATGCGCCGGCGGATCGAGGCGATCACCCCGGCGCGCAGCATGATGTTGCGGTGCAGCTTCTCGCGGCGCAGGTCGATGAAGCGATACTTCAGGCGGATGTCCTCGGGGAATTTTTCGTCGCCTGCCACCTGCATCGGCAGCACGTCGGCCGCCGACTGCACCGCCAGTTGGTCGACCCGCAGTTCGATCTCGCCGGTGGGCAGGCGCGGGTTCACCGTGCCGGCCTCGCGCGGCACCACCTGGCCGGTGACGGTGATCACGCTCTCCGGCCGCACCGCATCGGCGGCGGCGAAGGCGGGCGAGCCGGCGGGGAACACGCACTGGGTGATGCCGTAATGGTCGCGCAGGTCGATGAACAGCAGGCCGCCGTGGTCGCGCTTGGCATGCACCCAGCCCGAGAGGCGGGCGGGCTGCCCGGCATCGGCGGCGCGCAGCGCGCCGCAGGTATGGGTGCGATAGGCGTGCATTGTCGGCTGTTCCTGGCTGGATCAAGCGGCGGCAGACAAGCCTCGGGGGTTGCGGGGAGTCAAGCGACCGATCGCCCTCCTCCCCAAGCCTCCCCCGCTTCGTGCGCGAGCGGGGCGCGGAACTCCGCTTCCCGCGCAGCGTCGGAGCAGGGCAGGCGGGCAGTGGCGCTTTGGCGTTCAGCCGTCCGCCGTGTAGAAGCGACCACATGCCTCGCTCGCCTCGCGCCGGATTTCCGCCACCGACCCTGATCGATTCCACCGCAGGCGCTCCAAGCCCTGTGCGACCGCCTCGCGGCGGAGGAATTCGTCACCGTCGATACCGAGTTCATGCGCGAGCGCACCTACTGGCCGGAACTCTGCGTCGTGCAGCTTGCCGGCGAGCACGAGGTCGCGGTGATCGACGCACAGGCGCCGGACCTCGACCTCGCCCCGCTCGGCGACCTGCTCGCCGACCAGGCGGTGATGAAGGTATTCCACGCCGCGCGGCAGGACATCGAGATCTTCGTGCTGCGCTTCGGCGACGTGCCGAAGCCGCTGTTCGACACCCAGATCGCCGCCATGGTGGCGGGCTTCGGCGAGCAGGTCGGCTACGAAGCGCTGGTCGCGGCGCTGGCCGGCGGATCGATCGACAAGGCGCACCGGTTCAGCGACTGGTCGGCGCGGCCGCTGTCGGCGGCGCAGATCGCCTATGCCGCCGCCGACGTCACCTATCTCCGCACCGTCTACACCAGGCTGTGCGCGCGGCTGCGACAGGACGGCCGGCTCGACTGGGTGGCCGAGGAGATGGCGGAACTGGCCGATCCCGCGCTGTACCGCGCCGATCCCGAGGCGATGTGGGAGCGCCTGCGCCCGCGCAGCAACAACCGCCGCTTCCTCGGCATGGTGCGCGCGCTGGCGGCGTGGCGCGAGCGCGAGGCGCAGCGGGTGAACATCCCGCGCCAGCGCCTGCTGCGCGACGAGACGCTGCTGGAGATCGCCGCCACCGCGCCTGGCGACCCGGATGCGCTCGCCCGCGCCCGCGGCATCAGCCGCGGCTTCGCCGAGGGTCGCACCGGCGCCTCGCTGCTCGCCGCCGTCGCAGAGGCGAAGGCGCTGCCGGACGATGCGATGCCGGAGGCGCCGCGCGGGCGCGAGGGGGCACGGCCATCGCCGGCGCTGGTGTCGCTGCTGAAGGTGCTGCTCGCCGCCAAGTGCGAGGATCACCACGTGGCGGCGCGGCTGGTCGCCAGCTCGGACGACATCGACCGGCTGGCGACCGAGGATGCTCCGGACATCGCCGCGCTGCACGGCTGGCGGCGCGAGGTGTTCGGCGAGGATGCGCTGGCGCTGAAGCAGGGGCGCGTCGCCCTCGGCGTCGCCGGCAGGCGGGTGAAGTTGATTCCGGCCAGGTAATGCTGCGGCGTTGCGCTGCTCTAACGACGTCGCTAGCGTGCCGGTAGGAACACCGGGTCACCGGTCGCAGCATGAGCGGCACGATCAGGGCCAGATTCGACATGGACGGCCGTGTCGCACGGCTGATGCCAGTCGTGCTTGCCGCTGCTGTTGATCATCGCCAACGGTGTGCTGGCGCTCGCCTATCTGTCGCGACCTTCGCCGCGCCAACGAGCTGGCCGACCGCTCGCTCCAGGTCATGCTCGTGCTGAAGCAGATCGAGGATCTGTCGGAGACGTGCGGCATGGATCAGCGCGATTATCGCCTGTCCGGCGACGCACAGTATCTCGAACGCCTATCGCAAGGCGCAGACGGATACTGCCTGCGCGGCTCCTGCGGTTGCGTGACCTGGTCGCCGACGACACCGACCAGTCCAGACGGCTCGACAGCCTGACGACGCTGATCGAACAGGACAGGGCGGAGCTGGCGGCGACGCTGACGCCTGCGAAGTGCGCTTCAGCGACGGTCATCTGCCGCAGGAACTGGTTGCGGGCGCGGCCCGGACGATGGCGATCGAGGCTGCGATCGACGCGATGGACGGAAGCGAGCAGGACCTGCTGCGACGACGCATGTCGCCGCGATCGAATCGTACAGCGCCATCACGCTCGGCGCTGGCATGCTGATCAGAACCGGCGCCATCGTGCTGGTGGTCGTCATCGTGGCCGTGATGTTCCGCAAGGCGCGCAGCAACGAACGATCGGCCACGGTGCAAGCCGACGCGCTGCGGGAAAGCGAACAGCGGTTCCGCCGCGTGTTCGAGGAAAGCCCACTCGGCATCGTGCTGGCGGAGCCAGACAGCCAGCGCATCGTGCAGGCGAACCCGGCGTTCTGCCGCATGCTCGGCACCGGATCCGGAACAGATCATCGGCAGCCCGATCGTGGAACTGACGCATGTCGATGACCGGGAGATGCTGAACGATGCGATCGGACACGGCACCGGCCAGAACATTGACGTCGAGGCACGCTATGTCACTCGCTCCGGGGCGATTGCCTGGGCAAGCGTCCGTCTGACGCAACTGAGCGCTGCGGACGGGCGGCCGGGCTGCTGCTCGCCCTCACCGAGGACATCACGCGCGAGAAGCGGGTGGAGGCCGAGCTGCGCCAGGCGCAGAAGATGGAGGCGATCGGCCAGCTCACCGGCGGCATCGCGCACGACTTCAACAACCTGCTTGGCGTCATCATCGGCAATGTGGAATTCCTGATCGAGCGGGCGCCCGACCAGGAGCAGGCCACCATGGCCAGGGAGATCCTGAACAGCGCGCTCAGCGGCGCCGATCTCACCCGCCGTCTGCTCGCGTTCGCCCGCCGCCAGACGTTGCAGCCGCGGCGGATCGACCTGAACGCCTATCTGCCGAACCACATCGCGATCCTGCGGCGGCTGCTGGGCGAGTCGATTGCGATCACCACGACGCTGGCGGCCGATCTGTGGCCGATCCGGGCGGATCCCTCGCAGGTGGGCGACGCCCTGCTCAATCTCGACCATCAACGCGCGCGACGCGATGCCGCATGGCGGGACCATCTCGATCGCGACGGCGAACGCGCATCTGGACGGCGGGCGATCAGGACGAGCGAGGTCGCGGCCGGGCGACTATGTCGTGCTGTCGGTGACCGACAGCGGCATCGGGCATGCCGCCCGAGGTGCTGGAACGCGCGGTGGAGCCGTTCTTCACCACCAAGGAGCCCGGCGCCGGCAGCGGCCTTGGCCTGAGCATGATCTTCGGCTTCGCCAAGCAGTCCGGCGGGCATCTGCGGATCGACAGCGAACCCGGCCACGGCACGACGGTGCGTCTCTATCTGCCGCGGGCACACGGTGTCGGAGCCGTCGAGGCCGACGAAGCCGTCGATGCGCCCGTTGCCGCAGGGGAGCGAGACGATCCTGCTGGTCGATGACAACGCGGAAATGCGCACGGTGGCGCGGCGGCATCTCGTGTCACTCGGCTACCGGGTCAGCGAAGCCGGCAGCGGGCCCGCGGCGCTGGAGGTCCTGCTGCAGGGCGACAGCTTCGACCTGCTGTTCACCGACGTGGTCATGCCGGACGGCATGACCGGCTATCAGTTGGCGGCCGCCGCGCGACGGCTCCGGCCGGGGCTGAAGGTGCTGTTCACCACCGGCTATTTCCGGTCGGAGCCGGGCGCCGAGCCGGTCGGATCGACCGCCGGCGCCATGCTCCGCAAGCCGTACCGCCGGCAGGAACTGGCGGCCGCGGTGCGGGCTGCGCTGGACGGGTAGCCGTGAATCCCCTGCTCAGCCCGCGATGGGCGGCTGGAATGCCGGCGACCTCGACCAGCAACTTGCGCAGGACGGCCGCGCCGAAGGCGCCGCTGTCGCGTCGCGACCACGACGAACGAATCCGCGCCGCCGATGACATTGTCCCGATAGTATTGTTCCAGATTCGGCTCGACCTCGATGATCGGCAGGCCGTTGATGGTGACGCCGGCTGCCACCGCGGCGTCGCGCGCCTCGGTCACCGGGCGGCCGTCGTTGTTGGCGCCGTCACCCGAGATGTCGATCACCCGCCGCGTCGCGATATAGCCGCTGCTCAGCAGCAGCCCGGTGCAGAAGTCGATGGCGCCGCTGATCGAGGTCCAGCCCGGCAGCGGACGCAGCGCGTCCTGCATCGCCTGGGCGAAGGCGAACGCGTCGGCCTGGTCTGCGATCACCCGCCAGGGCACCACCTGGTCCTGCCGCCGCGCGTCGGTCCAGGTGACGTAGGTGAGGCCGATGCGGCCGCGCCGGCCACCGCGCATCGCCTCGATGAACGCGGGATGCCGCAGCGCGTCGATATAGCCATGGATCTGCATGGCCAGGCGCTGCTCGCTGATGCTGCCCGAGCTGTCGACCGCCAGCACCAGCGCGACATCCACCTCGGCGCGCGCGGTCGCGTTCGACCGCGTCGGCCGGCGCGGCCAGCCCTGCCCAGCGTCGTCGTGCGGATGCGACCGCCATTGCGTTCCTTCGCGTGAAGCTTCCCAGGCAGCAGCCTAGCGCAATGCGATTGTCATTTACACCGAGCGGCTGCCTGGACTAGAGGCTGTGCCGCCCGGCACCCGGCCGACGATTTCCCCCACATCCTGTCCTTATGAACACGACAGAGGGAGCACAGACACGCCTTGAGCACGACACATCCGCCGCATCTGAAGGCCCTCGAGGCCGAGAGCATCCATATCCTGCGCGAAGTGGCGGCGCAGGCAGCGCGGCCGGTGGTGCTGTACTCGATCGGCAAGGACTCCTCGGTCCTGCTGCATCTGGCGCGCAAGGCGTTCTATCCCGGCGAAGCCGCCGTTCCCGCTGCTGCACATCGACACGACGTGGAAGTTCCGCGACATGATCGCGTTCCGCGACGCCACGGCGCAGCCGGTTCGGCTTCGATCTGCGCGTGCACACCAATCCCGAGGGGCTGCGGCAGAACATCAATCCGTTCGACCACGGCAGCAACATCTACACCCAGGTGATGAAGACCGACGCGCTGAAGCAGGCGCTGACGGAGGGCAGATACGACGTGGCGATCGGCGGGGCGCGGCGCGACGAGGAACGCTCGCGCGCGAAGGAGCGGGTGTTCTCGGTGCGCGGGCCGGGCCATAGCTGGGACCCGAAGCGGCAGCGGCCGGAGCTCTGGCACCTCTACAACGGCAATCTGGCGCCGGGCGAGACGCTGCGGGTGTTCCCGCTGTCGAACTGGACCGAGCTGGATGTGTGGACCTACATCCTGGCCGAGGGCATCGACGTCGTGCCGCTGTATTTCGCCGCGCCGCGCCCGACAGTGGAACGCGATGGTCTGCTCATCGTGGTCGATGACGAGCGCATGCAGTTCCGGCCGGGCGAGAAGCCGGTGGACCGGCTGGTGCGGTTCCGTTCGCTCGGCTGCTATCCGCTGTCGGCGGCGGTGGAGTCGTCCGCGGCCAACCTGGAGGAGATCGTCGCCGAGATGCGCACCACGCGCGAGTCGGAACGCGCGGGACGGCTGATCGACCAGGACCAGGACGCCTCGATGGAGAAGAAGAAGCGCGAGGGATACTTCTGATGCCCGACTCGCTGCTGCGCGTGCTGGCCTGTGGCTCGGTGGACGACGGCAAATCCACGCTGATCGGCCGGCTGCTGTTCGAATGCGGGACCATCCCGGACGATGTGATGGCGGCGCTGGAGCGCGACAGCAAGCGCTTCGGCACGGTGCAGGGCGGCACCGACTACGCGCTGCTGGTCGACGGCCTGGCGGCCGAACGCGACCAGGGCATCACCATCGACGTCGCCTATCGGTTCTTCGAGACCCCGCGCCGCCGCTTCATCCTGGCCGACGCGCCGGGACACGAGCAGTACACCCGCAACATGGTGACCGGCGCCTCGGCATCGGACGTGGCGGTGCTGCTGGTCGACGCGCGCAAGGGCCTGCTGGTGCAGACCCGACGGCATGCGGCGATCGCCTCGCTGCTGGGCATCCGTCAGGTCGTGCTGGCGGTGAACAAGATGGACCTGGTCGGGCTTCGACCAGGCGGTGTTCGACAAGATCGTCACCGACTTCTACGCGCTGCTGGGCAAGCTGGGGCCGCTCGCGGTGACCGCCATCCCGGTCTGCGCACGCGACGGCGACAACGTGACGGCGCCGAGTACGCGCATGCCCTGGTATTCGGGCACGACGTCTGCTGACCGCGCTGGAAGGGGCGGAGCCCACCTCGCATGTCGCCGAGCGGGCGTTCCGCATGCCGGTGCAGCTTGTCGCACGGCCGGACCACACGTTCCGCGGCTATGCCGGCACGGTGGCGACCGGGACCATCCGACCGGGTGCGGCGGTGGTGAACGCGGTGTCCGGCATCGAGGCCAAGGTGTCGCGCATCGTCACGATGGATGGCGAGCTGGCGGAAGCCGTGCCGGGGCAAGCGGTGACGCTGGTGCTGGATCGCGAGATCGACGTCTCACGCGGCGACGTGCTGGCGGTGGCGCCGCCTCCGGCGCTGGCGGACCAGGTGACCGCCTGGGTGGTATGGATGGACGAGACATCGCTGTTCCGCGGCCGCGCCTATCTGGTCATGCTCGGGACCCGTGCCGTGATGGGAACGATCACCGAGATCACCAACCGGCTCGATGTCGATACGCTGGCCGAGGTGCCGGTGCGCGAGCTGGGTCTGAACGAGATCGGCAGGGTGACGATATCGCTGGCGCAGCGGGTGCCGTGCGAGCGCTACGCGGTGAGCCGGGAACTGGGCGGCTTCATCCTGATCGACCGGCTGACGCGCAACACGGTCGGCGCCGGCATGGTGACCGACCTGCGTGCGGGGGCGAACAACATCCACTGGCACCGGCTGGACGTGGACAAGCAGGCGCGTGCCGGGCTGATGGCGCAGAAGCCGGCGGTGCTGTGGTTCACCGGGCTGTCGGGCGCGGGGAAGTCGACCATCGCCAATCTGGTGGAGAAGGCGCTGCATGCGCAGGGGCGCCACACCATGAGCCTCGACGGCGACAATGTGCGGCACGCGCTTAACCAGGATCTGGGGTTCTCCGAGGCGGACCGGGTGGAGAACATCCGGCGCGTCGCCGAGGTATCGAAGCTGTTCGTCGAGGCGGGGCTGATCGTGCTGGTGTCGTTCATCTCGCCGTACCGAGCGGAACGAATGCTGGCGCGCGATTGCGTCGAGGAGGGGGAGTTCCTCGAGATCTTCGTCGACACGCCGGTGGACGAATGCCGGCGGCGGGATCCGAAGGGGCTGTACCGGCGCGCGGACGCCGGGCAGATCCGGAATTTTACCGGCGTGGATGCCCCGTATGAGGAGCCGCTGGAGCCGGAGATGCGGCTGCCGACGCTGAGCACGGCGCCGGAGGTGCTGGCGGAGCGGGTGGTGGAGGAGCTGCGGCGGCGGGGGATCATTGGGTAACGGGCAGCTTACAGGCCCCCTCCTCCCAACCCCCTCCCGCAAGGGGAGGGGGAGCAGATATCGCAACCGAACTCCCCCTCCCCTTGCGGGAGGGGGTTGGGAGGAGGGGGCCTCGCCGCTTGCCGCGCTGGCCGCCGAAATCCGCGCCTGTCGTGTCTGCGCCGATCATCTCCCGCTCGGTCCGCGCCCGGTCTTTCGTGCCGCCCCGACCGCGCGTCTGCTGATTGTCGGCCAGGCACCCGGCACCCGGGTGCACGCGACCGGCATGCCGTGGAACGACCCCTCCGGCGACCGTTTGCGCAGATGGCTGCAAATGGACCGCGCCACCTTCTACGATGAATCCCGCATCGCCATAGTGCCGATGGGCTTTTGCTACCCCGGTCGCCTGCCGAACGGCGGCGATGCGCCGCCGCGCCCGGAATGCGCGCCGCTTTGGCGCGACCGGCTGCTGGCGCTGATGCCGGAGATCCGCCTGACGCTGCTGGTGGGCACGCTACGCGCTGACCCACGTGCTGGGCCGCGGCTCGATGACCGAGCAGGTGCGCGGCTTCCGCGCGCATTTGCCGCGGCTATTTCGCCCTGCCACATCCCTCGTGGCGCACCACGGCGTGGGAGCGGCGAAATCCCTGGTTCTGCGAGGAGGTGTTGCCGGCGTTGCGTGACGCTGTGAATGCTGCGCTCAGCGACCATTCGCCACCGCGGCCGCGATCCCGAGGACCGTCAGCAGCGTCAAAGCCGCGGGTGCCGCGCGCATCCGCGCGCCTGAGTACACAATCGCATACGCCGCCTTGATCAGGTTGTTCGACGACGCGGCAATCAGGACCGCACCCATGCCGATGCGGATGGTGATCTGCGCCGCATCGCCCTGCGCGAGGTTCAGCACGAACGGATCGATGTCGGACACACCGACGATGGCCGCCAGTGCGTAGACGCCGGCGGAGCCGAACCGCTGTGTGGCCCATGCCGAGACGATCGAGATCACCACGAACAGCACGGCAAAGGTTGCGGCGGTAACCAGCTCCAATGGGTTGCTCGGCGCAACGGTGTGCCCCGCATCGGCTTGGTGCGGGCCGCCGGTCCAATACCACCCCAGTGCCATCGCGAGACCGAGCGCCGACAGCGCGATCAGCGGCGGCGTCAGCGCCAGCGCCAGATCGTGATTGAACACGAAGATGATGATCAGCAGCCGCAGGTACATGATCGCGGTCGCCAGCACGATGCCGGCCTCGAGTTGGCGCACCGCGGAGGCTTTCTCGCGCGCCTGCCGCGCCAGCACCAAGGTGGTCGCAGTGGACGAATAGAGGCCGCCCAGCAGCGCCACCATCAATCCGGCGCCCGGCGGCGCGACATAGCGTTGCAGCAGATAGCTGGCGTACGAGACGGTGGAGATCGCGACCATCGCCAGCCAGACCTGATGCGGCGTGATCGGCGTAAGGTCGGTCACCGGCGTGTCCGGCAGCAACGGCAGCACGAAGCCGGAGAGCAGCAGGAACCGCCCGGCGTTGACGATCTCGGTCAGTTCGATCCGGCGGGCGAAGCCGTGCAGTTCCTGCCGCGCGGTCAGCAGCAGCACCGCAGCGACCGTGGCCCCGATTGCGACCCAGGGTGGCTCGGCGAGCGCCACCGGCCCCAGCAGATACGCCAGTACGTTACAGATCGGCACCATCAGGCCGACGTTGGGAAGCCCTTCCGGATCGGTATCGTCCAGGTGGCGCCAGTAGTAGCAGGTGAGCCAGGCGCTCAGTGCCAGCAATCCGGCGCTGAGCGGCACCAGATGCAGCGGATCGAGCCGGTACAGCAACGCCCCGGTCAGTGCCAGCAGCGGAAAGCTGCGCACCCCGCCTGGACGCTTCTGATTGACACGGGCGTGGAACTCTTCGAAGGCGAGACCGAAGAAGAACCCGAGGCCCAGGAGCAGCAACAGGCTGACGATGGGAGGAGCGCTGGTCATCGGTCGGGTCGATCCTGCACCTTTGGTTGAAGCTGGGCTATGGTGGCGCGAACCAGGACGAGGAGGCAGCCATGGATGACCTGTTCCAGATCATGCAGACCACGCGCTCGATGCGGCGGCTCAAGCCGGACCCGGTCCCGGACGAGTTGATCCGCAAAATCCTGGAGGCGGGTGCCTGTGCGGCGAACGGCGGCAACACGCAGCGCTGGCGCTTCCTGGTGATCAAGGACGCGAAGATCAAGCAGGCGGTGCAGACCTGGTACAAGAAGGCGTTCGACGAGGTGGTGGGGCCACGCTACGCCAAGAGCGCGCCGCCGCCCGGCGTGAGCGCGGAACGCTACACGCGGCAGCATTCGGCGGTGGAGTACCTGACCGACCACTTCCACGAGGCGCCGGTGTGGATCGTCGCCTGTATCGACGAGGGGACGGCGCAGCCGACGCGCTGGTCGGGCGCATCGATCTATCCGGCGGTCCAGAACATGTTGCTGGCGACGCGCGCGCTCGGGTTGGGCTCGACGCTGACCACGCGGCATCTGCTGTACGAGAAGGAGGCGGAGGCGGCGATGGGTCTGCCGGACGGAGTGCACTCCTACGCCATCTTGCCGATCGGCTATCCGATGGGGAACTTCGGCGCGGTCGGCCGCGGCAAGCTGGCCGACATCACCTACCACGATGCGTGGGGCAAGCCCTACGCGGCACTCAATTGACGGAGGCGCGCATGCCGCGCATCCAGCCGATTGCCGCGAAGACCGATCTCGCGCCCGAGAACCAGTACGTGTTCGACCAGGTAATGGGCGTGTTCGGTCGGATACGCGGGCCGTTCGGCGTGCTGTTGCACAGTCCGAAACTGGCCGAACGCCTGCTGCCGATGGTGCCGTTCGCCCGCGAGGGCACCATGGTCGAGCCGCAACTGCGGCAGATCGCGGTGCTGGCTGCGGTGCGCGAGCGTGAGGCCGACTATGTCTGGGCCGCGCAGGTCGACGCGGCGCGGCGCGTCGGGCTGCGCGAGGCGGTGATCGATCTGCTGCGCGCCAAGGGCGATCCGGCCGGGCTGCCGCCGGATGAACGCGACATCGTGGTGTACGCACGACAGCTCATGCGTACCAATCGCGTCGACCAAGCCGTGTTCGCCGCGCTGAAGGAGCGTCACGGCGTGCAATGGCTGGTCGAGCTGACGGCGGTGGCGAATTTTTATGTCGCACTGTGCGGCGTGGTGAACGCGTTCGAGGTGCCTGCACCGGCCGATGGCGATCGGTTCGCGCGGCAGGATCAGCGGCAGCATCAGTAGGTACAGGACCGGATCGCCGGCGTCGGCACAGGGGGTGCTACCGGCCGGTAGCACCTTGCTGTAGTGTCCGCTCCAAGAGCAGGAGTTTCGTCCATGAACGCACCCGTTCATTTCGACCCGGCCGAGGACGCATGGTCGCTGCCGCTCGATAAGATCGATGTCAGCGATCCGAAGCTGTACCAGGACGACATCTGGTATCCCTATTTCGAGCGCCTGCGCCGCGAGGACCCGGTGCACTGGTGCCAGGACGGCATGTCCGGCTCGTACTGGTCGGTGACCAAATACAAAGACATCATGCATGTCGAGACCAATCACCAGATCTACTCATCCGAGGCGCATCTCGGCGGCATTACCATCAGGGATATCCCGACCGAATTCCGCCGTCGCAGCTTCATCTCGTCCGATCCGCCGTATCACGACGAACAGCGCAAGGTGGTGAGCCCGGTCGTTGCGCCGATGAACCTGCAGCGCATGTCGGAGCAGATCCGCGAGCGCACGCGGCGCGTGCTGGACGGGCTGCCACGCAACCAGGCGTTCGATTGGGTGGAGCGCGTCTCGGTCGAATTGACCACAATGATGCTGGCGACGCTGTTCGACTTCCCGTTCGAAGAGCGGCAAAAGCTGACCTTCTGGTCAGACGTGTCCACAATGGACATCAGGGCCGGCGGGATCGTCGATTCCGAGGAGAAGCGGCTCGAGCTGCTGACCGAGTGCCTCGCGACGATGACGAAACTGTTCTATGAGCGGCAGAAGCTTGAGCCTCGGTCGGACCTGCTGTCGATGCTGGCGCATGGCGAGGCGACGCGGAATCTGCCGGAGAACCCGAGTGATTTTCTCGGCAACCTGGTGCTGCTGATCGTGGGCGGCAACGACACGACGCGGAACTCGATGTCGGGCAGCGTCTGGGCGTTGAACCGGCACCCTGACGAGTACCGCAAGCTGCGCGAGAACCCGGCGCTGATCCCGGGCGCGGTGTCGGAGATCATCCGCTGGCAGTCGCCGATCGTGCACATGCGGCGCACCGCGACGGCGGACGGCGCGATCGGCGGCAAGCAAATCCGCGCGGGTGACAAGGTGTGCATGTGGTACATCTCGGGCAATCGCGACGACGACGCGATCGATCGGCCGAACGAATTTCTGGTGGATCGCGCGCGGCCGCGGCAGCATCTCTCGTTCGGGTTCGGGATACATCGCTGCGTCGGAAATCGGCTGGCGGAATTGCAGCTGTGCATCCTGTGGGAGGAGATCCTGAAGCGCGGCATGGTGGTGGAGATGATCGAGGAGCCGAAACGGATCTACTCCAATTTCATCCACGGCATCACGGCGCTTCCGGTGCGGATAGCGGGGTGAGTGCTGGCGGACAGATCCGCGACGTGACGCTCCCGCGTTGCGCCGCAGCGGGCAGGAAGGGCTGGCTCAGCCGGTGGGCGGTGCCAGCACATCGAGCGGCACGCCACGCGATTCCGGACCGAGCTGCGTGACGGTGAAGGCCGCGACGATAAGTGCGGCCGCCACGGCGCCAAACACTGCGTTGGTGCCGTAGCCGGCCTGAATCCACAGGATCGCCGGGATGATAAACGCAGTGCCGAGCCGGCCTGCGCCCTGGGCGATGCCGAAGCCCGAGGCGCGCGCATTGGTCGGGAACACCTCGGACGCAAAGATCTGCATCGAGTTGCCGGCGATCTGAATGAAGAAGATCATGCAGAAGCCGACCGCCAGCAGCATGCTGTCGCCGGTGGCATTGGCGAAGGCCACGGCGAACACCCCGGCCAGCACGAATGAAGCGATCGAGGTCGGCTTTCGGCCAAAACGCTCCAGCGCATACATCATGCACAGACTGGCGCAGGGAAACGCCAGTTGCATGCCGAACGTGTAGGTCAGCGATTTCGTGATGGTCATGCCACGCTCCGCCATCATGTTCGGCAGCCAGGTGCCCAGGCCGAGTGCTACGCCGAAGAATGCGACGAAGCAGATCATTCCGGCGATGACGCGGCGGCGATACAGGCGGAACACAACGCCGATCGGATCGCTGTGGGTGTTGCTGGCGGCATCAGTCTCCAGTGGTTCGCGCGGTCCTGCGATGCCCATCCGCTTGAGCAGATCGATCGCGCGGTCGCCGTGACCGTGCGTGGCCAGCCAGCGCGGCGATTCCGGCAGGGAGAAGCGGAACAGGAACACGATCAGTGCGCAGACGCCGATGACGATCCAGATGCCGCGCCAGCCGAGTGTGTCGCGAAAGCCGAGCGCGAAGAGGGTCGAGAGCGGCCATGACCAGGCGCCGCCGATCATCTGTACGCCGGCGATGAATCGTCCACGAATATTCTTCGGCGCATATTCGCCGGCGTATGCGAAGCACAGCGGCTGCTCGGCGCCGAGACCAATGCCGGCGATGAAGCGCAACACGGCGAGCCAGATATAGTCAGGCGAGAACGCCGCGGCGATCGTCGCCAGGCCGTACAGCAATAGGTTGAACTGATACACCGTCTTGCGACCGAAGCGGTCGGTGAACTCGCCCTGCGCCAGCGTGCCGACGAACAGGCCCAACAAGGTCGCACTGGCCACGGTGGCGATCTGCGCCGGGGTGGCGAAGCCGCTGCGCACCATGTCGGGAATCAGCGCTCCGAGGATCACATAGTCGGCGACATCGAAGAAATACCCGGCGGAGATCAGCGCGAAGACGCGCCAATGGATCGGGCTCATGCGGGCCTCGTCGAGGGCCGTGCCGACGAAGCCCTCGATTGTCTGGGCCATGCGTTTCCTCCTCCGGGGTGCCGTCAGTGCGGCCTTCCGGAAAAGCGTTGCAGAGCCGAACGCGTCGGGTCAACCCGCACCGGGCGTCGTCGTGCCGGCGCCGCGGCACCGCGGATCGACCTCGAACGGATCGCGGCGCGGCGATCGCTCGACGCTGGGCGCCAGGCGGTCGAGATCGGGCGGGATGCCATTGGCGCCGTTCATGGCTACCGACGAGCGCAGCATGCCGCGATCGGTGACGGCGTCGCATTCATCGGTCGTGCGGTGCAGGCCGGCTTTGCTCCGCGCACTGACAATG
>CAVVNM010000010.1:0-43342 GCA_963749575.1 uncultured Alphaproteobacteria bacterium
AACGTTGGCGGACCAGACCTGGCGCGAAGCCTGGGCGACCTTCGTCTCATCGATGAGTATCGGATCTACCTGCACCCCGTCGTGCTTGGTGACGGCAAGCCATTCTTCACGGGTCCCCGGCCGCCGCTCCGCCTTGTGGCCAGCGATCGAATTGGCGAGGACGTGATCAGGTTGACGTACGTTCCTGCTTAATCGCGCGCCTCGGCCGACGGACTGCACCGACGCGCCAGGTCCGCATTGGGCCGGTTCCGCCTGGTGCATAATTGCGGTACCCGTCAGCGATCACGTGCTGCGTTCCCGGTTCGAGCGGATTCACATCTGACCATGATGGCAGGGCGAACCCGATTTCTATCTCAGCCTGATTTCGATCGAGCCACGCCCGACGCGACCAAAGCGATCCGTAATCTTCGTCCTGCCATTTGCAGAAGTGCAATTCTGGCGGCAACAATGCGACGCACGCGGTTTCGCGGACTGGCGCCCGAGTGAGGGCCGCGCCGGTCGGCTTCCCCCGGAAGCGAAAAACTGACCGTTCACGGCGTGGCACGGCCACAGCATCGCCCGATCCTCGTGGGCCTGCCCGGCGGCGCTCTTGCGGCGGCGCGCCGTCATGGCCGCGCTACGGACGGAACATGAACTTGTTCGACGTCGCGCATCAGGCGAGCCGTCAGCGCAGTGTCAGGTCGGCCGGAAACCCACCATGTCGCTGCGCCGCTGACCAGCAGCCGTAGTCGTGGCGCGCGTCGCCGGTACCGTCATCCGGTGCGCACGCGACGGCGGCCGGTCACAATTTCCGCTCCAGCGCCGCCATCTGGCGCGGATGGTGGGACGCCAGATGCACAGCGTGCCGATGCCGCCGTGGCGCGACCGGCGCTTCCGCGACCTCGTCGTAGGTCTGCGAATCCCGCTCGCCGAACGGGCGCAGGTCGTTCGGGGCCGGGTTCAGCTCCGGCTGCGGCGCCGGGGCGCTGTGCGACGCCAGCATCACGCCGTTGTCCGGCCGGTCATAGATGAAGCCATAGGTCGGATAGACGCTGCCGAACTTGCCGCTCTCGCCGAGGCCGACGCGCACCGCGGTCCAGTCGTTGGCCTCCGAGACGTCCACCACCGGCATGTTGCGCGCCACGCCGCCATACATCCCGGGGCCCCACCAGTTGGCCTGGTCGACCTCGACCTCGCGCGGATTGATGACCCGGCTCACCACCGCGACGTGACCCATGCGCATCCGGCCGTTGGCGCGGAAGGTCAGCACGCTGCCCGCCTCGGGAACGCTGCCGCGGGCGTAGACGCCTGCCGCGTTGTCCCACCATTGCCAGGCATTGCCGGCGACCGCGATGCCGGAATCGTTGCGCGCGAACGGCACGCACGAGATGCCGCCGCCGGCATAGTGGCGGCCGTGCAGCATGGCCCTGCCGTGCACCCCCACGCGCAGCGTGTGCCGGGTCGACTGGGCGTGGTGGTCGCCATTTCGGCCGATGGTTGATGATGTCGGGTGGTCGAGGCACGGGCAGGAGGCGCGGCGATCTGACAACTCAAGGCGAAAACTGACATGAAAAACAAAGATTTAGCGCTGGTTCCCCAACCCCGCATCGCGACCTGCTCCCCGATTGCTTACGCCAAAGCTCTGTGAGTCGGTAGCAACAGGGTTGCAAAGATGACAATCCGCGCCGGCGATCATTCCGCCTTCGAGGATGCATTTCGCGCGTTGCACCCTGTGGATAAGCTGGGAAATCGGGACTATTGTCCTAATTGGCCGATCTGTTCCCGGTTCGGTCGAATTGCGTTGACGGGAAGGGACTCCGGCGCAGGATTCGCGCCGGAGGGTCCGACAGTCAGGCCGGCGCTACTTGCACGCGGTCACCATGATCTCGACCAGGATCGACGGATTGGCGAGTTCCGCCTGAACGCAGGCGCGTGCCGGAGCGCCGCCCTTCGGCAGCCACGGGGTCCAGACCTCGTTCATCGCGTCGCGGTCGCGGATGTTCCTGACCCAGATCAGCGCCTGCAGCAGCCGGGTCTTGTCGGTGCCGTGGGTTTCCAGCAACTGGTCGATCTGGGCCAGCACGTCGGCGGTCTGCTCCTTGATCCCCTTGGTGGTGTCCTTCGCGGTAACGCCCTGAAGATACACGAACCCGTGATACTCGACGGCCTTCGACAGGATGGCGCCCGGATCGGTGCGGTCGATCTTCGGCATCGGCGGTTTCTCCCCATGTTGCTGTGGCTCGCGGCCTTCTAGGGCAAGCGGCGCGATCAGGCCAGCGTCTCGCTGCCCTCCAGCGCGGGCGCGATGCGGGGCAGCCGCGACTTCGCGAGCAACCAGGCCAGCGCGCACAGCAGGCAGCCCACCAGCACCGGTATCTGCAACCCGAGGAACTCCGAGGCCGCGCCGTAGGTCAGCGCGCCCATCGCCGGGGCGGCGCGGGTGATCATGCCCCACAGGCTGAGCACGCGGCCCACCATGGTCGGAGAGGCGGAGCTCTGCAGCAGCGTCTGGATCGAAATGCCGTGCATCGTGGTGGCCGCGCCCATCACGCCGATGCACACCACGCCGACGGCGAAGTTGTGGGTCGCGACGAAGCTGGCGGTGGCGAGCGTCATCGCCAGGCCGGCGAACACCGCGATCCGGGTGAGGCCGCCGAGACGGCCGCGGATCGCCACCAGGGTGCCGCCGACCAGGGCGGCAAAACCCATCGTGCTGGCGAGCGTGGCGAGACCGCGGGCGTCGCGGCCGAACAGGTCGGCGACGTAGGGCGGCAGCATCTCCGGCACCGCGCGCAGCGTCATGCCGACGGTGGCGGCGAACAGCATGAGCGGGCCGATGCCGCGGTGGCGTGCGACGTAGCGGATGCCCTCGATCGCGTCGTGGAACACGCTGTGGGTGGAGCGGTGGCCGAGCCGGACCGCGGGATCGAGCCGCAGCAGGTACATGGTCAGGCTGGCGAACAGGAAGGCGAAGCCGTTGCAGGCGATCGGCGGCACCACGCCCCAGGCGGCGATCATCGGGCCGGACAGCGCCGGACCGATGAAGCGGGCGACGTTGTAGGTCAGCGAGTTCAGCGCCACCGCGCCGGGCAGGTAGGCGCGCGGCACCAGGCCGGGGAGCAGGCATTGGCGCGCCGGCTGGGCGAAGGTCTCGGCCATGCCGTTGCACGCCGCGAGGGCGGCGATGTACTCGACCCGGATCAGCCCGGTCAGGATCAGCACCACCAGGATCGCCGCCTGGCCGGCGGCGACGAACTGCGAGGCCACGGTCAGCCGCACCCGGTCGATCCGGTCGGCCACCGCGCCGGCGAGCGGCGAGATCACCACCGAGGGCGCCAGATTGCAGAACGCGATCACGCTGACCCAGAACGCGGAGTGGGTCAGTTCCCAGGCCAGCCAGTCGGTGGCCACCCGCTGCATCCACGAGCCGGTCCAGCAGGTGACGCTGCCGGCGTAGAAGATCCGTGCGTTGCGCTGCGCGAACACGCCACCGATGGCAGACAGGCTGGCCATCTGGGCCGCGAACTCCGGTTCAGGGCGTCGTCGGTGCGGGTGCGGGTGCCGTGGTGGCGGTCGGATCGGTGTCGGTGCCGGTGTTGCGCACGCAGTCGCGCACCATGTTCTCGAAGCCGTAGCGCTGCGCCAGGCCGCGGGTGACCAGGCCCGGCGTGTAGTTGGCCGAAAAAGGCGAGTTGGCACTGCTGATCGTGTAGATCGTATCGCGATTGTTGCGATTGTACGCGCATCGGCGTGTTCGCGGCAGGCGGCCAGGGTCGCGGCGTCGGCGCGCGCCTGCGGCGACGGCGGCGGTGGCGGCGGCGCAGCGTCAGCGCCAGCGCGAGCAGGAGCAGGACGGTCAGGCGGCTCATGGCGTGGCTCCTGTCAGGCGTGGGGCCGCTTGGCCTTCCAGTGCGAAGCCGAAGGCGAAGCGTGCCAGCCGGCTGCGAAATCCGGGTTCGTCGAAGCGCGCCTCCGCGGTCAGCGGCGCGGTTGCGGCGGCGCGCAGCAGCGAGGGGTGCAGCTCGGCGCCGTCGCGTTGCAGCAGGCAGAGCGGATCCGCCCAGCGCACCCGCGCCAGCAGATCGACCAGGGCCAGCAGGCGGAGGCAGACCGAGAGGCCGTAGCTGTTGCGCAGACCGAGCGTGCCATCGACCGCGCCGGCCCAGCAGCACGCGTCGCGATCGGCCAGCGCGAGGTCGCCATAGGAGCCGTCGGGGCGCTGGAAGCGGAAGCAGCGGGCGACGTCCCAGCGCTGCGCCAGGGCGGCGTCACGCGCGGCATACCAGGCGCGCTCCAGGTCGCGGCGGTGCACCGGCGGCAGGTCCTCGGGCGGCAGCGCGACGAAGTAGGTCAGCGACCCGTCGGGGCCGGCGCCGACTTGCACGGACGAGGGGTGCTCGGACGGTTCCATCGGCTGAAAGGATGGACCCGCGAGGCGGGTTGCGCCAGCCTGCGCGCGCGCTGTCAGGGGAGAATTCAGCCATGCAGGACCCGGCCAGGTTGACCGCCACCGAAGCCGCTCGGCTGATCCGCGAGGGCAGGCTGCAGCCGCACGAACTGATGGAGGCGTGCCTGGCGCGGATCGCCGCGCGGGAGCCGGCGGTGCGGGCGTTCGCCTGGTTCGATGCGGACGCCGCGCGGCGGGCGTGGCGGCGGCGCCGCCCGGGCCGCTGCACGGGCTGCCGATCGGCGTGAAGGACGTGCTGGATACTGCTGATATGCCAAGCGAATACGGCTCGCCGATCTGGCGCGGCTGGCGGCCGCGGGCGGACGCCGCGGCGGTCGCCTGGGCGCGGGCGGCGGGCGGGGTGGCGATCGGCAAGACCGTCACCACCGAGTTCGCCACGCGCAAGCCAGGTCCGACCGCCAACCCGCACAATCTGCGGCATACGCCGGGCGGATCGAGCAGCGGATCGGCGGCGGGCGTGGCGGATGGGTTCTTTCCGCTGGCCTATGGCACGCAGACCGCCGGCAGCGTGATCCGGCCGGCGGCGTTCTGCGGCGTGGTCGGCTACAAGCCGAGCTACGGCATGATCAACCGGTTCGGCATGAAGCTGATGGCGGAGAGCCTTGATACTGTGGGAGTGATGGCTCGCAGCGTCGCCGATTGCGCGCTGTTCGCCGGCGCGGTGGCGGGGCGGGAGCTGGGCGACCCGGAGGCGCGACCGGAGCGGGCGCCGCGGTTCGGCATCTGCCGGTCGCCGGCCTGGGACGGCGCCGCGCCGGAGACCCAGGCACTGCTGGCACGGGTCGCGTCGGCGCTGGGGCGGGCAGGGGCGCACGTGGTCGATCGTGAACTGTCGCCGGCGGTGGCGGCGATCGCCGGAGCGCACCCGATCGTGACGAACCACGAGAGCGGTCGCGCGCTGGGCTGGGAGCTGGCGAACGCGCGCGAGCAGATCAGCGAGGGGCTGCGCGAGCGGCTGGAGTTCGGCCTGTCGCAGAGCGAGGCGGCGGTGGCGGAGGCGCGCGCCGTGTTCGATCGCGCGCAGCGCGAATTCCCCGCCGACATGGAGGGGCTGGACGCGCTGGTGACGCCCTCGGCGCCGGGGCAGGCGCCGGCCGGGCTGGAGTGGACCGGCGATCCGGCGTTCAACCTGATCTGGACCAGCCTGCATGTGCCCTGCGTGACGGTGCCGGCGGGAACCGGACCCGATGGGCTGCCGCTCGGCATCCAGATCGTGACGCGGATCGGCGAGGACCGGCAGGCGCTGGCCTGGGCGCAGTGGGTGGCGGCGGCGATCGGGTGAGCCGGTGTCGGCGGTCGGGGTTCGATGGCGCGGCAGGATCGGGTGGCGGCAACCTGGGCCGGCTCGGGCAGCGGCACCGAGACATCGCGGAACCAATAACCGGCGCGCTCCATCGCGGTGGGCCGCGCATCTGCCGCAGCATGGAAGCTGCCTGGGCACGGCAGCGGTTGGTGGCGGTGAGGTCGCCGCGGTACTCACCGGCCTGGCGGACGGCATCGGCGTAGCAGGCCTCGGCCAGGACGATGTCGACGGCGAGCATGGCGTCCGGCGCATCGGTGGATTGCAGGGCGACGACCGACCGGTTGCTGGGTGCATTACCTCTGGTGGATGGTAACCGCACCGTGCTCAAGCCTGGGTCGTGGGCCGGGGCGCGTCGGACGTTGGTCGGTAGAGCAAGACGTTCTGCGTGGGATAAAGCTGCAGCAACAGGTCCATGTGACGGGCATTGGCGCTGACCAGCAGCATCTCCTGTTCCACCGCAGTGAGGTAGATCAGCGCATCCAGCAGCAGTTCGCGGCGCCGGCCTTGCTGGCAGCACACTTGGTCCGGCGTGAGCGTCCGCTTCGGCGTGGCGAGACCCTGGGTGCGCGCGAGAATGCCGGCGAGAACCGCTGCCGCGGTCCATGCCGAGGCACTTGGCGCGACGGTCCTGTCCTGGGCCATGTGGTCGAGGTGCGCGTGAATGGTGCCGATCGTGGCTGCGGTGCGCGGATCGGTGGGATCGAGCAGGCCGATGCTGATCGCCAACTCGGCGCAGACGACGCCGCAGTTGTGCACCATGTGCTGGCGCGACGCGATCAGGGCGCGGATGCCTCGGGGCACCATTCCGGTGCTGCGATGGAGATAGAAGGTGGTGTCGAGCAGCAGCGGCATAGCGGGAGCGGCGGCGGGGTCGAACGGCAGCGCCGTGTCCGGTCGGTGGCGCAGCGTGGCGGTATGAGCGGCGGGATTGTGCCGCCTGGCAGCCGCTCCGATGGTTTCAGATGGCAAGCACGAAGTCCGCGGGCAGCCGGTCCTTGTCGGACAGGAGCCACTCCACGAACGGGTCGGGTGCCACGAACGCGGCGAGCGCCGCCTGCACCACCTCTGTCGTGTTGGTGGAGCCGATCTTGCGCGCCGCGGCCTGCAGCAGGCCGTGGTCGATGCGCGCGCTTACCTTGTCGGCGTGGCCGGTGAGCACGCCGCTTGCCGCCAGCACGCGCAAGGCCGCCGCGGTCTGGGCCGCTGCGGCTTTGGGGACGTGCTTGGTTGGGACCTTGCGTCCGGGGCTGGCCGCAGGACGGCTCGTTTTTGTGTTGTGGCGAGGGTCCATGGGTATGTGGCCTCCTGTCGGACAGGTCATCGCAATTGTCAGACACTTGCCAGAGGAAAGTCCGCCGACCTGCACGTAGCCGGTTACGCGCCTGATGTGCGCAGGTAATCCCCGAGCCGAAGCGTCGGCCTGATCATACCGCGATGGCGTCGCGCAGGATGCGCTGGCGCATCGGTTCGGGCAGAGCCGCGGGCGTGGCGACGTCCACCCGGATGCCGAGCAGTTCATTCAGCTCGGCGATGATGGCGCCCAGATCGAACAGTGACATCTGGTCCTGCGGGTCTACCAGCAGGTCCAGATCGCTGTCCTCGGTATCCTCGCCGTGGACGACCGAACCGAAGACCCGGGGATTTCCCGCACGATGGGCCGCCACCACCTGGCGGATAGCTGATCGGTGACGGGCGGGGAGTTCGGACGGACGCATTGTGCAGGCCTCTTCGGGGCCGGGACATTGATGCGCGGTGGACGGCCCGCGCTGTAGAAGTCGCGGGCGGGCGAGGGGGCGTCAAGCGCGCGCTGCACGCCCGACCGAATTCCGCTATAACGGGAGGCATGGATCGCGGCGAAGCCATGGCCAGGCTCAAGGAGCATGAGACCGAGTTGAAGCAACTCGGCATCGAGCACCTGTACCTGTTCGGCTCGACCGCACGCGGCGAGGCCCGCCCCGATTCTGACGTTGACCTGTTCTTCGACCATCCCGAGGGTTCGATCGGGCTGTACGAGTTGATCGACGTGAGGGAAGCCGCCGCGCGCATCCTCGGGTGCAAGGCCGACATCATGACGCGTCGCAGTCTGCATAGGGTCTTGCGGAAGAGCATCGAGAAATCGGCGGTTCAGGTGTTTTAGATGCCTCGGCCGTCAGCAACCGCCCACCTCACCGATATCGTCGATGCCATCGAGATCATCCGCAGCGAAATGGTCGGCGTGACGCTCGCAGCCTTCGAGGCTGACAAGCGAAGGCGCTGGGTGGTGGAGCGCGGAATCGAAATCATCTCCGAAGCCAGCCGCCGCCTGCCGCAGGAGCTGAAGCTCCGGCATCCGGAAATTCCGTGGCCGAAGGTTGCGGGCATCGGCAACATACTGCGGCACGATTATCAGGATGTGGCGCACGATGTGCTCTGGCACGTGGTCGAGGAGAACCTGCCACCGCTCGCGAAGGTCTGCCTGGATGAGCTGGCGCGGGAGCAAGCCCACGAGCAACGGGACGGGGATGAGCATTGACGAAGGGTGGCACCAGCTTCAGGCCCGCAGTGCACCCCGGCGGTATTCTGAAGGATGAACTGCACGAGCTGGGCATCACGCCCACTGAATTCGCACGGCAGATCGACGTGCCGCCGAGCCGTGTCAGTCAGATCATCGCCGGCAAGCGCTCGATCACCGGCGACACGGCCTTGCGGTTTGGCCACTGGTTCGGCACCGATCCCCAGTTCTGGCTCAACCTTAAGGTGCAGTTCGACCTTGCCGTTGCCGATCGGCAGGTGGGGAAGGCAATCCGAAGCCTCCCCACCAGGGGAGGGCGCCATCCCAAACAGCATAGCTTACGCCCTGCTGCGCAGCGCGGTCATATAGCGACGTAGCGGTCCCGAGCAAGAAAGTTCAAACGCTGATGACGCAGATGCACGCAGGACCGGACCTGGCGGCACCGCGACAGTGTCTCAAGCGCATCTGCGTGTATTCGCGTTATCTGTCTACATTTGCGTTTGATTCTTTCTTGCGATGGTGCCTGCCGTGCAGTCCCTGCCAGTGAAGGCATGTCATCAGGCAAACGGCAGCAGCAAGGAGAAGATTGCCTGGCCGAAGGCGCTGGAACTTGGGTCAACTCTCGGTTGATTGACTATCGTCGGCGGCGGGGACGGAGCCAAGGAAACACAACGTCTTCAAAAGGCCGGAGGATTATTGAACCACGGATGAACACGGATGAACACGAATACGGTCGGGGTGCCGACGTCGACGCTGCAACCGCATCGGCATCATCCGTGTGAATCCGTGTTCATCTGTGGTTTCAAATTTACTTTTCGTCCGGTGGCCCGAAACCGATCTGGTCATCCAGCGGCTCGGCCAGCGGCTCGTCGGCATCATCGCTCTGGTAGGGAGACATGTGGCGCGCGCCGCATTGTGGGCAATCGTCGTCGCTAGTTACACGACCACTCGTCCTCCCAGTGACAGTCGCAGCGATCGCAGACATAGTAGTTGCGAAACCACGCCAACGCGGGTCACTCCTCCAATTGGGGCCGTGATCAGTTGTGCTCGCCGGTCAATCGGTATGCTCCTCTACCGGCGAATTCGAGGTAACCCTTATCACGCAAGACTTGAAGTTGCTGGCGGATTTTCTCCTTGATATGCATATTCCTCGGATAAATAAGCCGCAGGTCATTTTCAAAGCTGTACATCTGTTCAATCGAGAATGTCTGTTGCCTCAGGTTCTCGATGCACTTCATCACGTTGAGCAACCAACCCCGTGCTGCCGGGTCCTTCTGCTCACGCAAAAACAGCGTCTTGCGCCATGTTGCAAGCACCTGCGGCTTCGGCACGATGATACCGTCCCGCACCAACGAGATACGACCCGCAATAGGAATGCCGCTCAGCACAACGTTGCATCCTGTCCAGCCAGCCCGCCGGGCGGTTATGGGCAGAGTCCGCTTCTTTTCGATTATGTCTGCGGTAAAGAAGTGCTTGGGAACGACAAGCAAATTCAGCACGGCAAGCAAGCATGGATCGTAGGCAAGCAATAGGAAATTCGGGTTTCTACCTCCTGCAAGGCGCTCCAACATCGCTGGATATGAACCGTCGACAAGCTTGGCACCAAACGCGCGCTTCTGGCTCTTGAGTTCATACCCCTCATTACAGGAGGGGCAGTGAAAATCGGCAATTCGGCTGTTGTTGGGATAGGCTATGACGTGCGGGTCACCACAGTTCGGGCAGTATGCCTGGCTGCCGACCCAGTGTTCACTCAGTACCCTGGTTCGTTGCAGCGGGCTTTTGTAGGCAATCGCGATTGCAGCCTGGAAAGATAGATTCATGTCGCTGGCGCCGCGTCTCCACCATTCCGTGGTGGCAATATATCATCACCGCGGCGCACGCGCCACACGAAATCAGATATGTATCACCTTCCCCCACGCATCCAGCACCGCCTCATGCATCGTCTCCGACACCGTCGGGTGCGGGAAGATCGTCTCGATCAGCTCCGCCTCGGTGCTCTCCAGCGTCCGCGCGATCGCGAACCCCTGGATCATCTCCGTCACCTCCGCCCCCACCATGTGCGCCCCCAGCAGCTCGCCGGTCTTGGCGTCGAACACCGTCTTCACCATGCCCTCCGGCTCGCCCATCGCGATCGCCTTGCCGTTGCCGATGAACGGGAAGTGCCCGACTTTCACCTCGTGCCCGGCCTCCTTGGCGCGCGCCTCGGTCAGCCCCACCGAGGCCACCTGCGGCCGGCAATAGGTGCACCCCGGCACGTTCAACACATCCAGCGGATGCACGTCGTTCAGCCCGGCGATCTTCTCGACGCACAGCACGCCCTCGTGGCTCGCCTTGTGCGCGAGCCAGGGCGGACCCACCAGGTCACCGATCGCATACACGCCAGGCTCGCCGGTGCGGCAGTATTCGTCGATCGTCACATGCGTGCGGTCCACCTTCACGCCGGTGCCTTCCAGCCCGATCCCCTCCACGTTGCCGACGATGCCGACGGCGGAGATCACCCGATCCACCGTGATGTCCTGGCTCTTGCCGCCCGCCTCCACCGAAACAACAACGTTGTCGCGGCCCTGCTTCGCGCCCTTCACGGTCGCGCCGACCATGGATGCGGATGCCCTGCTTCTCGAACGCCTTGTGCGCGAAGGCGGAAATCTCCTCGTCCTCGACTGGAAGAATCCGCGGCAGCACCTCCACCACGGTCACCTCGGCACCCATGTTGCGATAAAAGCTGGCGAACTCGATGCCGATCGCGCCGGAGCCGATCACCAGCAGCGACTTCGGCATCGCCGGCGGGATCATTGCCTCCTTGTAGGTCCAGATCAGCTTGCCGTCCGCCTCGATCCCCGGCAGCTGCCGCGCGCGCGCACCGGTCGCCAGGATGATGTGCGGCGACTTCAGCGTCGCCACCGGCTTGCCGTCCTTCTCCACCGCCAGCGTCTGCTTGCCCGCCAGCTTGCCGGCGCCGGCGATCACGGTGACCTTGTGCTTGCGCAGCAGGAACGCCACGCCCTGCGAAAGCTGTTTCGCCACCGCGCGCGAGCGCTTCACCACCTTGTCGATCTCGAAGCGCGGTTCCACCGCGGCGAAACCGAAGTCGGGCAGGTGGTGCAGCAGGTGGTTGATCTCGGAGGTGCGCAGCAGGGCCTTGGTCGGGATGCAGCCCCAGTTGAGGCAGATGCCGCCGAGCTGATCGCGTTCCACCACCGCGGTCTTCATGCCGAGCTGCGCGGCGCGGATCGCGGCGACGTAACCGCCGGGGCCGCTGCCGAGGACGACGAGGTCGAACGTCTGGTCAGCCATTGCCTGCTCCTTGGGCCAGCGCGATCAGCGCGTCGCCGCTGAGTTCCTCGGCGATCCAGCCGCGCACCGGCCTGGCGCCCAGATGGTGGTAGAATTCGATCGCCGGCGTGTTCCAGTCGAGCACGTTCCAGGTCATCTCCGCGCACTGCCGCTGCACGGCGATGCGCGCCATGTGGCGAAACAGGGCGAGCCCGATGCCGCAGCCGCGATGCTGCTGGTCAACGTAGATATCCTCGACGAACAGGCCGTGGCGGCCGGAGAACGTACCGAAGGTGAAATACCAGAGGGCAAAGCCGACCGTGGTGTTGCCGGCGTCGACCAGGATGGAGTTGAGCGGCGGGTTGGGTGCGAACAGCGCGGCGTGCAGTTCCGCTTCGGTGATCTTGAAGCGGGCCTGCAGTTTCTCGTAGGTCGCGAAGTCGCGCATCAAGCGATGCAGGGTGGGGATGTCGGCTGGCGTGGTGGGGCGGAGGGCGAAGGTCATGGCGGCGCGGCCCCCTCTCCCCAACCCCCTCCCGCAAGGGGAGGGGGAGGGCTATGTGCGTACCTACTCCCCCTCCCCTTGCGGGAGGGGGTTGGGGGGAGGGGGCCGCGCCGCATCACAGCAGCAGACTCAACGGGTCCTCGACGATCCGCTTGAACTCGCGCAGCCACCGTGCGCCCAGCGCGCCATCGACCACCCGGTGATCGACACTCAGCGTGCAGGTCATCACCGTCGCGATCCCCAGCGCATCGTGCTTCACCACCGGCCGCTTCTGCCCCGCGGCCACCGCCAGGATCGCGGCCTGCGGCGGATTGATGATGGCGGCGAACTCGCTGACCCCGAACATCCCCATGTTGGAGATCGAGAACCCGCCGCCCTGGAACTCCTCCGGCTTCAGCTTGCCGGCGCGCGCGCGTCCTGCAAGGTCCTTCATCTCGCGGCTGATCGTTGCCAGTCCCTTCTGGTCGGCGTGGCGCACGATCGGCGTGATCAGCCCATCCGGGATCGCCACCGCGACGCTGATATCGACGTCATCGAACAGTGCCATTCCGTCGTCGGTCCACGCGGCGTTCACCGTCGGCACGCGACGCAGGGCTGCGGCCGACGCCTTGATCACCAGGTCGTTGATGGTGATCAGATAGACGTCCGGCCCCTCCTTCGGCGACTTCGCGTTGAGCTCGCCCATCAGCTTGATCAGCGCGTCGATCTCGACGTCCATCGAGACGTAGAAATGCGGGATGGTCGATTTCGCCTCGGTCAGGCGGCGTGCGATCACCTTCCGGATCGAGCTGTGCGGCACCAGCGTGTGCGGCGCGGCGATCGGCGCGGCCGGCCGGGCGGCAACCGGCGGTGCCGCTGCGGCGGGCTGCGGCGCGGCAGGCGCGCCCTTCTGCAACGCGCCCTCGATGTCCGCCTTGACGATGCGTCCGTTCGGTCCGCTGCCCTTGAGCGCCGCCAGATCGAGCCCCGCCTGCTTCGCCATCCGTCGCGCCAGCGGCGAGACGAAGATGCGCCCCTCGCTCTGGTCGTGGCCGTTGCCGCTTTGCGGAGCCGGCTTGGGTGGCTCCGCCTTCGCCGCCGGTGCCGGGGCAGCGGTCGGTCGTGGCGCGACAGGCGCAGGCTTCGCGGGCGCCGGCGCCGCTGCGGGCACCGCCTCGCCCTGATCCACCAGGATCGCGATCGGTTCGTTCACCTTGACGCCTTCGGTGCCGTCGGCGACCAGGATCTTGCCGAGTACGCCTTCATCGACCGCCTCAACCTCCATCGTGGCCTTGTCGGTCTCGATCTCGGCGATCACGTCGCCGGCGCGCACGTCCTCGCCTTCCTTCTTCAGCCAGCGCGTCAGCGTGCCCTCGGTCATGGTGGGCGACAGCGCCGGCATCAGGATGTTGGTTGCCATCGGCGGTTCCCCTCAGACCAGCTTCTGCACGGCGTCCACCACCCATTCAGGCTGCGGCAGCGCGAGCTTCTCCAGATTGGCGGCGTAGGGCAGCGGCACATCGAGTCCGTGCACGCGCACCGGTGGCGCATCCAGCCAGTCGAACGCGTGCTCGATCACCTGCATCGCCACCTCGGCGCCGATGCCGGCGAACGGCCAGCCTTCCTCCACCGACACCAGACGGTTGGTCTTCTTCACGCTCTCCACCACGGTCGCGGTATCGAACGGACGCAGCGAACGCAGGTTGATCACCTCCGCCTCGATGCCCCGTTCCGCCAATGCCTCCGCCGCCTTCAGCGCCACGCCGACCATGATGCTGAACGCAACGATGGTCACGTGATGGCCGACGCGCTCCACCTTGGCGCGGCCGAGCGGCAGGATGAAGTCCTCATCGGTCGGACAGTCGAAGGTGTGGCCGTAGAGGATCTCGTTCTCCAGCATGATCACCGGGTTGGGATCACGGATCGCCGCGCGCAGCAGCCCCTTCGCGTCCGCCGACGACCACGGTGCCACCACCTTCAGGCCAGGCACATGCGCGTACCAACTCGCGTAGCACTGCGAGTGCTGTGCCGCGACGCGCGCTGCGGCGCCGTTCGGACCGCGGAACACGATCGGACAGCCCATCTGCCCGCCCGACATGTACAGGGTCTTCGCGGCCGAGTTGATGATGTGGTCCATCGCCTGCATGGCGAAGTTGAAGGTCATGAACTCGACGATCGGCTTCAATCCGTTCAGCGCCGCGCCGACCGACATGCCGGTGAAGCCATGCTCGGTGATCGGCGTGTCGATCACCCGCTTCGGGCCGAACTCGTCGAGCAGTCCCTGGCTGATCTTGTAGGCGCCCTGGTACTGCGCGACCTCTTCGCCGATCAGGAACACCTTGTCGTCGCGGCGCAGTTCCAACGCCATCGCATCGCGCAGCGCCTCGCGTACGGTAGTCGGTTTGGTCGGCCCCCAGTCCTTGTCGGGCTCGGCACGCGCTGCCGGTTCCGCAGCAGCGGCGGCGGGGCGCGGGCGCCGGCGTCTGGGCTGCGCCGCGCGCTGCGGCGCGGGTCTCGCCGCCGCCGGGGCCGCTGATACATCCTCGCCGTTCATCGCCAGCACGGCGATCGGCGTGTTCACCGCGACACCTTCGGTGCCTTCATCCACCAGGATTTGCGCCAGCTTGCCTTCGTCGACTGCCTCCACCTCCATGGTGGCCTTGTCGGTCTCGATCTCGGCGATGACGTCGCCGGCACGCACATCGTCGCCGACATGCTTGAGCCAGCGGGACACCTTGCCCTCGGTCATGGTCGGCGACAGCGCCGGCATCAGGATCTGCGTGGCCATGGTTCAGCCCTCTACCAGCACATCGGTCCACAGTTCGGCTTCGTCAGGCTCCGGACTGCTCTGCGCGAAGTCGGCGGCGTCCTGCACGATCGCCTTCACCTCGTCGTCCAGTTGCCTGATCTCCGCTTCCTCCACGCCGAGCGCCTCCAGCCGGTGCCGCGCGCCGTCGATCGGATCGTGCTGGGTGCGCATCGTCTGAATTTCCTCGCGGGTGCGATAGCGCGCGGGATCGGACATCGAGTGGCCGCGGTAGCGATAGGTCTTCGCCTCGATCAGGAACGGCCCCTTGCCGGAGCGGCAATGCGCCACCGCCTGATCGGCCGCCTCCTTCACCGCCACGACGTCCATGCCGTCGATCTGGATGCCCGGAATGCCCCAGGGCGCGCCGTTCTTCGACAGATCGCGCGAAGCGGACGCGCGTTCCACGCTGGTGCCCATGCCGTATTTGTTGTTCTCGATCACATAGATCGCCGGCAGCTTCATCAGCGCGGCGAGGTTGAAACTTTCGAACGTCTGGCCCTGGTTCGACGCCCCCTCGCCGAAATAGGTGACGGCGACGCGGTCGTTGCCGCGATACCAGTTGCTGAACGCCAGCCCGGTGCCGATGCTGATCTGTGCGCCGACAATGCCGTGGCCGCCGAAGAAATTCCGCTCCTTGCTGAACATGTGCATCGAGCCGCCCTTGCCGTGCGAATAGCCGCCGGCGCGGCCGGTCAGCTCCGCCATCACGCCGCGCGGCTCCATCCCGGTCGCCAGCATATGCCCGTGGTCGCGGTACGAGGTGACGACCTCGTCGCCCTCGGAGAGTGCCATCTGGATGCCGACGACGACCGCCTCCTGGCCGATGTAGAGATGGCAGAAGCCGCCGATCAGCCCCATGCCGTAGAGCTGGCCCGCCTTCTCCTCGAAGCGGCGGATCAGCAGCATGTCGCGATACGCCTTGAGCAGGTGCTCCCGGTCGACGGATGGCTCGCGGGCCTTGCCGCTGCGCTTCCTGGTTTCGGCTGCGTGTGCCATGGCGCTCCTCCTAGCCGCAGCAATCAGAGGTAGCGTCCACCGCCCCGTTCGCGCAAGCGCCAGGGATGAAAAACCGTTATGTTGCAATGCAATAGCAACAATTAACCTGAATCCGGTTAATCGGTTGGTGCTGCCATCACATCAGACCGCGGCGCTAGCGTTCGTTGCGCCGACGTAGACTGTCGGGACATCTTCTTTCGCAGTCGCCGGTAATTTTGCAGCGAGATTTCCGCCAACCGGAACCGCAAGGGTCACCAGGTTTCGCTGCCGTGCGACGCCCACACGCCAAGCCGTCTGGCGCGCGCCATGTCCTCCGCGTGCTGCAGTTCGGGACGACCCCCGTTGGAGCGCGCCCAGCCGGCGGCGACCACGGCCTGGTTGAGCTCGTTGCCGCTGGCGAGGCAGATTGCGTAGGGACGCCCCAGGGCGTCTGCCCCAGTCACCCGGCATGCCACGGGAACGTCGTGCACCAGTGCAGCCAAGGCATTGGCCGCCGCGGTACCACAGTCCTCAGCGGACCCATCCTGCGAACCACACGGCCTGCCGCGCGGCGGCGGCTTGACCCCTTGCAGCAAGACGACCCTGTCGTGCAGCCGCAGGGTGGCTCCGTCGACCACGGCAACCTGGGCTGGCTGGGCGTTCAACTCCTCCGCGAGCGGCGGCGGCACGGTGGCCTCGCGGTGCGGCAGCATGGCGAGCGACACGCCGGTCGCGGCGATCAGGCCGATGCCGAGCAGCACTGCCAGTCCCCTCCCGTCCAGGCGGGGGAAAGGGGAACGAAAGATCCGTCGCGGGCGGTCGATTGGCAAGGCGGGACATCTCCAAAGAGACGTGATGCGGATGCCGCCGGGTGCCCTCCGGGTCAACCCCACAATCGCAACGAAAAGCGAAAAATCAGTGGGTAACCGCTACAGCGCACCGTCACGCCGCAACGCCGCGACCTCCGCCTCGCCGAGCTCCAGCCAGGTTCCCAGCACCTCGGCGGTATGCTCACCCAGCACCGGCGAGGGGACGATGCGCGATGGCTTGCCATCCACCCGCACCGGCCAGCCAGGCATCTTGAAGTCGCCGTGCGCCGAATGGTGCATCACCTGCATGATGCCGCGCTGCTCGAAGCTGGGATCGTTCTGCAGCTCCATCGTGTCGAGCACCGCACCGGCAGGGATGCCGGCGTCCCCGATCATCCGCATCGCATCCTGCTTGGAGTGATGGCGGGTCCAGGCGGCGATGATCGCGTCGACCTCCGGCTCGCGCTCCACCCGGTCCGCCGGGGTGGCGTAGCGCGGGTCGCCGATCAGCTCCTCGCGGCCGATCAGTTTGAGCAGCCGGTCCCAGTGCTCCGGATTGGCACGGCTGGTCATCAGGTAGACGTAGTCGTTCGGTCCGCCCGGCTGGCAGGGATAGAGACCCATCGGCGCGTTGTTCACGCCCGGCACCTTGTCGCCACCGCGCTGCGCGGGCTTGCCGGTCAGGCCCTGGGTTGCGAAGTTGATCCGCATGTAATGCATGATCGCGTCCTGCATCGCGACCTGGAGCCGCGCACCCTGGCCGGTCGCGTCACGCTTGCGCAGCGCGCCCAGGATGGTGATCGCCATCAGCATCCCGGTGCCGGTGTCGCCCAGCGAGATGCCGGGCCGGGTCGGCGGACCGTCGGGTGCGCCGGTGACGCTGAAGGTGCCGCCGCAGGCCTGCGCGATCATGTCGAAGGCGAGGTTGTGCTCATAGGGGCTGCCTTCGCCGAAGCCCTTCACCTGCGCGTAGATGATGCGCGGGTTGAGCTCGCGCACCACGTCATAGCCGAGACCGAGCCGCTCGATCGTGCCAGGCGCGTAGTTCTCCACGCACACGTCGGCGCGGCGCAGCATGTCCTTCACCAGCGCCAGGCCGCGCGGCGATTTCAGATTGAGCGTGATCGACTTCTTGTTCGCGTTGAACACGTGGAAGTAGTACGGATCGTTGTCGGGCTGGCCTGGGCGCAGACGGCGGCCGGGATCGCCCAGCTTCGGGTTCTCGATCTTCACCACTTCGGCGCCGAGCCAGGCGAGCGCCTCGGTGCACGACGGCCCCGCTTCGAACTGGGTGAAATCAACGATACGGACGCCGGCGAGAAGATCGAACGCGGCGGTGTTGTCCGGCATGGCACGCTGCTCCCTGGACGCCTTCATCGCCAAGGCTGCCACAAAGTGTCCAATGCGGCCATCCCGGGTTGTTGCTGCTGGCTCACGTCACGTTGGGCAGACATGGTTAACGTTGCGTTCAATCTTCCCCGCTAGAGCAATGTGTTGACAGACGAACATTGGTGAACGCGGCATGCGCCTGTTCCGCAAGCAGAAGGATCACGACCGGGAAGACGCGGTGTGCCGCGCAGCGTTCGATAACAGCCCGGATGCCATTCTGGTGATATGTCAGAACGACATCGTCGCCTGCAATGACGCGGCAGTTCGGCTCCAGGGCTGCAACAGCAAG
Source organism: uncultured Alphaproteobacteria bacterium (assembly GCA_963749575.1). Classification (GTDB taxonomy): domain Bacteria; phylum Pseudomonadota; class Alphaproteobacteria; order Acetobacterales; family Acetobacteraceae; genus JAMXLO01. The sequence continues at coordinate 18,270 of CAVVNM010000010.1, forward strand.
ACAGAGCTGTTGGCTCTGCACCCGAGTGACCTGGCGCCAGAGTTCCAACGTAATGGCCAGCGGTCATCAGACTTTGCGAAGGAAAAGCTCGCGTATGCCCTCAAGGAGGGATTTGCTCGCTTCGAGTGGGTGAACCGGCGGTTTGATGGCAGCGAGTCCCACGCACAGGTCACGTTGGTGCCCGTCCAGACCAATGGTCAATCACTCATTCTCAGTTATCGTCAGGATATCTCGGAACTCGTAGCGGCGCGCGAAGCCAGGAAGCGCGCCTCGGCGCAGCTCGCGGGCGACTTCGAGGCGAGTGTCGGCGGCGTCGTCAGCACGGTGGCGTCAGCGGCCACGGAGTTGGAGAAGACGGCCGCGTCGATGACCGGCACTGCCGAACAGACCTCGCATCGGGTGACCGCGGTGTCCACGGCCTCCGAGGTGGCCTCGTCGAACGTGCAGTCGGTGGCCAGTGCGACAGAACAGCTGTCCAGCTCGGTGGCCGAGATCAGTCGGCAGGTAGCCGCCTCGTCGGCGATGGCCGGCAAGGCGGTGAGCGAGTCGGAACGCACCAACGCCCTGGTCAACGGCCTGGCCGATGCGGCGCAGAAAATCGGTGCCGTGACCAACATGATCAACGAGATTGCCAGCCAGACCAACCTGCTGGCGCTCAACGCCACCATCGAGGCCGCGCGCGCCGGAGAGGCCGGCAAAGGCTTCGCGGTGGTCGCATCCGAGGTCAAGAACCTGGCGAACCAGACCGCCAAGGCGACCGAGGAGATCAGCGGGCAAATCAGCGCCATGCAGAGCGCCACCAGTGAAACGGTCGCCGCCATCCAGTCGATCAGCACCACCATTGGCGAGTTGCACGAAATCGCCACGGCAATTGCGGCGGCGGTCGAGGAACAGGGGGCAGCGACCCAGGAGATCGCGCGCAACGTGCAGCAGGCGGCCGCCGGCACGACCGAGGTTTCCGCCAACATCATCGGCGTGACCCAGGCGGTCGGAGAGACCGGAGCGGCCGCGAATGAGGTTCTCGGTGCCGCGGGTGAATTGTCGAAGCAGGCGGAAATGCTGCGCAGCCAGGTCGCCAGCTTCCTGGCGGCAGTCAGGGCCGCATAGCCGCGGTGGTTGCGCCGGTGCGTTGGCCGGCGCAGGCACGCCATGACGATCGTAGTTACGCCGGTGGGTTATTCGCAATGACGGCTGCTGCTACACCTGCCGATCGCGTCCGACCCAGTAGCGTTGGCGGACCTGCCGGCGCAGCACCTTGCCGACCGGCGACAACGGCAGCTCGGACACAAACGTGACCGTCTTCGGCGCCTTGTAGCTGCCCAGCCGCTGCTTCGCGTGGGCGATCAGTTCCTCCTCCGTCGCGGCGGCACCGTCCCGCAGGATCACCTCGGCATGCACCGCCTCGCCCCAATCCGGATGCGGAATGCCGACCACCGCGGACATCAGCACCGCCGGATGCTCGACCAGCGCGCCCTCGACCTCGATCGCGTAGACGTTGAAGCCGCCGGTGATGATCATGTCCTTCTTGCGATCGACGATGAACAGATAGCCGTCGTCGTCGACATAGCCGACATCGCCGGACTTCCAGTAGCCGTTCTCGAATTCCGCTGCCGTAGCCTCGGGATTGTGGTAATAGCCGCCGATGGTCGCCCGCGTGCGCAGCCAGATCTCGCCGGTCTGGCCGGGCGGCAGCGGCTTGCCGTCGAGGTCGGCGATCATCAGCTCCACTCCTGCCGAGACGCGGCCGGCCGAGGCGAGCCGGGCGCGCGCCGCCTCGGTGTCGGAACGGTGTTCGTGCTTGCGCAGCGCCGAGACGAACATGATGGACTCGCTCGCCCCGTACAGCTGCACGAAGATCTGCCCGAACTCCGCGACCAGGCGTTCGACCGCGGCAGGCGCGATCGGCGCCGCGCCGTAGATCATGGTGCGCAGCGAGGACAGGTCGTGGGTCCGGCTGCTGTTCATGTCGAGCAGCCGATACAGCAATGTCGGCACCATCAGCGATTGGGTGATGCGCTCGCGCTGCACGGTCTCGCACCAGTGGGTGAGATCCGGCGTATTCAGCGTGTAGGTCGCGCCTCCTGCGAAGAAGGTCGCGACGAACGGCATCAGGCTGGCGTGCGACATCGGCGTGAACGCCAGATACTTCGTGTCCTCGTCGTACTCGAGATCGGGGATGAGATAGAAGCTGTCGCGCATCGCGATGAAGTGGTCGATCGAATACATCGCGCACTTGCCCAGCGCCGTGGTGCCGCCGGTGAAGCGCAGGATTGCGGTGTGCTCGTGCACGTCGAGCTCGACGTCGTTGTCGGCGTCGGATGCCGCTTCCACCAGGTCCCAGAAGCATGGCACATCGGGCGGCAGATCGGGCGAGCGGTCCATCGCCACCACGCGGCAACCGCGGCCGGCGAGCATGTCGCGATATGACGCGACCAGGCGGGTCTCGATGAACACCAGCTTCGGTTTGACGTGGTCGATCTGCCGCGCCTGCTCCTCCGGGCTGTCGCGCAGGTTGCTGAACACGAAGGTCGCTGCCTGTTTGTAGATCGCCGGGAAATGCAGGAGGCTGAGATTGTCGTTCTCCAGGATCAGCAGCACGTTGTCGCCCGCGCCGAGCCCGAGCGCGTGACGCATCAGGTGGGCGATGCGGTTGGTGAGGCGGTGATACTCGCCATAGGTGTAGCGGCGGTCGCGCTCCACGTTGACAACGGCGAGATTGTCCCGGAAGCGCAGTGCCATGGTCGCCATGACGCGGCTGAAGTTGGTCTTCATGCGAGCCTCCCTTGCCTGTCCCTTCGATGCGGGCTTTGGCGGGAACGTCGGATGAAATGGCCGAGGTTGCAATGAGAGGTCCCGATGTCCGATGCCGTTCCGCCTGCGATCGAGCTGTTCGAGGCGATCCACACCGCCCGCGCCCAGCGCCGCCTGGCCCCAGATCCGGTGCCGGAGGCACTGATCACCCGGGTGCTCGACGCCGCCATCCGCGCGCCCTCGGCCGGCAATGCGCAGAACTGGCACTTCGTCGTGGTGCGCGACGTCGAATTGCGCCGGCGGGTGGGCGCGCTGTATCGCAAGGCCTCCGACATCGCCGAGGCGGTCTATCGGGCGCGCAGCCGTCCTGCCCACCTGACCGAGGCGCAGTGGCAGCGCATGCTGACCGCCGGTGCGCATCTGTGGAACCACATGGGCGACGCGCCGGTGCTGCTGATCCCCTGCCTGCACCAGCGCGACCTGCCGGCGCGGGACGCGCTGGACCCTGCCTGGCGCGATCACTATGACGCCGAGCGCGACTATCTCGACCGCATCCGCGGTGCCAGCATCTACCCGGCGGTGCAGAACATCATACTGGCCTGCCGGGCGCTCGGGCTGGGCACCGTGATCACCACCAATCACCTGCGCATCGAGGCGGAGTTCAAGGCGGTACTCGGCATCCCTGCCGAGGTCGATACGTTCGCGCTGATGCCGATCGGTTGGCCGATGGGCCGCTTCGGCCCGGTCGCTCGCCGTCCGCTCTCCGAGGTGGTGCATGCCGACCGCTGGTCCGCTGCCTGGCCGGGGACAGCAGCATGATCCGTTGCCATGAAGCGATAATTGCGGTCTTATTCAGCGATTAGGTTGGGTTAGAGGTCGGCGCCATGAGCGGTACGGTCACCACGATCAATACGGCACTCCAGGGTGCGCGGGGTGCCAACGGTACCACCGCCGGTGCGGCCGGTGGCGATGCCCCGGCGGCCGACGAATCTGCCCAGCCGTTCAGCAACGAGGATCTGACCCCCCTCGCGTCGCAGCTGGCGATATCGGGCGGGCTGTTCCCCAGTGTCACCGCGGGCGTGGGCGGCGCGGGAGCCGGTGGTTCGCAAGGTGCGAATGGTGTTGGCACCACAGTCAGCAACACGGACCTCAATGGCAACGTCATCAACAACACCACGTACACGCCGGGCAATCCTGGTGGCCCGGGCGGCGCGGGCGGCGGCGGCGGCGAGGCAACGCTCACCCTGGCGAACGACAGCCTGGGCTCGGTCGCCAGCCCCTATGGGGCCAGCTTCACGATCAGGGCGACAACCACGGGCGGGCTGGGCGGTACCGGCGGGTCCGGCGGCAGCGGCGGCTCCGGCGGCAACAATGTGGACGATGTGTTCAACAACATCACCACGACGACGAACCTCTCGGCGGGTGCCGCGGGCGGCAACGGGAACACCGGCGGCAGTGGCGGCGATGGCGGCGCGGCCGCGACCGAGGTTTCCGGCCTGACCAGCTATACGTCGGTCGGCGTGGGCGTGACCATCGCTGCCATCGGCGGGACCGGTGGCGGCACATCGGGGATCAGTGGCGGGTCCGGTGGATCGGGCGGCGATGCCAGCGCGGGCGGCAACGGCGGCAATGGCGGCAATGGCGGCAGCGCGGCCGCGACGATGGCCGGTTCGACGATGCTCGACCACAACGAGATCAGCGTCTCGGTCGTCGCGAAGGCGGGGGCCGGGGGCATGGGTGGCGCAGGCGGCCCGGGGGGCGACGCCATCTTCCTCACGAACCTGGCGGAGCCCGCGCAGAGGTTCGACTACGGCACCAACGGCAACGGCGGCAATGGCGGCAACGGCGGGTCGGCTATCGCGACCCTGACAGGCGACTCGCTGACCGCACCTGCAGTGACCGTGTCGCTGTCGGCCGAAGGGAATGTCGGCGGCGCCGGTGGGGCGGGGGGAACCGAGGGCGTCTCCCACTCGACCGCGACCAGCTCCACGGGGGTCAGCGCGCCGGGCGCCGCCGGCGCGACAGGCAGCAGCGGCAGTGGGTCGCTGATCTTTACCAACGACACCATCACGGTCGGCACGCCCGCGGTCGTGGGCTTTGCGGGCGAACTGATACTCGGCCTGGCGATCGCCAATCCCGGTACGTCCACCTCGTACGTCCCGCTCGACGGCTCGGCTGGCGGCAATCTCGAGTTCTCCGGCAACGACCTGGCTGGCGCCGGCAATTCGCAGCTCGATCTGCAACTTTCCGGCACCGGCACGGCCGTGGTGAACACGCTGAACAACACGCTCAGCATCGATGGCTCGCCGGACAACACGATGACCGGGTTCACCGATTTCGCCATCGACGACAATGATACGTTCTATGTCGGCCCCGGTGCCTACCAGGTGCAGTACGCCTCGGATGCCGATACGTTGGTGTATACGCCGGCATCGGGCGACGTCACGGTGTCCAACGTCAACGCTGGCAATCTGGTGCTGGATTTCGAGGGTTTTGGTTCGTCAGTCGATGCCGCGAGCGTGCCGAGCGACGTCTCGACCAGCGGCGGCAACACGTTCATTCACATTCCCAACTCCGGCACCATCGAGCTGCAGGGGTTCAGCGGCGCCATCCCGTCCGGCGATCTCGAGTTCAACGTGCTGTGCTTCTGCGCGGGCACGCGAATCGCCACGCCAACGGGCGAGGTGCCGGTCGAGCACCTGTCGCCGGGTGACAAGGTGCTGACGCTGCGCGGCGAGGTCCGGCCGATCGTCTGGATCGGTACCGGCCGCGTGCTGGCGACGCGCGGACGGCGCAATGCGGCGACACCGGTGATCGTGCGCAAGGGTGCCTTGGCCGACACCGTGCCGCATCGCGACCTGCGGGTGACCAAAGGGCATTCGCTTTACCTCGATGGCGCGCTGATCCCGGTGGAATGCCTGGTCAATCATCGCTCTATTCTGTGGGACGACCGAGCGCAGGAAGTGGCGATCTATCACGTCGAGCTGGCGACGCATGATGTTCTGCTGGCCGACGGTGCGCCGGCGGAGAGCTATCGCGATGACGGCAACCGCTGGCTGTTCCGGAACAGCAACGGCGGTTGGGCAGGGCCGCCCCAGGAACCCTGCGCACCGGTGCTGACCGGCGGGCCGTTGGTCGACCGGGCGTGGCGCCGGCTGCTGGACCGGGCGGGTCCACGTCCAGGACTGACGCTGACCGACGATCCTGACCTGCATCTGATGATGGACGGGGAACGGCTGGAGGCGATGTCGCGCCATGGCGCCGCATACCTGTTCCACCTCTCGGCCCGGCCGGCGACGGTGTGGGTGGCATCGCGCGCCGCTGCTCCGGCCGAGCTGGGGCTGGCGCGCGACCCGCGTGTGCTAGGTGTGGCGTTGCAGCGGATCGCCGTGCGCCAGGGGACACGGTTCCGCTTGATGGAGGCTGCGGACGCATCGCTCGCCCAGGGATTCCACGGATTCGAGCCGGACAGCGGGCTGCGCTGGACGGACGGTCGAGCGGAGCTGCCGGAGGCGCTGTTCGAGGGTTTCGTTGGACCGATGGAGCTCGTGCTGCATTTGGGCTGTGCGACGCAGTACCTGCTGCTCAACGAGACGTCCCGGTCGGTCGCGGCCTGAGGCGCGCTGGGCACGTATCCACCTTTCCCGCTTCGCGGGAGAGGCGTTTGCGTTTCATTCCCAGAACGGCTTCAACCGATGGAATTTCTGCCAGGCCGTGCCGATCTGCTGGCGTGTGCCGCCGCTGCGCGCGCCGACGAAACCCAGGACGAGTCCGGTCGCGAACGTATGGTTGCCCGTCAGTTCGGCGACCAGTCCGGCAGCCACCGCGGCGTCGTTGAATGTGCCAAGCCGATCCTGCAACCGGCTCAGTCCGCGAATGAAACGATGGGTCGCTTTTCCGGGAAACAACGGCGCGAAGATCTCCGCCGCGTAGCGCAACCGCTTGGCGTGCAGGCGGGCCCCATGCAGCGCCGGCGGCTCCAGGGCGGCCAGGTCATCGTCGACCGCGAACAGCTTTTTGCGCCGCTTGCGCAACACGCGGGCGGCGAACTCCTCCAGCGCGACCATTGGCTCGGCCTGCTCGCCGACACCGAGCATCGCCGGCTGGCCCTGCTCGCCGGCGAGGCAGGCAAGTTCGATCCCGATGCGGCGGAAGTCGGGGCCGGTCAGGAAGCTGCGCAGGGTGTCGTGACAGGTGCGCCGGCGTCGCTCGGCCGCCGCCAGCAGGCGCTCCAGGCGCGGTTCCGCGGGAAACGTGGCGGCCACCGCCGCGGCTGTCTCGGTGACGAACACGTCCCAGTCGCGGGTCGGCCCCAGCCTGGCGGCGAGCGCCTTCAGGCCGGTATCCGCTGCCTCCACCGCCGTACTGCGCACCACGTGGCGAAATACCTTGATCGCCGAGCGCAGACGGCGGAGCGCGACGCGGATCTGATGCACCGGTTCCGGGCCGTCGGTTCCCGCGGCCGCTGGCGGGGCGAAGTACAGGATCACGTCGCACAGGTGACCGACCACATAGCCGAATGCTTCGGTCACCGACAGACCTGCGGGCAACTCGGGCGCGCCCTCCCGCCGGGGCGCCGGCGCGATGCCGGAGGCAACCGCCAGTGCTTCGGCGGCCAGACCGGCACGCGGCACCGCGACACGAAGCTCTCCGGTCAGCGCGATCGCCAGTGCCTGCACTGCCGCGGCGGCACCCTCCAGCCGCACGCGGCTGCTGCGGTGTTCTCCGGTGAACGCGCGGACCGCCCCGGTGAGCAGGGTCATGCCGACCGGGCCCAGTTCCGTCGCCAGGTTCTGGCTCGTCGCGCGGCCATCGAACGCGGCCAGCGGCACCAGCGTGTCGGGCAGTGTCTGCGTTTCGGGCAGTGTCTGGCCGAGCGCGGCCGCGGTCCGACCGGTCGCGAGCACCGGCGCCGGCGCACCAGGCGGCCAGCTCGCGGTTCCGGGCAACAGCCGTTCCAGCCGCCACTGCGGGCGCTGCTCGGCCAGCACCAGGCCCTGCTGCGCCAGTGCCCGATCCGGGCTGTCGTGCCAGACGATGCGCACCGCCCGGCCGCGCGCCCGGCCGCTCTTCAGCGGCACGAGGAGCGGCAGCCGGGTCAGGCGCGTCGCGTCGTCCGGATCGAGGCCAAGCTCCAGTTGCATGTGCTCAGGCCGCCGTCTCCGACAGGTCCCGCGGCGTCAGGAAGCGCACCAGCCTGGCACCCGCGGCATCGAGCTGCTGCCACTGAGTGGCGACCGAGAACTCGGCCAGCGCCGCGGTGGGAAAGCCGGCGGCCAGGCGGCGGCTCGCCGGCCCGGCGGCGGACCCGGCGGCCAGCATCACCGCCAGCTCGTGCAGACCGGGATTGTGGCCGATCAGCATCACGCTTCGTACCGTCTCGTTCACCTCGTGCAGAATGGCAAGCAGTTGCGCCACGGTCGCCAGGTAGAGCGTCTCCACATGCTCCACCAGCGGCGTCTCGTCCCATGGCTCGAGCGCCGCCAGCGTCTGCCGGGTGCGACGCGACGGCGAGACCAGCACCACGTCCGGCGTCAGACCGAGGTCATGCATCGCCGTTCGCATGACACCGGCGGCGCGGCGTCCCCGCTGGTTCAACGGACGGTCGACATCGGCCAGCTTCGGGTCGTCCCAGGACGACCTGGCATGGCGCAGAAGCAGGAGCTGATGCATGCGGCGCCGATCCTGCCACGGCGCGGGTGTCGTTGGCTAACGACGGTTGGTGCTGGCCTGCGCGGTGCGGGTGGTGTCCGGACACGCGACAACCGCGGTCGGCTGCGCCAATTGCTTGCTGGCGGCATAGGCCGGAAGGTCCGCTCCCTTGGTCAGCGCCAACACCTCGGTAAAGATGCCGACATTCTGCTGGCAGAACAGCGTGCCCTGCCGGATCCCGTTCTGCGACTGGGTGTTCGCCAGGCTGGTGATGTAGTCGTCGTGCTCGTGCTGCGCGCGGCCGCCGAACAAGCGGACGAAATAGGCATGCAGCGCATGTTCATGCGCCATCAGATCGGAGCGGAAGCGCTGCACGAAATCGTTGTAGCGGGCCTGCTCGTTGCAGGTGAGTGCCGTCACCATCAGCTTGCTCTTCAGGCTGGCGACGTCCAAAGCGGTCACATCGGCGGGCTTCGCGCATGGCGCTGCGGCGGCGATCCCGGCGGACAGCAGGCCGGTCGCGAGAACAGCGGACACCATGATGCGCATGTGCGAATTCCCCCCGATGGGGCGAATTGTGGCGACTGACCGTTGCGGTGGCAAGTGGCATCCGCAGTCGCTTGACGCCTGGAGTCCGGCGCATATTCCGCGGTCACCGTAGTCGGACCACCCGCGAAGGCTTAAGCTCGGCGGTTCATGCAAACAGACGGGGGACGATATGAAGTTCGGCGGTGCAATGTTCTTCACCGAATATTCCATGACGGCGCCGGAACTGGCGGTCGCGCTGGAGGAGCGCGGCTACGACAGCGTCTGGGCGCCCGAGCACTCGCATATTCCGCTGTCGCGCAAAACGCCGTTTCCGGGTGGCGGTGAGCTGCCCAAGCAATACACCGATGCGATGGATCCGTTCGTCGTCCTCACCGCCGCCGGATGCGCGACCAAGACGATCAAGCTTGGCACCGGCGTGCTGCTGGTGCAGCAACGCGACACGATCCAGACCGCGAAGCTTGTGGCCTCGATCGACCAGGTGAGCCAGGGCCGCTTCCTGTTCGGCATCGGCGGCGGCTGGAACCAGGACGAGATGGAGAACCACGGAACTGTCTACGCCAGCCGCTTCAAGCGCGTGCGCGAGAGCATCGAGGCGATGCAGGAGATCTGGACCAAGCCGAAGGCCGAGTACCACGGCGAGTTCGTCAATTTCGATCCGATGATGGCGTGGCCGAAGCCGGTGCAGAAGCCGCATCCGCCGATCCATGTCGGCGGCGCCTTCCCGCACGCTGCCCGGCGCGCCATCCGCTATGGCGACGGCTGGATTCCCACGGCACGCGGCGACCTGCTGGCCCAGCTTCCCGAGTTCCACAAGATGGCGCGCGACGCGGGTCGCGATCCGTCCGCGATCGAGGTGACGTCGTTTGGGCTCGCCGAGGACGTCGACCGCCTCAAGCGTCTGAGGGATGCGGGCGTGGCGCGGGTGGTGCCGATGTTCCCGCCCGAGAAGTCGGACAAGGTGATGCCGATCATCGACCGGTGGACCAAACTGATGCAGCAGGTGAACGGCTGACGGCAAGGCGGGCGTTCGCGCCCGCCTACTCACAGCAATGCACGGATGGCGGCGCGCCGGACCGATCCCCACTATAGCCGCATGAAAGACACCCACATGATCGATCGTCTGCCGGACGATCAGCTCTGGGACCAGGTGATTCGCCGGGAGCCCGGAGATTTTCTCTACGCCGTCGCCACGATGGGCGTGTTCTGCAAACCTGGCTGTCCGTCGCCGCGACCGCTGCGCAAGAACGTCCGCTACTTCCGCACCTGCGGCGAGGCGGAGGCCGCCGGCTTTCGCGCCTGCAAGCGCTGCGACCCGAAAGGCGAGCGGGCGCGGCTGGCGCAGGCGGTGGTGCAGGACGCGTGTGCCACCATCGCGGCGGCCGAGGAGATCCCGTCGCTCGACGCGCTGGCGACCCGGTCGGGCTATTCGCGGTTCCACTTCCTGCGCATGTTTCGCGACCACACCGGCCTGACGCCGCGCAGCTATGCCGAGGGCGTGCGTGCCAAGCGGCTGCATGCCGCGCTGGCGGGCGGCGCGCGGGTGGCTGATGCGGTCGCCGGTGCCGGCTACGGTTCCGAGAGCCGGGTCTACGAGAGGACCGGCGAACTGCTCGGCATGACGCCAGGTGCGCTGCGGCGGGGCGGGGAGGGGGAAGTGATCCGCACTGCGATCGCCGACTGTCCGTTCGGTCGCCTGCTGGTCGGGGCCACCGATCGGGGGGTCTGCTTCATCGGCTTCGCCGAGCCGGACGAGGCGCTGCTGGGCGACCTGCGCCAGCGCTTTCCGCGCGCCCGCATCGTTGCCGACGATGTCGCGCTGGCCGGAACGGTGCGGGCCGTGCTCGATTTCCTCAAAGAGCCGAAACAGGCGCTCGACCTGCCACTCGACCTGCGCGGCACCGCGTTCCAGCAGCGCGTCTGGCGGACGCTGTGCCGCATCCCGCCGGGCGAAACCCGCAGCTATGGCGAACTGGCGCGCATGATGGGCGAGCCGCGCGCAGTGCGTGCCGTGGCACGTTGCTGCGCGCGGAACCCGGTGTCGCTGGCGGTGCCGTGCCACCGCGTCATCGGCAGCGACGGCAGCCTGACCGGCTATCGCTGGGGTGTACCGCGCAAACGCGCGCTGCTCGAGAAGGAGCGCGCGGCGACGGGTGACTGAGCGCGATCAGCGACCGATGACGACCGCGCCCGATTCGTCCTGCGCGCGGTCCTGCTGGCGGTGGGCGTCACGCCAGTCGCGCTGCGCGTCGCGCTGCGCATCGGCCGCGCCCCGGTAGTCGCCCACGGCGGCCCAGCGTTGGGCTTCCTGCCGCTCGCGCTGGGCGTCGGAACGGTCCTGCATGGCGTGCTGCTCATGCCGGGCAGCGTCGTGGTTCGGGGTCTCGATGATCACCTGACCCATTGCGGGGCTCACCGCCAGCAGGCCGGCAAAAACGCCAAGGTAGCTGCGCATCGTGCGTCTCCAGTGCTTTACGTGCCGCGGTCGAACGCGGATCGCGCAATCGAAGTTCCACTCGTAACGCACCTGTCAGCTGGCGCACCTGTCAGCGGTGCCTGCGGGTGGGCATGATCGGTGGCGCGAAGCGGGCGGCATCGCCATCTCGCCGGGTCGGGCACGGCACGCGATGGTTGACCCGCGGCGCCGGCTGGCATAACTGCAATTGAGAATTTGTCGCATCTGAGGACGCCGATGCTTGCCAGCCTGGTCATCGTGTTCCGTGAGGTCATCGAGGCCGGCCTGATCGTGGGCATCGTCCTGGCGGCGACGCGGTCGGTGCCGCGACGTGGCTGGTGGGTCGCGGGCGGGGTGCTGGCTGGCACCTTAGGTGCCTGCGCGGTGGCCGGCTTCGCAGGCGAACTGGGGGCGCTGTTCAACGGCTCCGGCCAGGAGCTGTTCAACGCCGCGATCCTGGTGATCGCCGTGGCAATGCTGACCTGGCACAACGGCTGGATGGCGAGCCACGGTCGCGAGCTGGCCCGTGAGGTGCGCGCCGTCGGCAGTGCCGTGGCGGCGGGCGATCGGCCACTGACCGCGGTCGCGGTGGTGGTCGGCATCGCGGTGCTGCGGGAAGGCTCCGAGGTGGTGCTGTTTCTCTACGGCATCCTCGCCGCCGGCGGCACGTCGGTCGCGGGCATGATGGCGGGCGGAGCGATCGGCGTCGCGCTGGGTGCGGCCCTGTCGGCGATGATCTATTTCGGCCTGTTGGCGTTGCCGACCCACCGGCTGTTCACCGTCACCACCGGGCTGATCACGCTGCTCGCGGCGGGGCTTGGCGCACAGGCGGTGTTCTTCCTGCAGCAGGCCGACTACTTCCAGAACCTCGCGTCGCCGCTGTGGGACACGTCCTGGCTGCTCCGGGATGACAGCATTGTGGGGCGGCTGCTGCACACGCTGATGGGCTACACCGCGACCCCGGACGCAGCTCAGTTGCTCGCCTACGCGCTGGTGATCGCCCTGATGCTGGCGACGATGCGGGTGGCGCGCGGCAGGATGACGACCTCACGGCAGGCGGCGCGTTCGGCGCCCTGACCGCTGGCGCCGTGCTATACGGCGACTCGGGGAGGGCTGGCCATGGTGCAGGCGCGCGCCGCCGTGTTGCGGCGGACCGGGACACCGCTGACGATCGAAACGGTGGAGGTCGGACCGGTCGCGCCGGACGATGTGCTGGTGCGCATCCGCGCCGCCAGCCTGTGCCACACCGATTTGGAGGCGATCGAAGGTTCGCTCGCGGTGAAGCTGCCCGCGGTGCTGGGGCATGAGGCGGCGGGCGAGGTGGCGGAGGTCGGCAGCGGCGTCACCGATGTTGCGGTCGGCGACCGCGTGGTGCTGTCATGGAACCCGCATTGCGGGAATTGCTTCTATTGCGAGCGTGCGCAGCCGATCCTGTGCGCGCGGTTCCTCGCCAATGGGCCGCTGGCTTTTCACTTCGACGGTCGGCCGCGGCTGTCGTGCGGCGGCGTGCCGATGCATCAGCTCATGTATCTGGGCGGCTTCGCCGAGTACTGCGTGGTGCCGGCGCAGAGCGCGGTGCGCGTGCCGGCGGCGATGCCGTTCGATCGCGCGGCACTGCTTGGCTGCGGCGTGATGACCGGGGTCGGCGCGGCGACACGCATAGCGGAGCTGCGCTGGGGCGCGGTGGCGATGGTGATCGGCTGCGGCGCGGTCGGACTGTCGGCGGTGCAGGGCTGCCGGCTGGCCGGCGCCGGAACGATCATCGCGGTGGACCCGAACCCGGCGCGGCGGCAGCTGGCGCAGGCGCTGGGGGCGACCGCGGCGTGCGATCCGGCACAGGCTCTGGGGGTGGCGCGGTCGATGACCGACATGCGCGGTGCCGATGTGGTGATCGAGGCCGCCGGCCGGCGCGAGAGTTTCCGCCTCTCGGTGGAGGCGGTACGGCCGGGCGGGCAGGTGGTATGGCTCGGCAAGACCGGTGTGAACGACAGCGTCGAATTCCGCTGGGGCAGCCTGATGCAGGAGAAGCGGATCACCCGCAGTTCGTATGGCGGAGCGAAGCCGGCGCAGGACTTTCCGCTGCTGGCGCGCGCCTATCTGGAGGGCGCGCTGATGCTGGACGAGATGATCTCGGAACGCATTCCGCTGGAGGCGATCAACCACGGCTTCGCGGCGTTGCGGCGCGGCGAGACCGTGCGCAGCGTGGTGACGTTCGCATGAAGGTCTACGAGGGTGGCCGCAGCCTCGACGGCGCGGTGGTGACGGTCGATGGTGCGCCGCTCGATCCACGCTTCGACATCCACCGGTTCAGCCGCATGGGCTTCGAGTGGACCTACGAGGGCGACGGACCGCGGCAGCTGGCGCTGGCGCTGCTGGCCGACCATCTGGGGGATCCGCAGCGTGCTCTGGCGCTGACCGAAGGTTTCATGCGCAACGTTGTGGCCGAGCTGGACAATGCGTGGCGGCTGACGGGTGCCGAGATCGCGGGTGCACTCGATCCTTAACAGCAATGACTGGGTACGGGTGGGAATCGATCCCGGGTTCACGAGGCGGTCTTCTGGGCCTGCCACTCCGTGACGCGAAACTTGAAGAAGTGGTCGGCCTCGGTCTGCAGCAGCGATTCAACATCGGTGAACAGTTTTTCGAAGTTCTGAGCGGCCGAGGTGATGCTTCCGAAGCGGCCTCCGTCGCTCAAGACAGACTGTCGATGGCGGTACTCCCTTCTGAGGCGTTCCAAAGCCAGTTGGTTCGAACGAAAGTGGCGCCATTCTTCGCCCCATCTGAACTGGGTATCGAGGCCGGCGAGAGCGGCGACGAGCACGGCCGCGCCGGTGGACCAGCCCGGCGGAGCGATCACAGTAAGGGCAGGCAGCGAGGCACTGACCACAACCAGTGTGATACGGAACCCGGTGAACAGCACCATCGCTCGGTCTGCCGTGGTCTTGGACTGACGGACCGCGCCGTCGAGATGCTCGAGGAATTGGTCCTCGAATGAGCGATCGGCCCCCGGCATCCTCCTTGCGTCCGCCAACTCAGTCGAATGCCAGCCCGATATTCTGTGCCACCAGCGCCGGCCGCGACGAACCTTCCACTTCGATCTGGCTGTCGAACGTCATCCGCACGCCGCCTGCGATGTCCTCGACGTTGTTGAGCGTCTGGTGCAGCCGCACGCGCGAACCCGCCGGCACCGGCGCGGTGAAGCGGACCTTGTTGGACCCGTAGTTGATGCCGCGCGAGCGTTTGCGGATGCGCAGGATATTGTGCGACAGCCGGGGCAGCAGCGACAGCGTCAGGTAGCCATGCGCGATCGTCTTGCCGCCGGGCATCTCGCGTTTCGCCCGCTCGACGTCGACGTGGATCCACTGGTGATCGCCGGTGGCCTCGGCAAACCTGTCGATCATCGGCTGATCGACCAGCACCCATTCGCTGGTGCCGATCTGCTTGCCGATATGGGCCTTCACGTCGGCCGGCGTTTCCACTTCCAGCATGGCTTCCTCTTGTCCTGGCCTGGATTTCCGTCCTATCACTGATCGGACCCGGAGGAAATCGCCGATGGACACGCAGCAGATGTCGCAGCGGCAGGCGGCGTTCCGCGCCGACTTCCGCACCCGCATCGCTCCCGCCTATTTCGGCTGGGTGCATGTCGCGTTGATCTACGCGCTGGGTTTCGCCGCCATCTGGTATTGCGCGCGGCAGATCGCAGCGCCGGCGTGGTACGAGTTCCTGGTGATCCCGGTCGCGTTCTGCATTTCGAACGCGTTCGAGTGGTGGATCCACCGCTACGTCATGCACCGGCCGGTGAAGGGGTTCATGGGGATCTACAAGCGCCACACGCTCGCCCACCACCAGTTCTTCACCCATGTCGAGCCGACCATCGACAACACGCGCGACTTCCGCATCGTGTTCTTCCCGCCGTATGCACTGGTCGCGTTCATGGCGCTGTCGCTGCCGCCCGCGGCGGTGCTCGGGCTGGTGGGGCTGGCGAATGCGGGCTGGCTGCTGCTGATCACCAATGTCGGGCTGTATCTCAACTACGAGCTGTTCCACTTCTGCTGCCATGTGAAGAACGACCGCATCGTCCGGCACATTCCGCTGGTGAACTCGATCCGCCGCCATCACATCGCCCACCACAACACCGCGCTGATGATGGAGCGCAACTTCAACCTGACCTATCCGATCGCCGATTGGTTCTTCGGCACCTCCGACCTGGCGTGCGGACTGCTGCGGCACGTGTTCAACGGCTACGGCACGCGGTTCGTGCGGCGCGATCTCAAGCGCGTGCGAAATACCAGTGACGATCCGCGGGTCGGCCATGTGCAGGTGGCGGCGGAATGACCAGCGGGAGCAGCCCGGTGGCGGGCTCGCGACGGATCAAGCAGGGCAAGGCGAGCCTGGTCGGCGGCATCGCTGTCGGGATCGCGGTGCTGGTGCTGTGGACGGCGATCGCGCACGAGCTGACGGCGGACGGTGCCGTCACGATCGGAGTTGGGGTGCTGGTCGCCGCAGGTGTGACGGTGTGGATCAGGCTGGCCGATCTGTAGCTACGGCTGAACCGGTCGTGCCGGGCCGACCGCGGTGGCAACGCCGGTGATCGTGGCGGCAAGCATCCGGGTCGGTGTTCCGCAAGCGATTTGGTCTGCTCGGCTCAGGTCGCGGTATCGTTGCGCAACTGTCGGCCGAGGCTTCAGCCGGGCTGCGCGCTGTGGCCGACGCCGCGTCGGTGTGCATTACCAACCGGGTTGGGATGAGCTATCACAGCGATGGCGATGCGTCATCGACCGGGGAAACCATGCCAGACACGACGGGGGACAGCTACGACTTCATCGTCACCGGCGCCGGCTCTGCCGGCTGCGTGGTGGCATCGCGGCTCTCCGAGTTGGGCCGCCACCGCGTGCTGCTGCTGGAAGCCGGCCCTCCCGATCGCAACCTGTGGATCCACATTCCTCTCGGCTACGCCAGGACCTATGTCAGCCCTGCGGTGAACTGGCGATTCGAGACCGAGCCGCAGCCGCAGCTTGGCAACCGCCGGCTCTATCTGCCGCGCGGCAAGACGCTCGGCGGCTCCAGTTCGATCAACGGCATGGTCTATATCCGTGGCAGCCACGGCGACTACGACGAATGGCGCCAGCGCGGCTGCGAGGGCTGGGACTGGGACTCGGTTCTGCCGTACTTCAAGAAGGCGCAGAACCAGATCCGCGGTGCGGATGAGTTCCATGGTGTTGGCGGCCCGCTGCACGTCTCGGATCAGCCCGGGCGCTTCGAGCTTGCCGATGCGGTGCTGGAAGCCTGCGTGCAGGCCGGCATCCCGCGCAACCCCGACTTCAACGGCGCGCAGCAGGAAGGCTGCGGCTATTACCAGACCACCACGCTGAACCGCCGCCGCTGGAGTGCCGCACAGGCCTATCTGCGCACCGCGCGCAAGCGGCCCAATCTGGTGATCCGCACCGGTGCCCATGCCACGCGCGTGCTGATTGAAAACAACCGTGCGGCCGGGGTCGAATTTCACACTGCGCAGGGCCGCGAGACGGCACGCGCGAGCGGCGAGATCATCGTGTCGGGCGGCGCCTACGGCTCGCCGCAGCTGCTGCTGCTGTCGGGGCTTGGACCGGCGCAGCACCTGCAGGACATCGGCATCGACGTGGTACGCGACATGCCGGCGGTCGGGTCCAACCTGCACGATCACTTCAACTCCTACGTGGCCTGGCGGTGCAGCAAGCCGATCACGCTGAACGACCTGGAGAACAGCAGGTTGCGCAAGCTGTCGGCAGGTGTGCGCTATGCGCTGTTCCGCTCCGGCCCGATGGCGAGCAATGGCATCCATGCCGGCGTGTTCACGCGCACGGACCCGCGGCTGGAGCGTCCCGATGTGCAGCTCAACGTGTTCGAATGGAGCACGCTGGAACGCGGCAAGAACGGCATTGTGCCGCATCCGTTCCCGGGTTTCACCATCAGTCCGGTACACCTGCGACCGGACGGCCGCGGCACGGTGCGGCTTGCGACCGCCGATCCGCTCGCGCCGCCTGCGGTGCTGTTCGACTACCTGCGCACGGACTACGACATGCAGGCGGTGATCTTCGGCATCCGCCTGGCGCGCAAGATCGCCGAACAGCCGGCGCTGAAGCCGTATGTCGCGGCCGAGCTGCAGCCGGGGCCGGCGATCACTACCGACGCCGAGCTGGCGGCGTATGTGCGCGAGACCGGTGTGTCGAACCAGCATCCGACCAGTTCGTGCGCCATGGGTCATGGCCCGAACACGGTGGTCGATCCGCGGCTGCGCGTGCACGGGATCGATCGGCTGCGGGTGGCGGATGCGTCGATCATGCCGGTGGCGGTGGGCGGCAACACCAACGCGCCGACCATCATGATCGGCGAGAAGGCCGCGGCGATGATCCTGGAAGATGCGGTGGCGGTACCGACGCGGGCGGCGGCGTGACAGCGTACGGGAAACGCGCCGAAGCGCCGGTCATTCGCAATTTCGTGCGTCCGCATGCGACTTCACGATTGCATGCCATGCGACCAGCTGGCCTCCATCACCGGAGCGGAGGTCATGTGGCCGATCAGGCCGGTCTGACATTCCTGGCAAGGAAGGCGCGGATCAGGGGCACCATTTCGTCCGCCCTGTCCTCCAGAGCGAAATGTCCCGTGTCGATGAGATGGAACTCGAGCTTCCGGAGGTCGCGCCTGTATGGGTATGCGCCATCAGCCGGGAAAATCTTGTCGTTCTTGCCCCAGACAATAAGAGTCGGCGGCTGGTATTTTCTAAAGTAGGCCTGCACCGTTGGATACAGCGGCAAGTTGGTGCGGTAGTCGTAGAACAGGTCCATCTGGATCTCGGCGTTGCCCGGTCGATCGAGCAGGGCCTGGTCATGGACCCAATTGTCCGGCGAGATCCGACTGACGTCGGAAACCCCATCTGTGTACTGGAACTTCGTTGTCTCGGGTGCCACCAGAACGTACAGGGCCTTTCGGTGAGCGTCCGAATGGTCGGACCAGTAGGCCTTGATCGGATCCCAGAACTCTTTCAACCCTTCGTCATAGGCGTTGCCGTTCTGCACGATCAGTGCGGCGATGCGCTCGGGGCGCTTCAGGGCGAGACGCCACCCAACCGGTGCCCCATAGTCCATGACGTACATTGCGTAGCGCGCCACGCCCAGTTGATCGAGCAGGCCGCCGACCAGCTCACCGAAGCGATCGAAAGTATAGGCGAAGTTTGCCCGGTCGGGCATGTCGCTCTGCCCAAAGCCGGGATAGTCCGGCGCGATCACGTGGTAACGGTCCGAAAGGGCCGGGACCAGGTTGCGGAACATGTGTGACGATGTCGGGAAGCCGTGCAGCAACAGCACCACGGGAGCGGATGACGGACCTGCCTCGCGATAGAAGATATTGATGCCGTCAACGTTCTTCGTGCGGTAGTGCGTGACGCTCGACGGGGCCGCAGGGCCGTTCAGTGACGGCCCGGCCGCGGATGCGCTGCGAAGCGTGGCAAAGCCGGCGGCCAAGGTGGGGACAGCCCAGACGAGCTGCCTGCGATCGACCATCGGCGGATCGTCGGAAACGCGACCTGCTTTCATGTCAGCCTCCAAGTGGAATGGGCATGCGGCATTGCGGGCACCCATCGGGCGTCACACACCCGCATAGACCAACCTTGTGAAAAAGCCCGGATCAATAACGAAATTGCCGTAGATCGCGTCGAAAGCGGATGTTGGCCTCGCCGCCACTGCTTCCTCCCGTGACCGACCTTGCTTCTTCAGGGCGGCGACATTCTCCCGGATCGTCACCAACATGTCGCGGAAGCTCTTGAGTTCAGCTTTGTTGCTGACCGGCCGCCCGTGACCGGCGATGATCACGGTGCTGTCCGTTGCCGCCGCGAGATTGGCATTGGAGGCGGCTATCATCCCGTCGATGCTGCCGCCGGTCGAGTAGTCGATGAACGGATAGACGCCGTTCCAAAATGTATCGGCGACGTGGATGACGTTCGCTTCGCCGAAGGCGACGGATATGTCGCTGTCGGTATGGGCACTGCCATAATACTTGAGCCTCAGCGAGGCACCATTGAGCGTCAAACCATGCTCGTCCGCGAAGACCTCGTCAGGCAGCCCGCTCGATGGAAGAGGGAGGAAATTGTAGTCCCAATCCTCCACCCGCTGCACCTTTGAGAGATATTTGCGGGTGTTCTCATGAGCGATGATCTTTGCGCCGGCCTGGTTGAGCCAGGTGTTGCCGTCGGTATGGTCGAAATGCCAGTGCGTGTTGATCAGATGCGTGATGGGCTCAGGCCCAACCGCGGCCAGGGCCGCACTGATATGGGCGCGCGACACGCTGATCCCCGCGTCGACGAGCACCTTGCCATCGGGACCCGTCAGGACTGCCATGTTGCCGCCGGATCCTTCCAGAACGGAGATGTTGTTCCGCAGCTTATGGGTCACGATCGGGGCGGTCGCGGCGCTGTCCTTGATCAGGCTGACGAGACCCCGCGCCTCTGCGAACGCCTGCTGGGGTGTCAGCCATTCGCCTGTGGCTGCCAATGCCGCTCCACCCAGGCAGCAGAAGCAAAAGTGGCGGCGGGGCAGTCGTGGTGCACCATGTCTCATGCCAACCTCCGGCTCAACGGCTCAGTTGCCTCCGCCACGAGCTGCGCGCGGATCGGGATCATTACGGCCTAACCCCTGATGAAGGATAGCAGGTCTTTGCTGAATTGGTCCTTGTGCGTTGCCATCAATCCGTGCGGCGCGCCTGGGTAAACCTTGAGCTTCGCCCGCTCTATGATCTTCGACGACAGCAACGCCGAGTCAGAAATCGGAACGATCTGGTCGTCGTCGCCATGGATGAGCAGAGCCGGGATGTCGATCCTCTTGAGATCCTCGGTCAGATCGGTTTCGGAAAACGCCTTTACGCACTCATAGGCGCCGCGCAGCCCGGCTTGCATGCTCCAGGCCCAGAACGCGTCCCTCACGCCCCGTGAAACATTCGATCCGGGACGGTTCGCGCCGTAGAAGGACGCGCTGAGCTCTCAATAGTATTGCGCGCGATCGCGGAGCAGGTCGGCCCGGATGCCGTCGAACACCTCGATCGGAAGTCCGCCCGGGTTGGCGGCCGTCTTCAGCATCAAGGGCGGTATGGCGGAGACCAGAACGGCCTTGGATACCCGGCCCGTCCCGTGCCGTCCCATGTAGCGCGTGACCTCGCCGCCGCCGGTGGAATGGCCGACCATGACAGCGTCGTTTATGTCGAGCGCTTCGAGCAGTTCCGACAGATCGTCGGCGTAGGTATCAAGATCATTCCCGTTCCAGGGCTGGCTCGACCGGCCGTGACCACGGCGATCCTGAGCGATGCATCGGAAGCCGTGCGACGCCAAGAACAGCATCTGGTCGTCCCATGCGTCTGCGTTCAGCGGCCAGCCGTGAGAAAAGGTGACAGGACGACCGATGCCCCAATCCTTGTAGTAGATTGTTGCACCGTCTTTCACCCTGATCGTGTTGCCCATCCTGGTGCTCCGTCGATTGCATCGGCCGATAGCGCGCACCGCACGCAACTTTCCGGTGCCGACGTCTCCTCCGCCTCTGGATTTAGCCGATTGCCGTGCCGATACGCCGCTACTATGAATGAGAAGCACCTTTTCACTGTTCGGAAAGCCGGGACCTCATGGACCGCTTGGAGGCGATGTCGGTGATCATTGCTGTCACCGAGACAGGCAGTTTTTCCGCGGCGTCCCGTCGGCTTGGAACACCGGTTGCGACCGTCAGCCGCAAGGTCGCCGATCTTGAATTGCGGCTTAAAGCCGAGCTGTTCCAAAGATCATCACGGCGGATGACGTTGACCGATGCTGGCCGGTCCTATGTCGAGGCCTGCAAACGGATCATTGAACAAGTGGACGACGCCGAACGCCAGGTGTCCGGCGAGTACAGAAGCCCCAAAGGCGATCTTGTAGTGACCACGCCATGGGGGCTTGGGCACACGCATCTGCTCCCGATTGCTATCGAGTTCTTGAATGCATTTCCGGAGATCGGCCTGAGACTTCTGCTGGCGGATCGCATTGTAGATGCGGTAGAGGAGAATATCGATGTCGCTATCCGCATCGGCAGTCTCCCCGAGAGCAGCATGATAGCGACCCGGATCGGTTCAATCCGTCTTGTGGTTTGCGCAAGCCCCGCATATCTGGCGGCGAGGGGACGTCCGCAAACCCCTGATCACCTTTGCGATCACGACTGCATCGCGATCAACGATGTTGCGTCGCCGAACTCTTGGAAGTTCCGTAGGGGTACGCGCGCAAGCCTGGTGCCCATTCGGTCGAGGCTGTGCGTGAACACGTCCGAGGCTGCTGTCCTCGCAGCTGTCGCTGGTGCTGGATTGACCCGGGTTATGTCCTACAAGATGGACGCAGCGAGGCGTACGGGATCACTTGAATTGGTCCTGGAGGCGTTCGAGCCGGAACCATTGCCGATCCACATCGTCTATTCACCGCGCAAGCCGGTGCCGTTGAAACTCCGTGCCTTTCTCAACTGGGTGACGCCGCGCCTCAAGGCCCGGCTGGCATTCCGTGACGTTGACCGCGGACAGCTCGCAGAAAAGACCGCTCAAGGTGGCTGAGGCGCGCGTCGTCTCGAACGGAAGACGCACATCGGCAAGCAACCGGACCTCGGCCGCGCGGCTCGCTGTTCATTAACATCGCGAAACCGCTCAAGCGGCCGACATCCGTCGAACCTGGTAGCACCGCATGCAGGTCGCCTGATCTGGATCAATGGCAAGATCTGACTGCTCACCGGTTCAGCGCAGCCAGTGTGGCCCACCGGCCTTGACCCGACGCCGCATCGCGGCACCTTGTCCGGTGAACCAGGGGGGAATCATGTCAGCGACCGATCAGACCTACGACTACATCGTAACCGGCGCTGGTTCGGCGGGGTGCGTGCTCGCCGCGCGGCTGTCGGAATCCGGCCGCCACCGCGTGCTGCTGTTGGAGGCCGGCGGCAAGGACAGCTACCCCTGGATCCACATTCCGCTCGGCTACGTGCGGACATTCTGCAACCCGCGCGTCAACTGGATGTTCGACAGCGAGCCGGAGCCCAATCTGAACGACCGAGTGATGTATCAGCCCCGGGGCAAGGTGCTGGGCGGTACCAGCTCGATCAACGGCATGATCTACATGCGCGGCAACCACGCCGACTACGATGAATGGCGCCAGCGCGGCTGCGAGGGCTGGGACTACGACTTTGTCCTGCCGTATTTCCGCAAGGCGGAGGATAACGAGCGCGGCGGGAGCGAATTCCATGGCAGCGGCGGTCCGCTGCACGTGTCGAACCAGCCTTATGAGTGGGAGATCGGCAAGCTGCTGCTGCAAGCCTGCGTCGAGGCCGGCATCCCGCCCAATGCCGACTTCAACGGCGCGCAGCAGGAAGGCTGCGGATATTACCAGACCACCACCAACAATCGCCGCCGGTGGAGTACCGCCGCGGCCTATTTGCGGCCGGCGCGCAAACGGCCGAACCTGACCGTGCAGACCCACGCCCATGCCACCCGCCTGCTGCTGGAGAACGGCCGTGCGGTCGGCGTCGAGTACCGCACGCCGCAAGGGCTGCGCAGCGCGCGCGCGTCCGGCGAGGTGATCGTATCCGGCGGTGCCTATGGCTCGCCGCAGCTCTTGCTGCTGTCGGGCATCGGTCCGGCGCAGCATCTGCAGGACATGGGCATTCCCGTGCTCCACGACCTGCCCGGCGTGGGCTCCAACCTGCACGACCACTTCAACACGTACTGCGCCTGGCGGATCTCCCGCTCACTGTCGCTGAACGTGCTGCATCACAGCGTGCCGCATCAGCTGGTGGCCGGCGCGAAATACGTCTTCTGGCGCGGCGGTCCGATGTCGGGCAACGGGCTGTACGTGGGCGCGCTGGTACGCAGCGACCCGGGGCTCGAGCGGCCCGACCTGCAGATGAACATCTCCGCCTGGAGCACGATCGACCGTACCGCGACGGCATCATCTCGCATCCGTTCCCGGTTTCGCCATCAGTCCGGTGCATCTGCGTCCGGAGGGACGGGCACCGTGCGGCTGAAGATCCCCGATCCGCTGGCTCCGCCGGAGATTCGTTTCGATTTCCTGCGCAGCGATTACGACATGCAGGCGATGATCACCGGCATTGGCATCGCCCGCGAGATCGCCGGGCAGCCGGCGCTGAAGGGGCTGGTCGTCGAGGAGGTACTGCGGGCCGGCGGTGACGACCGACGAACAGCTCGCCGCTGAGGTACCATACGCGGCGTGTCCAATCTGCATCCGGTGGGAACCTGCGGGATGGGCCATGGCCCGAACGCCGTCGTGATCCACGGCTGCGCGTGCACGGTCTGGAAGGGCTGCGAGTTGCGATGCCTCATCATGCCGTCATTATTGCGGGCAACACCAATGCACCCAGTATCATGATTGGGGAGAAGGCGGCGGACATGATCCTGCAGGATGCGGCCGCGCGGCCGACGCAGCGGGCGAGGTCGGAGCGGCAGGCGGCCTAAGCGTCATCAGTCCGCCACCGGTTCGGAGACATCGACCGAGTATGGCGTCCGCGCCATGTCAGACGGGCCAGGTCCGGATGCCTGCTCGGCGTGGCGGCAACTGCCGCAGTTGATGCGCCGCAGATCCTTGGCGCACGCTCCGATCACAGCCGACCCGGCGCCACATGCAACACGGCGTGCCTCACGCCCGGCCACGACCGATGAACATCGCGACCGCCATGGTCAACTTGCCGTCGGAGGATTTATATTGGGCCAGCCGTGCGTGGACTTCCCTGCGCACCGAGTGACGATCTGCTGCGTCGAGCGCACAATATGCCTGCGGGATTTGTCCCACCCCTTGTTCGATCGGCGCCCAGTAAACGATCAAAGCCGGCGATGGTGCCTTCCCGGCTGATTTGTTCGACGTGGATGTCGTGAAAGCCCGCGCCGATGAACAATTCCTGCAGCAGCCTTGGATCGGCCAGTGACCACGACATGGCGAGGACTTTGCGCTGCTCTTGAGTAGTAAACCGATCCATCGCATCAGCCAAATTGCCCCACATCGGCAATCGGTCCGACGTGGCGTTGACGCAGACTGCCACTGTCCCGCCCCGCCGAACAACGCGGCGGAATTCCGCCAGGCCCGCAGCGGGATTGGGGAAGAATTGGATACCAAGCTCGACATACAACTGCATCGAACGCACCGTCCTTAAATGGCAGAACCTGGCCATCCGCATCACCGGCCAATACAACGCTGCATTCCACCTTGCATGTGTACTCGTGACCATCTCCAGCGAGATGTCCGCGCGCAACGACAAATCCGGTATCGCCGACCATCGGCACGGCCATCACGGCAGCCTCGCCCTGTGCCGGTCGCCACGTCGAGCACGCGATGACCCTGCACCATCCCGGCGGCGGCAAGCAGATCCGGAACAGTCAGCCGCGACCATCGACCAAGGTAGCGTTCATAGGCTGAAAGGCTGACAGCCTGCCCCGGCGCCGCATGCAGTCCTCGCCCGAAGCCCACACTCATTGCTGCCTCCCGCGGTGCTGTTGGCTATTGCTTGATAGTCGCCGGTGCCAACCGGATGACGACATTGTCGAAAGTGCATCCACCTGGGGTCAACCGTCGGTCGGCGCGACGGACGGTCAACCTCGCCTGTCATGAAGGGCTACCGCACCGTCGCGACGCGCAGGG
>CAVVNM010000011.1:0-349552 GCA_963749575.1 uncultured Alphaproteobacteria bacterium
CCGCGCAGGCGATCAGCCGCGCTTTGTTGAGGAATACGGTGGCGTCGCCGTAGATGCCGCTGATCTCGAAGGCGCGCGAGGCAAGCGGCGTGCGCACTGTCTCGGGCGTGGAGCCGAATACGATCAGTCCGCCGTTCTGGAGGATCAACGAGATGCCGAGGGTGACGAGCAACTGGCCGAAATGCCCATCATCGATGCTGCCGGCGGTGCGCAGGCCGGAGACGCGCGCGATCAGGAACTTGTGCAGCAATGCTCCGCCGGCGAACACGATCGGGCCGGCGCACAGCGCGCCGACGAACGGGCCGACATAGGGACCGAGAAACGCGAGTACGCCCCCGCCGGTGACCAGATACAGGCTGGCGTACATGCCGAGCATCAACAGCTCGCCCTGGGCGAAGTTGACGATGCGCATGATGCCGAAGATCAGTCCGAGGCCGATGCACATCAGGCCATAGATACAGCCGATGGTGACGCCGGCGGCGAGCACGTTCAGCGTGTTCTCGATCAGGACTTCGAGGTCCACCGGCTTTCTGGTGCCTCCCTGGCTTATCGTCCGGCTGTCTTACTGGCTCATTGCGTCTGCCTCAAGCGACCATCCGGAGATGAGATTGCCGAGGTGACGCGGCGCTTCGCCGGGCCACAGCCATTCGCCATCGATCGTGGCACCCCAGGCGGCAGCGACGCCCATCGCGCGCAGGCCGTCGGGCGCAACGGCGCGGTAGCAAACATGGTGATGGCCGTGCACGATCAGGTTGGCACCCATGGCACGCGCCAGCGCGTCGAGCGCCGCGTTGCCGGATGGATGGCTGCGCGGGGCCTCGTGCGTGACCAGGATGTCGGCGCGCTGACCGGCGAGATGTTCGTAGTCCTCGGGCCAGATCGCCGTTGCGCCGAGCGAATGGATCAGCGCACCGATGTGTTCCTCGCGCCAACCCGGGCCGAGGCCGGCAAGGTCCTCGGGCAGTTGTGCGCGGCGCTGCACGCGTGGCGGCTCGGGCGGTTCCCAGATGCGTGGGCGGAACGTCCCGCCGAGACCGGCGATGCGCACGCCGGCAATCTCGACGACCCGCGCGTGCAGCGCACCCTGAGTGGTGCGTGGGTTGCGATCGGGTTCGACCAGGTTGGCCCACATCTCGGGGCCGCCGTCGTTGTCGTGGTTGCCGAAGATCCAGTGGACATCGATGCCGCGGTCGAGCAGCGGCGCGGCCAGATCGTCGAGCGGCCGTTCGCACTGGATGTCGCCGAGCAGAACGGCCGCCTGCGGCAGCGGATCCAGTGATGCGAGGCCGCGTTCGACGCAGTGCCATTGCTGGTGGATGTCGCCGATGAAGATGATCGTCATGGTTTCGTGCGTTCCGTAGCCAGTGGGCCTGACCTTGACGATGTCGCGGCGGCGTCCGTAGCCTTCCACGAATATCCGCAAATGGAAACCGGATGAACGATCGGATCGGCTCTGGGCCGGCAGCCTTTCTGGACCGGCTCGAACGGACCGCGTGGCGAACGGAAACGCCGTGCGGTGACGGAACCATGGTGTGGCGGTCGTGGGGCGAGGGACCGGTGCTGGTGCTGTTCCACGGCGGCGCGGGATCGTGGCGGCACTGGGCGCACAACATCGACGTGCTGTCGCGCTACTACCGGTTGCTGGTGCCGGATCTGCCAGGACTTGGCGAATCGGCGTTCCCGCCGGACGGTGACGATGCGATGGCCGTGGCGGCAATCGTGGCACATGGCATCGACAGCGTGCTGGGCGCAGATGCGCGCTACGACGTGGCCGGATTTTCGTTCGGCGGCACGATGGCGACCTGCGTCGGCGCGATCCACGGCGCGCGCGTGCGCTCGGTGACGATCATCGGCTCGAGCGGCGTCGGACCGTCGGGCAGCGCGGTGGAATTGCTGAAGGTGCGGCATCTTGCCGGCGAGGAGCGCGTCGCGACGCATCGCATCAATCTGAACCGGCTGATGATCGCTGATCCGGCGAAGATCGACGATCTGGCGCTGGCGATCCAGGAGTGGAATACGCGGCATTCGCGGCTGAAGACGCCGACGCTGTCGCGCAGCGGTGCGTTGCCGAATGCGCTGAAGCAGGTGGTCGCGCCGGTGAACGGCATCTGGGGCGAGCGCGATGCGCCGGCCAATCCGCGCGCGCCGCAGCGCGTCGTGGCGCTGCGCGCGCTGCGGCCGGATGCCGATGTGCGGATGATCCCGGGTGCCGGGCATTGGGTGGCGTACGAGGCGCCGGAGCAGTTCCATGCGATGCTGCTGGAGATGCTGAAGCGCACGCGGCCGTAGTCCAGGGGGTCGTCATCCCCGCGCTTTCGCGGGGACCCGGTGTGACGGTGGCCCTGGGTTCCCGCTTCCGCGGGAATGACGGGATAGGGGAGATGGCGCAAATGTCGGACGCCGGCAAGATCACGACGGGCCCAGGCGAAATGATGGGCAACGCCGGCCCAGGCATGCTGGCCGGGCTGCGGGTGATCGAGGTCGCGGACGAGCGCGCCGAGTACACCGGACTGCTGCTTGCCGGGCCTCGGCGCCGAGGTGGTGAAGATCGAACCGCCGGAAGGCAACGCGACGCGGCGGATCGGGCCGTTCCTGGAGGATCAGCCTGGACTGGAACGCTCGCTGTTCTTCTGGAACTACAATCGCAACAAGAAGTCGGTGGTGCTGGATCTGCGCGAGACGCTGGCGCGCGAGCACATGCTGCGTCTGCTGGAAGGCGCGGACGTGCTGCTGGACGCAAGCTGCGGTGCGCTGAACGAGGCGTTGGGGCTGAGCCGCGCAGCGCTGAACACGCGCTTCCCATCGCTGGTGACAGCGCGCATGACACCGTTCGGCGACGACGGGCCGTGGCAGGATTTGAAGAGCTCGGACCTGATCCACCTGGCGCTGGGCGGGATCATGATGAACTGCGGCTACGATCCCGATCCCGGCCTGGAATACGATACGCCGCCGATCGCGCCGCAGATCTGGCACGCCTATCACATCGCCGGCGAGCAGCTTGCCACCGGCATCATCGCGGCCCTGATCCATCGCCATCGCAGCGGAGCAGGGGCAGGACGTGTCGGTGGCGGTGCACGAGGCGGTGTCGAAGAACCCTGAGCTCGACATCATGCACTGGGTGATGCGTCGCGTGCCGATATGGCGGATGACCAACCGGCACGCGGCGGAGACGCCGAATCATTCACCGTCGATCAGCCATACCAAGGACGGGCGCTGGTTCATCTCGCACGGCATGGGCGCGCGCGATCTGAAGAACCTGGTGCCGCTGCTGTCGCAATACGGCATGCAGGCGGATCTGCAGCCGCCACCGCCGGATGCCGATCTGAAGGCGCGTCAGGTTCCCGGATCGCAGGCCGGCGACGAGACGCGCGCGCATATGCTGGACGTGGTGCAGCGCTTCATCCGCGCCTGGACCAATGCCGACATGCCGTGGCGCGAGGCGCAGAATGCCGGGCTGCTGTGGGCGCCGTTGCGTAAGCCGCACGAGAATGCGCTCGACGAACACTGGCAGAAGCGCAAGAGCTTTGCCGACGTGTCTCACCCCGAGCATGGCCGCAGCTTTCGCTATCCCAGCAGCAAGTGGCTCAGCAACAAGACGAGCTGGCAGGTGGGCCGGCGGGCGCCTCTACTGGGTGAGGACACCGCCGCCGTGTTGGGCGAAGCGCTACGGCATCCCAGCGTGCCGGCAGAGCCGCGTGGCGTGGCAAACCCGAAGGTCTCGGCGCTGCACAACAAGCCGTTCCCATTGCAGGGCGTGAAGATTCTCGACTTCGCATGGTTCCTGGCGTCAGCCGGTGGCACACGGTTCCTTGCCGCGATGGGCGCGGAGAGCTTCAAGGTTGAATGGAAGGACAATCCCGACACACGCCTTGCCGCCATGGCACCGATCGGCGGTCGAGCGGCGCGCAATGCCGCGACCGGACCGCTGCAAGGCGTGAAGGATTCCGACATGGGCGGGCAGTTCAACAACAAGAACGCCGGCAAGCGCGGCATCTCGCTGAACATCCGCCATCCGAAGGGCTTGCAGATCGCCAAGGACCTGGTGCGCATCTGCGACGTTGTCGCCGAGGGGTTTTCGCCCGGCGTGCTGCAAAGGCTCGGCTTGGGCTATGACGTGATGAAGAGCATCCGGCCTGACATCATCTACATCCAGCAATCCGGCATGGGCGTGCACGGCACGTATGGACGGATGCGCACAGTCGGGCCGGTCGCCGCGGCGTTCGGCGGGCAGGGCGACATGTCGGGACTGCCGGAGCCGGCGATGCCGGTGGGCTGGGGGTACTCGTTTCCTCGACTGGATGGGCGCCTATGGCTACGCGTTGGCGCTGCTCGGGGCGTTGTATCACCGCGAGCGCACCGGCGATGGCCAGTGGATCGATGCATCGCAATGCGAGTCCGGCCTGTTCCTGACCGGCGCCACGATCCTCGACTGGTCGGCGAACGAACGCGAATGGCGACGTTACGGCAATCGCTCACCGTACAAGCCGGCGGCACCGCATGGCGCGTATCGCTGCGCGGGGAAGGATCGCTGGATCGCAATCGCCTGCTTCACCGATGCGGAATGGCGCGCGCTGGCCCAGGTGGCTGAGCAGGGGGCATGGCTGGACGATCGGCGTTTCAACACATTGGAGCACCGGTTGCTGCATCAGGACTCGCTCGATGCACTGGTGGAGAAGTGGACCCGCACCCAGGATCGCTATGACTGCATGATGGCGCTGCAGCGCGCCGGCGTGCCGGCAGGCGTGTGCCAGAATGCCGAGGATCGCTGTGACCACGACCCGCAGCTGCGTCATCTGAATTGGCTGACCGAGGTCACCGGCACCAAGATCGGCACCTGGCCGATCTACGAGCTGCCGATGAAGTTCAGTCGCACGCCGGCTTATATCGGTGGCCCGATCGACCGCGGCGCGCCGTGCTATGGCGAGGACAACGAGTGGCTGCTGACAACGCTGCTGGGCATGTCCAGCGGCGACGTCGAGAAACTTGCCGAGGAGGGCGTCATCTGACGTTCGATGTTGTCTGCTTCAGGCAGCATGGGAGTGCTGCAGTCTGCAGTATTTCGGCGCTTGATTTGTCGCGGCAAGGGTAGTCCGGTGGGCACGCCAGTGCGGTATGAAGGTGTGTCATGGAGATCAGCTTCAGTCGCGTCATGATGGACGGTGTCGAGGGTTTCAACGTGAGATCAGCGCGAAGGGTTACCGCCACGTGCGTCCTGATCTCGAAATGACGCCGTGGGGTACGCTTGAAGCCGGCGTGATCGATCTTTTCGGCAACTCCATCCGCTTTTGTCAGCGCATCGAGCAGCCGCGGGACGACAAGGCGCTGTAGCCCGTTGGTACCCTTCTGACGGTAAGTGCCACCACTCGGCATTTGCCTTTCCAACGCACTCAGTCAATGCGACAGTCCGGGATCCCGGTTTATAGCAGGCGCACGATGATCCTGGTTACCAACAACGAAGGCACACTCGGGGCTCCGACGACCGCGCGCATGCTGTCCGACGGTGCGCATGCGCTCGATGCGATCGAGGCGGGCATTCGCCTGATCGAGGCTGATCCTTCGGTGCGGACGGTGGGTCGCGGTGGCTGGCCTAATCTGCTTGGTCAGATGGAACTTGATGCGTGCATGATGGACGGCAGCACGCTGCGATCCGGCGCGGTCGGCGCGCTGCAGGGCTTCCTGCATCCGGTCAGCGTCGCGCGCGAGATCATGCGGCGGCTGCCGCACGAGTTCCTGGTGGGCGACGGCGCGGCACGCTTCGCGCGCGAGATCGGGGCTGAACCTGCCGACAACCTGATCGAGGATTCACGCCGTGCCTGGCAGGCGTGGTTCGACAACGAGGTGCCCGCGGAGCAGAAGCCGGCGTGGCCCGATACGCCGCTCGCTGCACTGTGCCGGCACGCGATCGATCCCGAGGTGGGGCGCGACACCACGGTATTTCTCGCGCACGACGCCGGCGGCAACATCTGCTCCGGCACGAGTACGTCGGGCTGGGGCTGGAAATATCCCGGCCGCCTCGGCGACAGTCCGATCGTCGGCGCCGGTTCGTATGCCGACACGCGTTATGGCGCGGCGGCGTGCACAGGCGCCGGCGAAATGACGATACGCTGCTGCACCGCCCGTTCGATCGTGCTCTACATGAAGCAGGGTGCCAGCGTCGCCGATGCGGTCGGCGAGGCGGTCGAGGACATGCGGGCGCTGCAGGGTGGTCTGCTCAGCCGCGTGACGATCCATGCAATCGACGCCAAGGACAATCACAAGGTGGTCGCGGTGAATGGCTCCGGCGACAACAAATACTGGCTCTGGGAAGTGCCGGGGGATCCGCGGCTGCTGCCGGCGGAGCCGGTGGTGATCGGCACTGTCGGGATGCGGGCAACCTCGACAACGCGATACACGCGGTGATGCCGTCGTCCTACACCACCTTGTGTTGGCGCAGCCGCGTTATCTCTGCCTCGCCATAGCCCAACTCATGCAGCACCTCGTTGGTATGCTCTCCCGGCTCCGGTGACGCGGTTCGCACGCTCCACGGTGTGCGCGACAACTCGACGGCCTGGCCGACCACTTCGACATCACCCAGCACCTTGTGCTGCACGTGGCGCGTGATGTTGAGGTGGCGGACCTGCGGATCGGCGAACACCTGGTCCATCTGATAGATCGGGCCGCACGGCACGCCGGCCTCGTTGAGCAGATCGATCCACGCGGAGGTTGAGCGGTCGCGGGTGATCGCACTGATCGCCGCATTCAGCCGCGCGCGATTTTTCGAGCGATCCGCGTTGCTGGCGAACGCCGGGTCGGTGGCGAGTTCCGGTGCATCGAGCACCTTGCAGAAGCGTTGATAGATTGCCTCGCCGGCGGCGCCGATGTTCATGTAGCCGTCCGATGTCTGGAATACCCCGGTCGGGATGCTGGTCGGATGATCGTTGCCCGCCTGGCCCGGCACTTCGCGCCCGATCGTCCAGCGCGCCGCCTGGAAATCCAGCATGGCGATCTGCGCTGCAAGCAGGTTGCTCTGCACCCACTGGCCTTCGCCGGACTGCTCGCGCTCCAGCAGCGCCACCAGGATGCCCATCGCGCAGAATATCCCGGCAGTCAGGTCGGCCACCGGAATGCCGACGCGCACCGGTCCCTGGCCCGCCAGACCGGTGATCGACATCAGC
This sequence comes from uncultured Alphaproteobacteria bacterium, assembly GCA_963749575.1. Lineage (GTDB taxonomy): Bacteria > Pseudomonadota > Alphaproteobacteria > Acetobacterales > Acetobacteraceae > JAMXLO01. The sequence continues at coordinate 7,155 of CAVVNM010000011.1, forward strand.
CCGCCCATTCCCTGGGCGATCTGATCGAAGCCGGGGCGCTCACGATAGGGACCGTCCTGGCCGAAGCCCGATATGCTGGCATATACCAGTCGTGGACTGGCTGACCGTAACGTTTCGTAATCGATTCCCAGCCGGAACTTCACGTCCGGGCGGTAGTTCTCGACCAGTACGTCGGCGCCTTGCACCAGGCGCTTCAGGATCGCCACGCCATCGGCCGACTTCAGGTTGAGCGTCATGCTGCGCTTGTTGCGATGCAGGTTCTGAAAGTCCGGACCGTGCCGTTCGCCGCCCATTCCAGCATCGCCTTCGGGTGACTCCACCTTGATGACCTGGGCGCCCCAGTCGGCAAGCTGCCGTACCGCAGTCGGCCCGGCGCGCACGCGGGAGAGGTCGATCACCTTGAAGCGGGCGAGGGGTCCCTGCAGTCCTGCAACATCCATTGCCGCGTCACCTCAGGGTGCGGTTATACTCCAAAAGCCATGGCACAGATCGCCGGCATCGTCGAGTTTCGACAACTGACATGCATCCATCTCGGCCAGTCGCACGTTTGTGATGATCCATCACGGGGCTGAACCATGATGATCATGGGCTGGCAGCATATTGCGGTGCTATTGACGCCGGCTGCCTTTTGCCGGGATCAATACTGGTGCGATACGGTGGCAAGAGGGGGGAGGCACGGCACTCCCGTAGAGGTCCGGGGAGCAATGGTGTCCTGTGTGACGGATAGCCAGACTGCCACGCCCGACGCGGGGAGCGCGGGCTGCGCGAAGTTGATGATCGTGGATGATGACCCCGCGGTACGGATCATCGTCGCCGAATTTCTGCAGGAAAGCGGCTACCAGGTGATCCAGGCCGGCAGTGGTGCCGAGGCACTCGATCTGCTTGCGCACACACCGGGTTTGCACATGATCATTAGCGATATCCGCATGCCTGACATGTCGGGAATTGAACTGGCCGATCTCGCGACGCAGCGGCAGAGCGAACTCAAGATCATCCTGATCTCCGGCTACTTCGTATCCCAGCAGGTCGCGCGGCGGTTCCTGCGCAAACCGTTCCGCATGCGTGATCTGGAAGCCGCGGTACGCGCCGAATTGAGCGCCTGACCGAGTGAACGGTCCCACGGCCAGGTGGCTGCGCGTCACCGGTCGAGCTCGGGATCATCGGTCAGGGTCGTCATCCGAAAGCACTGGAACTATGGTGGATGAGGTGAACGCTGGCCGTTGATATTCGATGATGGATCGGCACGTGATGTCGAACGGAACCCTGTCCGCCACGGTCAAGGCGGACGGTGCGGAGCTCTGTTCGCTATGCGATGCCGCCGGCGCGGAGATGCTGTGGCAGGCAGCGCCGATCTGGCCGCGTCATGCCCCGGTATTGTTTCCGATCGTCGGCCGGCTGAAGGACGACACGCTGCGTCACGATGGCAGGTCGTACCGGTTGACCCAGCACGGCTTCGCCCGCGACCGACGTTTCGCCTGGCTGAACCGCAGCGCCACGGGGTGCCGGCTGGTGCTGCATGAGGACGCCGAGACGCGTGTGGGGTACCCGTTCGCGTTCCGCCTGGAAATCGCCTTCGCGCTGGACGATGACGCACTCGAGCAACGGTTCACAGTGGCCAATCCGGGGCGCGAGGTACTGCCTGCCTCGCTCGGTGCGCATCCAGGGTTTGCCTGGCCGCTGACGGAGGGGGTCGAAAAGGCGGCGCACGTGCTGGAATTTGCCGCGCCGGAGACGGCACCGGTGCGACGGCTGACCAACGGGTTGCTGCGGGCAGTGCCAGAGCCGACCCCAATTGCGGACCGCATCCTGGCACTCGAGCCGGCGTTGTTTGCGGCCGACGCGATCATCCTTGCTGAGCCTGCCAGCCAGTCGGTGCGCTACACCGCGGTGGGCGCGCCGGCGGTCGAGCTTTCCTGGGAAGGGTTCCGCCAGCTCGGCATCTGGTCCCGCGAGGGCGGCAATTTCCTTTGCATCGAACCTTGGTACGGCACTGCCAGCCCAGCGGATTTCGACGGCGAGTTCAGCGACAAACCTGGCGTGATGCTGATCCCGCCGGGCGAGCGGCGAACCTTGGCGCTCCGGATCAGATTGTGCTGAGCGGTCCCGATATTACTCGGAAGTCCTGGTATTATGCTTTATTTTCTGCCAGGTAGACTCCATTTCCTCAAGTGATGCGTCAGCGAGAGTTCTACCTTCAGAAGCAATGTATTGCTCCATTGCGCTGAAACGGCGTGCGAACTTGCGGTTGGCTTGCCGCAGGCAGGCTTCCGGATCGAGATCGAGCTTGCGTGCCAGGTTGGCGACGACGAACAGCAGATCGCCGACCTCGTCTGCGAGGCGGTCTGGTTTGGCTTCCGGCAATTCCGCCCGAACTTCAGCGACTTCCTCATCGAGTTTGCTCAGAACCGCCGGCGCATCGGGCCAATCGAAGCCGACCCGGGCGGCGCGAGCCGTCAGCTTGGCGGCAAGGGTGAGGGCAGGGAGGCCGGCAGGAACGCCGGCCAGGGTGCCGTTCTCAGCCCTTGCAGCCCTTTCGTCGCTCTTGTGCGCTTCCCAGGCCCCGGTCTGTTCTGCGGCATTGCGGGCCGCCGCGGCGCCAAAGACGTGCGGATGGCGCCGGATCATCTTGTCGGCGATGGTTCGTGCCACCTCGGCGAAGTCGAACCGACCGGCCTCCTCGGCCATCCGCGCGTGGTAGACGACCTGGAACAGCAGGTCGCCTAATTCACCGGTCAAAGCGGACAAATCTTCCCCGGCAATGACATCGGCGACTTCGTAGGCTTCCTCGACCGTATACGGAGCGATCGTGGCGAAGCTCTGCGCCTTGTCCCACGGGCAGCCGTGCGCGGGATCGCGCAGCGCGGCCATGATGCCAAGCAGGCGGCGGAGTTCGGCTTCGGCGGTGCCGGGGCCAGGTGAGGAGATCATGCTGGCGCCATAGGCCGGGGACCTGCAATTGCGCAAGCGGCCGCGCGCGGTGTCCTCAATTGAGCCAAATGACGGTGGCGGCGCGGCGGATCGCGGCGAGCAGGAAAATGGAACCGCAAATCACGCAAATCCAGGCCAAATGCGTCGCAGAGACCGACGACGCGTTTGATCTGGAAGCGGGCTTGAGACGTAACTGACGCACCGACCGGACCGTCGGTTCACCGCGGCTTCATCAGCGACTATTTGCGTGTTTTGCGTGTTTTGCGGTTCCACCTCATTGCTTACTGCGGTCTTCGCGCCGCGCCGGAATTTTCCAATCGAGGACACACCCTAGCGTCGCTGCGCCAGCAATGCGTTCGCCTCGTCCCGGTTGCCTCGACAGACAGTTATATTGTGATCCAATCCGAAGGCGGCATAAATTGCGATGGCGGAACTGTATGCTGCCACCGCCTCCTCCAGTCGCGTGGGATTGCTTTCGCGCTCGCCAAGCAGTCGAAACGCGTCGCCAAGGCCGTTCTGCGTCACTGCCCAGTCAAGCGGCGCCCGATCGCGGGTTTGCTCCTCCAGCGCCAGCAGATATGCGACCACCGATTCCTCGAGCCGAGCCGAGCCGGTCTCGCGCTCGCCAAGCAGTCGAAGCGCATCGCCGATCCGGCCCTGTGTTTCGGCCCATAGCAGCGGCACCCGGTTGCGCGACCGCTCTTCCAGCGCCGCGCGCAACATCGCCATTGCGTCTTGCAACATTGTCGTATCGTTCTTGCGCCCGCCCAGCGAGGTAAGCACGGCGCCCAGGTTGGATTGTGTCGTAGCCCATTGCGGCGGCGTTCGATCGCGTCGCGCCTCTTCCAGCGCCAGCCGGTAGGCTGCCTCCGCTGCCTCGAGGTGCGCGGTCCCGCTCTCACGCTCGCCGAGCGTCCGCAGCGCATTGCCAAGGTTGTTCTGCGCCAAGGCCCACAATAGTGGCACCCGATCCCGGGTTCTTTCCTCCAGCGCGAGGCGGGCCGTGGCAACGGCTTCCTCAAGTCGCGCCGTGTCAGGTTCCCGTTGCCCCATGCTCCGAAGCACAACGCTGAGATTGTTCTGGGTCTGTGCCCATTCCAGCGGCACCCGATCGCGGGTTCGCTCCTCCAGCGCCAGCCGATATGCGACCACCGATTCCGCCAACCGATCGGTCCCGGTCTCGCGCTCGCCGAGCCGCCACAGCACGATACCGAGATTGTTCTCGGTCTCTGCCCAGTTGCGTGGGGCGCGATCGCGCGTCTGCTCCTCGAGAGCCAGTCGGAGATGGCGCGCGGCCTCCACCAGATCGGCAGTTCCGCTCGCGCGTTCCCCAACCCTCCACAAGGCCAGTCCAAGGTCGTTCTGGGTCAGTCCCCAATCGAGCGGCACCAGCTCGCGCGGCACCCCCTGCAATGCCAGCCGGTAGGCAGCGATCGCCTCCTCCAGCCGCGTCGTCCCGCTCTCCCGCTCGCCGATTCGAAACAGCGCGGCACCGAGGCTGCGCTCGGTCCGCGCCCAGTCGACCGGTGTGGCCTCGCGCTGTCGCTCGGTCAGGGCGAGCCGAAACGCCGCCACCGCCTCGTTGAGATGCGTGGTCCCGCTCTCCCGGTAGCCCAGGTTGGTCAGTGCGGTCCCGAGATCGTGCTGCACCTGCGCCCAGTCGGCCGCAGCGGAGTTGGGTGGAAACTGCTCCAGCGCCTTACGGTAGATGGCGATGGCCGATTGCAGGGCTGCGTTGTCGCCCTTGCGATCGCCCAGATCGGACAGGGCATCGGCCTGCCGCGACAGATACAAGCCAAGTTCGTGCGGGTGGCCCACCGGCACCAGACGAGCCGCCTGCTCGAAATGGTCGGCGGCCTCCTGGTACTGCAACTGCGTCTGCGCGATGCCGCCGCGGCTGGCCAGCACCTTCGCCGCACTCAACGCGTGGCGATCTTCCGCTTCCTGCGCCCGCTTTTTTAGTTCCTGTGCCTGACGCAGCGCTGCCAGCTCGAATTCCTGGGCCTGATCCAGCAGCGTGTCCGCATCGGACAGCTGTCCGTCTTCCAGTACCTTGGTGGCCTGCCCGACGATGTCGGCGATATGCGGATCATCCGGTTCAAGCGCCGCCAGCGTGTCGCGGGTCCGCGCGAAATGCTGGGCGATCTCGGACAGCCGTTCCGGGACCTTCTCCAACGGCACATCGTTCTTGCCGACGATCCGGAAGAACTCCCCCACCGCGGCCGAGGTGAACCCGAGTTTCGTCGCCAGCTCCGCAGCCCTGGCCTCTGCCTGCGCCCTCGCCATCGCGGTCGCGGCCATCTCATTGGCGAAGGTTTTCGCGATCGCCGCCAACGCGGCCGGATCCGCGCTGTTGATGGTAACCTGGCCGTTGATGACGCCGATGTTGGTGGCACCGTTGCCGGTCGAGTTCTGCACGATATTCGGCTGCGCATTGGGCGCAGTCTGCGCGGGGGCAACGCCGATCAACGACGCGAGCGAGCCGGCGATCGCTACGGCATGGATCGGCGTCATCGGTCTATCACCGCCACGGTGAACCTCCCGGAATGCCGCAGAAGATATATTATGTTAAGTCCAGCACCATGCCGTCGTGGCCAGGCTCAACGCCGGCCGGCAGGTTCGCCACCAGCCAGCCCCAATCCATGTCGCTGCCCATATGGGTCAGCACCGTCCGCCGTGCGCCGATGCGGCGTGCCCAGTCGAGCACCTGCGAGACGTCGGCATGCGTCTTGTGCGGACCGCGGCGCAGAAAGCAGCCGACCACCCAGGTGTCCACACCCGCCAGCGCGGCGAACGCGGCATCGTCGAGGCTGACGACGTCGGTTGAATAGCCGAACCTGCCGATGCGCAGGCCGAGCGACGGAATGAAGCCGTGATCCTGCTCGAACAGCCGCACCTGCATGCCCGCCGCCGAGATGGTGTCGCCGGCAGCCACCTCGCGCCCGACCAGGACCGGCCGGAAGAAGCCCGGCGGCTGCCAAGGGCGAAATGCATAGGCAAAGCGCCGCGTCAGTTCTTCCAGGGTTGGTTTTGTTGCGAATGCATCCAGCGGTCGGCCGACGATCCGGTTCAGGATCCGCACATCGTCGATACCGGTGATGTGGTCGGCATGCGCATGGGTATAAAGCACGGCATCCACCCGCGGCACCCGACACGCCAGCAACTGCTCCCGCAGCTCCGGCGCGGTATCCACCAGAAGGCGCATCCCGCTGTCACTCTCGATCACGATGCTGGCGCGGCCCCGGCGATTGCGCGGCTCGGACGGATCGCACTCACCCCAGTCGCCGCTGCCATCCTCGCCGCCGATCAGCGGCACGCCGGCAGAGCTCCCCGTGCCGAGCAGGATCACCCGCATCGTGGTCAGGCCGCCTTGCGGAACAGGCGGCGGAAGTTCTCCGTCGTGAGGTCAGCAAGCGCCTCCGGTTCCAGGCCGCGGACCTTGGCCAGCAGGCGGGCGGTGTGGGCGACATAGGCCGGCTCGTTGCGCTTGCCGCGTACCGGTACCGGCGCAAGGTACGGCGCGTCGGTCTCCACCAGCAGGCGATCGGCCGGAAGATCGCCGGCTATCTCCCGTAATTCATGTGATTTCGGGAAGGTCAGGATGCCTGAGAAGCTGACATAGCCGCCGATCGCAATGGCTGCGTCGGCCAATCGCCGCGAGGAGCTGAAGCAGTGCAGCAGGAAACTGAAGCTTCCGCCGGTATCCAGCTCATCTTGCAGTATTGCAGCAATATCGTGGTCGGCATCCCGGGCGTGGATGACGAGTGGCAGGCCTGCCAGTCGTGCCGCGCGGATGTGGGCACGGAAGCCGGCCTTCTGCACATCGCGCGGTGCGCGATCGTAAAAATAGTCGAGCCCGGACTCACCGATCCCGATCACCTTGGGGTGGTGTGTCATCGCGGCAACCACCTCGGGGGTCGGAACCGGCGCCTCGGCCGCATGGTGCGGATGGATCCCAACGGTGCACCAGAGGTTCGGCTGCGCCGCCACGATCGCGGGCAGGCCTTCCGACTGCGCCAACGTGGTGCCGATGGTGACCATCTCGCCAACCCCTGCGGCGACCGCGCGCGCCAGCACGTCCGGCCGTTCGGCGTCGGAATAATAGTCCAGGTGGCAGTGGGAATCGATCAGCATTGCCACCGCCGGCGCTACGCCGCTGGCTCCACATAGCGCGGAAACACGCCTTGCGGCGCCGGCAATGCACGATCGTCGGTCAGCGGGACGGCCAGATCCGCCAGTTGTCGCGCGTCCGCCGGCACTCCGAGCTGATCGAGCATCCGCCGCATGCTCTCCGGCATGAACGGCTGCAGGACCGTTGCGATGACCCGCAGCACATCTGCCAGCACCCGCAGCACCGCCGCCATCCGCACCGGATCGGTGCTGCGCAGTGACCAGGGCGCCTGATGATCGACGTAGACATTGGCGGCACGGACGACCTTCCAGACGTCCTCCAGCGCCTCGTGGAACACCTGACGATCCAGTCGCTCGCGCAGCGCTCCGGGCAGCGCCTCCGCCGCGCGCAGGAGTTCCGCATCGGCCGCGACGACAGCCCCCCTCCCCGGCAGCCTGCCCGCGCAGTTGCGTGCGATCAGTGACAGCGACCGCTGCGCGAGGTTGCCAAGGTCGTTCGCCAGCTCGACGTTGATCCGTGTGATCAGCGCCTGGTGCGACAGCGTGCCGTCGCCGCCGAACGGCTTCTCGCGCAGCAGGAAGTAGCGCACCTGGTCCAGTCCGAACGCCGCCACGAGCTGGCGCGGCTCGATGACGTTGCCGAGCGACTTGCTCATCTTCTCGCCGTCGACGGTCCACCAGCCGTTCGACGTCACCCGCTTCGGAACCGGCAGGCCTGCCGCCATCAGGAAGGCTGGCCAATAGACCGCGTGGAAGCGGAGAATGTCCTTGCCGACGAAATGCGCGTCGGCCGGCCAGTAGCGCCAACGCGGCGCAGACTGATCCGGAAAGCCGCAGGCGGTGACGTAGTTGTTGAGCGCGTCGAGCCAGACATACATCACGTGGCCAGGCGCGCCCGGCACCGGGATGCCCCATCTGAAGCTGGTGCGGCTGATCGACAGATCGCGCAACCCGCCGCGCACGAAGCTCAGCACCTCGTTGCGACGGCCGGCCGGCAGGATGAAGTCCGGATCATCTTCGTACAGTTTCAACAGCCTGTCCTGCCAGGCTGACAGCCGGAAGAAATACGAGGGCTCCCGTCACCCACTCCACCGGCGCCCCGCTTGGCGCCACCTTGCTGCCGTCGGGTCGGGTGGTGAGCTCGTCCTCGTCATAGAATGCTTCATCGCGAACGGCGTACCAGCCTTCGTAGTGACCGAGATAGATGTTCCCGCTCGCCTCGATCCGCCGCCACAATTCGGCGCACGACACCTTGTGTCGCTCCTCCGTCGTGCGGATCCAGTCGTCGAACGACACGCCCATCTTGACTGTCATGTCACGAAAGTCGGCGGAGATCCTGTCGGTAAAGGATTGCGGGTCAATGCCCGCGGCGCGTGCCGCCGACTCGACTTTCTGGCCGTGCTCGTCGGTGCCGGTCAGGAAGAACACGTCGAACCCGTCGAGCCGCTTCCACCGCGCCATCACATCGGCCGCGATCGAGGTATAGGCGTGCCCGATATGCGGTGCGCCGTTGACGTAGTAGATCGGGGTCGTGACGTAATATCGTCTGGTCATGACATGGTTCCGCCGAGCATTCCGAGACCGGCCACAATCGCCTGGCGCTTGTCCAGGTTGAACCGCTCGGTCTCGTCCTGCAGCCGCGTCAGCGCGTGCCACACGTCGCCCCAGGCATCAAGGGGCCGCAGTGCGACCAGCCGCGACTGCTCCTCGTCGCCCCGCCCCCGCACCACGTCGCGCACGGCAGCCGCGATGCCGGCGCGCAGCAGGTCGAAAAAATTGCTGAACGCGGTCTCGCCGCGCGCCAGCGTATCGGCCATCGTGTAGGCACGTGCCGGCTTCAGTCCAGGCAGTGCGGCAAGTACCTCATCGACCAGACCGGCGATCGCCAGCCCCTCTTGCTCCGCCAGCAGCAGCGCACGTCCTGGCGAACCTTCCGCCACGGTCACCAGCCGGCCACGCTCGTCGGCGGTTCGGTCCGGCAGATAGGCCGCCAGCAGCCGTTCCATCGCATCCTGGCCCAGCGGGTCGAGGCGGAGCCGCCGGCAGCGGCTGCGGATCGTCGCCAGCAGCCGGCCGGGCGCGCCGCAGACCAGCAGCAGGATGGCACGCCGCGGCGGTTCCTCCAGGATCTTCAGCAGTGCGTTGGCGGACGCCTGGTTCAGCTCCTCCGCCCCATCGACGATGGCAACGCGCCAGCCGCCCTCGGCCGGCGTGAGGCTCATGAAGCCACTGATCTTCCGTACGTCGTCCACCGCGATCTGCGTTCGGGTTCGCTTGCGCTTCTCGTCATAGGCGCGTTCCACCGTTAACAGATCGGCGTGCGCACCGGCTGCGACGCGGCGGAACACCGGGTGCTGCGGGTCCAGCGCAAGGCTGTGGTCGGTGGGCATGCCGGCGAGCAGGCGGCGGGCGAAGCGGTAGGCCAACGTTGCCTTGCCGACGCCGTCCGGGCCGGTGATCAGCCACGCATGGTGCATGCGCCCCGAGCGCATGGCTTCGAGGAGTGTGGTTTCGGCGGGTTCGTGGCCGAGCAGAAGCGGGTTGGCGCGGGGTGCGGGGGCCATCAGGCGCTTATAGCGCGATGCGGTGCTGAGTCACCGGGTGACAGCACCAGGCTACGGCAGCAGCGAGACGGCACCGATTCAGCGCGTCATCCGCCCGATCGTCTCCACCAGCTCCTCGACCTTGTGCCGCTGCTCAACCGGATCGCCGGAGACGAACGCGCCGGCGACGCAGTGCGAAACATGATCCCGCAGGATCTGCTCCTCCACCTTGTGCAGGGCTGCGCGCACCGCGTTGATCTGGGTCAGCACGTCGACGCAATAGCGGTCCTGCTCGACCATGCGCAGCACGCCGCGTACCTGGCCTTCGATCCGTCTCAAGCTTGCCGCCACGGATTGCTTTGTCGCATCGTGCATCTTGTTACCTTACCCCGGAGGGGTATATTTAGCGGCACAGGCGGCTGTGCGCAACAAGGAACCGCACCGGTGGCGGATCGTGACACGACAATCGACCCGGTCTGCGGCATGGCGGTCGATCCGGTCGCATCGCGCCATCGCTGCGAGCATGAGGGAGCGACCTTCCATTTCTGCTGCGCCGGCTGCCGCGCCAAATTTGTCGCCGACCCCGATCGGTATCTGACACCTCGAGCAGAGCCTCCGGCCGATACTGCCGCGATCTACACCTGCCCGATGCACCCGGAGGTCCGCCAGATCGGTCCCGGCAGCTGCCCGATCTGCGGCATGGCGCTGGAGCCGCTGACTGCCGGTGCCGACGGCAGAGCCAATCCGGAACTCGCCGACATGAGCCGGCGTCTATGGATCGGCGCCGCGCTGTCCGTTCCGGTCGTCGCGTTGGAAATGATACCGCATCCCGGCTTCGATGCGAACTGGCTGCAGCTCATCCTTGCGACGCCGGTCGTGCTGTGGGCGGGCTGGCCGTTCTTCCGCCGCGGCTGGGATTCGCTGCTGCACCGCAGCCTCAACATGTTCACGCTGATCGCGCTCGGCACCGGAGCGGCCTGGCTCTACAGCGTCGTCGCCACCCTCGCGCCGAACCTGTTCCCCGCCGGCTTTCATTCGCCGGATGCCGGCGTCGCGGTCTATTTCGAGGCCGCCGCGGTGATCACGGTGCTCGTGCTGCTGGGCCAGGTGCTGGAACTGCGGGCGCGCGAGCAGACCGGCGGCGCCATCCGCGCGCTGCTCAACCTTGCACCCGGGACGGCCCGCCGCATCACCGCCGGCGGCGACGACGAGGAGATCGCGCTCGACCTGATCCAGCCGGGCGATCGGCTGCGGGTGCGGCCCGGCGACGCCGTGCCGGTCGACGGCGTCGTCCTGGACGGCGGCAGCGCCGTCGACGAATCGATGGTGACCGGCGAGTCGATGCCGGTCGCCAAGCACCCCGGCGACCGCGTGATCGGCGGCACGGTCAACGGCACCGGCGGCTTCGTGTTCCGCGCCGACCGCGTCGGCGCGGAGACCATGCTCGCCCGCATCGTCGCCATGGTGGCGGAGGCGCAGCGATCGCGCGCGCCGATCCAGCGCCTGGCCGATGTCGTGGCCGGCTGGTTCGTGCCCGCGGTGATCGCCGTCGCGCTGCTGGCGTTCGCCGCCTGGGCGATCTGGGGGCCGCCCCCTGCCCTCGCCTACGCCCTGATCGCCGCCGTTTCGGTGCTGATCATCGCCTGCCCCTGCGCGCTTGGCCTGGCGACGCCGATGTCGATCATGGTCGGCGTCGGCAAGGGCGCCGGCGTCGGCGTGCTGATCCGCTCGGCCGAGGCGCTGGAGCGCCTGGAGAAGGTCGATACGCTGGTGCTGGACAAGACCGGCACGCTGACGGAAGGCAGGCCGCGCGTGGTCGCGGTCGTGCCCGGCGGGCGAGTGGTCCGAGGGCGATCTGCTGGCCGCCGCGGCCTCGCTGGAGCGCTCCAGCGAGCATCCACTGGCCGCCGCCATCGTCGCCGCCGCACGCGAGCGCGGACTGTCCCTCGCCGAACCGGCGAAGCTTCCGCTCGGTCACCGGCAAAGGCGTCAGCGGCGAGGTGAACGGCCGCGCCGTCGCGCTGGGCAATGCCGGCCTGATGCGCGAACTCGGCATCACGCTCGGCGAACTGGAAGCCAGCGCCGAGGCGCTGCGTCGCGACGGCGCGACGGCGCTCTACCTGGCGATCGACGGCCGGCCCGCGGGCATCATCGCCATCGCCGACCCGATCAAGCCGACGCGCACCGGACGCGCTGCGCCGCCTGCGATCACTGGGACTGCGGATCGTCATGCTGACCGGCGACAACCGGTCCACGGCCGAGGCCGTCGCGCGCCGGCTGGATATCGGCGAGGTCGTCGCCGAGGTGCTGCCGGCCGACAAGCACGCTCTGATCCGTCGCCTGAAGGCCGAAGGTCGCATCGTCGCCATGGCCGGCGACGGCGTGAATGACGCCCCTGCCCTGGCCGCGGCCGATATCGGCATCGCCATGGGCACCGGCACCGAGGTGGCGATCGCGAGCGCCGGCATCACCCTGGTGAAGGGCGATCTCGGCGGCATCGTGCGGGCGGTCATGCTCAGCCGCGCCACCATGCGCAACATCCGCCAGAACCTGTTCTTCGCCTTCGTCTACAACGCGGTCGGCGTTCCGGTCGCCGCGGGCGTGCTGTATCCCGCCATCGGCGTCCTGCTCAGCCCGGTCATCGCGGCACTCGCCATGTCGTTCAGTTCGGTCTCGGTGATCGCCAACGCTTTGCGACTGCGCCGTCTGCGGCTATGAGCGGAGCCCGCCTTCGGTCTCGACGAAGTCGGCGATCTCCGCCACTCCGGTGCCGGCGCGGATATTGGCGAATACGAACGGTCGTTCGCCGCGCATCTTGCGGGCGTCGCGGTCCATCACGTCGAGGCTGGCGCCGACGAACGGTGCCAGGTCGATCTTGTTGATCACCAGCAGGTCGCTGCGCGTGATGCCGGGGCCGCCCTTGCGCGGGATCTTGTCGCCGGCCGAGACGTCGATCACGTAGATCGTCAGGTCGGCGAGTTCCGGACTGAACGTGGCGGCAAGGTTGTCGCCGCCGGATTCGATCAGGATGAGGTCGAGCAGCGGGAAGCGACGGCTGAGGTCGGCGACACCGGCAAGGTTGATCGAGGCGTCCTCGCGGATCGCGGTGTGCGGGCAGCCGCCGGTCTCGATGCCGAGGATGCGCTCGGGCGGCAGCGAACCGGCGCGGGTGAGGAACTCGGCGTCCTCCTTGGTGTAGATGTCGTTGGTGATGGCGGCGATGTCATAAGCTGGCGCGGAATCGCTTGCACAGCGCGTCCATCAGCGCGGTCTTGCCGGTGCCGACCGGGCCGCCGATGCCGACGCGCAAGCGGACCGTGACGTGAATGCTTCATGAGCGGAACAGCCTGGTGTACTGGGTTTCGTGCCGCATGGCGGCAAGATCGGAACGGAAGGCGCAGCCGCCAAGGTCGTCGAGCGTGGCAGTGCGCGATTCAGCCGCGACGTGCAGGATGGTCGGTTCCAGCGCGGCGAGCACGCGCAGGCCGGTGCTCTGGCCGAGCGGGACCAGGCGGACGGCGGCGGAGATCAGGTTGGTCGTGAAGGCCTGAAGATAGGCGGCTGTGGTCGTGTCTTCGTCCAGCCCATGCCGAGCGGCAAGCGCACCGACCGCGATCGGATAGGCGACACGCGCCGGCAAGTTCGGGCGGATGCCAGGGCGCGGCGGCGGCGACGAACGCCGTGCCCTGATCCAGCGTCTCGGCGCGACGCTCGCGCGACGGCGCGACGGCAATGGCGAGATCGTTCAGTGCGCCCTGATCGGCGCCGGGGCGGCACGCGTGGCGCAGCAGGATCGCGTCGTTGCGGCCGGAGCCGTGGATCAGGACGTCGGTGAGCCAGATGCGCAGCGTGTCGCCGTCAGCGATGTCACCGCAGTCCACCGCCCACTCCAGGCCATGCGAGTAGGCATAGCCCCGGTCGGGAATGCCGGCGAAAGCCAGGCGAGGAGACGCGGAAGCAAGGCTTCTCGCCCCTCCCCCCAACCCCCTCCCGCAAGGGGAGGGGTAGTAATGTCAGCACCCTCACTCATCGCCAGCATGATGATGGCGATGCCCGGCGGCATAGGCGCCCGGCTCCGGATCGAACGGCGCCTCGACCGCATCGACGTGGCCGCCCAGCCCCTCCACCATCTCCTGGATCACGTGATCCGCGCGGATGCGGATGCGCCGACCCAACAACTGCACCGGCAGATGGCGGTTGCCGAGATGCCAGGCGATCCGCACCATCTCGCCCTCGTCGTGCGCGTGGATCTCCAGCAGCGGTTCCGGCTTGGCGCACACCCGCACCACGCTGCCGTCCACCGCCAGTCCGTCACCGTCGCGCAACCGCACCGCCTGCGGCAGGTCGAGCAGCACCTCCCTGCCCTGCTCGGTCCGCAGCAGGATGCGGCGACGATGGCGGCGATCGAAGTCGATCAGCACCCGATCGATTTCCGCCGCCGCGTCCCAGGTGCCGGCAGGCAGGACAGCTTCGGCGCGCATCAGAACAGGAAGTAGCGCTGCGCCATCGGCAGCACGGTTGCGGGTTCGCAGGTCAGCAGCACGCCATCCGCGCGCACCTCGTAGGTTTCCGCATCGACCTCGATCACCGGCGTGGCGTCGTTGTGGATCATCGATTTCTTGCCGATGCCGCCACGCGTGTTGGCGACCGGCACCAGGCGGCGTTGCAGTTCAGCGCCTCGCCGATGCCGGCATCCAGCGCTGCGGCGGAGACGAAGGTCAGGCAATGTTCCGCCAGCGCACGGCCGAACACGCCGAACATCGGCCGGTAGTGCACCGGCTGCGGCGTCGGGATCGACGCGTTGGGGTCGCCCATCGGCGCGCAGGCGATCGAGCCGCCCTTGATCACCAGATCTGGCTTCACGCCGAAGAACGCCGGCGACCATAACACCAGATCGGCCAGCTTGCCCGGCTCGATGGAACCGATCTCGGTCGCCATGCCCTGCGCGATCGCCGGGTTGATGGTGTATTTCGCGATGTAGCGCTTCACCCGCGCATTGTCGTTGCGATCGGTGTCGCCGGGCAACGCACCGCGCTGCGTCTTCATCTTGTGCGCGGTCTGCCAGGTGCGGATGATCACCTCGCCGACGCGGCCCATCGCCTGGCTGTCCGACGACATCATCGCCAACGCCCCGAGATCGTGCAGGATGTCCTCGGCCGCAATCGTCTCCTTGCGGATGCGGCTTTCCGCGAACGCCACGTCTTCGGGGATCGAACTATCGAGGTGATGGCACACCATCAGCATGTCGAGATGTTCGTCGAGCGTGTTCGCCGTGTAGGGGCGCGTGGGGTTGGTCGAACTCGGCAGCACATTGGCGAGCGATGCCACCTTGATGATGTCGGGCGCGTGCCCGCCGCCGGCGCCTTCGGTATGGAATGCGTGGATGGTGCGGCCCTTGAAGGCGGCGATGGTGTCCTCGACGAAGCCCGACTCATTCAACGTGTCGGTATGGATCATCACCTGCACGTCGAACCGGTCGGCGACCGACAGCGCGCAGTCGATCGCGGCGGGCGTGGTGCCCCAGTCCTCATGCAGTTTCAAGCACGACGCACCGGCACGTATCATCTCCTCCAGCGCGGCAGGGCGCGATGCGTTGCCCTTGCCGGCGAAGCCGATATTCACCGGCAACCCTTCCGCCGCCTGCAACATGCGCGCGAGGTGCCAGGGGCCAGGTGTGCAGGTGGTGGCCGCGGTGCCGGTGGCGGGACCGGTGCCACCGCCGATCAGCGTGGTCATGCCGGCGGCGATCGCGTCCTCCACCTGCTGCGGGCAGATGAAGTGGATATGCGCGTCGATGCCGCCGGCGGTCAGTATCTTGCCTTCGCCGGCAATGATTTCGGTCCCGGGGCCGATGATGATATCCACATTCGGTTGAACATCGGGATTGCCCGCCTTGCCGATCTTCGCGATGCGGCCATTGCTGATCGCGACGTCGGCCTTGACGATGCCCCAATGATCGATGATCAGCGCGTTGGTGATCACAGTATCGACCGCACCCTCCGCCTGCGATGCCTGTGACTGGCCCATGCCGTCGCGGATCACCTTCCCCCCGCCGAACTTCACTTCCTCGCCGTAGGTGGTGAGGTCGCGTTCCACCTCGACGATCAGTTCGGTATCCGCGAGGCGGACGCGATCGCCAGTGGTTGGTCCGAACATGTCCGCATAAGCGGCGCGCGCAATGCGGGCCATCAGTCGAGCGCTCCCATTACCGCGGCACGGAACCCTTGCACCACGCGACTGCCACGGTACGGCACCAGCGTGATCTCGCGTGTCTGGCCTGGTTCGAAGCGCACGGCAGTACCGGCCGCGATGTCGAGCCGCTTGCCGCGCGCGGCGGCGCGATCGAACGAAAGCGCAGGATTGGTTTCAGCGAAGTGGTAATGGCTGCCCACCTGGATCGGCCGGTCGCCGGTATTGGCAACGGTCAGCATGGTGCGCTCGAGGCCGGCATTGACCTCAATATCACCGGCGTCAGGTCGGATTTCACCTGGGATCATGGGATTTCCTGTGGTCGAGCAGCAAACAGGCTAGCAATATCCCTGCCACCACTCCAGGCGGGTCGATCTGGGCAGGCAGCTCACTGTTGCCCGGCTCGGTATATTTCTGGCATATACAGCACGTGAGCGACTTCGCGCGCGTCGAAGGCTTTCAGTGGGATGCGGGCAACGACCGCAAGAGTGCCAACAAGCATGGCGTCAGCCAAGGCGAGGCGGAGCAGGTCTTCTTCAACGAGCCCCTGCTGGTTGTGCCGGACACCCGCCACAGCCTCGCCGAGCCGCGCTTTCATGCGTTGGGGCGGACCGATGTCGCCCGGAGCCTGCACGTCACGTTCACGTTGCGCGACGAGGGGCGCCTGATCAGGGTGATCTCGGCGCGTGACATGCACCGCAAGGAGAGGATGCGCTATGGGCAAGAGGCTTAAGCCCATTCCGGTTTTTACCGATGAGGCTGCAGAGCGACAGTTCTGGGAAAGCCACGATTCGGCTGAATACGTGAACTGGGGCCAGGCAGCGCGGGTTCGCATGCCGCGGTTGAAGCCGACAACCACCGCCATTTCACTGCGGCTTCCTGTACCGCTGCTGGAGCGGATCAAGGTGGCCGCGAACAGACGTGACGTGCCGTATCAGTCACTGATCAAGACCTGGCTGGCGGAGAAGATTGGCGAGACATAACAGCCTAGCTGTGCACCGCTACTGGTGTGCGCATTCGTTGCAACTGACCGTCGCGCGTCAGGAAGTAGAAGTCACGAGTCGACGCCAGCTCCCCGTACGTCGCAAGCCATTTTTCTGGCACGTGACGATCGTTTCCGAATATCAGAAAGCGTACGTCGGCCTTGGTCTTTTCCAGCAGCCAGACATGCTCAGCGATGACGGAGAATTTCGCGGGGGCGTCCCGGCCCCATTCACGAGCGTGCAGTACTTCGCATCACCAACGATCCGCCTGTCCTCGGACACAAAATCGAATGTCTTTGGCACGCCGTGCAGCCGAGCCGGGCTGAGGGCAGTGTTGAAATCCCGGCTGATGGCGAGACATGCCGCGCGCTCGAATCCAGCGGGGGTTTCGCTGGCTTCCTGGTCGGCAACAGGCGGGCTCTCTGCCGGCGCGGGACCGCTTGGTTGCGGCGCAGAATTCGTCTCAGTTAGCTCGGCTGATCTGGAAGATCTGGGCATGTGGCGAGATGCGCGTTCCGGAACAGATGTCGGCGTGGTCGCCGACTTCGGGGCAATCGATCGCAGGTACTCAATGACACGTTCCTTATTGGTCACGCTGACTCCCCGCTCCACCTGCAAACTAGCGTCAATGCAGGTCGGGCATAGGGCCGGTGACCCGATCGTCATCGTGCGGATCACCGCCCCAAAGTCTCGGTGCTACCGTATCGGCTCGTGCACGGTGACCAGCTTGGTACCATCGGGAAACGTCGCTTCAACCTGCACGTCGTGGATCATCTCGGCGACACCTTCCATCACCTGCGCCCGAGTGATCACCTTGCCGCCGGCTTCCATCAGATCGGCGACACTCCGGCCGTCGCGCGCGCCCTCGACTACGAAATCAGTGATCAGCGCGACCGCCTCGGGATGATTGAGCCTGACGCCGCGCTCAAGCCGACGTCTGGCGACCATCGCGGCCATGCTGATCAGCAGCTTGTCCTTCTCTCGCGGCGTCAGGTTCATGCGCTTCCTCTCAGCATAGCCACACGCGCGGCAAGGCACGCCCGCCGCGCAACACCCGCAGCGCGTCGACCACGGCGGCACGCAGCGTCGCGCTGTCGGGAGCAAGTATACGGGCGATCAGCATGCCATCCCAGGCGCTGGCGCCAATCCCCAGTCCACGCAGCGGATCGAGCATTGCTTCGGCATCGGGTGCCACATGGACCAGGGTCGCCATCGCCCGCGCGCCCGCCGCGATCGCAGGCCGCCGCAGCGTCGCCGCCACCTCGCCCTCGAGCCGGATCGAATCGCGCACCAGCAGTCGGCCGTCGCGATGGACCTCAATGCAATCGCGCAGGGATGCCCGGTCCACCACCTCGCCCATCGCGGCGCGACCGAACACGAGACTCTCCACCCCCAGGAACCACGCATCTGCCGCAAGCTCCACCCGCAGCCGACGCCGTACCGCGGAGCGATCGAACAGGATGGTGTCCTGCGGCAGCCATTCCACCGCGCCGCGCGCCGCCACGGCAATCCGCGTGGTCACGCTGGAGGCGGCACTGTCCGGCAATGCACGGTAGAACCGCTCCGCCGCCTGCGATGCAATGGTGGCGCGCGCGTCGGTGCCGACCGCAAACGCTGCATCCAGCACATCGCCGCCGGCCACCCCGCCAGACGTGTTCAGCGTGACCACCTGCAGCCACGCGGGATCGTCAGGCCGCGGAAACCGCGCCTTCAGACACCCCTCCTGTCGCAGATTGTGCAGCACCGAGTGCGTACCGCGCTGTTTCACCGAGACGGCAAGCGCGCCGTACGCCCGTTGTAGACTGACCGGTCCCGATTGGACTGTCGCGCCGTCCACCGATCCACCGCTACGCCGGTATGCGTCGTGACACTTCAGCGCGCATCGCGGCCTCCGGTCCTCGCCGACCGCCGCGCAGCGATCCGCCGCCAAAGTTCATCTTCGGCGTTGGGCACGGAGCCGGAGTCAACGGGTGCAAGCGCGGCGTCGGGACATCTCTCGTTCGCAGGCACTGATGCCATTTGAAACTCCCTCAGGGCCCGCTGACAAACGGCTACACCGACAACCGGCGTCGCACATCCTGCTCGTCCAGCTCCTCCCGGCGACCCGCCAACACGACGTCGCCGCGATCCATCACCACGATGGTCTGGGCGAGATCACGGGCGAAATCGAAATACTGCTCGACCAGCAGGATGGCCATCTCGCCCCGCGACCGCAACAGTTCGATCACCCGGCCGATGTCCTTGATGATGCTGGGCTGGATGCCCTCGGTCGGCTCATCCAGCACCAGCAGCCGCGGCTTCATCACCAGCGCCCGCGCGATCGCCAGCTGCTGCTGCTGTCCGCCCGACAGATCGCCGCCGCGCCGGCGCAGCATCGTCTGCAGCACCGGAAACAGCTCGAACACCTCGTCCGGCACGTGACGCTGCCCGCGCGGCAGAACGGCAAATCCGGTCTCCAGGTTTTCGCGCACCGTCAACAGCGGAAAGATGTCGCGTCCCTGCGGCACCCAGGCGATGCCACGCCGCGCGCGATCGTGGATCGGCAGCCGCGTGATGTCCGCGCCCTCCCAGCGGATCGTGCCGGCGCTGATCGGATGCGCGCCGGTGATGGCACGCAGCAGGCTGGTCTTGCCCACGCCGTTGCGTCCCAGCAGGCAGGTCACCGCACCGACCTCCGCCGTCAGCGAAACCTGGCGCAGCGCGATGGCGGCGCCGTAATGCAGATCGACATGATCGACTTCAAGCATCAGCGCGCCCTCTGTAATTCGCGCGCAAGCGGGAACCCAGGCAAGACCCGCGTCGCGACCCCCGGGGTCCCCGCTTTCGCGGCGATGACGTGGGGTGAAATCATCGCCCCAGATACACTTCGACCACGCGCGGGTCCTCGCTGACGTGGTCGATCGAGCCCTCCGACAGCACCGAGCCCTCGTGCAGCACCGTCACCTTCACATCCAGCGCGCGCACGAACGCCATGTCGTGCTCCACCACCACCACGCTGCGCGTGCGGTTGATCTCGCGCAGCAGGTCCGCGGTCTGCTCGGTCTCGGCGTCGGTCATTCCCGCCACCGGCTCATCGACCAGCAGAAGCTGCGGCTCCTGCGCCAGCAGCATGCCGATCTCCAGCCACTGCTTCTGGCCGTGCGAAAGCCCCGCCGCCAGCCGATGCCGCTGGTCGATCAGCCGCGTGGTGACCAGGATCTCCTCGATGCGCTCGCGCTCCGCCGCGGTCTCCCGCGCCCACAGCGTGAAGCTCGGCTTGCGGTCCTCGGCCAGCGACAGCAGCAGATTGTCCCACACGGTGTGCGGCTCGAACACCGTCGGTTTCTGAAACTTGCGTCCGATGCCCAGCGAGGCGATCGCCGGTTCGTCGAGTCGCGTCAGGTCGGTGTCCTTGCCGAACACCACCTTGCCCTCATCCGGCCGTGTCTTGCCGGTGATCACGTCCATCATCGTGGTCTTGCCGGCGCCGTTCGGGCCGATCACCGCGCGCATCTCACCGGCTTCCAGCACCAGCGACAGGGCGTTCAGCGCGCGGAAGCCATCGAAGCTGACGGTGACGCCGTCGAGATAAAGCAGCGTATCGTGCAGTGCGGCACTGACGTCGCTCATCCCGTCGCCTCGCGCGCCTCGGCCGGTGCGGGCGCCGGTTCGGGCACCACCACACATGTTCGCGGCGGGCGAACAGCCCGACGATGCCGCGCGGCAGCAGCAGCGTGACGAAGATGAAGATCGCGCCCAGTGCGTACAGCCACAGCGATGGCAGCGCACTGGTGAGGTAGGTCTTGCCGAGATTGACCAGCACCGCGCCGAGAATCGCGCCCGACAGCGTGCCGCGGCCGCCGACCGCGACCCAGATCACCGCCTCGATCGAGTTCGCCGGCGAGAACTCGGACGGATTGATGATGCCGACCTGCGGCACGTAGAGCGCGCCGCCGATGCCCGCCATCACCGCCGACAGCACCCAAACCACCAGCTTGTAGGACTCCGGCCGGTAGCCCAGGAACCGCGTGCGTGCTTCGGTGTCGCGCACCGCGATCAGCACCTTGCCGAAGCGCGATGTCACCAGCCAGCGCGCCACCAGGAACTGCGCGCACAGGAACACCGCGGTGATCACCAGCAGCGCGCAGCGTGTGGTCTCGGCCTGCACCGGAAAGCCGAGCAGATCCTTGAAGTCGGTCATCCCGTTGTTGCCGCCGAAGCCCATGTCGTTGCGGAAGAACGCGAGCAGCAGCGCGTAGGTCAGCGCCTGGGTGATGATCGAGAGATAAACGCCGGTGACGCGGGAGCGGAACGCCAGCCAGCCGAACACCAGCGCCAGCAAGCCGGGCACCAGCACCACCATCACCGCGGCGAACGCGGAACCATTCGAAGCCGTGCCAGTACCACGGCAGTTCGTGCCAGCCGAGAAACACCATGAAGTCCGGCAGGTTGGCGTTGCCATACACGCCGCGCGCGCCGATCTGGCGCATCAGGTACATGCCCATGGCATAGCCGCCGAGCGCGAAGAACGCGGCATGGCCAAGCGAGAGGATGCCGGCGAAGCCCCACACCAGATCGACCGCCAGCGCCAGCATGCCGAAGCAAAGATACTTTCCCGTCAGCGCCACGGCATAGGTCGGCACATGGAGCGATGCCGATGACGCGGTGCCAAGGTTCAGCGCGGCAAGCAGCACCGCGCCACCCAGCACCAATGTCAGCGTCAGCCACGATGCGCGGTTGAGGATCATGCGGTCTCTGTCCTCCCCCTCCCCTTGCGGGAGGGGGTTGGGGGGAGGGGGCGCCGCGGGTACTGGCAACGCCCCCTCCCCCCAACCCCCTCCCGCAAGGGGAGGGGGAGTAATTCTGCTCGAGCCCACGACCTCGCCCTGCCCCGTCATGCCTCGGCCGCCCGTCCCTTGAGCGGGAACATGCCCCGCGGGCGGCGCTGAATGAACAGGATCAGCATCACCAGCACGACGATCTTGCCCAGCACCGCGCCGGCCACCGGTTCGAGGAACTTGTTGACGATGCCCAGCGTCAACGCGCCCATCACGGTGCCCCAGAGGTTGCCGACGCCGCCGAACACCACGACCATGAAGCTGTCGATGATGTAGCTCTGCCCCAGGTTGGGCGACACGTTGTCGATCTGGCTCAGCGCCACGCCCGCCATGCCGGCGACGCCCGAGCCGAGCCCGAATGTCAGCGCATCGATCCACGGCGTGCGGATGCCCATCGCCGCGGCCATCTGCCGGTTCTGCGTCACCGCGCGCATCGCCAGGCCCAGCGAGGTGAAGCGCAGCGCCGCCATCAGCGCCGCCAGCACCAGGAACGCGAACACGATGATATACAGCCGGTTATAGGTGATCGTCAGGTCGCCAAGCTCGGTCGCGCCGCTCATCCAGTCCGGCGTGCCGACGTCGCGGTTGTTCGGACCGAAGATCGAGCGCACCGCCTGTTGCAGGATCAGCGACAATCCCCAGGTCGCCAGCAGCGTCTCCAGCGGCCGGCCGTACAGCCAGCGGATCAGCGTGCGCTCGATGGCGATGCCGATCAGTCCGGCGACGATGAAGGCAAGCGGCACCGCGATCAGCAGGCTGGCGCCGAACAGCCCAGGTGCGTAGCCGCGGATCGCCTGCTGCACCATGAAGGTCACGTAGGCGCCGATCATCACCATCTCGCCATGCGCCATGTTGATCACGCCCATGACGCCGAAGGTGATCGCCAGCCCCGCCGCCGCCAGCAGCAGCACCGAGCCGAGCGACAGCCCGTAGTAGATGCTCTGCAGGATGCTCCAGAGCTGCAGATTGCGGTCGATCGCTGCCACCGCGGCGGCGGCCGCCTGCGCCACCGCCGGAGGCTGGTCCGACAGCGACGCGAGCAGGCTGCGGCTGTCGATGTCGCCGCGTTCGCGCAGCACGTCGATCGCGGCCAGCCGATCGGCGTCGCCGGCATTGTCGGCGGACAGCAGCGCGGCGGCGCGCGCCTGCTCCATGCGACGCTTCACGCCGGCATCGGTTTCGCGTTGCAGTGCGCGCTCCAGCGCCGGCAGCGCGGCCGGGTCGTGCGAATGGAACACCGCCTCGGCCGCGTCGAAGCGCGTGGCCGCATCCGGCGCGAACAGGCGCAGGCTGCCAAGCGCTGCATCGACCTCGCCACGGACCGCATTGTTCATGCGCACCGGCTTGAGGCCGCTCGACATGACGTCGGGCGCCGGCTTGCCGGTCGCGGCATCGATGAACGAGCCGTCATCTGCCTTGATGAACAGCGCCTTGTCAGAGGTGCGCGCGAACAGCCGGCCGGCCTGCAACGCAGACAGGATGGCGGCAGCCTGCGGATGACCCGACAGCGCGAGCATGCCGACGCCTTGGCGGATCGTCTCGAAACTTGGCGAGGCCAACGCCGCGAACGCTTCGTCGGCCGATTGTGCCCGGCCCGTCACTGGCGCCAGTGCCAGCAAGGCGATCAGCAGCAGGCAGGCAAGACGCTTCATCGGCGGGCTTCCAGGAAGCGGTTGGGGGTGGCCCGGGAGGAAGCGGGCCACCCCCATGGGATGGTCGGCTCAGGCCATCATGCCTTCTTGCCGCCACCTGCTCCACACTTGCCGGTCTTGACGTTGAACGCGCCGCACGACAGCGGCGCACGCCAGTCGCCGATCAGGTCCTTGGTGTCCTCGACATACGGCGACCATTCCTGCGCGACCACCAGACCAGGCGTCTCCCAGACCGTGTTGAACTGGCCGTCGGCCTGCACCTCGCCGATCAGCACCGGCTTGGTGATGTGGTGGTTCGGCATCATGGCGGAGAAGCCGCCCGACAGGTTCGGCACGGCAACGCCGATCAGCGCATCGATCACCGCATCGGACGCGGTGGTGCCGGCCTTCTCGACGCCCTTCACCCACTGGTTGAAGCCGATGTAGTGCGCCTCCATCGGATCGTTGGTGGTGCGCTTGTCGTTCTTGATGAACTTGTGCCAGGCCTCGATGAACGCCTTGTTGTCGGGACTATCGACGCTCTCGAAGTAGTTCCACGCGGCGAGGTGGCCGACCAGCGGCTTGGTGTCGAGGCCGGCCAGCTCTTCCTCGCCGACGCTGAACGCCACCACCGGGATGTCGGTCGCCTTGATGCCCTGGTTGCCAAGCTCCTTGTAGAACGGCACGTTGGCGTCGCCGTTGATGGTGGACACCACCGCGGTCTTCTTGCCGGCGGAGCCGAACTTCTTGATCGAGGCGACGATGTTCTGCCAGTCGGAATGACCGAACGGCGTGTAGTTGATCATGATGTCGTCCGGCGCGACGCCCTTCACCTTCAGATAGGCTTCCAGGATCTGGTTGGTGGTGCGCGGATAGACGTAGTCGGTGCCGGCCAGCACCCAGCGCTTCACCTTGCCGTCGTTCATCAGGTAATCGACCGCCGGGATCGCCTGCTGATTCGGCGCGGCGCCGGTGTAGAACACGTTGCGGCTGCATTCCTGGCCTTCGTACTGCACCGGATAGAACAGGATGCCGTTCAGCTCCTCGAACACCGGCAGCACCGACTTGCGCGACACCGAGGTCCAGCAGCCGAACACCGCGGCGAACTTGTCCACCGACAGCAGGCCGCGCGCCTTCTCGGCGAACAGCGGCCAGTTGGAGGCGGGATCGACCACCACGGCTTCCAGCTTGCGCCCGAGCACACCGCCCTTGGCGTTCTGCTGCTCGATCAGCATCAGCATGACGTCCTTCAGCGTGGTCTCGCTGATCGCCATGGTGCCGGACAGCGAATGCAGGATGCCGATCTTGATCGGGCCGGTCTGCGCGGCGGCAGGCGTGAGGGCCGCCTTGACGCCGCCCATGGCAGCGAGCGTGGCGGCAGCAGCGCCGAGACCGCCGAGGCGGCGGCGCGTGAGCATGGTATCAGATGGTGCCATAAGTCTGTTCCCTGTCCGTTCTGTTCTGTGGCGAGGCGACGCCTCGGATCACCATCGCGAGAGGTGCAACAGCCATGCCACAAACTCGTGAGGACACGCCCGCCGCTATGGCCGGGCATGATCGAGCCATTACGCCCCACCCGCGAAGATCAGTGCGGTTTATTAAGGCAACGAACCTGTCACTGACCAAATTTTAGGCTTGCAGAAGCGCTTGCCGAACGCGCCGGTGTGGGGTCGGATGATGGGCCACAAACCGGGAGCAGCGTCCATGATCCACGTCGTCGCCATCATCACGGCCAAGCCAGGCATGCGCGAAGCGATCCTCAAGGAGTTCCGCGCCAACGTGCCGGCGGTCCATGCGGAAAACGGCTGCATCGAATACGGCCCGGCGGTCGATGCCGGCGGTTCTCCCGCCAAGTTCGGTGACGACACGTTCGTGGTCATCGAGAAGTGGGAAAGCCCCGAGGCGCTGAAGGCGCATGCCGCCTCGCCGCACATGGCCGCCTATGCCGGGAAGACCCGCGAGATGATCGCCAACCGCGTCATCCACGTGCTGTCACCGGCGTGACCGAAATCTCCCTCTCCCGCGCAGCGGGGGAGGGTTGGGGCGGGGCCGCATCCGGGGATCGGCAATCTCCAATTCGCCGCCCACAGAATTTTCCACAGGATATTACATAATATCCACAGCTCTTTCTTCTTGCAGCGAAATCTATGGCGGTTCCGGTTGACCATCACGCCGTGCTGTTGGTACGCCGAATAGGTGCCCACAGCCGATTCGCGTCCGTTCATCCGAGTCCGCGGCCGATCGTTCATGGCGCTCGTTCTCGCGCCCGAACCGCCCGTGGAGGATTGGCTTGACGCGCTCGACGCGCAGATCAGCCGCTCGCCATCGTTCTTCGCCGGCCGTCCCGTGGTGTTGGATCTGGCCGCGCTGCCCATCGAACAGCCCGATGTCGCCGGCCTGCTGCAACGGCTGAACAGCCGCGGCGTCCGCATCATCGGCACCGAAGGGGCGCATCCGTCCTGGCAGGGGCTGGAAGCCTGGGCGCCGCTGCACGCCAGCGGAACGCGCCCGGCGCGCGCGATCGACGTGCCCGACGAACCCCGGCCCGCGCCGACCCAGGACAGCACGTCGCTGCTGATCGATCAGCCGGTGCGGTCTGGCCAGTCCATCGTGTTCGAGAAAGGCGATGTGAGCATCGTCGGCTCCGTAGCCTCCGGAGCCGAGGTGATCGCCAGCGGGTCGGTCCACATCTACGGCACGCTGCGTGGTCGCGCGATCGCCGGTCTCACCGGCAACCATCGTGCCCGCATCTTCTGCCGCAAACTCGAAGCCGAACTGCTGGCGATCGACGGCGTGTATCAGACCGCCGATGACATGGACGCGACGCTGCGCGGCAAGCCGGTGCAGGCCTGGCTTGTCGGCGAGGCGATGATGTTGGCAACGCTCGACTGAACCGAGGGGAGAAACTCGATGGCCACGGTCCTCGTCGTGACATCCGGAAAGGGCGGCGTCGGCAAGACGACCTCTACCGCCGCCCTCGGCGCCGCGCTGGCGCAGCAAGGTCAGCATGTGGTGGTGGTCGATTTCGATGTCGGGCTGCGCAACCTCGACCTGGTGATGGGTGCGGAACGCCGCGTGGTGTTCGACCTGATCAACGTCGTGCAGGGCGACGCCAAGCTGCCGCAGGCGTTGATCCGCGACAAGCGCATCGACACGCTGTCGCTGCTGCCGGCTTCGCAGACGCGCGACAAGGAAGCGCTGACGGCCGAAGGAGTGGCGCGGGTGATCGCCGAACTGCGGGAGAAATTCGACTGGGTGATCTGCGACAGTCCCGCGGGTATCGAGCGTGGCGCCACCTTGGCCATGCGCCATGCCGATGCCGCGGTGGTCGTGACCAATCCGGAAGTGTCGTCGGTGCGCGATTCGGACCGTATCATCGGCATGCTCGATTCGAAGACGGCGAAGGCCGAGAAAGGCGAACGGATCGACAAGCATCTGCTGCTGACGCGTTATGATCCGGCCCGTGCCGCGCGCGGCGAGATGCTGAAGACCGAGGACGTCCTGGAAATCCTGTCGATCCCGCTGCTCGGCATCATCCCGGAGAGCGAGGACGTTCTGCGGGCCTCGAACCTCGGCAGCCCGGTGACGATCGGCAGCCCCAACAGTGTGCCGGCGAAGGCGTATTTCGAGGCGGCACGGCGGCTGCGCGGAGAGACACTGGTCGTGACAGTGCCAGCTGAACGCCGTGGTCTGATGGGACGTCTGTTCGGCCGGAGGGCCGTCGCATGAATCTGCTCGGCCTGTTTCGCCGCCGCAATTCCGCGCCGGTCGCGCGCGAGCGGCTCCAGGTGCTGCTGGCGCATGAGCGCGCGTTCGCCGGCAAGTCCGATCTGCTGGCCGTGTTGCAGGAGGAGATCATCGCGGTGATCGCGAGGCACGTGACGATCGAGCGCGAACGGGTGCAGATCAAGCTCGACCGCGGCGATCCGATCTCGATCCTGGAGATCGACGTGGAGGTCCCCAGCGCGGCAGCGGCGGCGGCGCTGCGCGCGGCGCGGCCGGCGATGGCCGGAGGCTGAGGCGCTATTCCGTCGCCAGCAGCGCGACCGGGCAGCGGGCGAGAATTGTAGCAAGCGGTATCTGCCGGCTGCGCAGCCGCAAGGATGTGCCGCTGATGCGATCGCGCATGCTCCGTCCGACCAGATCCTCCGGCATGAGCAGCGCCGTGTCGTGCCAGGCCGTGCCGCAAATGCCGATAATGTCGATGCCCGACGCGTAACCGGTTGCCTCGCCATGGCGAGCCGCAGGTGAAGCAGGCTCGATCGGGATTGCTTCGTCGCCGGGCTCCTCGCAATGACAGGAACAGACCAGCCGCGGCACCACAACCACGCAATGTGCATCGGCGCGCGATCGCGCAAACGCCACCACGTGTGCCGCCAGACGTCCTGTCACCTCGACCGGCCGATACTCTCCGCGGGCGAACAGGTCCGGGACTTCGCGCCGCATCGCGAGCGCACGCCGGATCACCGCCTGCTTCACTCTCCCGTCCTGCCAATGCGCCGCCAGCGCGACCGGCGACGCATCGGCCTTCAGTGCGTCGATGCGCCGCGCAAAATCGACCGGCCGACGATTGTCGGGATCCACCATGCTCTGATCCCAGAACTCGGCACCCTGATAGACATCCGGCACACCCGGCACGGTCAGCTTCAGCAGCGTCTGCGCCAATCCGTTCACCGCGCCGGCGGGCCCGATGCGCCGCGCGAACGCGGAAACCTCGGCGATGAACCCGCCATCCGCCATGATCGAATAGAGGAACGATCGGGCCGCGTCCTCGTAATCCAGATCCGGCGCCTCCCAGTCCGTCGCGAGCTTGGCCTCGCGCAACGCCTTGAGCTGCCAGTCGGCCAGCCGTTCCGGGTAGTCCCGCAGGTTCTCCGCATCGGCCGGCCATGCGCCAACGATCATCTGATACAGCATCGCCTCATCGCCCGGTGAGGGCATCGGGCCATCGCCATGCCGCCGATGCGGCGCGTTCAGCACGAACCAGTGGCGGATCACGCGCTCCCACTCAGCAGGGATCTCGCTGAGCACCGCGAGCCTCGCGCGAACGTCTTCACCGCGCTTGTGGTCGTGTGTTGCCGTGGCCAGCATCGCGTCGGGAAACCGCTCGCGCCGCGCGAGACACGCCGCATGGAACTCCTGCACCGTCGCGCTGAAGCGCCGCACGTCGGCGCCCACCTCGTTGCGCGACAGCAGCACGCCGTACCGGTAGTACGCAGTGTCCTCGACTGCCTTCGCCGCGAGCGCAGCGCTCAGTTGCTGGAAGCGGATGGCCGCTTCCGGCGTCGCCGCGTCCCCCAGCCAGCGTTCCAGCAGTGCGAGCGTCGGACGATACGTCGCAGGAACCTCCCTCAACGCACCGGCCACCGCTGTCGCGACGGCACCGGACCGTTGCCCGAGGCCATAGCTGCGATACACCGGGAAATGCGCGAGCAACGCGACCAACGCGCGCCGGATCGCGGCAGGCGTGATATCTCGGGTCTCGACACTGCTCGAGCGCGATGCGATGCAGCGCAGCAACTGCCGCATCGAGCTGTGACGTGAACGCGTGTTCCAGCACATCGCGCCGCGCTGCGGTCTCCTCCGCAGCAAAATCGGCTGGACGACCACTCACTCTGCCCCAAAGAGAGCGCAGCGCCGCCGCGCCGGAACCGTCGTGCAGCAGCGCGTTCACCTGATCCATGAAGTCGTAGCCACTGGTGCCGTCCACCGCCCAGTCATCCGGCAGGCGCTCACCGGCGCCGAGGATCTTCTCGACGACCAACCAGGCTGGACCTTGCGGCGCATCCGCCGGCCGCTGGCCCGCCAGTTCATCGAATCGCGCGCGAAGCCGGCGACAATAGCCGGCCGGATCAGCCAGACCATCGACATGATCGACCCGCACACCGTCGAGCAGCCCCTCTTGGTAAAGACGCAGCAGCGTCGCGTGCGTCGCGTCGAACACCGTTTCATCCTCGACACGCAATCCCACCAGAGCGTTGATGTCGAAGAAGCGACGCCAGTTGGTTGCGTCACCCGCGGTGCGCCACCAGGCAAGCCGGTAGTGCTGGTGTTCCAGAAGGCGATGCAGCCGTCGCCTCCCCGCCTGCGTTGTCGGATCGAACGCATTGGTCGACGCCGCGGTGATCTGGGCATGATCCTCCGGGCGGACCGGAAATTCCGTGTCGAAGTAGCGGATGAGGGGGCGGCCGTGGTTCCGCACCAGGGTGATCGAGCCGTTCCGCAGCGCGTCGCCGTACGGTTCGCCGAGGAATGGTGCCAGCACCTTGCCATGCACGTCCCAGTCGATATCGAAGAACCTCGCGTAGCGGCTCGCGCGACCGTGTCGCAGCACGTCGGCCCACCAGGGATTTTCCATCCCGCCTGCAGCCATGTGGTTCGGCACGATATCGACGATCAGGCCAAGTCCGGCGGCACGCAGCGTGGCGACAAGGCTCCGCAGTCCAGCCTCGCCGCCAAGTTCCGGATTGACGCGCGTGGGGTCCGTCACGTCATAGCCATGCATCGAGCCGGCCCGCGCGGCGAGGATCGGCGAGCTGTAAAGGTGGCTGATCCCGAGCGCCGACACGTATGGCACCAGTCTGGTCGCATCGAGGAAGGTGAAGTCGCGGTGCAGCTGCAGCCGCATGGTCGCGCGCGGCGCGGTCATAGTCGCGGCCGCCGCGCCGCCAGGTGTTCCACTCGTTCCGCGGCGGCCGGCTCGTCGAGCAATGCACCCGCAGCTACGGTGTGTCGACGCCGCCAGTTCGGATGCTCGTCGATCGTGCCCGGCAGGTTCGGCTGTGCCTCGACGCCAAGCAGGTCCTCGATCGGTGCCAGGCAAAGCGGGGATGGCGTGGCTGCGACGAAGCTCAGCGCCGCATCCACCGCCGGGCGCGTGTCGTCCGGCTGCGGCGCATCGCCGGCAGCGGCTCCGGCCTGCACGAAGGCGTGCCACAAGGCATCGCGGTCGGTGGTTCGTTCGGCTGTCACGTCCGCCTCGCTGACGCCGACGCCGAGGCGTCCGCATGTGGCGCGCGTGCCGATGTCGGTACCGTGCCACCAGCCGGCAACGGTCGGCAGATCGTGGGTCGTAGTCATCGCGACAGCGGAACGGTCCCATGCATCGGGCGGCCTGAACGCCTGCCCGTTCCGTTCGAACCACAGCACCCGCATGCCATGCAGTCCGGCAATCTCCATCTCCTCGCAGAATCCTGTTGGCAACGTGCCAAGGTCCTCGCCCACGACGATCGCGGTGTGTCGCTGCGATTCCAGCGCCAGCAGCCGCAGCAGATCGTGACGCGGATACGCAAGGTAGGCGCCATCGGCGGGATCCGCGCCCTCCGGTATCAGCCAAAGCCGCGTGAGCCCCATGGCATGATCGATGCGAACGCCACCGGCGTTGCGCAGCGCCGCGCGGACGGTTGCGAGGAATGGCGCGAATCCGCCGTCGGCCAGTGCGTGGGGCGAGAAGCCGGTGAGCTTCCAGTCCTGACCGCGTGGGTTGAACAGATCGGGCGGCGCACCGATCGTGAGGCCGCCCAGTACGTCACGCTGTCGGCTCCACGCGTGGCTGCCGCTCGGGTCCATGCCGACGGCGAGGTCGCCGATTACACCGATGCGCATGCCCCCGGCACGCGCGCGGCGCTGCGCAATGCCGAGCGAACGATCGGCGAGCCATTGCAGGAAGCAATGGAACAGCATCTCCTGCTGGTACGATGCTGCGAACACCGCGACGGCGGCACTGTCCGGATCGCGCAGATCCATCGGCCAGCGGCGCCAGTCCCCTTCACCGGCGGCGCTCTTCACCGCGTGCAGCGTCTCGAACACGGCATGCTGCGCCAGCAGTTCGCCGCCGTCGGCGCGGAAGCTTGCGAAATCCAATCGGAGCGGCCCGTCGGTGTCGATGAACAGTTCGAACAGCGCCCGCAGCAGACGATGCTTGGCGCGCGCGGCCGCGGCCCAGTCGATAAGTGGCTGCGCTTCCAGCCGCTCGAATGTCTCGCCCAGGCCTTCGGCACGCATTATGTCGGCCACGTGCGCCTCGCCGAATACCAGCGTCGCCGATGCATGCAAAGGATTGAGGAACAGGCGCGTCGACGGTGAATAGGGACCGAAGCGTGACGGATCGGCGCTGAACAACGCGTGCACAGGGCTCAGCGCAAGCACATCGGCGCCGCGTGATCCAGCGATCTCGGCGAGTGCGGCGATACCCGCAGCATCGCCGATCCCACCGTCGCCGTGGTGACGCAGCGAATAGACCTGCGCCGCAATGCCCCACAGTTGCGCGTCCGGCACAGCATCGTCGAAGCGTACGGCAGCGGCTCGGTGCCACCGCCAGGACAAACTCGCGATCGTCAATCAGCAGCCGATGATAGCCGGGCGAGCTGACTGCCGGCACCCGCAGGCGTCCTCGCACCGGCGAAAGCAGGATCTCATCTGTGCCGCCCGATTCAAGGCTCAGTCGTCGCGCTTCGCGGTTCGCTCGCGCCGACGTCGAGGCGTATCGGCCGGCCGGCCGTCGCGGTGATCAGCGGCGGCAGCTCCTGCACGGTGGACCTGCGCTGCAACAGCCTGCGGCTGGCGAGCACGTCGCCGCGTGTGGCACAGGGCAGACCCAGCGCCCGGAGCATGTGGCGCAGCACCTCGGGCGCTACCGTCATCGGGCGTCCGGCATAGTCGTTCCACTCGACGGCGATGCCGGCACGGCGCGCGAGATCGCGTATCGCATCGTCAGTCATCGGCGGGCCGCGGTTCAGCGAGGAAGGCGCAGGTGCAGTGACCGGGCAGCAGACCCCGCGGCATCGCCGAGTTGGCAAACAACAATTGGCCCGCTGGCGGACCAAGCGGCACCGGATCGCCGTCGAGATTGGCTCGCCAGCGTCAGTACCGCGCCGTCGCCCAACCGCCAGCGAGCCACCACGGCCTTCGGTCCCAGCACCTCGGCCGTCAGCGAGCGCGCGCCATCCAGTCGCGGCACGATCGCCGTCGCGCGCAGTTCGATCAGGCGCCGGTACAGCGCCTCGCGTGCTGCCCCGAGCGAAGCGTCGGCCTGCGGTCGCGAGGCGGCAATATGTCTCCGGCGCGTTCGGATCCGGAATGCGTTCGCGGCTCGCCGGATCGGCGAACGTCGGGAACTTCGCGAACTCGCCGCGACGTCCCTCACGCACCGCATCGGCAAGCTCCGCGCCATGGTCGGTGAAGAACAGGAACGGTGTCCGGCTCGCGCATTCCTCGCCCATGAACAGCAGCGGAATCTGCGGACACAGCAGCATCAATGCAATCGCCGCCTCCAGCGCCGCGGGTTGCACCAACGAGGTCAGCCGCTCGCCGAACGCACGGTTGCCGATCTGGTCGTGGTTCTGCAGGAACAGCACGAACGCGGTGGGCGGCAGATGACTGCTCGGCATACCGCGTGGCCTCGCCGGTATACCGCAAGTGCTCGCCCTGATAGATGAAGCCGTCCGCGAGACAGCGTGCCAGCTTGCTGGCCGGCTGGTCGGCATAGTCGAGATAGTAGCCGCCATCCTCGCCGGTCAGCAGCACATGCAGCACGTTGTGCCCGTCGTCGTTCCACTGCGCCTCGATATACCTGCCGAGATGCGAGGCATCGTTGTGGTGCTCGAGCACCAGATGCACGTGCCGTTCCGGGCTCGACGGTGGCACGCACGGCTGCTGCCATCTCATCCACCCAGTCCTGATCGAGGATGGCATGCACCGCATCGAACCGCAGTCCGTCGAAGCGGTATTCCATCAGCCAGTAGAGCACGTTGTCGGTGAAGAAGCCGCGCACCTCGGGCCGGCGAAAATCGATCGCGGATCCCCACGGCGTGCGACGGTCCTCGCGGAAGAACTGCGGCGCGTAGAGCGACAGGTAATTCCCGTCCGGGCCGAAGTGATTGTACACCACGTCGAGAAAGATCATCAGCCCGTGGTCGTGCGCAGCATCGACCAGCGCCTTCAGGTCGTCGGGGGTTCCGTAGGCCGCATCGGGCGCATAAGGCAGCACGCCGTCATAGCCCCAGTTGCGCTGCCCCGGGAAATCGTTGATCGGCATCAGTTCGACGGCGGTGATGCCGAGCGCTGCCAGCCGGGGGAGTTCCCGCGCCACGCCACGGAATCCGCCAAGCACACCGGCATGCAGCTCGTATAGCACCGTCTCCCGCCACGGCCGTCCGCGCCAGGCGGTGTTGCGCCAGGCATAGTCGCGCGGATCGACCACGACGCTCGGGTCGTGCACATCAGCCGCCTGCGCCCGCGATGCAGGATCAGGGACCAGCGTTCCGTCCGCCAGACGATAGCGATACCGCGTCCCGGCCGGACACGGTGCAGCCGCGTCGAACCATCCGTCCGGCGAACGCGTCATCGGCAGCGGCGGCCCGGCCTTCCACTGCTACGCTCACGGTCTGCTGCGCGGGTGCCCACAGGCGGAACTGCGTCCGTCCATCCGCCAGCAGGTTGGCGCCGAAGCGGGTGTTCACCGGGCGTACAAGGAATACAGCAGGACCGCACTCTGTGCGGCCACGTGCACCTCGTCTCCCGCCACTGGACGCTCGTGAAGCTCCGGATCGGCGCTGTCGAGCAGCACGCGGGCTGGCAAATGTGGCGGTGGCAGTCGGAAGTCAACTTGGCTGATCCGCTGGATTCATCAGCAAGTTCAGGATCGTGACCTTTCTTTCAGAAATCCGCATCGATCGACGCAAGATCAACGTGCGCTGCTCGATATCGTTCCACGCCTCGACAGAAATTGTTGCTCCGCTCTGGTCGAACCACGCGATATCGGCGACCCCCGGTGCGGGATGCTCCCTGCCATGCAGAAATTGCGGACAGCGCAACACCGGATGTTCGCGGCGGAGAGCGATGAGTCGCGCAACGTAGGCGGTCAGCGCAGCTCCCGGCGGCGATGCCGCCATGCTCCAGTCCAGCCAGGACACTTCGTTGTCCTGGCAATACGCGTTGTTGTTGCCGCCCTGGGTGCGGCCGAACTCGTCGCCGGCGAGCAACATCGGCGTGCCGGCGGCCAGGAAACACGGTGGCCAGCATCGCGCGCTTGACCCGGTCGCGGACCGCGTTGATCGCCGGATCGTCGGTCGGCCCTCCACGCCCCAGTTGCTGGTGAAGTTGGCGGAGTGGCCGTCGTGATTGTTTTCGCCGTTCGCGGCGTTGTGGCGCTCGACATAGCTCACGGCGTCCGCGAGCGTGAAACCATCATGCGAGGCGACGAAATTGACCGATGCCCACGGACGCCTGCCTTGGCGGGCGAAGATGTCGGCTGAACCTGCCAGTCTTGCGGCAATCGCCGGCCGCTGACCTGTGTCGCCGCGCCAGAAGCTGCGCACGCTGTCACGAAACCGATCGTTCCATTCGGCGAAGCCGGGCGGATGGTTGCCGAGCTGATAGCCGCCCGGGCCAATGTCCCAGGGCTCGGCAATCAGCTTCACGCCGGCGAGCAGCGGGTCCTGACGCAGCGCGTCGAAAAAGCCGGCTCCTGGATCGTACCCGTTCGACTCCCGGCCAAGCGTCGCACAGAGATCGAAGCGGAACCCATCGACATGGAACGAGGTCACCCAGTAGCGCAATGAATCCATCACCATCTGGACGACTCGCGGATGCGAGAGATTGAGCGTGTTGCCGGTGCCCGTGTCGTTGACGGTACGGCGGGCATCCGCTGCCTCCAGCCGATAGTAGCTGGCGTTGTCCAGCCCGCGGAACGACAGCGTCGGACCGGTCTCCTCGCCCTCGGCCGTGTGGTTGTACACCACGTCAAGGATCACCTCGATGCCCGCTGCGTGCAGCCGGCGCACCGCGACGCGCATTTCATTCGGCGGTGCCGTCCGACAGATAGGACGGTTCCGGCGCGAAGAAGCCAAGAGTGTTGTAGCCCCAGTAGTTGCGAAGCCCGCGCTGCTGCAGGGCGCGGTCATGCAGGAAGGCGTGCACCGGCATCAACTCGATCGCGGTGATGCCGAGACGGTGCAGGTGGTTGATCACCGCGGGATGCGCGAGTGCGGCGAAGGTGCCGCGCTCGGACGGCCGGATGTGGTCGTGCAGCATGGTCAGCCCGCGCACGTGCGCCTCGTAGATCACGGTATCCGACCACGGCACGTCGGGCGGGTGATCGTCTCCCCAGTTGAACGAGTCGTCGGTTACCACACCCTTCGGCATCGCCGCCGCGCTGTCCCGCCGATCGAATGACAGATCCCCGCGCAAGGAATGCTGCCGAAAGCCGTACAGCGCGTCCGACCAGTGCAAGCTGCCCGGCCAGCGCACGTGCGTAGGGATCGAGCAGCAGCTTGTGATGATTGAAGCGATGGCCGCGCTCCGGCGCATACGGTCCGAAGGCGCGGTAGCCATACAGCAGACCAGCCGTCGCGTCGGGCAGGTAACCATGCCAGATCTCGTCGGTGTATTCGGGCAGCGTGTAGCGTGCGATCTCATGGCGACCGGATGGCTCGAACAGGCAGAGATCGATGCGCTCGGCGTGCGCCGAGAACACCGCGAAGTTGATGCCGAGCCCGTCCCACGTCGCGCCGAGCGGAAACGGCCGCCCTGGCAGCAATGCGTCAGGCAGATGCTGCATTGGTTCGGCCGATCAGCCGCCCGGACGCAGGAACAGCGTCGCCAGCGGCGGCAGCGTCAGCTCCAGCGACTGCGCCTCGCCGTGGCTTTGCACCGGAGCGGTCGCGACGGTGCCGCCATTGCCCATGCCTGATCCGCCATACAGCGCGGCATCGGTGTTGAGCAGCTCCTCCCAGACGCCCGGCCCGCGGCACACCGATGCGGTAGCCGGTCCGCGGCACCGGCGTCATGTTGCAGACGACCAGGACCGGCGCAGCCTGCTCGTCGCCGTAGCGCACGAAGGCGAACACCGAATTTTGCCGGTCATCGCCGACCACCCAGCGGAAGCCGGTGGACACGGCATCGCGCTGATGCAGCGCGCGCTCACCCGCATAGAGACGGTTGAGATCGCGCACCAGCCGCTGCACGCCCAGTCGCAGCGGATCGCCGAGGGCACCCCAGTCGAGCTCGCCGTCATGGCTCCATTCGTGCTCCTGCGCGATCTCGCCGCCCATGAACAGCAGCTTCTTGCCGGGATGGCCCCACATGAAGCCGAGATAGGTCCGCAGATTGGCGAAGCGCTGCCAGTTGTCGCCGGGCATCTTGCCGATCAGCGAGCGCTTGCCATAGACCACTTCGTCATGCGACAGCGGCAGCACGAAATTCTCGGCAAAGGCATAGAGCAGGCCGAACGTCATGTCGTTGTGATGCCAGGGCCGATGGATCGGCGTCGTGCTCCATGTAGCGGAGCGTGTCGTGCATCCAGCCCATGTTCCACTTGTAGGCGAATCCCAGGCCGCCTTCGCTGATCGGCCGCGACACGCCAGGCCAGGCGGTCGAACTCCTCGGCAATGGTGATCGCGCCGGCGCAGCGTTCGCCCACGACGGCGTTGAAGTGGCGCAGGAAGCCGATCGCCTCCAGGTTCTCGCGGCCGCCGTACACGTTGGGGATCCACTGCTCCCGCGCGGCGCGAATAGTCGCGATACAGCATCGAGGCCACCGCATCGACGCGCAGGCCGTCGACGTGGAAATGCTCCAGCCAGTAGAGACCCGACGCGATCAGGAAGCCCTGCACCTCGCGGCGGCCGACATTGTAGATGTAGGTGTTCCAGTCCTGATGGAACCCCTCGCGCGGGTCCTCGTGTTCGTACAGCGCCGTGCCATCGAACCGCGCCATGCCGTGGGCATCGGTCGGGAAATGCGCCGGCACCCAATCGACGATCACGCCGATGTTGGCGCGGTGGCAGGCATCGACGAAGCGGGCGAAACCGTCCGGCGGACCGAACCGCGCACTCGGCGCGAACAGGCTGAGCGGCTGATAGCCCCATGAGCCGCCGAACGGATGCTCGGCTCACCGGCATCAGCTCGATATGGCTGAAGCCCATCTCGCTGACATAGGGCACCAGCCGTTCGGCCAGTTCGTCCCAGGTCGGGATGCGACCATCGGGATGGAACCACGATGCGGCGTGCATTTCATAGATCGAGATCGGCGCATCGGTGGCGTGGCGGCGCGCGCGGTGCCGCATCCACGTCTCGTCGTGCCAGACATGCGGCGTCGGATCAACGACGACCGACGCGGTGGCCGGCGGCGGCTCGGTCGCGCGCGCCAGCGGATCGGCCTTGTAGCGGCAGGCGCCACCATCGGGACCGACGATGGCAAACTTGTAGCGCGCGCCTGGCCGCAAGGCGCGGGATGAACAGCTCCCATACGCCGGCCGGATAGCGCAGACGCATCGGATTCCGCCGCGGATCCCAGGTATTGAAATCGCCGACCACGGAAACCGCGCGGGCATTCGGTGCCCAGACGGCGAACCGCACACCGCTCACGCCGTCGATCGTCACCAGCGTTGGCGCCAAGATGCGACGCCAGTTCGAAATGCCGGCCTTCGTTGAACAGATGCAGATCGAGGTCGCCGAGCAGCGGTCCGAAGGAATACGGATCTTCGGTCTCCTGCACTGCGTCCGGCCACTCGATGCGCAGCCGATAGGGCTCGGCGCTGCTTACCCGACCGACGAACAGGCCCTGCGGCGATGCCGGGAACGAGCCTGCCGAGTGTTCCGCCGCTTGCGCGCGCCAGCACCTCGACCTTCAGCGCTCCCGGCAGGAAGACGCGGACCACCCGGCCCGCCGCGGTGTCGAACGGACCCAGCACCGCGAATGGATCGCCGCAGCGCTGCCGTCGGCAAGCGCCTCGGCCACGCCTGGCGGCAGCCCGGACAATCTCGGCCACATCGTTCATGGCGGCTCCTGCGCGATCAGTTGGGCGAGGCCATGCAACGGCACGTCGATCCACGCCGGGCGGTTGGCGGCCTCATAGGCGATCTCGTAGGCCGCCTTCTCGATCAGGAACAGCCGCAGCAGATTCTGCTCCGCTGCGGCGTCCTCGCGCCGGCAAGACTTCGGCATAGCCCGCCAGGAAGCATTGCGCCGCCCGCATCACGAAGGTCCGCAGGAACGCGTCGCGCTGCGGGTCGGCGACATGCGCCTGGGTGGCGACACTCCGCCGCTTCATCACCGCGCCCGCGTAGTCGAACGAGCGAAGCATACCGGCAACATCGCGCAGCCGGTGGTTCTTTGCCCGCCGCGGACGCCACCGGCTTCGCCGGCTCGCCCTCGAAGTCGATGATATAGACATCGCCGTTGGCAACCAGAACCTGGCCGAGATGCAGATCGCCGTGGATGCGCGTAAGCGTCGCGCCGGCTCCCGATTCGGCCAGCCCGCGCACCGTCGTCGCCAGCCGGTCGCGCTCCGCCATCACGATGGCCAGATCCTGGGCGGGCTCGGCATCCCACTCGCGCGGCACATCGAGCGCGGCGAATGCGGCGGCGAGCTGCTGTTCCGCCTGCTCCGCCCATTGCCGCGCCAGGTCGGCGCTCGCCGGCTCCGGCGCGAACGCCGGATCGTCGACCTCGCGGCCAAGCACCGCATGCATCTCGCCCAGGCGACGCCCGAGCAGCGCGGCGATCGCGCCGTAATCCTCGTGCTGCTCGGCTCCCGTTGCCTGCGCCTCCTCGGTTCCGGCGGTGAGGTCCGACAAGCCGCGCATCAGCAGATCCAGCGTCCACGTCCAGGCATCGCCCTGGTTGCGGATGAAACCTTGCGCGACCGCAAGAGCGTGACGCTCGCCGTCGGCGTCGACGCGCACGACCTCCCCCAGCAGCGGCGCGATGTTGGCAAACCCCTGTTCGGTCAGGTAGCGACCCATCTCCGCCTCAGGGTGCGGCCCCGCCGATACGCGCCGGAACAGCTTCAGCATCGCCACATCGCCGACGATCATCGAGGAATTCGACTGCTCCACCGACAGCCATTTCATCTCGGCATCCGGCGGGACGACGGTCTCCGCCATGCGCGAGGTCGGTTCGAAGCGAAGCTCGCCAGCTATGCGCATTGCCCGCCAGACCTGCCAGGACACCGCTGGCGAATTCCGGCAACGAGAATGCATCGGTCAGCAGCCCCACGCGCGCGCCGCGTCGCACGCGCGCCAGCGCCAGTTGCGCCGGCAGCGGACCGGTCTGCCGGTCCTCCCAGGCGATTGCCAGCGGCAGCAGCCAGCGCGCCGTGCCGCCCTGCGTTTCGGTCTCGATCTCCGCCAGCAGCAGCTCCAGCTCGGCATGCGGCAACGCGACGAGCGAGGCAACGCGTGCCGCACGCAGCGTCTGGTCCTTCATCGCGAACCAGCGGCGCTTCGCGAGATACGCCGGCAGGATGTCGCGTTCCAACGAGACACGGTTGCTCGCCAGCGCATCGGCCAGGCAGGTCCGCAGGACGATGGTCTGATATTCGGGCATCGGCTCCGGCGCGGGCGTGTGCGTTGTCGGCCACGCCGCCTCTTCATCGGCCAGCAGAAACCAGTAGAAGCCGTACGGCGACAGCGTCAGCAGATAGTTGAACTGGCCGATCGGCGGGAATATCGATCCGCCATCCAGCTCGACCGGCGTCCGACCGGCGAACTCCGACAATTCCAGCTCCACCGCCTGCGGCGTGCGCGCCAGGTTGGCGACGCAGAGGATCGTGCGACCCTCATATTCGCGGCAGATAGGCCAGGACCTTGCGGTTCTTCGGATACAACAGCCGGAAGCTGCCGCGGCCGAATACCTGATACTGGCGGCGAACCGCGATCGCGCGGCGCGTCCAGTTCAGCAGCGAATGCCGGTCGCCGGACTGTGCCTCGACATTCACCGCCTCGAAACCATACAGCGCATCCATGATCGGCGGCAGCACGAGACGCGAAGGTTCGGCGCGCGAGAATCCGCCGTTGCGGTCGGGCGACCACTGCATCGGCGTGCGCACGCCGTCGCGGTCGCCGAGATGGATGTTGTCGCCCATGCCGATCTCGTCGCCGTAGTAGATCACCGGCGTCCCCGGCATCGAGAGCAGCAGGTAGTTCATCAGCTCGACCCGCCTGCGGTCGTGCTCGAGCAGCGGCGTCAGCCGGCGGCGGATGCCGAGATTGAGCCGCGCGCGGCGATCGGCGGCATAGGTCTCCCACAGGAAATCGCGCTCGCTCGACGTCACCATCTCCAGCGTCAATTCGTCGTGGTTGCGCAGGAAGATCGCCCACTGGCTGTTGGGCGGAATGTCCGGCGTCTGACGCAGGATGTCGGTGATCGGGAAACGGTCCTCGCGCGCGATCGCCATGTACATCCGCGGCATCAGCGGGAAGTGGAATGCCATGTGGCATTCGTCATCGTCGCCGAAATAATCCTTCGCGTCCTCCGGCCATTGGTTGGCCTCCGCCAGCAGCATCCGGTCCGGATAGTGGGCATCCAGTTCGGCACGGATCTGCTTCAGTACCGCATGGGTTTCCGGCAGGTTCTCGTTGTTGGTGCCCTCGCGCTCCACCAGATAGGGCACCGCATCGAGCCGCAGACCGTCCACGCCGAGATCCAGCCAGTAGCGCAGGACCGCCAGGATCTCCTTCAGCACGCGCGGATTGTCGAAGTTCAGGTCCGGCTGGTGCGAATAGAACCGGTGCCAGTAGTACGCACCCGCGACCTCGTCCCAGGTCCAGTTGGACCGCTGAGTATCGACGAAGATGACGCGCGTGCCGGCGTATTTGTGGTCGTCGTTCGACCAGACGTAGAAATCGCGATATACCGAGCCGGGCTTCGCCTGCCGCGCGCGCTGGAACCACGGATGCTGGTCGGAGGTGTGGTTCACCACCAGCTCGGTGATCACCCGCATGCCGCGCGCATGCGCCGCGGCGATGAAGCGCCTGACATCGGCGAGCGTGCCATAGTCCGGATGGACGCCCCGATAGTCGCTGATGTCGTAGCCGTCGTCACGGCGCGGCGACGGATAGAACGGCAGCAGCCAGATCGGTGTTGACGCCGAGATCCGCGATGTAATCGAGCTTGGAGATCAGGCCAGGCAAATCGCCGATGCCGTCGTTGTTGGCATCGAAGAACGACTTGACGTGCAGCTGGTAGATGATGGCGTCCTTGTACCACAGCGCATTCTCGCTGACGGCGACTTCGATCGGGGCGGAAGCGGCAGCGGAGATGTCCATCACGGTGCCCCCACGGGTGCGACCTGCCAGATCGCGAACGGCAGATCGGCGGGATCGAGGCGGATGCGCTGCTGCTTGCCGGTCCAGACGAAGCGATGTCCGCGCATCAGGTCGGTGGCCGCGAGCGACTCATGGTCCGGCAGGTCCCATTCCCACAACGGGATCTCGATTGCCGCTTCCTGCGCGCCATGGGGATCGAGGCTGACAGCGACGAGGATCATGTCGCGCCCGCCCGGTGTTCGCTTGCCATACAGCAGCACCTGTTCGTTGAAGGCTGGATAGAAGGTCACGCCCAGATGGGTCTGCAACGCCGGATGCGCCCGGCGGATGCGGTTGAGCGCGGATATTTCTGCCACGATGTTGCCCGGCGCCGCAAAGTCGCGCACGCGGATCTGATATTTCTCGGAGTCGGCATACTCCTCACGACCTGGCAGCGGCGCCGCCTCGCAGAGTTCGAAGCCTGAATACATGCCCCACAGTCCGGACAGCGTGCCGGCCAGCGCCGCGCGGATCAGGAAGCCCGGTCGGCCCGAGGTCTGCAGGAACGGCGGGTTGATGTCCGGTGTATTGACGAAGAAGTTCGGCCGGAAGAAGTCCCGCACCGGCGCTTCGTTCAGCTCCGTCAGATATTCGATGATCTCCTGCTTCGTGTTGCGCCAGGTGAAGTAGGTATAGGACTGGGTGAATCCCACCTTCGCCAGCCGGTACATCAGCTTCGGCCGGGTGAACGCCTCGGCCAGGAAGATCACGTCGGGATGTCGGCTGCGAATGTCGGCGATCATCCATTGCCAGAACGGCATCGGCTTGGTGTGCGGATTGTCGACACGGAAGATGCGCACCCCCTGATCGACCCAGAACTGGATGACGTCGCGCAGCGCGAGCCACAGCGTCGGCATTGCCGCCTTGGCGTAGAAATCAGGATTGACGATGTCCTCGTATTTCTTCGGCGGGTTCTCGGCGAACCGCATCGAACCATCGGGCCGCCAGCGGAACCAGTCAGGATGCTCGCGCAGCCACGGATGATCCGGCGAACATTGGACTGCGAAATCGAGTGCGATCTCCAG
Organism: uncultured Alphaproteobacteria bacterium; assembly: GCA_963749575.1. Taxonomy (GTDB): domain Bacteria; phylum Pseudomonadota; class Alphaproteobacteria; order Acetobacterales; family Acetobacteraceae; genus JAMXLO01. The sequence goes on from CAVVNM010000011.1 coordinate 49,490, forward strand.
TGCGTTGTCCTTGGCTGCGCCGACCAGCGCGCGAAAGTCATCCAGGGTGCCGAGCCTGCGGATGGACGGCATCGTATCCGCCCTCCGGCCCGCCGATGGCATAGGGACTGCCAACGTCATCCGGCTCCGCTCGCAGCGCGTTGTTGCGCCCCTTGCGGTTGGTCGTTCCGATTGGGTGGATCGGCGGGAAATACAGCACGTCGAAGCCCATCGCGCGGATGTCCGGAAGACGCGCGGATCACATCGGCGAATGTCCCGTGCCGTGCCGGATCATCGGTGGCCGAGCGCGGGAACATCTCATACCAGCTTGCGAAGCCGGCCTGGGGACGATCGACATCGAGCGGTACAGCGGGCGCGTACTCGACGGCAAACGGCCGGGCGTCGGCTGCACGCATCGCCCGGGCGGTCTCCTCCGCGACCAGCAGAGCAACCTGCTGCGCGGCATCCGCCGATCGCACCTGCGCTGCGATATCCGCGCGGTCCGCCGCTTCGATCATGCGGCAGCCTTCATCGATCTCCAGCGTTACGGTCTGGCCGGCGGCATACTTGGCGGACAGATCGTGCCGGAAGGTTCCCCAGGCATCCCACCACGCGCGGACCGTGAACCGATGCCGGCCGATGCGAGCCGGTGCGAAGCTTGCCTCCCAGCGATCGTTCTCCACCAGCCGCATCACGACGCGTTGCCAGTCTGTCTCGTCGTCCGCGCGCCACAGCAATGCGGCGGCCAGCACGTCATGGCCATCGGCAATGATGTCGGCGCTGACGGCAATGCTTTCACCGACCAGGCACTTCACGGCAAACGCGCCGTCGGGCACGCAGGGACGAATTGTCTCGATGGCGATACGCATGGCCGCAAGTTGCGACGATCGCAGGTCTTCATCGCGGACCATCGGATAGATCACCGGCGGCGTCCGCGCATAGACAAGAACCCGCACCTCGCCAGGTCCCATCGCCGCATCGACGTCATCGAACGGCGGTTCCAGCGCGAACGCCGCGCCCGCCTGGGGTGGCGGCGGCGAGACCGACAGACCGAGCGCCACGCCGCGGGCGGCATCGGGATTTGCCAGCACCATCACCGCGCGTGACGCATCGCGCACCGCGGTCGCATCGGTGCGCAGCAACGCCGTGACCGGTTCGTGCGGCTCGGTGAGTTGCCGCATTTCGCCGTCGACCCGATAGGCTGCCAAGCGATCGACCAGCGCATTGGCGGCCGCGACGTCCGCCAGCAGATCGGCCGGCGCCTCGTCGCGGGCACGCGTGAAATCCTCCGGCGCGGCCACGGCGGCATCGAAGGCGCGGCGCGCGGCGTACTCGAATCCCATCGGCACGAACAGACCATTTGCGGCAGCCGCCGCCAGCCGCAATGCGAAGCGATGGTCCGCGGGAATATCGCTGCCAGGCGGCATCCGCATCGCGCGGCGTTCGAGGAACGAAGGCTCCGGCGAGGCAATCGCCGGCGCGATCCGCCGCAACAGCTCGACCTCCTCGATCAGCCAGTGCGCACGGCCATCCCACCACGCAAGCGACGAACACACATTGTCGAAGCCGACCCCTTCCAGGCGCGGCAGCGCTGCGCGGTCAACCCCCGGCGTCCAGGCCAAAAAATCGCACCGTGCAACGTCCTGCCGCAGCCCGCCGATGATTCGCCGCCAGAGCGACGCCGGTGCGTGATCTGGATCGAGGCAACGGAACCCGGCGATCCCCGCCCGCACCAGACGCGACAGCCGATCCAGCCACCATTCCGAGAACGCCTCGACAATCTCGGTCTGCTGCAATCGCGCATAGGCGACATCGGCCCGCTGCGGCGCATGCCACGGATTGGGCAACGAACCGCAGCCGCCTGCGGCGAACCACTGTTCCTCGCGACGGCAAATCGCGGCATCGACCGCCACCCGATCGACGGCAAGGTCGAGCCAGATGCTCAGGCCATGGTCCGCGGCCTGGCGAGCGATGTGCGCAATCCCGGCGTCGGCCTTGCCGGACCAGCCCAACGCCGGATGCAGGACCTCATGATCGGCGGTGACGAAAATGTCGCCGCTGGCACCCGGCATGAAAGGGGGAGCAATGCAGACTGTGTCGAATCCCATGGCACGGCAGCGCGCGAAATGCGAGGGCCACTCGGACAGGGCTCCAGCAACCAACGGATGCAGATGATAGATTTTTGGTGCCATGCCGTGCGTGGGTCCGTTTGCTCAGAATGGTCGTGATCGCGACGGTATAACGGCCCGCAACAAGGCCGGCAGGAGTTTGCCGCAGCCGGACGACATCCGCTGTAACGTTTGCGTCCGCTCGGGTTCACTTAGCCGGGAGCGCTCGCGTCCACAATTGTCCGTGAAGGCTATGGTTCCGATCATTAACAATGAGTGTCCGCGAGTGTCCGCTGGATCGCGGTCGCCCGCCCGACATACCTGTGGCCATCATACCTGTAGCCATCGGCCATCCGGCCGTGCGGCGCGCACTTGATGGATATCACGAGGGGTGTGCTAAATCACGCGGAAACGCGGATTTGGTTCGGATGCGCTCAGCGAAGATCGAGTTGGTGCAGGCGCTGCGTGCTGTGGCCGCTCTCAGCGTCGCCGTCCTGCACGTACTGCATGAGGCAATCGGCCTGGATCCCGGTGGCATGATGACGCGTTGGCACGCCGCGTTGCCCTGGGGTGCCGGGGTCGATCTGTTCTTCGTCATTTCCGGGTTCGTGATGGTGTATGCCTCCGACGATCTGTTCGGGCGGCGCCGCGCTCCTGCGATCTTCATGACCCGGCGCCTGATCCGCATAGTGCCACTGTACTGGGCGGCGACCACGCTCTTCCTGGTGATCGCACTGATCGCGCGCGGCTCGACAAGTGAGGGTATCGGCAGCTTCACGAACGTCGCGATGAGCTATGCCTTCCTGCCGACGCGGCGTCCGGATGGCATCATTCAGCCGGTCTACAGTCTCGGCTGGACGCTCAACTACGAGATGCTGTTCTACGTGGTGTTCGCGGCGTGCATCTGGCAGCCGCGGCGCCGGGCACTGCTTGCCGTCACGATGGCGCTGGGCGCCGCGATGGCGGTGCACCGCCTGGTACCGGCGCAGGCCACGGCGCTGGTGTTCTGGACCGACCCGATCATGGCCGAATTCCTGTTCGGCATGGCGATCGCGACGGCGGCGGCGCGCGGGCTCCGTTTGTCAGGCGCGGTGCGCGTCGGCCTGATCGTGTCTGCCGCGATACTGCTGATGGCTGGGCACTTATCCGGGAACGACGCAAGCGGGCCGCTGATGACAGGCGTGCCCGTGGCGATTCTGGTGGCAGCGGCGGTGCTCGGGCAAGCGGTGCGGATGCCCCGGGCGCTGCTCATTCTTGGCGATGCATCGTATGCGCTGTATCTCGTGCATCCTTTCCCGATGCGAGCGCTGGGTCTGTTGTGGCATTGGCTGCACCTGACGGGACCGGTTGCGGCGGTTGCCTATGCCGTGGTGTCGCTACTTCTGGCGGTCGCTGCCGCCGTCGCGGCTTACGCGTGGTTCGAGCGGCCGGCCGGCACCTGGCTACGGGCGCGCCTGACGAGGCCGCGGGTCCGGCAGGCTCCGCTCCCTCACGCCGCGACCTGAAAGCGACATCGGCCAGGTACCGGTGCGATATGCCGGCAAACTCCATACCCACTTTGCCAGAGCGCGGCGGTGCTCGACGGCTGGAAGCGACCGGCTACCGGCAATAGGGCAGGATGATCGACAGCCACGTGTGACAATAACCTGTGCCGTTGACCCACGATTGGATGATCGTCACAATCCCCACCGCGGACAGGTACGGCGACGGGAGCGGCCAGCCAGATTATCAGTCGCATATCTGGTATATCTTCCAATGATGGTGGGTTGCGTGGCGAGGTCGATCGCAGGCCCAGCGTAGCTTCGCGGCGGCACAGGTATCCAGTCGCCTTAAGCTATCCAGTCGCCCTGTCGGTCGTGTGCGCACACGAGCTTGCGACAAATACTGGTGGAAGGGCGCTTCATGCTCCAACGAAAGATGATTGCAGGTGCCGTCCTCGCCATCGGAGTGCTGACCGGGACGGGCAGCCATGGGCAGAATCCGGTACACGCGCCGCCGCCGGACTCATTGTGTCCCGGCGACAAGGTGGTCTGGGTCAACACCAATTTGCGGGTGTATTACTACCGCGGCGAGCGATATTTCGGGAACACAATGCAGGGGAAGTTCACCTGCGAGACGACTGCCGTGCATGAGGGGGATCGCAGCGGCCAGTAGGGCGACCGACGGCGGCATTCCGATCAGCGCCCGATCAGGTCGGCGCCCTGATACCAAGCCTGCACCAACGGCAGGAACCAGGGTCGTCCATGGTAGAATGGCGAAGTCCGGTGCTCCAGCTCGGCAAAGGCACTCCCCGCCTCGGTGTGGTCCAGCAGGCACAGCGCTGCTTTGCGGCCGAGCCAGGTGGACATCACCACGCCCGAGCCGCAGTAGCCCATGGCGTAATGCACACCGTCGCGCACGCCGACATGCGGCAGGCGGTCGAATGTGTAGCCGATGTAGCCCGACCAGGAGTGGGTCAGCTCCACGTCCTGCAATTCCGGGAAGATCCTCGTCATATAGCGGGAGAGGCGCCGTGCCGCCTCCGCCGCGCCGATGTCGGTATAGGCTGGGCGGCCGCCGAACAGGATCCTGGAGTTGTCAGGCGATGGTCGGAAATAGCACAGCAGACGATTGCTGTCGGTGAGCATGCGGCCTCTCGGCATCAGCGTCGCCATCAGGTTTGGCGACAGCGGTGCGGTCGCGATCATGTAGCTGGTCACCGGTATGACGCGACGGCGGAGCGCCGGCGTGACCGGGCCGGTATAGCCGTTGGTGGCAACAACGACGTTGCGGGCGTCGAGCGATGCGCCCGGCGTGGTCAGACGAAAGCCCGCGCCATTGCGCTCGAGGGTGCTCACCGGGCAGTCGCCGATCACTGTGGCGCCTGCGCCACGGACGCGTTCGAGCAAACCGGCATGATAGCGTGCCGGATGCAGTCCGCCGCGTCGGTGCATCACCCGACCGCCGTGGTAGAGATCCGTGCCAATCTCGTTCCGCACCTCGGATTTCGGCACCATATCGGCTTCGCTGCCGATGCAGCGTGACAGTACCTCGGTCTCCCGCGCCAGTGCCTCGTATTGTCTCGCCGTCGCTGCACCCGAGAAGCCGCCGGTGAGAGCGAAATTGCAGTCGATGCGTTCCGCGGCGATGAACTGGCCCAAGAATTCGAATGCCTCTCGCGCCTCTGCGATCAGCGCGGCGGCGCGCTGCTTCCCGAAGCGGCGGAGCAGAGTGTCGAACGACGGCCTCAGCCAGTCGCCCAGCATGCCGCCATTGCGTGAGCTGGCGCCGATGCCAGGCAAACCGGCATCGAGTACCACGACGGAGCGGCCGGCGCGGGCCAGCGTGAGCGCTGCGGAAAGTCCCGTGTAGCCGGCGCCGATCACCGCAACATCGGTACGCGCCGGCAGCGCGGACGACGGCGCCTCCGTCGGTGGCGCGTGCTCCCACCAATACGGCGTATCCTGCATGTCGGCTTCCCTCTCCCGAGTGGTCCGTCGGCCGAGAGAGTGCGGCGCCGTACCCGCCGGCGAAAGTTGTCGCCGATCAAGCAGCTTGGCAAGATCGTTCATCTTTGGGGACAGAGGGCAGGTGGACGACGCGCCGTCGCAGACCGAGAGCAAAGACGCGCTGGTGAAGCTCATCGGCGTCGAGAAGAGCTATGATGGGCGCACTCTTGCGGTGCGCAACCTGACCCTCCACGTCGCGCAGGGCGAGTTCCTGACACTCCTCGGACCGTCCGGATCGGGCAAGACCACGACGCTGAACATGCTCGCCGGCTTCGAGCGACCGACCAGGGGCGAGATACTGTTGGCCGGCCGGCCGGTAGACCGCCTCCCGCCGTATCAGCGCAACATCGGCATGGTGTTCCAAAATTACGCGCTGTTCCCCCACATGACGGTCGCGGAGAATGTGGCCTTTCCGCTCAGTGTGCGCCGGCTGGGGCGTGCCGAGATTGTCGAACGCGTGCGCCTTGCGCTGGCCATGGTGCGGCTCGAGACATTCGCCGACCGCCGTCCGGCGCAGCTCTCCGGCGGCCAGCAGCAGCGCATTGCACTGGCGCGCGCATTGGTGTTCGAGCCCAGCCTGGTGCTGATGGATGAGCCGCTCGGTGCGCTCGACAAGAAATTGCGCGAGCAGATGCAGATCGAGATCAAACTCCTGCACGAACGGCTAGGTCTGACCGTCGTCTACGTGACGCATGATCAAGACGAAGCGCTGACGATGTCCGACCGTATCGCTGTATTCCATGATGGGCGGGTGATGCAGCAGGGTACTCCCGACATCCTCTATAGCCAACCGCAGGACGCGTTCGTGGCCGGGTTCATCGGCGAAAACAACCTGCTCACGGGAACCGTCGAGGCAGTGCATGATGGCGATGTGCGGGTTGCGCTCGCCGGCGGCCTGCGGCTGCTCGCTGCTGCCGTAGGCCAGATGTCCGTCGGCGCGCCGGTCGTCGTCGCGGTGCGCCCCGAGGCGATCCAACTGGTCGGAGCGAGCGATGCAGCGGCGGACAATCGTTGCCGCGCGTTGGTGCGAAGCCGGATCTATCTCGGCGATCATCAGCGGCTGCTCGCCACCGTCGACAACGGCCATACCATCACGGTGAAGGTCGCAACCGGCACCGAGGTTGCCACGGGTGCGGCGGTCTTTCTGTCCTGGGCAACTGCCGACTGCCGTGCCTTCCCTGCCGCCGCATCGGCGGATGAAATCCCGAACAACGAGTGGAGGACCCCATGAGGACCATCGCTATCGTCGGCTTCGCCGCATTGGCGGCCGGACTGTTCGCAGCGGCGCCCACGGCGGCACAGCAGCTGACCATCAGCTCTGGCGGCGGGGCCTGGCAATCGGCGCAGCGCCAAGCCTGGTACCAACCCTTCGCGGCCAAAATGGGTATCAAGTTCAACGAGGAGGAGACGTCGGAAGGCATGGCCCGGGTGCAGGCGATGGTGCAGGCGCACAACATGACCAACGACCTCGTGACGGTGGACACGGCGGAAGTGCTGTCGGCCTGCAATTCCGGCATCCTGCAGCGGCTCGACTACAGCAAGATCGGTGACCGCTCAGGCTTTCTGCCGGGTTCAGCACTCGATTGCGGCATCGGCCTCGACGTCTATGGCGACGTGCTCGCCTACAATACGACGGTGCTGAAGGATGGCCCGACCTCGGTGCTTGCGCTGTTCGACACCAAACGCTGGCCGGGCAAGCGAGGAATGCAAAAGGTGGCCGCCAACAATCTCGAATGGGCGCTGATGGCCGACGGCGTGCCGATCGACCAGGTCTACAAGGTGCTGGCGACCAAAGACGGGGTCGATCGGGCGTTCCGCAAGCTCGATACCATCAAAGGCGACATAGTCTGGTGGGAGGCGGGCGCGCAGCCGCCGCAGTTGCTCGCGTCCCATGAGGTGGTGATGAGCACTGCCTGGAACGGTCGCATCCAGAATCCTATCGATCAGGAAAAGGCGCCGTTCAAGATCGTCTGGGACAACGAGATCATCGAGTTCGACATGATCTCGATCCCGCAGGGCTCGCCGCACCTTGACCTCGCCTATCAGTATCTCGCCTACGTGGCACAGCCGGAGATCAACGGGCGGCTTAGCCAGTTCATTCCCTATGGCCCGGTGGTGAAGGCAGCGACGCAGTTCGTGCCGCCCGAGACGCTCGCCAAGCTGCCGACCGCGCCCGACCACATGAAGTCGTCGCTGGTCCTCGATGTGGAATTCTGGGGCGACCACGGCGAAGACCTGACCAAGCGCTTCAATGCCTGGCTGGCGAAATGACGCTGCGACCGCAGGCACGGTAGTGACTGTAGCGAACCCGACGCTGGCCGCGGCGGTACGACGGGAAACGCGCGGCCAGCGCGTGCGGGCCCTGCTGCTCGTGGCGCCGCTGTTCATGCTGCTGATGCTGAGCTTCTGCCTGCCGATCGGCGCGCTGCTCACGCGCGGGATTTATGATCCGACGATAGCCGATGCGCTGCCGCGCACCGCGGCCGCGCTCGGTGCATCGTCCGCGCAAGATGTGCCGGACGATGCCGTGTTCACGGCACTCGGCGCCGATCTACTGGCGGCGAAGGAGGACAACTCCGTATTCAACCTCGCCAAGACGCTCAACAACCTGTTGCCCGGCGCGCGCAGCCATGTGCTGCGTGCCGCCCGTGGCGTTGCTGCCGGCGGTGTGCTGACCCGCGCGACATTGATCACGGCGGATCCGTTCTGGGGCGAGACCGATACCTGGTTCGCGATCAGGCACGGCATACGGCGGTTCACCACGAACTACCTGCTGGCCGCGATCGATCTGCAATGGTTGCCCGGCGGCGGCATTGGCCCACTGCCGGCGGATCAGGCGATCTATCGCGCGGTGTTCGCGCGCACGTTCATGGTAGCCGCAATCGTCACCCTGACCACGCTCGTACTCGGGTTTCCGCTGGCCTGGCTGCTCGCCAACCTGCCAAGGCAGATCGCCGCGCGGCTCATCATGCTGGTGTTGCTGCCGTTCTGGACATCTATCCTGGTGCGCACCGCCGCCTGGACCGTGCTGCTGCAGAAATTCGGAATCCTCAACGAGCTGATGCTCGGGCTCGGCATCATCGGCGAGCGCGTCGACCTGATGTACACCCGCACGGGCTTGGTCATCGCCATGTCGCACATCCAGCTTCCGTTTACATTGTTGCCGATCTATAGCGTCATGCGGACGATCGATCCGTCGCAGATGCGTGCGGCCTATTCGCTGGGGGCGCGGCCGATCGCTGCCTTTGTTCGGATCTATTTGCCGCAGGTCATGCCCGGCGTAATGGCTGGTGGGCTGCTGACCTTCATCCTGTGCCTTGGCTATTTCATCACGCCGGCGCTGGTGGGCGGTCCGACCGATCAACTGATCAGCAACTTCATTTCCAACTATATCAATTTCGAGCTGAACTGGCAGATGGCGGCCGCACTCAGCTGCATCCTCCTGACACTGACATTGGCATTGTTCGCGCTGTTCGCACGCCTGTTCGGCATCGACCGGCTGAAGCTGGTCTGACCAATGTTGCTGTCGCCCTACGCCACGATCGCCGATCGCCTGCGCGTGGCGGTGCTGCTCGTCTGGTGTGGGCTGGTGCTGGCCTTTCTGGTGTTGCCGATCTTCGTGCCGGTGCCTTTATCGGTGAACGCCGAGGCATTCTTCACCTATCCGCTCGCCGGGTTCTCCTGGCGCTGGTACCAGGAAGTGCTTGGCAGCGGCCAGTGGCGTGACGCGATCTGGCACAGCGTTGTCATTGCTGTTGGAGTGACCGTGCTCGCGACCAGCCTCGGTACGCTGGCGGCGGTGGGCCTGTCGAACCCGCGGTTGCCGGCGCGGCGCACCATCATGAGCGTGCTGATTTCGCCGTTGATCGTTCCGGTCGTCATCACCGCTGTCGGTGCCTACCTGTTCTATGCGCGGATCGGGCTCGCCAGCACTTTCCCCGGCATCATCATTGCACAAACGACGATCGCCTCGCCATTCGTCGTTGTTACGGTTGGGGCCAGCCTCGCCAATTTTGACCGCTCACTGATGCGCGCTGCGGCGATCTCGGGCGCGCGACCACTCGCCGCATTCCGTCGCGTGATGCTGCCGCTGATCCTGCCCGGCGTGCTGTCGGGTGCCGCCTTCGCGTTTGTCGCCTCATTCGACGAGTTGGTGATCGCGCTGTTCATGGCGAGCCCGCAACAGCGGACCTTGCCGATGCAGATGTTCGTGGGCTTGCGCGAGCATCTGAGCCCGGCGATCACAGCCGCGGCGACGCTGATGATGTCGCTGTCGATCGTTCTGCTGATCGTCGCCGATCGCCTGGGCCGACGGCGGTGACAACCTGTGGTTCAGTCGCAGCAGCCGGCCGCAGCGGAAGTGCAGCAACTTGCGGCGTTCTGCGTCCGCGGCAGGTCGATCACCGGGTTCTGGTCGAAGAAGCCGAACGGCAACAGCTTGAAGCCGCAGACGACGCAGGGCTGTACCGGATGATCCTCCGGACGCGGCAGATGATGCAGTCCGAAACTGTGCCACAGAACGATATCGGTGTTCTCGACCGCGCGATCGTGCGCTGTCCAGGCCGGCAATCCGTCGTCGCCGCGTGATTGGTTGACGAACTCTCCGGCCGGGAAGCGTTCCTCCGGATGGAACGGTGTAACCCAGACCTGGTGCTGGATGAACCGGCCGCGGCGCCCGGAGGGGCTGTCCGGATCGGTGAAAGGCTGCACCGCGGAGCCGGCCTCGAGCTTGTAGGCGGTCGGCTTGCCGACCCCGTTCCGCGTCTCCGGATTGACGATCTTCCAGTAGCGCATCCGGGCAAAATCGCTGTTGCGCCGTGCCTCGCACTCGGTCGTGAGCGGACGTTCCTCGACATAGAATGCGTTGCCGTACGGATTCTCCGGACCGGTGGCGGGCGCGATCGTGTCGCACTCGACCACCGTGTTGCCGGGCCCGTCCACTTCCATGTCCAGCCGAGCGCAAAAAATGTGCTGATGAATGTGGCCGACGATGCCTGGCGCCACCTCCGACCCGTACTTCCCCGGTTGACCGGGATGGCAGGCAGCGGTGTTGATGATGCCGGTCGCCTTCATCTCGTACTCGATGCGGCCGTCCTGATGCAGATACCAGTACGACGCGTATTCGTAGTTGCCGATCGTGGAGATCGAGGAGATCACCAGCTTTCTGGCGCGACGGACCTCGGTGCGGCCGCTGCGAACGTCGAAATGTTTCCAGGCAAGTCCTGCATCTTCCTCGTGCAGGCAGATGGCGCTGTCGATCGTGCGCGGGATGCCGAACAGATCCGGGACTACGGCGTCGAAATAATGAATCGTGCCCAGACAATCGCAGCCGAGGGTCAGCGAGTTGGCCATCCGCCCGAAGCCCACTTCCCCGCTGTCGAACACGTTCTTCCGGTAGTGGCTGCGCTCCGGAGAGCCGTACGGCACGACCATCTCGGCGATCGATGCGCGATAGACCACCGGCCGCCGCCGCCCTTGATGCGTGTAGCCGATCGCGTGGAGTACCAGACCCTCGCGGCCATTGAAGCCGACGCGGAAATCCCAGTTCTCCCAGGTGACCAGGTTGCCCGATACGCGGTACCCCGGGCCGGCCGGCTGTACCACATCGAGCGGCGCCGACGGTGCCCGGAACTCCGTCAGCAGATCTGCATCGAAGTTCCGTGGTGTCCGCGGGACCGGAACATAGTCGCCGGCCGCTTCGAAATGGTCATCGACGCGCAGGATCTCCAGCGTGCTCAGGTCGATCAGCGCGTGCAGTCCCTCGACCGGATGGGCGTAGTAGTTGTCGAGCGGGAAATTGCGCATCCAGACAAAGCAATTGAGTACCCGCCGGCCCTGTTCGACCTCGTAGCCGAATTCTCCCACCGTCCACGGGTCGATGCACATGTTGTCGACTTCGGCCAACAGGCCACGGCGGCGCAGCGCCTCCTGAAAGCGCGAATCGGCCTTCACCGTCTTTTCGATCAGCAGGACCTCTTCCACCGCCACCATGGCCCGGGCATCGGCCCTGAAACGTTCCGAGATGATCTCGCCGCGTTCGAGGTCGGCGCGGCCCTGCCAGACGCCCATTACGCCACGCCGGTAGATGTTGAACCGGGCGATGCGGGGAAATGGCGTGCCCGGCAGATGGCCGCGCACGACATCCTTGTCAGGTTCCTCGACGTCGATCGTCTCGACGCGCAGATCATTCCCCCACGGGAAATGCGCCTGGATGATCGCGGTAGCCCGCGTGATCTCCAGCGCGGAGAGCGGATCGAGCGGGTGGGCCGCCTTGTCGATGCCGTGATCGAACGATGCAGTCTGAACGGGGCTGTCCATCGGGTCCTTGCTCCTCGCTCGAAATTGCCTGGCGTCACAACGGCCTGTCGCCGAACTCTAGTGTATCACGCGGTTGCCCGACTCACGAACCCCGAACCTCGCCCAGCCGGCCGGCGGCCTGCCGTTGACAACCGCACCCGCAACCCCCTCGACTGAAGCGACGCGAAACCAGGTGAGACACCGCCATGACGAAACCGGTCGACGTTCTGATCATCGGCGCGGGCGCCTCAGGCGCGGCGGTGGCCTGGAGCCTGGCCGAGACGAAGATGCACATCCTTTGTCTCGAACAGGGTGAATGGATGAAGCCGGCGGAATATCCGAGTTCAGGCCGCGATTGGGAGGCACGCCAGCTCAACGATTTCCACTACAGCCCGAACCTGCGCGCGCGCGACACCGACTACCCGATCAACGAACGGAATTCACCGATCAAGGTCGCCAATTTCAATGGGGTGGGCGGCGGGACCGTGCTGTATGCGGGCCATTTCCCGCGCTTCCATCCGTCCGACTTCCGGGTGCGCAGCCTGGACGGCGTCGCCGACGACTGGCCGATCGATTATGCGACGCTGGAGCCATTCTACAACGAGAACGACCGTATGATGGGCGTATCGGGCCTGGCGGGCGATCCCGCCTATCCACCGCACGAACCGATGATGCCGCCGCTGCCGCTCGGCAAGTCCGGCACCACGCTGGCGCGCGGGCTCAACGAGCTCGGCTGGCACTGGTGGCCGTCCGACAGCGCGATCGCGTCGGTGGACTACGAAGGGCGCGCGAAGTGCATCAATCTCGCGCACTGCACCTCGGGCTGTGCGCAGGGCGCCAAGGCGAGCACCGACATCACCTACTGGCCCGCCGCCATCCGCGCCGGAGTCGAACTGCGCACCAGGTGCCGGGTGCGCGAGATCACCACCAACGAACACGGCATGGCGTCGGGCGTGGTATATTACGACGGCGACGGGATCGAACATTTCCAGCCGGCCGAGGTCGTCATCCTCGCCTGCAACGCCATCGGCACGGCGCGTGTTCTGTTGAATTCGAACGGCCTCGCCAATTCCAGCGGCCTGGTCGGCAAGAACCTGATGTTCCACCCCTATGCACGAATTGCCGGCTATTTCGACGCGGAGCTGGATGGCAATCGCGGTCCGGGCAATTGCATCTGGAGCCAGGAATTCTACGAAACCGACCACTCCCGCGGATTCGTACGCGGCTACACCTTCGAGTTCTCCCGCGGCCAGAACCAGGTGATGGCCGCGGTGCATGGCGAACAGATCGGCCGCCTGCCCTGGGGCGCCGATCACCACCGCGCCTATCGCACGCTGTTCCGCCATCGGACCGGCATGGTGGCGATCTGCGAGGACCTGCCGGAGGAGCACAACACCGTCACCCTCGATCCGGTGCTGAAGGATTCCAACGGCATTCCGGCGCCCAAGATCGCCTATACGCTGAGCGAAAACAGCCGCCGCATGTTGGCTCATTCGGTGGCACGGGCGACCGAGATCCTGCGCGCCGCGGGCGCCCGCGACGTCTGGCACGAAGCGCCGCTCACGGATGGCGGCTGGCATCTGATGGGCACCGCGCGCATGGGCACCGATCCCGCGCGCTCCGTCGTGAACGAATGGGGCCGCAGCCACGACGTGAAGAACCTGTTCATCGTCGATGGCAGCATCTTCGTCACCTCGGCGGGCGTGAACCCGACCCGTACCATCCAGGCGTTGGCGCTGTACGTTGCCGACAGCATCAAGCAGCGCCTGGCAACCCTGTTCGATTGACCCGGACCCAACACGGCGCCCGCACGTGATCGTCGCCAGGTATCCTCGCGAGCTGCGCGAAATCGAGCACACGCTGATTGCGCTGCGCGATGGCACAAACCTGGCCGCCCGCATCTGGCTGCCGGCCGACGCTGTCCGGAACCCGGTTCCCGCGATCCTCGAATACCTGCCATACCGCAAGCGAACCGGCACGTATGAGCGCGATGCACTGACGCATCCCTATCTCGCAGGCCATGGCTATGCCGCCGTTCGTGTCGATATCCGCGGCAGTGGCGAGTCGGATGGCCTGCTGTTCGACGAATACGCTCAACAGGAGCAGGACGACGCGCTCGAGGTGATCGCGTGGCTGGCAGCGCAGCCTTGGTGCAGCGGCGCCGTTGGCATGATGGGGATCTCCTGGGGCGGGTTCAACGCACTGCAGGTCGCCGCGCGCCGCCCGCCGGCGCTGAGGGCGATCATCACGGTCTGCTCGACCGACGATCGCTATCGCGACGATGTGCACTACATGGGCGGTGGACTGCTTCGCGCCGGATTCGGGTGGGCTTCGTTCCTGTTCGGCGCAATGTGTCACCCGCCCGATCCCGCACTCGTCGGCGACCGCTGGCGCGCGATGTGGCTGGAGCGCCTGAACAATCTCCCGCTGTTCCTCGAGCCATGGCTACGACACCACTGGCGAGACGCTTACTGGAAGCACGGCTCGGTATGTGAAGATTACCGTGCCATCCAATGTCCGGTGTATGCGGTTGGCGGTTGGACCGACGGCTATACCAATGCGATTCCGCGCCTGCTCGCGCACCTGACGGTGCCGCGCAAAGGCCTTGTCGGGCCCTGGGCACACGCCTATCCGCATGTTGCGCTGCCTGGTCCTCAGATCGGCTTCTTGCAGGAGGCGTTGCGATGGTGGGACCAGTGGCTGAAGGGCATTGATACCGGCGTGATGACCGAGCCCATGCTGCGGGCATGGATGACGGAGAGCGTGAAGCCCGCACCGTATCACGCGGAACTGCCGGGACGATGGATTGCCGAACCCTCGTGGCCGCCGCCGAACATCGTCGTGCGTCGTCTCATCCTCGGCGATGACGGATTGCGGACTGACGGCGCGCGCCTGACGCCGCAAACTGTATGCTCACCGCAAACTGTCGGCCGGAACGCGGGAAGCTGGTGCCCGTTCGGCCGTTCCGCCGATCAGGCGGGCGATCAGCAGGAAGACGATGCGCGGTCACTGGCGTTCGAGACATTGCCGCTCGATGCGCGCATCGAGATGTTCGGCGCACCGGTCGTTGTGCTCGATATCGCGGCCGACAAGCCGTTGGCGAACCTCGTCGTCCGGCTGTGCGATGTGCATCCTGACGGCGCGTCGCTGCGGGTCAGCTACGGCATATTGAACCTTGCGCATCGCGACGGCGACGAAACTCCGGCGCCGTTGGTGCCGGGGCGTCGATATCGCGTGCGCATCCAACTCAACGATGCCGGTGCGGTGATTCCGGCCGGACACAGGATCAGGGTGGCGCTTTCCACCGCCTACTGGCCGATGATCTGGCCGGCCCCGGAAAACGCAACCGTGACGGTGTTCGGCGGGTCGCTGGAGCTGCCGCTGCGAGCCCCGGATCCTGCGGATGCACGGCTTCCGCCGCTGCCCGGCCCCGAGACCGCTCCACCCGAGCCGACCACGGAGGTGCGTCCCGGAGTAGTGCGGATCGACCGATTGGGACTTGAACTGGGCACCGACGGCAGCTTCACGTCCCACATCGACGAGCATGATCCGCTGAGCGCGGTGGTCGAAATGCGCCAGTCGCAGACGGTTTCGCGGGGTGCATGGCGGACCCGGATCGAAACGCAGATGCGAATGTCCTGCACCCATGACGCATTTCTGCTGCGGGCGGAGATGCGGGCATACGAGGGGGACGCGGAGGTCTGCCGTCACGAGTGGGACCGCAGCGTTGCTCGACGTTTCATTTAGCGGTCATGCCATAGCACGGAGTGCAGCGTGGTCCTGTCGGTCGTGAGGTCGGTGTCGTTCACGGCTCATATGAGCTGCGTCTTCGTGTCGCCGATGGCTTTGGCAGGTTACCGCAGTACGTCGCTCGCGTCCGCCGCCGCGATCACGGACTCCACGTCCTCGGGCAGCATGAAGCGTTCGGCGACCATCGCGCCTGCGGCCTTGCGGACCGCGGTGACGAACTCCGCGTGGTCACCATAGCGTTCTTCGAGTGAGAGGCGGGGGTCGCCCTTCGCAACCCGCTCAGCCTTGGTCGTGGCGAACGGCAGATAGGAGCCGGCGATACCGCATAGATCGGGCGCACGATGCTCAGGTTTCCTGACGTTCCAGCCCACGCTCGTGCCGACCGGCACACGAGCCTCGATCGGCCGCACCCCAGCGAGCTGGATGCCGCTGTCGTCGCTCCTTGGCAACAACACGGTGTATTGTGTACCGCGGCGCGGAGGGGCCAGTGTCAGCACGCCGCCGCGCGAACCGAACTCCGGTCCGAAATTCAGCCATTCGTAGGTGTGGTAAACGGTCGGGATGGCGTATCCCGGGACGCGCGGAAACGCTGCCGCCGCCGCCTCGAGCGTCACCAACGTGCCATCGCTCAGGCTCGGGTAATTGCTCGTCGGCGGCGCCACACCCTCGTCCGCCCATTTGTCGAGATTGATCAGCGATGCGCGTAGTGTCTCCCAGCTCACGCCGCTCGTCGGCGTTGGATACACGCACAGCGGGTTGCTCGCGAGGGCGCGGAAACGAAATCCACCATGAAGGAAACCATGGGAAGTGTTGCCGACGAAATACAATCTCACGTTAGTGGGGATCGGCACCGCGCCACCCCGGCCATCGACGACGTTCAGCGAACCATGGAACTGCCAGAACTCGCTTTCCGAATCGACCTGCATGACCAGCGGATCGGTGGCGGGACGCTTGAGGATGGCGTCGCGGATGCCGCTATTCGGATCTGTCGTTTCCCCATAGGTAAAGGGCGGATAGCTGTTTTGCATATAGTCGTGTTGATGGTCCTGCACGGAATAGGTGTTGGGATCAGCGAAACGCACGTTGATCAGGACGCGGTCAGTCCCTGCGATCCAAGGGATGACACCGTCGAATACACGGCGGTGGCTCTCGTCCTCGTTGAAGCCGAGATAGACGAAGTCACGCAGAAACCCACCAGTCTGCGAACCGCCAGCGGCGTAGGCGCGGGCGACGTCCGCGCCGATCGGGTTCGCATTGCCCGCCTCATCCTGCGTCTCGTAGCGCAGGAAGGACGCGATGTCGCGCGTTGTGGCGAAACCGAGGCCGAGGACAATTGGGTTCGTCGCCGTGTAGATCAGCTCATAGATCTTCGTACTGTCGAAGCCCGTGAAGTAGCAGAGGTCGACGTTCCCGGGCACGAGGCTCTCCCTGCCCTTCGGGCAGGAGCCGAACGCCCAATCAGATGACGCGATCGGACGGCGCGCAGTCGCTTCGGAATCACGAACCGTGAGGGTTGCGTGCGTGGTGTCGGTATCGGCGGCTGGGTAAGATCGGAACGCGGCGGTGCCTTCGAGGTTCGTCGTGAAGCTTCCGTCGGGCCGGTCGTAATACTCGTAGCGCATCAAGCCGGTAATTGGACTGCCATCCGACTGTACCGCCATTGGCAAGTTCGCGATCAGCTTGCGCGCGGCGGGCACAATGTCGCCCTCCCAGCCGGCGTCGACCACGGTATATCCGCGTTCCATTGCCGCCCCGGCGAGCGTTTCCGCCATCTGGGCCTGGCTCGTAGGGGCGATCAAGCCGCCTTGCGTGTTGCCGCGGTTGTTGAGGGCAAAAAACAACTTGTGGGCACGGCGCGCCGGATCGGCCGGCGTCAGGACGACGAACGGTGTACTGAACTCCACGCGCCCCCGTGCATTCCGTGGTACGTGGTCAACATCGACGATAATCGCGTCCTGCGGATTGGCCGGATCGACCTCAATGAAAGCTGTCCCGGTGAGCATTTCGTATGCCCCGATCTTGCCCCAGCTCACCCCGCCGAGATACGGCCCACGCTGCGCGACCTGGAATTTGACGACACGTGCATCCGCGGTCTGCACAAACGTGATGGCTACCAGAAGCCATGCGGCAGACAGCACCAAAGACCATTTGTACGGCATCGCAGCGCTTCTCCATTTTATCTTGTTGGCCACGTCCCTGAGGCGGAGCATTTCCCGATAGGCGGTCACGACATAGGACGGAGGTTGGATTCACCGTAAGAGAAGAAGCGCCCGAACTCAGCCACCGACTGACCTGTCCCAGTTGAACCGGCTTGGTTCAGCGAGGTGCAACGCATTGATCTCATCGGACCGTTTGCGTCTGGCCGGTGCGAGCTGCTCGGGCAATCATGTCCAGCATCCGGTGACGGGCGATGGCTGCATCGAACCCGGGATGCACGGGCTCGCCGCTCCGGATGGCCGCGCCGAGTTTGCCGTACAGCTGCGCCACGTTGTACGGCGAGCCCTGCGGCACGCCATCCGGCACCCATCGATACTTCGCCGGCACCGGCATATCCGTGAGATCCTTGGCCGCTCCACGCGCGCCTTGCACGGTCAGTTCCTGACGCTGGGTCGACGCTCGCGTGGTGGCGGCCAGCACGAGGTCGCCGTCCGAACCGTGGATCTCGAACAGGAACTCGTGCCCGCGGCTCATGCCGCCGCGCACCTGCGCCGACACAACCGTTCCGTCCCCGACGATGCCGCTGACGACAAGCTGGTCCGGCACGTCCTTCGCGATCGGTTCGCCGGTACCTTGCAGAGGAATCTGGTCGCGCTGACTTACCGCGAACGCTGACAGCTCGCGGAATTCACCCAGGCAATAACACAGCGCATCGAGATTGTGGCCGCCGGTGATCGTCATCAGGTTGGCGCCATTGGCAAAGTCCGCCTGATAGGCACGGTCGAGTGTGGCGCCCCAATTCGCCGCATTCACGAACAACGTTCCTGCGAGTGGCTTGCCGATATAGCCCTCGGCGATCAGGTCCCTGACATAGTTGATCGACGGTGAGACCCGGCCTTGCAAACCGACGACATGGCGTATCCCTTTGCGTTCAGCAGCGTCGTGCATCTGCCTGGCTTCCGCGGTGTTGCGGCCGAGCGGCCATTCCGAATAGACGTGCTTGCCGGCATCGATGGCAGCCATCACCGGTGTGAAGTGGTCCGGCACTTTGACACAGACCGTGACCACATCGACGTCCGGATGCTGTGCCAGCCTTGCCGCATCGGCAAACGCCAGCGGAACGCCGTAATGCTTCGCTGCGGCGTCCGCGGTTTCCTGGCGGGTGGTGCAGACGGCGACCACCTCGAAGTCCGGTAACGCCAGCAGCGCCGGCATGTGGGCGATGGATGCGAACCCCCGGTTCGGCGTGACGCCGACCATGCCGACGCGAATTCTGGCTGCCATAATTTGATATCCTTCCCAAGCGCCGATCAGCCCTCGATCTCCTCGCGCAGCATCTCGAGCGTGAGCCATCGCTCTTCCGCCTCTGCCAGGGAATCCTGCGCGACCCGCAGTGCCTGCGACATCTTAGCAAACCGCACGGGATCGCGGGCATACAGATCGGGGTCGGCCAACAGCGAGCTCAAGTCGGCGGCTTCCGTCTGCAGTTCGGCGATGCGGGCTGGCAGCGTCTCGAGCGCGTGGCGGTCCTTGAACGTCATTCGGCGCAGGCGGACCGTCTGCGGCGGCCGCGCCTTGACCACCGGCCGCGGTCGCGACGCGGCGGGAACCAGATCCGCCGGCCGCGAGCCACGCTGCGCAAGCATGTCGCTATAGCCGCCGGCATACTCGATCCACCTCCCGCCGCCTTCGGCTGCGATCACCGAGGTCACGACGCGATCGAGGAAATCACGGTCGTGGCTGACCAGCAGCACGGTCCCCGGATACTCGGCCAGCCGCTCCTGCAGCAGTTCCAGCGTCTCCAGGTCCAGGTCATTGGTTGGTTCGTCGAGCACCAGCAGATTGGAGGGGCGGGCGAAGGCGCGTGCCAAGGTCAGACGGCCGCGCTCTCCGCCGGACAGCACGCCGACCGGGGTGTTGGCCTGCTCCGGGCCGAACAGAAAATCCCGCATGTAGCCGACGACGTGGCGGCGTTGGCCGCCCACCACCACCGTGTCGCCGTGCCCGCCGGCCAGCGCCTGGGCAAGCGTTTGCGCCGGGTCCAGCGTCTCCCGTCCCTGGTCCAGCGTCACCTGCTCCAGATTGGTGCCGAGCCGCACCTCGCCTGCGTCGGGCGCCAGCGCGGCGGTCAGCAGCTTCAGCAGCGTCGTCTTGCCGGCCCCGTTGGGTCCGACGATGCCGACCCGATCGCCGCGCATGATGCGGGTGGTCACGTCCCGCACCACCGTGTGGTTGCCGAACGCCTTCGTCACCCGCTCGGCCACGATGACCAGTCGACCGGTCAACTCCGCTTGTGCCGCTTCCAGCCGCACCGTGGCCTGTCGGGCGCGTTGCTGCTTTCGCCGTTCGCGGAGTGCATGCAGGTTCGCCAGCCGTTTCTGGTTGCGCTTGCGCCGCGCGGTTACGCCGTAGCGCAGCCAATCTTCCTCCATGGCGATCTTGCGCCCGAGCTTGTGCCGCTCGCTCTCCTCCTGTTCCAGCACTTCGTCTCGCCAAGCCTCGAACGCCACAAAACCGCGATCCAGTGTGCGGGTGATGCCGTTGTCCAGCCAGACAGTGGCACGGGACATGCGTTCCAGCAGGCGACGATCGTGGCTGATCAATACGATGCCGGACCGCATGGCAGCCAGTTCGCGTTCCAGCCATTCGATGCCAGGCAGGTCCAGGTGGTTGGTCGGCTCGTCGAGCAGCAGGATGTCCGGCGCCGGCGCCAGCACGCGGGCCAGCGCGGCCCGCCGCGCCTCACCGCCGGACAGCGTGACGGGAGCTTCGTCGCCGGTGAGACCGAGCTGCTCCAGCAGATAGCGCGAGCGGTGCCGGTCCGCGTCCGCATCGCCGACCAGCCCTGCCTCGACATAGGCCAGCGTGGTTGCGTACCCGGACAGGTCCGGCTCCTGCGGCAGATAGCGGATCGTGGCTCCCGGTTGGGCGAACCTGCGGCCGCCATCCGGCTGCATCAGGCCGGCGGCAACGCGCAGCAAGGTGGACTTGCCGGAGCCGTTGCGTCCGACCAGGCACAACCTGTCGCCGCCGGCGACCGCCAGACCGGCGCCGGCCAGCACTGGCGAGGTCCCGAAGCTGAGCCTGATGTCCTGGAGCAGAAGCAAAGGTGGCGGCATGACAGCAAGTCTATCAGCTTCGCCACCGGCAGCCGAAGACACCCGCGGCGCTCACCCGATGACGCTTCATGGCAGCCAATACCTGGGCATCGGAGACGACCTGCACGCCGGAGGCTATGTTGCGGGCGCAGCTCAAGGCCACCGAACGCCCACTGGGGAACGCCCGCTGGGGAACGCCCGCTGGGGACGCGGAACGCCCGCTGGAGGAACGCCCGCTGGAGGAACGCCCGCTGGAGGAACGCCCGCTGGAGGAACGATGTCCACAACAATGCCCTTTGTCTACGAGGGCGAACGCACGCGTGAGATTTCGTTCCCGCTCGGGGGCATCGGCACCGGCTCGATCGGGCTGTCCGGCGCAGGCCGCCTGATCGATTGGGAAATACTGAACCGCCCGAACAAGGGCAGCACCAACGGCATCTCGCATTTTTCCGTGCGCGCCGAGCGCGACGGCAAGGTGCTGGACACGCGGATCATGAACGGTCCCTATCGCGGCAGCCGCACCGGCGATTTCACCACCGACTTCGGGCGCAATTTCGGCTTCGGCGTGCGGCGCGACTCGCTGGCCGCCATGCCGCATTTCTCCGTCTGCCGGTTCGAGGGCCGCTTTCCGGTCGCGCGGCTGGACTTCGAGGACGCGCGCTTCCCGGGCGCGGTGACGATGACCGCATTCAATCCGTTCATCCCGCTGAACGATCGCAACTCCTCGATCCCCGTCGCGATGTTCGAGTTCGAGCTGTCCAACACCACCGATGCGCCGATCGACTACAGCGTCATCGGCGTGCTGGGGCATGGGCTGGAGCAACCGACCAGCGCGCGGCCGTTGACGGGAGAGACCAGCGGCGTCGCGATCGTGACCGAGGATTGCGATCGCGCAGCGCCGGACTATGCCGAACTGGTGCTGGCAACGGATGCGCCGAGCACCAGCCGGCAGACCTATCTCTATCGCGGCCTCTGGTTCGACGCGCTGGAAGTCTACTGGCAGGACGTGCAGCGGGCCGGCCTGCTGCGTGACCGCCGCTATGCCGCGAGCGACCGCGCGGGCGGCATGCGGCGCGATCGCGACTGCAGTCTGCAGGCGGCGCACGTCACTGTTGCTCCCGGCAAGACCGGCCGCGTGCGCTTCGTCATCGCCTGGTACGCGCCGAATTTCAGCAAATTCTGGATATCGGCGGTGTGGCATTTTCGGCAGCCTTCCGGCGCCTCCGGCAGTTGGCAGAACTGGTATGCAACGCAGTGGTCCGGCGCCGCGGAGATCGCCACCGAGGTACTGCGCGACTGGGACCGCCTGGCCGCTGCGACCACGACGTTCCGCGATGCGCTCTACGGTTCGAGCCTGCCGCACGCGGTACTGGATGCCGCCGCGGCGAATCTCAGCATCCTCAAGAGTCCGACCACCGTGCGGCTGACCGATGGCACGTTCTACGGCTTCGAAGGCTGCCATCCCACGGCCGGTTCCTGCGAGGGAAGCTGCACCCATGTCTGGAACTACCAGCAGGCGCTGCCGTTCCTGTTTCCCGCACTCGAACGCTCGATGCGCGCGGCAGACTACACGCATAATATGGACCCGGCGGGCGGGATGAGCTTCCGCCTCGGCCTGCCGATCGGCGCCGAACTGTCCACCGAACGCGCCTGTGCCGACGGGCAGTTCGGCAATGTGATGAAGCTTTATCGTGACTGGAAGCTGAGCGGCGACGATGCCTGGCTGCGTCGGCTTTGGCCGCGGGTAAAGCGGTCGATCGAATATGCCTGGCATCCCGACAACCCCGATCGATGGGATCCCGACCGCACTGGCGTGCTATGGGGCCGCCAGCATCACACGCTGGACATGGAGCTGTTCGGGCCGAACGCCTGGCTCAGCGGGTTCTATCTCGGCGCGCTGGAAGCCGGCGCAACGATGGCCGAGGCATTGGGCGAGCACCATACCGCCGCCGAGTGGCGCGGCATGGCGGATCGCGGCCGGCGCTGGGTCGACGACAACCTGTTCAACGGCGCATATTTCGTGCAACGCATCGATCTGGCGGATCGTGCCGTGCTGGAGCCTTACGGCGGGGCCAGCCGGTCGCGCCGGTTGATGGGCGGCGACGTCTACGACCAGTACCTGGAGCGACGAGCATAGGCAACTCAAGTATCAGTTGGGCGAGGGCTGCCTGATCGATCAGGTGATCGCCGAGTGGCATGCCCGGACCTACGGGATCGCCGCGATCTTCGATCCTGCCAAGGTCGCCAGCAGCCTGCGCGCGATCTGGCGGCACAACTTCGCCGAACGGCTGGGCGACATCTACAACCCCTGCCGTGTGTTCGGTCTGTACGACGAATCCGGTACCGTGGTCGCCGCCTGGCCGCAGGGCGTGCCCAAGCCCGCTGTGCCGGTGCCCTATGCGCAGGAGACCTTCCACGGCATGGAATACGCCTTCGGCGGCGCGCTGATGCAGCACGGCATGCTGCGGGAGGGCGTGCGCGTGTTCCGCGCCGTGCGCGACCGTTATGATGGCTCCAACCGGAACCCGTGGAACGAGCTCGAATGCGGCTCCAACTATGCCCGCTCGATGGCGAGTTGGTGCGGCGTGCTGGCGCTGTCGGGCTTCAGCTTCGACGCGCATCGCCAGCATATCGGCTTCGACCCCAAGCTGCGCGACGGTTTGGTGTTTGATAGTTTCTGGTGCAACGGCCTGGCCTGGGGCACGGTGACGCTGGAGCGCGGGAGCTGCACGCTGCGCGTTCTGGGCGGCGATACACGGCTCGCGTCGCTCGGTCTGCCGCTGCCGGACGGGGCGGCCGCAGCGGTGACGTTGAACCGTGATCGCGTCGCGGTCGAGGCGCGCGACGGGGCACTGCAATTTGTTTCGTTGCGTCTGCGACCGGGCGACGTGCTGCACGTCGCTGCTCCGCTCGCGATCGCTCAGCTACTGGACATCGCCACCTTGTGACGTGGCCAGACACCAGGAAACCCGGAGGAACCACCATGAGACGCCGTAGCTTCACGGCTGGTCTGGCCGGTCTGGCACTGCCCGGTCGCATCGCCCTTGCCGCCCCGCCCGCGGCCGACACCAAGGCGACACTGAACGTGTTTCGCCCGGCTTCGGATGCCGACATTCAGGAGATGAACCATGCGATCGCGCGGTTCAAACCACGCTATCCGTCGGTCGAAATCAAGGTGCAGTACGTCAACACCAATCCCTGGGGCGAATACATCAACCAGTTCATGAACGCACTCGGCAGCGGGGAAAGTGTCGATATCATCGCTATGGCGACCGAGGGCGTCTCCACCCTCGTCAGCCGCAATCTGGTGCGCGATCTCTCGGAGTTCCTCGCCACCGACCCGGCCGGAAAGGAACTGCTGGCGGATGTCGAACCCAATCTGCTGAACGCGCTGCGCTACAACGGATCGTTGAACGTGTTCCCGACCGAGTGGAACACCGTAGTCGGGTTCTACAACACCGACATGTTCCAGGAAGCGGGTCTGCCGCCGCCGGCATCGGACTGGACCTGGAATGACCTTCTCGTCACCGCGCAGAAACTGACCAAGCGCGACTCGTCCGGCCGTACGACGCAATACGGCTACTTCATCCCGGGCGGGCAATTCGCGCTAAGTTCCTGGCTGCTCAGCAACGACACCGACCGCCTGACGCCGGACGGCAGGCACAGCAATGTGCGTGACCCGAAGTTCCGGGAAACCCTGGTGTTCCTCCACGATCTGATCTTCAAGCACAAGGTCTCGCCCATCTTTGCCCGCAACGACTTCGGCTACAGCGCGTTCGTCGCCAAGCAGGTTGCCATGTTCTCCGGGACGCATCCGGTGGTCCGCATCATGCGCGATGCGAAATTCACCTCGGTCGACGTGGTGAACCCGCCGCGCAACCGGACCAACCTGATGATCTGCGGCGTACTCGGCATCGGCATCACCCAGGCGACCAAGAATCCTGCGCTCGCCTGGGAGTTCATGAAGGTGCTGTTCGACAAGGAGTGGGAAGACGAGGTCGCCGGCAACGTGCGTTCGATTCCGAGCCGGCGCTCGGCCGCCGAGTTGCCGGTGTGGCTCGCCTCTCCCAAACACGCCGAGATCTTCTACGGTGCCGCCGCACAGGCGAAACCGCTGGTTGCGCCACCGAATTTCGCGCAGGTGGAGGACATCATGATGCGGCATATCAACTCCTACCTGACCGGCAACCAGGAGATCGACCCGACGATCGACAGTATGGACGACGAACTGTCGCACGCCATGAGCCGGGTTAAATGGTGATGCGCCGCCGCTGATCCATGCCTGGTGCTGCATCGCGGGAGGCGCGGGCCGGCTGGCTGTTCGTCGCGCCCGGCTTCCTGCTCTATCTGCTGTTCGCCCTGATCCCGGTCCTGGTCACGCTCGCCTTCAGCCTCACGCAGATCGACCGCTTCACGTGGCAGATCGATTTCGTCGGTGTCGACAACTTCCGGTACATCTGGTCGGACCGCCACTTCTGGCGAAGCTTTGCCAATACGCTGGAGTTCATCGCTCTGGCGGTAACCGGCAATGTCGGCATGGGTTTGCTGGTCGCCGTGCTGCTCGATCGTGCGATGCCGAAGACGCTGCTCTATGCGCTGCGCTTCGCCTATTTCCTGCCGGTGCTGGTTGCCGCCGCGCTGGTGTCGCTGGTGTGGAAGTTCCTCTACTCCACCGATCTCGGCATCCTGAACTACTACCTTCGCGCCATCGGTCTGCCGGGCGTCGGCTGGTTGACCGACGCCAGCGTGGCAATGATCTCGGTGGTGATCCTGGATGTGTGGAAGCATTTCGGCTTCTTCATGATCATTCTGCTGGCCGCGTTGCAGGCGGTGCCGCGCAGCCTGATCGAGGCAGCCCAGCTCGACGGTGCCGGCGCGGCGCGGGCGTTCTGGCACATCAAGCTGCCCACCATCGCGCCGGTACTGCTGTTCTGCATCACCTACGCGACGATCGGCGGGTTGCAGGTGTTCGAACTCGGTGCGCATTCTTACCAATGGCGGACCAGGCGATGCCACGCGCGTGATGGTGCTGTACATGTACGAACAGACTTTCGGCGCGCAGGACATCGGCAGCGGCTCCGCCGTCGCCTTCACGCTGCTGTTGACGATCATCGTGGTGACCGCCGTGCAGTACGGCTACGGCCAACGACTGGGACGCTTCTGATGCGGCCCGACGTCGCCGACCGTCTTGCCAGCGCGCTGCAGGTGCTGCACTGGCGCAACCTGCCGGTGATGCTGCCGCTCTGCGCCGGCGGCGTCGTTATGCTGTTGCCGTTCCTGTGGATGTTCAGCGCCTCGCTTCGGCCGGCCGGCGAAGCCTACCATCTGCCGCCCAGCCTGCTGCCGGATACCTGGGACGCCACGTCCTATGCGCAGGTCTTCGCCTCCGGGCTGCCGTTTCTGCGGATGTTCTGGAACAGCTTCGTCGTCGCCGCGGTCACCACCGCCGGCGTGCTGCTCACCGCGTCGATGACCGCCTTCGCCTTCGCGCGGCTGCGCTTTCGTGGCGCCGGAGCGCTGTTCGCACTGATGTTTCTCGGACTGATGGTGCCGCCGGCGTTGGTGCTGATCCCGATCTATGTCGGCTTCGCCAGCCTGCATCTTCTCGACACCCGGCTGGCGCTGATTCTGCCGGCGCTCGCTTCGTCGTTCGGCGTCTACATGATGCGCCAGTTCATGCTGGGCCAGCCGCGCGAACTCGAGGAGGCGGCCATGATCGACGGCGCCGGCTATCTCACCATCTACTGGCGCATCTCGTTGCCGCAGCTCGGCCCCGCGCTCGCCGCTCTCGGCATCATCACATTCACCGGCAGCTGGAACAACTTTATCGCTCCCTTCGTGCTGATCAAGAGCCTGGAACAGATGACGCTGCCGATCGGCGTGGTCGCGTTGCAGGGTGTGTTCGGCGGCGCCAGCCTGTCGGTGCTGATGGCGGCCACGGTGATGGCGATGCTGCCGCTGTTCGTCGTGTTCCTGGTGGCGCAGCGTTTCATCATCGAGGGCCTGACCATGACCGGTATCAAGGGCTGAGCACGTTGGTGACATGGCCGGGCAATGCTGTATGGTCTCGGCACCGCGTGGCCGCCACGCCGAAGCAACCTCAAGAGGCAGACATGTCGCTCACCAACGCCCCCGATCCCGCAGTGCGCCAGGCCGTGGTGCAGCAGGATCTCGACACCGTCCTGCACCCGATCGTGCAGCACAAGGTGCTCGAGACCAAACAGATGGTTGTCGCCGGTGCCCAGGGCTCGACGGTATTCGATGCTGACGGGACCAGCTACCTCGATGCCATGGCCGGGCTGTGGTGTGTCAATATCGGCTACGGACGCGTCGAACTGGCCGAGGTGGCGGCGGAGCAGATCCGGCAGTTGTCGTACTTCCCGCACACCGCGATGAACGCGCCGGCCGCGGCGCTGGCCGGAAAGATCAACGGACTGATGGGTGGCGGGTATCACACCTATTTCGTCAATTCAGGCTCCGAGGCGAATGAGGCCGGATTCAAGATCGCCCGGCAGTACATGAAGCACGAGTACCCCGAGCACTATCGCTTCAAGACGATCAGCCGATACTTCGCTTACCACGGCACCACCCTCGCAACCCTGGATGCCGGCGGAATGGGCGAGCGCAAGGCGAAGTTCGAGCCATTTTCAGGGGATTTCGTGCATGTTGCCCATCCCTATTGCTATCGCTGCCCATTCGGCCTGACCTATCCAAGCTGTGGTCTGGCGTGCGTGAAGAACATGGAGACCACGATCCTCGGCGAAGGGCCGGAAACCGTGGCCGAAGTACTCGTCGAGCCGATCATGAGCGGCGTCGGCGTCGCCGTGCCGCCGGACGAATACCTGCCGGAAGTCGAAAGCCTGTGCCGGAAATACGGCATCCTCCTGCACGTCGACGAAGTGATCAACGGCTTCGGCCGCACCGGCAAGATGTTTGCCCACCAGCATTACGGCGTCTCGCCCGACATCATCGCGATCGCCAAGGGCATTTCGAGCGCCTATCTGCCGATCGCCGCGACCGTGGTGAAGAACGGCGTGTTCGAAAGCTTCTACGGTGAGGCGTCGGAAAATCGCCAGGTCGCGCAGGTGAACACCTACGGCGGCCATCCGGTCTCCGCCGCCGTCGCGGTACGCAACATCGAGATCATGGAGGGCGAGCGGCTGGTCGAAAGGTCGGCCGAAATCGGCGCTTATCTGCTCGACGGGCTGCGCACCCTGATGCGGCACAAGGTGGTCGGCGACGTGCGCGGCAAGGGTCTGTTGCTGGGTGTCGAGCTGGTAAAGGACCGCACCTCCAAGGAACCGGTCGGCGCGGAACAGATCTCCGCGGTTGTCGATTTCTGCCGCGACAACGGGTTGCTGGTGGGTCGCGCCGGGGGCGGCCGTCGTTATGGCAACACGATCACGCTGTCGCCGCCATTGGTGATCACGCGGGCCGAATGCGATCGGATCGTCGAAACGTTGGACCGGGCGCTGGCGTCACTCGGGTGAAATTGCCTCTGATGGCGGGGTGGCTTAGACCTGCTGAACGGGAGTGACTACAGAGGGGGAATCACCATGCGCGAAGTCTGCCTCGTTGCCTTGATTGCGATGCTGGTCAGCGGTTCGGTTCTCGCCCAGCCTGCGCCCGGGTCTGGCGCCACGGCCCAGCCCCGGCGCTCGTACGGGCCTCCGATCGATCACGGTCCTTTCACCCCGGAGGCGAACGCCGCCTTCCAGGGTGGCGGCATGATCCTGCAAGGTGCACCCGGCGCGCCGGCTCCCAGGCCCGAGCCCACGCCACCCGGACAGACACCGCGCAACATGGTCCGGCCGTGATGACCTGGTAGCCTGACTGTGCGCCGCGCGCCGCGGGTACTCGCGGCGGGCGCAGCGTCGTTGCTTGTTGCCGTTACGGCACGGAGTTTTCACACGGTCTGCAAGAATTTCGCACCGCGCAGCGCCCGACACCCAATTTCGGGAAGACCGCCCGCCGAGGGTGCTCGCTGTGCACTGTGCTGACATGCCAGACGCCGGATCCTTGTGATTTATTGAGCATCAGAGCCAGGATAGGACAATGGATGTAGAGGAGGATGGCGTATGCTGCGCAAGGGTCTGCTCGCCGCGGCTCTGGGGTTGGTCGTCGTCTGCGGGCCAATCGCCAAAGCTGATATCTGCTTTCGTTACCAGAAAACCAGCGGCGGCACGCTTGTCGCAAAGGGAGCCAAGCTTCCCGCGGTTAACACGTGCGAACCCATGGCGCTCTTCGAAAGTGGTGGCTTGGCAGGCGCCGCGACCGGCTCGATCTGCCGCGACATCAATGATTTCACGCTCGTGTTTCACTACACATACGACTCCTGCATAGGTCCCGATAGCTATTCTGAGTCGGCGACCTGCCGCCTCCAGATACAGAACGGCAATCTCCCGACCGTCTCCAGTACCTGTCGTGGGACCGCTAACGGGACGAGCTTCTTTGAGATCGACGACGCGGTAATGGAATTTTGTGGCGATGGGATTTCGGTGCCTGGTGGCGGGGGAGGCCAATGCCTAGGAGGTTTTTCGCATCGCGCGATGACCCCAAGCCCGGCACGCTGACCCTTGATTTCGATGCTAGGCGGATCCTCGGGCGGGAGCGGGAGACCGACCTCCCCGATCTATCACGGTGTCCTCGACCTCGTGCGATCGGAGCTCTGAAACTGCATCAAGGTCGCCGTGCGAAGCGTGGTCCTGGTAGCGATTGCCCTCTCCGTCCTGGCATGCAGTCCCACCGATCCAGGGATCAGCCGCGAGAAGGGCGCGACACGGCCGGCAGTCTCGCCGGCTTCCCATGCCTCGATGCCTGGCTAAGAACGCCTAACGACGAAGCGTCTCTCGACGCCGGCCAGGCCCAGCCCCAGCCCTGGCCGGCGTTTCCATATCCGCGGCCCTGGTAGTTGTTCCTGCTTGGCCCCGGCATGAGCCCAGACGCAAGATCGGTGGTCAGCAGCCAATGCGTTGCCCTGGTTCGCGGTTGTCAGAATTCTGCCAACCAAATGACAACTGACAACCGGGCGACGCCAGATCGCAATGACAAGTATAATGGTTTCAGTGACTTATGGCGCGCCCGGAGAGACTCGAACTCCCAACCCCCAGATCCGTAGTCTGGTGCTCTATCCAATTGAGCTACGGGCGCTTTGCCAAGGGCAGCGGGATGTAGCGGATGGCCAACCCCGCTTCAAGAGGTGATCACGCCGCCAGCTTGTCCAGCTCGCGCAGGATCGACTCGCCCATCACGTTGGTGCCGACCTTGGCGGTTCCCGGCGCCATGATATCCGCGGTGCGCAGCCCGGAGGCCAGCACGTTGGTGCAGGCTCGCTCGATCAGCGCCGCGTCGTCCTCCATGCCGAACGAGTAGCGCAGCAACATGGCGAAACTGAAGATCTGCGCCGAGCGGATTGGCGATGCCCTTGCCGGCGATGTCGGGCGCAGAGCCGTGGATCGGCTCATACAGCGCCAGCCGATGGCCCGACGCATCGGCCGGGCCAAGCGTGGCCGATGGCAGCATGCCCAGGCTGCCGGTCAGCATCGACGCCAGATCGGACAGCAGATCGCCGAAGATGTTGGACGTCACGATCACGTCGAACTGGCGCGGATTGCGGACCAGCTGCATGGCGCAGTTATCGGCGTACATGTGGTCGAGCTGCACATCGGCGTAGCCCCGCTCGTGCAGCGCGGTGACGGTTTGGCGCCAGAACAGGCCGGACTGCATCACGTTGGCCTTTTCCACGCTGGTGACGTGCTTGCCGCGTTTGCGCGCCAGTTCGAACGCGACGCGGGCGACGCGCTCGATCTCGCTCGTGGTGTAGCTTTCGGTGTCGAAGCCACGCTTCTCGCCGCTGGGCAGCGTCTCGATGCCGCGCGGCTCGCCGAAATAGATGCCGCCGGTGCTCTCGCGCACGATCATCAGGTCGAGGCCGCGCACCACGTCCGGCTTCAAGCGTCGAGGCAGTCGACCAGCGGGGCGAGCACCATCGCCGGCCGCAGATTGGCGAACAGGTCGAGCTCCTTGCGCAGCCGCAGGATCGCCAGTTCGGGGCGCAGCTGGAAGCCGAGTTTGTCCCACTTCGGGTCCGCCGACCGAGCCGAACAGGATTGCATCGGCGTCCTTGGCCTTCAGCAACGTCTCGTCGGCGATCGGCGTGCCGCGCGCGTCGATCGCGGCGCCGCCGACCAGGTCCTCCGAGATGTCGAACGAGACGATACGACGGCGATCCATCCAGTCGATGACGCGACGAACCTCGCGCATCACCTCGGGGCCGATGCCGTCGCCAGGCAGGATCAGCAGCTTCTTGTTGGCTGGCATCCCGGTCCCCGCTCAGGTCGTGGTCGCCGGCAGCCAGGGATGGCGTTCGCGCTGCCGCGTCTCGTGGTGGCCGATCTGCTGCACGTGCTGCAGCGTCTGGCCGATGTCGTCGAGGCCGTTCAACAGCGAGTGCTTGCGGAACGGGTCGACGTCGAAGTGGATCTCCTCGCCGTTCGGGCGCACCACGACCTGGCGCTCCAGATCGATGGTGATGCGCGCATTGCCGCCGAGTTTCGACATCTTCGATCAGCGCGTCGCAGATCGCCCGCGGCAGGCGGATCGGCAGCAGCCCGTTCTTGAAGCTGTTGTTGTAGAAGATGTCACCGAACGAGGGCGCGATGATGCAGCGGATGCCGAAAGTCGGCCAGCGCCCAGGGGGCGTGCTCGCGCGAGGAGCCGCAGCCGAAGTTCTCGTGCGCGATGATGATCTGCGCCTGGCGGTAGGGTTCCTGGTTCAGGATGAAGTCGGGGCGTTCCTTGCCGGCGCTGTCGAACCGCAGCGGGTCGAACAGGTGGACGCCGAGACCGGAGCGCTTGATGGTCTTCAGGAAGCGCGCGGGGATAACCTTGTCGGTGTCGATGTTCTGCATCGGCATCGGCGCGGCGACAGCGGTCAGTGTGGTGAATTTGTCCATTGAATTGCCGTTTCCGGCACCCCCTCACCCCAATTGCCTCACATCCGCCAGCCGCCCGGTGACCGCCGCGGCGGCGGCCATCGCCGGCGACACCAGGTGCGTGCGCCCGCCGGGGCCCTGCCGCCCCTCGAAATTGCGGTTCGACGTGCTGGCGCAGCGCTGGCCCGGCGTCAGCTTGTCCGGGTTCATCCCGAGGCACATCGAGCAGCACGGATCGCG
The DNA here is from genome assembly GCA_963749575.1 of uncultured Alphaproteobacteria bacterium. Classification (GTDB taxonomy): domain Bacteria; phylum Pseudomonadota; class Alphaproteobacteria; order Acetobacterales; family Acetobacteraceae; genus JAMXLO01. Next base: position 81,541 of record CAVVNM010000011.1, read on the forward strand.
CCACTCGAACCCGGCCTCCAGCAGGATCGCGGTCCAGCCCCTCGTCTTCCGCCTGCTTCTTCACCTGACCCGACCCCGGCACCACCAGCGCCTGCACGCCGGCAGCCACGCGACGGCCCTTGGCGACGGCGGCAGCGGCGCGGATGTCCTCGATGCGGCCGTTGGTGCAGGAGCCGATGAACACCACGTCGATCGGCACATCGGCCAGCTTCTGGCCGGGCGTCAGCGCCATGTATTCCAGCATCCGCTGCATCTGCGAGCGCTGGCCCTCGTCGGCCACGTCGGACGGATCAGGCACCACGCCGGTGACCGGCACCACCGCGCCCGGATTGGTGCCCCACGTCACCATCGGCGCGATCTCGCCGGCATTCAGCACCACCGTCGTGTCGTAGTGCGCGCCGGGATCGGACGGCAGCGTGCGCCAATAGGCCACCGCCTGCTCCCACGCCTCGCCCTTCGGCGCGTATTCGCGCCCCTTGATGTAGGCGAACGTGGTCTCGTCCGGCGCGATCAGCCCAGCCCGCGCGCCGGCCTCGATCGTCATGTTGGACACCGTCATGCGCCCGGCCATGTCGAGCGCGCGGATCGCCTCGCCGGTGTATTCGATCACGTGGCCGGTGCCGCCGGCAGTGCCGATCCTGCCGATGATCGCCAGCACGATGTCCTTGCCCGAGCAGCCGAAGCCCAGCGTGCCATCCACCCGCACCTGCATGTTCTTCGCCGGCTGCTGCAGCAGCGTCTGCGTCGCCATCACGTGCTCGACCTCGGAGGTGCCGATGCCGAACGCCAGCGCCCCCAGCGCGCCGTGCGTCGAGGTGTGCGAGTCGCCGCAGACGATGGTGGTGCCCGGCAGGCTGATGCCGAGTTCCGGGCCGATGATGTGCACGATGCCCTGCCGCACATCGAGGATCGGGATGTACGGCACGCCGAACTCGACGACGTTCTGCTCCAGCGTCTGGACCTGGATGCGGCTGTCCTCTTCGCTTGATGTCGGCGGGCGTGCGCGCGCCGACGGTCGGGATGTTGTGGTCGGCGACCGCGATCGTCAGGTCGGGCCGGCGCAGCTTGCGGCCGGCCAGGCGCAGGCCCTCGAACGCCTGCGGGCTGGTGACCTCATGCAGCAGATGCCGGTCGATGTAGAGGATGCAGGTCCCGTCCGGGAGCTGCTCCACGACGTGGCTGTCCCAGATCTTGTCGAACAGCGTACGTGGCGCCGCGTCGGACATGGCGTGTCTTCCCTTATTCGGCGGCTTCGGGTTCACTCGTGGCCGGCGGCCCACCAGCGGGACCGGTGCTGCGCGCCCGCTCCGCGATGCGGGCCGACTTGCCCGAGCGCCCGCGCAGGTAATACAGCTTGGCCCGCCGCACGTCGCCGCGGCGCACCACCGCGATCTCGGCGATCAGTGGGGAATAGAGCGGGAACACGCGCTCGACGCCCTCGCCGTAGCTGATCTTGCGCACCGTGAAGTTGCTGTTCAGCCCCCGGTTGGAGCGCGCGATGCACACGCCCTCGAAGGCCTGGGTGCGGGTGCGCTCGCCCTCCACCACCTTCACTGCGACGCGCACCGTGTCGCCGGCGGCGAAGTCGGGAACCGCGCGGGTCGGCGGTCAGGCGGGCGATCTGCTCCGCTTCGTAACTCTGGATGATGTTCATAGTTCAGGTCCTCTCGCCGCGTGTCCTTAGGGCCGCGTGGCCATGCTGGCAACTGGCCATGGGCCGACAGCCCCAATCGTGCCCGGCGTATCGGACACAACATCCCGCCTGACCAGCGCGCCCGCACTGTCCGCCAAATCTGCGAACCGCTGGTGACGTCCATCGCATTGAATGCAACGGCCTTTTGGCCACCAGCCGGCGAAACGAGGGATCCATTTGCGGTGTCTTTGGGAACCTCCGCGACCGCGTCAAACTGCCCAGCAACAGTGAAGCCGACAGCGGCAGTACGGGAGTTCGCGCCGCTGCTGACGAAATCGAACGCCACCAGAGCAATATAACGCCACCAGAGCAATATTCCGACCGCAACGCGGCACCGTCACGGTTCGCCGCCACTGCCTGCCAACCGGAGCGCTCGATGACGTTCATCCCGGTTTTGACCCCGACCCTTCAGGCGAGGCCGATTTGTATACCTCCCACAGGTCGGGGCGGCGTTCGCGGGTGACGCGCTCGGCTTCGGCCCGGCGCCAGGCGGAGACCTCGGCGTGATGGCCGGAGAGCAGTACCTCGGGCACCTGTCGTCCCTGCCATGAGGCGGGACGTGTATACTGCGGGTATTCCAGCAGATATTGCGAGAACGACTCTTCAGCCGCGCTGTCCGCCGCTCCCATGACGCCGGGCAGCAGACGGACGACGGCGTCGAGCAGGACCAGCGCGGCAAGCTCGCCGCCGGACAGCACGTAGTCGCCGATGCTGACCTCCTGCATGCCGCGCGCCTCGATCACCCGCTGATCGACGCCTTCATAACGGCCGCACAGCAGGATGATGCCAGGCGCCGTGGCGTAGTACTGCGCATCATGCTGTCGCAGCCTTCGGCCGCGTGGCGTGAGGAACACGACAGGCCGATCGTCGGCGACCGAGGCGACGGCGGCATTCACCACGTCCGGCCGCAGCACCATGCCGGCGCCGCCGCCGAACGGCGTGTCGTCCACCGAGCGATGCCGGTCGGTCGCGAAGTCACGGATGTTGACGGAGTGCAGCGACCAGATCGACGACCGCAGCGCGCGGCCGGCCAGCGAATGCGCGAGCGGTCCGGGGAACATATCCGGGAACAGCGTCAGCACCGACGCGCGCCAGGTCATGAGCGCTCCCCGCCACCACTCTCCGCCCCCTCTCCCGCGAGCGGCATGGGAGGATTTGGCCGGACCGTCCCCACAACTTCGTCGGGCGGGTCAACGACGATGGTCCCGGCGACTATGTCCACCGTCGGCACGCTGGCCCGGGTGAACGGCACCAGCAGCGGCGGCCCGTTCTCCCGCTGGAGCTCCAAACTCACGCCTGCGCCATAGTCATGTACCGCGCTGACCGCGCCAAGCCTTGCGCCATCCGCATCGAACGCAGCCATCCCGATCAGATCCGCCAGATAGAACTCGTCTTCCGCCGGCTCCGGCAGTTGCGCCCGATCGACATACAGCCGCACATTGGTCAGCTTGTCGGCTGCCGAACGATCGGCCACCTTCAGCTCGGTTCCGCCGACCAGTTCGGCGATCTCCGCCACACCCGCGCCGCGCCGGCGCACCACGAAATGCCGCCCCTTCGCATCGCTCAGCGGCCCGTATGCCGCCAGATCATCGCCGTACGATGTCACCCGCACCAGCCCGCGTACCCCATGCGGTCGGCCGATCACGCACATCAGGATGCGGCTTTCCGGCACTAGCCGGCCGGCGCCGCCGCAGCCGCCTTGGCGCGCTCCTGCGCCTTCTTCTTCGGCGCCGACTTCACCGGCTGCTCGCCCCGCACAGGCATCGGGCCGACGCCCTTCTGCCCCAGGAACAGCGCCACCCGATCGGTCGGCAGCGCGCCCTGCGACACCCAGTGCTGGATGCGCTCGGCCTGCAACTTCACCCGCTCCTCATGATCAGCCGGCAGCATCGGGTTGTAGCTGCCGAGCTTCTCGATGAAGCGTCCGTCGCGCGGACTGCGGCTGTCCGCCACCACGATGTGGTAGTAGGGACGTTTCTTCGCTCCTGCTCGGGCAAGGCGTATCTTCAGACCCATCGATCGGTATCTCCTGTTATCGTCATGGCCGGCCGTGTACCGGCCATCAGAATGGTCGCCGGTTGGGCACCATGCCCTTCGGCATCAGCGCGGACAGCCCGTGGCGCATCAGACCCTTCTGCCCGAGCTTGTTCATCCGCTTCATCATCGTCGTCATATCGTCGAATTGCTTCAGTAGTCGGTTCACTTCCTGCACCGAAGTGCCTGATCCTGCGGCAATCCGCTTCTTGCGGCTCGCCTTGATGATGTCGGGCACCCGGCGCTCCTTCGGCGTCATCGAGGAGATGATCGCGGTCTGGCGCTGCAGGATCGCGGTGTCGAGATTGGCATCCTCGAGCTGCGCCTTGATCTTGCCGACGCCGGGCAGCATGCCGAGGATGCCCGACAGGCTGCCCATCTTGCCGATCTGCCGGAGCTGGCTGGCGTAGTCCTCCAGGTCGAACTTGCCGCGCATCATCTTGGCGGCGAGCTTTTCCGCCTCCGCCTGGTCGATCGTCTCGGCCGCGCGCTCGACCAGGCCCAGGATATCGCCCTGGCCGAGGATGCGGCCGGCGACGCGCTCGGGATGGAAATCCTCCAGCGCGTCCTGCTTCTCGCCGACACCGATCAGCTTGATCGGCGCGCCGGTGATCGCGCGCATCGACAGCGCGGCACCACCGCGGGCATCGCCGTCCATCCGCGTCATCACGATGCCGGTGACGCCGAGCGCGTCGTTGAACGCCTTGGCGGTGTTCACCGCGTCCTGGCCGGTCATCGCATCGACCACCAGCAGCGTCTCGACCGGCGCGGTGGCGGCGCGGACCTGCCGCACCTCCTCCATCAGCGCCTCATCGATCGACAGTCGGCCGGCGGTGTCGAGGATGACGATGTCGAAGCCCTCGCGACGACCGGTGTCCATCGCGCGCTGGGCGATCTGCACCGGCGTCTGGCCGGCGACGATCGGCAGGCTGGGCACCTGCGCCTGCTCGGCCAACTGGGCAAGTTGCAGCTGAGCGGCGGGGCGCTGGGTATCCAGGCTGGCCAGCAGCACACGGCGGCGGAGCCGCTCGCGCAGCCGCAGCGCCAGCTTGCCCGAGGTGGTGGTCTTGCCGGAGCCTTGCAGACCCACCATCAGGATCGGGATCGGCGCCGGCGCGTTCAGGTTGAGCGGCACCGCCCCCTCGCCGCCCAGCGCCTCGACCATCACGTCGTGGACGATCTTTACTACTTGCTGGCCAGGGGTGACCGAGGACAGCACCTCGGCGCCGATGGCGCGCTCGCGCACCTTGGTGACGAAGTCGCGCACCACCGGCAGCGCCACATCGGCGTCCAGCAGCGCCAGGCGGACTTCGCGAAGTGCCTCGGTGACATCGGCCTCGGACAGCGCGCCGCGGCCGCGCAGGCGGTCGAACACTCCGGAAAGCTTGTCTGACAGCGCCTCGAACACGGCTCAACTCCAATGGGCAAAACGCCGCTGCGCGAACCTTCGCGGAGCGGCGGAGCCCCCGCGTCGGGCGGGGACCGGGTGGCTATGTTACCCGGATGCGGCGGGTTATGGGAGTGGGGGATGGGAGGTGTCAATGGACGGAACCAATTGACGCCGCAAAGTCGGATAAGCGCTTGCATTAGGTCGCGGCCCGTCAGTCGCGTAACCCACTACCGTGCTCGCGCGCGAACCCGGCATGCCGGAAGGATCGCGCGCTGAATGACGTATGGCGTGGATGATGATTTCGGCTTCCGTCGCTTCGTAGAGGATCACATAGGGATAGCGCAGGGCCGTCACGCGCCGAATGGCTGGATCGTCGTGCGTGTGCCGATGCCGGGATACAGCAACAGAAGATCGACGATCGCCTGAACGCCTGAACGCGGGCCTGAACACGCCGCGCGCCTTGCGGTGAATGGGCCGCGATGTAGTCGAGGACTGAGTTGAGGTCGGCGAGCGCTGGAAGGGTATAGCGAAGCTTCACAAGCCGCGTTTGGCCCACGTCGCCCGCACGTGCTCGTCGCTGGCAAACTCGCCACTTGCAACGGCGCCTTTCGAGGCGGCAATAGCGGCGCGTTCGTCAGTCGAGAGCGCAACCCGCGGCTCGTCGTCCATCCCGGTCAGACGCAGCACAACGCGGGCGATGCTGTCCTGATCGTCGGGCGGCAGATTTCGCGCTGCTTCAAGCGCGTCGTCGAGAAGCGTTGTCACAGCTCAAATGTAGCACGGGGCGGTGCCAAAGAAAGCCGTCCTCGGGGGCCTGCCGGATAACATCAATTATGGTAGGTCGGCAGGGCCGCGCGCGGCGGCGATGCCGTCACTGCTGGTATGCAAAGTCCGCGCTGACTCGGCGGATTCGTGGTAAAGGCCATTTTGGGGCCTGCCTTGGCGTCATGGCGGGACATTCCGCAATAGGGCAAAGAGAGCCACGACATGGAATTGAAGGACATCGTCTTGTTTCTTGGCGTCGTCACCACTTTCGTGCTTGGCGTCTGGAATCTGATCTATAATATTATTTTGAGCCGCCGGACTGCTTTCATAAACACGGTAACATCTGAGCGGGTGAAATGGATCGGTAAACTTCGAGAAAATCTCTCCAGCTTCGTTGGCCTAACTCACTATTGGTTCGTTTCCAAGAACGACGGCGACCAGGAGAAACTTGAGTCGGTCAAGCGGGAGCTGCGCATCCTTCGATATCACATCACGTTACAGCTCAACCCGAAGCCCGAGGCTGCTCTGGATCGGGAAATCAAACGTCTGGTGGAGGAGATTCCCGATATTGCGTCCAAGGGCGATACGACTGCTTTGATCGGTGCGCTCGATGCTGTTATTGCGAAAGGTCAAGCCCTTCTCAAAGAGGAGTGGGACAAGGTGAAAAGCGAAGCCCAGCGAGGGGCGCTGGCTGATTCTCCAACTCGTTGGCAAAGATTGCGGAAAGCCTGTCACATTCGGATTTGGCACGCTCTCGCGCTGTTCGTCGTTCTAAGCGAATGCGCGCCTGTTGAGATGCGTTCCCAGCTTGATCGCCCAGCAGGAGAGGCATACGCGAGCACCGGCGACATCGTTCTTCATGTGCAGCGTGTCGATGATCTACCGAATGTGTTTGGTCGGGCCGACATCTTTGGCCGCACCCGCGACAGGGGTTTCACGGAGTTGCGTTACATGGGCATCAATCCATCTGGGGTGCCAGTGTTTCGGCGTCGGGATGTGGACGTCGTCACGAATGAATCGACAATGTCGCGCACCGGAGGCTTCAGCACCTTCCAAGCACAAGGCACTGCACACCAAGTCGGAGCCGTGGGTAGCGCACAGTATGGTGCTGCCGGAGCGAGCTACAGCCCGCCGACCGCGAACGTCGAGGCTCTACCGCCTGACACCGTTGAATTCGCTCTTGATTTACGGCTAAACCGCGTCGTGACGGTCGGAAGTCACGGTATCGAGGTGATCGACGCTACCCCGTCGGGGGTGAAATTTCGGGCTTATTGAGCACGAGCGTGGCGACCGCAAATGCTTGATCCACGCGGTGAAACGACGCTGGCCAAGACCATCATGCGTTTGCGGGTCACGCCGGTAATCTCGAAATCGTCGCCCGCCCTACGTTGTAGCTTTTCGCCAGTTCCTTGAGCGTAGCACCTTCAGCCCGCCGCCGCCGCGCTTCCTTCTGCTGTTGCGGGGTGAGCTTCGGCGGGCGGCCCATATGCTGCCCACGCGCCCTCGCCCGCTCGCGTCCTTCGGCGGTGCGTGTGCGGATAAGATCGCGCTCCACGTCCGCCAGCCCGCCGAGAACGGCAATCATCAAGCGCTCGGTGCTGGTGCCAGTATCGGCCCACGGCTCGGCCAGTGACCGGAATTGCGCCTTGGCGTCCACGATCTGCTTGACGATGGCGAACAGGTCGAAGGTGCTGCGCGCCAGCCGGTCGATGCGCGCCACCGTCACCACGTCGCCGGGGCCGATGGCTTTCAGCATCTTCAACAGTTCGCGCCGGTCTGCTCGCGCGCCTGTCACCTTCTCCCGGTAGATCGTGCTGCACCCCGCCTTGCGTAACTGGTCAAGCTGCGCGGCAAGGGTCTGGCGCACGGTGCTGACGCGGGCATAGCCGAGGCGGCGGTTTTGCGGTTTCTTTTCGGGCATATCTTATGAGTCAGCATAAGCCGCTGATATCATGGGGTCAACGGAAGTGCCCGAAAGTCTTGAGCCATACACAACGGGTCAGCTAACGTTCCGCCATGCAACGTCCGTCCCTACTTCAGCGGCCTTTGGCTCGAATACACGACCCTTGGTTGGAACGTCGTCGGCACGGTCGTCGTTCTGATCGCTGCTTTTCGGGCCGCTTCGGCGGCGCTCGTCGGTTTCGGGCTTGATAGCGCGATTGAGATTTTTGCGTCGGCTGTCGTGGTCTGGCAACTCAAGGGCGTCGAACAAAGTCGCGAGGCCTTGGCGCTCAAGCTCATCGGCTCGGCTTTCATCGCGCTGGCAATTTACGTGTTCGCGCAATCGGTCTGGACGTTGATAGCCAATGCTCACCCATCACCTTCCCCCCTCGGGATAGTCTGGCTCGCGGTGACGTGCTTGGTCATGCTGCTGCTGGCATGGAGCAAGCTCGTCACGGGCCGCGAGCTCGGCAATGTGGTGCTGACCGCGGAGGCCCGAGTTACCCTGATTGATGCCGCGCTGGCCGGGGCGGTGCTGATCGGCGTCAGCATAAATGCTCTGTTAGGTTGGTGGTGGGCCGATCCTGTCGCCGGGCTGGTCATCGTCTACTACGGGCTGACGGAAGGCCGCGCAGCATGGCAACGCGCTGCTGCGTAAGCCTTGAGTTTCGCAAATATGGCTCCTCCATCTCCATTACCCACTGGTATACAGGTAACGAGGTTCCTGCCAACGTGCATACCCTTGGTTTTTCTGGAGCGGCAATGACCTCGTCAAACCCTGCTGCCGAACTCGTGCTGTTGGTCACTGGCTACCGCGTCTCGCAGGCGATCCACGTTGCCGCGACACTCGGAATCGCTGACCTGATCAAGGACGGAGCATCCTCGGCCTCCGACCTCGCAGTCGCGACCAACTCCCACGCGGGAGCTCTATATCGCGTGCTCCGGGCACTCGCAGCGGCTGGCGTATTCCATGAGGACGACGAAAAGCGGTTCTCTCTCACGCCGCTCGGCGAATGCCTACGCTCGGATGCAGAGCGGCCAATGGCGGCCTGGGCGTCATTTATCGGGCGTCCTCATCAGTGGCAGGCCTGGGGCTCGCTTTCGCACAGTGTGCGGACCGGCGAGAACGCCTACCGCCACGTCCATGGCGTTGGCCTCTGGGATTACCTCGTCGGACATCCTGAGGAAGCGGCGATCTTTGACCGCGCCATGACCGGCGGCTCTCGCGGCGTCGTCGAGGCTATTGTGTCAGCTTACAACTTCTCGGCGTTCGGTCATGTCGTGGACATCGGAGGTGGTCAAGGCGCGATGATCGCCGCTGTCCTCGCAGCACATACCAACACTCATGGCATCCTGTTTGACAGACCGGACGTCGTGGCACGGGCGCAACCTGTATTGGAAGCGGCGGGTGTCGCCAAACGGTGCGCCGTGGTGGGAGGCAGTTTCTTCGAGACCATTCCCGAGGGTGGCGACGCATACCTGCTCAAATATATCCTTCACGATTGGGACGACGCCGCCTCGCTCGCGATCCTGGCAGCATGCCGCCGGGTATTTCATTCGGAAGCAAAACTTTTGATCATAGAACGGATCGTCGGGGGTCCGAATGACGGCCTTGAGACGAAAACCTCGGATCTGAACATGCTCGTGTCCCCTGACGGACAAGAACGCACAGCGTATGAGTTCGCGGCCCTGCTGGGAAATGCAGGGTTTCGCATGCAGCGGATCGTCGAAGTCACTCCTCGTCTCTCTATCGTTGAGGCCGCACCAATCTAACTTCTTTTCGCGCTATGGTCATGACTTGAAGTGTAGTGGCCAAGATATGCCTGCCGGTGAGCGGCTCGCCCACTTTGGAGGTTGGCGGGCTCCTACTTATTCCTGTTAGTCGCACAGGCTATACCAGGTTGGGGTTGCGACACCGCCACACCGCCTGACGTTGCGTCGGCCCGGCGGTTCCCCGGACGCTCCGGGATCGCGATCAGGTTTGCTGATTGCCGCCTCGATCTCATCCTCGGTTGAGAGGACTTCGAGCAAAGGCGGATATCCTTCCATCGATTCCATCGCTTGGCCCTTTTGTTGTATTGCGACTGGCGATGTCCTTGCCAATCGGGAGTAAGATCGTCGAGACGAAGAGCACGCCAGCAGCTCTCGCGCCGGTTGCCACGCTCCGTCATTTCAGTCCGAAAAGCTACCCTTTGATGGTGCTGACGGCCCATGCCGGATCGGTGCCGCATAATGCGTTCATTACGTTAAATCGCACCGCTTAAAGACCATATTCCTACTATTTGCAAATTGTGCCGATAGGGCCTGAGATTTTTCGTGCTGCAAAATTCTTGCAGACCGTGTGGAAGCGAGTTCGCCGAACCAATAGGCTGCAGTGACTCCCCCGTCCATGAGGAAGTCGCTGCCGGTGATAAACGCCCCATCCGCTCCCATCAGGAGCGCACCAACATTTCCGACTTCATCTGGGGTTCCAGCGCGCCCGGCTGGAGATATTTCGAGCATACGCCGATAGCTGGCACCGCGCGGCCCGCTCAGTTCGTCCTTCGCGAGCGGGGTGATGATGATGCCGGGGCTAATTGTGTTGACGCGCGCCCCGCGCTTTCCCCAACGGACGGCCTCGGCCGACACGCGCAAGGAATTCCCACGCTTCGAAAGCTGATAAGCATGAAGGGAGTCCTTCACCTGGTCGGGGTGGAGCATCGGGAGATTAAGCGCTCCTCGGTCGCGTCGTCGCGAGCGCCGCATTTTGCTCAGACGAAAGACGCGGTAGACGATGCCCGGACTGCGAGGCGATCACGACGCCAGAACCACCAGCTGCGATGACGTTGCCAAATTTCTTCAGCACGAGGGCGGTCCCATCGCCGGCGACGCCTGCGAGGGGGAAACACCAGCAGCGTGAATAACACCGGTAACCTCGCCAAGGGCTGTGGCCGCTTCGATCAAAGCATGAACCGATGCGCGCGATGAGACATCGACCGCCGCAGTGGCCACATCGAAACCGGCTTCACTGAGAGTTTTTGCTGCGGCGTCGGCGTTTTCCGTTCGTAGATCAGCGACCAAGATATGCTTACCTGCGCTAACCCGCCGCGCAATAGCCTTGGCCGATCGATCCGGCGCCGATGACAACAATCACGTTCTTCATGGCAATCCCCTCTCGATTTCTATAACGACTAGTTTCTCGTGTGCGAGGCGTTCAGCCACTCGGTGACACGGATTGTGGTTTGACGCTCCTGCGGAGCCTGCATTGTAAAGCCGTTGACGAGCTTGGCATTCGGTGCGTGCGAGCGGAGCACTGCCAGGCTGCTGCCAAGGCCGTACCCGCCATGGGTGATGACCGGGACGAGCGTCTTGCCCGAGAGGTCATGGGTCGCGAGGAAAGACCGGATCACAGGCGGCGCGGTCTCTCCCCAGATCGGGAAACAAAGATAGATGGTGCTGCTGGCAACTACTTCAGGCATCCGCGTCTTGAGGGCGGGTTGGTCACCATTGTCTCGCTCCCGCCGCGCCTGCTCGACGGTTTCGAAATAATCGGCGGGGTAAGGCTGCGCCGGTTCGATCTCGATCATGTCGGCCGCGAGCGCTCGGCTAATGACGCCCGCGATCACTTGCGTGTTTCCGCTACGTGAGAAAAATACCACGAGGGCTTTTTCGCCGCCTGACCGGTCGGGTAATCCGGTTGCGGCCGATGCCCGAGCACCGGGCGCGAATGATGAGAACGCTGTCGCCATCAGAATTGTCCTGCGCGTTGGGATAGCGGAACGAGCCATGGGTCATCGCCCAGTCATCTTGAGCGCGGCTTCCGGCAGGCGCGCGCCCTGGACTTCGATGTTGGCGAGCGCGGTCTCGATTTCCCGCAGATCGTCCGGCGTGAAAATCACGCTGACCGCACCGAGATTCTCCTCCAGGCGATGCAGCCTGGTCGTGCCGGGAATGGGCACGATCCAAGGCTTCTGCGCCAGTAGCCAGGCGAGCGCGACCTGCGCCGGGGTTGCCTGCTTTCGGTCGGCAACGGTCTTGACCACATCGACCAACGCTTGATTGGCCTTGCGGGCTTCGGGCGCGAAGCGGGGCACGCTGTTGCGGAAGTCGGTCGGGTCGAATTTGGTGGTCTCGTCGATCTTGCCGGTAAGGAAACCGGCACCGAGTGGGCTGAAAGGCACAAAGCCAATTCCCAGCGCTTCCAGCGTCGGCAGCAGCTCGGCTTCCGGGCCGCGCCAGAACAGCGAATATTCACTTTGCACTGCGGTCACCGGCTGAACTTCATGTGCGCGGCGAATGGTCTGCACGCCAGCCTCAGACAGGCCAAAATGCTTGACCTTGCCGGCCGCGATCAGTTCCTTGATCGCGCCTGCCACATCCTCGATCGGCACGGCCGGGTCGACGCGGTGCTGGTAGAACAGGTCGATCCGATCGGTGCGCAGGCGTTTCAGGCAGGCATCGGCGACGGCCTTGATGTGTTCGGGCCGGCTGTTCATGCCGCCGGTGCGCGCGCCGGTCGTTAGGTCGATATCGAAGCCGAACTTGGTGGCAATGACCACCTGATCGCGGATCGGCGTGAGCGCCTCACCAACCAACTCCTCGTTGACGAAGGGGCCGTAGGATTCTGCTGTATCGAAAAGGGTGACGCCGCGCTCGTGCGCCGCGCGGATCAGTTTCACCATCTCGGCCTTGTCAGCCGGCGGCCCGTAGAGCGCGCTCATGCTCATGCAGCCAAGCCCGAGGGGGGATACGTTCAGAGTTCCGAGGGCGCGCGTCTGCATGGCGGTCTCCTGTCGAGGGACGAAATGTGGCTGCCGGAAACCTAATCGGTCGACGGTCATGCGATTAGTCGATATAATCGGGATGACGTTTTAAGTGTAGCTAAACAATGCAATTGGAAAATTTCAATGATTTGGCTGTTTTCGCGGCTGTCGCGCGGGAACAGAGTTTCACCAGGGCGGCAGCCAAGCTGGGTGTGTCCCCGTCCGCGCTGAGCCAAACCATTCGCAATCTCGAAGAGAGGCTTGGCATTCGCCTGCTGACGCGCACGACGCGAAGCGTGGCGGCCACCGAAGCGGGCGAGCGTCTGCTGCGCACCGTCGCGCCACGCTTCGAGGAAATCGAGGCTGAGCTGGCGGCGCTGTCCGATTTACGCGATCGGCCCGCCGGCACAGTTCGCATCACGGCTGGCGAACATCCGGCAGAATCCATTTTGCAGCCTGCCCTGCGGAAGCTACTGCCGCTTTATCCTGATATTCGCGTGGAGATCATCGCTGATCACGGTCTCACCGATATCGTCGCCCAGGGGTATGACGCCGGCGTGCGGCTTGGGGAGCAGGTCGCCAAAGACATGGTCGCGGTGCGCATTAGCCCCGATATCCGCATGGCCGTCGTCGCGTCGCCTGCCTATCTCGAAAAACATGGCGTGCCACGAATACCCCATGATCTGACTGGCCATAATTGTATCAATCTCCGCCTGCCGACCTATGGCGGGCTGTTCGCCTGGGAATTCGAGAAGCGCGGGCAAGAGGTCAAGGTGCGGGTCGACGGCCAGGTGGTCGTCAACAACATTGCGCTGAGGCTGGCTTCCGTGCGCGACGGGCTGGGTGTCGCCTATCTGCCAGAAGATCAGGCCAAGGCTGATATCGCGGAGCACCGCCTGGTGCGGATGCTCGATGATTGGTGTGCGCCCTTTCCCGGTTACCATCTTTACTACCCGAACCGACGCCAGCATTCGGCCGCCTTCGGTTTGATGGTTGATACGCTGCGATACCACCCTGTTGCATAAATGTTGAATTCTGCAACTAACACGTGCCTTTTGTTGCGGGCTTAGGTTCATCAATGGCAAATAGGTTTCTTATGTGGAAGCTTCGGAGACGCGACGTCAGTGCGGGTGCTGCCCACACTGGAGCCGAATTCATTTATCGTGGTGACGAGTCGACTTTCACCGGTCCATCAGGCCAACTTTTTCAACTGTACAGTTAGTGCGGAACAGTCGGTACCAGCAGCAGGCGGAGTGGATTGAGCGGACCGATCGGCGTGAGTTGGAACGTCATCAGATGGGCTTTGCCGAGTGGCAGCTCCTCCAGCATGGCGTGCGCTGCCTGAGTGTCGGTCATATTCAGGATGAAGACGACACCCGGCCGGTCTTCCACCGAATACCACTGGTCGATCTTGCCATCGAGATAGAGCTGCGCGGTCTCGCGAACCTCGGTCGGCAAAATGCGCTGAACCTGCGACATGTCCGTGCCAGCGGCGAAGCTGCCGACGGCCAGAATCTTGGTGGTCGGCGTCTGCGGCATCGGTGTCTTGATCTGTGGTTTCTCACCTTCGGTTTGCTCAGCCACAGTATCCTCCCTATTCAGGCGCGGTGTAGCACGCTGGGCACCCTGCCATGAAGCACAGAGGGTCGCCAATGTGAGGAGTGGAGTGCCGACGGGTTCACAAAGCTCGCCGCACAGTAGATCAGGCAGAGTATGTGCCAGTTCGCACCGAGTGGAGCTGCATCTTTGGCGGCTGCCTCTGCCGACCAGCGCAACCGCGCGAACGGGAAAGGAAGATTTAACGCAAATGAACGCAAATGCGCGCGGATGAACGCGAATAGACCAGAGCTTGACGCGATATCGAACCGGATCATCGGCTGCGCCTTCACTGTGGCGAATGCACTCGGCAGCGGTTTCCTGGAAAAGGTCTACGAAAACGCCCTGGCAGTAGAGCTGCGCACCGCTGGCCTTGCTGTCGCGCAGCAGCGTGGAAGCACGGTCACATACAAAGGCGTCCTGGTCGGCGAATATTTCGTCGATCTCCTGGTCGAAGACGCCGTCCTCATCGAACTGAAAACCGTACGCGCGCTCGACCGCGCGCATCGCGCGCAATGCATCAATTACCTCCGGGCGACCGGAAGACACCTGCGCCTCCTGCTCAATTTCGGGACGCCGCGCCTGGAGTTTCAACGCATTGTTCTGAACCTGTGAGTCGCGCACCGCAATTACCGACCACCCCGCACCATTCGCGTTCATCCGCGGCCATTTGCGTTCATTTGCGTTACCAATCTTTCTTCACCCAGCCCGTTCCGCCGCCGCAGTTGCCGCAACGACAGCACGTGCAGCAGGACCGAACTCGGCACCACGAAGGCCGCGGTCAGCACATTCGGATAAGCACCGGCGCCGATGCTCGGCACACTCGGAACGATCAACTGAAGCGGTCCAGGCGAGCTGATCAACCCCAGGGTGATCGCGACGGCGAAGTCCGTCAGGCCGAAGACGTTCCAGATGATCGCCGCCTTGCGGCCTTCCGCAGTGCCGCTCGCCACGGCGATCGCCGCCGGCACGGCGAACAGCCCGGTCAGCACGTCGCCAATTCCCGCCGGCCATCCAAACACGCCCGGCACCAGCCCACGCAGCGCGCCAGCAAGAAACACGCTGCCGAACACCCGGTATACCTGAAGCGCGATCAGCCAGCTCGCCGGCATCGCATCGAGCACCTGCCCCACCCGCTTCGATACCAGCAACAGCGGCGCGCCGATGATCACCGGCAGGAAGATCGCCAGCGGCAGCAGCGGCAAAGCCGATGCGCCGGCGCGGAACACGCCGTTGATGGCCGCGCTCCAGGCAATTGCGCCCCAAAGCGTGTACGGGACCATGACCGCCAGCCAGGTCGTGCGGCGCTGGCCCGGCGTCAGGGCGGAGCGTTCCAGGCCGAGCCACAGGCCGAGTGCGATGAACCCGTAGGTCATCAGCCGGGCAGCCGTGCTCGGAACGCCGCTGCCGGTAATCGCCGGCTGCCAGTAGATCAACAGCGTCCACAGCCCCGTGAGCGGGACGATCCAGAGCAGGCTGCGCCAGGCGGGGTGCGGCGGGACGATACCAGCGGGAGCAGCGGTGGTGCTCATCGGCGTCCTCCTCAGTTGGTCCCTGATCTATAGGCACTACATTTGCAGGAGTCACTATCCAAATTGGCAACAGACTGTTACCGTTGTCGCGATGACCACCAAGCCGCCCGCCATTGCCGCGCCGTTCCTGTGCCCGATCGCGCGCACGCTCGACATCGTCGGCGAGAGCTGGACGATCCTAGTCCTGCGCGACCTGGTGCTGCACGGGCCGCGTAAGTTCCAGGATTTCGAGCGCTCGCTGCAGGGGATCAGCCCGACGACGCTGTCCGCACGGCTGAAGCGGCTCGAAGAGGCCGGCATCGTCGAACGGCGCTTCTACGCGCAGCACCCGCCTCGCGCGGAATACCTGCTGACCGACCGCGGCAAGGACCTCCGACCGGTGCTCAGGGCGCTGTTGGAGTGGGGCCAGCGTTACACCAGGAACGCGCCGCGCTCGGCGTAGCCCGCGCACCGCGCCATCGTCGCGTCCAGACGTTATTAGGACTCACAGGACTTGAAAGTGGCTCTGCCAGTCCCACCTCCCACCCCATGTCGGAACCGCCCATCGCCGAACCACCGGCCGACCCCTTCCAGCTCCTCCCCAAGGCTGTCTGGCGCACCATTGTCGCCGATCTCTACGCCGGCGTCCCGCCGCCCACCCTCACCAACCCCGAACTCGTCGCCGAGCGGGTCCACGCTGCGATCACCACGATCGCCTCCATGTGCCCGGTCAACGCCGATGAGGCGAATATCGCCGCCCGCGTCGTCATCGCCGACGCCCAGGCCAAGGACGCCATCCGCCACGCCCGCACGGTGTTCAGCGACCCCGGCGTCGCCATGAAGTGCCAGGCCCAGGCCAGCCACATGATGCGCACCGCCAACGCCGCCCGCTCGCTGCTGCTGCGTGTGCAGGCCGCCCGCCGCAAGCGCGACGCTGTCCAGGCCGCCTGCGAGCAGGACGCCTGGACCATCCACGCCACCGAGGGTCTGCTACTTGCCGCCGACGGCCGGTCGGCAACCCAACCACCACCCAAGCCGCAGGCCGAGCCGGAACCTCCCCCGCCGCCCCTCACCGGCGACGACGACAAGTTCGTCCGTTACGATGTGGTCGAGCAGTACGCCCTGTTGCACCCAAGGCGCGCCGCCGAGATCCGTGCCTACGGCGGCGTGCCGCCCACCGCCACCTACGGCCCGCCCGAGCCAGAGACCGTGCTGGCGCTCATCACCAGCACCAGCCCCATCCTCCAACAAATCGACCAGGAATACGCCGCCCAGGCCGTCCCGGCCTGATCGTCATGGTTGGCCGCGTTGGCCATGTATTGCCAGAAGACGAAACTGCCAACTCACCGGCCGCCCCTCATCGACGTGGCCGGGCTTGTCCCGGCCATCCACGCCTTTCCTTTGCAGTTCGCGGCAACAACGTGGATGGCGTGGCCAAGCCACGCCATGACGATGAGTCCGCCGGTACCTGCAGCTGTGTCCGTCACTCAACGCGTCTCATCCAAAGGGCAATGAGACGCGCGTTGGACTCCTCGAGCTTATTGCCGCTGGAATTTCACCACCCGCCGCACCCGCCCCCATTCGCCTGGCTGCACCACGTAGATATCGCCCCGCGAGTCGCCCCAGATGCCGTGGCAGGAGCGGTGGATCGGATCGCCCCAGCGCGCCAGCCGCTCGCCGTCGAGCGTCAGGATGCTGACCATGCCGCCATTGTGCTCGGCCACGTACACGATGTCGTCCGGATCGACGTAGAAGAACGCCGGGCCAATCAATTCGGTAGGCCAGACTTCCAGCAGCTTCCCCTGCTGATCGAACACCTGCACACGGTCATTCTCGCGGTCCGCGACCAGCAGCCGTCCCCGCCGGTCGATCCACACGCCGTGCGGCAGATTGAACTGCCCCGGTGCCTTGCCCGGCTCGCCCCAGGAGAACAGGTACTTCGCATCGGCCGAGAACTTGTGCACGCGGGCGTTGCCGTAGCCGTCGCTCATGAACATCGACCATCCGGCGCGAAGGCGATGTCGGTCGGAATGTTGAACGGCCCGCCGCCGTGCGTCACCTTCTTCCACGCCACCGAACTGTAGTCGTCGGCTGGCACGCCGGTATCGGAACGTTCGTCCTTCACGCCGATGGTCTGCAGCAGTTTCCCTTCCGGGGTGAACTTCATGAACTGCATGTGGTGTCCGTCGGTGAGCCAGGCGAAGCCCTGCGCATCGAAGCGGATGGCATGTGGGAAGCGGAACATGCCCGCACCCCAGGAGAACAGGAACTCGCCGTCGCGGTCGAACACCACCACCGGATGCTCGGCACTGCGATTGAAACAATAGATGCGGTCGTGCGGATCGACCGTCACTGCCGCCGGCTTCATTTCGATGCCGGCCGGCACCTTGGCCCAGTCCTCGTGTGCCTCGTAGGTGTATTTCCCATTGCCGACGATCGTTCCCATGGTCCCCTCCTATGACAGCCCGACGACCTGTGCGAGCGCGTCCACCTGCTCGGTATGGCGCGACACCGGGTTCAGCAGCAGATGGTTGGCGCCCATTGCGACCACTGCCTCCAGCTTCTCGCGCACCTGCTCCGGCGTGCCGTGGATCCCCGACGCGTCGGTGCCTGCCGGATTATGGTACACCTCGGTGAACCACCGGTGCAGGTCCGCGCGCGCGACCTCGGGCCGCTCATCCACCGCCATGAAGATGCGCTTGGAAACCGGGAAGGTTGCGGGATCGCGCCCCGCCTGCTCCAGCGCCTCGCGCAGCAGCGGCACCGAACGGCCGAACTCGGCGATGCTTGAACCGCCCGACCCCATCCACCCGTCGGCGATCGACGCCGCTCGGCGCACCGCGTCGGGATGGCCGACACCCATCCAGATCGGCAACGGCGACTGCACCGGCTTGGGCGACATCGTGCCGCCCTCCAGCCGGTAGAACCGCCCGCGGTAATCGACCTTCGGCTGCGTCCACAGCGCGCGGATCAGCTCCACTGCCTCGCGGAAGCGACGCACCCGGCCTGCCTCGGGCACTTCGAACTGCCGATAGTGGTGTTCCCGCCCCAGGCCAACGCCGAGGATCGCGCGGCCGTTGCTGAGATGGTCGAGCGTCGCCCATTGATGTGCCACCAGCAGCGGGCTGTGGATCGCCAGCACCACCACCGACGCGCCGAGACGGATGCGGCTGGTCACCGCCGCCGCGTAGGTCAGCGCCACCACCGGATCGAGACACGTCACATGGTCCAGCGTGTTCTCGGTCACCCACAGGTCGTGGAACCCAAGCGCCTCGGCGCGCTGCGCCACCGCGCGCACCGTCTGCATGTCGATCGCATCCGGCGAGCGGTGCGGCAGCGACATGCCGAACGCAATCCGGTCCTTCAACGCCATGCGCGTCTCCTCAGGCTAATGCGCCGGCGCCACCCCTTTCGGCATACGAGGCAGAAACAGCGCCAGCGGCCAGATCATCAGCCCCAGCATGCCCAACAGCCCAGAATATGTCGAGATAGCTCATGATGCCCGCCTGCGCCTGCACCATGAGCATCGATCGGCGCCAGCGGCGTGTTCCAGCCGTAGCCGTTGTAGGCAGTGATGTGCTCGGCCAGGCGCTCGTGGTGGAATTGCAGCCGCTCCTGCAGCATCGTGGTGGTGAACGACACGCCGACGCTGCCGCCCAGATTGCGCATCAGATTGATCATGGCCGATGCCTCGTTGGTGCGGTCGGGGGGCACACCCACATACGACACGGCGCTCAGCGGTATGAACACGAACGGCAGCCACACCGCCTGCATCATCCGCAGCATAGAGATGTTCCAAAAGCCGATATCGAGATCGAGCCGCGCGCCGGCATACAGCGCCCAGCCGCTACCGGCCAGCGCAATCAGGATCAACCATTTGGGCTGCACCAGCCGCCCGGTCACCACGCCGGCCACCGGCATCATGACCAGCGTGATCAGACCGCCCACCCCCAGCGTCAGGCCGGCGGTGCGCGCATCGTAGTTCAGCAGGGTCTGGGCAAGCTGCGGCAGCAACTGCGTCGAGCTTATCAGCAGGACGCCAAACAGGAACATCACCGCGCAGGAGATGGCGAACGCGCGGGATCGCAGCAGTCTGACATTGATCGCCGGCTGCGGATGCCAGATCTCCCACAGCGCCAGCGTCAACAGGCTGACTGCGGCAGTGACTCCAAGCGCGGTGACGAAATCCGAGGAAAAGCCGTCGTCGCGCTCGTAGCGGTCAAGCATGATCTGCAGCGCTCCGAAGCCGAGTACGATCAGGGCGAAGCCGACGTAATCGATCCGCAGCCCGCCCGCGAGCAAACGGCGCCGGTCGTGTTTCAGCGCCTCGGGCTCCACCACAAAGAGCTGGACCAATGCAAGCGACAGCAGCCCGACCGGCAGGTTGATCAGGAAGCACCAATGCCAGGAGTAGTTGTCGGTGAGCCAGCCACCCAGCGTCGGGCCGACCGCCGGTGCGGTGACCACCGTCAGCCCATACAGCGCGAAGGCCTGCGCGCGCTTCTCAGCCGGAAAGGTGTCGGCGAAGATCGACTGCTCGGTCGGCGCCATCCCGCCGCCGCCGATCCCTTGGATAACGCGCGCGAGCAGCATCATCGGCAGCGTCGTGGAGATCGCGCACAGCACCGAGCTCAACGTGAACACGGCGACGCAGCCCATGTAGAAGCGCTTGCGACCGATCACGTTGGCGAGCCAGCCGCTGATCGGCAGCACGATCGCGTTGGAGACAAGGTAGCTGGTGACGATCCAGGTACTCTCGTCGAGGCTGGTCGCCAGGCTGCCGGAAATGTGGCGCAGCGCGACATTCACGATGGTGACGTCCAGCACCTCCATGAATGTCGCGACCGACACGATGACCGCGATCAACCAGGGACTGCGATCGCCGGCGGCAGAGCGCGGCAGGATCGGATCGGCCATCACCGGATCCGTACGTAAGGCACCACCGACATGCCGGGCGCGATGCGAAAATTCTTCAGGCGGGTGTCATCGAATACGATCTTCACCGGCAGGCGCTGCACGATCTTGACGTAGTTGCCGGTGGCGTTCTCGGCCGGCAGCACACTGAATTCCGAGCCTGTGCCCGGCTGGAAGCTATCCACCCGGCCATGAAACGTCAGCGACGGGATCGCGTCGATGTCGATATCCACCGGCTGACCGGGACGAATGTCGGCAAGCTGCGTCTCCTTGAAATTGGCCGTCACCCACTGATCATCCTGCACGATGGCGAACATGGCCTGACCGGGATTGACGTAGTTGCCGACATCGACATTGCGGTGCGCTATGCTCCCGGCCACCGGTGCCGTGATGGTGCAGTAGGAAAGCTGCAGCTCGGCCGCAGCGAGATTCGCATTGGCCTGCTGCACCTGTGATGCGGCGGCGATCACCTGCGCATGCCCGGCGCTAAGCTGCGCCTCTGCGCCGCTCACCGCCTGATGCGCCGCATCCAGTTTGGCCTGGCTCGAACGAAACGTCGCGGTCGCACTGTCGACCTGCTGGCGCGATACCGCATGCGGATCGATCGAGGTGAATCGCTCGTAGTCCTTCTGCGCCTGCACGAGATCGGCTTCCGCGACCGTGACGTTGGCCCGCGCCTGATCAAGGCTGGCCTGCTGCACGGCAAGCTGCGCATCGGCCTGCTGCCGCATGGCCGTCGCGTTGCTCTGTTGCGCCTTCGCCTGATCGACCTTCACCTGATAGTCGCGCGGATCGATCAGGACCAGGGTCTGGCCCGCGGTGACATGTTCATTGTCGGCGAATTTCAGCGCAATGACACGGCCCGCCACCTGCGGCGCCATCTGCGTCACGTAGCCGTCGACGAACGCGTCGTCGGTGGTTTCGAAATGCCGCGCATGCAGCCAATAGAACGTGCCGGCAGCGAGCAATGTCACGACGACGATAGCGCCCACGGCGATGCCGAGCGCATGCCGCCAGCGTGGCGGCCGACGATCCGTCTGCCGCTCGGCATCGCTCTGCCAGGTCGCGCGATCGCGACCAGCAACAGGGTAAATGTCGTCCATCGGACCTCCACGGCCGGATGCATTGCCATTAGGGGCGGACGGCGCGACGGTTCGACCCCGCGGGCGATCACGGACGCCTGATCGAGGGGATGCAGCATGGGCGACGAACTGATCCGCCTCACTGCCACCGAGGCGGTTGCGCGCCTGAGCAGGCGGGAGATTTCCCCGCTGGACCTGTCGAGGCCGCCGCCGGCCGCATCGCGGCGGTGGAACCGGCGGTGAATGCACTGCCGACATTGTGTCTCGATCGCGCGCGCGATCATGCGAGGCGGCTGATGAACGGCCGGGGACGCGAGGCCGAAGGCGAGGCCGGATGGCTCGGCGGGCTGCCGGTGGCGATCAAGGACCTGACGGACGTCGCCGGCGTGCGCACCACCTACGGCTCGCCGATGTTCCGTGATCACGTGCCGGCGACCTCGCACCCGGTCGTGCAACGCATCGAACGCAACGGCGGCATCGTCATCGCCAAGTCGAACACGCCGGAATTCGGCGCCGGCGGCAGCACCTTCAACGAGGTGTTCGGTCGCACGCACAATCCGTGGAACACGTCGCTGACCTGCGGTGGTTCCACAGGCGGCGGCGCGGTCGCGCTGGCCACCGGCGAAGTGTGGCTGGCGCATGGCACCGACCACGGCGGATCGCTGCGCCGACCTGGCACGTATTGCTCGGTCGTCGGGCTGCGCCCATCGCCGGGGCGGGTGACGCGCGGCACGTCGAACAACCTGTGGTCGCCGTTGTCGGTGCACGGACCGATGGCACGCAACGTGCCGGACCTCGCGCTGTTTCTCGATACGATGGCCGGACTGTGCCCGCGCGATCCGCTGACGTTCGATGCGCCCGCGGTTTCGTTCGCCCGGTCGGTTGCCGCAGCGAAGCCGCCGCGACGGATCGCCTATACCGCGGACTATGGCGGCAGGATCACCATCGACAGCGAAACGCGCGCGATCTGTGAACGTGCGGTACGGCGGTTCGAGGAGCTGGGTTGCGCGGTCGAGGAATACGCCCCAGATCTCGGCGCGATCGACCAGGCGTTCATGGTGTTGCGCTCGCAGCATTTCGTGGTGGACCGCGAGCTGCAGTTGCAGACGCATCGCGACCAGCTCAAGTCGGACATCGTCTGGAATACGCAGCTAGGACTGGAGCAGACGCCGAGCCGCATCGCCTGGGCGGAGCGCGAGCGCGCCGCGTTCTTCCGACGGTTCGTCCAGATGTTCGAGAGCTACGACATCTTCGTCTCGCCCAGCGCGGCGACACCGGCGTTCGACGTGAACCTGCGGCATCCGGAGTATGTCGGTGGCAAGAAGCTCACCGACTACATGGGCGCCTCGACACTGAACGCAGCGGTGACGATGACCAGTTGCCCAGCGGTGGCGGTGCCGTGCGGCTTCGATCGGTACGGCAGGCCGATCGGATTGCAGATTGCGGCGCCGATCCGGCAGGAAGCACGCGCGATGGGCGCGGCTGGGCTGTTCGAACAGCTCACCGGCCTCGACCGGCTGCTGCCGATCGACCCGCGCGCCGGGACCGTGCCCGATATTGCCGCGTAAGCGGCTGGAGTTGTTGCGCTGCGTCGAGCCCTGGAATACGCGCGAACCCACGGTGCCGAACTGCTGCGGCCGCTGAGCGGTTGGATTGACCACTCGCCGGCTCGTGGCATGGTGCCCTGCCCTGTATGCTGTCCGCGGAGGACCAACGTGACCGCCCCATCGTCCGATACCATTGCCGCCGTGCTGCATCATGCCGATGCTTCGCTCGAAGCATCGCGCGGGCGGCTGTTCGATCTGTTGCGCATTCCTTCTATCAGCGCGCAACCGGATCACCGGCAGGATTGCGCCCGCGCCGCCGAATGGGTGCGCGATCAGCTTGTCGGTCTCGGCTTCTCGGCCGAGGTGCGGCCGACCATCGGCCATCCCGTCGTCGTGGCGCATCACGCCGCACCGCCCGGCTACCAGGGGCCGCATATCCTGTTCTACGGCCATTACGACGTGCAGCCGGTCGACCCGCTCGACCTTTGGCACAGCCCGCCGTTCGATCCCCAGTTGGTAGATGGCCCGCACGGCAAGCGTTTCGTCGCGCGCGGCGCGGTGGACGACAAAGGCCAGACGATGATGTTCATCGAGGCATTGCGCGCCTGGAAGGATGCCGCCGGCGGCATTCCCGCGCACATTACCGCGCTGATCGAAGGCGAGGAGGAAGTCGGCAGTCCCAGCCTGGAACCGTTCCTTACCGCCAACCGGAACGAACTCGCCGCGGACCTCGCGTTGATCAGCGACACCGGCATGTGGGATATCGACACGCCGGCGATCACGACGCGGCTGCGTGGCATGACCTTTGTCCAGGTGACGCTGAAGGCGGCCAACCGCGACCTGCACTCCGGCCTGTACGGTGGTTCGGCGCTCAACCCGATCAACGCACTCGCCCGCATCGTCGGCGATCTGCACGATGCCAATGGCCGCATCCAGCTTCCCGGCTTCTACGACAAGGTGAAGCCGGTTTCCAACGCGCAACGCGCGCAATGGGACGCTCTCGGCTTCGACGAACGGGCCTTCCTGGGCAAGATCGGCCTGGAAACTCCGGCCGGCGAGCGCGGCTATTCGCCACTGGAGCGGCTGTGGGCGCGTCCCACCGCCGATATCAACGGCATGTGGGGCGGCTATACCGGTGCCGGCAGCAAGACGGTGATCGCATCCGAGGCATCAGCCAAGATCTCGTTCCGCCTGGTGCCCGATCAGGATCCGCACGAGGTGTTCGAACAGTTCAAACGCTTCGTCGCCGAACGCCTGCCGCCTGGCGCCACGGTCGAAATCGACGGCGGCACGCGCACGCCCGGCATCGAGGTGAACATGGAAAGCCCATGGGTCCGCGCCGCGCAGTCGGTGCTCGCCGAGGAGTACGGCACGGCGGCGGTGCTGGTCGGCAGCGGCGGCTCGATCCCGGTGGTGATGTCGCTGCGACGGGTGCTTGGCATCGACAGCCTGCTGATGGGTTTCGGACTGGACGACGACCAGGTGCACAGTCCGAACGAGAAGTTCGAACAGCGCTGCTTCCACCACGGTATCCGCTCGCATATCCGGCTGCTGGCGAAGTTCGCGGGCGCGTGACCGAGCACACCTCTCCCGCCGCGCGGGAGAGGCCGGGGCACGCCCGCGCGCCGGATGAGGCTGTCGCTGCCGGGCTGCGTATCGTCAACCTGCACAATCGTCTCGTGGGGCCGTTCGACCTCGAACTCGCCGCCGGTGAATGTCTGGCGATCACCGGACCCTCCGGCTCCGGCAAGAGCCTGTTCCTGCGCATGGTTGCCGACCTCGATCCTGGTCAGGGCGAGGTATTTCTCGACGGCGTGGAGCGGCGAACCATCCCGGCTCCCGCATGGCGTCGCAAGGTCGTTTACAGCGCCGCCGAGCCCGGCTGGTGGCATGAGCGGGTCGCCGATCATTTCCACGACGAGGCGATGGACTTCGCCCGCGCCATGGCGCCGCGCCTCGCGCTGGCACCGTCGCTGCTCGACGGTCAGGTGCTCCAGCTTTCCACCGGTGAGCGGCAGAGGATGGCACTGATCCGCTCGCTGGCGCTGGCCTCGCCGGTACTGCTGCTGGATGAGGCGACCGGAGCGCTGGACGAGGACAGCACGGTTCTGGTGGAGAACCTGCTGCGCGAGCGGCTCGCCGCCGGGGTCGCCATCGCCGTGGTCACGCACAGCGCGGCACAGGCGGCGCGGCTGGGTCACCGTCAGCTCCGCATGGACAACCGCCGCCTGATACCGCCGTGAACCCGATCCTGCTCACCCCGTTCGACCTCGCGATCGCCTCGGTGCTGATCGTGCTCGACGGCGTGCTGTCGCTGGTGCTGCGGCTCGGCCTGCACACCCAGCTCGCCTGGGCCGCGGTGCGCATGGTGGTGCAGCTTGTCCTGATCGGCTTCGTCCTGCGGCTGGTATTCGCCATCGCCTCGCCGCTGGCGACGCTGACGGTGGTGCTGGTGATGGTGGCGATCGCCGGCCGCGAGGTGGCGGCGCGGCCGGAACAGCGGCTCGGACGGTTCGGCAACTACGCGGTGGGCGCCGCGGCGGTTGCCATCGCTACCTTCCTCACCGCCATCCTGGCACTTACCACCGCGATCCGGCCGCAACCCTGGTACGAAGCGCGCTACGCCATCCCGCTCGCCGGCATCGTGCTGGGCAACGTGCTGAACGGCGCGTCCCTGGCGCTCGAACTCGCTGCTGGGGGGCGTGGTGCGGGAACGCCCGGCCATCGAGGCGCAGCTTGCCCTTGGCGCCAGCTTCGGCCAGGCGATGCGCGGACTGATCCGTGCCTCGGTGCGCCGCGCGTTGCTGCCGATCATCAACCAGATGTCGGCGGCCGGGGTGGTGACCCTGCCCGGCATCATGACCGGCCAGATTCTCGCCGGCATGGACCCGCTGGAGGCGGCGAAATACCAGATCCTGCTGATTTTCCTGCTATCAGGTGGCAGTGGCCTTGCCGCCGTCGCTGTGGTTTACCTTGCGGCAATGCGGCTGACCGATGATCGCCAGCGTCTGCGCATCGACCGGCTCACCGCAAAAGCACGAGGATCGCGCCCATGATTGCCAGCGACGTGATGACCCGCAACGTGATCTCGGTGCCGCCGGACGCGACCGTGGCGGAGGCGGTCGAACTGATGCTGGAGCGTGGCATCTCCGGCCTGCTGGTCGTCGATGCCGCTGGCACGCTGGCCGGTGTCGTCACCGAGGGCGACCTGCTGCGCCGCGACGAGCTGGGAACCGAGCGGCGGCGCTCCTGGTGGCTGCGGCTGATCGCTTCACCTGGCAGGCAGGCGGCAGACTTCACCCGCGCGCACGGCCGTCGCGTGGCCGACGTGATGACCCGCGACGTGGTCAGCGTGGATGCCGGCGCGGCGCTGGAGGAGATCGTCGCGCTGATGGAGGAGCATCGCATCAAGCGCGTGCCGGTACTGGAGGGTGACCGTGTGGTGGGCGTGGTGAGCCGCGCCGATCTGCTGCGCGCACTGTCCGTGGCGGCGCGTGAGCATGGCGTGGTGGCGGCCGACGACCGCACCATTCGGGCACGCATCCTGGACGCGCTTGCGCGGGCGCCTTGGGCGCCGCGGACAACGCTGAACGTCACCGCGGTGAACGGCGTGGTCGATCTATGGGGCACCATCGGCAACGACCAGGAGCGCCGGGCGATCTGCGTGATCGCCGAGAACGCGCCGGGGGTGAAAAAGGTGATCGACCATCTGGTGTTCGTCGAGGCTTACACCGGCACGGTGATCGAGGCGCCGCCGGAGGCGTGACGGCGGGTGCAAGAAGTGGTCAATCGGCCGGATCGCCCAGCATTGCCAATCGCGACGCTGCCGAGCAACAGCAGACCAGGACGCTCGCCCGGTAACTGACGGGGTTTGCGCCATCCGTGCGCCGCCAGCGGCAGCAGTCTTCTCGCTGAGCGCGCGGTCAGACGCGGTATAGGCTTCAGCCACAACGAGCCGACCAGGAGGCACCATGAATATTCGCTTCGACGGCAGGACCGTCGCCGTCACCGGCGCCGGCCACGGCTTCGGCCGCTGCATCGCACAAACCTTCGCTCAACTCGGCGCGCGCGTATTCGCCACCGACATCGCGGCCGACGAACTCGCGGCAACGGCGGCAGGCGGCGCGATCGCGACCAAGTCCGTCGATCTGCGCAACCGCGCAGCCGCCGCTGCCTGGATCGGTGAGGTTGAGACCGAGACCGGTGGGCCGATCCATGTGCTGGTGAACAACGCCGG
Organism: uncultured Alphaproteobacteria bacterium; assembly: GCA_963749575.1. GTDB lineage: Bacteria > Pseudomonadota > Alphaproteobacteria > Acetobacterales > Acetobacteraceae > JAMXLO01. The sequence continues at coordinate 108,993 of CAVVNM010000011.1, forward strand.
CGGCGTTGGCGGCCAGGGCCCGAAGCCGCTGGAAGAGGTATCGGACGAGGACTGGAACACGCTGTTCGACATCAACGTGAATGCGGCGTTCACGTTGTGCCGGGCGGCCGCGCCGGCGATGAAACGCGCCGGCGGCGGGCGGATCGTCAACACCAGTTCGGGTGCCGGCCTGCAGGCGTCGCTGACCGGCATCCAGGCCTACTGCGCGGCAAAGCACGCCGTGGTGGGGCTGACGCGGCAACTCGCGCACGAATTGGGACCGCACAACATCACGGTGAATTCGGTCGCGCCTGGTTTCGTCCGCAGCAATCCAGCGACCGAACGGCAGTGGGAAGGCTACGGTACCGACGGGCAGCAGGCGCTGGTGGAGCGGATCGCGATGAAGCGGCTTGGCACGGCGCAGGACATCGCCAATGCCGTGGTGTTCTTCGCCTCCGATCTCGCTGGTTTTGTCAACGGACAGGTCCTGCAGGTCGACGGCGGCCGCTGAGCCGGAGCTACACGTCCGGCGCCATCGGTTCGAATTCCACGATCGGATCGCCGGGCCGCGGTTCCGTTTCCTCGCCATGCGTGAAGATGTCGCGGTCCTTGGTCTCCGGCAGGAAGATCAGGCCGATGACCACGGTCGCTCCGGCGATCACGACCGGATACCACAGCCCGTAGAAGATGCTGCCGGTCTGCGCGTTCATGGCGAACACGGTTGCGGGAAGCAAACCGCCGAACCAGCCGTTGCCGATATGGTAGGGCAGTGACATGGAAGTGTAGCGGATGCGCGTCGGGAACAGTTCCACCAGCGCCGCCGCGATCGGCCCGTAGACCATGGTCACCAGTACACGAGGAAACCCAGGATCAGCACGAGGGTAAATGGCTGCGGACGGAAGATGTCCCACGCGTGCGCCATCCTCACCACCGATGGGTTGGCGGCAGCCGGGTAGCCCACCGCGGTCAACGCGTCGGTGATTGCCTTGTTGAACGCGGCGAGCTGAGCACCCGCCTGGGCGCCGGCCCGCTTGGTATCGACCGACGGAATGATCTGGTCGCCGATCCTCACCACGGCCGCGGTACCGGCCGGCGCATCCTCCTGTGAATACACGACGGAGGCTCGCGCAAGCGCACCCTTGGCCACGTCGCAGCTATTGGTGAAGGTCGAGGTTCCGGTCGGATTGAACTGGAACGAACAGTCGGCGGGATCGGCCGCGACCACGACCTTCACCGTCTCATGCGCCTTCAGCAGTGCCGGGTTGGCAGTCTCCGCCATGAATTGGAAGACCGGAAAATAGGTCACCGCGGCGATCAGGCAGCCGCCGAGGATGATCGGCTTGCGGCCGACCTTGTCGGACAGCCAGCCGAACAGCACGAAACCCCCGGTGCCGAGAGCGAGCGACCAGGCTACCAGAAGGTTGCCGGTGAAAGCATCCACCTTCAGAACGGCCGTCAGGAAGAACAGTGCGTAGAACTGTCCCGAATACCAGACCACGGCCTGCCCGGCGACCATGCCGAGCAGTGCGAGTAGTGCCCATTTGGCGTTCTTCCACTGGCCGAATGCCTCGGTCAGCGGCGCGCGCGAATGCGTCCCCTCGGCCTTCATCTTCAGGAACGCCGGGCTCTCCGCGAGCTGCATGCGGATCCACACCGAAATCGCCAGCAACAGGACCGAGACGATGAACGGAACGCGCCAGCCCCAGGTGCGGAAGTCGTCGGCACTCATGGAGGACTGGGTGAACAGGATGACCAGCAGCGACATGAACAGGCCCATGGTCGCGGTGGTCTGGATCCAGCTGGTGTAGAAGCCGCGGCGGCCATGCGGCGAATGTTCCGCGACATAGGTCGCGGCACCGCCGTATTCGCCGCCCAGCGCCAGACCTTGGAGCAGGCGGAGTGCGATCAGGATGGCCGGCGCGAGGAAGCCGATCTGATCCGATGTCGGCAGGATGCCGACAATGAAGGTGGACGACCCCATGATGATGATGGTGATCAGGAAGGTGTATTTGCGCCCGACCATGTCGCCGAGCCGGCCGAACACCAGCGCACCGAACGGCCGCACCAGGAACCCCGCGGCGAATGCCAGCAGCGCGAAGATGTTGCGCGTGGTCTCGTCGGTACTGGCTGAAGAACTTGGCGCCGATCACGGTGGCCAGCGAGCCGTACAGATAGAAGTCATACCACTCGAACACCGTGCCGAGCGAGGACGCCAGGATTACCTTCTTCTCGCCCGCGGACATCGGCCGCACAACGGCGTCCGTATATGGATGTTCCGGTTGCATCGCCATGTTGGGCGTCCTTCCCCAGACGTTCACTCACCTAGCCGGCGCGGCTATTTTTTGCCGGTTCGCGTTACGAATCGACCGGCCACTGCCTGCCCGGATGATAGAAGAGGGATGGAATTGTCCACAAGTGACCGCGGCTGCGATGCGCCCGCGATGGCACGACGCGCTATGGTTTCAGGACCGGCGATCTGCGCGTTTCGCCATCCCGCGTGGCGACGACAACGGCCTCGGTCGGCATTTCGCTGCTGTTCACGAAGGCGCTCAGGCCGTTGCAGAAGTAGCTGTTGCACACATCGGACCGTAGCGAGCGCGTCAGCGTGCAGCCCTGCTCCGCATGAAAGATGCACGAGCCGGCATAGCCCGCGGTCGGCACGCGCCCCACGTACCGCCGCATCACCGCCCGCGCGTCGAGCTCCGGCTGCGCCTGACGCACCCGGGCCATCACGCGTTCGTCGAGATAGCCGTGATCGCCGCCGCCCTTGCAGCAAAAGCCTCGGCACAGCGAGCATGCCGCGCGCGCCGCCGCGCCGATGAACCCGTCCGGTTCGGGCCGCAGCGGCGAGGCCGACTCGACCGGCCGCTTCATCGTACGCATCGCCCGCAGCGACTGCACCAGGTGCCTGCGCAGCCGCCATATGCGTTCCGGCTCCATCGGCACCAACGCCCGTGTGTTCAGCGGCACCGTTACCGCCTGGTTGCCGTTCGCCATGCCCATGCGAGGTTCCGTCCCGCGGCGCAGGGTGGCACTCTGCCGCACGACCGGCAAGGACACCGCGGTGGCAATCCCGATCATCCTCGACTGCGACCCGGGCACGGATGACGCCTTCGCCCTGATGCTGGCGATCGCGTCGCCGGAAATCGATTTGCTCGCCGTCACCGTGGCGGGCGGCAATGTCGGCCTGGAGCGGACGCTGCCCAACGCACTGGCGCTGGTTGCCTTGGCCGGTTCGGCTGTGCCGGTGTACCGCGGCGCCGACCGGCCGCTGCTCGGCGCCTTCGTCAACGAGACCCGCGTGCACGGCGCCGATGGCCTCGGCGGCGTCGGGTTGCCGGCCGGCGGCGAGCCGGCGCCTGGCATCGCAGCCGACCTGATCCGCGCCATTCTGCGCGACAGCGCGCGGCCGGTCACCCTGGTGGGCATTGCCCCGGTCACCAACCTGGCGCTCGCTCTGATGACCGAGCCGGCGCTGACCGCGAAGCTCGAACGCATCGTGCTGATGACCGGCGCCTGGGGTGAAGGCAACGCCACGCCCGCCGCCGAGTTCAACGCCGTCAACGACCCCGAGGCGCTCGCCGTGCTGCTGGCATGCGGCCGGCCGGTGGTGCTGGCAACGCTGGAACTGACCGCGCAGGCACTGTGCACGCCGGCACGGCTGGCGGCACTGCGGGATGCCGGCACAGGACGTTGCATGCGCACGCTGTGCGACATCCAGGCGACAGTGCCGCTCGGCCCACGCCTCGGCGGCTCCGGCGCCGCGCTGCACGACCCGTGCGCCATCGCCTGGCTGATCCGACCCGACCTGTTCACCACGCGCGACTGCGCCGTGACGGTCGATCTCGGGCCTGGGCCAAGCCGGGGACGCACGGTAATCGACCGCTGGGGCCGTACCGGGGCGCCGCACAACGCCACGGTGTTGGAGACCGTCGACGCCGCTGGCTTGTTTTCCCTGCTTGGCGAACGCCTGCGACCCCTGCCATAGCCCGGGCCATTCGTGCTGTCTCCGGCTTGCCGCTTGGCCATTGCGGGTAGGTGCCGTGAAGCTGCCGGTGGTCACGGATCGCGCACAGACCAGCTCCTGCATGTGTCGTATGGGATTTTGATCCACTCGTGGTTTGCCTGACCCGCCATGCCACGGGCGAATGTGGCGTCGAAGTCATTGTACAGAGCGTTGCGCACCCCACCCGCGGGAAGCTAGAAGTCCGCTTGGTGGCAATGCGTCGCGGCATCAAGCCAGCGACCCTCTGCCTCCGGCCGCCAGGCGCGATCGAGCGACGTCGATCAGCGCGATCGCGGTGCCGTCCTGCAACCGCAGGTTGAGTGTGTCATTCATCCCCAGGTCTTGAGAAAGTGGCAGTCGGCAATGGTTTTTCCTCCGGTTTTCCGATCAGGCCGGACTTTGCCGGTAGCGCGCGCGAGATTGACCGGCCGGGTTGGCCGATGCCATATCGAGCACGGCGTGGTCCCGCTGCCGGATGGCAACGCCGTCTGCACCGGCATCACACACGGATGGCAAAGCAATGGATTTCACTGCCCTGCGATATTTCTGCGCGACCACGAATGCGCGCGCGATCAGGGCGACTTCGGAGCGGCCGCACGGTTCGCCGTCAGCCGTCAGCCGCCAGACAGTGCAACTGGAACATGAGCTGCGGGCGCCGATATTCGACCGCCGGGCGCGCTAGAATCCACCAGGCTTGGAGCAGAAGCATCGGGACTGCCCGGTGTGGCGAAGCCGGCCGAACGAAATTCGCATCGCGTTCCGGGCATGGCGCCCGTGGGAGAGCTCTATGACCATTCGACTGACGACCATCGGGTTGGTAATTTGCCTGGCGATTGCCGGCGTCGCGGTTGCCGCACCGCCGGCGACCGGCGTGTTCGACAAGCCGATCCCGAACAGTCGCTTCCCCACCTATGTCAAGTTTGCCGGTGACCCGGGCAACGAAAACATATTTGCCGGCCAGGCCAACGTGGTCGGCGTCCCGGCACCGACGGAGGGGCCGTGGTTCGTGGCAGGATTCTTCAGACCGGAGGACTTCGACAATTTTGGTGCGTTGGTGTCGTGGGGATGCCAGGACGAACGAGGAGCCGGACTCGCTGCGGTCATCCTCACAGGGAGGGGCGATGGGTATCAATTGACTTCGTTCCAGTGGTCTGACGCTGATTTGGCGCGAGTGGCTACGGCGGCCTCGCCGCTGCGCCGATGGAATGGGCCAATGGCAGGCAGGGGTATCTTATTGGCCAATGGTCGCACGTTGCATTCGTGCAGACCGATCATACGAAGTCCGTCATGGTTGCGGACGGCGTGACTGGAGCGCCGCAATCCGTACCCATCGCCTGGCCCAAGCCCGGCCGCGGTGGCAACCCGATGATGCTCACCTTTGGCAGTTACTACTTCGGGCAGTCTGGCCAGCCACTGCCCCGCGCCGGCTCCTACACGCCAGGTATCCACCACATTCTCAACGGCGGTCTGCGTGACTGGGTTGTCGTACTCGGCACTCCGGCTCCCGGCGAGTTGGAGCGCCATCGCAACGGCGAGGACCCCATCGCGATCTGGGGCAAGGACCGTGTATGGGGCTACTGGCATTTCACCAGCGATCCGCACATTGCGCCGCACATGGAGCCTGACGTGTCGGGCCACGGGCGCAACCTGTCCTATTATGACGGCGGATCCAATCCTGCGCACCAGTTGCCCGTGCTGGTAACGCCGACCGCACCGGCCAGGCCGACACCAATTGTGACCCACTAGGCAGCGGTTTGATCAGCCGTTTGCCATAAGCAAACGGTTCCGCCGCGGGAAAGTGGAGCGATCCACCGGAGCGGTGTACGCGATTTGCCTTACCCATACCGAAGCCCTACAGACCTCTCGTCCAGCTATTCAGTGACCGAGCCGATTTACATGATGAGATACAAAGCTGAAGCCACGCATTTCTCTCTGTTTATGGTCATACTTGTCCTATCCGGATTGGCATCAATACAGCTCGGGAAGAGCGCCGGGTTTGATCTGCTGCTATATCATTATTACAATGCCTTTGCCCTCCTGCATCATCGCGAGAATTTCGATGTCCTCGCCGCCGGATATCGCACCTTCTGGAATCCGCTGAGCGATGTGTTGTTTTATGGTTGCATCAATGGTCTTCCAAGCAGAGCCTGCGGCTTCGCTGCCGGATTTGTCCATGGTCTGAATTATGTTCTGGTGGTTCCGCTGGCAGCCATGATCCTCGCTGCCGCAGGGCAAAGGACGACGCTGTCGTCGCCATTGCCATGGCTGCTGGCTGCCGCGGGTGCGCTCGGTGCGGACAGTCTCGGTATGCTTGGGGGCGGCAACAATGACAACGTCGTCAGCCTGTTCTTTCTGGTCTCGCTGTTCTGGGTCTGTCGCGAGTCAGAGCTGGCCATCACCCGACCGCGCTCCTCCGCCGCCTGGGTACTTGCCGCGGGCATCTCCATCGGCGTCGGCTGTGGCCTCAAGCTCACCTTGGTGCCGTTTGGCGTCGCGATCGTCTGCGCTCCGCTGCTGTATCCCGTGAGATGGCCGCATCGGCTGCAGCTTGTTGTTGTGTGCGGCATCGGCGTCGCCACTGGCGTCCTGGTTTCCGCCGGGTTTCTGATGGTTCAAATGTACCGGGATTTTGGCAATCCGCTTTTCCCGTTCTTCAATACCTATTTCGACTCGCCCTATCGCGATTTCCTGGACGCACATGACCTACGCATGCTGCCGGCAAGCCTCAGCCAGGCGATCATCTACCCCCTGATTTTTGCGTTCGACCCGCAGCGCAATTCGGAGTTCCCGTTTCGTGACTTCCGCGTTCCGACGGTCTTCGTGCTGGCGATCCTCTGCATAGTTGCCTGGGCAATGCGCCGCTGCGGGATACTCCGGCGTCGCGCGGCTATCGCGGAACCCCCGGCATTTTCGCCGCGCGCGCGGGTTTTTTTGGCCGTCTTGCTGGTCGCTTATGTCATCTGGATGGCGATGACCAGCTTTTATCGCTACCTGTTCCCGATCGAATTGCTGTCATTCGTGGCCATGGCGCTGCTGTTGCGAAAACTCCTGGCCCGTCGCGGTCAAATGATCGCTCTTGCCGTACTGGCGGTCGCTATCATCCCGACCACATCACCCTGGGCGACGCGCCGCCTGCACTGGGATGACACCGCCTTTATCGCCGTCACGCTGCCGGCCTTCCCCTTTGTGCAGGCAAACGCCATTGTTTTGATGGCTGGCGCCGGCGCCATTTCGTACGCGATCCCGTACTTTCCGCCCGACGTGCGCTTCCTCGGTGTCGACGTCATGGAACGCTATGGATTTGCCACCGGGGAAAATGGCGGCCTCACCACTCCGGCGACGGAGTCGGATCTGGGGCCTTTCGGTCCGTATCTACGGAACCTAGTCGCCTCCCATAGCGGCCAGGTGCTGGGAATGTTCAATGACCAATCGCGCACCCGGGCGATCAACACCTTTGCCCGCTACGGGTTCGCCTACGATCCTGCCCATTGTGGCCTGGTCACTTCGAACGTCCAGGAACGTGACCCGCTCCACCTCTGCGAACTAACGCGCCGATGAGACGGCAATGCCGCTGCCCATGGGCCACATCAGTCACCATTTGTGCGTTGACAGTCTCGCTGTGCCGGATCAATAGACTGGGAACCCATCTGGCGTTTCGACCAGATTGCCTACGTCGATCGCGACAAACTCAGATTGCTGGAAGGCTTCAACGTGGCGAACAGCCAGCAGCTCCCGATCCCATTTTTCAACGTCCTGGGCGTTCAAACGAGCCTTGGCAATGCATCGAATTGCTGACGGTGGAGAGCCGGCACGGGAGCAGAATGGGGCGCTAAGTTGCTGACAACCTCTAGTACGGCTACTGCGGCGCTGCGGTTCCCATTTCTACTTTATGGCGTACTCGCTTTCTCCAGTGGCATTGCCATGTACCTATTCGGCGTCATTATGGTTATCCCGCGCTACCTTTTCGGCCTCAATGCCGTCCTATTGCCGATCAACGAATGGATTGTATGGTACAGTGGCGTGCCGGTTTTTGCCGGCATCACCATGGCGCTGATTGACCTTCTTTGGCTGCTCCGGTTGAAGCGGAATCCACAACCACTTAGATTCGACGAACTTCGTGACACGCATGTCACCGTTGTGTTGACCGCGTACAATGACGAAAGCAGCATCGGGCTCTCCGTACGTGATTTTCGTGGGCATCCGCTGGTCCGGACCGTCATCGTTGTCAGTAACAATAGCACGGATCGAACGATGCAGCGTGCCACTGAGGCGGGCGCAATCGCTGTCAATGAACCTCTAGCGGGATATGGGCAATGTGTCTTCCGTTCATTGTCTGAGGCGCTGGCCCGTGGCGACACCGAGCTGATTGTGCTTTGCGAAGGGGATATGACATTTCGCGCTTACGACATAGACAAGCTCATCGCCTACGCGCCACACGCTGACATCGTCAACGGCACTCGAACGGCCGAACGACTACGCCAGTATACGACCCAGCTCAGCACGTTCATGTACTATGGCAACCTGTTTGTCGGAAAACTGTTGGAGGCCAAGCATCTCGGCAAGCTCATGCATCCCCGCATTTTGGTTGGGACATAAAAGAATCGGCTGGCCATGGGGATGCTCCCGAAAAGAATCGTAGGTTCGCTGTTGATGGCGGATTCTTGCGAATTCGCGGAGGCAATTCGCCGCCCAGTCCCGACCGACGAATCTGTCGCCGGCAACGCCGAGTTGGGGATACGATGGTCATCAGGGAGCGGTTCTCATTCAACAAGGTTCGTCAGGTCCTTGGTGGTCTGCTAGAGCAAGACCTTCATGCCAAGCGTATTGATGTACTCTGCAATGCCACCCTCGGCGTGTTGCAGAACGCCTCGCTGGCGGTCTGTACTATTGGTCAGGGCCTCGCCGCCGCCCGCAATTTGAAGCCAAAGCATGCGATCAAACAGGTTGACCGGCTACTCTCCAACCCTGGCATCGATGTTGATGCTATTCTGGTTCACTGGGTGCCCTACATCATCGGCGCACGAACCTCCATCGTGGTGGCGCTGGACTGGACCGACTTCGACGCCGACAACCAGGCCACCATTCTGTTGGCCTTGATCAGCGATCACGGTCGTTCCACACCCCTGGTATGGTTGACAGTCGACAAGGACACGCTCAGGGACCACCGCAACCTGTACGAACATCGCGTGCTGGTACGACTCGCCGACTGTTGCCGGCTGGCATTACAGTGTGCATCGTTGCCGACCGCGGCTTCGGCGATCAAAAGCTGTACGAAATGCTCACCGAAGAGCTCTATTTTGACTACGTCATTCGCTTCCGCGGCAACATTAGCGTGACCGCCACGACCGGTGAAACCCGTACGCTGCCGCTTGGGTGCGAGCCGGCGGCGGTGCACGTGTGCTGCGCGGCGCCGCGGTCACCTCTGATCATTATCCGGTAGGAACCGTAGTCTGTGTTCAAGACAAGGCCATGAAGCAAGCTTGGTGCCTGGCCGCCAGCAGCACAGATGCCTCGCCAAGCAATTGACCGGCTATTACGGTCGTCGCTGGGGAATTGAGTGCGGACTGCGCGATAGCAAGGATCTGCGCTTCGGCATGGGCCTCGGCGCCGTGCATGTCAAATCCCCCGAGCGACGCGACCGGCCATGGCTGATCAACGCTTTCGCGGTGGCGCTGATGACTTGCTCGGTGCGACGGTGAAGCACTCGGCTATGATCGAATGCTGAAGACCAACACAGTCAAGCGCCGTGTCCATTCGTTGTTCCGTCAGGGCTGCATGCTCTATGACCTAATCCCAAACATGTCGGAAGACTGGCTCGGCCCGCTGATGCAGCGCTTCTCCCTCATGCTGCAGGAGCGACCTCTCTTTGCGACTTTTCGGTCGTATGACTTGAGGGGGCTCGGCAAGAGCACCATCACCGACGTGGGGACCACCTATAAGCTCTGCCGACGGGTTGCGCTTGAGGCGCTCCTGCCACGCCTCGATGCCTCGGTAAACCTGGAGTTCAACGCGCACTTCATGGACGTCGCACTGGCGACTGGGCTTTTTCTGGTCGAGTGCCCGATTACCTTCCATCCGCGCGTTGGCGTAAGCAAGGGCGGTAATGTCAGCGATTTGCGTGCGTTGAAGGTGGGTGCCAGAATGATCCTTGGCATCGTCGGCGGATGGCAATTCGTGCCGCGATAAGAGCAGCGCGGGGGTGAAGTGGAACATCCAGTGTGGATGACGCACCGTAGCCCTCATGTCGACCTTGATGCCGGTACACATCCCCCAAACTCGGCTTCCAGCGGAATCGCGGGAATCCCAAATCAGGCTTGACGTCAGATTTTGTCCAATCGGCGCCGTGATAAGGTTTCAAACCATGTCATCGACAGGTATGACGAAGCTGTTCCGTTATCTGACGGTCGTCTCAATTGTAGTTGTGGTGAGTCTGCTTGCCGCCCGTGCCTACCACTACTTGGTTTATGCCGTATTGGCCATTGGCTATCCATTTGACCTGGACTATGGGGAGGGGATCGTTTGGCAACAGGCCCTGTTGATACCGGGCAGGGAGATGTACGGAGACATTACCAAGTACCCATTCATTGTCTTTCACTACCCTCCACTATACCATATTGTAACCCGGCTTGTGGTATATTTTGGCCTCGATTGGTTGACTGCTGGTCGCACTGTCTCGGTGGCATCCACATTTCTGATTGTCGTGGTAAGCGGCTGCCTGATATATTCGGCCAGCAAAGAAGCATTTGGGCGATTGGCGGGCCTCGTGGGCGGCTCAATCGGGGGATTGACTGTTCTTACCCATAGCGCCGTGGTCGAATGGTCACCCTTAATGCGTGTAGATATGTTGGCGATCTTGCTGAGCCTATCGGGCTTATTACTATGTGCTTGGTCATTAGCCTGGATTTCTCAAACGCGGGAGGTGCATCGGGGCTGCGAATCTGAGAGAAACGTTGTGCGGCAACGGTTTTCTCCACGATCCGAGGTGCGCCCCGATGCAGACAGAGTGTACACCGAAGCTGTTCGAATTTGAAGCGGTTGAACGGCGCTCGGTGGTGGCCGGGTTCGACGGCGGGAACATCACCTCGAACGCCGGCGCGCTGCTGCTGGGGCAGGTCGATCAAGGTCTCGGGCTGGTGCGCCGCTTCGCCGACTGCTTCATCGATCGGCGCGACGCTCGCTACGTCGAGCATCAGGTCGAGACTCTGGTTGGGCAGCGTATCTTCGGCCTGGCGTTGGGCTACGAGGATCTCAACGACCACGACGAACTGCGCAAGGATCCGACGTTTGCGGTGCTGGCCGGCAAGTTGAGCCCGGTGCTGCGGACCGACTGCGAGCCGTTGGCTGGCAAGAGCACGCTCAATCGCCTGGAGCACACGCCCCGGCGTCATGCGTCGAAGTATCACAGGATCGACTGCGACGGCGCGCAGGTCGATGCGTTGCTGGTCGATCTGTTCCTCGAGGCGCATCGGCGTGCGCCGCGCGAGATCGTGCTGGATCTCGACAACACCGACATCCCGCTGCACGGGATGCAGGAAGGCCGGTTCTACCACGGCTACTATGAAGACCACTGCTATCTGCCGCTCTACGTGTTCTGCGGCCGGCATCTGCTGCTGGCCCGCCAGCGGCGTGCGAACATGGCGGGCTGCGACGGCGCGGTCGAGGAGATGGCGCGCATTGTCGCCCAGATCCGCCAGCGCTGGCCGCGGGTGCGCATCATCCTGCGCGCCGACAGCGGCTTCTCCAATGACGAGCTGATGGTGTGGTGTGAGGCGAACCGCGTAGACTACGTGTTTGGCCTGGCGCGCAATCGCCGTCTGGAGGCGGTGCTGGTCGAGCCGCTCGCCGAAGCCAAGCACTTATGCATCGCGTCGGGCCGGCCGGCGCGCGTGTTCCGCGACTTCCAGTATCGCACGATCGACAGTTGGAGCCGCACCCGCCGTGTCGTCGGCAAGGCCGAACACACGCTGGACGGCGCCGATCCCCGCTTTATCGTCACCTCGCTCAAACGCACCCGCAGCGCCTACGATGCGCGCGCGCTCTACGAGGATCTGTATTGCGCCCGCGGCGAAGCCGAGAACCGCGTCGGCGAACAGTTCGAGCTGTTTGCCGATCGCGCCTCCTCGGCCACCATGCAGGCCAATCAGCTCCGCCTATGGTTCTCGGCCATGGCCTATGTTCTGGTTGACACCTTGCGCCGCGTCGGTCTGCGCCATGGCCAGTTCGCCGACGCCGCGGTGCAGACCATTCGCCTCAAGCTGCTCAAGCTCGGGGCGCAGGTGCGCAGCAGCGTGCGACGCATCCACTTCGCCATCGCTTCGGGATTCCCGAACAAGGACGAGTTCGCGCTCGCACACATTTACCTTCAGCGCGCATTCAGCTCTGCCTGAGACACAGGAGGCACCGACAACACCAGGTGGTGCTCGTCGGCTTGCTGACGCGCGCCATCATGGACTGGCATTACGGGCAGACAAAGCCTGCCATGCGCGCCAGCCGCAAATCGCATTTGTCAGCCGGCTGACCGGATGGATCGCAACTAAAAATGCCTGACGACGACCGAATTCATCGATCTGACCGGCTCGCGTTTGAGAAATCCAGGTTAGAGAGACCCGCATGGTTATTCGGGGCGGTTTTCGCCTTTGTTGCGGCCATCTACACCAAACAGACTGAACTCGCGGCACCCATCGCTGCCATCGGTCCCTACCTTGTGCTGCACCCTCGCCGCCTGGTCGCGCCGATGCTGTCCGGTCTAGCAGTAGCCGTGGCAGTTTTGACCCTCCTATTATGGCTCACCGAGGGGAGGTTCCTGCAGCATATTATTGTGTACAACATTAATCGCTTTGATCTACGGCGCGCCTATTGGTTCATGCGTCTGCTCTTGTATAGAAATGGCCCGTTTCTTTTGGTTGCGCTTGCGGGTGTGATCGTCACTTCGGCCACCGTACTGCTGGAAGTCGCGAGCCACAAGATGAACAGCATCTTTTCGCGTCTCAGATCAAGCCGGTCTGCCTGGCTGTTTGTGATGCTGCTATCTTATCTCGCACTTTTGACCGTCATGCTAGTCGATCTGGGTAAATCAGGAGGCAACGAGAATTATGCAATCGAGTGGTTGTGCGCGTGTAGCTTGTTTGCCGGCCTCGCATTAAGTGGCGCCATCCACGGCGCAGCTTCGACCAATCGGAATATTGCGGCTCGTCTTATGCCGCTTGGCCCGATCGCGATCCTCGGAGGACTCACCATTCATTTGATGTCGTTACCGCTACCGAAAGAGGCCAGATTTCGGGACGGAGAGCAGCGACTGCAACTAGCGGCTCTCGCTCGGTGGGTAAGGGCGGCGCCCAAGACCATACTGTCCGACGATATGGCCCGACTGTCGCTTCTGGAAAGCAAGTGCCGTTGGAACCCCGAGATATTTGCCGAATTGTCCGCAATGGGGCGATGGGACGAGACGCGGGAGGTAGACCTTATCAATTCGCAATCCTTTCAGTTCATCGTGACTGATGGCGATCGCGGTGACTAATACTTCGGTACGCGATACAATGCGTCGGTAGCCGACGCCATCGAACGCGTATACCCAATAGAGGCAACGTTTGCTGGATATACGATCCATTTGCCGAAGGACCATGACTGCGAATTGGGACCGCCACTGCGATGTCCGCCGGATACAACGGCACATTGATGTTGCGTTGGTCGGGCGACTGTGCCGGGCTGTATTTGGAAAATCTACGACGGCATGGTCCGCAACCTTGGGTACACGGGGGCAGTCCGCATCGCGACCAGGATCACATACTTCGTGCTTGCGCTCGGTGGCTGGTGTCATCCTATTTCGGCGATTTGTTGGTTCGGCTCCTGGCGGGGCTTTTTGTCGTCGCGGTCCCACCGTGGCCGCAGACACGCCCCACGCGCGGCGGTGTTTGCCAAACCTGGGCCACGCCACGACAATGCCACCATGCGCGGCGGGCACGTCGGCGTCCTGCTCGCCTGGCCATCGCGCACCTTCAGCACGGTTGATCCGCTGCCGCCGGACGCCGCACTTCAGACCTTCGCTGCCTGACCCGAGGGAGACCGCCACGTGAATGCTGCCGAACTGCCGTTCGACGCCGATGCGATGCTGGACGGGCTGCGCGCATGGATCGAGTGCGAAAGCCCGACCTACGACGCGGCGTCGGTGAACCGCATGATGGACATCGCCGCGCGCGAGCTGGTGATCGCCGGCGCGCGTATCGAGCGGGTGGCCGGCCGCATGGGCTTCGGCGACTGCATACGCGCGACCTTCCCGCATGCCACGCCGAACGTGCCCGGCATCCTGGTGATGGGGCATCTCGACACCGTGCATCCGATCGGCACGCTGGACGAAACTGCCGTTCCGGCGCGACGGCGCGCGCGCCTGGGGGCCGGGCATCCAGGACATGAAGGGCGGCAACTACATGGCGCTGGAGGCGATCCGTCAGCTGGCCCGCGCCAACGTGCCGACCAAGCTGCCGGTCACCGTGCTGCTGACCAGCGACGAGGAGGTCGGCAGCCCCTCGACCCGCGACCTGATCGAGGCGGAGGCGTCGCGGCATCGCTACGTGCTGGTGCCGGAGCCGGCGCGCGCCGACGGCGGCGTGGTCACCGGCCGCTACGCCATCGCGCGGTTCAATCTGGAGGCGACCGGCCGCCCCAGCCACGCCGGCTCGCGACCGGCCGAGGGCCGTTCGGCGATCCGCGAAATGGCGCGCAAGCTGATCGAGATCGAGGACATGACCACCGAGGACTGCACCTTCTCGGTCGGCGTGATCCACGGCGGGCAGTGGGTGAACTGCGTCACCACCACCTGCACCGGCGAGGCGCTGTCGATGGCCAAGCGGCAGGAGGACCTCGACCGCGGCGTCGGCGCGCATGCTGGCGCTGCCGGCCTCGTCGAACGACGTGCAGTTCAAGGTGACGCGCGGCGTGACGCGCCCGGTGTGGGAACCGAACGGCAAGGTGATGGCGCTGTACGACACGGCGCGCGGCATCGCACGCGGCTCGGCTACGACATCAGCTCGCAGAGTTCCGGCGGCGGATCGGACGGCAACTTCACCGGCGCGATGGGCATTGCGACGCTCGATGGGCTGGGCGTGCAGGGCGCCGGCGCGCACACGCTCGACGAGCACATCGTGGTGGAAAGCCTCGCCTATCGCGGCAGGCTGATGGCCGGACTGCTCGCGACACTCGGCTGAAGGTGGCGGTTCGCGAACCCGGGATGATGCTGTGGTCGTGGCGGGTGGTGCGCGGCCGGCCGCGGCTGTTCATCGGCCTGCTGTGCGGGCTGGCGGCGCTGCCGTTGATCCCTGGCGACATCAGCCGCACGACGCGCGCTGTCCTGGCCTGGGATTTCGGCGTGATCGTGTTCCTGGTGTCGGCCGCCTTCCTGTTCACCACCGAACGGCTGGACCGCATGGCGGAAGACGCCGAGGCGCAGGAGGAAGGCGAATGGACGGTGTTCTGGCTGACCGTGGCGGCGGTGACGTTCAGTTTCGTTGCGGTCATCGACGAGTTCGCCGGCATGAAGGACCTGCCGCCGGGAGCAGCGCAACCTGCATGTCATTCTGGTCGCGGTGACGCTGCTGGTGTCGTGGCTGATGACGCACACCACGTTCGCGTTCCGCTATGCGCATGAATACTACGAGATCGATCCCGGCGGCGTGGGTATCGTCGGCGGGCTGGAATTCCCCGGCGAAAGGCGGCCGGATTATCTCGATTTCCTGTATTTCGCGCTGGTGCTGGGGATGACGTTCCAGGTGTCCGACGTGCAGATCACCGCGCGCAAGTTTCGCCGCCTGGCGGCAGCGCACGGGCTGCTGAGCTTTCTATACAACACGATCATCCTGGCGCTGACGGTGAACATCGCCGCTGGGATGCTGTAGCAGGCATCGCCGGTCGGAGTACCCAGGACCCCGACTGGAGCCGGGCAGTCATGAAAGCGAGAATTGGCGTGAGATCAGTGCCGGTCCGCGAACGCGGAAGCTTGCGCCGACGCCGAGCACGTGGAATCGCGGGGTTACGTTCTTGCTACGGACGACGGGGAACGCCTGACGAACCCCAGCGGCGAGGTCATTTCAAAGTTGATCCGAGCCGAGGCTCCGACAACGTTTCTCTTGGAACCCAGCAGGTGCCGCAAGGGGCCGGCATTCCGCGCCACCGGCATACCTATATGGATGAGTTGTAACAGCCTAGGTAGGCGGAGCGGTTAAGCGACCCGAATGTCTGCCAATAGGCGGGTCGGGTTGGAGGTCAAGGTTTGCAGCATATTCCACCCCTGCTTCCTGGCGGTTGAGAGAACCGCGCGGATGACGGCGAAGTCTTTTGCGCTACACTCGGAGCGAAATCCGCCGGAGATCTTCTGGCGCAGTTTCATCATGCGCCCATCCCGCTCCGCGAGATTGTTGGTGAAGGGTACACTGGGATCGGTCAGGAACCGCAGCACGTCCAGCCGACGAGTGCTGAGGCGTAGCAGCAGATTATGGCCCACTCGCCGCGGTCGGCGGCCGCGCCGTCTGGTTTTTGCCAGGGCTGGCTGGCTTTCATGGAACGTCAGGCCGTTCGCGATAATGCCGTCGTAACATCGTTCGATCAGCGCGATCAGGCCCGGCTTGAGCGGCACACCCTGCTCACGTGCAAGATTGGTCGCGTGGCATGCGCGGCGCAGCAGGCACTGCATCTTGCGTGCCCAGTCCTCTTTCTCGATCTCGACCAGCGCCTTCAGTTCCCGCAGATGGTGCGCATTGCACAGCGCATGCAGCACGCCAGTCATCTTGTAATAAGGCTTCCAGTGGTCATGCACGATAATGCCGGTGACCTTCGCCAGCAGGCTGCCGCGCTTGGGGGAGGTGCGGTAGAAGGTGAGCCAGACCGTCGAGGCGATATGCAGCCATTGCGTCTTACCGCCAATCCGGAAACCGGTCTCATCCATGTGCTTGACCGGCGCCGCCGCAACGAGGTCGCGTAATTCATCGGCGAAGCCCTGGAAGCGCACGGCACAATCCTGACTGATCCGGGCAATGGTCGCGGTGACCAGCTTGACGCCGAACAGGTCGGCCATGAGGGCCGCGAGCCGCTTCTCGGGGAGCAACTGATAGTGCAGTAGATACAGCACGAACGCGCCTATCCGTGTGCCGTCCTGCACCGGAGCGGTCACTCCGTCAGGGAACGCTCCCCGCGTCTGCGTGCCACAGGCCGCGCAGCGGCAGCTGTGCACGCGGTGTTCGGTGACGATCAGCGGCCTTGGTTCCGGCAGATCAAACACCTGCCGCGCGACGTGCCCGCTCGCCATCGCCGCACTCAACGGTTCACCGCACACCGCACAGGCCGCTGGATAATGGTCAATCGTGGCATCGGGTGTTTCAACCCGGCGAAGCGTCTCGCCCGGATGGCCCCTCTGACCGCCGGTCTTCTTGCCCGACGGTTCGCGAAGGCTGCTGACCCGCGGCGGCTTCTTCAGCCCGTCGCTGGAGGGTGGCAGGCCGCTATTGCTGCTGTTCAACCCGAGACGGCGCTCCAGTTCGGCAAGTCGTCCTGTCAGCGCCACGACCTCAGCACGAAGCAACCCGTTCTCGGCCCGCAATGCCTCGATGACCGCCTCGCCGCCCACCGCGGGAGTGACGCCGTCTCGAGAGGCTGTGTCGTCGGCCAGTGCCATCGACACGTTAACTGGTCCTCAGCCGTGACCTGTCAATGACCTCCCGCAACAGGATACCTGTGCTGTTACCATGAGTTCTTCTATATTCTGGAAGGCAGCGGGACTGTCCTGCTGAATGATCAACGTATGCCGATCCAATAGGGCGATACGATCTTCATCCCGAAAGATTCTTGGCATGCCTTTGAAAATCCGGGCACCGAACTTTTCCTGCTGTTCGCAACAACGCCGACCGGACAGGAGAACTATACCCGTGCGAGGACGCGGGTGCCGTCAAGGAAGGGCGGCGGCAATCGCCATGGCCCGGCCTGCTGCCACTGCAAACCCGCTCACCAGTTCGGACCCTGCCGCGCGATGCGCTGCGCCAGCGACCAGCGGTGCACCTCGGATGGTCCATCGTAGATGCGGAACCCGCGCACTTCGCGGAAGATGCGCTCGACCAGCGTCTCGCCGGTGACGCCCTGCCCGCCCAGCACCTGCACACAGCGGTCGACCACACGCCAGATCGCCTCGGAGCAGAACACCTTCGCGATCGACGATTCCGTGGTGCCTCGCGCGCCCTGGTCGAGCACCCAGGCGGTATGCCAGATCGCCAGCCGGCTCATGCGGATGTCGATCTCGTTGTCGGCGAGCATGAAGCCGACGCCTTCGTGGTGCACCAGCTTCGCGCCGAACACCTCGCGGCGCCCGGCGTAGTCCGCCGCGATGTCGTGTGCGCGCCGCGCCGCACCCAGCCAGCGCATGCAGTGGGTCAGCCGCGCCGGCGCCAGCCGCACCTGGGCGTAGCGGAACCCCTTGCCGGGTTCGCCAAGGATGGCGCTTGCCGGCACGCGAAGCTCGTTGAACCGCACCACCGCGTGGCCGCCGGCGAACGCCTGATCGAGGCTGTGCATCGTGCGCACGATCTCGATGCCCGGCTGGTTCATGTCGGCGAGGAACATCGTCGCCGCGCCGTCGGCGCCCTTCGCCATGATGATGGCAAAACCAGCACCCTCGGCGCCGGTGATGAACCACTTGGTGCCATTGATCACCCAGTGGTTGCCGTCCTGCACCGCCGTGGTGTTCAGCGCCGACGGATCCGAGCCCGCGCCCAGGCGCCGGCTCGGTCATGCAGAAGCAGGAGCGGATATCGCCGCGCGCCAGAGGGCGCAGCCAGCGCTCCTTCTGCTCCTTCGTCGCGACCACTTCCAGCAGGTGGATGTTGCCCTCGTCTGGGGCGAAGATGTGCATGGCGACCGGGCCGAGCAGCGAGTAGCCGGCCTCCTCGAACACCACCGCCTTGCCGACGTTGTTCAGCCCGAGGCCGCCGTATTCCACCGATGCGTGCGGCGCGAGCAGTCCGGCGGCACGACCGAGCGCCACCAGTTCACCGCGAAACTCTTCCGCCGGCCCGTGCGCGGTCTGCCGGGGATCGCCTTCCAGCGGGATGATCTGCTCGCGGATGAAGCTGCGCGCGCGTTGCTGCAGTTCCTGCAACTCGGGCGTGAGCGAGAAATCCATCAGAATGCGCGTCCCTGAGCGATCTCGTGGGCGAACTCGACGATGCCGGTGCCGATCGCGGTGAGGCCGGCATAACGCGGCTCGGTGGTGGCGCCGCTGCGCCAGCGCAGCCCAAGCTGCAGGAAGATCACGCCCAGCTTGTACATCGCCAGCACGCGGTGGAACAGGATGTCCGATACGTCGCGCCCGCTCAGCGCGGCGTAGCTCGCCACCGCCTGCTCGCGCGGCCAGAAGCCACCTTCATCCGCCGGCATCTGCGCCATGTCGTGCAGCGCCGGCGGATCGTCCTGGTGCACCCAGTAAGCCAGCAGCGTGGCGAAATCGAACAGCGGATCGCCGCGCGTGCCCTGGTCCCAGTCCACCACCGCGACCGGCGACAGGTCGCGCGGGTTGAGGATCATGTTGTTCAGCTTGAAATCGTTGTGCAGCAGCGCCGGCGCGCCGTCCGGAACCAGGTGGCTCTCCAGCCACCTGCCCAACTCGGCGTGCAGCGTCTCGCTGCCATCCTCCAACGCCGCCAGCCCGCGCTTGCGCCAGCCGCTCACCGCGCGCGCGAGAAAACCCGCCGGACGGCCGAGATCGTCCAGCCCAACCGCCGCAGTGTCCACCGCGTGGATCGCCGCCAACGTCTCGAGCAGCACCAGCGACAGGCGAGCGCCGACTTCCGGACGGTCGACCAATTCGGGCGGGATGTGCTCGCGGATCACCAGGCCGGCGCGGTATTCGATGATCTGGAACTGCGTGCCAACGACGCTGGCGTCGTCGCCCAGGAACAGCCCACGCGGCACGAACGGCAACGCGTCGGGCAGCCGGCTCAGGATGCGGAACTCGCGCGCCATGTCATAGGCGCCGGCGGGAAGCTCACCGAGCGGAGGCCGACGCAGCACGGCAGGCCGGCCGTCGAGATGGATCAGGTAATTCAGGTTGGCCACCCGCCGGCGAACTGCCGAGGGGGCGGATCGCTGTCGAGGCGCAGCCCGTGTTCGGCCAGGTATGCGCGGACGGCATCCCAGTCGAGCGGAACGCTCTGTTCCGGCGTCGAGCGCACATCGGCCGAGCGCACATCGGCTGAGCGCACATCCGCCGGCTGAGGGGGCGCCATACCTCGGGTCGCCGCCTAGCGGGTGAACGGATTCTTCGACTCAACGCGTCCGAACATGCGGCTCCAGGCAGCCTCGCGCAGCAGCCGATTCGAATCTCCAGCGCCCGCAGTCTGGGCATCCTGCCGATTCGCGCGCCGCTCCGGCGCCGCAGCCGGTGCGCGCGCCTTGGCTGAAGCTGCCGCGGATTTCGCCTTGCGTAGTGCCATGCCCCCCTCCTGACCGATACCGACGCGCTACGATACCACCATCGCGCGGATCAACCAGTGTATTGGGTGGATGCACGCGAGCCGACAGCAGCAGCGGGTCCAGGTTGCCAGGCGGTTCGCCACCGTGATTGCACCGCCGCGCCGGCGGGGCGGTGCAGCCACCGCTGCGGGACGCGGCGCGCCGGTCACGGCATCGATCGTCTGACGGACGCGGCCGCGCGCACGGTGCAGCAGCACCCGCTGGTTTTCCGCGGTGAGACCGAGCAGCGTGCACGCCTCCTCGGCCTCGCATCCCTCGATATCGCGCAGGATGATGACGGCGCGCTGTCCGCCCGGCAGCCGGTCGATCGCCGCCATCACGTGGTCCCACAACTGCCGGCCGGCGACGATACGCTCCGGGTCGATCTGGTCCCACAGGCGGGGTGCCTCGACCCAGTGGCCGTCCGGCTTGAATTCCGACACATCCACCGCCCTGCCCCCGCGCGAAGTGCCCTCCATCAGCGCAGGCAGGCCGACCAGGCGCCCTTCCCGCGTGGCACGGGTGCGCGCGCGGTTCAGCACGATGCTGAACAGCCAGGTGACGACGCTGGAGCGGCCCTCGAAGCCGCCGATGCCCGAGAACACCGCGAGCCAGCCATCCTGCACCACCTCCTCGGCCTGCGCACGGCTGCCGATGATCGAGGCGGCAAGGCCGATCAGCGAACCATGAAACCGCCGGATCAACGCCCGGTACGCCCGCTCATCGCCGCGGCGCAGCCGTGCCAGGAATTCCGGCTCGTCGAACTCGGTCTGACGCATGAGCGGCTGCCCCGGAGCCTGGCGCCTGCCTGGTGGAAGCGCGCAGAGTTTCTGTAACGTACGGCACAGCGCCGAGTTCCATGGATTCACCACCCTCGGCCTGGGGAGCGCCCGGCGTGCCGACCTGCCGCGATATGAGCGAATTGGTCACCGATTACCTGGAGCGAGCCGTATCGCTCCGCAGACGCCTGGACATGTGGTGGCATCTGATCCGTTGCGACGCATGCCGCCGCTATTACGACCAGATGCGGCGCACGGTCCGGTTGCTCCGCGAAGGGTCGCCCAGACCGCCCGACGACGGCACCGAGGAGCAGGTGCTGACTGCGGCGCGTGGGGAGCAGCAGCGCGATCCGTGACGATTGCCCAGGCCGCAGGCAGGCAACGCCACGCCGACCGGCATGCAGCCCATTATTCGCGCGCCGTCGCGATGCACGAATCAATCGCCGGCGACGGATCGCTTCCGCGACTCGGCGACGTCGGGCAACGTGGTCGCACGCGGCGACAGATTAACGCGATGTTAGAAATACCGGAGTAAGTTTGCGAAACTCGCCCGTTGCTTGCCCATTCGGCAGCGGCCGGGAAATGGAGGCTGCGACGATGGCGAGGAACCCCGGACGACCCCACCCTCTGGTTTGTGACCACGGCCATGGTAGCGGCAACTGGCGCCGATGCGGCGTGGCCATGACCTCTTGACCCATCAAGCAAACTCCCGCAATCGATTGAAGATAATGCTTAATTCTACCGAAATCCGACGATCGGGCCGCGTCTCGCAGGCTGAGACGTGGTCGGATTGGGCACCGCCTGCTGCCGGTGCGAGGAGTTGTCCGCTGCCCGTCGGCGCCACGTCATTGTGAGCCGCCACAAAGTCACCATGCTTGGTCGCTTGGTCTGCGTAACGGCCAACCGACTCGGACAGGAGGCCAAAATGGCTGAATCAGTTCCGGCCACACCACGCGTGCAAACTGCACGCGCGCGCAAAAAAACATTCACGCGACACCCGTACGATACGCTACGCTCGCACCCATCTTGCATTAGTGCAGGAGGTGTACCCCTTTTTAACGGAGCGGCCGATGTATCCGGTCGATGATTTGTTCGCCGCCTATGCCAGAAGCTTCGAGGCGAACCGCGAAGCAGAGTTGACGCTTCCCGAGTATCTGGAAGCGTGCCGCGACAACCCGATGATGTACGCGACCGCGACCGAGCGTCTGCTCGCCGCGATCGGCGAACCGGAGATGGTCGATACCGCGAAGGACGCGCGACTCGGCCGCATCTTCATGAACCGTACCATTCGGGTCTATCCGGCGTTCTCCGAATTCTACGGCATGGAAGAGACGATCGAACGCATCGTCGGGTTCCTGCGTCACGCGGCGCAGGGTCTCGAAGAGCGCAAGCAGATCATGTATCTGCTGGGCCCGGTCGGTGGCGGCAAGTCGTCGCTGGCCGAACGCCTGAAGGCACTGATGGAAACCCATCCCATCTATGTGCTGAAGGCCGGCGACCAGTTGAGCCCGGTGTTCGAAAGCCCGCTCGGACTGTTCAATCCCGAGCGCATGGGCGCGATGCTGGAGGATCGCTACGGCATTCCGCAGCGCCGCCTCACCGGGCTGATGAGCCCGTGGTGCATCAAGCGGCTCGACGAATTCGAGGGCGACATCTCACGCTTCCGTGTCGCCAAGCTGCTGCCGTCGCGGCTGCGCCAGATCGCCGTCGCCAAGACCGAACCGGGCGACGAGAACAACCAGGACATCTCCTCGCTGGTCGGCAAGGTCGATATCCGCAAGCTGGAGTTGCACGCACAGAACGATCCCGATGCCTACAGCTATTCCGGCGGCCTCAATCGCGCCAACCAGGGACTGCTCGAGTTCGTCGAGATGTTCAAGGCGCCGATCAAGATGCTGCACCCGTTGCTGACCGCGACGCAGGAAGGCAATTACATCGGCACCGAGAATATCGGCGCCATCCCGTTCAGCGGCATCATCCTCGCCCACTCCAACGAGGCGGAGTGGCAGACCTTCAAGAACAACCGCAACAACGAAGCCTTCATCGACCGCATCTACGTGATCAAGGTGCCGTACTGCCTGCGGGTGACCGAAGAGCAGAAGATCTACGACAAGCTGGTGCGGACCTCCGAGCTCTCCGCGTCGCCCTGCGCGCCGGCGACGCTGGAGATGCTGGCACGCTTCTCGGTGCTGACGCGGCTGCGCCGACACGAGAACTCGACGCTGTTCGCCAAGATGCGGGTTTATGACGGCGAGAGCCTGAAGGAGACCGATCCGCGCGCCCGCTCGCTGCAGGAATACAAGGACGCGGCGGGCGTCGAGGAAGGCATGGACGGCGCCTCGACCCGATTCGCGTTCAAGGTGCTGGCGGCGACCTTCAACCACGACACGACCGAGGTCGCGGCCGACCCGGTACATTTGATGTATGTGCTGGAGCAGGCGATCCGCCGCGAGCAGCTGCCGACGGAAACCGAAAAGCGTTACCTGGAGTTCATCAAGGGCGAACTCGCGCCGCGCTACGCCGAGTTCATCGGCAACGAGATCCAGAAGGCCTATCTCGAGTCGTATCACGACTACGGACAGAACCTGTTCGACCGCTACGTGTCGTATGCCGATGCCTGGATCGAGGACATCGACTTCAAGGACCCCGACACCGGCCAGCTGATGAACCGCGAGCTGCTGAACCAGGAGTTGACGAAGGTCGAGAAGCCTGCCGGAATCGCCAACCCGAAGGACTTCCGGAACGAGGTGGTGAAGTTCAGCCTGCGGGCGCGCGCCAACAACAACGGCAAGAACCCGTCCTGGACCAGCTACGAGAAGATCCGCGAAGTCATCGAACGACGCATGTTCAGCCAGGTGGAGGAGCTGCTGCCGGTGATCAGCTTCGGGTCCAAGAAGGACGGTGAAAGCGAGAAGAAGCACGCGGAGTTCGTCGAGCGTATGGCAGCGCGTGGCTACACCGAGCGGCAGGTCCGCCGCCTGGTGGAATGGTACATGCGGGTCAAGCAGGCGGGGTGACAAAGGCCCCGTCCGGAACAGGCAACTTCATGCACATCGTCGACCGCCGTCTCAACCCCAGCGGCAAGAACCTCGCCAACCGGCAACGGTTCATGCGCCGGGCCAAGTCACTGATCCGCAAGGCGGTGCACGAAAGCTCGGCCAGCCGCAGCATCAAGGACGCCGACCAGGCGGGCGAGGTCGCGCTGCCCGCGCAGGGCGTGCATGAGCCGTCGTTCCACCGCAGCGCCTCCGGCGGCCTGCGCGACCACCTGCTGCCCGGCAACAAGCAGTACATCGAGGGCGATACGATTCCGCGCCCGCAGGGCGGCGCTGGCGGCGGCGGATCTGAAGGCAGCCCGGACGGCGACGGACAGGACGATTTCCGCTTCGCGCTGTCGCGCGACGAGTTCGTCGATCTGTTCCTGGAAGACCTGGAACTGCCGGATCTCGCGAAGCGCCGCGTGGTGGACACCGAGAGCGTTAGCTGGCATCGCGCCGGATATTCGGTCACCGGCTCGCCGGCCAACCTCGCGCTGCTGCGCACGGTGCGCAACAGCCTGTCGCGCCGGATCGCGCTGAAGCGGCCGAAGCCCGACGAGTTGCAGCGCCTGCGCGACGAGATCGCAGCGCTCAGCCCGGATGGCGACGACCACGCGCGGCGGGCCGAGCTGGAGGCGGAGCTCGAGCGCAAGCTGCGGCGCACCGGGCTGATCCCGTACATCGACCCGCTCGACGTGCGCTACCGGCTTGTTCACGCCGCAGCCGAAGCCGGTGGCGCAGGCGGTGATGTTCTGCCTGATGGACGTGTCCGGCTCGATGACCGAGCACATGAAGGACCTCGCCAAGCGGTTCTATGTGCTGCTCTATATTTTCCTGAAGCGCCGCTACAAGCACGTGGACGTGGTGTTCATCCGCCATACCCACCAGGCGCAGGAAGTGGATGAGGATACCTTCTTCCACTCGCCGGAGACCGGCGGCACGGTGGTGTCCACCGCGCTGGAGGAAATGCAGCGCGTCGATCGACGAACGCTACAGCCCGGATTCGTGGAACATCTACGCCGCCCAGGCGTCGGACGGCGACAACACCGCCTCGGACAACGACAAGACCGCGGCGCCTGCTGACCGGGAGCATCCTGCCGGTCTGCCAGTACTACGCCTATCTCGAGGTCGGCCGCGATTCCGAGCACTTCCCGCCCGGCTTCATCCGCCGCGACTCGGACCTGTGGCAGACCTACACCGCAATCTGCAAGACCGGCGCGCCGATGGCGATGCGCAAGGTGGGACACCGGCGCGACATCTATCCGGTGTTCCGCGAGCTGTTCGCAAAGAAGCAGGCGACCACAGGAGCCGAAACGACATGAACGACTTCGGCGGCGGCATCCGGGCCGAGCGCCCGCTGTTCGAGGGCGCTGACTGGGAGTTCAGCACCATCCAGCGCGTGCACGACGCGATCGAGAAGATCGCGGTCGGCGAACTCGGCCTGGACGTGTATCCCAACCAGATCGAGATCATCGGCACCGAACAGATGCTGGATGCCTATTCCTCGATCGGCATGCCGCTGTTCTACAAGCACTGGTCGTTCGGCAAGCATTTCGCCCGCAACGAGGCGATGTACCGCGCCGGCATGCAGGGCCTCGCGTATGAGATCGTGATCAACTCCAATCCATGCATCAGCTACATCATGGAGGAGAACACGGCCACGATGCAGACGCTGGTGATCGCCCACGCTGCGTTCGGCCACAACCACTTCTTCAAGAACAATTACGTCTTCAAGCAGTGGACGGACGCTGACGGCATCCTCGACTATCTGGAGTTCGCCCGCGGCTACATCGCGCATTGCGAGGAGCGTTATGGCGAGGCGCAGGTGGAACGCCTGCTGGATGCCGCGCATGCGCTGATGAGCCACGGCGTGCACCGCTATCCGCGCCGCCGGGTCGCCGATCTGCGCTCGGAGGAGCAACGCGCCAAGGAGCGGCGGATGCACGATGAGCAGGTGTTCAACGACCTGTGGCGCACCGTCCCAGGCAAGGACGCGGAAAAAGAGGACAAGTCGCTCGACGAACGCCGTCGCGCGCTGCTGCAGTTGCCGCAGGAGAACGTGCTCTATTTCCTCGAGAAGACCGCGCCGCGCCTGCAGCCCTGGCAGCGCGAGATCCTGCGCATCGTGCGGATGATCGCGCAGTACTTCTATCCGCAGTCGCAGACCAAGCTGATGAACGAGGGCTGCGCCACCTACACGCACTACCGAATCATGAACCGGCTGCACGAGAAGGGGCAGTTGACCGACGGCAACATGGTCGAGTTCCTGCGTTCACACACCAACGTGGTGTTCCAGCCGGACTTCGACGATCCGCGCTACTCCGGCATCAACCCCTATGCGCTCGGCTTCGCGATGATGCGCGACATCGAGCGCATCTGCACCGAGCCGACGGCCGAGGACCAGAACTGGTTCCCCGATATCGCCGGCGCCGCCGATCCCGATGGGCGTGCTGCGCGATGTGTGGGCGAACTACCGCGACGAGAGCTTCATCCTGCAGTATCTCAGCCCGCGGCTGATCCGCCAGTTCGGCCTGTTCCACGTGCTCGACGACGCGAACGAGCCAAACCTGAGCGTCGAGGCGATCCACGACGAACGCGGCTATCGCAAGATCCAGCGCGCTCTGGCACGGCAGTACGATACCGCGTGGAGCCTGCCCGACATCCAGGTGGTGGACGTGAACCTCGCCGGCGACCGGCGGCTGATCCTGCATCACCGCGCGCTCAACCGCGTGCTGCTGGAAGAGCGCGACGCGCGCTTCGTGCTGCAGCACCTGGCCGATCTCTGGGGTTACGACGTGCTGCTCAAGGAGGTCGATCCAGGCACCGATTCGGTGCTGAAGGAACACGCCGCCACGCCGCGCGGCGGCATCCTCCAGCCGGATGGATCAACCTCCTGAGGCGACCCAAGGACCAGGTACTAGCCTAGAGGTCTGGTCGTTTTCGCCGCTTGTACCGTTACGCCGATGCTGACGCAATTTGACGAGAACCTTACGCATCTTTCCACGGAGGGCCACGGAGAACGGATTGACTGCGCTGTGCGCCCGCCCACTCCGTCGGGCCGGTTCATCCGATTGCCCTGGCAGCACAGGAGAAGGGTATAGACATCCCATCACTACGCGGAACTTCGACTGCGTGTGCTGCCGCCTATGCGTATGCATCGCCGCCACCGTCTGTCGCGCAGTGGGTACACAGGACGCAGCGATCCTACTCGGCCGCCTTCGCGCGCAGCGGCCAGTCGGCGACATTGATGCGCGGCATGTCGAAGCGGTCCGTGGTGCGCGCATACCAGCCGCTGCCGTGCATGCGCCCGATCAAGTCCAGCTTCGGCGTGTCGATGTAGCACTTCTCCTTGTCCAGCACGCATTCGTCGGCCACGTGGATCGCCACCACCTTGCCCAGGACCACGGCGCGGTCGACGCCGACCTCGACGATCACCAGCCGCTCGCACTCGAACGACACCGGGCTTTCCGCGATGCGCGGCGGTTCACGCGCGACGAAGGCGCGGTGTGCAGCCCCGCTTCGGCCAGTTCGTTGACCTGCTTGTCGAAGTCGATCGCGGTGATGTTCATCTGCTCGGCCAGCGCGTTGCTGACCAGGTTCACCACGAACTGACCGGTGCGGCGGATGTTGCCGCCGGTGTCCTTCACGTCGCCGGGCGCCCGGCCGCCGATACCGATGGCAATCACCGGCGGATTGCCCGACACGGCATTGAAGAAGGAGAACGGCGCGGCATTCACCGAACCGTCGATGTCCTGCGTCGTCACCCAGGCGATCGGGCGCGGCACCACGGTGGAAACCAGCAGCTTGTAGATATTCTCGTTCGGTGTGTTGTCGAATTCGAACAGCATGACGATCCCTTGTGCAAAGCGTGCCGCGAGCGTTACGCATCGGGACTACCCTGTCCAGATGCGACCCCGGACCGCCGATCAGTGGGTCAGCGCCGCCATCCAGCGGGCCAAACCGGCAAGCTCCGTCGCGCGCTTCGGTTGATCGATCGGTCCAGTCAGGTGGATTGCGACCTCAGGCGGACTCGGCAATGCGGGCTGCACGCCAATCGACACGTCAAGCGTCTGGTCGGCGAGGTTCATACCACCGTTGATGTGCGCCTCACCCGCCATGCTGATCAGAGCGGCGGTATCGAACACCAGATCGCCGTGCGCGATGTTCGCGCTGACGTCCAGCAGATCGAATCCGGTCATCCCAGAACGCAGCGCGTCGCTCGCGGCCGCTTCGACCAGATTTCGGATCCGACTTCTCGACCGCCTGTTTCAATCGGAGCAGATCGAAACCTGACATCGTACCGTCATGCACCGTGAGCGTGACGTGACCATCGAGTGTCGCAACGATGACCGACGGGCTGTAGCCACTTGCCGTAAGTCGCAGACTGGCGTTGGCGCGACCCGACAGCAGATCGATCGGTGCATCGCCCAGCGGACCGTTGATCGCGGCATCGCTCACCTCAACCTGCAACGCAAGCGAAGGCGGCTTGGCAGCGGCATCGAAGATGGCGCTGCCCGACGCGGTTCCGGAGCCAAGCTCTGCGACGAAATCCTTGAGCCGCAATACGTCGTCCGCTACCGCAAGCGTGACGTTCGCGTGGCCCAGCGCAGGTCCCGCTGCCACCGACAACTGGCCAATACCAAGTTGCAGATCACCCCGCCAGCCATGCAGAGCGCCGAGTGGCAATGGCATGCTCGAATCGCGGTTCGGCAACGGCAGCGTGACCGCATCCATATCGACACGACCCGATACGCGCGGTTCGCCGCTCCCGAGGTCGAAGGCAAGTTCACCGTTCGCATGGAGCGTTGCCGCGGTGAGATCGAAGTCTTCCGCGACCAGCCGGTCTTGTCCGCCGGCAAGATGCGCGACCAGCGACAGCGAACCATCGCCGAGCCATGCAGGCAGCGCACGCAGGCCGTCATGTTCAGACCACCCCAGCGTCGCAATCAACCGGCGCGCACCGGGATGACGCAATGTGAGCGCCGTGCTCCATGCGCCCGATTTCAGGTCGACGATCGGGCTCGCCTCCAACAGCGCATCGGCCAGTTCCAGCCGCCCATCGATGGCGAGCGCCTCCGGCGGTCCGGCGATCTGCACATCCAGTCTCGCCGGCCCATGCCACAGTGCCGGCGTCGCGCGCCAGGTCGGGGGCACCAGGTCCGCCAACTGCATCGCATCCTTGGTCTCGACGTCCAGCTTGCCGCCGCTCAGCTTACCGCCGCCCAGCATTCCGGAGGCCGTTACATGCGCATCGCGCGCCGTACCCTCGATCCGGCGCAGCAGGACGCTGCCGGCCTCGATCGCCGCATCCACTGCCAGCGCATCGATCGTCGTGCCGGCCAATGTTGCCTGGCGGATATTGAGCCGCAGTTCGGCGTCCAGTCCGGACACGGGCCTTGACAGATCGGCCAGGTTGGGGCGGTGCTGCGGCAGCCACGGATCAAGCGCCAGACGGTCCAACGACAGATCGGCCGTGAAGGCTGGCGGTTCTCCCCGCTTGAACCCGAGACTGCCGGCGACCGGCGCGTCGTCGAGTATGCCGGCGAGCCGCTGCAGCGCGACCTCGCCCACTGCCGGCCACCACATGCGCGGACAGTTCGGCCCGTTGCGCCACACGGTCCGGCAAGTTCGCCAAAAGGCGTGATGGCAGCGTTCCCGGCAATGCCTCCTCCAGCCAGCGCAAGCGTCGTGCGCAGCAGCGGCAGCATCGAGCCTGAGCATCGCCGTCGAAGCGAGGCTGTGCCGGATCATCCCGGACGATCCGTCCGCTCAGTCTAACGGTGCCGTTGCCGGGCAGCAGGGCGCTGGCCTCGCGCACAACGAGGTCCTTGCCGCTCACATCGAACGCGGCATGCACATGTTCCAGCATGCCGCCCCCGAGCGGCGCCGCCTCTGCCGAGACATCAATGCCGATCGGCACATCGATGCCGGCAACCGTGCTGCCCGCGCGCAGCAGCACCGGCAGCCAGGCATCGAGGTCGAGGCGGCTGGCCGCCAACGCTGATGTCCAGTCGTTGGTTGGGCGCGATGCGCAGTGCGACGACCCCGCGCGCCGGCGAGCCACCGATCTCCAGCGCCAGGTCATCGACTGCCGCAAGGCCGCTGCCGATCGTCAGCCGCCCATCCGCGCGGAACGGCACCGACGGCGCCGGCAGCAGTACCGCGAGGCTAGGCCCTCGGCCAGCGATCGTACCGGCGAGCGTTCCGTCACGCGCGAATTGGCCGGCGAAGCTGGCACCAAGACCGTTTGCTCCGCCTTGCCCGTCCAGCGTCACGTTCAGCCCAGCCGCACCATCCGGTCCCGCTGCCGTCACGCGCGCGGTGAAGTGCCAGTCCTGGCCGCTGAACCGCGCCGTGCCGGATGCCGACAACGCGCCGGTATCCAGCGTTGCCAGCGTCGCGTCGATGCCAGTGAAGGCGAGCCGTCCGATCGTCAGCCGGCCGTTCTCGATCCGCGCGGCGAAGGCTGCGAGCCAGGTGGGTGGCCGCGGCCGTAGCCTGCCGGGCTCCTGCTGCCAGGGGATGCGCAGATCCGGCCCGCGCAGCACCAACTCGCGTGCGTCAACGCGTCCGCCGATCAGTGGCCACAGCGCGACGCGCAGCCGGAGCGCCTCGACACGGATCGAAGGCTCCGCCGGCCCACCGCCGCCGACATTGACGCTCGCCGCGGTCAGTTCCGGCTCCGGCAGCAGCGAGAGCGAGATCGGCCCGTTGATGGTGACCGGCTGGCCAAGCGTGGCGGTCGCCAGCGCCTCGAGCGTGGCACGATAGCGCGTCCAGTCGAGCCATTGCGGCACCTGCCAGACAGCGAGCAGCAGCATGGCGGCCATCCCGGCGACAGCGGCCAGCACTGTGCGCCGGCGTGACACGTCAGGCAGCGACGCCGTAACCGCCGCCGCCCGGCGTCTCGATCACGAACACGTCGCCCGGCAGCAGTTCGGCGCTGTCGGTGCCGGTCAGGATCTCGTGCGTGCCATCGGCGCGCTCGACCCATTGCCGGCCGACTGTACCGTCCTCGCCGCCCTCCAGGCCGAACGGTGCCACGTTGCGGCGCGAGGACACGATCACCGCGGTCATCGGCTCCAGGAAACGAATGCGGCGGATCGACCCGTCGCCGCCGTGCCACTTGCCGTCGCCGCCGGAGCCGCGGCGGATCGCGAAGCGTTCCAGGCGCACCGGATAGCGCAGCTCCAGCACTTCGGGATCGGTCATCCGCGTGTTGGTCATGTGCGAATGGATGGCCGAGGTGCCGTCGAAACCCGGACCGGCGCCGGTACCGCCGCAGATCGTCTCGTAGTACTGGCGGTGCGCATCGCCGAACAGGAAGTTGTTCATCGTGGCCTGTGAACACGCGATCGGCTTCAGCGCGCCGAACAGCGCGTTGCAGGTGGCCTGCGATACCTCGGTGTTGCCGGCAACCACCGCGGCACCCGGCTTCGGCGACAGGAACGTGCCGGGCGGGATGATCAGGCGCAGCGGCTTCAGGCAGCCATCGTTCAGCGGAATGTCGTCGGCCACCAGCGTGCGGAACACGTACAGCACCGCGGCGCGCGTGACCGCCGGCGGTGAGTTGAAGTTGCCCTCGCTCTGCGCTCCGGTACCGGTGAAATCCACCACCGCGCTGCGGGTCGCATGATCGACACTGACCGCGACGCGGAGCGGCAAGCCGCTGTCCATGACGTATTCGAACGCACCGCTGCCGATGCGTTCGATCACCCGGCGCACCGACTCCTCGGCGTTGTCCATCACATGGCGCATATAGATGCTGACGGTCGGCCAGCCGTACAACGCGACGACACGCTGCAGCTCCTGCACGCCCTTCTCGTTCGCCGCGACCTGCGCCTTGATGTCGGCGACGTTCACGTCGGGACTGCGCGCGGGATACCTGGCACCCGCCAGCAGCGCACGCAGTTCCGGTTCCCGGAAATGGCCGCCGTCGACGAGGAGAAAGTCGTCGATCACGACGCCTTCCTCTTCCAGCGTGCGTGAAAGCGGCGGCGTCGATCCCGGTGTGATGCCACCGATATCGGCGTGATGCCCGCGGCTGCCGACGAAGAACATGATCTCGCTCGCCGTCTGCGTCGAACACCGGCGTGATGACGGTGATGTCCGGCAGATGCGTGCCGCCGTTGAACGGATTGTTCAGCGCCACCACATCGCCCGGCTTCAGCGTTTCGCGCCGATTGTTCAGCACGGTGCGCACGCTCTCGCCCATGGCGCCGAGATGCACCGGCACGTGCGGCGCGTTTGCCACCAGATAGCCCTGCGCATCGAAGATGGCACAGGAGAAGTCCAGCCGCTCCTTGATGTTTACGCTCATCGAGGTGTTCTGCAGCACCGCACCGGTCTGCTCGGCCACGTTCATGAACAGGTTGTTGAACAGTTCGAGCAGCACCGGATCGGGCCGGCCGCTGTCCGCCGCGACGCGCGTCGCGAGACGTTCGGTGCGGCGCAGCGTCATGTGATCGAGCGCCGTGATCTCGGCTGTCCATCCCGGTTCCACCACGGTGGTGGCATTGGCCTCGCGGATCAGCGCGGGGCCGGCGATGCGGTCGCCCGCCAGCAGGTCGGTGCGATCGAACACCGGCGAGGCATGCTCGTGGTCGCCGGTGAAGATGGCGATGGTGTCGATGGGTTGCGGAGCGCCGTTGGTACGGCTGGGCAGTGTCGCCTCCTGCACCGCCTCGCCGGGCGCGATCGCCTCGACCGCGACCGCCTCGACCACCAACGGCCGATCCGGGGTGGCGAAGCCGAACCGCGCGCGATGTGCGGCGGTGAAGTCGGCGACGATCTGCGGCAGGTCGCGCAGTTGCACGATCAGTGCCGCCTCCGTGCCGGCATAGCGCAGATGCAGGTTGCGGTGTGCGGTGATCGCGCGCGGGATCGGCCCCCTGCCCTGCCAGCGCCGTCGTCGCTCCGCCAGCCAGCCGATCAGCAAGCTCGTGCAATTCCGGCATGGCATGCGGCTCGAGCGGAATTTCGACCGCCTGTTCGCGCATGACCGTCTGGTCAGCGAGGCCCATGCCATAAGCCGACAGCACACCGGCGAACGGATGGATGAACACCGTCTCCATGCCCAGCGCATCGGCCACCAGACAGGCGTGCTGACCGCCGGCGCCGCCGAAGCACTGCAGCGCGAAGCGCGCCGCGTCGTGGCCCTTCTGCACCGAGACCTGCTTGATCGCGTTCGCCATGTTGGCGACGGCGATCCGCAGGAAGCCCTCCGCCACCTGGCGCGGCGTGCGTTGCTGTCCGGTCGCCGTCGCGATCTCATCGGCGAGCGCGGCAAACCTGGTTGCCACCACATCGGCATCGAGCGGATCGCATCGCCGTTCGGCCCGAAGATCGCCGGGAAGTGCCGCGGCTGGATCTTGCCCACGCAGACATTGGCGTCGGTCACCGTCAGCGGCCCGCCGCGGCGATAGCAGGCCGGGCCTGGATCGGCGCCGGCAGAATCCGGGCCGACGCGGAATCGCGCGCCGTCGAAATGCAGGATCGAGCCGCCACCGGCAGCCACCGTGTTGATCGCCATCATCGGTGCCCGCATGCGCACGCCGGCGACCGCGGTCTCGAACGCGCGCTCGAAGCCGCCGGCGTAGAGCGCGACGTCGGTCGAGGTGCCGCCCATGTCGAAGCCGATGATGTGGTCCAGCCCCGCCATCGCCGCGGTGCGCGCCGCGCCGACGATGCCGCCGGCGGGGCCGGACAGGATCGCGTCCTTGCCCTGAAATCCGGCGGCGTCCGCCAGTCCGCCGTTCGACTGCATGAAATAGAGCCGCACGCCGGCAAGCTCCGCCGCCACCTGATCGACGTAGCGGCGCAGGATCGGCGACAGATACGCATCGACCACCGTGGTGTCGCCGCGCGGGATCAGCCGCAGCAGCGGGCTGACCACGTGGCTGGCGGAGACCTGCGCGAAGCCGGCCTCGCGCGCGAGCTCGGCGAGGCGGCGTTCGTGCTCCGGGTATTTCCAGGCGTGGATCAGCACGATGGCGCAGGCGGTGATGCCCTTGGCGCGCGCGCCGGCGAACGCATGCCTGCGCGGCGGGTTCATCCAGCGTTTCGATCTCGTCGCCATCGACGCCGACACGGCCGGCGATTTCCACCACCTCTTCATACAGCATCGACGGCAGGGTGATGGCGAGATCGAACAGCCGCGGCCGCGCCTGGTTGCCGATCCGCAGCGCATCGGCAAAGCCGCGGTTCACCACCAGCAGCGTGCGTTCGCCCTTGCGCTCCAGCAGCGCGTTGGTGGCGACGGTGGTGCCCATCTTCACCGCCTCCACCACGCCGGATGGGATCGGTGCATCGAGCGGAACGCCGAGTACGGTCTTGATGCCGGCGATGGCGGCGTCGCGGTAGCGACCGGGGTTCTCGCTCAGCAGCTTGTGGGTGGACAGATGTCCGTCCGGATGGCGCGCGACGATGTCGGTGAACGTGCCGCCGCGGTCGATCCAGAACTGCCACTTGCCGAGCATCAAGCTCCTCGTCATGCCCGGCGGCTGCTCTGCCTGCCACGGCAGCTCCCATCAGATCCCGGTTGCACAGCTTGTCCGCCAGCGCTGTGGCGATCGCCTCGAACAGCCGCTCACCCTTCTCTGCTGTTGCGGTTTCCGGATTGCCGATCACGCCGGACGAGGACCGCGCGCCGATGGTGCGCCAGCGATAGACCCCGCCGCCCACGACATCGGCGACGTCCGGTGTGCTGTTCGCCTTTGCCATCCCGACGCGGTCCATCGCGACCAGTTCCGGCCGCACCGCCAGCATCATCGAGGTCTCCGCCTCGCACGCGTGCATCAGTGCACCCTGCGTCTCCAGGATCTTGGCGATCGCCACTGCCGCCGCGTACCAATAGGTGAACTGCACGATCGGCACGCCAAGTTTCGGCGTCAGTTCGTCGGTGATGGTGCGCAGCGCGTTCTCGTTGCCGCCATGCGCGTTGAGCAGAACGATGCGCTTGAACCCGTGGCGCAGCACCGAGCGGCACACACCCTCGATCACCGCTGCGAATGTCGGGAAGTCCAGCGTGACGGTGCCGCCGAAGCTCATGTGATGTTCGGACAGGCCGGTCCACAGCACCGGCAGCACCACCGCCTGCTGAGCCTCGCGCGGCAATCTTGCGCGCGGCGCGGACGGCGACGGTTTCGCCCAGCATGCTGTCGACCTCGACCGGCAGATGCGGGCCGTGCTGCTCCAGCGAGGCCACCGGCAGGATCACGATCGCATCGGCACGCGCCATCTCGCGCAACTGGTCGGCCCGCAGCTTGCGCCACTCCATCGCGGTCCGCCACGCAATCTCCCCGTCCTGGCGTAGCAATGGGCCACGAAACCGCACGCGGGAAAAGGGACATCGCAGATGAATTTGCATCGCCTGCTCGGCCGACGCCTGGAAGCGGGTCGGCCGGTGCGCGTCGGGCTGATCGGCGCCGGCAAGTTCGGTTCGATGTTCCTGGCCCAGGTGCCGTCCACGCCGGGCATCGAGGTCGCGGCGATCGCCGATCTGGCCCCGGACCGTGCACGCGAGGCGTGCCGGCGCGTCGGCTGGAGCGAAGAGCGCATCGCGGCGACGCGCTTCACCGACGATGCACCGGCGATGCTGAAGACGGCCGACATCGAGGTGGTGGTGGAGGCGACCGGTCATGCCCCCGCCGGTATCGCGCATGCGCGGTGCGCGATCGCCGAGGGCAAACACATCGTGATGGTGAACGTGGAGGCCGACGTGCTGGCGGGTGTCGCGCTGGCGCACGAGGCGGCACGCGCGGGGGTTGTGTATTCGCTCGCGTATGGCGACCAGCCGGCGCTGATCTGCGAACTGGTGGACTGGGCGCGCGCCTGCGGTTTCCGCGTGCTCGCCGCGGGCAAGGGCACCAAGTATCTGCCGGAATACCATGCTTCCACGCCGGCGACGGTGTGGGGCTATTACGGGCTGACCGAGGAACAGGCACGCATCGGCGGGATGAACCCGCAGATGTTCAATTCGTTTCTTGACGGCACCAAGTCGGCCATCGAGATGGCGGCGGTGGCGAATGCCACCGGGCTGGCGGTACCGGCCGACGGGCTCGGGTTTCCGGCGTACGGCACGCATGAACTGGCCGTTGGGCTGGGGCACTGCAACGGGCAGGTGGAGGTGATCTCAAGCCTGCACCGGAACGGCGGCGAGGTTGCCAACGATCTCCGCTGGGGCGTGTATGTCGTGTTCGAGGCACCGAACGACTACACCGCGCGCTGCTTCAAGGAATATGGCGTGGCGACGGATGCGTCGGGACGGGTGACCGCACTGTATCGCCCGTTCCATCTGATCGGCCTGGAACTGAACGTGTCGATCCTGTCCGCCGCGTTGCGCGGCGAGGCGACCGGTGCAGCCGACCGCATTCGTCGGCGATGTCGTCGCCACGGCGAAGCGCGATCTGCGGGCGGGCGAGGTGCTGGATGGCGAGGGCGGCGCCAGTGTCTGGGGCAAGCTGGTGCCGGCAGCGACCAGTGTTGCGATTGGCGGGCTGCCGATCGGACTGGCCAATCGCGTGCCGCTCCGGCGCGATGTCCCGAAAGGTCAGAGCGTCACGTGGGATGATGTGCGGATCGACGAGGCGGACGAGGCGTATCGGTATCAATTGTCATTGCGGGGCGCGTAAGCGGTGCCGGCAATGTCTCACCGATGTCTCGGCTCTCAGGTGGTGAAACGCGATCGCGTCCCGTGATAGCAACCGGCAGAAAAGCGGGCGAAGCAATCAAGAATAACACGGATTACACGGATTTGGGCACGGATTACACAGAAAGGGAAATGGGCGCTTCGCGCAGGCTACTCGGCCAGTCAGCACGAAGCGCCAATATCCTTCTCGGTGTAATCCGTGCCCAAATCCGTGTAATCCGTGTTATTCTTGATTACTTGATTACTTAGGCGCTCCGCTGTCAGGCGGCCTTGGGCATTGCCGTGTCGGCAGCGACGATCGAGGGCGCGCAGGGCGGAGCTGGTGCCGGTGACGATGGCCTGCACCAGGTCCGGCGAGATCGGCGCCAGATCGTCCGGCAGACCGCCGAGGCGGCGGATCAGGGCGGCATCCGTCGGACGGCGGCGCGCGAACTCATCGGCTTCGGCGGCAACGTCGGGTGCGGGCGGCGCGACGGGAACCGGGGCCTGCTGCGCCGCGGCCGCCACCCTCTCGCGCGCGACCTGCATGGCGCGGAGCGAGCGCAGCGCAGCGTCGGAGGCACGCATCATGGCATTCGCCTGGGCACGGCAGCGGTCCGCCCGGGCGGGCTCGGTCCTTGGCGCCGAGGCGAGACGCATGCACTCCATGGCCTGGGCATCGGCGGCGACGGCGCGGGCGGCGAGGCGCGCCTCGAACGCATCGGCGGGGTGCAGGGCAGCGAGCGAGGCGATGGCGGCTTCGTCGCGGGCGGCGCGCTCCTCGGGGGCGTCGGTGAGCGGCTGGGGCAGCGCTTCCATCAGCAGGAAGTGGGTGTGGCGGGCGATGGCGGGCGGGAGTTTCGGCAGCGCGTCGACGGGGGACATTGATGGGGACCTGATAGGTAGTCCTGATAACATAATCCATTAGATACACTGATGTCAAGGATGGTCATTGCGAGGACGGCAGACCCTGACAGGGGAGTTGCCGCCTCGCCGCGCTCGCGTCGCAATTAAGATACCGTACCCGTCATTATAAACGATCCAGGTTACTGGTGAATTCTTATCGTTACATGCAGTTACAAGTGGATCCTACGTTGACGAATGTGTATGTCGGCACGGCGTCCACGGTGGGGTCACCGGCTGCCCCGCTGATTACCGATCTGCTGCTGCCGTCCGGAACGACTACCACCAACAGTGGCCAGAACGTCAGCCCGGCTGGATTTACTGTGACGGGCGGCAATACCCAATATAATTTGACACCCCTGTTCGGGACCACGACCGGAGATAACGATTTTGCCGTCGTTGGGCTCTACAAGGATCCGAGCGCGGTGACCCATGTCGTGATCGGTACGAACCTCAACCTGAACGCTCAGGCTTTTCCATTCGATTGCCCAGGCGGCTGTACCGACGCCACATACGATGGCTGGCTTACGTCGGGCCTGCTCGGCGCCGGAGAGGGCACTGGGATCGAACTCAGCATGTTCTGGGGGTTGCTGGAAGACGGCGGCTTCGCACCCATGGGCAGCACGGTAAAGCTGTGGCAGTTCACGACTGGCACGCAAATCGTCGGAGCATCAGTGACCGCCAATACCTTTGGCACACCCATCGGCACGACCGGGA
Organism: uncultured Alphaproteobacteria bacterium; assembly: GCA_963749575.1. Classification (GTDB taxonomy): domain Bacteria; phylum Pseudomonadota; class Alphaproteobacteria; order Acetobacterales; family Acetobacteraceae; genus JAMXLO01. The sequence continues at coordinate 147,528 of CAVVNM010000011.1, forward strand.
CGGTACCCGAACCTGCTACGCTGCTGCTCCTGGGCACGGGCCTCGCTGGGCTCGCCTTCGCTCGAACCAGGCGCGCTGGCAAGAATACTCACTGATTGGGGTTATCGACGGCAAGCCATTCCGCTGACCTGTTGCCCTCGGTCGCCCGCTGGATCGCTCGCTTCTGTAACGGGTTTTGCACGCGCCGCCGCCACCGCGGCGGCGCGGTCCCGGGCAACGCCGCGTTGTATCGCAGGGCGGCTATGCCGGCGTCCCGGTAGACACCAGTGGCTGTGGGCAGCAGCGCAAGGGACTCAACACGGAGGACGCGCGAGGGCCACGGAGGGCCACGGAGAAGCGGGCTATTGCGCTTCGCGCTGCACCACGCGCGCGCTCCGTGGTTCCCCGTGGCCCTCGCGCGTCCTCCGTGTTGAAGACTTCAATCCATCAGCAGGCGCACACGTGGTTCGTGGGCACGCAGTGCCGCGATTGCCGACTGCCTACAGACCTTGCGCCAATTCCAACCTTCGGCGCCACGCGCACAGCGGCCCTCGCAACGACGATCAGCTCATGAACCGGTTCAGCTCCGGCGTCGGTACAGATGTATCGACATAGCCGAGCGTCCCCCGCTCCTTCACCTCGCGCGCCGCGTGCAGCAGTCCGCTCATCGCCGCGCGATACAGCGACGTGGCCAGGCTGATCCGCTTCACCCCCGTCGCCGCGAGTTCCGCCACGCTGAACGATTTCCCGGGAATGCCCGCCATGAAGTTGAACGGCTTCGACAGCGCCGAGCACACGGTCCGCACCGCGGCAAGATCGGGCAGGCCGGGCGCCATCAGCACATCGGCACCGGCTGCCTCGAATGCCTGCAACCGCTTGATCGTATCGTCCAGATCGGGATTGCCGCGAATGAAGTTCTCGGCGCGCGCGGTCAAGGTGAAGGGGAACGGCATGGCACGTGCGGCTTGCACCGCCGCGGCGATGCGTTCGCGCGCCAGGCCCGCATCGTATAACGGCCGCCCGGCACCTGACGCATCCTCGATCGAGCCGCCGACCAGGCCGATCTCGCCCGCCAGCCGGATGGTCAGTGCGGCGTCCTCCGGCGCGTCACCAAAACCCTTCTCCAGATCGGCCGACACCGGCAGATCGGTCGCCTCCAGCACGGCGCGTGCATGTGACAGCAACTCCTCACGGGTGATCGCCCCGTCACGTCTGCCGAGCATACCGGCCGCGGCACCGCTCGACGTTGCGAGTGCCGCGAAGCCGACACCGGCGAGGATGCGCGCCGATCCCGCATCCCACGCATTGGCGATCACGAACGCGTCCGGCGCGGCGTGCAGCGCCTGAAACCGCCGCGCCTTGTCCAACTGGCTTGCCGGCATGCCACTCCTCCTGGTTGACCCATGGGGGAGGGTAATTCAGCCTCACGGCAACGAACAGCAGAGGGAGTGAAGCTGCGCCATGCGCGGCCTGTTGGGACTGGCCGCGCTGCTGGCCATCGCCTGGGCACTGAGCGAGGACCGGCGCCGCGTCCCCTGGCGCACGGTGATCGCCGGGGTGGCGCTGCAATGGGCGCTGGCGCTGCTGCTGATCTTCTTCCCGCCGGCGAGCGCGGTGATCGTGCTGCTGAACGACGGCGCCACCGCGTTGCAGAGCGCGACACAGGCCGGCACCGGCTTCGTGTTCGGCTATCTCGGCGGACCGCCGCTGCCGTTTGCCGAGACCCATCCCGGTGCCAGCTTCATCCTGGCGTTCCAGGCGCTGCCGCTGGTGCTGACGATCAGCGCGCTGGCGTCGCTGCTGTTCTATTGGGGCGTGCTGCAACGGATCACCGCCGCCTTTGCCTGGCTGCTGCGTCGCGCGATGGGCATCGGCGGCGCGCTGGCACTGGGTGCGGCGGTGCACGTGTTCGTCGGCATGATCGAGGCGCCGCTGCTGGTGCGGCCGTATCTCGCGCGCATGCAGCGGGGCGAGCTGTTCGCGCTGATGACCTGCGGCATGGCCGGCGTCGCCGGCACGGTGATGGTGATCTATGCGTCGTTCCTGGCGCCGCTGGTGCCCAATGCGCTGGGCAATATCCTGATCGCCTCGGTGATCAGCACGCCGGCGGGGCTGGCGGTTGCGGCACTGCTGGTGCCATTCGGCCCTGCGGAAGCGGCCGAGGAACGCCTGGTCATCGAGGACCCGCCGCTGAGCGCGCTGGACGCGCTGGTGAAGGGCACGATCGACGGCGTTCCAGTGCTGGTCGGCATTGTGGCGACCTTGCTGGTGGCGGTCGCCTTGGTTGCGCTGATCAATGCCGCGCTTGGCGAGCTGCCGCACTGGGGCGATGCCGCGATCACGCTGCAACGCATCTTCGCGTGGCCGTTCCGTCCGGTGATGTGGCTGATCGGCCTGCGGTGGGATGAGGCCGGTGTTGCGGCAGGGTTGATGGGCACCAAGACGGTGCTGAACGAATTTGTCGCCTATTTGAATTTTGCCGCCCTGCCGCCCGACACCTTCGCACCGCGCTCGCGGTTGATCGTGACCTATGCATTGTGCGGCTTCGCGAATTTCGGCAGCCTGGGAATCGTGATCGGCGGACTCGGCGTGATGGTCCCCGAGCGGCGGCATGAGGTGGTCGCCCTCGGCATGCGTTCGATCCTGTCGGGCACCATCGCCACCTGCATGAGCGGTGCGGTGGCGGGCCTGTTGGCCGGTTGAGCGGGAGGAAACCAAGGTGGACGGCAGGCGGCCGAGTGTCTTCTCATTGCGTGGCATCGTCGCCGCGGCACATCCCCAGGCGGCGCAGGCGGGCGCGGCGGTGCTGCGTGGCGGCGGCAATGCGTTCGATGCCGCCGCGGCCACCGCCGCGGTACTGAATGTCACCGAGCCGTACATGTCGGGTCTTGCCGGCATGGGCATGGCGACATGCTACATCGCGGCCGAACGGCGCGTGCGCACGCTGGATTTCATCCCGCGCGTGCCTTCGGAGTTTCCCACCGGCCGCTTTTCCAGCCGCGAGGAACTGTCACGCGGCCCGATCGCTTGCGGCGCGCCGGGCAACCTTGCGGGGTGGTGCGAACTGGTGCGTGCCTATGGCAGCAAATCGCTGGCCGAGGTGTTCGCGCCGGCGATCGCGCTGGCACGCGACGGATTTCCGCTGGTCGAATACAACGTTTCGGCGATCAACGACACGGCGGCGGAATTCAAGGGGCAGCACGAGTGCTACGACGACTGGGCACGCAACTACACCGGCGGCAGCGACGCAGTACTCGGCGGCGTGCTGCGCCAGCCCGATCTGGCGCGCAGCTACGAAGCGATCGCATCCGAGGGTCCACGGTATTTGTACGGCGGTGCGCTGGGCCAGACACTGGTCGCGCATGTTCGTGCGCTGGGTGGCTGCCTGACGATCGCCGACCTCGAATCCGTGGAGCCTGTGTGGCTCGATCCGTTGACAGCGAGGTATCGCGGCATCGATGTGCATACGCTGCCGCCGCCCTGCGAAGGGTTCCAATATCTGCTGACGCTGCGCATCCTCGACGGCTTCGACCTCGCGTCGATGGCACGCAACGGCGTCGAGCATCTGGATGCGATGTATCGCGCGATCCGTCTGGCCGCGGGAACGCGGATCGCGCACAACAATCCCACGGTCGACCGCCTGGCAGCGCTGATGTCGGACGACGCGGTAGCAGATGCAACGCGAGCGAGTGCGCGACGGCAGGCCGATCGAGGGTCCGACCGAGCAATTCGTCGGCGCCACGCAGCAACACACGACCTCGTTCTCCGTCGCCGATGGCGAAGGCAACGTCGTGTGCATCACCCAAAGTCTCGGTGCGAAGTTCGGTTGCGGCGTGGTGGTGCCGGGCTACGGCGTGTGCCTCAACAACTTCCTGTACTGGGGCGAGGTCGATCCACGCGGCCGCAATGCGCTGCGCCCCGGCGGATCGCTGGCGCTGCCGATGGCCCCGAGTATCGCCACCCGCAACGGACGGCCGGTGCTGGCGCTCGGTACCCCGGGCAGCTACGGCATCTGCCAGACGCAGCCGCAGGCGCTGGTGCAGCATGTCGATTTCAAGCTGGGCATCCAGGACGCGATCGAAGCGCCGCGCGGTCGCCTTTGGGATGGCCGGCGCGTGCAGGTCGAGTCACGGATTTCGCCAGATGTCATCGCGGCTCTTGGTGAACGTGGGCATGCGGCCGAGGCGACGGCGGCTTGGACATCGGGAGTTGGCGGCATGCATGGCATCGCGATTGATCCCGAGACCGCCGTAATGAGCGGTGGCTGCGATCCGCGACGCGACGGATTTGTCGCTTCGGCATAAGGGAGGCGGGCGATGACACAAGATGCAACCGTCCTGCACCGCTGGTTCGAGGAAGTCTGGAACCAGCGACGTGACAACACGATCGACGAACTGATGGCGGACAATTACGTGAGCCACGGCCTGGTCGGTCCTGATGGTCACGAAGTGCAGGGGAAGGCGGCGTTCAGGCCGTTCTTCCAACACTTCTGCCAGGCATTCCCGGATCTTCGCATCACCGTCGAGGAGGCCTTGGTCGATGGCGACAAGATCGCGGTGCGCTGCTCGGTCAGCGGGACGCATACCGGACCTGGGGTGGTGGCAGGACCCACCAACAAGGCAGCGAACTTCACCGGCATGTGCATCGCGCGGATCGAGAACGGCAAAATCGCCGAGGCCTGGAACAACTTCGACTTTCTGTCGATGTACCGGCAACTCGGCATGACAATTGAGCTAAGGAGGGCACACATGCATTGGACCGATCGGCGGGAACGTTTCCGCGCATTGCTTGCTGGCGAGCACTGCATTCATCCGGGGTCGGTGTTCGATCCGATATCAGCACGAATAGCCGAGGAGCTTGGGTTCGAGGCCGGCATGTTCGCCGGTTCGATCGCCTCGTTCACGGTGCTGGGCGCGCCGGACCTGATCGTGCTGACGCTGAGCGAGTTCGCGGCGCAGGCGTATCGCATCAATCGCGCGGGCAAGCTGCCGCTGCTGGTCGATGCGGATCATGGCTACGGCAATGCGCTGAACGTGATGCGCACCGTGCAGGAGCTGGAGACTGCGGGCGTGGCGGCGATGTGCATCGAGGACACGCTGCTGCCGAAGACCTATGGCGAGAAGCAGCCGGGCTTGATTTCGCTCGAGGAAGGCGTGGGCAAGATGCGCGCCGCAGTGGCCGCGCGCGAGGATCCGTCGTTCGTCATCGTCGGGCGCACCAGTGCAGCGGCTATGACGGGAACCGAGGATGTCCTGCGGCGCGCCAAGGCGTACGAGGCAGCGGGCGTCGATGCGCTGTTCTTCGCCGGCGGGGTGACGCGGGAGCAGCTCGATGCGATCCATTCGGCGGTGAAATTGCCGCTGATGATGGGCGGTGGTCAGGCCGGATTGGACCGCGACGCATCTCGCGAGCCGGCGCGTGCGGGTTGCGCTGCAAGGGCATCAGCCGTTCTCGGCTGCGGTGCAGGCGGTTTACAACACGCTGAAGGCGCTGCGGGAGGGGACGAAGCCCGGCGGAGCTGCAAGGGGTGGCGTCGGCGGAGACGATGCGGCGGGTCACGCGCGATGGGGATTACAAGAGCTGGGGCGAGAAGTTTCTAGGCGGGTGAGGGCCCCCTCCCCCAACCCCCTCCCGCAGGGGGAGGGGGGAGGTAGGACCGTCAGGCTTCGTTGGACTTGTCCAGCACCGGCTGAAATGCCGCCGTCGCCTTCTTCAGTTCGGCCGCCGGATCGGCGCCCGCGACAACGTTGGTGATCGCCGTGCCGAGCGTGTCACGGAACTCGGTCACCGGCACAATCACCGGCAGGCCGGAACGGGCCATCTTCAGGCTCGTCTCGGTGGTCTCGAACCATTCCGGCGGAAATGCGCTGCCCTTGAGCACGTCGGCCTGCGCGTAGCAGGACAGGCGCGGCGGCGTGCCGGAGCCGGTGCGCAGCACTTCGTTCAGCATCTGCTTGCCGGTGACCCACTGCACGAACAGCCAGGCCGGCTTCTTGTTCTTCGCGGTGGCCGGAATGCCGATGCCGTCGATGAAGGTCGCGCAGTTGCGCACCTTGCCGGCGGGATCGGGTGCGAACCCGACCTTGCCGACCACCTTCGATTTGGTCTGGATCGATCAGCGGCGCCGAGAAGCCGATGCCGTCCCACCACATCGCCGCCCTGCCCTGCATGAACGTGGTCTGGCATTCGTTCCAGTTGAAACCGATTACGCCCGGAGGAGCGCACTCGCGCATGATCTTCTGGTACCACGCCGCCGCCTCGATCGCCGCCGGCGTGTCGGTGAGCAGCTTCTTGCCGTCCGGCGTGACGGTCTCCTGGTCCCATTTCAGCAGGATGTCGTCCCAGAACGTCATGTTGGCATTCTTCAGGCCGCGGCCGACGAAGCCATAGACGCCCTTCGACGCATCGGTGAGCTGATGCGCCATCGTCATCATCTCGTCGAGTGTCTCAGGCGGCTTCTGCAGCCCCTTCTGGGCGAACAGCTCCTTGTTCCAGAAGATGATGAACAGGTCCTGGTTCAGCGGCAGCACGTTGAGCTTGCCATCGGGGCCCGTCGCCACCTCCATCGACGGCTTGCTGAAGTCGGCCTGATCGAAGTCGGGTGCCGTCAGCGACTTGTCGGCGATGAAGGGACGCAGGTCCTCCATCCAGTTGGCCCGCTCGATCAGCCGCTTCTGCACGTGCATGCCGACATTGACCACGTCGAAGCTGGGATGGCCGGTGGACATCTCCATCGCGACCTTCGGGCGTTGCTGCTGTTCGGGAATCTGCTCGAAGCCGACCTTGATGCCGGTCAGTTCCTCGAACTCCTTGAGGTGCGCCTGCGCGACGGTCGCCGCGCGGCGAGAGCTGGTAGTTCACCTCGATCGACTGGCCCTTGAACTGCTTCCAGTCGAACGCGGATTGCGCGTTGGCGCGCTCCACGATGGCGGGAGCGGCCAGCGCGGCGTGCTGCCAGCAATTGGCGACGGCGGATCATTCGTTTCCTCCTGGTCAGGCTAGGGCTGGCTTATAGGACTCAGCCGCCCTTCACGCCACCCGCGGTCAGGCCGGCAACGATTTCCTTCTGCATCAGCAGCGTCAACAGCAGCACCGGCGCGGTCACCACCAGCGCGGCCGCCGCCAGCGGACCCCAACTGATCTGCTCGAAGGTCAGCACATTGTACACCGCAACCGGCAGGGTTCGTGTCGTGCGTCCCGCCAGCACCACGCCGAAGATGAAGTTGTTCCAGGAGAAGATGAACGACAGGATCATCGCCACCATGATGCCGGGGCGCGCCAACGGCATCGCCACATGCAGGAACGCCTGCCAGATCGTCGCGCCATCGACCAGCGCGGCTTCTTCGAGTTCGCCGGGCAATCCCTCGAAGAAGCCGATCATGATCCAGACGACGATCGGCACCGTGATCACCAGATGGGTGATCACCAGCGGGGTCAGCGTGCCGATCATGCCGAGCCACTGGAACAGCAGGAACAGTGGGATCAGGTAGGACAGTCCGGGCGTGACGCGGGCGATCAGGATCAATGCCGCCGCCTTGGTGGCCTTCGCCTTGGCGATGCCGTAGCCGGCCGGCACACCGAACAGCAGCGCCAGCCCGGTGGCAGAGAACGACACGATCACCGAGTTGATCGTGTAGGTGAGGAAATCGTTCTTCTCGAACACGTCGACGAAGTTTGCCAGTGTCGGCGGATGCGGGATGAACACCGGCGGATAGGCGGTATTGTCGAGCTCGTTCTTCAGCGACAGCGACAGCATCCACAGGAAGAACAGCACCGCCGGCGAGACCAGCAGGATGACCGATGCATACAGCCCTGCCCGGCCAAGCGAACGACGGAAGCGATGACGGTTCATCGCCAGGCCTCGCGCTGGCGGACCCGCAGCAGCAGCAGGCTGATCAGCAGGATCAGCAGGAAGAACACCACGACGATGGCGGAGCCGTAGCCGAGGTCGTAATAGGCGAAGGCGGTCTGGTACAGCAGGATATTGATCGTTTCGCTGGACGTGCCAGGGCCGCCGAGCGTGATCACGTAGATGGTGTCGAACGTCTTCAGCGCGTCGATCAGCCGGATCACCGCCGCGACCATGATGAACGGCCAGGCCAGCGGCAACGTGATGTGGCGGAACATCTGCCAGGCGCTGGCACCATCCAGGATCGCCGCCTCGTAGGGTTCCTGCGGCAGGCTGGCGATGCCGCCGAGCACGATCAGCATGACCAGCGGCGTCCACTGCCAGGTCTCCACCATCACCAGCGTGGGGATCACGGTGCTGCTGTCATAGACCCAGCTCGATGGGGGCAGCCCGACCGAGGTCAGCAGATAGTTGAGCACGCCGAGTTGCGGGTGGAACATCATCGTCCACACCAGCGCGATCGCGACCGGCGTGGCCATCATCGGCAGCACGAACAACGTGCGGGCAAGGCCGCGCCATTTGAACTGCGAGGCGAAGCAGACCGCGGCCCAGACCCCGAGCAGCACCGGAGCGATCACTGTCGCGGCGGTGAACCAGATGGTGCGCACGATGGCCCACTGGAACCGTTCGTCCGCCAGCATCTTGGCGTAGTTGGCGAAGCCGACGAACGGCGTCTCGCCGGTGACCTTCCAGTCATGCATCGACATGAACAGCGTGAAGATCCACGGGAACAGGATCACCACGAACACGATCGCCGCGGCGGGAGCAGCGAAGGCCCAATAGCGCCGCGCATAGGCGTGCCCGCGCGCGGCGCCTGGCCGGAGCAAGGTCGTGGCGGCGGTGGTGCTCACCGCTCAGAAGACCCCAGCGAGGCGATCCGCCGCCCCACGCCGTCGGGCGGCGGCCGGTCGCCGCGCGCCCGCACCGCCTGCTGGATCCGTACCAGACACGTCCGCCGGGAATGGCGCCACGCGACGCACCGACAGATCGATATGCAATGCCATCAGTTCCTGCGTCGCGACGCGATGACCGTCGTCCGCGTGGAACATCTCGTGGAAATAGTGCAGCCGCCTGGCATCCGCGCCGAGCAGGTACGGCACCACGCGCACGCGCTCGCCCACGCGAACCTCGCGTTGGTACAGCGTGTGCGTCTCCGCGGTGAACGTCGAGTTGCCGGTGGCATTGCGATAGGCCTGGCCGACCCCCAGCTCGTCGTACAGCAGGTCGGTCGCCTGATCGAACAGCACGACGTAGTAGGCCAGGTTCATGTGGCCGTTGGCGTCGATCCACTCAGGCAGGACCACGCCGTCGAGGTGCGGAAATTCCATGGTCTGCCAGCTTGTTGACGAAGCGGCACAGGGTCAAGCACACACCACACGATGCGTCCGATCCAGCGTACACGAAATGGCGGTGACCGACGGCCTGCCACCGCACCAGCGGCGGCGTGCCATGCTGACCGTCGCGATCGCCATCACCATGTCGGGGCTGATCGGCTCGATCGCCAACATCGCGCTGCCCACCATCGCGCGCGACATGCATGCGACACCGGCCGAACTCGATCTGGGTGGTGAACGCCTACCAGCTCGCGGTGACGGTCACGCTGCTTCCGTTCGCCTCGATCGGCGACATCCACGGCCATCGGCGCGTCTATGTCTGGGGCCTCGCGGTCTACACCGCCGCGTCGCTGTTGTGCGCGATCGCGCCATCGCTGCCGGTGCTGGTGATCGGCCGGGTGCTCCAGGGCTTTGGCGGCGCCGGCATCATGAGCGTCAACGGCGCATTGGTGCGCTTCATCTATCCGCGCGCCGAGCTCGGCCGCGGCATCGGCTTCAACGCGCTGGTGGTCGCCGGCTCGTCCACTGCCGGCCCGTCGGTCGCGGCGGCGATCATGTCGGTGCTGTCGTGGCCCTGGCTGTTCGCGCTGCAAGTACCCGCCGGCATCGTCGCGCTGTGGATGGCGCATCGCTTCCTGCCGCGAACGCCGCTCGCCGGCCATGCGTTCGATCCGCTGAGCGCGGTGCTGAACGCAATCACCTTCGGCCTGTTCATCACTGCGCTGGACGGCATCGGACGTGGCCAGGGACCCGCAACGGTGCTGATCGAGCTTGCCGTCAGCATCGCGGTCGGCTGGTTCTTCGTGCATCGCCAGTACACGCTGGCGGCGCCGATGCTGCCGGTCGATCTGTTCCGCCGCCCGGTATTCGCATTGTCGGTGGCGACCGCGATCTGTGCGCACTGCGCGCAGCTCATCGCCTTCGTGTCGCTGCCGTTCTACTTCCAGTACGTCAGCGGGCTGTCACCGATCCAGATCGGCGTGCTGATCACGCCGTGGCCCGCCGCGCTGGTGGTCATGGCGCCGATCGCCGGCCGGCTGGCGGATCGGTACTCCGCGGGACTGCTCGGCGGATTTGGCCTGGCGGTGATGACGCTGGGTCTGCTGCTGGTGCTGGTGCTGCCCGCGCGCCCCGCACAGATCGATGTCGCATGGCGGCTCGCCGTGTGCGGCATCGGCTTCGGGTTCTTCCAGTCACCCAACAACCGCCTGATGATCGCCAGCGCGCCCCGCGACCGGGCCGGCGCCGGCAGCGGCATGCTGTCCACGTCCCGCCTGCTCGGCCAGACCACCGGCAGCGCGTTGGTGGCACTGGTGTTCGGCGTCACCCATGGCGGCGAGGGCGCGATCGAACTTGGCACCAAGCTGGCGATCGGCATGGCCGCGGGGTTTGCCGGGCTGGCCATGGTGCTGAGCACGCTGCGTGTGCGGCAGCCACAGTCGGTGTGAGTGGAGGCACAACATGCCAAGGCCGTTCCTGATCTTGCGCGACCTTGCGACCAGCGCACTGCTCTCGACACTGCTCGCTTCGAGCGCCCTCGCCGACACCCCATCCATACCGATCGACCTCGCGCTGCCGCCGCCCCAGGCCACAGCCAACGTCGTGCCGCAGGGGCAGATCGACGCCGCGGTCGCGCGGCTGAACGACCTGGCAACCGATATGCTGCGCCAGACGCAGATTCCCGGCCTGGCGATCGCGGTCGTGCGCGACGGACAGACCGTCTATGCGGCTGGCTTCGGGGTTCGTCGTGTCGGCACCACGGATGCCGTCGATGCCGACACGGTATTTCAGCTCGCTTCGCTGTCCAAGTCGGTCGGCGCGACGGTGGTGGCGCACCAGGTGGGACTGGGCACGATTTCCTGGGACACGCCGATCGTCAAACACCTGCCGTGGTTTGCCTTGAGCGATGAGTGGATCACGCACCATGTCACGATTGCCGACATGTATGCGCACCGATCCGGCCTGCCCGATCATGCGGGCGACGAACTGGAAGATCTCGGCTACGACCGCGATCAGGTACTGCGCCGCCTGCGCCTGGCGAAGCTGCATTCTTTCCGCGACGACTATGCCTACACCAACTTTGGCGTGACCGCGGCGGCAGAGGCGGTGGCCGCGGCATCGCACACCGACTGGGCAACCTTGTCGGAACAGGTGCTCTACCAGCCGCTCGGCATGAGCGTCACCAGCTCGCGCTTCGCGGATTTCGTGCACCGGCCCAATCACGCAGTGGGACATGTGCTGGTCGGCGATAGCTACCAGGCAAAGTATCAGCGCGAACCCGATGCTCAATCGCCTGCCGGCGGCGTGAGTTCATCCGCGCGCGACATGGCGCGATGGATGGCGCTGATCCTTCAGGGAGGCGTCTATGAAGGCCGGCGCATCGTCTCAGCCGACGCCCTGCTGCCGGCAATCACCGCCAGATCGTCTCGTCTCACTCGGCCGCAGCCGACGCAAGGGCGGGCTGCTACGGCTACGGGTTCGGCGTCGGCACGCTGGCGTCTGGCCGCGTGGCGTTGAGCCACTCGGGTGCGTTCGACATGGGCGCCGCCACGAACTACGTGATGATTCCGTCACTTGGTCTCGGCATCGTCATCCTCAGCAACGCCGCGCCGATCGGCGCGGTGGAGGCAGTGGGCATGGAATTCGCCGACCTGGTGCAGTTTGGTGCGGTAACGCGCGATTGGCTGGGCGCGTATGGAAAGTTGATGGAGCCGATGAACGCGCCGTCCGGGTCGCTGGTTGGGAAGGCGCCGCCCGAGCATCCGACGCCGGCACTGCCGCTGCAGGCCTATGCCGGGACCTACCACAACGACTATTTCGGCGATGCAGTCGTCGCGCGCGACGGGGACGCGCTGGCGCTCACCCTCGGTCCGGCGAAGACGGCGTATCCGTTGCGGCACTGGGACGCCAATGTGTTCGCATATAACCCGTCAGGCGAGAGCGCAAATGGCGGCTCGATTTCCCAGGTCACGTTCACGATCAATGCGGCGGGCCAGGCCGCATCCCTGGCTATCGAGTACTATGATGCGAGCGGTTGGTCGCGGTTTGCCCGACGCTAGAGCATCTTCAGGATGACTGGAATGGTCCCGATGCTGTCATTGCGACGACACGAAACCGCCCCTTGTTGTCATCCCCGCGAAAGCGGGAACCCAGAGCAATACCACGGATCTTGCCCTGGGTTCCCGCTTCCGCGGGAATGACGACGGTGACATCGCCATGGTCCAGCTAGGCCGCCTGCGCCAGCGTCATCACGTCGCCGGCAACCGTGGTGCGCCGCATGTCCCGCACCTGCGTCGCATCGAAGCGACTGACGCGGTGCATGGTTCGGCGACCCGCGCCGCAGCATTACACTGCGGATGGCGCACCAGGTCGGACACGATGTTGGTGTCGAGCAGATACCGCATGTGAGAATTCAACCGGTTCGCGCGGCAACTTCCGGATCGGCGGAAAGTCGTTGGCGATCGCGGCAGCGACGCCGGCAGGGCAAGCAGGGAACGCGGCGGCACCCCGCAGCTCGAATCTGCGCGGGATGCGCACTGCCCGATTGCATCCGTTGCGGAGCAGTTCCACAGCCTTCGTCAGGAAGGCACTGCCGTCACGCTATTCTAAGGCGTACCGCCGGCGCGACGCAGCAGAGCTTCATAATACGACAGATCCCGTGCAATACGCGGATCGTCCGGGAAGCGGGCGATGGCGTCACGGACCTGCGTCAGCGCGCGCTTCGCCAACGGTCGGGCCTCATCAGATTCTTGTTGTTTTATCAGAACATCGGCGCACCGCCCGAGGCTGACCGACAGGTCGCGCTGCCACTCCATGTTGCCGCCATCGCGCACCGCCAGCGTCTCTGCGATCGCGAGGCTGGCGCGATACGAGGCCAGCGCGCCCGGCAGGTCGCCCTGCGCCACCAGCACATCGCCGATCCTATCGTGGCTGATCGACAGGTCGCGCTGCCACTCCGTGTTGCCGCCATCGCGCGCCGCCAGCGTCTCTGCGATCGCGAGGCCGGCGCGATACGCCGCCAGCGCGCCCGGCAGGCCGCCCTGCGCCACCAGCACATCGCCGATCTTGTTTTGGCTGATCGACAGGTCGCGCTGCCACTGCGTGTTGCCGCCATCGCGCGCCGCCAGCGTCTCCGACGTCGCCAAGTATTTGCGATACGCCGCCAGCGCGCCTGGCAGGGCGCCCTGCGCAACCAGCACATCGCCGATCTTGGTTTGGCTGATCGACAGGTCGCGCTGCCACTCCGTGTTGCCGCCATCGCGCGCCGCCAGTGGCTCCCTGATCGCGAGGCCGGCGCGATACGCCGCCAGCGCGCCCGGCAGGTCGCCCTGCGCCACCAGCACATCGCCGATCTTGTTTTGGCTGATCGACAGGTCGCGCTGCCACTCCGTGTTGCCGCCATCGCGCGCCGCCAGCGTCTCTGCGATCGCGAGGCTGGCGCGATACGCCGCCAGCGCGCCTGGCAGGTCGCCCTGCGCAACCAGCACATCGCCGATCCTATCGTGGCTGATCGACAGGTCGCGCTGCCACTGCGTGTTGCCGCCATCGCGCGCCGCCAGCGTCTCCGACGATCGCGAGGTATTTGCGATATGCTGCCAGCGCGCCCGGCAAGTCGCCCTGCGCCACCAGCACATCGCCGATCCAACATTGACTGACCGCCAGCTCGCGCTGGTCGCCACCGCGTTCCGCTGCCGCCTGCGCCGACCGGAAGCTTCGGAGGGCGTTGTTCAGCGAACCGGTGGTAAGCCACTCCTCGCCCAGACCGATCCAGGCCCACACATCGTCCGGCGAGAGCCGGGTGATCTCGCCGAGCGTCACCTGTGCCGCTTCATGGTCGAACGCCAGCCGTTCGATCGCCGCGCGTTCCTTCAGCAGCGGCAGCATGCGGGCGATGCGGGCTGCTTCCTCCTCGTCGATCTTCGCTTGCAGCACGCCGCGCGCGCCAGCCACGTCCAGCGCACCGATCTTGTCGCGTGCCGCGCCGATCACGGCATCGATGTCGCCACCTTCGTTGGAAGGCCGGACCCGCTCCGCGCCGCGCGCCCTCGCCGCCTCGACGAACTGGCGCAGGCGCTCGGGAATCTCTGACACCGGCACGCCCGCAGCGCCGATCTGGTCGAGGATGGGCTGCAACCGGGCGGCAGGAATCTTCTCCTGCTCCGCAACCTTCCTGAGTTCGGCGAGTGCCCCGAGATATCGCCGGATCACCGTCCCTGGCACCACGAATGCCTCGTGGATCGCGCTTTCGCCGGACTTCCTGCCGGTCTCCGACAGGCTGATGATCCCCGCCAGTTGCTCGCCGGTTGCGATGAACACCGGCGAGCCGCTCGATCCGCGATCCGTCCAGTAGCTTTGCGGGTTCGCCCCGGTGAACTGCCGGCGCCGGTCGCTCCGCAACGTGGAGGAGATCACCCCGGGCACATTCACCTCGTGCACCAGCGACGGGTTCGACGCGTCGCGTCCTGGCAGGCCGGCGAAGGTGTAGCCCTCGCCGGTCTCAAACCGTTCCGTGCTGGCCGGGGTCAGCCGAACGGCTCCATCCGGGACCGAATCCGGCTGCAGCAGCACGAGGTCCGGCTCCGGTCCGTCCGGCGGCGCGCGGCACGGATCGGCCAATGACGCGCCGCTCGTCACCCGCGCACCGTCCTGCCAGATCTGCGGGAATTCGATTTCTACCCGCGGCTGGCCGTCCGCCGCATCGCTGAACGCTGCTGTGGCATCCCGCCAGACGTGCCGGCACGTGGCGATGCAATCGCCGGCCACCAGCACACCGCAGCCGACGAATGTCTTCGTCGGTCGTATCCGGTGTATATAGACCAGTGCCGTTTCAACCATGATGCACAGGAGATCGGGAATGTCCGCACCGATGGTAGTTGAGTTCGCCAGCGGCAACAAAGTCATTTTGGGGCGCGGCGCAGCCGTCACCGGCCTCACCGAGGTCTCGCTGGTCGGGGACGTCGCGAAGGCTACCGCCGATGGCTTCAAGTCCGCCCTGGGAGGGCTCGGCGATCTTGTTTCATTGATGGAGGAAAAGATCGGCCGCATGCCGCATCGGCCAGAAAAGGTCGAAATGGAATTCCGTGCCTCCATCAGCGGTGAGTGCGACCTCTGGATCGTTTCTGGCGACGGCGAAGCCGAGTTCAAGGTGACCCTGACGTGGGGCAAGGAGACATAGCCGACACGAGAGCAGCTCGCTAACCTTCAACGCGGTCAGGATAAATTCGGGCGGTTCGCGTCGGCCGTGATCCGCTTCCGCGCGAAGCGCCGAGTTTTCTTATGCTCCGTGATCTTCGTGAAAAAAACAGATCGCCCGCACAGACGATCGGCCAAGCACTTCAAGCCGCCTGCGCAACCGTCATCACGTCGCCGGCGACCGTGGTGCGCCGCATGTCCCGCACCTGCGTCTCATCGAACCGCGTGACGCGGTGCATGGTCTGGCGGTTGTCCCAGATCACCAGGTCCCACTGCCGCCACCGGTGCGAATAGACGAACCGAGGCTGCGTCGCATGTTCGACCAGGTCGCGCAGGAAGGCGCGCGCCTCCGGCACCGGCCAGCCGACGATGGTGCCGGCATGCGCCGACAGGAACAGCGACTTGCGCCCGGTGACCGGGTGCGTGCGCACCAGACGCTGGCGTACCGGCCTGAACATGGCCCGCTCCTGTTCGCTCACCTCGGTGAAGCCGAGTGCGCCGCGCGAGAACATCAGCGAATGTTCGCAGACCAGGTCCTCGATCTCGGTCCTGGTCGCATCGTCGAGCGCATCGTAGGCCGCGCGCATGTCGGCGAATTCGGTATGGCCTCCCGCGTTCCACCACAATGCGCCCTGACAGCAGCGAATACTTTGCCGGCACCGCGCGATACGAGCTGTCGGAATGCCACAACCGGTTGCCGAGGTTGAACATGCGCCGCCGATCGTCGCGCGCCAGCGGCTTCTGGTCCCGGTCGAGGTTCGATGCGTCCTGCATGTCGAGCGGCAGCCGGCGTTCCGCCGCAGTCGCGATGTGACCACCGGGCGAGGCCTCCAGCGTGCCGAAATTCCGGGTGAATGCCCGCTGCGCATCGTCGGTCAGGCGCTGGTCGTGGAACACCAGCACGGCGCAGCGGTCCATGCCGGCGTCGATCGCGGCGACAGCCTCGGGCGAACATGGCCGTGTGATGTCCACGCCGGACACTGCGCCGGCGAATGCCGGATGGATCGGACGGATATGCAGCGCCATCGTGTTGGCTCCAGGTGCGATCGACGCCGGGAGATTAACCGGACGGCCTGCCGGTGTCATTTCCGGAACTCGCCCGGTTGCGCGACGGCAGGTCGTGATCGACCATGGCGGTCGACAATCGTGCATGGAGTCGACAATGCGGCAGCTCACGCTGGTGGTGACGGTTCTTGCCGCAATGCAATTTTCGGTGGCCAGGGCAGAGGTTGCCGACCCCGATGGCACCTGGCTGGTAAGCCAGCGGGTCGCGTTCGACATCTTTCCGTGCCGCGACGCGCTGTGCGGACGGATCGTGTGGCTGCGCAATCCGGCCCTGCGCACCGCCGAAATGTGCGGCCGGACCATCATCTGGGGGCTGACCGCCGATGGTCCGGCGCAATGGGCGAACGGCTGGTTCTTCGACCCCGAGGACGGCGACACCTACAGCGTATCGGCCCAGGTGGAGACCCGCGAACGGATGTCGGCGCGTATCTACAAAGGTATCGCCATGTTCGGCCGCACCGAAGTCCTGACGCGGATCGCCTCGCGCAGCCTGCCGGGCTGGTGCGGAACCGGCTCTGCCCGCTGAGCCGGTCGCACAACTGCCCTCAGGCGGCGCGCGCCTGCGCCACCGCCAGCCCAGTGCCCTTGATCGAGGTGCGGCGCAGGTCACGCACCTCGCGCATGTCGTCGAAGCGGCGGGCACGGTGCATCACGGTGCGGTTGTCCCACATCACCAGGTCGTGCACCCGCCACTCATGCGCATAGACGAACTGCCGCTGGGTGGCGTGCTCCATCAGGTCGCGGATGAAGGCGCGTGCCTCCGGCACCGGCCAGCCGACGATGCCGCCGATATGCGAGGACAGATACAGCGCCTTCCGCCCGCTCACCGGATGGGTGATCACCAGGCGGTGCTGCACGGGGCGGAGCCGCTCCTCGTTGCCCGGCGCGTAGTCGGCGAAGCCGATCTGTTCGCGGGAGAAGACGATCGAGTGTTCGGCAGACCAGCTCCTCGACCTCGGCCTTGGTCGCATCGTCCAGCGCGTCATAAGCGGCGCGCATGTCGGCGAACTCGGTATTGCCGCCGCTGCCCGGGATCACGCGGCCGTGCAGCAGCGTGTAGCCGGCGCCGACCGCGCGGAACGAGGCATCCGAATGCCACAGGCGATTGGCCAGCGCGTACATCCTGCTGCGGTCGTCGCGCGCACGCAGCTGATTGCGCGCGGTGAGGTTGGAGATGTCGCCGAGCTCCAGCCGATCGCCGAGCCGGCGGTCCTCGGGCTTGGCCATCTGTCCGGCGAGCGTGACCTCGAGCTCGCCGAAGTTGCGGCTGAACACGAGCTGCTGGTCGTCGGTGAGCGGCTGGTCGCGGAACGCCAGCACGGCGCAGCGGTCCATGCCCGCTTCGATGGCAGCGACCTCGTCCGTACCCAGCGGTTGCGCAATGTCGATGCCGGAGACCTCACCGGCGAACACCGGATGGATCGGACGGATGCTGATGCTCATGCTCGGAGGTTCCTTCTGGAGCTGCCCGATTATAGGCGCGGCGCTGCCGCTGACCATACGCGCCGCGCAGTTCCCTTGCCGGCGTCATTCTGCAATACCGTCCGCCACGATGATGTCGTCCTCGCTGTTCGCGCCGTTCCGGATTCGCAGCTTCCGCTTCCAGTATCCGGCGGACCTGCTCACCTCCTGGGGCAGCGAGATGGAGACGCTGATCCTCGGCTGGTACATCCTCGCCGAGACCGGCTCGGTTCTGCTGCTCACCCTGTTCGGCTCGCTGCAATACTTCGGCACGCTGGCCGCACCGGTGTTCGGGATGGCAGGCGATCGGCTCGGCCACCGTTTCGTTCTATGTGCCATGCGCGCCGGCTACGCCGCGCTGGCGCTGCTGCTGATGACGCTCGCCTACACCGCGACGCTGCGACCGCTGCACGTGCTGATCATCGCCACGGTCGCCGGCCTGGTGCGTTCGTCCGATCTGGCGATGCGCAGCGCACTGGTGGCCGACACCATGCCGCCCGACCGTTTCGTCAGCGCCATGGGCGCCTCGCGCACCACATCGGATTCCGCGCGCACCGTGGGTTCGCTTGCCGGCGCCGGATTATTCGCCGCACTCGGCCTTGGCACCGCCTATGCCGCGATCACCGGCTTTTATGTCGCGGGCTTCCTGCTCACCCTCGGGGTGGGCGGAGCACGCCACACGACGCGACTGGCCGCGCGCAATTCGCTGTGGCGCGATCTGCGCGAGGGACTGGCTTATCTGTGGAGCACACCGGCCTCGCTGGCGGCGCTGTGGCTCGCCTTCGTGGTCAATCTGACGGCGTATCCGATCACCAGCGGCCTGCTGCCCTATGTTGCGCGCGACATCTACCATGTCGATCAGACCGGTCTCGGCACCCTGATCGCCAGCTTCGCGTGCGGCGCGCTGATCGGCTCCATCCTGATCAGCATCATCGGCCGCTCGATCCGCCCCGCCCGCATGATGATCGTGTTCGCACTCGCCTGGTACGCGATGCTGCTGGTGTTCGTGCGCATGCGCGACCCGGCCGGCGGCAGCCTGACACTGATCTGCGCCGGCCTGGCACAGAGCCTCAGCCTGGTGCCGATGTCGGCACTGCTGCTGCACGGCGCCGGCGCCTATCGCGGCCGGGTGATGGGGATGCGGATGCTGGCGATCTACGGGCTGCCGATCGGCCTGCTGAGCGCCGGGGCGCTGATCGATCGCATCGGGTTCGCGCCGACCGCGACGCTGTACTGCGTTGTGGGCATCACGGTGACGCTGCTGATCGCGCTGCGCTGGCGGGGGGCGCTGTGGCCGCTGCACGCGCCGGCGAATGCGCGGTGAGGGGGGCGAGGGTGATGGCGGCAGGCCCGCTCGCGGCGAGGTTCAGCGACACTGACTGCTGAACGAGTCGCATGCAGCGGCCACCGGCTGACGGCCGCCTCCCCTGGTTCAGCACTGGATGACCGGTCCACCCGCACGTTCGACCCGCCGAAGCCCCTGTACACCGATATAGCAAGCGATCAGAAGCAACGGCATCATTCTGCTTTGATAGCGGTTTTCCGAAGAAGAGAGCGCGCCACAAAGGAACGCATTGATCCCGAGGGCGAGAAACACCGTCGTCAGAAACAGCGCAGCGCGCTGCCGGTGTCTGGTCAACGCCAGTCCCAGCAGAACCGCATTGATGCCCAGGAGGGCATATCCGACCGGTACGTGAATGGCGTTGACCCACGCCAATGGCAGTGCGTCTGTTTCCTCCAGCGATCTGTCAAACTGTGACGCTTCTCCGGAAAAATAGCCGTGAATCACCTGATAGACCCGATCATCAGGGCCAAATGAGCGAAACTCCGCTCCGGTCGAAAACCGGGTGAGTTGCCCAATGGTCGCTCGCAGCGCAAGCATCGCGTGCCGAACAGGAGCATCGGCGATGATGCGGTGGGCCAGACGCGCCGCTTCGGGTGCATAAGCTTGGTTGCCACCCAACTCGTGGACGACGCTGTCGTCGTTCCACATGAAATCATTTACCGTGTGGGGAAGTCGATCGCGCACGGCGCAGATGGCGTAGCGGGGTTCGTCGCACTCTCGCGCAAGATACTCCTGCGCCGTTCCGTATTCGATCAGACGTGCCAACAGGAAAATTCCACCGCTGGGAGCGAAGGAGACCTGGTGCAGAGCGAGGTAATTGACCATCACGATGGCTGCGATGGCACTTGCCGTCGTGGTGCCCGCCCTCATCAGGACCGGAAATCCGATCCGGCAACCCAATATACGGCTACTCAAGCCGATGGCTACGATCGATGCGGCACCCAGGATGACGTGGGTGTAGTGGACAGACTGGGCGACGAACAGGAACAACAGGAGCACCAGATAGGTCCGCCGTCCGACCCTCGCGTACTCTGCGGTGACCAGGTACAGCGCCAAAATCAGCAATGGGGCAAACAAATCGGGCATGACCTGCCCGGTGAACCAAGGCAGGCTCGTTAATGTACCGAGCAGAAGCATAAGACTGATCGAATACCAGGGCCCGGCTGCCGGGGCCGCGGTCGCTATAGTCCTGTCGATGATGAAGACTGTCATCAGCGACTGGCCGACGACGATAGGCCAGAGGCTCAGTTTGAGGTCCAGCAGGGTGGCAAAGATCGAGTAGAATACCGGTCTGTCCCAGGGGAAATGCAATTCAATCGCCGAGCGCAGGTACGTTCCGCTATCGGGGTAAAGCAGCGGGTAGCCATTCAGCAGCGCCGCCGCTGAGAATACGAATAGTCCTACGGCATAACGTGCAATCGTCCATCGCATGGAATCTGATGCGGGCAGTGGCATGCTATGCTGCTGACCGGTGGATCGATGGTATGACACCGGGATCAGACTCTCCGCGCATGTAGCCTTTGCCCGCCCCGGCAGTTCGCGTGCCAGAGGCCACCCGCGGCCGGACCGTTGGGTGGATGCGTACGGTAGAGCGGGTCAAGAATATTCGCGGCAATGCAATATCCTCGTGGTCGAATGCAAGAACGCTGAGGAGGGGTGGTCGCGGCGGTCAACGATGTTTCCAGGCTCCGGTTTGTCGGACCGCGCCGACCACCCTGACCGCCAGCATGGTCAGGGCAATGTGGTGGTTTTGGCAGCTGCGTGGTGACCAAGGCCAAGCTGTTGGGGGGTGCAGACCCCACCGTTCAGTTCATCATTCCGTAAAGGGCATAAGGTCCGCTATCGTAAATGAGTCCGAATTCACCGATATGATTGCCCAGTCGATCACGCACGTACTGTTCGCGCGAGACATTACCCTCCCATGGATCGTAAAAAAGAATGTAACGAGCACCGATTTGCCGCATATAAGACATAAGAGAATCGCCCTTCCGAGTATTGTAGATCGCTGCTGAGCGGCGATGGGTATAAAGTGCCAAAGTGCGCGGCTTGTCGAAGATAATCCCGCTGTCTGGTTCAGTGTTCTGCCTGATGAATTTGAACATCTCAGCATAATCCGTCTTATGGATACCCTCCAAAGGAGAATGAAAATCGAGATTTTCATAAGATTGTAGGTATGACAATACTCCTAACGCAAGGACTACGAGCACGCCGGCGCGTCGAAGCGACGCCGGACCGAGGCTGCTGGCCGCCACAACAACATATGTGTAGAACAACGGAACCAGCGGCATCTCCATACGCGCTCCGACCCAGTCCGGTGGGAGTGCCATGAGGATCATACAATATAGCGTAGCAAAAACGTCGCAGAGCATGACCTCTCGCGCGACAGATCTTAAGAAGCCGTATATCGCAAGGAGTCCGAAGACAATACTTGCAATCCGAGGCAGCAGCGAGGCATTGGCGCCCTGGCCCCAAAAGCGGGAAAAATCGACCAGGAAAGCTCCGAGACGATGTGGACCGACGGACAGGGCCTCCCAAAATGTCGCTGTCAGGTCCCTGGTCGTTGCGGGTCCCATACCCGTCGTATCAAGGTCAGAGCGGCTACTGACACCAATACCGATGAGATAATCATTGAAGAAATCAGCTACGACGAGCTGTACGAGAAAAGCAGAGGCCGCGGTTAGGATTGCAATTATGCAGCCGCGCCGTATGCGTCGAAACGACAGCAGGTCATAGACTGCGAGCGTGGGTATTAGAACCAATCCGACCGAACGCGTCGTCGTGCAGAGCCCAACCAACACTCCAAGCAAAATACCGTTGCCTGCCGACATATCACCGTTCGGCGATGCCTCGGAAATTCGCGCCGAGAGCATGAAGGCAGGCCATAGAACCGCCAAGAAAAGCGCCTCAGATGCAATATAGTTCTTGAACTCAAAGAAATACGGACTCAAACCCACCGCAAACACGACAAGGAGAGAGAGTGGGCCGTTCAGTCGCCTGCGCGCCAGAAAATGGACAAAGACGAGGAAGATTCCCCAAAAGATCAATTGGAATTCGCGAATCGCGTGGAAGTCGACACCCCGCAGCGCTATAGGCAGCACCAAAGTCAGCGGGTACAGAGGAGGGTAGGCAGTAGGACCAATATTGGTGTCCGGATTTGCTATATATCCGGTGGTACTATAACGGTTGCCATGAAGAATATTAAGTGCATCTTGAATGTA
Organism: uncultured Alphaproteobacteria bacterium; assembly: GCA_963749575.1. Classification (GTDB taxonomy): domain Bacteria; phylum Pseudomonadota; class Alphaproteobacteria; order Acetobacterales; family Acetobacteraceae; genus JAMXLO01. The sequence continues at coordinate 170,031 of CAVVNM010000011.1, forward strand.
TGTCGCCCAGTCGTCGGCCCAGGGCATTCCCGGCCGAATAAAGCTTCCGTAGAACGCTAGAATGCATAGAACTGTCACCGCCAGGGAGGCGGGCTCAAGCCAATGCCTAGCGGTACTGTCATCATTGTGACGCGGCTCGTAGTTTCCGCTCCTGAACACCACCGGAGACGTCATTCGTCGGAGTGAGCGGCCAGAACGGCTGTGTTTTGCCCGACATTGGCGGACCGAATATGCAGCAAATTCAGGAAGAATGCACCATAGATGAGATGTAACCCGACTGTAATAAACGTTCCAGACGGTATCACTAGGCGCATTGTCTAAATCACGCTCATTGGACCGAAATCCGACTTGCTCCAGTTTGCCAACGCGGCGACACCAAGAGCTAGACCAATAAGTATAAGTGTGCCGCCACCGATAAGGCAGCGTTCCAAGGTCGCGTGCTCGACCGCGTGCAGGAATCTTGGATCGGGTCGGACAATTCCTTCTCGCATGCCGTAGACCTGCCCGAAGATCCAGAACAGCATGGAATGGACCCCGACAACCACGGCAAGTGCTGCATAAAATAATGTATGAACGTCAAATGTGACACCCACGACCGTACACGGACCAGGAATTAGCCACGCCATGACCATGACGCCAAGCAAGGTCAGCATCATTCCGGGATAAAGGAACAGCCATCTCGGAGAGAACAGCAGTAAAAGACGTAGATGGCGCCACCCATCTCGCCAGCTCCGCAGATGTGGCGGTCGTGTCCGCCCGTCCGGCGACAGGACAATCGGCACTTCTGCTATGCGCAGATTGTGGACGGTCGCCTTGACCACCATCTCGCTGGCAAACTCCATGCCGGACCCCTGTAGATCCAGAGCCAGAATTGCACTTCGCTCGAAACCGCGCAGTCCGCAGTGAAAGTCTCCGCAGGCGCTGCGAAAGAACAAGCGACCGATGGCGGTCAGGACAGGGTTTCCGAGATAACGGTGCAGAGGGGGCATGGCACCGGGCAAAATGCCGCCTTTGAATCGATTGCCCATGACAAGCTGGTAGCCGGCCCGAAGTTTCTCGACAAAATCATCCAACAGGCTGAAGTTGTAGCTGTCGTCGCTATCACCCATGATGACGAACCGGCCATGCGCTGCTTGGATGCCAGTGCGCAGCGCGCTACCATACCCTCGGGTTGTGACGGGGATGATGCGGGCGCCAAGGTCCCTGGCAATCGTCTGAGAGCCGTCTATACTGCCATTGTCGGCAATCAGTATCTCGCCGCTGATTCCTGTCCTTGACAGGAACGAGCGTGCTTTTGTGATACAGGTTGCCAGCGTCTCTGCCTCGTTGAGGCATGGCATTAGGATCGTCAGTTCCAGCACACTCGCTCCCGGCCAGCCACCGCCTTGCTTAGAGTTTGTCGTTCGTTGCTAATCGACCTCTGGCTGGCATTACGTCGGTCCCAATAGCATTTGATTACGTTACGAACAACTAGAATAGGTTGCCCGACCAGCCGAGGCTGACCGTAGCGGGAACCATCTGTTTTCGTTGACATTCCACTAGCACCTCCCGACGCCTCGCCCAGAAGGCACCAATGCGCCCTACCGCGCCGCGCGCGCCGTCGCCACCGCCTTGCGCAGTTCGGGCAGATCGACCGCACCGGGGATCAATTCGCTGCCGATCACCAGGCCAGGCGTCCCCTCGATCCCGATCGAGCGCGCCAGTTGCAGATGGGCGTTGATCCTTGACTGGATCGCCGGATCGTCCATGTCGTGCTCCAGCCGCTTCCAGTCGAGGCCGAGCCGCACCGCCGCGTCCTGGATAATCGCCTTGGTGGTCTGCGGCGGCGCCACCATGATCGCGTCGCGCAGCTTCTCGTAGCCGCCCTGCCGCTGTGCCGCGAGCAGCGCCTTCGCGCCGAGCACGCTCGCCGGACCCAGGATCGGCAGGTCCTTGTAGACCAGCCGCACGCCGTGATCGCGCGCCAGCAGGTCCGCCATCGTGGGTTCCAGCTTGCGGCAATACGGACAGCGCGTGTCGAAGAACTCGACGATGGTCACGTCGCCCTGCGGATTGCCGCCGACCGGATCGGCCGGATCGATCAGCGTGTCCTTCGCGGCCACCAGCGCCGCCCGCTGGCGGTCGCCCTCATCGGCCTGCATGGCGGTGACCGCGTCGCGCAGGATCGACGGGTCCTGCTTCAGCGCATCCCGCAGGATCTGCACGATCTCCGCGCGTTGCGCCGGGGTGAATTCGCCGGCCCAGGCGGGAAGGCCGGGCAGGACGGCGGGCAGACAAAGCAACAGCAGGCGGACAATGTGCAACATGGTGATGCCTGTAGCGGTGCGGCGCAGTCGATGTCGAGTGCCGGCGGACGGCTGCCGATCCCGCAGGGCAAAAGCCGCGGCCTTCCGTCGTGCACTGCCTGCCCCGGAACAGCCGGCCGGTTGCCGCTGCCGCGGAACGCGTCTATGGCACGCACCCTCACCGGGATGACTTGGACCAGCACGCAATTGACACAGTTTCGACGCAGCATGGCGGGCGGAGAGAGATGGCTGCGCGCCGCCGCCCTGCTGGCATTGATGTTGGCCGGTTCGGCTTGCAGCACGGTCTCCAGCGTGACCAACAGCCTGCTCGGGTCGAGCGCAGCGCCCAAGCAGGGACAGCCTGGGTTCGTGAAGGGCTTTCTTGGCGGCGTAGTGGCAGACGAGCCGCGGGCGGCGCTGGCGGCCAGGGAGGTCCTGTCGGCAGGCGGTTCCGCGGCGGACGCGGCGGTGGCGCTGGGCTTCGTACTCAGCGTCACGCTGCCATCGCGGGCGGCGTTGGGCGGCGGCGGTGCTTGTGTCGCCTATGCCACGGACAAGGATTCGATCAACCAGGGCGTGCCGGAGGCGGTCCTGTTCACCCCGGTCGCACCGGCCAATCTCGGTGGCGGCGGCGACCGGCCGGCCGCGGTGCCGATGCTGGCCCGCGGCCTGTACCTGCTGCATGCGCGCTATGGTTCCCTGCCGTTCGAGGGTCTGATCGTGCCGGCCGAGCAGTTGGCCCGGTTCGGCACGCCGGCGCCGCGCGCCCTGGTGCGCGACATCGCGCTGGTGGCCGGCCCGCTGCTGGCCGATCCGAATGCCCGCGCGGTGTTTTCCCAGAACGGCACGCCACTGAGCGAGGGACAGACCCTGCTCCAGCCGGACCTCGCCGCGACGCTGACGCGGATCCGTGTCTCGGGCGTGGGCGATCTTTACACCGGTCAATTGGCGCGGCGGGTCGTGCAGGCCTCGCCGCTCGCCGGCGGGCCGCTCGCGCTCGCCGATCTCACCGCCGCGCTGCCGAAACTGTCACCCGCCATTGTGCTGCCGAGCGGCCATGACAAGGTCGCGTTCCTGGCGCCGCCGGCCGATGGCGGTCTGGCCGCCGCTGCCGCCTTCCAGGTGCTGCAGCGCGATCCATCGGCGCTCGCCAATGCCGCCGCCCGGTCGCTCGCCGTGGCGGCGCGGTGGCGGGAGGGCGGCGTGGAAGGCGAGAGCCTGCTGACCGCGACGAACCTGACCGAGGCGGCACTGCCACCCCTGCCCGCCTCCACCAGCTTCGCCACGCTCGACAAGAACGGCAACGCGGTGGCCTGTGCGCTCAGCATGGACAACCTGTTCGGCACCGGCCGTGTACTGCCGGGCCTTGGCGTCCTGCTCGCCGCGTCGCCTGCCGCGGTGCCGCCGCCGCTGTACTCGGCGGCGATCGCGTGGAACGAGAACGTCCACTCGTTCCGTGCGGCGGTCGGCGGCTCCGGCCAGGCGGGTGCCCCGATGGCGGTGGCGTTCGGTATGCTGGCCACGCTGCGCAGCAATCAGCCGATGGCGGCACCGGTGCCCGATCCTGGGCGTGCCAATGTCATCTCGTGCTTCAACTACCTGCCCGGCGAGAACGGCTCATGTGCCTGGGCGACGGATCCGCGTGAAGCCGGACTGGCGGCGGGCGGCAACTGATCTTTCGAGTGAGAGGAACCCATGGACCTGGCAAGCGCAGCAAGATGGTTCGCCGCCGTGGCGATCGTGTCGATCGGAACGGTCCCTGCGGCATCGGCGCAGACCCAGACGACAACCAGTGTTGGCCCGGGGCGGATCATCTGTCGCGGCGCGACGTCGTGCGAGCTTGGCATCGGCACGCCCGCGAGCATCAGGTTCAAAATTGATCCCACGGCACTGGAGGCCGCTGACAAGGACCGCCTGACCAAACAGTGCACCGCGAAGGGTGCGCCCTGCATCGTGACCCTCACCGGCGCCGAGACCGCGACCGGCATAAAGGCCGCCAGCATCAAGTTCTACAACTGACATGCTGAAGGTCGGCCGCGGCGCCAGCGCTCCACCATTTATCGTGATGGACGTGATCGCTGCGGCCAATGCGCGCCAGGCTGCCTTGCCGGCCGGCGCCCCGCGGGTGATCCGCATGGAGGTGGGACAGCCGGGCACCGGCGCCCCGGCCGGCGCGATTGTCGCCGCCGAGGCGGCGCTGCGGTCGGGCGATCCGCTGGGCTACACCGAGGCGCTCGGCCGCCGCGCGCTGCGCGAACGCATCGCGGCGCATTACCGCGACTGGTACGGACTGGACGTGCCGCTGGAGCGGATCGCGGTCACGGTCGGTGCGTCGGGCGGATTTCCGCTGGTATTCCTGGCGGCGTTCGATCCGGGCGACCGGGTCGCGCTGACGTCGCCGTTCTATCCGCCCTATGTGAACATCCTGACCGCGCTGGGGATGCAGCCGGTGATCCTCGAGGCAGGTCCGGAGACACGGTTCCAGCCCAGCGTGGCGATGCTGGAACGGCTCGATCCGCCGCCGGACGGCCTGATCGTGGCGAGCCCGTGCAATCCCGCCGGGACTATGCTGCATCCCGAGGAATTATCCGCCGTTGCGGCGTGGTGCAGCCGCACCGGCGTGCGGCTGATCAGCGACGAGATCTATCATGGGCTGAACTACGACAGCGCCATCGCCACTGCCGCGTCGGTCAGCGACAGTGCCGTCGTGGTCAACAGCTTCTCGAAGTATTTCTCGATGACCGGCTGGCGGATCGGCTGGCTGGTGCTGCCCGAGGACCTGGTGCGCCCGGTCGAGCGCCTGGCGCAGAACCTGTTCATCAGCGCGCCGTACATCTCGCAGGTGGCGGCCCAGGCGGCATTCGACTGCCACGAAGAGCTGGCCGGCAACGTCGCGCGCTACCGCCGCTCGCGCGACCACCTGTTGCGGGCACTGCCACAGGCCGGGTTCACCCACCTGTCGCCGGCTGAGGGCGCGTTCTACCTGTTCGCCGACATCGCCGAGCGCTCGAATGACAGCACGGTGTTCTGCGCGCGGATGCTGGCGGAGGTGGGCGTGGCGGTGACACCGGGGGTCGATTTCGACCACGCCCGCGGCAACCGCTTCCTGCGCTTCTGGTACTGCGGCCCCGAGCCGGATATGCGCGAGGCGGCGATGCGGCTGCAGGGGTGGCGTTAGGATCTGCCGCGAAATAACTGCGTCAATTGCCGGCAAAGCCGCCATTTTCCCCGTCATCCCCGCGCAAGCGCTAGGGGAATCTCACATCTTGTTGCAGTTCCATTCCGAGCCGTGTTCCCCGGTGAATGGCGTAGAACTGCTCCATGCCGCGGCGGAACGTGATCGGCCCGGGAAGTTTGTAGTAGCAGTTCCAGCCGCCCAGCCGTGCGATGATCCACGCCGCCCATGCCAGGCTTTGCGGCGGGTGGCGAAATCCCCGAATGACCCAAGCGTCCATTCCATGCCGGCTCCTGTTGTTCGGTTGCCGCAACACAGCGAATCGTACCCGCGTCGCGTCGCACAAGCGGAAAATGCCAGCACGTTACGAACCCAACATTACATGCGTGCATGGCCTAGCGCGCAAGCGGGGATGACGACTTTGGAGTACTGCCTCGGCTACGCCTGAATCGCTTAATTTGCGGCAAGCCCTTAGTCCCGCGCCGACCACGCAAACCGTGGTAGTATGTCTTCGATATCGTGTGAACGAGGACCGCGATGAGCGACTCATTGCCTCCGTTCCTGGCGACTGATCCCGCGGTTTACGAGCACTTCATGGGGCGGTGGAGCGAGCGTCTCGCGAAGCCGTTCCTGGAATTTGCTGGCGTCGCGCCGGGTGATCGGGTTCTCGATGTCGGTTGCGGCACCGGCACTCTATCGCTTGCCTTGGCGGAGCACGGAGCGAAGGTGATCGGATTGGATGCATCCGAATCCTATCTCGATGGTGCTCGCCGCCTTCGGTCACATCGCAACGTCAGTTACGAGCATGGTGACGCCTGCCACCTTCGCTATGACGATGCGTCGTTTGATGCCTGCGTCTCGACACTGGCCATCGATGTCATTCCCGACGTCGATCTCGTCGCTGCCGAGATGCGACGCGTCACCCGTCCAGGTGGTGTCGTGGCCTGCGGGACCTTCGACTTCTGGGGTGGCAACTCGGTGTACGACCTCGTGCTGGACACCGGCGCTGTACTGGACGAAAGCATCCGAACACTACGAGCGCAGATCAAGGCCCGCCCCATCGTGTGGGCGAACGGACAGGCGGACCTTTGGCGCAAGGTTGGGCTGATCGGGGTGGTGGAGATACCGATCGTGCTCAGCTTCGACTACTCCGATTTCCAGGATTACTGGACCAGTTTCTCCGCCGGGCCAACCAGGATTGCACAGCGCCTGATTGGCGTGCCATCCGGGGTGCGTAGCGAGATCGAGCGGCATGTTCGCGACGGCTATCTGGCCGGCCTACCGGATGGGGCTCGATCATTTGCAGTCATCGTGCGAGCCGTACGCGGGACCGTTTCACGATGAAGATCCGACACGATCGAGGAGGCAGCGATGGCGGCCGGTAAGATGGTGCTGTGCTTTGCACTCGGATTAACCGCGACGGCCGCCGCCCAGCCTGCTTCTGCACCACAAGGTTGGACACCGGTCAGCCGCACTGCACAAGCGATTACCGGCCGCGTGACGCTCGCGCCGGATAAGATCAACTTTCAGAACGGATCGTCGCTACCGCTGGCCTCTGGTGGCCAGATGATGTTCAGGCCGGAACCGAAGGGAAAGAAGGTCATGGCTGACCTCTACCGGGTTACATCGCCGGACGACCCCGCGCTCGAGAACGGAAGCAAGCTGTGCAAGGGGAAACCGGTCGCATATCTGCTGGTATGGAAGTCCGAGAAGGCCGGCAACGTGAACGACCCGCGTACCCTGGCGCCCTTCTCTGGGAAGAAATTCACTCCTGGCTCACCCGACGATTGTGGGCGCTACGTCTATGACGCCGGAGTGCATTGAAGCATCGGAGGGCAAGGCAATGTCAGAAGTACTGAGGCAGGGTAGCCGCGGAGAGGAAGTTCGGCGCTTGCAGAGGAACCTCAACGCCGCAATTGGCCGACGATACGGCACCATAGCGGCGGATGGAATTTTCGGCCCCCGTACCAAGCAGGCGGTCGAGCGTTATCAGAAGGACTTCCAGCTGAAGTCGGTCGATGGAATTGTCGGACCCGAGACGCGCAACGCTTTGGCGACGCGGGTTTTGATCATTGAGGGCACGATGTCTCGTTCCTCCCCCTCCCCCTCCCCCTCCGCCTCGCCGAACCCGGCAGTACAGACGGCGACAGCGCCCTCCGTGTCCGCTCCGACCCCCGTTGGCCCTCAGCCCACATCGCCGCCCGAATCACCATTCTTGATTCAGCTGCAACCTGCCTTCGGTCTGACGCCCCCGCCGTTCGCCTCTCGCAGTCCTGCACCGACTCCGCCCGGCCCGGCACCATCGACCATCGTTGCCGGTCAGCTTGCTCTCGGCATTGTCTATCGGTACCTGCTTCGGACGGTCCGCACTGGGAGTTTGGCGGCGCATTCCAGCCATCCTTCAACAGTCGGAATCAACCAACCGATCCGCGCTACACCCTGCAGCTGCAAGGCAGTGTCGCTTATGCTGATCCGCTGAGCGCTGGCCGATTCCATACTTCATTGTTCGCTCAGGTCGTTGCGCTGCAGAACTTCGCGCCGGCCAGTACGATCGTGGGCTTGCAGTTCGGTGGCCAGATATCGGTCGATATCATTGCTGATCGATGGAGCCTGTTCTCACAGGCTGCTCTTGCCGGCCAATGGACACTGCACGATAGCGGTGGTCCGCCCGGTCTGCTGCAGTTCGGTCCGCAGTTCACGGTGCTGGGTACAACCATTCAATGGGGGCTATGACGGCGGCCACCATCGACCGGCCCGCAGGGCGCCGGTAGGCCCCCGCTATCCGGCTGCGGTAAGACCCAAAGACCGGGACCTGAGCTGCCGTCGGTGCGGCGAATAGGCGGCTCGTCGGGGCAATCCCGGATTGTGCTGCGACGGGCGCGATCGAGGCGGCCGCCCAGTTCGCCCAGCGCATCGAGGTTCTGTTGTCGGCCGGGCGTTCGGCCTAGCGCCGCCACCACCCCCGCTTCTTCTCCACAACGGCCTCCAACTCGGCGCCGATGATGATCGGCTTGATCGCCGGTTCCGGCGCGACGTCGTTGGCCGCCACCACCGGCTCGGGTGCCGGTTCGAACGCCATGAACTCACGCTCGGGTGCCACGTGCGCGGCCGCAACCGCCTCCGGTTCGACCGGGATGACGATGGGTGCCGGCGCGGGTTCGTCGCGCAACGCCTCGGCCGGTGCCGGCTCGGGTTCCGCCAGGATGATCGCGGGCGCCGGCGCGGGACCCGGAGCGGCCACCGCGACTGCCGGCGCCGCCGCCTCCGCCTGTTCCAGCACGTCGAAGATATCGAAGTTCTGCCCGCCGAACGGATTGGCGGGGGTCGGTCCGGTATAGACCGGCGCCAGATCCGGCTGATCCGCGCCGGGCTCGGCGTGCGGCGGCATCTCGCCGTTGCCGTCCTGGCGGCGGCGCCGCCCGCCGCGCCGGCCGCGCCGACGCGCGCGCTGTTCGTCCTCGCCGCCCTCGATGTGCTCCGGCACGCCTTCAACGTCCAGTTCGGCGGTCGCGACTTCCTGGGTCACTGGCGGGGGGGCCGCTTCGGCGGCTGGCGCAGCCGGTGCGTCCTCGCGTCGTCCGCCACGACGGCGGCGGCGGCGGCGGTGGCGGCGGTGCTCGGCCTCCTCGGGCGTCTCGCCGGCCACCGGCCGGTCGGCATCTTCCTCGGCCTCGACCTCGACCTCCTCGTCCTCGACGTCGGCGACCTCTTCTTCCGCTTCGATCTCCGCCGGTGGCAGTGCAACCTCCTGGGTGATCGCCACCGGCAGTTCGGCTGCGACCTGCGCCCGCAGCCGCTCGATGCGGAACTGCGAGGTCATCTGGCCATCGTCGCCGAGGCACAGCACCCGCATGCTGTAGCGCTCCTCGATCTCGCCCAGCCGCTCGCGCTTATGGTTGAGAATATAGAGCGCGACCTGCGGCGCCGCGTACACCATGATCTCGGCGGCACGGCGCTTCGCACCCTCCTCCTCGATCCCGCGCAGCACATGGATCGCCGCACTCTCGGTGGAGCGCACGTGCCCCAGGCCGCCGCAATGCGGGCAGGCAATGAAGCTGGTCTCGGCGAGCGACGGCCGCAGCCGCTGCCGGCTCATTTCCATCAGGCCGAAATGGCTGATGTGGCCGACCTGAATGCGCGCGCGATCGTTCTTCAGCGCCTCCTTCAGCCGGCGCTCGACCATCCCGTTGTGCTTCTTCGCCTCCATGTCGATGAAGTCGATGACGATCAGGCCCGCGAGATCCCGCAGCCGCAACTGCCGCGCCACTTCGTCCGCGGCTTCCGTGTTGGTACGCAGCGCGGTCTCCTCGATGCCGCGTTCCCGTGTCGAGCGGCCCGAGTTGACGTCGATCGCCACCAGCGCTTCGGCCTGGTTGATCACCAGATAGCCGCCGGAACGGAGCTGCACGGTGGGCAGCAGCATCCCGTCGAGCTGTGCCTCCACCTGGTACTTGGCGAACAGCGGCATGCCGCCGTTCTTCCAGAGCTGCACCTTCTTGGCGTGGCTCGGCATCAGCATGCGCATGAACTCATGCGCCGCCCGCCAGCCCGCCTCGCCGTCGACCTGGATCTCATCGATGTCGCGCGAGTAGACGTCACGGATCGCGCGCTTGATCAGGCTGGCTTCCTCGTAGATCAGCGCCGGCGCGACCGACTTCAGCGTGTGGTCGCGGATGTCGTCCCACAGGCGCAGCAGGTATTCGCAGTCGCGCCTGATCTCCGGCTTCGGGCGGTTGGCTCCGGCGGTGCGAACGATCAGGCCCATTCCCTTGGGGATCTCCAGCTCGGCCATGATCTCCTTCAGCCGGCGCCGATCGGTGGCCGAGGTGATCTTGCGCGAGATGCCGCCGCCGCGCGGCGAGTTCGGCATCAGCACGCAGAAGCGTCCGGCGAGCGACAGGTAGGTGGTCAGCGCCGCGCCCTTGGTGCCGCGCTCCTCCTTTACCACCTGCACCAGCAGGATCTGCCGCCGCTTGATCACCTCCTGGATCTTGTAGTTGCGCAAAAAGCGCGAGGGGATGCGGCGCTCGTGGGTTTCCTCGGCGCCATCGCCCTCGCCGCCGACCGTCTCCGGCGGCGGCTGTTCGGGAATTGGGTCGGCCGCAATCATCGTCTCGTCGTCGGCTTCGGCGACCGGCTCGGCCGAACCTTCCGCCGCCGCCGCCTCGATGCCGGCATCAGCCGTCACCCCGATGTCGGGACCAGCCGTCACCCCGATGTCGGGATCTATCGTGGCGGGCTCCGGTGCAGCCTGAGCGACTTCGTCTGGCGCCGCGCCGGGTTCCGCCGCCTCGACCGGCACCGAGATCACCTCGCTTGCGATCGCCGCGGGCTGCGCCGCCGGATACTCCTCCGGCGCGACCGCCACGGGCTCCGGCGCGCCGAACTCCAATTCCGGCGCCACGTCCGTCGCTGCGTCCGCAGGTTCGGTTGCGAGGACCGGCTGGCCGGCCGCAGCCTCGGCGGCGCGGTCTTCCTCTTCCTCCTCGCGGCGGGCCTCTTCGGCCTCCTGCTCGATCAGCCGCTGCCGGTCGGCGACCGGGATCTGATAGTAATCCGGATGGATTTCGCCAAAGGCGAGAAAGCCGTGCCGATTGCCGCCGTATTCTACGAAGGCGGCCTGCAGACTTGGCTCTACCCGGACCACCTTGGCGAGGTAGATGTTGCCCTTGAGCTGGCGCTTGGTCGATGTCTCGACATCGAAATCCTCCAGCCGGCTACCATCCAGCACCACGACGCGGGTTTCTTCCGCGTGCGTGGCGTCGATCAACATACGCTTGGTCATCTAGTACCTGAACTCCGAAAGGCCGCCCTGCAGCGTGGCGCGGGTCCGCGTGGGACGCGCACCGGCAGGCGGCGGAATAGGCGTGTAGGGAGGGGCTTGCCCGTCCGCTCAAGGATCGGAACTTGGTCCGGCCGAGCACTGCGGCAGCGTGTCATCCCACCCGACAAGATGGGGATCGACGCCGAATTGGTTAGTGCCTGGCCGATAAGGATCATGGTTCCGACGATAATCAGTCCCTGGCGACCCGAGATGAACCCGGGCAAGGTGGACTGCCTGCCAACCCGATCGCGGCAGCCGATCCCCGGCGCGCTGTGAGCGCGGCGCGGGCGATGACGCGGCAGCGGCAGACGGCGACCCTCCCCGGACCGATCCCGCCGAACCCCTGGTTCGGCCGCATCGCGAGCCGTCGCTTCCGCCGGTTCCTTGCCCATGGCGGCGGGTGATCCCGCCAACCCCAGGTGCGTCACCGGAGCAGGTCTGACCATGACGCAAAGCGGCGCGCGCCGCAAGCGATGGTTATCCGGGGGGCAACCCATCATGAAGTAGCCTTAATCAATGGAGAAGGTGCAATTCTGCATCCGATGTGTTAACAACTCCCCGTGTCGTCAGGTCCGCCAATCTCACGCCGCCTGCTACTCGGCCGTCTCGGCTCGGGGACGGGCATCGTCGGCACGTTCCTGTTGCCCGGGAGGCTGGGTGCCGCACTGGCGGCAACCGCGGCCGGTTCCAGACATAGCTCGGTTGCTGCGCCCGGCCGGCAGGGTGCGCGGCCGCCAGCGCCACTGGTGATGCTGGACCCAGGCCATGGCGGCAAGGATCCCGGTGCGATCGGAATATCCGGCACCTATGAGAAGCATGTGTCGCTGGCCGCCGCAGTGGAACTGAAGCGCCAACTGGAGGCGGGGGGCCGCTATCGGGTCGAGCTGACGCGGACCCGGGATGCCTTCATCCCGCTGGACGACCGGGTCGCCAGGGCGCAGGCGCATGGCGCGGCGCTGTTCGTCTCGATGCACGCCGATGCGCTGTCCGACCACTCGGTGCGCGGGGCCAGCGTCTATACACTCGCGGACGCTGCCTCCGATGCGCAGACCGCTGCGCTGGCACGGCGCGAGAACAGCGCGGACCGGTTCGCCGGCGCCGGCAGCAACGCCCCGCCCGAGGTCGCCCGCATCCTGGCGAGCCTGGTGCGACGCGAAACGCGGATCGGCTCCGGCCGGCTCGCCCGCAGCATGGTCGGCAGCCTCGACCAGGACCTGCCGATGCTGCCGAACCCGGAACGGCACGCCGGTTTCGTCGTGCTGAAGGCTGCGGACATCCCGAGCGTGCTGGTGGAGATGGGCTTCATGTCCAATCCGGCGGACGAGGCGGAGTTGCGGCGACCGCAGCATCGCGTGCGCGTGGCCGATGCGATGAAGCGCGCGGTCGATGCCTATTTTCTCGCCGCTGGGCACATGGCGGAGGGCGATCGCGCGAAATGGATGTCTGGCTAGCGTTCTGTTTGCTGGTCGGCCGCACGGAAATGCACCATATCGCTTGCTCATGAGCGAACCCCTGACAGCCGGCGAACAGCTGGTGCCATCGCCCTCGGGCGGCAGCAAGGGCGCCAGGCGGCAACCGCCGCAGGCGCGCAGGCCGCGGCGCGGGCGGTTCCGCCGCTTCGTGCGCGGCGTGGTGGGCGGCGTGTTTGCCATCGGCCTGTTGGTCGCGGTGATCGGCGGGGCGGGCAGCTATTTCGCGTGGCTGCGGTTCAGCGCCGACCTGCCCGACGTCGACGGGCTGCGCAACTACCGGCCGCCGGTGATGAGCCGCGTCTATGCCGGCGACGCCCGGCTGATGGCGGAACTCGCCACCGAACGCCGCATCTTCGTGCCGTATTCGGCGATTCCCGACATGGTGAAGCAGGCCTTCGTCTCGGCCGAGGACCAGAATTTCTGGAGCCACGTCGGCGTCGATCCGTTGGCGATCGCGCGCGCTGCGGTGTTCGACCTGTCGCATATGGGCCAGGGCCGGCGGCCGATCGGTGCCTCCACCATCACGCAGCAGGTCGCCAAGAACATGCTGCTGGACAACCAGGTGTCACTGGCCCGCAAGGCACGCGAGGCGATCCTGGCGATGCGCATCGAGCAGAGCCTGTCGAAGCAGCGCATCCTCGAACTCTACCTGAACGAGATCTATCTGGGGCTGTCGTCGTATGGCGTTGCGGCGGCGGCACAGGCTTATTTCAACAAGCCGCTCGACCAGCTGACGCTGTCCGAGGCGGCATTCCTCGCCGCGCTGCCGAAGGCGCCGAACAACTACAATCCGTTCAAGTTCCCTGACGCTGCCAAGGCCCGGCGTGATTGGGTGGTGGACCGGATGGCCGAGGACCGCGCCATCACGACGGCGCAGGCGACCGCAGCCAAGGCCGAGGCGATCGTGCCGTCGGAATTCCACCGGCCGCAGCCGATTCCGGGCACCGACTGGTTTGCCGAGGAGGTGCGTCGCCAACTGATCGCGCAGTTCGGCGCCGATGTGACGACGCAAGGCGGACTGATGGTGCGCACCAGCCTCGACCCGGCGCTGCAGAGCGCCGCAGAGAAGGCGGTGCGGGACGGACTGTTGGCCTACGACCACAAGCTGGGCGGCTGGCGCGGGCCGGCGGGGCACCTCGATGGCGGGCCGACATTGGCGAAGAACTGGACCGAACTGCTGGCGCAGTTCGCGCGACCGCAGGGCATACTGCCGGACTGGAAACTGGCCGCGGTGCTGGAAACGACCGACAGCGAGGCGCGGCTCGGCTGGCTCGACGCGTCCGGCCAGTCGCACAACGGCACGCTGCCGTTGTCCGATATTGCCTGGGCGCGGCCGGTGAAGGACGGGAAGCCAGGGCCGGCACCCCGCCGCATGACGGACGTGATGCAGCAGGGCGATGTGGTGATGGTCGAACCCAACGCCGCCGCGCCGGTCGTGCAGCCAGCGAAGACCGCCAAGCCAGCACCGGCGCCGCTGCCGCGGCTGGCATTGCGACAGATACCCGCCGTGCAGGGTGCGCTGGTGTCGCTCGATCCGACCACGGGCCGGGTGCTGGCGATGGTCGGTGGCTGGAGTTTCGAAGGCAGCCAGTTCAATCGCGCGACCCAGGCACAACGTCAGCCTGGTTCCAGCTTCAAGCCGTTCGTCTATCTGACCGCGCTGGAGAAGGGCATCTCGCCCAGCCAGCGCTTCATGGATGCGCCGATCGTGATGGACACCGCTGCCGGCCGCTGGCGGCCGAACAACTTCGAGATGGATTTCGGCGGCCCGACCCCGTTGCGCATCGCGCTGGAAAAATCGCTGAACCTGGTGACGCTGCACGTGGCGCAGACAGTCGGGATGGAGGCGATCGCGCAGACCGCCATCGCCTTCCACGAAGTTGAGAATCGATGCCGCGCGTGCTGCCCGCCGCGATCGGCGCAGTGGACACGACAGTGCTGCGTGAGGCCGGCGCCTATGCCGGGCTGGCGGAAGGCGGGCATGAGGTGATTCCGACGCTGATCGACAGCGTGCAGGACCCCGACGGCCATGTCGTGTGGCGGCCGGCGGCGATTTCCTGTGGCGACTGTTCGGATCAGGGAACCACGCCGGCGCTCACCGACCAGCGCAAGGAGATCGCGGATCGGGCGTCGGTGTTCCAGCTGATCACCATGATGCAGGGCGTGACGACGCGCGGCACCGGCGCGAAGGTGGCCGCCGGGCTCGGCCATCCGATCGCCGGCAAGACCGGCACGACCCAGGACTTCACCGACGCGTGGTTTTCCGGCTTCACGCCTGATCTGGTGACCACGGTGTGGGTCGGGTTCGACAATCCGGCGACGCTCGGCGACAACGAGACGGGTGCGGCGGTTGCCGGTCCGATCTGGCACGATTTCATGGCGGTCGCGCTGAAGAACCGGCCGGTGCTGACGTTCCAGCAGCCACCCGGGGTGACGATGGCGACCTGGGACAGCGGGTCCGGCAGCGTGACCGATGCGTTCAAGCCGGATCAGGTGCCGGGTGCCTCGCGGTCGATCGGCGGCGCAGTGGCAGCGGACAGCGCAACGCCGTCGGATGCGGCCCCGGTCGTGCATGGCGGTGTCGACAGCAGCCTGGGCGGGTTATATTAGCCGTCTCCTTCTTTTGGGATCGTGAGCGAGCGATGTCAGCCGAATCGGACGCCCTGAACGAGCAGATCAAGCAGTCGGTCGCACTGCTGAGGAGGCATCTTTGACTGGGATGTCGCCGAGGGGCGCCTCGCCGAACTGAACGCGCGCGCCGAGGATCCTGCGCTCTGGAATGATCCGGCCGCCGCGCAGAAGGTCATGCGCGAGCGCAACCTGATCGCCGGGCAGATGGCGGGCGTGCGCAAGCTGGAGCACGAGGTTGGCGACACGCTCGAGCTGATCGCGCTGGCCGAGGCGGATGGCGACGCGGCGATGGCCGAGGAGGGCATGGCGGCGCTGCGCACGCTGGCCGAGGAGGCGAAGCGGCGCGAGATCGAGAGCCTGCTGGCCGGCGAGGCCGACGCCAACGACGCGTATGTCGAGATCAACGCCGGCACCGGCGGCACCGAGGCGCAGGACTGGGCCGAGATGTTGCTGCGCATGTATATGCGCTGGGCCGAACAGCACGGCTACAAGGTGCAGTTGCTGGAGCAGAGCGAGGGCGAGGCCGCGGGCATCAAGTCGGCGACGCTGCAGGTCAGTGGGCCGAATGCGTATGGCTGGCTGAAGACCGAGGCCGGCGTGCACCGGCTGGTGCGCATCAGCCCGTTCGATTCGGCGGCGCGGCGGCACACCAGTTTTGCGTCCGTGTGGGTGTATCCGGTGGTCGATGACGAGATCGACATCGCGATCGATCCGAGCGATCTGAAGGTGGACACCTACCGCGCGTCGGGCGCCGGCGGACAGCATGTGAACAAGACGGAGAGCGCGATCCGCATCACGCATGTGCCGAGCGGGATCATTGTCGCGTGCCAGACCGATCGGAGCCAGCACCGCAACCGGGCGATGGCGATGGCGATGCTGAAGGCGCGGCTGTACGAGGCGGAGCTGCAGAAGCGCGAGGCGGCGGCGGCGGCGGTGGAGAATGCCAAGACCGACATCGGCTGGGGGCATCAGATCCGCAACTACGTGCTGGCGCCGTATCAGTTGGTGAAGGACCTGCGCACCGGCGTGGAGAAGGGCAATCCCGACGCGGTGCTGGACGGGGATCTGGATGGGTTCATGGCGGCGGCGCTGGCGGCACGGGCGGGGGCGACACGGAGTGAGGCGAGCGCGCAGGCGCGGTAGGGGATTGGGACGAGCAGGCCCTGGGGAGGCTGCTGGCCGCGCGCGGTGAATGAATTGGCCGATGGTGCCGGCCAACACGAATTGCGTTAAGTCGAGGTGTCGGCCAAGGATGGTGAACGAATACGACTACGGGCGGCAGAAGCTGTGGAAAGCGGTGTGTGTCCTCGTCGGCGACGGTGCAATGAGGGATCGCCTTGGGTTCGCACGAGGATTGCTAGAAAAGCGCATCTTTGCGGCGGCCTAACTTTGCTACGAAACTCGTGAGATATGCACACTGCCGAAACCTACCGCTGTGCGCATGGCCCGGTCGGCGGTGCGATACCCGGTGGCAGCAATTGGCTGATGGTGTCGATAAGGCGCATCGTAGTGGCAATGGCGGCAGCGGCTTCGGCGGATGTGATCGGCGCGGCGGTCGAGCCAACAGCGTAGTCGGCGCGCGTCTTGAACTGATAGGCGGTGCCCAGAAAGGTAACGAGATCGCGCCCGATGCGCGGCTCGGCTCTTGCCAGTCGGGCAAACTCACTCCGCACGCCGCGATGCGTCTTGGCAACCTTGCCGGTGTGTTCGAAAATGTAAGCCTCTGCGGCATGGAACACGGCCAGATAGGCTTCGCGGGCGGCGATGTGCGGCAAGGGCAGCGCCGCAATCTGTTGGGCGTCGGCAAGCGTGGCGCGCGCTTTGGCAAGGTAGTCGGCGGTTTCGGCCTTCATAGATCGAGGCCGTCCTTGCGTAGTTCATGCATGAAGCCGGTGCGCTCGCGATAGGCTCCGGCAAGGAACGGCATGGCGGAAATCACTGCGCCCGTGTCGAAAAGAATGTCTGTGCTGACGGCGGCAAGGCACGCGCTCTCGTCGGTGAACGTTCCCGCGTCCTCGATGAAAACGGCAACATCGTAATCGGCATCCGGCTTCGCATCACCGCGCGCACGCGATCCGAACAGCACCACGCGCTCAACGCGGTCGCCGTAGATTTCCGTCACCGCAGCACGGAAGCGGATCAACACAGGGTCTTCTTGCGGTCTCTCAGCCATAGTCTCACCTGTATCACAAAGCCCGTCCTAAGTCATTTGCACTGCACGATCATCTCTCCTTCAGCTCGCGCGCCATGCGCTGCGCGCCGCGGATGTCGCACTGCCGTGACGCATCCTCATCGACGCCAGCGTAGTCAGGGCGATCTTCACCCGCCGTTCACGGCACCCGCGGACTCTGACAACCAGTTGCGGGAGGCGTTTCGACATGGCGGATACTCCAATTGCAGGCGGCGGCGGTGCATAAATACCCTGCCGACATGGAACCCAGGCTGCGCGTCCTTGAGGAGATCGCCGCCAGAAACAAGGCACTTGTGGGCGACATCAAGTCCGAGCAACGCGATTTGCGGACCGAGCTGCGTGCCATGCGGGCGGATGTTCCCGCGGTTAACCAGCGCCGGGAGCGCGACTTCCGCATCACGATCGGGGCGATCATCTCGCCTTCCTGATTGCCCGCACGGCCCACTGGCCGTAGCGGCTCGCCCGCCTCGCACGACCAGCCATACGGCGCTAACCTCCGGCGCAACCGAAGACAGGAGGGAACCATGCGTGGTGTCGTGTTCACCGGCGGGCGTGAGCTGGAGATGATGGACTTCCCCGACCCCACCCCGGGCCCGGACGAGGTGGTGGTCGAGATGAAGGCCTCCGGCATGTGCGGCAGCGACCTGCACCAATATCGCCGGCCGAAGGGACAGACGCGCCAGGCGACCGGCTTCCCGCAGAACCCCGACCCGGTGATCGCCGGCCACGAACCGTGCGGCGTGGTGGCCGCGGTCGGGCCCGGCGTGTCGGACAAGGAGGCGCGCGTCGGCCAGCGCGTCATGGTGCATCACTACCAGGGCTGCACGCAGTGCAACCACTGCCGCTCCGGCTGGCAGCAGCTCTGCCAGGAGGTGCCGGTGAAGGTGTACGGCAGCAATTCGCATGGCGGCCACGCGAATTATTTGAAGGTGCCGGCGAACACGCTGGTGCCGCTGGCGGACGAGCTGTCGTTCTCCGCCGGCGCAGCGATCTCGTGCGGCTCCGGCACGGCATACAGTGCGCTGCGGCGGATGCGGCTGTCCGGCAACGACACGCTCGCGATCTTCGGCCAGGGTCCGGTGGGACTTGCCGGCACGCAGTTCGCCAAGGCGATGGGAGCGCGCGTCATCGCGCTCGACGTCAATCCGCAGCGGCTGCAGCGGGCCAAGGAGTTTGGTGCGGACGAGGTGGTGGATCCCGGCTCGAACGATCCGGTGGCGGCGATCAAGGAACTGACGCACGGGCGCTATGCCGATGTATCGCTGGACACGTCATCCAACTCGGAGGCGCGGGCGAACGCGATCCGCAGCACCAAGGTGTGGGGCACGATGTGCTTCGTCGGCGAGGGCGGCGACGTGAAGATCGATGTCAGCCCGATGCTGCTGCGCCGGCAGATGACGCTGATCGCGTCGTGGACGTTCTCCAACATCATCCAGGCGGAGTGCGCGACATTCTGCGTCGAGCGCAAGATCGACGTGGACGCGCTGTTCACCCATCGCTGGAAGCTCGAGCAGGCGACGGAGGCGTACCGGCTGTTCGACCAGCAGGCGGGCGGCAAGGGCGTGTTCCTGATGTGAAGGAAGCCCAGGTTCGCCAGGACGTCGCGACGGTCTACCGCGAGGTGGGCCGTCGCGGGCTGATTGCCGGCAGTTCCGGCAACGTCAGCCACCGCACGCGCGCAGGCATGATCATCACGCCGTCCGGCTGCACGACGGAGATGCTGACCCCGGACGCGCTGGTGGCGATGACGCTGGCCGGCGACGTGAAGGGTGCGGCGACGCCATCCAGCGAGTGGGCGATGCACGCGGCGATCTACCTCGCCTATCCCGCCGCGCAATGCGTCGTGCACACCCACGCCGACGCGTGCACCGCGCTCGCCTGCCTCAACGAGGCGCTGCCGCCGTTCCATTACATGGTGGCGAACTTCGGCGGCGACGATGTGCGCTGCGCGCCCTATGTCACCTTCGGCACGCCGGAACTGGCACGACTCGCGGTGGCAGCATTGACCGGGCGCACTGCGTGCCTGCTCGCCAACCACGGCATGATTGCGCATGCCGGAACGGCAAACAGCGCACTCACCGCGGCCGTCGTCCTGGAGACGCTGTGCCGGCAGTATCTATTGGCGCGTGCCGCCGGCGCCGTTCGATTGCTCAGTGCGGACGAGATGCGAGCGGCGCATGACCGGTATCGGACTTACGGACAGGCCGGCGCACGCGGGTAGCAGCGACAGCTTTGTGTTCCCGATGTCTCTGTGGGAAAATATCACGCCGCCAGCAGCGTCTCCGCCGGCGCGAACGGCAGGTTCAGATCGTGCGCCACCGCCTCGTACGTCACCTTCCCCGCATGCACATTCAGCCCGTGCAGCAGATGCGGGTCCTCGGCCAGAGCCCGCCGCCAGCCTTTCTCGGCCAGCGCGATGACGAACGGCAGCGTCGCATTGGTCAGCGCGAAGGTGGATGTGCGCGCCACCGCGCCCGGCATGTTGGTGACGCAGTAGTGCACCACTCCGTCCACCGCATAGGTTGGCTCGGAATGCGTGGTCGGCCGACTGGTCGCGAAGCAGCCCCCCTGGTCGATCGCGATGTCCACCAGCACCGAGCCAGGCCGCATCTGCCGCACCATCTCGCGCGACACCAGCTTGGGCGCCGCGGCACCCGGCACGAGCACCGCGCCGATCACCAGATCGGCCGCCAGCACCTGCTGCTCGATCGTCTCGGCGGTTGCGAACAGCGTGGTCGCGCGCGGACCGAATTGCAGGTCGAGCTCCTTCAGCCGCGGCAACGACTTGTCGATGATGGTGACCGAGGCCTCCAGCCCGACCGCCATGCGCGCGGCATTGGTGCCTGATACGCCGCCACCCAGCACGACCACCTTGGCCGGCACCACGCCCGGCACACCGCCGAGCAGAATCCCGGCGCCGCCCTGCTCCTTTTCCAGGCAATGCGCGCCGACCTGCACCGACATGCGCCCGGCGACCTCGCTCATTGGCGCGAGCAACGGCAGCGCGCCCGAGCGATCGGTGACCGTCTCATAGGCGATGCATGTGGCACCGGTGTGGATCAGCCCCTCGGTCTGCACCTTGTCGGCGGCAAGATGCAGGTAGGTGAACAGCACCTGGCCCTGCCGCAGCATGGCAATCTCCGATGGCTGCGGTTCCTTCACCTTTACGATCAGATCGGCGGCCGCGAACACCTCCGCCGCGCTGTCCGCCACGACCGCGCCTGCCGCACGGTAGGCACCATCGGCGATGCCAATCCCGACCGCGGCATTGTGCTCCACCATCACCTGGTGTCCCTGCATCGCCAACTCGCGCACGCCGGCCGGGGTCAGCCCGACGCGGTATTCGTGCGTCTTGATCTCCTTGGGGACGCCGATCTTCACGGACACCTCCTGCGCTGGATCACGCCAGCGTCGATATAACGCAGAGCTTGCGCCGCCGCGACCCATTGGTTGCTGCGTGGAAGATCGGCGGCGGCGTGCTTCGGCACCGACCGGTGCGGCATGGTGTCCTGCATCGGTCCCGCCATGTGGTAGGCTCTCACACCCGCGGGGGAGACAGCACGCCGATGCCAATGCAGGTTGTCAATGGAGCGCAACTCTCCTGCGCGTTCGGCACGTCGCCGTCCAGCCTGACCGTGCTGCCGGCCGGTCGGCCGATATGCAACAGTCAGCCGGCGGCCAACGTTTTGGATTATGTCCCGATGGTCAACGTCATGCCGTTCGGCATGTGCATCAGCCCGACCAACCCACAGGTCGCAGCGGCGACCGCGGCGGCGCTGGGCGTGCTGACGCCGCAACCCTGCATCCCGGCCACGTCCGCTCCCTGGACGCCGGGATCGGTTACCCAGGTCGCCGGCCAATCCGCGCTCAACGATGTGTCGATCTGCACATGTCAGTGGGCCGGCGTGATCTCCGTGGTGAGCGCCCAGTCGATCACCGAGATCCCCTGACCGCAGTCACCGGGACGGGCGGCGCATCAGCCGAACGGGCGTGGGAATGCATCGGTGCGCCTGAATACCTGAAGGCCGTTGGTCGGGAAGGTCTGCAAAGCCTGCCTGGCGCTTTTGACGGTGTTTCGGGTGACGACGACGAACCGGTCGGGTGCAAAATCCGCTGGCGTCGCGACCAGATCGTCGTGTCCGGCCGGCCAATAGCCGATCGTGAACATCACGCGCCTGACGTCCATGATCTCGTATTGACGCAGTGTGAGGTCGGCGAAATACGGGCTTGCTTCGGCGAGTGGCAACGGGATCTCAAGCCGACCCTCCAACGTTGCACCCGCCGCCAGATGGCGCGCCAGATGGGTTATCGGCAAAGCAACACGCCGATCGGTCGGCAACGGGGCGGTGAATTTGCCCAGCTTCACCTCCCCGTCCGCGCTACAGATCACCACCGGAGCATGCTCGTTGGCCCCCGCACGTCGACTTTCAGGATCGATGATGGGGAGCGCGTCCATCACGAACAGGTCGACGGGCCCGGGGTTCTCGATGGTATACGGGAACGCCAGCGTGTTGCCGGATCTGCCGGGCCTGCAGATCAGGCTTGGCCCCGAGGTCGCCGGCATTGCGGGGAATTGTTCAGGCACGGCCGCGCTCGCGCTGGTAGCGTGACACCGCGTCCGAGACGTAGAGAGGTGGTGCGTCGGCTTCGGCGATCGGGTTCGGGCCTTGGCACTTCGTCGCCTGGCCTGCCTGCTGCAGCAGTGCGAACAGCACGGTATCGGAAGGCGGCGAGCGAGGATCGATCGGGGTCGGCCAATGGATCGGATCGTAGGCCACGCGAATGCGACACCGCGCGTCCGCCGCTGCGGTGGCCACGGCTTCGTCGATCCGCTGTGCTGTTGCGGCGACGCCAGGAGCCGGCCGATCCGCCACCTGGACCCAGGCGTTCGGTGGCTGCGTTTGCGCCGGCCGCTCGATCGTCACGACGTCGGCACCGGTATGAATTTCGCGCAACAGTGCGCGGCCACATTGCGTCCCCAAGATATCCGTGAGGTCCGCCACAACAGCATCTGCATAGGTCGAAATCGGTCGCGTCCACGAGCAGCCAGTCGCGTCGCCGCGCGCTATGGGGTTGCGCGACGTCGGTGGTCGGGATCCAGCCGTCCATGCCGCCTGCATCCGTCAACCTCAATTCTCGCCGATCGATTGCAGCAACTCGGCACCCGGATCGATCGACATCTGTCGCTTCCGCTCCAGGTTCTCGCGCGAGATCTCCAGGTCACGGTCCAGATCGGCCTGCTGCTTGGAAACCGGAATCGCATCGCGCGCCTCGGCTTTATGGTGACCGCGTCGACCGCCGCCGCCGTGCGGTTTGTGGAGCTCGAGCCAGTTGAGCGGATCGCCCGGATCGGCGGTACCGGCGTCGGCCACATCCTGCAATTCGGCGGAGGCCGCCGGGTCCGGCCCCCCGGTAGCCGTGTCGATCTGGGTCGGAGGAGGTCCCCAGATATAGATATTGCCATTGGTGATCACGATCGAGCTGCCTCCGACCGAAAGGGTGATCTTCTTGGTCGCGTCCAGCACGATCGAGGATGCGTTGATGCTGACGGTGTCGCCGACCACGGCGGTAAGCTTGCCGTTGAGGTCGAGCAGCGTGTCCGCCTTGACGGTGAGTTCGTAATTCTTCTGCACCTGGGCGTACAGCGCGTCGCCGACGTGCAGATCGTATTCGCCGGCGACCGTGGTGAAGGAGGAACCACCGACGCGCTTGCTGGCTGCGCTCGCGGCAGTGTCGCCATAGGTACTGCCGTGCTTCGCGGGGACGACCTTCACATGGCGGTTGCCCTCAACCGTCTCATAGTAGGAATTGAGCGCGGTGAGATCGAGGCGGCCCTGTGAGCGCAACAGGAGCTGTTCCTTGTCGCGCGTGTCATCGAAACGCAGCATGTGGAATCGCACCGGAAGCCGGATCGGCTTGTCAGGCTTCAACCCCTTGCCCCTGGTGGGCATGCTGTCGGTCTTGATGCCGCTGTATGGCCACTGTCGCGGATCCGGCTTCTTGAGGTCCGACAGCGCATCGATCGGAGATTCGGTGATCGCCCCGGTTTTCTGGTCAATCACCCGGTTCGTGGTGAACGGCAGGTTCGAAGCACCCCGATCGGCGTTGTAGACGCGACCCGTTATGATCGGACGATCGGGATTGCCGGCGATGAATTCGACCACGACCTCCTCGCCGACGCGCGGAATGAACTGCCAGCCGGCCATCTGCCCCGCCCAGCCCTGCGATACCCGGACCCAGCATGTTGTGTCGTCGGTGTTCCACCTGGCTGAGTCCGGAGGCTCCCCCATCCATTGCCACGGGAACCGCACTCGGACGCGGCCGAGCAGGTCGGCATAGATGTCATTGCCAGGGGCTCGCTGACCGCCGAGATCACCGATCACGGTTGCCAGATGCGGGCCGTACGCGAGCGGGATCTTGTCGGCAACCGGCAGCAGAAGCGATCGTGGCGGGGTAGGCGCGTCGAGACGAATTGCGGCGAAGCTGTTCGAAAAGGTGTTCACCGGGGTCTTGAACTGCGTCGCCACCGCCTTCACCAGTGCCGGGACCGCCGCCGTGAGTCCGGCCAGCCCCCCGCCAAGGAAATACGAGGGGAAATCCGGGAAATTGATCTGACCCTTGTCGTCGCGGACCGGATGGATCCGCAACGGCAGATCGTTCTGGAAATAATTGTTCAGCCCCTGACTGGTGAAATTGGCCATGACGTCTTCTGGATTGGAGTCTCCCACCAGATTGTGCCAGAAGGCGCCAAAGACGTCGTACCAGTGCTTCAGGCTCGCTTTGTACAAATCCTCCATGGCAGCGATCTTGTTGTAGGTGAGGACATAGTTTCCACCGGTGACGCTGATCGCGCCCTCGGATTTCTTCTCGAAGATATCGGGCGTCTGGCCGTCATCATCCTGCGGCGCGATGTCATCGGGGATCGCGGCAACCACGTGGAACACCTGGCCGGGGAAGAACGCCGGATTGCGTGTGGTACCGCCATACACGATCACGCCGGCCTCGTTGTGCGCCATTTCTGCCCTGGCACGCTGCGTCATGTCGTCATTCGCATCCGCCGGCTCCGGGAAACTCTCGGTGCGGAAACGATCGGTATCGGACGGCGGCGGACCTGGCCGGGGTTTGGTGATCCACCTCGCGGCGGGCTCGATCAGGTCGCGCGAAGGGTCGATATCGGCATACCCACGGTAGGCGTCCGTGGGCCGCAGCGGGTTGAAGTCGCCGCCGCGGAAGCGCCTGACGGTTGGAATGTAGTTGGCGCGAAAATCCTTGATCCCCAGCAGCCACTCCTTGTCGTCGGACTTCTTCGCAAGCTCGATGCGCGATACATCGACGCCTGTCACCTTGGGCATATGATCGGCGTTGGGAAACGGATCGTTGATGTGGCAGTCCGGAAAGTTCAGCCCGGCTTCCTTGGGACAGAGCACCATTCTGTTGGTCATTGTCGTGGGATCGTGCTCGAAATAATACGAGATGCCAAACCGCCGCATAAGGCGAACCAGAAAATTATAGCCGGATTCGTTGAACTGTGTACAGTATTCCATCTTCGGATATTCGACGCTGTCGAGACGCGCCAGATCGATCGGCATGAAATCGCTGGCGCAATTCTTGAAATCCGTCAGAATGTCGATGACATCGACGTTCTCGAACACGCGGAAGCAGGTCTCGGTCCTGCATCATCTTGAAGAACGGAACAATCGTGGCGGAATATTGCAGGAACCTGCCGCCGATGGTGCCCTCGAAATTGAACTTCTCGAAGATGCCGCACCTGTAGGCATAGGAATAGCCCTGCATGACCCTTTCGGTCTTGTCCTCGGGTGGATCCCCCTGTGTAACGACGATATCATGCCATTCCTGAAATCATTATCCCGAACTTGACCTTGGTGTTGATCATGTCCTGCGGAAAGACATAGCCCTTCGGCATGTTGGGCTTGTCCTGATGCACCTCCCGCCAAAGCGTGACGGTGTATTCGAATGGCCGGGATACCCACTCCTCACCTGCGACCGCAATCAGCAGCAGGGGGTCTCCGCCCCACCAGGTCTCGGTTCCGTCGAGCGCGGTGCTGATCTTGAGGCGGCGGCCGGCCTGGCTCAGGAATTCGTCCGCCATGTCAGAGCGCCCCGAACCGCGCCGGTGCCGCACCGTTGCGCGACGCGTGGGGTGGGTGGCTGAAATTGAAGTGTATCATGCGGCGCCGCACCGGCCGCGCCGGCGGGCGGACCCGCAGCCGCGCGTGTGCCAGAACTGAATGTCCCATGGTAGGGAATCCTCCGAGGCATCCTCGTCCGTGCGACGCGGCACCGTTGCCGCTTGTCTCGCCATCCCGGGATCATCGAAGTGATTTTGCTCACACCGACCGCATCACCAATCGGTGACCACGGCACCAGGCGATCCGCCCTCAGGCAGGCAGCGGGAACTGCCGCAGATACGGTGTATAGTCGTCCTCCACGTCGATCTGCAGCGTGGCAAGCACGCGCACTACTGCATTGTAGAACGCGATGGTGACTGTCAGATCGACGATTTGCTCCTGGCCGAGTGCCTGCTGCAGCGTGGCGAAGACAGTCTCCGATATCGCGCCGTCCCGCGTCATCTCACGCGCCGCGTGCAACACCGTCCTGGCGATATCGTCAAGCTGCGTCGGCTTGCCCGCGGTGTCGTCGATCAGCGCGCGAATGTCCTCGTCGGTCACGCCGAAGTCGTGACCAATCTTTACGTGGTGCGACCACTCGTAGGGCGAGCGTGCCAGCCAGCCCACCTGCAGGATCGCCAACTCACGCAGACGTGGATCGAGCTTGCTGCCGAACCGGATGAACTGCCCAAGGGTACCGAACGCGCGTGCCGCGTCCGGCGAGTTCACCAGCGCCTGGGTCAGGTTGATCCGGCGCTTCAGCAGGTCCTGATGTTGCGGCGACAGATCGGACAGTTCGAGATACGGGACGCGCGCCATGCGCTCCTCCATGTGGCTGGTTCGGCGTGCTAAGCGTAACAGCATGGCGCCCCAGGTCCACATCATCGGCGCGTCAGGCCGCAGCGGCGTGACGCTGTGCCGATCGCTGCTGGCCGATGGAGTTGCGTTCATCCCCGTGGTCCGCAATGCCGCCAAGTGGCGCGCGACGGGTCGCGATGCAACGCCGCGCGTCGCCGATCTCGCTGATCCGGCGCGCCTGCGCATTGCGCTGGCCGACGCCACGCGGATCGTCAGTTGCGCTCACGCGCGCCACGCCCCCGCCGTGCTTGCCGCCGCGCCGCCGGATGCGCGGTTCGTCTTCCTCGGCAGCACGCGCAAGTTCACCCGCTGGCCGGACACGCACGGCAACGGAGTGCTGGCGGGCGAGGCAGCGTTCCTCGGCTCCGGCCGGCAAGGCGTCATGCTGCACCCCACGATGATCTACGGTGCGGAGGGCGAGGACAACCTGCAGCGCCTCGCCGCGTTGCTGCGCCGCTTGCCGTTCGTGCCGTTGCCGGATGGCGGCGCAGCGCTGGTGCAGCCGATCCACCAGGACGACGTGACGCGCGCGATCCGCGCCGCCATGGATCGCGTATGGGACGGGGCGCATTCGTTGGTGATCGCCGGGACCAGCCCCCTGCCCTACGCCGATCTGGTTCGTGCGGTCGCGGCCGCCAGCGGACAACGCGAACCTCGCATCGTCGCGCTGCCCGCCGGCGCGCTGATGGCGCTCGCCGGCGTTCTACGATACATTCCGTTCCTGCCACGGATCCGTCCTGCCGAGATCCGCCGGCTGATGGAAGACAAGAGCTTCGACGTGCGTCCGATGATCGACACGCTCGGGGTCACGCCGATGCCGCTTCGCGATGGTCTGGCGCGCACGTTCACAGGGAGGAGTTGATCATGCCGATCATCAACCGCATCGCCGAGTTCCATCGCGAGATGACCGAGTGGCGGCAGGACCTGCACGCGCATCCGGAACTGGCGTTGCAGGAGACCCGCACCAGCGGCGTCGTGCAGGCGAAGCTGAAGGAGTTCGGCGTCGACGAGATCATCACCGGCATGGCGCGCACCGGCGTGGTCGGCGTGATCCGCGGCAACGGCGGCTCGGACCGCGCGATCGGCCTGCGCGCCGACATGGACGCGCTGCCGATCCTGGAGGAGACCGGCGCGCCGTACGCCTCGCAGAACCACGGCGTGATGCATGCCTGCGGCCATGACGGCCATACCACCATGCTGCTCGGTGCCGCCAAGTATCTGGCCGAGACGCGCAACTTCGACGGCACCGTCTATGTGATCTTCCAGCCGGCGGAGGAGAACCTGGCCGGCGGCGAGATCATGGTGAAGGAAGGGCTGTTCGAGCGCTGCAAGATGGAGCTGGTGTTCGGCATGCACAACTGGCCGCAGATGCCGGCGGGCACCTTCGCCTGGCGCAACGGTCCGATCATGGCGGCGGTGGCGAACATCGAGATCACCATTACCGGCAAGGGCACGCACGGCGCACAGCCGCATTTCGGCACCGACCCGATCGTGGTCGCCAGCCACATCGTCACCGCATACCAGTCGATCGTCGCGCGCACCATCGAGCCGGTGGAAGGTGGTGTGGTCACCATCGGCCACATCAACGGCGGCCACACCTACAACGTGATCCCCGAGACGGTGCGCATGCTGGGCACCGCGCGCTGGTTCGACGCGCGGGTCGGCGATCAGCTGGAGAACGGCGTGCGGCAGCTCGCCACCGGCATCGCCGAAAGCTTCGGCGCCAAGGCGGACGTGGTGTTCAGCCGCGACTATCCCGCGACGGTGAACGACGCCGACGCGACCACGCTGGCGCGCCGCGCGGCGACTGCGGTGGCCGGTGAGGCGCGGGTGATGCACATGCAGAAGCCGACGATGGGCGGCGAGGACTTTTCGTTCATGCTGAACGCCAAGCAGGGCAGCTACATCATGCTGGGCGGCGGCCGCGGCAAGGACGATGCGATGGTCCACCACCCGCGCTACGATTTCAACGACGAGATCCTGCCGGTCGGCGCGTCCTACTGGGTGACACTGGCCGAACAGTTGCTGCCAAGGGGGTAGGCGGCCACCTTCGCGGCCCCGGTAGGCAGCTGTGCATTCCCACGATTACCTTGACGGGGCGCGAATCAGCGGCCCACCATTCGTTGCATGGCGCGTGTCGCCTTTTGCGTTATCGAGTGGCGAGCCGCTCGGATTTTACGTGGTCGGCCCTGATGTGTCCGGTCGCTATCGAGTAGAGGACGATGGAACCACCATGCCGCTTATCGAGGCGGCCGGAGTGGACCTCGACACGCAGACACGTCAAGACGCCGTGGGCGGATTGTTCGAGGAGTACGGCGCTGGTTACGACGAAGATACGGGGGGGTTATCCACGCCACCCATCACCTACGATCAAGTGCCGCAGCGGGCGCTTCAGTTCGTCGCGCTGCTTCTGCGGTTGCAGGACTTGCTCCTTCTCAGGCCTGAGCGTGTGGCGAGCACATTCAGGGAAGATGCTATCAGAAGCATCAAGTTGGTCATCGGGGGCCGAGCGGCCGTATACGAGAATCAATCGCCAGCGGGGGGCATTGAATTTCCGGCTGATCTCGTGCTTGAAGCTCCGAACCGCGCCCCTGTAGCTGTCTATCTCGCCACGTCAGAGCAGAAAGTCTTAGAAGCAGTAGTCGCACAAATGGCAGTGACGTACGAGGCGAAATCCGACTGCGCTATTATAGCCCTTCTCGAAAAGGACAGCTCCATCAGCCGCCGCATGCGTCAGCGCGCGGTAAACCGCTTGGTGGCCATGCCAATCTACGACGGCGACGAAATAGCTGCCGTCCATCGCATCGAACGCGAGGTGCTCGGGGGTCGGGCATTGCTACACTAGGGCAAGAGCGATCGACTGCTGCTCTGTTGAGCGACGAAGCGGACGCACCGCGTGGTCTGCGCCAGACGCCGCTCTACCCTTCAAACTGCGCCGAACGCCACCTGACCGCGGCCGGCACACCCTCGGTCCGCGCAATCTCGCGGAACCGTGCGCCCGCTTCGGTCGTGGTGGCGTAAAGCGGCCCCACCACATCAAGCCCCGCATCGAGTGCGGTGCGGAAACCGGCCGCGTCCGCCACCCGGTTCACCGCACGCTTGGTCGCAAACAGCGCTTCCGGCGAAATCAGCGACAGACGCTTGGCGTAAGCGAGGCTCGCGGCGCGCAGTTCGGCCACGGCACGATGCGATTGATCATGCCCAGATCGAGCGCGGTCTGCGCGTCGATCCGATCGCCGAAATACAGCAGCTCGCGCGCCTTCTTGTAGCCGATGATCATCGGCATGACGATCGCCGGACCGACCGCCGAGAACCGCACCTCCGGCTCGCCAAACGTCGCGTTGTCCGCGGCAATCGTCAGGTCGCACAACATGACGAGCTCGCACCCGCCGCCGAGCACATGACCCTGTACCGATGCGATCACCGGTTTGTTCATCAGCCACGGCGCCATCTCGAATTCGAGCTGCGGTCGCAGATGCGCATGAGCCTTCGTCGGATCGCCCCGCCAATCGTCGGCGTCAGGACCCTTGGCACCGATGTCGTAGCCGGCGCAGAAGCTGCGGCCCTCGGCGCGCAGCAGCACCACACTGGTCGCGGGATCCGCGTCGGCGCGCGCAAATGTTTCGGTCAGCGCCTGCTG
The DNA here is from genome assembly GCA_963749575.1 of uncultured Alphaproteobacteria bacterium. Classification (GTDB taxonomy): domain Bacteria; phylum Pseudomonadota; class Alphaproteobacteria; order Acetobacterales; family Acetobacteraceae; genus JAMXLO01. The sequence goes on from CAVVNM010000011.1 coordinate 200,236, forward strand.
CAGCTCGGCACTGATCGCGTTGAGCTTGTCCGGCCGGTTCAGCGTGATGATGCCGACCTTGTCATCAACTTCGTAAAGTACCAACGGGTCCGCCATGATCCACCTCCGCTGTCAGCGTTACCTGTTCACCGATGCATGCCTGGCCCCACCTCTCGGGCTGCGACGTCACCGCCCCTTGGTCAGATGCCTTTCGTATGCCTGCGCCAGCAGCGTACTCGGAAACAGCATGGCGAAGTAGATCAGCGCCACCACGGTGTAGACCTCCAGCGGCCGATAGGTGTCGGCGGTGATCAGCGTGCCCTGATACAGCAGGTCCGGCACCGCGATGGTGGACACCAGCGAGGTATTCTTGAGCTGCGTGATCGACTGGTTGACGAACGGCGGGATCATCCGCTTGACCGCCTGCGGCAGGATCACCTTGCGCATCATCGCCCAGCGGCGCAGGCCGAGTGCCCGCGCCGCGTCCCACTGACCCCGCTCGATCGAGACGATGCCGCCGCGGAAGATCTCCGCATAGAACGCGCCGGTGTAGCAGGACAGCACCAGCACCGCCGCGGTGGTGGCGGGAATCTGGATGTTCAGCAGCACCGGCAGCGCGTAATAGAACCACACGATCTGCACCAGCAGCGGCGTGCAGCGGAACGCCTCGATGAACGCGATCAGCGGGATGTTCACCAGCTTCGAGCGCGACAGACGCCCGAGCCCGATCAGCAGGCCGATGATCAGGCCGAGGAAGATGGTGCCCGCCGTGTAGGCGAGCGTGACCAGCACGCCCTTCCAGAACAGCGGAATGTAGCGCAGCAGGAAGGCGAAGTCCCATTGATAGACCATCGCCCGCTCCCGCGTCGCTCAGAAACTCAGCGTCGCGGGAATCTGGTCGCGCGATACACCGAACTTTGCCAGCCCATCGAGCAGCCATTCGCGGATCTGGCCGGTGCCGCGATTGAAGTCGATCCACGCGTTGACGACATCGGCAAAGCGCGTATCCGGCTCGCGCTGCATCGCGAGGCAACTCGGCAGCGCGACCAGCGGGTCGGTCAGCAGATGATAGCTGCCGAGGTTCGGGTTCTTGCCGATCGCGGCAAGCCCGAGGATCGCCGCCAGGATGTGGACATCGGCACGGCCCGACGACATTGCCAGCGTGCAATCGTCGCGAGACTTGTAGCCGGTGAGTTGCGCCTTGGGACAGTAGCGCTTCGCCACCACCTCATGCAGCGAGCCGATATCGTACACGATGCGGATGTCAGGCTTGTTGATGTCCTCCCAGGTATTCGGCTCCAGTCCCTTGCGAGCGACGCAGCCGATGGGATGGATGATGGCGGCGTGGAGAAACCCGATCGACAGCGCGCGCTGCGGCGTGGGGTTCAGCGCGAACGCGAGATCGACCTTGTTGGACTGCAGATCGAGCACCGAATTGCCGTAGGTGGACTCGACGTACGCCAACTGGGCGTCGAACACCTTGGCGATGTCCTTCGCCATGTCGATGCAGGCGCCGCTCCATTCGCCGCTGGCTAGGTCCTTCTGGAAGTACGGCAACTCACCGGGGAGTGCCGCGATGCGCAGCGTCTTGGTGCGGCGGATGCGATCGAAGGTAGTCTCGTTGCCCGATTGCGCATGGGCGGAGCCGATCATGGCGGCGGCCGGCAACAGCGCGGCCGCGCCGGCCATCGCCCGGCGGCCGAGTTTGGTGGTCATGGTTGGTGTCTCCCAGTGTAAGGCAGGCCGATCCTGAATCCGATAAGCCGCACACACAATCCCTGTGCCATAAAACACGCTTGGGGAGCAGGCGCCGCGTTCAGGGTAATCGGGTGAACGGCCAGAGCCACTGAAGAGCAGTGGCAGTGCTGAGATCGTCCAAGACATTGCCAGGAGGGCAAAACGATGCCTATCGTTCACAAAAGACCGTGAAGGCGGATGGTTACCTGGGAAATGTCAACTTGGGTGCAAGCGATGGTTGCACCAGGCACAGGACTTTACCTGGTTCTTTCTACGGCGCGATTCTTGCTTCGTCCTTTCTGGAAAATAGCGGGGGAAAAAGTGCCAGCTCCATATAGTCACGCCCGGATGCGGACACCACGTTCCGCCGCCGCTGTCATCGCGCTCGGCATCGCTGTCGCCCCCTGGGCGTCCCGCGCAGCCGTGTTCACGGCGAGCGGCACGGTATTCAATGACCTCAACGGAGATCATTCCTCGGATGGCGGCGCAGACCCCGGGATAGCGGGGTGGACAGTCGATCTGTTGGACAACATGAACACCGTCGTGGCGACGACCACTACCGGCGTAACAGGCAACTACCAGTTTCAATTGCTGGCCCTGGGATCCTTCACTGTAAAAGCAATACTCCCCTCAGGTTGGATCGGAACCCTGCCTGCCGGTGGCTCCTACGCAATCTCTACGACGCAAGACTTTACCGGCCTGGATTTTGGAAACTTCGGGCTCGTTTCAGTATCCGGCTCTATCTATGACGACGTGAATGGCAGCGGGAGCGCTAATCCTGGTGAACCCGGATTGGCGGGCCGAACCGCCGAAGTCCTTGACAGTGGCAATAACCTCGTCGCCTCCGCGATCAGCGATGCGTCAGGCAACTACAGCGTCAACGACGTCGGGCCGGGTACGTTCACGTTGCACGTCCTGCCGCTGCCCGGCGAGACGATAACGCAGCCAACGTCGCCAGACTTCTACAGCTTCGCCAGCTCTTCCGGCGTGGATGTTGTCGGTGGCATTTTCGGCCTGACTGGCGTTACGCCGGCCCCGGAGCCGATGTCCCTGTCCATCTTCGGCATCGCAATGCTCGGCCTCGGTGCGGTGCGCCGGTTGCGCCGCTGAGATATCGCGCAGCAATTCCTAGGTGGCACGAACTGCGCTTCGGATCAGGTCGCGCACGGCTAGCGGCAGTTTAGGTGACTAGGTTGTCATGGCAGGACGGCTGCCACGGCAGGCTCCCGACCGTCCCCACGCCTGCTACGCCGCGCGGGAGTGCGCCGGCTGGTATCCTTTTTAGCTCACCCCACGCGGCACGACGCGTTGTCCTTTGCGTCCGGCACGGGATGCCCAACACGAACAGAAGTTCGGCCATCTCGGGTCGGGGGACGGCGCAGTGTCGACCAAATAATTGAAGTAGTCGCTTGCCGGTACCATTACCAGCGGTGACAATGGACACGAACCACTCCAGGAGCCTCGCATGTCCATTCCCGCACCGATGACCGCCGGCGTCACGCAGCGAGGCAGCAGCGTGGACGGGATCGTCTGGCACATCCTGGGCCAGACCTACACGCCGCTGCACGTGACCGAGAGCAGCTTCTCCTGGCACGCGCTGCTGCCGCCGGGCACCTTCGTGCCGCCGCACATCCATCCGACGCAGGACGAGTTCATCTACGTCTTCGAGGGACGTTTCGATCTCGTGCTCGACGGCCAGGCCGCCAACGCCTCGGCCGGCGACCTGATCCGCCTGCCGCGCGGCATCCCGCACGGGCTGTTCAACCACAGCCAGGCGAACATCACCTGCCTGTTCTGGGTGTCGCCGACGCGCAGGCTGTGGGACCTGTTCCAGGCGATCGACAACGTGCCGGATCCGGCCGAGGTGGTGCGCCTCGCCGGCCTGCACGAGGTGAATTTCCTGCCGCCGCCGGGCTGATCAGCGCCTGCGCGTTCACCTGTTCGCGCGCAAATCCCGCCATCGACGGCATAGCCCCGCACGATAGCCTCGCGCTCGGCGTGCGACGCCACGGCGTCGACGTCGGTGAAGCCGTCCGGCGCGCGTTCCTCCAGCACGTCGATCACCCGCTCCGGGCCGCCCTTGCGGTTGTTCAGCACGATCTCCGCGGTCATCGGCCGGCGCTCGGCGTCGTACGCCGCGAGCGCCTCCGCCACGCTCGCCGCCCGCCAGATGCCGCGCCAGCGCGCGCGCATCCAGCACCGCCTGGCTCGCGCCGTTGGATCCCACCGGATACATCGGATGCGCCGCATCGCCCAGCAGCGTGGCGCGGCCGAACGACCAGCGCGGCAGCGGATCGCGATCGCACATCGGATATTCGTAGAACGTCCCGGACGCACGGATCAGCGCCAGCGGATCGACGAAATCGAGCCGGAACCGATCGCGCACGAACGGCTCCACCTCGTCCCACTGGCCTTCGCGGTTCCAGTCCTCGCGCCGCGGCGGCAGGCCGGTGCCGTCGCCGATGCGCGCCATCACCGCCCAGTTGGTCAGCCGGCGCTCCGGTGTCGGCCGGGATCCGCATGGATCGGATAGAAAACGAATTTCTGGCCCATGCCGCCGGCGATCACCATGGTGCGGCCATCGACATACACCGGCCAGTCGGCGGCGCCGCGCCACAGCATCATGCCGTTCCACACCGGCGGCCCTTCATCCGGATAGAACGTCGCGCGCACCGTGGAGTGGATGCCGTCCGCGCCCACCAGCACGTCGCCCTCGGCCTCGAACGTCATCGCCCGCCTCGCGCCGCTCGAACCGCGCCACGATACCGGTCGCCTGCGTTCGGCGAACGAAACCAGCCGGCAGCCGGTGCGCACCGCGTCGGCGCCGAGCCGTGTCGCGCACCGCCTCCAGCAGCACGCCATGCAGCTTGCCGCGATGGATCGAGAACTGCGGCGTGTCGAAGCCGGCGTCGGTGCCGCGCAGCTCGCGCCACACCACCTGGCCGAAGCGGTTGGCGTAGATCAGCTCGCGCGTGCGGATGCCGGCGCGGTCGAGCGCCGGCAGCAGGCCAAGCGCGGCCAGCTCCTTGATCGCGTGCGGCAGCGTGTTGATGCCGACGCCGAGTTCGCGCAGTTCGCGCACCTGCTCGAACACGGTGCACTCGATGCCGACCGCGTGCAGCGACAGCGCCGTCGCCAGCCCGCCGATTCCGCCTCCCACGATCAGCACATGCATCGCATCGCCAGTCCCCTGTCAGTGGCGAACCTGGAGTGAAGCGTCTTGCCATCCCCGCGCGGGTGGGGCGCAATCGATGGGAGAGAGCCGCGTCGCTTCGTTCCTCGCACGACAGCCTAGATCCCCAGATACGCCTTGCGCACCGCACCGTCCGCCGCGATCTGCCGCGGCCGGACCGGACAGCACGATCCGGCCGGTCTGCAACACATAGGCCCGGTCGGCGATCGCCAGCGCCTCGACCAGTCGCTGCTCCACCAGCAGCACGGTCACGCCAAGCTCGCGGATGCGCGTCACCGCCGCCAGGATGTCATCGACCAGGCGCGGCATGATGCCCTGGCTCGGTTCGTCCAGCATCAGGAAGCGCGGCTGCGTCATCAGCGCGCGGCCGATCGCCAGCATCTGCTGCTCGCCGCCGGACAGCGTCTCGGCGCGCTGCGGCAGCCGTTCCTGCAAACGCGGGAACAGCGAAAACACCAGCTCCAGCGGCTTGAAACGATCGGCGCCGCGCTTCGCATAGGCGCCCAGACGCAGATTGTCCTCCACCGACAGCCGAGGAAACAGCCGCCGCCCTTCCGGCACCATGGACACGCCCAGCCGGGTGATGCGATGCGCCGGCAGCCGCCGCAGCGACTGGCCCTCGAACTCGATCGTGCCTTCCGTCGCCACCTGCCCCGCGATCGACTTCAGCAGCGTGCTCTTGCCCGCGCCGTTGGCGCCCACCACCGCGACGATCTCGCCCCGCGCCACCTCCAGCGACACGCCCTGCAGCGCGCGCAACCCGCGATACAAGCGAGACATGCCGAGCACACAGTCTCCCTCTCCCCGAGCGGGGGCGAGGGAGCAGCGCAGCATAGCGATCGCCGAGATAGGCGCGGATCACATCGGGATTGCGCACCACATCGGCGGGCGCGCCGATGGTCAGCACGCGGCCGAGGTCCAGCACCACGGCGCGATCCACCAGCGGCAGCAGCACCTCCATGACGTGCTCCACCATCATCACGGTAATGCCGCGGGCGCGCACGTCGCGGATCAGTTGCACGCCGGACTGCGCCTCGACCGGCGTGAGGCCGGTGAGCATCTCGTCGAGCAGCAGCAGACGCGGTTCGGTCGCCAGCGCGCGGGCCACTTCCAGCCGCCGCTTCTCCGCCGGCGTCAGCGAGTGCGCCGGGTGTCGGCGCGCGCGGCCAGGCCGGTGAATGCCAGCGTCTCCAGCGCGCGCGCCATCGCCGGCCGCGTGCGCGACAGGCGTGCATAGGCGCCGACCATGACGTTCTCCAGCACCGTCATGGAATCGAAGCTGCGCACCACCTGGAACGTGCGGGCGATGCCGAGCAGGGAGCATTGCTCCGGCGGCAGCCCGGAGATGCGGCGGCCGTCCAGGCGGATCTCGCCGGCGTCGGGTGTCGACCTCGCCGGAGATCGAATTGAACAGCGACGTCTTGCCGGCGCCGTTCGGCCCGATCAGGCCCAGGATCTCGCCCTCGCGCACGTCGAAGCTGATCTCGACGTTGGCGGCGACGCCGCCGAACGACTTGCTGACACTGATCGACCTCAAGCAGCGGCGGCATCGTCCGCTCCGGCCGGCGCGCGCACGCGCACGCCGATCAGGCTGGCAAGACCCTGCGGCCGCGCCAGCGCCACCAGAATGATCAGCGCGCCGTAGATCATCAGATCGACGCCGCGCCCCGATCCGCCGAGATAGGAGCGGGTCAGTTCGGACAGCGGGATCAGCACGGCGGCGCCGACCAGCGGCCCCCACAGCGTGCCGACGCCGCCGAGCACCGCGGGCAACGGGATCAGGATGGACAACTGCCCATACAGCACGCTGTCCGGATCGATGTAGCCGACATACTGCGCATAGATCGCCCCGCCGATGCCGGTCAGCGCACCGCTGATCGCCGCCGCCGCCATCTTGGACGGGGAAGATCCGCACCGCGAGGCTGCGTGCCGCCACCGGATCGTCTTTCACCGCGCGCCACACGAAGCCCCAGCGCGAACCCTCGATCAGCCAGGCCACCAGCCACGCGACCGCGGCGAACGCCAGCGCCGCATAGTGATACGGCAGCTTGTCGATGCGGAACTGCAGCCACAGCCAGGAATCGCCGACCGAACGCACATAAGGGATGTTGATGCCGGTGGCGCCACCGATCCAGTCCCAGTTGAGCAGCCAGCAGATAACCGATCTCGCCCACCACCACGGTGGCGATCGCATAGTAATGGCCGGACAGCCGAAAGCACGGCCAGCCGACCAGCAGCGCCATCAGCCCGCCCAGCGCACCGCCGGCAAACATGCCCGATGGTCGGCGGCATGCCCAGCCGCGTCAGCAGCAGCGTGGATACATACGCACCCACGCCGAAATACAGCGCGTGGCTCAGCGAGATCTGCCCGCAATAGCCGCCCAGGATGTTCCACGCCTGCGCCAGGCCGGCGAACAGCACGGTGATGATGATCAGGTTGCGGGTATAGACGTCGTGGATCGGCAGCGGCAGCAGCGCGAGCGCCACCAGCAGCACCGCCGCCGATCATCAGCTCGTAGCGGCGGCGGCGGGTGATCGAGGTTTCCGTCACAGCGTGCCGAACAGCCCGCGCGGGCGGAACATCAGCACCGCGAGGTAGATCGCGAACATGCCGACCTGCTTCAGCGATGGCTCGATCAGCAGCGCGGTCAGCGCCTCCACCTGGCCGATCAGCAGGCCGGCGACCAGCGCGCCGAACAGGCTGCCGAAACCGCCCAGTGCCACCGTGACATAGGCGATCAGCGCGAAGTTGGCGCCGACGGTGGGCGAGACATAATAGAACGTGGCGAGCATCACGCCGGCGATGCCGACCGCCGCCGCGCCCAGCCCCCAGCCCAGCGCGAAGATGCGGTCGCGGTCGATGCCGATCAGCGCGACAGCCTCGCGGTCCTCGCGCGTCGCCTCCAGCGCGCGGCCGAATTCGGTGCGGCTGATCAGCAGCAGCGCGCCGAACGCGAGCAGGCTGACGATGCCGGCGGCAAGCTGCGGCAGCGGCACGAACACGCCGCCGAGGTCGAGCGTGCGATTGGCCAGCAGCGACGTGCTGACGCTCTTGAAGTCGCTGCCGAAGGTGAACTGCGCCGCGCCGCGCAGCAGGATCGCGAGGCCGAAGGTGACGAAGATCTGCACCATGCCGCGGTTGAACCGAACCGACAGCGCGCGCGCCATCAGCAGGTGGTAGATCGCCACCCCCAGCGCGAACAGCGCCAGCGCGACCGGGACCAGCAGCAGCAGCGGATCGAGCCCGGTGGCCAGCCAGACGATGAAGGTGGCGTACATCGCGAGCATCAGCAGTTCGCCATGCGCGAAGTTGACCACGTCCATCAGCCCGAAGATCAGGCAAAGCCCGGCGGCGACCAGCGCATAGATCAGCCCCATCAGCAGGCCGCCGACTGCGACCTGGAGCAGGACGGTGAGGGTCACCGGAGCGAAAGACACGCCCCCGCCCCTTGCGGGAGGGGGAAGGGGGAGGGGGCGTGGAAAGTGCGCAACGCCCCGTCCCCCCAACCCCCTCCCGCAGGGGAGGGGGAGAGTTTTGCGCCGACGCTCACGTCGTCACTTCCCGACGTTCCACACCGCGTGCTCGGCCGCCACGTCGAACGGATAGATCGTGTGGTACTTGCCGTCCTTGATCTGCTGGATCACCGGCGACGCCTCGGTGTTCTGCCCGGTGCGTCGAACTTGATGCCCTTCCACGGCATGATCGTCTGATCGCCAGGAACGTCGGTCGCCACCAGCGCCGCAGCAGCTTGTCCTCATCGGTCGATCCGGCGCGGTTGATCGCATCGGCCAGCACCATCAGCGCGGTGATCTCGCGCCCGGTGTTGTCGTTCAGGTCCTTGTTGTTGCGTGCCCGATACAGCGCGTTCACCGCCGGGATCGCCGGCCGCGCCTTCGCCGCATCGAGCGCGAACGCCGAACGGCTCATCACGCCCTCCAGCCAGCGGCCCCACCGCATCGATGAACGCCTGCTCCGCGAAACCCGCCGACTGCGCCATGATCGCCTTCGGCGTGTAGCCCACATCATGCATGCCGCGCATCAGCAGGATCGCGTCCGACGTGTAGGACGACGGCATGATCACATCGGCATCCGCCGCCTTGATCTGCTGCACCTCGGCCGACAGCGACGGCGAGTTGCCACGATAGCGGATGTCCGCCGCCACCTTGATCCCCGCCGCCTCCGCCATCTGCTTCTGCGCATTGGAACTGTCGGTGCCGAAGATCGTGTCCTCGTGGAACAGCACGACGCTCTGCACCTTGCGCCCGGTCTTCGCGCCGATATCGCGGAAGAAGTCGAACATCGCCTGGGTGAACATGATGTCGTGCGGCGAGGTCCGGAAGAACCACTTCAGCCCCCGCTGGTTCAGGCTCGGCGACGAGTTGTCCGCCGCCATGTACGGCACCTCGATAGCGGTCGGCGACCTGCGAGATCGTCGCCGCGGTGGCGCTCTGATACGAGCCGATCAGCGCCACCACGTGTTCCTGGGTGATCAGCCGTTCCGCCTCGGCGCGCGCCTTCTGCGGATCGCCCTGATGGTCGGCGAAGATCAGCCGCACCTTGCGCGCCGCCCAGCTTGTCCAGCCCGCCGCCCTTGCCCAGCAGCATCGGAACGTTGTGGCTGCCGTTGATGATGTCGGCCGCGGTCTCCATCGCCGCCTTGGCGTCGTTGCCGACCTGCGCGTTCGGCCCGGTCATCGGATACAGCGCGCCGATCACCACGTCGTCCGCGGCACGCGCAAATCCACCCCCGATCGCCAGCACGAATGCCGCGATCGCCAACATCAGACGTTGCATCGGAAGCCCCCTCGGTTGTCGCGAAGTGACATCGGCCGGCGGCAGGCTGTCAAGCAATCAGCCGAGATCGGCGGCCAGGAAGGCAAAGCGCGCGCAGATGAGGCCGAGTACGACGGTGACGCAGATCGCGATGAACAGGTCGCGCGTGGACAGCAGACGGCGCACCGACACCGCCGCTGCGATCGGCAGGACCAGCGAGCCGATGCTCACCGCCAGGCTGAACTCCGACCAGGCATAGACCCACATCATGAATCCCACGATCATCGCGATGAACACGGGAAAGATGCCGGCGACCAGCCACATGTCGTTCGGCAACTGGGCGGCACCCAAGATCACGAAGCCGAACAGAGCGATCGAGACGAAATACAGCAGCTCCGGCAGCATCGCGCGCTACGTGCCGACCTTCAGCGTCGCCACCAGCCCGCGCAGGCAGGCCAGCATCGACAGCGCGGTGATCCGCCCGGTGCGCGGGTTCTCCTCACTCGGCACATTCTCGATCGTCATGGTGAAGCGGGCCGCCTCGGCCTCCACGCGGATCGTATGCGTGTTGCGGTCGATGCCGGGATCCGCCCAGATCTCCACGCGGGTGCGGATCGGACCGATGCCGGCCAACGCGAGCGCCGCTGCGACGTTGACGTTGGCCGGAAAGCCGGCGGCGGCATCGAAGGCGTTGCCCTCGAACACGCGCTTGCGGTGCGTTGAGGCCGCTCACGTCGATGCCGTGCTTGACCAGATAGGGCGCGCCCTCAAGTCCACGCGGCGGCTTGCGGCTCTCGATGGTGACGCTGTCCACCCGCCCCTCCGCGGCGGCGCGCACCGCGTCGAGGCCGAGCAGCGCGCCGGTCGGCACCACGATGCGCGCGCCGGTCTCCTGCGCGCGGCGCACCAGATGCATGCGCGGCAGCAGCGCGCCCACCGAGGCCGGAACGAAGATGCGGCCAGCCTCGATGGCGGGGGCGGCGATCTGCTCGAACACTTCGGCGGGCGCGGCCTCCACCACGATGTCGGCCTCCGCCAGGCAGTCCAGCGTGACCAGGCGGGGCGGCGCACGGAAGTCGCGCAGGTTGGCCTCGGCCTTGGCATGATCGCGCGCCGCGACGGCGATGAGCCGCAGCCCGTCCACGCCGGCATCCAGCGCCCGCGCCAGCTTCAGGCCGATCGCACCGAGACCGCCGATCGCGACAGTCTTCATCATGTCCCCCCCTCCGCGATGGCACGCGCCGCCGCCAGGTCGTCCGGCGTGTTGACGTTGAGGAAGGGGTCCCATTTCGCAACGGCAAAATCAACCCGGCGCATGCCAATGCCGGCGGCGAAGTGAGCAATGTCGCGGCGGCCCGGCGCCGACAGCACCCGGCGCAGGTCGTCACGGCAGACCACCGGCCACAGCGCGACCAGATGGTGCGCCCGGCCATTGCTTGCGGCGCAGGCAGGAGGTGGCGCGAGAGTGGCGGCCAGGCCGCGAGGGACGAATGGCGTATCGCCCGGTACCGTCAGCAGCGCCTCGACGCCGAGTGTCGCTGCCCAATCGAGCCCGGCCAGCACGCCGGCGAGCGGACCTTCGCCACGGAACACTCCGTCCGGTAGCACCGGCAACGCGAAGGAGGCGAACCGTGCGGGGTCGCCGTTGGCGCTTATGGCGATGGCGTGTCCGTCGGAGCGGAGAGTTGCGATCACCCGCGACAGTATCGGCACGCCGCCCACGTCCAGGAACGGCTTATCCTGGCCACCCATGCGCCTTGCTCTGCCGCCGGCGAGGACCAAAGCAACAACTTCGACCGGCTCCATGCGCAATATGTTGCCACAACAATCGCCCTGAGCGGACAATTCGTAAACCTTTTCGCGACGCAAGAAATTGGCTTTACCGGATCGCGAAACCCGTGTAGGCGGCGCGGATGCTGCAGATGCTACTCCTGACGTTTGGGACTTTCACGCGCGCGCGCTGCGCCCATCGGCAGCGGTGCGAGGGGGAGTCTGTGCAGTTGCCGGCTGACATCTAGTTCCGGCATCTATACGGGCCCCTCGGATCGTCGGACGGGGCCCTTTTTCAGTCAACTCCGTCCATGTCGTCGCTCTCCAGAGAGACGTGTCATGCGCGTTGTCGTCCAGAGCCATCGCCGAGCAACCGGCAGTAAATCCGACGAGGAACCAGAGCAGCAGATCGACCGGACCTGCGGCTGGTCAGCGCTGCGAGCCGCGGCAGCCTCGAGTTTCGCGGCACGCGGCTGGCGGTCATAGTCGCCGTCGATACGGTCGACTACACACGGCACATGGCCGGCGACGAGGCCGGCACACACGCGCGTTGCGCAGCCGTGAGCCGCACAGTTGTACAGCCAGGGCTGGCAAGACACGGTGCGCGGATCATCAAGCACACCGGCGACGGTTTCCTGGCTGAATTCTCGAGCGCCACTTTGGCGGTGTGGTTTGCGGTGAAGTTCCAGGACGCTATTCGCGCCTGGAACGCTCGCAGGGTGCGCGATCGACGGCTTGAATTCCGCGTCGGCATAAACCTGGGCGACGTGATCGTGGAGGCGCACGACGTGTTTGGCCACAGCGTCAACGTCGCCTCGCGACTGGAGGAGCGGCGCGGCCTGGCGGCGTGCTGGTCTCGCACGCGGTGTTCGTCTCGGTCAGGGATCCGCGCCTGCGGTTCGAGGATGCCGGCGACCTGTCGCTGAAGAACATTGACGAGCCGGTCCGCGGCTTCCACGCCACGCTGTCCGCAGCGGCGAAATCGCGCCGCTCGGCGAACGGGCCGCGATTGACGGCGGCCTGATGGAGGGAGTTGGGGCGAACAACGGGACTCGAACCCGTGGCATCCAGGACCACAACCTGGCGCTCTACCAACTGAGCTATGTCCGCCATCCGAGGGGCCGCGTTTAGGCCCTTCACCCGGCCATCGTCAACGCCGTGGAAACCGGTCGGCAGTCTCAAAGCAAGAATAACACGGATTACACGGATTCATGCAGTAGAGTTCGAGGAAGGGCGCGGTGTCGCTTGCGCGGCCCGTTTCCCCTCCCCGCTCATCAAACCGGACGTGCGGATTTCCCGCATCCGGCTTTCCGACTGGCTTCACGACAGGCTCACGACAGGACGCTTTGCCGCCGACACTGACGCAGCCTCGGCACCCCAAGCGTGCCAAACACTGCTGCCATTGTGAACGGCCCGATGCTTCGCGGCGGCATCTTGTGGCGCCGGACGAGGAAGTTGCGTACGCGATCATAGATGTGCGCCTCGACCGCCCGGTCCGTGACGTAATGCGACCCTGGGCTGAAGTAGCCGCACCATCCCCGCAACAGGCGGGTCAGTTGCGCACGCACGTCGTCCCATCGTCCCATGTTGCCCGGCACCAGGATGGCGCCCACCTTATCTTTCAGACGCTGCACGCTTTTATCCGATGGGCTGGCGCCGATGTAGCGGCGCCCGTCCTGTCGGATGCGGTGCAGCCCGAAGCTGTACCCCAGGAAGTCGAACCGCTCCGTCCGTGCCGCGCACAGCCGGGTCTTGGTGCGGTTCAGGCTCAGCCCAAGGCGCGTCATCGTGCGATCCGTCCACGCCAGCGCCTCTTCCGCGTGACCGCGGCTGAGGATGACGAAGTCATCGGCGTAGTTGATGACATGCGCTTTCCAGGCCTCGCCTCTGCCGGTCTGGCGCCAGTATTTCAAGAACCGGTTCATGTAGAGGTTGGCGATCAGCGGACTGATGACGCCGCCTTGCGGAACGCCCCGTCTGCTGGCCTTTCCCCCCGCCATGCGCTTCCGACCATCTCCGTCGGTCGTTTCGACCGGCGCTCTGAGCCACTGCTTGATCAGCCGCAGCATGTCGGGATCGACGATGCGGCGGGCCAACGATTGCATCAGTTCATCGTGTGGGATGGTATCGAAATACTTGCTCAGGTCGGCATCGACCACATCGGTGTAGCCTTGCCGAAGCAGGGTCAACACCGCCCAGATCGCCTGGCCCGCGCCGCGCTTTGGCCGATAGCCGTGGGCGGCGGGGTCCAGGTCAGCCTCGAATATCGGTTCCAGCACCAGTTTGGCAGCAGATTGCACCACCCGGTCCCGGATCGTCGGGATACCAAGAGGCCGCTCACCACCGCCGGGCTTCGGGATCATCACCCGCCGTACTGGTTGGCTCCGATATGTCTTCGTTCGTAATTCTTCGCCCAGCCAGGTCAGCCAGTCCTCCAGCCCCGCCGCCTCGATCTGCTCGAACGTGACCTCGTCCACTCCTGGCGCACCTTGTTGGCGCGCGCCAGGTCGTAGGCATGGGAGAGGATGTCAGCCCGCCAGACCTTGTCGTAGAGGATGTAGAACCGGAACCCCGGCTCAGCCTTCGCCTTGACATAGAGTTTCCTCTGCAAGGTCCGGATCGCATCTGGTGTTTGCAGGCTCATCGCCAATCACCTCACCTCATTCGCTTCGAAAACGTACCAGAAGTCAGGGCCCTTTCCTCCACCGGAATTACCCGGCTTCGACGGGTCCTACGACCCTGTCCGACTGCCGCGCAGACCAATGCCTTGCAGCACTGTTGAGGCCGCTACCCTCGTCACGCGCGGATCTCCCCCGCTTGCGCGATCCCCTGTCTCGGCGTGCCGTGCCCATTACCCCGATGGACCAGTCCAGGTGCATGTGTCGGCTGCTTCCCCGGTCCGTGCTGCCTTCCCCGAACTCCGGGCGGGTCGGCGTCCATGACTTCCCTTTCGAGGCCTGCTCGGGCTTCACACACGTTACGGCCCGTCAATTCGCTCGACCGCCAGAAGCGGCCTTTGTCGCAGGGCTCCGACGGGGACGGTCACCCTTCCACGCCGCCTGCCAGCTACCGGGCCAACCGACCATTGCCCGGGTGGGACTTCCACCCACAAGGTGATCGCGCCATTCGGGGCGCACCGGATTACACGGAAAGGGATTTTGTTCGCTTCGCGCGAAGCGCCAATTAATCTCGATCCGTGTAATCCGTGTGCCTTAATCCGTGTAATCCGTGTTATTCTTGCTTTTCAGCCGCCGGCGCCGAAATGCGCCCGCAGCCGCGCCACCGCCTCGTCCAGCACCTCGTCGCGCTTGCAGAAGGCAAAGCGCGCGTAGTGGCTGGGAGCGTCTGGGGCGTCGTAGAACGCCGAGACCGGGATCGCCGTCACCTTGGCATGTTCGGTGATGTGCCGGCAGAACGCGACATCGTCGCCATTGAAGCCCAAGCGGGCGGAAGTCGGTGGAGATGAAGTAGCTCCCCTTGGCTGGCAGCACCGTCAGTCCCAGGCTCGCCAGCCCCGCCGCCAGCCGGTCGCGCTTCGCCTGCAGGGCGCCCGCGAGCGAGGCGAAATACGCATCGTCCTTGCCCAGCCCCACCGCCACCGCCCGTTGCAGGTTGGGTGCGGTGGTGAAGGTCAGGTTCTGGTGCGCCTTCGCTACATTGGATGCCAGCACCGCCGGCGCGGTGACGTAGCCCACCTTCCAGCCGGTCAGCGAAAACGTCTTGCCCGCGCTGCCGATCCGCATGGTGCGTTCGCGCATGCCGGGCAGCGTCATCAGCGGGATGTGGCGGGCGCCGTCGAAGGTCAGGTGCTCGTAGACCTCATCGCAGATCGCATAGGCGTCGTGGCGCAGCACCAGTTCGGCGATGAAGCCCAGTTCGTCGGCGGTGAACACCTTGCCGCACGGGTTCATCGGCGAATTCAGCAGGATCGCCTTGGTCGCCGGCCCGAACGCATCGGCAAGCGCACCCCGTGGCAAGTCCCAATCCGGCGGCTCCAGCCGCACGAAACGCGGAACGGCGCCCAGCAGGCGAACCACCGGCGCATAGGTGTCGTAGAGCGGCTCGATCAGCACCACCTCGTCGCCCGGGTTGAGCACCGCCATCAGGCAGGCGGTGATCGCCTCGGTGGCGCCCGAGGTCACCACCACCTGGCTCGCCCAATCGACGTCGAGCCCGTAGAAGCGGCGGTCGTGCGCCGCCACCGCCTGGCGCAGTTCCGGCACGCCGGGCATCGGCGGATACTGGTTGCGCCCGTCCCTCAGCGCGTCGGCCGCGGCCTGCACCACGTCGGCGGGGCCCTCGGTGTCCGGGAAGCCCTGGCCGAGATTGATCGAGCCGTGCTCGGCCGCGAGCGCCGACATCACGGTGAAGATCGTGGTGCCGATCCCGGACAGCAGGTTGTTGGCGGACTTCACTGCAACGCGGCTCCCGTTCGGCGCGCGATCAGTATGGATTCCGCGCCGCAGGCCTTCAACCGCTCGATCAGGTCTGGTCGCCAAGTGCCCAAGAAGCGGGCACCCATGGTCATCTACCGCTCAGCCCATGTGCGCCGTCGCGCCCAAGGCTCCGCCCATGGGGCGTTGCCCCCCTGGCACCCCCAGCAAAGGCGAAGCCTTTGCAATCCATCCGTTTAGGTCCGGACCAAAGTGAAGGGTGCCAAGGGCTACGCCCTTGGCGGGAGTCCAGAGGGCAGCGCCCTCTGGCGGAGCCCTGCGCCCGCGATTGCCGCTTGGCACGCCGCGTGCAAACCTGTGGCGCTGCCGTTCCGTTCAGGAGTGACCCGGGCAGCCAGACAGGGGGCCCGGCCAGCCGGGGTGTGGACGCGCATGAAGAAGATCGAGGCCATCATCAAGCCGTTCAAACTGGATGAGGTGAAAGAGGCGCTGCACGAGGTCGGCCTGCAAGGCATCACCGTGGTCGAGGCGAAGGGCTTCGGCCGACAGAAGGGCCACACCGAACTCTACCGTGGCGCCGAGTACGTGGTCGACTTCCTCCCCAAGGTGAAGATCGAGGTGGTGTGCGAGGACGCTGTGGTCGAACGCGCGGTGGAGGCGATCATCAACTCCGCCCGCACCGGACGCATCGGCGACGGCAAGATCTTCGTCTCCTCGGTCGAGGAAGTGATCCGCATCCGCACCGGTGAGCGCGGCGAGGACGCGATCTAGCGCCGCAGAGGACAACAAACGGAATCCGCTTTCGGCCCGCGGCGGATACGAGTAGACGGGCCGCTTCGCGACGGGGTCGCATGGTGCGGCCCCGCACAGTTTGCGCCGGTTTCCAACCGGACCGCCGGCGCGCCAATCGATACGGACGGGGAAACCATACATGGCGAGAAGGCCTGCAGGTGCGAGCAGCGGCGTTGGCAAAGTGCTGGAGATGCTCACCGAACATTCCGTGGAGTACGTGGACCTGCGGTTCACCGATCCGCGCGGCAAGTGGCAGCACACCGCGCAGCACGTCTCCACCATCGATGAAGAAGTGTTCCGCGACGGCATCATGTTCGACGGTTCCTCGATCGCCGGCTGGAAGGCGATCAACGAGTCCGACATGATCCTGATGCCGGACCCCGACACCGCGGTGATGGATCCGTTCTCCGCCAAGCCGAGCCTGATCCTGGTCTGCGACATCGTCGAGCCGTCGACCGGACAGCCGTACAACCGCGACCCGCGTTCGACGGCGAAGAAGGCGGAGGCGTACCTGAAGTCGTCGGGCGTCGGCGAGACCGCGTTCTTCGGACCGGAGGCCGAGTTCTTCGTGTTCGACAGCGTAAGATTCGGCACCGGCGGCAACTACGGCAGCTATCACATCGACAGCCAGGAAGGTCCCGCAGGCCAGCCTGAAGGACTATCCGGAAGGCAACATGGGCCACCGGCCGGCGGTGAAGGGCGGCTACTTCCCGGTCCCGCCGGTCGACAGCGAGAGCGACCTGCGCGCCGAGATGCTCTCCACCATGGCCGAGATGGGCGTGGTGGTCGAGAAGCATCACCACGAGGTCGGCCAGAGCCAGCACGAGCTCGGCATGAAGTTCGGCCCGCTGACCAAGATGGCCGACGCCCTGCAAATCTATAAGTACTGCATCCACAACGTGGCGCACAGCTACGGCAAGACCGCGCTGCTTCATGCCGAAGCCGATCTATGGCGACAACGGCTCGGGCATGCACGTGCACCAGTCGATCTGGAAGGCGGGCAAGCCGCTGTTCGCGGGCAACGGCTACGCCGACCTGTCGGAGACGGCGCTCTACTACATCGGCGGCATCATCAAGCACGCCAAGGCGCTGAACGCGGTGACCAATCCGCTGACCAACAGCTACAAGCGGCTGATCCCCGGCTTCGAGGCGCCGGTGCTGCTGGCCTATTCGGCACGCAATCGTTCGGCGTCCTGCCGCATCCCGTACGCGACCAACCCGAAGGCCAAGCGGGTCGAGGTACGGTTCCCGGATCCGGGCGCGAACCCGTATCTCGCGTTCGCGGCGATGCTGATGGCGGGGCTGGACGGCATCCGCAACAAGATCCATCCCGGCGATCCGATGGACAAGGACCTCTACGACCTGCCGCCGGAAGAGCTGAAGGGCATTCCGACGGTGTGCGGCAGTCTGCGCGAGGCGATCGGCGCGCTGGAGAGCCGACCATGAGTTCCTGCTGGCCGGCGACGTGTTCAGCACCGACCAGATCGAGAGCTACATCGAGCTGAAGTGGAGCGAGGTGTATCGGTTCGAACATACGCCGCACCCGGTCGAGTTCGAGATGTACTATTCGGTCTGACCGGCAACGCCTGCAACCGCTGCTCAGCGCCCCCGCCATTCGAGCAGAATGGCGGGGGCGCTGTGCATTTGGCCTTTGTTTGCTCGTTTCTTAGGCAGTAGCCGGATTCCGGCCGTCCCTGACGTCGAGCTGGCGCGGCCATGACCGCGTGCGACTGACGGTCCGCAAGAACGCCGCGGCACGATTCTTGATTGTCACTCCTGGCACGACCGTCCCGCCACAGGGGTGGCGGCGGCGTGGAGAGCAACCAAGGGGCAGCGACATGAAGCTGATCATGGCCATCATCAAGCCCTTCAAGCTCGACGACGTGCGCGAGGCGCTGACGCCACTCGGCGTGCAGGGTCTCACCGTCTCTGAGGTGAAGGGATTCGGTCGGCAGAAGGGCCAGACCGAGATCTATCGTGGTGCCGAGTACCACGTGAACTTCCTGCCGAAGGTGAAGATCGAGGTCGTCGTGCCGGACGATCTGACCGATCAGGTGATCGAGGCGATCACCAAGTCGGCCCATACCGGCAAGATCGGCGACGGCAAGATCTTCGTGCTCGACATCGAACGCGCCGTGCGCATCCGCACCGGCGAGGTCGATGCCGCGGCACTCTGAGCGACAGAACAAGGGGAAACAGTAACGATGATTCGACGCCGCCTTTACCTGGGGACTCGCCGCCGTGCTGCCGCTGTTGCTGGCGGCAGTGCCGGCCCTGGCCGACGACGCCGGCCCGCCCAAGCTCGATTCCGGCGATACCGCCTGGATGCTCGCCAGCACCGCGCTGGTGCTGCTGATGACCATTCCGGGCCTGGCGCTGTTCTACGGCGGCATGGTGCGCAAGAAGAACATCCTCGCCACGCTGATGCAGTCGTTCGCCATCACCTGCATCGTCACCATCGTGTGGTGCGTCGCCGGCTACAGCCTGGCCTTCACGCCGGGCAACGCGCTACGTCGGCGACCTGTCGCGCTTCATGCTGCACGGCATCGCCGATCACATCAGCAAGGGCAACGACACCCAGGCCTTCGTGCTGGAGTCGGGCATCAAGGACGTCGCGCCGATGGCGACGACGATCCCTGAGACCGTCTACATGATGTTCCAGATGACGTTCGCGATCATCACGCCGGCGCTGATCGCGGGCGCCTTCGCCGACCGCATGAAGTTCTCGGCGCTGTGCATCTTCATGACGCTGTGGTCGCTGCTGATCTACTCGCCGGTCGCGCACTGGATGTGGGCGCCGAGCGGCTGGAGCGCCATCAACGGCCAGCTCGACTTCGCCGGCGGCACCGTCGTGCACATCAACGCCGGCATCGCCGGTCTGATGTGCGCGCTGGTACTCGGCAAGCGGGTCGGCTACGGCAGCGACAACATGGCGCCGTACAACCTGGCGTATTCGGTGATCGGCGCCTCGCTGCTGTGGGTCGGCTGGTTCGGCTTCAACGCCGGGTCGGCGGTCGCCGCGAACGGCCGCGCCGGCATGGCGATGGCGGTGACGCAGATCGCCACCGCGGCGGCGGCACTTGGCTGGATGTTCGCCGAGTGGATCGCCAAGGGCAAACCTTCAGTGCTGGGCTGCATCTCCGGCGCGGTCGCGGGCCTGGTCGCGATCACCCCGGCGTCGGGCTTCGTGCTGCCGGGCGCCTCGATCATCATCGGCGTCGCCGCCGGCGTGATCTGCTTCTGGGCCGCGACCAGCGTGAAGCACATGTTCGGCTACGACGACAGCCTGGACGTGCTTCGGCGTGCACTGCATCGGCGGCATCGTCGGCGCGTTGCTGACCGGCGTGTTCTCCTACGGACCGCTGTCGGCGACCGACGCGTCGCCCGGACGGCAGCCCGGGCGGCCTGGCGCAGCTCTGGATTCAGTGCCAGGGCGTCGCCGCGACGCTGGTCTACAGCGGCGTCGGCACGCTGATCCTGCTGATGATCACCAAGGTGCTGGTCGGACTGCGCGTGGGCGAGGAAGAGGAACGCGAAGGCCTCGACCTGGTGCTGCACGGCGAGCAGGTCTTCTGACGATCCAACCTGGGCGTGGGGCGCCGGATTGCCGGCGCCTCACGTATGTGCCGCAAGAACGTATCGGAAAAGCAAAGGTAACAAAAGCAACCATGGAGCACAGGAAACTGAGTGGCGCCGCGGGCTGGATCGCGGCAGCCAGCATTGCCGTCGCCGCGCCGGCCGCATATGCACAGACACCACCGCCGCCTGCTGTGACGGCTCCGGCTCCCACGGCACCGGCCGCAGAGGCTCCGGCAACGCCGGCGGCGCCGGCCGCCGAAGCGCCGCCGGCCGGACTCTGGGTCGACGGCATCCATCTTTCGGCACAGCTCGACGCCGGCATCATCGCCAATCCGTTCCGCCCCGCGACAGGTCTGAACTGGGGCCAACTGTTCACCGACCACGCCAACCAGGTCCAGTTGAACCAGCTGCTGCTGACTGCGAACAAGCCGCTCGATCCGAAGAACAGCGACTATCAGTGGGGCTTCAAGGTTCAGTTCATGTACGGCTCGGACGCGCGCTACACGCAGTTCCTGGGCGAACTGAACCGGGTCGATCCCGACCAGCGCTACCAGCTCGACGTGGTCGAGGCGAACGTCCTGGCGCATCTGCCCTGGCTCACCGACGGCGGCATCGACCTCAAGGTCGGACAGTATCCGACGCCGCTCGGCTACGAGACGATCGATCCTTCGACCAACCCGTTCTACTCGCACTCCTACATCTTCCAGTTCGGCCTGCCGTTCAAACACACCGGCGCGCTGGCGACGACGCACGTCAATGACGTGCTGGATATCTACTCCGGTATCGACACCGGCACGAACACGACGTTCGGCCCACTGGGCGAAAACAACGGTGCCGATCGGCGGCATCGGCGGCTTCAACCTCACCTTCCTGGACGGCAAGCTGACGATCCTGGCCCTGACGCATTTCGGACCGGAGCAATGCGACCCGGGTGCTCTCGCCGCAAGGGGTCAACGCCAACGGCCAATGGCGCTTCTACAATGACGTGGTGGTCACCTGGAAAGCGACCGACACCTGGACCTTGGTGACTGAGGCCAACTGGGTGCGCGACGACTATGGCTTCGTCGGCAAGCCGGTGAACGGTTTCGGCGCTGCGCAATACGCCTCCTACGCACTGACCGACACGGTCGCTCTGAACGCCAGAGCGGAAATCTGGCGCGATGACAACAACTTCTTCGTGGCCTCGTTCGGGACCAACTCCGACTACATCAGGTCGCAGCAAGGGCTGTCGACACAGGCGGTCAACGTCGCGCCGGGATCCAACACGACCTACGGCGCGCTCACCCTGGGCGTCACCTGGAAGCCCGACGTGCCCGCACCGGTCACCGGTCTGCTGGTGCGCCCCGAGATCCGTTGGGATCACGCGTTCACCGACAACAAACCGTTCAACAACAATCCGCCGTTCAACACCAAAGGCACCGCCAACTCCTTCACCTTCGGAACGGACGTCGTGCTGACGTTCTGAACATATCGCGCTGCTGATCGGTGCGAGGGCTGCGCGGGACTGCAGTGCAGCCTTCGCTGTCCGGGGTGCTACAATGTCAGCCCGCCGTCCACGGTGATGGTCTGCCCGGTCACCATCGCCGCGCCGAACCCAGGAACAGCACCACCTCGGCCAGGTCCTCCGGCTGGCAGCGCCGCTTCAGCAGCGCGCGCTCGATCGACTGCTGGCGCTCCTCGTTGGTCCACTCCACCATCCAGGAACTGTCCACCGCACCTGGCGCGATTGCGTTCACCCGCACCTCGGGCGCCAGCGCGCGCGCCAGGTTCTGCGTCAGGCTGACCACACCGGCTTTCGTTGCGCTGTAGGCAAGGCTGCTGCCGGCACGTCCCAGCCCGGCGATCGAGGCGGTGCTGACGATCGCGCCATGCGCCGCCTTCAGCGCCGGCGCCGCGGCCTTGGAGCCGCGGAACACGCCGAGCAGATTGGTCTGCAGCAGCTGCGACCACAGGTCCTCGGTGATCAGGTCGAGTTCGGGCGGCGCGATGCGCCGGCGCGTGCCCGGCGTGCCGGCGTTGTTGAACAGCAGATCGAGCCGGCCCAGATCGTCGATCGCCTTCAGCACCATGCGTTCGGCGCCGCCGGCCTCGCCGACGCTGCCAGGCGCCATGATCGCCTTGCCGCCCTCGGCGTTGATCTTGTCCACCGCCTCCGGCCCGCGCGGATCGTCGGCCAGGAAATTCACCGCCACGGTGGCGCCGAACTTCGCCAGCATGCGCGCGGTGGCGAAGCCGATGCCCGAAGCGCCGCCGGTCACCAATGCCGTCTTTCCGGCCAGATCGTAGCTGATCATCGTTCCCCCTTGGGCTCGCCCCGTGGCCCGCCACGGTTGCAGGCTGTCACTCGAGCAGGACTAGCGTCCCATACCGATACTCCGGGAGGAATGAATGCGCTACCGTGTGCTGCTGCTGTTGCTGCTGCCGCTCCTGTCGGGGTGCGATCCATACTACGCGTATGGACCAGGCGCATATCCGCAGCCGGTGTATCCTTACGCGTCGCCGCCACCTTATCCTGGCGCCCCGCCGCCCTACTACGGCAGTGCGCCGCCTGGTTATGTCGCGCCGGGCGGCTATAGCTCTGCGAATTGCGGCACGCCGGACCAGCCGAAACCATGTTACCGATGATCGTCAGGTTCCTGCCATCGGCCCGATCGCGCGCAGCGCACGCTTGAGTGCCAGCAGCCTGCGGTCGCGCTCCTGGAACAACTCTTCGGGCGAACGGCCGCCCCAGTCGAAATAGCCCTTGCCCGACATGACGCCGGTACGACCCTCGGCGACCTGTCGAGCGTCTCGCTGTGGCCACGCACCTCGGGCGGGGTGTAGCTGCGATTGGCCATACCTTGCTGAAGCAGCGGCAGACCGGTGAAATCTGCCTTCGCCATGATGCCGAGGATCGGCATGCGCAGCGCGATGCCGTGGATCACCGAAGCGTCGATGTCGTTCGCGGTGACCAGGCCTTCGTCCAGCATGCGCTGCACTTCCAGGCCCATTGCCGCCTGTAGCCGGTTGGCGACGTACCCCTGCACCATCTGCTTGAACACCACCGGCACCTTGCCCATCGCACGCACCATGTCGCGCACGACGATGATGGCGGCCGGGTCGGTCTGCGGGCCCGGGCAGAGATCGACCAGGTCGCACAGATAGGGCGGCGTGTACCAATGCGCGATGATCGTGCGCTGCCGCAGGCCGGCCGGCAGCAGCGGAAAGATGTCGAGGTTCGATGTGTTGGAGGCGAGGATCGCGTCGGCATCCGTCAGCGTCTCGAGCTGGGCGTAGAGCGCTCGTTTGGCGTCGGGACGTTCGACGATCGCCTCCACCACCAGCTTCGCGCCGGCGACCGTGTCGGCGAGCGAGGGGACGCAGTGCACCGCATGCGACAGGTGCTGACAATCCCATGACGCATCGACCTCGCCGGCCTCGACCAGCGTTCCCAGCGCGGTTGCCATCAAACCGGGCGCGCGCTCCAGGTTGTCGGCGTTGTTGTCGGTGAGGCGCACGCTGTGCCCGCCCAACGCGAACACCAGGGCAAGCGCATGACCCATCAGGCCGGCGCCAACGACTGCTACTTCGGTCATGCGGTCTCCGTCGGATAGCCGGCAAATCGATTGCCGAGATCGTCGTACAGACGCCACCATGCGCGCCCGCCACGCACGCGTTGCCGCCATTTCGGCCGGGTCCGCCAGCACATCGCGCGGACTGCCGATGCGTGCCCACTGGAACACCGAGAAGATGATGTAATCGACGTAGGCGGGCGCCTCACCGGCGAGAAACTCCTGCTCGGACAGGGTGCGCTCAAGTGGCGCGCAGGCCTGGACCACGTCGGCCGATGCCCTGGCGCGATCGGCACCGTATTGCTCGAGTGTCATGCCCAGTTGGGTCTCGCGCGAGCCGCGAAAATAGGCGCGGTCGCCGGGATCGATGCAGCGAATGAAGTCGGCGTAGACCAGCGGCCGCATGGCACGACCCAGCACGGTGTCGGACCAGATGTTCACCAGTCGTGCGGTGCCGCGGCCGATCGCGCCGCCGAACAGCGAGGGCGCGTCGGCAAACCGGTCCTCCAGATGGCAGGCGATCGACCAGCTATCGTGCACCACCCTCTCGTCGTGCTCGATGATCGGCACCAGGTCCTGCCCGCTGAGCGCACGAATGCGCGCGACATCGGCGAACCGCGTGGGCAGCACGGCCGGCTGCAGCCCCTTGTGCGCGAGGGCATAGCGGATCCGCCAGGAGAATGGGCTGATCCGCCGCCCCTCCAGTCCTACCCGCTCGTGAAAGATCAGCGCCATTGCGTCATGCTCCCGCCGGCAGCCACGGCTCCGGTGCGCGCGCGTCGATGTCGGTGGCGACATCGACCACGACCGTCTCGTCCGACGCCAGCGCTTCGTTCAGTGCCGGTGCGATCTGCGACGGCTCCTCCACGCGGATACCGCGCAATCCGAACACCCGCGCCACATCGACGAAGTTGGTGGGCCCGAACCGCACCAGATCGCGCACATCGCCCGGCTTGTTGCCCTGCTGACGCTGGATGTTCGGCCAGCCCTGGCCGAAGCCCGAGTTGTTGTTGATCACCAGCACCACCGCGATGCCGCGTCGCCGCGCGGTCTCGAGTTCCGTCAGGTGGTAGTAGATCGCGCCGTCGCCGGACCAGCAGATCACCTTGCGCCTGCCTGCCGCGCACTTCGCGCCGAGCGAGGCCGGGAACGCCCAGCCCAGCGATCCCGCTGCGCGCAGATAGGTCTGCGCGGTGCCGTTCAGCTCGATCAGGGTCGAGGTCCAGATGCCGGAATAGCCGGTGTCGGCCACCAGGATACCGTCCTCGGGCAGCGCGCGGGTGATTTCGGCGCACAGGCGGTCGGGCAGGATCGACGAGGCGTTGCTGGCGAGAAGCGGCGCGCGCGCCTCGCGCCAGGCTGCGACGATACCGGCGGCGCGATCGGCGAACGACGTGTCGCGCGCGGGTTTGCCGATCGCCGCGTTCAACTTCGCCAGCGTCGCCTTCGGATCGCCCATCAGGCCGAGCGTGTTGTGGTAGCTGCGGCCGAGTTCAAGCGGATCGATGTCGATCTGCACCACCTGCGTCTCGAGCGGCGGAATGCGCCAGGTGTGGGTCACCTGATCGCCGGTGTGGCAGCCGACGAACAGCACCAGGTCCGCCTCGTGCACGATCTGGTTGGCTGGCGGCGCGGCATAGTTTCCCGGGCAACCAATCGACAGGCGGTGCCGCGTCGGGATCACGCCGCGCCCGCCGAGCGAGGTGCCGATCGGTGCGGCCAATGCCTCGCCGAGCGCCAGCAATTCCGGACCGGCGCCCGACGCGGCGGCGCCGGTGCCCGCGATGATGACGATCCGCTTCGCCGCGCGGAGCTTCGCCGCGGCCCGTTCGATCTCGTCGTCCGACGGCGCCGGACGATACGGCGGCATGGTCAATTGCAGCGCCGGGTCGGCGGCTGCCGGCTCGCTCACCATGCCGGTCTCGACCACGGCCGCGGACCGCCCGTACAGATCGAGATGCGCCGGACGCGGCGAACCGGTCATCGCCTCGCGCCAGGCCTGCCGAAGCAGGCGCGGCAGGTCGGCGGCGGTGTCGACGTCGGCAGAGAACTTCGTCACCGACGCATACAGCGGCCGGTGCGGGATTTCCTGATAGGTGTTGCGGTGGTGGAACAGTGGCGGCTCGCGGCCGGTCATCGCGATCACCGGGCTGTGGCCGAGCCACGCGTCCTGCAGCCCGGCTGCCAGATTCGCCGCGCCGACCGATTGCGCGAAGCAGATGCCCGGGCGGCCGGCGATGCGGGCATAGCCGTCAGCCATGTAGGCAGCGGATTTCTCCGCATGCGCCAGAACGCGGGTGACGCCCAGGGTGCCAAGCTCGATCAGCGTGCGGCGCAGCACCGAATCCATGAAGAACACGTGCGTCGTGCCGTTTGCCGCGAGCGTACGTGCCAGCCATTCGGCGCCGGTGATCGCCTCTGTTGCGTCCATGCGGTTTCCTCCCGTGCCGGCACGTTCATGCTGCCCGCAAGCTGCCGCGGATGCGCCGTCGCAGCAAGGCGTCCGCGCCTGGGGCTGGATCAGTCTGCCGCCGAATCCTCCAGCGCTGAGGTTGGCTTGGCCGGCGGATCGCGCTTGAACTTCGCGATCAGGTCGTCGAGACGGGAGAAGAATGCCTCAACGCCGTAACCGACGAGGAACGCCACGGCAAGCGGTGACAGGGCGAGGTTCTTGGGCAGCAACGAGCCGAACAGTCCGACGACAAGGCCTGCGATGGCCGCGATGTAATAGCGCGCGCTGTGCGCGGCCGAGTGCAGATAGGTTTTCCTGCGGATCAACCTGGAGCACAGCCGGAATCCGTAGAGAAAGGCGCCCAGCAACGCATAGACTGTAGGCAGGACATAGTTCGTGATCCCGCCGTATATGATCGAGTCGGTTTTATCCAGGGCCAGTGCGTAGTTGCGGATGAACTGATACGCCTTGATCTGATTCTCCACCTCGGCCTGGATCTCATTCGGCTGCGAGGTGCCCGGCGAGATCAGCAGATGGGTGATGCCATCCGGGTTGTCCTTGTCGAACCTCACCGAGCCGACGTCGATATTCGTCCACCACGGATTGAACCAGAAATGCAGTTTGCTCGCTGACTGCAGGAGCTGCTGGCTCCGGCGGGAGAATTCCACCGCATCCTCGAAGGCACGGTTGACGAAGGCCGTACCGCTCTGATTTTCCAGCGTGGACGGAGCGTGGGACGCGGCCGGCGACTGCTCCGCCGCGCTGGAGCGCAGAATTTGCAGGTTCGCCCAAAGCTTGAGCGCCGCGGCATTCTGTTGCTCGATCAGCTCCGCCGTCTCGTTGGCGGTGGAGTTGTTCATGAACAGAAATACCGAGAAGACGATGATGATCAGGACCAGAATCGTGGCGCGGATCTTTTCGCCGCGCAGCGACGCGGCCTCGCACGCGAGCAGCGACGCCGCGGTCACCGGTTTGGTGAGCTTGGACAGATTTGCGTAGGCGATCCAGAACCCGATCGCGACAGTCGCGGTTACCCGGTGGCTCTGCCAGGCCTGCCGGGCGGCCACGATGTCCTGCACCATGTTGGCTGGCGTCACCGCGGGCAACTGAGCATTGCCGGCGGCATAACGGAGCAGGACCTCGGCGTCGTTCAGTGCCGCGTGAAATTCTGGTGTCGCAACGGTGTCGGGGTCAGGCTTTCCTGCATGTGCATTCAACCCGTCTGGCGCGGTCGCATCGATGGTCGCCGCATTCGACACCATTATCCTCCTGGCTTTCCCCTTGATTTGCACCGATGTCGAAGCCGAACTCGAGTTCGCAACATGATCCATCCCCGGCATCTGGAGTCAACAACTTATACGTGCGCCGATGCGGCGGATCATCCCCTTCCGGCGCGACGCCGCGCTACGAACGCAGCCATCAACTGCCGCGGCTCCTCGCTCTTCCAGGCGGCCGCAAAGCTGTCGATCCCTCGCCGCACCGCCTGCCGCAGCGGCAGATCCTCCCAGTCGGTGATCAGCGCCTTCTGGAGCCGCACTGCGCGCGGGCCGGATTCCAGGATCGATTGGAGCAGCCGTTCGACCGCGACATCCAGCTGTTGCGCCGGCACGACCTCCTCGACCAGCCCCCAGGCCTGCGCGGTCGCCGCGTCGATCGTGTCGCCGGTCAACAGCCACTGTCGCGTGCGACCCCAACCGATCAACTGCGGCAGCAACGCCGCCTCGACGACCGATGGCACGCCAAGCCGCACCTCCGGCATACCGAACCGCGCATCGATGCTGGCCACCCGCATATCGCAGGCTGCCGCGACTTCCACGCCGGCGCCGAACACGTAGCCCTGGATGCGGGCGATCACCGGCACCGGCAGGCGACGGAACACGTCGCAACTGCGGTGCACCAGGGTGATGAAGGCGCGCGCCGAGGCGGGTTCGAGTCCGGCCATCTCGTTGATGTCGGCACCACCGATGAACGCGCGTTCCCCGGCGCCGCGCAGCACCACGGCACGCAAGGTTGCGTCGGTGCCGAGAAGCTCGACCGCGGCGATCAGGTCGGTCATCACCGGCGTGTTCAGCGTGTTCAGCTTCGCCGGGTTGTCGATGGTCACGACGGCGACGCCGCGCACGTCACGCTGCACACTTACCCAGGACATGCTCACCTCCAACGATTGCTTCGTATATCGGGCCATCCCATACTGCGCGACGCACGACAATGAGGGGGAAATGGCGATCGCTCCACTGCAGCCGCACAGGTCGTGGTACCGGCATTTCTGGTACGCCGAGCGTTCGCCGCGCGACACGCTCACCGACCGGACGCTGTGGTTCGCGATCGTCGCGCTGTCCCTGGTGGTCGGCGGGATACTTCTGGTGCACCACTACGCCGTGCCGCGCGCCGCGGGACAGTTCCCGGTGGCTCAAGCCGCACACTGACAGTTCGACAGAAACAATGGGGAGGAACGGAGCCATGGCTCTGACACGGGCGCAATTCGTCACGCTCGGCGCGGCAACCGCGGCCGCGGCGCTGACCGGCGCGCGCCGCGCGCAGGCTGCCGATGCGAAGCACTACAGCTTCGGCTACGACCAGCCGCATACCACCGCCTATGGCGTCGGCGCGGACCTGTTCGCCAGCAAATTGGCGGAACTGTCGAACCGAACCATGATCATCGACCAGTTCCCCGGCGCGCAGCTCGGTCAGGAGCCGCAGATGCTGCAAAAGATCCGCACCGGCGACATCGACTTCATCTTCAGCGCCTCGGCCAACGCGGCAACGCTGTCGCCGCAGTCGGGCGTGCTGTCGATCCATTTCCTGTTCAAGTCCGAGGATCATCTGGTGCGCGCCATCGCCACGCCGGCGCTGGTGGACGCGATCCGCGCCATGTTCACCGAGACGGTGAAGGATGCGCACTGCCTGACCCTGCTGACCATCGGGCTGCGCAACCTGTACGGCAAGAAGGAGGTGCACCGGATCGACGACATCAAGAACGTCAAGATCCGCGTGCAGGCGACGCCGACCGAGGACACGATGTTCCCCGCCTACGGCGCGCAGATCGTGCACATGCCGTTCGGCTCGGTCTACACCAGCCTGCAGACCGGCGTGGTGGACATGGCGGAGAACGGCGTCAACGTCTACGACAGCAACAAACACTACGAGGTCGCGCCGATCATGTCGCTGACCGGGCACGAGGCGAACTGCAACCTGCTGTGGTGCAGCGACAAGGCATGGCAGTCGTTCTCGCCGGAGCAGCAGGGCTGGGTGCAGGCGGCAGCCACCGAGGTCAACACCAAGGTGCCGGCACTCGCGATCGAGCTCGAGCACAAGTCGGGCGCGAAGCTGGAGAAAATCGGGGTGAAGTTCGTCACCGACGTGGACAAGTCGGGTTTCATCAAGATCGCGGAACCGTTGCAGGACAAGATCGCCGCCGATCTGGGTCCGCACGCCACCAAGATCCTGCAGATCTGCCGGTCGGTCACGTAGGCATGGCGGCTCGATCCTCCCCCTCCTCTCGCGGGAGGCGGTCGAGGGAGGGGGCCGTGGGCGATTGAGCACAGCCCCCTCCCCCCAACCCCCTCCCGCAAGGGGAGAGGGAGAAACCGCGGACATCGTCCTCCAGACCGATCGCCACCTGAAGTGGCGCGCGTTCGATGTGCTGGAACGCGCGCTGATGATCCTGTGCGGCGTCTGCCTGACCGGCTTCACCCTTGCCACCCTGATCGACGTCGTAACGCGCGAAAGCGGCCACCCGTTGCTGTTCCTGCAAGAAGTGACATCGGCATTCTTCGTCTACGGCATCTTCATCGGCACCGCCGCCGCGACGCGACGCAACGACCACCTGTTCCTCTCCGCCATCACCGAAAGGATGTCCGGCACCACGCGCCGTTGCTTCGAGGTGTTCAACCGCGCCGTGGTTTTGCTCGTCGGCATCGCCATGGTGGTGTTCGGCTGGCAGAACTTCCTGACCGGCTTCGGCAGTTTCCGCATGCCGTCGATGCTGCCGATCGCCTATCTCTACATCGTCATTCCGTTATGTGGTGCGCTGGTCGCATTGTTTTCGCTGGAGCAGATCGTCAACGGCCTGCGCAACGGCTTCGTCGCACCTATCGGCGACGGCGTATTGCGGGACACCGGCATATGACGCTGCCCAACCCGGTCCTGCTCGCCATCATGACCACGCTGTTCCTGGCGCTGGGCTATCTCGGCGTGCCGGTCGCGTTTGCGCTGATCGCCGGCGTGCTGGTCGGCACGCTGTTCACGCCGATCACGCTGCAATCGATGATCGCGCAACTGTTCAACGGCGTCGATTCCGAGGCGCTGATGGCGATCCCGTTCTTTCTGCTGGTCGGCGAGTTGATGACCTCGGCCAACGTGGTGATCCGCATCGCCGAACTGTCACAGGCCATGGTGGGACATATCCGCGGCGGCCTTGCGCAGGTTACCACGGTATTCTCGATGTTCTTCTCCGGCATGTCCGGTTCGTCATCGGCCGATGTCGCGGTGCTGTCGCGCACCATGGCCCGGCCGATGGCACGCGAGGGCTACCGCCCGGAATTCACCGCCGCGCTGATCGCTGCCGCCTCCACCATCGCGGCGCTGGTGCCGCCGTCGATCATGGCGGTGGTGTACGGCGCGATCGGCAATGTCTCGATCGCCGGTCTGTTCCTGGGAGGCATCGTGCCTGGCCTGCTGGTCGGATTCGGGCTGATGATCTACTGCTACTTCTTCGGCCCCGCCGGCCTGCGCCGCCCGCGCTCCAGCTTCGGCACCCTGCTCGGCGCCACCAAGGCTGCCGCGTTGCCGCTGATGATCCCGGTGATCCTGCTGGGCGGCATCATGACCGGCTGGTTCACCCCGACCGAGGCCGGCGTGATCGCCATCACCTACATCCTGCTGGTGGTGATCCCGTTCCTCAATCCGGCACATCTGAAGAACGTGCCGCGCGACTTCGTGCTCGCGGGAATGATCTATTCGCTGCCGATGATCACCATCGCCGCCGCCTCCGCGTTCGGCTGGCTGCTGGCGTATCTGCGCGGGCCGATCGTGGTGTCCGGCTGGATCGGCGACGTCGCCGGCAGCGATCCGCACATGATCATGTTTCTGCTGGTGCTGGTGTTCGTCATCGTCGGCGACTTCATCGAGCCGGTGCCGGCGATCATCATCTTCATGCCGGTGGTCAACATGCTGACCGACGCCGCCAGCATCAACTCGGTACATATGGGCGTGGTGCTGATCGTCACACTGGCCTTCGGATTGATAACGCCGCCGTATGGTCTGGCGCTGCTGATGGCGTCGAAGTTCCTCGACGTGCGCTTCTCGCAGGCGTTGCGTGCCAGTTTGCCGATCTACGTCATCTTCTTTGCCACGATCGCGTTCACCATCTTCTTGCCCGAAGTGGTCCTGTGGCTGCCGAAGCACGTGTTCCCTGAATCGGTCGGCTGCTTCAAATCTCCGGCCGGGATCGGCTACATCTGCCCTTGATCCTCGGCAATACCCTGCGCCGGGCAGGAATACTGCGCACGCCTGACGCTTGACGCTACGGACGCGATCCGCTCAATCCAGCGGATGCGGATCGTGATCATGGGGGCCGGCGGCCTCGGCGGCTATTTCGGCGCACGGCTGGCGGCGGCGGGCAACGATGTCGCCTTGGTCGCGCGAGGCGCGCATCTCGCAGCGATCCGGCAGAACGGACTGCGGGTGGAGAGCGCGCGCGGCGACCTGCATCTGCGCGACGTGGTGGCGACCGACGACGCCGCGACGCTGGCGCCGGCAGATGTCGTGATGATCGCGGTGAAGCTTTGGGACACCGAGGCCGCCGCCGAAGCGGTGAAGCCGCTGGTGCGTCCGGGCACCGCCGTGGTGTCGTTTCAGAACGGCGTCAGCAAGGATGCGGTGCTGACACGCGTCCTCGGCCGTGGCGCGGTCATTGGCGGGGTCGGCCAGATCGGGGTGGTGATCGGCAGCCCCGGCGTGATCCGCCACACCGGCACCATGGCAAAACTCAGCTTCGGCGAGCTGGACAACACGCGGACCCCACGGGTTGAGGCACTGCTGGATGCATGTGCCGCCGCAGGCATCGACGCCGAGATCGCCGAGGACATCAATCTGGCGATCTGGCAGAAGTTCGCCTTCCTGGTACCGATGTCCGCCTGCACGGCCAGCATGCGATCGACCATAGGTCCGATTCGCGCCAATCCGCAGACGCGCGCCTTCCTGCGCGACATCACACGCGAGGTCGTCGCGGTCGGCCGCGCACTCGGTGTGAAGCTGGCGGACGACTTCACCGAGCAGAGAATGGCGTTCGTCGAGACGCTGCCGCCGCAGATGACCGCATCGATGCAGGGCGACCTTGCGCGCGGCAACCGGCTGGAGCTGCCGTGGCTGAGCGGAGCGGTGGTCGAGCTCGGCCAGCGGCTGGGCGTGCCAACGCCGCTCAACCGCGCGGTCGCGGACATTCTGGCGCTCTACGTCGGCGGCGCACCGTGAATCGAAGCCCAAGGACGCCGGCTATTTGACGCCAGCGCCCGATTCGAAGCCAATTACATCGCGATTGCGTAACCCTAACGGCGCCCCTCGCGCCCGCGCTGACAGAGCGGATTATCGATATTGCTCAATATATTACCGATATTTCCTGACATACGAGATAAGATCGGTTCCGTTCCAACCGAACAATCGTACGAGTTTCAAATACAATACTTGATTTCACGGCATCGTGAGTCCACAGATCACAGACGCGTGAAGTCCCTAGTCCGCTACCCGAAGGATCGGAGTACTCGATGCACAGGCCGCTGATCAGCCGAATCGCACCCACCGGGCTCGCCTTCGAGATTGCCGATCTCATGCTGCTGCAGGGTTGGGCGGACTTCCACGAAGTGCAGATGACTGTTGAGTTGGACCATTGCGTGGAGGGTGAGGAATACGAAGAGGTTGTCGCCTTCTACGCAAAGGACAGTCAGCTGCGCCGCTGGATTCTCTGGCGCTCGGCGGGTGACATCGTTGTTCAGCCGCTGATCGGCCGGAGCTGCCGCTTCAACCGTGTCGTCGATGCGCTCGAAGCCCTGATCCCCGCCCGTTCCTAGTCGAGACGGTCAGCTTCGGTACGACCCATTGATGTCGATGTAGCTGTGCGTCAGGTCGCAGGTCCACACCGTGGCCTTGCCCCGACCGAGACCGAGATCGATGGCGATCTCCACCTCGCGCCCCTTCATGTGCTGTACCACCGGCGCCTCGTCGTAGCCTGGCACCACGCCGCCGTTCCGCGCCATCCAGACGCCGCCCACGCCGACCGATAGCCGGTCGCGATCAGCCGGCTCGCCGGCCTTGCCGACCGCCATGACGATCCGCCCCCAGTTGGCGTCTTCACCGGCGATCGCCGTCTTCACCAGCGGCGAGTTCGCCACCGCCAGCCCGACGCGTTTCGCCGATCGTGCCGTGGTCGCACCGGTGATATCGACGCGCACCAGCTTCTGCGCCCCCTCCCCGTCCCGCACTACCTGCAACGCCAGATCGAGCAGCACCGCGTCCAGCGCGCGAGCGAACTCGGCCAGCACGTGCCCGCCTTCCGCCGGGACGCGCGGATGCTTCATCTGGCCGGTGGCGAACAGCAGCACGGTGTCGGAGGTCGAGGTATCCGAATCCACCGTTGTGCAGTTGAAACTGGCATCGACGCCCCGCTTCAGCAGCGCCTGCATGGCACCGGACGACAGCTTCGCGTCGGTGAACAGGAAGCACAGCATCGTCGCCATGTCTGGCGCGATCATGCCACTGCCCTTGGCGAAGCCGCTGATCCGGACCTGCGTCCCGCCGATCTCCGCCGTGCGCGTGGCGGCCTTGGGGAAGGTGTCGGTGGTCATGATGCCGCGCGCAGCCGCTTCCCAGCCGTCGTCGCTCAGACCGGCGTGCAGCGCAGGCAGCGCGGCAACCAGCTTCTGGTGCGGCAGGACCTCGCCGATCACGCCGGTGGAGGCGATGAACACCTGTTTCGCCGGGCAGCCAACCAACTTTGCCGCGGCCGCCGCGCTCGAGGCACACGCATCGCGCCCGGCCTTTCCGGTGAACACGTTGGCGTTTCCGGCATTAACCACCACGGCTCGCGCCTTGCCGCCGGCGAGCGCCGCGCGGCACCAGTCGACCGGTGC
Source organism: uncultured Alphaproteobacteria bacterium (assembly GCA_963749575.1). Lineage (GTDB taxonomy): Bacteria > Pseudomonadota > Alphaproteobacteria > Acetobacterales > Acetobacteraceae > JAMXLO01. Next base: position 234,583 of record CAVVNM010000011.1, read on the forward strand.
CCCGGGACACTTGCTGGAGGTGAACACGCCGGCGACGGTGGTGCCCGCAGCCAGTTCGATCATGACCAGGTCGGTGCGTCCCTGATAGCGGATGCCGGCCGCTGCGGCGCCGAGACGCACGCCGGCGACCGGTGGCAGTTCTGGCAGCGGAATGGCAAGCGGCGAGACAGACGTGGACATCGGCGGTTTCCCCGGACGGTAAGGTTTATGGCTTGGGCGCAGCGGGCGGGGGCTCGGCGGAATCGGTCGCGCGCAGTTGCGACCCGTCGAGGTTGAACTTCTCCACCGACGCCGAGGCGCGCGCCTGCGCGACGGCCTTCTGCACGCCCTCCTGGATCATCTTCTGGCGCAATTCGTCATGCGCCTGAGCAAAACTCGGCGGTTCGGCATGGCGCCGCTCCACCAGCAGGACGACATGCCAGCCGAACTGGCTGTGCACCGGCTCCGGCGACACCTGGCCCGGCTGGAGGGCGAAGGCGGCGGCGGCGAACTCCGGCACCATCTCGTCCTTCTTGAAGAACCCGAGATCCCCGCCCTGCTGCGCTCCACTGGGGTCCTTGCTGTACTGCTTCGCCAGCGCGGCGAAGTCGGCGCCACCCTTGAGCTGGCCGATGATCTTCTTCGCCTCGGCCTCGCTGTCCACCAGGATATGCTTGGCATGCACCTCGTCCTCGCCCGGCTTGCCGGCGATTTCCTGGTCGTAGCGGGCGTGCACCGCGTCTTCGGTGACCGAGGGTGAAACCTCCTTGTTCAGCACCGCGGTCTGCAGCGCGCGGTCTTCGGCCGCGGTGACCTGACGCTGCACCGTCGGATCCTTGTCCAGCCCCGACTTGCGCGCCTCGGCAATCAGCGCGCGCCCGTCGATCAACTGATCGAGCAGCATCGGGAACAGCGTCTGCGGCGGCATGCCACGAACGTTCTCCGGCAGCCCCTGCACGGCATCCTTCAGGTCGCTCAGATGGATCGGCTGGCCGTCCACAGTGGCAACGACCGGGTCGGCTGGCGGCGGTGCCACTCCCTGGGCCCGTGCGCCCGGATGGCCAAACGCTGTGGCGGCGAGCAGACAACAAACGGCGGCGGCAAAACGCGACATCAAATCTCCTGTCGGCAGCAGGCGCGGATCATGGCCGAAGCGATGGGGCCTCACAAGAACATCACGCCAACCTTGCCCTCGGCGGTCGTGGGTCGGGTTTACGGCGCACAGCGCTTTACCACGTGTTAGCCACTCGGTTGCTACAGGGTGCCCGGCAGCCGGCCGCGGGACGGAGATGAAGCGCCAGATGAGCAACCAGCTGAACAATGCCGGCCGCCTTGACGCGATGGGGATCGATGCAGCGACGCGCGCCATTCTGCGGGAACTCCGCCCCAGGGTCGCCGAACATATCGAGGGCGCAATCGACGCGGCCTTCGCCCGGGTTCTGAGCTTTCCCGAGGTAAGCAAGATCTATCAGTCGGTCGACATGGCCGCGGCGAAACGATCTCAAAAGCAGCATTGGCTGGACGATGTCTTCTCGGGAAACTTCACCGATCAGCAGTTCGCGCACTCGGTTGAAATGGGTACGCAGCGCCAGCGGACCGGCCTGGAACTCCGCTGGTATTTTGTCTTCTGGATGATCATCTTCGGGCAGCTGGTCGAGGCGATCACGCAGGCCTACCGACGAAGGCCGGAGCGGCTGCCTACGGTTCTGGCCGCGCTGAACCGTGCTGTCTTCTTTGACATCGAGGTGTTCACCGCAGTCTACGTCCGTGCGGCGGAGGATGCCGTGGCCGTCGAACTCAATCGTCAGGCGGACGGTTTCGAACACGAAGTCGCGGACACCGCAAAACTGGTGTCGGCGTCGGTCGCCCGGTTGCAGAACACCGCGCAATCGATGTTGTCGGTCGCCGAGCGCACGGCCGAACAGGCGAAGGCTGCCATAACCGCAGGCGAGCAGGTTGTCAGCAGTGCACAGACGGTGGCGGCGGCAACCGAACAGCTGACCTCTTCGATCCAGGAGATCGGTCGCCAGGTTGCGCAGTCCACTCAGATTGCCGGCACTGCGGTCGACGAGGCACAGCGTACCAACGGACTGGTGCAGGGACTGGTCGAGACCGTCAGCCGCATTGGCGATATCGTCAAGCTGATCCGGAGTATCGCAACACAGACCAATCTCCTGGCGCTCAATGCGACGATCGAGGCGGCGCGCGCCGGCGAGGCGGGCAAGGGCTTCGCGGTGGTCGCCGGCGAGGTGAAGAGCCTGGCCAATCAGACCGCCAAGGCCACCGACGAGATCTCGGCGCAGATTGCCGCGGTCCAGCAGGCGACCGAGGACGCCGCTTCCGCCATTGGGGGAATCGGCCGAACGATCGGGCGGATCAGCGAGATCGCTGCGACGATTGCCGCGGCGGTCGGACAACAACGCAACGCCACCCAGGAGATTGCCCACACCGTCCAAAACGCGGCTCACACCAGCGGTGCCGCCAACGCCAATATTGGATCGGTCACGGACTCGGCCGCCCAGACCGGGGCCGCGGCGCGGAATGTGCTGACCGGGGTGGACGAACTGACAGATCAATCCGATCGTCTCGGCGCGCAGATCGACCAGTTTCTCGGGAAAATCCGGCGTGCCGCTTGATGCCGAAGACGCTGGCTGTCACGGCTTGGGCGGGGTGCCCTCAGGTTTCACGAGCGGCTGGGCGGGCGTGATGTCCGGCACCGCGCCCAGCGGCGAGCCGTCCACGTTGAACTTGCGGATCGAGAGCTGGGCGCGCGCTTCGTCGATGGTGTGCTGCACCGCCTCCTGCAACAATGTCTGACGCAGTGCGTCGTGCACCTCGGAATAGGTTGGTGGGGCGACGATGCGGCGCTCCTCCACCTTGACGACATGCCAGCCGAATTCGTTGTGGATCGGCGTTTGGGAGAACTGTCCGGGCTGCAGGGCGAACGCCGCGTCGGCGAACTCCGGCCACACCTGATCGCGGCGGAAGAAGCCGAGGTCGCCGCCGCTCTCGCGATCGGGGTCCTTGCTGCTCTGTTTCGCAAGCGTCGGGAAATCGGCACCCTTGTTCAGTTCGGCGATCAGCTTCTTCGCCTCCTCCTCGGTAGCGACCAGGATGTGCCTGGCGCGGGTCTCCTCGGTCGCCGGCTTGCCGACGTATTGCTTGGTGTAACGGGCCTGGATCTTGTCCTCACTGGTGCTGGGCAGCGCATCGCGGGCAAGCAGCGCGCCCTCGAGGATGCGGTTGGTCGCGGCTTCGATGTCGCGTTTGACGGCCGGATCGTCATCCAGGTGCCGGCGGCGCGCGACGGCTACCAGCGCCTGGTGATCGATGATGCGATCGAGTACCACGGGGAACAGCGTGTCGAACGGCAGGCCGCGCAGGTTCTCCGGAAGCTGCGGCATCGCGCCGCCGACGTCGCTGAGGTAGATCAGGTGACCTTCGACGACGCCGACGACCGGGTCGGACGGTGAGCGCGCAACGTCGCCGGGCTTCATCGCCGATTCGGCCGGCTTGGTGGCCTCGGCCGGCTTCGATTCGGCGGATTTTGCCTCGGCCGGTCTGGTCTCGGCCGCCTTTGGCCGCAGGGCGGCAGGTTGTCCCTGCGCCCAGGCTGAGCCGGACGAGAAAAGGCCGGCAGCCGCCAGCGCTGCTATGGGGCGGAGCAGCCTGCGCCACCGGGACGCTGCGAAAATCATGCCACCTCCTGTCAGCTCGCGGGTACGGCGCCACTTCATGACAGCGATGCCCGCGGCGAGGCAACCGCGATGACATCGCAGCGTCGTTGACCGGAGCCGGCACGGGTCCTATCTGAACCCTGTCCCGGACCTGATCCGGGACTGCCCGGCCTCAGCGCCGGCCATCCGAGAAGGTCCCATGTTCGCTGCCATCGCCCGCGCCGTATTCGGCACCGCCAACGATCGTTCGCTCAAGGGCTACCAGCGGCGGGTGCCGCAGATCAATGCCCTGGAGCCCGCGATGGAGACGCTGCCGGACGAGGCGCTGCGGGCGAAGACCGGCGAATTCCGCGAGCGCCTGGCCGGCGGCGCCACCCTGGACGACCTGCTGCCGGAGGCGTTCGCCGTGGTGCGCGAGGCTGCCAAGCGCACCCTGGGCCAGCGTCATTTCGACGTGCAGTTGGTCGGCGGCATGGTGCTGCACGACGGCAAGATCTCCGAGATGAAGACCGGGGAGGGCAAGACGCTGGTCGCCACCCTGCCCGTCTACCTCAACGCACTGTCCGCCAAGGGCGTGCACATCGTCACGGTGAACGACTACCTGGCCCGCCGCGATGCCGAATGGATGGGGCAGATCTATCAATTCCTCGGCATGACCGTCGGCGTGATCGTCCACGGGCTCGACGACGACCAGCGTCGCGCACAGTACGCCGCCGACATCACCTATGGCACCAACAACGAGTTCGGGTTCGACTATCTGCGCGACAACATGAAGTACCGCCTGGAGGACATGGTCCAGCGCGACTTCTTTTTCGGCATCGTCGACGAGGTGGACAGCATCCTGATCGACGAGGCGCGCACGCCGTTGATCATCTCGGGTCCGGCGGAGGACAGTTCGGATCTGTACCGGCAGGTTGACGCAGTGGTGAAGGAGCTGGTGAAGGATCCGGACAGCTACGACAAGGACGAGAAGTTCCGTACCGTTTCGCTGACCGAGCCGGGATCGGAGCGTGTCGAGGACATGCTGCGCGAGGCGGGCATCATCACCGAGGGCAACCTCTACGACATCTTCAATGTCTCAGTGGTGCATCACGTGCAGCAGTCGCTGCGCGCACATACGCTGTTCACCCGCGACGTCGACTACATCGTGCGCGAGGGCAAGGTGGTGATCATCGACGAGTTCACCGGCCGCATGATGGAAGGCAGGCGCTACTCCGAGGGGCTGCACCAGGCGCTGGAGGCGAAGGAACACCAGGAGGTGCAGGCGGAGAACCAGACGCTCGCCTCGATCACATTCCAGAACTACTTCCGTCTCTATCCCAAGCTCGGCGGCATGACCGGCACGGCGATGACCGAGGCGGACGAACTGGCCGAGATCTATAAACTGGACGTGGTGGAGGTTCCCACCAACGTGCTGTGCGTCCGTAACGATGAAGACGACGAGGTGTACCGGACCGCGACCGAGAAGTACGAGGCAGTCGCGGCGCTGATCGACGAGGCACGCAAGAACGGGCAGCCGGTGCTGGTCGGCACCACGTCGATCGAGAAGAGCGAGACCATCAGCGAAATCCTGAAGAGCAAGCGCATTCCGCACGCGGTTCTGAATGCACGCTTCCACGAGCAGGAGGCCGATATCGTCGCACAGGCCGGTGCGCCGGGCGCGGTGACGATCGCCACCAACATGGCCGGTCGCGGCACCGACATCAAACTCGGCGGCAATCTGGAAATGCGGCTGAAGAAGGAACTTGCCGGCATCGAGGAACCCGCGCAGCAGGCAGCGCGCGTGGCGGAGATCAACGACGAGGTCGCCACGGCGCACGAGCAGGTGAAGGTGGCTGGTGGACTGTTCGTGATCGGCACGGAACGCCACGAGAGCCGGCGTATCGACAATCAGTTGCGCGGTCGCTCTGGACGCCAGGGCGATCCGGGGCGGTCGCGTTTCTTCCTGTCGCTGGAAGACGACCTGATGCGCATCTTCGGTTCCGACCGGATGGGCGGGATGCTGCAACGCCTTGGCCTCAAGGATGGCGAGGCGATCGTGCATCCCTGGATCAACAAGGCGCTGGAGAAGGCACAGAAGAAGGTCGAGGCACGCAACTTCGACACCCGCAAGAACGTGCTGAAATACGACGACGTGATGAACGCGCAGCGCAAGGAGGTGTATGCGCAGCGCAAGGAGTTCATGAAGGCGTCGGACGTGTCCGAGACGGTCGCGGATATGCGTGCCGAAGTGATCGAATCGATGGTGTTGCGCCGGGTGCCGGAGAAGGCATTCCACGAGCAGTGGGAACTGAAGGACCTGGCGGACGATCTGCGGCGCCTGCTCAATCTCGATTTGCCGATCGAGGAATGGGGCCGCGAGGAAGGCATCGACGAGAGCCATCTGCGTGAACGGGTGGACCAGGCGGCGGATGCGATGATGGCGGCGAAGGCGGCCAACATGGGCCCCGATCTGATGCGGTGGATCGAAAAGAACCTGCTGATCCAGACGCTGGATGCGGTGTGGAAGGAGCACCTGTATGCGCTCGATCATCTGCGCCAGGGCATTGGGCTCCGCGCCTATGGCCAGCGCGACCCGCTGAACGAATACAAGAGCGAGGCGTTCGCGCTGTTCAACGCAATGCTGGACGAACTGAAGGAGCGTGTGACGGCGATGTTGGCGCGGGTCGAGATCGCGCCCGAGCCGGCACGTCAGCCGCCTCCGATCCAGATGATGGAACTGCATCCGCAGCCGGTGCCGGCGTTCGCCGGCGAGTCGGAGATGGCGCTGGAGGGCGCAGGCTCCATGGCGGTCGCGGCGACGCTGCCGATGCGATCGGATGCGGTCGATCCGAACGATCCCACGACCTGGCACAACGCGTCGCGCAACGCTCCGTGCCCGTGCGGATCTGGCAAGAAGTACAAGCACTGCCACGGGCGGCTCGGGTAACGCCTGGGCACACGGCCCTCCCTGCTTGCGATCGCGACACTGGCACCCTGGCCGGTACTGAACGGCTATTCGCTGCGCGTTTCGCATTTGCTGGACCACCTCGCGGAGCGATGGTCGATCACGCTGATCTCGCCGCCGTCCGAGGCGATCCCGGCTGCCATCACTCGCCACGTGCCGGTGGCGCTGCGCGGCCGCGGGCTGACTTATCCGTGGCGCTTCGACCAGGCGGAGCTCCACGCCACACTGGACCGCGTGGTTCGCGAGCACCGTTCCGATTGCGCTTTGGTCTGGCCGGGCGCCGAGGCGCTTTGGTTCGGACGCAGTGACCTGCCGCGCGCTGTGGTCGACATGATCGACTGCAATCCATTGGAATTCTGGCGCGGCTTCCTGACCTACCGCGAACTGCGACAACGCTATCGCGCGCTGCGCGAAATCGCGATCGCGACCCGCTTCGCCCGCCAAACCGCGCGCAGCTTTGCGGCGACGCTGTGCGTCGGCGAGGCGGATGCGCGTTGGCTGCGCCGGATCGGCGGCCGCGATACGGTCCATGTCGTGCCGAATGGGGTGGACATTCCATCCTTCGCCAGCATCACCGCGGAAGCCGCGGAGCCGACACTGAGCTTTACCGGTGCGCTGGATTATCAGCCGAACGTCGAGGCGGTGCGGTTCGCCGCGAATGCGATCTGGCCACGCATCCATAAGGCGGTGCCGGAAGCTCGCTTCGTCATTGCCGGCCGCAATCCGGCACCTGAGGTGCGAGCGCTTGCCGGCCACGCGAACATCGAGATTGCGCCAGACGTGCCGGATATGCTGTCGATCTTGGGCCGGTCCTGGGTGTCGATCGCGCCAATGCGCTCAGGCGTCGGTATCAAGAACAAGGTACTGGAGGCCTGGGCCAGCGCGCGTCCGGTGGTGCTGAGCCGGCTCGCGACAAATGGGCTGATTGTGCCGGCAGACCACGCCCATCTCATTGCAACCCGCGCCGACGCGATGGCCAGGTCGGTCGTCGCGCTGTTCAAGGACGCCGATCAGCGTCGACGCCTGGGACAATCGGCACGCGCGAACGTGCAGACTTATTTCACCTGGGCCGGCGCCGCGGCTCGGGTCGACGCGCTGTTGCGTCAGAGCGCACTCAATGAGCGTGCTGCTCGATCGCGGTGAAGTCGATCACCGCGATGAAGCTTTTCAGCGTGGCATCCGGCGTGTCCGAGTTGCCATCGACCTTCACGATCACCTTGTCGGCGACCAGTGTCATGTAGGTGTGGTCATTCTCGGTGTGGGACATTCGTCGGCCGCCGATCACGACGGTCTGCATGCCGCCGAGCGCGCCGAGCGGACTGCTGATCAGCGCCGCCAGACCCTGCAGCATCGGCGAATCCGCTACCAGCTGCACTTCGACGCGCTGGATCCCGTTGTGATAGGCACGGCTCGCGGTGATGCCGCCGCCGAGCATCGCCACGCTGACCGCGGTCGATTCGGCTGCATCGGCGGTCCAGCCTTGCGGTGCGGACGGCAGCAGCCTTCTGCAGACCAGCGGCCCGCGACTGGCGCAGCAGATTGGCGGCGGCGTCCAGTGCGGCGATCGCGGTCTGCGTGTCGTGGTTCTGATAGGCCTTGAGCGCCTCGTTGATCTGGTCCGTTACATCGTCCGCGTGGGCACCGGACAGCGTGACGATGCTCAGCAGCAGGGCGGCGAACGGGCGCGGCCGCATCGTGCGGTCCTATGCCAATAATGCCTGTGCGCAGGCATCGAGGATGGCATCCTGATCGATGTCGTATTCATGGTACAGATCCGGAATGTCACCGCTCTGGCCGAAGTGATCAGGCCCGAGCGGCACCACGCGCTGGCCGCGCACCGCGCCCAGCCAGGCATGCGTCGCCGGATGACCGTCCAGCACCGTCACCAGTGCGGCTTGCGGTGCCAGCGGTGCCAGCACGCGCTCGATATGCGAAACGGCGGTCCGGTCGCCGTTACGCCGCGCACGCAAGGCGGCGAGCCAGCCGGCATGCAGCCGATCCGGACTGGTGATCGCCAGCAGCCCGGCACCAGGCTCCTCCGCGGCCAGTTCGGCGAATGCCGCGGCGGCCTCCGGCGCGACCGGGCCCTGATAGGCGATCGCGATCCGCGCACCGACCGCCGGCGGCACCAGCCAGTGCGCCCCCTCGATCACCGCCAGATCATCCAGCGTCCGCGTCGGCTGTTCGAGCTGGCGTGTGGACAAACGTAGCCACACCGACGAGCCGTCGGGGCGCTGCATGTGGTCGAACGCGTGGCGCAGCAGGATCGCGAGCTCATCGACATGCGCCGGCTCGAAGCTCGCCAGCCGATCTGCCGCCATGCCGATCAGCGGCGTGTTGATCGACTGATGCTGGCCGCCCTCCGGCGCCAAGGTCAGCCCCGACGGCGTGCAGACCAGCAGGAAACGCGCATCCTGGTAGCAGGCATAGATCAGCGCATCGAGACCGCGGTTGACGAACGGATCGTACACCGTGCCGATCGGCAGCACCCGCGCACCGGTCATCGCCGGCGTCAGTCCGGCCGCGCCCAGCAGCAGGAACAGGTTCTGCTCGGCGATGCCGAGTTCGATGTGCTGGCCTTTGGGCGACATGCCCCAGCGCTGCGCGCTCGCCAGCTTCGCGTCGCGGAACACGTCGTTGCGCGTGTGGCGGTCGAAGATGCCGCGCCGGTTCACCCATGGCCCGAGATTGGTCGATACCGTCACGTCGGGCGACGTCGTCACGATGTGTGCGGCGAGCGCCTTCAGCTCGCCCTGGCCGCGACCGATCTCGGCGAGGATGTCGCCGAAGCCCGCCTGCGTGGACATCCGCCGGCCGGCGAGTTTGCCATGCGGCAGCGATTGCCGGCACCGGTACCATGGGCGCACTGAGCGCACGGCCCTCCGGCGTGAGCGGCGTGGCGAACGGACAGGCCGCGAGGAAGGCGCGCAGTTCGCTCTCCGGCACATCGAGCCCTTCGAACAGATCCCACTCATGGCCTGGGCGAATGCCCATCGAGGTGCGGAACCCCTCCATCTGCTCCTTGGTCATCAGCCCGGCGTGGTTGTCCTTGTGGCCGGCGAACGGCAGACCCATGCCCTTGATGGTGTAGGCGATGAAGCAGGTCGGCTGATCGCCGTCCGCCTCGGCGCGCAGCGTGTCGATCACCGTCTCGATGTCGTGGCCGCCGAGATTGGTCATCAGCGCGCCGAGTTCGTCGTCCGACAACGGATCGATGATCGCGCGCGCCTTGGAGCGCCCCAGATCGGCCAGCAGCGCCTGGCGCCAGGATGCGCCGCCCTGGAAGGTCAGCGCCGAATAGAGCGAGTTCGGGCAGTCGTCGATCCAGGCACGCAGCGCCTCGCCGCCCTCGCGCGCGAACGCGGCCTCCAGCCTGCGGCCGTATTTGATGGTGACGACGTTCCAGCCCATGTCGCGGAACAGGCCCTCGATGCGGCCGAACAGCCGATCGGGCACGACGGAATCGAGGCTCTGGCGGTTGTAGTCGACGATCCACCATAGATTGCGGACGTCGTGCTTCCAGCCTTCCATAAGCGCTTCGTAGATGTTGCCTTCATCGAGTTCGGCATCGCCGGCGATGGCGATATGGCGCCCGGGCGGCAGGTCGGTGCGGCCCAGCCCGTGCAGCCGCACATAATCGGCCATCAGCGCGGAGAACGTCGTCATCGCCACGCCGAGACCGACCGAGCCGGTGGAGAAATCCACCTCCGGTCCGTCCTTTATCCGCGACGGATAGGACTGCACGCCGCCCAACTGCCGCAGCCCTTGCAGCTTTTCCAAGCGTCTGCCGGCCGAACAGGTAGTTGATCGCGTGGAACACCGGGCCGGCATGCGGCTTCACCGCGATGCGGTCCTGCGGCCGGGCGATCTCGAAATACAGCGCTGTCATGATGGAGATCACCGAGGCGCAGGACGCCTGATGTCCGCCCACCTTCAGCCCGTCACGGTTGGGCCGGATGTGGTTGGCATGGTGGATCATCCACGACGACAGCCAGAGCAGCTTGCGTTCGAGCTGCTGCAGGATGCGCAGGCGATCGGTCGTCGCGACGCCGGCCAAGATTGCAGTCGCGTCCATCAACCGGCCAAACGATGGACATTCGTGGGCACGACACCGGGGTAGCCGCGGTTGCTCAGGATTGCCTCCGACATCGTTCCCTCCGTCAGTTCCACCCGCGCGCCAACCGCCGCACCGTGGTCGAGGCGTTGCGCTTGCCTTCGCCGGCATAGTCCTCGTGCCAGTCCTCGATCTTCGTCGGATCATACAGGTAGTTGACCATCAACGTCGCGCTCTCCTTGGCGCCCTTTTCCGAGGTGTCGCCCAGCGCGATGATCCGCTCCACCCGCGCGCCGTTCGACAGATGGAAATGCGCGACCGGATCGGGCGCCCGTTTGCCGCCGCCGGTCTCCACCAGCAGGTAGCGCGCGCACAGCCGCAGCAGCACCGGCTCCGCGGTCTTGCGCAACCCCGCCTCGCGCCACCAGCCGCGCTTCGCCACGATCCCTGCCAGCGCCTGCTTGCCCGACGGCGCCGGCATTGCGGAACCGAGGCTGGCAGATTCCTCATCCGACAGCAGACCCGGCTGGTCCGCGGCAAGCTTCGCGTCCAGCCAGGCGCGGAAGCCGGGGATCGGCGAAAGCGTGGCAAATGTCTTCAGATTGCGGAACTCGCCCGAAAGCTCGTCCACCACGCGCTTGATCAGGAAATTGCCGAAGCTGATGCCCGCCAGCCCCTGCTGGCAGTTGCTGATCGAATAGAAGATCGCGGTATCCGCCGCACGCGGATCCAGCAGCGGCGCCTTCTCGTCCAGCAGATCCCTGCACGCTGCCTGCCAGCCCCTTCACCAGCGCCACCTCGACGAAGATCAGCGGCTCACCCGGCATGCGCGGATGAAAGAACGCATAGCAGCGGCGATCGGAATCCAGCCGGTTCTTCAGATCGCGCCAGGAACGGATCTCGTGCACCGCCTCGTAGCCCACCAGCTTCTCCAGCAGCGCCGCCGGGCTGTTCCAGTCGATGCGATGCAATTCGAGGAAACCGATGTCGAACCAGGCGGCGAGCAGTCCGCGCAGGTCGGCCTCCAGCGCCGCCAGCAGCTTGTCGTCGCGGCGAATCTTCAGCAGGAAGCCGCGCAGATCGACCAGGAATTTCCGGCCGTCGGGAATGGTGGTGAACTGGGTCAGCAGCCGCAGCCGAGGCGGTTCCAGCGCGCGCCGCAGTGCGGCCTTGGCGGTCGCGAGTTCGGCGGGATCGGCCGCCACCTGCACGTCCGCGTAGGCGTGCGCCACCGCATCGGCGTCGGAATCGAAGCTGGCGAGCGTGCGCAGAAATTCCGTGCGACCGGCTTCGTTCAATTCCTGGTAGGTTTCCGCCAGCTTGGCGGCACGGTTGCGCCCGCTGACCTCGCCGCCGCGCCCGGCCAGGCAGGCTCGCATCTGCGCGGCGATCGACTCGTCCGCCACGCCCGCCGCCATGTCGCGCCAGACCGTGGTGATCCGGCGAATGGCTCGGTCGAGCAGACCAGGGGCGGCGATGTCACTCATGCAGGCACTCCTCGCGGCGGATGCCGATCATAGCCGCCTGCGAGGCGGATGTGGCGGACATGTTGTTGCGGTCAAGGCGGTGGTGATCGCCGGAAGCAGGTCCTCCGCCACCAGACCGGGTCCGGCGAACGTGCCGGCGCGCCCGTGCAGAAACGCGCCGGCGGCGGCGGCATCCCAGGCCGGCATGCCCTGCGCCAGCAGCCCGGCGATCAGGCCGGCGAGCACATCGCCGGACCCGGCGGTGGCCAACCAGGGTGGTGCGGAGGCGTTGATCGCGACCTTGCCATCGGACGCGGCGATGATCGTGTCGGCTCCCTTCAGCAGCACGGCCGCCCTGGTACGCGCGGCGGCGGCACGCACGGCGGCGATGCGATCTGGTCCAGGGCCGCCGAACGCGCGTGCGAATTCGCCGGCGTGCGGGGTGAGCACCGCCGCACCGCGCAACGCATCCGGCTCACCGGCGAAGGCGGTAAACACATCGGCGTCAGCGACCACGCAGCGGCCGGCCGCCAACAGCAGCGGCAGCGTGGCCCGCGCGGCATCAGGCCCCAGCCCGGGTCCGCATACCCAGACGTTGCGGCGACCATCCTCGAGCAGTTCGGCGAGCGGCGCCTCGCTCACCAGCACTCCCGGCGACCCGGCACGATAGACATTCCCGCTCCCGATCGCCGCGATGGTCACCAGGCCCGCGCCGCCTCGGCGAGCCGCATCGGCAGCCAGTCGTGCCGCCCCGGTCATTGTCTCGCCGCCCACTACGGTGACATGGCCGCGCGAATATTTGTGCGATTGCGGATCCGGCGTCGGCAGACCCCACAGTTCCGGCAGGTTGGCGAAGCAGTTCGTCTGCACCTGCCGCAGCACGGCACTGGGCAGGCCGATTTCGGCGAGCACGGTCTCGCCGCACAACTCGCGGCCCGGCAGCAGCAGGTGCCCCGGCTTGAGCCGAAAGAAGCGTGACCGTCAGCGCTGCCTGCGGCGCATAACCGCGCACCGCGCCGGTGGCACCATCCAGGCCGCTCGGCACGTCCACGGCCACCACGCGGCGCGCTGCGCGCAGCGCATCGGCCACGAGGCCATCCACCTCCCGAGCCAGCCCGGCGCCGAACACGGCGTCGATCACAAGCTCCGCACGGTCCGCCGCCGCCGCAGAGAACTGTGCGGACGGACCATGCCACATGGCGGCGGCATCGGCGGCATCGGAGCCGGCGCGGGGTGGGGCAAGTGCAGCCAACGCCACTGGCCAGCCCAACTGCTGCAACAGTCGCGCTGCGACATAGCCGTCGCCGCCGTTGTTGCCGGGCCCGGCGAGCACAAGCGTCCGGCAGGGGCGGAATCGTCGGACAATGGCGCGCGCCACTGCACGACCGGCATTGGTCATCAGTGTCGGCCCAGGCACGCCAAGCGCAGGCGAGGCCGCGTCGGCGCGCGCCATCTGATCCGGCGTCAGCAACTCTGGCCGGCCGGCGAGCGAGCGCAACCGCTCAGGATCGAATACCACGCGTTGACTCTGCGTGGCCTCAGGGCTGACCTCAAGGGGTCCGGGAGGAGATTTGGCATGACGCAGGTGGCGGTGGTTGGCGCAGGACTGATCGGTCGCTCCTGGTCGATCGTGTTCGCGCGCGCCGGATTCGATGTGGCGCTGTGGGACCCGTATCCGCAGCAGGTCGAGGCGGCGCTCGGCTTCATCGCCGAGCGGCTGCCGGAACTGCGGGAGGCCGGACTGCTCGAGGAGGCGCCGGCGGCGGTGGCCGCCCGGGTGCGCCCGGCGCCGACGCTGTCCGAGGCTGTGCGTGACGCGCAGCATGTGCAGGAGAACGGGCCGGAGCAGGTGGCGGCGAAGCAGGGACTGTTCGCTGAGCTCGACCGCTTCTCGAGGCCTGACGCAGTGCTGGCGAGCTCGAGCAGCGGTATTCCCGCCAGCGCCTACACGGAGGATCTTGCGGGTCGGGGACGCTGTCTGGTCGCGCATCCGGTCAATCCGCCGTATCTGATCCCGCTGGTCGAATTGTGCCCAGCGCCATGGACCGATCCGGCGGTAGTGTCGCGGACGCGCGCTCTGATGACTAATGCGGGCCAGGTACCGGCAACGGTCAACAAGGAGATGGATGGCTTCGCGCTGAACCGCCTGCAGGGCGCGTTGCTCGCGGAGGCGTTTCGGCTGGTGGCCGACGACGTGGTCTCGCCGGCGGACCTCGATGTACTGGTGAAGCACGGCCTTGGCTTGCGCTGGAGCTTCATGGGGCCGTTGGAAACGATCGATCTGAATGCGCCGGGTGGGTTAAAGGACTACTGCGAGCGCTACGGCCCACTGTATGCCGAGTTGCAGAAGCAGATGACGCCACGCGAGTGGAATGCCACGCTGATCGACCGGCTACAGGCGGCGCGGCGGTCGGAACTGCCGGCCAACATGCAGGGTGTGCGGCAGGAATGGCGCGACCGCCGGCTGATGGCGCTGCTCGCGCACAAGGCGACACAGCCGGATTGAGCCTGCGCCATCCACTGGTCATCCAATATGGCCAGTCGGCTGATATGACCGTAACGGGGCGACCATGGACGCTGGCGAAACCACAGGCGCTGCCGAGTTCAAGGCACGTTGACCGAAGACCCTTGATCGGCTGCGCGCGTGCGAGGTTGTCCCGCGTGACAAGTGGGGCTGCCCGTCGTTGCACAATCCCACCTGGCTGAATACGATTGCCATGATTGACCAACGCCAGACCTGATCGAGCCGACCATGTTGCGGACATTCTCCAGCCGTCTCACCGCGCCACGCAGAAGCATCAGAATTCGCTGGCGTCGGCTGCTGGCAAGATCGTGGATCCTGTCGCGATACCACTACCGCTGGCACGGCCAGGCCATCGCCGGACGGCCATCCGACCCGGTGTGGTATTTCGCCTATGGCTCCAACATGCACCACAGCGCGTTTCGCGAACGGCGTGGCATGCGTCCGAGCGAATGGCGCATCGCGCGGGTCAGCGGCTATCGGTTGCGCTTCAATCTGGAAGGCCGCCCGAAAGGAAAGGCGGCGCCGGCGAATATCTGTCCCGATCCTGACGGCGAGATGTGGGGCGTGCTGTATCGGATCACGCGGCGAGAACTGTTGCGTCTGGATTCGACTGAAGGCGTTCCCGGGCGGCATTATCGCCATGTCCTGGTGACGGCCGAGGACCCGGACGGCAACATCGTCACCGCCGTGACCTATATGGCGCGCGGCAAAGACACCGACGGCGTCCCGTCCTTCCGCTACATCTCGCTATTGCGCGAAGGTGCCCGCGCGCACGGATTGCCGGCGGCATGGGTGCGATACCTCGACAACGTCGAACACCAGGCCGAATAAGCTCAGCGTCCGCGCGGATCGAGCGCGTCGCGCAACCCGTCGCCGACCAGGTTGAACGACAGCACGACCAGGAAGATCGCCAGCCCCGGGAATACCGCGAGCCATGGCGCCTGCGTCAGGAAGCGCTGCGCCGAGTTCAGCATCGAACCCCAGGACGGCGACGGCGGCTGCTGACCCAGGCCGAGGAACGACAGGCTGGCCTCGGCGATGATCGCGGCGGCGATGGCGAGCGTGCCCTGCACCATGATCGGCGGCACGATATTCGGCAGCACGTGGCGCACCGCGACGCGCCAGCCGGGGTTGCCGATCGCGCGCGCCGCCTCGACGTACTCGTTGCTGCTGGCATCCAGCGTCGCCGCGCGCGCCACGCGCATGAACCGCGGCGCGGTGGAGACGCCGATCGCGATCATCGCATTGGTCAGGTCGGGCCCCAGGAACGCGGCAAGCGCGATCGCGAGGATCAGGAACGGGCAGGCCAGCATGGCATCGACGATGCGGCTCAGGATGACATCGATCCAGCCCTCTGCGAAACCGGCGAGCAATCCCGCCGGCACGCCGATGCCGGCGGCGATCAGCACCGCGACGACGCCTGCCAGCAGGCTGGCACGTGCACCGAACACCACGCGCGCGAGCACGTCGCGGCCATTCTCGTCGGTGCCCATCCAGTGCGCCAGCGACGGCGCCTTGCGGATCGCGGACCATGAAGTGGCGATTGGATCGTAGGGCGCGATCAGGGGAGCGAACACCGCCACCGCGACGAACAGCACGATCACCGCGAGCCCGGCAACGGCGACAGGGCGATGCAGGAAACGGTGCACCGCAAGCTGCATCGGGCTGCGCGGCATCGCCGCGCTGCGCACGATGGCGGGGGCGACAGCGGTTGCGCTCATGGTGTGGCCCCCTCCCCCCGACCCCCTCCCGCTAGGGGAGGGGGAGGATTTCTATTGAAACTACTCCCCCTCCCCTTGCGGGAGGGGGTTGGGGGGAGGGCGCCGACGAACATCATCAAGCCCCCCGCAGCCGCGGATTGATCACCACGTACAGCACATCCGCCAGCAGGTTCAGCATCACGTAAAGGAACGCCGTCACCAGCACGACCCCCTGCACCACCGGATAGTCGCGGTTGAACACCGCATCAACGACCATCTTGCCGAAGCCCGGAATGCTGAACACCTGCTCGGTCAGCACCGCACCGGAGAACAGCGTGCCAAGTTCCAGCGCACCCAGCGTCACCACCGGGATCAGTGCATTGCGCAGCGCATGCCGGATTACCACGACGAACTCGCGCAACCCTTTGGCGCGCGCTGTCCGCACATAGTCCTGATCGAGCGACGTCAGCATCGCACTGCGGGTATGCCGCATCAGGACCGCCGCGATCGCGTTGCCCAGCACGAACGCCGGCATGATGGTGGTGGCGAGCGACTGCCGCCAGTCCTCGGTCAGCGGCACGTAGCCCGATGGCGGCAGCCAGCCCAACTGCACCGAGATCAGCAGGATCATCATGATGCCGAGCCAGAAGTTCGGCGTGGATAGCCCCGCCAGGCCCACCGCGTTGGCGATGTAGTCCCAGAAACCATTGCGGTACACCGCAGCTATGATTCCCGCCGGCACGCCGATCAGCACCGCGATGGCGAAGGCCATCGAGCCCAGTTGCAGCGTCACCGGCAGCTTCTGGAACACAAGTTGCGCCACCGGTTGGCGAATGCGCCAGGAGAACCCGAGATTGCCCTGCAGCACGTTCCCCATCCAGTGCAGGTACTGCACCGGCAGCGAGCGATCCAACCACAGCTCGGCGCGGATCTGCGCCAGCACCTGCGGATCACCGCGCTCCTCGCCGGCCATCACCAGCGCCGGATCGCCCGGCATGAGCTGCTGGAGGCAGAACACCAGGATGCTGACCAGCAGCAGCGTCGGGATGATCTGCGCGATGCGCGTGCCGAGATGCCCGCGCACTACTTCGCCATCTCCAGCCCCTGCAAGCGGATCATGCCGTCCGGCACCGGCCGGAAGCCTTGCAGCTTCGCCGACATGCCGACGATATTGCGCCCGTTCCACAGGTAGGTGATCGGCAGATCCTGCCGCAATACCGGCCACATCTGTCCATACAGCGTGCGCCGCTTCGCCACGTCCACCGTGCCACGCGCGTCGTCGAGCAGCTGGTCGACGGTCGCATTGCTGTAGTGGCTGGCGTTGTTGCCCTGCCCGCTATGCAGGAAGGCGTAGGTGTTGCCGTCGATATCGACGCGGCCGGACCAGCCGATCATGTAGGCCTGGTACTCGCCACGCACCGAAGCCTGAATCGAGGAGGCGAATTCCATCGCCTGGATATGCACGTCGAAGCCCGCCTCGGCTGCCATCGACTGGATCACCTCGGAGGCCTGCAGGATGTCGGAATCATTGAAGGCCAGCAGATCGAGCTTCACCGGCAGCGTCACGCCCGCTTGTTTCAGCAGCGCCTTCGCCTTCGCCACATCGCGTCCGGGAGCCTGCAACGCTTCATCGTAGAACGGCGAACTTGGCGGCACGGCCTGCACGCTCGGCGCAAACATATCATTGAATACGACCTTCACCAGTGCGGCACGGTCGATCGCGAGATCCAACGCCTGCCGCACCAATGCACTCTGGCCATACGGATTGTTCGCCTGCGGCCCATTCGAGATGTTGTTGGTGATGCCGAAATAGCCGAGTGCGTCGTAGACCACGAGACGCAGTTTGGGGTCGGCCTTCACCGCGGCGGCATCGGTCGTCACCACGTCGGTGGTGATCTCCACTGTACCGACCTTAAGGTTGGCCATCCGCACCGACGGATCGACCAGGATCTGATAGACCAATTTGTCGAAGTGGATGTCTTTGGCATCCCAGTAGTCGGGAAAGCGTTCCAACGTCACGTGATCCTGCGGCACGCGCTCGACGAATTTGAAGGGACCGCTGCACACCGGATGCGCGCCAAAATCCTTGCCGGCGGCCTCGGTGGCCTTGGGCGGCAGGATCATGCCGGCGCGATCGGTCAATTGTGCCAGGAACGCGCCCGACGGCGACTTCAGCACGATGCGCACCGTTGCGGGATCCACCACCTCGACATGATCGATCGCGCTGATCTCGCTCTTGCGGAAACTGCCCTGCATCGTGAGATGGCGTTCCAGCGAATATTTCACCGCCGCCGCGTCCATCACTTCGCCGTTCTGGAACTTCACCCCGGAACGCAGATGGATCAGCAGCGTCCTGTCGTCGGCCCACTCATAGCCGGTGGCGAGCTGCGGCACGATGTTCAGCTTCTCGTCGATGTCGAACAGCTTGTCGCAGAGCCCGGCGAACACGATGCGCCCGACATAGGTGGTGGCCAGCGTGGGATCCATCACGTCGAGGTCCTGCCGCAGCGCGATGCGCAGCGTCTGCGCGAAGGCGGGAACGGCGGTGATCAGCACACAGGCAGCGGCGAGCAGGAGACGGCGCATGATGAAGCTTCCCAGACTTGTTGTTATGGTGGTCAGGTAGGCGGTGTTCCCTCGCACGCAATGACGGCATCGATCACCGTTCGATCGAACACGCCACAGGGGCTGCCTGCGCCGGCCAGGAACCGTCGGAACACCGCAAACCGCTCCAGGCTCACTGCATGCAGCCGACGCAGTTCGCCCAGCGGATCGGGATGGTCGTCGGTGCGGATATCCAGGTCGGGATAGGGATCGCGGGTGCAGATCTTCAGCGCTGCCGACTGCTTGCCGCGCTTGTCGCCGCCCGCTGTTTCGCCGGCCTCCAACGCGGTGATCAGGCGCTCGGCCAGCGTGCCCGTGGCGCGTTGGAACGCGTCCAGAGTTCGTTCCACCACCGCCGCGCCGGCCAGCATGTTGCCGGCGACGGACACATCGCTTCCCCGCACCGCGCCGCACCAGGTTACACAGTCGCCACCGGTATGCTGCGCGACGCGGCCCCGCGCGTCGATCATGTGCAGTTGCCGGTGGTCGCGGCCGGCGTCCTCGGCCAGCAGCGCGGACGCAACGGCATCCGGCGCATCGCCGGCACGCAGCCGCGCCATGCCGGCCACTGCGTACATCGGGTTGATCAGCGCCTGGGTGGCCAGCGCCGCCGACGCCGCCTTCGACATGGATCGCCAGCGCACCCACCGCGAAGAACCGCGTCGCCACTGCCGCGCCCAGCGCGCCGGTCGCCGGATCGCGCACCAGAATGGACCATGTCATGGGCGTGATCCTCGCCGCTCCGCCAACTCGTCGCAAGCCGGCTAGGCTCGACGGAATGCAGCCTCGCGCACCGATCACGACCGACCTCGTCCTGCTTGGTGCCGGCCATGCCCATGTCGAGGTGCTGCGCCGCTTCGCCATGCGCCGAGAGCCGGGGGTGCGCCTGACGCTGATCGGCCGGGAGCCGGAGACGCCCTACACCGGCATGCTGCCCGGACTGATCCGGGGCGACTATACGTTCGAGCAGGCGCATATCGACCTCGCGCCGCTGGCGGCGCAGGCGGGCGCACGGCTGATCCTGGCGGAGGCGACCGCGATCGACCTCGCCGCGCGCCACGTTGCGGTGACTCGGGCGGCCGATAGTCCCGTTCGACCTGCTTTCGATCGACGTCGGCGGCGAGCCTGCGATGCCGTCCGTCGGCGGAACGCCGGTCAAGCCGATCGGCCGGTTCGTCGCTCGCCTGGCGGCACTGGAGGAAACGCTGCGGCCCGGCGCGCGCATCGCCGTGGTCGGCGGCGGAGCCGGCGGAACGGAACTGGCGCTGGCCCTGGCACGACGCTACCGCGACCAGGTGCGGATCGTGCTGGTATGTGACGCGGCGGAGCCATTGGCGAGCGCCCCGTTGTACGCGCGATCCGTCGCCCGCACCGCTCTGGTCAATTCTGGGGTGGAACTGGCCTGCGGCGTGCGGGCGGGCGATTGGGTCGACGGCAGGCTGGCACTGTCCGATGGCAGTTTCCTGGAAGTCGCAACCGCACTCTGGGCGACTGGTGTGACGGGTCCGGCATTCCTCGCCGCCTCCGGCCTCGCCTGCGACGCGGTCGGTTGCGTGCGTGTGGATGCGACACTGCGGAGCGTCAGCCACGGCTCCGTCTTCGCCGCCGGCGACTGCGCGGCGATCGAGGGCAATCCTCGGCCAAAGGCCGGTGTCTGGGCGGTGCGCGCCGGAGCGCCGCTGGCAGCCAACCTGCGCCGCGTGGCGCGCGGCCGGGCGGTGCGCCGCTGGCGGCCGCAATCGGACGCATTGGCGATCGTCGGGCTTGGCGGCGGCCGCGCACTGGCATGGCGCAATGGCGTAGCGGTTTCCGGACGCAGCAGTATGGCGCTGGAAGGACTGGATCGATCGCCGCTGGATGCGGATGTACCAGCAGCCGATGGCGCCGATGCGGAACGCCGACCCGATGCGCTGCGGCGGTTGCGGCGCCAAGGTCGGTGCCGAGGTGCTGGCGGGCGCACTGGTCAATCTGCCTCGGCCGCCCGACGCCGGTGTACTGATCGGACTCGATGCGCCGCGACGATGCGGCGGTGATGCTGCCGCCGCATGGCATGGCGGTGGTGCAGAGCATCGATTACTTCCGTGCCTTCATCGACGATCCATTCGTGTTCGGCGAGATCGCTGCGGCGCATGCGCTATCCGACCTGCACGCGATGGGCGCGCGACCGTGGACGGCGCTGGCCGTGGCTGCCGTGCCCTACACGTCGGGCGACAAGATGCGCACCGAACTCGCTGACATGTTGCAAGGCGCCAGCGGCGTGCTGACAGCGGACGGCTGCGCACTGGTGGGCGGCCATAGCGCCGAGGCTGCTGAATTGGCACTGGGCTTCGCGGTGACCGGCCTCGCCGATCCGACCAAGCTGCTGCGCAAGTCGGGGCTGCGCGCGGGCGACGCATTGGTGCTGACCAAGCCGCTCGGCACCGGCATCATCCTGGCTGGGCATATGCGCGGCCTGGCGCGGACGGCGTGGCTGCAGGCGGCGATCGCATCAATGCGGACGAGCAACGCAGCGGCATCACTGATTCTGCGTGAGCATGGCGCGATTGCCTGCACCGACGTCACAGGTTTCGGCCTGGCCGGCCATCTGATGGAGATGCTGCGCGCCTCTCAGTCCGGCGCGATCGTTTCGCGCGACGCAGTGCCGACCCTGCCGGGAGCGCTGGAACTTGCCGGCGCCGGCGTGGCCAGCACGATGGCGCCCGAGAATCTGCGACTGCTGCCTGATATCGGGCCGGATCATCGTGCCGCGCTGTTGATCGATCCGCAGACCTCGGGCGGGCTGCTGGCGGGGATCGTGCCGGGGCGTGCAGAAGCGTGCATCGCAGCGCTGCGTGCGGCCGGCTTGCAAGCCGCGATCATCGGCACGGTCGAGCGAGGCGAGCCGATGATCCGCATCGAGGCATAGACCCGGGTCCCCTGCCATGCCCTAGCCGCGGGACGCAGGAGGCGCCTAAAGTTGGTCCGCCACCGGTGGGAGATGCACATGGAATTCCGCGCAATCGGACGCCGCGCGTTGCTGGGCGCAAGTGTCGCCGCTGCGACGTTGCCACCGCGCGCCCGCGCCGCGGACAAGCCGATCCGCATCGGCGTGCTCACCGACATGAACGGCGTCTATGCCGCCAACACCGGCCCCGGCTCGGTGCTCGGTGCGCAGATGGCGGTCGAGGATTTCATCGCCGCCCATCCCGGCGTGAAGGCCGAGATCGTGCAGGCCGACCTGCAGCTCAAGCCAGATGTGGCGCTCGCCATCGCCGCGGACTGGTACGACAACAAGGGCGTGGATGTCGTAACCGACGTACCGCTGTCATCGGCAGCATTCGCGATCGGCGATCTTGCCAAGCAGAAGGACAAGGTGGCGATCTTCACCGGTGGCGCTTCGGCTGACATTACTGGGCCGAAATGTGGACCGAACCATCTGCACTGGGTCTATGACACCTGGTCGATGCCACACGGCGTGGTGGACGCCGCGGTGAAGGAAGGCGCGGACAGCTGGTTCTTCATCACCGCCGATTACGCGTTCGGACATTCGCTGCAAAAGGACGCCGCGAGCTTCGTCACCGGTGCCGGCGGCAAGGTGCTCGGCGAGGCGCTGGCGCCGTTCCCCGGAACCACCGACTTCTCCTCATTCCTGGTGCAGGCGAAGGCGAGCGGCGCGAAGGCGATCGGCCTCGCCAACGGCGGCAACGATACGGTGAACTGCATCAAGCAGGCCGCCGAGTTCGGCATCATGAAGAGCGGCCAGCAGGTCGCCGGACTGATCTTCCTGATCCACGACGTACACGGTGTGGGCCTGGCCTCGGCACAGGGCGTGCTGCTGACCGAGCCGTTCTATTGGAATCTGAATGATGGCACGCGCGAGTTCAGCAAGCGCTACGCGGCACGCTTCAATGGCGTGGTGCCAGGCTCGGTGCATGCCGGCCAGTACTCGGCCGTGATGCACTATCTGAAGGTGGCAACCGCGATGGGTGCGGACAAGGCAATGGCCAGCGGACGCGCCGCCATCGCTCAGATGAAGAGCACGCCAACGGTCGATCCGCTGTTCGGCAACGGCAAGGTGCGTGTTGACGGCCGCGTGATCCACGACATGCATCTGTTCGAGGTGAAAGCACCCGAGCAGTCGAAGGAACCGTGGGACTACTACATCCACAAGCGGACGATCCCAGCCGATCAGGCGTTCCGGCCGCTGGACCAGGGCGGCTGCGCGCTGGTGCATAGCTGAGAGAGTCAATTCGCTGTGAGACCGGCTGCGGCCATATCGCAAGACAGGCGCAGCTTGTAACAGTGGCGGGATGGTCGAAGCGATATCGCAGTTGCGTGATCGGACAGGCGCAGAGGCCTCGAAAGCATTTGGTGAGAGCGACGAGATCCTCGCCCTGGCGGAGGCCTCCGCCGGGATCGGCGTGTGGGACCTCGACCTTCCAACCGGATTGCTGCGCGGCACTGCGCAGTTCTTCCGCATCATGGGCCTACAACCGACAGCGGAGCTGGTGCCGATCGAGACGACGCGCCGTCTGCGCCATCCGGACGATAGCGAACGCGTGCTGCGGGGCTTCAATGACGCTGTCGCCAGCGGCGCGGACTACTATGAGACCGAATATCGCATCATCCGCCCCGACGGCGACCTGCGGTGGATCCTCGGTCGCGGCCGCGTGATCCGCGACGCCTGCGGCATACCTGCGCGCTACAGTGGAGTTGATGTCGACATCACGAGCCGTAAGTTGGCCGAGGCCGCACTGCGCGACAGCGAGCAGCGGTTTCGCCGCGTATTCGAGCAGAGTCCGCTCGGCAAGGCGATGGCAGGGCTCGACTTCCGTTTCCGCGCCGTCAATCCAGCCCTGTGCGCCATGTTGGGCTACACCGAGGACGAGCTGGTCGGGCGCAGCTTTCTGGACATCGTGCACCCCGACGACCGCGACGACTGCGCCGCCATGGGACAGGCGCTGCTCGATGGTACGACACCGCAGGTCCAGATCGAGGAGCGCTTCCTCCGCAAGTGCGGTGACGCGCTGTGGGTGAGCGTCAACGTCGGACCGATCCGCGATGCAGACGGCCACATCGTCTACACACTCGGCATCATCGAGAACATCGACGAGCGCAAACGGGTTGCTCAGGCGCTGCTCGACAGCGAGAACCGGCTGCGCCTGCTGAACGAGAGGCTGGAGCAACAGGCGGAGGAACGTGCGACACAGCTCGCGTCGAGCCGTGCGCAGTTGCAGGCGTTCTTTGTCAACTCACCGGACTGGTTGACCTTGCAGCGCGCCACGCCGGACGGTCGCATCGCCTTTGCCGATATCAATCCGACCAGCGAAACGGCCTACGGCCTGCCGCGCGAGCAGGTTATCGGCCGCACTGCCGAGGACATCCTGGGTGTCGAGGCAGCGCGGATCCCGCTGCATCACTTCCGTGAATGTTTGCGCACCGGACAGCCGCAGCGCTACGTGGCAAGGCGCACCCTGGCCGGGCGAACCACGACGATCGACGTGATGTGCGTGCTGGTGCCGGAAGTGGCGGCGGGTGGCGACCGCTTCATCATCACGACCGCGCGCGACCTCACCGAGCGCGAGCAGCTCGAGGCGCAGCTTCGCCAGGCACAGAAGATGGAGGCGATCGGCCAGCTCACCGGCGGCGTCGCGCATGACTTCAACAACCTGCTCGCGGTGATCGGCGGCAATGCCGAACTGGCGAAACGGCGTCCGACGGGAAACAACGATCGGCAGATGGACAACATCCTGCGCGCCACCGAACGCGGTGTCGCGCTGACGAGGCAGTTGCTGTCGTTCTCGCGCCGTCATGTGGCAACGCCACAGGTCATCGACCTGCACGTCGAGATGCCGCGGATGGCGGAAATGCTGCGCGCATCGCTGCGCGGCGATATCCAGATGCGGATCGATGTTGCCGAACATCTGTGGCCGATCGAAGCCGATGTCGCCGAACTGGAAATGGCATTGCTCAACATCGCGGTGAATGCCCGGGACGCCATGCCGCAGGGCGGCACGTTCACCGTCGATGTGCGCAATGCGGACGCGGGGCGGCGGCATGCCGGACAGCGATCATGTCGCGATTGCGTTGCGCGACAGCGGCGTCGGCATTCCGCCCGACGTGATCGGCAAGGTGTTCGATCCGTTCTTCACCACCAAGCAGCCAGGCGAGGGAACCGGCCTCGGCCTCAGCCAGGTCTACGGCTTCGCGCAGCAGTCGGGTGGTGCGGTCAGCCTGGACAGCGTGCCCGGACGACGGTACGACCGTCACGATCCGGCTACCCCGCTCAGCACAAGCCGATACCGGCCGCGGACGGCGAGCGCGTATCGCGCGGGGCGCGCGTCGGTGGACGCATCTTGCTGGTCGAGGACAATCCGCAGGTCGCGGACGTCACGGCGCAGATGCTGACGGCCATGGGGTTCCAGGTCGAAGTGACCGACCGTGCCCGCAAGGCGATCGAGCGGCTGGATACCGACGGGATCGATCTGCTGCTGACCGACGTGGTCATGCCGGATGGCTTGAACGGCGTCGATCTCGCCGCCCGGATACGGGCGCGGCATCCGGCACTGCCGATCCTGCTGACGTCCGGGTACAACGACGTGGCCGTGCCGGATGGCGCCGCTTTTCCGATGCTGCGCAAGCCGGTGCCATATGACGATCTCTATCGTGCGATCTGCGCCGGCCTCGCGAGTGCCGGCAAAACCATAGTCGAAGCTTGATCCCGGCGCTGTTGGGCGGTCTGATCAGAGATTGATCCCGGGACCGGCAGAGGGAGCGAATCTCCATGCTTGGGTTGATGCAGCAGCGGCCGCTGCTGATTTCTTCGCTGCTCGACTATGCCGAGCGTTATCATGCCGGCACCGAGATCGTGTCGCGCTCGGTGGAGGGGCCGATCCATCGCAGCAACTGGGGCACCATCGCCACCCGAGCAAAGCGGGTCGCAAACGCATTGCGGCGTCTGGGTGTGGCACGCAGCGAACGCATTGCCACACTGGCGTGGAACCACAACCGACATCTGGAGATCTATTTCGGCGTCACGTGCAGCGGTGCCGTGCTGCACACGGTGAATCCCCGGCTGTTCCCCGATCAGGTTCGCTTCATCATCGATGATGCCGAAGCGAGCTACGTGTGCTTCGATATGACCTTCGCGACGCTGGTCGAGCAGCTTGCCCCGCGACTGCCCCGCGTACGTGGCTATGTTGCACTGTGCGAGCGTGAGTCGCTGCCGTCGATCGATGTGCCGAACCTGCTATGCTACGAGGATCTGCTGGCCGCCGAAGCCGACGACTATGCCTGGCCGGTGTTCGACGAGAACCTGGCATCGGCGCTGTGCTACACCTCGGGCACCACCGGCAATCCCAAAGGCGTGCTGCAAAGTCACCGTTCGGCGGTACTGCACAGTTTCGCGCTGATGTCGGCCGACACGATGGCGGTGTCCGCGCGAGAATCGCTGCTGCTGTGCGCGCCGCTGTTCCACGTGAACTGCTGGGGCATCCCGTTCGCCGCGGCCGGCACCGGGGCGAAACTCGTGCTGCCTGGCATGAATCTGGACGGTGCCAGCCTGTTCGAGCTGATCCGCGATGAGGGCATCACCTTCTGCGGCGGGGTGCCGACGGTATGGCTGACCTTGTTCGCGTGGATGGAACAGCATCTCGACACCACCGACCAGCGCGCGCTGAAGCTGAGGCGCGTGCTGTCGGGGGGCACCGCGGTGCCGCGCGTGGTGATCGAGAAGGCACACACCTATTTCGGTGCCACGATGCTGCACGCCTGGGGCATGACGGAAATGAGCCCGCTTGGCACCTGCGGCAGTCTGCTCGCGAGGCACGTTGGCGAGGACGTGGAGCGGCGTATGGATGTGCATCTCAAGCAAGGCCGTACCATCTATGGCGCCGAGGTGCGCATCGTCGATGACAATGGTCGCGAGTTGCCGCGCGATGGACACTCCATCGGAGAGATACAGGTGCGCGGACCGTGGGTGCTGTCGGGCTACTTCAAGGGTGCCGGCGGCAAGGTGGTGGACGACGAGGGCTGGTTCCGGACCGGCGACGTGGCGCACATGGATGCCGACGGGTTCATCACCATCACCGATCGCGCCAAGGATGTGATCAAATCGGGCGGCGAGTGGATCAGTTCGATCGAAATCGAGAATCTCACGGTCGGCCACCCAGCGGTGCTCGAGGCCGCGGTGGTCGCCACACGGCACCCGCGCTGGCAGGAACGACCATTGCTGCTGGTACATCGCAAGCAGGGTGCGGATGTATCCAAGGAGGATCTCTTGCAATTCCTGTCGGACAAGATCGCCAAGTGGTGGTTGCCCGACGATGTCGTGTTCGTTGACGAGTTGCCGCACACCGCGACCGGCAAGGTGCTGAAGACCCGACTCCGCGAGCAATATGGCGACTGGCTGGAGCGCGGTTGAGAGATTTGGTGTCAGCCAATGGCGTCGGCGAGTGCGCTCATGCTGGGCACGATCAAATCCGGCTGGTGCGACGTCGCGCCGAACGGACGTTGGCGGCGGTCGATGAACGCCGTGCGCATGCCGGCCGCCTTCGCACCGACGCAGTCGAACGCGTGGTTGGCGATGAACAGCACGTCGTCCATCGCTACGCCGACGATCTCAGCGGCCTTGGTGTAGGTCACGACATGTGGCTTGAACGAATTGGCGGCGGCGACCGAGATCGTGCGCTCGAACGCGATGCCGTGATGCTGTTTCGCCGCTTCCAGCATATCCGGATCGCCGTTCGACAGCACCACCAGCCGGTAGCGCGCGCGTAGCCGGTCCAGCGCGGCGGGAACCTCCGGGAACGGCCGCAGCCGCACGATGTGGTCCACCAGAGCCTGCACTTCGGGCATCGTGTGGCTGATGCCGGCACGGTCCAGGACATAGGCGACCGAGCGCTCGCCGATCTCGCGATAGGGTGTGTGGTCGCCATGCAGCAGTGCGTCGATCATCGAGTTCTCGAAGTGCGCACGCCGCCACCAGGTGACGAACGAGTTGGGATTGCCCTGCCAGCCCTTGGCGCGCAGGAACGGTGTGGCGGCGTCGACCAGGCCGGTCTGCATATCGACCACGGTGCCATACTGATCGAACATGCAAACCTTGACCGTGGCCTTCAATTGTTCCGCGATCATGGCGCACTCCGTTGGCACCACGACAGTTCAGCGCGACGCCGGCGGAACAGCAAGCGCTAGGCGCGTCGGGCCTCGCGTGGGGCCTCCATCAGCGTCTGCAACGCCCGCTCGAATGCCGGCTCAATCGAATTGAAGCTCACATGCATGGTGCCCTCGTGATCGACCGAGCGAATGTTGAAGCGTGCCCGGGCGCCGCCGTATCGATCGAGCATGACCGTGCCGCGATCGCCGGCACTGCCACCGCGGGCCGATGGGATGATCGCTGCACCGCCACGCGACAGGTCGCGCACCGTTCCGGCAATGTGCGCCGGATCGGCGCCGAATGTCAGTGTGCAGGGTTCCCTGACGGCGGTGCGCGCCTGCCCGCGCCGGTCAGCGTCCGCCGTCGCGGTGCGCACGGTGCGGACCAGCGCCCCGCGAAGCACTGTGATGTCACCGGCAACCGCATCGGAGGTCGCCCGCAACTGCGCCGCCTGTTCGCCGGTGGTCTGTGCCTCGCTGGACACTTCGGCGATCCGCGTGGTCACTTCCTGCACTGCCGCACCGCTCTCGGCGACGTTGCGCGCGATCTCCCTGGTGGCCGCATTCTGCTCCTCGATCGCGGCCGCGACCGAGACCGCAACCTGCGCCACGTCGTCCAGCGTGTGACCGATCTCCTCGACCGCGCTGACCGCCGCGTCGGTGGCACCGCGCAGGCCACTGATCTGCTGCGAGATCTCCTCGGTCGCCTTGGCGGTCTGCGCCGCCAGCGCCTTCACCTCGCCGGCCACGACGGCGAACCCCTTGCCGGCCTCGCCGGCGCGCGCGGCTTCGATCGTGGCATTGAGCGCCAGCAGATTGGTCTTGGCGGCGATATCGGCGATCAGCCGCACCACCGCGCCGATCCTCTCGGCAGCCTGCGACAGCGTCCCGATCGTCTGCTGCGCATCGGCTCCCTTGGCCGCCGCGGCGCGCGCCACCGTGCTCGCGTGCTCGACCTGCGAGGACACCTCGTGGATCGCCGCGGCAAGTTCCTCGCTCGCCGCGGCGACGATCTGGGCATTCTTCATGCCAGTTTTCATCAGTCTTATCAAGCACTTACCCGATTGGTCCACCGACGGGTCACCCTGGGGTAACCACCTCTGGCCTACCCCACACACCGAGTTATCCACACCCCATGGCGCAACATTCTTGCGCCTGAGCCATACAACCCTAAGTGGTGCCCCTCCCCTGCCCCGAGTATCCCTGCCTTACCGCATCATCATCGATTAATTGGGGTTAGCTCATTGTGCAACGAGTAAGCCTCGCGACTAAGATCGCTGGTAGTGGGAGTATATCATGGCAAAGCGGAGTGAACCAAAGGATCTGAACGCGATATTTCGCGAACTAGAAACGGGAACCAATGACCGAGCGACAATCATTGTTGCGGCATCTTTAGTGGAACACGTATTGCAGTTGGCGATCTCTGCTAAGTTGCGTAAGCCTAGCAATAGCGAGACCGCCATATTATTCCATTATACGAACGGCATCTTTAACACATTTTCGGACAAGATATGGGCTGCCTATTTCCTCAAGATCATTGATGCAGATGTAAAACGCGATCTGAACTTAGTAAAGGACATACGCAATTTAGCAGCCCACGATATGAACCCGGTATCGTTTGGAACGCCAGAAATTAAGAAACGTTGTGATAAGCTAAAGCTTAGCATAGTGAGACGCTTCCCGATGCAGAACGATCCGCGCGAGCGCTTCTTAGAGACTGCCTTCTCCTTGCTTGCAACTCTGTATATGCAACTCAGGTGATGGGAACGCAGAGATACCAGAGC
The DNA here is from genome assembly GCA_963749575.1 of uncultured Alphaproteobacteria bacterium. GTDB lineage: Bacteria > Pseudomonadota > Alphaproteobacteria > Acetobacterales > Acetobacteraceae > JAMXLO01. Next base: position 264,453 of record CAVVNM010000011.1, read on the forward strand.
TAATTTCGTGTCGCAGATTATGCTGCATTGCCGTTTCCCTGCAACGATCAATCGGCGGCATTCTAGAACTTCATCATGGATAACCCCACACCTAGGCTAGCCCATGGTCTACTTTCCTTAGCATCGTCAATGGCACTTGACCAAGGTAAACATACCAGTTTTGCAGGAGTGACCAGCCTTCATTGCCATGATCAGTGACCATCACTTCTTTGAGGCTTTCCATGTGAACTTTGTTCTTCCTTAGGTAAGTCAAATAGTGGCATAGCTTACGATCGGTGGACGGAACGACAACAGAAATACAAATATCACTGTGACTAGCAAGGGGCCGCCCAAACTTACCATTGAAACGTTGTCTGGTTAACCAAACCAAAGGCGGTAAGTTCAGCAGGTTCCCGTCGCTAGTTAGCGGGGTCCAGTCGCTAGGGGGATTTGGTTTCAGTCCGGCCGCCAAGATTGCATCCGGACCCGCATTCTTTAATGCCCATGCTTGGGTATAATGATATAGTAGCACTCGTTCCTATCCTCTCACTAGGTTTGCTCGGACATTCCTAATCACAAAGTTCCGTATCTGGAACTCAGTGCAATAACTCTTCTTGCCGATCTTAACGGTTTCCAATTGCCCCGAGCCGATAAGTTGCCAGCCTTTGGTTTTGCTCACGCTGAGCCGCTTGAATACGGCCAGGACCGGGGTCAGATCGGGCACAGCTTCTTGCGTGACCGTCTCCGTGACCGTTTTGATGACTGGCATGGCGGAGAAAGCCTTTCCTGTCCCAATTGAAACCACCGTTTGCCCTTCGGCTATCTCTCTAGATGCCACCACGGTTCATTTCGGTCCAGCGTTCACGCACCCACCCTGCCCCGATCACGCGATCTTGAAATATTGGCCACCTCGTTCTGGCTACAGTGCCCGATCCGCCCGAGTATGCCCGACTATCAGCGCTCCTCAGACTTAGGACCTGAGGCTAAATAAGTGCGTCACGGCGGTTGTTGATTGGGAGCGATCGTATAATTCCACTCGCCGTGGAAATTGTCCCGCGTGATGTTGATCGCCTGGATCTCTCCATCGGTCACCTCCACTCCTTTCGGATAGAGGTTGCCGTCGATCTCGCAGCAGACCTTGAGGCCGGTCTCGGTAGTGGTGGCGCCGATCAGTTGCACAATCACCTGGTGGCTCACCAGCGGCTTGCCGCGCCAGTTCATGGTAATGAAGGCGAATAGCCGATGTTCGATCCGGTTCCATTTGCTGGTGCCCGGCGGCAGGTGGGCGACCGTGATCTTCAGACCCGTCTCGTTGGCGAGATGTTGGAGTTCGCGCTTCCATAGCTTCACCTGCGGCCCATTGCTACCACCGCAATCGGCGGTGATCGTCAGACAGGTTGCATTCGGATAGCGCGGCTTGCCGAGCTTGTACCACCAACGTCGGATGCTCTCGACCGCGAAGGCCCCGGTGTCGGCGCTGATGCCAACACTGACCCAGCCGTGGTTGGCAGCGATGTCGTAGACCCCATAGGGGGCGACCTTGCCGAGTTCCGGGATCTTGAAGTCGTGCACCCGCACCGGTTCGGGATCGCCCTGGGGACGCAGCTCGCGGCCGTGGTTCTTGAAATCTCCAACCAGCTCCTTCTTCTTGGTGTCTACCGAGATCGCCGGCTCGCCCGCGGTGATCGCTGCCTGCACCGTCGCATTGACATGCTCGAACTGAGCATTGCGGTCCGGGTTGTTACTCCCCTCCCGCGTCTTGCGATTGGCCTGGCAACTGTAGTTCAGCTCCCGCAGCAGCTTGCCGACCACGCGCTGGCTGACTTTGAAGCCTTGCGCGGTCAGTGCCTTCACCAGGTGGCGCTGGCTGCGGCTGACCCAGCGCAATGGCGAGGTGGGATCGCCGCGAATCGCGTCCTCGATCAACCTCTCCAGCGCGGCCGGCAGCTCAGGTTGCTGCGTCACCGCGCTCTTGCGCCCAGCACCCGGCCGGCGCAGTCGCGCGCCCAGCTCGTTGCGGGCCGACCGCAGTTCCTGCATCCCGCGGTCGATCGTGCTGCGGGCCAGACCAGTTGCTATCGACGTAGCCGTGACACCGCCATGGCCTTGCGCCAGCGCTTCGTTGGCCGCGAATAGTCGCCGGCCGCGTTCATCGAGGAAGGTCACCGCCTTGCGCCAGCGCCCGCGAATATCGGCAATGTCGATCACCCCGCCAGGGTAGCCACCGCATCACGCGTCGCGCCCAGCAAATTCCGGATTCCATCCTTGCTTTGTTCAGGACGCCTTGATTTGTTTATTCCGCCGCGAGTCCTTAGTGGAGGGTGCAAAATATACATTCATATTACTACCCTCCCAACTGTTCATTGAGGAACCCGAACATGTCTGCATCCACTGCCCGTCAACAGATGATTGGCAAGCTTACCAAGCAAGCCCATCCACCGCACACATCCCTACAGTATCGCACCGATGATCTTTCCGGTGACTACTATGACATGATCATGGGAGAAATCCTTAAGATCAACCCATCCTTAGCTGGCACTCAAAGCCGTGCCCTTGCTAACCGCATATCATCGATGATGGAACGTATCATCACCGAGATGCAGACCTCCATTGATTGAACCCGCCAGGAGCGAATATGTGTCATGTCCCACACCAACCACACCGAGTATGATAACGATGATCTCAACGCCATTCGTGCATCTGGCATACTAAGAGAAGACGCCGTTGAATATGGCGGTTCCTCACTCTATTTCGCCAGACAACTCGATTACGTCAAGACAACAGCGTATCAGAGACTTTATCCTGAGCTTAAATCGTCAACTTTGGTTCCAGATAACGTACAGCGTTTTTCGCTTGGCGGCGCGGCGCACAGAACTCGGCGCGAAGGCTCGGCGGCTGGAGACCGCGCCGGTAAGCGAAAAACGTGTTGGACTAAGCCGCTGGCTCAGGCGCCCGGGCTATGGGCGTTTAATGAGCCTGGATCGCTTGTCAGAGCGCACGATTGGGGCTTTCGGTTCGGCGGGTTGGCACCTTTCGGGACATCCACCGGGCTTTCGAGCTGTCAGCGGAGGCGGCGCGTGACCCCTGCGCTGCGCACCGGCGCGCCGACGACCCAGGCGGCCCAAGCGTCCCGGCCCCGATCTGGCGGGCGGTTCTGCTTTGCGCGATTTGGGAGGCCGGTTGGGGCTCATGACGTGTCGGGAAGCGACTGGCAAATCCTGGCCCGCGCGATGCAGCCAATCACCACCATGATGCCGGTGTGGCAGTGTGGACATTCGCGCAACGAGTGCCCGGTTAGTGCCTCGTAGCGATCACGGTAGTCAGCGGACGGCTCGGTTGGCGGTTCCGGCGACGCCATTCCGATGAGTCGTCGACAGTGCTCAAGCTTCCGCGCACGATGGCAGTTGCCGAGGAAACCGAAGTATCGGATGCGATGAAATCCGTCCGGCAGGACATGGATCAAGAAGCGGCGAATGAACTCATTGGCATCCAAGGTCATGATCTTCTGGCGATTGGCATCCCGATAGTCCTTCCAGCGGAACCGGACCTTGCCGTTGTCCATGGACACCAGGCGATTGTTGGAGATGGCGACGCGGTGGGTATACCGCCCGACGTAGTCGAGGACCTGTGCCGGCCCGGCGAACGGCCGCTTGGCGTAGACCACCCACTCGGTGTTCCAGAACCGGCTGCCAGATAGCGCTGGAATGCGGCGGGCTCATGCAGGTGGCGGTGCGCGGAGAAGAAGTTCAGCTCTCCAGCGCTGAAGGCCTTTTCCAGGTAGTGCAGGAACATGCCCCGGAACATCCGCGACAACACCCTGACCGGCAGAAAGAAACCCGGCCGGCAGGCAATCCAACGTTCGCCGTCAGGCGCGATGCCACCGCCAGGGACGAGAAAATGAATATGCGGGTGGTGACACCGACGCCCACAATACCCTGAGCCCGGATAAAACGAGTGTTCGGGTCTTCTACCCGTTTCACCCGCTCCATCGTGCCATCTTGCAGATCCTTCGCAGACCAGAGCGGGGTGACGGGGCTGTTTGCGTTTTGGACCCAGGTGGGAGGCGATTAAAGATTCCAGTCTGGATGCTGGAGCCGGAGTGCGCCCGGATCACGATCTCCGGACGACCGCACCTGGGCAAAGAAGCACTTCTATCTCTTGCTTTATTGATTGGCTCACAACCCAACTCCAAAGACTGTGCTCACGATGACAATCCGCGAACGGCCGTTAGCGGATCCGAGGGAGGTCATCGTGGTGCAACTCCAACTTCTGGACCTGATGGTCCGAAGAGAGCGCGACCCCGTGTCGATGGACACAGTGACACGCGCCGCTCTCGTAGACCAGATGGCACGCGTTGTCATGGCGGTTTTTCACGGGGAGCTCGGGACGAATGACAGACACAATTTACGGTCACAAGATCAAACCGGAGCACCTGGCTCGCAAAGCGATCGTGTACCTTCGGCAATCCAGTGACAGGCAGGTCACATATAATAAGGAGAGTCAGATACTCCAGTACACGATGACCGAACGGGTGCGCGCCCTGGGCTGGAAGCAGGTTGAGGTCATCAATAGCGATCTGGGATCGAGCGCGGGGATTGCTTCTGCCCAACGCGAAGGCTTCGAGCGTGTTATCAGCCAGGTTGCACTGGGAGAGGTAGGCATTGTCGGCAGCCGGGAGGTATCGCGATTATCCCGTACCGACAAAGACTGGTGTCGGCTGTTGGAGGTATGCCAGATATTTGGGACCTTAATCGCTGACGAGCAGCAGGTATACGATTTGAGCTACCTCGACGACCAGCTGGTGCTGGGCATTAAGGGGACGCTTAGCGTCGTAGAACTCAAAGTCATGCGTCAACGACTGCTCGCAGGTCAAGAGTCCAAAGCCAGACGCGGGGAAATGTTCAAGAGATTACCGGTTGGGTATGCAAAAGACGCCGTCGGCAAGGTCGCACTTTATCCCGATCAACGAGTCTGCGAAGCAATCCGGCTTGTATTCGCGAAGTTCCGGGAGCTTTGGAGCGTGCGTCAGACATTCCACTGGTTCCGTGATCACGACATGGAGCTGCCGGCCAACCCGATCCAAGGAACGAAGCTGGTCTGGAAGACTCCATCGCAGAGCCTGATCCGCGACATTTTACGCAACCCTTTCTATGCTGGCGCCTATGTGTGGGCGCGGCGTCCGGTAACAACATTGCTGGTCGACGGTCAGCTCGAGAAGCGCCAGGGCGCGACGCGCCCGGCCGAAGAATGCCGCGTCTTCATCCGTGACCATCATGTAGGCTATATTGACTGGGCCACATACGAAGAGAATCGACGAATCATGCAGCGTAATTCTGTGCATCGGGAGGGAGACGAATCGATGGCGGCGATACGCGCCGGCCAAGGTCTTCTTGTAGGGCTCCTCCGCTGCGGGCACTGTGGACGCAAGCTCCATGTACGGTATTGGGGTGGCCGCGGTACAAACGCGCGCTATCTTTGCAAGGGCGACTACGATGATGGCGGACAGTATTGTATCGGATTTGGTGGCAGCGCGGTAGACCGCCGGGTGGGACAAGAATTATTAAAGGCGATAGCGCCGCTGGGGATAGAAGCTGGCCTGCGAGCTGTGGAAGAACTGAGCGCTAGCGGCACCGCTCAACATACCGCCCTGTCGCACAAGCTGGAGCAGCTTGAGTATGAGGCAAGAAAAGCCTTTGAACAGTACGACGCGGTTGACGCTCGCAATCGGCTTGCAGCCGGCGAGTTGGAGAGGCGGTGGAATGAGAAGTTGGAAGAAGTCGAGGTAGTCAAGCAAAGGCTTACCAGCTTGGATGTGCAGCGCTATTCGTTGTCGACCGAAGAGGAAGAGAGAATTCGTTCGATGGGTGACCGTTTTGCTGAGGTTTGGCAAAACAGTCATTGTCCCCCGACACTCAAGAAGATGATCTTCCGTACTGCAATAGAAGAGATCATCGTTTGCACTGATCAGGATAAGAAGTCTCTTGAGCTGGTGCTTCATTGGAAGGGGGGCGTGCACACACAGCTTTCGATGGACCGGCCGCGTTCCGCAACGGACACCGCAACCCCCATGGAAGCGCTGGAGATTATTCGTTGTATGGCAGTTCGCTTCGGCGACGACCAGATTGCCTCCGTATTGAACCGTCGCGGCTATTCTACCGGCAAGGGGAAGCGATGGAATCAGACCCGCGTGGCCACAGCCCGGCGCAACCATTCCATTGCCGGTCAAAAGCGAGCCCTACCTGATCCGACACGAGTTAGTTTGGGTCAAGCGGCTCGAATATGCGGTGTCAGTCATCGTACGATCGAACGATTGGTGGAGACCGGCATGTTGGAGCGTGAACAAGTAACTCCTCGCGCACCCTGGGAAATTCGTCGCGGGGATTTGGACACCGCGCCCATTCACGGGATCATTGATCACCTCCACCGTACTGGCAAACTGATTTTGCCAGGGGGCTGTACGGAACACCAACTGGCGTTATTCGCCGAAAATCAAGGAGATGATAATGCCGGGTATCCTGAGTGCTTGAGAGTGCGGACTTCTCGGTCATTTTTTTGCAGCCCGTGACTTTCGCTCACGGTCGCGAATCCACGGCCCGAATAGCCGGTCGAGTTCGTTGATCTGGCGTTCGGAACCGGATTCCGGCACGCGGTGGTCGAGCCAACTGCACAGGGAAATTTCGATCAGCTCGCGGGGCCTGTCCGGATGCTCGGCACGGATGCGCTCTGCCGATTGCTCGATCGATAGCCGTTCGCCATCGGCCCAGATGATCGTGCGCCGCTTGGCATCGACACTGGCGTTTTCCAGCGTGGCGAACACAAGGCCGGACACCTCGCCGGCGGTTTGTCCGTCGGGCGAGACCATCCATTCGAGGAAGTCCTCGGTGAGCGGGTTGTCGTCGAAGATGTCCGGCTCGCGTCGCTTTCCCATCGGATCAGAATAGCACGGCGGCTCACCGCTGTCGCGTCGCTCACGCCAGAGTCAACGCCGATCACGCGAGATTCAACGCGGGCATAGTGAGTCCCCGGGTAACGGCATCGTTCGTTACAACGCAACGAGCCAACCCAATGTCACTGTGGATACTCTGGTGGAATGCAATCCGGTCGCTGCGCCCGGCGTTCACCCGCCTGCAAACCTTCCTGTGGTTCGCCACCGCCGTGGCCGGCTTCACGGTGCGCACCGAGCAGCTCGGTGTCACCTCCATCGTGCGCGCGCTGAACCTCGATCCGCGTCGCTACAATGCGCTCCGCGATTATTTCCACTCCTCCGCCGTCAAGCTCGACCAGCTCACCGCGCTGTGGACCTCGCTGGTGCTTCGCCTGTTGCCCCAGGCGCTGCGCGTCAACGGCAGGTACGTCCTGGTCGGCGACGGCATCAAGATCCCCAAGTGCGGCCGCAAGATGCCGGCGGTCAAATTGCTGCATCAGCAATCGGAATCGAACACCAAGCCGGACTACATCACGGGGCACTCACTGCAAGCTGTAAGTCTGCTCGTTCAGGCCGCCTCTTCCGTCTTCGCTGTGCCGCTTGCCGCGCGCATCCATGAGGGCGTGGTATGGTCCAACCGCGACCGCCGGACCCTGCTCGACAAAATGATCTCCCTCATCGGCATCACCGATGTCGATCAACCCTTCTACTTCGTCGCCGACGCCTACTATGGCGCGCAGAAGATCATCGCCGGCCTGCTCAAGCAGAACAACCACCTGGTCACGCGCGTGAAGTCCAATGCCGTCGCGTACACCGCCTACCAACATCGCGGGCCGCGCAAGCGAGGCGCGCCCAGGAAGTACGGCAAAAAGCTCAAAGTGAAGTCGCTGCTGAATGATCTCACGGCCTTCCAGAAGGCCAACAGCCCCGTCTACGGCGAGAACAAGCTGACCATCCAATATCGCGTCCGCGACCTGCTGTGGCGCCCTGCCGGCCGCATGGTGCGCTTCGTCGCGGTGATCCATCCAACACGAGGCTCCCTCCTCCTCATGTGCACGGACACCTCCCTCGACGCCATCGACATCATTCGTCTCTACGGTCTGCGCTTCAAGATCGAGCTCAGCTTCAAGCAGGCCGTGCACCAGATCGGCACCTTCGCCTATCATTTCTGGATGTTCGACATGAAGGTGCGGCGCCGCAACGACGGCAACCAGCATCTCCACCGGGCATCACCCAAATACCGCGACGACGTCAAACGCAAGCTGCATGCCTATCACGTCTTCATCCAGACCGGTCTCATCTGCCAAGGATTGCTGCAGTACCTCTCCGTCGCACATCCCCGGCTCGTCTGGGCCTCCTTCGGATCCTGGCTGCGCACCGTCCGACCCGGGATCCCGCCTTCCGAACTCGTCGTCGCAACCGCGCTACGCCAGCGGCTTCCTGAATTTCTCCTGGATACCCCGAATGACCACATCTTCATGAAATTCCTCGCCAAACGAGCGGATACCAATAAAATGCAGGGCTTCCAACTCGCAGCTTGAGAGAAAATTCTGGGCAAACCCCAGACTCTCAAGATCAATTTGTTATGTGGCGTTCAAAAGCCGCGCCACGTTGTGCCGCAAGGCCTTCCGAGCCCAACGCCACATAACTGCCGGCGCCACATTACGCATCGGGCTCCTATCGAAGGTCGGACGTGATCGCGGTTTTGGACGCCGCCGATCCGTAGGTCCACCGCTTCTGTGACATGCCGGTTCCGGTTCTGAGCCCGGGGCATGTGTCGCCGCTCACCTTCCCTCCGATCGGCCGCCTTCCCTCCGCTGTCTCCGCCGCTGGCTCTCACCAGCTTTGTTCGAGGCATCACAGGTACTATGCAGCCGTCCGACTCCTCACATCTTCCTCGACGGCTTCATCTCCTCGACTTCCCGTCGTGGCCCTGCACCGCCGAGGCGGCGACGGGCGAGGTGAGGTCTCCCAGGTTCCGACGCTTTCCCTTCATGCGTAATGGGGTCTCAGACCGCGGCAGAGCGGTTACACCTTGCATAGCGGTGCACAACATATTGCCTTCGACGCTCTCAACCGCCTCGGCCTCTGCGAGATTAAACTTTTCGCGGCTCAATATCCCACTCCACATGATTGCTGTGTACGCTTCGCGACCGTCGTCGCCGGCGGCCCCGCAACACTTGCTAGAGGGCGGCTCGCTACTGCCTTACCCCCACCGGACTTTCACCGGTTGGAAAGCGCCAGCTTCGCCTGGCGCACTGAAAGAGGGTTTTGAAAGGAAAATCTGCTGGAATTGCGTGAAGCTCCGCACCCATGCGCAAACGAACGTTTGTGAAAATCCCTGATTCCACTGGCCTTTCGGCTTGCTATACGATTTCCTGATTACGCATAGACCTCAGCCAATTTCAGGAGCCGATAGGGCATAGGGGTGATTCGGACGGCGGCCCAAGCGAGGCGCGGGATCATGGCGGCCAGATCGTATCGTCAGTTGAAGCGGTATTCGAATTCGGCGAGGTAGCGCGGGACATGCTTGCTGCTGATGGCACGGTAGGTTCCTTTGATGGCGGCTTTGATGTTGCCCAGCGCGGTGTTGACCCATTTGAAGGCTGGCGTCCGAGCCGCCTTTGGCCCCGACCCGGTCTTGACGACCTGGTGCGCGCACCCAGCATCGGCGACGCTGGCGAAACACTGAAGGCCATCGCTGACGACGGAGCAGTCTGGATCGAGGCTGCGCTTGGCGAACCCCGCGATCGAGGCTGCACAGAAGCTGGTGACACGGCGCAGCTTCAGGCGAACCGGCTTTCCCTCGTCGGTGGTCTCGACCGCGGCGACGAACGGCGTCTTGCCAGGCGCCCCGCGGCCTCGCTTTCCGCCTGAGCGTTCGCCGCCGATATAGGCATCGTCGATCTCGATCCTGCCGCTCAGACGCTTGGTCGCATCACGCTCAAGCATGACCTGCTTCAGCTTGTGTTTGATCTTCCAGGCAGTGGTCTGCGTCACCCCAAGGCGACGCCGGCCCGGTTGCGCCAGCCAAGCCTGAACCAGTTTCGCGTGATGGTATCTGGCATTGTCCAGGAAGACGTGGATCAACCGCATGCCCGGATACATCGCCTCGATCGCCGTCAACAGCATGATCGTACTCAAGGCATCCACCGTTAGCACATCGTTCATGATGGTCTGGCTGGTCTCAAGATCAACAGCGCCATGGATGTTGAGGCGGTCCCGTCCGCTGCTCTGTTGTACCGCGACCGGCACCTGCTTCGGCGCCCAGCAACCAACCGGCCGCACCGCGTGGGTGCGTGGGTGGGGTGCACCGCATCGGCAAAGATCACCGCTTCATCGGCGGGAAGGTGGTTAGCTGGTCTTCATACTGCTTGATGAAGGCCGCCTGTTTCGCCGGGTCCAGCTTGCGCGAGATCGCTTTCGGTTTGCGGTGTTCCATGCCGAGTCGGTGCAGCAGTGCGATCAGCCCAGAGCGGCCCTGATATTCAATACCCCACTCACGCGCGATCCACGCGCCAATCGCTCGGGTCGAGCGTGGCAACGTTTCGGCGATCCAGGCTATCAGCTTGTCTTGCTGCTCCACAGCCAGCCGGCAGCTGCCGCCTTCATGGCCGAAGCTCGCGAGACCCTCGATCCCATCTTCCTGATACAGCTGATACCAGGTCCGGATCGTGTCCTTGTCCTTAGCGCTCAACGGAATTGACCCACTGTCGCTCACCGGAATTGGCTCTCTGACATAATTCCTACGGTCTTTATTGCCGTCGGTGTTCCGAGAAACCTGGCGGTGATTGTCATCGACTGATGGCGTTGCCCAGGCTCGGTGCTTTTTGTGTGCGGAGACGCATCCATGGAGTGCCGGCGGTGCGCGGCATGCGGGCAGGCATTCCGGCCGCGTGCGCAGGTTCCACAGCAGCGCTATTGCGGACTGGCGGCCTGTCAGCGTGAACGTCGACGACGCTGGCAACGGAGCAAGCTGCAGGGCGACCCTGACTACCGTGCCAATCAGGTTCAGGCGCAACGAGCCTGGGCGGGTCGTCATGGCGAGTACTGGCGCGAGTACCGGGCGAACCGTCCGGATTACACCGAACGCAATCGTCATGAGCAGCGTCGCCGCGACCGCAATCGCCGTGCGGCACGTCTTGCAAAGATGGACGCGTCAACGCCAATTCATCCTGTTCCTTCCGGGACTTATCGTCTGGTGCCGGAGGGTGCCGGCGAGCTTGCAAAGATGGACGCATGGACGGCCAAAATCATCCTGATCTCAAGCAATTACGAGCCGCGCGGTGAGAGCGCCGGAGCGCCGGGCCGCCCTGCTAGCCATGGGGGTCATGCACAGCCACCGCGTGGAAGTCGACTTGCATCGCCTGGAGCTGCGGTTTGCCAGCAAGGCGGAGAAATGCCAGGGCGATACTGCTGAGGTTCTCGAAGTCTTTTGCCAGACGACGACAGCGGTTGAGCCACGCCAAGGTGCGCTCGACGACCCAACGTCTCGGTAGGACGACAAATCCGCTTGCCTGATCTGACCGTTTCACGATCTCAACTGTGAGGTGTGGCAGCGCCTGTGCGACAGCAGAGCAGAACTGCGGCCCCTGATATCCGGCGTCGGCGAACAGCTTCAGCAAGAAGGGATACATCCCGAACAAGGTAGACAGGACCAGCACGCCGCCGTCGCGGTCCTGAATGTCCGCTGGATGCACCACGGCATGCAGTAGCAGACCTACCGTGTCGACCAGGATATGGCGCTTCTTGCCCTTGACCTAGCCGGATGGATCGATGCAGGCCCCCCTTGTATCTTGCCATTGCCGGCGACGAAGCCGTCGGCAAGCCTATCGGTGGACGGGAGCCCGCAGCCCCCCGGGGCGATCGAGCCCGTGAAAAAGCATGGCGCCCCGTCCACCGGTTCCGCCGGGAACCCGAACAGTCGCCTGGGCCGCAAGTCGAGCCCGCATTCGCAAGGACGGGTCATGGAACAGCCTCCCACTTCGCCGAGCTTCGTCGGCATCGATGTCTCCAAGGATCGTCTCGATGTGCACGTCCGCCCATCTGGTCAGACCTTTACCGTTGCGCGCGATGGCAAAGGTCTTGAGAAACTCACAGGTGAATTATGCGACCTGACGCCGAGCCTGGTCGTGCTGGAAGCCACGGGCGGATTTGAAATCACTGTGGCCGCTGCTTTGGCCAGTGCCAGCCTGCCACTGGCCGTGGTCAATCCACGCCAGATCCGCGATTTCGCTCGCGCCACCGGCCGACTTGCCAAGACCGATGCTCTCGATGCTCAGATCATCGCCTTGTTCGCCGAACGCATTCGTCCGGATCCTCGTCCCATCGCCACCGCGGACAGCCAGGCTCTGGCCGAATTGCTCGCCCGCCGCCGTCAGGTGGTGGAAATGATCGGCATGGAGACCAACCGGTTTCGACAGGCACGCAATTCTCGCGTTTAACGCACGATCAAGGCAACGTTGAAGGTCCTTGAAGCCCAGCTCGCTGAGTTGGATCGTGAAATCAATGACACTGTTCGCGGTTCTCCTGTCGGGCGTGCCGCTGATGATCTTCTGACATAGGTACCAGGCGTCGGCGAAGTGACCTCGCATACTCTCATCGCTGATTTGCCTGAGCTCCGCCAACTCGACCGCCGTCGTATCGCCGCCCTGGTTGGTGTCGCCCCGGTCAATCGCGATTCCGGACACATGCGCGGCAGGCGGACCATCGCCGGCGGCAGGGCTGACGTCCGAAGCGCCTTATATATGGCAACTCTGTCCGCGACCCGTTGGAACTCGGTGATAAGCCAGCACTACAGGAGTCTGGTCGGGCGCGGACGGCCAAAGAAGGTCGCGCTGGTCGCGTGCATGCGGCGCCTGCTCGGAATCCTCAGCGCGCACATGATTTCGGGGCTCAACCCCGGGCTTCGGTATCCGCTGCCTACGCTTCACGAGCGACGTTACCACCACCCATGCAAGGCTCGCTTCCGGCTGGCGGGCTGCGCCTTTACCGGGAGGGTGTCGAACCCTCTGGAACGCGATGAAAGGTTTCAGGTTACATCCATTCTCCTTTCCAGGACTTCTCCTGACGCAAGCTGGGTTCACGCGGGACGGTTGGTGCACAAGCTGGACACGTTCAATGATCACCACCGTTGGGCAAGCACGTTGCGTGCTCGGTTCGACCGCATCGTCCGCTGCCACATGTGCGACTGCACGCGGCCTTGCTGATGGTGCTGGAGCGGCCGGAGATTCCGCTTCACACCAATGGCTCTGAAAACGACATCTGCTGTTACGTCACACGGCGGAAGGTCAGTGCCGGAACACGCAGCGATGGTGGTCGCGATAGCCGAGATGCATTCCTCAGTCTGACCAAGACCTGCGATAAGCTGCGCATCCCGGTCTGGGATTATCTGGGCAGCCGACTCAAGGTAGCGGGGCACGTGATGATCGAAGCGCTCGATCGCTACGTCAGATGGCGAACGCGATACGCCTGATCAGCGGCGGCGCAGCCCACACTTTTGCCCCTGTTACCTGAGCGGGGTAACAGGAGCAGAACCCCGGGCAGGGATTGAGATTTTGCTTGTGCCGACGCGGTGCGGTTCGATTTCAACCTGGATGTGACCGGCCCGGCTGACATTGACGGCCCATCGTTCGAAGCGTTGAAAGCGCTCGTTGTGCAGCTGCTGGGTAAAATAGCAGAGCGGGAGCGGCTGCTTGTCGAGCTGCGGGAAGAGAACGCACGCCTGAAGGGATTGAACGGCCGGCCGCGGATCACACAAAGTGGTAGACACCACCGGGCAAGCGCGGCAAACGCCCGCGGCGCGGGAAGATCGTGCCACGGGTTGCCATCCAGGAACGGGTGATAAAGGCGCGGGTTCCGCCAGGTTCACGCTTCAAGGGATACGAGACCTACTGGGTGCAGGACGTGGTGCGGCGCGCCGAGGCGGTGCGCTATCGGCGGGAGCGCTGGATCACGCCGGATGGGGCGACGGTATTGGCTTCCTTGCCCGCTGGAGTGGCCGGGCATTTTGGGCAGAAGCTGTGCCGCTTCGTGTTGGCGCAACATCATCAAGGGCAAGTCACCGTGCCGCGGCTGGTGGCGCAGCTGCGGGGGATCGGGATCAGCATCTCCAAGCGACAGGTGATGCGCTTGCTGATCACCGGCCATGACAACTTCCTCACCGAGAACAACCGTGAGGTGCTGCGGGCCGGGTTGCAAACGGCGGCCTGGATCTCGGTGGATGACACGGGCGCGCGCCATGCCGGCAAGAACGGCTTCTGCACCCAGATCGGCAATGACGACTTCGCCTGGTTCGGCACGCGGACCAGCAAAAGCCGGCTGAACTTCCTTGATCTGCTGCGTGCGGGACACACAGACTACGTCGTCAACCAGGCGGCACTCGACTATATGCGCCGGCGTGCTCTTGCCGGGCCCGTCATCCATCAACTGGCGACACATCGACAGACGCAATCCGCCGATCAGGCTTCCTGGCAGACACATCTCGACCGCTTCGGCATCAGCGCACTGCAGGTCACACCCGACCCGGTCTGTATTGCCCCCGAAGGCGCGCTGTTGGGCAGCGTCCATGCGCACGGGCTGCTGCGCAAGATGGTGATTGTCAGTGATGATGCTGGCGAGTTCGACGTTGGCCAGCACGCGCTCTGCTGGGTGCATGCGGAACGGCTAGTGCACAAGCTGGACACCTTCACCGATCTGCATCGCGCCGCACAGCAGCGCCTGCGCACGCTGATCTGGCGGTTCTACGATGATCTCAAGGCGTACCGCGCCCAACCCAACGCGCGGCGCCGTGGCGAACTGCGTGCCCGCTTCGACCGTATCCTCCATCGACGCACCGGCTTCGTCACGCTCGACCGTTTGCTGGTACGGCTGCACGCCAACAAGCTCGAGTTGCTGATGGTGCTCGATCGCCCCGAAATACCGCTCCACACCATGGCTCCGAGCGCGACATCCGTCTCCATGTCACCAAACGCAAGGTCAGTGGCGGCACTCGCAGTGTCGATGGCCGCGACTGCCGCGATGCGTTCCTTGGATTGATGCGAACCGCCGCCAAACTCGGTATCGGTTTCTGGGATTACTTCGGCGACCGGCTCAGCGTTGCCGGCCAGCCGGCAATACCATACCTGCCAGACCTCATCCGAGGTCGCCAGCATCCCGCCTAACGGCCCGCACGCGGTTCTGCTCCTGTTACCTAAACCCGGCAAAGTTCTGGCTAAGGTAACGCGACTGAAGTCAACCCGACGAGGGCTCCCGAACTGCCATCAGTCTCGATATGAAAAGTCCCGCTCCCGAGCGAGCTCACTTGGAACCGCAGGTCGATCGTTTCCGTCGCATTGGTCATTTCCAATACCCCGCGGGTTGCATCATAATTCCAAGAAATTCCTGCAGTTGCGAAGTCCTTCAGGTCTATGGTGTCGCCGGCGCCGAAATTCTCCAGCAAGGGGCCGGTGTAGGACGGGGTGCCCTGCCCGGTCCCAAAACTCGCGGCGGCGTCGACGATCAGGCTGCTGGGTCCGATGAACGCTATTTGCGGCGTTCCAAGCGCCGCCGCGACGTCAAGTGTGCTCCCCGCGCCAAGCCCGAAGAACCCGGTGCCGGAGGGATCGATCCCGCCGGTCACGGCAAGCGTTCCCATCACCCGCAGCGTGCCGTCGTTCGAAATCATATCGGCGGAGTTGGCACCGCTGACCATCCAGTCGGCGTCGGCACTGAAACTCAGTGCGCCGAACCCGGAGAACGACCAGCTCTGACCTGGTTCGGTGACAGTCCCTGCCCCAGCCGAGAGGCCGGAGATAGTGCCGATGCCACCGGCCAACTCGAGGGTATTCGCGGACGGGCCGGATCCGGCGGCGACGGAGCCAATGAACACCGCCGTGGGTTCGACCACCAGTCGATTGCTGCCGGGGGCAAAGAACCGGACCGCATTGACGCCGCCAGAGATGGTGCCGCTGTTGGTCACGGTGCCGGCCGCGCCATATACGGCGACGCCGAAGCCCGCCGCGGATACCAGGCCGGTGTTCGCGACGCTACCGCCCGCGCACAAATCGATCGCGATGTTGTTGGTGGAGACGATTGAGCCGTCGTTGTTGACGGACGTGGCGTCGCTTGAGAACACGCCGAAACTGGTGCCCGAGATCGATCCGGCCGCGCTGTTGATGATGCTGCCGCCCTGCGCAAGGTCGATGCCGGCGTCGCCGCCGCTGATGCTGCCGCGATTGGTGACGTTTCCTGCCGCCCGGGTTTTCGCGTAGACACCGTTGCTGCCGCCGAAGATGGTTGCGCCGGTGGCGTTGATCACCGTACCTCCAGCGCCAAGCACGATGCCGTCATTGCCGGTTCCGGAGATGGTCCCGTAATTGGCGATCGAGCCAGGAGTGCCGGTGATGAACACGCCTATGGCGTTGCCCGAAATGCGTCCGTTCGCGGTATTGGTGACGCCCCCGCCGCCGGACAAATCGACGCCCGCGCCATTGTAGGCAATTATGCTGCCGCTGTTGGTCACCGCACCAGGACCACGGTATTTGACGTAGACCGCGTTGGTGCCGCCCACAATCGTGGCGCCCGTGGCGTTCGTCACAGTTCCGCCATTGGCGAGCAGGACGCCATCATAGGCGATGCCGGTGATCGCGCCATTGTTCGACACTGTGCCGGGCGCACCGCCGACGAACACGCCAAAGATCTGACCCGAGATGGATGCGGAAGGCGCGTTGCTGACTGTTCCGCCGTCCGCTAGGTCCACCGCCGCACCGTTGCCTGCGATGATGGTCCCGGCATTCGTGACGGTACCGGTTGCGCGATACTTGACGTACACGCCATTGGTTCCGCCTTTGATCGTGCCGCCGCTGTAGTTGATGACGCTGCCGCCGGCTGCCAAGACGATCCCATCGGATGCGGTGCCGGCGATGAGACCCGCATTGGTGACCGTGCCTGTGTTCTTGCCGATGAACACACCGAATTGCGAACCGCTGATGGCGTCCCCGGCGTTGTTGGTCACGCTGCCACCGCCGCCGAGATCGACACCGGCGCCGCCGGCGGCATGGATTGACCCTGCGTTGGTGACAGTGCCGGCTGCGCGGTATTGGACGTAAATGGCGTCGCTGCCGCCACTGATGGTGGCGCCCGGACCGTTCTCAACCTTGCCGCCCAGCCCGAGCTCAATGCCCGCGGCATTCAGCCCTGAGATACTGCCGTAGTTGTAAATGGTGGCGGAATTGCTGCTGTATGCGAAAATGCCGAAACTGGCGCCGCCGATCGAGCCGCCGGCGCGGTTGTTGACGGTCCCTCCATTGGCGAAAAGTAAGGCGTTGTTGCCGGTGATGCTGCCCCAGTTCCTCACGTATGCTCCGGCGCCGCTGATCCGGACGCCACCAGAGATGAGGGCGGGCGCGCCTATGTGCGGACCGTTGTTGATCATGCCGCTGCCCGACAGCCTTATCCCGAAACCGCCGGAGGAGGAGATGGTGCCGTCATTGCTAACGGTTGCCGAGCCGAGCGAACTGTCCACGCCATCGATGCCGTCGCCGCTCGCCGTGATCGCGCCCGCGGCAGAGACGTTGAGCGGGTTATCCGGCGCGTCGATGACCACCGGGCCGGTGGTCGCGAACCCGATCGTTTCACCGTTCCCACCGCCGGGATCGCTTGGTCCGGGACCGGTTGAGCCGACAGGGCCGGTGCTGAACACCGAGATCGGCGCCGCGTGCGCGGCGTTGTTGGGCCCGGTGAGGTTGTAGGCAGCCAGGATCGTACTCAGCAGGTTGTAGTCATTGTAGGCAGTGTTGTATTGCCCTGGCACGACATTGGCACCGTAAAGAATGGTCGGGATCTGATTGATGCTGCTGGTATCCGCTTCGTCCCAGACCACGACAAGCAGCGAATTGTTGTTCACCGCCCACTGCGCGTAAGTGGAAAGATTCGACTGCAACCAGGTGTCTCCCTGCGCAATCGTTCCGTTGTGCATATCGTCGTTGACGTTCGGAATGACGAAGGAGACGGTGGGCAGACTTGCGAAATTGCTCGTCGGGAAACTCGCGAAGTCCTGTTCGACGGAGGTTCCCTCCGGGAAGGATTGCCAGGGATTATGACCGGCATCGGTGTTGGGATGCTCCACCCACCCGGTGAAGCTCAGACCCGCACCATTGAGGATGGTCGCAAGCGTTGGGTCCGGTTCGGAATAGGTATCGTCGCTGCTCGCTCCGAACGTGCTGCCGGCGAACAGCGCGAAATAGTTCGGCTCGCTCGGATGCGTGATAGCGGTGAAATTGTCGAGCAGCGCGCCGCCGTTCGCAAGGCTGTTGATGTAAGGTGCCGCCGGGTTGCCGATGATTTCGCTGTAGTCCTTGTTTTCCTCAACGACCACTACGATGTGGCTGAAGCTCGGTACTGACATGCATTTTCCCCAAGGTTGGCCGGCGACGGAGCTGCCTCGACCCGTTTCCTGCGAGACGCGGAGTTGGAAGACGCCCGATGTAACTTTCGATAGGGGAGACGCAGATGGCGTGCCAGGCGGAAGCCGGCTGAACGCGCTAGCGAGCGCCGGCTGGGTGTTGCCGCAATCGTGCGAATCAGCCAAGCATTATGGATGTCCCAGTCCCGCCATCGGATGCCAAATGGAAAGTGCCAGACCCGAGTGTGGCATTGGTAAATTGCAAAGTGGCCTGCTGCGAAGAGCCATTTACGATCTGGAGCAGGCCGGTCGTGGAGTCATAGGTCGACGTAGCGCCGGCGGAGGAAAAGTCATGCAAGTCGATCAGGTCGCCTGATGTGAAGTCCTGCAGGCTCGGGCCTGCATACCCACTCGTGCCGACGTTGGTCCCGAATGAGGCGGTATCATCAATGACCAACTGGCTGTTGGACACGAACGCCATCTGCGTGCCGATCCCCAATGCGCTGGCAACATCGAGAGTCGCGCCACCCAGGTCGAAGACCCCGGTGCTGCTGGGATCTATCGACGAGACGACGAGCGACCCGCTGATGCCAACGGTACCGTTGTCGGTCAGGACAGATACCGTGTCGCTGCCGCTGAACGTCCAGTTTGCTCCCGAGTCGACCGCGATCGTGCTGAAATTATGGAAGAAGGACCAAGCGGTTCCGCTGGTCGGGGCGACGGTTCCGGAGCCGCCCGAAATACTGAGTGCCCCGGCCGTTCCGCTCGCGAACTCCAGAGCGTTGTTGCCGGAATCAGCGCCGCCGACCGCCCCATTGAAGGTCGCACCTGGCTGAACGATCAGGCGGTTGACAGTGTTGGTGCCGGTGAACTTCACGGCATATGAAGCGCCCGTGATGGTTCCGGCGTTGGCGACCGTGCCACCGCCGATGTAGACGCCGTAGGCACTCCCCGCGAGGCTCGCGCCGGATTCGATAGTGACACTGCCGCCGCCATCAAGTTCGGCACCGGCGCCGCCCGCCGCGGTCGCGCTGATGACGCCGAAGTTGTCGAGGGTCGCGCTGGCGCCTTGGGCGAGTACGCCAGCAACCTGGCCCGCGATCGAGCCGGAGCCGCCGTTCACGATACTGCCGCCCGCTTCGAGCGCCACTCCGTGCGCACTATTGATGCTCCCATTATTGACAACGGTTGCGGCAGCGCCGTGCGCGAAGACGCCGAAAGCGGCGCCCGCGACAGCCCCTCCCGCATCATTGGTTGCCGTCCCGCCGTTGCCAAGATAGATGCCCGCGCCCCCCGACGCGCCGGCGTTTATGCTGCCGGCGTTCTCGATCGTCCCACCGCCGCCCACGAACACGCCGCTTGTGCCGCCGGCGATCGAGCCGCCCGCCAAATTCGTGACACTGCCCGCTGCGACACTCACTGCGCCGTACTGCGCGCTGCTGATGCTCCCAGCATTGGTGACTATTCCCGGTGCGGTTGCGGAAATGAACACACCGTGCTGGTAGGCCGAGATGACGCCGCCGGCGAGGTTGTCGACTCGACCGCCCATTTCGAGGTCGGCTGCTGCCGACCCGCCCGCGATCAGGGTTCCGGCGTTGGAAATTGTGCCCGCGGCGTTGTTGATGAGCACCGCCGCAACGCCGCCGGAAATCGAGCCGCTCGCTTTGTTCGACACCGTGCCGCCACCGGTGAGCAGGACGCCGAAGCGCGTGCCTGTGGTCGTTATACTGCCGCTGTTTGCGACGGTGCCGGGACCGCCGGTGATGAACACGCCGGCCCCGCCACTGCCGGCGCCCTGAATCAGGGCGCCTGCTGCATTCTCGACGCTGCCGCCTGCAAAAATGCCGACACCGTCATCGACCGTCGCAATGATCCGACCGCTGTTTGCGACGTCGGCAGCGCCACCACCGCCAACAACGCCATCCTCGCCTCCTGTGATCGACCCGGTGTTGGTGACACTGCCGCCCGTGGCCATGGAGATGCCATACGCACCGCCGCCAATGGCGCCGGCGTTGGTCACATTTCCGGCGACGCCGGTGAGGGCAACGCCGGCACCCATTTGCCATCCCCCGCCGACTGTCCCCGATGCCGAAATTGAGCCGCTCGCGTTATTGTTGACCGACCCGCCGGCCGCGAGGACCACACCGGTAACGCCTGAGATCAGCCCGTCATTCGTGACGGCCGCACTCCCGGCAAGGGAGATACCTTCTCCGGCTGACGAGCTTACCGTGCCGGCATTGGTAATGGTCCACCCCGTGCCGCTTGGCGCATCGATCCCGTCGGCTCCGGCGCTGGTCGAGGTCACGGTCCCGGTGTTCGTAATGGTCAGCGGGTTCTTGTCGGGGGTAAGCACTATCGGGCCGGCAACGCTTGTGCTGATCACCGAGCCGGCGACCATAGTCACGTCGTATCCTCCAAGCTTGTTGTCGGCCACTACAGTTGCGGTTCCAGCAGGCGGCGCGGCGCTCAGTTTGAGCGTCGCCACAGTCGTTGTGCCGTTCATCACGGTGATGGAGTTGCCCGAAGCACTCGCCGAGGTCACCGGGGCCTGAATGTTGATCGCGTCGCCGAAACCCAGGCCTGCTATCGTGCCGTTGAACTGTTGCACGACCCCGTTGGCCACGTCGGCCAGCTCCAGGGTCCCCGTGGGACCGGCAAACGTGAAGGTCGTTCCGACGGCAGCAGAGCTGGCGACTTCCAGTACAGAACCTGCGGCAGAGCCGATCTGATAAGCAGTGGTCGTTGAGATCAGGTTGCCGGTGAGATCGAGCACGCCGCCCGAGGCCGTGACGGGACCAGCGACAGTGGGACTGCCGCTCACCACGCCAAAGCCGACGATACTGCCCAGGTTGAGTGCTCCGCCGGACTGGACGATCCCGCCCCCGGCCAAGCTGATAGCGCCCGCCGAACCTCGGCCCGAGAGTTTGGCACCGGGTCCGATCGTCACGCCGGAGCTGTCGACCAGCGATCCTCCGGTCATCGAGATGGTGCCGTTGGTAATGCTCTCGGCGCCACCGTTGACGGTCAGGTTGCCGCTGGCGCCGATCGTCAGGGTCTGCGTCGCATTGCCGATCACGATCGGCGCTGCAACGGTGGCGGTGTTCTCAATGCTCAGCACCGAGCTCGCAACGTTGGCGATGCCTAGCGAAGGGCCGCTTGCAACCGCGCCGGTCACGTGAAGCGTGCCGCCATTGGCGATGACGCTGCCGCTGCCGGAGAGCGGAGCTGCCAGCGTCCCTGAGCCGATCACGGTTGCGCCCGCGCCGACAGCCAGGCCGGCGTTGTCGGTGAGCGTGCCACCGTCGAGTTGGATCGTCCCACTCGCGATGCTTTCGGCGGCGTTGATGGTCAGCTTGCCGGCGGGGCCAATTTCCAACGTCTGGTTCGCGCTGCTGATCGCGATCGGCGTGCTGGCCGTTGCGGTGCCGTCGAGCTTGAGGTTGGCAGGGGCGGAGGAATTGATCGCCAGAACGAGGCCGCTGCCGACCGACCCCTTCAGGTCGAGCTGGCCACCGACGGCTTGGACCATGGTCGCTGTGCCCGAACCGGACTTCGTGAGGTTGGCAGTGACTGTGCCGAACCCATGCAGAACGCCGTTCGCCGTTCCGCTGCCAAGGCTGATGCCGTTGTTGTCGGCCAGGGTTCCGCCCGCCATCTGCAGGGTGCCGTTCGTGACGTTCTGTGCCCCGCTGATCGTCACTATGCCGCCTGCGATTTCAAGCGTCTGATTGGTGTTGTTGATCTTTATCGGGCTGGCCGTGACGTTGCCGGTGAATGCGAGCTCCAGGGTGCTGGGCGCGGCGGTCCCGATGGCCAGGACGGGGGGGCTACTGGTCGCCAGACTGCCCGCACCAGTAAGGACGAGCGTTCCGCCAGTCGTCCCGGTTCCCGCCTCGATCGTTCCGCTACCGCTGATGGCGCCGGCGACCGAGATCGTGCCCGCGCCCAAAATTATGGCGTTAGGAACGAGAGTGACCTTCCCGCCGACGCTCAGCGACTCACCAGCCTTCGTCAGCAGAGACGTTGTCGTGCCCAGTAATGAGGACGTGAACGTCAGGCTCGCGATGCTCAGGCTGGAGACGTCGTCGGTGACAGTGTAGGAAAGCGCCGCGCCGCCCAACGTCACGGCATCGGTGCTGATTAGTTTGGCCCGGATAGGTCTCTCCGGCCGGCCGGCCGGTCCACGGGCCGGAACTCCAGAACCCGCTTGTGCCCGATCTGGCCCAACTCACATTCGCCATGTTCACCAGCCCTATGGTCGTCGCGCTCAATCTTTGAGCGCCCTACTCGACTTTTATCTCCTAATGGACACGGAACAACAATTGATCCTTCGGGCAAGTACTTTCGATAAGCCCGCGTCCAGGCTTTGCGCTGCCTACCTGGTCCGGACCGCTGTGGGGTCCAGAACAGCGAACACCCCCGGAAGCAGCCGCAGCCGCCGCCAGATAAACCAAGCCATCAGTGCATTCCAAAGAACCAGGGCCATCGCAGCCGCAATCGCCGCGCCATCAAGCGCAATGAAGCCGATGAGCACGAAACTCGCCACTGCGCCGATCGCCATGCTGACGGCCAGAAGAGCTGCCGCAGCGCGCTCCTGGCCAGTCATCGTCATCAGGAACAATTGCGAGCCACACGCCCCGGCTATGACCTGAGCGAGAAGGACAATGCGCAGTGCCACCGCCCCCGTCTCGAACACCCCGCCGAACCACCCGAGCAGATGTTCAGGGATAGCCGCCAGGGGCAACGCGATCGCCAACGCTCCGAGCAATGTCCACCAGGATGTCCTGGCGATAATCTGACGCAAAGCCGCATGATCATTGCGGGCGAACAGATCAGCTACCATAGGAGCGAACAGAGCGTTGACCGCAATGCGAGGCAAGGCCACCACGATTGCGATATTGAAGACGAGCGCGAAAATACCCGCATTGGTTGTGTCCCCGGCCCATCCCAGCAGGACAACACCGGTCCGGTTCAATGCAACCTCACCGACCGCGAGCATTACGAGGGGGAGCGCGGCGCGGCGCCACGCAGCACTTTCAGAGTAGTCTGCCGCTCTGCCACGGAGGACCGAAGCCGTCTTCCGGTTCGCCGCGATGCTCACGAGGCATAGACCTGTGGCTGAGCTCATCAGGGTCAGCACCATTGCCCGAGGAGCGTCCATCGCCAGGCCGAGCACCTGACTGGCGAGGGTTACGAGCACCAGCAACAAGCCGTCGCGTACCAGGCGATCGGGTGCAAGTGCGGAGGCCACGCCGCCAAACGCACGCACGATCGACGACCTGATCCAGAGCAGCGCCCACACAGGCACCAGCAGAAAGCCGATCAGGAAGCTGGCTGCCTGTTCGGCAGAGGGGTGAGTTTGAAAGACAAGCACCACCGTGCCGCCGCCGAGGACCACCGCAATGCCGCCCAGGATCACCAACCGTTCGGCATACCGGATGACCCCTCGCACGAGCGACCAGGCCTCTCGCGCACGGTAAATCGATACAAGTCGCAGCAGAGACACATCGAAACCGAGCGCCGAAAGATATGCCAGTATGGTCACCCAGGCCAGCACATAGGAGTAGATGCCAAACGAGGCCGCCCCAACGAGGCGGGCAAGCACCATCTGCGAACAGTAGCTGAGCCCGGCGCCCGCCCCATAGACCGCAAAAGCGGTGGCGCTGCTGTGGGCAAGGCGCCGCGCCGCGCCGCCTGTAGAGACCGTGGCAGCCGGCCGGTCAGACGGCCTATTGCCGCGCTCGCGCAAGGCATGGAGAACCTGAGTCATGCTTTGGCGACCATCGAGCTACCGCCCATCATCAACACTTTTCGTGTTATTCTTGCGACTTCCGTCCGCAACGTAGCATCGTCGGTACAATCGGCGCGCAGGATGCTCTGCTCTCGAAGCCGCAACAGTTCGCAAACTCCTTCGATCACCGGCACAAAGTCCAGGTTAGCTCGCATGTCGAGCTCAAGGAGCCGCTCCAGTCTACCCTGATGCGCATTGCGCTCGTGGAGGCGTTCTTCGAGCACCCTCACAGGGGCCGTGAGATGGATGACCATATCCGGAGCCGGCAGCAGCGCGACAGCCAGTGCTATCCGCTCTTTGTCGACCAAGCCGCCCAAAACCACGAGCGAGCACAGCGCCTGCAGGAAGCCCTGGTCGAAAAGAATGATTTGTTCCGCCTCAGTCGCAAGGCGCCAGGCATGGGCAAGTCGCAACAGATACTGCTGCAACCTAATCGACCAGATCATGCTTCTCGGGGGCAGCAGCACCATCAGCGAGTCGACCAGAGAGGCGGAAGTATCGTGCCGAGTTCAGGCATCGGGCGTTCGCCATCAGCTCAGCGGCTGGGCGACCTAGACGGCGCAGCACGGCTGTTATATTCCCAAGCTCGGTATCCGGGGCCGACTGGCTCGAACCGCAAATCTCCGCCGGACGATAACTCGAGATGAGCTTGGCCGGCCTGCCACACGCACGAAGTCGCGTCGCCAGCTCGCGTGCAAACGTCGACTTGCCCACGCCGGGTGCACCGATAAAGTCGATGATCATCGTTCCATGCCGATTGGATCAGAGCCGACACCAGATCTCGCGTTTGACCTGTAGCAGAACCTCGCCCAACGGCCGTGTCGCGTCGATCGAAATGACTGTGCTGTTTGGGAAGCACAACTGCTGCAGGGCAACGACACGCTGAGCGATCACGTCAGGGTCCATATTCGGTTCACGCAACGCGAGGACGTCTGAAGGTGCCTCAAGCTTGATGACAAGCTCGGGCGCCAGGTGTTGCGCGAGCGCGTAGGATCTCGCCTCGAACCGTCGGAGCCATCCAGGCACACCACGCAATCGGGGGAGCAGCGGTCCATCATTATAGCTGGTGTTCTCGTTCTGCGGATAACGATCGGCAATGACCAACATGCCGCGTGACGCCGCACGGCGTGCAACCGTAAGCTTCAGACGCTTTTCGGCGGCCAGAACCGTGGCCCACAGCGTCATCAGCACGGTATATATCGCCCCCGGTGGGCGGTCCGCGATGTTCCCGTGCGATGCGCCGCGCGGCTTGCCCATCAATTGCGTCACCAAGGGCACCATGATCTTCAACGGCAGCAGCAAGAGTGAAGGGCGACCGTCCCCGGTGCCGAAATAGGTCGGGAACACATCGACTTCCTCGCCAAGCCAGGCCCGAACCGCACGCATGACCGTCGACTTGCCGCTTCCGTCGACCCCCAGCAGTGCCACCAGAACGCCGCCGCCGGGCACATGCCGATTCCACGGACGTGGGAGGTGAATAATCCGATCGTTCACCCCACCGGCAGCCCACAGCATGGTCCTTGTCATGTTGCGGCCCTGTGCCTCGATCGCATTGTAAATTCGGTATGCAGCCAGTTCCTTGTGGAGTCTTCGCCGAAGTCGGTGCATGTTTTGCAGCGGTTCCTGGCTATAAAGCGCATCGGCGATGGTTTCCGCTGCTTCCCTTGTTACGCACCTGGCCGCCAGGTTAGCTAGTTCCTCTCGCTCGACCTGTGTGGCGAGCCTTGCTCGGTCGGTCGAGAACTTGCTGGTCGAGGTCCGCCAGTTCCGCAATGTTACGAGGTCGCTGCGGCGCAGTTCCAGATTGCCCCTCACAACCACGAGCAGCGCCTCGCTCACCGGATCAAGCATGCGAAGAGGCATCGTTGGGTGCCAAACAGCCCGGTCCAGAATAGCGGTCTCCCAAGGCAACCGGTAGTTCTTCAGCAAGGTCCTACCGGCCATGAGGCCAAAATGCAGATGAATGTGAATGAGCCGACCGCTTGCATCATCATGGCCAAGAAAGCTGACAATGGATGGCTCGGACCGCCCAGCAACGGCTGGAAATTGCTTGAACCCGCCCTCAAGCAATAGCCTATAGACCTCATGCCGATGGCGCCTTGCCATCATCAGATCCATGTCGGACTCGCCGGCCAGTGCCAAGTCGACGCGCCTGCTGCTCTTCCAATAGCAATAATCGATGCCCCGCTGTTGGAACGCGACCAACATTGCGAGCAAAGGATCGGCAATCGGGCTCCTCGGGTCGGTTGCCACAAGGCTACTGTCTCTCATCGTAGATATACTCCAGTCTTCCCGAGCGAGCGTCAGTGTTCGTTCGGGGGTGGGACAGCGCCTCTGTTCGCGTCGCCTATCAGGTAGCCTTTGCCATACTGAACCATCCATTCGCCCACGTCGCCGTAGCGATAGCGAGCGTGCTTGCGCAGGTCCACCTGGGTGATGACAGCGCCCGCCAACACAGGATGCGCCTTCCAACGGGCCTCCAAGCTGCTCAGGACGTGCAAGGCATTTTGTGCGACATCGCGGCGCGTCGCGGCCCATTTTACGACGAACAGGACCTTGTCCGCCAACGAACTCAGGAGCCGAGTTTCAGTGATGGCTAGAAGCGGGGCGCTATCGATGATCACGCAATCATAGGTTGCCCGCAGCCGGGTCAGCAGGCGTGCGATGTTGTCGCCGGCAAACCTGATCAACGGGTCCGTCGCATCCCGAGGCATCGCGAGATAGTCCAGATTGAGACTTTCCGAACGTAATATGGGATCCGGTCCCAGGTCCTCGACCGGGAGCAATCCGCTGCCCCGCCCACTCTTCCCGGTCAACTCGCGAAGCACCGCGGGATGCCTGAAGTCAAGATCCAGCAGAATTGTCCGTCGGCCGAGAACGGCGGCGTACGCGGCAAGACTGACCGCGAGCGTTGTCTTGCCCTCGTGCGGGAGGCTCGAGGTGACCAGGATGACCTTGGGAGCGCCGCGGGCATCGACGAGTCCCAGCGCCGCCACGACCGATCGGATGGCCTCGGTGTAGGGTGCAAATGGTCGGCCGGTCAGATACTGGTGCGGACGCAGCCCACGTACCCGGCGCAGCCGTGGCACGAGACCCAGGCAAGGTATCCCCAGGGCCTCATGGATGTCACTCTCGCTACGCAGCCTCACATCCAACCGATCGCGCATGGTTGCCAGGAAATATCCGACGACCAGGAAGGCGACGAATGCCGGAGGAATGAACAGCACCGGGTTGGTGGAGCTTGGACGATCAGGCAGTGACGCAAGTGACAACACCGACACACCAGCCGAGATCAACTCCCGCTGCTCCCGTAACTCCTCACGTCGCTGCTGCAGGTTTTCGTAAATCCGCTGACTGGATGTTGCATCGTGTTGCAGCGCATCCAGTCGCGGATCCGTGCTGATGCCCTGTACCGAGGCGATCCGCTGCTGGATGTCCTGGACCTCTGCCGTGGCAACCTGGACATCATTGGCCGCGCTGTCGACGGCGCGGTCAACCTCGGCCGCGATTTTCGCGCGAACTTCGCCAATCTCGTTGGCCAGTTGCTGCATCTTCGGGTGCTTCTCGCCCAACGTGCTGGCGACCTGTGCCTGCGCCTGCAGCAGCGTCAGCTCCTGATGCCGCAGATCGGTCAATGTCGAAAGTTCCGGGATTCCCACGAAGGCACTTGCGCTGGTCCCACGCCGCTTCTGCTCGCGGAGTCTGTCGAGCCGCGCCTGTCGCACAGACAGATCCGATTGCGCAGCGGCAAGTTGCCGGTTGAGATCCGCCAGCTGCTGATCGGCAACCGCGGCAGGGTTGCGATCAACCAGGCCGTTGGCGGACTTGTAGTCGCGGATGGCGACCTGCAGTCTTTCTACCTCCCGCCTCAGCTCGGGGATGCGTCTGTCCAACCAGGCAAGTACCCGGTCGCTGTCTCCAAGTTTCTCCTCGTTCTGGGTCTTGACATAGAGTTCGGCAATGCGGTTCGCTGCCGTTGTCGCGGCACTTGGGCTCGTCGAGGTGAAGCTGATGGTTACAACGTGCGAGCCGCGCTCCTGGCCTATATTCAGATTGCGCACGAAGGCTTCGAGATCGGACTGCGCATCCCCATGCCTTGCCCGAAGGGACTCGGGCAGCCATTCGAGTAATGTACTTTTCAGCTCTCCCGCGATAGAAGCGCGAGGCACCGTCTCCGGCGCGGGCTTTGGCGGATCCTGGGAAAGACTGTTCAGTACCTGCTGCAGAAACCCGTGGGCGCTTACCTTGGTCACCTCGGTCATGATCGTCGCTGCGTCATCCGGGGCCACGACAAGTGCGGGCGTACCGGTCGGGTTGTTCGGTCGGAGCGACACGACGATCTGCGACTTGGCCGTGTAGCGTGGCGGCAGCAGCAACGCACCCACGCTGACCATCGCGGTGCCCAACAGGGTCACCAGAATGATCAGGCCGCGGCGCCGGAACAAGACGCGAATCAATTCCTGCAGCGGGAGCGATTGCGCCACAATCACGTTCCTGTCCCCAAACCGCTCTTGGCTTTGCGGCGGAATGCCTCCCATTCATCCGCTTTTGCGATTGTCGCGGGCTGACCCGCCGGGTCGCGCACGTCATCAAGCCAGGCCTCGAGCATCAGGATTGCCCAGAGCTCTCCGGACCGGTCGCGACGACCGGCCAAATGGTCATGCCAGCATGCCCGAATCGCCTCGGTATCGAGCAACCCCTCGCTCTGAATCCGCGGACGCGCGAGCAATGATTCGGCCCAGCCACGTAAGGGTCCTCTGAGCCAGGCGCCGATGGGCACGTTGAAGCCCTGTTTCGGCCGCTCGTACAGCGCCTCGGGCAGATAGCGCGACAGCACACGGCGAAGCAGCCACTTGCCTTTGCCGGCGCGTACCTTGAACGAACTTGGTAGGCGCCAGGCGAACTCGACAACCCGATGATCGAGCAGCGGGCATCGCGCCTCCAGGCTGACCGCCATGCTGGCGCGGTCCGCCTTCACCAGAATATCGCCCGGCAGATAGCTGGCCATGTCGCGATACATCAGCCGGCTGACCAAGTCTGGCAGAGCCGGTGTGATATCTACACTGTCAGGCGGACTCGCAAGCGATACCGGGGATTCCGACACGCTGGTCAGACGCCGGTACAATTCGGCCTCCTCGACCGCATCGAGCACGATTGCCAGCTTTCGCATGTTGGAGCTGTCCAGCTGACGCGACACCTGCGTCGGCAGAGGCAGGGCGGCGATGACGCCCCGCATCGTGTCGTGGCTCAAAGCCTGCAGGGCGGAAGCCGCGACGCGGCGCAGACCCAGCGGCGCTCCGAGCAGTCGTTGCAACCGCGCCGGCACGAAATGCCGCGCATACCCACCGAAGCATTCGTCGCCACCATCGCCGGTCAGTGCTACCGTAACGTGTTGCCGCGCGAGTTGCGCAACCAGAAAGGTCGGGATCTGTGAACTCGTCGGCGAAGGGCTCGTCCCAGATCTCGGGGATGCGGGGAATCACCTGGTAGGCATCCGCCGTGGTGACGCGGAATTCCGTATGATCGGTGCCGAGGTGACGCGAGATCAACGAGGCATTGTGCGCCTCGTCGTAGTGCGCCTCTTGGAAGCCGATGGTGAAGGTGCGTATCGGACGCGATGAACGGGCCTGCATCATGGCGACGACAGTCGAGCTGTCGATGCCGCCGGACAGGAAGGCGCCAAGCGGCACGTCCGCCAACATCCGCTCGCCCACGGCGATGCGGAGCAACCTGTCGAGTTCGTCCGCTGCGTCGGAGTCGCTGAGATCGAGCGGTTCGTTCTGTCCGGCGTGCGCCACCTCTGCCAGCGACCACCAGGTGCGCACCCGGGCGCGTAGCCGCTCGACGCTGTTGTCCCTAAGATCCTCGGCACGCACCGATAGCAGGCCGCCAGGCGGCAGCTTGAATGTGTCCTGCCAGATGCAGCTTGTGTCGGGAATCCACCCGTGGCGGAGCAGCATCGCCAAAGCGCCGGCGTCGATCTTCGGCTCGAAGCCGGGATACTCGCGAAGCGCCTTGAGCTCCGATGCAAAGAGAAGCGCGCCATCGACCACCGAAATGTACAGCGGCTTCTTCCCCAGGCGGTCGCGCACGAGATGCAGCACGTGCTCTCTGCGGTCCCACAGCGCCGTGGCAAACATGCCGGCCAATCGCGGCAGCGCCCGTTCCACGCCGAAGGTCTCGAACGCCGCCAGCATGATCTCGGTGTCGCTGTGGCCACGAAACGCGTGGCCTTGTCGCTCGAGTTCGGGCCGCAGTTCCGGCGCGTTGTAGATTTCCCCATTATAGCAGACGACCAACCGGCCATCGTGCGACTGCATGGGCTGCCGTCCTGCCTCGGAGAGGTCGACAATCGCCAGGCGGCGATGCCCGAATGCGACGCCGGCGGCCGCATCGTGCCAGAACCCGTCCCCGTCCGGTCCCCGGTGACGAAGACGGGCGGTCATCGGCCCGATCGCCGCAAGCCGCGCCGGATCGGCGCGACAGGGCGCCAGAAGCAGGCCGGCTATCCCGCACATCCGGTGAACTCCATGAATGATTGCTCCGTTGTTGCCGCGCGGCGCGCGACGAGCTGTGTGTAGATCCGGCAGTAGCGTGACACGGTGAGATCAAGGCTGAACTCGTCGCGCACAAGCTCGGCCGCACGCTGCCCCATTTCGGTCGCTGACTCGCGATCATCGAGGAGTCGACAGATCGCGGTTGCCAGCGCGCGCGGCGAGCGGACGGGCACCAGCAAGCCGCTCCGCCCGCTGCGCACGACATCATTGCAGCCTGGCATGTCGGTCGTGACGATCGGCAATCCGGCGAGCGCCGCTTCGAGCAGCGCCCGCGGCACCCCCTCGCGGTACTCGGTCGGAAAGGCAAAGACGTCGGCGAGCCGCAGCAGTGCTGGCACGTCGGAGCGCTGACCCAGCGCGATGACGTACGGCGCATGCCGCCTTATCTCTGCCTCCGGCACCGAGAACGGTCCCTCGGTGTCGCGGGAGCCGACCAGCAGGAACCTTACGTTCGGGCGCTGCGCATGGACCAGCGCAGCCGCGCGCAGCAGCGCCGGGATGCCCTTCTGTCTGGTGACGCGGGTGACGGTGATGACGACTTGGGCCGCGCCGAGTCCGAGCCTGGCGCGCAGCTCCGACGGTCCGGGGCCCGCGGCAAGCGCACGCTCGAATCCGCCGACATCGACGCCGGATCCGGGGATCAAATAGCTGCCACGGCGATCGACGAGCCCGTATCGCTCGAAGAAGCCTTGGTCGTCTCGGTTCTGGAAGATCGTGGCCGCTGCATGATGCGAGGCGCTGCGGTGCAAGATACGCTGGACTGAGCGCAGCGCCAGCGCAACAGGCGAGCGGGACGAGTATACCCACCCCATCCCATTGATGGTGCGGACGGCGGCGACATTGCTCAGCGATCGCACAGCCAGCGGAACCAGGATGTTGGGTTTCGTATCGAAACTTTGTGCAACATCCGGCCGGATCCGCTCGATCAGCCGCCGCAGCGTTCCGATGGTAGCATTGTCACGCAGCGGATTGATAAAGCGGTCGAAGGTGAAGCGGCAATAGTCGATATTGGTCCGCTCAAAGGGCGCACAATCGTCACTGCCGGCCGCCGTGATGCGGAACCCGCGCTCCCGAAGCGCCAACATGAAGGGGATGCGAAGGCGATGATCCTCGCCCCCAATGCACAGCAGATGGGGCCGCAACGCGACGGTGTTCAACATGCCTCAAACCTTTGTCGTGTGCGGTCGGAACCTTCGGCAGACCGGCGAGACTTTTTCCTTGCGACCATCATCGACCAAGTCCTTGCGTCCGGTGGATGGGCTGCGAGTACGCGGGTGTCTTAGCTGCCGGCAAATATCTATCGAGTGGGCCGTTGGCGAACAATGGATCATCGGATTGAGTTTCGGCCCCCATCGAACGATCGAATTCCCAGGCAGTCACGCCGAACTGGAACGCGGACCGCCTCGTTCCGATCTAGACCTAGACGCACGGGTGGAGAGTGATTCAGGGCCCTGGACAAAAAGGGGATTAGAACCACGGCTTACCCGGTGGGCATCGATTTACGGGTTTGACCCGAGAGGCGGGCGGCGATTATCACGCGCTCGATCACAACATGCGCGTGATCGGATATCGGAGGGACAAATGAAGGCTGTGATTCAGTCAGGCGGAAAAGGCATGCGCCTGCGGCCGTATACAACAATTCTGCCGAAGCCGCTGATGCCGGTGGGATCGAAGCCGGTACTTGAGCTTCTGTTGAAATGGCTCCGCAGGAACGGGATCCATGAGGTGTATATCACAACAGGGCACCTGGGGCACTTGATCCGCAGCTTCTGCGGCGACGGCAGCCAGTGGAACCTGCGTATCTCCTATACGGCGGAGCCGGAGCCGCTCGGAACCGTCGGTGCCCTGAGCCTTCTGCGCAACGAGCTCGACACAAGGTTCCTGGTGCTCAACGGCGATCTTCTCACCGACCTGAACCTGAATGCGTTCGTATCCGCTCACCGTGAGCATGGATGCGAGCTGAGTATCGCGACTGTCGAGAAGGACATTCGCATGGACTTCGGCATCATAGAAAGCAGGAACAACCGTGTGGTGCGTTTCCGCGAGAAGCCGCATCTGCGGCATTTCGTAAGCATGGGCATCTATTGCATGGAGCCGCAGGTCCTGGACCATATCCCGTCGAGTGTTCCGTTCGGGTTCGATGACCTCATGTTCAGAATGCTGGAACACAACGTGCCGGTGAACACCTTCCAGCATAGCGGCTTCTGGCTGGACATCGGCCGTCTGGAAGACTTCCAGGCGGCACAGGAGCTGGGCTGGGACGACGGCACCCCGGCGTTCGACATCGCGTCTTTGGCTTTCGAGACCGCCGAGGTCGCTTAGCACCCGGCCAAATCGGCTGGGCTTCATTGGAGGCAATCGATGTTGCTCGTTTCGGAGCCGAGTCTCGGCGAAGACGAAAAGGCGGCGCTCGTCGAGGTCATTGACAGCAATTGGATCACGATGGGAGGCCGCGTGCAGGCCTTCGAGCGGGCATTCGCCGAGGAGCACGCTACCGCCGACGCGGTCGCCGTGAATTCCTGCACAGCGGGGCTTCATCTGGCGGTTGATGCACTGGGCATCGGCCGCGGGGATGAGGTGCTGGTTCCCTCGCTCTCATTCGTCGCGACCGCGAATGCTGTGCTGTACACGGGTGCCAAACCCGTGTTCGTCGATATCGAGGCCCTTCACTCGCCGCTGATGTCGCTCTGCGATGCGGCGGACAAGTGCACACGCAACACCAAGGCCGTGATGGTGATGCATTATGGCGGGGAGCTTGCGGATGCCGCCGCCTGGCGCCGCTTTGCCGATTCGCGCGGACTGGCCTTGATCGAGGACTCCGCGCACGCGGTGGGGCGGGCACGCGGCCCGATCTTCGGCGATCTGGCGGCCTTCAGCTTCTACGGCAACAAGAACATGACGACCGGCGAAGGCGGCATGGTCACATCGCACGACGAGCGACTGCTGGCCAGGGTGCGCCAGGCGCGGGGGCATGGGCTCACGTCGAGCACGCTGCAAAGGCTGATCGCGCGTGCGACCACCTATGATGTTACCTTGCTCGGCTACAACTATCGGATGACCGAACTGAATGCCGCCCTTGGGCTGGTCCAGTTGGCGAAGCTCGCGTCGTGGAACGAAAAGCGCCGGGCCCTCGCACGGGTGTATGAGGAGGAACTCCGAGAGCATTGCCCAACCGTCGTTCTGCCGTTCTCCGGGAACCGGCTTTCTTGTCATCACATCCTGCCCGTACTCCTGCCGGCACCAGACATGCGGGACGCGGTGATGGAGCAGTTACGGCAGGCGGGAGTCCAGACAACATTCCACTATCCGCCGATCCATCTGCTGTCGTTGTATCAGGACCGGTTCCCGGGACTATCGTTGCCAAAGACAGAAGAGTTCGCCGACCGCGAACTCACGTTGCCGTTGCATCCCAAAATGGAGGAGGCGCAGGTGCGGCACGTGGTGCGCTTGCTCGCCGCGATCCTCGGCCGCTGAGATGAGCGAGCGAAGCATTGGCTCACTGGCGGCGGCAGGTCTGCCGCTGAGTGATATGGACAGGCAAAGGTCAGCTGCGGTGGCGCTGTACGACCTGCTGCTTGGCGTTGCCTGTCTGATCGTCCTTGGACCAGTAATGGCGCTTGCCGCGATTGCCGTGCTGCTGGAGAGTGGCCGGCCGATTTTCTTCACACAAATCCGGGTCGGACAGAACGGAAGACAATTCCGGCTTTACAAGTTCCGCAAGTTTCACGAACACGCCAGGGGCGGTGGTGGGGCACTTACGCTCAGGGATGACTCGCGGCTGACCAAAGTAGGGCGGCTGCTCGAGCGGACCAAGCTCGACGAGCTGCCGCAGGTGTGGAACGTGCTGAAAGGCGACATGTCGGTGGTAGGGCCCAGACCCAAATCGCTGCATTTTGCCGACTGCTTTGCACAGTATTCGCAGGTGCTCAACTATAAGCCCGGTATATTTGGGCCGGCGCAGGCAATATTCAGGAACGAGGGAGAGCTTCATGCGGCGAACCCCGACCCTGAAAAACTTTACCGCGACGTACTGTTTCCCGCCAAGGCTCGTATCGACCTTGCATATTACCCAAAGCGCACGGCGATTCGCGACATCGGTTGGACGGTGTTAGGCCTGCTCGCGGTTCTCGGTATGGCCCGCGTTCCGCAAATGGGCACGAACACGGTTCAGGAGATGGAGGACTGGGTCCGCGGATACCGCGCTTCGCGTACGGCTGACATGCAACCGCGCAATCTGGCACCGGGGGAATGAGACTTGGACTACCGGGACAAAAAGGTTCTGATCACTGGGGCTGACGGGTTCATCGGCTCCCACCTGACGGAGGCGCTGGTTTCGAGGGGAGCCCGGGTGACGGCGCTGGCTGCGTACAATTCGTTCGATTCGCACGGTTGGCTCGACGACCTGCCTTCTTCCGTGCAGTCATCGATGATCCGCCTGCGCGGTGATGTGCGTGATCCCGCCTTTATGCGCCGCATCGTCGGCGGACAGGATATCGTGTTTCACCTGGCGGCGCTGATCGCGATCCCACATTCCTATGTGGCCGCGCAGTCATATGTCGAGACCAACATTGCCGGCACACTGAATGTACTCGAGGCAGCGCGCGAAAGCGACGTTCAGCGTGTTGTCCATACGTCCACCAGCGAGGTTTACGGCACCGCGCTGACAGTGCCGATCGGCGAGAATCATCCGCTGCAGGGACAGTCACCCTATTCAGCCTCCAAGATCGGCGCCGACATGATGGCTGAAGCCTATGCCCGTTCCTTCGGCCTGCGGGTGGCGATCCTGCGGCCGTTCAACACGTTCGGCCCACGTCAAAGCGAGCGCGCGATCATCCCCACCGCGATCCGTCAGATGGTCGACCCCGGATGTCGTGCTGTGAAGGTCGGCGCGCTGACGACTGTCCGCGACTTCACCTATGTCGAGGATACGGTGGCCGCTTTCCTGGCCATCGGCAGTTCGCGCTCGATCGCGTTTGGACAGCCGTACAACGCCGGGTCGGGCAGGACAGTGTCGATCCGTGAGATGATCGACATTGTTGGCAACATCACCGGCTGCGACAAGGCCATCCATCAGGAGGATACGCGCCTGCGCCCGGACAACTCCGAGGTGCTGGTGCTGCAGGCCGACGCCAGTCGGATCTCGGCCGATACCGGTTGGCGTCCCAGCGTGAGTTTCCGGGAAGGCCTGGTGCGCACGGTTGAGTGGTGGCGGCGAAGGCTTGCCGCAGGGAAGGTGCGTGCGGACACCGCCTTCATGACCTGAAGGGGCCGCGCCTTGCGATAGGCGCAGTGTGCAATCAGTGCCGCGGGGCACGTGGCACAATGGGGGACGAGGGATCTGCCGCAATGTGTGGGATCATCGGCGTCATCGGGTCCAAGCCGGCAACCCCGATTCTGCTCGAAGGCCTACGCCGCCTCGAGTACCGCGGCTATGACAGCGCGGGCGTTGCAGTTCTGATGAACGGCGGAATCCGGCTAAGGCGCGCCGAAGGCAAACTGGAGAATCTGGCCAGCGCTCTAGGGAGCCACCCTTTGGCGGGCACGACCGGAATCGGGCACACACGTTGGGCCACACACGGTGCGCCGACCGAGCGGAACGCCCATCCACACAGCACATCACGCGTCGCGCTCGTTCACAACGGCATCATCGAGAATTATTGCGTGTTGCGCCAGGAGCTTGAGGAGCAGGGCCAAAGCTTCGCGACGGAAACGGACACCGAAGTCATCGTTCAGCTCGTCGATCTGAATCTGAAGCGAGGCATGGATCCCGTCTGCGCGGCAAAAGCCGCGCTGTGCAGACTGGAGGGGGCGTATGCGATCGCGATGATCTTTGCGGGTCATTCCGAGCTCATGCTGGGAGCGCGCCGCGGGGCGCCCTTGGCGGTGGGCATTGGTGATGACGAGATGTTCATTGCGTCGGACGCGCTAGCGCTGGCGCCGTTCACGCGCAAGCTTGTCTACCTGGATGATGGTGATTTGACTGTCATCGATCGTAGCAGCGCGAATTTCTTTGCGCAGGACGGCAGCTTGGTCAGCCGCAAGCCCAAATCAAGCAATGTATTTGCGGCCTTGGCGGACAAGGGCACCTATCGTCACTTCATGGAGAAGGAGCTGCATGAACATCCGCAGGCCATTTTCCACACCCTGGAGAACCTGGTGGATGTGGCCGAGCGAAAGACTGCACTCCCTGAGATGCCGATCGATATCGCACAGGTGAGCCGCATCGCCATAAGCGGGTGCGGGTCGGCATTCTACGCCGGCCTGGTCGGCCGCTGGTGGCTGGAAACCCTTGCACGGCTTCCGACCGATGGGGACGTGGCCAGCGAATTTCGCTACCGCCGCCCTCCATTGAGTGAGCGGGGCATGGGGCTGCTTGTCAGTCAGTCGGGCGAAACCGCCGATACTCTCGCCGTACTGCGCTACATGCACGAGCAGGAGCACCCCGTGGTGTCGGTGATCAACGTGCCCGAGAGCAGTATGGCGCGCGAGTTGGATACCGTGTTGCCGACGGCCGCTGGCCCGGAAATCGGGGTTGCAAGTACCAAATCGTTCACTGCGCAGCTCTCGACACTGGCTTGTCTTGCCATTGCCGCCGGCCGTGCGCGCGGTACGCTTGGGCGCGCCGACGAAGTCTCGATGGTCGAGGCCCTCTTGGCGATTCCGGGGCAGGTGAAGTGGCTTCTGGAGCACCAGGGGTCCATCAAGGCGGTAGCAGCGCGGATCGCGCCGGCGCGGGATGTGCTCTATTTGGGGCGTGGAAGCTGCTATCCAGTGGCCCTGGAGGGAGCACTCAAGCTGAAGGAGATTTCCTATATTCATGCGGAAGGCTATGCCGCGGGCGAGATGAAGCATGGGTCCATCGCTCTGGTGGAACCTGCCGTGCCAGTCATTGGTCTGGTCCCGTCTGGTCCGTTGTTCGAGAAGTGTGTTTCGAATCTCCAGGAAGCCGCTGCTCGCGGAGCGCAGCTGATCGTGCTGAGCGACGAGAGCGGTGCGACGAAGCTGAAGGGGATCGCTGCTGATACAGTGGTGCTGCCTGGCAACGACCCGTTCGCCGTTCCAATCGTTTACGCCGCCGCCGTCCAGATCCTTGCGTACCATGTTGGTGTGCTGAAAGGTCGCGATGTAGACCGACCACGCAACCTGGCCAAGTCAGTGACGGTAGAATAATGGCTGACGCAGTAGTCGGACGACGATTGACGATGGTTAGATCCGGATCCGCCGTGGACAGGCCTGAGCACCTCGAGGCCGAGCTGCGCGCCCGAACACAGTCTTCCACAGGTGGTATCATCATCGTGGAGCGACGGGAGTTTGTTCGGGGTTGCCTGACCGGCTGGCTTGCACGGGTTTGCGGTTTCCATCTGATAGCAGCGGTGGGAGACCTGGAATCCACACTGGTTGCTTCTCCCGCATCGCGCTGTGTTGCCGCAGTGATCGGCATGTCCGGTCAGGACCGGTATGACTGGCTGGGCCGGCAGATCGGAACCCTGCGATCCTCGTACCCGGCCCTTCCTATCATGCTGATTATAGATACTGAACAGGTCTCCAAAATAGCAGAGCTGGCAACTCGACTGGACCTCCAAGGTTACATTCCAGAGTTCACCAGTCCGGAGGTCGCAGCCGCTGCAGTCCATCTGATCATCGCCGGAGGCTGCTATTTCCCGCGTTCGCTAACAGACGATCTGTTGCCCGGACGGGACCGGCCGCCGTCCAATCTGGCCGCGGTTGAGAGCCTGACATCGCGGCAGCGGCTGGTACTTGCACTGCTAGGCAGCGGAATGCCCAACAAGATGATCGCGCAGCAGCTTGGCATGTCCTTGAGCACCGTCAAAGTACATGTGCATCATATCATCCGCAAGCTGGAGGTCGGCAACCGAACGGAAGTCGCACTGGTGGCGCAACGTCTCGCCAACGGAACCGACCTTGCCATCACCGAACCCGCGCCGATGAGTACGTGTTGACGCGGGTTCCGGCGCACCACCAGCAGGAGCTCTGGATTGGACATATTGTTGACGGGAGCCGCGGGCTTCATCGGATACCATGTGGCAATGAGGTTGCTGGCCAGGGGTCAGTCTGTCATTGGCGTGGATAACCTGAACGACTACTACGACACGCGGCTCAAGCGAGCGCGCGTTCAGCGTCTGTGCGAACGCGATGGGTTTCATTTTGTTCGAGCAGATGTCGCAGACCCAGCCGCTATGCACGACATCATGTCGGCCAACGCGGGGATTACGGGCATTGTTCACCTGGCGGCCCAAGCCGGCGTGCGGCACTCGCTGGTTGATCCCTACGCATATGTCCATTCAAATGTCATGGGCCACCTGGTGATGCTTGAAGCGGCGCGACGGTTAAGTGGGCTGAAGCACCTGGTCTACGCCAGTTCGTCCTCGGTATATGGCGCCAATGAGGTGCTGCCCTTTCACGAAACGGATCGTGTGGACACTCCGACGTCGCTGTACGCTGCAACAAAACGGTCCGACGAACTGATAAGCCATGCCTATGGCCATCTCTTCGATCTGCCGCAGACCGGACTTCAATTCTTTACCGTTTACGGCCCGTGGGGTCGGCCGGACATGGCTTACTACAGCTTCGCGCGCGCGATCGTTGCCAGAGAGCCAATCACACTATACGAGAATGGCACCGTGAAGCGGGATTTCACCTACATCGACGACATTGTCGAAGGTGTAATCGGATGTCTTGATAAGCCACCTCAATCCAAGCCTCCGGCCCGCCTGCTTAACATCGGGAATCACAGAAGTGAATCCGTCGGCACACTCGTAAGACTTCTTGAGGAGGCGCTCGGGCTGCCTGCCATCGTTCGTTACGCGCCGAGACCGCCGGCAGACGTGGCGCAAACCTTTGCCTCTGTCGAGGAAATCAAGGCATTAACCGGCTATCTTCCAACGACGTCCCTCGCCGATGGGCTCCCGAGATTCGTGGTGTGGTTCAGGTTCTGGAACCAGCTGGACGGTTAAGCTGCGGCCAAGTGACCGAAATGTCCGCAGCGCGGGGCAGATCGCGGCGGCAACTCGGTCCGGATGCCGCCGCCGCAACTCGCGCCCACGAGGTCTCAGCCGAGCGTAACGAATGTTCCGCCGCTGCCGTCGGAGGCAAAGTGGAATGCCCCAGCTCCTAGAGTCGACGAGGGAAGTTCCAGCGATGCCATCTGGTGCCCGTTGTTCGAGATCTGTAGCACTCCGTTCGAGGAGTCATAGTGCCATGCAGCGCCAACGGGGTTGAATTGCCGGAGGTCGATGGTGTCGCCGGTGACGAACTCCTGCAGTTGCCGGCCCGCATAGGTGTGTTCGAGCCGATCCCACTGTAAAACTAGCCAAACATATTTGAATTTCCCGCCTGGAGCGGTGTTGAGCGTTGCCGCGCTATTCGATGTCGACGAGTTGGTCGGTTGGGTATCCGAGGATGGTAATGGCGCGACCGGTATCCTGATCCGAATAGACGAACGCCGGGCCATTGATGCGATAGCTGCCCTTCCATTCGATGGCAAACGTGGCCGCGGTTTCCACGATCTGGATCGGTTCAGCTTCGCCATTTCGGGCGAGCCTTGCGGCGAGGAAATCAGTACGGTCGAGCAGCCATGCATCGCCGGTTTCGGTCGAGAACAGGACCAGCTGACCAATCGTGATGATGCGTCCGTCGTGGTTAGCGGCCCGGTGCTGGATATAG
Organism: uncultured Alphaproteobacteria bacterium; assembly: GCA_963749575.1. GTDB lineage: Bacteria > Pseudomonadota > Alphaproteobacteria > Acetobacterales > Acetobacteraceae > JAMXLO01. Next base: position 304,772 of record CAVVNM010000011.1, read on the forward strand.
CGCACCTCGTCGGCCAACCGAATGCCACCGCCTTCCACGATGCGCTTGCCCGGGCCACGCTTGACAGATTGTCGATCCCTACCGGGTCTCCCGGGGTTTGCCATGGACCTGTTCACCCAGCTGTCCGGCAGCTTGCTGGCTTTCGTCTACCACTGCTTCGACCGCATCGTCATATACGGCTACCTCAGCGGGCTGTCGCGGCCCGAGCGGGTGGTGAACTTCTTCCATCAAGTCGTTGGCGTTCCCGTGGCCCGCAGGGAGATCCTGAGCCAGCGCACCGCCGACTACCAGAACTGGATGGAAGCATTCGCTCGCAATCATCACATCCCGATCGAATGGGCCGAAAAGGGCGTGCGCAAGGAAGACCATGTCCTGCCGTGGCAACGCCGCATGGTGCGGGCGGATAGCTACGGCGTCTATTACATCCTCAAGAGCATCGACAGGAGCCGACCTTTCGCGTCACCGTGCCGAAATACCCCACCAAAAACGCCAATTATCGCATCTTGGCGCGTCAGCGCAGCCGCTTCACCCACTACTATTTCTACATCCGCGGCCCGATGGCCATGCGGGTCGCCTCGTTCCTGCCGTTCCAGACCACGTATTACCTCAATGGCCACAGCTTCATCGAGCAGGAGCTGAACCGAGCCCAGATCGGCTTCCGCAAGGCCGACAATGCCTTTCTCGCGGTGGATGACGTTGCCGCGCTGCAGGCCGCCGCCGACCGGCTGAGCCCGGAGATCATCCGCAAACGCCTCGACTACTGGACCCTGAGCCTGGGCCCGAAGTTCTCCGCCAAGGAGCACACCCGGCTCAACCTGTCGCGCTTCTATGCGATCACCCGGATCGAATACTGCCGCAACTTCATCTTCAAGCGGCACTTTCCCATCCACAAACTGTTCGAACGCAGCTGCGAGCTCGGTCTGTGGCGGCTCTCCGGCGACAAGATCGCCGCAATCTTCGGCACCCGGGCGAACCGCAGGATGTTCAGCGACAATCAAGATGGATGCCGTATTGCCTCATCCAGGAATGCTCCCGAGCGGGTCGAGCATTGCCTCACCAGAATGCTCCCGGCGCCACATCAGTTTGTCAATCGATTACACGGGTTCTGCCCTTCGCGGTGTGACCCAAGCCAGCTTTCCTGTTCGATCGGCGAGCCTGCTTTCCCGTCCCGACCTGCGCTGGCCAAGCCACGGCGCGCAGCGGAGGGGATTGGGAGGAGCAGAGCCACCCGCAGCCACGCACAGCGCGCTGTTGCGCGCGAGCATGGCGAGCACCGCACCTTCCCCGAAGTGAGCACCGTGGCACACTCCCGCTGGTCGAGGATCGGGCGTCAGCGCATCCATTGCGAAGCGTGACGTCACGAAACCGGCGCCACACCTGCTGTGTCAGCGGAGTGGAGCGATGTCTGCCCCGGCATCTCTCCAGAAGCGGCCACCCCAAACACCATTTTATGCGCCAACGCGTGCCGCCACGCCTTCACCCGACGCTGCAGCGTCCGGAGCTGCCCGTCGGGGAAGAGGCCGGGATGCGCTTGTTGCAGCCGCTCGAACAGTTCGCGCGAAGTCCGCCATGGCTCGGCCTCCCACCATTCGCGCAGCAACTCCGTCACCTTCGCGAGTGGGTCGGGACGCCGACGCCCGCGCGGAGCCTTCTCCTTCGGCTTCCTGGACGGGCGCACCTCGCCGTCTTGCCATGCCGTGCGCAGTCCGGACAGGAATTGCTCCAGCGTCGAAGCGGAAGGCTCCGTCGCCTCGCCAACGACCGGACGGTCGGCGTGTGCAACCAGCTCCTGCTGGACTTCCCGGATCGTTTTCAGCAATCGAACCGGGTCCAGCGTGGCAAAAGTGGCCGTTGCGCGGCGACGGACCTCCTCGTTGCTCCGCGCATCGGCCAGCAATCGCTGATAGGGCGTGGCCGGGGGATGATATTTTTGCTGACCTTCGCGCCATCACGAACTTTTCCGGCCAGCTTGAACGACGGCTGGAAGAAGTTCACAAACAGCCGCAACGCCGCATACAGCCGGCCCAGTGCCGCCGCCGCTTCCAGACCCTCGTAACGCCGGTAGCCAACCACGCGCCTGACCACGGCCCCGTTCTTCTGCTCGACCCAAGCCTGGTCGTTCTTGCGATACGGACGGCATCGCGTGAACACCAGCCCCGCCTCTGAACAGTAGCTTTTGATCGTCTCGTTCATGAACACGCTGTCGTTGTCCGTGTCGAACCCGAGCAGCGGGAATGGCATTCGTTGGCGCAGCTCGCTCAACACTTCGGCCAACAACTTTTGTTCGCGCACCAGCACCGGCGCGCACTCCGTCCAGCCCGTCGCGATGTCCGTCAGCGTCAAGGTCTGCACGAAGCTGCCCTTTGCTGTGGGTCCGCTGTGTGCCACTAGGTCCGCTTCGACGAACCCCGGCGCCGGGTCGTCCCACCCATCGAAGGTCCGCACCGCGACGCTGCGCCGGACCGCCGCCGAAGGCGGCGCGTGACGGCGCTGCCTTCCCGCTCCCGGTTCCCTGGCCTGGCGCAGTGCCCGGTCGATCGTGGCAGCACTCATCGTCTGTAATCCGGTGCGCACCTCCGGTGTGAGCTGAAGATGCCCGTGCCGTTCCATCGCTTCGACCAGGATCGGCACCAGCGCCCGCAGCAGTTTGCCGCAAACCCGATCTGAGGCGTCCCAGAGTACGATCAGTGCCTCGCGCACAGCCTCATTATATAAGCGCCGCGCGGGCCGTGGGCCCAACCGCTGATACGTTCGCCCCGCACGCAGCAGACGCATCGCGTGCTTGCGATGCAGACCACTCACCGCAACGAATTCATCCAGGATACGCCCTCGTTCCTTCCGGTTGCTCGTGGCATAACGTGTCACCAGCGCACCGACCAACTCATCTCGTGTTGCCATACTGATCCGCCCCATCTCCGCTCCCCAAGCCCCTCTGCTCGGGAGCAAGTTACGTGAGGCAGCGGGTCAGCCTCCGGGAGCATTTCAGGCGAGGCAATGCGGCCACCATCCTGATTGTCGCGCTACAGCAGGATGCATGGCAAACTTGCCACCATCACCGACCGCGTCGAGCACGGCCACCATGTCTTCCGTGCCTATTTCGAGCACGCCTTCCTCAAACAGTACGAAAAAAGTTCGCCACCTACCTACGCAACGATCTGGTCTCAAACAACCTCGCCGATTTCCATCTCAGGAAGGGACTGGATCATCTCCATGCCGTGCGCCAGCGGTTCCAAACCATCACAGATCGCTTCGCCAGCTTCCAGGCGCAATGGCTCAACGTATTCGCGCGTCGCTGCCGATCGCCGACGCAACCTCGAGCGTGGCACCGGCGGTGAGTTGGAAGATTCCATGGCTGCTGGGGTCGATAGTCGCCGACACATCGAGCGAACCCTCGATATCGATGGTGCCATTGTTGGCAATCTGTCTGAAAATTGGTGAAGGACCAGCTGTCGTTCCCGCTCACCGTGCCCGAGCCGCCCGAGAGATTGCTGATCGATCCGCTGCCTCCCGCGAGTTCCAGGGTAATGGTCGACGAATTGCCGTCCACAGACCCTTGAACACCACCGTGCGGTTGACCACCAGGCGGTTCAGCCCGCCTTGGCCGAACACACGGATCCGTGGGAAATGGTGCCGCTGTTGATGACAATTCCGGGTACGCTCGCCATGTCGACGCCGAAGTTGCGGTAAAGCAAGGCTCCACTGGTGTCGCCCCACAGAGCGGCGGGCTCGCACCATGCGCACGTCGGTGGCGCCTGCGGCCATCCGAGCGCTCCACGGGCGACACGAGGCGGCAGGGCGGGATCACCAAGACGGGCAACAGCAGTGCACGGAAGGCACTGGTCGAAGCGGCTTGGACCTATCGACATTCCGCCGGTGTGGGAACCACACACCAGCGCCGCCAGCAGCAGCTGCCGCAGCGAGTGCGCGAGATTGCTTGGAAAGCGCAGAGCCGGTTGTGCGCCCGTTATCGACGTCTCACTGCGAAGGGGAAGCGCAATACCGTGGTGATCACCGCGATCGCCCGCGAGATCGCAGCCTTCCTGTGGGCGATTGCACGCGAGGTCGAGCCCGCGTCGGTCATACCACAGAGGACGTAGCCGCGGCTCTCCTAACGCCATGGATCAGCAAAGGGATTAACGCCAACAAAGAAGACAACCGTTGTGCAAGGCTGGGGACGGGACCACGGTGGGGAACTCCCCAGCGCCGCTTGGAGGCCAGCCACGTGCCGATGCCCGTTGTAAGACAGGGACCAGCCCCGGACGGAAACCGGAAATGCGGTATCCAACCCGCGCATCAGAGCAGGTCAACCGACGTCCAGCGGTCCCGTCTCCTGCCTTGCACAGCTACATCTAATACTGGGTCTCGCACGCAAGGCGTGCGGAAGGAAAACGCGACACACCCCTTGAATGCGGACATCAGAGCGGCGGTGTGCAGCAGCAGTCGCATCTGATTGGCCAGCGGCGAACGGCAACTGGTGCGGTCGGAGGCAAGCTGGGTCTTGTGCAGCTTGATCAGGTTCTCCGCCTGGCCGCGGGCGCAGTAGAGGCACTCATACAGCCACCACGCGGTGCCGCCGCCGATGTTGGTGACGACATAGCGGATATCGAGACCCTGCCGTGTGGCCTCGATGCGTGCGGCGAGGCGGCGCGGCCCTGACCACGACTTCGCGCCATAACGTCTCGGTCCAGTCGCGCACCGCGTCGAGATCACCGATCGCGCGTCGTGTGCGCACCGCATCGGCAGTGGGCTCAACCTGTGCCGCCAGCACCGGGTTGCCGGACAGACCGAGAATGAAGCCGACATCGTTGGCGTCGCACCAGTCCATCACTTCCGACCTGCCATAGTGGCTGTCACCGCGGATGAGGATCCGGGTGTGCGGCCAGTGCCGGCGGATGCGCCGGCTCAGCCGGCGGAGGTGACCACGGATCTCCCTGCCGGACGGCGTCTTGCCGGGCCGCAGCAGCACCGCCACGCAGTGGCCGCTGTCCGCGTCATACACATGGATCGGCAGGAAGCACCGTTCGTCATAGTGCGCATTGAACAGTGACAGCTGCTGGTGCCCGTGCACCACGTCTACCGTGTCGTCGATGTCCAGCGTGATGCTCTGCGGCGGCCGGCGGTAGCTGCGACACCACAGGTCGATCATCGCATAGCCCAGTCGCAGCAGCGTGCGCAGATCCGGCGCGTTCTCCCACCGCGAGATGGTCGGCTGCGAGGCGAGATCATCACCGCTCTCCGGCAGACGCCCGCAGGCAAGCTTGAACGCCGGGTCGCAGCGCAGATCATCAAGGTCGTCCGCGTCGGGATAGCCGCAAGCGATCGCAAAGACGCGGGCACGCAGGATGTCTTCCAGATGATGCGTGACGCGCCATGCATCTCGGTGATCGGGGATCACAGCGGCCAGTGTTGAACACAGACCAAGCTGTCGGTCGGCACCTGACAACAGCAGCACACCACCATCGGACGTCAGCCGGCCACCATCAAACGCTGCGGTCACTTTCTTGCGCTGCACCGCTGGCAGCGAGAATGGCAGCAGGGTATCGTCTTCCATGGCGGGTGTGGCAGCCCCCGATTCGCCCAGAGGTTGGTCTCGACACCCAAATCTCTCCGCTACATCAGCCGCTTACACCACATCCGCCAGCGACTCCCTGCTATGCTCGTGAATAAGACCGGCTAGGCTACTGGCAGGCTTGTCCCAGGTGCCGTCTGCGTTGCAGTGAAAACACGTGGTGGCATTCTTCGCGATATCGGTGAAATTCACCAGCGATCCGGGGCTATAGACGGCACTTCCCCAGAAACAGAAGTGCTGCCTGCTGGCATCGAGCGTCAGATTGAGCTCGTTGATGGTTGGATGTTCAGAACCTTGCGCTGCCGCCGCCTGCATTGGCTGCTCCGCCAACGCCCCATAAACGAAGAACACCCAGATGGTCAAAGCCGCCTGCAACCGGGCCATATTTCACCATTCTCCTCTACACCATTCTGCGCAAGCAAGATCACCGCCTCCCTGCCAATGGTCAACTTCGCCGATTGATCTAGAACTCGCAATGATCGAATGAGGGGTTGCGGCTGCCGTGACCGCAGTTGCAGTCTGACCCCTGAGATCGAAGGACCTTGCATTGACATGCTCCGAGCTTCGGCGGGCGCACCGCTTCCTGCAACAGGAGGAACCAGGGCGGCAACGACAGCATCGGTCACGCTGCTCCGTCGGGCTCTGCTTGGATGTTTATTCATCGTAATTGTTTGCTCCTCGGCCTTCGGCGCGCCGCCAAGTCCTGCTACGAGCCATCCATGTGACGTGGCAATATCCATCGCAGAGCAGCGGCTCAGCATACCTCCTCGCCTCCTCGCCGCGATAGGCGTCACTGAAACTGGCCGAAGGGATCCGCTCGATGGCTCAATGCATCCCTGGCCATGGGCGGCGAACGCCGAGGGCCGCTCTTTGTTCTACAGCACGCAGGCCGAAGCAGTGGCCGGAGTGCGAGCGTTGCAGGAAGAAGGCGTGCGCTCCATCGACATCGGCTGCATGCAGATCAATCTCGTGCATCATCCGGACGCCTTCGCCAGCCTCGAAGCGGGCTTCGATCCTTTAATCAATGCCCTCTACGCGGCGCGGTTCCTGCGGGAACTGTTTGCGCGGAACGGCGACTGGAGCCAAGCGGCCGGACTTTACCACTCGGCAACCACCGAACTCGGCGCCCCCTACAGAAGCATGGTCATGGCGCGCTGGCTCGGTCAGCGCGCCGCCCCAACGGCTGCGCCGTTGCCTGACACGGCCCGTGCCTGGGCCGCGACTCTGGTGGCCGGTTCGTCCGGCCTATGGCAGGGCATGGCCGTACCAGCCAAGCACGGTGGCCTCGCCGGAGCACGCGGCCTGGTCGCGGGTGTGGGCGTCCCGGGTTGGGGGACGGCGAGCACGCAGTTCGCCTATGCTGGCCTGCCCAAAGATGCGCGATGACGGATCCGTCATAGAGCGAAATGCAGACTGATTAACACGAGGTTTCGTTGGTAGTTCCCGTTGTTCAGCGTCGTGGCGCTAAAAGGGCCGGCCAACGCCGAACTGGCGACGCCGTTCTTTGCGCTGAAGTCATAGTCGAACGACAGCCGCATGTTGCGGTTCATTAGCCAATTGACGCCGCCGCCGAACGTGAAGGCGGTCTGCGTGGTACCGCCTTGCAGATACTGGGCGATCTGCAGTCCTGCCCTCCCCTGCAGCAGCACGTTGCGCAGGTACTCGTGATCTACCGTTAGGCTCGCATTGGTGTAGACATAGCCGGCGGTCCCTTCCGATACGGTATCCTCTATCGTTCGCGACAGCACCCCCTGCACCGTCGTCAAGCCAGTGGGCGTCCAGATCACTCTCGCTGCGACGACTGGCGAGGCATGAGTATTGAATGACGACGACTGGAACAGCCGGACCTCCATCCCGGCAAGCAACTGGTAGCGCCAGACGGCGCTTGCCAAGTAATCAATTCCGGCGAGCGCGAGGTAGCTGTGCGAGTCATAGCTCGGCTGCGCCGGCTGGGGCAGGATGAAGTGTGAGTCCACTCCCTGGAGGACCAGCAACAGGCCCCGCTGATCGCTCAGCGCATAGCGAGCGGTGAAGCCGCCGGAGAACACCACCCGATCGCGATATGTCTGGTTGGCCGGCAAGCCCTTGATCGTCGTATTGTCAAAGTAATACGTTTGCACCTCGACATTAGGAGTGAATGAAAATCGCCCGTGATCGAAAGTGTAGGCGGCCCGCAGGTCATCCACCTGGTAATGGACGAAATTGTCGGAGGGAACCGCGCCGATATCGCCCGGGGACTGATGAAGAGAGAGATGCGAATACGCCAGCGTCAGGTCGTGCTCATTGATCGTATAACCGCCGCCCATTGACGCGATCCAGTTGGTATAGCTCTCGCGCGGGGTATTCCAGAACTGCTTGTTGTCTGCCGTAAGACTGATGCCGAGACTGTCGCGGGACCACTGGGAATTGGCTGAGACCTGGGGGGCTGTTTCGAGCAGCCAACTCCCGCGGCTCGCCGGAGCTCCGAGGACGTTCGAATCGTATCCGAAGGATTCGTCGACTCCAGACGTGAGCAGGCCGCCCCCGGCCCGGATGCCGGGCTGCTGGTACAGTGGTCGTTGCCTGGACAGCACGGTAACGCCCAGCTCCTGATCATAGCCCGGGACACCGGAGGGAAAGTGGTTTTGCACATACTGCGCGCGCGCGGACGTCGCGATGAACAGCGCAATCGCTCCCGGGCCAGCTGTGCAGACCATTCGCAGCCAGCGCAAACGTGCCCGGTTCCAGTTGTCAAAGCGCGCGCTGCCGTGAATGCCCACCTCCCGCCGGCCTGGGGAGCCCGTGGCGCTGCCAGATTGCCACTGCTCGATTGTCATTGCTTGACGGGTACTCATTTTGATAGCAAATGAGGCTTGTGCCAAGTGCTCGGGCAAGCCGGCGGGCTGCTTACAGGAGATGGAATGCTCTGTCGGTCGAGGCTGATGGTGTGGCAGCAACGACAAACGCCGCTGATGCGCCGGAAACTGCTGTCGCGGGGTACCAGTTTCCTAGCAATCCTGGCAGTGACCTTGCTGGGCCAGGGCTGCGCGAGATACGCCGAAGGACTGCCGGCGATTTCAGACGTAAATGCCGGGGAGTACCACCTTGGCCCCGGCGATCAGGTCCGCATTCTTACATTCGGTGAAGAACAGCTCACCGGCGAGTTTCGGGTCAACGCCCGGGGTGATATCGCCTTGCCGCTGGTCGGTAACGTCCACGCCGCGGGTCTGACGCCGGATCAGCTGGCAGACGCGACCAAAGAGTTGTTGACGCAGTCGAAATTGTACAAGAACCCCAGCGTTACTGTCGAGGTGATAAATTACCGTCCCGTGTTTGTCCTGGGCGAGGTGACGCATCCGGGACAATTTCCGTACCAGCCCGGGATGACAGTCCTGACCGCCGTAGCGGTTGCAGGAGGGTTCACCTACCGCGCCGTGGAGGACGTGTTTTCCATCTTGCGTACGACGAGCAACGACAAGGTGGTGGAAGGCCGCGCCGAGCGTCAGAACTCTCGTGCAACCGGGCGACGTGATTACCGTATACGAGCGACGGTTTTGACCGAATATACGTTTGTCGATTTGGCGGGGCCTGCAAGGATCGGCTGTTCGTGAACACTTCCATGTCCGACCTCTGCCCTTGCGGCAGCGGCCTTCGAGCCGTCCGTTGCTGCCGGATCCAGCTGCAGGCGCCACCATCCGACACTGCCGTGCGTCGCCTCGCGCCCTTGACGGAACAGGCGATCGCGGCGCAACGCCATGGCGATTCGGCTACCGCCGAGCGGCTCTGCCTCGATGTGCTGGAACTCGCCCCCGAGCTCCCGGGTCCGTTGTCGCTCCTCTACGAGATCCGCAAGCGGCAAGGCAACGCGCCGGCAGCCGAGGCGCTGATCCGCCGCATCGTCGCGCTCGATGCGAACAATCTCGCCGCCACAGTCGAGCTCAGCCTGATCCTGCTCAACAAGGGCAGCCTAGGCGAGGCCGAAAGTCATGCACGAAACGCCGTACGGATCGCGCCGGAGAATCCCCAGGCACACAACCTGATGGGCATGATCATGACCGAGGCGAACCGGCCGGCGGTCGGCGAGTTCCACTACCGCCGTGTTCTGGAGCTGACAGGCCAGCGGGATCCTATCCTATTAGCCAACCTTGCATGGTGCCTGAAGAACCAGGGACGTATGCAGGAGGCTCGCGCCCTTTACGAGGAATCGGTTGCCGCTGCGCCAAACGTTCGTCAGACCCTGCTCGGCTATGCACGCCTCGAAGAGGCCGACCGGAACTTCGCAGCCTGTGCTCGGATACTGGACGTGGCTGAGGCGTCGTTTCCCGGTGATGAGGAGGTGCGCCTGACCCGTGCGGTGCTGCTGGGCCGCATGCGTCGTTACCATGAAGCTTTGTCAATCATCGATACGTCAGCAGGCAACGGCGCGAGGCTCGGCCCCAACGAACTGCTCGAGAAGGGCAGGCTGCTGGATCAGCTCGGCCGGTTTGATGATGCTTGGGCGTCCTTCACGGAAGCCAAGAGGCTTGCTCGCGAGCAGTCCGGCCAGGCTTATTTGGACGATGAGGCGCGCGAGCAGATCGAGCGGCTGCGGGGGTTCTTTACCGCCGGGCGTCTCAAGTTGCTGCCGCGTGCCGGTCGGCGCTCCGATATGCCTCAGCCTATCTTCATCCTGGGGTTTCCCCGTTCCGGCACGACCCTGCTGGAACAGATACTATCGTCACACCCCGCGATCGCGGCAGGCGACGAACTGCCGCTCATTCATGAAATCACCACCATAACGCCGCGCATGCTGGCCAGCCCCCTCGGTTATCCTGAGGCACTTGCCGAGCTCTGGATGGGAGATCAGCGCGAGGGGCTCGACAACCTGCGCGACTACTATCTGCAAAGGGCGCGCCAAATCGGCGTCCTGCGCGAAGGGGCGATGCGCTTCACCGACAAGATGCCCTTGAACGAGACGCATCTGGGCCTGATTGCGCTGATGTTCCCCGATGCACCACTGATCCATGTACTGCGGCATCCGCTCGATATCATGGTCTCAGCGTGCTGAACTCATTTCACCCACGGTTTCTTTTGTGCCCAGGATCTGGAAACGGCAGCACGGCATTATGTGCGCGTAATGGATCTGGTGCGGCATTATCGCGCTGAGATGAAGCTGAACTACCTACCGATCCGTTACGAACAGCTTGTAGCCGATCAAGAGAGCAGCGTACGCGCGATACTCGCCTTCATCGGTGAGGACTTCGATAGCTCCTGCCTAAACTTCCACGAGAACCGTCGCTATGCCCGGACCGCCAGCTATGCGCAGGTTACCGAGCCGTTGTACGGCCGCTCGGTCTATCGTTACCGGAACTACCTGCGTAAATTGCGGCCGGTTCTACCTATCCTGCAGCCGACAATTGAAAGCCTCGGGTATCCTATCGACTGGTCCAACGATTCCATGAATCCGACCCGTTGAAGCGGATTCCCGACGCGATCAGACATGTTGTAGATGGCTTGGACTGGATCTTCAGCAAGTTGGTGTGGCGACGATGGCGGCATCGAGACAGGTGATCGAGATCACGATTGGCGAAGGCGATCTGACGCGATTGGAGGGCATTTCGCGGTCGCGGACGGAACCGGCGTGTCGGGTCGAGCGGGCGCGCATCCTGTTGGCATATCGCACCGATCCGTCTTCGCACGCCGTCGGCGCGGCGATCGGAGTGACGCATCAGACCGTGCTGCGCTGTCTGCGACGTGCCCTGCGGCTCGGTGCGATAGCAGCGCTTGACGACAGTCCGCGTCCTGGCAAAGCGCCTGAGATCACCGAGGAGGCCCGTGCATGGCTGGTCTCGTTGGCCTGCCAGAAATCCAAGGACCTCGGATATCCGCACGAACTGTGGACCACGCGGCTGCTGGCGCGCCACGTCCGCGACCACGCCGTAACCGCCGGACATCCATCTCTGGCGAACGTCGCGCAAGGTACGGTCTGCAAGATCCTCGATCGCCACGCGGTCAAGCCGCACAAGGTGCGCTACTACCTGGAGCGCCGCGACGAGGCGTTCGAGGCGAAGATGGCCGAAGTGCTCTGCGTCTATCGGGAAGTCGCGGTGCTGCGCGAAAGCGATGCCGCCGAAAGCGCCAATGTCGCGATCATTTCCTACGATGAGAAGCCAGGCATCCAGGCGATCGGCAACACCGCACCCGACCTGCCACCCAAACCGGGCGTCTACGAGAACTTCGCGCGCGACCACGAATACCAGCGCCATGGCACGTTGAGCCTGCTTGCGGGCATCGATCTGCTGACCGGGAAGGTCCATGCCTGTGTCGAGGATCGGCATCGCTCCCGCGAGTTCGTCGGCTTCCTCAAGCGGCTTGATGCCGCGTATTCGTCCGACACGGCCATCAAGCTGATTCTCGACAATCATTCCGCTCATATCTCCAAGGAGACGAAAGCGTGGATAGCGACGCAGCCCGAGGGTCGTTTTGCCTTCGTGTTCACACCGAAACACGGCTCCTGGCTCAATCTCGTCGAGGGTTTCTTCTCCAAGATGGCACGCTCGATGCTCCGCCACATCCGCGTTGCCTCGAAGGCCGAACTCAAGGCAAGGATCACGGCCTGGCTCGACGATATCAACCGCAACCCCGCCGTCCATACATGGACCTACAAACTCGATCAGGCCGCGTGATCGGAGTCGGTCCATGGAAACGCCGTATCAGCCTCTCACCACATCGCTAACCTGACAGCTCCCCGGACCAGCTCGTGAGGGACACCTGAGAATTGGCAAATGTGCGTGCAGCAGTTGGAGCGGTGTATGCCAGCAATGGTCGTTCGGGATTCAATAAAACTCTATCCTCACCGTAGTCCACGGCCTGTATGCACCGACGTAAGGCGCGAACGAAGTCGGCCCGGTCGTCCTGAGCCTTGGTATGAAGCCAACGCAAGTCGCTCTCAAGGCTTTTGTTCCTGTCGTTCAGACCTTGAATTTCGGCACGTAGAGCCTCGACCTCCTCATATGCCTTCCTGCTAGCGCTCCAGGCAAGCTGCGTCATCTGGTTCAATGCGGCGTTCTCGCGCTGAAGGACGCAGGCCATCAGCCGCGCCTTCCGCCTCAGCCACCAGCAGCACGTGGTGAGGCTCAGGGCGAAAAGGAGCCCGAACCAGGGGGCCGCTTGCGACCAATCAGACACGGGCCCCTCCCGACCCAGGACCGCACCGATCCAGTCCAGCATGGGTTCTCCTGGCATCCTAGGGTAATGCAACTTACGGTTATGAGCTCACGGTGACGGTGGCACATACGAAAATGATAGATCATTGTGTGGCGTTTGCCAACGGTGGTGTCGGTAGCACACGATATGACCGGTTTAGGTAGCACACGAACTGTCCGGTAGCGGGTCCCCAACCGGGAGGTTGGGAGGATGCGCCGGACGGAAGCCCGACAGGGTGTTCGTATGCTGAAGTTCATGGATGTGTTTGGTCGCTGGGAGGCGTCGGAGCTGAGCCAGTTGGAGGCGGCAGAGGTGCTGGGGATGGGGGAGCGGACATTCCGTCGCTGGTGTCGCCGCTATGAGGAGGAGGGCGAAGCCGGGCTGCTGGATCGCCGGATCGGCAAGGCGTCGGGCAAGCGGGTTCCGGTGGACCGGTGCGAGGAGGTCGAGGCGTTGTATCGGACGCGCTACCAGGGCTTCACGGCGCGGCATTTCCACGAACACCTGGTGCGGGAGCACCGGTTCGCCTGGAGCTACAGCTGGACGAAGGCGTTCCTGCAAAGCCGCAACCTGCTGGCGAAGGCGGCGCGCCGTGGCGCGCACCGGCGCAAGCGGCCGCGTCGTCCATTGCCTGGGATGATGCTGCATCAGGATGCGTCGCGGCACGCGTGGCTGTGCAAGCACCGCCGCTCGATCTTGTGGTGACGATGGACGACGCGACGAGCGAGATCTATTCGGCGTTGCTGGTGGAGGAAGAGGGCACGGCCTCGACGTTCCGGGCGCTTGCTGGAGGTGTTCGGCCGGCACGGCCTGCCGCTGAGCCTGTATACCGATCGCGGCAGCCACTACTTTCACACCGCCGACGCGGGCGGCAAGGTGGATCGCGGCCAGCCGACGCAGGTCGGCCGCGCGCTGGCGCATCTGGGTGTCGAGCACATCGCGGCTTATTCGCCGCAGGCCCGCGGCCGCTCGGAGCGTTTGTTCCAGACCTTGCAGGATCGGCTGCCGAAGGAGCTGGCGCTGGCGGGCATCACGACGATGGATGCAGCCAACGCCTGGCTGCGCGACACTTATATACCGGCGCACAACGCGCGGTTCGCGGTGAAGGCGGAGCAGGAGGGCAGCGCGTTCGTCGCGGTGCCTGCACTGGATCTGACGGAGGTGCTGTGCGTGCAGGAAGAACGTGTGGTCGGCAACGACAACTGCGTCGCGTTCCTCAACCGCAGGCTACAGATCCCGGAGAGTCCGCTGCGTGCTCACTTCGTCAGGGCGACGGTGAAGGTGCACCAGTATCCCGACGGTGGGCTGGCGATCTTCCACGGCCGGCTGTGCCTGGGACGCTACGACAGCAACGGGGTTCCGCTTGGCGTGCTTCAGCCGGACCATCACGAGAGCAAGACCGTCGTTGCCTCCCGCCGTCAGCCTGGCGCCGTGCTGCCGCGGATGGTCGAACCGACGGACGTCGCCAGTTTCGGCAATCACGGTCGTCGCATTCACCAAGCAGAGGCCACGCATTGCCTGAAACGCGGCCACCACTGGCGCCATCGTCCATTGCGGAACAATCTCGGTCAGCGCCGCGTCAAGGCCGAGCGATCCGTTCGGCGCTCGAACGCGCCGCGTTGAGCATCTCCTGGAATGCAAGCCGCTGAGCCGGGTGCTCAAAGCTTTGCCGGTTCAGCCAACGCAGATGCTCGCCCTTCCAGGTCATGCTGCGCTCATAGCGACGTCCGTGCCGGAGCAGAAAGGAAGTGACATACTGGCGTTTGCGCCGGCAGTCCTCAACCGCGATCCCCCGCGTGCGCACCAGGTCGCGCACCGCCTCGTGGGTTTCGTCCGGAACCCAAACGGCCGTCAGCTCGCCGGCCCGCAGCAGCCGCGCCAGCGTCTGCGCGTCACGCCGGTTCGTTTTCACCCGCTCGCCCGGCCGACGCGGGATGAGCGATGGGCCACCACCGTGCAGCTCTGCCCGAAGTCGATGATCTGACGATAGAGGCCATATCCCGTCGGCCCAACCTCGTAATAGAATTGCACCGTTTCGTAGCGCTCGGACAGCTTGCGCACCAGCTTGATCATGGCGTCGGGCGTATTATCGAACTCGCCGAGATAGCGAATTTCCCCCTCCCGACCACCCTCCGCCACCGCAACGGCATTGCGCTCCTTAGCGGTATCGATTCCGACAAACGCCTCCCTATGTCTGTTCATGGCTCGTCCCCTATGCGTTGAGGAAAGGCCCGGCCAATCCGGGTAACCCTCGTTCACTTTGGCATATGTGGGACGGGCCACCTCAGCGCTGGAGCGGACATACAGTCTTAAGTCGTTTTGTGATTACTCCTGCTGTCACGGCACGACATCGTAAAGTGCCTGGGAGGGAAGGTCCTCAGACCGGGTAAAACAGTCGGCCATCACTGATCGCGGTCATCGCTGAACTGGTCGTGCGGGCCGGGCGGCCGTGGCCGAAGCGTGCGCAGCCCGCGCAGCGGAGTAGATGCTGCGCCTGGCTGGCATCGCAGTCACATGGCGGTCGCCTCAGGAACGGAAGGCCAAGATCAAACCTACTCCAGCCGAAGGAGTTCTCGGTATCCAGGTCACTCGCTGCGATCCGGATCCTCGCTTCTGGACACCAGCTAGAACCAGGGCTCCGCCGGTCGGCCTCGCACGTGATATCTGGCAAATACCTCCTTTAGGCCGGGAGCGTTCTGCAGACTGACGTCTTCGCGCTGAACGCCCCAGCTGTATGCCATGTCTATGACCGGGTGCGTCACCAGCTTGAGCCATCTTCTGATTATAGCGGACTCCTGCGCGGCGGTCGGCACGATATAGCTGCCATCCCAATCGTCTCGCCATTCACCGCCGCCGAATGCCTGATACACAGGGATCAACTGACTGCGCGGAATGCCAGCCTCGTCGCTCGCGTGCACAAAGCGGTCAATGATCTCCAAATTGCACCCCTTGAACACGGTCCGGCACGGATAGGCGCTGAGCCCGTACAGATCGACATGCGAATTCTCCGGATTATAGCTGTTCTTGTACGACGGCGTCTTCGCATTCGAAAGGTTCATAAGGATGACGACGGTCTTTGTGCCGGGGGCATGGCCGTGCAGCCAATCGGACTCCGCGCGGAGGTTGCCCGGCGGGCATGTTGGAGACAGATGGAACCCTGGTCGTGGGTCCGGGTCATCCATCAGGTAATAGCCGAATACGCGGGGATCCTCAAGAAATGGCGTCACCGACCTGATGAACTTGTCGGACACGCCATCGCACTGCCCGACCCAGACCAGGACCTTGACATCCTTGGGCAGGGTCCTCATCCGAACGGGATCGCCGACATCCGCCAAATTGAACCCGACCTTGCCAGGTAGGAATTCGCCCTCTGCATCAAAATTCTTATTGGGCGCGTAATGAAGAGGGGCGGGAACCCTCCTGAAGTCAGGGCCGGATGCGAGCTCGAAAGGTTTTGCCGCCCCCAGGACCAAACCCAGAGAAATGACTGAAAGCGAGAAAAAACCAATGGCTTTGCGCATTCAATTGTTTCCTACCACGCTATTTGAAACTTGTGTGCTCATGCCGATCAACCGGTGTAAGCCAGCTACTGCGCGCGCACTCCTGCTGGAGCACGGCCAATCGATGGAGATGGGAACATTGCGCCGGCGTCGCGTTGCACAAGGCAGATCGCAAGCCCCAGCCAGAACAACGGCGGCCGGACGATAAGGTTGGTCAGCCCAAACACCAGCAAGCCGCAAGCCATTGCCGCCAGCCCGGCCTGCCGCGCCCTGAAACTGGCGATGAGTGCCGCCGCCATTATCCAGACCAGGCTCAGCACACCCAGCAGTCCCGCCTGCGTAAATAGATCCAGTACTGTGTTGTGCGCCTCGAAATTGGGCAGGCCATTCACCATGGGATGGTCGCCGGTGTCCAGCTCGGGGTCGCTCCGGCGCGCAGCGATGATCGAAGCTGGGATCGGCAGATGCGGCCCAGGTCCAAGTCCGAGCATCGCAGCGTCGTCCATGCCCCGGCTGACAGCTTCGCCCCAAAGTTCGAGCCGCAGATCGGCTTCACGTGCCGCCTCCTTGCCGCCGTTCTTGGTCAACCCAGCCGCCAATGCCTGCGGATTGCCGATCGACGAAATGGCGTAGGGAATCGCCGAGATCAACATCATCGGCACCGCCAGGACCGCAATCAGAGCTGCCGCCGATCGGGCGGTAAGCTTCCGCTCCCCAGTCGCCATCCAGGAGCGCAGTTTGATACCGGCATAGACAGGAGATGCGGCGAGAAGTGCGAAGGTCACCGTGTCCGTCTTTGTGAGCCCACCGACCCAGAGTGCCGGAACCGCGCAAGCCAAGGCGAAAATTCGCGCACCGGAACGGTCGGTCGAGTCGGCCAGGTGCATTGCCAGCAGGACGAGCATCGCGCACAGGAACCCGAGCTGGTTGGGGTTGTGCGACCACCCCCTGAAGCGATCGCCGAACCAGGGTTCCATTATTGACACATCGAGCCAACCCCACGCGATCACAAGCTGAACCGTTAGGGCCATTCCGCCCAGGGCGACCATGAACCACACCACTCGACGCAGCCGGGCGGCAGCCCCCGGCTCGGTCACGGTGAGGCAGCTAAAGATGGCAACCAGGGGATAGGCCATGGCATCGTGGAGGAACAGGATCGGGTCGTGAGCATCGTTGATGATGTAGCCGGTGAGCGTACCGACCAGCTGGGCCAGAAGAAACAGGACCCAGAAAATGAGCAGCCGCGACAAGGCTGGTGTGAGTGGCGGACCGAGGCGCACCACGGCCAGCAGCCAAGCCGATCCAAATTACCAGGAGTATTTCGCCCGGTCCCACCGGCGCCCCCGGCGGGCGGAACTGTGTCGCTGTCGTCAACAGCAGGGCAAGTGCAAGCAGCAGATCTTGTCCAATTGGTGTTCGTCTTGCCGGGAGACGGGTGGCAAACTGACCATTTGTCCAGTCTCCGTGTGCGGCCCTCAACCCGCTGTAGCCCGACCCTGCCCGAAACATGCGGCTCCGCCCCCTCCTGCAACGGCATCTGCACACGGCGTTCGACCCAAGCACCGCACACACCAGCCATGCCGACCATATGAGCCTCGATCGGCATGAGCCATTCATCGTACGGAGAGGGACGGTTTCCGCGGTACTAGATCGGTTGGGCAGGGTGACTTCGCGGGCCGTTTCGTCGCTTTAGCCGAGGCTGGGCGGCGCAGGGATGTTCCAAGGAGAAAGCAGAGGACCGCTCGATGATGTTCTTCCTGGCCAAGTTGATCGGACAACTGGCGCATCCGAGCGCGATGCTGCTGTTGCTCTGTTGCTTGGGATTCGCACTTGGGCAAAGGACTGATGCCGGGCTGGGACGCACGTTGCTTGCTCTCGGTCTGACCGGGTATCTGGCAATCCTGATACTGCCGGTGGACGCCTGGGCCCTCCTTCTGCTCGAAGATCGGTTCCGGCGACCTGCGGAACCCGTGCACGTGGACGGTATCATCGTGCTGAGCGGCGCGGTCGATAGCGAACTGACCAGGGACCGTGGCATTCCCACGCTGAATGCAAACGCCGAGCGGATGACCGAGATGGTCGCGCTGGCGCGCCGTCACCCTGAGGCGCGGCTTGTGTTCTCCGGCGCGAACGGGGCTCTGTTCCCGGGCGCGTCCAAAGAGACCGATGGCGCGCGGCAGCTCTTCTCGGAACTGGGCTTGGATCCCAACCGCATCACGTTCGAGGAGAACTCGCGGAATACGTATGAGAATGCGGTCGAGTCGCAGCACCTCGTGCAGCCATCCAACGCAAGCTGCTGGCTCCTCGTCACGTCCGCACGTCACGAGCCGCGCGCGATCGGCACGTTCCGACGTGTCGGTTGGCGGCTCGTAGCATGGCCGGTGGCCTACCGATCCGGACGATCAGTACGGGCCTGGATGATGCCGTCGATGAGCGAGCGCCTCGAGAATCTCGATGCCGCCGCACATGAGTGGCTTGGTTTGCTTGCCTATCGGCTGCTCGATCGGATCGGCGCGCTTTTCCCTGAGGCCGGTGATACGCCGGGTCCGTGCTGCAACCGCGCGCCCGATACTTAACATCGTCGGTTGCGTAGCCGATCGGGGTCTTTGGCCTAGGCATTGGCCTCAAGAGCGGGCGGCGGCGCAGCAAAACGCGGTTCGTTGGCCACTTCGATGATCCGGGCCCGCTCGGCCTCGCTCAAGGTGTGCGGCGGAACAGGACTGTCTGCGTCCGGTCGGCGATCACCCCGCGTCCGACCGTCGCCGATCTTCCAGCGCTGCAGCGTGCGGGTGGCGATGCAGGCCAGAGTACAGGCCGGGGCAAGCCACGCTCCACCTGCGCAGGCTTGCGCGATGTCGCGCATCAGGGTCTGGCGGTCTTCCAGACGGGTCATTCGTCCGCGTCCTTGTGGAAGACCACCGAGAGTTTTTTGCCAATACAAGCAATGCGGCCGTTTCGGCCAGCGCCCTGTCCTTGCGATGCAGTTCGCGTTCCAATTCCTTGACCCGACGCCGGTGTCCTCGGGGTTCCACAGCAGCACGCGATCGCGGCTCGCCGAGAGCCGCGATCGCGTGCTGCTGCCAGGCCTTCAGCTCCGCGGGATAAAGACCCGATCGTGCCCCATGGCGTGGTGTAGGAGCATTGCTCCTTGGCGGGTTGGACCGCCCCGTGTCAGGCTGCGATGGCAGGCAGGCTGACGGTTGGATTATCGCTCAAAGGGGCGATGGTTTCCAGGCTCATGTAGCGGGCGCGCACACGGCCCACTCATCGTTCTGTTCGAGTAGCAGCGCGCCAATGAGGCGGGTCACGGCGGCTTCGTTGGGGAAGATGCCGACCACATCGCTGCGTCGCTTGATCTCGCCATTGAGGCGTTCGAGCGGGATGGTGCTGTGGATCTTGGCGCGGTGCTGGGCGGGGAAGTCCATATAAGCGAGCACGTCGGCCTCGGCGCCGTCCATCAGAGCGGCCAGCTTGGACACGCGCGGCCGCAGTTGGTCGGCCACCTGGCGCCACTGCTTGCGGGCGGTGTCGGCATCGTCCTGGGCGAACGCGGTGCCGATCCAGGCGGAGACGACGCGGCGCTGGGTTTTTCCGGCATAGGCCATGGCATTGCGCATGAAGTGCACCTTATGCCGACGTCGGCATAAGGTGCATCTGGGGTGTCCATTTAACCGGAGTTAGGGATTTGCCTCCACGGGCGGCTCGGCGAAGGTCGCTCCAAGCTGGGCGGATGTCCGGGTTGTCTCGGCGGCTTGGGAGGAACAGCCTTTGGGATATGGCCCATAACAAGGTCCTGGTAACGAACCGGTCCATGCGCGACAGCAAGCTCCAGGACCCGGTAGAACAGCATCCCTCTGCTACGTGAGCGGCGGCGGTTGAAGCGGAACACGAACTCGTCCAGGTAACTGGGCAAGTGTGCGGAATCCACCGCTCCCTGATGGGTGCCCAGCAGCCATCGCTTTGCAAGGGACGCTATTCGATGCACGCCTGGCAGAAGTTCTCCGGGGTCCTCGCCTCGCGCTGATGCGGCCCGCTGGCTACGGCGGTCATGGATGTACCCATTCTTCTCCAACCACCGGTAACCCTGCCAGACATCAGTGATGACCGTCGCCCCCGGCTCGACGTTATCCAACACGAAGGACTGAAGCGATTCTGAGGAGGCATCCGCCACGGGCGCCATTCGACAGCGCCCAAATCCCTTTGGCTCCACGATTTCGATCGCGATACACGTCAGGACCTTCTTCCCTTTGGCACGGCCTCCCGAAAGTCCAGATTCTTTGCCTCCGATGTAGGTTTCGTCCACTTCCACCTTTCCGCAAAGGCGCTCCCGATCGGGGCGAATTAGCACAGACCGCAGGCGATGAAGAATCGCCCACACTGTCTGATAGGAGCCGATCTCCAGGGTCCGCTTCAAACTCAGCGCCGAGATCCCGTCTTTGCCGGTAGCAAAATGCCAACAGACCGAAAACCAAACCGTAAGGGGAGTACGGGTCCGGTCAAAGATGACACTGGTGGCGAATTCATGCGCCGCCGGGGCGCAACATTGATTCGGGGCGGGACCGTTGCCTGCAATAATGATTCGAGACAAACTCGATTATGAGTCTTTCCGCTCTTTCGTTCTTCTGCAGCCGGTAAGCATAGGCAAATCGCTCCTCGAAATAGCAGCCTGTAGGATTCTCCGCCGAGGACACCACATGTCGCTGCATCCGCAAGAGTCGCCTTCCATACCAGAAGAGACCAATCGAGTAGCTCGTGCCGCGTTCCCGAAAGGATCTCTCTGTCTGCACATCGCCGACGAACTTGGGTCGATCTACACCGACGACCAGTTCACGGCCCTGTTCCCCCGCCGTGGCAAGCACGCTGAAGCGCCGGGGCGGCTCGCTCTGGCGACGGTGCTGCAATTCGTGGAGGGCTTGTCCGACCGACAGGCCGCGGATGCCGTACGCGGACGGATCGACTGGAAATACGCACTGGGTTTGTCGCTGATCGATCCCGGCTTCGACCACACGGTCCTGAGTGAGTTCCGCTCACGCCTGATCGAAGGTGGCGCCGAACGACTGCTGCTCGATACTCTCCTGCAGCGCTTGCGCGATCATGGCTTGGTGAAGGCCAAAGGTCGCCAGCGTACCAACTCGACGCACGTGTTGGCGGCTGTGCGCGGGCTCAACCGGCTTGAACGTGTCGGCGAGACCGCGCGCGCGGCGCTGAATGAACTCGCCGTCGTTGCACCGGATTGGCTGCAAGCCCTGGCGCCGCCCGTTTGGTACAAACGGTACAGTCGCCGCGTGGAGAACTATCGCTTACCGAAGGCCGAAAAGGAGCGCCTCGAACTGGCGGCCACCATCGGTGCTGACGGCGATCAACTGTTGGCTGCGATCGATGCCGCGATCGAGCAGCCGTGGCTCGCGCAATTGCCCGCCATTCACGTTCTCCGTGAGGTCTGGACAACGCAATACATCAAAGAGGACGGGCAGCTCCGGTGGCGCACCGTCCAAGAGAGGCCCGCAACCGCTGAGCAAATCTCATCTCCCTACGACCCGGAGGCACGCTATGGCAAAAAGCGCGATATCTCTTGGACGGGGTACAGAGCGCATCTCACCGAGACATGTGACCCCGAAACACCGCACGTGATCACTAATGTCGAAACAACTCTGGCGACGACACCGGACGACCACATGCTGCCAATTGTGCATCAATCTTTGGCCAAGAGTGAGTTGTTGCCCTCGGAACATCTGGTCGACATGGGCTACACCGGCTGCCGCATGCTAGTCGACAGCCAGCAGCGCCATGGGGTTGTCATCGTCGGCCCAGTCGTTGAAGATACAAGCTGGCAGGCGCACGCGGCAGAAGGGTTCAGCAAGGCAGACTTCCACGTCGACTGGGATCAGCAAGTCGTGACCTGCCCAGAGGGCAAACAGAGTATCTCATGGCTGCCGAGCACCTATCCCAAAAGCGGCATGCAATTCGAGGCCCGCTTCGCGCGAAATGACTGCGCCGCTTGCCCAATGCGGAGCCGCTGCACTCGGTCGAAGGTTGAGCCGCGCATCATCACCCTGCAGACCCGCGAGGATTTTGACGCACTGCAGTCCGCTCGACGAAACCAGGCAACGGAGGAGTTTCGGAAGAGCTATGCCGCGCGCGCCGGCATCGAAGGCACGCATGCGCAGGCAATTCGTCGTTGCGGGTTGCGCAGATGCCGCTACATTGGGTTGGCGAAGACACGTTTGCAACACGTCATTACAGCCGTCGCAGTCAATCTGGTCAGAGTCGCTGAGTGGCACAACGACATTCCTTCAGCAAACACGCGTATCTCACGGTTTGCAGCTCTACACATGGTGGCTTGATCGAGCTGGGTGCCTGAATTCGCCACCAGTATCAAAGATGGTGCCTGCCATCACTGATGTGCGGCTACCGCATCCAGTACACATGAACCTGCCGTCCCCAAGCCGCCATCCTCCCGGATGACCACAGGACGGGCAGACGAAGCCGCAAGGCCATCGCAGCCATTCCAGGTAGTCCAGGCAGTCTGCATCAGTCGGGAACCAAGCTTGAAATTCTCCCAGCGACTTAGGGTAGTGGGTGCTGGCATGGGGACGTTCCATTGCCCCAGCCTACGCGCAACTCCGGTTAAATGGATACCCCAGAGGTGCATTATGCCGATCTCCTGATTATGCCGACCAGCGCGGCCAAACCGGCCTGGGAGGCGGTGATCGCCGTGAAGGAAGCGGCATAATCAGAGCGCCTCCAGGTAGGCGAGAAGTTTGTCGGTAGGGCGGAATCGGCCGGGCCGAGTCTCGGCTGGCGTTGTTCTGGCCAAGGCGCGCTCTTTGATCGCTAGATCGGCATGCAAGTAGACCTGGGTGGTCTCGACGTTCTCATGTCCAAGCCAGAGCGCGATTACCGAGGTGTCGATGCCGGCGTGGAGCAATCGCATTGCCGCGGAATGTCGCAAGACATGCATCGTCACCGATTTCTGCATCAGCATGGGACAGACGGCGCTGGCCATCTGCACGTATTTGGCGAGCCGATGTTCGAGAGCGTCGCGACTGAGCGCTTTGCCCGGGCGCGTCACGAAGAGAGGAGCCCCAGGCAGACCAGCGCGCTCGACAAGCCAAACCCGTAGGGTGCTGACCAAGCCCGACGTGAGCGGGGTGATCCGCTGCTTTCGTCCTTTCCCTTGGCAACTCACATGTGCGCCAGCTGCCAGATGGACATCGGCACAGCGAAGGCCAATCAGCTCCGAAGCTCGCAGGCTCGTCTGGGTGGCGAGACTGAAGAGCGTGTGGTCTCGCCGCCCGGTCCAGGTCGACCGATCAGGGATAGCCAACAGCGCGCGGATTTCCAACTCGGTCAGGAAGGTCACGAGCCTTCTGTCGAAGCGCTTGGGAGGGATGGCGAGAACGCGCTGGATGAGGGCGGCATGATCGGGATGGCGAAGAGCGGCGTATCGGAACAGCGAGCGGATCGCGGCGAGCCGAGCGTTGCGAGTGCGCGCGCCATTTTTCCGCTGGTGCTCCAGATCGTCGAGGAAGGCGCCGATCAGCGGGGCATCGAGATCGTCGACATCCAACTTTGATGGTTCCTTGCCCTTGCTGTTCGCGGCAAAGACCAGCAGCAATCGCAGCGTGTCTCGGTAGGCGGCGAGCGTATTCGGGCTGACTTGGCGCTGACGGGCCAAACGGTCCGTGAAGAATGCCTGCAAGGTCGTGGCCAGTGCGGTCATGCGTCACCTCCGAGATGACGCTCCAACCGATCGCCAGCCAGCTTGAGCAACTCTGGCGAGGCCGAGAGATACCAATATGTGTGAACCGGGTTGATGTGGCCGAGATAGGTCGACAGGATCGCCAATCTCGCGCCTGGATCATCGCCGTCGCGATAGGCGTCGAGGATGGTGTTGACCGCAAAGCCGTGTCGAAGATCATGCAACCTCGGCCGGCATGCCGCCGAACGCGGCATGATGCCGGCATGACGAACAAGCCGCTGGAACGTGTTCTGCACGTTCGTATAGAGCAGCCTCGCGCCCGCCGGTGAGAGGAACAAGGCCGGGACGTTCGGCGACTGGTGAGGACGATCGGCGCGGCGGAGATAGTCGCCAAGGCCGGCGATCGGTACTCGGATGTAATGGCAACTCGCGAGATTTGCCGAACTTTCCATTGCGGATCGTGAGCACGCCGCAGATGGCGTCGAAGTCGTCGCGATCGAGGCCGATCGCCTCCCCGACCCGCATGCCGGTCGCCGCCAGCAAGCCGATCAGTGTCCAATAGGTCGCCCTTCTGTGCGACCCGCGCAATGTCGCGGTCACCGCCATCAAGGTGGAGATCTCTTCCGTCGAGTAGAGGTACGGTGTTGCTCGGCGCGATCGACCTGGCAGGATATCCGCCGGCGGCACCTGGGTAGCAGGATCGATCCCGCGCAGATGGATGGCGAACCGGCGAACGTCGGAGAGACGCCTGGATATCCAGGTCGGATCGGCGCCTGCCGGCGCCGTCGCCCAAGCCAGGGCAGTCTCGATGGTCAGATGCTCTTCGCCACGATCCTCGACGAAGGTGAGGAACTGAGCGAGGAGCTTCTCGGCTCGAGCAAGCCTGTAACCGAGGACGCGCCGCACGGCCAGGTAATCGGCGAGGGCCTGACGGAGGACGTTCATGCTGCGTCTCCCGGCCAGGGGCGGGCGATCGTCCGCAAGGTGTCGCGGTCGACCTTGGCGTAAATCGCCGTCGTCAAAGCACGGCGGTGACGCAGGAGTTGGCCGATCTCCGGCAACGACGCCCCAGCTCGCAACATCTCTATTGCGGCCGTGTGCCGCAGCCGGTGCGCATGGATTCGCCCGAGGCCGGACCGCTTGGCGGCATCCGCCACCACGTGGCTCACGCCGCAGGAACTGAGGTGACGATGAGGGGCTTTGATTCTGACAAATACTGTCCGCCCCTGGGCGCTGACCGGACGGCCACGCTGGAGATACTGGGCGACGGCGCGACCGACGTCCGGCGGCAGTGGAATGCATTCGATAGAGTTCGCCTTGCCGCGAACGACGATTTCGCCGGCTCGCCAGTCGATATCGTCCAGCCGGAGCTTGGCTACTTCGCCCGACCGCATACCGAGACGGACCAACATGGTCAGAATGGCGATGTCTCGGCAGCCGCGCCGCGTGGTGTCGTGGCACGACGCGAAAAGGCGTCGAACCTGGTCTGGAGCCAGCCCCTTCGGCAGCCCAACCAATTGCCGGCCCGCAACCGATGGCACGGCCGACACCAAAGCCTCTTCAATGACACCGTCGAGATGCAGGAACCTGAGAAACGACCGGAGGGCTGTGACTGTCAGTTTCGCCGCTCCTCGACTTTGTCGAGGACAACGGGTCACCACGAAAGAGATGATGTCGGCTGCGGTCAGGCGTTCGAGATCTAACACGCGACAGTCAGCCGATAGCCGTCCTTGAACGAACGGGCGCACCATGTCGAGGTAGGCGCGCGCTGTGACTGCCGCCAAAGCGCGCTCGACGGTCAGGTAACGCCAGAACCGATCGAGCATTACCTCGATCGGACCGAGGACTGCGTCGGGAGCCTGTCGCGGTACGACCTCCAAACGCTGAAGATAATCAAGCACGGGGCGCACCGCCCTGATCGAGGCATATCTGGTGTGGCCGGCAGCCCGGCGATGACCTAGGAAACGATCCAGATCGCTTCGTCTCAAATCCGCCGCGGCCATGCCCTGGATCGAGAGCCAAGCGCTGAGATCGGCCAAGACCCTCATTTGTTGGCGGACGGAAGCAGGCGCATATCCCAGTTGCACCAACTCCGTCCCATAGCCTTCGGCAAATGCCGCAAGTGGGCCGAAAATCCGAAATCCAACGAGATCGATCGACATGAGAAGCTCCCCTTTCCTGGCAGGAAAGAGGAACCTGCGCCGACCATCAGACCATCAGGATTATGCCGCTTCCTTCACAGCGATCACCGCCTCCCAGGCCGGCTTGGCCGCGCTGGTCGGCATAATCAGGAGATCGGCATAATGCACACGGCAGCGTTGCCAGGTCGCGCCCAGCACCTTGGTGATGGCGGCCTTCAGTCCCTCATGCGCGTCGGAGACGACCAGCTTGACGCCACGCAGGCCGCGACGGGCAAGGCTCCGCAGGAACTCGGTCCAGAACGGTTCCGCCTCGCTGTTGCCGATGGTCATGCCCAGCACTTCGCGTCGGCCATCGGTGTTGACCGCGACGGCGACGATCACTGCCACGGATACGATATGATGGTCGCGGCGGGCTTTGACGTAAGTGGCGTCCAGCCAGAGATACGGCCAGTCGCCCTCGATCGGACGCTGCAGGAAGGTCTGCACGCGTTCGTCGATCTCGGAGCAGAGCCGCGACACCTGCGACTTGCTGATGCCCTCCATGCCCATCGCCTTGACCAGCTCATCCACCGAGCGGGTCGAGATGCCTTGGACGTAGGCTTCCTGGATCACCGCGGTCAGCGCCTTCTCGGCGATCCGGCGTGGTTCGAGGAAGCCGGGGAAGTAGCTGCCGCGGCGCAGCTTCGGAATGCGCAGCTCGACTGTCCCAGCCCGGGTCTGCCAGTCGCGATCGCGGTAGCCGTTGCGTTGGTTGGTCCGGCTCTCGCTGCGCTCGCCATGGCCGGCGCCACATCGAGTATCGGTCTCCAGCTCCATCAGCCGCTGCGCGGCGAAGCCAATCATCTCGCGAAGCAACGTCGTGTCGGAACCCTTCTCCAGCAGTTCGCGAAGGGCGATCTTGTCATCGGTCATCATGGTTGTCTCCAAGGTCAGAGTTGCGTTCGGCAACCCAACCCTACCGAGGAGCACCGCGGTGACCACCGCTGTGGATAAGTGGCCCGCCTACGCCAGAACTCTTGGCGGTCGCGCAGGCAGGCCACTTACCCACAGCTCCTACACCACTACCCGGGACACGACCTCAGAGAGGACACTCAGACCCATCTTCTACAGTGGCCGCCAACAAGTAATTGAAAGGACGCGACAATTTACGCTGCCGCGGCGGCGTGGCACTACACGTTCTACGTTGGCAATTAGTTGCTGGTTATTGCTGACCGTGGCGCGTCCGGGGCAGGCAACACAAGGCTGGCAGCAGCCTTGGGGATGGATCGGAGCATGACACCCTGCCGTTCTGCCCTACCTCGGTCTCGGTCAGGTCATCGAGGTCGGCGATAATGGCGGGCCAGGACATGTGTGTCTCGGTGTAGGTGCGCACATATTTCCGAGAATAGGTGCGTAGTCAATGGATAACATGACCTTGGCGTGGCACTACACTTTTAGAAAAGGCGCCGTTCACCACTAAGGAAATCAATCACTTAACCCATTCCTGCAGCATGCAAGGGTAGAAGATGGGTCAGAGGCCAGGCTTATCAACTACGCCAAGCGGTACCGTGCCGACTTGCGCGTCGGAACTTCGATCACCGAGGGAACCGCGAACTTTCTCGTCAATCGGCGAACGAACAAGTCGCAGCAGATGCGCTGGTCCCGAAGAGGTGCCGATCTCCTGCGCCAGAGATTCGCTGCGCCGTCTACAATTAACGCTCGGCTCAGGGTTGGGCCACCGTTTTCAGCCGCATGCCAACCAGAACGAGCGGTCGGCCAACGCGGCATGATCCCCCATTCTTTGGACACTCCCCCGACTTTTCGGCTAAGCCTGCAATTCATCAACACGTGAGGGTCGATCCTGCTCAAGTTGGGTTAGGATCTTTCCTAATCTACCCCCGCACCTACCCAAAAGTGGCGCGCCGCATAGGGCGCGCACGTGCATTGTGGTGGTGTCCCGATTACCCTACTGGTCCGATGCGGCTCCGGACATCGACGAGCCGCGCTGTCCGGACTGCGCCGGCGAGGCGCGGGCGGCCATCGCAGCTTCTGTCCGATTCCGGACCTTCAGTTTTCTGATGATGCTATGCACATGCGCCTTCACAGTGCTAACCGAAATGCCCAGCCGGTGAGCGATAATCTTGTTTGGGGCGCCAGCGGCCAATTCATTCAGAACCCTCTCTTCGCGCGGAGTGAGCTTTTCGACGCCTTGGCCTGGCACAATGGGTTGCGTCCGGCCAATCGATACCAAGTCCGGCGATCCAGCGGAGTGTGAGAGCCTCGGAAAGTAGTGGCCCCCGGCCATAACAAGACGCAGCGCTGCTGCGGCCACTTCCAGGCTCGTGGAGGTCGGAATGTAGCCCTGCACGGCTAGCCTGCTGACCACTGACTCCACAGCCCTGGAATTGCTTACATCCGTGGCCTCTAGGAGCAAAGCGATCGGGACGTCGGGACTCCTCTCGCGCAGCGATTCGATTTGACGGCACAGCCAGTGGTCAGTGGTCTCGGCACGATCAAGACCGAACAGCACCGCTGCCGCCTGTTTCAAGGCGTCATTGTTCGCGACCGTCTCGATATCCGCTACGGCCAGTGTCTGAAATTCGTCGCCGAAATTGCCAAGCCAACTGGCTAGGCAGCCCCGAACAAAGTGTCTTCGGTCGACGATGATTACGACATTGGTTAGAACGTTGGGTTGAGGCGGCAAAACTATGATCGGCCCCGGCGGGGAGCCGGTGCCTGACCAAGCCTTTTCGTTCGCGCTAGTTGTGACAATCGATGGATCGACATCATCCCCTATTACGAGCCGTCGGGCGGGCCAATCGGTCATTCAAACCCCCCAAATTAACAATCCGATTGAACGGATTGACGCATCCCAGCCACAATGATAGCGCCCTGTAATCGATTTGTCACAGTTATTTGATCATAAACCGTGTCGCGTGTCTGGATGCAGCGGATTTTTGGGCAGGAGAGCGCAGCCAAGCCCCAGGGGTATGGTGTTGGCACTCCCCACGCAAGGACGCCGGGGAGGGGGAGACCGGCATTGTGGCAGCGGACCGTTTCCGGGCTGCCGCGCCCAAATACAGCCAGTAGGCTCCCAGGGCACCCCCGGAGAGGGCTCAAAGCGGGAGAATGCCCCGCGGCCTCAATGGGTGGTGGCGGCCGTCTTGCACCCGATGATCGACAACACCGCGAGGGCCACTGCCAGAGAGCATTCGCCGCCCGCAAGCATTTGGCGAGCCATCTCCTCCTCGCGCCCAACGCAAAATTGTAGCCTGCGCATCCGGTTGACTATCTCAGTGGAGGAGATGCAGTGCTGAACAACCGCAGCGCGTATTCCATCATCGTCCATCGGGTTCGCAGAAGCGCATTGCGCGCGCCGACGGCGGTAGACTAACCTTATGAGCGGTGCGTTCCCCATTGCATCGCAACCCATCACCAGGACGTGAGCATTTGCTTATAAGTTATTGAGATCAACGTAACAGCGTCCCCCCACATTTGCAACCGTCACAGGGCAGCGCTGCCGCGGTAGACGGTGTGGAGTCGGGGTCAGTGGAGCCACTGTACCGGTCGGCTTCCGCAGATTTTGTCTTCTGAGACATCCGTGCGGTGTCTCAATATCTCGGTATCACGTCGCAACAATAGAAAGCCATTGCGCGGCAGGCGACCTGGCATCACACCGCCCGAGCCAAAACTGAACGAACAGCCGCAGCCGTCCATTGCCCCCCGCGCGGCGTCTATATGCCCTGCGTCGTCAACTCTGTGGCCATCTGGCGCAGCGACAATGAACGGCTCCGCAACTCCTCCATAATGGGCGCCAGCTTCACCGCGAAGGCGTCCGCCCTGTCCCTGTTCGCTGCTGCGCCAAGCGTGCCGTCAACCTTCGGTCCACCCTTCCGACCGCCAAGAGCCACACCGCGTACCTTCGCCGCTGCCAATGCTGCCTTTGTAGCAGGCGGATGACGCGCGGATCATGGAGCTTGATGCCGGGACACTGAGCGGCCTCTCGGCCGGTGCCGGCAGCGTTACCGAGAACAACCATACGTGGGCGTTCCGGAACTTCACCTCGATAGCCGTGGATGCCGGCACCACCTGGACGTTGACCGGCAAGAACGCGGTCGCAAATCTGCTTAATAACGGATCGGTGACCCTCGCCAGCGGCGGAAGCCTCGATGTCACGTCCGCCATCGATCCCGCGAGTTCTGGGGTGTTCCTGCTGACCGGAGGCAGCGCCTTCGAAGTGACGGCGGCGCTGGGCGCCAACACGCAGATGAACTTCCTCGGCAGCAGCCAGCTAACAGTCGACAAGTTCGGGTCGTTCGGCACCAATATCGGCAGCACCGACTATGCCGGGCCGCAACTGGTGGGCTTCACCACCGGCGACACTATCGACATCCTGCAGTTCAGTGCGACTGGCGATGCGCTGTCCTACAATGCCTCGACTGGTGTACTACAGCTTTCCAACGGCATGGCGCAACTGGCGAGCCTCGATTTCCGAAATGCCAGC
This sequence comes from uncultured Alphaproteobacteria bacterium, assembly GCA_963749575.1. Classification (GTDB taxonomy): domain Bacteria; phylum Pseudomonadota; class Alphaproteobacteria; order Acetobacterales; family Acetobacteraceae; genus JAMXLO01. The sequence continues at coordinate 335,331 of CAVVNM010000011.1, forward strand.
CTCGGCACTGGTGTGTTCCACGCCGCTGCGGACGGCGCTGGTGGAGTCCTCCTATCCCATAGCTAGCTGAGCATTTCAACTGGAGTTGGTGTTCACATCCACTGCAACGCGCATGCTGTGCCCCGGATTGCGAGGCGACGGTTGATTGAGTGTCCGCACCGGCAGATTTATTCCAGTCGCACGCAATCGGTGTCGCGACAGCGATAACGAACGTGGCGGCGGCAATGACGGGTCATCGTCGGCCTCCTCGGGGGTGGTTCGATAAGCATCGCGCCATAACTCACGGGCTCCAAGCGCCGGTGCGACGCTCTGTCGGTGCGACGCTCCCCGTGGGCGGCGCGCCGCCCACGGCAAAAGGACGGCACGTGCCCCTCCCCGGCTCCGGCACGACGTCGACGCGAGCCGTTCAAGCGCGAAAACCGACTGGTGGTGCCTGACCGATCTCACCGATCAGTCGGGGGAGAGCTGCTAACGCTGGCTGCAGTCGCGACCCTCAGCGCCGTCTAACGAGCCCGAGCCCCAATAGCCCGATCCCAAACAGTCCGAGGCCCGCGGGCTCTGGGATAGGATCGGCCGCTAAGGCTGAGATTGCTGAGATTGTCTCATTGAACGCGACGTCATCGAACTCGAAAGTATTCCCACCGCTCGTCGCGACTACCCGGTTGAATGCACTATCGCCTATCGCATTGATGTTCACATAGGCTGTTCCGTTGGCTCCCTGATCGCCGTTGGGGCTGGCCATGACATCACTGCCGGTGACTGTGCCGATGAGTGTCGCCCCGTTGTAGAAGCTCAAGGAATTGAAGCCGTCAACCGAGCCCCACAGGATGCCGAGGTAAGTCTCAAGAGTCGGGAACTGCAGAGTGACGGAGCCGCCAGGGCGGGCAGTGATGTAGGTGGTTCCGTCAGTCCCATTCGCCTGGGTGCCACCGCTTGGTCCGAACCCTACGCCGTTACCGCCCAACAGGTATGGTGCCGCGTGGATAAGCACGCTTCCCGAGACTGGCCCGGCATCGCCGTCCCAGGACATCGTAAGCCCGGAGGGCAAGGTCATCGTTGCGGCGCCGCCAGGGGCGAGGCTGTCAAAGGTCTCTTTGATTGCTCCGGTCGACGAGCCGCCAACCACACCGCCAACCAGAAGACCAGCTTCAGCCGGGTCGGAAGCCACGAGCGGTGGCACCAGAAGCGCCAAACCATAAACAATTAGGGCTGGTTTTTGCATTTTCTATCTCGGACGCCACCGCACTAGCCCCAAACTTGTACGAAAAAGCGCCGTCGGTCTAGTCATAATTGCGCAATAATCCCCGGTTCGAACTCAGTTTCCGAATGGCGTGAGAGATACGAGGCCCGCTGTCTTGCTGTGGCGGATCACCACCCGCAGCCAATCCGCCACCAGGTCGAATCTGCAGCGCCACCAGCAGTCGGATCCGACACAGGCCACTGAAGTTGCTTACCACGCCTTAGTCCTACTGAGTCGCAAAACGGCGAGGTCGCCCGGTAGTTTTTGCTTGGTGCGACGCGAATATGCTTCGTTATGAGTGGAGATTCATACCGTCCGGGGAGGGTGGGATGGATCTCGATGATGCCACCGGCACGCAAGAACGCTTCCGCGCCTACGCGGCCGACTTGGTGTCGGTGCTGGGCCATGCCGACCGGGTCAGGCCGTTCGAGGACTACTGTATCGGTCTGCTGTCGGCCGAGGGCCGCAAAAGTGTCGAACCACTGGCGGCAGTGACTGCGCCGGAGCGAACCGCGGCGCAACACCAATCTTTGCTCCACCTTGTGGCGCAGGCACCGTGGTCCGATCAGGCGGTACTGACCCGGGTACGCGAACGTGTCCTGCCGTCGATCACCCGCGATGAGGCGGTTCAGGCGTGGATCGTCGACGACACCGGGTTTCCCAAGAAGGGCATCCATTCGGTCGGTGTGGCCCGGCAGTATTGCGGCCAGGTGGGCAAGCAGGACAACTGTCAGGTAGCGGTGAGTCTGTCGCTGGCCACTCACCAGGCAGTCTGCCGATCAACTACCGGCTGTATCTACCCAAGGACTGGGCCGACGATCCGCTCCGCCGGGCGATCGCCGGCGTGCCTGATGACGTCCGGTTCCAGACCAAACCGCAGATCGCGTTGCAGCAGATGCGTCAGGCCGCGGCGGATGGCGTGCCACCAGGCGTGGCGCTGATGGATCCGGCCTATGGCAACGACAGCAAACTACGTGCTGGGATCGCCGAACTTGGGCTGACCTATGTGGCCGGCATCCTGCCCACGACGATCGTGTGGCGGCCTGGCGAGGCACCCTTGCCGCCTGCGCCCAGAGCGGGCCGCGGGCGGCCCGCCAAGCGGTTGCGACGCGATGAGACGCATCGGCCTGTCGCTGCAAAGACGCTGGCTTTGGAGCTTGCCGCCGATGCCTGGCAACCGATCAAGTGGCGGGACGGCAGCAATACCTCGCTGACATCGCGCTTCGCCCGATGGCGGGTCCGTCCGGCGCATGACGACGCCAAACGGAGCGAGCCGGCGGCGGAGGAGTGGCTGCTGATCGAGTGGCCGGAGAGCGAAGCCGAACCGGATCACTACTGGCTCTGCACGCTGCCGGCCGATACCTCACTCGCGCGCATGGTCGATCAGGCGAAACTGCGCTGGCGGATCGAACGCGATTATCTCGAACTGAAGCAAGAGGTCGGCCTCGGGCACTATGAAGGCCGCGGTTGGCGCGGCTTCCACCATCACGCAACTCTCTGCATCGCAGCTTACGGCTTCCTGATCTCCGAGAAGGAGACAATTCCCCCCTCAGGACCGGCCCGCGCCTGGCGAGGCTCGCAATCTTCCGTTCCCGCAGGTTACCGACCTAGAGGAGCTGCCGCTGCGGTCGCAACGCCACATACCGCACTCAATCGCAACGCTGCGTATCCGCCTCGCACGGACCTTGGTTCTCGTCCTTCCTCGATGCCCTTGTTGCGGACACAGGCGGCAGAGGGCAGTCAAGCAGAATGAGTGACGCAGTAGGATTAGCCGCTAAACCCGATTTCCTCACAAACCAGGTAAGGAAAATGCCCATAGTGACTGTCGCGTCGCCGAAGGGTGGAGCGGGGAAGTCGACGGCTTCAGTCATCCTCGCGACCGAGCTGGCATATGCTGGCGCTGAAGTCTGCATCCTCGATTGTGACCCCAACCTTTCGATCAGCATCTGGGCTGAGCGCGGGCCGCTTCCGCTGCGCGTCTCGGTTAGATCAGATGTGGGCGAGTCGGAGATAGTTCGCACACTGAAGCAGGAGGATGCCGACGGGCGCATCGTCATTGTCGACCTCGAGGGCGTTGCATCGCGGCTTGTGTCGCGAGCGATCTCTCAGTCGGACCTAGTGCTCACGCCGATGCGCGCGACGACCTTAGATGCAACCATTTCAGTGCGTGCCCTGGCGCTTGTTGCCGAGGAGGAGGAGGCGCTTGGGCGCTCGATTAAACAGGCGGTCGTGTTCACCATGACTCGGGCGATCAAGTCCAAGCAGCATACTGCGATCGAGGCGTCGCTGAGAGGGCAGGGGGTTGATATCATCGACCCACCGTTGATGGAGCGCGCTGCATTCTCTGCGTTGTTCGAATTCGGGGGCGACCTTCGGACACTTCCAACTGGTTCTGTCGCAAATCCTGGGTCACGGCGGAGCAGCGCCATGCCAAGCATGAAAGTCAGCCGGCCAACGAATAAAACTGGCTCGCCGGACGCAGTCGTCCCGCAGCCTTCAGCTGGCCTTTGCGGATCATGTGCATGAGCTCAATGCCAGCAAGGGTCACGGCGGCGGACCAGAAGGACTTGAACCCCATCATCGGTCGCACTTGACGCTTGATCGCTCGATGGTCCTGTTCGACAACATTGTTGAGGTACTTGACCTGCCGGATCTCGACCTCTGTGTCGTGCTCCGCGTTGTAGCTCTCGATCGCTGCGGTGCTGGCGCCACTCTTGTCGATGGTAATCTTCGCCGGCGTGCCATGTTGGCCGGCCGCCTTGGATAGGAAGCGCAAGGCTGCCTTGCGATCCCGCTTCGCAGTCAGCAGGAAGTCGACGGTGTTCCCGGCCTTGTCGACGGCCCGATACAGATACTTCCACTGGCCCCTGATCCGCACGTAGGTCTCGTCCATCCGCCAACTGCCGCCCACCCGACGCTTGCGCACGCGAAAGGCCTGATCCAGCAACGGCACATACTTGAGCACCCAGCGATTGAGAGTGGAGTGGTCGACCTCCACGCCGCGTTCTTCCATCATCTCCTCGAGCTGTCGATAGCTGATCGGATACGCCACATACCAGCGCACACCCCAGAGGACGATCTCTCGCTCAAAATGACTGCCTTTGAAATCGATCACCGTGGGGCTCCCGCTACCTAAACGCCCAGGATCATAGCTGTGGCAGGGAAGAGCGCACAGGTTTGCGACAGAACCTCTCGTCTGCTTCAGCGGCGAGCCTGAGCGTCTTGGCTGTGATGCCGAGCAGCGCGGAGGCCGCCACGGCCGACCTTGAGGTCCCCCAGTGCCGAAGCGGCCAAAACCGGGAAGATCCTGGCGCGCATCGAGGCCAAGCTGCCGTGACTAAGCGCCAGGCCAGGAGGTCCAGATGAGCGACATGCAAGTCGGTCTGCAGGCGGTCCTAGCGCGCGTTGATCGCAATCTCTCTAGTTCGCTGTCGCCGCCTTGCTCAGATTGAGATAGGGCTCGACGCCGTCGGGTGCCGGCCGATAGAGGGGTATCTTGTGATGTGACCGCAACGAGGTCACGCGCTCGCGCGTCCAACTGTTGCCGTTGCCGGTGGCAAGGCCGTTCCGGTTGAGAATGCCAGCAATCTGATCATCGCTGGCGATGAGCACAAGTTGGCGGACGGCGGCAACGGTGTCGGACGCGGTGCTGTTGCGCTGGCCTTTGCGCCGCCGCGGCAAGCGAATCTCGGTATGGATGCCGCCTACACAGTGAATGGCGAGCATGATCTCGGCGGCTTCGGTATCGATGTCGGCAACAACCTCGTGGATCACGGTACGGACGATGCGCTTCTTCAGCCGCGTGTCGGTCGTCGGGGCGCTCCAGACGGATTTGAGATCATTGGCCAGGTCAGTGAGTGAGAATGAATCTCGCGGCGGTGTCGCCGCAGCAAGGGCCGCGATCTTCGCCTCGATATCGGCGGCATGGGTGAGCGCCTTGTTCCAGCGCGTTTCCAGTTCGCCGGCGACCATCCGGTTTGCAGGATCGGCGGCGTCATACTGGCGGAAGGCACGATCTGCCGCATAGCGCGCGGCTTCCAGATCGCGCGCGAGAGCGTCACGGACCTGATCGCGTCGCTGGCCTGTCTCGGCATCGGCTGCGACAGCTGCCGCGATAGCGCCGGGTTCGACGACCTGCAGCAGCGATGTCTCGATGGCGTCGTCAACCCTCAAGCCACCAAAGGCAATGCAGCGCGGCTCGCCATTGTCGAGCAACCCACGATAACAACTGTAACGCGGGATATTGTGCTTTACGCCGGTGTATCGGACGGTGAGCTTTCGTCCGCAGCGGCGGCAGCGGACAAGACCGGCCAGAAGCGCGTCGCCATGCTTTGGCGCACCGTGGTGCCGGCTCGTGGGGACGTTGTTGCTCACCATCGTGCGGATCGCCTCGGCACGCTCCCAGTCGACATACCCTTCGTGGCTGCCAGGCATCAGCGCCAGCCATTCATCACGCGGCTTGCGGCGGCTTTTCACCTGAGCAGCTGTGCCGTTATAGCCCGTTGTCACGCATGTCTTACCATAGGCGTAGGCGCCACCGTAGATCGGGTTCTCGATCATCCGGTGCACGGTGCCATAGCTTGGACGGCACCAGGTGACATCGCCATTGCGCCGCTTGGTGGGCAGCTCAAGCCCATGCTCATGGAACCAGAGCAAGGCTTGGCGTGCGCTGCCAAGTTCCTCCACCTTGTCGAAGACAAGACTGATCGCTTCCTGCACGCGTCGATCCGGATCCTTCTCCAGACGGTCGCCCACCTTCACGAAGCCAACCGGCGCCCCGACAACGAGTTCGCCACGCCGCGCCTTCTCATGGCGAGCCGAAAGCGAGCGCTGACGGAGAAGATCGAGTTCGTACTCATTGAGGCTGCCCGTCAAACCAAGCAGGAGTTTGTCGTTGCTATGTCGCGGTTCGTAAATCGTCTCCTGATCGATCAATACGGTATCGACGACACGGCACATCTCGACCAACTGCTGCCAATCGCGGCTGTTGCGGGCGAAGCGCGACACCTCCCGCGCCGCCACGGCGCCGACCTTGCCAAGGCAGACCTCGGCAACCATCCGCTCGAAGCCGGCGCGAGCGACGCCGCCCGCGGCCGAACGCCCCAGATCGTCATCCACAGTCTCGATGTTGGACCAGCCCAACGCTGTCAGCCGACTTCTCATCGCATATTGCAACGCGCCGCTCTCTCGATTGTGCAAGACCTGGTGGGGCGTGGATTGGCGTACATAGAGGATCGCCTTCCGCTCCAGATGATGCGGTTTGATCTTCTCAGACATCATGGCACCCCTTCCGCGGGGCGGCGGGACGATCGTCCCGCGCGTGATCGAGGAGGAGGCGCGTCATCAACTCGGTCAGCGCCGCGCGGGTCTGCGACGGAAGCGCCTCCCAGGTTGGTTTCTGCGGCGGGCTGACGCAGTCTGGCATGTCGAGCAGCTCGATCTGCACGCCTCCGGTCTGATGCCGATGATGACGCTTTTGTTGCCCTCGCATCGTCCTCTCTCCGAGTCTGATCGTGAGAGGCCAAGGCTGCATCAAAATCCGGCGCCGTCGATGACGCGTCGCCGCTGACCCGCTGCCTGAGAGCGACGGTCAACAGCAATCGCAAAGCCTGAAGCGCGGCGAGCTCGACCAACGGAACGGCTACCGTCCGGATTGGCGCGCAAGCGACGCGATCAAACATCCAGCCCGGAAGTTCCAGCCGCCGACCCACCGCATCGTCGTCACAACTGCAGCGGAAAACTTTGCCACCCGACTTCTCGAGCACCTCGTGGAGGCGAACAGGACGACCGAACCACGGATGCAACTCATATAGGACTTGCCGTTCTTCGGTCCTGTGGGCGTTCTGACGCCGCCTTCTACAATCGCAAGCGGCCGCATTCGAGTCTAGCTGCCCGAACGCCGGATCGTGCCTACTTCGACCACCTGCCGCTACTCGCGGCAGCCTGAATTTCGCCGCCGTTGTCGGGGCAGCACTCCGGTCGGGCTAGGCCCTCCCGCGTGACGCCCCGACAGCGGCATACTACAATATCAACCGGCAGAGGCTCCACTTATCGAAGGCGAAATACTGTCTCGACGAAGCCGGCCACCTCTGATGTCACCAACAATCTGGCGATCATCAGTACAGGATCCAAGCCCGAGGCAGCGCCTGCCACTGTGGACAAGGGCGTTCAAGCGCGCCGAGGCGATCTTCTCGAAGGGCAGCTTCGGCTGAGCCGGGGGCCACAAAAGCAACGACAATCTGATACGCGAAAAAGAAATAGTGCGTCGGATAAACCGTCTTGTCGGAGCACTTTACCAGGGTTGCGGGTTGTCCGGAGACGTCACCATGCGGCCCGCCGCCGACTAGCGATTGCAAATCGGCGTCACGCTGATGTCGGCCGTGAGCAATGTCGATGAAAAATCCCGTTGCAATTGCAATGCCGTCGGAATTCACCACCCGCGCGTGTCAGGCCGAGAAACCCTACCATCAAACGGCAATTGAGAAGGTTGTGACCGGCGCGAGTGTGATCGCTTTCAACGTTCCAGCGCCGACTTACAGCGGCACATTGTTATTCAGCGGCGGCTTTCCATTCTTCGCTCACCATGGTATGCGTCGTGCCTGGAGATTACAATCTTAGCTTGGTAGTCAGGGGAACCCAATGGCCGTTCCAAACTATAGCCACATCGTTGTCGTCGTAATGGAAAATCATGATTACAACGAGATCATCGGCAGTCCGGCAGCGCCCTATATCAACAATACCCTTGTTTCAGGTGGAGCACTACTAACGGACTACACGGCAATCACGCATCCAAGTGAGCCGAACTATTTTGCCCTATATGCTGGCAGCACGTTTGGGGTGACCGCCGACATTCACGTCACCGAGTCCGACCCGACACTCGCGACCATTCTCCAAAATAACGGAAAGACTTTTGCTGGATACGTGGAGAATCCGAACGCAAGCTTCGATCATAATCCTTGGGAATCGTTTCCCCAGACAGACAATAATGTCGAGCGGGATTTCAGTCTCTTCCCAACCACGCCATCGGCATTCGCCAGCCTGCCAACGGTGTCATTCGTCATCCCGAACGTAGATGACGACATGCACAACGGCACGATCGCACAGGGCGACACCTGGCTCCAGACACACCTCGGTGCTTATGCCACCTGGGCCCAGGCCAACAATTCGCTGCTCATCGTAGTATGGGATGAAGGTGATGTAAGCCCAAACGATCAGGTGGCGGCGATCCTGTACGGCGCCGGCGTGGTTCCGGGCCAATACGGCGCCGCCTACAACCACTACAACTTGCTCAGTACGATCGTTGCTGCTTACGGCCTCACGGGCCCGAACAACGCTGCGTCAGCGGCACCTATTGGGGGCGGCTTGTTTTCCGCGCCGGTTTGCTTTGCGGCCGGCACGCACATTCGCACCCCGATTGGCGAGAAGGTCATTGATAGCTTGGTCCCAGGCGACGTCATCTTCACACTCGCAAATGGGCAACTGAGCGCGGAGCCGGTCAAGTGGATTGGACGGAGGCGCATCGATCTAACAGCACATCCACAGCCCGAGACTGTCGCGGCGGTCCGCATCCAGCGCGGCGCATTCGCCGACAACACGCCGCAAACGGATTTGCTGCTCTCGCCGGACCATGCCATCTTCGTTGATGGCAAGCTGATCTGCATCCGCCAATTGATCAACGGCACAACAATCCGACAGGAGACGGGCTGGACCTCGGTGGAGTATTTCCACCTTGAGCTTGATGCGCATGCCATCCTCCTCGCAGAGGGCCTACCGGCGGAAAGCTATCTCGACACCGGGAACCGCGGCTTCTTCGGCAACTCGGACGAGCCGCTCGCCCTGCATCCCGATCTGACAGACGAGACCGACTACCCGAGCCGCGAAGCCGGCTCCTGTGCGCCGTTCGTATGGGATGAGGCGAACGTGTATCCGGTGTGGCAGCGCCTCGCTGAACGGGCAGCCGCGATCGGCGGGCCACAGCGGATAACTACAAGGGATGCCGATCTACGCCTTTTCGCCAAGAGCCGGACATTCAAGCCGATCTATGGCGACAGCAATCTCGTCATCTTCAACCTGCCTCGGGGTGTCAGGGAGATCCGGCTGCTATCACGCGCGCAGTCGCCCACCGAGGCGCGCCCGTGGCTGGACGATCGTCGCAGGCTGGGCGTGCGCGTGGCGCGCATCGTGCTACGTGGCGTAGACGAGCTGCGCGAGGTCCCGGTGGATCACCCCGGTCTCACCCAAGGCTGGTGGGCTGTCGAGCGTGACGGACAGGTCATGAGCCGATGGACCGAGGGCGATGCTGTTGTGCCGCTGCCGGCGATGAGCGGTAATGTCATGTTGGAAATCCACTTGGCCGGGTCGATGACCTATGTCATGGAAGCTGCGCCAGAGAGTCAGACCGAGCGTCGCGTTGCCTGATCCGTCTGCATGAAGGGACTGGAAGGGGCCTGCGCACAGCCCGGCCCGCCAATTGCAGATGGATAGCGGCCCCCGACGGCGGCCGATCGAGCAGCTACTCCTCGACCTCATCGGCGACGATGGCGGGCCACCGCTCTCCCACGGCCAATCGAGCGAGCGGCAGCAGCGATCACCGTCAGCGTGGATTCAACGTTCATCCGTAGTCGCGAAGAGGGTGAACGGCACCTGGAGGTCCGTGTCGGAAATGTTAAAACTGCAAGTGGCGGGCGGCAGGTGTTCGGAACGGTCGCGAAGGCTGACACCGACATCTCGGCGCTGATCCGACAGAACCTTCGAGCCGTCGGCCGCGCCGACGAGACTGAAGTGACCGCGTTCACCGACGGCTGTCCCGGTCTGCGATCTATCCTGGTCGATGCCGGGTCACGACGCCACCCTTTCTCGACTGGTTCCACATCGCAATGCGGATCCAGCACGCGACGCAGATAGCAAGCGGTTTGCCGACCGACGATGCCGGCAAGATGCAGGCCAAGATCGTGATCGTCGCTGAGGTCGAGCGACTGCGCTGGCGCATTTGGAACGGCAAGGCCAAGAATGCCAAGCGCAGCATCGATCGCGCCGGACGGCGTCGGTCACATCGCTGAGTGCGATGGCAGCATAGAGGGTCGGATAATGAAGAGCGTTTTTCGCTTGGCGGCGCGGCGCACGATCTGTCCGCGAGGGCTTCCAGCCGGGATCCGCGCCGGTGAGTGAAAAACGTGTTGGACTAAGCCGCGGCCCCACCGGTGGCTATGGGCGTTTAGCGGCCCCCGCTGGTACGGAAGTGCGACCGTTCGAGGCGTTGCGGCCGGTAGATTGGGGGCAATCGCGACGGCAACGAGCCCGGCGATCTGTCAACCGGGCCTGGATCTGACCGGTTGGGCCGGGCGTTGGCATCGGAATGGCACCCCTGGCCCAAGCGTCGGCACCCCGATGTCTCGGACGGCTCGGCTTCACGCTATGGCGACCTCGATTGTGGCTCATGATGAATTTGGCACCAGCACGCAAATCTCGGGTCGTGCGACGCATCCAATCACCACCATGATGCCAGTTCGGCAGTGCGGACATTCTCGCAATGACTGCCCGGTGAGCGCCTGATAGCGATCTCGATAGTCAGCCGGCGGGTCCGCTGGTATGGGCGATGCCATCCCAAGCAGTTCCCGGCAGCGCTTGAGCTTCCGCGCACGATGGCAGTTGCCGAGGAAGCCGAAGTAGCGGATGCGGTGAAATCCGTCGGGCAGCACATGGATCAGAAAGCGGCGAATGAACTCATTGGCATCCAGTGGCATGATTTTCTGGCGATTGCCGTCGCGGTGAAAGTAGGCGACGAGCGCCGTGCCACCTCTCGGCAGCCGGTCTCTCGCCGCCTCTTCCCGAACCGGATATGCGCCTTTCGTTACGCATCCGGCTCTCCAGAAGACATGGCGAAGTTTGGCGTTTTCATCCAGGCGAGACGGTACCGGTGGACTGGGGTCCAGGCGAGTAAGTGTTGCTCGATGGACCCCTCCCGCCAGAGACGTCGCGTGCGTTGGCGACTGCTCGGTTGATACGCACCGAGTATGTCGCCCGCGCTCGCTTTTGAGCGTTTCTTCCGCAGCCACCGCCAGAGACGATCGCTAATGTACCAGTCGAGACTGGAGTACACGCGGCCGGCGTAAGGGCAGTAGCGGTAGTAGTTCGCCCAGCCTCGAAGGATGGGGTTGATCTCTTGAAGCTTCTTGCCAAGACTGACTTGGGTAGTGTTACTCCCGGTCAGCTGCTTGACCCTTCGACGCAGATCGCCGGCCTTTGCTTTGGGGATTTCGACGCGCGGTCCGTAGCCGTAGCGTTCATCCCATCGCATTGTGACGTGGAATCCGAGGAACTCGCACCCGTCGGTCACGGCCGTGACCCTGGTCTTCTCCGGCGACAACTCCAGGCCCGTGGACAGGCGCAGGTGTTCGGCCAAGGCGGATTTCTCCGCCTGAGCGTCTTCCTGCGTTCCCGACACCAACACCAGGAAGTCGTCGGCGTAGCGCACTGGATAGAACACGCAGCGACCTAGTCGGCGGTCGCTGGCGCGCGTGGCTCGCGCCGCCGTCACGCCATCGCTCTCGCGATGGGCTTGGAGCTTTGTGCGATGGCAGGTCCACCTCTCATAACGTTCCTCTATTGCAGTAAGTGCAATATTGGCGAGGATTGGTGAAACTATACCGCCCTGGGGAGTTCCGGCCTCCGTGCGGACGAACTGGTCTTCCGCCAGGACACCATCGTGAAGACGGACCTCCAGGGTCGCGTCACCCGCATCCGTGACATTGGTCATGTCGAGCTGGGCTCAGCGGACTATGGCTCCAAAGCCTATGCGGATCACGCCGACTCTGCTCCTTTCTGGGTCATCGCCACCCCAGGTGCCGACGTTGTCCAGGTCGAGAACGAAGTCTGGGCCAAGATGGCCGAGCTCAAGAAGAGCTTCCCGCCGGGTATGGATTACATCAACATCTATGACCCGACCACGTTCGTCAGCCAGTCCATCCACGAAGTGCTGGTCACGATCGCCATCGCGATCCTCCTGGTGGTAGGCGTCGTCTACCTGTTCTTGCAAAGCTGGCGGGCGACGCTCATTCCGGTCGTCGCCATTCCGGTATCGCTCGTCGGTGCCTTCTCGCTCCTCGCCCTACTCGGCGTCTCGATCAACAACCTGTCGCTGTTTGGTTTGGTGCTGGCGGTGGGCATCGTGGTCGACGACGCAATCGTCGTGGTCGAGAACGTCGAACGCAACATGGCCCAAGGCATGTCGCCTCGCGAAGCCGCGCACCAGACGATGAGCGAAGTCTCGACCGCGCTCATCGCCAGCGCGCTGACCTTTGTGCGGTTTTCGTCCCCTCAGCCTTCATCTCCGGCATCTCGGGCCTCTTCTTCAATCAGTTCGCGACCACCATCGCGGCCTCGACCGTGATCTCCTGCTTCGTTTCGCTGACCTTAAGCCCGGCGCTCGCTGCGGTGCTGCTGAAGCCGCACCACGGCCATGCTGAGCCCAGAGGCCTGAACCGGGTTCTGCAGGGCGCCTTGGCCGCTTCAATGCTGGCTTCGAGTGGATGTCGTCGAAATACGCCGGATAACTGCGCGCTTCGTTCGGGCAACAGCCCTCATCCTCGTCGTCTATGTCGGGCTGATCTCGCTCACAGGGTTCCAGTTCGCACGGATGCCCGAGGGCTTCATCCCGGAGCAGGACATCGGCTACCTCGTCACTGTCATCCAGCTGCCGGCCGGCTCGAGCCTTGCCCGGACCGATGCGGCGGTTCGGGAAGTCAACGACATCATCCTCAAGACCCCCGGCATCGAGCACACGTCTGCGAACGTAGGGTTCGATGTGACGACAAGTACCGTGGCACCCAATTCGGCCACGATCTTCCTCGGCCTGCCTTCGCTCTACGGCAAGCGCATCCCGGGCGTGAATGCCGCCACCATGCTGGCCGAGGTTCGCAAGCGCCTGGCTGTCGTCAAAGATGCCTTCGTACTGGTGATCAACCCTCCCCCGGTCCAAGGCCTTGGTTCCGCGGGCGGTTTCAAGCTGATGGTCGAGGACCGCAATAACGCCGGCCCCCAAGCCCTGGCGGATGCGACCAGCACGCTGGTCACGCCGCCAACAAGATCCGGCGTTCGGTGGCGTGTTCACGCTCGACAATTCGGGCTCGCCGTCGATCTACGCCGACATCGACCGCGAGAAGGCCGAGAAGCTCCAGCTGACGCCGACCGACATCTTCTCCACGCTTCAGCTTTACCTTGGCTCACAGTACGTGAACGACTTCAACTACCTGGGCCGAACTTTCCAGGTGCTCGTCGAGGGAATGAGGCCTTCCGGCTGACTCTGGACCAGATTGCGCGCCTCAAGGTCCGTAACACGAGCGGCGAGATGGTGCCGGTCGGTTGGTCGCCAGCCTCGACGACGAGACCGCTCCGTATCGTATCCCGCGCTACAATCTCTACCCCGCGGCCGACGTCTGTCGGTCCGGGAAGTTCATGCTGGATTGCAAAGCCTTCGCAGCATCAGGCGGATCGATGCAAGGCGGAGAAATGCCAGGGCGATACCGTCGAGATCTCGAAGTTCTTTGCCAGACGACGACAGCGGGTCGAGCTGATGCCAAGGCTGCTGGTCAACGGACCCGAGCGTCTCGGTAAGGACGAACAATCTGCTTGCCTGATCTGACCGTTTCACGATCGGAACTGTAAGGTGCGGCAGCGCCTGTGCGACAGCAGAGCAGAACGGGTGGCCTGTATCCGGCGTTCGGCGAACAGCTTCAGCAGGAAGGGTATACATCCCGAACAGAGTAGTACAGGACCAGCACGCCGCCGTCGCGGTCCTGAATGTCCGCTGGACGCACCACTGCATCAAGTAGTAGACCGCCCCGTTTTTACCAGCCGATCGTGCCTCTTGCCTTATATCTGTAGCCTTCGAGGACGGGCGCGGCGGCGAAGCGCCCCGTTTCCCGTCCCCGTCATCAAACCGGACGTGCGGCTTTCCCGCATCAAACGCGGTGCACCACATTTG
>CAVVNM010000012.1:0-727639 GCA_963749575.1 uncultured Alphaproteobacteria bacterium
GAGGCCAAGCAAGAGTCTATCATTGAATCCGGTCGGGTCGTATACGCCATCCTCGTCGAGAATCAGGGTGTCGGCGGGAGAGCAGGTACTCGAGTAAGCGATGCCAGTCAGCATTGTTCCTCGCCAGACGCGAGACCTCAAGACCCATCACGATGCCTGCATGTCCCATGCCCACGTCGGTGACCAGCCGCTGGAAGCCCTCGCGCCAGGCGGCCGACGCGCCAGACTCACCCTGATCGTTGTCTATGACGATGATCTGGTGGTCATGCCAGCCGAGCGCGATTGCGCGCTCACGCAGCGCATATTGCCGCTTCGTCCTCTCGACGTTCTCGATGACCTGTCGCATCGAAGACTGGCGGATGTACAAGTAAGCACCGCGTTCAAGATGACGCGGTTGCACTTTCAAGACTCGTTCATGGTGTTCTCCGACGATCGAAATTCATGACTATCGCCGCAAGCACCTGAATGATGGCGCTGCGACTACAGCGCTCTGTCGGCCCTGATGGTGCTGCGAGCAGTGGCGTCGGACATCGGTTCGCTGTTGTCAGCATCCGTGCCCATCCCCACATGCCTTGAGATAAAAAGAGCGCCAAGCCGCTTCGCGACACTGGCGGCAATGCATCACCGAGCGTGGCCATCCGCAGGGTCTGGTCTTCGGCTACAATGGCGGAAAGCCACGGCAAACATTCCGCGGCGGTCTCTGCGACTAGCGCGGCGGTTTTTTTCCACCGACCGCACGCTCGATCGTCCTTGGGTGCACATCGAGGTTGAACTCTTGCCGTATCAACCGCGCCAACTCGCGGGCACGAACCGGTTCGCCCGGGACGACATGTGCCTGGAGGAACGCCAGTCCTTCTCCCTGGACCTTGTCCAGGACCCTGTGGGCCTCGCTTCTTGGGAACCAACCCTGCAATGCCGGCCCCGCCGAAGTTCGCCCTGGCTTGGTAATAGGTCGGCCTTGAGACCCCGTATTCGTCGGCGGCATAGCTTACGGGCGCGTTGTCGGTCGAAACGCGGCGCAGCATCTCGTACTTGACCTGGACGGCATCGCGCGGATCGAAGAATTCCCCTTCGCGGAACTTGGGATCGCGAACCCTCTCGGGTGTCGGGTTCAGGGTGCCCTCTTCGCGGAGGGCTTCGGCCTTTGAGCGTCTGCTGTCGGGCGTTGCCGGCACGTTGGACCTCGGGGCGGCGTCGCGCGGAGTGTGTAATCATAACTATGCCGCTCCAGGTTACCGTGTCAAGCCCAATTGAATGGCGGTCCTGGCACACAGACACAGTCAGACGCGTGTATGTGCGTCCACCTATCCCAGGCGGCGGCATCAATCTCCTTACATTCGCGGCGAAATTAGGTTTACACACCATCGACGCGCCCGCTGCGCTTCCTGTCAGCCAGGCGCGACACGAGACCCGCGAGCTCCAGCAGGTCCGCAACGCGAAAGAGCGCCCGACCTTGCCCAATGATGACTTCCGGATCCGGGTAGTCGGCGTCGGTCCATTGCGGCGGAATAGAGCAAACCGCCTCATCGTCGACGCGCAGCAGAAGCCGCTTGCCGGATCGGTTGAACCGCTCGCCCACACAAATGAGCTGTCGCCCACTCAATGGGTGAAACGGATGGGTCACACAGCACAAGACGCGCCGAACCCGTGGAAGGATCTGCATTCCTGGATGAGTTACAAGCGGCTGGAACGCGGCCAGTTCGTTTGGCCGATGACGGAGACCGGCCGTGTCTCACTGACGCCGGCGCAACTGTCGATGCTGCTGGAAGGCATCGACTGGCGCATGCCGCAGCGGGTGAGGCACCCCGAACTGGCGGGCTGAGCGGAATGCTCACGCAAGATTCAATGGCCCCGATTCGTAACGACGATCCAGCGTCTCGGCGTGTTCGCCTTTCCCGCCACACTGCCCGACGATCCGGCCGCCTTGCAGCAGATGCTGCTCGCGGCGCTGGCCGAGATCGAGCGCCAGCGGCTGATCATCGCCGCGCTGCAACGCAACCGCTTCGGCCGCCGTTCCGAGCAACTCGGCGACGAAGCCGTGCAGCGCGGGGGCGAGGATCTGGAGCAATCGGTGGCCGAGCAGACCGCGGCGCTGGATGCGGCGGCGTCGCGATCCGGCCGGCGAAGCCGAACACTCCGCCGCGTACCGAGCCGGCCAAACGCAATCGCGGCGCGCTGCCGGCGGAACTGCCGCGGGTCGAGCAGGTGATCGATGTCGAGGACAAGGCCTGTCCTTGCTGCGGCGGGACACTGCACCGGATCGGCGAAGACCGGGCCGAGATGCTGGACTACGTGCCGGCCCAATTCCGGGTCCGGGTGACCTGCCGGCCGCGCTATGGTTGCCGGGCCTGCGAGGAAGCGGTCGTTCAGGCGCCGGCGCCGGAGCGGCCGATCGACGGCGGCATGGCGACCGAAGCGCTGTTGGCCCATGTGCTGGTCAACAAATACAGTGACCACCTGCCGCTGTATCGCCAGGCACAGATCTTCGCCCGCCAGGGCATCACCCTGGACCGCTCCACCCTGTGCAACTGGGTTGGCCGGGCCTGCTGGTGGCTGGCACCGTTGCACGAGCTGGTGCTGAGCACCGTGCTGGCCTCGCCCAAGGTGTTCGCGGACGACACCACGCTGCCGGTGCTCGATCCTGGGCGCGGACGTACCAAGACCGGGCGGCTGTGGTGCTACGCGGTGGACAACCGGCCGTGGTGTGGACCTAGCCATCCGGCTGCGGCTTATGTTTATAGCGAGGACCGCAGAGGCGAGCATCCGCAAACGCATCTGCGCGGGTTCCGCGGTCTGCTGCAGGTCGATGGCTATGCCGGGTTCGGCGGGTTGGTCCGCGGCAACACCGCCGATGCGCCGCAGCTCGCCTTTTGCTGGGCACATGTGCGGCGCAAATTCTACGACATTCATGTCGCCAATCAGTCGCCGCTGGCCGCGGAAGCGCTGCGGCGCATCGCCGAACTCTATGACATCGAGGCTGGCATCCGCGGCACGCCTGCCGACAACCGCCGGTCGCAGCGACAGCAGCACAGCCGGCCGCTGATCGAGGCGATGCACGCCTGGCTGGACGAGCAACTCGAACGTATCTCCGGCCGCTCCACGCTGGCACAGGCAATGCGCTATGCCCTGAACCACTGGAGTGGGCTGATACTGTATCTCGACGATGGCCGGCTGGAGATCGACACCAACACCGTCGAGCGCGCCATGCGCCCGGTCGCTCTCGGGCGCAAAAATGCATTGTTTGCCGGCGCCGATAGCGGCGGGCGCCATTGGGCAATTGTCGCGACCATGATCCAGACTGCAAAGCTGAACGATGTCGATCCGCTGGCTTGGCTGACCGATGTGCTGCAACGCATCGTGGCGCGAACCACCAAGCAGCACGAATTGCACAAGTTGCTGCCGTGGAACTGGAAAATAGCCAATGCCGCCGAAGCGCCCAGCAGCGCGTAGCAAACGCCAAAACAGAGCCGATCTGTTATCCTTCATACCGGAAGAACAGGATCACAAAGCGCGCCGCAGAAGCAACGTGGGCGCCCCGCAACGCTTACCTTGGGCAAGCTAAGCCAGAGGGTCTCCCGCGCAAGAAGCAGCGCCGCTCGGCGACAGCCCTGACGATCTTTTCTCGATCAGCCCCGAGAAGCCCCTGTCATGGGGGTCTTCTGACAAATCGGCCGATTGATCTCGTTAGTCATCAAAAGCGCCAATTTGTGACGGATCCGCGAGACGGTTCTTCGAAGCTCTGTCCGTCGTGGCTGACGGTCTTTTTTGCGAGGCTGGTGACGCCGCCCGTCTTAACAGGGTTTCAGGGCAGTGCCACCCAGACGTGGCGTGCATCATGCCGACACCCTAGTGAGTAAACGCGCTGTCAGGTAATTTTCCCTTGACTAGGTATGCACTTCCGCTGAAATCAGCTTTAGCGAAGATGAACAATGAGTGGGGATCTAATACCAGCCTTGGATCGTAATTAGGAATTAGGAATCTCGCCCCTGATCCGTATCTGATCGGAAAGTATTCTTCGTATTCCTTTGGGTGGCGTTCTACTGGAAATTGGGTGGGGAGTTTGTGCTCGGGATCAGCTGATATTATCTTCCTTAGTTCCTTCAACGTCTCTTCCCTTGCTTTCGCCCAAGGCAGAACTCGCGCTCCATCGCAGTGCCATTTTGCTACCAAACGAAATGCCGCGGCTAGGGTATTCCACTCCGAATGTTTCGAATTTAAATTCCCAGTCATGTCATAAGGAGGAATGCTTTCTAATACCTTCTCACTTACTATATAAATTTCACTACCCTTTCTCTGCAAAAAGGGTTCGGAGATGGTTGAGTTCCAGGTGCGACGGGCCCTAATCTAAAGTCCAGGTCCATGTCTTCAGTAACAACAGGGGGGACGGTAGGCAACGGGACAACGGTCCAAGTCTGGGCGGAGCCGCCGCTGATTGCCAGTGCCGTCGCTGCAGCGATGAAGCTGCGGGTCATAGGAACCCCTCCCCCGGGTGCTGCCTGAAGGCGTCCAGTCGGCGGAGATAGACCCCTGACCGCGCGGCGCCATCTTCGATCGAGGAAGTAACAAAACCTGCTCGTAATGAATGGCCGGCGTATGAGGCCGGCGGAAGTCCGGCTGCGGTCTGCCCGCCTGAAGACACCCGCCTGAAGAGCACGCCCTCGGTGATCTGCGCCCGATCGATCCAGTCCCGCAGGGCCTGGACTGGCCGGAGCCGATGGCCGTGAGGCAGCAGGACGGTCTGACCGGCGGCCTCCTGGTCGGTCTTACCCGACATGTCCCGACCCCTTCCTCGCTCACGAGTCATAGCCCGTGCCTCGCTGATCGATTGCGATCCGCAGGATTTAACGTTCGAGGCTACCCGACGGGTGCGCGTTGCAAATTGACGCAATACCTCCGGAAACGCGGATCGAGAGGGCCTTTCTTGAGCCCTCGCGGAAGGAACCTTCTCCGTTAGATCAAGGCATTATAATACCAGAAACTCGAAGTCTCGACTCTTCGGCTGCCACCCATCGTCATGGCGTGGCTCGGCCACGCCATCCACGTCTTTGATGCGACCAATAAGGAAGGACGTGGATGGCCGGGACAAGCCACGCCATGACGATAAGGGGCGGTCGGTGAGTTGGCAATCTCGTCTTCTGGTTTAACTGCTCAGACCAGTCGATCGGGAGTGACGGCGCGATGACGCCGGGCGCTTGACCCGGCGTCGTTAACGGCGCGCCGACTGGCGCTGTTATTTCGTCCAGATGGCGGCGATGCGGTCCTGTCCCGCGACGCTGTAGCCGTTGACCAACTCCAGCCGGTAGCCCTGGGCGACGAGTTGGTCGAACGTCGTCTGGTACTGTGCCGGGGTCAGCCCGTGACGGGCCTGCCAGGCCGGAACGTCGGCGAGCTTGCGGAAAATCGCGGCATAGCGATCCTGCGAGCCGTCGCCATAGCCGCACACCACGACCGGCTTGAAGCCCTGTGCGGTGACGTGTTGAAGAACGCCTGATATTCTGCGCCGGTCAGGCCATGGCGGGCCTGCCAGGCTGGGGCGCTTTGCGGCTTGCGCCAGATCGCGGCGTAAAGGTCCTGGCTTCCGTCGTAGTAGCCGCTGACCCAGTCGAGCATGTAACCTTCCCCCGTGAACTGGTTGAAGGCAGCCTGATACTGCGCGGCGGTGAGGCCGTGACGGGCAACCCAGGGGTCGGTCGCGCCTTGCTGGAAGATGCAGGCAAACCGTGGGCCGGCGGTGGTCGCATAGCCGTTCACCAGCACCGGATGGTAGCCCTGCGCGGTGAGTTGGTTGAAGGTGGTCTGATAGTCCGCGGCGGTCAGGCCGTGTCGGGCCTGCCAGGCGGGCGGCGCGGCGGTCTTGACCCACAGCGCCGCGTACAACGTTGTCGCGCCTCCGTAGCCGCTGACATCCATCAACTGCATGCCGTGGTTGCCGACATAGTCGTTGAAGGCTTCCTGGTACTGCTGCGAGGTCAGGCCGTGACGGGCGATCCAACCGCCGACCGCGATCTCCGGCGCGATGTTGTCCAGATAGATGTTGGTGACGACGTCGCGAAAGAACTGGCCAGGGTTGCCGATCGGGGAATTGGCAAGCACGACCAGCTCCATGTCGCGTGGCAGGAAGTAGGCGAGGCTCTGCTCGGTCTGACCGGCGCCGTCCTGCCAGAGGCCGTTCTTGTTATACAGCGTGCCGAGGTTGGTCGATTCGATCAGGTCGATGCCGAAACTGTCGTCGAGCATTGCCTGCGCTGCGGCTGGCGACATGATCGTGCCTTGCGCGGCGGAAACAGCCCATCACGTCCAGCAGGTCGTCCACCGACATGTGCCAGCCGGCGCCGCCGGATTCCGGCGGTGAGATCGCCGGAGTTCCAGCCGGAGCCGGGCGGGAAGGTATAGGCAAGCGCGTCGGGATCGGGATGCGTGAGCGTGGGACCGTTGAACGCCTGCCGGCTGGAACAGGTTTTGCTGGACGTAGGCGGCGTAGGCCTTGATGGTCGCGAGGTCCCAGCTCTGGTCCTCGGTGGCAGGAGGGAATGCCGTGTTCGCCGGGATCGTGCCGTTCATGACCGGCAGCAGGATCCGGCAGATGCCGAAGTTGGTGTTCTGGTAGGAGTAGTGCCGAGATTGGCGCTCGTGACGCCGCCGGCGATCAGCGTCTTCATCGTCGGGAAGGACATGTCGGACCCGATGACACGGAAACCGGATTTATGCGTCATCAGCTGCGGCGAACGTGATCTGGTCGATGTTCGGCCCCTTGGCCCAGTAGGTCGGCAGATAATTGATGATCTTCGTCGAGGCCGGCAGGTTGTGCGCGGCGAGAGTACGCGTCATGGCGATCGCGGTGATCAGCTTGCTGCAGCTGGCGATGTGCATGCGTACCGCCAGTGCCCACGACTCCGACCCGTCCGAGGGCGCCTTGGCCCAATCGACCTGGGCCGACGCGATCGGCTGGCCGTGCTGCCGAAGCTGCATCACATAGCCGGCGGTGCTGCTGGCAAGCGCGGCGTTCAGGCCGGCGACAAAGCCGTCGGTGTTGAACGCAGAGCGTGACGCCGGCCGGCATGCGACGCGGGGCAAATCGCCTGTCCCTTCTTCCAGCCCGCGGGAACTGATAACGACCGCGGGTGTTCGCGCGGCTGCATGACATGGGTAGCCGCGCCGGCTGGTTCGACAACGACGGCACTGGGCAGAGTGCCGATATCGACTGTATCGTTCATGGCGTCCTCTCCTTCCGCTGAGGTTCAGGCTCGCACGAACAACCTTTGGTTGGTGTGAACAGGCCACACCCACGCCAAAGTCTTCAGTCTATCCGAACCGCGCTGAGCCGCCGTTAGAGCGTTTTCAGAATGACCGGACGGTGTCATTGCGAAGAGCATAGCGACGAAGCAAGCCAGCGCTGGATTGTTTCGTCGCTGTGCTCTGCTCCTAACAATGACACGCTTTCGCTCCAGGCGAATGCCGTCAGCGTCGCTGCTACGCCCCGCCGATCAGCGCCAGCGTGTGGCGCGCGATGACGATCTCCTCATCGGTCGGAATCACATAGGCCGGCAGCGCCGAATTCGGCACGCGTCAGCAACGGCCCTCCCGCCAGGTTCGCCGCCTCGTCGATCGAGAAGCCGAGCCAGCGCAGCCGATGCAGCACGCGGCGCGCGGATCTCGGGGCTGCGCTCGCCGATGCCGGCGGTGAACACCATGCCGTCGATGCCGCCCATCGCGGCCGCCAACGCGCCGGCGGTGCGTGCCACGTGATAGACGAAATACTCCACCGCCAACTTCGCCAACGGCGCCTCGCTCGCCAGCAGCGTGCGCATGTCATTCGACACGCCGGACAGGCCCTTCAGGCCGCAATCCGCGTAGAGAAACCGCTCGACCCGATCGACATCCCAGCCCTTCTGCTGCTGCAGCCACAGGATCACGCCGGCATCGAGCGAGCCGGGCCGCGTGCCCATCGGCAGCCCATCCAGCGCCGTGAACCCCATCGACGAATCCACGCTGCGCCCGCCGGCCAGTGCGCACATCGAGGCACCCGACCCGAGATGCGCCACCACGACGCGTCCCAGTGCGATCTCCGGCACGCGCTCGGCCAACGCGCCGGCGATGAATTCGTAGGACAGTCCGTGGAACCCGTAGCGCCGCACGCCCTCCCGATACAGCGCATCGGGAATCGCGAAGCGATCCGCCACCGCCGGATGGCCGCGATGGAACGCCGTATCGAAGCACGCCACGTGCGGCAGCCTGGGGAACAGCGCCGCCAACGCCTTCAGCACCGCGACCGCCGGCGGATTGTGCAGCGGCGCCAGCGGCTCCAGCGCCTCGATGCGTGCGAGTGTCGCGGCGTCCACCAGCGCCGGCGCATTCAGCTCCGGGCCGCCGTGCACGACGCGATGGCCGAACCCGATCGAGGCCGCTCTTGTCGATCGGGCCGTCCGGCAATGCGGCCAGCATCGCCAGCGCGGCCGCATGGTCCTCGGTGGTCACCGGCCGGTCATGCAGCGTCTTGCCATCGGCGGTGGTGATCAGCAGGCGGCCTTCGCCGCCGATCCGTTCCACCTCGCCGCTCTGGCGTGCGGCGCAGGCGGCCGTCCGCCACGCCATACACCGCGAATTTCAGGCTGGATGAGCCGGCATTCAGGACGCACAGGCGAGGATCCATCCCTCTTGGCCTTTCATGTCCGGAGCGTGCATGCTTCGCATCCAGCCACAGACGAGCCCCGGAGACAGCGTCCATGACCAAGTTCGGCCTCGCCCAGTCCGTCCGCCGCGTGGAGGACCCGCGCCTGCTGAACGGGCGGCGGCCGCTACACCGACGATATCGTCCTGCCGGGCATGCTGCACGGCATCGTGCTGCGCAGCCCGCACGCGGCGGCGAAACTCGGCGCGATCGACACGACGGCCGCAGCATCGGTCGCCGGGGTTAAGGCAATCTATACCGCGGCCGACCTGAATGCCGACGGCATCGCCCGATGCCCTGCGCCGCGCCGGTGCAGAACCGCGACGGCTCCGACATGGCCAGCCCGCCGCATCCGCGCGCTGGCCGACGGTGCGGTGCGCCATGTCGGCGATCCGGTGGCGTTCATCGTCGCCGACACGCCGAAGGCCGCGCGCGACGCCGCGGAACTGATCGCGGTCGACTACGATGTCGTGCCTGCCGATCACCGACCTGGCGCACGGCGATCGACCCCGGCGCGCCGCTGGTCTGGCCGGAGGTGAAGAACAATGTCGTGTTCGACTGGGGGATCGGCGACAAGGCGGCGACCGATGCCCTGTTCGCCACGGCCGCGCACGTCACGCGGCTGACCGTGGTGAACAACCGCGTCGTCGTCGCATCGATGGAGGCGCGCGCCGCGATCGCCGACTACGATGCCGCCAGCGGGCCGCTGGACGCTGTACGCCAACACGCAGGGTGGCTGGCTGATCAAGACCCTGATCGGGCCGGTGTTCAACACCGAGCCGGCGAATTTCCGCGTCATCACGCCCGATGTCGGCGGCGGCTTCGGCATGAAGGCGTTTCTCTACGCCGAGCACGTGCTGACCTGCTATGCGGCGCGCAAGCTCGGACGGCCGGTGAAGTGGGCATCGGACCGCGGCGAGGCATTCCTGGCCGACACGCAGGGCCGCGACAACGTCACGCTGGGCGAACTGGCGATCGACGCGGAGGGAAAATTCCTGGCGCTGCGCACGCGCAATCGTCGCCAACATGGGCGCCTATCTTTCCACCTTCGCGCCCTATATCCCGACACTCGCCGGCGGCGCCGTGCTGGCCGGCGTCTACGGCTTCCAGCAGATCTACGCCAACGTCCTCGGCGTGTTCACCAACACCGTGCCGGTGGATGCCTATCGCGGCGCCGGCCGGCCCGAGAGCAACTATCTGCTCGAACGTCTGGTCGATGCCGCCGCGCGCGAACTCGAAGATCGACCGCGTCGGAATTGCGCCGGCGCAACATGGTGCCGCCATCGGCGATGCCGCACGCCACGCCGGTCGGCAAGACCTACGACAGCGGCGACTTCCCGATGGTGCTGGATGCGGCGCTGAAGGCAGATGGACTATGCCGGCTTCGCCGCCCGCCGTGCCGACGGCCGCGCAGCGCGGCAAGCGTCGCGGCATCGGCCTGGCCTATTATCTGGAAGTCACCATGGGCGATCCGACCGAGCGGGCGGAAATCCGCTTCGCCGAGGATGGCTTTGTCGATGTTTATGTCGGCACGCAATCGACCGGCCAGGGCCACGAGACCGCGCTATATCCAGCTCACGTCGCAGCGGCTGGGCATCGACGGCGAGAAGATCCGCGTGCGCCAGGGCGACACCGACACCATTCCGGTGGGCGGCGGCACCGGCGGTTCGCGCAGCCTGTATTCCGAGGGCCAGGCGATCCTGGTCACCGCGGATACGGTGATCGACAAGGGCAAGCAGGCGGCGGCCGAAGTGCTGGAGGCGGCGCCGGCCGACATCGCGTTCGCCGACGGGCGGTTCTCCATCGTCGGCACCGACCGCGGCATCGACATCATCGCGCTGGCCGCCACACAGCGGCAGAAGGCGGCGGCCGGCGAGCCGGCGACCACGCTCGACGCCGCCGAAGTGGCGACGGTCGCCGAGCACACCTTCCCCAACGGCTGCCACATGGCCGAAGTGGAGGTGGATCCCGAGACCGGCGTGGTGGAGATCGTCCGCTATCGCGTGTGCGACGATTTCGGCAAGACGGTGAATCCGATGATCGTGCGCGGCCAGGTGCATGGCGGCGTGGCGCAGGGCCTCGGCCAGGCGCTGCTGGAGCGCACCAGCTACGACGCCGATCCGGCCAGCTGCTGTCCGGCAGCTTCATGGACTACGCGCTGCCGCGCGCCGACGATCTGCCGGACATCGAGGTCGATCTGCTGGAGGTGCCCAGCGCGTCCAATCCGCTCGGCGTGAAGGGCGCCGGCGAGGCGGGCTCGGTCGGCAGCCCGCCGGCGCTGATCAACGCGATCATCGATGCGCTGTCGGGCGATGGCGTGACGCATATCGACATGCCGGCCACGCCGGAGAATGTGTGGCAGGCGCTGGCGACGGCGAAGGCGGCCTGATACCGCACTGCGCGAGAAGGCGATGCCAGACGAAGCAATCTGCTGCGCACATCGATGGATTCTCGTCCGCTCGCAATGACAGGCGTGACGCTACTGGCGGATCGAGGTCGCGCGCGCCGAGTGTCCGTGCGCGGATCTCCTCCTCCGGCGCCGCGCGGCCGAAATCGGTGAACGCGCGCCGCACCGCTTCGACCGTCGAGCCGAACACCTGCTTGCGGTTCTCTCGCGCCCAGACACTGGAGCCGATGATCGGATCCAGCGACCCCTGGAACTGCGGCATCACATAGCGCGCGAACAACTCGTAGCTGCGCAGCGTCTGCTCGCGGTTGGCCCATTCGTGCGCGCGGAACAGGATGCCGCCGAAGCCGCCCTGGCTGTATTCCAGCAGCCGCCGGATGCCCTTGATCACCGTCTCCGGTGAACCGACCAGCGTGGTGCCCATCCTCACGCCGTCACGCAGCGGATCGTCGGCGCGGCCGGGCGGACGGCCGAGCGTGTCCTCGAAGTAGGTCTGGGTCTCGATCCGCTCGCCCTTCTTCACCTCCAGCAGCGCCTGTTCGTCGTCCTCGGCGATGTGCGCGTTGACCACGACGCGCCAGTTCTTGCGGTCCATGGTCTTGCCGTTCTTCGCCGCGGCCTCTTCGGCGATCTTCCACTGACTGGCCAACGCTTCCGGCCCGCCGGGCAGTCCGGCGCCGATCGACAGCACGCCTACACCGTGCGTCCCCGCGGCGATCATGCCGAACGGCGTGATGGTGCTGGCGACCGCGATCTCGAAATGCGGATCGCTGTACGGCGCAAGATGCAGCCGCGCGTCGCGCATCTCGAACCAGTCGGTCTTCATCGTGACCGGCTCTTCGCATTTCAGCAGCCGCATGATGGCGTCCATCGCCTCCAGCATGCGCGGGCGCTGGGTGCTGGGTTCGATGCCGAGCATGTAGGCGTCCGAGGTCAGCGCGCCGGGACCGCAGCCCATCATCGCGCGGCCGCGCGTCATGTGGTCGAGCTGCACGAAGCGTTGCGCCACCATGAACGGATGATGATACGGCAGGCTGGTCACGCCGGTGCCCAGCTTGATGTGCTTGGTGCGTTCGGCGGCGGCGGCGATGATCAGTTCGGGCAGCGCGATCAGTTCCCAGCCGGCCGAGTGGTGTTCGCCGATCCAGGCCTCGTCGAAGCCGAGCCAGTCCAGCCACTCCAGCAGCTCGACATCGCGGTTGATCGCCAGCGTCGGGTTTTCGCCCACGCGATGGAACGGTGCCAGGAAGATGCCGAACTTCATGCCGCGATGGGCCATGTGTATGTCTCCGCGTAAGGTCGGGGCCATCGTGCTACGTCCGGCGCCGGGCGCCAAGCCGCGCGAACGGGCCTATGGCCAGGCAATCGGCCGGCGCAAGCCCCGGATCATTGCTCCGCAGCGGCGGCTTCAGCTAGGTTCACGGCGGGCATGAGGGGAACCGCATGCGTGCGTGGACCGTAGATGCGGACGACATCCAGGTGGCTGAGGACTTCAACGAGTCCCTGCTCCACCGTACTCCGGAAATCGAGGGATTTCTCGGCGCGGACCGGGACGATAAGTTCATCGTCATCGGCACCAAGGGCTTTGGCAAGACCCTGCTGCTCAAAGCCAAGCGCATTCTCTACCAGCGTGAGGGACGAGCTGTCTGCCTTCCCACAGGGGCCCTTCTCGACAAACCGATTGGTGACAAGATCTTCAACCGGGAGCTCCTCGCCTTTCTCGTGGTGTCTGCCCTTCCGTGGTCAAAGATCTGGCTTACAGCGATCGCTCTGGCGACTCTGAAGCACCTCGGCGCGGCCAGTGGGCTCAGGGTCGGTTCCGGCCTCACCAGCCTGATAGCGGACGAACAGCTGCACGGTGTCATCGACCACTTCGTTCGCCTGCTCGAATTTACCCCGAGCGAGCTCCAACGTTGCGGAACAGACACAGATGGCCACCTCGTGCCGCGTCTGCGCGCCGTCACCACACCGATGGCCATCTTCATCGATGGCGTTGATGAGTATTTCAACAAGCACGTCGAAGGCCCCACGAGCCATCCAAGCGTCACCGGCGAACTGTCGCCAAACATCTGGCACTTCGCGCAACTCGGGCTGGTGGAGGTTACCTATCAGGTTCGCCGGATCAATCATCACATCAAGATATTTGCCGCTGTGCGCAAGGAAGCCTATGCGCGGCTTGCAAAGACGACCGTGATGGCCCAGCAGTACCGTGGCAGTGCTGTCGATATCGCCTACTCCCCTCGGAGCCTCCGCGAGATTTTCCTCAACAACGTGCGTCTGCTGAAAAGCGAGGCCATGGTCAGGCCGGAGAAGTTGCGCTCCGACCCGCTTGAGGCCTTCCTGGGGCGGACGACCGTCACCGACGCGTACACGCGCGAAGAAGAAGGTGGTTTTGAGTTCATCTGCCGGCACACGCTGCTCCGCCCGCGCGACCTGATGACCATTGGCGAGCACTTGACCGCACTCCGACCATCTGAACGGCAAAGCGAGCTCCGCTTTAAGGAAGTCGTGCACCAGGCTGCCACGGAAATCGCCTATGAATATCTCGCCGAGATCGCTCCGTATATTGGCAACCTCGAACTCGAACAGCTGCTGCGCCGTCTTTCGAGCAATGTGCTGAGCCGCGAGCAGATGGAAGTGCTGTTCCTAGAGCATAGCGTGGCGACGGGAGGAGAGGAGAAGCACGTCTTCTGTGCGCTCTACCGGGTGGGCCTTTTGGGCTACGTCCATTACGATCGCGCGCGCGGAGAGTGGGCACAGCGGTTCCTGCGGCCGGGCGAGGCGACACTCGAGCCGGACGGCATGCTGCCGCTCGCCACGCACTACCTGCTCCACCCAGTCCTGCACGACGTGATCGGGCGGCTGAATCCGGCCTATCCGCAGCAGGTCCACCGCGCGAACATCGTGGGCTATGACCGACCGTGGCTGGAGAGCGAGAGTGCAGTCAGCCCTACCAGCGTGCACACGTTCTGCGTACTCAAAGGTGATGTATACGGATTTGGCCGCCTGATGCACGCCCGTGCTGATGCCCCAGTCCGCGAAGCATTGGAAGATGCTGTTCGCCAGTGGGCTCGCGGGGCGGCCGTCGCGGAGACCGGGTCCGGGGATTCCGTGTTGGTCGCGCACGAGGATCCGGTGGCTCTGGCCCAGGCCGCCCGCCATATCATGGACGACGTGTACCAAGCCACCGGTCAGCCTCTCCTGCGCATAGCCCTGCACTACGGCGAGGTGCAGATGCAGGCGGGCGCCGGCGATGCACGGCCGATGATCGTGGGGGGAGATGCTGTGCTATGCGCGGCCCGGGTCGAGCCCCATGTGCAACCGGGACAAATCTGGGCGACGGAAGAGTTCCGCGAGCAACTCACGCAAAGGCCGTCGTTATGGCGTACGACCGAGGTAACGGCGCCGGACGGCGACGATCGCTTCAATGTCAAGAAAGTAGGACGGGCAGAGCCGGATCTGTGGGTCCGCCTTTATCGTCTTGAGTTCTAGACGAAGGCGTCTGCAGGTCACGCGGCATATCAAACCTGGCCCACCAGGAAATCCGTCACCCGATTTCACTGATGCGAACGGAGTTGCTTGCGGTTGACTGGCGCGAGGCTCTGGTAAACCATGCCGGAATTATGTCTTTGGGAGGAACGAACATGCGCCTGGAAGGCAAGGTGGCGATCGTCAGCGGAGCAGCCTCCGGCATGGGCGCCGCGACGGCGCGCCGGTTCGCCAAGGAGGGCGCCAAGGTGGTGATCGCCGACATGCTGGAGGACGACGGCGCAAAAGTCGCCGCCGATATCGTGCGCGCCAATGGCACCGCCGAGTTCATGCGGCTCGACGTGACCAGCGAGGACGACTGGAAAGCGGTGGTCGACGCGACGGTGGAGAAATACGGCAAGCTCGACATCCTGGTGAACAACGCCGGCATCAGCGGCAGCGCGGTGTCCGACATGCTCGACACCGATGCGTGGGACAAGCTGATGGCGGTGAATTCGCGCGGTGTGTTCCTGGGCACCAAGCACGCGGTGCTGGCGATGCAGCAGGCCGGCGGCGGATCGATCGTCAATCTGTCGTCGATCTCCGGCAACACCGGCCAGACCATGACGCATATGGGCTACAACGCGTCGAAGGGTGCGGTGCGCACACTGACCAAATCCACCGCGGTGCAGTTCGGTCGCGACGGCATCCGCGCCAATTCGGTGCATCCGGGATTGATGCCGCCGATGCGCACGTCCGGCGCGACTGCCGATCCCGCGGTGCGCGCGAAGATGCTGCAGGGCGTGCCGTTGCGTCGCGCCGGCGAAGTGGACGAGGTGGCGAATGCCGTGCTGTTCCTGGCGTCAGACGAGGCGTCGTATATTACTGGTGCGGAACTTTATGTCGATGGCGGCTACCTGGCCACGTGAGCGGAGGATCGTGCCATGACGCTCAGCGCGCAACAGCTTCAGCAGTTCGACAAGGAAGGCTACCTGTTCCTGCCTGATCTGTTCTCGGCCGAGGAGATGGCGGTGCTGCGCGACGAGGCGGTGGAAATCTTCTGTACTGATCGCAAGGAGATCTGGCGCGAGAAGTCGGGCTCGCCGCGCACCGCTTTCGCTGCGCACACCTACAACGAGGCGTTCCGGCTGTTGGGCGCGCATCCAAGGCTGATCCGCCCGGTCGAGCAGGTGTTCGGCGAACATCTCTACATGCACCAGTTCAAGATCAACGCGAAGTCGGCGTTCGATGGCGAGGTGTGGCAGTGGCACCAGGACTACGGTACCTGGGTGCGCGACGACGGCATGCCGGAACCGCGCGCGATGAATATTTCGGTGTTCGTCGATGAGGTGCTGCCGATCAACGGCCCGCTGATGCTGGTGCCGCGCAGCCACAAGGAAGGCGTGCTGAAGGCAGGGCACGATCTGTCCACCACGTCCTATCCGTTGTGGACGTTGGACAACGCGACGGTGGAGCGGTTGGTGCGGCAGGGAGGCATCGTCACGCCGACCGGCAAACCAGGCGCGGTGCTGATGTTCAATGGCAACCTCGTGCATGGATCGGCGGGCAATATCACGCCGTATCCACGCAAGATCGTGTATCTGACGCTGAACGCGGTCTCCAACTACATCCGCACGCCGACGCGTCCCGACTGGATCGCGCACCGTGATTTCCGCCCGATCGAACCGGTGCCGGACGACGCGCTGTTGCGATATGCGCGGGGGTATCGCGCCGCCGCGGAATAGGCTCTAACGCAACCAGTTTTGTTGCTGGCGTGAGCGCTGGATCCGCCGTGGGAGGGAATCTATGACTATCCGCAGACTTGCTGTGACGCGCCGCGGCGCGCTGTTGGGCGCGGGAACGCTGGCGATGCCTTATGTCGCCAGGGCCGCCGAACCGATCCGCATCGGGGTGCTGCTGGCCAAGACCGGGCAGATCGCGCCGCAGACCGAATATCTCGCCCAGGGCACCTATCTCGCGCTGGAAGAGCGCGGCAACACCATCATGGGGCAGCCGGCGGAACTGGTGTGGCTGGATGAGCCGTCGCCGCAGGGTGCCACGCAGAACATGCAGAAGCTGGTGCAGGAGAACAAGGTCTGCGCCATCCTGGGCGGCTCGCTGTCGTCCAACGCGCTGGCCGAGGAGGCGACGGCCGCGCAACTGAAGATTCCGTTCGTGTGCGACAACGCTGCGGCGACCGAAATTACCGGCAAGAACTGCAACCGTTACACGTTCCGGCTGAACACGCCGGTGCTGGTGCAATCGCGCATGCTGGCACCGTATGCGCTGAGCTACGGCAAGAAGTGGTATTTCATCACCGCATCGTTCGCGTTCGGCCAGGACATCCTGCGGTCGTCGCGCGAGTTGCTGAAGCAGGCGGGTGGCACCGAGGCGGGCATCGACGAGGTGCCGTTGAACACCGCGGATTTCAGCTCGTTCATTTTGAAGATCCGCCAGGCGCAGCCGGACGTGGTGCTGGGCGGGCTGTCCGCCGGCGATCTGTCCACGTTCCTGAAGCAGTGGAACGAACTCGGCATGAAGGGGAAGATCCCGTTCTGCGAAATCGCGATCGGCGACACCGATATCTGGGCGGTGGGTCCCGAGGCAGCAACCGGCGTGTTCACCTCGTTGTGGTGGTATAACAATCCCAACAATCCGCCGGAAGAGAAGGCGTTCGCCGACGCCTATATGAAGAAGCACAACCGCCCGGCGGCGGACAAGGCGTGGATGGGCTGGATCACCGCAAAGTCGCTGTTCGAATCGATCGAGCTGGCGAAGTCCACCGAACCGATGGCGATCATCGAGGGACTGGAGAACTGGAAGTTCAGCGCCGGCAGCACGTCGTACAGCTATCGCAAGTGGGACCACCAGATGCTGCTGCGCAATCTGGTCGTGGCGGTGAAGCCGAAGATCACCGACAAGTGGGACTATTTCGATGTCAAGGCCGCGCTGCCCGAGAACCCCGCGGAACTGGAAAAGGTGTTCGGCACGCCGGACGAGATCGGCTGCAAGATGACCTGATGCTCGACATCGTTCTGTCGCAGGTGGCGAGCGGCCTCGTGCTCGGAGGCCTCTACGTCCTCATCGCCATCGGCCTCTCGATCATCTTCGGACTGCTCGGCATCGTGAATTTCGCGCACGGCGTGTTCTTCACTCTCGGTGCCTATCTCGCGCTGACGCTGTACCAGACCTTCGGCTGGCCCGCCGTCATCCTGTCGCCGATCATCGTGGGACTCATCGGCGTCGTCGTGGAACGCATCCTGATCCGTCGCCTGTACGACAAGGAACCGCTGCTCAGCCTGATCGTCACCTTCGCCCTGGCATTGATGATCGAGGCAACCGTGCGGCTGATCTGGGGCGGCATCGGCCAGCCGTTCAGCCCGCCGCCGTTCCTGTCCGGATTCCTGATCTGGGGCCCGATCCTCATCACCAAATACCGCCTCGCCGTATTGTTCACCACCGCCGCGGTGCTGGTCGGTCTCTGGGCCTTCCTCACCTACACCAAGTTCGGCCGCATCCTGCGCGCCGGCTCGCGCGATCCCGAAATGGTCGGCCTGCTCGGCATCAATCTGCCGCGCGTGCTGATGTGGGTGTTCGGCCTCGGCTGCGGTATCTCCGGCATCGCCGGCCTGCTTGCCGCGCCGCTGTGGACCGTCACGCCATCGATGGCGACCAACGCGATCATGCCCGCCTTCGTCGTGGTCGCGATCGGTGGTCTCGGCTCGTTCGCCGGCGCGGTCATCGCCGGACTGCTTGTCGGCGTGGTCATCGCGCTCACCATCCAGTTCAAGCCCGAGGCATCCGGCGCGGTGATGTACCTGTTCATGGCCCTGATGCTGCTGCTGCGGCCGCGCGGCCTGCTCGGCGAACGCTGGGAACGCTTCGAGTGACCGTGCTGCGCCATCCTGTCCTGTGGGTCGTGCTCGTGCTGCTGGCGCTGACCGCGCTGTGGCACGCGATCGGCGCGCCGATCAGCCTGATCACCCAGATCGCCATCTACATGCTGTACGGCGCCGGCGTGAATTTGCTGGTCGGCTACACCGGCCTGGTGCCGTTCGGTGCCTCGGTGTTCTTCGGCTGCGCCACCTATGCCGTGGCGATCGCCATGCGCGGCGCCGTCAATAACGAGATCGTCGCACTGGCCATCGCGGTGGTATTCTCGCTGCTGCTCGCCGCGGCGATCGCACTGCTCATCCTGCGCCGGCGCGGTCTGTATTTCTCGTTGCTGACACTGGCATTTTCGCAGATCGCGTTCGAGATCGCCTTCAAGTGGACCGACGTAACCGGCGGCGAGAACGGACTGCAAGGCGTGCCACGGCCATGGTTCGCCAGCGACTGGTCATTTCACGCCTTCACCATCGTCGCCGTTGCCCTCGGCATGGGTCTGCTCTGGCGCATCGCGCATGCGCCGTTCGGCCGCCTGCTGCAAGCGCTGCGCGACAACGAACAGCGCGTCCGCAGCCTCGGCTACAACACGTTCCGCATCAAGTTCGAGGCCTTCGTCATCATGGGCGGCGTGGTCGGCTTCGCCGGCGCGCTGCTGGCCTTCATGCTGCGCGGCGCCTATGCCGACAACCTAAGCTGGCAGCACGCCGGCGACTCGCTGCTGATGACGGTGATGGGCGGCGTGCATCATTTTCTCGGCCCGCTGTGGGGCGCGATCGCCTTCATCCTGCTGGAGGATCGGCTGTCGGCGGTCACCGAAAGCTGGTGGCTGATCTTCGCGCCGATCGTGATGGTGTTCGCGCTCGCCTCGCCCGAGGGCATGCAGGGGTTGGTGTTCCGCATGATCGGCCGCGATGACTGGACACTGACGCGACGCGGTGTACCACCGCAGCCGGAGCGAATCGAACCATGGCGCGGCGGAGCCGATGCGCATCTCGATGCCGGCAGGCCGGTGCTGGAAGTGCGAGGCCTGCACAAGCGATTTGGCTCGCTGATCGTCGCGGGTGATGTGCATCTCGACGTGCATCCGTGCCGCCTGCACAGCCTGATCGGTCCGAACGGTGCGGGCAAGACGACCTTCTTCAACATGCTCACCGGTCTGCTGCGCGCCGATGCCGGCGAGATCCGCTTCGACGGCCGTGACATCACGCGTCTCCCGGTGCATCGGCGGATACGCCTGGGACTCAGCCGTTCGTTCCAGATCCTCAGTGTGTTCCGCAACCTGACGACGTTCGAGAACGTTCGTGTCGCGGTGCAGGCACAGAGCCGCCAGCAGAACTCGCTGTGGCGCGACGCCTACCGGCTCGCTGATGTCAACGCGCGGACGTGGTCGCTGCTCGCCGCAGTCGGGCTGGAAGCGCGCGCCGCGGAACCATGCGCCAACCTGTCGCATGGCGAGCAGCGCCTGTTGGAGATCGCCATTGCGCTCGCCACCGACGCGAAGCTGCTGCTGCTCGACGAACCGTTGGCCGGATTGGCGGAAGCGGATCGCGAAGTGGTGGGCACGCTGATCCGTCAACTTGCCGCGACGCATGCGGTGCTGCTGATCGAGCACGACATCGACCGTGTGCTGGCGCTGTCGGATCGCATCACCGTACTGCATCAGGGTCGCGTGATCGCTGATGGCAAACCCGCTGAGGTGGCGAACAACCATGAGGTCGTCACCGCGTATATGGGCACGGCACGCGCAGGCGGCCCGCAACCGACCGTGCGCGCCGGGACGCCGCGCGTGGCCACGACGAAAACGCTGCTCGCGTTGGAACAGGTGCGCGCGGGTTATGCCGGCAGCCTCGTACTGACCGATCTCGATCTGGTCGTGCACGAGGGCGAGGCGGTGGCGCTGCTGGGACGCAATGGCGTCGGCAAGACCACGATGTTGCGCGCGATCACCGGCACGGTGCAGAAGAGCGCTGGGCGCATCGTGATGGATGGCGCCGACATCACGCATGCGCGGCCGTACGAGATCAACCGGCGCGGCATCTCGATCGTGCCTGAAGGGCGGCGGCTCTTCCCTAACTTGACGGTGATGGAGAACCTGCAGATCGCCGCTCGCTCGGGCGGCGCATCGTTCGACGAGATCTTCGGACTGTTCCCCAAGCTTCGCGTGCTGCAACGGGCGCGTGCCGAGAGCCTGTCAGGCGGCGAACGACAGATGCTGGCGATCGCGCGTGCGCTTACCGTGCCGAGCAGGCTGATCCTGCTGGATGAGCCGTTCGAAGGGCTGGCCCCGGCGATCGTGCAGGAGGTGATGGACGCGCTGGTGCGCCTGCGCGGCCGTGTCGCGATGATCATCGTCGAGCACCATGCCGAGACAGTGCTGCCGATCGTCGATCGCGCCTACGTGCTGGTGAACGGCCAGGTGGCGTACGAGGGCGACGCCAAGGCACTGGAGGCGGATGCGGATCTGCAATCGCGGCTGCTCGGCGTGGTGCACCAGGAGCTGACGGCGGCAGATTGACGTCGCTACTGGAACAGCCTCAGCGCATTTAGCAGCGTCTGGATCACTCCCCATGCCAGTGGGATGCCGACGAGACCCCAGGCAAGGGCCAAATGCAGCGGTGTTGTAGCACGAGACATGGTCCTGCTCCCTCAGTCCGCGATACCCATTGCGTCGGCTTCCTCGTGTCTCATGTGGTGTCGCTCGTGCACTGCCTGCACGAACAGGTTGCAGAAGAAACCAACCACCAGCAACGCTGCCATGACGTACATGGTAAAGTTGTAGGCAGCGGCCTTCTCGACACCGTGCTCGACATTGTACTGGCGGATGTAGTTCACCAGGACGGGTCCGAAGATTCCCGCCATCGACCATGCGGTGAGCAACAGGCCGTGAATCGCGCCGACATAACGCGTGCCGAACATGTCGCGCAGATATGCCGGCACGGTTGCGAAGCCACCGCCGTACATGCTGATGATGACACAGAAACACAGAACGAACAAAGCGACGCTGCCTGCCTCTCCCGTCTGCGGCACCAGCGCATAGAGCAGCACACCCAGGAAGAAGAACACGAAGTAGGTGTTCTTGCGGCCGATGTAGTCTGACACCGATGCCCAGAAGAACCGGCCGCCCATATTGAACAGGCTCATCAGCCCGACGAAGCCGGCTGCCGCGGTGACCGTCACCTTTCCGGGGAACATCTCCTGGCTCATCGCAGACGCCTGGCCGAGTACGCCGATGCCTGCGGTCACGTTCAGGCACAGCGCCCACCAGATCAGCCAGAACTGCGGTGTCCGCAACGCCTGATAGACGAACACGTTCCGCGTGGTGATGAGCTTGCTCGACTGTGTCGGTGCGATATATCCTGCCGGTGCCCAGTCGGGTGGAGGCAGGCGTACGATCGCCGCGCCCACCATCATGAAGCAGAAATACACCAGGCCGAGTACCGATGAATGTCTCGGCGACACCGACATGTGTGGCAGAGGAAAACTGTCGCATCAGCCACACCGAGAGTGGTGACGCGATGAAGGCACCGCCGCCGAAACCCATGATCGCCATGCCGGTCGCCATCCCTGGTCGATCCGGAAACCATCTGATCAGCGTCGAGACAGGCGAGATATAGCCAATGCCAAGTCCCACGCCGCCTAGAACGCCGTAGCCGAGATAGACCACCCAGATGTTATGGACATAGACGCCGACGGCCGAAACCATAAAGCCACCCGCCCAGCACAGGCCGGCAGTGAACATTGCGCGGCGCGGCCCGCCTTCCTCCACCCAGCGGCCAAGCAGCGCCGCGGAGGCACCAAGCACAAATATCGCGATGCTGAAGATCCAGCCGAGATCGGTGAGCTTCCAATCATCCGGCGCGGACTGCGTGATGCCAATCAGCCTCGTCATGGGCAGGTTGAATACGCTAAACGCGTAGGCTTGGCCGATGCACAGATGCACGCAGAGCGCGGCTGGCGGCACCATCCAGCGGCTGAAGCCGATGCCTGCGATGGTGCGCTCGCGGTTGAGCAGGCCAGGCACACGGCCTTGCAGAGTGGTCGAACTCATGGACGTCCCCCGAATCATTGGACCATAGCAAATTGGGCTCTTGATTACGCCTACGTGATCAAGATACATCCGCTTTGCGTAATTGTTCAACAGCCTGCTGAACCAGGGGGTCGAGCTGATTTTTCACTGCGTCGTAGTGCGCCAGGATGGTGCCTCGCATCCTGGGGTCCCAGAACTTCTGTAGGTGGTCGGCGATCGCGGCGACCGCCCGGTCGTGCTTCTGATGCGCGAAGAATTTGCCGATTTGGTTGGCCATGTAGGCCAGCTTATCAGGCGACATGCTGCACCTGCTGCGACGCGATTCGCTGGGGGTGGGTGAAGACTTCAAAGCCGTCGGCGCGGGCGATGCCGACCAACGTTATGCCAGCCTCCTCGGCAATGCGTACCGCGAGCGCGGTCGGCGCGGACACCGCGACCACAACCGGCGCGCCGAGCATCGCCGCTTTCTGTACCATTTCGACCGAGATGCGGCTCGACAGCAGCAGCAGGCCCTCCGCTATCGCCGCACCATCGCGCGCCAGTGCACCCACAAGCTTGTCGAGCGCGTTGTGCCGGCCGACATCCTCGCGGAGTGCCACAAGACCGCGCCGCGGATGCCAGAAGGCCGCGGCATGGACCGCGCGGGTCTGCTGGTTCAGTTTTTGCGCGGCGGGAAGTGCCGCCATCGCAGTGTGGATCGCGGCAGCGTCGAAGCTGACGGTCGACGCGACCCGCGGCGGAGTGCGTACCGCATCCGCCAGGCTTTCCAGCCCGCACAGACCGCAACCGCTCGGGCCCGCAAGGCGGCGCTGGCGTCGCGTCATCGAATCGGCGAGTTCCGGCGCGAGCCACATGCGCAGCTCGATGCCGGCATCAGCCTGGACGATGTCGAGTTCCTCGATCTCCGCGGCGTTCCGCACGATGCCTTCGGTGAGGCTGAAGCCCGTGGCGAAGTCCTCCAGGTCGGCCGGCGTTGCGAGCATCACTGCGTAGGCGCTGCGGTTATAGCTGAGCGCAACCGGGGTCTCTTCCGGAATCTCCCGCGCGCCGCGCGTCCCCTCGTTACCGTGCCAGGCGGTGCGCGCGACGCTGCGGACTGGTTCAGGCAGAGTCACTTCGCCGGCGCGACCTCGACGCGGCGGCTCTTCTCCGTCAGCTCGCGATACTCCGTCTGCCAGTCGCTCGGACCGTTCGACGGCGTCACCTGCACCGCGGTCACCTTGTATTCCGGGCAGTTCGTCGCCCAGTCCGAATAGTCGCTGGTCACGACATTCGCCTGCGTCCCCGGATGGTGGAACGTCGTGTAAACCACACCCGGCGCGACACGGTCGGTGAGCTTCGCGTGCAGCGTCGTGGCACCCGACCGGCTCGCCAGGCGCACCAGGTCACCCTCGCGGACGCCGCGCTGCTCCGCGTCGTGCGGATGGATCTCCAGAACATCCTCGGGATGCCACGCCACGTTGGCGGTGCGTCGTGTCTGTGCGCCCACGTTGTACTGGCTGAGGATACGCCCCGTGGTCAGCAGCAGCGGGAAGCGCGGTCCGGTCCGCTCGTCGGTGGGCACATACTCGGTGATGACGAAGTTGCCCATGCCGCGCACGAAGCCGCCAATATGCATGGTCGGCGTGCCGTCCGGCGCCTTCTCGTTGCACGGCCACTGCACCGAGCCCTGCGCCAGCTTCTCGAACGACACGCCGGCGAAGGTCGGCGTGGTGCGGGCGACCTCGTCCATGATCTGCGACGGATGCGTATAGCTCCAGCCCGCCCCCATCGCATTGGCGATCGCCTGCGTCGCCTCCCAGTCCGCGAGGCCCGCGCGCGGCGCCATCACCTTGCGTACCAGGTTGATCCGCCGCTCGGCATTGATGAACGTGCCGTCCTTCTCCAGGAACGTCGAGCCCGGCAGGAAGACATGCGCGTAGTTCGCCGTCTCGTTCAAAAACAGATCGTGCACCACGACGCATTGCATCGCCGCCAGCCCGGCGGTGATGTGCTGCGTGTCGGGATCCGACTGCACGATGTCCTCGCCCTGGATGTAGATGCCGCGGAACGAGCCGTCGACCGCGGCGTCGATCATGTTGGGAATCCGCAGCCCGGGCTCGGCCTCCAGCGTCACGCCCCATTCGCGCTCGTAGATCGCGCGCACGGCGGGGTTCGAGATGTGCCGATAGCCCGGCAGCTCGTGCGGGAAGGAGCCCATGTCGCAGCTCCCCTGCACGTTGTTCTGCCCGCGCAGCGGGTTCACGCCGACGCCGGGCCGGCCGATATTGCCGGTCGCCATCGCCAGATTGGCGAGCGCCATCACCGCGGTGGTGCCCTGGCTGTGCTCGGTCACCCCCAGCCCGTAATAGATCGCTCCGTTGCGCGCGGTCGCGTACAGCCGCGCCGCACCGCGCATGGTTTCGGCCGGCACGCCGCACAGCTTCGCCACCGCCTCCGGGCTATTGCGTTCTTCGGCGACGAAATGCGCCCAGTCCTGGAACGCGTCCCAGTCGCAGCGCTCGCGCACGAAGTCCTCGTCCACCAGGCCCTCGGTGACGATCACATGCGCCAGCGCGGTCAGCACCGCGACGTTGGTGCCGGGCTGCAGCGACAGGTGATGGCTCGCCTCGACATGCGGCATGCGCACCAGGTCGATGCGCCGCGGATCAACCACGATCAGCTTCGCCCCCTGGCGCAGCCGCTTCTTCATGCGCGACGCAAACACCGGGTGTCCGTCGGTCGGGTTGGCGCCGACCAGCAGCATCACGTCGGCCTGCTCGACCGAGTCGAAATTCTGCGTTCCGGCCGAGGTGCCAAAGGTCGTGCTGAGCCCGTAGCCGGTCGGCGAGTGGCAGACGCGGGCGCAGGTGTCCGTGTTGTTGTTGTGGAACACCTGCCGTGCCAGCTTCTGCACCAGATAGGTCTCTTCGTCGGTGCAGCGCGAGGAGGTGATGACACCGATGGCATCCTTGCCCGCCTCGGCCTGGATGCGCCTGAACTCCGACGCGACACGGCCGATCGCCTCGTCCCACGAGACTTCGCGCCATGGATCAGTGATCTTGTCGCGCATCATCGGCTTCAGGATGCGGTCGGGATGGCTGGCGTAGCCCCAGGCGAAGCGGCCCTTCACACAGGAATGCCCGTGATTCGCCTTGCCGTCCTTCCACGGCACCATGCGCACCACGGTGTCGCCCTGCATCTCCGCCTTGAAGTTGCAGCCGACGCCGCAATAGGCGCAGGTGGTGATGACCGAATGCTCCGGCTGGCCAAGCTCGATCACCGACTTCTCGATCAGCGATCCGGTCGGACAGGCCTGCACGCAGGCGCCGCAGGAAACGCACTCCGAGGTCAGGAAGTTCTCGCCCGCACCCGCAGCGACCTTGGAGGCAAAGCCACGCCCCTCGATGGTGAGCGCGAACGTGTTCTGCACCTCCTCGCAGGCCCGCACGCAGCGCGAACAGACGATGCAGCGCGCCGGATCGAACTGGAAGTAGGGATTGGATGCGTCGATCTCGGAATGCAGATGGTTGACGCCGTTCTGGCCGTAGCGCACCTCGCGCACGCCGATCAGCCCGGCCATCTCCTGAAACTCGCTGTTGCCGGCGACCGGCGAGGTAAAGCCGTCGAGCGGATGGTCGGTGAGATACAGCTCCATCACGCCGCGGCGCACCCGACGCACACGCTCGCCGGTGGTGGACACCTTCATGCCAGGCGCCACCGGTGTGGTGCAGGATGCCGGCGTTCCCGCGCGGCCCTCGATCTCGCATAGACACACGCGGCAGGAACCGAATGCTTCCAGCGTGTCGGTGGCACAGA
Organism: uncultured Alphaproteobacteria bacterium; assembly: GCA_963749575.1. Taxonomy (GTDB): domain Bacteria; phylum Pseudomonadota; class Alphaproteobacteria; order Acetobacterales; family Acetobacteraceae; genus JAMXLO01. The sequence continues at coordinate 26,257 of CAVVNM010000012.1, forward strand.
GCTTCGGAATGCGGATGCCCGCCTCCATTGCCGCGCGCATGATCGACGTGCCGGCGGGGACGGTGACCTCCTGGCCGTCGATCGTCAGCGTCACCGGTTCGGTGGTCGAGCTTTCCGGCGTGCCGTAGTCGAGTTCCTGGATCAGGGGCATGCGTGCGTTCTCCAAAATCCCGTTATCCCCGACCGCGGGGACCCAGGCGCGCATGTCCGTAGCTGCGGCCCTGGGTTCCCGCCTGCGCGGGAATGACGATACGAGATGTTCATTCCGCCGCCTCGCGGTGCGCGGGGCGGAAATCCTCGGGGAAATGTTCCAGTGCGCTCATCACCGGATAGGGAATGAACCCGCCGAGAGCACACAGCGAACCGAACTTCATGGTGTGGCAGAGGTCGCGCAGCAGATCGAGATTCGCCTCCGGCCGCTCGCCGGCGACGATATGGTCGATCACCTCCATGCCGCGCACCGAGCCGATACGGCACGGCGTGCACTTGCCGCACAACTCTTCCGCGCAGAACTCCATCGCGAAGCGCGCCTGCTTCGCGAGGTCCACGGTGTCGTCGAACACCACGATGCCGCCGTGGCCGATCAGCCCGTCACGCGCGGCGAATGCCTCGTAGTCGAACGGCGTGTCGAACAGCGCCGGCGGGAAATAGGCGCCGAGCGGTCCGCCCACCTGCACCGCACGCACCGGCCGTCCCGAAAACGTGCCGCCGCCGATATCATTCACCAGTTCGCCCAACGTCACGCCGAAGCCGCACTCGAACAGCCCGCCGTACTGGATGTTGCCGGCAAGCTGGATCGGCATCGTGCCGCGCGAGCGGCCCATGCCGATCTCGCGATAGAACTCCGCGCCCCGATCCAGAATGATCGGCACGCTGGCCAGCGACACGACGTTGTTGATCACCGTCGGCATGCCGAACAGGCCCTTGTGCGCCGGCAGCGGCGGCTTGGCACGCACCTGGCCGCGCTTGCCTTCCAGGCTGTCGAGCAATGACGTTTCTTCGCCGCACACATAGGCGCCGGCGCCGACGCGCTGCTCGATGTCGAAGTTGGCGCCTAGCAGGCCCTCGCGGCGGGCGACATCGAGCGCCGCGTTGAACGTGGCGATCGCGTGCGGGTACTCCGAGCGGGTATAGACGTAGCCCTTGCTGGCGCCGACCGCGAAGCCGGCGATCGCCATGCCCTCGATCAGCACGAACGGATCGCCTTCCATCAGCATCCGATCTGCGAACGTTCCGGAATCGCCCTCGTCTGCGTTGCAGACGATGAACTTGCGCTCGCCCTTGGCATCGGCGGCGGTCTTCCACTTGATGCCGGTCGGGAAACCGGCGCCGCCGCGACCGCGCAGGCCCGACTTGGTCACCAGCTCGATCGTGGCGGCCGGGCCGATCTCGCGCGCGCGCGCGATGCCCCTCAGCCCGCCATGCGCGCGATAGTCATCCAGCGACAGCGGATCGACGATGCCGCAGCGGGCGAAGGTCAGCCGCGTCTGCTTCGCGAGGAACGGCAGTTCCTCCGGGCGACCAAGCCGCAACGGATGCGAACCACCCGCCAGCATGCCGCCGCCAAGCAGTCCGGAAATGTCCGCGACCGTCACCGGACCGTAGGCGACGCGGCCCTCGGCGGTGGCGACCTCCACCATCGGCTCCAGCCAGAACAGGCCACGCGAGCCGGTGCGCACCACCTCGACGTCGGCTGCCTGGCGCAGCAGCCCGGCGACCGCATCTGCGCCTAGCGCCAGCGCCGCGGCGTCACGCGGCACATAAACGCGCGTCGTCACCGCGCGCGCTCCAGCGCCGAATCGATCCGCGCGTTGTTCAGCCGGCCGAGCGGCGCGCCGTCCAGCATCGCCGACGGGCCGACCGCGCACAGGCCGAGACAGAACACCGGTTGCAGTGTAACCGCGCCATCGGCGGTGGTGTCGTGCCAGTCCACGCCCAGACGCCGCCGCACGTGCTCCGCCAGCGCATCGGCGCCGAGCGACTGACACGCCTCGGCCCGGCACAACAGCAGCATGTGCCGGCCTGCCGGCTCGCGGCGGAAGTCGTGGTAAAAACTCACCACGCCATGCACTTCGGCCCGGGTGAGATTGAGCGTTTCGGCGATCATCGGAATGGCATCGGCGTGGATGTAGCCGAACGCGCCCTGCAACGCGTGCAGGATCGGCAGCGTTGCGCCTTCGCGGACGCTCTCCCTGGCAATGATCTCGGCCCCGCGCTCACGGGACCATGGCTCGAACCCAGCCACTCCGCTCCCTCCTGGATGGGTCCCCAACTGCTCTCTAGATGAGGGCCTTGGCGGGCGAAATGCAAGCTGGGCTGGTGGCGCGGCAGGGTTGCCTCGCGACCGGCGTCCCCGCCCTGATGCGAAACTCACAGGCACGAAAATTCGCCCTGGCGGGACCGCCGCGCGCGGGACGCCCCGCCCGACCAGCATGGGCGGGCGGCATCACTGCTCATCGGCGGTCTGGTTCAGCCAATCGCGCAGCAGACCGAGCACCGCCGAACGCGGCCGCGCCGGCGCGTGGCCGATCCGGCGCGCCGCCGACACCTCGACGGTGGCGATCTTGGCGGTCCGGATCAGCGACGGCACCGGTAGTCCAGTGGCCGCGCCCGCGATGGCGACGTCACCCGGCCAGCCGCGGTTCTCGGCGCTGGTGATCATCAGTACCCAGATCAGGCCGTTTGAAGCGATGCGCACCGCCAGTGCCGGACGTCGTTGGCGGGGCGCGCGATCGGTGTAGGGGAACGGGACGGTGACGATGTCCCAGACCACGATTGGCGGTACGGGTTCAGAGTCCGTCATAGGCGCGGTGGTCAGCCTCGGAATCCCACTCGACAAAGGTCTTGAATGGGTCCTCGGTGGGGGCCGATGACCGCGCATTGGTGATGATGACGCGGGCGTCGTCGATCGCATAGGCGATGGCGTCGCCGGCGTGTAGATGCAGCGCGGTCCGCACCGCCTGCGGGATCGTGGTCTGTGCCTTGCTGGTGAGCTTGCTGGTGATCATGCCGCGACAGGTAAGGATAATCCTTACCGTGGTCAACGCCGACGAGAAGGTCGAGCATCGGGCATCTGTCACGCCGTCAGGGCCTGACCTCGCATTTCACCGGCCCGACCAACGACGCTGCGGCGGCAACCCAGGAATGACGAAATCGGCCCGGTCAGGCGGCCTTCAGCGGGATGCGTGCCCCGGTCGCCGGCTGTGTGACGCCGCCGCGCAATGCGCCTGGCTCTACACTGCCCCAGAGTTTGTCGAATCCGCGCGGCAGCCGGCGGCTGTTCGGCATCGACAGCCAGAGGCGGAACAGCAGCCGCTCCTGCTGGCTGGCACTGTCGTCCTCATACGCCGTGCGACCGTGGAAGATGACGTGGTTGTTCAACAACTGGATGTCGCCGGGTACGAACGACGAGTAGAGGCAGACTTCCTCTGCCACCTCGGCCAGCAGGTCCAGCGCCTCGTTCTGCGCCGCGGTGACGCGTGGCACCTCCGGGAACTCCTGCGCCTGCTCGACATAGGTGCGGGAATACTGGCAGGTGATCTTGCCGTCCTGCACGCCGAACACCGGCAGCGCGAACGCGCGGGTGGACGCCGCACCGTCCTCGTCCCCCGGCCGGGCACGCCAGTAGTCCTGGCACAGCAGCGCCAGCAGGTCCGGCCGGCGGCGTAGGATCTCGTTGTAGATCGTCACGATGCTGGTGAGTTTGCTGATGCCGCCGGCCTTGGCGTTGCGCGCGCACAGCAGCGCTATGACGTCGCAGCGGTCGGTGTGCCAGCGCAGCGGACCGGTGGAGCGGGCACGGGCGCGCGATGACACGATCTTCCCGGTTTCGATCGCCGCATAGGTCTTGTCGGGGAGCCTGGTCTCGTCACGCACCTCGCCCATGATCTCGCCACGGGCGTTCTGGTACACGGCGGTGCCGAGATGGCGGCCGAGACCCCAGAAGATCTGGCGGATATCGTCGTCCGAATAGCGCTCCACCGGCAGGCCACGCAGGCGAACCGCGCCCAGGCCGTTCTCCAACTCATCGCCAATCTCGGTCAGCACCGCCGCGGTTGTAGGCAGCGGAAAGTCATCGCGGCCGAAGCCGAACAGCGGCAGGCACGCACGCTTCACCCGCGCGAGCGCGGCGTCGATCTCCGCGCGGTGGGTGTCGGTCAGCGTGCGGATCCAGGCGCCCGTCTGATCCAGCTCCTTGCCGTACCAGCCGGCCCGGCCGGTCAGGGGTTGCAGTGCGGTCATCGCGTGCCCTCCAGCGTTCAACGCGAGCGTTGTTGTGCAGGCGGACAGGTGTGTCAATCACAGGCCCCGCTGTGCGCCGCACGTCCGCGATGTTCCGGCGATGCCTTCGGGGCAGCCCGATAACGCAGCGCATCGACCAGCAAGGCGAAGGCCGGCGTGGGTTGGCGGCGGCTCGGATAATACAGATGGTAACCGGCAAACGGTTGGCACCAATCGGCGAGCACCCGCACCAGCCGAAGACCCAGCCGTTCCTCAAGTCCGCGGATGGTCTGACCGAGCGCTGACTGAGAAACACCGAACCGCGCTGCCGCCCTGGTGAAACTACGCTCCGCGCGACCGCGACGAAGGCGACGAGATGATCGAAAGTCGCGCAGGGCATTCATGGGCATCACTCACAGCCCTATACGTATCTTGGCATCCAAACGCATAATGAGGGTGCGCCAAATAGCGACGCCGTGGGCAGACCGAAACTGCCGCAAACGTTCCAACCCCAAACAATGACGGTGGCGACCATGGACATCAAGCGAGTTGGCTCGCAGCCCTCCGGCAAAGGTCCGGCAGCGTATTTTACCGGCACGGTGCGTGTTGATCCCCTGTTCACTGCGCCCGATCCGGCACGTGTCGCCGGTGCGAGTGTCACATTCGAGCCCGGCGCGCGCACCGCATGGCACACCCATCCGCTCGGTCAGACCCTGATCGTCACGGCCGGCTGCGGCTGGGTCCAGCGCGAGGGCGGGCCAGTGGAGGAGATCCGACCGGGTGACGTGGTCTGGTTCTCGCCCAATGAGAAGCACTGGCACGGCGCCACGCCGACCACAGGAATGACCCACATCGCCATCCAGGAAAGGCTCGACGGCAAAGTCGTGTCCCGGGTAGTGGTGTAGGAGCTGTGGGTAAGTGGCCTGCCGACGCGACCGCCAAGAGTCTGGCGTAGGCGGGCCACTTATCCACAGCGGTGGTCACCGCGGTGCTCCTGGGTAGGGTTGGGTTGCGAGACGCAACTCTGACCTTGGAGAACACCACGATGACCGACGACAAGATCGCCCTTCGGGAGCTTCTGGAGAAGGGTTCCGACACGACATTGCTGCGCGAGATGATCGGCTTTGCCGCGCAGCGGCTGATGGAGCTGGAGACCGATACGCTCTGCGGCGCCGGCCACGGCGAGCGCAGCGAGAGCCGGACCAACCATCGCAACGGCTTCCGCGACCGCGATTGGCAGACCCGGGCCGGCACGGTGGAGCTGCGCATTCCGAAGCTGCGCCATGGCAGCTACTTCCCCGGCTTCCTCGAACCGCGCCGCGTGGGAGAAAAAGCACTGACCGCGGTGATCCAGGAAGCTTACGTCCAAGGCATCTCGACCCGCTCGGTGGATGAACTGGTCAAGGCCATGGGCATGGAGGGGATCAGCAAGACGCAGGTCTCGCGGCTCTGTGGCGAGATAGACGAGCGGGTGCAGACCTTCCTGCACCGGCCGATCGAGGGGGACTGGCCCTATCTGTGGCTGGACGCTACTTACGTCAAAGCCCGGCGCGACCATCATATCGTGTCAGTGGCGGTGATCGTCGCTGTCGCGGTCAACACCGATGGCCGGCGAGAAGTGCTGGGCATGACCATCGGCAACAGCGAGGCGGAGCCGTTCTGGACCGAATTTCTGCGCAGCCTGACCAGGCGCGGCCTGCGCGGCGTCAAGCTGGTCGTCTCGGATGCGCATGAAGGACTGAAGGCAGCGATCACCAAAGTGCTTGGCGCGACCTGGCAGCGATGCCGCGTGCACTTCATGCGCAACGCCATGGCATACGCCGGCAAGACCCAGCGTCGCGTCGTCTCCGCCTGGGTCGGCACAGCATTCGCCCAGGACGATGCAGAGGCGGCCCGCAAGCAGTGGCGCCAGGTGGCCGATCAGCTGCGACCACGTGTCTCCAAGCTGGCAGCGCTGATGGACAACGCCGAGGCCGACGTGCTGGCCTACATGGACTTCCCGGCCCAGCACCGCGCCAAGATCCACAGCACCAACCCGCTCGAACGTCTCAACGGTGAGATCAAGCGACGCAGCGACGTGGTCGGAATCTTCCCTAACGAAGCTGCGGTCGTCCGCCTCATCGGTGCTCTGCTGCTCGAACAGAATGATGAGTGGGCCGTGCAGCGTGCACGCTACATGAGCCTGGAAACCATCGCGCCAATGTGCGATGGTCTAACCGCCAGCCTGCCAGTCATCGCAGCCTGACACGGCGGTCCAACCCGCCAAGGAGCAGCGCTCCTACACCACGCGGTGGGGAATCGACGGCAAAGTCGTCGATTGGATGGAACAGGTGAGTGACGAGCAGTATCGGCGCTGAGCGATGTGCCGAAAAGAAAATCCATGACACCGGGTATCAAGGGCAAAGGTCATCGGCATTGCCGGCGCAGGCAGGGGCTCGGCGAGGCCGCAGCGCGGCGTCTTGACCAGGACGGTGCCGAGCTGGCGCTGGGCGCGCGGCGTCTCGAAAGGCTTCGCGCACGCGCCAACGACGTGATCCTCAACAATGCCGGACTGATGCCGTTTTCACCACTGGAGCGATTGAAGGTGCAGGAGTGGGACCGTACCATAGATGTGAACCTCAAGGGGGTCCTGTACGGTATCGCCGCCGCGCTGCCGCACATGAAGGCGCAACGCTGTTCCCGCCGAGGCTTTGCGAATCTGGTGGCATTTGCCCTCGGCCAGCCGGAAAATGTGGATATCAACGAAATCATGTTCAGACCCACGAGCCAGGAGGTACTGAGGAATGCCCCACGTCATCGTAAAGCTTCTGGCCGGGAGGTCTGAAGAGCAGAAATCGCGCATTGCGGAAGAGGTTACGAAGGCTGTCATGACTGCCGCAAAGTGCGCGGAGGCGTCGGTTTCGGTGAGCATCGAGGACATTGCGCCGGACCGGTGGACCGACGATGTCTACCAGTCAGACATCGCCGGGAAATGGGACAAGCTCTACAAGAAGCCCGGCTACGATCCTTCGTAACGCGACATTTGGCAGTGTAGTCGGCCTGGTCACCCAGCGTCGGGCTGGTCGGCAACTTATCAACGCGGCGGACTAAAGGAGCCAATCATGGACAGCGCCGACATCAAGGACATGGTGCGCAACCGCTACGGCTCGATCGCCGCCGCAAGTTCGTCGTGCTGCGCACCCGCCGCATCCTGCTGCGGCCCCGAGGGGCAAAAATCCGCCCGCATGGGCTACACCGAGGCAGAGCTGAACGCCGTGCCGGACGGCGCCAATCTTGGTCTCGGCTGCGGCAACCCACAGGCGATCGCGGCGCTCCGCCCCGGCGAGGTGCTGATCGATCTTGGCAGCGGGGCCGGCTTCGATTGTCTGCTCGCCGCGAAGCAGGTCGGGCCAGAGGGTCGCGTCATCGGCGTCGACATGACGCACGAGATGCTGGCCAAGGCGCGCGACAATGCCGCCCGCGTCGGGGCCACCAATGTCGAGTTCCGCCTGGGCGAGATCGAGCACCTGCCGATCGCCGATGCCACCGGTGACGTGATCATCTCCAACTGCGTCATCAACCTGGTGCCCGACAAGGCGCAGGTGTTCCGCGAGGCGTTCCGCGTGCTGAAGCCGGGCGGCCGGCTCGCCATTGCTGATGTGGTGAACGTCATTCCGTTGCCAGCCGAGCTTGCCGCCGACCAGGCATTGCTGTGCGGCTGCGTCGCCGGCGCCGCCTCCACCGCCGCGATCCAGGACTGGCTCAGCGCGGCGGGCTTCACCGACATCAACATCCAGGTGAAGCCGGAGAGCCGCGAGTACATCGCCACCTGGGCCGCGGGCCGAGGTATCGAGAACTATGTCGCATCGGCTATCATCGAGGCGCGCAAACCAGCGGCGGGGTGCTGTTCGAGTGACTGCCGCATCTGAACCACGCCGGCGCTTCGTCGTCATCGCATCGATCGGTATCGGTCAGATCCTCGCATGGGGATCGTCCTTCTACCTGCTCGCCGTGCTGGCCGGTCCGGTGGTCCGTGCGACCGGCTGGTCGAAAGACTGGATCATCGGTGCGCTGTCGCTGGGACTGCTGATTTCAGGCGTGGTGTCGCCGCGCGTCGGCCGTCTGATCGAGCGCTTCGGCGGCCGCCCGGTACTCGCCGCCAGCGCCATCCTGCTGGCCATCGGTCTGCTGATCCAGGCTGCTGCGCCAAACCTCGCGATCTTCGTCGGCGCCTGGCTTGTGATCGGGCTTGGCATGGGGGCCGGCCTGTACGATCCGGCCTTCGCCACCGTGGGTCGGCTCTATGGTGAGCACGCCCGTAGTGCGATCACGCATCTGACGTTGTTCGGCGGCTTCGCCAGCACCGTTTGTTGGCCGCTGAGCGCGCTGTTCGTCGAGCATTTCGGCTGGCGAGGCGCGTGTCTTGCTTACGCCGCCATCAACCTCTGCGTGGTGCTGCCACTTTATCTGTTCGGAGTCCCCCGCGAGGAGCAGCGCTCGCCGCCAGTCAGGCCTGCGGGTGAACCACGCGTGTCGGCTCGATGGCAGCGCGCCGGAGATCGATCAGCCTTCGTCACGCTGGCGATCGGACTTACCTTGACCGCAGTCATCTCGACTGTGATCTCGGTGCACGTGCTGGCGCTGTTGCAGGCCCGTGGCCTGACGCTCGCCGGTGCTGTCAGCCTCGGTGCGTTGATCGGCCCGTCCCAGGTTGGCGCACGCGTGCTGGAGGCGGCATTCGCACGCCGGAACCACCCGATCTGGAGTCTGCTGATCGCCACGATCGTCGTCGCCATCGGGATCTGCATGTTGCTCGGTCCGGCCAGTATCGTTGGCGCTGGCCTTGTACTCTACGGCGCGGGCGGCGGCATCCGCTCGATCGCGCGGGGCACCGTCCCCCTCGCGCTGTTCGGCCGCGACGGCTATGCCGTCCTGATCGGCCGGTTGGCCATGCCGATCCTGATTGCGCAGTCGGCATCGCCATCGCTCGGCGCCCTGTTGATGGGCCATCTTGGAGCGGACATGACGATCGCCGTGCTGGCCGGAGCGGCGGTGTTCAACATCCTGCTGGTGCTGCCGCTGGTGCCGCTGGCCCTGCGCCGGCCGATCGCCGCGTAGCAACAGAAGCATCCCGATGAACATTTTCGAGCGCTATCTCACGCTCTGGGTGGCACTCTGCATCATCGCCGGGATTGTCCTGGGCCAGGCCGCGCCCGGTGTGTTCCAGACCATCGGCAACGCCACCGTGGCGCAGGTCAACCTGCCGGTCGCCGTCCTGGTGTGGCTGATGATCGTGCCGATGTTGCTGAAGATCGACCCGCACGCATTGGTCGAGGTCAGTCGGCATTGGCGCGGCATCGCCGCCACGGTCGGGGTGAACTGGCTGGTCAAGCCGTTCTCGATGGCGCTGCTGGGCTGGCTGTTCATCGGCCATCTGTTCCGCCCGCTGCTGCCGGCGGACCAGATCGATTTCTACATCGCCGGGCTGATCCTGCTGGCGGCGGCGCCGTGTACCGCCATGGTGTTCGTCTGGTCGAACCTGGTCGATGGCGAGCCGCATTTCACCCTGAGCCAGGTCGCGCTGAACGATGCCATCATGGTGGTGGCGTTCGCGCCGATCGTCGGACTGCTGCTTGGTCTGTCATCGATCAGTGTGCCATGGGACACGCTGCTGCTGTCGGTCGTGCTGTATATCGTGGTGCCGGTGATCGTCGCGCAGCTTTGGCGGCAGGCCAGCCTAGCCGCAGGTGGCGCGGCTGGCCTGTCACGCACCTTGCGGCGCCTCGGCCCGCTGTCGCTGGCGGCGCTGCTGCTGACGCTGGTGCTGCTGTTCGGTCTGCAAGGCGGGCAGATCGTGCGCCAGCCGCTGGTGATCCTGCTGCTGGCGATCCCGATCATCGTGCAGGTCTATTTCAATGCCGGTCTCGCCTACTGGCTCAATCGCCGTCTCGGGGTGGAGTGGTGCGTCGCCGGACCTTCGGCGCTGATCGGCGCATCCAACTTCTTCGAGCTTGCGGTCGCCACGGCGATCGCGCTGTTCGGCTTCCAGTCGGGTGCGGCGCTGGCGACCGTGGTCGGCGTGCTGGTCGAGGTGCCGGTGATGCTCTCGGTGGTCCGCCTGGTGCGCACCAGCCGGCCCTGGTACGAGCGCGGCCGGATTGCGAGCGCAGTCAAGCGACCGCTGGTCTGATTCAGGGCTTGTTCACCGCGGGCAGGCAGCTTCGGCGGAACTGATCCACAGGAGCGATCGATGTCCGATGAAGCCACCGCGCGCGGGCTGCATGTTCCGAGTCTGTTCTGGGGCCTGCAACAGAGCTCTGAAAGCCTGGCGGCCTTGCGCGCCCTGGTGGCCAGCGCCATCGGGATCGGCGATCCGCGCGGGCCGTGGTTCATAGCGGACAACCTCATCACCTTCGGCCACACCCACGGCTTCCTGAGCGATCCGCGTCTTGTCGCCGCGGTGACCTCGGAGCAGCCGTCGCATACCGAACTGGCCCTCGCCTGGCGCACGCACACGCTTTGCTGGGCGGCGGAGAGTTGCCTTGCCGTGGCTGGCGATTATGTCGAATGCGGCAGCTATCAGGGCTACTCGATGGCCGTGGTGGTGCGCTACCTCGCCGGACTGCCGGGCCGGCAGTGCTATCTGTACGACCTGTTCGATCCGCCCGGCGGCGAGGGCGAAGGCAAGCGGCTGCCGGCGCATTCGCCGGAGCTGTTCGAGCAGGTACGCGCACGGTTCCGTGCCTGGCCGAACGTGCTGGTCACCCGAGGCAAGGTCCCCGATGTGCTGGCCGAGGTCGCGCCTACGAGCATCGCGTTCCTGCATGTCGACATGAACAACGCCCCGGCGGAACGCGGCGCGCTGGAGGTGCTGTACGATCGGATCAGCTCTGGCGGATTGATCGTGTTCGACGACTATGGTTGGACCGGCTATCGCGAACAAAAGGACGCCGCCGACGCGTTCATGCAGGAGCGCGGGCTTGCCGTGCTGGAGCTGCCGACCGGGCAGGGGCTGGTGGTGAAGCGATGACTTGAGCGCGGCGCCTGCTGCCCGCACAGTCGCAGCATGTATCGCATCGGCTTCGACGTCGGCGGCACGTTCACCGACTTCACTCTGCACGACACCGCCACCGGCATGCTGCGGCATTTCAAGGTGCCGTCCACGCCGGCCGATCCGTCCGAGGCGATCGAGACCGGGCTTCGAACCCTGCTGGATACGCTGCACATCGCGCCCGACGCGATCGGCTTCATCGGTCACGGCACCACGGTTGCCACCAACATGGTGATCGAGCGCCGCGGCGTCATCACGGGCCTCATCACCACACGCGGGTTCCGCGACGTGCTGGAGATCGGCCGCCAGGTGCGGCCGCATCTCTACGATTACACAGTGCGCACGCCGACGCCGCTGGTGCCGCGCGAACGCCGGCTGGAGGTTGCCGAGCGCATCGACGCCGCTGGCTCCGTTCTGCATGCATTGGACGAGGCTGAGGTCGCTGCCGCGGCGGCGGAACTGGCCGGGCAGGGCGTGCAGGCGATCGCCATCTGTTTCCTGCACAGCTATCTCAATGACACCCACGAACGCCGCGCAGCCGGGATCGTTCGTGCCGGTGCCTGCCGGATGTCTATGTATCGACGTCATCCGGCGTGCTGCCGGAATTCCGCGAGTTCGAACGATTCTCCACGACCGCGATCAACGCCTATATCGGCCCGCGGATGGAACGCTATCTCGACCGCTTCCTCGGTCGGCTGTCCGGGCTCGGCCTGACCGCGCACCCGTACACGGTCCATTCCAACGGCGGATTGATGTCAGTGGAGACCGTCCGGGAATACCCGGTGCGCTGTTGTCTGTCAGGGCCCGCCGCCGGCGTGGTGGGCGCCGCGGAGGTCGCGCGCGAAGCAGGGCTCGCCAACCTGATCACCTTCGATGCCGGCGGCACCTCCACCGACGTTTCGTTGATCGAGAACGGCGTGCCGGCTTTCGCCTCCAGCCGGACGATAGCGGACTATCCGGTTCGTTCACCAATGGTGGATGTGCATGTCATCGGAGCTGGTGGCGGTTCGATCGCCTGGTTGGACGACGCTGGCGCGCTGAAGGTCGGGCCGCACAGTGCCGGCGCCGATCCGGGACCCGTCGGCTACGGCAAGGGCGGTACCGAACCGACGCTGACCGACGCCAACATCGTGCTGCACCGGCTCGATCCGGCATCACTGCTCGGCGGCCGCATGCAGGTCGACGAGAACGCGGCGCGGTATGCGATCGCCGAGCGGATCGCCACGCCGATGGGACTTTCCATCGAGCAGGCCGCACTTGGCATCATCCGCATCGCCGTCGCGAACATGAGCCGCGCCATTCGCTCGGTGTCCACCGAACGGGGTCACGACGTTCGCGAGTTCGCGCTGTTCCCCTATGGTGGTGCCGGCCCGGTGCACGCCGCCGAGGTGGCGGAGGAATGTGACATCGGGCGCGTTCTGGTGCCGGTGGAACCCGGCACGATGTGCGCGCGGGGGATTTTGCTGTCCGATGTCAGCCTCGATCTGGTGCGAAGCGAGATCCTCGACGCTGATGCGCGTCATTGGGCGCGCATTGTGGAGTGCTTCGTCACAATGCAGACCGATGGCCGCGGTTGGCTTGACCGCGAACACATCGCAGTCGAGCGTCGGCGCTTCGACCGCGTGCTCGAGGCGCGCTACAAAGGTCAGAACCACGAGGTTCAGGTGCGGCTTGCCGACGACGATGTGCGACTTGACCAATTCGTCGGGGCGTTCGCTGACACGCATCGCCGCGAATATGGCTACGACATCCCGGGCCGCGCGATCGAAGTCGTCAACTGCCGCCTCAAGGCGATCGGCCTGATCGAGCGGCCGGTGCCGCACTTCATCGGCGCCACGGGCGCGCCGCGGCCGAAGGCGACGCGCCAGGTGCATTTCGGTACCGGCTGGCTCGCAACCGCGGTGTTCGATCGCGTTGACCTTGCCGTTGGCACGCGGCTCTTCGGTCCCGCCGTGATCGACGAAATGAGTGCCACCACGCTGTTGCCTCCCGGCTCCGTTCTCAGCGTCGATCGCCGCGGGAATCTGCATTTGGAGCGCGCGGCATGACCGACCCCATCGCCATGGAAGTGTTCAGTAATCGGCTGCTGTCGATTACCGAGGACATGGGCAGCACGCTGATCCGCTCCTCCTTCTCCACCAACATCAAGGAGCGCAAGGACTGTTCGGTCGGGCTGTTCGACGCCGCAGGCCGGCTCATCGCACAGGCCTCGCACATCCCGCTGCATCTCGGCTCGCTGCTCGGCAGCGTGCAGGCGGTGTTGGCGCATACCGACGTGGCGCAGATGCGCGACGGCGACGCGTTTGTGCTGAACGATCCGTATCTCGCCGGCGGCACGCACATGCCCGACATCTCCATTGTCACGCCGGTGTTCATCGACGGCGCGGTACGCGCCTTCGCCGCCAATGTCGGCCATCATTCCGACGTTGGCGGCCCGGTCCCCGGCTCGATCTCCGGCCGCGCCCGATCGATCTTCGAGGAGGGCCTGCGCCTGCCGGTGATCCGTCTGGTGCGCGGCGGTGAGCTGGATGAAGACCTGCTGGCGCTGATCGCGCACAATTCGCGCGACCCGGACGAACGGTCGCTCGATCTCAAGGTGCAGGTCGCCGCGAACGCGCGCGGCGTGTCGCTTATGCGGGCACTGGTCGGCCGCATGGAGCTCGCCGCCGTCACCGAGGCGGTGGACGATCTCCTGGCCTACACCGCGCGCCGGCTGCGCAACCGCATCCGTGACGTGGCGGATGGCCAGGCAAGCTGCACGGCCTATCTGGATGACGACGGCCTTGGCGGTGATCCGGTGCCGATCCGTGCCACCATTATCGTGTCCGGCGATCGGCTGACGGCGGACTTCGCCGGGACTGCGGCTGCGACGCGCGGCGCGTTCAACGTGCCGGAAAGCGCACTGCGCGCCACCGTTTATTACACCGTGAAGACGCTGCTCGATCCGAACCTGCTGCCGAACAGCGGCATGTTCGAGTGCATCGACATCCGCGCGGAAGCGGGCACGCTGGTCAACCCGCGCTTTCCTGCCGCAGTGGGGGCGCGCAGCATCACCTGCAACAAGATCGCCCGCGCGCTGTTCGGCGCCTTCGCCCAACTGCTCCCGGCCGACCGTGCCATGGCCTCGTCGCACGACAGCGTGCCGGCGATCATCTTCTCCGGTCCGCGCCGCACCGGCGACGGCAGTTTCGTCTATCTGGAAACCATCGGCGGCGGCATGGGCGCGCGCAGCAATGCCGACGGAATGGACGCGATCCAAGTGCATCTAACCAATACATCGAACCTGCCGGCCGAGGCGCTGGAGAACGAATACGCGCTGTTGGTCGATGAATATGCGCTGGTGCCGAATTCGGGCGGTGCCGGCCGCCATCGCGGCGGCCTCGGCATCGCGCGGCAGATCCGTGCGACGCGTGACGGCGTCGTCTTCTCGGTCCGCTCGGACGGTCATGTCCTCGGCGCGCCGGGGCTGGCGGACGGCAGGCCGGGTGGCACTGCGCGGCTGGTGCGCAACGCCGGCACGACGCACGCGACCGAGCTGTCCTCGAAAACCGCCAGCATTGTGCTCGCGGCCCACGAGACGGTGCGGATCGAGACCGGTGGCGGTGGCGGTTTCGGCGATCCGGCGCAACGCGATCCCACGGCGGTGGCGGCGGACCTGCGTGGCGGTAAGATCACGCCGGACCGGGCACCTCCCTGGAATCCGTTCCTGGCTTGCGAAAAAGCATAAACCGTTGACGCACTTCACAGATTTTGCGCTCGCCGGCGTATTAGTCTAGATTGTCATGGAATTCAGAGGAGCCCCGCGGAGCGGCCCGATGCAGGCAGAGCGCGAAGTCGTTCGGTTCCTGTCCGCCTATCAGACGATCTGGCACGCGCATTTCCCCAGCCTGTTCCGGCGGGCGCAGTGGCATATCGTCACGCATCTGTGCACCAGCGGTCGCGAGGGTGCGGCGGTCGGTGAGCTCTACGGCCTGGTCAAGCAGGTGTTCCTGCTCGATGATTCGACCGTCAAGGAACGCATCCTCGAGATCAAGGAACTGCAGCTCTGCGTGGTCGATCCGCCGAGCGCGGCGCTGTCGGCGCGGTCCGTCGTCGTGCCGACGCCGGCGCTGCTCGACATGTTCGATCGCCATCTGCTCGCCCTGGCGAAGGAGCTGTGCGCCACCGCCACCGCGCTCGATCCGGCGACCCGCACCACATCGCCGCGCAGGATCGACGCCGAGCAGCGGAACATCATCCTGCAATCGCTCGCTCGCTGCCGCGAGACGTGGCGGCACGCACTCGATCGTATCTTCGACAAGATAAACCTGTCGCGCGCGCGTCGTGTCGAGGCGATCCGGCATCTCAGCTCGCTGTCGCACTGGACGCTGCTGCACATGGCGGTCGAGCTGCGCTACGGCGTGTCCGCATTCGCCGGCGGCGAGCCGGGCATCCTGGCCGATCAGATGGCAGCGAGCCTGCTCAACCTTACCGGGCAGAATTTTCAGACCACACGCGACCATATCGCCTATCTGATCGCGCTCGGCCTGCTGGAACGCCAGCACGGCAAGTCGCTCCGTGTCGCGCTGTCGGAGCAGGCGGAGGAGGAGTTCCATCAGGCGTTGGGAGAAGCGGCCGCCGCCTTGCCGGGGGTCGCTCGCCAACTCGCTGAAGCTTCCCCGGATCTGGCCGAGTTTCCACTAGCCGAGGCAACGCTGAACATCCGGTCGGTCCAGGCGAGGGAGCTGCTGGCAGCTATGGAGCAGCAGCATCACCTGGTGATCCTGCAGCCGGCATCGGCAGTGCGCCGAGTGGCGCTGTCGCCAGGTTCGCTCACCGTCGGTCGCGCGCCACCGAGCACGCTGCTGCTGGAGGCGGCCGAGGTGTCACGCGCGCATTGCCGCATCGATGTCGCCGGCGACGACGTCAGCGTGACCGATCTCAATTCGACCAACGGCACATTCGTGGACAACAAGCGGCTGTCCGGCACGGCACCGCTGCCGCATGGCACCCTGCTGCGGATCGGCAATTATGTGATGACCTGCGAGTACCAGACCGTATTGCAGGCCCAGCAGGCCGACAGCACGCAGAAGGGTTCGTTCGCGGGCGTGACGGTCCTGCGGCCACGACGCAGCAGGTCGTCGTAGCGAACAAAACCGAAATTCCCGGGCAAAGCGCCCACCAAAATCCGCGAACAATACCCGGCACACAACGGCGATATTCCGACTGAATTTCCGCTCAAACTGGCCGGGTAACCTTCCTGTTTCGCGATCGAACGCGCGTGCATACATGTTCGCTGCGGCACCAGAAAGTGTCGGCCGCGAACGCCACAACGGCTGGTGGCATCACTGCTGGCGCCACCAGTGCCGACCAGATCCGTGATACGTCCACCCCGAATTCGTATCATCGGTCCCCACTGGTCTGCACGGCGCCGGTAGGAGCAGGCATGCGGGTTACCCCGACCATCGCATGCCTGCTCTTTTTTGCTTCACCGGACAGTTGCGAAGAACACCTGGGGGCTTGCAGTGCCGGTTGCGGCGGCGGCGCGTGCCGGGGGCATCACCCCGCAACGATCAGCCGTGCCAACTGCTCTGCCGCCGTCAGCATCGGATAGTGCCCGGTATCCAACTCGTGCCACGTCGCGCCAAGCTTGGCGGCAGCACGGCGCTGATGCGGCTCGCCGGGATTCGGCGCCTGCCTGCACCAGATCACGCTCGCGCTCCATTTCTGCTGCCAGAACGTCGGCAGCTTCACGCGATCATTCATCGCCGCCACCGGATGCGGCGTATAACGCTCCAGCGCCCAGGTCCGCGTCGGTTCGTCCAGGCTCGCGAACATCCGCCCCGCGGCATCTTCGCGCGACGGACCGGTCGCGAGTTCGTTGGTCACCGCGCTGCGCCGCGTCACGATGTCTGGAATACACTCGCCGTCGAGTAACGCCAGCGCATCGGCCAGCACCAGGCGTCCGATCCGTTCGCGTGCGCGTTCCGCCGCGCTGCACACCACCATTCCACCGCTGCTGGTACCGACCAACACGACATCGCGCAGGTCCTCGAACAACAACAGCTCGGCGATCTCCGCACCATGCGTCTCGGTGCTGATGCCGGCCCGTAGCGCGTGCCGGCGTTCCGCGCAGCCGTCAAGCGATGGCGCAAACACGCGGTGGCCGCCGGCGGTCAGTCGTGACACCACGCGCTGCCAGATCCAGCCGCCCTGATAGGCGCCGTGCACCAGTACGATATTTGCCATGTTCGGGTTCCTCTCAGGCCAACGCAGGTGCGCGATGGCGCTCATGCACAAACAACACCGCGCAGCCACTGACCACCGCGGCAGCCATCACATAGTAGCTCGGCGCCAGCACATCCCCTGTCACGTGCACCAGGAACGTCGCGATATACGGCGCGAAGCCGCCGAAGATCGCCACCGCGAAGCCGTAACTGACCGACAGCGCGGTGTAGCGCACATTGGTCGGGAACATCTCCGACAGGATTGTGGCGATCACGCCGGTGTACAGCGTCAGCACCGCCTGTGCCGTTGCCTGAACGATCAGCAGGCCCCAGAACGTGGGATTGGCCGCGAGGATCATGAACAACGGATACGCCATGATCAACGACAGCACCGAGCACGCGAGCAGCATCGGCTTCCGCCCGATCCGGTCGGAGTAATGTCCGACCACCGGCGTCAGCACGAGATAGAGCGTCCCGGCGAGCGCCGTTGACCACAATGCAAGGCTGAGATCGATCTTCAGCGTCTGCGATGCAAAACTCGGCAGGAACACCAGGAACACGTAGTTGACCACGCAGCCGATGATCGACAGGCCGAACGCCGCGAGGAACATCCCGCCATGCACACTGAATGCCTCGGCAATCGGGACGCGCGCGATGCTTCGGGTCTCTACGGCGCGCTGGAATGCCGGCGTCTCGGCGACGCGCGTGCGCAGATAGTAACCGATCGGACCGAGCACAAAGCCGATCAGGAACGGCACGCGCCAGCCCCAGGCGAAGAAGCTTTCGGAACTCATGGACGAACTCAGGATCGCAGCCGAGAACGTGGCGCCCATTGCGCCGAGCGCGGTCGCCGCCTGCTGGAGGCTGCCGATCAACCCGCGGCGCCCGGCCGGTGCGTGCTCGACCAGAAACGCCGCGGCACCACCCCATTCGCCGCCAGTGGAGAAGCCCTGAAACATGCGGCAGATCACCAGCATGATCGGCGCCCAAAGCCCGATCGACGCATACGGCGGAATGAGCCCGGTGAGGCCGGTTGCGCAGGCCATCATGCCGACGGTGACCACCAGCGCCTTGCGCCGTCCGAAGCGGTCGCCGTAGTAGCCGATGACGATCGCACCAACCGGTCGGAACAGGAAACCGACCGCAAAGGTCGCGAAGCTGGCGAGCAGCGAGGCCGCGGGATCGGTTGACGGGAAGAACGCGCGCCCTATGGCGACCGCGAAAAAGCCGTAGATCACGAAATCGAAGATCTCGAATGCCTGGCCGGCGGCACTGGCCAGCACGGCGCGGCGCACTGTCGCGGCATCCTCGGTCGCCGTCAGTGCCGCCGATTGCGGTGCATCCGCCATCTGTCAACCCTCCCGACCGACGCAGGCTATCGGCACGGATCGCAAAGGGAAACCCCAACGTCGGGCAGGCGTCAGATGAGCATCGAGCCGCTTCGGGTAGTGGTCGACGCCGCGCAATCCGTGTGTCGCCCACGGCCGGCCGGCCGACGCGCAACTCGCAAGCGATCGGATTGCGTGCCGCACCACCGGCGCAAAGCGGGCAGCGCCAGATCAATTCGCGCATGGCGCACTGTTGGGCTAACCTCGCGGGCTTGCATTGATCGAGACCAACCTGCATGGCGGCAGGATCCAGCTTCTCGCGAAGCCTCGCGGGGGTCATTTTCGACGTGGATGGGGTCCTGCTCGCCTCGCCGCACGAACGCGCATGGCGGGAAGCTCTGCGCGGCATCGTCGATCCGGCTCGCTTCACAACGCAGCTCTATCAGGCCCATGTCGCCGGCAAGCCGCGGCTCGACGGCGCGCGTGCGGCGCTGGCGGAACTGGGTATATCCGATGCCGCCGAGCAGGCGACGGCCTACGCCGTTCGGAAGCAGTCAATCCTGGAGGCGCTGATCGCGGCGCGTGACTTCACGGTGTTTCCCGACGCGCTGCGATTTGTCCAGGCCCTCGCGATCGCTCGCGTCCGTCTCGCGGTTGCCTCGTCCTCGAACAACGCCAACGACATGATGCGTCTGATCCATGTGCCACCGGACCGCACGCTGCTGGATCTGTTCGATGCGAACGTTTGTGGCCGCGTTTTACCGTTTGGTAAGCCGCATCCTGGGATATTTCTCCTCGCCGCCGAGGAACTGGGAGTGGCACCGGCGGGCTGCCTGGTCATCGAGGATGCCTCCGCCGGCATCCTGGCGGCGCATGCCGGCGGCATGCTGGGCCTGGGCGTTGCCCGGCTGGCCGACGCGGCACTGTTGCGTTCAGCCGGAGCCGACCTCGTGGTGAGCAGTCTGGACGAAGTCGATGTCGATGCGTTGGTTGCCGGCCGGCTTGCGACACGAAATGGGTGAGATACTGGCATGGACATGTTGCAGGCATTGCGGGTGGCCGAAGATCCCGCCTGGCTGTTGATCGAGGAGGGCTATGATCCGCTGCGCGAGAGCAGCGCCGAATCTCGCTTCACCGTCAGCAATGGGTTCCTCGGCGTGCGCGGATCTCGATCCGTCAGTCGGGGTCCCACCTGGGTATCCTGGCTGCCGACGCTGCGATGGGCTTCCTGGCCGCGCACCTATGTCGCCGGGCTGTTCGATACGCCGAACATTGAGCCGGCTGTTCCGGCACTGGTCCCGCTGGCCGATTGGCTCCGGATGCGGGTGCTGGTCGACGGCGTGGCCCTGGTCCAACACTCCGGCCATATGCTCCAGCATCAACGCATCCTGGACCTGCGCCGGGGTGCCATGATCACGGTGTGGCGCCAACGCGATCCCAGCGGGATCGTGGTCAAGATCACGACCCTTCGCGTGGTGTCGCAGGCCGATCGCCAACTCGGTCTCCAGCTCGTCCGTGTGGAGGTGGAGGACGGCGCCACTCCGGAAATCTCCCTGGACGTTCGGTTTGGTCAAATGGGTGGTGGGCTGGACGCGGATCGTCTCGAGCAGGATCTCGGCGTGTGGCGCACCGAGCAGTCCGGCAAGAGTGTGGCCGTGGCATGCGCCGTTGCCCTCCAGGTGGACGGGACCGAACTCTCGCCGCGGGCGCCGAGCCCCTTCCGGTGGTCCTGGCACTGGACCGCGCAGCCGGGCCTGGCCGCATCCTTCCAGCGCCTGATCGCGGTGGCGCGCAGCGACCACCCCGGCGCCGATCCAAGTGACGAAGCACTGCATGCGCTCGATCGGGCGAAGCAGCTCGGCTGGCGCAGCGTGTTGGCTCAACATGAAGCCGCCTGGGAGCGTCGCTGGCTGCTCAGCGACCTTGCGATCGAGGGCGACGATGCTGCCTGCCGGGCTTTACGGTTTGCGATCTACCATCTCAACAGTGCGGTCAATCCGGCGGATGAGAAAGTCTCCATCGGCGCCCGCGCACTGACCGGCGATGCCTACCTCGGTCACGTGTTCTGGGACACCGAGATCTACCTGCTGCCGTTCTACATCGCAACCTGGCCCGAGGCGGCGCGAGCTCTGCTCATGTACCGCTGGCATACGCTTCCGGGCGCCCGCGCCAAGGCCGCCGATATGGGCTTGCGTGGCGCCATGTATGCCTGGGAATCGACCGACACAGGCGAGGAAACCACGCCAGAGCAGGTGATCGGCCCTCGCGGCAAGGTGATTCCGATTCTCTGCGGCACGCAGGAACAGCACATCACGGCGGATATCGCCTACGCGGTCTGGCAGTACTGGCAGGCGACAGGCGACGATGATTTCATGCTCGACGCAGGCGCCGAAATTCTCCTCGACACTGCCCGATTCTGGGCCGGCCGCGCCGCGTTGGAGGCTGACGGCAGGTATCACATCCGTGGCGTGATCGGTCCAGACGAGTATCACGAAACCATCGATGACAACGCCTATACGAACGTCATGGCGCGCTGGAACATCATGCGCGGCATCGAGATTGCCGCGACGCTGCGCGAACGGTGGCCGGATCGCTGGCTCGCGCTGTCGCGGAAACTCCAACTGGATGCATCCGAGGCAAGTGGTTGGATCGGGGTCGCCGACGCAATGTTCACCGGGTTCGCTGCCGACAGCGGATTGTTCGAGCAGTTTGTCGGATTCTTTGATCTCGAAGACGTCGATCTATCGCAGTATGCCGACCGCACCGTACCGATTGATGTTGTGTTCGGTCGTGAGCGAACCCAGCGGTCACAGGTCGTGAAACAGGCAGATGTCGTCGCCCTGCTGGCCCTGCTGCCGGAGGCATGCGGGGCGCCGGATCGATTGGTGAACTTCCGCTACTATGAGCGGCGCTGCGGCCACGGCAGCTCGCTCAGCAGGGGTGTGCACGCCTTGGTTGCCGCCCGCCTGGGCGAGACGGAGACCGCCGTCCGCTATTTCCGTGAGACGGCGACAACCGACCTTGCCGACACGGCGGATGGCAGCGCCGGCGGGGTCCACATCGCGGCACTCGGCGGCCTGTGGCAGGCAGCGGTTTTCGGCTTTGGCGGCCTGTCATTGTGCTCCGAGGCCCTGGGTATCGATCCGCATCTGCCCGCCGACTGGAAATCGCTTGGTTGCTGCGTCCACTGGCGCGGCCGTCGCGTGACGATCAAGATTGATGCGGAAGCGTGTCATGTCAGCGTCGTGCTGACCGCCGGCGATGCGATGCCGGTTCGCGTACAGGGCGAGCGTCACGTCCTCGAACCCGGCACCATGCTCCGCTGCGACCTTCAGACCTAATTCGCCGACCGCTCCTGCGCTGCCTCGACCGCACCAGACCCCTGCGCTACCGTCCGCGCATGATCGACAAGTTCGTGCATTCCATGACCGATGCCGTGGCCGGCATAGCCGATGGCTCCACAATCCTGCTCGGTGGTTTCGGCGATGTCGGCATTCCCACGCCGTTGCTCGATGGGCTGATCGAACAAGGTGCGCGCAGTCTCACCATCGTCGCGGTTGCCGGCGGGCGCGACGGCAGCGCGATCGAGCGCCTGCTGTCACTTGGTCGCGTGCGCAGGCTGATCTGCAGCTTCGTGCGTCCCGCGAGCCTCGCCGGGCGGCTGTTGCAACGTGGCGATCTGGAGGTGGAGATCGTGCCGCAGGGCACCATGGCCGAACGCATGCGCGCGGCCGGCGCCGGCATCACCGGATTCTACACGCCCACCGGCGCCGACACATTGCTCGCCGAAGGTCGCGAGACGCGCGAGATCGGCGGCCGGCTGTGCCTGCTGGAATACCCGCTGCCGGGCGACGTCGCGCTGATCGACGCGTGGCGCGCCGATCGCTGG
This sequence comes from uncultured Alphaproteobacteria bacterium, assembly GCA_963749575.1. Classification (GTDB taxonomy): domain Bacteria; phylum Pseudomonadota; class Alphaproteobacteria; order Acetobacterales; family Acetobacteraceae; genus JAMXLO01. Next base: position 48,931 of record CAVVNM010000012.1, read on the forward strand.
GGCAACCTGACCTACCGCGACAGCGCACGGAACTTCAATCCTGTGATGGCGATGGCGGCGAAGCTCACCATCGCGATGGTGCGCAACATTGCCGCACTGGGCGAACTGGAGCCGGAGACCATAGTCACACCCGGCATCTTCGTCGATCGCGTGCTGCACGTGCCGCTCTGAGAGGACCCGATGGAATTCCCCCCGCTCGATCGCAACGGCATGGCGGCCTGGTGCGCACGCGACATTCCCGAAGGCTGGCTGGTCAATCTCGGCATCGGCATCCCGACCCTGGTCGCCGACTTCGTCCCAGCGGACCGCGAGGTGATCTTCCATGCCGAGAATGGCGTGATCGGCGTCGGTCCCGCGCCGGCGGCTGACGCGATCAATCCGTTCCTGATCAACGCCAGCACCACACATGTCACGCTACGCACTGGCGGCTCCTATGTACACCACGCCGACAGCTTCGCCATCGCGCGCGGTGGCCACCTGGATCTGTGCGTGCTGGGCGCGTTCGAGGTGGCGGAGAATGGCGACATCGCCAACTGGGCGCGCTCGGCTGATGAACCGGTGAAGCAGGTCGGCGGCGCCATGGACCTCGCAATCGGCGCGCAGCGGCTCTGGGTGGTGATGGAGCATACAACAAAGGAAGCCGAGCCGCGCATCAGGCACCGCTGCACATATCCGTTGACCGCGAAGGGCGTGGTGAAGCGGGTGTATACCAACCTTGCAGTGCTCGATGTCACGCCACGCGGATTTGTGGTGCGGGACATGATTGCCGGAATGACGTTGGAGGCATTGCAGGCTCGCACCGAGGCGAAGCTGCATCCGAAGATGTGAGAGGTGATCGGTTCCGCTTCGCAACCCGTCACCACAACAACCGGAGGAAACGACGATGACCACGCGCATCGCCCGTCGACGTGCCCTGCAGATCGGCGCCGTCGCGTTGCCCCTTGTCCACATCCGCACCGCCGGCGCCGCCGGCAAGCTGGCGCTGGCGTTCTGGGACCATTGGGTGCCAGGCGGCAACGACGCGATGACGAACCAGATCAACGCCTGGGCACGGAAGAACCAGGTGGAAGCCTCCGTCGACTATATGAGCGCCGGCAACAAGCTGGTCATTACCGCGGCTGCGGAGGACCAGGCGAAGACCGGCCATGACGTGATCTCGCTGCCGGTCTGGGAAGTGCACAACCATGCGCATGCCTTCGAGCCGGTGGATGACGTGATGCAACGGCTGACGTCGAAATACGGACCCGCCAGCGAGGTATGCGAGTATCTCGCGAAGATCGAAGGCCACTGGATGGCCGTTCCGAGCAACTCCGGAGCGCAGAACCAGCCGCCATGCGGGCGGATCGGGGTGCTGAAGGACAAGGCCGGCCTCGACCTGCTGGCAATGTATCCGGTGAACAACGAGTATACGCCAGGTGCCGATGCGTGGACGTGGGATGCGCACCTGAAGGCAGCCGAAGCCTGCCACGCGGCAGGCATGCCGTTCGCACTGGGCCTGTCGGATTGCGGCGATGCGGTGGACTTCCACGGTTCTCTGTTCGCGGCGTTCGGCGCCGAACTGGTTGACGCCAAGGGCAACATCACGCTGCACACGCCGGAGATTCGCCAGGTGATGGAGTACGGCCGGCAACTGGTGAAATTTCTGCCGCGGGATGTGATGGCGTACGACAGCGCGTCCAACAACCGCGCGCTGATCTCCGGACAGAGTGCGCTGATCTTCAATCCACCCTCTGCCTGGGCGGTGGCGAAGCGCGACGCGCCCCAGGTGGCGCGCGACTGTTGGACGTTCTCCGCGCCGCGCGGACCGAAGGGACGCTTCGTCGCGTACAATCCGTATTTCTGGAGTATCTGGTCGTTCAGCCAGAACAAGACCGCGGCGAAGGAACTGCTGGAATATCTGTCCGAGCGCGAGCAGGTAGAGGAACGCACCCGCAAGGTGGAAGGCTTCGACGTGCCGCCGTTCGACAGCATGCTCGACTTCAAGATCTGGGAACAGGTCGAGCCGCCGCGCGGCACCGTGTTCCACTATCCGATCCGTCCGTCGCACCACGCGCGCCCGCACGTCGCCGGCACGCCGGCGCCGCCGGACATTGCCGTGCAGATCTACAGTCGCGGCATCATGCCGAAAATGTTCGCCCAATTGTTCTCCGGCCGATCGATCGAACAGTCGATCGCCTGGGCGGAGGAAGAGCTGACCGGCTTCATGCGCTGACAGGAGACAGGCGATGATCACCGCAATCGAGATCACGACGCGCGCGCCGTTCGTCGGCGATGCCGCATTCGGTGCGTCCGGCCCCTATGAGCGGCTGGACGGCGTGGCGATCGGCGAACTTGATCCACTGCATCCCACCAATCGCGGCATCGTCAACATCGACAAGGCGCCGCGCAACGTGCGGGGCAACGTCGAGTACCGCAGCGACCTCTGCATCCTGCGTCCGGCCGATCCCGAGCGCGGCAACGGCCGCATCCTGTATGAGGTGAACAACCGCGGCCGCATCATGCTGTTCGCCAACCTCTGCGCCGGCAAGCCTGGCAACCAACCCCAGAGCGCGGCGGATCTCGGCAATGCATTGCCGCTGCGGCGCGGCTTTACGTTGGTGTGGTCAGGTTGGGACCCGGGTGCGCCGCGCGCCGGTGGCGGGCTCGGTACTGGATGCTCCCATCGCCACCGACAATGGTGCGCCGATCGCGCGGCGCATCCGCGAGGAGTTCATCTCCGGCACGCGCGGCGGCGATCTGCAGCAGTTCCGTCTGTCCTATGACGCGGCGACGCGCGAAGGCGCGGTGCTGACGGTGCGACGCACGCAGACCGCGCCGCGAGACCCGGTCGCTTACGAATTCGTCGATGCGCGCACGGTGCGACTGGCGCAGGGCGCGCTGCCGGACCCGGGTTCGATCTACGAGCTCCGCTATGACGCGATCAATCCTCGCGTGCTGGGCATCGGCTTTGCCGCGACGCGTGATGTCGTCAGCCATTTGCGCAACCGCGCGGTGGGGCGCGATCTGCTCGGCCGCCAGCCGACGCATGCGCTGGCCTTCGGGATCTCGCAGGCCGGGCGCTATCTGCGCGATCACCTGGCACAGGGCTTTAACCGCGACGAGTCCGGTGCGCGCGTGTTCGACGGCCTGTTCGTGCATGTCGCCGGCATCGGGCGGGTGTTCCTCAACACCGAATTCGGCCAGCCGGCGCGTACCCGGACCTGGCACGAAGACCACGGCTTCCCTGAGATAGAGTTTCCCTTCGCCACCGCCGCACTGATGCGCGGCGACGACAGCGATCCGAAGCTGATGGAGACCAACACCTCGACCGAATACTGGCAGAAGGGCGCGTCGCTGCTGCACACCGATCCCGATGGCACGCGGGATATCGCGTTGCCGGCGAACCTGCGCGGCTATTATCTGACCGGCACGCAGCATGGCGGCAAGGCGGGCATGCCCCGTGATGCTGGCCCATGCACAAATCCGCGCAACTGGCATGACCCGATGCCGGCGATCCGCGCGCTGTTGGTGGCGCTCGACGAATGGGTGGTGGATGGCCGCGAGCCCCCGCCGTCACGGCTGCCGCGCATTGCCGACGGCACGCTGGTGCGCGCCGCAGCGGTGACGTGGCCGAAGCTGGCGCCCCTCGTGCCGCCGCGCGCGTCGAACGATGTCGTGGCGCTTCCCGATTGGACGGATCCGCAGCCGCCGGACAGGGTCTGGCAGGCGCTGGTGCCGCAGGTGGACGCGGATGGCAACGAGATTGCCGGCATTCGGCTGCCTGACATCGCCGTCCCGCGCGGTACCTTCACGGGGTGGAATTGTACCGGGCGCCACTGCCTGCGGGCGAGCTTGCCGATCGGGAAGGGACGCATCTGGCGTTCTCGGCGACACCGGCCGAACGCGAACAGGCGGGCGATCCGCGGCCATCGCTGGCGGAGCGCTACGCGAATTCCGAGGATTATCTCGCGCGCGTCGAGCAGGTGGTGACCGCGTTGCGGCACGACCGCCTGCTGCTGCCCGAGGATTCTGCGTCGTATCTGACCAGGCGGTCGCAAACCGAGGAAAACTGAGGCCACCGCAACGTCAGTATCCCGTGCGCGTCGACCCGACGACATAGTTCTTGCGGGGAAACTCCTCAGTGTGGCTGCGCAGGCTCTTGCCGGTGCGTGAGCCCATATCGCGGTACGGCCGTTTGCGCAGGCGCTCGACATCGATGTCGATGCCGTGTCCGGGCGTGGTCGGCAGATCGACGAAGCTGTCCTTCACCACCAGCGGCTGCACCGCGATCTCGTCGCATGCGGGCTTCAGGTTGACAAAGAACTCCGCGATCCAGAAATTCGGGATCAGCGCCGCAAGCTGCACCGTCGCGGCAAGTCCGACCAGCGTCGAATTATAGTTGTGCGGCGCCACCGCCACCGCGTGCGGCTGCGCCATCGCCGCGATGTCGAGCATCGCGCTGATGCCGCCGCAGTTGCAGATGTCTGGATTGATGATGTCGGCGGCACGCGCGGCCAGCGCCTGGGCAAACGCCTCCTTGCTGTAGATCGCCTCGCCGGTGACGATCGGTACACCCGGCAGCGCGCGCCGTACCTCCGCGACCAGCTCGATGTTGTCGCACAGGCAGGGTTCCTCGTACCATCCGACGTCGAACTCGGCGATGCGCCGGCCAATGCGAATCGCGTGCATCGGCGCCAGCCGGCGGTGCGCCTCGACCAGCAGACCGAACTCCGGCCCCAGGGTCTCGCGCATCGCCTTGACGTAGCGGACGACGTGGTCCTCGTCCTCGCGATGAATGAAGCTCCGCCAGGGACCCGGGAACGGGTCCCATTTCAGCGCGGTGAAGCCCATCTCCTTCACCTTGAGCGCGCGTTCCAGATTCTGTTCGATCAATTCGCTGCCGCTCGACCAGCCATTCGCGTACACCTTCACGCGCCCGCGCGAGGCGCCACCCAGCAGGTTGTACACCGGTTGGCCGGCGTGCTTCGCCACGATGTCCCACATTGCGATCTCGAGCGCGCTCCAGGCCGACAGGAGGTCAAGTGACGCACGCCGCATGGCAAAATCATCGAACAGCACCTGTGCCGTATGCCGGATGTTGAATGCGCTGCGGCCGATCAGGTATTTCGCCATGCCCTGCAGGAGCTGCTCGATCACCGGTTCCTTGCCGGGTGTGACATACGCCTCGCCCCAGCCATGTACGCCGTCCTCGGTCTCCATGCGGCAGAACAGCAGGTTCTTCGCGAGACCCGGATCGAACAGGAACGTCTCGACGCGGGCGATCTGCAACTCTGGCATCGGTTTCCCCCTCGGCGCATGGTTGCCGGCGAGCCTACGCGCGCGCTGATGCAATGCAAGGGAGGAAGCGTCATGGAGTTCGAACAGATTACCTACGATGTGATCGGCAAGACCGCCATCGTCACCATGAACCGTCCGGAGAAGCGCAACGCGCTCAGCGCCAGGCTGTTGCGGGAACTGCACGAGGCGCTGCTGGAAGCGGACGAGTTCAACCCGGTCCATTGCGTCGTGCTGCGTGGTGCCGGCCCGCATTTCTGCGCCGGCGCCGATCTCAGCGAATATTCGTCCGGCCGCGGCGAGGCGTACCGTGGTCGCCAGGAAATCGACGACGATGTGTGGCGCCTGGAACAGGGCCAGCGCCTGCGCATCACGCTGTTCGACATGCACAAGCCGGTAATCGCCCAGGTGCACGGCACGTGCATCGGAATCGGCACCGACCTCGCCTGGCTGTGCGACATGGTGATCGTCGCCGACGATGCCCGGATCGGTTTTCCGCCAGTGCGTGATCTTGGCACGCCACCGGGCAGCATGTGGCTGTACCACTGCGGTCCGCAGTGGGCGAAGCGTCTGCTGTTCACCGGCGACAGTGTCACCGGGGCGGATGCGGCGCGGATTGGGCTGGCGATGAAGGCGGTGCCTGCGGCCGATCTCGAGGCCGAGGTGATGCGGCTGGCGGGGCGCATGGCGCTGGTCGATCCGCATCTGCTGTCGGCCAACAAACGGCTGGTCAATCTTGGGCTGGAGCTCATGGGTGCACGTACGCTGCAGCGGATCGGTGCCGAGATCGACGCGCGCGGCCACAACGCGCCGTTGGCCCGCGAGTTCCGCCAGACGATGCGCACACACGGGGTGAAGTACACCTTCCAGAAGCGCGACGCAGCGTTCGGCAGCGGGTTTGCGGCGGCCGAGGGACCTGACCCGGAATAGGCAAACTCCGGAACTTGCGGGTGCCTCACCTTCACTCCCCGATCCGCAAGATTATCTGGGCAGCGAATTGCACCTGCGAAAGCAGCAAGCCGCTGCTGCGTCGATCCGTCACCTCACGTCATGGGATCGATCTGATCGCCGATCTGGCGACATTGCGTTGACACCGCGACCACAGGAAATCCTAGCCCAGGTGCGTCGCGATAGCTGCTCCCGCCCACGCTGTCGCGGTCCACAGCGTGAACAGCACTGCGTAGGCACGCGCAGTGAGCGCCGGCACCACGGCGTCCTCGGGCAGTGCGCCGCCGCCATTCAGCACCAGTACCGTCAACGGCACATAGACCAGGAAGCTTGCCAGACCCGCGATCATCAGCGCGGCGAAGCAGGTCTGCCAGCCGAGCACAAGGCCGGGCCCGAAAGCCACCAGCACAAAGGGCAGCCCGAGCAATCGCCCGCGCGCATGATGCGGCGAAGGCCAGGCAAGATAGGCAATCGTGGGTCGCAGGGAGATCATGGTCAGCTCCGCAGTTCGAAGGGCAGATCGGCGTGGAACGTGTTGCCGGTGATCGTCGGGCGGATGTGGCCGGCGCGGATGGCATAGTCGCTGAAGCGTTCCTCCGGCGCGCGGTGTTCGGCGTACGCGCGGAACAGCGGCGCCAGCGCGGCGACGATGGCATCGCCGTCGACATCGCGGCGATACAGCTTGTTCATGCGCGTGCCATCGAACGCGCCGCCGAGATAGAGGTTGTAACGGCCCGGGCTGCGGCCCACGAGGCCGATCTCGGACAAATACGGCCGCGCGCAGCCATTCGGGCAGCCGGTCATGCGGATGGTGATGTCGTCCTGCGCCAGGCCGACGCGCTCCAGCTCGTGTTCCAGTTGCGTGATCAGGTCCGGCAGGTAGCGCTCACTCTCCGCCAGCGCGAGACCACAGGTCGGCAGTGCGACGCAGGCCAGTGCATTGCGCCGCAGTCCGCCGACGGCAGCGTCGAGACCGTGCGATTGCAGCAGTGCCGCGACCTCCGCCTTGCGGTCTGCCGGAATGTCGGCGAGCACAAGATTCTGGTTCGGCGTGATGATGAAGCGGCCGATGCCGAGTTCGGCGATGGCATGCAGCCCCGCCGGATCGCTCACGCGGCCATTCTCGATAAATAACGTGTGGTGCCAAGCGCCGTCATCGCCCTGTACCCAGCCGAGCCGGTCGCCATTGTCGGTGAAGGCGCAGGCGCGCGCAGGTGCCAGCACGTGACCCAGCCGTCGCTCCAGCTCGGCGCGGAACGCATCGAGCCCCATGCGCTCAATGGTGTATTTCAGTCGCGCGTGCTTGCGGTCGGAGCGATCGCCGAAATCGCGCTGCACCGTCACGACCTTCTCGGCGACATCCACCGCCCGGGCGGGTGCGCAAAAGCCGATCACGTCGGCGGTGCGGGGGAAGGTGTCGGGCTCACCATGGGTCATTCCCATGCCGCCGCCGACCAAGACGTTGTAGCCGACGATGCGACCGGCTTCCTCGATGGCAATAAAGCCGAGGTCGTGGGCGAACACATCGACATCGTTGTGCGGCGGCAGTGCAATGGCGATCTTGAACTTGCGCGGCATGTAGCTACGGCCGTAGATCGGTTCGTCTTCCTCCTCGCCGCCGGCGAGCTTCTCCCCGTCGATCCAGATCTCGTGCCAGGCGCGGCTCTTCGGCAGCAGATGCGTGCCGATCGCCTGCCCCAGCCCTGCCACCTCGGCGTGCGCGCGGCCCTGCCAGGGGTTGACGCGCGCGATGACGTTGCGGTTCACGTCGCCGCAGGCCGCAATGGTATCGAGCATCGCGTCGTTGAGACCGCGGATCGCGTAACGCAGATTGCTCTTGATAATGCCGTGGAACTGGATGGTCTGCCGCGTGGTCAACCGCAGCGTGCCGTTGCCGCGTTCGCGCGCGATGCGTTCTGCCGCCAGCCATTGTTGCGGCGTCAGCACACCGCCCGGTACCCGCAGGCGCGCCATGAAGATGAACGCCTTCTCCAGCTTCTTGCGCCCGCGTTCGGCGCGCAGGTCGCGGTCGTCCTGCACGTAAATGCCGTGGAACTTGGTCAGTTGCTGGTCGTCGTCCGACAGCGAGCCGGTTTCGACGCGGTTCAGGCCATCGGCAATGGTGCCGCGCAGGAAGCGGCTGTTGGCCTTGATCGTTTCGTTGGGGGAGGCAGGCCGAAGCTCAGTAGACATCGCGCAGATACCTTCCCTCGCGCCGCAGCGCATCCAGCGCCGCCGCACCATCCTTGCCGCTCGGTTCGCCAAGTATGCGTTGCAGCATGGCGTGCACATCCTTCGCCATCGCGTTCGCATCGCCACACACGTAGATCGCAGCGCCGTCCTGCACCCACGCGTACAGTTCGCGCCGTGCATCCCACAGCGCGTGCTGCACGTAGCGCTTCTCGGGCTGGTCACGTGAGAACGCCACGTCCAGCCGTGTCAGCACGCCGCGCTTCAGCAGGTCCTGCCATTCGAGCTGGTACAGGAAGTCGTGGGTGTAGTTGCGATGGCCGAATACCAGCCAGTTCTGCCCGCGCGCGTCAACCGCGTCGCGTTCCTGCACGAACGCGCGGAACGGCGCGATGCCGGTCCCGGGGCCGATCATGATCACCGGCCGATCGGGATCCTTCGGTAGCCGGAAGTACGGGTTCGGCTTGAGGAACACGCGCATCCGGTCGCCCACCTTGCGCCGCTCGGCGACGTCAACCGAGGCGACACCTCTGCGCTCGCGCCCATGCGCCACATAGCGCACCGCGGCGATCAGCAGGTGCGCCTCGTCCCGCACCGCCTTGCGGCTGGAGGCGATCGAGAAATAGCGCGGCGCCAGCGGTCGCAGCCGCGACAACAGCTGCGCCTCGGTGAACGGCTGACGCGAAGCCTCAAGCATGTCGATGACCTGCCAGCCGTCCGGATGCTGCTCGGGACCGGTCAGCGTGGCGATATCGAACTGCTCGATCAGGCGCGCGCGCACCGACGCATCGCCGGCCAGTCCCGCGGCGTCGAGCACCGCGTCAACCAGCGCCGGATCATTCGCAGGCAGGAACCCGAGCGAGTCGCCTGGCTCATAGTCGAACCCGGCACCTTCGAGCGACAACTCGACATGCCAGGTGTCCGACGTTGACCGGCTGCCGGACAACCGGATGCGTTCGGTCACTTCCGCCTCGAACGGCCGCGATCGGCTCCAGGCCGCGACCTCGGCAGGTGCGCGGGCGAAATCGACGTGGATGACCGCGCCTGCTTCCGGCTCGCCAGGCTCCGCCTGAAGCGCGTTCAGCGTGCCATCGATCCAGGTCGCAGCCGGCACCGCGTAGTCCAGGTCGCACTCGATACGTTCGCCGACCCGCGTGGCCCCCAGCGCGGCAAATCGCTCATCGATCAGCCGGCCGGTCTCGCAGAACCGTGCGTAGGCACGGTCGCCCAGCGCCAGCACCGAGTAGCGCACGCCGTCGCAGCGTGGTGCATCGTCGGCCATCAGCGCGGTGTAAAAATCGATCGCGCGCTGCGGAGGGTCGCCTTCGCCCCAGGTGCTGGCGATCACCAGCAGGTTCTGCGCACCGGCCACCTGCGCCGGCGTGGCATCCGCCATGTCGAGCACCCGGGCGGCGAAGCCCAGCCGGCCGGCCGCCTTGCGCGCCGCATCCGCCAGCGACTCGGCGTTGCCGGACTCGGTCCCGAACAGGATGGTGAGCGGTGCCCGCCGTGCCGGTGGCGCCGTTGCCGCGGGTTGCGGCACGGCCGCCGCCTGATACCCGGCGAGGAATCCGCTCAGCCAGGTCCGCTGCTCGGCATTGGTGCCGGACATGATGCGGTTCAGCGCGACGATCTGTTCGGCCGGGAACGGGGCGGTTTCAGGCAGCATGACGTTCTCCCTCGCACCGTGGCGCGGTTTCGTTGCCGGCGGAGAGCAGCGGCCGCAGTGCAACCACCGGGCCAATGACGATCAGCGTCGGCGCGCACAATGGAATGGCGGCGGCGGTACGTTCCGCGTCCGCCAGCGTGGTGATCGCGACGCGCTGGCGGGGGGTCGTCGCATCGGTAATGAAGGCAACCGGTTCCGCCGCGGCGCGTCCCGCGGCACGCAGGTGCGCGGCGATCACACCGATCCGGCGCAGCGCCATGTAGAGCACCAGCACATCGGCACCACGCGCCAATGCCGACCAATCGATGTCGGGCAGCTCGCCATTCGCGTCGTGGCCGGTGACGAAGGCAACGCTTTGCGCCGGGCCGCGATGGGTCAGCGGGATGCCCGCCGCGGCGGCGCCGCCGATGCCGGCGCTGATGCCGGGAACGATGCGGAAACGGATGCCGGCGGCGGCGAGCGCCAGCGCCTCCTCCCCGCCGCGGCCGAACACCAGCGGGTCACCGCCTTTCAGCCGCACCACGCGGCGACCCTCCCGCGCCAATCGGATCATCCGCTGGTTGATGCGAAGCTGCGGCGTACGAAGCCCGCCGGCGCGCTTGCCGACCGGCTCCAGGCGCCCCCGCCGGGCCAGCGCCAGGATCTCCGGCGACACCAGGGCGTCATGCAGCACGACATCGGCCGCGGCCAGGGCGCGCGCGGCGTGCAGGGTCAGCAGTCCAGGATCGCCAGGGCCGGCGCCGACCAGCCAGACCGAGCCTGCCTCGAAGATCATGTCAGCCACCCGTTGGCATGCAGCAACGCATCGGTGAGCGCGGCGGCATCGCGGCCCTGCGCGCGCCACGCCGCCCGGTGTTCGCGCAGCAGTGCGAGACGATCGTCCCATTCGGGACCGAACTCGGCAGCGAGACGGGCGCGCAAGCGGGCAGCGAGACCCGGGCTGGCGCCGCCGGTCGACACGGTCAACAACAGATCACCACGCCGTACCTCGGCCACGCTATGGAAGTCGCACAGCGCAGGCCGGTCCTCGACGTTGACCAGCACCCGCTCGGAGCGCGCCAACGCGGCCAGGTCCGCGGCAAGGTCGTCGGGCAGGCCAGCGATCCAAAGAGCCTGCAGAGCGGCGAGGTCGTGGCGGCCAGGGAGGTGTGCCCGCAGCAACTGGTTGGCCACCGGGCCCAGGTCGCCGGGCCGATCAGAGAACACCAGCAGACCGCCGGCACCGCCTGCCTGCAGCGCGCGGAGCCGGCGCAGAGCAGCCGATCCGCGCCCGGCAACCGCGATCCGCAGCGCGGCGACGTCGAGTGCCACGGCGATCATTGGCGCAACTCGGTGTGGCAAAAAATGCTCTCGCGGGTCATCGGCGTCCCCGGCGCTATTGCGGTCCGGATCGCCAACGAGCGCGCAATCCGGCCCCTAGCAGAGAAGCATTTTGCTTATGAGTGCAAGGGCGAGGTCGTAGAAAGAATATTCTTCTCGCGGCACGTGTGCCGGTAGGCCAGCCCGTGCGTGCTGCCCGCAACTCCCGCGAGACGTGGCTCCTTGACCGGCGCCGGCTCCCCGACCGCCGCATTGCCGAGCGCCGGCATCACCTCCTCAGCGAAGCGACGCAGCTGCTCCAGCTAGCGCGCACCATGTCGCGGCTCCTGACAGTGCAGCCGTCACCACGGTGATGGCAGCGACCGGTCGGCCCGATAGGCGGCGAAGCGGGCTCGCTCCGCCGCCGGCACGGATTCCGGCAGCGATGTGGCGCCGCCGACGACGATATGAACATTCGGCAGGTCCTGCAGCGGCTCCAGGCTTGTCACCTCGGTTCCGACGAGTTCCAGCCGGCTGAGCGCGGTCAGGCCTTTGAGCGGCGCAAGGCCGATCACGCTCACGGCGTTCAGCCGGACCGACCTGATGGGCGTGCTCTCGTTCAGACGGGCGAGTAATCGCCCCGAGGTGGCGAACCGTTCGGGCGACAGATGCGAATTCGATTCGATCTGCGCCTGTCCGGCCTCGATCGTCACGGTCAATCCTAGTTCCGCGAGAGCCGAGCGGACCTGATCCAGGCTGCCCCATTGCCATGCCATCGCCAGGCCGGCACCGACAATGGTGAGCGCCAGCAACAGCGGTGCGGCGTAAGCGATGCTGCGACGCAGAATCGCCCTGCGATGGCGACCGAGATGGAGTGCGACGGCACGGGCGATAAAGTCGTGCGACAGCTCCCAGACGGCCTGCTCGCTGTCCAGTGGCCGCGCCAGCCCTCCCGCAACCAGGCCGTTCATCACGGCCCGTACTTCGCCCCGTCGCAGCTTCGTCGCACTCACGAGCTCCAGCTCCGGCATCGGCCGGTTGGTCTCGTATCCGCTGATCAGCGACTCGAGTACGGCCGGCGCGCGATCGCGCAAAACCGGCTGAGCGACGATCTGCTCGATGTAGCGGCGGATCAACAGTCTGGCGTCCAGGCTCGGCGCGGTGGGTTGGCCGGCTGATAGTACGGTGCCAAGTACGTTCAGAGTGATCGGCCGGACCAGGCCCGGCGTCTCGTCCAGCGCCGCCGCCGTCGCGAGCAGCTGCATCAATTGCTCGTTGGTCAGACCAAGCGATGAGCGGCCCATGAAGGAGCGGGAAGCAGTCAGAGTGAAGCGGCCGACGAAGACGTGATTATCGCTTTGGCGGAGCCGTGGCAGGCCGCACTCCTCAATCAAGGCCTCGTAGTCGCTGCGCAACACCACCAATACGCGCAATCCGGCAATCGGGTCGGCACGCAGATCGTCGAACAAGGTGACAAGCCCGGCGCGGGCCTCGTCGGTGCTGAGGACGACGAATTCCTCAAACTGGTCCATCACCACCAGCAGGTTTCCGCCAACGGCCGCGGTGGCGGCCTCCATTGCAGTTCGCAATGAGTGGGGCTGCTCCGCGGCCACGCCAGAAATGTGCCGCAGCGCCTGCCGCAGCGCTGCCACCGGGTCCTGCCAGGCGCGGGCCTCCACCACGGTCCATCCAGCCTCACGCAGGATCGGGATGACGCAGGCATTCAGCAGCGAGCTCTTGCCGCAGCCTGAATCGCCAGTGAGATAGAGCGGCACGCCCCCCGCGTAGCGGATCCAGTTCAGGACTTTCCATTGCGCCTCGTCGGCGCGGTCGAAGCGTTCGCGATCGGCCGCGAAATAAGGCCCAATGCGAAAATAGCCGAACGGCACGCGGCTCGGCTCGATCGCCAGCGCCTGCAGCCGTCGCCGCTGCCGCTCAGCCTGCCATTCCAGCATTACCTGAGTAGCCACGACCAACAGCGGAACACCGCCCAGCACGGTGGCACGCAGCCAGGGCATGGTTTGCAGATGGATGCCGAGACGCTGTTCCAGCATCCAGTCCACGCTGCCCGCCAAGCCGAGAACCAGCAGCAACAGAGACAACAGTGCCGCGGTTCGGCCCAGCACCTTGCCAGGGAGGAAGTTGCGAACCGCCTCGATGTCCCGCCTGTCGAGCTGCGGCAACCGGGGCAATTGCAGTCCGGCAGTCTCGGTGCCGTCCATTCCTCCCGTCCCCAATGGTTGGCGGCGAGACGGTATCGCGCTCAATGTGCAACCGGAAGTTCAAAACACACACCAGGCGTCGCGCGGGACTGCCGGCGGTGTCGTAATGGCGCCGGCCAGCCAGACTCCCTGCTACTTCACCAGCGCAGGCTCCCGCACCTCGGCCTTGCGGAACGCCGGCATCACCTCCTCGGCGAAACGCCGCAACTGCTCCAGCGCCTCGGACTTCGGCACGCCGACCGACAGACTGACGGAAATCCGATCCAGCGCCGGATACTTCTCCTCCAGCGCCTTCAGATGGTCGATGATCTCGGCGGCCGAACCGGTCAGGAAGCCGCCGGCGTTTACCGCGTCCTCGATCCGCGGCAGCTTCGCGGTCGGCGCCCGCTTGGGATCGCGCATGATCTCGATCTGCTCGTCCGTCATCGCCCGCACCAGACGCAGTTCGCCGAACATCTTCATGTTCTCTTCGTAGTATTTCGCTGCGCGACGGATACCCTCCGCCTTGCTGTCGGCCATGTAGAAGTGGAAGCCGAAGCACAGCCGCTCGCCGAGTTCGATGTGCTTGTTCTGCTTGGCGTGCGCCTCCTGCCAGCCCAGCACCACCTTGTGCATCGCCCCGCCCTCGGCTGAGCCGCCGCCGACCATGCCCTGGATGCCGTGCTTGGCCATGAATTCCAAAGCGCGGGCGCTGCCGCCCTGGATCGGCTGCCACGTTTCCACCGGCAGGCGCATCGGCCGCGGCACCAGCGTCAGCTCCTTCAGCGTGTAGCCGCGATACGGAACCTCCGGCGGCAGCGTGTAGTGCTTGCCCTGGTGGCTGAACGACTCGTTGTTGAACGCCTTGAAGATGATGTCGGTCTGCTCTTCGTACAACTCGCGGTTGGCTGCCTGATCGAGCAGCGGCGAGCCGAACGTCTCCACCTCGCGCGTGTGATAGCCGCGGCCGAGACCGAAGATCACGCGGCCGTTGCTGAGGATGTCCGCCATCGCGTAGTCCTCGGCCAGGCGCAGCGGATGCCACATCGGCGTGATGTTGAAGCCGCAGCCGATCTTCAGGTTCCGGGTCACGTGAGTGAGATGGAGCGCCATCAGCAGCACGTTGGGGATGCATTCGGTACCCTCGCGCTGGAAGTGATGTTCGGCCATCCAGAACGCGTTGTAGCCCAGGCCGTCCATCAGCACCGCCATCGACTGCGCCTTTTCCAGTGCGGTGGCGAGGTGCTCGTTGGAATAGCGGCGATCGTTGATCGGCGTGCCCGCATAGCCGACGTTGTCCAGATCGACGTGGCCCGCATACAGGCTGTCGAATTTCGTAATCATGGCGCTGTCCTCCGGGTATTTGCGGCATGGTAGGGGCAGCACTCGTGCAGGGCAATCCGATGAACGGTAGGTGCCATTGAACGGCAGAAGAACTTTAACACGGAGGACGAATTGAGGGTGGCGATCAGCGCATCCTGCGTCTCATCGGCAGATGGCTGAAAGCGGGGATGCGTGGATCGCAGGCACGGTCGGCACGCCACAAGGAGCGGCCATCTCGCCGCTGCCTGTGAATGTCTGCCTGCACTACGTCTACGACCTGTGGGTGCAACAATGGCGGAACCGCCACGCGCACGGCGACATGATCGTGATCCGCTACGCGGATGATACGATCGTCGGCGTTCAGCAAGAGGCGGATGCCCGTCGCTTCCTCGATGACGTGAGGGAAAGGCCGGCGAGGTTTGAACTGGACCTGCATCCTGAGAAAACCCACCTGATCCCATTTGGCCGACATGCGAAGGCGGACCGGCTGGAGGCGGAAACCGGCGGGTTGGGGACGTTTGACTTCCTGGGCTTCACGCAGATCTGCGCGAAGAGCAACGGCGGCAAATTCCTGCTCAAGATGCAGACCATGCGCAAACGGATGCGGGCCAAACTCGCGGAGATAAAAGAGGAGATGCGGCACCGCCTGCACCAGCGCATAGCCGAACAGGGCAAACCGCTGAAAGGCGTCGTGACAGGCTGCTTCGTCTACCACGCCGTGCCGACGAATGTGCGTAGTATCTCGGCGTTCCGGTAGGCGCCTACTCACATCGACGACGCGGCTGAGACGTTCATGGCGATCCATCCTCACCGTAAGCTACTCTTGGTCCAACTCGCTGAGAGTCTGCTGCCGCACGCTCTTCCAATTGCAGTGCGGAACAATGCGTTCGCACAGTTGCGCGAACCAGCCGGCAGCAGCCGCCGCGAAGCCAGGAATAAATCCCCCTGCCTGGCATGGTGCCGCCGTGGCCATGGCGTGGTTGCCTTCGACCGGCGCAACAATGAGGGTCGGATAACCGGGCTTCCTGGACCCTTGTCTCCATCGGATCCTCGACAGGAAGCGGGCGCGCCTCCGGGGCGTTGTGGTAAGTCGGTGAACTACATCCCCATGCATGGCAAGGACGGGTAAATGCCCAAGCTTTTTGGCCTCGACGAAAACCTGAACCGGGCGGGCGACACCGTCCGCAAGGAGTGGCAACGCGGCAAGATTAGCTTGTTCCGATGCTACGATACCGAGAAACCTCCCAGGGTCAGCCTTAACTGGGATCACGGGCCAATTCTCCAGGAGCAAATCAACATCACCCCCACCAACTGGGAAACCCTCCATGGCGAGGCAAAGAGCGGTGCCTGATGGATGTCAGCGAGGGTGTGCGCGGACGAATGCTTCCGTCGCGGTCACGATACGATCGAGAGGATGGTTTTGGCAGTAATTGTCCACCCAGGCCCAAACAGCCTGAGCGTCAATTCCGTTCAATGGGTCCAGATTGCCTGTGGTGGCGTCGGCAGCGCCGGTAAGAAAGCCCAGAACCCACTGTTCCAAGCTCGTTGAAAGTCGATCGTGCCGGTAAGCGACCCATGTCCCGCAGGACGTGATCCCTACGCCGGCCCTGGCAATCGTCCCTTGCTGTGCCTCGGCGGCGCCGCCCATCAGGGCAGCGACCAGAGCCACGGAGCCCAGAAACGGCCTGGTGATCACTTCCACCCGCGCGTGCAGCCAGTCATGATCGGTCAATCCACTTGAGCCACTGTTGCACCTCCTTTGGGGAGGGGATTACGTGGCCCCTTGTGATCGTGATCCAATGATAGGCGTCAAGAACCTTGGCCAGCGTGGGAGCGTCGGCCGCGCGGACGATTTCCTGCACCGTAACACCGCAACGGTCGGCGTCGTCGATTAGCGCCTTGGCCTCCCGTTGTGATTGTTCAAGCAGTCCGCGATAACCGTCATGGCCGCCACCCCCGAACGCCTCTCGGATAGGCGCATCCCACATCATGGCTGCGTGCTGGCATGCCGCAAAGGGGATTTTAGATGCGATAGTCGGTCCAATATGGCCGATCTGAACCAGCGCTTCATAGGCACGGACAAGGGCGTCGAGATCGCCGCTCTGCAAGCGGGCGAGGTCTCTGACGGGTAATTTCGACAGCCATTCGTCCTGCCACTGGCGCAGCTCTTCGTCGGGAAACCAAGCGTCTTTGAGCCGCGAGTTCCAGCTATTGAGCCACTTAAGGAGCAGTTGTGCGTGCTGGGGGTTGTGGAGGTCTAACTTAGGGCGCGTCTCGTTCCGAAAGTCACCGTAACTCGATGCGTCGATCTCGTGGATAAGACGCGAGGCATAAACTGCTCCAAATAGAGTGGGGTTCCGCATCAGACTTTGTTCTCCGCTCAGCCGTCGCGCACGATGATCTTTCGCACTGGCCTGCTGCTGGCGCCTTCGATACCAGTGAGCAACTCCACCCGCTTAGCCCCGCCGCCGCAGCCGTCGTGGCGCATCTTGGCGATGATGTAGCTGAGCTTCATGTCGCGTTGGCGGGTGTGCGCCTCGTTCAGCATGCGGTCCTTGCCGCAGCGGTCGCAGGTGATGCGCATGAACCACGACGGGAACGCCGCGAATGGCTCGGCGAGGGCCTCGCGGCCGGTCGGCAGCGGATCGTCGCCGTAGCTCCGCCAGTGGCGCGCGCAGGGACCGGTCGGGCGGTCATGGGGGCCGACGATCTCCTCAGTTGTCATGGCCACCACGGCGGGATGTAACCGAGTGGCGCTGGCAGCGGCCACACGCTGCGATCCGGATTGACAGTGCAGCGGCCGTCACGGGTATCGACGTTGGTGGCAAAGCGCGCAAAGCCGTCTGTCTTGCCCCATAATTGGATGGCGCATTCAGCCATCCGCCGCTGAACGGCTGTCCAGCCCAGGGCATGCGGACGCGAATTGATTTCCGCTTGATACCGCTGCTGCCATCCAGGTCCGGGCGGCGCCGAACCGATACTCTGGGTGGGCGCCGTCTGAGGGACGACCTCCCATTGCTTAGTGGTTTCGTTGAAGCAACTCTTGCCGGTTGCGGTCGGGGTGCAACTGTCCCACCAGATACCGCTCGTGGGAGCCCTTCGGCATGCGCCGCGTTGCAACCCGCCGACACGCCGATCAGGATCAGCACGATGATGGGCGCCAGGACGGTGGCGCGCTTGGCGACGACCGCCGATCTGGCCCGCGGCACCGCCTGCTTCTTCCACTGCGGGCGCTTGTAGCGGTAGGTGCTGGTGACGATGGCGGGGCGCTTCATGGGTCGGATAAACCGTGATCCTGGACCATCAGTCTGGCGCCGGGATCCGCCGCCACACACTGCAATTCAACCGACCGATCAGGATGTTGGCACGCATCAGATCGACCGCGTCGTGCGTGGTCAGCAGCACGTTGACCTGTTTGTCGCACATGGCCCGCTGTGGCGCGTCCCAGGTCATCTGCCGGGTCATCACCCACCACATGAAGAGCACGTATAGGGCCACGCCGACCACGAAGAACGGCGACCGCCGCCAATACCACCGGGCGGCGCTCGTGCTCGCGCTCATTTCGGCTCCTCCTCGCGCGGCAGGAAGGCCAGGATCGTCGCCGTCCTGCGGTCCAGTTGCGCGCGCAGATCGGCCAGCAGGCGATCCACCGGCTGCACACCACCCCGGCTGGCTGACATCAGCGCGCCGAGCGGGCTGTGCGGCGGCATCAGCATCGCCAGGATCGCGTCCAGCTTGGCGTTGATCTCGGCGAAACTGCGCCGAAGCTCTTCATCTTCGATCATGGGGTGCAGTCCGTGCGGATTGTGGACGAGTTCGTGGAACCTGAACGAGGTGCAGTGCCGCGTTTGCCCGTTCGGGCCGATGAGGTCGGTGTAGCGGGTGTTGCTGCCCTGCGTCCGGAACGACGTGCCGCGCCAGCCGTCGGGCCCGTCGAGATAGGTGATGCCGCCCGAGCTGGTCCAGCTGCTCCACGACTGCGCGTGGCCCACGCTGGCCAGGATCAGGAGCACGAGCAGCCAGATCCACGCGGCCAGCCACCACGAGCCGGCGCGCCTGGACGGCGGCTTGCGTCGGTCGACGATCTCGATCTCGATGTGGATGCGCGGCAGCTGGGGCCCTTCGCCGCGTGGCGGAGGTGACGGCGGCAGGATCGTCACGCGGGCCGGGGTCGGATCGAATGGCATCTCCCCCTCCCCTACAGAAACTTCGACCCGGCCGAGTCCTTGAACAGGTCGGCATCCCGCACGTAGCCGCGCAGCGTGTCCATGCTCTTGTGGCGGCCGACGTCCATCATCTTCCAGATGCTGGCGCCCGCCTCGGCCGCCATCGATGGTCAATCCGATCACGCGCTCAGATTTCCCCGTCGAGCAGCACAGCAAAACTCCGTGGCGCTCCGAGGTCCTCCACCTTCTCCGTGTTACAGCCTGGCCCGCCGGCGTCAGGCGCAGTTCAAAGGCACCCACAGCCAGCAGCCCCAGGAATTATCGAAAATCCACGCTTGGTTAGTATAATAGACACTTGATATCGCTACGCCTAACTACCACATGCGCCCCTTTCCACTCGGAAAGGGCACCACCCCACCATGCAGCCTCTCCCCGCTTCGATCGTCCGGGAAGTCTCTGCCAGCCTCTGCGGCTCGCTGCCCCGGCCCGTCACCGACACGCCGGAAGCCCGCGCCTCACGCGACCAGATCGCCATCGCCGCGGTCGCCGCTCTGCACCCCGCCGATGCGCTGGAAGCCAAGCTCGCCTCCGACATCGTCCTGGCCGAGGCCCACTACACAGATGCCCTTCGCCAGGCCACCGAGTATCGCGACGACGTCGCCGTCGCCAACCGCTGCCGCGCCCAGGCCGCGGCGATGCTGCGGCAGATGCGCGGCCTGCTGCGCGACTACGAGCGTAGGCAGACAGTGCGCGACAAGGCGCTGGACGCAATGCATCCGTCGGCCATGGAGCGCGCCGGCTATTGGTTCCGTGACACGTCGGTCCCGGTGCCGGCGGCCTCGCCGGACCCCGCGCCGCCGCCCGAACCTGCCGCCGCTGCCCCGGTCGATTTCGCCGCCCTCACCGAGGCGGAACAATACGCGCTGCTGCACCCGGCCCGCGCCCGCCGCATCCGTGCCGAGGGTGGCTTGCCGGCGCGCCTCGATTACGGCCCACCCGAACCTGACGTCGTGCACGACCTGGTCCACGGCACCAGCCCGATCCTGCGCGCGCTGGACCGTCCCCTGACCGGAGTTGCCGCGGAGTGATGCCGGTCTCTTGCGCAGCGACAGGTCCCGAATTGCGAGACCATGAGAACTCCTTTGGGCCGAATTACAGCGCTGCCGCTGTTACGACGAACCCATCACCCGCGCCACCGCCTCGCCCAGCAATTCCACCCCCAGATCCACCTCCGCATCGCTTACTGTCAGCGGCGGCGCGATCCGCATCACGCCGCCCGACGCGCCTGCCCGCACGATATTGGCCGACAGCCCCAGGTCCAGCGCCAGGTCCGTCACCGCGTCGGAAATCGTCGCTGCGTCCCGTTTGCCGGCGTCGCGGAACTCCAGCCCCAGCAGCAGCCCCCGTCCGCGCACGTCGCCGACGCAGTCGAACCGCTGCTGCAACCCCCGCAGCCCGGCCGCCAGCCGCGCGCCCATCGCCTTCGCCCGCTCCGCCAGGCCGTCACGCTGCACGATCTCCAGCACCTTCAGCCCCACGCTCGCCGGCAGCGGATCGTTCACATGCGTGGTGTAGAACAGGAATTCTCGACGTTCCGCCTCCGCGGCGATTGCGTCCGACGTCTGCACCGCCGATAGCGGCAGTCCCGCCCCCAGCGTCTTCGACAGCGTCAGGATGTCCGGCACCACGCCGTCGCGCTCGAACGCGAACATCAGCCCGGTGCGCCCCACGCCGGTCTGCGCCTCGTCCAGGATCAGCAGCATCCCGCGCGCCCGGCAATGTGCCGCCAGCGCGTTGAGGTAACCTACCGGCAGGTCGATCACGCCCCCGCTGCTCAGCACCGGCTCGGCGATGAACGCCGCGAGGTTGCCGGTGCATTGCCGGTCCAGCCACTCGAACGCGTCGTCCAGTTCCTCGCGCCAGCCCACGCCGGCGAACCGAGGCCGATACGCGTTCGGCGCCGGGATCGCGAAGTTGCCAGGCATCATCGGCCCGATGCCGCGCCGCCCCGTCTTGTAGGTGGCCGAAGCCGATCCGCTGGTCATGCCGTGCCAGGACTGCGCGAACCCGACCACCTCCCACTTGCCGGTGACCAGCTTGGCCAGCCGGATCGCCGCCTCGTTCGCCTCGCCGCCGGTGGACAGCAGCATCACCCGCGGCAGGTCGGGCACCAGCCCGGCCAGCGCCTCGGCCAGCGCCACCACCGGCTCGCACAGCATCGAGGAGAACAGGTGGTCCAGCGTTCCCACCGCCTCGCGCACGGTGGCGACGATCTCGGGATGCGAATGGCCAAGGATCGCGCTCATCTGGCCGGAGGTGAAATCCAGCACCCGCCGGCCAGATGCGTCGTACAGGAACGCGCCCTCGGCGCGGACCGGCACGAACGGCACGAAGTCGCCACCGTAGCCCAGCATGTGGCGCCGTGCGCGCATCCAGAACCGCTGGTCCACGGATTGCGATACATCGTCCATCGGTGGCATCCCCCGTCAGTGATCGATTGGCACCACCAGATAGCGGCAACCGCGGGAACCGGCCAGCATGGCGCTCCAGAGGTTGTCCGATGAGCGCGGCGGCGCCGGCGAGCGGCAGCTGGGCGGACGTGCTGGGCGAGGGCCGCCTGCCGCTGTTCGCCCTGATCTGCCTGGGAGTCTGGCTGAACGCCGCCGACAGCCTGATCACCGCCACCATCATGCCCAGTGTCGGCCGCTCGCTGGGCGGCTACGCCTATTTCGGCTGGGCGACCGCCGGCTACCTGCTGGGCTCGGTGCTGGCCGGCGCGAGCTCCGGCGTGCTGGCCCTGCGCTTCGGCCTGCGGTCGGCCACGGCGGCGGCGGCGCTGCTGTACGCAGCCGGGTGTGCGCTGAGTGCCGTCGCACCCGGGATCTTCAGCTTCCTGGCAGGCCGTATCCTGCAAGGGGTCGGCGGCGGCTGGGTGGTCGGCCTGTGCTCGGTGGCGATCGGACTGCTGTTCGCCAACCGCCTGCTGCCGCGCGTCTACAGCGCGATCAGCTCGGTCTGGGGCATTGCCGTTCTGGTAGGGCCGCTGCTGGGCGGGCTGTTCGCCGACGCTGGCTCTTGGCGCGCCGTGTTCTGGCTGTTTGCGGTCCAGGGGGTGGCGGTCGCCGCGGCCGCGCGGATCATGCTGCCGGCTGCCGAGGCTACCGGCGTTCCGAATGCGGTCGCGTGGCGGCAATTGGGCCTCATCGCCGTCGGCGTGACGCTGATCGCGGTGGCGGACCTGGCGGGTGATTTTGCTCATACCGCCGTGCTGGCCGCGTCGGGCGTGGCGGCGTTCCTGCTCGCGCTCCGGCTGGATGGCCGCAGCGCCGTGCGGCTGCTGCCGCGCGGGTCGGGTGATCTGCGCACCGTCCATGGTGCCGGATATGCCACCATGTTCCTGCTCAACGCCGCATCGATGGGCCTGGTGGTGTATGGTCCGGCCGTGCTGCAGACCTTGCGCGGCCTCTCGGCGCTGGCCGCCGGTTACGTGGTGGGTGCCGAGGCGGTGTTCTGGACCGCCGCGGCGCTTCCGGTGTCCGGGTTGACCGGGCGCTGGCCGGGTCGGCTGATCCGGCTCGGGGTCGTCGCTGTGTTCGGAGGGCTGTCGCTCTGCACCCTGGTGTTCGATGACAGCCATCTTGCCTGGGTGGTGATCGCGTGCGGACTGGTCGGCACCGGGTTCGGACTGTCCTGGGCGTTCATGAGCCAAGGAATACTTGGCGCACTCGCGGACGAGGAGCGGGCGATCGGTGGGGCGGGTATCGCGACGGTGCGACTGACCGGTGCCGCTGCCGGAGCAGCGATGGCCGCGGCAGTCGCCAACCTGGCCGGCTTTGCCGGTGGCTTCTCGGTGCCCGCGGCGAGTGCGGCTGGGCTCTGGGTGTTCGCCGCCGCACTTCCGGTGGCGGCACTGGCCTGCCTCACCGCCTGGCGTCTCGGTTCGCCGAATGCCGCCGACGGCCAGGACTGACCCGCCGATGCGCGCCGTTCTCGGCTTCATCGCCGGTGCGATCTCCGTCCTGGTGTTCCACCAGGGCGCCTGGGCGCTGTTCTATCTGGGCGGCCTGATGCCGCCGCCCTACCCGACGACGCCGATCCCGCCGTGGGGGGTACCCAGATCATCGATTTCTGCTTCTGGGGTGGGCTGTACGGCGCCGCCTATGGGTTTGCGGTGCAGCGGCTGCTTGTGCCGGCCTGGTTCTCCGGCCTGCTGCTGGGCGTTATCGCTTCGCTGGTGTTCTGGTTCGTCGTGCTGCCGCTCAAGGGGGAGCCGGTCGCCGGCGGCTGGGCGTGGCAGAGCATGATCGTGGTGCTGGTGATCCAGGCGGTGTGGGGCGTCGGGGTCGGTCTGATCCTGTCGCTGCTCCGCGCGTGCGTGCGATGGCGGCCCTGACCGACTACGAGCTCGTCACCCCCGGGTTATCGCCGCCATTGGGCTTTGGCCTGGCGTGACTGCCGCGATGCTCGCCGACGTGGCTGTAGGCCATGATGCCGGCCTGAGTGCGGGCCAGCGTGTCGTAGGTGGTGGCATGTTGTGCCGGCGGCAGCTGGCTCGGCGCCGCCGCGACCGTCGCGGGGCTGGCCGGCACACTCTGCCCGGCAACCTGTGCCGCTAGCGTCGCATCGAAGGACGGCGCCTTGGCGTCAGTCTGCGGCTTCGCTCCGCCCTTGCCGCCAGCCGATGCGGCACCGGCCGACGCATCAACCTGGTTCGATACCCAGGATGCACCCTGGGCGCCGGAAACCACGGCGCCGATGATGCCGGCAATGATTGCAATCGGGAACATGAAGCGCCTCCCGTAACTGGGGTCGCGGGAGGCGTTGCATCAACCGTGCCAGACGCTACTTCAACGGCGAGAACGCCGCCGGCACCACCAGCATGTTCTCCTGCTTCAGCAGCGCGCCCGGCGGGCCGCCCGGCGGCCACACGCCCTTGGCCACTGCCTCGGCGCGGATGCGACCGCGTTCGCCGGCGTCCTTGTAGGCCCAGATGTGGCACCACTTGTTCAGCCCGCCCAGCTCCGAGTACCAGGCGCCGACCAGCGGCGACAGCGCAATGCGCCCGGGCACCTTCTCGGCCCAGCGTTCCATTACCGCCGGCAGCGTGCCTGGCGCGTAGGTATACATGCGAATCTCGTAGATGCCGCCCAGTGCGCGCGGCTCGAGCGGCGGCGAGAACGGCGCCGGCATGAAGATCTCGCTGCGCTGCTCGAGGGTGAGTTCGCGGGTGTTCGGCGGCCAGCCTTCCGCCTTGGAGGCCTCGGCGCGCACCTTGGCGCGCTGGTCCAGGCTGTCATACGGCCAGACGTGGATCACCTGATTGAGCGGCCCCACCTCGGTATGCCAGAACGCGGCGAGCTTGGAGAACTTCTCCCGGATCGACAGCGCGCTGCCGAAGCGCTCCTCGAAGGTCGGAATGTTGCCCGGCTTCAGCGTGTAGGTGCGCATTTCGATGATCATCGGTCGCCTCCCCTGTCGATGGATGCGCGACGTTAGTGCCCACGGCCTCGACTCGGCAAGCGAGCCAAGCTACGCAGGCAGATGGACGATCGGCAGATGATCAGCGACCTGTTCGTGCGCTACACCACGGCGCTGGATGCCGGCGACGTGGACACGATCGTCGGCTGCTTTACCGAGGACGGCGCGCTGGAAAGCCCGGTGGTCGGTATATACGCCGGTCGGGACGCCATCCGCGAATTCGCCGAACGCTTCGCGCAGTTCCGCGAGCACGGATCGCAGTTGCGGCATTTCATCTCCAACCTGGCGGTGCAGGTCGATGGCAATGCAGCGCGGGCGACGTGTTATCTGCTGAACGTCATGACGCGAAACGGCAAGACCGAATTGATGCCGCCCGGGCGGTACGACTGCCGGTTGGCGAAGGTCGATGGTCAATGGCTGTTCGAGCACCGCCTGGTGGTGCTGGACGGCGAGGTGAAGCTGGACGGGATCTGATGAAGCAACACGCCTCTCCCACTTCGCGGGCGAGGTATATTCGTCACCTAAAACTTGCGAAACACAGCCCGGTGCCGCTGAGCGCCGGCGTGCGATACCCCGGCACATAGCTGACCCAGTCAAGCTCCAGCGGCCCGAGGGTTCCCGCCAGACAGAGCCAGTTGCGGATCTCGGAACTGCCCGACATCAGCTTGGTCAGCGGCGCATTGCGGAAGAACGCCGCATCCTTCCGCCGCAGCGCATCGATCACCGCATGGTCGAACGGCTCGTCCACGATGAAGTGGCTCAACCCGCCCGATGCCATCACGCCGACCCGCGCATCGCCCGGGAACGCTTCGATCGCGCGCCGCAGCGCTTCGCCCAACGCCACGCAGCGTGCCGGCAACGGCTGGTTCGGTGGGTAGTACGCATTGAGGAACACCGGCACGATCGGCACGCCGTCCGGCAGATAGAACCGATGCACAAACGAATACGCATGCCCCTCGCGCCTGTCCCTCGGTGAGCGAACGCATCGCCGACAGATCGAACCCATCCTGCTGCAACGCCGCGATCAGATGCAGCGCCAGGGCGGCATCGCATGGATGGTCGGACTCTACGATCTCCTTCTGATACGGCAGCCGTCCGAAGATCGTCGCACCGTAATAGATCCCGATCGCCGGCATGTTGTCGTGTTGGAACAGCTCCTCCTGGTCGTCGCCCACCACGATCAGCGAGTCCAGCCGCGCCGCCGCCACATCGTCGCGCAGCCGCGCCATCGCCGCCATCGCCTCGCCGTGTCGTCGCGCCAGTTGCTCGGGCGCGATCCGCTCCGGCGCATCCGCCGGCGCGCGCGTCAGCAACGTATCGTAGTCGCACGGGTTGCCGTCGAAATCGACGAACTGCCGCGCCTTGTCGCGGGCCAGGAAGCCGGTCTGCCAGTCCTCGATCCGCGAGGCGAGCATCGGGCTGTGCGATGTACCGAATGCGGCGACCAGCTGAGCCATTGCAGATTCCTCCTGGCGACATCCTGGTGTGGCGACGGGCGCGCCGTCAATCAATGGGCACCCTCATCGAGGTCGGCGTGGACAACATCGGATCCTGGGCCATATAGCCGGCCAGAGAGGAACGTGCCGAGATGAACAGAAGAGACTTGCTTGCACTGGCTGCGGCGACCCCAGCGTCGCTGATCGGCTCGCCGACACAGGCTGCGAGCATATCCCTGCCGGCTGGGTTCCGTCGCGTGCGCCCATCCGACCCGGCGTGGCCGAGGCAGGCGAGTTGGGAGAAGCTCAATCAAAGTATCGGCGGCAGACTGATCAAGGTTCAGCCGCTGGTCGCGGCGTGCAGGAATGCGGCCGACACCGCGCCCTGCCAGGACCTGCTCAGGCTGTTGCGAAATCCCTATTACGTCGGCGATCAGCCTGCCGGAACCCAGACCGCCGGCTGGGTCGACGCCTGGATGTCGGCACCCAGCGCCTATGCGGTGGCGGCCCAGACCACCGCCGATGTCGTTGCCGCGGTGAACTTCGCGCGCGACAACAAACTGCGCCTGGTCGTCAAGGGCGGCGGGCACAGCTACCAGGGAACCTCGGACGCCGCCGATTCGCTGTTGATCTGGACGCGGCCAATGAACAAGGTGGTGCTGCACGACGCCTTCGTAGCGCAGGGCTGCGCGGGGCAACACGCGCCGAAGCCTGCCGTCAGCGTCGAAGCGGGCGCGGTATGGATGCATGCCTACGACGCTGTGACCACGAAGGGCGGCCGTTACGTCCAGGGCGGCGGTTGTGCCACGGTCGGTGTCGCCGGGCTGATCCAGAGCGGTGGGTTCGGCAGCTTCTCAAAGAACTATGGGAGCGCGGCCGGCGGATTGCTCGAAGCCGAGGTGGTCACCGCCGACGGGCAGGTGCGCATCGCCAACGCCTGCACCAACCCGGACCTGTTCTGGGGCCTCAAGGGCGGCGGTGGCGGCAGCCTGGGCGTGGTCACCAGGCTGACGCTCAGGACGCGCGAGCTTCCAACCCAATTCGGTGGCGCGGGCGTGACGATCAGAGCGACGTCCGACCAGGCATATCGCCGGCTGATCGAGCAGTTCATCGGCTGCTATCGCGACAACCTGCTGAATGCGCATTGGGGTGAGAGCGTCACCTTCGGCGCCGACAACACGTTCGCGGCCTCGATGGTGTTCCAGGGCCTGGAGCGACAGCAGGCAGCGGACGCCTGGCGGCCGTTTGTCGATTGGATCGCCGCATCGCCGGACGACTTCACCGTGATGTCGCCATTCGGCTTCTCTGCCATGGCCGCGCGGAATTGGTGGAGCGCCGAAAACCTGAAGCGGAACCCGCACAGGCGGGGGTTCTTCGACCAGCGACCGGATGCTCCGGAGGACAATGTCTGGTTTGCCGAGCAGAACACCGAACTCGGGGTCTTCATCCACGGGTATCAGTCGGTTTGGCTGCCGGAATCCCTGCTGCACAAGGAGCAGCAGCAGCAGTTTGCCGAGGCGCTGTTCGCGGCTACCAGGCATTGGGCGGTCATGCTGCACTTCAACAAGGGGCTGGCGGGCGCCAGTGCCGAGGATGTGGCGGCGGCGAGGGACACGGCGATGAACCCGGCGGTGCTGTCTGCCTTCGCGCTGGCGATCATCGCGTTTGGCGATCCTGCCGCCTACGCCGATCTGATCAAGCCGCCATCCGATCTGGCAACGGCGCGCATGAACGCGGCAAAGATCGCCAGCGCCGGAGATGAATTGCGAAAGGTGGTACCGAACGCGGGTTCCTACGTGTCCGAAAGCGATTACTTCGAGCGCGACTGGCAGCACGCATTCTGGGGTCCGAACTATCGCCGGCTGCGCGCTGTGAAGACCAAGTACGATCCAGGGGGGCTGTTCTTTGTCCATCATGGGGTCGGCAGCGAGGACTGGAGCGCGGATGGTTTCTCCCGGCTGCGGTGACGCATGCGCTGTCAACGACGGGCGGGGCGTCGCATGGCTTCCCGCCCATCTCGGCCGCCCCAGGGCGCCCTTCTCTAACTCGATTTCTCTGCTACCGTGGTGTTCCCTGCGCGCAAGGGCAGCGATGCGGAAGCGGACGATGACAACCGACGTGGGCCGCCGCTGTGTATTGACGGGGCTTGCCGCGATGGCCCTAGCCCCGGCGCGAGCCGTCGCGGGCGATGACACCGCGACCTACCGCAGCGCGACCGACCTCATACAAGCGCTCCTGGCCCGACAGGTCTCCGCGCGCGAGCTGACGGACGCTGCAATTGCCCGCATCGAGGCGCTCGACCCAAAAATCAATGCTGTTGTCGTGCGCGATTTCGACCGGGCGCGCGCGGCTGCCGATGCCGCCGATGCTGCTCTGGCGCGCGGCGAGCGCCGTCCGCTGCTCGGCCTGCCGATGACGGTCAAAGAGCAGTTCAATGTCGCCGGCCTGCCGACCACCTGGGGCTTCCCGAAATTCCAGAACTGGCGCCCCGATACCGATGCGCTTGCCGTGCAGCGGCTCAAGACCGCCGGAGCAATCATCATCGGCAAGACCAATGTTCCGATGGGCCTCAGCGACTGGCAGAGCTTCAATGAAGTCTACGGTACAACCAACAACCCCTGGGATCTCGGCCGCACGCCGGGCGGTTCCTCGGGCGGCGCCGCGGCCGCACTTGCCGCCGGGTTCGTTCCGTTGGAGCTTGGCTCCGACATCGGCGGGTCGCTCCGCGCGCCGGCGCACTTCTGCGGCGTGTTCTCACACAAGCCCAGCCTCGAGCTGATACCACAGCGCGGATCGGGACCACCTGAGACACCCGCTATCGTGGCTCATGGCGATTTGTCCGTGATCGGTCCGATGGCACGCAGCGCCGCGGATCTTGCGCTCGAACTCGGCGTTCTGGCGGGACCCGACGAATTGTGGGACGGCATCGGCTACAAACTTGCGCTGCCTGAACCGCGTCACGACAAGCTGGCGGATTATCGTGTGCTGGTTATCGATGCGCATCCGCTGTGCCCGACGGCCGCAGGCGTCAAAGCGGCGCTCGACGGGCTGAGCGACCGCCTTGCCAAGGCTGGGTGCACAATCGTTCGCGCGAGCCCCGATATGCCCGACCTGGCGCGTACCACGCGGAATTACTGCGAGTTGCTGTCGGCCGCCCTGAGCGTCGACCAGTCACCCGACGAGCGTGCACGGACTGAAGCCGCCGCCACGGCGCTGTCACCGGATGACATGAGTTTAACAGCCGCGTTCCTGCGTGGCGCGACCATGAGCCAATCGGCGTGGGCGCAGACGAGCCGTATCCGGGGTGGGATTCGGGCGCGTTGGCAGGCTCTGTTTCAGGAAGTCGATGTCATTATCTGTCCGCCGACGCCGACCACGGCCTTTCCGCACGATCACTCGCCGCAATGGACGCGGCAGCTCGATATCGACGGTAAGAAGATCTCTTACAATGACCAGATCGTGTGGGCGGCGGTCGCGACGCTGACCGGGCTGCCGGCGACGGTCGCGCCGATCGGGCATGATGCAAGCGGCCTGCCCGTGGGCGTGCAGATCATCGGTGGCTACCTGGAGGACCGCACGACGATTGCGTTCGCGGGCTTGATTGAGCGCGAATTCGGCGGCTTCAACCCACCGCCGAGTCTCTGATCCATCCGGGCAGGCACATTCAGCATCGATAACAGCTTCGGTCCCGCCGCCCTCGGCGGAGCTGCAATTTGGGCCGCAAGCATCGATCCTGTAGCATCTGTCCGGGTGAACAAGGGGGAGCAACCAACATGCCCAAGACCCGCGGCACCGGATTGCTGATGGCCTGGATGGACATCGATCCTGCCCACGAGGACGCATTCAATCGCTGGTACAACGAGGAACACATCGGCCGCTTGCTGGGCATCCCCGGCTTCCTGTCTGCCGCGCGCTATGCCGCGCTGCGCGGGGCACCAAAATACCTCGCGATGTACGAACTCGAGGACCATAACGTACTGCGCAGCGCCGGCTTCCTCGATGCCGTTCGCTACCAGCCATCGCCGGAGCGCACGCGCTTCTCCGGCGGCTTCGTCGGCCGCAACTATTTGCTGAATGGCTACCGGCAGATCTTCCCCGCGCGCACTGACCCGATCGACAACACGATGGGTCCGGCGCCGTTCCTGCAAATGGGCCGCATCGACATCGCGGCATCGATGGAGGAGGAATTCAATGACTGGTACAACACCGCGTACATCCCCGGCTATCTCACTGTGCCGGGCTGCATCCGGGCCCGCCGTTACCTCGCCGTCGAGGGCCAGCCAAAGTACCTGACGGTCTACGAGTTCGCGAATGCGGGCGTCCCCGACACGCCGGAATGGTCGCGCGCGCGCAGCGGCAATCCCTGGAACGCACGGATGCGCCCCCACGTGCGGCTCGATGAGGGCTCGCCCGCCGTGTTCCGTCGCATCTTCCCGGCATGAAGCTGATCAGGGACGATGTCAGCGGCACCTTGTGAAGGAGGCAACGATGCAACGACATATCAACCGCCTGCTCGCCGCCACCATCCTGATGGCACTGCCCGGCGCCGCTCGCGCCGATATCGTACTGTCGTCGAACGACGGCCACACCGTGCAGGACGACCAGAAGCGATTGATCGCGCCCAAGGATCTGCACCCTGACACGATCAGCATCATCGACGTCGCGCACTATCCACCGACCATCGCCGCCACGGCCGAGGTGCCCGGCAGCGTGGTCGGTCCGCCGACCGCGGCATGGGTGGCCAAGGATGAAAGCTGGGCGATCGTCACCTCCGCAACCAAAGCGGACGCGCAGGCCAAGGACGGGATCGCGCCGGATGATCGGGTGAGCGTGATCGACCTCACCACCAAGCCGCCGAAGTTCAACCAGAATCTGACCGCCGGCGCGGGCGCCACCACGGTACGGGTCTCGCCCGATGGCAAGCTGGCGCTGATTGCCAATCGCACCGAGGGCACCGTCTCGGTGTTCACCGTCGCAGACAAGCAGCTGACCGCGGTCGGCAAGATCGATCTCGGCAACAAGAACTCGCTGCCGAGCGGCATCGTGTTCGCGCACGATGGCAGGCATGCACTGCTGACGCGCGGTGGCGACAACATGGTGAGTGTACTGAATATCGACGGCAGCAACGTCACCGTCGATCCGCGGCCGCTCACCACGGGGATGGCGCCCTATACGATGGACGTCAACGGGGCGGGAACGCTCGCCGTGGTGTCCAACATGGGGCGCGGCGATGGCGACCAGGATTCGGTCAGTTTGATCGACCTGACGTCGACGCCGTTCCGCGTGGTGGAGACGGTCGGTGTGCCACCCAGTCCGGAGCCGCTGAAATTGTCGCCGGACGGAAAGTTTCTGGCGGTCGGCGCGGAAAACGGCACGACCAAGCCTTCGAGCCATCCGTTCCACCACGACAAGGGCCTGCTGACCATGTTCGCGGTGGAAGGCAAGACCTTGCGCAAGCTCGATCAGGTGCCGATCGGGCCATGGAACGAGGCGATCGCCTTTTCGCGCGATGGGCACACCGTACTGGTGCAGAGCATGGCGGATCGCGAGATCAACGTGTTCCGCTGGGACGGCCACAAGCTGAAGCCGGGCAAATCGCTGGTGATCAAGGACGCCGGGCCAGAGTCGTTCGCTACCGCATGGCCATAGCATGAAGGCTTGAAGGATGGCAGTCGCTGCGCGCCGAGTTCTCCCGCCTGCGCGAGAGGCGAAATATCTAAGCCGTCTTGCGCAATGTCAGCCCGAACTGGATCCATGACACGCCGTGCATGATCAGTTCCACGGCGATCAGCGTGCCGACCACCCACAGGCCGGACCACGGCAGCGTCATGTAGAGCAAGATCCCCACCACCAGGCTGATCACGCCGCCGGCCACCAGCAGCCCCCATCCCGGCATGTGTCGATGCCGCACACCGATAACGATCCGCAGGATGCCGCCGAACACCAACGCGACCGCCACCAGGATCGTGATGACCACGGAACCCTGGACCGGCTCATCCATCAGCAGGAAGCCGCCGATCACGTAGAGAATGCCCACCAGCAGATGCAGCGCAAAAGCGCCCCACTCGCGATCCATGAAGGCGTGCACGATCTGGAACACGCCGGCCACCACCAGCAGTGCGCCGATGAAGATTACCCCGGCGATGGTGAAGGCGATGACGTCGAACCAGGCGACGATGCCCAGCACAAGCTGGGCTACCCCGAGGGCGACGAACCAACCCCACCTGGTGCGCGGGCGGCGGTGGTCGCTGTTGGCTGTCAGGTCGCTCATGGCACCGACGTTAACGATGAATGTGCGGCCGGAGCAACCTCTCGCCCCGGCGGCCGCTTGTTTCACCCAGGCGGGGCGCGTATGCGTCCGACCATGATCGCGGAGCATTCCCCGCAATGACCGTGGCTGCCACGGCCGGCCAGTTGCGCAAACCAGTGCCGGCCCTCGGCATGCTGCTGGCCGTTCTTGGGGTGGTTTACGGCGACATCGGGACCAGCCCGCTTTACGCCTTCAAGGCCAGCATGCAGCTGTTCGGCCGCGTGCCGATCACTACCACCGAGGTCATGGGCATCCTGTCGCTGATCTTCTGGTCGCTCGTGCTGATCGTCACGGTGAAATACGTGACTTTGATCATGCATGCGGACAACCGCGGTGAGGGCGGCATCCTGGCACTGATGGCGCTGGCCCAAAGGGTCTCGGTCGGCACCGGCATCCGCCACGCGCTGACCCTGGTCGGCATTGCCGGTGCCTGCCTGTTCTTCGGCGACGGTGTGATCACGCCGGCGATCTCGGTGCTGTCGGCGGTCGAGGGCCTCGAGGTCTCCACGCCCGAACTGCAGCAATACGTGCTGCCGATCAGCGTGGTGGTCATCGTGTTGCTGTTTGCCGTGCAGTGGCGTGGCACCGGCAGCGTCGGCCGCATCTTCGGCCCGGTGATGGCGGTGTGGTTCGTGGCGATCGGCATCCTGGGCATCCTCGAGATCGTGCAGCACCCCTTCGTACTGTTGGCGATCTCGCCCAGCTACGCGGTCGGGCTGTGCATCCAGTACAAGGGGCTGGCATTCATCGTGCTGGGTGCGGTCGTGCTGTGTGTCACCGGCGCCGAGGCACTGTACGCCGACATGGGGCATTTCGGCGCGCACCCGATCCGGCTGACCTGGACGTGCTTCGTGCTGCCATCGCTGGTGCTGAACTATTTCGGCCAGGGTGCGCTCACCATCAGCGACCCGACCGCGGTCGCCAATCCGTTCTTCCTGATGTCGCCGGAGTGGCTGCGCCTGCCGATGGTGATTCTGGCGACGGTTGCGACGATCATCGCCAGCCAGGCGGTGATCTCGGGCGCCTACTCGATGACGCGGCAGTGCATGCAGTTGGGCTTCCTGCCGCGCATGACGGTGCGCCACACGTCGATTACCGAGGAGGGCCAGATCTATGTGCCGCAGGTCAACACCATGCTGGCGATCGGAGTACTGATCCTGGTGCTGGCGTTCAAGACCTCGGACAATCTCGCCGCCGCCTACGGCATCGCGGTGACCGGCACGTTCCTGTGCACCTGCGTGCTGGCGATGGTGGTGTTCCGCCGGCAGTTCCACTGGTCGCGCGGCGCTGCCATCTCGGTGTTCGGCGGATTTTTCCTGATCGATTCGGTGTTCTTTTCTGCCAACACCCTGAAGGTGCTGGAGGGCGGCTGGGTGCCGTTGGTGCTGGGTATCGCGTTGACCGCATTGATGACGTCATGGAAGCGCGGACGCGACCTGCTGTTGGCGCGCTGGCGACAGGACAGCCTGCCGCTGGCACCGTTCCTGGCGCGCCTGCCGCAGTCGCGCACCGTGCGGGTGCCCGGCATGGCGGTGTTCCTCACCAGTACGCCGGACTATGTGCCGACCTCCCTGCTGCACAATCTCAAGCACAACAAGGTCCTGCATGAGCGCGTGCTGTTCGTCACCGTGCAGAACGTGGATGAGCCGGAGGTCGGCTCGGAGCGGCGGACCGAGGTGTCCGAGTTGGCGCCGGGCATCCATCGCGTGATCCTGCGCTACGGCTTCATGGAGAGCCCCAACATCCCGCGCGCGCTCGAGGACCTGAACGCATCCGGCGTGGCGTTCGATCCGATGCAGGCGAGCTATTTCCTCGGCCGCGAGGTGCTGGTGCCGGCCACCGTGCCGAAGCTGCCGTGGTGGCGGCACTGGCTGTTCCTGGTGATGGCCCGCAACGCCGTGCCGGCGACGGAGTTCTTTCGGATTCCCTACGATCGGGTGGTGGAACTCGGCGTCCGTGTCGCGATCTGACCGTCGGCTCCATCCGCTATCGGAAATGTGATAATTTCACCCGTGTCGGGCGTCATGCTGACGACTTCGTAATGTCGCCGAATGGCTCCCGACAGGCGATACGGCGCAGGCTTCGGTTCCTGCCGCTGGGAGGCGCGGGGTGCCGGCCGGCCTGATCGGGTTGCATTGCTGCTCCCCTGGCGGTGCGCAACCAGTCGGGCCGGCCGTCATTTTGCGTTACCACGGGCGGCGGTAACGGGTTCTGTCACCCACTCGTTACGCGACTTGAATCCGTTACTTGTGACAGGCTCGGGCGGATGGTCGTCACGCAGTCGTGCGGACGGCCGCCCCTTCGGATCAGGAAAGGTCTGAATATGATCACCAACGAAATCAGCGACGGTCTGGCCGGCATCCTGCGCACCGCGATCGTGGAACTGGTCCGCCGGGACGGTCCCGACCTGTCGGCGCGGCAACTGGGTGTCTTCCTGACCTGCTATCTGGAAACCGAGGCGCAGACGGTGCGCGGCCTGGCGGCAAAACTGGGCGTCTCCAAGCCGGCAATCACACGGGCACTCGACCGGCTGTCGGAATTCGATCTGGTGCGCCGCAAGACCGATCCGCTGGATCGGCGCAGCGTGCTGGTGCAGCGGACCGCAACCGGCATGGCATTTCTGCGCGAACTGCGAACCATTCTGCGGGACGCGGCAACCGCGATGCGGATCACCATGGAGCCGGCGCCAGCGCGTCCGCGCACCGGCAGCGACGCACGAGTGTCGACGCACTGACACGGAGCTCCCGAGGCGGTAAGATCATGTTGCCGCTGCTGGGAATCCGAGCCATGCACGATCCAACGCGGCCCGCGCCATGGACGGTGGTCGGGCGCGAGCCGAACCGTGCCGTCGCCTACCATGAACTGGCGCGCGAGCTCGATGCGCTGCTGATCGGCGAGCCTGATCCGGTAGCCAATGCCGCCAATGCGGCGGCGGCGATCTATCATGCGCTGCCAGAGCTGAACTGGGCCGGATTCTACTTCCTGCGCGGCAGCGAACTGGTGTTGGGACCGTTCCAGGGCCGACCGGCATGTGTGCGCATCGCACTCGGCAAGGGCGTCTGCGGGACCGCGGCGGCGCTGCGACAGTCGGTCCTGGTGCTCGACGTCGAGGCGTTCCCCGGCCACATCGCCTGCGATACCGCGTCGCGCTCCGAGCTTGTCGTCCCGCTGCTGAACTGCGACACGCTGCTGGGCGTACTCGATCTCGACAGCCCAGTGCCGGCGCGGTTCGACGAGGCGGACCGCGCGGGATGCGAGATGCTGGCGCGAGTTGTGGTGCGGCACCTGTAGCGCTGCCGGCGTCGCGGCCTGCTAGCGATGCCCGAAGATCGCACTGCCGACCCGTACCGAGGTAGCGCCGCAGGCGATTGCGATCTCGAAATCCGCCGACATACCCATCGACAGCACACCAAGCCGGTGCCGCGCCGCCCTCTCCGCCAGCCACTCGAAGTGCGGCCGCGGGTCCTGGTCCAGCGGCGGCACGCACATCAGGCCGACCAGAGCCGCTCCGAACCGCGCCTTGCATTCATCGATGAACCCATCCGCGTCCGCTCGCGCCACGCCCGACTTCTGCGGTTCGTCGCCGGTGTTCACCTCGATCAGCAGTTGCGGCGTGCGACCTTCCTTCGCCATCGCCGCCGCGATCGCATCGGCCAGCCGCGGCCGGTCCAGCGTCTCGATCACGTCGGCCAGCCTTACGGCGTCGCGCGCCTTGTTGGTTTGCAGCCCGCCGATGATGTGCAGCTGAAACCGGTGCTCGGCGCGCAACTGAGGGAACTTGGTCGCCGCCTCCTGCACGCGGTTCTCGCCGTACACGGCCTGGCCGGCCGCCAGCGCTGCGCGGACCGCCTCGATCGGCTTGGTCTTGCTCACCGCGACCAGCGTGATGTTCTCCGGCCGTCGCCCGGAGCGGATCGCAGCGGCGGCGATCCGCTCGCGCACCCGGCGCAGATTTTCGGCGATCGCCGCGATATCATTCGCCAGCTCGGTAACCGACATACTGTTTCTCCTCGATAAGCTCCGACCCCAGCAGCGTGTTGATCAGACGCTTGATCCGGCTGCGCTCATCGTTGCTGTGATAGACCGCGCGCGCCAGTGCGATGAACTCGGCGTCGAACGTCTGGGACGCCTCCTTCCGCCTGATGTCGTCCTCGACCTCCCAGAGGCGGCGGTTCACCACCGCAAGCTCGGCTTGCAGCGCAGCAAGCTCCGCTGGCGGTACCGTCAGCTCGGCCCGCAGCAAGATGAGCTCTCGCGCGGCATTCGCCCGCGCCGCCGGCGTGCGCAGCCGTTCCACTTTGATCTCCAGGATGGTGATCTTGTCGATCAGCTCACCCCACGAGACCGGCACGTGCGGGGTCATCGCAGTTGCTCCGCCATCCGGGCGAACACGCCGCTCCAGTCGCCGCGCGCGGTCTGCCGGAACAGGCGCATGGTCGGATACCAGGCGCAGTCCTCGCCCGTGAGCAGCCACCGCCAATCCGGCACGTGCTGCAACGCCAGCCAGACCGGCCGTCCCATCGCCCCGGCGAGGTGTGCCACCGAGGTGTCCGAGGTGACTATCAGGTCAAGGCTCTGCATCACCGCCGCGGTATCGACAAAGCCGTCGGGTCCTGCGTCCAGCTCGGGGGTCTCGATGCGGAACTCTGCGGCGGCGAGCTGTTCCAGCCCATGGTACTTCTGCAGGCTGATCAGCCGAACGCCAGGCCGCTCGGCCAGAGCTCGTAAATGGGCGAGCGGGTAGGATCGGCCGTGCTCTGCCGGGCTGGCAGGATTACCCTGCCACGCCACGCCGATCCTGAACCCGAGCGAACCCAGCCGCTCACGCCAAGCCGCGACACGATCAGGTTCGGCCACCGATGTAGGGGCCCGCTGCATCCGCTGCGCCGACCAGGCGCGGCAGGCTCAGCAGCGGCACATACAGATCGAAGGCGGGTGACGTTTCGTCCACCGCAACGACGTGCTCGACCCCGCGCAGGTTGCCGATCAGGCGGCGGAGCTGCGGATGCACCTCGAGGATCACCCGCCCCCCGGTCACCAGCGGGGCGTAGCGGCAGAACTGGATGACATCGCCGAAGCCTTGCTCGGCACGGATCAGCAGCGTGCGCCCGGCGAGCGGCTCCCCCTCCCAGCGCGGCTGCGCGCAGGCCGGGATTTGTGCGGCGCCAGCACGGAAGCGCCACTCGTACTCGCTCCATCCCTCGCGGAAGTGGCCGGCGAGCAGCAGGATCAGGCTCAGGTTATAGTGCTGCGTCGGATCATCCGCCTGCCGGCGCAACGCGTCCCGGTACAGCGCTTCCGCCTCGTCCAGGTGGCCCAGCTCCTTCAGCACGCCCGCCAGATTTCCCTGCGCCTGCGCATCCTGCGGCTTCCGCTCCACCGCCACGCGCAGCTCCACCGCTGCTTCCTCCTGCCTGCCGGCATGTCGCAGCGCGAGGCCGAGATGGCTGTGCAGATCGGGCAGCGCCGGGTGGTAGCGCATGGCGTCCCGATAGGCGGCAATCGCCTCGTCCGGTCGGCCGAGATCGGACAATGCATGACCGAGAACCTGACACGCTTCTGCGCAGTTGCGTTTCAGCGTCAGCGCATGCCGGCAGGCCGTCGCTGCCGCGGCAGTTTCGCCGATCGCGAGCAGCGCGCTGGCGCGGTTCACGTGATAGATCGCGTTGCCGGGCCGCACCGCGATCGCGCGGTCGATCCATTGCAGTGCGATCCCAGGCTGATTGGCTTGGAGCGCCAGCATCCCGAGCATGTGCGGGCTGTCGGCATGCGACGGCGCAGCGGCGAGGATCTGCCGATACACCTGCTCGGCTTCCACCAATCGGCCGGCCGCGTGCAGTTGGGTGCCGTGCCGGAAGTACGCCTCGATCTGATGCTTGCGGCGGCTCATGGCGCTCCGCCAATTGCACGCACACGCGGCATGTTCAATGGTACGGCGCGAGACCCAGAATAATCGGGTGTACCAGCGATCATCCCGCATCGGCATCGAGGGGCTACGATGAACGCTCGCCTGCTCGCCTGGGCCCGCGCCGTGGCCGCACGACATCGCCCGGGACGGCCGATCCTGTGGCTTTTCACCGATTTGCGTCGCTTGCCGGACCCACGTCCGGCGGCGTCGCGCCTGCCGAAGGGGCTGGCGGGCGTCGTGCTGCGCCATGACGGCGATCCGCACCGCGCGGCGCTCGGGCGCGACCTGGCGCGGATCTGCCGCGCCCGACACCTCATGCTGGTGGTGGCCGGCGACGTGCGGCTGGCGAGGTCGCTGCGCGCCGGCGTGCATCTGCGCGCGGGATACTGGCCAGCTCCGCTGCGCGCCGGACGCGGCATGGTGACCAGCTCCGCACACGATGCGGCCGAACTGGTACGGGCGCGCCGAGCGGGCGCCGACCTCGTGTTCCTCTCGCCGGCCTTCGTCACGGCAAGCCATCCGGGAGCCAGGGCACTCGGTCCGTCGCGGTGGACACGGCTCGCCCGCGGCGCCGGCCTGGCAGTGGCGGCACTCGGCGGGATCGACGCCGGCTCGGTACGGCGGTTGCCGGCGCGCTATTGTTGTGCGATCGGGGCCATCGGTGCGTTGGCGCAGCCCGACTGTGTCGCCGGCGCCACAGTGTTTCGCAAATGCCATCCTTGGCTGTGATGGCTTATTGCAGGCTTCGCGAAGTCCTGAACATACTCTGCGTCAGGTATGACCCTGCCCAGCGTGGTGTCGCGACCTTTGCAGGAGCGAGCCGGCACGTCCGGGGAAACGAGGAGGATTATATGCGGAAGCTCTTACTGGCCAGCGCTGCCATGGTCGGCACCAGTGCCGCGTTCACCGGGTTCGCCAGCGCCCAGGCGCCGACCCCGCCGATGCAGACGGTAATCCCGCCGGCGCAGTCGCAACTGATCACGGCGAACGGCGGCAATTCCGCCAACAGCAACAACAACTACCAGGCATCCATGCTGCCGGGTACCGTCGCCAACCCGACGCCCGGCACCTTCGTGGTCCGGCTCAACGGTCAGCTGTGGTCGGAATTCTTCGTCGGCGGCGGCAGCGGCTTCGTCGGCAACGGCCCGACAGTGACGTCGTCAGGCGGGCTCGGCGGCGGGCCGTTCCTGAGCACCGGCGCCAACGTCGGGCAGAAGCTGGCGCCGTACTCGATGGGTACCTACTTCCGGCTGTATCCCGGCGTCGACGCGATGGCGACCAACGGCCTGCGCTACGGCGCCCAGGCGGAAATCCGCGAGAACTTCGTCAGCCAGGGGAACGCCACCGGCACCACCGGATCCTCGGGCGTGACTCAGCGGCCAGACGCTGTTCGTCCGGCGCGCCTTCTGGTACCTGGCGGGCGATAACTGGGGCCTGATCCGGATGGGCCAGACCGACGGCACCACCGGCATCTTCGACAACGGCATCACCACCGGTCAGCAGCCCGGCCAGGGTCTGTGGAACGGCGACGCGCCGGGCATCGCCCCGTCGGGCATCGGGCCGACCTTCCCGTGGTACACGCAGCAGGGCGCCGAATACGGCTCCAGCAAGGTCGTCTACCTGTCGCCGCAGCTCGCCGGCTTCGACTTCGCGTTCTCCTACGCGCCGAATGCCGCCAACCAGGAACAGGGTGGTGGGGCGGCCGCCGGAACCCCCAACCTGTCATCCACGATCACCCCGCCGGGTGGCGCTCGCTACACCAACATGTGGGTCCCTGGCGCGCGCTATCAGGGCACCTTCGGGCCGGTGGCGCTGTATGCCTTCGGCGCCTATATCGGCGCCGGCCACGTCCAGTACAACGTCAACGCCCTACCCGGCACCGGGCTCGGTTCGGGCGTCAACTTGGCGATCGCCGCGGAAGGCGGTCCGTCAGTTGCGCAAGGCAGCCAATATACCGGGCAGTTCAAGAATATCAGCGCCGGGTTCGTCGGTGCGGCGGTGACCTTCGCCGGCTTCACCCTGGGTGGTGCGTGGCAGGGCGGCCAGTACAACGGCATCATGACGACCGAGCCGCAGAACGGCTCCGGCGCCAATGCCTGGGTGGCCGACCTCTACTACAGCAACGGGCCGCTCGGGGTCGGCGTGACCTACTACCAGTTCGACTCGCAGGGTGCGGTCGGCCTGACCGGGCTGTCGCAGCGGCATGAGGATGCGTTCGGCGTCGGTGCCTCCTACGCCATCGCGCCCGGGCTGCTGGGCTATACCGAGTATCTCTACGGCTCGCGCCAGCAGGCCGGGTTCGACTTCGCCAACAGCAAGTACTTCAACCAGGCCGGCTATGCCGGCAACAACAACGTCCACGTGAACGCCTTCGTGATCGGCGCGCGCATGCGCTGGTAGCGTGACGGGACGTCGGCTGCGATGCAGCGACGGCGGGGCCAGTCCCCGCCGTCGCTGTTTTTGCCGACCGGGAAATGCCGGGCCATCTTGGCGCGGTTCCGTGCCGGCGCTACACAATGCCGGTCGCGTATGCCCCTCTGGACACCCTATGCTTAGCAGACCTGTAGTATCTCTGACGCTGTTGGCAGGCCTGCTGGGGCTTGCCGCCTGCAGCAGCACCAAACCGCAAACGACCGAGCCGTACTACTCGGGCATCTATGGCCCAGGCGGACTCCAGGGCACCGGCAGCGTGCTGGGCGACCAGGGCGCCGTGTTCGGCACCGGCGCGACCAACAAAAGTGGCGGTGGCGACACCGGCGGCGGTGCACTCGGCGTCAACGCCTATCTGTGGCGCGGCGCGCTCGATACGCTGAGCTTCATGCCGCTGGCATCGGCCGATCCGTTCGGCGGCGTCATCATCACCGACTGGTACACGCCTGCCGCCGCCAATGGCGAGCGCTTCAAGGCCAGCGCCTATATCCTCGGCCGCGAGCTGCGCAGCGACGGGGTGCGGGTCGCGATCTTCCGCCAGGTGCTGGAGAATGGCCAATGGGTGGACGCGCCGGTGAGCCGGGTCACGGTGGGGGAGATCGAGAACAAGGTGCTGGCCCGCGCCCGCGAGTTGCGCGAACAATCGCAGGCCAGC
Source organism: uncultured Alphaproteobacteria bacterium (assembly GCA_963749575.1). Lineage (GTDB taxonomy): Bacteria > Pseudomonadota > Alphaproteobacteria > Acetobacterales > Acetobacteraceae > JAMXLO01. The sequence goes on from CAVVNM010000012.1 coordinate 90,218, forward strand.
GGCTAGCAGGCCGGGGCTTCGCCCCGGACCCCGACCAAGGGCGCAGCCCTTGGAACCCGTCCTTAAGTAATGGATTGCAAAGGCTCCGCCTTTGCTGGGGGTCCAGGGGGCAACGCCCCCTGGCTCAGGCGCCAGCCGCGAAACTCGCCGGCGCCTGCCCCGCGCAATGGCGTCGCCACATCTCGGCATAAGCGGCCTCCAGATGCCGGGTGCAGCGAGCCGCATCGAACAGCGGCGAGGCACGCCCGGCGTCGCGCAACACCGCGCGGATCCTCGCCAGTTCCGACGGCTCGGTCGCCAGCCGCAACGCCAACGCCTGATACTCCGTCGCGGTCTCGCTGATCAGTTCGGGCAGGCCACAGGCAGTCAGCACGCTGGCCGCCATTCGCCCGGCGAAGCCGCACCCGACGCGGGTCACCAGCGGCAGCCCTGCCCAGAGCATGTCGCTGGCGGTGGCGCCGGCACTGTACGGCAGCGTGTCGAGGAACAGGTCGCCGATCGCGCAGCGCGCCAGATAGTCCGGGTAGCTGACCTTCGGTGCGAACACCAGGCGCTCGGGAGCAACGCCCCGCTCGGCTGCCTCCCGTCGCAGGTTGGCCTCGGCCAGCGGATTGCCTCCGACCAGCCAGAGTACGCTGCCCGGTAGCGTCGCCAGCAGGCGCATCCAGATCGCGAATACGTCAGGCGCAATCTTGTAGCTGGTGTTGAAGCAGCAGAACACAAAACCCTGCTCCGGCAGGCCGCAGTCCTCGCGGGTGAAGCGGCGGGCGGAGATCTCCCGCGATGCGCCATTCGGCTGATAGGAGACCGGCAGGTGCACGATCTTCTCGTCGTAGAACTGCTGCTGCGCCATCGGCAACGCCACCGGATCGGCGACGATATAGTCGATGAAGTCGGCCCCCATGCTGCCGATGTAGCCGAGATAGCTCACCTGGATTGGCGCCGGGCGAAGCGCCAGCACCCCCGATCGCGCACGGGTGGTGTAGCCGCTGAGGTCCACCAGGATGTCGGTCTCGTCGCTGACGATCGCCTGCGCCGCCGCGAGATCCGGCAGCACCGACAGATCGACGAAACGGTCACACGCGGCAACCAGCCGACGGCGTATCGCGCTGTCGTTATGCAGCCGCAGATCGTAGCCGACCACTTCGAATTGCGTGCGATCGTGACGCTCGAGGACGTCCACGATCAAATGCGCCAAGGGATGCTGGCGGAAATCGCCCGACAGGTAGCCCAATGTGCGCCGGCGCTTCGACTGCCGCAGCTGCGGTCCGGCGAGCGGTCCGGGCGCGCGAGGGAACCGCGCCCCCCATTGGCGCGCGCAGCGCAATTGCTCCGCCGGCGCAGCCGACGTGGGCAACAGGGCGAACGGCGCGACCGTCATGTCCCGGCGGACCAGATCGATCAGTGCCGCGTCATCTGCGGCTCGGCGGCGCCAATCGCATGCCAGGTAGCGCGTGTGGATGCGCTCGCTCAGGGCATCGGGAAAATCCGGCCGCAACGCGATGGCGCGATCGAACGCGTCCAAGGCATCAGCGAATTGCCCAATCGCCTGCAATGCGTTGCCGCGGTTGTTCCAGGCCTGGGCAAGGTCGGGCCGCAAGCGGATCGCCCGGTCGTAACAGGCGATGGCATCCATCGGGCGCTCCATCTCGAGTAGCGCCACGCCCCGGTTCGACCACGTCTCCGCATGGTCCGGCCGCACTGCCAGCGCGCGGTCGAAGCTCTCCACCGCCGCGTGCTGCCGGCCGGTCTTGGTCAGGGCGATACCGCGATTGAACCAGGCCTCGGCCAGCATTGGCGTGAGGGCCACCGCACGATCGAGACTGGCGATCGCATCCTGGTAGCGCCCGAGGTCGAGCAGTGCCGAACCGCGATTGCTCCAGGCTTCGGCCATGTCGGGGCGCAGCGCGAGGGCGCGGTCGTAGCTGGCGACCGCAGCGTCGAAGCGGCCCAAACTGCGCAGCGGATTGCCGCGGTTGCACCAGGCCTCCGCATAACCGGGCTCGATCCCGATTGCCCGATCGTAGCTCGCCACCGCCGCGTCATGACGGTCGAGCGCCGCCAGCGCGTCGCCGCGATTGGCGTGGGCCTCCGCATGGTCGCCGCGCAGGGCAATCGCGCGGTCGTAGCTGCGGATCGCCGGTTCCAGTCGGCCGAGATCGGCGCAGGCGTCGCCGTGGTGGCAGTGATATGCCGCCTCCCGGTCGTTGATCCGGATCGCGCGGCCGATCAGATCGACCGCCGCAGCGGGGCGGCCCAGGTGTGATTCGAGAACACCCGCCAGATGAAGCGCGTCGGCATGTCGCGGATTGGCGGTCAACACCGCCCGGTAGGCCGCCGTGGCCTCGGCCAGTCGGCCGGTCCGATGCAAGGTAACGGCAGTATGGAACAGTTCATCCGAGGCGGCGGATGCGCTGTGGGTGCCGGCTGACCGTCGTTCGGCCGCTCGCCGCTGCTGACGATTCATCAAACCGGTTCGCGGCGCGCATGCGCTGTCGGCGTGACGCGAGGCTGGGCTCCTCCCGCCGCTGAACAGGCGGCCGGCAAGGTTTGTCGAAAGCGCGATCGTTCCATCCGATAGCCACACCGCGGTTGCACTGGATGGTATACACCAGAAGTCTTCGCTTTGCGGCTGCCGGGGGGTTCGCGGACAACGACACGCTGCTGCCCGCGGGCATCGCGGTATCGGCAGATCGCCAACGGCTAGTTTGGTCCGCGGTGTCATCCACCTCTTGCGCCGGGGTCGCTGGCGGCAAATAACTGCGACATGAACGAAGGTGCGACTGTCGCGGCCGAGGCGCCGCGCTACAACTTCCGCGAGGCCGAACCACGCTGGCAGCGTGCCTGGGCCGAGCGCGGCTGCTTCCGCGTGGCGGACGCACCCAGTGACAACAAGCCGAAATACTATGTGTTGGAGATGTTTCCGTATCCCAGCGGGAAGATCCACATGGGCCATGTGCGCAACTACACGCTTGGCGACGTGGTGGCGCGCTACAAGCGGGCACGCGGCTTCGCGGTGATGCACCCGATGGGCTGGGACGCGTTCGGATTGCCGGCGGAAAACGCGGCACGCGAGCGCGGCATCCATCCGGCGAAGTGGACCTGGGAGAACATCGCCGCCATGCGCGCCGAGTTGCAGCGCATGGGACTATCGCTGGAGTGGGAGCGCGAGTTTGCCACCTGCGATCCGGCCTATTACGGGCATCAGCAGAAGCTGTTCCTGGATTTCCTGCGCGCCGGCCTGGTGGAGCGCAAGGAAAGCTGGGTTAACTGGGACCCCGTCGATGGCACCGTGCTGGCAAACGAACAGGTGATCGACGGCCGCGGCTGGCGCTCCGGCGCGCTGGTGGAGAAGCGGCAGCTCAGCCAGTGGTTCCTGAAGATCACCGACTGCGCGCAGGAATTGCTGGACGCGCTGGATACGCTGGATCGCTGGCCGGAGCGCGTGCGGCTGATGCAGGCGAAGTGGATCGGCCGCAGCGAGGGCGCGCGACTGAAATTCTCCCTGGCCGAAGCGGTGGACGGCATCGCCGATGTGCAGGTGTACACAACCCGGCCGGACACGCTGTTCGGGATGTCGTTCCTCGCTCTGGCGCCCGAGCATCCGCTGGCGGCTGCTGTTGCGGCGCGTGATCCTGGTGCGGCGGAGTTCATCGCCGAATGCCGGAGAATGGGCACCTCCGAGGCGGTGATCGAGACGGCGGAAAAGCGCGGCCACGACACCGGTCTGCGCGTCAGGCACCCGTTCCTGAAGGACGCGAGCTTCCCGGTCTGGATCGCCAACTTCGTACTGATGGAATACGGCACCGGCGCGATCTTCGGCTGCCCCGGCCACGACCAGCGGGACCTGGAGTTCGCGCGCAAGTACCGGCTGGGCGTCGTGCCGGTGGTGCTGCCGGCCGGCGCGGACGCGGCCACGTTCGCCATTGCCGATGCGGCGTATGTCGGTCCGGGCTCGATCATCAACTCCGACTTCCTGGATGGGCTGGATGTCGCGGCGGCGAAGCAGTCGGTGATCGCGGCGTTGGAGCGGCTGGGCGTCGGGCATGGCGAGGTGAACTGGCGGCTGCGCGACTGGGGCGTGAGCCGACAGCGCTATTGGGGCTGTCCGATCCCGGTGATCCATTGCGAGGGCTGCGGCGTGGTGCCGGTGCCGGATGACCAGTTGCCGGTGCGACTGCCCGAGGACGTGACCTTCGATCGGCCCGGCAATCCGCTGGATCACCATCCGACCTGGAAGCATGTCGCCTGTCCGCGTTGCGGCGCAGCGGCGCGCCGCGAGACCGACACCTTCGACGTCTTCGTGGACAGCTCGTGGTATTTCGCACGCTTCTGCAGTCCGCGCGCCACGGTACCGATGGAGCGCAAGGCGGTCGATCACTGGCTGCCGGTCGATCAGTATATCGGCGGCATCGAGCACGCGATCCTGCACCTGCTGTATTCGCGCTTCGTTACTCGCGCCATGGCGCGAACCGGGCACCTGGGCATTGCCGAGCCGTTCGCCGGCCTGTTCACCCAGGGCATGGTGACCCATGAGAGCTATCGTTCGGCACCCGGTTCGAACGGCACATGGCTGTATCCGGACGAAGTGACCAAACAGGCGGACGGCAGCGCGCAGCACCGCAGCACCGGCGAGCCGGTCGTGGTCGGGCGCGTCGAGGCGATGAGCAAATCGAAGCGCAACACCGTCGATCCCGAGGCGATCATCGCGCGCTACGGCGCCGACACCGCGCGCTGGTTCATCCTGTCGGACAACCCGCCCGAGCGCGACATGGAGTGGACCGAAGCCGGCGTCGCCGGTGCATTCCGCTTCACCCAGCGGGTGTTCAGGCTGGTCGAGACGGTTGGGGATATGCCGACAGTCGGGACGTCCGACGCCGCGTGCGACCTGCGCCGCATTACCCACCGCACGATCGCCGCGGTCAGTGAGGCGCTGGACAGTTTCGCGTTCAACGTCGCGGTGGCGCGGCTGTACGAGTTGGCCAATGCGATCGCGGACGCCGGGAATGCGCCGGGAATCGCCGCCGCCAGGCGCGAGGCGGTGGAGATGCTCGCCCGGTTGATTGCGCCGATGATGCCGCACCTCGCCGAAGAGGCGTACCGTCGCATGCATCCCGACTCTGCGACCCTGGTTGCGGAGCTGCCGTGGCCGCAGCCGGAGCCAGAGCTGTTGTCGGCGGACACGGTGACGATCGCGGTGCAAGTGATGGGCAAGCTGCGCGGCACCATCGCCGCTCCTGCCGGTGCGGCGGCGGAGGCGGTGATCGCCTTGGCCGAGGCGGAGCCGAATGTCGCCCGTGCGCTTGCCGGCAAGCGCGTGGTGAAGCGCATCCACGTGCCGAACCGGATCGTCAACTTCGTGGTCGCGGGATGAAGCGGCGGCAATTGCTGACCCTGGTGGCCGGCGTCTCGCTGTCGGGCTGCGGTTTCCAGCCTGTGTATATGCCGACTGTCTCGGGCTACGCCGGCGTGGCGCAGCGTGAGCTGGCGGCGATCCAGGTGGACCTGATTCCCGATCGCCCGGGCCAGGTGTTGCGCCAGGCTCTGCAGGACCGGTTCGAGCGGGATGGCAGCGGTGAGGCGCACCTTTATGATCTGTCGGTCGGGTTCTCGGTTTCCGGTGAGGGCATCGCGATCCAGCAGGACAGCAGCGTCACCCGCATCCGCATGATAGGTAGCGCGAACTGGACCCTGGTCGCACAGGATCCCGGCCGCACCAAGCTGAGCAGCGGCTACGCCAAGGCGGTTGACGGGTTGAATCTCATCGACACGCAGTACTTTGCTGCTGACCTGGAGAACGAGGTGGTGACGCGGCGTCTGGCCAATGCGCTGGCGGACCAGATCACCGTCCAACTCGCAGCGTTCTTCCGCAAGCAGGCGGCGGCGAGCAGTTGAAGCTCCCGCCGCAGCGCGTGGCGGCGTTCTTGCGTGACCCCGGACCCTGTCGGGTCGTGCTGTTGTATGGCGAAGACCACGGGATGATCCGCGATCGCGCGGCCGCGCTGGTGCGGGCAGTGGCCGGTTCGCTGGACGATCCGTTCTTGGTGGCCGAGCTGGGGCGGGAGGACATTGGTTGGCTGGCCGACGAAGCGGCGTCATTGGCACTGACCGGCGGGCGGCGCGTGGTTCGCCTGCGCGAGACCACTGATGCCGCGGCCGAGCAGGTCGCCACCATCCTGAAGATGAGCGCACCGGCGTTGGTGGTGTTGGAGGCACCTGGGCTGGCGACGCGCTCGCGCCTGCGCTCAGTGGTCGAAGCTGCGCCGGATGGCATGGCGGTCGCCTGTTATCCGGAGGAAGGCCGGGCGCTGGCCGACACGATCTGCGCGGCGCTGGCCGAGGTCGGCGTTGCCATCGACGCCGATGCGCTGGCCTGGGTGTCGGATCAGTTGGGAGCCGATCGGATATCCACCCGGGGCGAGGCGGAAAAGCTGGCGCTGTACGCTGGTCCTGGTGGGCGGGTCGACCTGGATGCGGCAATGGCGTGTGTTGGCGATCTGGCCGGCCTGTCGCTGGACGATGCGCTGTTCGCCGCGACCGAGGGGGATGTGGCCCGCGCCGACCGAGCGCTGGAGTTGGCGGTTGCCGAGGGGGTCACTCCGGTCGGCATGCTGCGCGCAGGATTGATGCACCTGCAGCGTTTGCACCGGGTGCGGATCGCAATGGACGAAGGACGGAACGCGGCCGATGCGGTGAAGGCGGCGAGGCCGCCGGTATTCTTTCGACGTGTGGGCTCGTTCAGCCGCGCGGTCGAGCTGTGGTCCTCCATTGCACTGCTGGTGGCGATGACCGGGCTGGCGGAGGCTGAACGCGCCTGCAAGCGCACCGGCGCGCCGGACGAGGTGCTGTCGCGCAATGCGGTGCTGACGTTGGCGCGCCGGGCGGCGGCGGGAAGGGCGAGACAAAGTATTGCTTGAAGATAGTTACTTTGCCTCTAGTGTATTATTACTGGCGCAGGCCCAATCGGCTTAGTAAATTGTCCAACTGATCCAGATCGGTGTAGTGGAACTGGATGACCCCCCGCCTGCCGTTGAACGTCACCTTCACCATCAGGCCAAGCTGCTCGCCGAGAAGGCGTTCCAGCGCGACGGCGTCCGGCCCGTGGCCGCGGCGCAGGTCGCCGGCCAGCGTGCGTTCGGCGGGTGGGTCGCGTGTCACCAAGGCCTCGGTCTGGCGGACCGACAACTGGCGATCAATTACCTCGTGCAGAGCGGCATCCGGCGTTGGATGCGCCAACAGGGCACGCGCGTGGCCGGCGGAGATCTCACCCGTGCGTAGCGCCTGCTTCAGCGCGTCCGGCAGGTTCAGCAGACGTAACGTGTTGGCGACATGGCTGCGCGACTTGGCGACGGTCTGGCCGACTTCCTCCTGGGTGAACCCGAACTGGTTCAGCAGGCGGGCATAGCCCTCGGCCTCATCCATTGGGTTGAGGTCCTGGCGCTGAAGGTTCTCCAACAGCGCGACCGCAGCGGCCTCGGTGTCCGTCATCGCGTTGATCAGCGCGGGGACCTCGTGCAGTCCGGCCGCGCCGGCGGCCCGCCAACGGCGTTCGCCGGCGACGATCTGATAGCGGCCATCTATTGCCGGGTGGGGCCGGACCAGAAGTGGCTGCAGGACACCGCGGAGCCGGATTGATTGGGCAAGCTCCGCAAGAGCAATCGGGTCGATGCTGCTGCGTGGCTGGAACGGGTTTGGCTCCAGCAGGTCGAGCGGCAGCTCGCGAACGGTTGCCGCATGTGCTGGTGCCTGGACGGCAGCATCGCCCAGCAGTGCGGCAAGGCCGCGGCCGAGTCGGGGACCGGTGTCACGTCTTGCATTCATGGTAGTGCCCGCTCCCGGCGAAGCACTTCTCCGGCGAGCCGGACATAAGCCTGCGCACCCGGCGAGCGAAAGTCATACAGCAGCACCGGCTTGCCGTGGCTGGGCGCCTCGGAGATGCGAATGTTGCGGGGAATGACCGTATCGTAGACGGTCTGACCAAAATAGCCGCGGGCGTCGGCGGCGACCTGGTCGGAAAGATTATTGCGCCGATCGAACATGGTCAGCACGATTCCTTGCAGGCGAAGGGTTGGGTTGAGAGCGCGCTTCACCATCTCGATGGTGCGGACCAGGCCGCTGATGCCTTCGAGTGCATAGAACTCGCATTGTAGCGGGACCAGGACCGCGTCGGCCGCCACCAGCCCATTCAGGGTGAGCAAGGTCAGGCTGGGCGGGCAGTCGATCAGAACGAAACTGTAGGGAGAGGTGCCTTCGCGCAGCGGCGCCAGTGCTTCGCGCAGGCGGTATTCGCGGCGATCCAGCGCGACCAGTTCAATTTCGACGCCAGCAAGATCTGCCTCGGCCGTGATCAGTGAGAGGTTCGGGATGGTTGTGGCGCGGGTGGCGGCAATCAGCGGCAGGCCTTCGGTGAGCAGCCGATAGCTGCCGGTGGCGCGATCGGTGCGCAGAATCCCAAGCCCGGTGGAGGCATTCCCCTGCGGGTCAAGATCGATCAGCAGGACTCGCTCACCGGTCGCGGCGAGCGCTGTCGCCAGGTTGATCGCGGTGGTCGTCTTGCCGACACCCCCCTTCTGGTTGGCTATCGCCAGGATGCGCACGCCTGTCCCGGAGGCCGGCGGATCGATGAAAGCGGAGTCACACTGTGGGTCTGACACTGACTAGATCGCTGATCCGGAGAATGCAGGCGTCGGGGGCGGTACGGCTTGGGACGCGCTCTACCCGCATGTGCCATTGCGCGGCCGCGTGCGTCAATTCCGCCTGGGCGTTGGTACCTTTGGGGAAGAGGCATTGGCCCCCAGGCGACAGCAACGGAGCGGCGAGGGCAAGGAGTGTTGCGAGCGGCGCCACGGCGCGGGCGGTTATCAGCGAGGCGGGAGCAAGCGCGGCCGATTCAATGCGGACGACATGGATGGATACCGGGGCGCCGGTGGCCCGGGCGGCCTCGCGCAGGAACGCGGCCTTGCGGTGGTCAGCCTCGATCAGATCGAAGGGAACACCGGTGGCCAGTGCCAGGATCAGTCCAGGGAAGCCGGCGCCGGAGCCAAGGTCGATTGCGCGGGCGGGGCGTCGGGGCATCAACCGGGCGAGTTGGAGAGAATCCGCGATGTGGCGGTCCCAGATGAACGAGGCGTCGCGGGCAGAAACCAGGTTCAGCTTTTCGTTCCAGCGCACCAGGAGCGCCTCGAAGCGCTTCAGTGCGTCCAGTGTTTCACGGGAAACATCGTTGGCTATCGAGCCATGTTTCACGTGAAACACATCAGGCTACGGCCTGAGCTCCACCGCGCTTGCGGACATGGGCGGCAATCGCTGCCAATGCAGCCGGAGTCATACCCTGGATGCGTGCTGCGGCGCCGAGCGATCCCGGCTGCAACCGGGTTAGCTTGGCGGTGAGTTCCGCCGAGAGGCCGCCGATCTCCTTGAACGCGACCCCACTCAGCGTGACAGCCTCCTCCCGCTGGAATGCGCGGATGTCGGCCTGCTGCCGCGGCAGATAGCCATCGTAGCGAACCTCGGTCTGCAACTGATGCAGCGCTCGGGCCGGCAGGTCCCGCAGCCAGGGGAATGCGATCGCTATTGCCTCAAAGGCGATCTCGGGGTGCTCCAACAGATCGAATACCGATCGCCGGCGGCCGTCCGCCCGCACAGCGATGCCATGCCTGGCTAGCTCGCGAGAGTAACCGCCCTCCGTCCTCGCCCGCTCCAGCGCCGCTGCCACCGCGATCCGATGCACTTCGAACGCCGCCGCTCGGGCCGCGCCGACACAGCCAAAAGCGATGCCCTTCCCCGTCAATCGCAGGTCGGCATTGTCCGCCCGCAGCGTCAGCCGGAACTCAGCGCGCGAAGTGAACATCCGATACGGCTCGCTGACGCCCTGACTGGTTAGATCGTCCGCCAGAACGCCCATGTACGCGTCCGAACGGGTGAACACCATCGCGGTGGCACCGGCAACCTGGCGCGCAGCATTGACCCCGGCAATCAGTCCCTGTGCGGCGGCCTCCTCGTACCCCGTTGTTCCATTGATCTGTCCAGCCAGATAAAGCCCCCGCAACGCCCGGACCTCGAGCGACGGTGCCAACGCACGTGGATCCACATAGTCGTATTCCACCGCATAGCCTGGCCGCGTCATCCGTGCATGCTCCAGTCCGGGGATCGTCGCGAGCAGGGCGAGCTGCACATCCGCCGGCAGGCTGGTGGAGATACCATTGGGATAAACTGTATTGTCGTCCAACCCCTCCGGCTCAAGGAAGATATTGTGGCTGTCACGACTGCTGAACCGCAATATCTTGTCTTCGATGGATGGGCAGTAGCGTGGCCCGATTCCGGTGATGCGCCCGCCGTACACCGCCGATCGATGCAGATTCGCGCGAATCACCGCGTGCGTCGCCGGCGTGGTTCTGGTCACGCGGCATTCCACCTGCGGATTGGTTATCCGCGCGGTCAACGGGCTGAACGGCTCAGGCTCCACATCGCCGCGATCAGCGTCCAACCCGTCCCAGTCTATCGTGCGGCGATCCAACCGCGGGGGAGTGCCAGTCTTCAGCCGTCCTATCGGCAGTTCGAGCCGTGCCAGCGTACGCGCCAGGCCCATGGAAGGCGCCTCCCCAACACGTCCGGCCTCGCTCTGCTGCTCGCCGATATGGATCACGCCGCGCAAAAAGGTCCCGGTGGTCAGCACTGCCGCGCCGCAACGAATCGCCGAACCGTCCGCGCACAGCACGCCTGCCAGGCGGCCATCACGGCCGATCTCCAGGTCTTCGACCGCTCCGGGCCGCACCGTCAGTCCGGCCGTTTCCGCCAGCAGGCGCTGTATCGCCTGCCGATACAGGGCGCGGTCGGCTTGCGCACGTGGTCCGCGTACCGCCGGACCCTTGCTCCGGTTCAGCACCTTGAAATGAATGCCAGCCGCATCCGCCGCGCGGCCCATCAATCCATCCAGCGCGTCGACCTCGCGTACCAGGTGCCCTTTGCCGATCCCTCCGATTGACGGGTTGCAGGACATCTCGCCAATCGTCTCAACGCGGTGGGTAAGCAGCAGCGTCCGCGCCCCGACGCGCGCAGCCGCCGCGGCCGCCTCGCACCCGGCATGTCCGCCGCCGACCACCACCACATCGAAATGCTCAGCCATACCACTCACACCTTGCTAGCCGCCGGCCGGGTCGCCTTATAGCGCACATGTCGTTCTTCTCGGTGCATCATCTCATCCAGCTTCTGCACGCGTACGGCAATGTGGTTTTGGGCGCTGTCGTAGGTCTAGAGTGCGTCGGTCTGCCGGTGCCGGGCGAGACCCTGCTGATCGCGGCCGCCGTGCTGGCGGCGACGACGGATCATTTGAGCATTGTGTTGGTCGTCTTGTCGGCAGCTCTCGGCGCTATCGTCGGCCAGATGGTCGGGTACGCCATTGGCTGGGGCGTGGGCTTTCGATTGCTGCGACGCTATGGGCGTTACATCGGCCTGACCGACCGCCGAATGGCGTTCGGCCGAGCGCTGTTCCGCCGCCACGGTGTGAAGGTCGTGTTCGCAGCACGCTTCATCGTCGTGCTGCGCACCCTGGCGGCGCTGTTGGCAGGCGCCAACCGCATGCCGTGGGGCCGCTTCATGGCAGCCAATGTCGCGGGCAGTGTCGTCTGGTCGGCGCTCTATGGTGGTGGGGCCTACCTGCTCGGCCAGGAGGCGAAGCGCGTCGCCGGCCCGGTTGCCATCAGCCTTGGAGTAATCGTCGTCGTTGCGTTGCTGGCTGCAGGGCTGTATGCGCATCGTCGTGAGCGTCGGCTACTGGCACAGCCGCTGCGCGCCCAGCGTGTGGTGGAGTAATGAGAGGCGATATGTCGCCGGGCGATCAGCAGGCGGCTTTACAATCGCAGTAAAAACGCTGGTTCACGGGACAGTTGCAAGTCGATATGGCAGCCAGTCTGGAATTTCATTCAGCCGTTACTACAGTTTTATCACCCGCTTGCGTATCTTTCCGATTTCGGAAGGTCGGCTCTGTCGGCGTCGAACGTAATGTTGTCAACTCATGGCACCAAGTATCAGAGAAGACGAGAAGTAGTTCCCTGCAATGAATTCCGTTCCACCGGCAACGCTCGCTCAATCAGCCGCAAGCGAACATCCTCGTCCAGCATCCGGAACCAGCCGCTCCAGCCCTTCCAATACGCTGGCGGCGAACGCGCGCCAGGCCTCATGTGCAGTCTCGGGATCGGCGACACTGTCGTTGGGTTGCTCCAAAGTGTACATGAGCGCTGCGGCGAGGCTCTTGCCGTCAGGTTCGCACAGCGTCGCGAGCGGCTCGGCTTCGAGCTGCTCAGGAAGCCCGCCTACCCGCGTTGCTATAACGCGACGCCCGGCGGCAATTGCTGTTGGCGCGATCCCGCTCTGACTTGCCTCCCGATACGGGAGCACTACAACATCCGCCCAGTTCAGGATGGTGTTGATCTCGCACTCCGGCACCCAGCGGTTCTCGACCTTGACTCCCGGCAGCGCCCGGAGATCGGCAAGTGCCGCGCTCTCCGGCCCCTGCCCCACAACCCGCACCTCCAAATCGCGCCGTGGCCCAAGCAATCGCAGTGCCTCCGCCAGCAGATCAAGCCCCTTGTAGGTGCGCAACCGCCCGAAGCACAGCACACGGCGCGGCCCCGCGTGCGTGTCGGCCGGCGTAACGGGACCGAAGGCAAGCGGTGGAAGCGCGGCAACGAGGACCGGCACCCGGGGCGGCAGAGAGCCATTTGCGCCGAGCGTCGAGGCCACATGCCTGGACAGCACTATCACCAGGTCCGCCCGACGCAGGAACGCCCGCTGGAATGCGAGAAGCAGCGGAAATCCATCGCCGGGATGCGGCTCTGCGTCATGCACGATCACTGCCACAGGGATGCCGGCGCGACGCGATGCCATGACCATCAGCAGATCGAGCGGCCCTGGCATTGCACACACGGCAAATCGGGGCGCCAATCGACGCAGGGACCGGCTGAGCTGCATGACGGTGATCGGTGCGCGCATGAACCTCCATGCGAGCCCCGCCAGGTTCGTGTAGGTCGTTACTGGAAGCTTACAACTCGGTCCGTTTGGGCTATGCAAAATCTCCGCGGCAGTCGATAGGGATAGCACTGTCTCTATGCCGCCTAGCGCTTCGAAACCCATCGCAAGCAAGGTTGCGAGGCGTGGACCGGCCCCATATCTCCCCCATTGCCAGACGACAACTCGCATGTTCGGATCTCGGGATCGAGCCGTGCGCGGTTCACCCCCCATTCCGATATATGATCCGCTCTCTACGATATCGTTAGACTACTGTCGGAGCTGTTTCCCGGCAACTCTATTGGTTTCAGCTACGGTCAGCTGCCGCGAAGCAATGCGTCGCGACGGTCGCGTTCCTGCCGCTCTCGGCGATGCCGCATTGCGATCTGAAACGACGGCGTTCACCCGGCAGGAACGGACAATGCCTTCGCCAGCGCGTCGCGATCCACGATCGGCAATCCGCACACCATGCGGCGGCAGAGATAAGCCGCGGCGCCTTCACTCCCGGCCGATTTGCCGAACGCCGGGTGGTCTGCCGGCAGCGCATCGAGGCTCGGTGCGCGCAATACCACGACGCGGGGGTCAGCCGCGGCGAGCGCCACAGCCGCAAGCGCTCGTGCCAGCGGATGCGCCGGATTGCCCGCGATAACCACGGTAGCCGCTCCCTCCAGCAGATCAGCCGCTGCCAGCAGCGTCGGCATCGCAGCGAGCTGATCGGGGTTGCCAGTGAAAGCCCGCAGCAGCGCCTCGGTCCGCTCCCGCCACGCACCGTCGCCGGTCAGGTGCCAGAGCCGAGCGAACACCTCCGCCAGCAGCCCATTCCCAACTGGTGTCGCATTGTCCGCCGCGGTGCGCGGCCGCGCCAGCGGCACATCCGCGGCATCGGCAGCCGTGGTATAGAACCCGCCGTGGCCATCCGGAAACGCCGCAAGCGCCGCTTCGGCCAGCCTGATGGCGTCGGCCAGCCGCCGCGACTCGCCGGTCGCCTCGAACAACGCCAGCGACGCTCGCGCCATCGCGGCCTGATCATCCAGCAGTCCCGCGGCGGTCACCCGCCCGAGCCGCCAAGCATGCTGCACCCGCCGATCCGGGGCCGACATCTCGGCCAGGATAAAATCCTGTGCCGCCTCGGCGCGCGCCAGCCATTCCGGCCGGTTGAACGCCGCGGCCGCACGTGCCAGTGCCGCGATTGTCAGTCCATTCCAATCCGCCAGCACCTTGTCGTCGCGACCTGGCCGAATGCGCTTGGTTCGCGCGGCGAACAGCACCGCGCGCGACTGCGCCAGCACGGCCTCTCCGTCCGCCGTTCCCACCGCCGTCACCCGGCGAAGGATCGTGTGGCCCTCCCAGTTGCCGCCCTGCGTCACGTCATAGGCGCGCTTGAACGCGGCCGATGCGTCGCCCAGCAGGGCATCCACCTCTGGCTCGGTCCAGACGTAGAAGCGGCCTTCCTCACCCTCGCTGTCGGCATCCTCGGAGGCGGCGAACGCGGTCCGTCCCGCCACCCGCTGCGCCGTCATGTCGCGGGCCATCCAGTCGACGGTTTCCTCCGCGCGCGCCGCATACAGCGGGTCCGGCCGATGTGCATGCGCCAACGCCAGCAGTTCCAGCAACTGTGCGTTGTCGTACAGCATCTTCTCGAAGTGTGGCACCAGCCAGATCGCGTCGGTGGAATACCGGGCGTACCCGCCGCCGAGATGGTCGTAAATGCCGCCTTGAGACATTCGTTGCAGCAGCAGATGCAGCGCCTCGTGCCCCGCCGGCGCGCCGGTTCTGAATGCGTTCTGCCACAGGAAGCGGAAGATCGGCGGGTTGGGGAATTTCGGCGCGCCACGCAGCCCGCCCTGTTCCGGATCGGTCAGACGCAGCAGCGCCGCCGCCACCGCGTCGAGGTGCACCGGCGTCGGCAGATCGCCCGTATTGGCGGTCGACATCTTCGCGAGGACCTGGCGCAGCGCGGTGGTGTTCTTCGTAACCATCTCGTGGTCGGTGCGGTATGCCTCCGATACGCCCTGCAACACCTGGCGGAACGAAGGCCGTCCCCATCGCGGCTCCGGCGGGAAATACGTGCCGCCCCAGAACGGCGCGCCGTCGGCGGCGATGAACATGGTGAGCGGCCAGCCGCCCTGCTCACCGAGCGCGTGTAGCGCCGACATGTAGAGATGGTCGATGTCCGGCCGCTCTTCGCGGTCCACCTTGATGTTGATGAACCGCTCGTTCATCAGCGCTGCGGTATCCAGGTCCTCGAACAACTCATGCGCCATGACGTGGCACCAGTGGCACGCGGCGTAACCGATCGACAGGAGGATCGGCTTGTTCTCGGTTCGCGCCTCGTCCAGCGCCGCTTTGCCCCAAGGTCGCCAGTGCACCGGATTGTCGGCGTGCTGCAGCAGATAGGGCGAGGTCTCGTGGCGCAGCAGGTTCTCCGGCGCGGCCATGGCGTTGCGCTCCTGGGGTGTCGAGGTGACATAGGGAGGCATGGACGCCGACACCATCTTTGCCGTCGCCTCGGGTGCCGGGCAGGCGGCGATCGCCGTGATGCGGTTGAGCGGGCCGGACTGCCGCGCCATGCTGACCGCGCTGTGCGGTCGCGTTCCCGCGCCACGGCGGGTTTCGTTCCGTCGGCTGCGCGACGCCGAGGGTGCCGAACTCGACCAGGGTATGGTGGCGTGGTTTCCGGGACCGGGCAGCTACACCGGCGAAGATGGCGCGGAGCTCTACCTGCATGGCGGCCGCGCGGTGCTCTTGGGGATCGCCGATGCGCTGGTGGCACTAGGGGCCAGGCCGGCCGAACCCGGCGAGTTCACCCGTCGCGCCTTCCTCAACGGCCGGATGGACCTCACGGAAGCCGAGGCAGTGCACGACCTGATCGCGGCCGAGACCGAGGCGCAGCGACGGCAGGCGTTGCGGCAGCTCGATGGTGCGCTGGGCACGCTGTATCACGGCTGGGCCGACCGGTTGCAGGTTCTGCTGGCGCAGCAGGAGGCGCTGATCGACTTCCCGGACGAGGGCCTGCCGCCAGAGGTCGAGGCGCAGGTGCTCGACGAGCTGGCAGCATTGCATGGCGAGATGGCGGCTCATCTGGACGACGGGCGTCGCGGCGAACGGCTGCGTGAGGGTCTGGTGTTCGCGGTTACCGGCCGGCCAAATGTCGGTAAATCGTCGCTGGTGAACGCGCTGGCGGAACGCGACGTGGCTATAGTATCGGCAATTCCTGGCACCACACGCGATGCCTTGGAGACCCGTGTGGTGTTTGGCGGCGTGCCGGTCACGCTGGTTGACACCGCTGGGCTGCGCGATGCCGTCGACGAAATCGAGGCGGAAGGTGTGCGCCGAGCTCGCGCACATGCCGCGGCAGCCGATCTGGTGATCAGCGTGAGCGAAGTGGGCGAGCCGGCAGCCAACGGTGACCTGGTGGTCGCCAACAAGATCGATCTCGGCGGCGTGGTGCCGGACGGAACAATCGGTGTCAGTGCGGTGACCGGCGAGGGGCTCGAAACGCTTCGCGCTCAACTGACCGCCGCGGCGCGGTCGCTGACCCAGAGCACGGGACCGCCACCGCTCACGCAGGCGCGCCATCGCGCCGCGCTTCAGGAAGCTGCGGCGCGCCTCGTTGCTGCACGGACCGCGGACCTGCCGGAACTGCGGGCGGAGGACCTGCGGCTCGCGCTGCGCTCGCTCGGGCGCATCACCGGCAGTGTGGGAGTGGAGGATATCCTCGACACGTTGTTCGCGCGGTTCTGCATCGGGAAATAGGCTACGCGACACATGTGCCAGGTTGGCCGGGCGGTGCAGGCAGCGGACTGGCGGCCAGCCGGGGCCGCATCGGCGATCGAGCCGGCAGAGCACCTGATCACAAGTCTCGCCACTCTGATGGGGTGACAACGCTCATGCCTTGGCGAAGATCGTCTCCTTGAACCGCCGCATGTTGGCGATGGTGGCGGTTTCGTCGTTCCCTTCGACCTCGACATCGATCGCCGTCACGCCGAGCTCGCGCAGTGCCCGCAAATCGCCGACCATGTCGGCATTGCTGCCGGAAAACAGCCGCCGCTCAGCATCCGAGGCTATCGGCGGCACCGCGTCGCCGTAGCGCTTGACACGATACGAAACCGATACAGCGGCAGGATCGCGCTCTGCCTCCGCGGTCAGCTTGCGTAGACGTGTGATGCCCGCGGCGAGGCGCGGCAGTGTATCCAGCAGGTGCCTGTTATTCGATCCGATCGGATACCATGCGTCGCCGAACCGCGCGGCGCGGCGCAGCGACGGGCCGCTCTCGCCGCCGACCCAGATCGGCGGATGCGGAAGCTGTACCGGGCGCGGCAGGAAGATCAGGTTGGAGAACTTCGTGTAACGGCCGTTGAAGCGCGCATGTTCCTGCGTCCACAGCGCGCGGAACGCACCGAGGTATTCGTCGGTCACCGCGCCGCGTTCCTCGAAGGGTGTAGTCACCACCGCATCGAACTCCGCCTTCAGCCAGCCGGCACCGATGCCGATGACCAGACGACCCTCGGACAGCACGTCGATGGTGGACAGCATCTTGGCGGCAAGCACGGCCGGGCGATGCGGAACCACCAGCACGGCCAGCACCAGCCGAATGCCCGTGGTCTTCGCCGCGATGAACGCGGCTGCGGTGAGCAGCTCGTGACGCTCGGACGGCGCGTTCGACATGAACTCGCCGAACTCGGAATACGGATAACCGGGCACGCTCATGTCCGGCAGCACGACGTGGTCGGTGAGGGTCAGATAGTCGTAGCCCATGGCCTCGCCCTCCCGCGCGATGCGGGCGAAGCTGCGTACGGCTGAGGTGGGACCGCTGATCGGCAGGTTGAAGCCGAGTTGCATGATGGTCTCCCGGGATCAGTGCGCCGCAGCGCAGGCGTGATCTTGCAATTCCTCGCCGGAGCCGCGATCGCCGGCAAGCGCCGAGGCATGGCCGGCGAGCAGCACAAAGCCGTCGGTGTCGCCGACGACGACCAGCGAATAGTGCGCCATGTCGGCACGCGCACCCGGAATGCCGTCGGCGAGCAGCAGGAATGGGTTGGTTTGGCCAAGGTCCGGCTGTGCCAGCCGCATCGCCATATGCTCGTGGCCGGCGAGCTGTACCGGGAACGGCGACCAATGCGCGTCTATGGCGGCTGCGTGTTCGCGCAGCGTCGCCTGGACGTCGAGCCGGACGCAATCGACGTGGATGTGCAACTGATTCTGCGAGCGCGCGCCGACCGCGTTGATCGCCAGGCTGATCGCGTCGCGCGGCAGGGGACGTTGCGCGCGGTCCGTGACGTAACGGCGCGCCTGCCAGGCAGCCTCCCAGTAATTCGGCGCGTCGAGCGCGAGAATCTCGGGACTTTCGATGCCGCCGACCCGCGTGGTGGGGATCACCAGGAATTGCGTCTCGCCGACGATGTCCTTCAGCACCGCATAGCCTGCGTTGAGGTCGACCTGCTCGCACGGCTTCGGCGACTGGTTCCGCTGCTGATCCGGAACGCACTGCTCGCCGACGATGTGCCACAGGGCGTTGGCGTCCGCGGCCGCATGCGACGGGACGACGACGGACGCGAACAGCGCGGCGGTATAGCCGCAGCGCAGCACCATCCCCGCGCGCCGCCAGGCGATTGCCGACAAAAGGAACACTGTGCTCCGTCGCATGAACCGCTCACACCGTTGCGGAAACGCCAGCGTGTGCATCAGTCCGCAATGCCGTCAATCAGCCCTGGCGTCGCACGGGCCGGTCCGAGGTTACGGAACAACGACTTTGCGTCGACCGCTACGCTGCACAGCGGAGCAGGTCGCGATACCGCTGTGATCTGCCTCACACGAGCCCGCCCGCGGCACGGCTAACCTACGCGCATGTTGTTCGTTCGCCCCGGATGTTCGCGCAATGCGGCGGTCACCGCGTGTCGTTTGCCAGCGGCGCCGCTGTTCCAGTGCCGCCGACGCGGCTTGCCCACCGGCCGAATGCATGCGCAATGCCACCGCCTGTGGCCCTGCGCGATGTTCGGTCACTCTGGCCGAAGTCCGTAACGTGCCCCGCACTCCCTCGCTCGATGCGCTGCGCATCTTTGTTGTGGCCGCCCGGCACATGAGCTTTACCGAGGCCGCCAACCAACTGAATCTTACGCAGAGTGCGGTCAGTCATCGCATTCGCGGACTGGAGGAGGAGCTCGGCCTCAACCTGTTCAGGCGCCTGACGCGGCGGCTCGAACTGACCCCACAGGGACGAGCGCTGGCTCAGCGGGTCGGCCAGGCGATCGGCGAGATCGATCGCAGCGTGGTCCAGCTCTCCCGCGCCGATGATGCCGCCCCGCTGAAGGTGACGATGCTGCCTTCGGTTGCATCGCATTGGCTGATCCCGCGACTGGCGCGCATCCGCAGGCGGCATCCCGCTGTTGACGTACAAGTGATCGCTGATTCGCGTCCGCTGAATTTGCGTGCCGAGGGAATCGACCTCGCGATTCGTTTCGGTCGCCCACCGCAGCCCGGCTATGCGGTGACGCCGCTGATGGGCGACTGCTGCTTCCCGGTGTGCGCACCCGAGTTGCTCGAACAACATGGGCCGGTCGACAGCATCGACTCGCTGTTCGCGCTGCCGTTGCTGCACGATTCGGCAACGGACAGCGATTGGCAGGCCTGGCTAGATTATTTCGGCAGGTCGGATGTTGCCTGCCATGCCGGACAAAGCTTCAGCGAGGCCGGCATGATGATCGAGGCGGCGACGGTCGGCCTGGGTGTTGCACTGGCGCGTGCAAGCCTGGTCACCGAGCAGATTGCGAGCGGTGCCCTGGTGTGTCCGCTGAAGTTGGCGGTGCCGACCGCCTTCACCTATTACCTGCTTGGACTGCCGGAAGCGGCTGAGCGGCCGCAGATCGCCTCGTTCCGCCAATTGTTGGTCATCGAAGCCGCCGCAACCGAGGCGTTCGCGCGTTCGATCGGAACATCGCTGCGGCCGGTTGTCGCAGCCGATGTTCTCGCGGCAGTTGCATAGATGCTGACCGCACAACGTCCGGCCCGGGTATTGCGCAGCTGCGGGCGGGACGCCGGTAAGCGTCCGGCCGCTCGGCATGACAACGTTTTGGAGCCGTCCCCGGTCCAATCGACGGATGAAATCGGCTCACCATCGGGATGAAAAGTGATCCTTTGTCATCGGCTCTGCCACGTTCCTTATGGGGCGCTGGCGGCACGTTTCGACAAGCCGACGAACTGTTGACAGGGAAAACCATGAGACATTCCTATCGGGGCACCTGCTTTTGCGGTGCCATTGAGGTCGCGGTTACCGGACAGCCCAATGTCATGGGCTACTGCCATTGTCGCTCGTGCCGTTCCTGGTCAGGCGGGCCGGTGAACGCGTTCAGCCTTTGGCCGCCCGAGTCGGTGACGGTGACCAAGGGCAACGAGCACGTCGCCACCTATAGCAAGACGGAACTGAGCCACCGGCAGTTTTGTCGGCTCTGCGGTGGCCATCTGATGACGTTCCACCCGCCGCTTAAGATGATCGACGTCTTCGCTGCCACCATTCCTGAGCTGGAGTTTGTGGCGCAAGTGCACGTCAACTATGCCGAAACCGTACTGCCGATGCGCGACGGGCTGCCGAAGCTGCGGGATTTCCCGGCGGGGTTTGGTGGCTCCGGCGAACTCATTCCGGAATAGCCGAGCGCGATCCGACCGGCAGAGAACCCACAGCGCAAACGTCGACGACACCAGCCTGACCACGGCAGCGCGGCCGACGGCCGGGCCAGTGCCGGCACGCATCAGTTCAGCAGCCAACGCGCGGCGCGCAGATCTTCGAAAGGACAACGACGATGGCTATTTCGGGCAGCTTCATCCCCGCCACGGGCGTGCTGACCGCCTTCGGCGACAGCGCCGGCAACGCGATCACGGTCAGCCGCGACGCGGCCGGGACGCTGCTTGTCAACGGCGGGGCCGTAGCCATCGTCGGCGGCAAGGCCACGGTCGCCAATACCACCACGATCCAGGGATTTGGTCTCGATGGCAACGACACGATCGCCCTCGACGAGACCACTGGCGCGCTGCCGGCTGCCGACCTGTTCGGTGGCGCCGGCAACGACACGCTCACCGGCGGCTCGGGTGCGGATGAGCTGTTCGGCCAGGACGGCAACGACACTCTGTTCGGCAAAGCTGGTGACGACCTGCTGTTCGGCGGTTCAGGCGACGACATGCTGACCGGCGGCACCGGCAGCGACCAGGTGTTCGGCCAGGATGGCAACGACACGATGATCTGGAATCCGGGCGACGGCAGCGACTTGTTCGAGGGCGGCGACGGCACCGATACCGCCGAGGTGAACGGCGGCAACGGGGCCGAAACTTTCACCATCACGGCGAACGGCTCGCGCGTGCTGTTCGCTCGTGTCGACCCTGCCCCATTCACCATCGACATCGGTACCACCGAGAACCTCGTCCTCAATGCCAATGGCGGCGACGACGTCATCACCGCCGGCAACGGTCTCGCCGCCCTCATCCAACTCACGATCGACGGCGGTGCGGGCAACGACACGATCACCGGTGGTGACGGCAACGACACGCTGATCGGCGGCGACGGCAATGACGTCATCACGGGCGGTCGCGGCAATGACACGCTGATCGGCGGCGACGGCGATGACACGTTCGTCTGGAATCCGGGTGACGGCAGCGACACGGTCGAGGGTCAGGCCGGCTTCGATACGCTTCAGTTCAACGGCTCCAACGTCGGCGAGAACATCGACATCTCGGCCAATGGCGGGCGGGTGCGCTTCTTCCGCGACGTCGGCAACGTCACCATGGACCTCAACGGTATCGAGCGCATCAACTTCGCGGCCTTGGGCGGCGCCGACCACATCACCGTCAACGATCTGAGCGGAACCGGCGTGCAACAGGTTGACATCGACCTGGCGTCGCCGCCCGGCAGCGGCGTCGGTGATGGTCAGGCGGACACCGTGACCGTCGATGGCACGGCGGGCAGCGATCACATCACCGTCGGGACCAGCGGCACGTCGATCGTGGTCCAGGGGTTGCCCGCGCAGGTGACGATCGAAGGCGCCGAAGGCGCCAATGACACGCTCGTCATCAACGGTCTCGGTGGCAACGACACCATCGACGCTTCGACGCTGCCTGCCGGCGTGATCAACCTGACGATCGACGGCGGCGACGGCAACGACACCATCACCGGCAGCGATGGCGCGGACACGCTGATCGGTGGCGCCGGCAACGATGTGATCACGGGGGGCAGAGGCAATGACATCGCCCTTCTCGGCGACGGCAACGACCAGTTCATCTGGAACCCCGGCGACGGCAGCGACACGGTCGAAGGCCAGGCGGGCACCGACACGCTGGTGTTCAACGGGTCCAACGCCCCGGAGAGAATCGACATCTCGGCCAACGGCAGCCGGGTGAGTTTGTTCCGCGACGTCGGCAACGTCACCATGGACCTCAACGGCGTCGAGCACATTCAGCTCAATGCCGCCGGTGGCGCCGACACCGTCACGGTCAACGATCTCACCGGAACCGACGTGACTCAGATTGCCATCGATCTGGCAGCTTCCGGAACGGCCAGCGGCGATGGCCAGCCGGACAATGTCATTGTCAATGGCACTGCCGGCGACGATGCCATCAAGATCGCCAGCAGCGGTGGTGCGGTGACGGTCAGCGGGCTCGCCGCCCAGGTGACCATCGCGCACGCCGAAGGCGCCAACGACATGCTCACCGTCAACGGTCTCGGCGGCAACGACACCATCGACGCGTCCGCGCTCAAGGCCGGCCAGATCAACCTGGTGATCAACGGCGGCGACGGCGACGACACGATCACGGGCAGCAGCGGCAACGACACGGTCATCGGCGGCCGCGGCAACGACACCGCCTTCCTGGGCAAGGGCGATGACACGTTCGTCTGGAACCCGGGCGATGGCAGCGACACGGTCGAGGGCCAGGGCGGCACCGACACGCTGCTGTTCAATGGCTCGAACGTCAGCGAGAACATCGACATCTCGGCCAATGGCAGCCGGGCGACGCTGTTCCGCGACGTCGGCAATGTCACCATGGACCTCAACAGCGTCGAGCATCTTCAGCTCAATGCGCTGGGTGGCGCCGACACCATCACGGTCAACGATCTGACCGGGACCGACCTGAAACAGATCGCCATCGACCTGGCGTCGCCACCAGGCAGCGGCGTCGGCGACGGTCAGCCGGACACGGTGATCGTCAACGGCTCGGCCGCCAACAATCATATCAGTGTCGTCAACAGCGGCGGTTCGATCATCGTCAATGGACTGGCCGCGCAGGTGACCATCAACGGCGCCGAAGCTGCCAACGACACACTCGTCATCGGTGGTCTCGCCGGCAACGATACCATCGATGCTTCCGCGCTCGCCGCCGGCCAGATCAACCTGACGCTCGACGGCGGCGACGGCAACGACACCATCATCGGCAGCACCGGTGCGGACGTGCTGCTCGGTGGCGCCGGCGATGACGTCATCACCGGCGGCATGGGCAATGACGTTGCCTTCATGGGTGACGGCAATGACCGGTTCATCTGGAATCCTGGTGACGGCAGCGACACCGTTGAGGGTCAGGGCGGCACCGATACGCTCGAGTTCAACGGTTCCGGCGCCAATGAGACCATCACGGTCACGGCCAACGGAACCCGCGTTCTGCTGACCCGCGATGTCGGCAACGTCACGATGGACATCAACGGTGTCGAGAACATAGTGATCAATGCCGGCAGCGGCGACGATGTCATCACCGCCGGAAATGGCCTCGCCTCCCTCACCCAGCTCACCATCGACGGCGGTGCAGGCAACGACACGATCACCGGCGGCGACGGCAACGACACGCTGATCGGCGGCGACGGCAACGACGTCGTCATCGGCGGTCGCGGCAACGACGTGGCCCAGCTCGGCAACGGCGATGACACGTTCATCTGGAACCCCGGCGACGGCAGCGACACGGTCGATGGCCAGGCCGGTAACGACACGCTGCTGTTCAATGGCGCCAACGTAAACGAGAATATCGACATCTCGGCCAACGGCTCGCACGTGCGCTTCACCCGCGACGTCGCCAACATCACCATGGACCTCAAGGGTATCGAGCAGATCCAGTTCACTGCGAGAGGCGGCGCCGACAACATCACGGTCGACAATTTGGCCGGCACCGACGCGAAGCTGGTCGACATCGACCTGGCGGGTCAGCCCGGCACCGGCGTCGGCGATGGCTCGGCTGACACGGTGACGGTGAACGGCACGGGCGGCGGCAATCACATCACCGTCGCGGACCAGCGGCACGTCGATCTGCGTCAGCGGGCTGCCCGCGCAGGTGACGATCGAAGGCGCCGAAGCAGCCAATGACACGCTCGTCATCAACGGTCTCGGTGGCAACGACACCATCGACGCTTCGACGCTGCCTGCCGGCGTGATCAACCTGACGATCGACGGCGGCGACGGCAACGACACCATCACCGGCAGCGATGGCGCGGACACGCTGATCGGTGGCGCCGGCAACGATGTGATCACGGGGGGCAGAGGCAATGACATCGCCCTTCTCGGCGACGGCAACGACCAGTTCATCTGGAACCCCGGCGACGGCAGCGACACGGTCGAAGGCCAGGCGGGCACCGACACGCTGGTGTTCAACGGGTCCAACGCCCCGGAGAAAATCGACATCTCGGCCAACGGCAGCCGGGTGAGTTTGTTCCGCGACGTCGGCAACGTCACCATGGACCTCAACGGCGTCGAGCACATTCAGCTCAATGCCGCCGGTGGCGCCGACACCGTCACGGTCAACGATCTCACCGGAACGGACGTGACTCAGATTGCCATCGATCTGGCCGCGACCGGCACGACCAGCGGCGATGGCCAGCCGGACAATGTCATCGTCAACGGCACCGCTGGAGACGATGCCATCAAGATTGCCAGCAGCGGTGGTGCGGTGACGGTCAGCGGGCTCGCCGCGCAGGTGACGATCGCGCACGCCGAAGGCGCCAACGACACGCTCACCGTCAACGGTCTCGGCGGCAACGACACCATCGACGCGTCCGCGCTCAAGGCCGGCCAGATCAACCTGGTGATCAACGGCGGCGACGGCGACGACACGATCACGGGCAGCAGCGGCAACGACACGGTCATCGGCGGCCGTGGCAACGACACCGCCTTCCTGGGCAAGGGCGATGACACGTTCGTCTGGAACCCGGGCGATGGCAGCGACACGGTCGAGGGCCAGGGCGGCACCGACACGCTGCTGTTCAATGGCTCGAACGTCAGCGAGAACATCGACATCTCGGCCAATGGCAGCCGCGCGACCCTATTCCGCGACGTCGGCAACGTCACCATGGATCTCAACAGCGTAGAGCACATCCAGCTCAATACGCTGGGCGGCGCCGACACCGTCACGGTCAACGACCTGACCGGAACCTCGGTCGATCAGGTCGCCATCGACCTGGGCGCGCAGCCCGGTATCCCCGGCGGCGACGGCCAGCAGGACACGGTTGTCATCAACGCGACTGGCGGTGACGACGTGATCACGCTCACCGATACCAATGGCGTGGTGACGGTATCGGGTCTGGCCGCCACGGTGACAATCGCCAATTTCGAGCCTACCGATCGCATCGTCATCAATGGCCTCGGCGGCGACGATGTCATCAGCGCATCGGGACTCGGTACGGCGATGCAGCTGACGGCCAATGGCGGTGACGGTGCGGATGTCCTGATCGGCAGCCCGGGCAACGACACACTGACCGGCGGTGCAGGCGACGATGTCTTGATCGGCGGAGGCGGACAGGACGTGCTCGACGGCGGAACTGGCGAAAACATCCTCATCAACAGCGCCATTGCAATGTCGGCGCCCGCAATGCGATTCATCGTCGGCGCCGACGGCGGTGCGTTGCCTGTTGGTCAGGCGGACGACCTGGCAACAGGTGGCGTCGGCTCCGATGGCTTCGACTTCTCCGCGCTCAGCGGCATCGCGGGGGTGGCTTCTGGCGGTGGCTTCAGCGATCTGGTGGGCAATGTCACGCCGGTGATTGGCGACATCCACGCCGACGGCAGCGCCAACGCAGCGGCCGGCATGACCGCCGATCAGAGCATCCATTCACCGACGGTTGGCGTCCACGACTTCGCATTCGCGTAGCCTCCGCGGGGGTGCGATGGGTTGCGCAGTGCGCGCAACCCACCCTATTCCGCCGCCAACTCCAGCTTCGGCTCCGCCGCCAGCAGCCGCTCCACGGTACGGCGCATGTGCAGACGAACCGCGTCGCTGGCGATGTCCACCAAACCGGCCTCGCCCAACTCGCCGAGCCGCATCTGCTGGGCCTCGACCATCTCCTTATCCTCGAGGAATGCGGCGGCGACCTGGTCGAAGAACTGCTCGGTTGCCATCGGGTCATCCTGGCGGAAACCGTTCGCGGCCGACCAGAAATAGAAGCACGAAGTGTCGGTCTCCGGCGTCAAACCATGGTACAGGCGGAATGCCAGCCTGCTGTCGGAGGTGTCGCCGCCGCGGTAGCCACCGGCATCGGTCGCACCAGTCCATTGCAGCACCGAGCCGGGTGCGACGAATTCGAACCGCTGGCAACGGTCGATGCGTCCCTCGAAGCCGACCGCTTTCACATAGGTCGGCGGCGGGATCGAGTTCAGCATCCAACGGGTGAACCTGACGCCGAGTGGCGTGCGCTCGGTTTCCATCTTCGCCTCGACATGCGCCGAGGGATTGCCGCCGATGGTCGAGGTGTGGATGTAGCCGAGATGCGTCAGGTCCATCAGGTTGTCCACCATCAGCATGGCGGCTGCCTTGATCGGGTACATGGTGTGCTTGTGTGGCCAGTTGACTGCATCGTTGTGGTACGGCCAGCGCACGATCTTCTCGGGATCGGCGTTCGCCGGATCGCCCATCCAGATCCACACGAAGGCATCCTGCTCGACCACCGGGAAGCTGCGCACGCGCGTGCGGTCGACGATGCGGTCCTGACCGGGTACGCGTACGCACGCGCCCGAATGATCGAAGATCAGCCCGTGGTAACCGCATTGCAGGCCTTCCTCGACAACCTTTCCCATGTGCAGCGGCGCGCCTCGGTGGCAGCACATGTCCACCAGGGCGGCGGCACGGTGGTGGCGGTCGCGGTACAGCACAACGGGTTCGTTGCAGATCCGGCGGGCCAGTGGCTGGTCGCTGATCTCGTCAGCCCAGGCAGCGACGTACCAGGCGTTGCGGATGAACATCGGTGCCTCCCATGCGGCGGTTGCCGGAATTGAAGTCATCGCACAGGCGGCGAAGTCAAGCGGATGTCCGCCGTACCGCGAGCGACAGCGCCGCCTGCCCAAGCAGTGCGGACGCCAGCAGCACCACCGCAACGGTGAATACCGAGCCCGGCCGCCATGCCTCGACGATGACGGTGCACAGCGCGCCGTACATCATCTGGGTAAACCCGTACAGACCTGACGCGGATCCGATCGCGCGCGGGTTGACGCTGATCGCGCCGCTCAGCGCGAACGGGCTCGCCATGCCGGCGCCGATCATGAACACCACGATGGGCGCGATCACCGACACCACGTTCAGCCAACCGGTAAGATCGGCCAGCATGAAGAGCGCCGCCCCGACGATGGTGATGGAATTGGCCAGGCGCAGCGCCATCCGCGGCCTGATCCGTCCGGCCAGCCGGTTCGCTGACAGGCCGCCCGCGGCCACTCCCGCCATCAGCAGCAGGTAGTAGAGGCCAACGCGCTCTGTCGGCTGGTGCAGCAGATCGACCAGGATGAAAGGCGAGGCTGCCATGAACGCGTAGAACGATGTGGTGGTGCAAGCGCCACCCAGCACGTAGCCGCAGAACGCCGGTGACCGGAACAGCCGCAGCGCGCCCAGGAGCAGCGAAGCTCGCGGGCTCGACTGCAGCGCATTGGTCTCCGGCAGCAGCAGCACGGCGAATGCCAGCGTCACCGCCCCGACGATCGCCAGCAGCGCGAAGGCGGCGCGCCAGCCGATCCAGGCGGTGGCATAGCCGCCGAGCACCGGCGCGATCGCGGGGGCGGCCGACATCACCAGCGTCAGCATGGCGAGTTGCGCTGTCGCGCGGTCCGGTGCCGCGGCATCGCGCACAATCGCTCGCCCCAGCACCAGGCCGGCGCACGCGCCGATCGACTGCATGATGCGCGCGATCACCAGGGTCCAGGCATTCGGAGCGGCGGTGGTGGCGATGCCGGCCAGCGTGAACAGCGTCAGCCCGGCCAGCAGCACCGGCCGCCGGCCGAGCCGGTCGGACACCGGCCCATATAGCAACTGGCCGATCGCGAGGCCGATGAGGTACAGCGTGATGGTAAGCTGGATCGTGCCGGCCGAGACCCCCAGCGCCCGAGCGGTCTCGGGGAGCGCGGGTATGATCAGGTGCATCCCGAGCGTGCCGCAGGCGGTGATCGCCACGATCAGCACGAAGGGTGCGCGGTCCCCTCTGCCGTAAGGCGGCGTTCTATGCCACTGCATGCCGAGCTGTTTCCTGTCGGGGCCGATCGATGGCGATGCCAAGCACGGATGCAAGCGCGCTGCCAACCGGCGCGCGTGAACGGCGTTGGAGCCTGGCGGCGGCGATCGCGTCGGTCACTGTGTTCGGCCTCAGCGTAGGTCAGGCGGCGCCGCTGCTGCCGCTGCTGCTGGAGCAGCGCGGGGTCGACGTGACGCTGAACGGGTTGAATGCCGCCGCCACATTTGTCGGCGTGATGGTCGGGCCGCTGTTGGCGCCGCGCCTGGTCCGGCGGTTCGGCATCCGCAAGTTCCTGCTGATCTGCTTCGCCCTCGACATCGTGCTGTTCCTGGCGATGAAGGTGCTCGACAGCATCGTCGCCTGGTTCGTACTGCGCGCCGTGCTGGGCATGGTCGGGTCGGCCATCTTCACGACCGGAGAGGCCTGGATCAATCAGTTCGCTGGCGATACCGGGCGCGGTCGCATTATTGGTCTGTATGCCGCTGCGCTTTCGGCCGGGTTCGGAATCGGGCCGCTGATCCTGTCACTGACCGGCATCGAGGGATGGCCGCCGTTCCTGGTCAACGCGGCAATCAGCGCGCTGGCGGCGCTGCCGTTGCTCGGTGCCGGCGATACGTCGCGGGGGTTCGGTCAGGAACCAGTCGATGGACCGCTGAGCATGTTCGCGCGCGCGCCAATCATACTCGGGACCGTCGCGGCGTTCGGACTATTTGAGGCAGCGCTGATGACACTGTTACCGATTTGGGGGGTTCGCAGCGGTCTGCCCGAGCGGCTCGCGGCGGCGACCCTGTCGGCGGTGTATACCGGCGCGATCGTGCTGCAGGTGCTGATCGGCTGGCTGTCGGATCGCGTGTCGCGGCGGGCGGCACTCCGGCTGTGCGCTGCGGTGGGATTGGTGGGTGCGGTGCTGATCGCGGGGGTGTCCGCCTCACCCGTGGTGCTGTTCGGACTGCTGTTCGTGTGGGGTGGTATCGCGTCAGGGATCTATCCGGTAGCGCTCAGCATGGCGGGTGACCGGTTCCGCGGCGGCGAGTTGGTGAGTGTCAATGCAGCGATGATCATGGCGTACGGGCTTGGTGCTCTCGTCGGCCCGCCGGTCGCCGGAGTGGCGATGGAAATCCGCAATCCTCAAGGGTTGCTGTGGCTGTTCGTGGTGCTGTTCGCGGGGCTGCTGGCGGCATCGCTGCGGCTCCGATCACTCGCGGGACGGATCTCACGGAGCAGCGCAGAGCGCAGGAAATGCCCCTGATGCGAGCGCGGGCATCGGTCACTGCCGCGACCCGCTGCCGTGTGACGTCAGTCATATCCAGGTTGCCGCGCCATGTTTATGCTGCGGCCTTGCCGGCGTTGCGAACGTCAGCGACGGTACTCGAGCTGCAAGGCCTGCACTCATGGTTGGATGATGATGCAGGTTGCCCTGCAACCAGACGGAGAGGCGAGTGATGGATCCGTGGTGGAGCGAAGCGACCAATTTGCAGTTTGCCACGCAGGACGGCGGCGCATATGTCGGTGGACCATTCAGGGGCGTGATACATACGACCGAGTTCAAGACTTACACGCCGTCGACCACCAGTTACTATGGGCATCACAATCCGCCGCATTTCACCCTGGCAATGGAGCGTCAGGAAGCCAGGTTCTATCAACATTTCCCAATAACTGTTGCGGCGCGTGCACTGGAACATAATGCGGGCACTGCCCAGACAAATCAGCAATCCGCGATCCAGATCGAGCTCGCGTGGAAGGCTGCCGAAATAGCCGACCTGCCTGAAGCGATGCTCGAAAGACTTTGGGACTGGATGCGATGGGCTGAGACCCAGGCCGGCATAAAATCCTGGCAGTACCAGCAAATTTGTCGGTGAAGTGGACGCCAAGGGGTACGACAGCTCGTCACGCATGAGTGACGACGAATGGCTGGCCTATAACGGATGGTGTGGCCACCAGCACGTTCCCGGCAACCGCCATTGGGATCCCGGGAAGTTGGACGTCGGCCGATTGCTCCGGATCACACGCCCAGGCACGCCGCCGCGATGCGAGGTCGCAGGGTGGTTCGGAGTGAACGCCATGTAGCACCGGTCTGTGGCTGGACCGTTGCCTGGCCAGAACGCGCCGGCTGTCCCGTGAGCGCCTACAGCAGATCGGCGACCGCGGCCTGGTACCGAGTAACAGCTGTCAGGTGCTCGGCCGCGCTTCGGCCGTCGATACGCTTGTGGTGGCCGCTCACATACGTGGTGTGCGCCGTCACGTGGGTGACACCGGCCTGTTTCCAGAACGCGAACTCGCGCCGCCAGTCGTCCTCATTGCCGCTGCCGAGTGAGGTCCACACCTCGATCCCCATCGCCGCCGGATCGCGTCCCGCCTCGCGCGTCAGCCGGCGCAACTTGTCGAATGCCGCCAGCGCGGCGTCGCCGGCCGGATAGGCCAGCGGCATGAACCCGTCGCCATACTTCGCGGCGCGACGGAAAGTCGCCTCGGCATGTCCGCCGTACCAGATCGGCACGCGACCCGATGCCGGGCGTGGGTTGATGCCGGCATCCTCGATGCGATGGAATGCACCGGTGAAATCCACGTGTTGCTGCGCCCACAGCGCCTGCATCACGCGTACCTGCTCTTCCGACCGCTTGCCGCGGTTGTGAAAATCCTCGTTCAGGCCGACGAACTCCACCTCGTTCCAACCCACGCCGATGCCGAGACGGAAACGGCCGTCGCACAGGACGTCCAGGCTTGCCGCCTGCTTCGCCACCAGCACCGCCTGGCGCTGCGCGAGGATCAGTACCCCGACGGCAAAGCCGATGCGCTGCGTGCAGCCGGCGAGGAAGCCGAACAGCACAAACGGGTCGTGGTACGGATTGGCGGTGGTGCCGACGCGGCGACCGGCATGGTCTGCCGTCGGATTGACGCCCAGTACATGGTCGGGCGCCACCAGATAGGAATAGCCGAGACCCTCGGCTGCCTGCGCGTAATCGCGGATGACCGACGGTCCGGTGCCGATATCGACCACCGGCAGTGATGCTCCAAGCTTCATGCACATTGCTCCTGGAATGATAGCCTGACGGTAGCCGGGTTAGCGGAAGTTTACACCCAGCACCGCAACGCGGCCGCTCGGCATCGAGCGAGCAGAACGCGCGGGCCGCATCCCTCAGGCAGCCGGCGCAGGCCGGGGGGCCCGAAACGGGTCAGGGGCAGTCTCTGCCGCGCCGTCATCCCACCGGACAGCGCGGTCGTTTCTCGCGGCGCGCGGAACACGGCCACGTCAGGAGGCCGGCACAATCCCAGTTCAGCTTGCGTTCAGTTGCGGCGGCTGCATGGCGTTCGTGGGCAGCAACTTGCCCCGGACCAACCACGAGCCGGCCACACAACGCGAGGGGTCGTTTGACGGACCCCGGACGGTTTGCCATAAGCTGGTCCCCAAAGACACTTGCGAAAGCAACCAAACTCGGCCGGCGCCTTGGCGGGCGGCCAACAGGGAAGGAAGGACGGACATGCGGAAGGTAGGCCGGCGTTCGGTGCTTGGGGGAACTCTGGGTCTGGCTGCGGCCGGGACCCTGGGACGCCCGTACATTGCCAATGCCCAGGCAAAGACGGCGGTCTGCTGGATCAATCAGGGCTTCATTCCGGAGGAGGATGAGGCCATGAAGAAGGTCTGCGAAGACTACATGAAGGCGAGCGGCAACAAGCTCGACTACAGCATCATGCCGTTCATGGCGTTGAATCAGAAGACGATATCTGCGCTGACCAGCGGGGACGTTCCGGATCTGTTTTTCGAGGACGCGCCGTCATCGATCCTGCCGCAGAACGCCTGGGACGATAAGATCGTCGACGTCAGCGACGTGGTCGCTCCCTACGAATCGCAGCTTTCGGAAACCGCCAAGCTCGGCTCCACCTTCTATAACAAGGCCGAGAAGAAGCGCAGCTACTACCTGTGCCCGATCAAGCAGGGCGCGACGCCGTTCCACATCTGGGGCGACCTGGTCGAGAAGGCTGGGCTCAAGATGTCGGAAATCCCCAAGGAATGGGACGGGATCTGGACCTACCTCAAGCAGGCTCAGGCGCCGCTGCGCGCCAAGGGGATGCGGAAGTTGTATGCCTGCGGCCTGCAGATCACCACGGTCGGACCGAACGACGGCAACAACGTATTCACGCATTTCCTGATCGCCAATGGCGGTGAGGGCATCATCACGCCGGACGGCAAGCTGCACACCGACGATCCGAAGATCCGCGAGGCGGCGATCAAGTCGGTCGAGTTCATGACCAACCTCTACAAGGAAGGCGTGGTGCCGCCGGAGGCGCTGAGCTGGAACGATGCCGACGACAACAACGGCTTCCACGAGAAGCTGTTCATGATGGATTTCGACGGCACGCTCTCGACCGAGCTGGCGATGATCAAGGACAAGCAGGCGTTCTTCCACGACATGCAGACCTTGGCGCCGGTGAACAAGAACGATGGCACGCCGATGAAGACCCAGATCAACGCCGGCGGCGGCTTCATTCCGAAGGGTGCCAAGGGCGTCGAGGTTGCCAAGGACTTCATGAAATATTTCATGCAGCCGAAGGTGATGAACGAGAACCTGAAGGGTGGCCTGGGTCGGTGGGTGCCGGCGATCCCGCAGGCCGTGAAGGACGACCCGTGGTGGCTCAACAGCGGCCTGCCGCCCGTGACGCCCTATGTCAATGAGGCGGTGTTCAACCCGACCCTGCCCGTCTATGAGGGGTACACCCCTGCCTGGGGTCAGGCCAACGCTGAGCAGCTCTGGGGCCAAGCGCATGCCGACGTGATCAAGAACGGCATGAAGGTGGCCGACGCGGTCGATAAGGCGTTCAAGCGGTGCAACGAGATCTTCGCGAAGGTCGTTTTGTAATCCGGGCGAGGCGAACATGAGCGTCACACAGCAGACACTTGCCGTCGGACGGGGCTTGGCGGCGACGCGTCCGGTGCGACGCGCATGGCACGCCGGACTGCAAGGTTCCGAACTGACCTGGGCGATCGCCTTTGCCGTGCCTTACGTCCTGGTGTTCTTCGCCTTCGTCGTCTATCCGGTCTGCTACGGGCTCTGGCTCGGCGGCCAGTCAGAGCTCTACAGCCAACTGTTCGACGACCCCCGCTACCTGACCGCCGTGGTGAACACGCTGATCTACGTCGGGGTCGGCGTGAACCTGAAGATGGCCCTGGCCTTCCTGCTGTCGGGCTTCTTCATGCGCAAGCGGTGGTGGAACAAGGCGCTGCTGGTCGTGTTCATCCTGCCGTGGGCCACGCCGGCGCTGCCCGCCTACATATCGATCCACTGGTTGATGAACGGTCAGTGGGGCATGCTGAACAATGTCCTGTATCTGCTGTTCGGCATCGACGGCCCGATCTATCTGAATGACCGCTGGACGGGGCTCGCGGCCAACATCGGTGCCTATATCTGGAAGAACATGCCGTTCTGGACAGTGATCCTGCTGGCCGGACGGATGGCGATCCCGCAGGAACTCTACGAGGCGGCCGAGGTCGATGGCGCCACCGGCCTGCGCCGGTTCAAGCATGTCACCCTGCCGCTGATGGCGAACCTGTATCTGGTCTGCATCCTGCTCGACACCATCTTTGCCCTCGGCGACTTCAACTCGACCTACTTCGTCTCCGGCGGCGGGCCGGCGATGTCCACCGAGGTGCTGGCCACACTGGGCATCCGCTATGCGTTCACCACCGCGCTGCCGCGCCTTGGCGTGGCGACGGTCATGACGGCGCTGCCCGTGCTGATCCCGCTCGTCATCATCCTGATGCGCAAGCTCCGCATAAAGGAGGGCCAGTTGTGAGCGCCACCACCGCGGGCCACCGCCGGATAGCCTCGCCGCTGTACTACCGGCTGCGGCGCTATGCGGTCGAAGCCGCATCGCATGGTGCTCGGCTTCGTTCTCGTCATCTGGTCGGTCACGCCGATCTACAACATGGTGATGATCTCGCTGGACAGCCATAACGACATATTCAGTGGCCAGGTCTGGCCGGAGAACCCGTCGCTGGAGAGCTTCCGCGTCGTGGTGACCCAGGATTTCTGGTACCTCGCGCGGTTCTGGCATCAGTTCGGCAACAGCTTCTTCGTCGGCCTGATGACGATGTTCCTGACATTGGTCATCGGCTCGCTGGCGAGCTTCACGGTCGGGCGGATGCGTCTGCGCAATGGCTGGATGCTGAGCAATGCGGCGCTGATGACCTATGTGATTCCGGCGTCGTTCCTGGCGATCCCGCTGTATCGGATCATGCAGATCTATGGGCTGACGAACAGCCTCTGGGCCGTGATCCTGTCGATCGTGACCTTCGCCACCCCGTATGCGATCTTCATCTTCTCGCAGTATGGCAAGTCGATCCCGATGGAACTCGACGAGTCGGCGCGCATCGATGGCGCCAATCCGTTCCAGATCTATTTCCGGATCTATCTGCCGTTGATGGCGCCGGCGCTGGTTGCCGTCGGCACCTATGCGCTGCTGCTGGCATGGAACGAGTATCTGTACAACTTCCTGATGCTGTCCACGCCGGAAAGCATGACCGTGGCGGTCGCACTGGCGCAGTTTCTCAACAGCGATGAATCGCCGTGGAACTACATGATGGCGACCGCGATCATCTACGCGCTGCCGCCGCTGATCCTGTACTACGGGTTCCGCCGCTACATGGCGGCGGGTCTGACCATGGGTGGCGTCAAGGGATAGGCGCCACCGCCGCGGCAACGCGGGAGCGTGACGATGAGCAGTACGCAGCAGGCTCTCGGCATCCGACAGCCCATGGCGGTCAGCCAGTCGCGGCGGCCGCCGTGGCGCATCCGCCTGCAAGGCTCTGACACCACCTGGGCGATCGCATTCGTCATCCCTTATGTGGCCGTTTTCGCCGCCTTTGTCGTCTATCCTGTCATCTACGGGTTGTGCGATGGGCCGCGATCCGTCGTTGTACAGTCTGCTGTTCTCCGATCCGCGTGTATCTGACCACTGTGATGAACACGCTGATGTTCGTCGCCATCGGCGTGAACGTGGCGATGTTCCTGGCCTTCCTGCTGTCCGGGTTCTTCATGAGCCGAAGCTGGTGGGTGCGGTCGCTGCTGGTCATCTACCTGATACCCTGGGCGTTGCCGGCAATGGTCGTCTTCACCGCGATCCATTTTATGCTGGTCACCCAATGGGGATTGCTCGACAGCCTGATCCGGGAGGTTACCGGACAGGACGGGCCGTTGTTCCTCGTCAACGAGTGGCTTGCCAGAGGGGCGAACATCGTTTCGTTCATCTGGAAGTGGATGCCGTTCTGGACGCTGGTCTTCATCGCCGCCCGGATGGCGATCCCGCAGGATATCTATGACGCGGCCGATATCGACGGCGCCAGCGGGTATAAGCGCACGATCTATGTCACCCTCCCTCTGCTGGGGAATGTCTATCTCATCTCCACACTGCTCGCGACGGTCTGGACGCTGGGCGATTTCAACACGGTGTTTTTCGTCACCAGTGGGGCGCCGGGCCGCCTCACCGATGTGTTGGCCACCTATGGCTTCAATGAGGCGTTCAATTTCGGCTATCCCAACCTCGGCGTGGCGGCAATGATGACTGCGCTGCCGATCATGATTCCCTTGGTCATCCTGTTGATGCGGCGCGTTCGCGCGACAGGGGTGCAGCTATGAGCATCGCGCTGACCCAAGGAGCCTCGCCATACCGGCCGCGCCGTCGCCGGCGGCGATTGTGGGCGAAGGCGGGCGGCATCGGTCTCGGGGCCGGGTTGCTGATCTGGACGCTGCTGCCAATCTACAACATGGTGCTGATCGCGCTCGATTCCGATGCCGATGAGTTCACCGGCAGCATCTGGCCCCCTGATCCCGATTTCAGCAGCTTCGCTTCGGTGTGGAACGAAGACTACTGGCTGCTGGAGCATTTCTGGCACCAATTCGGCAACAGCATCTACATGGGCGTGGCGACGATGGTGCTGACGGTCGCGTTGGGCTCGCTTACCAGCTTTGCGCTGGGTCGCATGCGGTTGCGCCGGGGGTGGCTGATCACCGACTTCGCGCTGCTGACCTATGTGCTGCCGACGGCATTCCTGGTCATCCCGTTCGTCCATATCATGCATCAGTACGGGATGGTGGACAGTCTATGGTCGGTGATTGCGGCGATGGTCGCATTTGCCACACCTTACGCCATTCTGATCCTGCATCAATACGGCAAGCTGATCCCGATGGAGCTGGACGAGTCGGCGAAGGTCGATGGCGCGTCGCCGTGGCAGATCTATCTGCGCATCTACCTGCCGCTCATGGCGCCGGCGCTGGTGGCCGTTGGGGTCTACGCGCTGCTGTTGGCGTGGAACGAGTACATCTACCAGTTCCTGCTGCTCTCATCGACGCGCAGCATGACCGTTGCGGTGGCCCTCGACCAGTTCTTCGACAGCGACGAGGCCCCGTGGAACTACATGATGGCGATCGCGATCATCTATTCGCTGCCGCCGGTCGCGATCTATTTTGCGCTGCGCCGCTTCATGGTCGCGGGGCTGACGATGGGCGGCGTGAAGGGATAGAGCCACGGTTCGGTCCGCTGGGCTCCACCGCGCTCGACCCGTCGATCTCCCTTCGCATCAAGGCGCAGACCCTGCCGCAGCGCTCGAAATGTTCAACCGTATGCCACCCGGCGCGGGCGTAAATCCGCTCGGCAGCGTGTGTATACAGCCACAGCGACGGAATGGCGGCAGCACGCCCGGCCGCCTCCACCGTCTCGATCAGACGCGCGGCATGCCCCCGTCCGCGTGCCTCCGGTACGACGAACACTCCGGCCAGCCACGGGGTCAGGTCCGGCCGCGTGTCGAGATCATGAGCGACCAGACTTGCCGTGCCGACAGGTTCGCCATCGACCAGCAGGACAAAAGTCTGCGGTGGTCCGCACGCGGCGGTCGATGCGGCGAGACGCTCCTGCACATGTTTCAGCGGGCGGCCGCTCTGCCGCGAGAACTCCTCCCACAGCCACCGTGCGACAACCGGCACGAGTTCGGGTCGATCGGCGGTCCTGACGATTACACCCGGCACTCGAACAATCGCCCCGCGCCCGCCATCGTGTCGTTCACCCGCGCCAGCCGCAGGCAGTGCCAAGCCAGTGCGTGATCGCTGGAGGTGACCGGAATACCCACCTCGGCCTCGATCGCCGCTACGCTTTCCGCCAGCCGCAGGCTGGTGCACGACACGAACACAGCATCCAGCCGTGCCCCGCGCGCCAGAGTGGCGATCGCCGTGGCGATCGAGTCCGTCGAGATCCGCGCCGCCTCCCGATCGTCGCGCTTGTCGAATGTCGCGAACGCCGCCACCTCGGCACCGTGGGTGTTCAGGTAATCGCGTACCACCGCATTCACCTCCGGCGAGTACGGGGTCAGCACGCCGATCCGCCGCGCGCCCAACGCCTTGAACGCAGCAAACGCGGCGGTGACCGGCGTGGTGCAGGCAACGCTGGGGCGCACGCGGCGGATCTGGCGGAACACCTCTTCCTCGCCCAAGGCCATGCTGGCCGAGGTGCAGCCGAACGCCACCACGTCGAGATGCAGCGACGGCAGGATCAACTCGGCAGCGGGTGCGATCCGCTCGCCCATCGCCAGCAGCGTCGCGGTAGTGATGTCCGCATCGTTGAACAGCCGTGCCTGGTAGACCGCAACGCCCGGCAGCCGGATCAGGTGGCGGAACTCGTGCTCCATGGTCTGATCGGTCGCCAGCACCAGCAGACCGATCGCGGCGCGCGCGGCGATGCCGGCGTCGAGCGTGCACGGCAGCACGCCGAGATCGGTGAAGCCCGGATCGAGATCCATGCGCGCCTCCTTCAGTCGAGCGGAATCGCTGGCGTGCGTCCGCCGATCAGATCGGCGGTGATCCGAGCGGTGCCGTGCGACATCGTCCAGCCGATATGGCCGTGACCGGTGTTGAACCACAGATTACGGTGCTTCCTGCGCCCGAGCACCGGCAGATTGTCCGGCGTCATCGGCCGCAGCCCTGCCCACATCTCGGCGCGGTGATAGTCGGCACCGTCCGGGTACAGCTGCTGCACCACTGAAGTCATGAACGCGAAGTCGGCCGGCTTGTGGCTGGTGTCGTAGCCGGCGAACTCCGCCGTCGCGGTGACGCGCACGCGGTCGCCGAAGCGCGAGATCGCCACCAGGTTGGTTTCGTCCACCGCCCCGATGGTCGGCGGCGCCTGATGGTTGCCCACCGGGATGGTCAGCGAATAGCCCTTGATCGGATAGATCGGCAGATCGATCCCGATGGTGCGCGCCAGCATCGGGCTGTAGCTTCCCAGTGCCATGACGTAGCCGTCGGCTTTGAACGTCTGGCCATTGGCGCGCACCGACCTCACCGCGTCGCCCGACGCCTCGACCGCGCTGATCGTCGTGCCGGTGTGCAGCTCCGCGCCCATCGCAACGCAGCGTTTGGCCAGCGCGCGGGTGAATTTCTCCGAGTCACCGGTCTCATCGGTCGGGCAATAGATGCCGCCGGCGATGTCCCCTTGCAGCGACGGCTCCAGTTTCCGCACCTGTGCGCGATCCAGCACGCGGATCTCCTGGCCGTCATTGGCGAGGATCTGCATGTGCGCGACGCCCGCCTCCAGCGCCGCCTGGTTACGATGGAAATACAGCACGCCGCGCGCATTGCGGTCGTAATCGAGCGGCTCGGCCGCGATCACCTCATGCAGCACGCGTTGCGAGGTACATCGCGATCCGGTGCTTGCGCAGCGTGTTGCGGTGCGCCTTGGCCGCGGTGCACTCGGCTAGGAACTTCAGCGACCAGCGGTACAGCCACGGATCGGTCGAGAAGCGGAACCGCAGCGCCTGATCCTTGCGGAACAGCGATTTCAGCAGGATCCACGGCGCCCGCGGCGACGACCATACGAAGGAATGCCCCGGCGCGATCATGCCGGCGTTGCCCCAACTGGTCTCGCGCGCCACCGTGTCCTGCCGTTCGAGCAGCACGACCTCGTGGCCGTCCCGCAGCAATTGATAGGCCGTGGTGACACCGACCACGCCGCCACCCATGATCAGAATACGCATGGCGGATTGTTGGACCGAGATGCCGACGGCCTCAAGCCCTCCGCACCCCGGGGGTGCATCGTAACGGAAGACCCCCTCGCTACCCTCTCCCGCCTCGCGGGAGAGGGGCGCCAACCAAGTGGCAGGCCACCATGTGCCCGGGCTCCGGCTCGGTGATCGGCGGTTCCCGCTCGCGGCACACCTCCATGACGTACGGGCACCGTGTATGGAACCGGCAGCCGGACGGCGGATGCAGCGCGCTCGGGATGTCGTCGGCCAGCCGCTCGCGGCGACCGCGGCTGCGGCGTGCCGGGTGGGCGGCCGGCACGGCGGCGATCAGCGCCTGCGTATAGGGGTGCAGCGGATTGGCGTACAGCGTGCGCTTGTCGGCGAACTCGACGATCTTGCCCAAATACATCACCGCGACGCGGGTCGAGATGTGCTTCACCACGCCAAGGTCGTGGGCGATGAACAGGTAGGTGAGGCCAAGCTCGCCCTGCAGGTCCTGCAGCAGGTTGACGATCTGCGCCTGCACCGAGACATCCAGCGCCGATACAGGCTCGTCGCACACCACGAATTTAGGCCGCAGCACCAGGGCGCGGGCGATGCCGATGCGTTGGCGCTGGCCGCCGGAGAACTCATGCGGGAACCGGTCGCGCACGCGGGCGGGCAGCCCAACCAGGTCCAGCATCGCGGTGACCTGGCGGCGCGCCTCGGCGCCGTGGCGCGCGCCGTGGATCAGCAGCGGCTCCATGATGATGTCTTCCACCGCCATGCGCGGATTGAGCGCGCCGTACGGGTCCTGGAAGATGATCTGCATCGAGCGCCGCTTCACGCGCAGTTCGCCGGGGTTGAGGCGCGTGATGTCGGCGCCGTCGAAGATGATGTTGCCCGAAGTCGGCTGCATCAGGCGAATCAGCAGGCGGCCCAGGGTGGACTTGCCGCAGCCGGACTCACCGACCAGGCCGAGAGTCTCGCCCGCGTCGATCCGCAACGCGACATCGTCGACCGCCCGCAAGGGAATGGTGTGGCGATGCAGCAGGCCGCCGGCGCGTACCGGGAAGTGCTTGGTCACGCCCACGGCCTCGACCAGCGGGGTCACCGTAGCTCCGCGACACGGATACAGGCGGCGGTGTGGCCGGCATCGAAGGTCGCCAGCGTCGGAACGGCAGCGGCACAGGCGGGGGCAGCATAACGGCACCGCGGCGCGTAGCGGCAGCCGGCAGGGCGGCGCGCCGGGTCGGGCAGCGTGCCCTGGATCGCCACCAGCCGCTCGTGGTCCTGATCGAGCGAGGGCACACACTCCAGCAGGCCACGCGTGTAGGGATGCAGCGGATGGTCGAACAGACGCGCGACCGGTGCTTCCTCGACGATGCGGCCGGCATACATCACCAGCACGCGGTCGGCGGTCTCCGCCACGACGCCCATGTTGTGGGTGATGATGATGATCGCCATGCCGAACTCGTCGCGCAGGTCCATCATCAGGTCGAGAATCTGCGCCTGGATGGTGACGTCGAGCGCGGTGGTTGGTTCGTCGGCGATCAGCAGGCGCGGGCGGCAGGCGAGCGCGATCGCCAGCATCACACGCTGGCGCTGGCCGCCGGAGAGTTGATGCGGATAGTCCGACATGCGGCGCGCGGCCGACGGGATGCCGACCTTCTCCAGCATCTCCAGCGCGCGGGCGTAAGCGGCGCGCTGCGACAGGCGTTCGTGGGCACGGATGGTTTCGATGACCTGCTCGCCGATGGTGAACACTGGGTTGAGCGAGGTCATCGGCTCCTGGAACACCATCGCAATGCCGGGCCCGCGGATGCGCTGCATGCGGGAGTCGGAGAGTCTGGTGAGGTCTTGGCCGGCGAAACGGATCTCGCCGCCGGCGACGCGGGCCGGAGGCTGCGGGAGCAGACCCATGATGGTGAGGGCGGTGACGCTCTTGCCGCTGCCGGACTCGCC
This sequence comes from uncultured Alphaproteobacteria bacterium, assembly GCA_963749575.1. GTDB lineage: Bacteria > Pseudomonadota > Alphaproteobacteria > Acetobacterales > Acetobacteraceae > JAMXLO01. The sequence goes on from CAVVNM010000012.1 coordinate 131,620, forward strand.
GACGATGCCGAGGATCTCGCCTTCATCCAAGGCGAAGGAGACGTCCTCCACAGCGGTGATCTCGCCGCGCGAGGTGGCGAAGGCGGTGGTGAGGTTGGTTACCGAGAGCAGAGGCATCAGGCCGGCGGCTCCGGAGAACAAACCATCCTCCCGCTCGCCCCAGGCCCCTCCCGCAAGTGAGGGGAAGGATTGTCGTGTGCTTCACTGCTGCACCCTCAACCGTGGATCGAGCACATCGCGCAGCCCGTCGCCGAGCAGGTTCAGTCCCAGCACGGTGATCATCAGCGCCGCCCCCGGTATGGTGATGATCCACGGCGCATCGATCATGTACTGCCGTCCTTCCGCCATGATGTTTCCCCAGGTCGGCGTCGGCGGCACTGCGCCGACTCCCAGGAACGACAGCGTCGCCTCGGTCAGCACCGCATAGGCGAACAGGAACGACAGCTGCACGATCAGCGGCGCCATCGCATTGGGCAGGATGTGCCGCCGCAGGATGCGCCAGTGCCCTGCGCCGGCCGCGACGGCAGCCTGCACATACTCCATCTCCCGCAGCACGATCACCGACGACCGCACGATGCGGGCGGTGCGCGGCGTATAGACCACACCCAGCGCGATGATCACGTCGTTCACCGACGGTCCCAGCACCGCGGTGACGCCGATCGCCAGCAGCACCGCGGGAAATGCCATCAGCGCGTCGTTGACCCGCATCAGCGCGTTGTCGAGCGCGCGGAAATATCCCGCCGCCGCGCCGATCAGCGTGCCGAACACCGCATTGATCGTCACCACCGCCGAACCGATGATCATCGACAACTGCGCGCCCCACACCACGCGCGACCACAGGCTGCGGCCGAAATTGTCGGTGCCGAACAGGTGCTCGGGCGACGGCGGCAGGAATTTATAGCGCATCGCCAGCTTGTTCGGATCGACCGGCGCAATCCATGGCGCCAGCGCCGCCACCACGGCGATGATCGCGAACAGCACGAGGCCGGTGACGAACAGCCGATGATGCAGCAGCCGTCGCGCCGTCGCCCACGCCGGATGGTGATGGCGGACCGGAACCTCGTCGTCCGGCTCCGCCGCCGGCAACGCGATCGCGGCGCTGTCAGGCGCCATCGTAGCGTACCCGCGGATCGAGCAGCGCGTAGCAGACATCGACGCCGATGTTCACCAGCACCAACCATGCGGTGGTGATCAGCAGACCGCCCTGCACCATCGGATAGTCGCGGTTCAACACTGCCTGGGTCAGCAACTGGCCCATGCCGGGAATCGAGAACAACGTCTCCGTCACCACAGAACCGGAGATCAGCAGGCTCGCGATGATGCCGATCACGGTGGTGATGGGGATCAGCGCATTGGTCAGCGCATGCTTCACCACCACCGTCCGACGCGGCAGTCCCTTGGCGCGCGCGGTGCGGATGTAGTCCTGCCGCAGCACCTCGAGCATGGTCGAGCGCGTGATGCGCGCCAGCAGGCCCGCCAGCAGCAGCGCCAGCGAGATCGCCGGCATCGTCGAGGTCGCCAGCCAGCCCAGCGGGTCGTCGGTGAACGCGATATAGCCTCCGGTCGGCAGCCAGCGCAGGTCGACCGCGAAGAGGATGATCATCAGCAGGCCGAGATAGAAATTCGGCAGCGAGATGCCGACCATCGCGAACACCATCGCCGCCTGATCGACCCAGGTGTTCTGCCGCAAGGCCGCGATGATGCCGCTGCCCAGCCCGATCAGCAGCGTGATCACCAGCGCGTACGCGGACAGCGCCAGCGTCACCGGCAGGCGCAGCATGGTCGCGTACGCCACCGGCTGGCCCAGCAGCAGCGACCGGCCGAGATTGCCGTGCAGCAGCCCGACATACCAGCGCCAGAGCTGCGTCAGCAGCGGCTGATCGAGGCCGAGATCGTGGCGGATATTGGCGATCTGATCCGGCGTGGCGGACAGCCCGGCGATCACCACCGCGGGATCGCCGGGAATCAGATGGATCATGGCGAAGGTGATCAGCGAGACGATGAACAGGATCGGCAGCGCGCTGCCCAGCCGCCGGATGATGATCCCCGCCATGCCTTCCGCTCAGTTCTCGAACCAGACGTTGGACATGCGCGGGATGCGGTACGGCACATAGCCCTTCACGTTCGAACGCACCGCCTGCACCTTGGTCAGCGAACCCAGCGGCAGCGTGTAGACCTGTTCCAGGGCATATTGCTGCATCTTGGCGAAGGCCTCCTTGCGTCCCTCCAAGGTCGGCAGGCTGTTCATTGTCATTCCACGATGCCAGCAGTTCGGGATCGTCCTGGCCGCCCTTCGGCATGTAGACCGCACCGGGCGTCACGAAGAACTGCATGGTCGCCAGCGCGCCCAGGGCCGGTTGCGTGCCCCATCCGGTGTAGAAGAAGTTCCAGCCGGTGTCCGCCTTCAGCGCCATGCTGCGCCGAGGTCGGCCAGTCCACCACCTTGAGCTGGGCATTGATGCCGATCGCCTGCATCTGCTGCTGCATCACCAGCGACGAATTGTACATCGCCGGATAGTCCTTGTCGGTCAGCAGGATGACCGGCTCGCCCTTGTAGCCCGATTGCGCCAGATACTTCTTGGCCAGGTCGGGGTTCTTGACGTTGTAGGTCGCCTTGCCGGCATCCGAATAGAATGCCTGATTGGGATACTGGAAGCCGACATTGAGCCGGTAGTTGCCGTCCGAGGCCGCATCCATGATCTCATCCATGTCCAGCACCGCCTGGACCGCCTTGCGGAACATCAGGTTGTCGGTCGGCGGCACCGATACATTCGGTTGCGCGATCTGGATCCACCAGTTCTGCAGCGGGATGATGGTGATGTTCTTGTCGGCCTTCAGGTCGGCCAGCGACTTGGTGGGCAGGTCCTCGACGCCCTGCAGCTCGCCGGTCTTGAGGCCGGCGACGCGCGCCTGCGGTTCGGTCACGATGCGGAACGTCACCGTATCGAAGCAGGCCTGCTTGTAGCCGCCGAAGCCGGTCTTCTGCTCGAAGTTGGTGTTCGGCTGGTAGCCGTCGTAGCGCTTCATCTTGACGTAGCCGCCGGGCACCAACTCCACCAGTTGCCACGGACCGGTGCCGATCGTCTTCAGCTGCATCGACGGATCGTCCTTGTCCTCGGCCGGAATGATGACGATCGGTGCGCTGAACGCGCTGAGGATCTCCAGGAAGGTCGGCTGCACCTTCCTCAGATGGATCACGAACGTGTCCTTGTCCGGCGCCTCCCAGCGATCGACATTGCCGAGCGTGCTGCGGTACAGGCCGATCTTGGCATAGCGGTCGAACGAGGCGACGACATCGGCCGATGTCATTTCCTTGCCGTTATGGAAGTGGACGCCCTGACGCAGCTTGAACGTATAGGTCAGATGGTCCGGAGACTCGGCCAGGGAATCGGCAAGTTCCAGGATCGGACTGAAGTTCTCGTCGCGCGTCATCAGCGATTCGAACATGTTCATGGCGATGTTGCGGGTCGAGATCGTGCCGGAGGCCATCTGGTCCAGGCCGTTGATGTTGGCTTCCTGGCCGAAGGTGAAGTTGCCGCCGACATGCGGGCACTTGAAGGTTTCCGCTGAAACCGATGTCGCGGCGGCGGCAACTCCCGCCACAGCGCAGAATGTCGAGAGGATGGCGCGTCGCAACATGTGAGGTCCCCCGTGGCTCGGTCGCCGTCCCTGGCGCGCAGACTGGTCGCTGCTTGCATGTACCGTGGCGAGGTTGGGATAGGCCGTCAATGGCGCAGCGGTTGCGTTGCGGCCACATGGCCGCCGTTCTACATCCGGCAACAATGACAGTTTGAAAGGCGGCTGGCGTATGGACCTGAAGGAGCATATCCGGGGCATTCCGGATTTTCCCAAGCCCGGCATCCTGTTCTACGACATCTCGACCCTGTTGCGGGATGCGGACGCCTGGCAGGTGGCGATGGGACGCATGGCGAAGGCGGTGCGTGCCTACCAGCCGGACCTGCTCGCCGGCATCGAGAGCCGCGGCTTCCTGATCGCCGCGCCGCTGGCACTGAAGCTGGGCTGCGGGTTCATCATGCTGCGCAAGCGCAACAAGCTGCCGGGCGTGACCGTCGGGATCAACTACTCGCTGGAGTACGGCACCGATCGCGTCGAGGTGCAGGCCGACGCGGTGGAGCCCGGACAGCGTGTCGTGGTGGTCGATGATCTGCTCGCCACCGGCGGCACCATGGCGGCCGGCATCGCGCTGCTGCGCCAGGTTGGCGCGGTGGTGCCCGCCGCGGCGGCGCTGATCGAACTCACCTTCCTGAACGGCCGCAAACGGCTCGACGTGCCGTGCGAGGCGCTCGTTTCGTATGACGAATAACCGGCGCCTCCCGCCGGTTTTGCCTCCGGCGGGGTAACAGGGTAGGAAGTTCCCTTGGTTGAGGGACCAGGATGACCGACCTGCCGCGACCCGGCCGGCGCAGCCTTCTGGCAATGCTGACGACCCTGCCCGCCGCGATGCGGGCGGGAAGCCTGCTGGCCGCCCCGCCGCCGCCGCCGGCCGCCCCGTTCGCCGAGACGCCCAGGCTACTCGTCGCCGGCCCGGCAGATGGTGCGCTCAACCGCTGGGCCGACGCATTGTTGCCGGCACTCGAGCAATCGCTCCCGCCCGACACCGCGATCCGACGCATCGAGATCGGCAGCGCCGATGGCGTCACCGGCGCCAACCAGTTCGAGGCGCGCGGAGCGCCGGATGGGCAGACCGTGCTGCTGGTGTCGGGCCAGGCGGCGCTCGCCTGGATGGTCGGGGACCCCCGTGCCCAGTTCGACGTCGCCCATTGGGTGCCGATCGTGGCCGGCGCCATCCCCGGCGTCGTCGTCGGCCGACCGACGGTACTGGTCCCGGACGGCCGCGCACGGACCGCCGCCGCCAGCCCGGCCAGCTTCGATCTGGCCGCACTGCTCGGCATCCAACTACTCGGCGCGCGCATGGAACCGGTGTTCGGTTTGGTCGAACCGGGCGCGGCGCAAGGCGCGTTCGCCCAGGGGGCGGTGGACGCGGTGCTGCTGTGCGGGCAGCGCGTGCCCGAGCAATTCGCGGCACTTGTCGCCGCCGGCGCACAACCGTTGTTCACGCTGGGCGCGCTCGACGAAGCAGGCCGGTCAGTGCGCGATCCGACCTTCCCAACGGTGCCGCATTTCGCCGAGCTGTGCGCAATGCGCTCCGGCAACTATCCGGGAGGCAGGCTGTTCGACGCCTGGAGCGCCATCGCTGCCGCCGTACAACTGGACTTCGGGCTGATGCTGCCGCAGCTCACGCCGGCTGCGATGGTCTCGCTGTGGCGGCGCGCCGGCACGGACGCCGTAGCCGCCCCGGGGGTGCAGGCCACCGCCGCCACAGTCAACGTGCGGCCGCTCACCGGCCCGACGGCAACCGCCAACACCTCGGTCATCGCTGTCGGCGCGCCCGTGCTGCAAGAGCTGCGGGCCTGGCTTGCCAGCCGCCTCAACTGGAGCCCGGCCTGACACGCAGGAGGTCCGTATGAAGCTCTGGTATCAGAGCATGTCCCGCCAAACCGAGTGGGGCGGTTATCCGCGCGTGCTGCGCGGCATCCTGGACAAGGTGCGCGATCCGGATACCGAGATCCACGTGGCAGGCATCACCGAGATCGGCGGTACCGGCGACCAGTTCCGGTATCTGGAGTATCTCGAGACCGGCGAGGTGCTGAAGAACGTGCATCGGGCCGTGCGTGACGGGTTCGACGCGTTCCTGATCGGCAACATCGCCGACCCCGGTCTGCAGGAGGCGCGCGAGATTGCCGACATCCCAGTGCTGGGGCTGTGCGAGTTGGCACTGCATGTCGCGTGCATGATGGGAGTGAGTTTCTCGCTGGTGACGATCAACCAGAAGTTCACGCCGCGCATCGTGGAGAACGTGCGGCGCTGTGGCCTGAACGATCGGATGGCGGCGGTGAACCGCATGCAGGTTGAGCGGCTGACCGATCTCGGCGTGGCATTCGATGACGCGGACGCGCGCGAGCGGATCGTGGCGCAGTTCGATCGCGCGGCGCGGGCGAATGCCGAGGCGGGGGCAGAGGTGGTGATCGCGGCGGGCGGCGTGGTGATGGCGCTGCTGGCCCATGCGGAGATTCACGAGGCCGCGGGGATGCCGATTCTGAACGGCATCACCAACCTGGTGAAGCTGGGCGAGATGGCGGTGAAGACGAACCGGCTGATGGGTGGACGGTTCACCTCCAAGCGCTGTAGCTACGCGCCGCCGCCGGCGGACCAGATCGCCGAGTTTCGCAGGCACTATGGCGCGGAAATCTACCCGACGGTGAAGGTGCCATGACGGCGCTGATCCTCCGCACCGCACTCGGCAAATCACCGCAGGTGCGCGCGCTGAAGACGGGCACCGTTGCGTCCGACCGCGTGACCTTCGAATTCGTGGAGGTCGATCCGGTGACCCGCGCGTTCCGCCGCATGACGCGCGCCATGGAGTTCGACCTGTGCGAGATCGCGCTGACCACGTGCGCCCAGGCGCGAGCCTACGGCAAGCAGATCACCGCCCTGCCCGTCGTGCTGCTGCGCGGCCTGCACCACGCCGCGCTGATCTGCCGGCACGACTCGCCATTGCGTGGCCCGGTCGACCTCATCGGCAAGCGCATCGGTGTGCGCGCCTGGTCGCAGACCACCGGCGTATGGGTGCGTGGCATACTGCAAGACGAGTACGGCGTCGCGTCGGACTCGATGACCTGGGTCACCGAGGAGGACGCGCACGTGCAGGAATTCGTCGATCCGCCCTTTGTGCAGCGCATCCGGCCCGGCCAGTCTTTGCCGGCGATGCTGCTGTCAGGCGAGATCGATGCGGCGGTGGCGTTGGCCGGCGTCGATCTCTCGCGGGTCCGCCCGGTGATTCCGGACGCCGATGCTGTCGCCGCCGCGTGGTCCCGCCAGACCGGCGTGTATCCGATCAACCATGTCGTGGTGGTGAAGGATGCGTTGCTGGCCGAGCATCCGTGGCTGGCGGACGAACTGATGCGATTGTTCACCGCCTCGAAACGGCTTGCCGATGACACCGTACCGTACGGCATCGACGCCAACCGCCCTGCCATCGAGACGCTGATGCGCTATGCTGCGGAACAGGGACTGATCCCTCGCGCGTACCAGGTCGCAGAGCTGTTCGTGACATAAGGAGGAGACGATGGCCGACATTCCCCGCCTCAACGGCGCGATCAAGGCGCTGGAATCCGGCAAGCCGGCATTCGTTCCCTTCACCAGCGGCGAGATCAGCAACGCGCTGACCATCGGCGGTGCGCCGTATGATGGCGTGGTGTTCGAGATGGAACACAACCCGTACGACATCAAGGCGCTGCGCGATTGCCTGCAATACATGTTGAACCGCCGCCAGATCGCCACCTCCGGCTCGGTCGCGCCGGCAGTGACGCCGTTCGTGCGCATCCCGCCGAACGGCGGTGAGAACAGCCAATGGATCGCCAAGCAGGTGCTGGACATCGGCGTCTATGGCATCGTATGGCCACACGTATCCACAATTGACGACGCGCGCAACGCGGTGCAGGCCTGCCGCTATCCGCGCCCCCAGGCGGCAAGGTATTACGACCCGCCAGGCCAGCGCGGCGACGCGCCCACCACGGCCGCGCGCTACTGGGGGCTGACCGCGCAGGAGTACTATCCGCGCGCCGATACCTGGCCGCTGAACCCGGCCGGCGAGATCCTGGTGGTGATCATGTGCGAGGAGAAGCGTGCGATCGCGAACCTGCCGAAGATGCTGGAGCAGGTGCCCGGCATTGGCGTGGTGCTGATCGGCGAAGGCGACCTGTCACAGGATCTCGGCTATCCACGGCAGTACGAGCATCCGACGGTGGCGTCGGCGATCAACGAAGTCCTGGCGATCTGCAAGCAGTACAACGTGCCATGCGGCCACCCGCACGTGGACGCAAAGAACGTGGAAGGCCTGATCGAACAGGGCTTCCGCTGGCTGATGCCTGGACCGGTGTCTTCGTTCGCTGCGCTGGAGCTCGGGCGGCGGGTGTCAGGAAGAGCGTGACCTATCAGTCCGCGGCCAGTGCGGTCGGCGGCACCATCACATCCATCACAGCACGCAGATCGTGCACTGCATCCACGCTGCGCAGCACCGCCAACAGCTTCTCCGCCGCGTCCATCGGCAGCGCGCGTGTCGCGCAGTTGAGGAACTTCGCCTCCAGCAGTTCCGCCGGCAGAGGTTCTTCGGGCCCACGCCCGATGGGCCGCGCCACCTTCGCCGACACAACACGCCCGTCAGTCAGTGTCGCGCGCACCTCGGCGCCGAAATGCTCGGTGCTGGCCATCGACATCTGGGGATGCGGCGCAGCATGAATGCGCGGCAGCAACGCGCGGATCGCGGGATCACGGCAGTTGTCGCCCTCGAAATGCTCCAGCGACACGCGGTGGTCCAGCAGTGCCCGCGCCAGACAGTACCTGCACGCTGAACTTGGCATCGAGCTCGCTCTGCGGGTCTGGCCGATCGGTATGTGCCAGGCGCCGCGGATGCGTCCACGAGTCGACGCGTTCCACCATCGCCGGCGTCAGTTTATGCTCGCGGACGAGTGACAGCATCGCATCCACCGCCGGATGCGTGCTGCCGCAGCACGGATACTGCTTGATCGCCACGCCAGGCCGCACGATGTCCCACGGCTGACCCCATCCGCTCAGGATCGCCTCCGCATCGAAATTCCCTTCGCCGTTGAACACGTGCAGGAATCCCTGCCGGTGTTCCAGCGCCCCCGCGTTGGCGGTGAACCCGTCGGCCGCCAGCAGCGCCGCCAGCATCCCGTTGCGGGAGCAATGTCCGACATGCAGCGGCTTCGTCATCGTGCCGAAGTTCGCCTTGACGCCCGACGCGAACGATGCGGCCAGCCCGAGCGCCATCGCCGTCACCTCCGGCGCCAGACCGAGCAAATGGCAGCACGCTGCGGTCGAGCCGAACACTCCGATCGTCGCCGTCGGGTGCCAGCCCTTCTCATAGTGGTGGAAGTTGATGCCGCGCGCGATGCGCGTCTCGGTCTCCCACCCCGCCACATAGGCCGCGACGAACGCTCGCCCATCGACCGTGCGTGTCTCTGCGAGCGCGAACAGCGCCGGCAGGATCGGCGCCGATGGATGTCCGCCCAGCGTGTCGCTGCAATCGTCGAAATCCAGCGCGTGCGCCGCGGTGCCATTGATCAGCGCGGCATCCAGCGGTGCCACGCGCTGCCGGGTGCCGAAAATCAGGCACGGGCCATTCGACCCGGTGACGCGTGCGACGATGCGAGCGCACGGTTCGCTCGCGCCGGCCAGCGTGCAGCCGACGGTGTCGAGGATCGCCATGCGCGCCCAATGCGCCGCTTCCGCCGGTAATGTGTCGTAGCGGACGCCGGCGATCCGTTCCGCCAGGGTCTCGGCGATCGTCATGCCGGTCCTCCCGCGCCGACGCCAGCAGCCAGATTCGCTCCTGGTCGCCACCAAGCGCTTGCGATGCTAGGCATAGCAGGAAGGCTTCGGACGGAGAATACCGTGGCAGCTAGGAGGATCGCCCGATGAGCGCCGACCAACGTCTGACCGATCTCGGCCTCGCACTGCCGTCGCCGCCGAAGCCGATCGGCAACTATGTGCCGTTCCGGCTGGTCGGCAATCTGCTGTTCCTGTCCGGCGTCGGGCCGCGTCGTGCGGACGAGACGATGATCACCGGAAAGGTCGGCGCCGATATCTCTGTGGAGCAGGGCTACGAGGCGGCAAAGCTGTGCGGCCTGAACCTGCTGGTCAACATGATCGCCGCGGTCGGCACGCTGGAGCGTGTGGACACGGTTCTGAAGGTGCTCGGCATGGTGAACGCCGTGGCGGATTTCAGCCGACACCCGGAGGTGATCGACGGCTGCACCGATCTGTTCGTGCAGGTGCTGGGCGATGCCGGCCGGCCGGCGCGGTCGGCGGTCGGCATGGCGAGCCTGCCGCGCAACATCGCGGTGGAGGTGGAGGCGATCGTGCTGGTGAAGGGCAGTTGACCGCTGCTTTCCGGTGGCGCGCGCAGACTGGCCGGGTATCGGACGCCAGGACCGCGCCGCGTTCAGCGGTCAATGTCGCCACAACCTTGCGCCTGGGTGCCGCACTTGGGCTGGTGGTGATCGAATTCCGCAACGATTCCGCGGCGGTCACCACGCCGATCCCGAGCGAGCGTCAGATTGCGGCGTACCAGAGGTGGGACGTGACGCATTTCGGTCCAGCACCGATGGGACGGGATGAAACGACTGCCGCGGCGCCCGCGAGCGCCGAGAAATCGTAACAGGGCCTCGGGCCCGCTTGGCTATCCGCTGTCATGGCATCAGCGTTGGTCGAACTGACGGCGCAGCAGCACCGACATGACCCGGCTGCCGCAAATACCAGGTTTGATTTTCATTACGCGAAGCGTATTCACAGATTCCACGACGTCGAAGAACTGCAGTACCTCATCGTAATATGGGCGCCCCGGTCCGACATCGTGCAGCAGAACCCTGATCTCCCGGGTGAGGACCGGGTCTGCCGCGGCGAGCAGGACCACCGACAGGCAGCAGGCCACTCGGAAGCGCCCGTCGACAAAAATGAGATCCGGCATCTCGTTGCGCTGGGCCCATACATCCCACGCTGTCGCGATATAGGCTGGCCAGCTCCGAGTATGGTCGAGATCGCTTGGGTGCCCCCATTGTGCCACCGGCCCGATGTCGGCGTGGCGTATGTCGGCCCGCCCTGCCCGAATCGCCACGGCGATCTCCGGATGCCTGCGCGCCGCATCGACCCAGTCTGGGTCCGAATCGATCGCAACCACGCTGTTCAGTCCACTGCGGATCGCAAGCACTGTGCTGCCGCCGACGCCGAACTCCTGGTATCGACGATGCCCATCGCGCATGATGCGAACTCATCGCCTCAAACTCGCCGCTGAACAGATGTGGATCACCGAGATCGAAGCCGAGGCATCGCGACGATGCCGTTGTCTCCCCGACCCTAGCACCGCCGGATACCGGGCGCTCTATCGCATCGGTGCCGGCGATCTTCTGGAACAGGCAATTCCTGACGACCTCCCGGTACCTGCCGCTCCTTCGTACCTAGCAAATCGACAATCGCCCTGACCTGGAAATCATCGATCTGTGCATCGGTGTACAACTCCGCGGTGGCCGGGACACGCTTCGGATCAAGCGACGACCCGCGCAGCCGCCATCCGTAGTCGTCGAAGTGAAAATAACCTCCGACTCTGAGCTCGACTTTCCGCATTTCAGGCGGCGAGACATAGAAGTCTTCACGAATCGATTTAACAGGGTGACCGGAATTTCTATGCTTTCGCAGCCCGACCGGCACATAGAAAAACTCGGTGGTGACCACAAGACGCGGCGAACGGCGGCGATCGCGTCACTGAAGGTCGGTTGGTGCTTGTTGTACCAAGCGGCGGGATGGGGGCGGACGACGGTGCTGGATTTCTGCGTCAATCCGTGCGCCCAGATGGTCACCAGCGAGTAGAGTCCAAGCAGCGCCGGTGTGGTGCGCAGGATGGCCAGGTCCGACCATTGCCGCTGCGTCTCGACGCCCAGATGCTCTCGTACTTCTTGGAAGGTTGTCTCGATCCGCCAGCGGCATACGAAGCGCTGGAGGATTGCGGTGGGCTCGAGGTCAAGGTCGGTGCAAAGAAATGCCTGCGCGTCACGCTGGCCGGACGGATCGCGCACCAGCACCCAGCGGATCGCAGCCGGGGGCATGCCGTTATGGTACCAGACGGCGGTTCGGGAGACGTACTCCAGCTTGCGGGTCTGATCACCGTACCATTCGGTCAGTGTGACGGATGTCCATACAGTTTTCCGATCGGCGAGGACGGCGTTGAGTTTTGGCCGGCGTTTGCCTTTCAGTGCGGGCCGTCCCATTTGGCCCTTTCGGCGTTTGGGTGCCGGCTCGAACAAACTGGCGTCGAGACGCAACCTGGTGATCAAACAGACGTATCGGCGCACCGCGGCGATGAGTTCCAATGCCGAGAAACCGCTGTCGGCGACGACAACCACGCGGCGATCCGGCAGCCAGCGTTTGGTTTGCAGTATCGCCTGCTTCGCCCAGTCGGTCAGGGCCTTGTGCCGCCTCCCCTGCGCCTCGCTCCAGCGCGCCGACGGCGCCAGCACAGTCAGGAATGGCAAAGCCCACCGCTGGCCGGCGAACGGGACCGGCACCATCACTGCCAGCGACAGCCAACGCAAACCGCTGGTCTTGACAAAATGGCCATGCGACGAGCGCACCGCGTCGCGATAGATGCCGCGGGCCCTGATTTTGCCGCCCCAGCGCCGCTCGATGGTATCGTCGATGCCGATCACCACCTCGCCGCTGGGCGACAGCACCGCCAGGAGATGGAGCAACAATCGACGCGCCACGTCGCGGGCGTCCCAGCGTGCCCGGTTGAGTGCTTCGTGGTAGCGGCCGAAGCCGGGTCTGTCCGCCAGCCCCATGACGCGCAGCGCCTGGGTGACGGTGCGCTTGCCGGGTGCGAGGACGGCACCGCCGACCAGCACCAGGATATGGTTCCAGACGGGCGCGGTGAAGCACGGTCGGAAAACGGCCAGCCAGGATAGCAGGATTGGCGGCACCGTGGGCTGGTCGGTCACCGATTTGATGCGATTCTGTGTCATCGAATCCGGTAGAATCGAGTTGCCGCCGTCGCGCAAGAGTTGCCAGGGACATCGGACGCCGCCACGCCCCGCGACATCAGATCGTGGCTTCGCCTAATGTTAACCGCAATGGACGATCCGATCATTCAACGTATCGAGTGCTTCCGCTGCTCCAGGGGGACCTTGCACGCGGAACGTCGCAACCGCGGCTATACGCTTTACAGTGCCCGGTCCGGCGCGTTGGTCGCACGTTTGCGTCCGACCGGATCGGACGACAGGTTCGAAGTGCTCTACTGGTCGCTCTGGAAGGACCGATGGGCCTCGACAGGCCCGTTCGGACGCACCGTCCTGTCGATCGATGACGCGCTACGCTTCATCGCCCACGAGGATATCTTCTGGGTTATCACCTGACGGCCACGCGGATGAAAAATGCTGAAAGTCGAGCTGAGCAGGAGATCGCAAAGCAGGAAGCTGAGTGCATCGACCGCCCAGGTGTGCGCACCGTCGAGGAATATATAGTCGAACCTGAGATGTGGGTGGTTCTCAAGGATCTGCCTGAGGTTCCAATTGTACGAATTGAGGTAGCGATACGAATTGCCCCATGCCGTGACGTTGGTGAACGCGGCCTGTTCCAGCTTTTCCTTCAGTTCCCCGACCGTGTCATCGTAGTCGAACAGGTGGAGCTCGCCTTTGTTGTCCAGGAACCTGGCAAGCTGGCCGGTGGTCGCTCCCTTCCAGACGCCGAATTCGGCGAATTTCAGCAGACGCCGGTCCCTGCCGGCAAACAGGCGTCCGAGTGCTTGGATCAGGCCAGTCGTGTATGCCGGATCGGACAGACACGGCAAATAGTCATCGATGCTGCCGACTTTGATCCTGTCGGGGTACCATCGATCCATCTGCCACCTCCAGTCCCGCAGACTTTGCCGCCTCGGCGCACCAATCGCGCCAAGCGGTCCGTAGCGCCGCGCCGAGCTTGCGGCCGAAGCGCGGCGCATCGCACAGCGGGCTCGACTTGACCCGTGCCCGCAGTCCTGACCGCAGCGTTGCGAGCGCTTCGATATCCAGTGCCTTCGCTACGGCCAGGTCGGCATAGCTGATCACATCCGATGCCACCCAGTCGTCGAGGCCGGCATTGCTGAGATGGCTGACCGAATGACGGGAAGCGAAGATCTCGCCGGCCAGCGTCACGGTCGGCACACCCATCCACAGCGCCTCGCACGTCGTCAGCCCGCCGGAATACGGAAACGGGTCGAGCACGATATCGATGTCGTTGTACTGACCGATGAACGTCCGGTGCCGCGACGGGCCACGCAGCTCGAGGCGTGAAGCTGCGACACCGTGCGCGGCAAAGCCAGCCTGGATGCGTTCCCGCGTCGCATCATCGGCGAACTGATGCGCCTTCATCACCAGCCGTGAGCCCTGCAGGCGATGCATGATGCCGCACCAGGTGGCGATGACACGCGGCGTGACCTTCGCCAGATTGTTGAAGCAGCCGAAGGTGATGTGTCGGTTCGCCAATGCCGGCAGCGGCGCCACATCGGGCGCGTAAGGTGGTGCGCTGTAGCACACATAGCCGTCGGGAAGGCGCAGCAGTCGTTCGGAATAGAGATGCTCGAGTTCCGGCGGCGTCTCCCAGCGGTCGGTGATGATCCAGTCCATTTCGGCGAGGCCGGAGCTATGGTTCTGCATGCCGACCCACTTCACCTGCACCGGCGCCATGCGGTGGGCGCAGGCCGTCATGCGCCCCGCATCGCCATAGCCACCAAGGTCGATCAGGATGTCGATGCCGAGCGCGCGGGCCTTCGCCGCCAGCGCGGGATCGCTCAGCGGATCGATGTCGTGCCATTCCCGCGCCAGCGCGCGGAATCGCCTGGCGATCCAGTCGTTGGCGGCGTTCTGCGCCAGACAGACGATCGAGAACATGGCGGGATCCAGCGTCTCGAAGCCGGCGACCGTCAGCCAGCCGACCGGATGGACCCGCAGCGAACCCGACAGCAGGCCGACAACAAGCGGACGATCCTGATCGGGTGTGTTGGCGAAGCCCGGCGGATGCTCGCGCGGCAGCCGGTCGGAGCAATCCCGTAGCGCCGCCAATAGTTCCGCGCCGGTGACGCCGTCGCGATAGGTCAGCGTGCTGCACAGCGCGCGCCGCGGCAGCAATGCCTTCGGCGCAAGCTCGATGGCCTGCCGCGCGGCGGCCACGCCTTCGTCCTGCAACCCAAGGCACGTGGTGGCATTGGCGAGATTGCACAGCGCGTTGACGTGCTCGCCGTCGCGATCGATCAGCGCAAGAAGTTCGCTGCGCGCCTCGGCATGACGGTGCATGCGGAACAGCACCGTGGCGTGGGTATTGCGAACTTCCGCGTTGTCGGGGTCCAATTCGCTCGCGCGGCGCAGGGCAGCCTCGGCGTCGTCCAGCCGGTTGGAGCGGGCCAGCACCTCACCAAGGAAATACACCGGCAACGGCGCCTCGGGAGCGAGCGCCACGGCAGCCTCCAGTGCATCGGCCGCCCCCTCACGACGGCCGAGCTGTTCCAGCAATATCCCACGCGCCGTGATCAGAACGGCATCGAGCGGATTCTCGTAGGTCGCAACGTCCAGCCAGGCAAGCAGGGTTTCCCCGGTCCCCGCGGCAGATGCGGCCGCGACGCGATGCAGCGCGTAGGCAAGCACCTGAGGCGCCAGCTCCTGCGCCTTGGCGAAGGCGGATTCGGCCAACCCGGCCTCAGCGTTCCCGCGCAAGGCGAGGCCAAGCGTGTCCCAGGCATCGGCACGTTGCGGCGCGACGCCGCAGCAGCGCAGCAGCAGGTCGCGCGCGGGCGTGCAATCACCGCGGATGAGCAGCAGCCCGGCCAGTCCCAGCAACGCCGGTTCGCACCGTGGATTGATCTCCAGCACGCGGCCATAGGCCTGTTCGGCTTCCTGCATCCGTCCCGCCGCGCGAAAGGCTTCGGCGAGACGCAACGGCGGCTCATGCCATTCGGGCAGACGGCGCTGCAATTCCTCCATCAGACGGTACGCACGATCGGCGTCGCCGGCCTGCAGTTCGGCGAGCGCCAGATTGAGCGATGTCGCCGGCGCGGTCTCGCCAAGTGCGACCGCCGCGCGCAAGGCCGTAAGCGCCATGGCCGGACGGTGGTTGGCGAGCTGAACGATACCACATGCCACGAGCGCTTCGGCATCGAGCGCGTCGAGCGGTGCCGTGGTGTCCAGCAGGGAGAGTGCTCCGGCAGGATCACCGGCATACAGCCTCTCGAGAGCGGCGACGGTCATGCGTTGCCCCGCTCCAGTACGACAAGAAAGCCCGCGACCGGCGCTTCGCCTTCAAATCGCACGGTCTGCCGTTCGAGCGTGCGGATCGCAAATCCGGTATTGCGCACGGATGCGGCGACGTAATCCATGCTGTGCGCGTAGCGGCCCTGGCACTGCAGCGCCCAATCGCCATTGTCAGGCACCGATCCAGCCTCGCCGGGCAACAGCTCCTCAAGCGAGAGAACGAACCAGCCACCCGGTTCGAGGCGGCCGTGCGCGATCGTCAGCAACTCGGTCAGTGCACCGAAGTAGATCAGCACATCGGCAGCCAGGATCAGCCGCCAGCGCCTTTCATCCGCCGCCAGGAAGGTCATCAGGTCGGCCTCGTGCAGCTCTGCATAGCGCTGCTTTTTGGCCGCGGCTTCCAGCATTCGTGGTGACAGGTCCACGCCGACCAATGGTGCCACGGGCAGATCGGAGAGTGCCACCGCGACAAATCCGGTGCCGCAGCCGAGATCCAGCGCGGGACCCAGGCATTCGCCGGCGACGATGGTCGGATGCTGCGCGAGCACGGAACGGATCAAGCCCGGAATCCGGTAGCCGAGTGATATGAGGTGGGTCTCGAAGCGCTCGGCATAGCCGTCGAACACGGCGCGCAAATACTCGACCGGCGCACGCTGTGCACTCGGGAGGATGCCGGCGGCCGCCACGAGGTGGCGGACATACGGGTCTTCCGGCCCCAGCTTCAGCGCCTCGGCGTAGACATCGGCGGCCTCCGCATGGCGTCCGAGACTGGACAGGGCGTGGCCCATCAGGCCGAACGAGCAGGCGTCGGCTATGCCGGCGATGCGGGCTTCCTCGCCGAGCCTCAACGCCGCGGTAAAGTCGCGGCGACTGACGCAGAGTAGAATTGCGGCGTTGCGTAGCTCCACCCATGATGGAACCAATGCGATACCGGCGGCGATGGTGGCAAGGGCGGCGTCGGAGTCACCGAGCGCTTCCTGCACCGCGGCCAATCCCTGACGATAGAAGGGATTGGTGGGAGCGGCTGCCACCGCCTCGTCGAGGCAGGCCAGGGCGTCTACCGGACGGTGATGTTCCAGGAGCAGGATGCCGAGCAACGCCTTTGCCGCCGGATCGAAGCGATCGAGGATCACCGCCTCTGCCGCGTCCGCCAATGCTCCCACCGTGTCGTCGGTCTGGTGGCGCAGATCGGCACGGTATCTGCGCAAGCCCGCGTGATCCGGAAATTGTGCGACAGCCTCGTCCAGTTCGCTCAGTGCCAGTTGCGGGCATCCTTCGCCCGCGGCGACGCGGGCAGCGAGTTCAGCGATGACCGGCGAGGACGGCGTAAGGCGCCGCACGGCCGACAGCAGCTGTCGCGCTGCCGCCGGGCGATTCGCCCCGAGCAGGGCCTGGATGCGCGCCGTGAGCGAGCTGGCGTCGGCCGTTGCCCGTAGTTGTTCCATGGGGGGCTCCTTTTGAGCCGATTGCGGCGATCGGGTTGGGGTCAGGCCTTCGCAGGCCCGCTTGGGTCACACTTGCCCGGACAGGCCGGCGGCGACGTTCTCGTTGATCCCGATCAGGAAATCGAAATCAGGCGACTCCTGTTCCATCTCGCGCTGCACGGCCATGCCGACAGAGACGATCGAGGCGCGCAGGTCCTCCGGCAGCGCATTCAGCGGATCGCGCATCAGGCCCGCCACGGTGATCCAGAGACAGCGATTATCGGCGATCGCGCGTGCGCGCTGGATCGGGCTCGCGTGACGTGCTGCCTTCAATGCGCCGGTGGCGCGATGGAACACGTCGGCCTCCTGCTCGCGCTGGCTGCGATGGGTCGCCGCCGCCTCATAGGCGCGGGATGCCTGACCTAGGGTTTGCATGGTTGCCGGTGGTCCCTCTGGAGTGGGTTGGACAATTGGATCGCAGCGGCGGCGGCCGGCGTAACGCCCAGCACCGCATCTTCATGGTGAATGATCCGCTTCACGAGCTTCAGGGCCTGGTAACAGTCATCTGCCTCGGCAGCGCGCAGCGCCCGATCGAGAATCTCGCACGCAAGTACCGAGGTCGTTGCCTGCTTGAACGCGGCAATCAGCTCGCGGGCAGCGACCAGACCATGGGGGCGCTCCTCCTCGGAGCCGATATAGGCCGACTGCAGCGCAAAGTAGATACGCCGCGCCGGGCTGTCGGCCTGATCGGGCGGCATGATCTGTTTGCCGAACAGGAAGCGCGCCTTTGCGGTCAGTTCGATGCGGGACTTGGTGCGAAAACGGATAGGTGCTCCGTTGACGATCATTACTTCTCCCTGGCGCAACTCCAAGACGAGGTTCGACATGGTGCCTTCCCGGCTTCGACTCGCCCTGGACGGGCGACGCGCTGCCCTCGACAACGTGATCGGAAACCGCTCCGGCGGGACATTCTGTCCCGGCCGGAGCAACGGTCGCCTACGACATTACTTGAACAGGCTCAGCAGCGTCTGCGGTGCCTGGTTGGCCAGCGACAGGGCCTGTGTGCCCAGTTGCTGGCGAATTTGCAGAGCCTGCAGGTTTGCCGATTCCTTCGCCAGATCTGCATCCACCAGCGAGCCAAGACCGGTGTTCAACGCATCGATCCTGTTACTGTTGTAGGTGATCTGGTTATTCACATAATTTACATTGCTGCCGATGGTGTTGAGTTCTCCGCCGACACTATTCTGCTGCAGTATGAATTTGCCGCCGGTTGGGCCGGTGGTCAGCAGCGCTGCGACCGAGGCGGCCTGCGCAGCATTAGTCTGCGCCAAAACTGACGTGAAGGTGAGCGCGTTATACAATGCCGAGCCGCTGTAGGTCGCGAGGGCATAGGTTGCGCCCGCCTCGTTGCGGATGGTGTTGACGTTCTTTATAATTGCTCCCCCGATATTGCCGATCAGCGACTTGCCGCTGTAGTTCGCATCCTGAATGAACGACTTCACGTTTGCCAGCAGCGAATTGTACTGACTGTCGTATTGCAGGCGCTGGTTGCCAGTCACGTTCCCATCGGAGAGGCTCACCAGCACGTCACGCATGCTGGCCATGGTATTGGAGATATCATTCAGGCCCGACTGTGTGGTGGCCAGCAGTCCCTGAACGTTGCCGAGCTGCTGGTTCGCGGTGGTGAGCGCGCCAACGGTTGAACGGACCGACTGCGCTACCGCATAGGCCGCGCCGTCATCGGTGGAATCCGCCACGCGATAACCTGTCGAGATGCGTTTTTGCGAGGTTGCCAGACCAGCGTTGGTCTTGTTCAGCGATTCGAGCGCGATCATCGCACCCATGTTGGTATTCACGGAATTGAGGGACATGGTGTCTTACCCTTCTTGTCCATACGTTACACATGCCCCCGCCTTTTGCGGGCGTGACGCCATACTGACGCTCTGGGGTTAACGCCGGATGAAATCCGCGGCATATTCATCATGCGGCCGGCAGGAATTTCGCCAGCGACAGGCCGCTCAGCGTGGCGATGAGCTGATAGGACGCCTGCATCTGAGTCTGCACCTGCGAAAGCTGCGACAGTGTCGCCGCCATATCGACATCCTCGGCCGAGGAGACCTGCCCGGTCAGCGCCGTCTGGGTGTCGCCAAGCTGGGTCTGCGTCGCGGTGAGTGACGACTGCACATTGCCCAGTACGCCGGCGTCCTGCGCCATGGCACCGACCGCTGCCGACAGACTGACGCGGGTGTCCTGCACCAGGTCATCGAAGCCGGGATCGTTCGCCTGGGAGCTGCTGAGCGAACCGATCGTCGCCAGTGCCCGCAGCACGTCGCGCATGTATGAGCCTGTGGTGGAGGGTGGACCGCCGACAATCGTGTTCCCGCTGCTCACTGAATCAGGGATCAGTCCGTTGGCGCTGGCAGGAATGCCGACCGGCTCGGTCTTGTTCTGGCCCACCTGCACGACCGGTGGATTGGCCTGCAACGTCGCAGACGGCTGCGACAGGTAGGCGGAGAACGGCGACGTGCCGGCGGCATTGGAGGTTGCGATTTGGTACGTTGCGTTCGCCGTCTGCGCTGCGCCGTTGACCCCGAGAGCGCCCACCGCGGCGCTGATCTGCGCGAAGAAGCCGTTGGGATTGGCGGCTATGTTGGCGATACTGTCGGGATCCGGCACCGCCGGATTGGCGGTGTCCTGGCCGGCGAACACGTAGACGCCGCCGTCCTGGGTATCGAGCAGGCTTGCCACCTGACCAAGGGCATCGCGCGCGTTCGCGGCGATGCTGTCGATCTCGCTGGAAGCCACGCCTTGCACATTGTTGAGCTGCGCATAGAAGTTGGCGGCGGTCGACTGGAGCTGCGTCAGCGCCGTCTGTGCCACCGACATGCGTCCGGTCACGGCATCCACGTTGTTCTGCCACGCCTGCAGGTTGGCGATCTGTGGCCGCAGATCGAGCGACACCGGCGCGCCGGTGCCAAGACCGGCATAGGTGTCGCCGACCAGTCCGGTGCTCACCTGATTGGTGAGCTTGTCGAGCCGGCCATGGATTGTTGCGCTGTCCTGGATCAGTCGGGCGAGCGCGGCGTCTCCGGTGACGCCGGTCATCGTGATGCTGCCACTCATGGCGCGCTCCTCATGCCACCGACTGCAGAAGCTGCGTCCACATCGCCTGCACCGCGGCGATGATCCTGGCATTCGCCCCATAGGCGTTCTGCAGCTGGATCATGTTCGACATCTCGGTATCCATGTTCACGCCGCTCTGCGTCGACAGCTTGCTGCACAGAGTGGTTTGCACAGCCTGTTCGGTGGCGAGCTGATTGCTGGTCGTTGCGCTGTCTTGCGCCTGTGCTGCCAGCATGGTGGACGCGAGCTGGCCCAGCGTGGTCGGCGACACGTAGGGCGCGTCCAGATTGCCTGCGGGCCCGAGGCCGGTGACGTTGGCGTCGAGCGGCGGCGTATCGCCGAGGGTGTTGTTGAGCGCCGCGCTGATGATGCCGGTGAAGCCGGCCAGCCCACCGGAGACCGACGGTGTGCCGTCACGTACCGAAGATGGATTGGCCTGCACCGCCGGATTGACCTGGATGATGCCGGCAAATCCGACGTAGTCGGCCTGCACCGGCGCGGGCGGCGCGGCGGGGCTCGGCACATTGCCGTTCGGATCGCTGAACAGCACGAGTCCCTGCTGTTCGAAGCGGCTCGCCAGGTTCTGCGCGAATTCGTCCAGCTCCGCCTGATCGGTCGGCAGCGTCGTGTCGCGCAGCGCGATGTCGGCGCCGATCTGCCCGCCCTGAAGCTGATTTGTGACGTCGACGCCACCCAGCGTGACCGGCGGAATGCCACCTGGATAATAGTCGCCCGGCAACACGTTCACGTCGCTGGTGCTCAGTGGATTGGCGGTGCCGTGCGTCGGCAGCGGCAGGCCGGCGGACGTGGTGATCATCACGTCGCCGTTGGGCTGTTGCAGCACTTTCACACTGACCAGTTGCGACAGCGCCGCCACGGCCGCGTCACGCTGGTTCTCGAGATCCGCGGTGCTCTGCCCCGCGGACTTCATTCTGACGATCTGGTCGCTGAGCCCGCCGATCGTGTTCAGCGTCGAGTTCAGCGTTGCGACCCCGGCGACGATATTGTCCTGCGCCGTTTGGCGTTGCGCTGTGTAGGCGTTGCTGAGCGTGTTGACGTTCTGCGCCAGGGTGGTCGCCGCCGATACCACCTGGCTCTGCTGCGGCTGACTGCTCGGGTCATTCAGCAGCGTCGAGAACTGGTTCTGCAGGTTGCCCAGCAGACTGGCGAGGTCGCTGTCCTGTCCCGGCGTGCCCTGCACCGCGTCGATCGCCTGCAAGGCGCTCTGCCGGGTCTGCAGGCCAGCGACGGTGGCGTTCTGGCTGAACACTTCCGCCTGCAGGGCGGCGTCGACGTCGCGCGTGGCTGGGCCGGTGCGCACGCCGAGACCGACGCCATCGGCAACGATGCTTTGCTGTGTGGCCACCTCGGCCGCGTACCCCGGCGTGCTGGCATTGGCCACGTTCTGCGCCACCAGTGCCAACTGACTGTTGATATTCGCCAGCCCCCCGGTCGCGATCGACAATGCCGCGGCGATGGTCACGGTGTGGTTCCTACTGCTTCATATTGATCGTCTGCTGCACCATCTGATCGGCCGTGGTCACCAATTTGGTATTGGCCGAATAGGCCTGCTGCGCGACGATGAGCTTGGAGAACTCGGTGGCAATGTCGACGTTGGAGCTTTCGACCGACTGAGTGACCAGGGTGCCCGCCCCGTTGGTGCCGGCGGACTCGGCCAGCGGCGTGCCGGATTGCGCGCTTGCGGTGTAGGCTTGGCCGTTCTGACGCTGTAACCCGTTCGGATCGTTGAAGGTGATCACCGGCACCTGCGCGATGGTGCGCGACTGGCCGTTGTCGTAATTCACCACGATGTCGCCGTTGGTTTGCGTGGTGACGGACGAGAACGCGCCGGGCGGCACGCCGTTCTGGGTCAGGCCACGCAGGCTGTATTGGGTGCCGGCATACTGCGTCAGGCCGCTGGTCCCGCCATAGGTGCCAAGATTGACGGTGATGGTCTGTGCCCCGGAGCCGGTACCGAAGTCCCTGGTGAAGCTCAGGGTCGCAGCTGTGCCGCCGCCGGCCACGTAAGGGGTACACTTGATGGTGCCCGGGTCGGTGCCATTGGCCGCAAGTTGACCCACTGTCCCGGCGGACACGCCATTGGTGCCGAATGTTACGTCGGCGGCGCCGACATCTTGTGTCGTCAGGTCCGGGTCCGGCACGTTTACCTGCACCGTCCAGTTGTTTGGCGCGGTTTGCACCCAGTTCAGTGTGACGGTGTGCATGGTGCCGAGCGAGTCGTACACGTCGATGTCGGAGGATATCGGCGCGGCGGGCACCGCGGGGCGGGCCGGGCGAGGCTGGGACCGCTGTTCCGGCGGCAGGAGTGGCCGGCAGGTTGGCGGACAGTGTGACGGTTGAGGTGGGAACCGGATTGTATACCGTCTGGGTTACCTGGATCGGCGTCAGCGTGTTCTGGTTCACGACGGGTGAGCCAGTGTTTGGATCGATCGTGACTGGCCAACCGTTGAGATAGTTACCCGCGCTGTTCACCAGATAGCCATTCTTGTTCATCTGAAAATCACCGGCCCGCGTGTAGTATTGCTGTGGATCGAAGGTCGGGATGTTGTTCACCTCACCGCTCTGCTGCGAGACCGCGAAAAAGCCCTGGCCGGCAATGCCGAGACCGAGCGGGTTGTCGGTCTGCGTTATGGTGCCCTGCACGTTGTTGACGTAATCGGGCGTGGCAACCACGGCGCCGAAATCGTTCTCAGTGGTAGTGCTGGTGGTGAGGTAATCGATAAAGTTCGTATCCACCCGCTTGTAGCCGACAGTTTGGCTGTTCGCGACATTGTCGCTGATGTTGCTGAAGGCGCTGGACTGTGCGGTCAGTCCGCTGATGGCGGTATTCATCGCGCCGAACAATGACATGGGTCGCTCCGCTGGTTCGTCCGCATGTTGCGTCGCAGGAAGTGTGCCAACCCAGGGTGCTCGGTTTCGCCGCCAATTATGCCGAATGCAGCGTGTGCCAGGCAGGAGCCGCCGGGCATTTTGTGCCGGTGGTCATCTGGCGTCGTGCGAAGTGGAGCGGCATCGAGTTGGACGGCAGCCACAATGCGCTCGCTGGCGCGACGATCGAGCCCTGGCACGTGACTTGCTGATCGCTCGCATCGAGGAGTGATCGCGATGCAGCCAAGCGTTCCCGTCGCACCGCCCACGCCGGCTGTGGCGTCGTTGCAGCCGCTTCCGCTGCCGACAGCCCCTGTCGTCGCCGGCAAGATGACGGTCGCCCCAATGGACTTCGGCGGCGAACTGGCGAAGCTTCTGACCGGCGCGACCGCCACGACGCAATCCGCCAAACCGACGGACGCACCGTCCGCTGCCGCGAACCCGGCCACCGAACCGCAGGCCCCGGCTCTGGCCCCGCCTCTGGCCCTCGCTCGGGCCCCGGCCCCGCCTATGGTCCTCGCCCCGGCCCCGGCCCCGACGCAGGCGTCGATCCAGTTACCGGAAGACCCCCCTGGCTCGCCCGCGCTGCTTTTGCCGGAAGCGCCATCGACCGCACCACCCGTGGTCAAGCCGGGCAATGGGCCGCGCAAATCTCCGCCGCGACGCGGCGCCCCTCCACGGGCCGCCGCGCTCGACACCGGCGCGAACCAGCCACCCGTGCCAACGATCGCGCCGGTGTCCGCTGTCGCCGTCGCCACTCCGGAGCGTGGGCCGGAGCGCACGGCACCGGCGGCGCCGGGACAGCGCGCCGATGTGCCAGCGGCACCCGACGGTGTCAGCCACGCGCCGACGGAACCGATCGCCGCCAGGCCGACCGCGCCAAAGCCGGCGCTCTTCGATGCGACCCCGCCAACTTCATCGAGTGTGCAAGCTGCGGCCGTCGCCGCACCGGGCCAGATTGTCCTGGCGAGCCAGGCCGAGCTGACGGCGCAGGTGCCACCAGATTTGCCGGAACCGGTTGCTCAGTCCACGCCGCCGATGGCGACCGCCGCTGCGCCCGAAGCTTCGCCGCATGCTGCGCCACCAGCCGCCCAGATCGCGCCTGCGCTGGTACAGCTGGGCCACGCGCCGGACGGTGCGCAGCGGCTGACGGTACGGCTCGATCCACCGGAGCTGGGCCACGTGCAGGTGCGCATCGACCGCCTGCCGGAGGCGCCGGCGCGGGTCGAGATCACCGTCGAGAAGGCCGAGACCTTGACGCTGCTGCTGCGCGATCAGCCTCAGTTGCAGCGTGCGCTGGACCAGGCCGGAGTGCCGGCGGAGGGACGCGCCATCACCTTTCACATCGCGTCGCCCGAGTCGGCGGCGCGGAGCGAGCCGGCAACCTCGCCCGCGCCTGGAGTGGCCGCGGACGGATCGAGCGGCGATGGCTCGCATGGCGCACCGCGAAACGGTGGCCGGCAGGGGCAACCGCCGGCCGTTGCATCGGACGACGCCAACCCAGGATTCACGCCGATCGCGCTGGCGGGCTGGGCGCGCGGCGGCCTCGACATCACCGCATGACTCGAAAGGGAACCGTCCCATGAGCCTCGCTTCGGTCACCGCGCAACAGAACAGCAACAATGCGGCCGCGGCCGCTGCCAGCTCGACGGCTGCGGCACAGACCGGCAGCACGGCGCTGAATTCGCTGTCGGCAAATTTCGGCGACTTTCTCAACCTGCTGATGACGCAGTTGCAGAACCAGGATCCGACCAGTCCGCTGGACACCAATCAGTTCACCAGCGAGCTGGTGCAGTTCTCCAGCGTCGAGCAGCAGATCGACACCAACACCAGTCTGACGCAATTGATCCAACTCACCCAGGGCGGCGAGGTCATGCAGGCCTCGGCGATGACCGGCAAGCGCGTGACGGTGAGTTCCGATCACGTGCCATTGCAGAACGGGCAGGGGACGATCCAGTTCACTGCGCCGGCGGCCGAGCCGGTGGACGTTGTGATTTACGACGCCAATGGCAACAAGCTGAGCGACAACACAATGATGTCGGTGAAGGGCACCAACACCTGGACCTGGAACGGCGCCAACAGCTCGGGCACGACGATGCCGGACGGCAGCTACAAGGTCGCAGTTACCGCCGCCACCGCCGGTGGCACGACGACGGCGGTGCCGACCAGCGTGATCGGCACTGCGACCGGCGTGTTGAACCAATCCAACAGCATCCAGCTGCAGTTGGGCGCGCTGTCGGTTGATTTCTCGCAGGTGCAGTCGGTGGGCAACTGACCGCGCCTACCGGTCACGGCCCCATCCGAATCGACGCCGGATGGCCGCCGGACTTGAACCGCTTGCCCGTGTTGGTGACGTCGGTGCCGTCCACCTTCAGGATGGAAAAGTCCTGGTCGGCATAGTTTCCCACATACAGGTAGCGGCCGTCGGGCGAGAACGCGATCGGCTCCGGGAAGGCCCCCACCTCGACCGTCTTGATCGGCGTCACCGTCTTGCCCGCGATGCGTAGGACCGTGACGCTGCCGTTGGGGTGATAGAACCATGCCTGCTTGAAATTCGAGCCATCCACATTCAACACCGCGGCGAGGTTCCCCTGCGGGCTGATCGCCAGCCCTTCCGGGGCGTCGCCTACCGTGATGTGTGCAATTGCGTGCGGGTGCGCGCCTTCCAGGTCGATCACCGTCGCCGTGTCCAGGTTGCCGTCGGATGAACCGCCATTGCCGTTGTCGGCAGTTATCGCCAGCGTCGAATCCGGTGTGACCACCACATTGTAGGGGAACGGATAGGTGGGGATGTCCAACTTGCGATAACTCACCTGGTCGCCGTCGATGTCGAGCAGCGCCACCTTGTTGTCCGGCGACTTCAGCGCCAGCGCGCGCTTGCCGTCGGGCGTGAACACCACGTGCGATACGCCGGCGCCGATCGGCACGGTGCCGGTCTGCGTGACGTTGGTGCCGTCGATCTTCAGTACGCTGATCGTGCCGTCTGCCCGATTGCACACCAGCGCCATGTCGCCCTTCGGGCTGAACGACAGGCCCGACGGTTGCTTGCCGAGGGTGAGTGTCTGCGCGAGCTTCGGCGGATCGGCTTTCATGTCGATGACGAACAGCTTGTCGGTCGGCACCATCTTGCGTGCGCCGTTGTCGTCAGCGACAGTCATCGAGTCGGCGACCAGCGCGATGCTGCCGTCCGGCGAGATCGCAAGGTTGGTCGGTGGACCGACAATGGAGTTCTCCAGCTTCAACGCTACGACAGGCTTCGGCTCCTCGGGGTTCGCCAGATCGAAGATCACCACGGTGTCGTCACCCGTTGGATTGACGATCGGCTTGCCCTGCGCGTCGGTGCCGGGCTTCTCGTCGTTGCCGACGATCATGTAGGGCGCGGCGCCGGCCGGGATGGCGGCGACGGCGAGCAGCGCAAGGCAAGCGGCGGCATGCTTCAGCATAGTTTCTCTCCTTGGTGGGATTCTTCTTGCTTTGGCGCCTGTCGGAAGCATCGCATGAGGCGGGTTCCACGTTCAATTCTGCACTCATGTTCCGCACCGGAAAAGCCCGGTGTTTTCGACTGCCCGGTGGGTGCGGAGACATCGCCGCCGAGGACATCCATGCGGTGTCCGCTCGGTTGCCAATGTTGCCCGGAGTGCCTGCAACGGTTTCGCATCCGCACCATGCATGATGTGCGGATCAGGTTGCGTCGGGCGGCCGGCGCATGACATGCATCGGCGCCGAAGTGCGAGACAAAGCAGCCGGCGTCGCCAACAGCCCGGCGGTTGCCAGCCGTTCACCAGCTGACGCTACTCCTGCGTCAAGTCGGGTTCGAATCCGCGAACAAACGCATCGCCTTCGCCACGTCGTACGGCCGCTCATGCAGCGTCTCCGGATCCCACTCGCTGCGCTCCTGCTGGAGGAAGTCGCCGCCATAGACGTGGATCGCCCCGGTCAGGCGCGTGATCGGGTTGGTCACCGAATGGATGATGTCCGCCCCCAGCGGTGTGCAGTCGCCGCGGCACAATGAACGAGCCCCTGCGGCCTCGATCCCCCGGTCGGCATCCGCCGGCAGGCGGCGCCAATAGATGTTGTCCTCGCGCCCGGTGTAGACGCCGATCACCGCCCACATCCGATGGTCATGCGGCATGATCGTCATGCCCGGCCCCCAGATCACGTTGAGCACTGTCAGGTTTGGCGCGTGGAACATCACTTTGATACCTGCCCGCTGCGGCTCGCCGATCGCCCCGAGCACCGTGGCCGGCTCGCTCACCGCCCGCGCCACCACGTCGCGCACCAGTTTGTGGCTGGGATCGGCAGTCACCGCGTCCTGGCAATCAGCGAAGAACCGGTCGAGGTCGAACATGGATCTTCTCCCTGATAGGCATTAGGTGCAACGAAGATAACGCGAATTCGGCCGGCGGTAGCAAGATCATTGTGCGCAACCACCCGGCACAATCTGCCGCGCGGTTAACCGCAAAGTAAGCGCAACGAGTCACTCTGCCGCCGACGGAAGGCACCCATGACGGGTGCATGGGTGACAGTGATGAAGGCCCTCGTGGAAGGGCTGCGAGCTCTGGGTCCGGCCCGGCTCGCCGCGATGGGCGCCGTCGCATTGGGCATGCTTGGCATGTTGGCGCTGATGGTGCTGCGCGGCGGCACCGAGCCCATGGCGCTGCTGTATGGCGATCTCGACCTGCGCGATGCCTCGCAGGTGGTAGACCAGCTCGCTCGCCGCCACATCCCCTATCGTATCGGCGCCAATGGGAGCCAGGTCCTGGTACCGGGAGAGCAGGTCGCCGAGGCACGGCTGGCACTTGCCCGCGAAGGCCTGCCCGCCGGCGGCTCGGTCGGCTACGAAATCTTCGACCGTTCCGACGGCCTCGCCGCCACGGAGTTCCAGCAGAAGATCAACGAGACCCGTGCGCTGGAGGGAGAGATCGCCCGCACCATCCGCGCCATGCAGGGCATCCGCGATGTTCGTGTGCATCTGGTGCTGCCGCGCCGCGAGCCGTTCGCCCGCGAACGCCAGGATGCGCAGGCCAGCGTGATGCTCACCATGGCCGGCGCCGGCCGACTGGACCGCGAGGGGATCCAAGCAGTCCTCAATCTGGTCGCTGCCGCGGTGCCCGGCCTGCGGCCCCAGAACATCGCGATCGTCGATTCGCGCGGTGACCTGCTGGCGCGCGCCGGAGAACCGGTCGGCCCCACGGCAACCGCGCTTTCCACCGAGGAAGTGCGCTACGCCACCGAACTCCGCCTGGCGCGCGCGGTCGAGGAGATGCTTGAGCGTACTCTGGGAGCCGGCCACGTCCGCGCCGAGGCCGCGGTGCGCATGAGCTTCGACCGGCTCAACCAGACCGAAGAGCATTATGACCCTGACGGTCAGGTGACCCGCAGCACGCAGAACGTCACCAACAACTCCAAAAGCACGGAACCGAACGGCACCGTCACGGTGCAGAACAACCTGCCCAACGCCGATGCCGGCCACGAGAACGCCGGCTCGCAGGAGGCGCGGCAGGAGGAGACCACCAACTACGAGATCAGCAAGACGGTGCGCACGCTGATCCGCGAGCAGCCGCAGATTGACCGGATCAGCCTAGCGGTGATGGTGGATGGCACAGACAGCGTCGGCGCGGACGGCAAGCACGTCTGGCAGCCGCGCGCGGCCGAGGACCTGGATCACATCACCGGCCTGGTGAAGAGCGCGATCGGCTACGACGAGAAGCGCGGCGACCATGTCGAGGTCGTGAGCATGCGCTTCACCGCGGACGACCCCGCACCGGCGGTCGACGGCGGCGGATTTCTCGGCCTTCAGTTCGACAAGGCCGATCTGCTGCACCTCGCGCAGACCGCGCTGTTCGGCGCGATCGGCGTGCTGGCGCTGCTGCTCGTGCTGCGGCCGATGGTGTTGCGAATCACCTCGGTGGCGCCCGCGATGCTGGCCAGTGGCAGCACGGCCCTGGCATCACTCGGCGGTCCAATGGGCGCCGCGTTGCCGGCCCCAGCGGCTCAGGCCATCGCGGCGGGTTTGCCGCCACCGATGCTGGAGGACGAAAGCATGGTGAACATCGCGCAGATCGAGGGTCAGATGCGCGCCTCCTCGCTGCGTCGTATCGGCGAGCTGGTCGAGAAACATCCGGAGGAGACACTGTCGATCATGCGCGGCTGGATGGTGCAGGAGAACACCTGAGGTGCTGCAGTCGGAAGACTATCGCGCGATCTCCGGGGCACAGAAGGCGGCGATTCTGATGCTGGCGCTCGGCGAGGAGCAGTGCACTCGGCTGTTCGCCATGATGCACGAGGACGAGATCAAGGACATCTCGTCCGCCATGTCGCAGCTTGGCGCGGTTCGGTCGGAGGTCGTGGAGCGGCTATGCGTTGACTTTGTCGATCACATGGGGGCCGCCGGCAACCTGGTCGGCAGCTACGAAAGCACCGAACGACTGCTGCAGAAGACGCTGCCGCGCGACCGCGCGTCACAGATCATGGAGGAAATCCGCGGTCCTGCCGGCCGCACGATGTGGGACAAGCTCGGCAACGTGCACGAGGCGGTGCTGGCGAACTACCTGAAGAACGAATACCCGCAGACCGTTGCTGTGGTGCTGTCCAAGGTGCGCCCCGACCATGCCGCGCGAGTGCTGGCGCTGCTGCCCGACTCGTTCGCCATGGAAGTGGTGATGCGCATGCTGCGCATGGAGAGCGTGCAGAAGGACGTGCTGGCAGGCGTTGAGCGCACGCTGCGTGCCGAGTTCATGTCCAATCTGGCGCGCAGCACGCGACGCGACGCGCACGAGATGATGGCGGACATCTTCAACAACCTCGACCGTCAGTCGGAGACGCGCTTCGTCGCCGCACTGGAGGAGCGTAACCGCGAATCGGCCGAACGCATCAAGGCACTGATGTTCACCTTCGATGACCTGATCCGCCTGACACCGCAGGCGGTGCAGGTGCTGCTGCGCGCGATCGAGAAGGACAAGCTGCCGGTCGCGCTGAAGGGTGCGTCGGAGAAGCTGCGCGAGATGTTCTTCAAGAACATGTCGGACCGCGCAGGGAAGATCCTGACGGACGACATGGAGGCGCTCGGCCCGGTGCGGCTGCGCGATGTGGACGAGGCGCAGGCCAATATTGTCGGTCTCGCCAAGGAGCTTGCGGCGCAGGGCGCGATCGAGATCGCCGAAAGCAAGGACGAGGAGATGGTTTACTAGATGGATGGATTCGCGCCTCACGCGACGGCCGGAACGCTGTTCGCCGAGGACTTCGGCAGCCCGGAAGCGGCGCCCGAACCCGCAGTGATCGAGCCCGTGTTCAGCGCCAGCGAACTACGTGCGGCGCGCGAGACGGGTTGGCGCGATGGGCGCACGGCGGGATTGCAAGAGGCAGCCGAAGCCGATGCGGCAATGACGCGACAGGCGATGGCAGCGATCGCGGAGCAGTTCGCGGTGGAATGCGATGCGGCGGCAGTACGGGCCGAACAATCGGCCGAAGCCATCGCACGCCTGCTGACGGCCAGCCTGGCGGCGATGTTTCCGACGCTGTGCGCGCGCTATGGCGAAGCGGAGGTACGCGCCATCGTCCGCACCGTGCTGCCCGCGCTGACTCAGGAGACTGCGATCACCGTGCGCGCGCATCCACGAACCGCGGCGGCCGTGGCACAGGAGATCGCGCGGCTGGACCCCGATCTGATAGCGCACATACAGGCCGTCGATTGTGACGCAATGCCGCCAGGTGACGTGCGGATCGCGTGGCACAACGGTACCGCCACACGCGATGCCGCCGCGTTGTGGCAGCAGGTCGCGGCGGTCCTGGCGCCTGCCGGGCTGTTGCGGGCGGACGCGGCAATCAGGGAGACAGTCGATGGCAATTGACATGGCGCTCGCCGAACTGGCTGACGGCACCGTTTCCAATACCGAAAGCAGCGCCCTGCGCGGCGTGCGCGAGCTGGAGGCGGTGTACGACATTCCGGTCACCGTCAGCGCGGTGCTCGGCAAGGCCACGATGCAGGTGAGCCAGTTGTTGAAACTGGGCCGCGGCGCCGTGGTGGAGCTGGACCGCAAACTCGGCGAGGCGATCGACATCTACGTCAACAATCGGCTGGTCGCGCGCGGCGAGGTGGTGATGGTCGATGACAGCCGGCTCGGCGTGACGATGACGGAAATCGTCAAGACCGACCGGGCAGGTTAGCCCATCATGCGCGTGCTGATCATCGGCTCGCTTGCCGGCGAACTGGGCCAGGCCGCGCGCATCGCGATCGCGCGCGGGGCGAAGCTCGACCAGGCGGACGATGTGGACACCGCACTGGCGCGGCTGCGCGCCGATGCCCGCGTCAATCTGGTGCTGTGCGACGTGGTGCACGACGTGGGCGCGGTGGTGCGCTCGCTCGCCGCTGAACGCATGGCGGTGCCGGTCGTCGCCTGCGGCACCGGCGACGATGCGGAGGCCGCCGCGCGCGCGATCCGTGACGGCGCGCGCGAGTTTTTGCCGCTGCCGCCCGATCCCGACCTGATCGCCGCCATCCTGGAAGCCGCCGCCGGCGAAAGCCATGCGATGGTGGTGCGCGACCCTGCCATGCAGGCCACGGTGCGCCGCGCCGAGCAGGTTGCTGGATCTGGGGCCTCGGTGCTGATCACCGGCAAGTCGGGCACCGGCAAGGAGGTGCTGGCGCGCCACCTCCATCGCCGCTCGCGCCGAAGCGCCGGCCCGTTCGTCGCGCTGAACTGCGCGGCAATTCCGGACAATCTGCTGGAGTCGGAACTGTTCGGCCATGAAAGAGGTGCCTTCTCCGGCGCGGTGGCGCGGCGGGTCGGCAAGTTCGAGGCCGCTGATGGCGGCACGCTGCTGCTGGACGAGATCAGCGAGATGGACATCCGTCTGCAGGCCAAGCTGCTGCGTGCTCTGCAGGAAAAGGAGATCGACCGATTGGGCGGCGCGGCGGCGGTACGGGTGAACGTGCGCATCCTTGCCACTACCAATCGCGACCTGGCAGCTCTGGTGCAGCGCGGCGCATTCCGCGAGGATCTGTATTTCCGCCTCAATGTCGTGTCGCTGCACATACCGCCGCTGCGTGAACGGCCAGGCGACATCGTCGCCCTGGCCGATCATTTCGCCCGTCGCTACGCCGACGTGAACGGGCTGCCGTTCCGCACCCTTACGCATGCGGCACTGTTGCGGCTCACCTCGCATTCCTGGCGCGGCAACGTGCGCGAGCTGGAGAACTGCATCCACCGCGCGGTGTTGCTTGCCGATGGTCCGGCGATCGACATCGAGGCGATCGAGCTTGGGCCTCCTCCTGCCGCGACGCCGCAGCTACCGGTGGGCGGCGGCATCGCCTCACTGGTCGGCCGCCGGATGGAGGAGGTGGAGCGCGACCTGATCATCGAGACGCTGGGCCACACACTCGGCAACCGGACGCATGCGGCGACTATCCTCGGCATTTCGATCCGCGCCCTGCGCAACAAGCTGCGCGACTATGCCGCGCACGGCGTCGCTGTGCCGCCACCGGTGGCCGGTGTGACGGCGTGAGCGTGGTATGCCGAACAGAGCGGCCTTCTCCCCCCACCTCCCTCCCGCCAGGCGAGGGGGAGTAGGCGCAGCGTTCCGCCCCGCCGTGCAGCAGGGGACTGGGGTGAGGCGGCCCAGACGACATGGCTGACGCCGTCGCCGCGGCGGGATTCCTCCCCACCCTGACCGCCCGCGCCCGTCAGTTCGCCCCAGGCAGCGACGTCGGGCTCGCGCTCGGCGTGGTTGTGCTGCTCTCCGTACTCATCCTGCCGTTGCCCACCCTGCTGCTGGACCTCGGTCTCGCGCTATCCATCACCGCTGCGGTCCTGGTGCTGATGGTGGCGCTGTTCCTCAATCGCCCGCTCGACTTCTCCAGCTTTCCGACGTTGCTGCTGCTCACCACGCTGCTGCGTCTGTCGCTCAACGTCGCCGTCACCCGCATGATCCTCTCGCACGGCAACGAAGGTCCGCTTGCTGCCGGCCATGTGGTGGCGGCCTTCGGCGGCTTCCTGATGGGCGGCGACGTGGTCATCGGACTGATCATCTTCTCCATCCTGCTGGTGGTGAACTTCATGGTCATCACCAAGGGCTCCGGTCGCATTGCCGAGGTCGCCGCACGGTTCAGCCTGGACGCGATGCCGGGCAAGCAGATGGCGATCGACGCTGATCTCTCCTCCGGCATCGTCGACGAGAAGGAAGCCCGCCGCCGCCGCCGCGAACTCGAGGAGGAAAGCGGCTTTTACGGCGCGATGGACGGCGCGGCGAAGTTCGTCCGCGGAGATGCGATCGCGGCACTGATCATCACGGTCATCAACATTCTGGGCGGCTTGGCGATCGGCCTGTTGCGGCATGGGATGAGCTTCGCCGACGCCGCCGCCACCTTCACCACGCTGACCGCGGGTGACGGCCTGGTGTCGCAGATCCCGGCGCTGTTGGTCTCCACCGCCGCCGGCATCGTGGTCACCAAGGGCGGCATGGAGGGAACTGCCGATGCGGCCCTGATCCGCCAGCTGGGCAGCAGCCCGAAGCCGCTGGCAATGGCCGCAGGGGTGGCGACGGTACTCGCGCTGCTGCCCGGCCTGCCGATGCTGCCGTTTATCACGCTGGCCGGCCTTGCCGGTGGTGGCGCCTGGCTGCGCTACAAGAACCCGCCGCTCGCGGTGTCGGACCAGCCGACGGTGCTGGCCGCCACAGAGCAGCCGATCACCGACACCCTGCGAATGGACATGATCCGACTTGAGCTGGGCTACGGTCTACTGACGCTCGCCGGTGGTGAGACGCCGCGGCTGACCGAGCAGATCAAGGGTCTGCGCCGCTCGGTTGCCGCCGAGATGGGCTTCGTGCTGCCGCCGGTGCGCATCCAGGACAACATGCAGCTTGGCGCCAACCATTACACGATCCGCGTCAAGGAGATCGAGGCTGGCAGCGGTGAATTGCGTCCGACCTTGCTGCTGGCAATGGATCCGAAGGGCGGTACCCCCCGGTGCAAGGCGAGGTAACGCGGGAACCAGCGTTTGGCCTACCGGCCCTGTGGATCGATCCGGCGCTTAAGGAAGAGGCGTTGTTCCGCGGCTGTACGGTGGTCGATCCGCCGAGCGTGCTGACCACACACCTGACCGAGGTGGTGCGCGAGACGATGGCAGAGCTGCTGTCCTATGCCGAGACACAGAAGCTGCTGGACGAATTGCCACGCGAGCAGCAGAAGCTGGTGGCCGACCTGATCCCGTCGCAGATCACCGTGGGCGGCGTGCAGCGCGTGCTGCAAAGCCTGTTGGCGGAACGGGTCTCCATTCGCGATCTGCCGACGATACTGGAAGGTATCCATGAGGCGTGCGGCGGGGCTGCGCGCGCGATTCCCGCGATCGTCGCGCACGTCCGCGCGCGGCTGGCGCGGCAGATCAGCGACAGCCATATCGGGGCGGCAGGCTACATCCCGCTGGTCACGCTCTCGGCCGAATGGGAGACCGAGTTTGCCGAGGCACAGGTCGGGGCGCCTGAGGATCGCCAGTTTGCCATGGCGCCCAGCAAATTGCAGGACTTCATGCAGAAGCTGCGCACCGCATTCGATGCCGCCGCCAGTGCCGGTGAGGTCCCGGTGCTGCTGACCTCCGGCGGCGTTCGCAGCCAGGTGCGCGCAATCGTGGAGCGCATCCGGCCGACCACCCCGGTCATGGCACAGGCGGAGATCCATCCGCGGGCAAGGATCCGCACGGTGGGGACGATATGACGGGCGCCGGCCGGGCAATGCCATGCGCCTGAAACTCTACCGCGCCCCGGCGATGGCGCAGGCGATGGCACGCGTGCGCGCCGAATTAGGTGAGGATGCGCTGATCCTCGCCACCCGCCGGGTCGGCGACGGGGTCGAGGTCACAGCCGCCCTGGAACCCCAGACCCCATCGCCGCCATTGCCCCCCGCCGACCCCGCCCGCCTCGCCGCGCTCGAGTTCCATGGAGTCCCCGCCGTACCTGCGCGCTGCCTTGCAGCGGGGTGAACTCGAAACTGCACTGACCGATACGATACCGTTCGCCAGCCTGCCACTGGGCGAGTCGCCGCTGCTCCTGGTTGGCCCGCCCGGCGCGGGCAAGACCCTGACCGTTGCCCGCCTCGCCACCCGCCTCGTGATGGCGGGCGTCCTCCCGATGGTGATCACCGCCGACGGCAAACGTGCTGGCGCGATTGAACAACTTGCCGCCTTCACCAGGCTGCTAGGGATCAGCCTTGTTGTCGCCTGCCACCCGGTCACCCTTGGCCGCGCGTTGACCCGCCGCCAGAACGCCGCACCGGTGCTGGTCGATGCCCCCGGCTGCAATCCGTTCGACACTGCCCAGATGGAAGAACTGACGGCGCTTGCCGCGACCGCCCGCGCCACCATGGTGCTGGTCCTCGCCGCCGGACTGGACCCGGCCGAAGCGACCGATCAGGCGCAGGCGTTTGCCGCTTCCGGCGCCCGTCTTTTGGTCGCGACGCGGCTCGACCTGGCGCGACGCCTCGGCGGCATCCTGGCCGCCGCCAGCACCGGCTTGGCGCTGACGGAGGCCGGCATTGGTCCCGGCGCGGCCGATGGGCTGCTGCCGATCACCCCGGCGTGGCTTGCCACGCGTTTGCTGACGGGAATGCACGCATGACGGAAGCCCGGACCATCGCGATCGCCTCGGGCAAAGGCGGCGTCGGTAAGACCTGGTTCGCCATCACCCTGGCACACGCGCTCGCACGGCGGGGGCACCGCGTACTGTTGTTCGACGCCGATCTCGGTCTCGCCAACGTCGACATCCAGCTCGGCCTGACGCCGCGGCAGGACCTTGGCGGCGTCATTGCCGGCCGCGCCACGCTGGCCGATGCCACATTGCAACATCCCGATGGAGGTTTCGCCATCGTCGCCGGCAGTTCCGGTTCCGGTGCCCTCTCCGCCATCGACCCAGCGGCGCTGGAACAGATGCTGTCCGCCCTGCATGTCGAGACAGCGCGCTATGACACGGTGTTGCTTGACCTCGGCGCCGGACTCGACCGCGCGGTACGCCGGATGTCGGCATGGACCGACGCGCTGCTGGTGCTGGCCACCGAGGAGCCGACCAGCCTGACTGACGCCTACGCTGTGATCAAGCTGCACGCCGCCGACCAACCGCGAGGTGATGTCCGTGTGGTGGTGAACCAGGCGACGACCCGCCAGGGCGGCGAGCGCACCTTCGCCACACTGGAGCGCGCCTGCCAGGCTTTCCTGGGCCGCACGCCCGCCCTCGCCGGTGTTGTCCGCCGCGATGACCGCGTCCGCGACGCTATCCGCCGGCAGACGCTGCTGCTGTCACGCCACCCCTTATCGCCGGCCGCTGTCGACGTGGAGGCTATCGCACGTTCGTTGTAGGCTCTCCCCCACCGCACCACATGCGCGTGCGGAGGCACGGTCATGGACCTCATCCGCAGCAATCGGCGCCGCGACCTGCGCGTGGATTTCTTCCGCGGCCTGGCTCTGTGGTGGATCTACACCGACCACATCCCTGGCGACGTACTGGGCGATTACAGCCTGCGCAATTTCGCCATGTGCGACGCGACCGAAGTGTTCGTTCTGCTCGCCGGCTTCGGCGCGGGGATCGCCTATGGCTCGGAAATGGACCGGCAGGGCTATCTGTATGCTGTGGCCGACACGCTGCGCCGCGCCTGGACGCTTTATGTCGCGCACATCTTCCTGTTCGTCGTTTACACCGCGCAGGTGGCGTACTCGGCCGCCGCTCTCGACCGCGTTTTCTATCTCGAGGAGACGCGGCTCGACGTGTTGGCCGACGCGCCTTACCGCGCCCTTCTCGAGGCGCTGCTGTTGCGCTTCCAGCCCAACCTGCTGAACATCCTGCCGCTCTACATTGTGTTGCTGCTGATCTTCGCGCTTGCGCTGCCGCTGCTGCGCAGGCCGGCGCTGTTGTTCGCCTTGTCGGTGCTCATGTATCTCGCGGTGCGCGCCACCGGTACCAATCTGCCGGCCTGGACCGGCGAGGGCTGGTTCTTCAATCCGTTCGCCTGGCAGGTGCTGTTCATGATCGGCGCCATCATGGCCTATGCGCCGCCGCGCCCGCCGCGCCTGCGTTGGCCGGTTGACACGCTCGCGGTGCTGGTGCTCGCGGCGGGAGTAATCGTGATTTGGGTGATCGACATCCATCCTCGGCTGCTCGCCTCGATGCCGGCCCCGGTGATCCGCTTCGTCATCACCGAGGACAAGACCGGGCTGCATCCGTTCCGCCTGCTGTCAATCCTGTCGCTCGCATGGCTGGCGGTCCGATTGGTACCACGTGACGCCGCCTGGCTGCGCTCACGCCTGGCGGCTCCGTTGGTGCTGCTCGGGCAGAATTCGCTGCCGGTGTTCTGCTCGGGCATCTTCTTCGGCTTTCTGGCACGGCTCGGACTGGAGGCGCGCGAAGGCGCGGCGATGCAGATCGCGGTGAACCTGCTCGGCGCGCTGGCGATGGTTGCCGTTGCCGCTCTCGCCGCCTGGTACCGCGGCAAGAGCCGGGTACCGACGCAGCGGCAGCCAGTTGCCTTGCCGGCAGTCGTCAGGACTGATAGCGATTAGGACTGTATGCGCTGTTCGGCCTACGCGATTCTCTGCTGTGTTCTGCTTGCGATCCCGCTGCCGGCGCGCGCCGGCAGCGAATTGGGCGAGGCCTGCGGCGCGCCCCAGGAATTCATTACCACCGATGTTGCGTTGGCGCAGCTTTCGGCGGCGATCCACGCTGGGGGGCCGGTCGATATTCTCGCCGTCGGCTCGGCAACGACAGTCGGGTCAGTGACGACGACCGGACTGCAGAATGCGCAGGGCGGCTCTTTTCCCTGGCGCATGGTGCGCGCGCTGCACGCGGCACTGCCGGCGGTGGAGTTCCGTCTCACGGTGCGCGGCGGCCGCGGTATGACCGCCGAGGACATGTTGCCGCTGATCGATGCGGCGGTGAAGCAGCAGCACTATCCCCTGGTGCTGTGGCAGACCGGCACCGTGGAGGCAGTGCGTGGCCTGCAGCCGGACGGCTTGTTGGACGTGTTGCACGCTGGTGCCGAACGTGTGCGCGACACCGGCGGCGACCTGGTGCTCATCGATCCACAGTTCAGCCGGTTCCTGCGCGCGAATACCGACCTGGATCCGTATGAGGGCGTGATGCAGCAGGTCGCGACAATGCCAGGCGTGGCGCTGTTCCATCGGTTCGATCTGATGCGGGTATGGGCCAACGATGGACGGATCGATCTGGAACGCACGGCGAAGGCAGATCAGCAGAAGGCGCTTGACGAGCTGAACGATTGTCTCGGGATGGCTCTCTCGCGCTTCGTGCTGAGCGGAGTTGATGCGACGAAGAAGTGACCAGTCGCATTGCGAGGCGCGGTTGCGCGCAGCACGAACGGCACAACGGGCACCGGGTCGGGGTCGAACACATGGGGCTGCGTTCCGCTACCGTCCAGCTGCCCGAGACCGGGGAATCCGAGCTCCATGTCCCAGCCGGCGGGATGATGACACACAGCTCCACCCGGCGCATTGTTGGGCTATCTATTGACGCATGGGAGGGAAGCGAATGGCTGGAATGCTCGACGGCAAGGTCGCCGTGGTCACTGGCGGGGGGCGCGGCATCGGCCGCGCGACGGCGATCTGCCTCGCCGCGAACGGGGCCAAGGTGGTGGTATGTGACGTCGGCGCCGCCGTGACCGGCGAGGGCCACGATGTCGGCCCGGCGGAACAGGTGGTGGCCGAGATCACCCAGGCGAACGGCGCCGGCCGCGCGGTCGCGAACACCGACAGCGTGGCCGAGTGGGAGAACGCGCAGAAGATCGTGCAGACCGCGATCGACAATTTCGGCCGCATCGACATGGTGGTGAACAACGCCGGTATCCTGCGCGACCGCATCTTCCACTACATGACGCCCGAGGAATGGGATGCGGTGATGAAGGTGCATCTGTATGGCGCCTTCTACGTCAGCCGCGCGGCGGTGGTGCATTTCCGCAAGCAGGAGAGCGGCTGTTACGTGCACATCACGTCCACGTCGGGGCTGATCGGCAGCGTCGGGCAGGTGAATTACGGTGCGGCGAAGCTGGGCATCGCTGGCCTGTCACGTTGCATCGCGATGGACATGCAGCGCTACCACATCCGCTCCAATTGCATCGGGCCGCATGCTTTCAGCCGCATGATCGAGACGGTGCCCGGCCAGACCGAGGAGCAGATGAAGCAGCGTGCCGAGCGGACGCGGCCAGATCACATCGCGCAGTTGATCGCGTTCCTGGGATCCGATGCGGCGGCCGACGTTTCCGGGCAGATCTTCGGTGTGCGCGGGAACGAGGTGTATCTGTACAACCAGCCGCGGCCGATCCGCATCGTGGCGCGTCCCGATGGCTGGACGCCGGAGAAGCTGGCCGAGCATTGGCTGCCGGCGGTGAAGAGCAGCTTCACGCCGCTGGAGCGGACCCGCGACGTGTATCCGTGGGATCCGATCTGAGGCGCGGCAATCACTGTCATTGCGAGCGAAGCGAAGCAGTCTCGATCGAGATTGCTTCGTCGCTGCGCTCCCTGCAATGCCAGCGACGCATTATCGTCCGACGAAATTCGGTTTCCGCTTCTCCCTGAACGCCGCCACCCCTTCGCGGTGGTCCTCGGTCTGGTCCAGCTGTGGCTGCACGAACGCCTCGTAATCCAGGAAGTCCTCGTAGCTGGGCCCGCTTGCCATGTGGAACAGCTTCTTCGCCATGCCGAACGCGAAGGTGGGCCCGGCGGCGAGCTCGGCGGCCAGCTCCTCGGTCTTCGCCATCAGGTCTCCATCCGGCACGACGTAATTCACCAAGCCCAGTGACAACGCCTCCGCTGCCTCGACAAACCGCGCGGTGAACACCAGTTCCTTCGCGCGCGCCAAGCCGATCCGGCGCGTCAGGAACCAGATCGCACCGCCGTCCGGCGCCAGCCCGATGCTGCGGAATATCTGCGAGAACCGTGCGGTTTCCGATGCAATGATCAGGTCGCAGGCCAGCGCGATCGACCAGCCGATGCCCACGGTGGGACCGCGCACCGCGGCGATCACCGGCTTCTCCGTCGCATGCAGCGTGCGCAGAAAATGATGGCTGCCGCCCTGCATCCTCTCGCGCTCGGCGCGCAGCCCGCCACGCTGCATCCGCCCGACATCGGCGCCGGTGCAGAACGCGCGACCCTCGCCGGTGACGACGATCGCGCGCACGTTCTCATCGAAGCGAAGCTGCTGCGTGTAGTCCCGCAGCTGCGCGCGCATCTCGTGGGTCAGCGCGTTCAGCTTATCCGGGCGGTTGAGCACGAGCTTCGCCACCGGTCCTTCGATGATCAGATCCACCGACATCGCCTGTGCCCCTCGGCATGGTTCACGTCATCCAAGCGTGTTGACGTCATGCGGGCAAGGCGCCACCGTCACGCGGTCAGTGGGGGAACCGAGCATGGCGCGCCCGTTCGAAGGCATCCGCATCATCGACATCACGCACGTGCTGGCCGGGCCGTTCGCGGCGTATCAGCTTGGCTTGATGGGTGCGGACGTGATCAAGGTCGAGCACCCGGACGATCCCGATCAGAGCCGCGATTCGGGCAGCGACAACGCACTGAACCACGCCGGCATGGGCACCGGGTTCCTGACGCAAGGGTCCAACAAGCGCGCCATCATGCTGAACCTGAAGACCGAGCAGGGTCGCGAAATCCTGAAGAAGCTTGTCGCCACCGCCGATGTGCTGGTGGAGAATTACCGGCCGGGTGCATTCGAGGCACTCGGACTCGGTTACGAGGAGATGCGCAAGATCAACCCGAAGCTGATCTACGCATCGTTCTCCGCGTTCGGCCAAGGCGGCCCGCGACGCGAGCAGACCGCGTACGACCACGTCATTCAGTCCACCTCCGGCATCATGGCGATGACCGGCACGCCGGCGGCGAACCCGATCAAGATCGGCGCGCCGGCGATCGATTATGCGACCGGCACGATGGGTGCGTACGCGCTGTCGGCGGCGCTGTTCCAGCGCGAGCGAACCGGACAGGGCCAGCGCATCGACATGGCGATGCTGGATGTGGCGATGATCCTGATGGCCTCGCACGTCACCGGTTTCATGCGCAACGGCCACCATCCTAAGCCGTCCGGCAATCGCACCGGGCACGCCACCAGCATGGCGTATCAGACCGACGACGGGATCGTGATGATCGGCGCGTCCAACCTGCGGCAGCAGAAGCGGCTTTGGACGGTGCTGGAGCATCCCGAGATGATCAAGCGCACCAATGACGAACGCCACGCCGATCACGAGCGCGAGGAGAAGCTGCTGGCCGCGATCATGCTGACGCGGAGCGCCGCGGAGTGGGAGGCGTGGCTGCAGGAACGCCACGTGCCGGCGTCGCGGGTGCGTACCATGGGCGAGGCGCTGGCCGATCCGCAGATCGCCTCGCGTGGCGTGCTGCATCGGCATGACAGCGCGCCGGGGATCGAGGGTGGGTTCACCGTGCCGGTGGCCGCGTTCAAATTCGCCCATGACGGGCCGCGGGTGGACCGGCCGCCGCCGATGTTCGGGCAGCACACGGACGAGGTGCTGGGGGAGTTGGGATACAGCGGTACGGATATCCAGCGGTTCCGTGCGGCGGGGGTGGTATGATTGCCGGCGGCAAGAATAAATGGAGGTATTGGTGCAACTCGGTAGGCTAGGCGCATGGTACGCCACCGACAAGCTCGGCGGTCCCCAGCAGATCAAGACTTTCATCCAGGCCGTCGAACGCCTCGGCTACGACACCCTGTGGTATCCCGAATCGCGCGGCTACGAATCCCTCTCGGTTGCAGGCTTCATGCTGGCCAACACCACAAAGCTGAAACTCGGCAGCTCCATCGCGTCGATCTACGCGCGCGACGCCTTCACCTCCCGCCGCGGCCTACTGTCGCTGCAAGCTCTCTATGGCGACCGCTTCATCCTCGGTCTCGGCGTCAGCCACGTGCCGATGGTGGAAGGCGTCCGCGGCCACAAATACGAGAAGCCCGTCCCGGCGATGCGTTCCTATCTCGACGGGATCACCAAGGGCGAAGCGGGCGCCGACACCTGGCCGATCGCCATCGCCGCCCTGGGCCCGCTGATGCTCAAGCTTTCGGCCACCCAGACCCGCGGCGCCCTGCCCTACAACACCACCCCCCAGCACACGGCCGAGGCCGCGCGCATCCTCGGACCGAACAAGTGGCTGGTGGCCGAGCAGAAGGTTACGCTTGAAACCGATCCGGCAAAGGCGCGCGCGCTCGGGCGCAAGGAGCTGTCGCGCTACATGGTGCTCGACAACTACCGCAACAACTGGCTGCGCATCGGCTTCTCCGAGGCGGAGCTGGGGAACGGCGGCTCCGACCGGTTCATCGACGCGATGGTGTTGTGGGGCACCTCCGACAAGATACGCGAGGGCCTGCGCGCGCACTTCGCCGCCGGAGCGACGCAGGTCTGTATCCAGCCGGTACACGCGGATGGCGACACCGCGGCACGCGACCGCATCCTGACGGAGCTTG
This sequence comes from uncultured Alphaproteobacteria bacterium, assembly GCA_963749575.1. GTDB lineage: Bacteria > Pseudomonadota > Alphaproteobacteria > Acetobacterales > Acetobacteraceae > JAMXLO01. Next base: position 174,395 of record CAVVNM010000012.1, read on the forward strand.
CCAATACCTGACGGAGGTACGCATGTTGGCAATCCCGAAGTCCGGGCCGATCGCCAGAACGACAATGGCCTATGTGCTGGCAGGCGGACGTGGTAGCCGCCTGATGGAACTGACCGACCGCCGTGCCAAGCCGGCGGTGTATTTCGGCTGCAAGTCGCGCATCATCGACTTTGCCCTGTCCAACGCGCTCAACTCCGGCATCCGCCGCATCGGCGTGGCGACGCAGTACAAGGCGCACAGCCTGATCCGCCACCTACAGCGCGGCTGGAATTTCTTCCGCGTCGAACGCAACGAGAGCTTCGACATCCTGCCGGCCTCGCAGCGCGTGTCGGAGACGGAATGGTACGCCGGCACCGCCGATGCCGTGTACCAGAACATCGACATCATCGAAAGCTATGGACCGGACCACATCATCGTTCTCGCCGGCGACCATATCTACAAGATGGACTATGAGCCGATGTTGCAGATGCACCACGAGCGTCGGGCCGACGTAACCGTGGGCTGCATCGAAGTGCCGCGCGAAGAGGCATCCAGTTTCGGCGTCATGGCGGTGGACACCGCCGACCGCATCGTATCCTTTCTGGAGAAACCCAAGGATCCGCCCCCCATGCCGGACAAGCCGGACAAGGCACTGGCCAGCATGGGCATCTACGTGTTCGCCACCAAATTCCTGTTCGACCAGCTTCGCCGCGACGCCGCCGATCCCAATTCGAGCCGCGATTTCGGCAAGGACCTGATCCCGTATCTGGTGAAGCACGGCAAGGCCTTGGCGCACCGGTTCACCGAATCCTGCGTGCGCTCCGACTTCGAGGCGGAAGCCTATTGGCGCGACGTCGGCACGCTCGACGCTTACTGGCAGGCGAATATCGATCTGACCGACGTGATCCCGGCGCTCGACCTCTACGACAGCGAATGGCCGATCTGGACCTACGGTGAGGTCACGCCGCCGGCGAAGTTCGTGCATGACGACGACGATGGACGTCGCGGTCAGGCGGTCAGTTCGCTCGTGTCGGGTGGCTGCATCGTCTCCGGCGCGTCGCTACGCCACTCGCTGCTGTTCACCCGTGTCCGTATGCACTCCTTTTCGAGTATCGAGAATACCGTCGTGATGCCGGACGTGGATATCGGCCGCTTCGCACGGCTCCGCAACGTCATCGTCGATCGCGGGGTACGGATTCCGGAAAGCCTGGTGGTCGGGGAGGATCCATTGGCCGATGCGAAACACTTTCGCCGCACCGACCAGGGTGTAACTCTGATCACCCAGAAGATGCTCGACGAAATGAGGTGATGGCGCCGCTCAACGTTCTTGCGGTCGTTTCGGAACTATTTCCGTTGATCAAGACCGGCGGCCTTGCCGATGTTGCCGGCGCGCTGCCTGGCGCGCTCGCCGCGGAAGATGTCGCCGTGCGTTCGCTGGTGCCGGGCTATCCGCCGGTGCTCGATGCGCTGGAAGGCGGCGTAGCGGTTGCCACGCTGAATGATCTGTTCGGCGGTGCGGCGCGGATCGTGGCGGCGCAGGCGTCCGGCCTCGACCTGTTTGTCGTGGATGCACCGCACCTCTATACCCGGGATGGCGATCCGTATCGCGGGCCTGATGGGTCGGAGTGGCCCGACAACGCGTATCGCTTCGCCGCGTTGTCGCGCGTTGCGGTGCTGCTTGCGCAAAATCTGGTCGCCGGTTACCGGCCGGACGTGGTGCATGCGCATGACTGGCAGGCCGGCCTCACGCCCGCCTATCTGCACTATGCCGGCGCGATCGAACCCGCGACCGTGATGACGATCCACAATCTCGCGTTCCAGGGGCAGTTTCCAGCTTACCTGCTGGCAAGTCTCGGACTGCCAGTGGAGGCTTTCAGCGTCGACGGCGTCGAGTACTACGGCGAGATCGGTTTCCTCAAGGCCGGGCTGCAGTTCGCCGACCGGATCACCACGGTGTCGCCCACCTACGCGGCGGAGATCCGCACGCCGGCTGGCGGCGTTGGGATGGATGGCCTGCTGCGGGCACGCGCCGATGTGTTGTCCGGCATCCTCAACGGCATCGACACCGCAGTGTGGGATCCGGCGCGCGACCCGCATCTTGCGGCGACGTTCGACGTCGATCGGCTGACGCAGCGTGCCGCGAACAAGGCGGCGCTGCAGGAACGGTTCGGCCTGCGCCGCGATCCGGCGAAACTGATGTTCGGCGTGATCAGCCGGCTGTCGGGACAGAAGGGCATCGATCTGCTGCTCGCCGCCCTGCCTGTGCTGCTTGGCGGTGGTGGACAGCTTGTCGTGCTAGGTTCCGGCGACGCGCCGCTCGAAACCGGTCTGCGCGCTGCCGCCAGCCAGGATGTTGGCGTGCAGATCGGCTATGATGAGGGGCTCGCTCACCTGATCCAGGGTGGCTGCGACGCGCTGCTGATGCCGTCGCACTTCGAGCCGTGCGGACTGACCCAGCTTTGCGCCATGCGATACGGCACACTTCCGGTTGTCGCGCATGTCGGCGGGCTGTGCGACACCGTGATCGATGCCAACGAAATGGCACTGGCCAACGGGATCGGCACCGGGTTTCACTTCGCTCCCGTAGCGACCGAAATGTTGGCCGCGGCAATTCTGCGTGCCCTGTCGGTATGGCGACACCCCGAGGTGTGGCGCCGGCTGCAACGCAATGCGATGCTGACCGACGTGAGCTGGCGTCGGCCCGCGGCGCGGTACGCAGCGCTGTACCGGGAGCTCAGTCATGGCCACGCGTCATTGCGAGGAGCATAGCATGCAGCAATTCAGTGCCGGCCCGCTGGATTGCTGCGTCGAGCTCCGCATCCTCGCAATGACGGTGATACGAGGTTCGGACGATGGAACTTGGCACAGCGGTGACGGCACAACGCGAACTGGCAGTGTCTCTGTTCGACCAGTTGCGTCGTGACGGTCTGGATGAACCGGGCGTGTCGCGTGACCCATATGGCCGGGGCGAACAGCGCGCGCATGCGACGGTGACCGTGACGGCGGAACAACTCGGGCTCACCATCGAGCGTGACGCCGCGGCCAACCTCTACATGACGCTGCCCGGCCGCGACCGCGCGGCGAAGCGCCTGATTGTCGGCTCACATCTCGACTCCGTGCCGCACGGCGGCAATTTCGACGGTGCCGCCGGCGTGGTCGCCGGTCTCGTCGCAGTCGCGGCGCTGCAGCGCGCGGGCATCACATTGCACAACGACCTGACGGTCATGGGTATCCGGGCCGAGGAGAGCATCTGGTTCCAGGTCTCGTATATCGGCAGCCGGAGCGCGCTTGGCACGCTGCCGGACGGCGCGCTGGGCGTGCGGCGGATCGACACCGGACGCACGCTGGCCGAGCACATCGCGGAGTGCGGCGGCGATCCCGACGCACTCCGTGCCGGCAACCGCTTCCTGGATCCCGCGAGTCTCGCCGCTTATCTCGAACTGCATATCGAGCAGGCGCCGAGTTCTGGTTGAGTCTGGGCGAAGGGTGGCGATCTGCACCGGCATCCCCGGCAACTTCCGCTATCCCGACGCGCGCATCGAGGGCAGCCACGACCATGTCGGCCTGCCACGCCGCTTCCGCCGCGATGCGGCGCTGGCGGGAGCCGAATTCGCCATGGCGCTCGACCACCTGTGGGAGGAATACGATGCGAAGGACGTGCCGATGGCCTGCACGATCGGCCGCTTCCACACCGATCCGGCTTCGCACGGCCTCACCATCGTGCCTGGCGCCTTCCATTTCAGCCTCGATGTGCGCGCGTACGACGAGACCGTGCTTGCCGAACTCGACCACCAGGTGGACGCCATCATCGCCAGCATCGAGCAGCGCCGCGGCGTGCGCTTTCACCGCGGGACAAAGGCGCGCGCGGCGGTGGGTCAGGTCGATCCGGCGATCCGGTCCGCACTGGAACATTGCGCTGCCGAGCGCGGCATTCCGGTGCTGCAACTCGGCAGTCCCGCCTCGCACGATGCCGCTGCTTTCGCTGCCGCCGGTGTGCCAATGGGCATGATCTTCGTACGCAACGAGAACGGCAGCCACAACCCGCGCGAGGCCATGGCAATCGACGACTTCATGGCTGGCGCCGCGTTGCTGACGCAATATCTTGTGGCGGCCTACGCCTCGCGGTAGTTCAGCAGCATCAGCCCGACCAGAACAAAGCACATTGGCCAGAGCCACCGCGCGATGCGCCACGCGACGGGACTGGTGCCCGGGTCGAGACGCAGCTCCAGCCAACGCGCCCAGCCCGCGATGATGCCGGTGAGCGCCAGCGGCGTGTGGGTCAGCTCGATCAGCAGTTGATCCTTCAGGTTGGCGATGGCGTGGCTGTGCGTGAGCAGCAGCGTGCCGCCGCCGGCGCACAGCAGCGGAAACACCAGCCGCGCCCAGGGTTTCACGCCGCGACCGGTGCGCACGCGCCATTCGAAGATGCCGAACGCGGCGATCAGCACGACGAACACGCGGTGCTGCAGTACCTCCACATCGCGGAAGCTGACGAAGAAGCCGATCTCGCCGAGTGGCCACACCTCAGGGTCGGAGCGCAGGAACAGGAACGCCGCGAGGACCAGGAACAGCAGCGGCCAGTGTCGCGCCCAGCGCAGCCCCGCCGCGTTCAGCAGCGACAGCACGCCGATCGCCAGCACGAACACGCCCGACCAGTGGTGGTTGTATTCCGACCATGCAATGTCGGCGGCGTTGCGCGGCGGCAGGTCGCCGGAGCCTGGCACGAACGCGACCTGCGGCGCCGCGCTGTGATGCGCCGCCTCGGCATCCAGCTTCGCCTGCAATGCTGGCAGCGCCAGCTTGTCATGGTCCGGCGAGCTGAACCGCGGCCACTCGGGCGTATTGCGCTCGACGATTTCCGGCCATGTCACGCGGTCCTGCGTGAGATCGATCGCCGGCGGCACCGAGGTGAGCGAGGCAGCAGCGAAGAAGATCGCCACGCCGATGCCGATCTCCACCTCGGCGTAGCGCTTCAACCGCGTGACCGGCGTTGCGGGCTGCGCACGCAGCCGCTCGATCAGCAGGAAGTTGCCACTGCCGAGACCGAGCAGCATCAGGAACATCGCGACCTTGGCACTCACCATAACGCCGTAGGCGGTGCCGTAGACACCCTCCCAGGCACCGATATAGCCGAGGCTCATGGTGAGGCCGCTCACTACGATGCAGGCGACGCCCGTCATCGACATGCGCGAGAAGCGCGCGCCGATCATGCGCCAGGACTGCGCGTTCTGGACCCGGCTCAGGGCCACCAGGAAACAGGGAATGCCGCCGATCCAGATCGCCGCGCCGAACTGATGCAGGAACTCCACCAACAGCAGTGGCGTGCGGTGATCGAGCCGCGCGGCGGCATGCGTGGTCAGCGTCGCCGCGGCCAGCCCGATCGCCGCGAGCGCGAGCAGTGGCGGCATCGGTGCGCGCTGCCCGAGCGCGAACAGCGTCAGCGCGATCAGCGCCGCGGCGGTAGCCTTTACCAAGCCGGCGATGGCGAACTCCGCGTGCAACGCGTCCGCGATCGAGAGATCGACGGTGCCGACCAGCACCGCCGACTGCAACGCGACGGTCGCGGCCTCGCACAGCACCAGCGCGAGCGCACTCCAGGCGGTGATGGCGATGCAGGTGCGCTCGATGCCCTGCCCTGCCGAGCCCAGCCGTGCCACGATCGGGCGCAGCAGCAGCGCGATGAACAGCACGCCGCCGAGTGCCATCGACTGCGCGGTGATAGTGAGGCCGTGGATGACGATCGACAGATAGCCGAACAGGTCGATCAGCAGGCCCACGCGTCAGTGGCCTGTGACGGTGAACGGCACGTCTCCGCGGGTGATGTGGCCATCGACCGCCAGCACTTGCCAGCGCACGACATAGGCGCCGGGCGCGGTCAGCTCCGCGCTGGTCTGAAGCAGGTCGGGCGGACCGTCCGGGGTGATCTTCAGCACCGACAGGCTGTGGTCCGGGCTGGTGAGCGTGAGGCGCGATCGCGCCCGATCGATCCGGCTGTTGTAACGGAACGACATATCGATATTGCCGGCCGGCACGCTGGCACCTGCCGGCGGCTTGCTCTCCATCAAGATGGCATGCGCGGTCGCGCAGGCGGGCACGAAAACGAGGCCTAGCAGCGCGGCGATCACGATGCGGCACGTAGGCAATACGGCGGCTCCTGTTCCGGCGTGCCTCTATCGGCTATCACTCGGCGGAACGCAATTGCCGCCGGATTTAGTTGATGAGTCGCCAGCCACCGGGCCGTCGTGCCGACTATCGTTGGTTCCACGCGATCACCACGCGCTGGATGGACAACGACGTGTTCCGGCATGTGAACAACGTCAACTACTTCTCGTTCTTCGATACGGCGGTGACATATTACGAAATGACCGAAGGCGTGGTCGATCTGCTGGAGGGCCCGGTGCATTGCGTGGTGGCCGAGGTGATGTGCCGCTATCACAGTTCCGTGGCATTTCCGGATCGCATCGCGGTGGGTGTCCGGGTGGCGCGGATCGGCGCGAGTTCGGTGCGCTACGAGATCGGCGTGTTTCGCAACGATGATGACGAGGCGGCGGCGGAGGGGTATTTTGTGCACGTGTTCGTCGATCGCGCGACCCAGCGGCCCGCGCCGGTGCCGGAAGCGTCACGGGCGGTGCTGCGAACTATCGCCGCGACCGCCTGATTGTCGCGCGTCGCTGTCGCGGCCGAATTTCCACCAGTGTCTCGCCGCCGGCAATGAGCGACATGACCTGTGGAAACAATGGCAAACTGCTCCAGCAAAGCCTTGCGGGACGTATTGCCGAGCCGCTGCCAGAACACCGGCACCGTTTCCGGGAAACGCCTCCCGCGGATCGCAAAGTCCTCGTCCTTGGTAATCAGGATTGCGCCGCTTGCTTCGGCGTACTGCCAGATCGCGTCATCGCTTGCCTGTAGCAACCCGATATCGAGCACATGTTCGACTGGATGTCCCTGCTGCGCGATTGCGCGCACGAGCGCCGGCGGCAACTGCGCGTCGATCAGTAATTTTCTTTTGGCGGCCGGCACGTCGGCATACTCCGCGACGCGGAGCGCTCAGACGCGACAACTTACGATGGCCCGCGTCATTCGGCGGCCGGCAAGACAGCGTGATCCGCCTCGGCAGCGGCGAAGGCGAGGCAGGCTCGGATGTCCTCCCGTTCGAGGTATGGATAATCCGCCAGAATTTCATTCTCCGACGATCCCGCGGCCAGCAACTCGAGCACATCCTTGACCCGGATACGCATACCCCGGATACATGGTCGGCCGCCGCACTGCGCGGGATCGAAGGTGATACGCGACATTGGCACTCGCTTGGCTTGCAGGTCAGCTAAGTGGGTCTCTAGCTTATCTTGCGCAATGGTGCAGCCGCTTTCTGACTACCCGTGTCATGTTCGGTCATCGTCGCACGCAATGCGTCTACACGGAGGAACCCACACATGGATCTCGGTCTCAAAGGCAAGCAAGCCATCGTCTGCGCCGCGAGCAAGGGACTCGGTCGCGCCTGCGCCATGTCGCTGGCGCGCGAGGGCGTCGATCTGGTAATCACCGCGCGCACCGCCGCCGATCTGGAAAAGACCGCCGATGCGATCCGCAAGGAAACCGGCGTGAAGGTCACCGCAGTCCCAGGCGACATCACCACCGACGCCGGCCGTGCCGCGGCACTTGCCGCCTGCCCCAACCCCGACATCCTGGTGAACAACGCCGGCGGCCCGCCACGCGGCGATTTCCGCGAGTGGGGCCGCGACGAGTGGATCAAGGCGGTCGATGCCAACATGCTGACGCCGATCTTCCTGATCAAGGCCGTGGTGGACGGCATGATCGCGCGCAAGTTCGGCCGCATCGTCAACATCACCTCGGCGTCGGTGAAGTCGCCGATCCCGGAACTCGGCATGAGCAACGGTGCGCGCGCCGGCCTGACCGGATTCGTTGCCGGCCTGGCGCGGCAGATCGCCAAGCACAACGTCATCATCAACAACATCCTGCCCGGGCCGTTCCTGACCGATCGGCTGCGCAGCGGCTTCCAGGAGGCGGCTCGCGCATCCAACCGTCCGGTGGACGAACTGGTGCAGGAACGGGCGAAGAATTCATACACCGGCCGCGTCGGCGACCCGGCCGAGTTCGGCGACGCCTGCGCCTTCCTGTGCTCGGCGAAGATCGGCTTCATCGTCGGCCACAACCTCATTCTCGACGGCGGCAACTTCAACTCGTCGATTGCATGATGGACCCGACCTTCCTGCCGGCATGGCGCCTCGCGGAGATGATCCGCGGTGGCGCCATCTCCTGCGTGGAGTTGCTTGATCACTGCATCGCCCGGGTGGAGCGGCTCGATGGCAAGACCAATGCCGTGGTGGCGCGCGACTTCGCTCGCGCTCGCGCGCGTGCCCGCAACCTTGACAGCCAGCGCAAGGATGGCCGTGCCACACCGCTGTTCGGTGTGCCGATGACGGTGAAAGAAAGCTTCAACCTCGCCGGCCTGCCGACCACCTGGGGTCACGAGGCGCAGCGCAACAGCGCGGCCCACGAGGACGCCCTGGCCGTGCAGCGTCTCACCGCGGCCGGCGCGGTGGTGTTCGGCAAGACCAACGTGCCGGTCGACCTCGCCGACTGGCAGAGCTTCAATCCGGTCTATGGCGCGACCTCCAACCCGTGGAACCTCGCGCATACGCCGGGCGGTTCGTCGGGCGGCGGCGCGGCGGCGATCGCGGCGGGGTTTGCGGCGCTGGAAGTCGGCAGCGACATCGGCGGCTCGATCCGCGTGCCGGCGCATTATTGCGGCGTGTTCGGCCACAAGCCGAGTTGGGGACTGTGCTCCAGTCGCGGCCAGTCGCTGGTGCCGATTGCGGGGATGACCGATATCGCGGTGATCGGCCCATTGGCCAGGTCGGCGACGGATCTGTCGCTGGTACTGGACGCAATCGCCGGCGCCGACCCGCTTCTGGACGTCGGCAGCGTGACACTGCCGCCGCCGCGCGCCTTGCGCCTGTCGGAGCTTCGCATCGCCGTCTGGTCGAGCGAGCCCGGCCAGCAGACGGACACCGAGACCACGGCGCATATCGACGCGTTGGCCGGGTTCCTGGAACGGGAAGGCGCCCAGGTTAGCCGTACCGCGCGGCCTGAGTTCAATGCGACCGAGGCGTTCCATCTCTACGTCAGGCTGCTCAGCGCCGCGCTCAGCGGCGGCGCGAGCGAGGAGGTGCTGGCGCGGATGCGCGATGCCAAGGCGCGTCGACCGGCAGACGATATGAGCGCCGATGCCATCTCGGTCCGCGCGGTCGATATCACGCATCGCGAGTGGCTGCATCTGAACGAGCGTCGCTTCCATATCCGCCGCCTCTGGGGCGCGTTCTTCCGCGACTGGGACGTGCTGCTCTGCCCGGTGATCACCACCCCGGCGCTGCCCCACATGCAGCAGGGCGAGACCTGGGAACGCAGCGTGGCCGTGAACGGTCGCACCGTTCCGTACAACGACATGCTGTTCTGGCCCGGCGTCACCTGCGCGTTCCATCTGCCGGCCAGCACCGCGCCGATCGGCATGACCGCAGCCGGATTGCCGATCGGCGTGCAGATCGTCGGGCCGTTCCATGGCGATCGCACCACCATCCATGTCGCCGGCCTGCTCGAGCGACAGTGGCGGAGTTTCGTGCCTCCGCCGGGTTGGGAATGAATCCTCTTGGCCTTGCCTGGCGCTGATCCTACGGTCGCGGCCATGGCAAGGAGGTCGTGCGATGCGCAAGGTTCTCGGTGGTGCGATCCTGATGGCGGCATTGGCGGCGGCTGCCACGCCGGCGGTGGCGCAGAAATCGGCCGACACGCTGCGTATCACCTGGCGCGACGCCGTGCCCGACATCACGCCGTACTACAACCAGCTTCGCACCGGCATCGTGATCGGCCATCAGGTCTGGGATTCGCTGGTCTATCGCGACCCGGAGACCTTTCAGCTCAAGCCGTTGCTTGCCGAGTCGTACAAATGGGCGGACGAGACGACGCTGGAATTCACGCTGCGATCGAACGTCACCTTCCACAACGGCGACAAGCTGACCGCCGACGACGTGGTCTATACGATCAACACGATACTGACCGATAAGCAGGTATCGACGCCAAGCAATTACGCCTATCTCGATCACGCGACCAAGGTCGACGATACCCATGTCCGTGTGGAACTGAAGCGCGTGTTTCCCGCCGCGCTCGACTACATGGCGATGACTCTCTACATCATGCCGAAGGCGTATCGCGAAAAGGTGGGACCGCAGGAATACTCGCAGCATCCGATCGCCGCGGGCCCCTACAAGGTCACCAAGGTGGACGGCGCCACCGAGGTCGATATGGAGCGCTACGACGGCTATTATGCCGATAGTCCGAAGGGCAAGCCGGCGATCGGCAGGATCGTCATCCATGAGGTGCCGGATTCCGCCACCGAGATGGCGGAACTCCTGGGCGGGCGTGCCGACTGGATCTGGAAGTTCAGCCCGGACCAGTTTGATGCGGTCGGCCGCATGCCGAACCTTCAGGCGACACGGGCGGAATCCATGCGCGTCGAGTATCTCGGCATGGATGCGGCAGGACGCACCGGCGCGGACAATCCACTGACCAAGGACAAGGTTCGGCAGGCGATTGTCTACGCGGTTGATCGTGCCACGATGGCCAAGCAGCTCATGCAGGGCGGCTCGCGCGCGATCGACACGCCATGCTACCCGACGCAGTTCGGCTGCGACGCCGGTGCGGCGGTGCACTATCCGTACGATCCCGCGAAAGCCAAGCAGTTGCTGGCGGAGGCCGGCTATCCCAACGGCTTCGACACCGAGCTGGTGACCTATGACCTGCCGCAATGGGGTGGCGCCGTGCAGGGCTATCTGAAGGCGGTCGGCATCAATGCGAGGATCGTCCAGTTGCAGGTTGCCGCCGCGGTGCAGCGCTCGCTCGCCGGACAGAACCCGATGGAGATGGGGTCCTGGGGCAGCTACTCGGTGAACGACGTCTCCGCCATCCTGCCGAATTTTTTCACGTTCACCGGCAACGATTACACGCGCGATCCGGAGATCAGGAAACTGGTGGAGGCCGGTAGTGCCACGGTGGATCCGGATCAGCGCCGCAAGGCGTACAGCGCCGCGATCAGGCTGATCACCGAAAAGGCATCCTGGGTGCCTGTATTCACTCACACGGTGACCTATGGCTTCTCGAAGCAACTCAACTTCAAGCCATATCCGGACGAGCTGCCGCGGTTCTTTCTGAGCAGCTGGAAATAGCCTGCAACGACAACTCTTGGGAGGAAACAAACACTAGGGTCACTACGCGTCACCGAATATTTATCCCGATCCCGATGTGATCATCATCGACCCATCGTTTGCCGCGCTGCGCGTCGGCAACGTGCCGATCCGCCGCCTCGCCACCGGCTTCACCTGGGCGGAGGGTCCGGCCTGGTCGAGCGAAGGCCAGTACTTCGTGTTCAGCGACGTGGTCGGCAACACGCAGTATCGCGAGCTGTGGGATGATCTGCGCGTGCCTCCGTTCCGCAAGCCATCCAACAACAGCAACGGCAACTCGTTCGACTTCCAGGGACGCCACATTTCCACCGAGGACTTTTTCCGCCGTGTGATCAGGTGGGAACACGACGGCACGATGACGGTGGTCGCCAATTCATATGATGGCAAGCCGCTGAACTCGCCCAATGATCTGGTGCCGCACCCGGACGGCAGCATCTGGTTCACCGACCCGCCCTATGGTGACCAGCTGGCCGAGGGCCATCCAGACGAACAAGGCGGCTCGGCTAATCCGCAGGGACTGCTCAATCGGCGGTCGAACGCCGGGCTTATCGGTGGCGCCAAGCGCGAGCTGCCGAACGAGGTTATCGGTGGGATCCGAGCGGCCGGCTGGACCAGGTGATCACCGAGGATCGGCTCAAGGACCCCAACCGGACTACAAGACGCTGTACGCCATCAGCACCGGCAAGGGACCTGGCGATACCCACTCCGGCGGCACGCGTAGTATCCATGCATTCGACATGCAGGCCACCAAGCCTCACGGCAACCTGAGTGCCATGTCCCCTTTGAACGCGTGAATCAGGCGCCGCCGCTGAAATCGCCAACCGTCGGGCTGCTTCACCAGTACGTCGTCGTAGACGCCGCACACCGAAGGGGCCGGCCCACTCGCGCCCTCGACCATCACCAGATAGTTCGACCGCGCGGTGGCGCGCGCACCATCGCACTCGATGGTGCTGTTCATCACAAAGTGCATGCGACGCGGTTGCGGTGGCACCGACTGCTGTAGCCATGCCTCGATGTCCGCTGACCCTTTCGCAGTGCGATATGGCGCGATCCACTCGCCGTCCTCGGTGAACAGCGCGCCAAGTTCGGCGAAGCGGCCCTCGTCCATGCAGAAGCAGTAGCGATGCAGCAGCTCGCGGATCGCGTCCTTGTCCTCAGCCACGGCGTTTCGCCAGCATTGCGGCAAGCTCGATGGCCGCGATCAGGCTTGCCGGGTTGGCGATACCCTTGCCGGCGATGTCGTACGCCGTGCCGTGATCCGGCGAGGTGCGCACGATCGGCAGACCGAGCGTGACGTTTACCCCACGATCCATGTCGAGCGTCTTCAGCGGGATCAGTGCCTGGTCGTGATACATGCAGATCGCCGCGTCATAGCGCGTGCGCGCGGTCGCGGTGAACATCGTATCGGGTGACCAGGGACCGGATACGTCGATGCCGGCCGCACGCAATGCCGCGATGGCAGGACCGATGATCGCGGTCTCCTCGTCGCCCAGCGCGCCCTGTTCACCGGCGTGCGGGTTGAGCCCGGCGATGGCGAGACGCGGGCGCGCGATGCCGAAGTCGCGCCGCAGCGCGGCCGCCGTCGTCTGCGCGGCGGCGACGATGGCGTCGGTGGTCAGCATGGCAATCGAGTTGCGCAGCGATGCATGCACGGTGACGGGCACGACGCGCAGATCGGGACTGGCCAGCATCATGATCTGTCTGCCGCGGGCGCCGGTAAGTTCGGCGAGGAACTCGGTATGCCCCGGATAAGCAAAGCCTGCGTCGTACAGCGCGGCCTTGTTGATCGGATTGGTCACCATGCCGCCGACGCCACCGTTCAGGCAGAGCGCAGCGGCGCGCTCGATCGAGGCGATCACCGCACTGGCGTTGGCCTTGTCGGGATGACCCGGTCTTGGTGGTGCGGGCAGCTCGAGCGGGATCACCGGAAGCGCGGTGGCAAACGCTTCGCGCGCGGCCTCGGGCGAGAGGACCATGGCAATCGGCGCATCAGGAGACAGCGTGGCAAGGCGGTCCGGATCGTCGAGCGCCACGAAGCACGGACCGTCGCGATGCAGAGCCTGCCAGGCACGCAACGTCAGCTCGCCGCCAATCCCAGCAGGGTCGCCCATGGTCAGAGCGAGGGGTTTCATTCCTCAGATATGCAACGCCCGCCCGGCGACCGCCAGAGCCGCCTCCTTCACCGCCTCGCTCAGGCTCGGATGCGCGTGGCAGGTCCGCGCGACATCCTCGGCCGATGCGCCGAACTCCATCGCGGTGGTGAGCTCGGCGATCAGCGTGCCGGCATCCGGGCCGATGATGTGCGCGCCTAGCAGCCGGTCGGTCGCCTTGTCGGCCAGCAGCTTCACGAAGCCGTCGGTTTCACCCATCGCCCGCGCGCGGCCGTTTGCGGTGAACGGAAACTTGCCAACGTTGTAGGCCACGCCAGAGGCTTTCAGCTCCTCCTCGGTCTGGCCGACGGCGGCGACTTCCGGCCACGTGTACACCACGCCCGGGATCGCGCCGTAGTTCACGTGGCCTGCCTGACCGGCGAGAATCTCGGCGAGTGCCACGCCTTCCTCCTCGGCCTTGTGCGCCAGCATCGGGCCGGCGATCGCGTCGCCGATCGCGTAGATACCCGGCACGCTGGTGGCGTAGTGCGCATCGGTCTTCACCCGGCCGCGCTCGTCCAGTTCTACGCCGTCGCCGATGCCGTCGGTGTAAGGCCGGCGGCCGATCGACAACAGCACGACATCGGCCTTCAGTTCCTCGGCGGCGCCACCTTTCGCCGGCTCGATGCTCAGCGTCACGCCGTCATTGCCCTTGCGCGCGCTTGTCACCTTCATGCCGAGGCGGAACTTCATGCCCTGCCGCATCAGGATGCGCTCGAATGCCTTGGCGATCTCGCCATCCATGGTGGGCACGATGCGGTCGAGGAACTCCACCACAGTCACCGCTGCGCCGAGCCGTCGCCACACACTGCCGAGTTCCAGACCGATGTAGCCGCCGCCGATCACCACGAGATGGCCAGGGACCTTGTCGAGTTCCAACCCGCCGGTGGAGGTGACGATCTGCTTCTCGTCCACCTCGACACCAGCGAGCGGCACGCTTTCCGAGCCGGTGGCGATGACGATGTGTTTCGTATCGTAGGTGGTGCCATCGACCTCGACCTTGCCGGGCACGACGATACGGCCGGTGCCCTTCAGCCAGGTGATCTTGTTCTTGCGGAACAGGAACTCGACGCCCTTCACGTTGGCCGACACAACTTCGGCCTTGCGTGCCTGCATGCGCGCGAGGTCGAGCTTTACGCTGTCCACCAGCACGCCGTGGTCCTTGAGCGCGTGCGACGCGTGGTGGAATTCCTCCGATGATTGCAGCAGCGCCTTGGAGGGAATGCAGCCGATGTTGAGACACGTGCCGCCAAGCGTGGCACGCTGCTCGACGCAGGCCACCTTCATGCCGAGCTGCGCGGCACGAATGGCACAGACGTAGCCGCCGGGGCCGGCGCCGATGATGATGACATCGAAAGAGTCAGGCATGACGGACTTTCGGGCCAGGGGCACGTGACAGGCTGACCTTGTACCCGTCAGGACCTCGCATCACAAACCGGCCCGATCGTCATGCCACGCGCAGCGAGCGGCCCTCGTCCAGATACCGTATCGTTGCGCCGATCTCCAACGTGCAAAGCAGCGGCCCGGCCAAGCCCGCAAACAATGCGGAGGGGATGGCGGCATCGCCATCGGTCCAGCGGAACCCATTCCCGGGCTCGTGGTCGTGAAAGCCATCAATCAGCCGCGCGTCATCTGTATGCACCCCGCGCGTTCGCGTCCGCGACCCCAGCAGGATCCGCCGCAGCGCCACACCGAGGCATCGCGGATCGCGCGCAAGCCCAAGCTCCTGCGGCACAACGCTGCGCGAGCGAACGCGTACCGTCGTGGGTCTGGAGACAAGCCGGAACACGTAGCGCGCCGCGTCGCGTGAGACGGCATCCACCCGCACACCGTCGGCAATGAGATGCAGATCGGCATCATCGGTCAGCGGAACGGGCTGCCGTGGCGGGGCGCGGTCCAGCAATCGCCGCCAGATCGCATCGACCACGGGCCCGCCAGCGAGCACCGGCGCGCATGCTTCCTGAGGCGGCCGGTGCCAGGCAATATTGGCATTGCGGAACAGCCAGCGATTGCCGTCGTCGCGGTAGCTCTCGGCGGGCGCGCCATCGGCCAGCAGCACGTCGTGCGTTGCCAGCTCGATATGGTAGATGGTGACCTCCTGCGCACGGTCATCCCATTCGATCGATCGATGGTTGATCAGTTCCTCGACCGGGATCAGCAGGCCCTCGATGAACAGCGAGTGTCCCTTGGTGATGTGCAGGTCGCGGCATGGCACGTTGTCGGCGAGCGCGCCCTTGCGCACGATGACCGGCGTGGCCGCGTTACGCCGGCCGCGTGTGGCGAGCACTTTGCCGACCCCGATCCACGTGATCGGTACGCACCGCGCCATGCAACGTCAGCACCTCGTCGCCTACAGTGAGCTGCTCGGCAGGGATTTCGCCCTGCGGCGTCGCGATGCGTGTTCCGGCCGCGAAGCAAAGCGTCACATCCGTCTCGGTCAGACCGGGCGTTGCGACGAAGCTATCGGCGGAGTAGTTGCCTTCGACCGCCAGCGACAGCGGTGCCAGCGTGCCGCCAGACAGTGTTAGCGTTCCAGCCGCGCCAGAGGTGCCCTGGGTGAACACCGCGTCGGAATAGACGGAACCCTCGATCACGATGGTATTGCCATCGCCGAAGCCGGTGATGGTGCCCAGGTTGGCGGCCGGAACATCCAGCATGAGCTCCCCAACCTGTGCGCCGATCGAGGGGCTGAATGCGATGTCGACGCTGGCGTCGATGCCGCCGTTCACCTCTAGCGTCATCAGCGGCTCGATCGTGCCGGTGCCGTGGACGTTGCCGTCAATCAGCAGCGCGCCCGGCGCCGCCCCGGTGGCCTGCACAATGCCCTGGTCACCCACAATCACATTGCCCTTGACCGTGCCGAGCGCGGTCAGGTTGGTTCCAGCGATGCTGACCGCTCCAATCGAGCCGGCCGCAGCACCAATCTGCACCTCGCCGCCGCCGGTGACGTCGATGGTGCCGAAGGCAAGCGTGAGAATGGGCGCCAGAACCACACCGGGAGTGGCGGCAGCTCCGGTTACGTTAAGCAGGCCATTCGGTCCGACGAGGGTGTCGACAAAGGCAACAGTCGAACCCGACCCAATATTGGCGACGCCGTTGCCAGCCGGCCCGATCGTCAGGCTGCTGCCGGCCCAGGTCGCATTGTTGAGGTCCACCTCGCCGTTGGAACCATCATTCTGGCCCAGAATGGCGCTGGCGCTGAAGAAGATGCTGGTGTCGGATACATCGACCGTGCCGTCACCGTCTTCGCCGACGACCAGCACGCCGTCCGTGGCGCTTGACCCGGACTGCGCAATCTCGAAGCCAAAAGCCGCGTCGACCGTGACCTCACCGTGCGCGTCTGCATCGGCCCCCACGATCATCCCAAGGTCGTCAAAACCGGCGCCGGACTGGACTTCAAGCGAACCGTCGCCGGTCAGCCCGATGATATCCAGCGAGCCCCTATTCGCCATGGTCCCGCTGTTCGCGATGATGAGTTCGGCATCCTCGTCGATCAGCATCCCGCCCTGGCTATCGCTACCGGCGTCAAAGTGCCCCGAGCTGAAGGTGACGGTGGACGCGCTGGTGATCTGAAGTTCTTCGGCGCCGCCGCCATTCGTAATGCTGATCGCGCCACCGTTGTCGATGACCGCGAGATCTCCCGCCCCGCTGGGGGGCCCCGGGGGCGGGTTGGGGCCGCTTACTACGTCCCAGTTGATCAGGTTGGGCCCGGGCGGGTTGGGGACATCGGCACCCCAGTCCGAACCAAGTTTGCCATTCCAGCGAAAGGTGGTCGTAATTGTCATGCGCTTCCCGCGGTTCTGCTCTTAAGGACAGGTGGGCGTTTGGGATTGTGCACGAACTTGGCTACTGAGTTCCCGCCGATCGCCAGTGGAATCAAAGCCCCAGCAACAACCGGCGCGGATCTTCCACGCCTTCCTTCACCCGCACCAGGAAGCTCACCGCCTCACTGCCGTCGACGATGCGATGGTCGTAGCTCAGCGCCAGATACATCATCGGCCGGGCCTCGATCTTCCCCGCTACTGCCACAGGCCGCTCCTGGATCTTGTGCATGCCCAGGATCCCCGATTGCGGCGGATTCAGGATCGGCGTCGACATCAGCGACCCGTAGACGCCGCCATTGGTGATGCTGAACGTGCCGCCGGTCAGCTCGTCCAGCTTGAGCGCGCCGTCGCGCGCCCGGCGACCGAAATCAGCAATGGCGCGTTCGATGTCGGCGAAGCTCATCGCATCGACATCGCGGATCACCGGCACCACCAGGCCCGCCGGACCGCCCACCGCGATGCCCATATGGACAAAATTCTTGTATACGATGTCGTCGCCGTCGATCTCCCCGTTGACCGCGGGGAACTCCTTCAGTGCCGTCACGCACGCCTTGACAAAGAACGACATGAAGCCGAGGCGCACGCCGTCATGCTTCTTTTCGAACGCGGCACGGTACTCGCTGCGCAGCGCCATTACGGCCGTCATGTCCACCTCGTTGAAGGTGGTCAGCATCGCTGCGGTGTTCTGCGCCTCCTTCAGCCGCGCCGCGATGGTGCGACGGAGCCGCGTCATGCGCACGCGCTCTTCGCCATGCACCGCCTCGCGCGGCGGCTTCGCAGTGGGCGCCGGCGCCACAGCCGGTGCCGGTCGCTCGAGGAACGCCAGCACGTCGCCCTTGGTGATGCGCCCGTCTTTCCCGGTGCCGGATCCGATCTGCACCGGCGACAGGTGCTGCTGCTCGATCAGCCTGGCTGCGGCGGGCATTACCAGCGGCTGCGTCGGCGGGCTCGCCGGGCGCGTGACGGGTCCGAGCGGCCGCGGCGGCGGATGCACGCCGGCTGGCGGATTGGCGGCGGCGCGGGGTGCCGGGGCGGCAACTGGTTGCGCCGGCCTAGCAAGCGCCGCGGCGCCTGCCTCCAGCGTGGCCAGCAAGGCGCCCACGGGCACTTCGCTGCCCTCCGGCGCGACGATCGAACGCAGCACGCCGGCGGTCGGCGCGCTGACCTCGACCGTGACCTTGTCGGTTTCCAACTCCACCAGCGGCTCGTCGATCGCGACCGCATCGCCTTCGTGCTTCATCCACCGCGCCACGGTGGCCGAGGTGACGCTTTCGCCCAGAGTGGGCACCTTGATCTCGGTCGCCATCGACGGGTCCCCGCTTCCTGCTCAGCCGATGCCCAACGCGGCGGCGACCAACGCCGCCTGCTCGATCTGATGCATGCGCGCCGAGCCGGTCGCCGGGCTCGCCGCTGCCTCGCGACCCGCATAGGTCGGACGCCGCGCCTTGCCGTCAAGCCGCCCCAGCACCTTCTCGATCCGCCGATCGACGAAGCTCCACGCACCCATGTTCTCCGGTTCCTCCTGGCACCAGACCACATCGGCGCTGCGATACGGCTCCAGCAGACGGCCCAGCGTGTGCTCCGGGAACGGGTACGGCTGTTCCAGCCGCAGGATGGCGATGTCGTCGATCCCCCGGGTCTGACGTTCCGTCAGCAGGTCGTAGTACACCTTGCCGCTGCATATCACCACGCGGCGCACCAACTCGGGCGGGGCGATAGCTTCGGTTTCCGGGATGACGAACTGGAAGCGGCCTTCGCTCAGTTCGGCTACCGTCGACACCGCCAGCTTGTGCCGCAGCAGCGACTTGGGGGTGAAGATCACGGCGGGCTTGCGGAAATTGCGGTGCAACTGCCGGCGCAGCGCGTGGAAATAACTCGCCGGCGTGGTCGGGTTGCACACCCACATGTTGCGCTCGGCGCACAGCTGCAGATAGCGTTCGATGCGCGCCGACGAATGTTCCGGCCCCTGGCCTTCGTAGCCGTGCGGCAGCAACAGCACCACGCCGGACATGCGCAGCCATTTGGTCTCACCGGAGGCGATGAACTGATCGATGATCGGCTGCGCGCCGTTGGCGAAGTCGCCGAATTGTGCCTCCCACAGCACCAGCGTACGCGGATCGGCCAGCGAGTAGCCATACTCGAAGCCCAGCACGCCCGCCTCGGACAGCAGCGAGTTGTAAATCTCGATCTTCGCCTGCTCCGGCGCGATGTTGTTCAGCGGGATGTATTCGTGCTGGTTGGTCTGGTCGATCAGCATCGCGTGGCGATGGCTGAACGTGCCGCGCTGCGAGTCCTCGCCGGACAGGCGCACCCGGCTGCCTTCCAGCAGCAGCGAGCCGAATGCCAATGCCTCGCCGGTGGCCCAGTCGATGCCGTGACCGGAGTCCAGCATCGCCTGCTTCGCCTCGAGCTGGCGGGCGATGCGCGGATGCACCGCGAACCCGGCGGGGGTGCGCGACAACGCCGTGCCAATCTGCTTCAGCACGGCTTCGGAAACCGCGGTGGCTTCCTCCTGCCGCTCGAAATCTGTATCGGCGGCGTGGAAACCCGACCAGTGGCCCTCCAACCAGTCCGCCTTGTTCGGCTTGTAGGCCTGCGCGGCCTGATTGGCCGCTTCCATCGCGGTCTGAAACTCGTCCCACATGAGCTGGGCTTCCGCGGCCGGTACCACGCCTTCCGCCGCCAGCCGTTCGGCATACAGCGTGCGCGTGGTCTTGGTCTTGCCGATCGCGCGGTACATCTCCGGCTGAGTGAACGCCGGTTCATCGGTCTCGTTGTGGCCGTGCCGGCGATAGCAGACGATGTCCAGCACGATGTCGGCGGCAAAGCGCATGCGGAACTCGGCCGCCATGCGGGCGCAGAACATCACCGCCTCGGGATCGTCGCCGTTGACGTGCAGGATCGGCGCCTGGATCGATTTCGCTACGTCGGTGCAGTACAGGCCCGAATAGGCATGCGCCGCCACCGTGGTGAAGCCGATCTGGTTGTTGACGATCAGATGCACGGTGCCGCCGGTGCGGTAGCCGATGAGCTGGCTCATCGCCAGCGTCTCGTACACCAGCCCCTGGCCGGCGAACGCCGCGTCGCCATGCATCAGGATCGCCATCACCGAGCTGCGCCGCTGGGTGTCGCCGGCGGTGTCCTGCCGCGCGCGCACCTTGCCGACCACGACCGGGTTGACCGCCTCGAGATGCGACGGATTGGGCTGCAACGACAGGTGCACGCTGTGTCCGGCGATGTCCACGTCGGTCGAGGTGCCGAGGTGGTATTTCACATCGCCTGAGCCTTGCACATCGTCGGGCTTGAAGCTGCCGCCGCCGAACTCGGAGAACACCGCAGTGAACGGCTTGCGCACCACGTTAACCAGCGTGTTGAGCCGGCCGCGATGCGGCATGCCGATGGCGATCTCGACAACGCCGGACTGCGCCACCGTCTCGATGATGGTATGCAGCGCGGGGATGGTGACCTCGCCGCCCTCCAGCCCGAACCGCTTGGTGGTGACGTAGCGCTTCTGACAGAACACCTCGAAGCCTTCCGCCTCGGTAAGCTGGTGCAGGATGCGGCGTTTTTCCTCCGCGCCGAATTCGGTGCGCCACGGCGCGCCTTCTACCCGGCGCTGGATCCAGGACTTCTGGTCGGGGTCCTGGATGTGCATGAACTCGACGCCGATCGGGCCGCAATAGGTGTCGCGCAGGATGGTGACGATTTCCCGCAAGCTGGCAGTCTCGCGGCCGAGCACGTTGTCGATGAAGATCGGCCTGTCGAGATCGGCGTCGGTGAAGCCGTAGGAGCGCGGATCCAGTTCGGGATGCGGCGCGGGAATCTGGAGGCCGAGCGGATCGAGCCGCGCCTCGAGATGGCCGCGCACCCGGTAGGAGCGGATCAGCATCAGCGCACGCAGCGAAGCGATGGTGGCGGCGCGGATCTGCTCGCTGGACAGCGGCGCGGTGGGCGCCCGCCGTGGCGGCGCGGTCACGGCCGGGCGCACCTCCTCCTCGAACTCCGGATGGCGCGGCGCCCAGGAGGCGCCGGTCGCATCCTCCAGCACCGCGCGCGCATCGTCGTTCAGTGCGCTGAACAGCTCGGCGAAGGTCGGGTCGACGGAACCGGGGTTCGCTGCCCAGCGCGCGTACTGCTCGCCGAGAAACGCCGCGTTCGCGCCACTGAACGCCGATGCCAGGATGTCAACGCCAGCCATTGCTTGCAGTCCTTCGTCTTTGCGCGCGGCATAGACGCACATGCCGGCGAACGGAACCCCTGTTGGGATAGTTCCGACCGGTTCGCACTGATGTCGCCCGGGTGCCATATCGAAATGCGCCGGCGGTGGGGGTTTTCAAGCTGGAACCGGGGCCCAATTCTTACCGATCTGCCATCGATGGGACAAATGTAATGGCATCAAAGGAAACGGCGACACTCTCGGCGAAATTCCAGATCTCGATCCCGAAGGCCATCCGGGCTGCGCGGCACTGGCAGGCGGGGCAGGTTTTCGCCTTCATCCCCAAGGGCGAGGGCTTGCTGCTGGTACCGGTGCCACAGTGCAAGGAACTCGCCGGTCTGGCGAGCGGCGCGAAGCCAACGCGCTACCGGGACCGGGCTGATCGGGTCTGATGCGTCTCGTCGACACCTCCGCGTGGGTTGAATTTCTGACGGGGTCGACGCTCGGCCTGGCGATTGCGGCGGAATTGCCCGAGCGCGAGCAGTGGCTGGTGCCGACCATGGTGCAATTGGAGCTGGCGAAGTGGCTGACGCGCGAAGTCGGTGAGGACAAGGCCGACCGGGTGATCGCCTTCACCACAACCTGCGTTGTAGCCGACCTGGATACCGCGACCGCCCTGTCGGCGGCGGAGCTATGCGCGAGGCACAAGCTGGCGACGGCGGATGCCATTGTCTATGCGACGGCGCTGGCGCATGGCGCGGACGTGCTGACCTGCGATCGGCATTTCGAGAACTTGCCAGGCGTGCAGTTCCTGGAGAAGCCAAGGAGGTGACAGCACGGCTCGCTATTTGGTGATCCCGGACAAACTCGAGCGTTGCTTAACAAGACGCCGCAACCCGGCCAGATGGTTAGTTCTCGCCTGCCGACCGATGCGCCATATCGGCCAGCCAACCAGCCGGACACGGCCTTGAAACGGGGATGACTTCATGACGCTTCGACTCGGATCACGAGGCCCACGCGCCGCAGTCGCATTCATTACCCTCGCAGCACTCATGAGCCTCGCCACGGCCGCCGCCTGGGCACAGGCCGGCCCACCACAGGTCACGGTCGCCCCGCCGCTCGCCAGCCGTGTCGCACAATGGGACGAGTTCACCGGCCGCTTCGAGGCGATGGAGCGCGTCGAGGTGCGGCCCCGTGTCTCCGGCTACATCGACCAGGTGCATTTCCGTGACGGCAGTATCGTGAAGCAGGGCGATCTGCTGTTCACCATCGACCAGCGTCCGTTCAAGCTCGCGGTGGACTCCGCCCAGGCCGACGTGGTTCGTACCGAGGCGCAGATCGTGCTGGACATCGCGGACTACCAGCGAGCCCAGGAACTGGTGAAGACCGCGGCGACGCCGGTGAGCGTGCTCGATCAGCGCAAGGCCAATCTCGACATCGCCCGCGCGCAGGAGATGGCGGCCGAAGCCGCGCTGCACACGGCACAGCTCAACCTGGAATGGTCGGAGGTCAGGGCACCGATCGGCGGGCTGGTGTCGGACCGCCGCGTTGATCCCGGCAACCTGGTCCAGGGTGGCCAGACCGGTGCCACTCTGCTGACCACGATCGTCAAGCAGGACCCGATCTACTTCGTGTTCGACGGGTCCGAGGCCGATTATATCCGCTACAGCCGGCTGAGCGTCGAAGGGCAGCGGGGGTCATCGCGCGATACCCCGAATCCGGTGAAGGTGCAGCTTGCCGACGAGACGAACTGGCCGCACAGCGGCGTGATGAATTTCGTTGACAACGAAATCAATGCGCATTCCGGCACGATCCGCGGCCGCGCGATCTTCGACAACAAGGATCATTTCCTGACCCCCGGTACCTTCGGGAGGCTGCGGCTCTATGGCGGCCCGCTCGATGCGCTGCTGATTCCGGACGCCGCGGTGGTGTCGGACCAGGCGCACAAGGTCGTGCTGACCGTTGGCGAGGACAACAAGGTGGTCTCCAAGCCGGTGACCCTGGGCGGCATGGCGCGCGGGCTGCGCGTGGTTGCGTCCGGCCTGACGCCGACCGATCGGGTGGTAATCGGCGGGCTGGCCAATCCGTTCGTGCGGCCGGGGATGACCGTTGTTGCGAACCAGGGCGCAATCCATCCGTCCGGCAGCCAGTTCGCCGCGGAGGAATAGCCGGCCCCCCAACCGTCATTCCCCGCAAGCGGGTACCCGGGGGTGGGAGAGCGGTACACAGCAGCACTGGGTTCCCGCGTGCGCGGGAATGGCATTTTAGGGGCACCGGATGCGCTTCACCCACTTCTTCATCGACCGGCCGATCTTCGCGGCGGTGCTGTCGATCATCCTTACCATCGCGGGGGTGCTGGTGGAGCGCGCGCTGCCGATCTCGGAATATCCCGAGATCGCGCCGCCCACCGTCAGCATCCGTGCCACCTATCCCGGCGCCTCGGCCGAAGTGCTCGCCGAGACCGTCGCCACGCCGATCGAGCAGGAAGTGAACGGCGTGGACAACATGCTGTACATCACCTCGCAATCGGTCGGCGACGGCACGCTGAACATCAGCGTGGTATTCAAACCGGGCATGGACATCGATATCGCGCAGGTGCTGGTGCAGAATCGCGTTTCGGTCGCGACGCCACGCTTGCCGGAGGACGTGCAACGGCTTGGCGTCACCGTGCGCAAGGCATCGCCCGACCTCATGATGGTCGTGCACATGATCTCGCCTGACGGTTCCCGCGATCAGCAGTACATTTCCAATTTCGCGACACTCTACATCAAGGACGCGCTGGCGCGGGTCGATGGCGTGGGCGACGTCAACGTGTTCGGCGCGCGCGACTACTCGATGCGGGTCTGGCTGGATCCCGGCAAGGTCGCGGCACGCGGTCTGACCGCGGACGATGTGGCGGCTGCATTGCGCGCGGCCAACCTCCAGGTCGCGGCCGGCGCAATCAACCAGCCTCCCGCGAAGTCGCCCGGCGCGTTCCAGTTGTCGGTGCAGACGCTGGGCCGCCTCGTCGATGTCGAGCAGTTCGGCGATATCGTGGTGCGCGCCGATCCCGGTGGTACCGGCTTTGTGCGCATCCGCGACATCGCCCGTGTCGAGCTCGGTTCGCAGGACTACACGGTCAACGCCTACCTCAACAAGGACGTGGCGACCGCGATCGTGATCTATCAGCGCCCGGGTTCCAACGCCCTCGCCACGGCGGCCGCAGTGAAGCGTACGATGGAGGAGGCGAAGAAGGATTTCCCGTCCGGCCTCGACTACACCGTCGTCTACAACCCCACCGAGTTCATCCAGCAGTCGATCGACGAGGTGGAGCGCACGCTGTTCGAGGCGATTGGTCTGGTGGTCTGCGTGGTGATCCTGTTCCTGCAGACCTGGCGCGCCGCGATCATCCCGGTGATCGCCATCCCGGTATCGCTGGTCGGCTGCTTCGCGGTCATGGGCCTGGTCGGGATTTCGTTCAACACGCTGTCGCTGTTCGGCCTGGTACTGGCGATCGGCATCGTGGTGGACGATGCGATCGTGGTGGTGGAGAACGTCGAGCGCTATCTGCGTGACGGCATGTCGCCGCGCGACGCGGCACACCAGACCATGGACGAGGTCGGCAGCGCATTGGTGGCGATCGCGCTGGTGCTGTGCGCGGTGTTCATCCCGACCGCGTTCATTACCGGGTTGCAGGGTTCGTTCTACCGGCAGTTCGCCATCACCATCGCCGCGGCGACGGTCATTTCTGCCTTTGTGTCGCTGACGCTGTCGCCGGCGCTGGCGGCGCTGCTGCTGAAGCCGCACTCGCACGAGCCGCAACGCACGCTGATGTATCGGATGGCGGCGCCGATCCGGGTGTTCTTCGCCGGCTTCAACTGGATGTTCGAGCACCTGTCATCCGGTTACAGCCGGCTGGTCGCCCGACTGGTGCGCGTCGGCGTGATCATGCTGGTGGCCTATGCCGGGCTGATCTTCCTCGCCTATAACCGCCTGGCGGCGACGCCTACCGGGCTGATCCCGCAGCTTGATCGCGGCTATCTGATCGCCGCATTCCAATTGCCGCCGGGCGCATCGCTGGCGCGCACCGATGCGGTGATCCGCCGCGCCTCGGAGATCATCCTGGCGCGGCCGGGCGTGCAGAATTCAGTGGCGTTCACCGGCTTCGACGGTGGCACCTTCACCAACGCTCCCAATGCCGGGGTGATCTTCGTGCCACTGAGGCCGTTCGCCGAGCGTGTTCCTCTCGGACTGACCGCGCCCCGGATCCTGGCCGACCTGCGCCAGCAGCTCGCGCAGCTCGACGATGCGTTCGTGTTCGTGCTGGAGCCGCCGTCTGTGCCAGGCATCGGCACCGGCGGCGGGTTGAAGCTCTATGTACAGGATCGTGCCGGGCACGGGCTGCCGGCCCTGGAGCAGGCGACCTGGATCATTGCGGGATCGGCAGCACAGACCCCAGGCTTCAACCAGGCATTCACCCAGTTCAACACGCACACGCCACAGGTCTATGCCGACATCGACCGTACCAAGGCCGAGCTGTTGCAGGTGCCGATCGACCGCGTGTTCTCGACGCTGTCGGTATATATGGGTTCGTCGTACATCAACGACTTCAATCTGCTCGGCCGCACCTATCAGGTGTCCGCACAGGCGGACAATCCGTTCCGGCTGACCGTGCGCGATGTCGAGAACCTGAAGACGCGCAACAACTACGGCGACATGGTGCCGATCGGCTCGGTCGCCACGTTCCGCGACACCACCGGGCCGTTCCGCGTGCCGCGCTACAATCTTTACCCGGCGGCGGAAGTGCAGCTCGGCCTCAACCGCGGCTTCTCCACCGGCCAGGCGATCGCCGCGATCGAGCAGATCGCGAAGCAACGTCTGCCGCAGGGCTTCGGCTTCGAATGGACCGAGATCGCGCTGCAAGAGAAGCTGGCGGGCAACACGGCGGCGGTCGCGTTCGGCCTGGCGGTGGTGTTCGTGTTCCTGCTGCTGGCGGCGCTGTACGAGAGCTGGCTGCTGCCGCTTGCGGTGGTACTCATCGTACCGATGTGCATCCTTGCCGCGATGTTGGGGGTGAATGCGCGCGGGTTGGATCGCAATATCCTGGTGGAGATCGGCCTCGTGGTGCTGGTCGGGCTGGCGGCAAAGAACGCGATCCTGATCGTCGAGTTTGCCAGGCAGGCCGAGGTGCATGGCATGAACCGGTTCGAGGCGGCGGTCGCCGCGGCACGGACGCGCCTGCGGCCAATTCTGATGACTTCGCTTGCCTTCATCTTTGGCGTGATCCCGCTCGCCGTGGCGGTGGGGGCAGGGGCAGAGATGCGGCAGTCACTGGGCACCGCGGTGTTCGCCGGGATGCTGGGGGTGACGCTGTTCGGTCTGCTGTTCACGCCGGTGTTCTATGTGCTGAGCCGGCGGGTTGCGTTGCTGTTTGCGACCCGACGTGATCGGCCGCAGCAACCGCCGCGGCCAACCGACGAGGCGGAGGTTGCCTAGCTCTGCGCAGGAGTGGGCGGCGGTTCCGGGGCTGCCGGCGGGTGGTTGCGGCGTTCGGTCATGAACTGATCGAATTCGGCCTTGTCCTTGGCGAAACGCAGCCGGTCGAGGAAGCCGGCAAACTCCTTCTGCTCGTCTTCCAGCCGGCGCAGCGTCTCGGCGCGGTATTCGTCGAAGGCATGATTGCCGCTGGACGCGGGCTGGCGGTCGCGCTCGCCACCGCACCAGAGGCTCTTCCACGCCGCCCACGGCGGCGGCGGGCCGCCCTGCCAGTTGCTGCGCTGCCAGTCACCCTGCCAGCCGCCGTGGCGGCCACATCCCCAGAATGCCATACGCTTGCTCCATATGCCGAACAACAGAAGGCCGAGGCCGACCGGCCACCAGAAGATGAACCCGAGCACCATCACCGCGATCCACAGCGGCCTTGCAGCGTGCCAGGCGCGCCAGTAGCCCCAGCCGGGTTGACCCCAGCCCGATCCCGGCCCCCAGGGCGAGCCCTGTGCGCCCGGGTTGCCATACGTGCCGTTATTTGCTGAGCCAGACATGACGGCCCTCATGTGAATGTAAGATACATTTACATGTTGATAGCGACATCGTTCGTCGTCAAGTAAAATCGGCGATGGCGCTCACTGCTGCGGCAGGCATGCAAAGGCGGCGAGGTAGGGGCGCAGATTCTGCCCGCCGCCTTCGATGACGACATCGCTGGTGCGGTGCGCCGATTGCAGGTCCTGCTCGATCCTGGCTTTCAGTTTGTTGGCTACGGCGGTCTTGCGCGGGATGCTGCGGATCGTCACCCCCGGGGGCGTCATCTGATACGGCGATGTCTGGTTGACGATCTCGGGCAGGCGTCGCAGGCGGATCCGACCCAGCCGTTCCTGCGACTGGCGTGCGATCAGGCCATTGAACACGACTTCGGCCAGCTGCTCGCTGTCGTTGGTCTTCGAATACGGCGTGTTGAACACACACCAGAAGAAGTCGTAGTTCCATCCGGTGACCTCACCCGGTTGCGAAGCTTCGCCGTTGACGATCGCCGGCGCTTGCGGTGCGGCAGGCGCGCTCGTCGCAGCGGCGGCAGGAGCCGGCGGTTCGACCGGCGCGGAAGCTTCGGACGGCTGCGCAATCTGATCGCTGATGTATTTGCTCAGTTCCCGGGAATCGGATTGTGGCAAGGCCGACGGCAGGGTGTTCAGCAGATCCCGGTAGAAGCGTGGCATGAACGCCGTCCGCTCGTCGTTGTCGTCGGCATAGCGCTGCAACAGCGCCGGATTGTCTTATACCGGCTTCCCGCGGCCGCCGCCCACCAGCCCAAGGCTCTGCAGATAGATCAGCACGCCCGCCTCCAGCAGTTCCTCGGGCGACATCGGCAGTTTGCGCCGCGACGGATCAGCGCGCACGAACAGCGACGCGATCCCGTGCGACAGCGCCCAGACATGCAGCGCCACCATCAGCGACGGCGGGCGCTGCCCCGGCGCCAATCCAGCGGTCAGCCGTTCCGCCCCCTCGCGCAGGATGGCGAAGGCGCGTTCGCTGGCCGCGAGCAGCCCGGGATGGCTGTCGAACGCGATGCGGGTTTCGAACATTGCCGCGTAGTAGGCCGGTTCGTCGCGGGCGAACGCGAGGTAGGCGCGGCCGAGAGCTTCGAACGCGCTCAGCGCATCGGGACGGCCGCCGTTCCAGGTGGCGGCCAGCGCGGCTGCGAAACGCTCGAAGCCACGCAGCGCAACCTCCGCCAGCAGCGCTTCGGCATCACGGAAGTGGCGGTACGGCGCGCCCGGGCTGACACCGGCCAGCCGTGCCGCCTCGGCGATGGTGAAGCCGGCTGGGCCCTTCTCGGCGATCAAGGCCAACGCCGCCTCGACCAGCGCCTCGCGCAGATTGCCGTGATGGTAGCCACGGCGCTCGAAACCACCCTGCCCGGACCAGCTCATGTGAATGAGTTTTACATTTGCTGCCGCAGCGATCCAGCGGCGAACCCTCGATTGAAACTGCGCGCGGTGTGAAAGGGTTCATACCGTACCGGCCCTTCCTGCCCGATATGCAGCTCCGGCACCGGCGGTGGTCGCCGATGCTGATTGCCAACAGGAGAGCCTACGATGGGTCCCTTCGAAGTCGACCCCAGCTGGTATGAGAAGTCCTGGCTCAGCAATCGGCCAAGCCCGAAGCACCGGTCTTTCGGCCGCCACATGGCACGGTTTGCGGTGATGGTCGTGCTGCTCGCCGGCGGTGGACTGGTGCTGAGCGAGTTCCATGCCGGCCATGGCGGTCATGGCTACCAGGACTGGGAGCAGGAATGATCCAGCGCCTGGAACCGCACGCGCGGACCGGCGTGCCGCGGCGAGGGTGGTGCGTCGGTTCGAGTGCGTGACCGTAGCCCCGGCAGTTGCTGTCAATTGCTAGGCTGCCGCCGGACCGATATCAGCGAGGTCGATGGTCACACTCCGCGAAATGCTGTCAGCCCTTCAGTACCTCGACCATCGTGCTGCCCAGCGCGGCCGGGCTTTCCGCGACATGAATGCCGGATTCGCGCAGCGCTTCCATCTTCGCGGCCGCGGTGTCGCGCCCGCCGGAGATCACTGCCCCCGCATGGCCCATGCGCCGACCCGGCGGCGCGGTGGCGCCGGCGATGAAGCCGACGGTTGGCTTCTTCACCTTATGGCGCGCCAGGAACTCCGCGGCCTCGATCTCGCTTTGTCCGCCGATCTCGCCAATCAGCACGATCTGCTTCGTCTCGTCGTCGGCGAGGAACATCTCCAGCACCTCGACGAAGTCGGTGCCCTTCACCGGATCGCCGCCGATGCCGACGCAGGTGCTCTGCCCCAGCCCCACAGCCGTGGTCTGCGCCACCGCCTCATAAGTCAGCGTGCCGGAGCGCGACACGATGCCGACACTGCCGCGCTGATGGATGTGGCCTGGCATAATGCCGATCTTGCACGCGTCCGGCGTGATCACGCCCGGGCAGTTCGGCCCGATCAGTCGCGAGCGCGATCCGGTCAGCGCGCGCTTCACACGCACCATGTCGAGCACCGGAATGCCCTCGGTGATGCACACGATCAGCGGGATCTCCGCATCGATCGCCTCCAGGATCGCATCGGCCGCGAACGGCGGCGGCACATAGATCGCGGTGGCGGTGGCGCCGGTCTTCTCCCGCGCCTCCCACACCGTGTCGAACACCGGCAGGTCGAGATGGGTTGTGCCGCCCTTCCCCGGTGTCACGCCACCGACCATTTTGGTGCCATAGGCGATCGCTTGCTCGGAATGGAACGTGCCCTGCGCGCCGGTGAAGCCCTGCGTCACGACGCGTGTATCGGCATCCACCAGGATGGCCATGTCAGGCGGCCTCCAGCACGGCGCGCACGATCTTCTCCGCCGCGTCGGCGAGATTGTCGGCGGCGATGATCGGCAGGTTGGATTTCGCCAGGATTTCCTTGCCCAGTGCCACGTTGGTGCCTTCCAACCGTACCACCAGCGGTACCGAAAGCTTCACCTCGCGCGCCGCGGCGATCACGCCCTCGGCGATTACGTCGCAGCGCATGATGCCGCCGAAGATGTTGACCAGGATGCCCTCGACGTTCGGATCCGACAGGATGATCTTGAACGCGGCGGTGACGCGCTCTTTGGTGGCGCCGCCGCCCACGTCAAGGAAATTCGACGGCGCCGCGCCATGCAGCTTGATGATGTCCATCGTGGCCATCGCGAGGCCGGCCCCGTTCACCAGGCAGCCGATATTGCCGTCGAGCGCCACATAATTGAGATTGTACTTGGCGGCCTCCAGTTCCTTCGGGTCCTCCTCGCCCTCGTCGCGCAGCTTCTCCAGCTCCGGGTGACGGAACAGCGCGTTGTCATCGAACCCGATCTTGGCATCCAGGGCGATCACCTCGCCGCCACCAGTGACCACGAGCGGGTTGATCTCGACAACCGAGCAGTCGAGTTCAGTGAATGTGCGATACAGCGCCGACATGAGGCGGCCG
Organism: uncultured Alphaproteobacteria bacterium; assembly: GCA_963749575.1. GTDB lineage: Bacteria > Pseudomonadota > Alphaproteobacteria > Acetobacterales > Acetobacteraceae > JAMXLO01. The sequence goes on from CAVVNM010000012.1 coordinate 205,202, forward strand.
AATGCGCCGATCTGCGTGCCGGTGAGCCCAAGCCCGTAGGCGAGGCGGCGCGCATGGAAGCCAGAGATGCCGCTGGCCGGATCGATCGCCACGCGGCTGATCTTCCCCGGATTGCGTGCGACGACCTGCTCGATCTCCATGCCCCCTTCGGTCGAGGCAATCACCGTGACCCGCCCGCTGGTGCGATCAACCAGCAGCGAGAGATAGAGCTCGCGAGCAATGTCGCAGCCGGCCTCGACGTAGATGCGATGCACAGACCGCCCAGTGGCTCCGGTCTGCTTCGTCACCAGCGTATGGCCCAGCATCGCTTCGGCCGCGGCGCGCACCTCGTCGGGCGAGCGTGCCAGGCGCACCCCGCCCTTGCCGTCCGGATCGTCGGCGAAGCGGCCAGCGCCGCGGCCGCCGGCGTGAATCTGCGCCTTCACCACATACACCGGACCGGGAAGCTTGCCTGCCGCGGACACCGCTTCATCGGGTGTCCAGGCTACGAACCCGTCAGGCACCGCCACACCGCGACGCTTCAGCAGCTCCTTGGCCTGGTATTCGTGGATGTTCATCGGCGTTCAGCCGAGCAGTTTCTTCGCTGCCTCGACCAACTCTCGCACCGCCGCGCAGGACTTGTCGAAGGCGGCCTTCTCCTCGGCGTTCATCGCCACCTCGACGATCCGCTCGATGCCACCCGCGCCGATCACCACCGGCACGCCAACATACAGGCCCTTCACTCCGTACTCGCCGTTCAGCAGCGCGGCACACGGCAGTACGCGCTTCTTGTCCTTTAGATAGCTCTCCGCCATCGCCACCGCCGACGCCGCGGGCGCATAGAATGCGCTGCCGCGTTCCAGCAACTTGACGATCTCGCCACCGCCGTCGCGGGTACGCGCCACGATCGCGTCGATCTTCGCCTGCGTGCTCCAGCCCATCTTCACCAGGTCTGGCACCGGAATGCCGGCCACGGTGGAGTAGCGCGTCAGCGGCACCATCGTGTCGCCATGGCCGCCAAGCACGAACGCGGCGACATCCTCGACCGACACGCCGAATTCCTGCGCCAGAAACAGGCGGAAGCGTGAGCTGTCCAGGATGCCCGCCATGCCGACCACGCGGTTCGCCGGCAGGCCCGACTTCTGCTGCATCACCCAGACCATCGCGTCGAGCGGATTGGTGATGCAGATCACGAACGCGTCGGGGCAATTGGCGCGGATGCCCGCCGCCACCTCGGCGATCACGCCGGCGTTCTTGCCGATCAGGTCGTCGCGCGACATGCCCGGGGTGCGCGGAAAGCCGGCGGTGACGATCACCACATCGGCGCCCTCGATCGCGGCGTAGTCGGAGCCGCCCGTCATCAGCGCGTCGAACCCGTCGACCGGGCCGGACTGCATGATGTCGAGCGCCTTGCCGGCGGCCACCCCGCCGAACACGTCGAACAGCACGACATCGCCGAGTTCCTTGAGGCCGATCAGGTGGGCGAGGGTGCCGCCGATGTTGCCGGCGCCGATCAGGGCGATCTTGTTGCGGGCCATGGAAGTGTCCTTACAACGGGCGAGGGAACAGCCATTCGATGTGTTGCTGCGCGCCGGGTGTCCGGCGGCCCGGGAGGCGGTCGGTAGCTAGCCTATCAGGGGGCGGCGGGCAAGCTGGTGCAGTGCAGCATAAGGAGTTGCCGTCTGCTGCGTCGGCATGTGATCTGCGCCGGACAATTGTCACTGCGAGAATGGGTCGTCCTTACTAACCAAGGGCCGCGGCACAGCAGGGAACATTCCGCCCAGTCGCTTGATCGCGGTTGCCCTCAGTAGACCTCAGCGTAGCGGTCGCAGAGCTCGTTCACCGCCCACTCCGCCACATGTTGAATCTCGGATCGCTTGTGGCGCACATAGGCTTCCTGGAACACCGGACCAAACCAGCCGGCGATCGCCTTGCTCGCCGCCATGCCGTCGAGCGCCTGGCCGAGCGAATGCGGCAGTTCATTGACGCGACCCGCCGAAGGCGGCAGGCTAAGCTTGCGCTGCAATCCGTCGGCGCCGGCGAAGATCACCGCGCCAAGCGCCATGTATGGGCTGGCGGCCGCATCGCAGACGCGGAACTCGAAATTGAACTGCCGCGCCGCATCGGCGGCGTCGACGGCGGCGAATACCGGACAGACGCGCATCGCCGCGCTGCGGTCCTGCTGCACGATGTCGATCAGCGTTGGCGCCCAGCGATTGGGTGTCAGTCGCAGATACGACACCGGCGACGGCGCGGTGATTGCGCAGATTGCGGGGAGATGCAGCAGCACGCCGGCGCAGAAATGCTGCGCAGCCATGCTGAGGCCCATCGGCCCGGTCGGCGCATAAGTCACCGGCGCCCCGGACGCGTCCCGCAGGCTCATGTGGATGTGCACCCCGTTGCCCACCCCGGACGCTTCAGGCATTGGCGAGAACGAGGCGCGGAACCCGTGCCGATGCGCCGTCGCCCGCGCCATCTCGCGCGTGACCACGGCGTGGTCGGCCGCGGTCAGCGCTTGCATTGGCGCCACCGTCACTTCGAACTGACGTGTGCCGTATTCGGCAAGGAACGAATCCGGCGCCACTCCGGCGGCGCGTACCGCCGCGATGAAGCTCTCGCCGAAGCTGCCTTGGCGGCGAAATGCATTCAGGCTGTAGGCGTCGCCGTCACGGTGCTGGTTGCCGGTGTAGACGAACTCCTGCTCGAACGCGGCAATCAGTCGCAGACCCGACGCGGACTCCAGCGCGGCGATCGCGCGGCGGAGGAACTCGCGCGGACAGCATTCCCACGGCGAGCCATCGGTGTTGCGGATATCGCCCAGGAAAAAATGCTCCGGCGCGGAACCGTCTTCGAAATCCACCCGCACCTCGGCCGACGGATCGGGCACGATCATCAGATCGCCGGCGGTGCCAAATGGTGTGTCGAGGATCGGTCCGAACGCCGTCTGCATCAGATTGGAGTGAGTCCAGCCGACGCCCTTGCGCAGTCGCGCAGCGATCTCGCTGGCGGGGAACCCCTTGCCGCGGACATGTCCCGCGATGTCGCAGGTGCCGACAAAGACCAGTTCCTCGCGCAGCATGGTGCTCTCCTGTTACACTTCAGCGAAGCGTAGCGCGGGCCGCGCATAGGAGCGAACCGTTTGGTGCGCTTGCGCCCTGGTGCCACAGCGATGCACCTTGCGCGCGAGTCGGTTCGTGATCGGCTCGCCTGCCCGCCACGTCGCCCCAGAGGTATCCCATGAAACAAAGTGTGCTTGCGTTCGCTGTCTGCTGTCTCGCGGCAACCGGCCTTGCCGGGTGCTCTTCCAATCCGCCGCCCCCGCCCCCGCCCGCTCCCGCCGCGGTCGCCGCGCCCGCCCCGCCGCCCCCACCGGCGATGCCGGCGAACTTGACCCCCGCACAACAGCGCGTCGCGAAGGTCCAGATGGCTTTGAATGCCAACGGGGCGCAGCTGGATTTGGACGGCAAGATGGGCCCCAAGACTGTTGACGCACTGAAGGCCTACCAGCAGCAGCACAATCTGAAGCCGACCGGCAGGGTGGATGCCGCAACCATGAAGGCGCTCGGCGGCTGATCTTGCGCGACCGTGTCATGCTGCGTTGACGTTCAGCGCAGTGTGGCGCCGGTTGCCTTGGTTACCGACGCAATCACCCGCTGGCTGGCCGCGTCTATCTCGGCGTCGGTCAGGGTGCGCTCGCGCGGCTGGAACACTACCTCGATCGCCATCGATGTCTTGCCAGGCGGCAGGCGATCGCCCTGATACACATCGAACAGCGATACGCCCGCGATCAGCGTGCGCTCGGCGCCGCGGGCCGCGCGCAGCACGGCGTCCGCAGTCACCGCGCGGTCCACCAGGAACGCGAAGTCGCGGCGGATCGGCTGGAACGGCGGCAGGTCCGGCGCCGTCCTGCGGCGACGCTTCGGCTCGCCAATGGCATCCAGGTCGAGTTGGAACGCGGCGATCGGGCCGGTGAGATCGAGTGCGGCGAGCACGCGCGGATGCAGTTCGCCGAAGCTGCCCAGCACCGTCTTCGGCCCCTGCCGTACGGTGGCGGAGCGGCCGGGGTGATAGAAGCCCGGTGCATCCTGGGTGAGCACCAGCGCATCGAGTGGGATGCCGATCGCCGACATGACGGCCCATAGATCGACCTTGGCGTCCATCGCATCGATCGGTCGCGATGCGGTGAGCCAGTTGCGCGGCGTCGCACCGGCGCGCAGGCCCGCGGCGATCCAGCGCTGGCATTCCGCAGCATCGAGCGTGAATTCCGGACCAATCTCGAACAGCGCCACGTCTGGATAGCCACGCGCGGCATTGCGCTGTGCTGCGAGTGCCAGCGTGGCGACCGGCGTCGGACGGAGTTGGTCCAGGTCCGCGGCGATCGGGTTGGTCAGCCGCAACGCATCCGGCGTATCGCCGAACCGGGCGGCATCGGCCTGCGCCATGAAGCTGAAGGTGACGCACTCGGCGAGACCTTGGGCCGCGAGCGTGCGCCGGGTGAGTTCGGCGCGGGCCTGCTTCGGCGTCAAAGTCGCGAGCGGCACCGGCGAAGCGCGCGGCAGCGAGACTGGCGGAACGGCATCGAGGCCGCGTAGTCGCAGCACCTCCTCGACGAGGTCGCATTCCGGTTCGATCTCGGCGCAACCCTCCGCAGCCTTGGCAGCCACAGCGGGATCCAGCGTCGCGGACTGCTCCAGCACGATCTTCGCCGCGATGTCATTGCGCCACGACGGCACCGCGACCGTGACGCGAGTGGCGTCGCGGCTCTGCACCACGAAGCCCAGGCGTTGCAGCGAGGCGACTGCCTCGGCGGCAGAAATGTCGGAACCACCGAGACCCCCGATGCGCTCGAACCGCAGCGTCGCGGTGCGCTGCCAGACCGGAGGCGCGCCGGCCGCAGTGACCTCGCCAGGCTGTCCGCCGCAGAGTTCGAGCACCATCGCGGTGGCTGCTTCGATCGCATCGGGCATCAGCGCGGGATCGATGCCACGTTCGAAGCGCTGGCGAGCATCGGAGACAATTTGGTGGCGGCGGCCGGTCAGCGCGACACGGATCGGATCGAACAGCGCGCACTCGATGAAGACCGCGGTGGTGGTTGCGTCGCAGCCGGTCTGCTCGCCGCCGATCGCGCCAGCCATCGATTGCACGCCGGAGCCGTCAGCGATGGCGCAATCGTCCGGCGTCATCGTGTAGTCGCGGCCATTCAACGCGCGGAACGTCTCACCTCGACCGGGGCGCAGCGTCAGCACGTCGCCGGTGAGCTTGGCCACGTCGAACACGTGGAGCGGACGGCCGAGGTCGACGGTGAAGAAGTTGGTGATATCGACCAGCGCGTTGATCGGCCGCAGCCCGATCGAGGTCAGGCGATCCTGTAGCCAATGCGGGCTCGGGCCATTGCGCAGGTTGCGGATGGTGCGGCCGAGAATCCACGGGCACGCCTCAGGCCAGTCGATCTGCCAGCGCGGGCCGCCGCCGAACTCGGGTGCCACCTTGGCCGGCTGCCATGGCTTCAGCGTGCCAATCCCGCCGGCAGCCAGATCGCGCGCGATGCCGCGCACGGCAAAGCAGTCGCCACGATTGGGCGTGACGCTGACGTCGATCACCGGGTCATCAAGGCCGGCCCATTGCGCATAAGGGACGCCCACCGGGGCATCCTCCGGCAGCTCGACGATGCCGGCGTGGTCGTCGCCGAGACCCATCTCGCGTTCGGACAGCAGCATGCCGGCGCTGCGCACGCCGCGGATCTCGCCGATCTTCAGCGTAATGCCGGTGCCGGGAATGAACGTGCCGGGTGGGGCGAACACGCCCTTCATGCCGGTGCGCGCGTTCGGCGCGCCGCACACTACGCGCACCGTATCGGTGCCGGTATCGACCGTGCACACGCGCAGGCGGTCGGCATTGGGATGCTGCACTGCCTCGATCACGCGGGCGATCCGGAACGGGGCAAGTGCGGCGCCGCGGTCTTCCACGTGCTCGAGTTCCAGGCCGATGCGGGTCAGCGTGGCGGTGATCTGGTCGAGCGTCGCGTCGGTGTCGAGGTGCGTCTTCAGCCACGAGAGAGAAAACTTCATCGCTCACACGCCCTCGTGCAGCATGGTCGGCGCGAGCGGACTGAAGCCGTAATGGCGTAGCCAGCGGATGTCGGACTCGAAGAACGGCCGCAGGTCGGTCATGCCGTGCTTCAGCATCGCGATGCGCTCGACGCCCATGCCCCAGGCGAAGCCCTGCCACTCGCGCGGGTCGATGCCGCAGTTGGCCAGCACGCGGGGATGCACCATGCCGCTGCCGAGGATCTCCAGCCAGTCACCGCCCTTGCCGAGTTCGCCGGTCCGGCGGTTCCAGCCGATGTCCACCTCCATCGAAGGCTCGGTGAACGGGAAGTAGCTGGACCGGAACCTCACCGGCAGATCGGCGATGCCAAAGAACGTCCGCAGGAAGTCGATCAGCGCGCCCTTCAGGTGGCCGAGCGTCAGGTTGCGATCCAGGATCAGGCCCTCGCACTGGTGGAACATCGGCGAGTGGGTCGCGTCGTGGTCGGCGCGGTAGGTGCGGCCGATGACGATGACGCGGATCGGCGGTTTCTGGGTCAGCATGGTGCGGATCTGCACCGGGGAGGTCTGGGTGCGCAGCACCGGGGGCGGGGTGTTGCCCTGCGCCGGCAGGTAGAAGGTGTCGTGATCAGCGCGCGCCGGGTGGTGCGCCGGGATATTGAGCGCACCGAAGTTCATCCAGTCTGATTCCACGTCGGGACCCTCGGCGATCGCGCAGCCCATGGCGCCGAAGATCGCGGCGATCTCCTCCATGGTGCGGCTGATCGGATGGATCAGGCCGGTCTCGCGCGGGCGCGGCGACAGGGTGGGATCGAGGCGTTCGGCCGCCAGGCGGGCATCGAGTTCGGTGTTCTCCAGTTCGGCGCGGCGGGCCGCGATCAGGGCGGTGAGCGACGTCCTTGAGCTGGTTCAGCGCGGCACCGCGCTCGCGGCGTTGGTCGGGCGGAGCCTTGCCGAGGTCGCGCAGCAGCGCGGTCAGGCGCCCATTGCGGCCGAGCGTGGCGACGCGGACGGCGTCCCAGGCGCGCAGGTCGGCGGCGGCGGCGAGCGCAGCCTCGATTTCGGCATGCAAGGCTTGCAGATCGTCGGTCATGAAAATGGAACCGCAAAACACGCAAATGCACGCAAATAGAATCGAGCTAAGACGGTCGTCCACGTCGGTCGGCCAGTGGCACTTTGACTGGCGCTGGCGCGCCAAAGACCCTCAGGCTTCATTTGCGTGTTTTGCGTGTTTTGCGGTTCCAAATTACCTTCGCCGCCCGTGGGACGGCTATAGCGCGGCCTGCACCTTCTTGACGATCTCCGCGAACGAGGCGGCATCGTCATAGGCGATGGCGGCGAGCACCTTGCGGTCGATCTCGATGCCGGCCTTGTTCAGCCCGTCGATGAACCGGCTGTAGGTGAGACCGTGCTCGCGCACCGCCGCGTTGATGCGCTGGATCCACAGGCCGCGGAAATCGCGCTTCTTGTTGCGCCGGTCTCGGTAAGCGTATTGCAGCGACTTCTCCAGCCGCTGCTTCGCCGCACGAAAGGTGGTGGAGGTACGGCCGCGAAAGCCCTTCGACTGCTCGAGGACCTTCTTGTGCCGCGCATGAGTGGTGGTGCCCCGCTTGACGCGTGCCATGTGCCGGCTCCCTCAGCCCAGCCCGTAGGGCGCCCACTGCTTCACCGTGCGGGCGTCCATGTCGGTGAGCACCTGCATGCGGCGATTGCTGCGCTTGGATTTCTGGGTGCGGGCGGAGAGGTTGTGGACCTTCATGCCGGCACCGGCCTTCACCTTCCCGGTCGCCGTGATCTTGAATCGCTTCTTGACCGACGACTTGGTCTTCATCTTGGGCATTTGGGTCTCCTCTGGTCTGGGGGCCTGCCGGATGGGCAGGCGCTCGCGGCCGGGCATGCCCTACAGGCCCGGGCGCGCGATCAGGGGCGGGTGTATAGCGGCGGGGGAACGGCGGGGCAAGCGGGCGAAGATGTCCCCTCGTTGACGCTTAGCGGGGCCTCAGGGTGTCCTCAGCCGGCCAGCTATCTCGGGCCCACATCGACGGAAGTGCCGCAAGTTCCACGTATAGATCGTTTCGGCATCTGTCTTCAGCGCACAGAGAGCCAGAATGCCTCTGCCAGACTGTGCGCGGCGCATGCCGCGTCGGGTTTTTCAAACTGCAGAAAGGCCTGCATGCTGGCGTCATGGTACTGGTGATCGCCGTAGCACACCGCAACCAAAACGGATGTATCGAAAAAGGCTTTCAGGGACTCCCGCCCTCGTTGGCGGTGTCGCGTTCCTGGCGCACACGTTCCAACGGTTCCTCTGCCACGCTGGCGGCAAGCGGCTGGCCGCTGCGGAATACCCGAATTCCGTGTTCCTGGTGGATGGACCCAACTGCATGAATGGGACGCAGGATGGTGCGCTCCCCTTCCATTTCCAGTGCCAGGGCATCGCCGGCGCTCAGACGAAGCTCGTCGCGAAGCGCCTGTGGGATGACCACACGACCGGCTTCATCCAACGTAACGGTTGTACTCATGCGAGCAGACTAGCCAGAACTGGCACGACGTCCAGGACACTGCCGACCGCTGGCGGTCGGTCGCAGACCGGGCACATGGCGTACCCACGCCATGTGCCCGCCTAAGTCCCTACAGGTTCGCTTGGAAGTCCTGGTAATCCCGCACCTTCTTGTACACCTGCAGCCGGTTGCGCTGGCTGTCGGCCACGATGATCTCGTCCGTCGCCGGATTGAAGTCCACCGCGGTCGGGAAGCAGAACCGGTACAGCGGCTCCGAGTTACGCACCCGGCGATACGCCTTCATCATGTCCGGGTTGGCATCGACGCTCTGGCTGGCCCACTTCGAGAACACCTGCGCGTCGCCGTACAGGTTGGTCAGCGGCGTGCCGTCGGCCTCGAAGATGCACACCCGATGGTTGCCCCAGTCGGTGACATAGATGTCGCCGTCCGGATCCACCGCCACATCCGTCGGATGATTGAGCAGGCCGGCCTTCGGATAGTCCGACGTCGGCAGGCTGGAGACGAACGGTCCCAGGTAGGTAACCGCGTAGGCATCCTCCGAACGCGGCAGTTCGCCATAGCTGCCGATCTTCATCAGGAACTTGCCCTGCGGCGACAGCTTCTGAACGCGGTGGTTCTTCCAGTCCGCGACGTAGATGTTGCCATCCTTGTCGGTCGTGATGCCCCAGGGCTGGTTGAACTCGCCGTCGCCCGAGCCGGCCTTGCCGCACTGGGCGAGCAGCTTGCCTTCCGGGCTGAACACCTGCAGCCGATTGTTGCCGCTGTCCACCACGATGACGTTGCCGTTGTTCTCGACCGCGATCCCCGCCGGACGCATCAGTTCGCCATCGCCGCTGCCGGTCTTGCCGAACTTGTACTGGAACTTGCCGTTGGGATCGAACACCGAGATCGTGTTGGTCCACTCGTCCGAGCAGTACACCCGGCCGTCGTTGCCGACCGCGACGCCAAACGGCCAAGTGGCCTTGCCGTCGCCTGTGCCGTGCTGGAAGAACTCGGACACCAGTTCCTCGTCGCCGGGGCCGCCCATCCGGATCCGGTTCACCCGCATGCCGAAATTGTTCTCGTTGCCGCGGTTCGAAGTATAGAGATCGCCGTCCTTGCCCAGGCACATCGTCTGCACGTAGTTGAAGCCGGTGCCGGTTGCCGCACCACGCCCGATGGCATGGCTCCAGTCATAGGCTCTGCCACGCACGACTGTCGTAAGCGCCATAATTCCCTCCCATGATCACAAGCCGGTAGCGCCCTCGTTCCCTGGAGCGCCCGGGGAACGAGGGCAGTCGGGAATCCCGCGGCCTAGTGCAGGAAGGCCGGCTTCTCGTACGTGCCGTTCACGATCGGCGCCGGGTTCACATGCAGCCACTTGTCGAGAATGGTCGAATAGATGCTGCGGAAGTCCATGCTCGGGTTCAGATCGCCCTGCACGAGCTTGCTCGCATCCAGCGACGGGTATTCGCCGTAGTGCCCGCCCTTCACCTTCTCGCCCAGCACGAACGTCGCGCCGGCAGCGCCGTGATCGGTGCCGGAGCCGTTGTCGCGCACGCGGCGGCCGAACTCCGAGAACATCAGCACGATGACGTTGTCAGCCGCGTTGTGTTCGCGCAGGTCGGTCATGAAGGCGTCGAGGCCTTCGGTGACCTGGCTCCACAGATTGCCGTGCAGCGGATTCTGCCCGGCATGCGAGTCGAAGCTGCCATGGTCGCAGTAGAACACCCGGGTGCCAAGGTTGGCGAGATGCACCTGGGCAACGCCCTTCAGCTTCTGCGCGATCGTGGAGTTCGGGTACTGCACGTTGGACTTGTACATCCCCGGCGCCACCTTCAGGATGTCGGCGCCCTTCAGCCCGTCGAGGCCGGTGGTGCCGAGATAGTCCATCACGCCGCTGCCCTCGATCGGCTGGTACATGTGCGAGAAGGTTTCCAGCACCTTCAGCCGCTGCGCCTGATCGCGGATCGACGGCAGGAAGCCGTACTGCTCCAGCGGGCCGGCCACGCAGGCGACCGGAACGTTGGGAACCGACAGCGCGCGGAACAGGCACGGTCCGAAGCTGACCGCGGTGACGACGTTCTCCTTCTTCGGGTCGAACTCGCGCACCACGCGGCCCAGCCAACCCTCGGTGCCGACCTTATCGGCCTCGCAGGTGTGCCAGATGTCCATGGAGCGGAAGTGCGACCGCGGCGAATCGAGATAGCCGACGCCATGCATGATGGCGAGCTTGTCGTCGTCCCAGAACTTCTTCAGCGGCGCCATGTAGTTCGGGATGGCGTGCGCCTGGTCGAGGTGGATCATGTCGCTGTCGGCGATGCCGACGGCTTTGCGGTTATCCTTGTACAGCCCGTTGTTGTACGGGATCACGGTGTTGAGGTAGTCGTTGCCGCCGGTGAGCTGCAGCACGACTATTACCGGGTCCTTCTGTGTTGCCTGTGTCGCAGACATCTAGGTTCCTCCTATCGAATTCTCTGTGGGTCAACCGAATTGATATTCGCGCGTAGCCGCGATGAGCTGCATCATTTCGGCGGCACGCTGTGTGGCATTCTGCGCGCTGGCATCGTTGTCCCAGCCGATGTTGCCCCACTGCTTCGCCGCGTCGGTGAGCTCCTTCTTGGTGTTGGCGCCGACCTCGACCGGGCCGAGCAGATCGAGACAGTTGCTGACGAGCTGTTCGGGCGTCTTGGTGCCCTGCGCCTTCAGCCGCTCGATGATCTTCTTCACGCCGGGCATGTCCGCATTGCCGACCTGTGACGCGACGAAGTTGATGCGCGACATCAGCGAGCCGCTGTTGATCCACTCCTTGCCGGTGTGCCAGCCCTCAACCGACGGCGGGTTCAGCAGGTCCTGACCCATGTAAGACGGCTGCATCGACAGCTCGCCGTAGCCGGGCTTCGGCAGCTCGTAACCGCCGACCAGACGCAGCGTGCCGACGACCACCTCGGCCGGCGACTTCAGGTGCTGGTAGCGGGCCTTCTTGAAGAAGTCCGAGGTGAACAGTGCCTTGAGCACCGGCTTGATCTCGCACTTCGATTCGACGAACACCTTGCACAGCGCATCGACCGCCGCCGGATCGCGCGGCGCCTCGATGTTCCACGCCGGTACCTGCGGCTCGTCGGCGACGAAGAAGTTGTACAGGTGACGGCAGATGAACTTTGCACATGCCGGCTGCTGCACGACGATGTTGATGATGTCCTCGCCGTTGAAGTTGCCCTTGTGGCCGAGGAATGTCTTCTCGCCGTCGTCATGGTCCTCCGGACGGTATTCGAACTTCCACGGGAAGCGGCCGTACGGCAGCCGCGGCAGCTTGGTCTCGAAGGTCCAGCCGGTGAAGGCACGCGATGCCTCGCGGACGTCCACCTCGGTGTAGTTGCCGGCGCCGAGGCTGAACAGTTCGAGCAGCTCGCGACCCCAGTTCTCGTTGACCGCGGTGCCGTGATTCTGGTTGTTGTCCAGCCAGAACAGCATCGTCGGGTTCTTCGCGATCGTCAGCAGCAGGTCACGGTAATTGCCCATGCCGCGCTTGCGGAACAGCTCGATCTGCTCCAGCAACTGGTCGTAATTGTCGACCTTCGAATTGCCGGTCGCGAACACGCTGTGCCAGAACAGCGCCATCTTCTCTTCGAGCGGGCGCTTGGTGTTCACCAGGTAGTACATGTAGTTGACGTTGCCCATCGGCGGCTGGCCGCCGGGCAGCAGCGCCGCCGGCTGATGGCGGAGCAGCGTGTAGGGATCCACCGGCGGCTGCGTGTCGGGGTTCAGCAGTTCCTCGACCGTGGCGTCGTAGCCCTTTTTGACGCGCGTCTCGAGTTCATCCCGAGTCGCCCCAAAGCCCGCGCGACGCATCAGATGGGCCATCAGCGCGATGTCGTCCTGGTGTGCCATGTTCAATCCTCCCAACTCCAGTGATATGCCAATCCTGAGCTGCTATCGTCCTTCGCACGCAGCGTCGAACCTGCCTGCGCTTACGCCCCTACCTGCGCTCACGCCCTACCTGCGCTGACGCCCGACGGTCGCAACCGGCTGAACTTCGACGTTGTGCGCGGTCCATACGCGGCTCCGTCCCTCAGGCCAGCACGCACCATGTGCTGCCTGCCTCTGCCTCGCAGGAGAGACTTCGATTTCTCATGCATCGCAGCCAGCTTGGAACGACCAGCAAGGCGCAAGACCTCGCACGTGGAACTGCCGGCAGTCAAGGCTGTGCGGTCAGTGTCACCGTGCGGCCGAGGACAATCCATTCTCGCTTCCCATGCGCTCCGACGGGCCGCGGCTGCCGCCGCGCCAGCGCCGACTGACGGCTAGACTTGCCGCGCCTTCGTTATTTGTCAAATCTAAGGATACGATTTAATCAATAGAGAACGTGAATGGGAGGGATTGCCATGACGCTGGCCGAACTGCGCTATCTGGTCGCGGTCGCGGATCTGTCCCACTTCGGACGCGCGGCGGAACGTTGTGGAATCACCCAGCCCACGCTCAGCAGCCAGTTGAGAAGGCTCGAGGAATCACTCGGCGTGCCGCTGGTCGAGCGCACGACCCGCTTCGTCAGTCTCACACCGATCGGTGCGGATGTCGTCGCCCATGCCCGCCGTCTCCTCGAGGAGGCCGACCAGATCTCGGAGCTGGTGCTCCACCGCCATGGCACGCTCACCAGCGTGTTGCGTCTCGGCATCATCCCGACACTGAGCCCCTATATCCTGCCGCTGTTGCTTGACCGGCTGCACCAGCGCTTTCCCGAGATCCGGCTGGTGCTGCGGGAAGACCTTACCGACAACCTGATCGCCGCGCTGGAGGCCTACACGCTGGACGTGCTGCTGATCGCGCTGCCCGAGCAGGTCGGCGAGCATCGCGCCATGCCACTGTTCCAGGAGCCGTTCTGGTTCGCCTGCCCGCCCGGACACAAGCTCAGCAACCGTCCGGTCGTCACGGAACGCGAACTGGTGAGCGAGCGGCTGCTGCTGCTCGACGAGGGACACTGCCTGCGCGACCAGGCGCTGGCGGTCTGCGGCGACCAGTACCGCGGCCGGGAGGGCACCAACGACGACTTCCGGGCGACCAGCCTGGAGACCATCGCCGAGATGGTGGCCGCCGGCATCGGCTGCACCTTGTTGCCCGCCATGGCCTTGCCGCACCTGACCGCGCGGCATACCAGGCTCGAAGTCCGGCCGCTCAGTGCGGCGAGAGCGCATCGCCGCATCGGCCTGCTGTGGCGCGCAAGTTTCCCGCGCGGCGAGGACCTGGAGGTGTTCGGCCGGTTCATCCAGGATCAGCTGCCGGACAGCGTCGACGCGATCGACGCAGCGGCCGCGACGGCGCGCCCGCGGCGGCGCGGCGCCGCAGCCTCGCGCCAGCCGGATCGCGTCTGAATGGTTCAGTCGTCACGCCGAACTGCGTCCATGCCGCCCGCCGCCCGCCGCCCGCCGCCCGCCGCCCGCCGTCCGCCGCAATGCGCGGTCCCGGGTGCGGGCATCCGCGCAGTCCTCGACCAACGACGCGCGATGCGGAACGCAGCCTGCACTACTCCTTAAGCTCGTCGGGCAAGGCCGGGTTCTTGCCGAGTTTGGTGTTGGCGAGCCAAGCCTGCCAATCCTGGGTTTGGTACGGCCATTTGTGCTCCTCGATGCACCAGTAAGGCGGCCGGGGGTCGAGGAAGAAATTCTTGCGCTGCGCCGGCGTCAGGCATCTGGGCGCTTCGCTCTCGGCCTTCGCCACAAATTGCCCGGTGTCGGAAAATATCCCCCAAACCCGCGCCGTGCCGTCGGTGGACGCGGTTACGATACGTTCGCCACCTGAGCTGAACGCCACGCTGAACACAGTATCAGTATGACCTTTCAGCTCGGCGATGGACTTGTACGCCTTGGTGTCGTCGTCCCACACCCACAGCCGCGCTGTCTTGTCGTCAGAGCCAGTGACGATGCGGTTGCCGTCGGGGCTGAACGCCGCGCTGGTTACCGCGGCATTATGACCCTTGAGCGGTTCGCCGATCTGCTTGCCGGTTTCGGCGTCCCACACCAACGCCGTGGTGTCGTAGGAAGCGGTGACGATGCGCCTGCCGTCGGGGCTGAACGCCGCGGACCACACAGCACCCTTATGGCCCGCGAGCGGTTCGCCGATTTGCATACCTGTTTGGGCGTCCCACAATCGCGCCGTCCCGTCCTCCGACGCCGTGACGATGCGGGTGCCGTTGCGGCTAAACGCTGCGGTATATACAGTGTCGGTATGGCCCGCGAGCGGTTGGCCGACCTGCTTGCCGGTTTCGGCGTCCCACACCAACGCCGTGTTGTCGGCGGACGCGGTGACAATGCGCTTGCCGTCGAAGCTGAACGCCGCGCTGAGCACCTTATCGTCATGGCCTTTGAGCTCGGCGATGGACTTGAAGGTCTTGGCGGTGGCATCCCACGCCCACACCCGCGCCGTCTTGTCGTCGGATGCAGTGACGATGTGCATGCCGTCGGAGCTGAACGCCACGCTATTCACATCGCTCGTATGGCCCTTGAGCGGCTCGCCGTCTTGCCTAAAGGCCTTGGCGTTGACGTCCCACACCCACACCCGCACCGTCTTGTCGCCAGACGCGGTGACGACGCGCCTGCCCTCGGGGTCGGGGCTGAACACCGCGCCATATACTGCGGCGTCATGGCCCCTGAGCGGTTCGCCGATGGCGCGACTCGGTTGAGCGTCCCACACCCGCGCCGTCCCGTCGTCTGAGACCGTGACGATGCGCTTGCCGTCGGGGCTGAACGCTGCGCTGATCACCGCGCCGTCATGGCCTGCGAGCGGTTCGCCGATCTGTTCCCCGGTTCTGCTGTTCCACAACCGCGCCGTCTTGTCGACAGAGGCGGTTACGATGCGCGTTGCGTCGGGGCTGAATGCCGCGCTGCTGACCGGGCCGTCATGGCCGGCGAGCGGTTCGCCGGAGTGCCTGAAGATCTTGGCACGGGCGTCCCACACCCACACCCACACCGTCGTGTCATCAAAGGCGCTGACGATGCGATTGCCGTCGAGGCTGAACGCCACGGTCCGCACACGACCCTTATGGACTGCGAGCGGTTGCCCGATTTGCTGGCCGGTCTCGACGGACCACACCTGCACCTTGGAATTCCTGTTTTGGTCTGCTTCCCTCCGCCCGTTGGTCAGCGATTTGGCATCAGACGATCTGTCGTCGGACAGGGTGACGATGCGCGTGGCGTCGGAGCTGACCACCGCGCTCCGCACGCCGACCCTGCTGAGCGGTCCGCCAAGCGGTCCGCCGATCGGCTTACCGGTTTCGGCAGCCCACACCTGTACCGTGAGTGGCCTATCTTCGTCCGCGTCCTTGGCTCCGTTCGCCGCCGCTTTGCCGCTCGACAGAGTGACGATGCGCGCGTCGTCAGGGCTGAAACCCACGCTGATCACGACACCACCGACACGGTCTTTCAGCGCGACGATGGGACTGAAGGTTTGGCTGCCGGCGTCCCATCCCCACTCCTGTGCCGACCCCTCGTCAGACGTGGTGATCATGCGCTTGCCGTCGTGGCTGAACGCCACGCCGATTACATTATTCGAATCGCCTCTGAGCGGTTCGCCAATCGGCATGCCGGTATCGGCGTCCCTTACCCGCAGCGTGTTGTCGGCGGACGCAGTAATGATGCGCCTGCCGTCTGGGCTGAACGCCGCGCTCTTTACCGAAGCTCCCGCATCACCTGCGAGAACGGCCCGTTCGTGCAGACCGCGCCAGGCGGCGCTGAGTGCATTCTCGCCCTCCGGCACATAGGGTCGCTCAGACTTGGACCTCGCGTCGGGCAGCGCCTCGATGGCGAGGGCGAGCGCCGTCCCGCTATCCACGTGCGGCATTCCCCCAGCAATATCGGCGAGGAGATGTGATTCTGCGCGTTTCTTGTCCTTGAGTGCGCTCAGAGCCCCATCGCGGGCACTATCGGCGTCTTTGCGCGCAATATTAGCCTTTTCGCTCATTATGTCGGCCTGCTTGTGCAACTCGACCTCCGCCTCGAGCGCGAGTTTGGCCGCATCTTTTGCGGAAACCTCCGCTGCGAGCGAGCGATTGGCCTGAGCTTCCGCGTTGACCGCCACGATGCGGGCATTCCAGGCCATCAGACCTAACACCGCAGCGCTCAAACCGAGGAACACGGCTGCGACGCTCACCAAGAGCGCGTTCCTCCGCTGCTTGAGCGCCGTGGCTGTGCGCAGATTTGCCTCCCGGACGGCGGCGCGCTGCGCGTGCTGCTCAGCGTGCTTTCGTTTCAAGCTCGCCAGCAGCAGCGCCCAGACCTCGTGCCATTCCGGCTGATCCGCCGGCGCCGCCTTCGGCTCCAGACGGATGGCGTAGCGCAGCGCCCAGGCGGGGCGTCGCCGCAGCACGCGAAACCACCGATAGTGCTGGGCCGTGGTTGCCGGATCGAGACATGCCTCGGGATTGCTGCCGAACAGTCGGGCCTGCACCGCCAGTGCACGCCACGTGAGCCCATCGCGGAACTCCTGCTGGAGCCAGCCGCGCGCGTGGCCGGTGGCCTCGTCCACGGACGCGTCCGCGATCTTCTTCCACTGCCGGATCAGTGCCTCGTGGCTGATGTCGATCGGCGTCGTCTCCGTGATCTCCGCCGGGGCATAAGGCGTCAGGAACGACACGCCTGGGGCCCTGAAGGCGTCGATGACAGGGCGGACGGCAGCGATCGGCGCGCCTACCACCGGCGCCAGGTCGGCAAGTGTCTGCGGCCGGCGGATGGCTCGGCCTTCGCGGTCGATGTCGGTAAGCGCCCGGAACAGATGCGCGATCCCATCGTGCGGCAGCGACGTGCCGGCCGCAGCGGTTGCCCCGCTCAGTACCCTGATCGGCATGTTGCGACAGCGCTTCGGAGATCTCGCCCGCCGCCTCGTAATCGGCCACCCGAAGCACGGGCGTCGGGCGTGTATCCTCCCGCGGCCGGAGCTCGGCCATCTGCCAGGCCCGCATCAGCGCATGCTGCATCACCGGCAGCGGGTCGGCGGTCGCATCGGCGCCGACCGCGTTCAGCAGACGCTGCAGCAGCGCCGGCTCCAGTACCTCCGGCCAGCGCTCCGGCGCGATACCGGCGGCGACGCAGAGCGGACCGGTGATCGCCTCCTGTAGCTGCTCGCGCACCATGCGAGGGACCAGAAATTGGCTGGCACTGACGGCCTCGGCCAAGCCGCGGTAGCGTCCGCATTCGCCGAAGAAGTCCGATCGCATGGCTGCCAGCACATGGATCGGTGGCGATGGCGACTGGATCGCCTGCAACAACAGGTTGGTAAATGTCTGTGCTTCGTCGCGGAACAGCGGCAGATCCTCGTCTGCCTCGTCGGGCTCGTAACGGAACAGCTCCTCGAATTGGTCGATGAAGACCAGGACGCGCGCCGCCGGGTCAGGCACGATGCTGCTGATCACCCCGGCCAACCCATCGGTGGTCCGCCGCAGCGTCGCCCGGAAGCGGCTGGCGAGCACGGAGCGATCCAGACCGCTCAAAGCCTCGCTTTGCTCAGACTTGGCGAAATCCGCCAGGGCATCGGCGAGTTCGGCGATCGGCGCCCCCATCGGCCGCAGCGCGAGAACGTGCCATGGCCGCCCCTCGGACACGCCGTCCGCCAACAGTCGCGGCAGCAGCCCCGCCTCTATCAAAGAGGATTTGCCGCAGCCGGAGCTGCCGACCACGGCGACGAAGCGGCGCTCGCCGAGCAGCGCACTGCGCAGTTCCCCGATCTCCTGGGCGCGACCGAAGAACAGTGGGTCCTCGCCACGCCGGAACGGCCGAAGACCGGGAAAGGGGCAGTCCCGGTGGGCCGCGGACGGCCCGCCGGTCACCCGGTAATTCCCAACAGGCGGACCAGCGGCATCAGGCGTGCGCCATCCAGCCCTGGGCGCAGATCGATCAGGGTCTCGCCCGGGCCGGCTGGCTCTTCGTCCCGCTTCTCGTCGGTGTCCGGGCCGATGACTGCCAGTGCGATCCCGTCGAACGGACGGCTGCGGACGGCATTCAACTGCCGCAGCCGGTAGAGCTGGTCCTCGACCCAGTCGACGCGTTGGCCGCCCCAAAGGATAACCACCGAATCGGCCGTCTGCAGCCGCTCCGTCTCATGTTTCAATCGGTTCTCGGCCGGGCGGTCGGGCGGCAGCGGCGCCTCGACCGCGGCGCCAAGGTCCCGCAGCGCGCGACGAAACTGGCCACGGGCGAACCCGACATCGTCGTCCGCCGCCACAATCCAAAGGGTTCTGGCAGCCCGGGGGACCCGAGGTGGAGGTGAGTCCTGCCGCAGGGTCCGCTGGATCAGGCCGAGAAAACTATCATAGGCTCCCGAGACGATCTCGTCACGCCCCGGCAGCAGTGGCGCGCGCGAGTCGTCGCAATCGGAAAGCGCCTTCAGCAGCGCCCGGTGGTCGGCGTTGATCCCCTCCTTGCCAGCAATCCAGATGAGCCGGCGCAACCCAGGTCGTTCCGCCATCGCCATGGCGGAGTGGCGCAACTGCATCGGCACCATCGGCTCGGTTGCCCGATCGCAGGTCTTGCCGCCACTTTCGCCGACCAGGTGGATCGCCAGAGTTGCCGGGCCGATCGCCTCTGCCAGCATGCGCTGGGCATCGGCGAGTGTATCGGGGAAAGCCATGCCGGGCGGTGGCAGGACGCCGAAGCCGTCCACGATCAGCTGTTTGGTCAAGGCCGAATAGATCTCTATCACACTGGACCCAGCCGGTGGCGGGGCCACGAATACAAATCGCGTCGGCGGCGTCGTGTCGCGTGGCAGTATTCCCAACGGAATTCGCGCCCGGATCCGCTCGGCAAGCTCATTTATCAAGTCGAAATAGGCCTGCTCATACTGGGTGCGGAGCCGGCCGGCCATAAAGAAAGGTTGCTCGTTGCCGGTGGCTGGATCCACCACGAAGAATGCGTAGCCACGGCCGCGATGCTGCAGCGACGGCGGCAAATCGCGCTCGGGCACGTTATGCTTCAGAAATCTTGAATACTCGCTCTGATCGCGGCGTCGGGTCCACGCCGGGCGGGAAGTCGATGAAGTCGTCCAGCTCGCGACGACACCAGGGCCGCTCGATGTAGTTCGGTGAAAGCACAGCCACCATGAACATGGCCTGTTCCAACGCTGCCGTAATCTCACGCGCAAACACACCATCGGGCTCGATGTCGTTCACGTCCCGCCAGAAATGGAGGTCCATGGAGATGCGCTGCCTGAGCTCATACCAGAGGTTGTCGTAGAAGAACTTGACCCAGCCAGGCCGCTTGTCCTTGTCGGCAGCGGGAGGGGTTTCGTCGTCGACCCTGGCGTAGCTCAGGAAGATCTGCCGGTCGGTCACTGACTGTGCCATCATTGTCGGGGAGGATCCTGTTCCGCAGGCCAATTGAAACCGGAAACACGCAGGGGCAGCAGCACTCCGCAACATTCTGTCTCGGAAGCGACTTCAATGCTACTGCGCGCTGCGGCGAGATGGAGTGATCTAGCTCACCCCATTCAGCTGCCTCGCCAAGCATGTCGCCGCTCCAAGCATTGACACCCCGCCCATCCCGTCCGACGATTACCCCTGAAACCAAAGAGTCCCTCGTGTTGCCCGTCCCCCGGCAGCCGCTGAGCGAGACCCGGCAAGGCGAGACCAAGAAGCGCTTGCTGCGCGTTGTCGCACTAACGAGGAGCCCACCTACCATGCACGTACGTGTCCAATACCCCGAAACTATTGAACCGCTGGTCCAGTTCATCGAGCAGACGCCCCCCACCGAGATTTTGGATCGCACCCTGGACAAACTGCGTGCCGGCGTCGCGCCGCAGACCATGCTGACCGCCTCGGCGCTGGCGGTCGTGCGCTCCGCCGATCTGCCCCCCGGCCATCACGGCGGCCCGCTGCATCCGCTCGCCGGCCTGCATGCGATCGCCAACCTGGTCGGCCGCCTGGACGGCGAGGACCGCTTCCTGCCCGTCCTCCAGCACGTCGCCCTGTCCAACAAGCACATCAACGACCCGGTGACCTCGCCCTACAGCCTGCTGGACTTCGCACCGCTGGATGCCAGCGGCACCGACGAAAGCCGCGCGGACGATCTCGCGGCGGACGGCTCGGGCGAGGTGGTGACCTCGCGCGGCGTCGAAGCCAACAAGGAGGCATTTCTCAAGGCGTGCAGCCGCGGCGAGAGCAACAAGGCCGACCACATCTTCCTGTGGCTGTGGGACCATGTCCCGGCGATCGAGGCGTTCAATTTGCTGATGAGCGTCGCGCTGCCGAAGAACACGCTCGACGACCACTACTTCCTGTTCCCCGGTTACCTCTGGCGCGGTCTGGAGACGCTCGGGACGGAGCACCTGAAGGTCCTGTTCCGTCCGGCCGTGCGCTATGTCGCGCGCTTCCCCACCCAGCGGCTGGTCCCGGAGGTCGATGCGCTGATCGAGGAGCATGGGCTGCTGGGCCGGGTCCTGCGCCAGCGCTCCGGTGACGATGAGACCGCCAGGATCGGCGAACTCGGCGAAGCCATCCGCGGCTGCAAGACCTACCCCGAGATCCCGAAGATGATCGCCCAGGCGCTGGCCGACGGCCTGTCGCTGGAAGGCGCCGGCGAGGCGCTGTCGATCGGCGCGGCCGGCCTGTTCCTGCGCTCGCTCACCGGCAATCCAATGGACGTGCATCTGCACACCAGCGCCAACCTGCGGCGCTACCTGATCCGGCTCGAAGGCTTCAGCATGAAGAACAAGCTGCTGGCGCTGTTGCTGTGGCATACCGGTCCGGAGGTGAAGTCCACTCAGTACCGCATGCAGGAAACCATCCAGCCGGACATGGATGCCGTCGCTGCCCTGCCGCCACGCTCGCAGGAGGATCTGCTCGAGGCGATCACCCAGAGCATCTACAACCAGCCGCCGACCGACTGGTCCACGGTCAGCAACCTCGGCATGATGCGGGCGGTGCCCGAGGTCAGGGCAACGGTGAACCTGGCGCAGCAGTACGTAGAGTTGCGCTACGACCCGCAGGTGCTGATGCGGCGCCTCGCCGAGATCGTGTGCCACGACAACTTCACCGAGATGCACGCCTTCAAGCACCACCAGGCGGTCATCGAGGAGTTCCACAACACGCGCGAGCCGTGGCGTTGGATGCACCTGGTGTGCGGTTGCCAGGCCGCAGCGGTCTCGTACGGCAAGAACATGACGGTCTACGAGGACGCGCTGGAACTGATGCACGCCGCCTAGGCGCAACAGCACAAACGTCGAGGCGCATTCCGCCGATGGCGGTGGAATGCGCCTCTCTTTTTTGCCAACCGGCTACCAGATCGGATCGGCCGCGTCGTTGCGGTTTGCCGCCACGTCGTGGGGTGTCTCGGAGCCCTTGGCCCGGCAGCGCCACGCTGCACCGGGGCATGCGCCTGCAACGGCTGATCTGGTCAGCATCGGTCGCGGCGATCCATCCCGAACCGCCATCCGAGCATGTTCCTCAATAGACGCCAGGCATCAGCCGTGACGTCCGGCTACGGTAGGCATCGTATTCGGCACCGAACTGCGAGCTCAGCAAGCACTCCTCCGCGCGAATGCGGGCGATGATCGGCACCATCATCAGCGCCGTCAGCAGCACGCCAGGCCACGACCGGAATGTTAGCGCCCAACCCAGCGAGCCGAGCAGAAGTCCGAGATAGCTCGGGTGACGGATGACGCCATAGATGCCGGTTGTGACCAGCGTGTGCCCAGGCTGGATGGCGACCAGTCCGCTGAATCGATGGCCCAGCACGAACACCGGCCAAAGCCGCAGCGCCCCGCCCGCGGCGACCAGGACCACGCCCGGCCATCGCACGGTGTCGCCGTCGAGCGTCCAGAAATCCATCCGGTCGGTGTAGGCCGGCAACCAGCCGAGCAGCAGGCCAATCGGCGCCAAGGCGGCGAAGATCCAGCGATTGCCACGGTCCTCGCGCTCGCCGGAGTTCAGGTTGCCGACGGTGAACAGGGCCACGACCGTCAGCACGACGATGATGATCGCTACGGTGGCCAGGGCGGGATGCGAGAAGAACGGTGCAAACCCACCCCAGCCGAGTATCGCAAGGCCGAGATAGACCACGCTTCCGTTAATGGCGAGGAGCGCCATTCTGGGTGAAACCGTCATCACCAGCTCCCTCGGACGATGCGCTCCAGTGGCGCGCCGCCCCGGCCTGTCGCAAGCTCGCGCGCATGAATGACGACACCAGGAGCGACAGTCGCGGCGAGCCTGAGCCGCCCTGGCCTCGCTTCGCCCTGCCGCGCGGCACCGTCGTCAACGGCTACCGCATCGATCGGGTCCTGGGCAGCGGCGGGTTCGGCATCACCTATCTCGCCCTCGATCTGCTGCGGCAGCGCTTCGCCATCAAGGAATACTACCCCCAGCAATTCGCCGTCCGCGAGCACATGACCGTGCGGCCCATCACGACCGCGGACGCAGCGATGTTCGACGACTGCCGAGAACGCTTCCTGCGCGAGGCTCAGGCGCTGGTCATGCTCGGCAGCGCCGCCGGCGCAAGCGAAGGCATCGTGCACGTGCAGACCTATTTCGAGGCGTTCGGCACCTGCTTTCTCGTGATGGACTACCTCGAGGGCGACAGCCTCGCGAACGTGTTCCGCCAGGAGCCGGACGGTCTTGCTCCCGCCCGCGTCCGCTCGCTGCTGACCCAGTTGCTGTCCAGCATCCGCATCGTGCATCAGGCCGGTCTGGTGCATCGCGACATCAAGCCCGCCAACGTGATCGTGCGCGAGGGCGATCGGCTGGTACTGATCGATTTCGGCGCGATCCGGCAGGCAACGCCGACCGAGACCACCAGTTTTACCCAGATCTACTCCGGCGGCTACGGACCACCCGAGCAGATGCTCGGTCACCGCCAGGGTGAGTTCTCCGACATCTATGCGATCGGCGCGGTGTGCTACCGCGCAATCGGCGGTCGCGTGGCGAACGCATTGGCGAGGCAGAATTCGCTGGCGGCCGGCTTGACGGATCCCCAACCGTCGGCCGCCTCGTTCGGTGCCGGACGCTATCCGCCATCATTGCTCGCGGCAATCGACGCGGCGCTCAAGGTCGATCCGGCGCAGCGGCCGCAGAGTGCGGATGCGATGCTCGAAATGCTGGGGTCCGACACGCCCGCGGATGTGCCGCCTGTCGCCGTCCCCGGCGCGCGACGCGGCACATGGTTGGCGGCGGCGGGATTGGGAGCCCTCGCTTTGGCCGGCGCCGCCTATCTCATGCTGCGCAGTCCGACCGCGCCGCCCCCGTCGCCGGTCAGCCCGCCATCGCAGACCGCGTCCGCACCACCCGAGCCAACACCCCCGCCGCCGCCGCCCGCAACGATCGTGGTGCCGCCGCCGCAGCCCGCAGCGATCGTGGTGCCGCCGCCAACCCCGGCACCCGTCATGCCGTCGCCGTTCGAGCAGGCACAGAGCGCGGCCGCGGCACTGCCCTGCGCGGCGGTGCACCTGACTGCCAGCGGCGATGGCGTGCGAGCGACCGGTTTCGCGGCTTCCGCGCTGGAATTCGACCGGTTCCTGTCGGACCTCAGTGGCCTGGGGCGCGTCGCCAATGACGTCGCTTGGGTTGATCGGGCGGCCTGCCGCATGCTCGAGGCGATGGCACCGGTGGTCCGCGGGACCTGGCAGGGCACGCCGCCGGCGCTCGTGCTTCGGCTCGATCAGCCGAACGTGTCGATCGGCGCGCGGCTCGGGATCAGCGTCACCTCGGCGATCCCCGTGCTCTACGTCGATCTATACCAGGCCGACGGGATGGTGCGCCATCTCTTGCGCCCGTCCGAACCTGGCGCCGCGGATCGCAGGACCGTGGACTGGGTCGCCACGTCGCCACCCGGCACCCGCCTGATCGTCGCGATCGGCGCCGACGCACCGCTCGACCTCGGCCAACGGCCTGAGGCGGAACGCGATGCCGACTACCTCAGCGTGCTGCGGCCGCACCTGCAGGACGCCACACGGCCGCTTGCCGCCGATCTCGCAATGGTGATCGTTCGGGCGGCCGAACCGCCGCCTCCAAGGCCCCCGCAGCCGCGGCAGCCGACGGTACGGCCCGCAAAATGTGCCAATATCCTTAGCCGAGCCCAACTGGGGGAAACATTGTCCGATGCGGAACTCACGGCCCTACGGACCGAGTGCCGGTCCTGACCGTCAGCCCAACCTGTGCCCTGCCCGCGGTTGTTCATGGCTCGCCGGCGCCATCCTGGCCGGGCTCGTGGGCTGCGCGCCGGCAACGCAGGCGCCTGCGCCGGTCGCGGCGACACCGCCTCCGGTGGTGCAGCCGGTGCCGTTCCCACAGGCCGTGCTGAACGCCGCCAATGCGGTGTTCTCGGCCGCGCCGGTGACCCCGGGTCAGCGCCAGACGGTGGTGATCGATCCATTGGTGAACGGCGTGACCGGTCAGCAGTCGGCGGCGACCCAGCAGATCCAGGATCGCATCGTCGCGCTGGCGCAGGAGAAGTATCCGCAGTTCGACATCCAGCCGTTCTCCGCCGAGGCGGTCAGCAAGGGACCCGACGTGATGGTCGGCACGTTCACGCCGGTGAACGCGCAAGGCCAGACCGCGGGCACCCGCGAGGGCTATCGGTTCTGCCTGGTGATGGTGGACCTGCACGCTGGCAAGACAGTCGCCAAAGGCGTTGCGCGCGCACGCATGGACGGAGTCGATTCCACGCCGACCCGCTTCTTCCGCGACAGCCCCGGTTGGACCAACGACGCCAGCATCAAGAGCTATATCGATACCTGCCAGGCCACCAAGGTCGGCGATCCGATCAGCCCGACCTACCTGAACGGCATCCTCACCGCCTCCCTCATCAGCGACGCGATCAACGCCTATGACGCGAGCCGCTATAGCGACGCGCTCGACCTCTACACGACCGCGGGGCGGACGCCGGCCGGCAATCAGCTGCGGGTGTTCAACGGCCTCTATCTGACCAACTGGAAGCTGGGCCGCCGCGAGCAGGCGGAAGCGGCGTTCGGCCGCGTGGTCGATTTCGGGCTCGACACAGGTGCGCTTGGCGTGAAGATTTTGTTTCGTCCGGGCTCGACGTCGTTCGATACCGCACAGCAGACCACGGGGCCCTACGATGTGTGGCTGCGGCAGATCGCCACGCACAGCGCGGGCCGGAATGCGTGTCTTCAGGTGACCGGCAACAGCAGCCCGACCGGTTCCGCCGCGCTGAACGACCAGTTGTCGCAATTGCGTGCCGAATACGTGAAGGGACGGCTGGAGACCGTTGCTCCCAGCCTGCAGGGACGCGTCATCGCCACAGGCGTCGGGTCGAAGAACAATCTGGTCGGTACCGGCACCGATGATCTGTCGGATGCGCTGGACCGGAGGGTCGAGTTCAAGGTGATCCCAACCTGCTGACCGTCATTGCCTGGGCGCCGCGCGGGGCGCACCATCCCGCATGCGACGCCAGCGCAATTCTGGTTGCAGGAGACCGGCACTCATGGATCAGCAGGGCACGACCATCTCCGGTCGTACGGATGTGGAGGCCGATCTGGTCTATCTCGCCCCGATGACGGAACGACCACATAGCTACACCTATGATCCGCCGCCCGGCGTGCCGCGCACCAACACCGTCAACGCGGCATATCGGGTGACCGTGCACGACGCACGGCCGCTGGCTGCCGATCTGTCGCTCGATCGCGAAGGCTTCGAACTGGTCGAACAACGCAGCGAGGTCGGCGACTTTTACGACCAGGAAGCGTTGCGTCGCGTCTACTACCCCGAAGCCGAACGCCTGGTCGCGCAGTACACCGGAGCGTCGCGCGTCATCACCTTCGATCACACGATCCGCCGCCGCCAATGGGGCGCGGAGGATCGCGCAGCGGGCATGCCGCGCCAGCCGGCGACGCGGGTGCACAACGACTACACCGAGCGGTCCGCGCCACAGCGCATCCGCGATCTGATGGGCGATGAGGCGGATGCGCTGCTGGGCAGGCGCTACCAATTCATCAACGTGTGGCGGCCGATCCGTGGCCCGTTGCGCGACGCGCCGCTCGCGATGTGCGATGCGCGGTCGGTCTCGCCCGGCGATCTGGTGGCGTCGGACCTGATCTATCGCGACCGGAAGGGCGAGATCTATCTGATGCGGCACAATGCGAAGCAGCGCTGGTACTATGTGCCCGAGATGCGCGCAGACGAGGTGTTGCTGCTCAAGTGTTATGACTCGGCACGGGACGGCCGCGCGGTGCTGTCGCCGCACGGCGCGTTCGAGGATCCGACCGCGCCTGCCGATGTGCTGCCGCGCGAAAGCATCGAACTGCGGACGATCGCGTTTCATTCAGCGTGAGCATGCGCGGACTCGACGGCAGGCGGGTGATCCTGACCGGTGGCGCGAGCGGCATCGGCCGTGCCGCCGCCCTGCGGCTGGCCGCGGAAGGCTGCGTGCTGGGAATCTTCGATCTCGACGAGGCCGGCGCGCGCGAGACCGCGGCGCAGTGCGGACAGGCACAGGCGTATCGGGTCGACATCACTGATCGCGACCAGATCGCCGCCGCCGTCACGGCGTTCGGGCCGGCGCAGGGTCTGGCGAACATCGCAGGGTGGGACACGCCCGTTGCCTTCCTCGATACTGACCGCGCGTTGTGGGACAAGGTGGTGCAGATCAACCTGTATGGTGTGCTTAACATGCACCATGTCGTGGTGCGCGGCATGGCCGAGCGCGGGTTCGGCCGCGTGGTCAACGTGGCATCGGATGCCGGGCGCGTGGGTTCGTCCGGCGAGGCGGTGTACGCGGCGTGCAAAGGTGGCATCATCGCGTTCACCAAGACGCTGGCGCGCGAGCTGGCACGCAAGGGGATCACGCTGAACGTGGTGTGCCCCGGTCCGACCGACACACCGCTGTTCGACAATTTCCGCGCCGCGTCGCCGTCGATCGGCGATGCCCTGGCGCGCGCCATTCCGTTGCGCCGGCTGGGCAAGCCGGATGACTATGCGGGGATGATCGCGTTCCTGCTCTCGGACGATGCGGAATACATCACCGGGCAGACGATCAGCGTGTCCGGCGGGCTGACCATGGTCTAGCCGGTCCGCGGCAATCGGTTTCCGTTCGTCCTTGGTCGGAGCCAGCCTGCCGATGCTATGCCGATCAGGTCATCGCCCCCTTTGCCGCCGACCATGACTGAAGGCGTGCATCGGAGCGGCGCAGGCGGCCGGGCGTTGGCCGGATCTGCCTGACGCTAACCCGTCTTCGCGGATTGGAGGGATTTTCAGGTCTCCGCTCGTTGTCGATCAAAGAGTTAACCGGAAAGGTCTTCACTACAGGGCGTCTTGCACAACGCGTAGATTGCGATCCGGCAGGTCTCTGTGGCGCCCCGCGACTTCGAACTCCCGTGTCGCCATCGTAGGCGCAGGAATCCAGGCGTGGAAATAGGGTAGGTCTTCACTACAGCCGATTTCAGCTATGGCGGTAAAAAATCTATGTGGGAAATCAAGATCGTATCCGACAGCAACCATCGTAAAATGGCTCTTCAGGGGGGCGAATCCGCGAAGACGGGCTAACCTGGTCCTCATCATCCCGTCCTACACTGCGGCCTCGCGACTTTGCGAAAGGACGCGTCATGCACATCGAGCGATTGGCAGTGCCTCTGCCCGGCTCAGTGTTTGCTGATTCCCGTTGCCCCGGCGCGCTCGGCAATCCCCACTATATGTTCGGCACCTTCGATTGGGCAGTCCGGGTGAGTGCAGATTTAATCCATGACCTGGACGAAGCGATCCTTGGCATCAGGGAAGACGGCAGGCCGGTCGCCCTCACCCGCCACCGCCGCGCCCAAGTTGCGGCCGTCGCGGGCAGCAGCGCATACATGTTCGGCGTCCATCCGGAGCAGCCGCCGTCCGCACTGTCGGTCAGGCTGCCCTTGTCCCTTTGGGCCAGCGAACTGGACTGACCGGCGTTTCGGACAACGCCAGGCAAGGGAGCCAACGCAACCGGACGATACCAAGATGATGGCTCGCGCCGCATTAACCGCATGGTAGCGCGGCCATGCTCTGATTGCCGCGCCGCAGATGCGACAAAAGCGGGACCGATCGGCTCCGCTTACGAAACAGCAGAAGGGCCGCCCTGTGCGCGCTCGATGTTTGGAGCTTCGCGCCCCGCGGAGCTCAGGTGAATGGGCCCGCTATCACGACGTGCGAAGGCGGTGCATCTTCGAAAAATACAATGGCAAGGGATCGCCGTACTACTGCGAGTATGATCCCGACTGGCCGGATGAGCGCCAGCGCGACAATCACCCGCTGATATTCCTGGCGGATGACGTGGTGATCGGCACAATCCGGATCGACATCAAGCCGCAGCAACGGATGGCGGTGTTCCGCCTGATAGCCATCGATGACCCATGGCAGGCGCAAGGTCTCGGCAGTGTCATGCTCGATAAGGCGGAAGCGTTTGCGCGCGAGCGTGGCAGCGAGAGGATCTGCCTGAACTCGGTCCGCAACGCATATGGGTTCTATCTGCGGCATGGGTTCCACCCGGCGCGCTGGACCGGCTGCACGCATAACACCAGCGAGATTCCGGTAATCAAGGAGTTCATTCTGCCGTCGGTGCAGCTCGCAGCATTGTCGTGCCTCACCCAAGACCGATGCGGCGGCGAAAATCGTCGTCGCGCAGGCTGAACTCCTTGCCGGCGAGATCGTCCGCCTCCTGCGTGCAAAGATACACGATGGCACGCGCGGGATGCGCAACTGGCGTGAGTTGCTCGCGCGGGATCCTGCTGACCGGGTTGATGCCGGATGCGCGTATCGTCACCTGCATGTCGGTGTCCGTCGTGCCGGGCTGGAAGCCGAACACACGGATGCCTGCCGCGCGATGCTCCAGATCGATCGAGCGTGTCAGCATCGCCAGTCCTGCCTTGCCGGCGCAATATGCGCTCCAACCCTCCTGCGGGCGCAGTGCGGCGCCGGATGATACATTGATGATGTCGCCGTGGCCGCGCTGCAGCATGGCAGGCAGCACCGCGCGGATCGCGTAGTAGGCGCCAATCAAATTGATCTCGATGCTGCGTGCCCACGCTTCGGGTTGGTCCGCGGCGACCATGCCGATCGGCTCGATGACGCCGGCGTTGTTCACCAGTACATCCGGCGGACCGAAGCGCTGCGCGGTCTCATGCACCAGGCGCTGGCAGGCGGGGTAGTCGGAGACATCGCATTCCACCGCAAATGCCTTGCCGCCGGCAGTGCGGATTTGCTGCGCGTTCGACTCCGCGAGCTTCCCGTTGCGCGCCGCGAGTACCACCGACGCGCCGGCCTCGCCCAAAGCATGCGCCGCGGCGGCGCCGATGCCACGGCTGGCCCCCGTTACGATTGCAACTGTTCCGGCCAGACCGGGCATTGCCGTCTCTCCCCTCGCGCCAGTCGCTTTATGGCACACCCGCGCGATTGGACAAGCAAGGCTACTGATGAGTATCGTGACACCCGAAGCAGTGCCGAAGGGGGAACGGATGTCGGGCAGCGCGACCTGGAACGAGACCACACCCACCATCGCCGGGTGCAAGCTGCACCTGACGCGCGGCGGCAGCGGCCGGCCGGTGCTGGTGCTGCACCACGACATCGGCACGCTCGATCGGCTGCCGTTCTATGATGCGCTGGCGCGGAGCTTCGACGTGCTGCTGCCACATCATCCGGGCTGGGGCAGGTCGGAGCGGCCGCAATGGTTGCGCAGCGTGCGCGACATAGCCGCAATGCATAGCTGGCTGCTGAGCGATCTCGGCCTGAGCGATGTGTCGCTGGTGGGATTGGGGTTCGGCGGCTGGATCGCGGCCGAGATGGCAAGTCAGTCGCCGACGGCATACCGCAAACTGGTCCTGGTCGGTGCGATGGGCATCAAGCCGCCGCAGGGCGACATCGCCGATCAGGCGATCGTGTCCTATCTCGATTATCCGCAGGCCGGCTTCCGCGATCAGGCGGCTTTCACGCGCGTCTACGGTGATGTATCGACGGATCAGCTCGAGCAGTGGGACATCTGCCGCGAGATGGTGTTCCGCACCGCGTGGAAGCCATACATGTACAGCCAGACCCTGCCGCACCTGCTGGGCGGCGTGAAGACGCCGGCGCTGGTGGTGTGGGGCGACGACGACAGGCACGTGCCGAAGAGCGCCGGCGATGCCTACGTGAAGGCGCTGCACAACGCCCGGCTGGAAACCGTCTCCGCCTGCGGGCATTACGTCGATATGGAAAAGCCGGACGAGCTGGCCAGACTCGTCTCGACGTTCGTCAATGCGAACTGAAGGAAGCACGCCATGCACCTGATGTACTTCACCGAGCAGCCGATGGCCGCCTACGATGCGAAGGAGGGGCTGAAATACGGCGCGACCGCGCTGACCTTCTCCAACAGCCACTACGATCCGGTGGCGGGAAGCCGGCTCTACAACGAGTTCCTCGAAGAATACATCATGGCCGACGAGTGGGGCGTCGACGGCATCATGCTGAATGAGCACCACAACGCGCCATTCTGCATGCAGGCCCGGACCAACATGTTCGGCGCAATCCTGGCCGCGGTGACAAAACGGGCCAAAATCGTCTTCCTCGGCAACCCGCTGCCGCTATCGGACAACCCGGTGCAGCTCGCCGAAGAGATCGCAATGATCGACATGATCTCGAAGGGCCGGGTGGTGTCAGGCTTCGTGCGTGGCGGCGGGCAGGAGCAATTGGCCAACGGCGTGAACCCCGCGTACAACCGGGAACGCTTCGTCGAGGCGCACGACCTCATCACCAAGATCTGGACGCAGCCCGGGCCGTTCCGCTGGGAGGGCACGCACTACCAGCATCGCGTGGTGAACCCGTGGGCAGTGCCGCTGCAGAAGCCGTATCCACGCGTGTGGATACCAGGCGTGCTGTCGCGCGAGACCGTGATCTGGACCGCGCAGCAGCGCTATCCATACATCGCGCTCAACACCGCGATCGACGCAACCAAGGTGATCTGGGACACCTACTCCAAGGCCGCGGCGGATGTCGGATACACTGCGGGGCCGGAGAACTTCGGTTACCTGATCCGCGTCCATGTGCAGGACACCGAAGAGAAGGCGCTGCAGAACGCGCGGCAGTTCATGTGGATGCAGGGCGAGTTCACCGGGCTCGCGCATCCGGTGTGGGCCAATCCGTCCGGTTACTTCTCGCCGTCCGGCCGGCGCGGCTTCGTCGAGTTCGCGGTCGGACGCGCAAGGAACCCGCGTGGTCAGCCGACCTTCGAGGAACAGGTCGCGGACACCATGATCATCGCCGGCACACCGGATCAGGTGATCGCGCGGTTGAAGCATCTGATCGAGCATACCCGCCCAGGGATCATGGGTCTTTGGGGCAATGACGGCACGGTGTCTGCCGTCGATCGCCGCCGCTGCATCGAGCTGCTGGTGAAGGAGGTCATGCCGGCGGTGAAGGAACACGGCAAGGCGCTCGGCCTCAAGGATCCGTGGGAGGCGAACGCGCCGGTGCATCTGCGGTACTCGACCGACATTCCGGTGCAGCGCGCGGCAGCGGAATAGCGTTCGTTGCGGTAGGAGCGTCCAACCATGGAACGCTCCTACCCGTCCGCCATGCCCCAACCCGACCACATCTCCAAACTCGGCGTCCCCGACCCGGCCACGCTGGACGATGACCTCCAGCTCATCTGGCAGAAGTGCGTGGACAAGCTCGGCTTCGTGCCGAACGTATTCAGCACATACAGCCTGAAACCGCAGCGTCTGCGCAACTTCATGGCGATGTACAACGAGATCATGCTGTCGGACTCCGGCCTCTCCAGGCTGGAGCGCGAGATGGTGGCGGTCGTCGTGTCATCGGCCAACCGCTGCTATTACTGCCTGGTCGCGCACGGTGCCGCGGTGCGTGCGCTGTCCGGCGATGCCGAACTCGGCGAAATGATGGCGCTGAACTACCGGGTTGCGAAACTCGATCTGCGTCGGCGCGCGATGCTGGACTATACCTGGAAACTCACCACCACGCCCTGGCTGATCGACGATGCCGACCGTGCGACGCTCCATGACGTCGGCCTCACCGCACCGGACATCTTCGATCTCTCAGAGACCGTGGCATTCTTCAACCTGTCGAACCGCATGGCGTCGGCGACCGACATGATGCCAAATCGCGAGTATCATGGGGCCGCGCGATAACGGCCTATTGCATCCGCAACACCCGCGCCTTGAATGCCACCAGGTGTGCGGTGACGAAATCGCGCGTCGCCTGATCGGTCAGCCTGGCGTTCGGCGTCGAACTTATTCTGGGCCTGCGGGATCATCACCACGGGCCGGTTCATCACCAGTCCGATGGGGAACACGAAGCATTGCCGCAGATGATAGTGCGCGCGCGCACTCCCCAACGTGCCGGCGTCCGCGCCCATCAGGCCGACCGGCTTGCCGTCGGACCGTTGCTCCGGCGGACACGACGCCCGGTCGATCGCATGCTTCAGCACGCCGGGGATCGAGTCGCGCCAGTTCCTGTGCGGCGTTCGACCTCGCCGCATTGTCCGAGCCGCGCCGCAGGCTCCCGGACCGATGGCTCGCTATCACCGCGCTGGCCCAACGCCTGATCTGGGTTCGTCCAGCACCTCGCGGACCGCGCGGCGCAGTTCCTCCTTGCGATACGGCTTGCTGAGCAGGCGATTGCCGGTGCGGGACGGCGACCCACCCCATCTTGCATCTGGGAAGCCCGAGGTCAGCAATGTCCGGAGCGACGGCCGGCGCGCCGTGGCAACCCGCGCGAGGTCGCGGCCATCCATCGCGCCAGGCATCACCACGTCGGTCAGCAGCAAATGGATCGCCTCAGGCGAATCGATGATCGTCATCGCCGCCTCGGCGTCAGGCGCCTCCAGTACACGGTAGCCCGCTTCGCTGAGCTGCCGCACCACGATGCGGCGCAGGCCGGCATGGTCCTCCACCACCAGGATCGTCTCGCTGCCGCCGCGTGACGCCGGCGCCTCCAACCGATCCTCCTGCACAGCGACCGGATCCTCCACGTGCGGCAGGTACAATCGAAATGTCGTGCCCTTGCCGGGTTCACTGTACACCGTGATGTGGCCGCCCGACTGCTTCATGAAACCAAACACCATGGAGAGGCCAAGCCCGGTTCCCTTGCCCTGCTCCTTGGTGGTGAAGAACGGTTCGAAGATGCGCAAAAGAATGTCCGCCGGCATGCCGGTGCCGGAATCGCTGACCTCCACCACCACGTAGTCGCCAGGCGTCACGTCGGTATGCGCCGCAGCATAGGCCTCATCGAGGTGGCCATTATAGGTATTTATCAGCAGCGTGCCGCCGCGCGGCATGGCGTCGCGCGCGTTGGTGGCGAGGTTCGCGATCACCGCCTCGAACTGCGCCCGGTCGATCTGCACCGGCCAGACACCGGGCGACAGCAACATTTCGATCGTGACGTTCTCGCCGAGGGTGCGGGTGAGTAGCCGCACAATGGCACCGATCACTTCGTTGATGTCACTGCGCTCGGGTTGCAGCGGCTGACGGCGGGCGAACGCCAGCAGGCGCCGCGTCAGGTCCGCCCCGCGCAGCGCAGAGTCCAGCGCATCGCTCACCAGTTCGTCGGCCACCTGGTCCTCGGCGCGAATCTCCCGCAGCATGTCGAGGTTGCCGATGATGATCGCCAGTAGGTTGTTGAAGTCGTGCGCAAGACCGCCGGTGAGCTGCCCGACCGCCTCCATCTTCTGCGACTGGCGCAACTGCTCGCGCTGCGTCTTCATCTCACGACGCTCAGTCACGTCGCGCACGATACCGACGAAGGCATGATTGCCGGCCTGTGGCGATTGACCGATCGCAATTTCCATCGGAAAGGTCGAGCCATCCTTGCGCCGCCCCATCACTTCGCGGCCGATGCCGATGATCTTCGGCACATTGGTGGCAAGATAGCTCGAGATATAGCCGTCGTGCTCGCTGTGATATGGCTCCGGCATCAGGATCTGCACGTTCTTCCCGATCACATCTTCCGGTTCGTGGCCGAACAGACTGACGCAGGCCTTGTTGAACGATTGGATGATGCCATGCCGGTCGATGGTGATGAGGCCGTCCACCACCGTGTCCAGCACCGTGGCGATCAGGCTGCGGAGCCTGCTCTCGCTCGTTTTAACCACGGCTTCGGCCGCGGCGCGCGCGGTGATATCCTGGATGATCTCGCCGAAGGCACGCAAGGTGCCGTCGGATGAGCGGATGGCGGTGATCACCACCTCGGCGAGGAAGCCCGAACCATCTTTGCGCACCCGCTCGCCGACCGCCTCGAAGCGGCCGTTGGTGGCAGCGATCTCAAGCTCGAGCTGCGGTCTGCGGGCCAGGATATCCTGCGGCGGGTAAAAGCAGGAAAAGTGTTGGCCGACGATTTCATCGGCCCGATAGCCCTTGATCAGCTCGGCCCCATGGTTCCATGAAATGATGTGGCCGTCCGGATCGAGCAGCAGCAGTGCGTGGCTGTGAACGCTGGCGACGAAGCTGGGCCAAAGATGCTCCGGATCGGAATAAGCGACAGCGGGGAGGCTACTTGACGACATGGCAGGCTCAGTGGCGCTGTTGCGATCGCCGCTAAGGAACCACCCCAACGGTAAGGATCGGTAAACAAGGATTGACGGTCGCGATGACTGTGACCGGCGGATGGTCGGCGGACACCGTTATTCATAAACCGTCACCAATGACTTGCCGTTGCCCTCGGCCGCGCTGCATCGTAGAGGCTCAAAACCGGAGATGCTGTCTCATTACGCTCCTCACTCGACCTTAATTTGGGTTGTCGGACGGTGGTATCGGTAGTTTACGCAAATCCCGGCCAGCTCGAGCCAGCTCGGCGCAACCACCTATTCGAGTTTGTTCAGGTTACGGAAAAAACCGGAGGCGCACTCTTTTGGGGCTGCAATTTGATGGGTTCTAAGTAAATATACTGCCAAAGGTGGGGGAGCTATCCGGCCGCGCGGAACGCGGCCTAACTTGGTGGGGAGTGTTCGATGGCGAAGAAGCTGCTGGTGATCGACGATCAGACCGGCATCACCAAGGTAGTGGAGATGATCGCCCGACAGCTTGGGCTGAACGCGCGATCCCTCAACAATTCGGCGCTGGCCACCGAGACCTTCATCGCGTTCAAGCCTGACGTGGTCATGCTCGACATGATCATGCCGGAAAAGGACGGCATCGATGTGCTGAACGAAATCCTGCTTACGGGCATCCCGGTCAAGGTCGTGCTCACCTCCGGCTTCAGCGATGCCTACCTGCGACTCGCCGAGGGCGTGGCAAGGTTCCATGAGAATCCGAACGTGTCGGTCCTGCGCAAGCCGTTCCGGCGTGAGGAGCTGATGAAGCTGCTGACCGCTCTCACCGCGGACTGATCGGCTTCACCAGGCGGCGTCCAGCAGCGCGCGCACATCCGGCGGACCCGCGATCTTGCGCGGATTGGTGTGGACCCACCGGTCGTGCATCGACTCCTCGGCGATCCGGTCGAGCTGTTCCGCCTGCACGCCGACATCGCGCAGCGTGCCGGGCAGCCCCAGGTCGGCAACCAGTTCGGCGACCGCGTCCGCGGCGCTGCCACCCGACCGGCCGAGCGCCTCGCTGACCCAGGCCTGGCGCTCGGCGTTGACCGGTGCGTTGAACCGCAGCACCGGCGGCAGCATGACGCACGAGGTATAGCCGTGCGGCACGCCGGCGGTGCCGCCCAGCACATGGCCGATGCCGTGGCTGGCGCCCTTCTGCACACCGTTCTGCGAACCCATGATCGACATCCAGGAGCCAAGCTGGCAGTCGAGCCGTGCCGCGAGATCACCGGGATCGGCCTTCACCGCACGCAGGCCACGGCTCAGCAGGCGCAGCGCGTGGAGCGAGGTGCCGTCGGACAGTGGTTGCGGGTTCACCGAGCAGATGTCCTCCACCGCGTGATCGACCGCGCGGATGCCGGTGGATAGGAACAGCCATTCCGGTGTGTGCACCGTGACTGCGGGGTCCAGAATGACACTGCGCGGCATCATCAGCGGGTGGAGGTAGCTCTCCTTCACCTGCCGCACGGTGTCGGTGCAACCGGCCGGGGAGTTGAACTCGCCAGCGGACAACGTGGTGGGCACCGCGATGGAACGGACGGCCGGTGGCTTCACCTGCGGGCGTTCCGTGCGGCCGTCGCCATGGATGCGGGCGCGGAAGTTGTCGAGCTGGGCCGGATCGGTCACATCGTTGCCCAGGCACAGGCCGACCATTTTCGCCGCGTCGGTCACCGAGCCGCCGCCGACCGTGAGCAGCGCGTCGGCGCGGACCTCGCGCGCCGCATTCGCCGCGGCCACCACGTCGATTCGCGGCGTGTGGGCGCCGATCCTGGCGCACACGCCGGCAAACTTGTTGGCAAGCACGGCGCGAACGCGGTCGATCACGTCGGTCTGCCGCGCCAGGGTGCCGCTGGCCAGCACAAAGACCGCACTGGCGCCGATCCGCTCGACCTCCTGCGCCAGCGCCTCGGCCAGCGGCGCGCCATAGATCACCCGCTCCATCGGCGGGTAGCGGTGGATGCCCTGGATCACGCGCTACGCCTTCGGCTTGCAGAACGCATCGAGCGCGGCGATTTCCTTGCGCTCGCCGTCGAAGTCCGCGGCGAGCCGCTCATAGAGCTGTGCGGCACCTTGGTAGAACTTCCGCCCGGCCGGGTCCGCACCGACGAACTGGGCGATCTCTTCCATCTCGGCGACCCAGCGATACGCCTTGGAGTACATGTTCGGCACCTGCCGGGTCAGCCAGCCGAACAGCGCCGGCTGGCTGGACGACAGCTCCGCCTTCAGGTCGTCGGCGGTGCCGGCGCGCGAGGCAGCCAGCATCATCGCGGCACCGAGCGCGGTGAAGCCCTTGGTGATGCCGGCATAGGACATCTTCATCGCCGAAGCGGCGCCGATCGGGCCCGGCTGGATCGGCATCACCAGTCCGTATTGCGTCAACTCGGCGGCGCGCGACGATGCCTCGCCCGAAAGATAGATCTTGGGTCCCTGGTATCCCGCCTTCGGTGGCCCGCCGACGATCCCGCCATCGACGAAGGTGGCGCCGGTCGCTTCGACCACGCCGGCAATCCGCAGCACAGTCGCCGGATCCAGCGCATTGCAATCGACATAGACCGGCTTGTTCGCAGCCGAGCGCAGCGCGGGTGCCAACCGTTCCGCCAGGCCCAGCGCGTCGCCGGGTGGCAGGATCGACAGGATGATGTCGGACGCGGCGATCTGCTCGTCCGACGCGCCGACCATGCCCGCCGCGTTGGCGCGTGCCACGGTGGCATCGCTGCGCCCGGTCAGCGAGGTCCGCACCTCGATGCCGTTCTCGACCAGCCGTTGGCCGACGGCGCTGCCCATCATGCCCGGCGCGATCACTGCGACAATCGGTTGCATCATTGGACTCCTTGCCTACGCGAGCACGCCCAGCGTGCGCAGCCGCCCGATCTCGTCTGCCGAATAACCCGCTTCACGCAGCACGTCGTCGCTGTGCTGACCGACAGCGGGCGCATAACGCGGCGCGACCTTCGTCTCGCCATCAAGATGGAATGGGCTGGAGACCGTCAGCGTCTTGCCGTCGACGAACGGCACGATCGCACCGATCGCCTGCATCTGCACATCATCCAGGACATCGTCGATCTTGCCCACCACGCCGAACGTCACGCCGACGCTGTCGAGGACCCTGCGCCATTCCGCCATGTCGCGGGTGGCGAACACCGTGTCCAGTTCCGTCACCAGCGCCTGCGCGTTCTGCTTGCGCGCCTCCCTGGTGGCGAAGCGCGGATCGCCTGCCAGGTCCTCGAGGCCGATCGCGTTGAGCAGCGGACGCAATTGCCGTTCCTCGTTGAACAGCGCCATGATGAACCAGCGGCCGTCGCGGCAACGGTAGTGGTTGGCGAGCGCATTCGGTGCCGCTTCGCGCGTCGGCCGATGCGGCACCGGTTCGCCGAACAGCCGGGTCTGCACGAAGCAGCCGTTCGCCCACAGGCCATTCTGCAGCAGCGACGAACGCACCACGCCGCCCTGCCCGGTCTTCTCGCGGCGATACAGCGCGGTAACGATGGCGGCGTAGAGACCGGTGGCACTGGGATGATCGCCCATGCCGGGTGCCGATCTGGCCGGCGGTGTATCGACATCGGCACGCACGGCATCCATCAGGCCGGTGCGGGCCCAATAGGCGGTGGAGTCGAAGCCGGTCTTGTGCGCTTCGTCGCCGGCCTCGCCGTAGGCGGTGAACGATGCGTAGATCAGCCGCGGGTTCAACGGCAGCAGATCATCGGGCGCAAGCTTCAGGCGATCGCGCACCGGGAGCGGGAAATTGGTGACGAACACATCGGCATCTGCGCACAGCCGGTACAGGTACTGCACGACCAGCCTCGTGCTTCAGGTCGACGGCAAGACTGCGTTTATTTCGCGATGTCAACTGCCAGTAGTAGTCGTTCGCCGCGCCGCTGGTGCTGCGCGCGCGCCACGGGTCGCCGACACCGGGCGGCTCGATCTTGATCACATCGGCGCCGAAGTCCGACATGATCGTTGCGGCTGCCGGCCCGGCGATCCAGCTGGCGCAGTCGATGACCTTGAGGCCGGAGAACAGGTGGTCGGACATGTGATTACGGCTTCTGATTGCTGAAGATGATGGTGCCCGACGCAGCGAACATGCCGCCGACGCCGTGGCAGACCGAGACTTTCGCGCCGGCAATCTGCGCCGGCGCGGTGCCGCGCATCTGCCGCACACTCTCCTGCAACGCGTACATGCCGTACATGCCGGAGTGCATATACGACAGCCCGCCGCCGTTGGTGTTCAGCGGCAGCTTTGCCCCCGGCGCCGTATTGCGTTCGGCGATGAAGCGGCCCGCCTCGCCGCGCGGCACGAAGCCCAGGTCCTCCAGCCCGTACAGCGGGAGATGCGCGAACGCGTCGTAGATCATCAGATGATCGACATCCTGGTGCGTGATGCCGGCCTCGCGGAATGCCGTGGGTCCGGCGACGCTGAATGCTCGAGACGAGGTGAAGCTTTCCATCTGGCTCACCATCGGCGTCTCGACGCTTTCACCGGTACCGAGGATGTAGACCGGCTTGGTGGGAAAATCCTTGGCACGATCAGCGGAGGTAAGGATCAGCGCGCCGCCGCCGTCGGTGACCAGGCAGCATTGCAGCAGGCGGAACGGATAGGCGATCATGCGCGAACCGAGCACGTCTTCCACCGTGATCGGATCGCGGAACGTCGCGCGCGGGTTCTTCGCCGCCCATTCGCGCTGTACCACCGACACCATGGCGATCTGCTCGTGCGTCACGCCATAGGTCTTCATGTAGCGCAGCACGGGGATGGGAAACAGCGAAGGCGGACCCATCGGACCGTACGGCTGCTCGAACTGGCCGTTCAGGCTGGACGCGGGCACCGGGCGTGGAATTCGGCCAACACCTGAGCGGCCGCTTTCGCCGTGTGTCACCAGGATGGTCTTCGCCAGTCCGGCCTCGATCGCGGCGGCGGCGTGGCGTACATGGATCATGAACGAGCAGCCGCCGACCGACGTGCCGTCCACCCAGGTCGGCGTGATGCCGAGATAATGCGCGATCTGCACCGGCGTTTCGCCGGCGGTGGCGACGCCGTCAATGTCCTTCGGCTTCAGGCCGCAATCCGCCATCGCGTTCAGCGCCGCATCGGCGTGCAACTGGATCTGCGACACGTCGGGGATGACGCCAAGCTTCGTGGTCTCCGCGGCGCCGACGACAGCGACTGTGTTGTGGGGCATCGGTTCAGCCTTTCGCCGGACGGAACAAGGGCAGCGTGATGGCGTCGTTCTGCTTCTCGAATACCACCTCGAGCGGCATATCAAGCAGCAGCGCCTCAGGCGTCTGCGCACATCCGACGATGTTGGTCATCATGCGCGGGCCTTCCGCGAGCTTCACCACGGCGATGGCGTACGGTGGCTCGAAGCCGGGCACCTTGCGGTGATGGATCACGTAGCTGTCGAGGATCGCGCGGCCGCTGGCGTTGAACACGCTGACCTTGCGCGAGGCGCATTTCGGGCAGAACGGCCGCGGCGGGAAATAGGTGTGGCTGCATTCGTCGCAGCGTTGCAGGCAGAGTTTCCCGGCCTGCGTGCCGTCCCAAAAATGTTTCGTTTCCGGTGTAGGTTGCGGCAGGGCGCGGCCTGGCTCGGGCATGGGGCGTTTCCTCACAGATCAAGATCAGACGGTACCGGCGCGGTTTCCGGCGATATAGGCGACGCCTGCCTGGCCGACATGTTCGGCGTGGACGCATCCCGCGGGGACCGTACAGCTGTCGCCGGCTCGGAACGTTTCTGCCTTGCCGTCGCGCGTGATGGTGATCTCACCGCCCAGCACCATCACACGGGCATCGAAGTCGTGGGCGTGGTCAGGGTTCATCACGCCGGGCTTGATGCCGCCGTAACTGACCTTGTAGCCTTCGCGGCGCAGGTCCGCGGCGAACTCGGCGTGATCCATGACATTGTCTCCCGTGAACGATCACGCGGCGGGCTTGCGGCGACCGGCGACATAGGTGGCGCCTTCGGAGCCGGCCCGTTCGGAGTGGCGGCAGCCGTTCGTCATGCTGAAGGTCTCGCCGACCCGGTAGCTGTCGCTCCGCTCACCGACGACGATCGTCATCTCGCCGGCTACCACCAGCAGCCGCGCATCGAAGTCGTGTGCATGCTCGGGATTGATCGCGCCAGGCTGCATCGTGTTGACGACGACCTGATATCCGTCGCGCTGCAGCTCGGCCTCGAATGCGGTGCGGTCCATTGACGTGCTCCTCCAGCGTTCGATCTCAGGCTAGATCGGTTTGCGCATGGCTGGCAACGCGTCAGGATCGTGGTCTTCGGGCGTGGCCGGCAGGTTTAGTCCGCGTCGAGGGTGACGTTGCCGACGCCCACCGCCGGTCCATCCAATACTGTCCGCACTGCCCGCGCCAATTCGCGTCGATCGTACGGTTTGTGGAGCATGTGCTGCCCGGGATGTTCCGACAGATCGGCGGCATAGCCGGTTGTGAACAGAACCTTCAGGTCAGGCCGCAAGCGCCGCGCGGCCTCGGCCAGCGTATAGCCGCTCATAGCGTCAGGCATGACGATGTCAGTGAACAACAGATCGATGGATTGGCCGGACATGATGATGGCCAGTGCCGCCGGCCCGCTGGTCGCTGAAACCACTGTGTAGCCCAGGACGTCGAGCTGGCGACGCGCCAACGCGATCAGGGTCTGATTGTCGTCGACCAGCAGGATAGTTGCGGTTCCCCCGGGACACAGAGCCGCCTCCGGTGACGCAGGCGTCACCGCCGCAGCGTTCTCGCCGGCCCGTGGCAGATACAGCCTGACCGTGGTACCGGCGCCGAGGGTGGTTTCGATATCGAGGTGCCCACCAGACTGCTTGGCAAAGCCATAGGCCATGCTGAGGCCGAGGCCGGAACCGGCAGTCGGCGGCTTGGTCGTGAAGAACGGCTCGATTGCCCGCCGAGCCACGTCTTCCGCCATCCCGGTGCCGGTATCCGTCACGCTCAGTACAACGTAGTCACCCTCAGCCACCTCGGTGAAGGCGTCTGCACCGCGGGCGTCCAGATGCACGTTGGCTGCCTCGATCGTGAGATCGCCGCCCCGCGGCATCGCATCGCGCGCGTTGAGTGCCAGATTGAGCAACGCATCGCCGATCTGCGACGGATCGGCACTGGTGAACCAGAGGTCGGCAACCTGCGTCGCCTTTATGTGGATCGCCTCTCCGAGAGTCCGGCGCAGCATCGCTATATGGTCGTGCAGCAATGCGTTCAAATCGACGCACTCCGGTCGCAACGGCTGGTTGCGTGCGACCGCCAGCAGGCGCCGCGTCAGAAGCGATCCGCTCAACGCGCTGTTCAGGATCTCGCGCGCCAGCTCGGCCTGCTCGGACTTGTCGTCCACCACGTCCGCCAGGATTTCAGCACTCCCGATGATCACACCCAACAGGTTGTTGAAGTCGTGCGCGATCCCCCCCGTGAGCTGTCCCAATGCCTTCATCTTCTCCGATCGGCGC
The DNA here is from genome assembly GCA_963749575.1 of uncultured Alphaproteobacteria bacterium. GTDB lineage: Bacteria > Pseudomonadota > Alphaproteobacteria > Acetobacterales > Acetobacteraceae > JAMXLO01. The sequence continues at coordinate 247,640 of CAVVNM010000012.1, forward strand.
AGCATTTCCTCGGTACGCACGCGCTCCGCGACCTGGCATCTCAGCTCTTGATGCGTGGCCTCCAACTGAGCGAAAGCGCTGCGTGATTTAGCCTCGGTGCGTTCACGTTCACCAATCTCATGCCTCAGATGTTGATTGAGCTGCGCAAGCTCTCCCATCCGTATCTGCAGATTACTCGCCATTTCATTGAATGAGTTGGCGACCACCCCGATTTCGTCGCGCGACAGTACCTTGGCGCGCATGTTCAGCTCCCCGGCAGAAAACGAGTTGGCGGCTCGAATTATGTTGGTCAGCCCCTTCTGGATGCCTCTGCTCACGGATATGGCCAAGAGCAAGCCGGTTATTTCGACGGTAAGTGCGGTCGTCAACAGCAGTCGGAACACCACTCCTTCCAGCCAACGAGAGCCTTCGCCGAGGGTGAATGAGAACTCATCCTCGAATGCGGTGAGCTTCTGATTGATCTGATAAATCGAAGCCAGAAGCTGGTTTATTCTGTCCTGGGACGGGTCTGGATTAGCTATCTCTTGATGCAGCCCTTCCGCAATGGGCAGCAGCTGCATGGCGATGGTTTGTGCAGTTCCCCATATATGTATCGCTTTCTTTATGTAGGAAATGTTGTTGAAATCGACAAACAGCCTGATCATCCCGTCAATATCGTCAGGATGGTTCCGTCCCTCCAGGAAACCCTCACGCGCCACGGCCGTGTTCCCATCGCTGCTCATCAGCTCCCGCCGCGTCTTGGCATCGCCGATCGGAACCCGCATGAATTGCTGAAACAGCCGGTAATCCTCGTCAGTGCGCGAAACACCGTATTTGTACAAGTGGAAAACGGCATCCTTCTGCGCCTTGGACCACAGACCTTCGCCACCCACATAAGCCCGCAGTGAGGACAATGTATTCAGGGAAAACAACAGTACAAAGAGCTCAACTCCGATCAGCAGCGCCATGGTGCCAACTGTGAAGTACAGTTTTCTGGCGATGGAGACGTCTCTGAACCACCGATATAGGAAGAGCCAATTTCTCATCAGCGCACAACCTGTATCATTGAGACTGTCGTCGCTTGCCGAGCCGAGTCCAGGCGGAACCGGTGATCAGGGCGGGGCACGCAGAGGGGACCGCCATGCGATGCGTCGCAGGCGTCGGCGTCTCAGTCAGGCAGAGCGCCGCTCGACCAGCCAGTACCGCAGTACTCCCGCCGCCGGCGGCCCGGAGGCAAGCGGCAATGCCCTCGATGGACTTCACATTGTAGCGAACAGAACAGGATGCTGTGCTGACGCGACGTAATGGAGGCGTGGCATGGCGCGGTCGGCTGCGCCTGCCGCCTCGCGCCCGCCGTCAGCCCGTCAGCACCGCCTTGCCGATCACCTTGCGGTCGATCACCGCCTGCATCGCCTCGGCTGCCCGTGCCAGCGGAAAACGATGCGAGATGCGCGGTCTCAGCTTGCCCTGTCGCGGCAAGCTCGTTCAGTGCCTGCATGTTGGCGATCGCCAGTTCCGGGTCCGCCTCGTTCAGTCCGCCAATGCGCACGCCGATCGCGTCGATGCCCTTGATCAGCAGGTAGTTGCTGCGGATGTCGGTAGGGCCGCCGCCGAGAAAGCCCAGGATCAGCAGGCGTCCGCACCACGCGAGGCAGCGCAGCGACTCCTCGGCGACCTGTGCGCCGATCGGATCGTACACGATATCGACACCATGGCCGCCGGTCAGCTCCTTCACCCGGTCGAGAAAGCCACCCCGGTAGTCGATCGCATGATCGGCGCCTTCCTCCAGGCAGGCAGTGCGCTTCTCGCTCGGTGCTGGCGGTGGCGATCACCTTGGCACCGAACAGCTTCGCCACCTGGATCGCTGCGATGCCGATGCCGCCGGCGGCGCCATGCACCAGCACCCACTCTCCCGCCTTCATCCGTCCGCGTTGCAGCAGCGCATGATAGGCGGTCGAATACGCGCCGCGGAACACACCGGCCGCCTCGAAGCTCATCCCCGCCGGCACACGATCGCATAGCACGGCCTTGGCGTTGCCCAGTTCCGCGCAGGCGCCGAGGCTGTGGCGGCTCATCACCTTGTCGCCGACGCGGAACTGCGTGACGCCGGCGCCCACAGCGATCACCACGCCCGCGGCCTCGCTGCCGGGAATGAACGGCGGCTCGGGGCGGAACTGGTACTTGCCGGCGAGCATCAGCACGTCGACGTACTGCACGCCGCGCGCCTCGATGCGCACCTGCAGCTCGTCCGGCCCAGGCGGTGGCGGATCCGGCAAGTCGCGCAGCGCCAACACCTCGGGTCCACCGAATGCTTCGCACACCACCGCTTTCATGCACGCAAACCTTTGCTGTCGATGCAGTATTGCCGCGTCATCTGCGGGGCGCCAACAGCATCGGTCCGTACTCGGCGGCGAACAGCGCGAAGGCGCCGACCCATGCCAGGACGGCGACCTCGAACAGGTCGGTCTGTCCATCGACCACCCAGGCCGCGGCGATCCGCAGCAGCGCCGACGCGCTGACCAGCGCGTAGATGACCACCGTCGCCTTGTCGGCGCGCAGCACCCGGCCAGTGTGGCCAAGCGTGGCACGCGTCATCACCGCAAGGGTCATCGTGCCCATCGCGCCGGCGGTCAGCGCGTGCACCGCGGCGGCGAGCGGAACGGCATCGCTGATCGACGGACAGCCCGAGCAGCGTCACGCCGACGACCAGCCAGAGGTAACCGACATGGAGGATCAGCAGCAGTGGTTCCGCGCCTGTGGCGATACCGCGCCAGCGTGCCAGCCGGGCCAGGTTGAGCAACGCCGCGGCCAACAGCAGCATACCCAGTGGTCGCCAGTCCGGCAGGAAGACCCAACCGAGCATCGCCGGCAATCAGGCTGATGCGCGCGGCATTCTCCAGCCAGGGCAGGTTCGGTGCACCGGCTTGATGCCCCGCGCGTTGAGCCAGTTGCTGGTGAACGCGGGCACGATGCGTCCGCCGATCACCGAGATCAGTACGATCACCACGGCGACGCCGAGGCGCCAGCCGATACCGATCGGCACGGCGACGCCGAACGATTGCAGGTGCATCAGCAGGTTGGCGATCGCCAGCACGATGACCGGCGCGAGCAGCGGATAGTTCCGCCGGTTGCCGGCTGCCGACAGTTCGCCCGCCGCGACCACCTCCAGCGCTGCGGCAAAGGCAAGATCCGCGCCCACCACCAGCCAACCCGGGATCAGCGCGGAGAACAGGCAGGCGACGCGCCCCAGCAGCCACAGCCCAACCAGCACGGCCAACGGCGTTCCTGACACCGGCGCGCGGCCGGTCCAGTTGGGGATCGCGGTCAGCAGGAACCCGCCGACCGCGGCCATCACGAAGCCGAACAACATCTCGTGGATGTGCCAGCTCAGCGGATCGAAGCGGCTCGGCAGTTCCACCTCGCCGGAGAACAGCGGCAGCCACACCGCCATCGCCAGCACCGCCCACCCGGCGGCGGCAAGGAAGAACGGGCGGAATCCGGCGGTCAGCAGCGGCGGCATTTACCTTCGCTTTGCGGTCCTGGGCGCTGTCGCCATAATCGCACAACACCAGCGAGGACACACGGCCATGTCAGGCGCCAACACGTTCAAGTTCGTCATGCTGCCGCCGCAGTCGGAGGTGGCGCGCGACTGGGGGAAGCAGCTGGCCGAGGCGATGCCGGAAGTGCGCGTGGTGATCGCCGAGGACCAGGCGACGGCGGAACGCGAGATCGTCGATGCCGAGGCGGCGTTCGGCTGGCTGCCGCGCGACCTGCTGGCGAAGGCGCAGCGGCTGCGCTGGCTGCAGGCGCCGCAGGCCGCGCCTGCCGCCGGCTACTACTATCCCGAGCTGATCGAGCATTCGCTGACCGTCACCAACTTCCGCGAGATCTTCAACGACCACATCAGCGCGCACATCATGGCCTTCGTGCTGGCGTTCGCGCGCGGACTGCACGTGTATATTCCGCAGCAGCTTCGCCGCGAGTGGAAGAAGTCGCGCGAGAACAGCGGCGTCGTGCATCTGCCGGAGGCGACCGCGCTGATCGTCGGCGTGGGCGGCATCGGGGCGGAGACGGCACGGCTTGCGGCGGCGTTCGGCATGACGGTGCTGGCGACCGATCGCGCGTCGCGGCGAGGCGCCGCCTGGCGTGGCCGAGCTGCACCAGCCGGAGGCGCTGGATGCGCTGCTGCCGCGTGCGGACTTCGTCATCCTGACCGTGCCGCACACGCCGTCGACCGAGGGTTTCATGCATCGTGCACGCTTCCAGCGCATGAAGCCGAGCGCGTTCTTCATCAACATCGGCCGCGGCATGACGACAAAGCTGGACGATCTGGTGGCGGCGCTGAACGCCGGCGAGATCGCCGGCGCGGCACTGGACGTGTTCGAGCAGGAGCCGCTGCCCGCGGAACATCCGCTGTGGACCATGCCCGAACGTGCTGCTGACGCCGCACATGGCGGGTTGGGGGCCGTATCTGGATGATCGCCGCTACCAGATCATGATCGACAACTGCCGTGCGTTCCTGGGCGGCAGGCCGCTGCGCAACGTCGTGGACAAGGCCTCGTGGTTCTGAGGGAAACGCGCGGATGAGCACGCTGGTGGTGGTGTACGAACTCGAAGGCAACGGCCGCAAGATCGTGCACGACGCGCTGGATGGCGCGGCCGACGCGATCTATCTGCCCGATCTCGACGATGCGGGGCGCGCCGATGCGCTGCGCAAGGCGGATGCGGTGCTGGCGCGCACCACCCGCGAACTGCGCCAGGGCGAGATCGCACTGCTGAAGGACATCCGGCTGTTGCAGTTCATCAACGCCGGCATCGACTTCGTGCCGCTGGCGGAGCTGCCGTCAGGCGTGCAGGTGGCGACCAATGGCGGTGCCTACGCCGAACCGATGGCGGAGCATGCGCTGGCGATGGCGCTCGCCGCGTCGAAGCGGCTGCTGGTGGAACACGCGGCGCTGGCACGCGGCGAGTTCAACCAGTTCGCACGGAACCGTATGCTGGCCGGCGGCGTGTGCGGCATCCTGGGGTTCGGCGGCATCGGCGTCGCCATCGGCGCGGCTGGCGCATGGGATCGGCATGAAGGTGCATGCGATCAACCGGCGCGGCCGCAGCGAGGAACCGACCGACTGGATCGGCACGCCGGATCAGCTCGACCTGCTGCTGGCGGCGTCGGATGTGCTGGTGATCTGCACGCCGCTGACGCCGGCCACGCAGGGCATGATCGGCGCAGCGCAGCTGGCGCGGATGAAGCAGGACGCGATCCTGGTGAACGTTGCGCGCGGGGAGATCGTCGACGAGCGCGCGCTGTACCAGCGGCTGGTGGCGTTTCCGACGTTCGCCGCATGCATCGATGCGTGGTGGATCGAGCCGGTTCGCCACGGCACGTTCCGCATGGATCAGCCGTTCATGTCGCTGCCCAACGTGATCGGCTCGCCGCACAACTCGGCGGCGGCGATCGCCGGGACGGGGGCGGTGGGGCTGCAGCGGGCGGTTGCCAATATCAGGCGTGCGCTGGCAGGGGAGACGCCGCATGTATCTGGTGCCGCCCGAGGATCGGATGATGTGACCTCAGACGCCCTGCGCCACCAGCTTGGCGAATTCCGCCAACTGATCGGCCTCGACATCGGACACCGCGTAATACGTGATGCCGTCGCGCCGCCAGGTGACGACATTGAATCCTTGCCGCCTCTCCGTGCGGAACGCCTCATCCGCCTTCCCGGCCGACGCCCAGGCGAACAGGTTGATCACGTGCTTCGCGCGCTGGTACACCACCGCCGCCGCCGGATGCCCATCGACGTAGTCGATCCGGCCGCCGACCAGCGGAAACCCTTCGTCCTTCAGATCGCGCACCGGAGGCGAGACATCCAGTCGCGCCGACAGCCAGGGCTTCACCGTGTGCTGGTCGCTGGTCAGCACATCCGTCAGGTGGTCGGCCTGCATCGAGCGGATGTGGCTGCCGATCACCGCCATGGTCGGATCGTTCGACCCACCGATGACCAGCACCGTCATCGCCACGCCGGCCAGCGCGCCGGCCAAGGCCGTCCCGGCCAGGCTGAATGCCGGCATGCGGAACCACGGCCGCGCGACGCGAGGCGCTTCCTCGCGGGGCAGCGCCGCTCCGATGCGGGCCGCCAATCCCGGCGGGGCACGGTGATAGGGCAGTTTGGTACGGATCGCCGCCTGCATGGCGCGCAGCTCCTCAAGCCTGGCCGCGCAGGCATCGCAACCGGCGACATGACGGCTGACGCGAAATCGCGCCAGCGGCCGCAATGCATGGTCGATCAGCCCGGACAGCTGGCCGCCTGCGCGATCACACTCCATGGGCGTCCTCCGTCTCGGCCTGCGCCAGCCAAAGCTTGCGCAGGCTCAGCCGCGCCCGCGACAGCCGCGACATCACCGTGCCGATCGGTACTCGGGTCACCTCGGCGATCTCCTTGTAGGCGAGGTCCTCGACCTCGCGCAGCAACAGCACCTCGCGGTATTCCGCCGGCAACTGTTCCATCAGCCGGCCCAGCGTCTGGCTGTCGATACTCTCCAGCAGCAGCGCCTCCGGGTCGCGCGGCCGGCTGCCCCACAGCGTCTCTTCGTTGTCCGCGTTGTCCGCCACCGGGGTATCGGGGACGAACATCATCCGCCCCGAGCGGTTCTCCTTCACCCAGGTCATAAAGGCGTTGCGCACGATGGTCAGCAGCCACACGCGGAAATTCCCTCCCTGAAAGGCGTCGAAATAGCGATAGGCGCGCAGATAGGCGTCCTGCACCACGTCCTCGGCATCCGTCGTGTTGCCCGCCAGCCAGCGGGCAAGGTTGAAGGCGGCATCGAGATGCGGCAAAGCAAGCAACTCGAAACGTCGGCGTCGATCGTCCTGGGGCAAGGCCTTGGTCCTGATTGCGGGCTGCCGCGTCGCATACCCGGCGTGCCGCCATCTTATTCCGGCTGGACCCGGAAATAACCCCAGGGCGGAGGCGGCGTGCCGGCCGCCTGCGGCGAAAGAACGGAATAGCCGAGAGCATCGAGGAGATCGCGACGGGGCTGTACATGATGACCGTCGACAATGGCGCGCATCGGCAACTCGTGACGCCTGGTCGTGCCGGACGACCCCGCGGAGGTGATCTTTGGCAGGCCGAGCGGGTCGCGATAGACGTAGCCACCCGTTTCGGCCATCGCGACGCAGGGAATTGCCAGCGTCGCCGCGGCAATGGCGATGAGTCTGATCATTATGATTTCATTCCTGGCGGTCACGTTCGTGGATTCGATCGACGTCGTGTCGCCTGGCGCATTCGCGAACCATGGACTTATCCCGCACCCCAGATGCGCCTGGCTGCGAGATTCCCGTTGGCCTCTTCGATCCCGCGGACGTTGCGCCACGTGGGTTTCTTCGGAGCGCCAACCGAAACGAAGTCAGTCCCGGTCGCTGCGCCGTCGTCCGACGCGCGGGCATTTGGTAATCTTCATAGAGTTGGTGGCAGCCGCGAATGGTTTCCGAAAAAATGATGCCGGGCGCGAGGTTGCGCATGGCCACCAATAACCGTTCAGGGTAAAGGGATGTTCGATGTCAGCGAGCATTGCTCCTCATACGAAGGCAAGCAGAGACAGCATGACCCCTAGCGTCACAAGTGGCGCCACGACGGGCAGCGCGGCGCGGAAGACGCATGCGAAGCTGGCGCGCGGTTCGTTTGTAAACACGAATTGTCCTCCAAAAAGTCTTCAGAGAGCATCGCGGGCGGGGATTCCCGAAACCGCTTACTAAGGACCGTCAGAATGGTGCCAATATTCCTGAGGGTGCTCTAGAAAGTACCTGCATTGGGGTGCGTCCGTATCCCAAGTCACGCAGGAATGTGGGCCGAACCTAGCCGCGTCCGGTTGAGCCGGCAAAGACCAATGATAGCGTCGTTCGCTGTTGCAAGATGGAATCACGTCGATGATGATGACAGCCGGTTGGAGAGCCATGAGACAACCGTTGCGGCGATGGCACCGAAAACCAGCGAACCAGAAAACACATAAATCGAAAAATTGTGGATGACCAGCGAGTGTATCGCGCAATAACCTGCAGACGAGAGCGCGAACATGACCTTTGGTCTGTTCAGCGTGTCTAGCAGTTTCCGGGCTTCCACCAGAGCTGTCTGCTTAGGCAACTCGCGCGCTTTCATGACATTGTCCATTTCTTCTGTTAGCAGCTAGACAAAGTTGTGCCGGGCTGCCGTCCTCGGGGAAGATTGCATGCGGCATCGAGATGCGGCAGAACGAGCAACTCGAAGCATCGGCGTCGATCGTCCTGGGGCAGGGCGTTTATCCTGACTGCAGGCGGCCGCGTCCCATACAAGGCGCCCGGCCAGATTATTCCAACGGCAGCCGGGAATAACCCCCGGGTAGCATTGGTAGAGCCGGCAGTCGGGGCCGGAGGGCGGTCCCCGGAGCAGCGGGAGTCCATCGATGAGCATTGATCCAAATTTGCAGCGCCGTGGCTTTCTGAAGTGCATGACCTGGGCGGGAACCGCCATGGTCTGGACCGTGGCCGGCGGCGTGCCGCGCTCGCGCCTGATCGGCAGCGCCGAAGCGGCCGGCAACGATTTCACCTTCGTGCAGATCAGCGACAGTCACCTCGGCTTCGACAAGCCGGCCAATCCGGACGTGACGGCGACGCTGAAGGAGGCGCTGGACGACGTCACCAAGCTGCCGATGCAGCCGGCTTTCATGGTCCATACCGGCGATATCACGCATCTGTCCAAGCCGGCGCAGTTCGACACCGCGGCGCAGCTCTGCGGCGCGACCAAGCTGACCATGCACACGGTGCCCGGCGAGCACGACATCCTCGAGGAGGATGGCAAGAGCTACCTCAACCGGTTCGGCAAAGGCACCAAGGGCGACGGCTGGTACAGCTTCGACGCCGGCGGCGTGCACTTCATCGGTCTGGTGAACGTGGTGAACCTGCAAGGCAACGGGCTCGGCAATCTCGGGCACGACCAGCTCGAATGGCTCGAGGACGATGTGGCGCATTTGACGGCAAGCACGCCGATCGTGGTGTTCGCGCACGTGCCGTTGTGGATCGTCTACCAGGACTGGGGTTGGGGCACGGCGGACGGGGCACAGGCGCTGTCCTACCTGAAGAAGTTCGGCTCGGTGACGGTGCTGAACGGCCACATCCACCAGACGCTGCAGAAGGTCGAGGGCAACGTGGCGTTCCACACCGCGCGCTCCACCGCGTTTCCGCAGCCGGCGCCAGGATCGGCGAAAAGTCCAGGGCCGATGGCGGTGCCAGCCGGTGAGCTGAGAAAGTACCTTGGCATTGCCAGCATCAGCCTGGTGTCATCGAAGGCGCCGCTCGCCATCGTCGATACGCCGCTCGCCGGCTGAGGGCACACGCCATGAACCAGACTTCGCGGCCGGGCACCCTTGCCCGGCGCCTGCTGCTGCGCCGTGCGCTTGGCACAGGAATTGTGTTGGCGATCGGCAGTCGCGCCGCAGTGGCGGCGGACACTCAGATCGTCGTCGACAATTTCACCTTCTCACCGACGCCATTGATGGTGCCGACCGGCACCACGGTGACGTGGGTGAATCACGACGACATCCCCCACAGTATCGTCTGCCCCGATCTGAAGGTGAAGTCGCATCCCTTGGATACCGATGACTCGTTCGCTTACAAGTTCGAGCAGGCGGGAACCTATGACTACATCTGCGGACTGCATCCGCATATGCATGGGCAGGTCGTGGTTACATAACTGAAGATTTCGTCCTGCCAGCGGCACCGCAGATCGCTCCTAGTCGGATCAGGTATTCGGCGGCTGGGTCTGCGGTGTCGGGGCCAGCAGTCTGGGGTCCGCCGCGTTGATCCGATCGACCACGTCCCGGAGCTGACGCGCGAGATCGCTCAGTTGCTGCACGTGCTGGTGGATATCCGAGCCCGGTACCGGTCCCGGCACCGCCTGCGCCAGGCTGGCGCTCATCTGCGTGAGCGGTGTGAGGATGTCGTGCAGCGTCAGATTGATGTCGTATCGCTTTACCGGGACCATGACAATGTTGGGGGCGTCCGATGGGGGCATGGCCTGCTCCTTTATGCGACGGTAAAGGATGGGATCTGGACAGTGTCGATGCCGATCTGAGATAGCGTGAGGTTGAGCGCATCGTATGGCAGCGTGACGTCATGCAGCACGATCTGGCCCACCGAGGCACTGGCACTCGCACCGGTTATCTCGAGATGGTCGATGTGCGTCAGCACCGAAGGCACGATGTGTATCACGATGCGCAGGATGCCGGCATCGAAGCCCGGTGACGGACCCCGCAGGTTCGCCGGGATATTCAGTGGTGTGGAACTGCTGATGACGGGAATCTGTGCGGTGGGCAACTGCAGGCCACCGAGCGTGAAGGATGGGATCTGCACCGGATCACCATGAATGTGCTGGACCGTTGCATGGCCCACGGTCGCGGCCGGGATGCCGACGCCGCTCCCGGTCAACGATGTCAGCGAGAGACCGGCTATCGTGAAGCCATTCGCCGGCAATGTGACATCGGCCGCATGCACCTGTTCGGCGACCACGTTGGCAAGCTGAAGGCTGACCGGGCTCGCTGAGACAGCCAGGTTCTGCGCCGTCAGGCTTGGGACCCGGAAATTCAGGTTATTGAGCCCGGGGATCACGACATTGCCTACCGGCAACGAAAAGCCGAATGAACCGAGATTGTATGTGTCGCCAACATCGATATCGGGAATCCCAGCCGGCAGCGGAACATGAACGTGCCACTCGACTGAGATCCGCAATGTCACGGTGACGCTCATGTTCTGCAGCACGCCCTGGGCCGCGGACATGGAAAAATCGATGTTGTTGAGCACCAGATTGCCCACCGAGATCGGCCCGAGGCCGACCTGCCCGATCGAGACAGCTTGGAGGTTCGCTTGATTGACGCTCAGCTGCGGCAGCTTCGCCAGCACATCGTCCTCCACCTGACCCGGGACAAAGTCTAGTCCCTGGTCAGGCAGCGCCGCAATGAGCGCCGACCGGCCGAGCCGCCTGCGCAGGCACTCGGCACCGGCGCACTGGTGCAGCCAGGCAGACAACTGGCAGCGGCAGCCATCGGCTAGCTTATGGCATTGACCTTCCGCAGTTCGGCAATCCGCTCCGCGGGATAACCCAGCGCTTCCAGGATCGCATCGGTATGCTCGCCCGCCGCCGGCGGCTGCATGCGCAACGCCGGGGCCTCGTCGTCGATGCAGAACGGCAGGCCCGGCAGGTTCGCGATGTTGCCCTGCGGCATCCGCACCGCCAGCGCGCGGCCGAACGCATTGAGCTGCGGATCATCGAACAGGTCCGACGGTGTGCGTACTGCCGAGAACGGTATGTTCGCCTCATCCATGATGCGTTCCAGATCGGCGATCGCGACGTCGCGCACGATCGCCGCGACGATCGCGCGCAACGCGGGACGATTTCTCACCCGATCGGCATTGCTGGTGAAGCGTTCGTCCCGCATCAGATCCGGGCGCTCGAACCTGGCACAGAACGAGCGCCAGTGATTGTCCGATGTGATGCCGATGAACAGTTGTTCGCCGTTCAGGGTGGCGAACGTCTCATAGATCCCCCACGCACCGCTGCGCGCCGGCATCGGCGGTGACGGCGTACCGGTGGCGGCCTCGCCCGCCATATGCTGCCCCACCAGGAACGCCGAACTCTCGTACAATGCGCTGGTGATCCGCCGCCCTTCGCCGTCCTTGTCGCGCTGCCGCAGCGCTGCGAGGACAGCGAGCGCGCCCATCACGCCGCCCATGATGTCGATCACCGATGCACCGGCGCGCAGTGGTCGACCGGGCGGGCCGGTCATGTAGGCGAGGCCGGTCATATATTGCGCAATCTCGTCCAGCGATGGCCGGTGCTCGTACGGTCCGGGCAGGAACCCCTTCAGCGCGCAATAGATCAGCCGAGGGTTCAGCGTATGCACCGCATCCCAGCCAAGCCCGAGCCGATCCATCGTGCCAGGGCCGAAATTCTCGATCAGCACATCGGCGCGGCGCACCAGGTCCTGCGCCACCGCCAGCCCTTCCGGCGCCTTCACGTCGATGCAGATGCAGCGCTTGTTGCGATTGAAATAACAGAAGAACCCGGTGGCGAAGCCGTGCAGGCGGCGGGTGCGATCACCGTCCGGCGCCGGCTCCACGCGGATCACGTCGGCGCCGAGATCGGCCAGAACCACGCCGCAGGACGGGCCCATCACGGTATGGCTGAACTCGAGCACCGTCAGGTCGGCGAGCGGCAGGATTGCCATGGCTCAGGCATCCTCGACCAGATCGAACAGCGCCTCGCCGGATGGCGGGACGGTCAGCCCGGCAGCCGCCGCGGTCAACTCGCGCATCGCGGCGCCGGCGCGGAACCGTTGGAGATCGGCCAGGCTGTCCCACAGCGTCACCACCTGGTAATCGTGCGCCGCGCCGTGTTCGTGCAGTCGCCAGATGGCGCGGCAGCCGGGCTGGCGGCGCATGCCGGGAAAGCCGACGTCGCGGGTAAAGCGCAGCCAGTCGTCCAGCCGCTCCGGCACCACATGCATCGTCAGCACACGAACCAGCATCATTCGATCCTTTCAGCCAGGCCGCGCCAGGCGCGTTCGGTCGTCGCGCAGTATGACGACACGGTCGCCCTTGCGGAAACCGGGTTGGTTGGTCTGTACGATCGACAGCGTGGCGCCGTCGTCGCTGCGGACGATAAATTCCACCAGCGATCGATTGCCGTCATCCTGCCCGCTGCCATCGACGCCCAGCGCAGCGCGCACCGGATCGATACCGGAACGTAAGTCCACCGTCCGCATCGAAAGGATCACGCCGGCGCCGACGGGTGCGGATTGCGCAGGCGGCTTCGGCGGGCTGACGGGTGCGCATCCTGCAACGCCCGCCAATATCACCAGAGTGGGCAGATAGCTCGCCAACCGCAACGTTCTCACCATCGTTGCCTGCCGCCGCAAGCTACTCCGCGTCGGTGCGAGACTGAAACACCTGTTATCGCGAGTGACATGGCAGCATGCCGGCAAATCCGTGATTCGAGATGATCTTGCCTCGAACAGCGATCTGCGATAAGGGCTTAAGCGCTGTTCCTGATCGGATACCTGAGCGACGGCCGTCCGGCCGCCGTGCCCTCCGGCCATTCCGGCCGCGCCACGACGACGGGAGGTCCTGCCTAGGATGACACGTCAGCAGCGTTCGGTTCTCCCCCACGCCGCCATATCGCGCGGCATTTGCAGCCTGGCGCTGCTCGCCCTGCTTGCGGCGTGTGCCGGCCAGGGAACCCACATCAGCGCCTCACAGGAGGCGGCGCGCTATGCCGCGCGTGCCCGTGGCAACTACGTGCCGCCCGGCCCGCCCGAGGACCCGTGGGGGCCGTATGTCCGCGAGGCCAGCAATCGATTCGATGTACCGGACACCTGGATTCGCTCGGTCATGCGCGTCGAGTCAGGCGGCAAGGAGTACCAGAACGGCCAGTTGATCACTTCCGGCGCCGGCGCCATGGGTCTGATGCAGGTGATGCCCGAGACCTATGACGAGCTGCGCAACCGCTACAGTCTGAGCGACGATCCGTTCGACCCGCACGACAATATCCTCGCCGGCACCGCGTATCTGCGCGAGATGTACGACATCTACGGTTCGCCCGGCTTCCTCGCCGCATACAACGCAGGGCCACGGCGGCTCGACGACTATCTGAGCAACAACCGGCCGCTGCCGGACGAGACGCGGCGCTATGTGGCGATGATCGGGCCCAATATCGCCGGGGTCTATCCGAACAACCGCTCGCCCGCCGAAGACTACGCCATGAACGCGTTGCCGATCGAGATCCCGCGGGGCACCCGCTACGGCCGCGCGGTGCAGGTTGCCAGCGGTCACGGCGGCGGCGGTCGCGCGCCGGCGCGCGGACAGGTCGAGCTGGCGCAGCTGCCCGAGCCGCCACGGGCGCAGGCCGAGCCGCTGCCGCAGCAATACGCGCTGGCCGCGTCGCCGCCGTCACGCGGTGGCTTCCGGCTGATCCAGCAGGCCGTGGCCGAGCCGATACCGATGCGTCACGGCGGAGCACCGACCGGCCACTGGGCAATCCAGGTCGGTGCCTATTCCAGCGAGAGCATGGCCCACGCCGCACTCGGCACTGCGCGCGAGCACGCACCGACCGAGCTGGCGGTGGCGCACACCTCGGTGTCCGGTGTGCATCAGGGACGTGGGCAGCTCTATCGCGCACGCTGGACCGGACTGTCGCGCGACGCCGCGATGCAGGCCTGCCAACGCCTCGCGCACGGCCGCACGAGCTGCATGGTGGTCTCGCCGGAGTCGCAGTTGTAGTTCTCCGACACACACGGACGGCGCATCGCCTGGTTGGCACGCGCATGTTTCGGGTGCGACCAAGCTGTCGGATTACCACCCACAGGACCGAAGCAGAAATGCCACTCGCATTTTTTTATTCGTGGCCGGCAGGCAATAGCCTTGTTTGTTTGATTATCGCCGCCGAATGACCGCGGTCTCAATCCACGAAATCGCCAGGTACATGGTCGACGAAACAAGCGCAAGCAACGTGACCGCGGTCATGACGACGTTGAACCTGAAGATCTGGCTGCCGGTACTGAATCAGATAGCCGAGGCCCGTATTGGCGGACTGAAACTCGCCAACCACGACGCCGACCAACGACAGTCCGGCATTGATCTTGAGCGCCGCGATCAGTGTCGGCACATTTCCCGGCAGCACGACTTTGGCCAATATCTGGCGCCTCGTGCCACCGAACGTCTCCACCAGCCTGATCTTGTTCGGATCCACGCTTTGAAAGCCATTGTAGATCATTAAGACCGTAATAAAAAGCGAGATAATCAATGCCATCACATAGATCGAGAGCGTGGGTCCAAACCATATGTAGAAGACCGGCACGAATGCAATCTTTGGCATCGCGTTGGCGACGACGAGATAAGGATCGAGAACTTTGTAGACACCGTTCCACCACCACAACGCCCCCGCCAGGAGCGTACCAAGCATCATCGCCGTCGCGAACCCGATCACGGTCGCGCGCACGGTCGCCCAGGTGTGGGTGATGATACTGACTTGTGGTGGCGTGGCGTGGAGCAGTTCCACGAATGTCGGCCAAAGCGCCGACGGATAGCTGGTGAATAGCGGGTTTATCATCTGCATTCTGGGGAGGATCTCCCACGCCAGCAGGAAGACTGCCAGCAAGCCGAACTGGGTTGTCCGCACCGCGAGGTGGGATCGCCGCTCGCGCCGCAGCCAATCACGGTAAAGCGCGGAGAGAACGTTGTTCGCGGGCGGATCGGCTTCAGCCTTCGATATGGACATCGAGTTCTCGCCAGATGGCATTAAACTGCACAGCGAATTCCGGCGCGTTGCGCGCCGCGAAAGGTGATGGCCGAGTACCGCACCGGGAAACAAAGTGGATCGCGTGTTCGGACTTCACCCGGCCCGGCCGGCGCGACAGGACGATGACGCGGTCGGCCATGCTGATCGCTTCGCCTATGTCGTGGGTGACCAGGATCGCCGTCTTGCGCTCCCGCCGTAAAATCCCGGTAATTTCATCCGCCAGCGCAAGCCGCGTTTGAGAATCCAGCGCAGAGAACGGCTCATCGAGCAGTACCACGTCCGGATCAGTGGTCAGGGTGCGAGCGAGCGCGACGCGTTGGCGCATGCCCCCAGAGAGTTGGCGCGGCAGGTGGTCAAGGAACTCACCGAGGCCGTAGCGGGTCAGCAACTGGACCGCGCGCTCTCGCGCCTTTGCCATGTCCACGCCTTGAATTTCCGCGCCCAGCAATGCGTTGTCGAGAATGGTCCGCCACTCGAACAGGTAGTCCTGCTGAAGCATGTAGCCCACCTTCCGGTTGGGCCCGATGACCGGAGCGCCGTCTATGAACACGGCGCCATTCGTCGGTTTGACAATGCCGGAAATCAGTGACAGCAGCGTACTCTTGCCGCATCCGCTTTGACCGACAATGGCGACGAACTCGCTGGTTGAAACCGACAGCGAGATGTCTCTGAGCGCCTCGGTTTCGCCGGTCGGGCTGAAGTAACGCAGGCCGACATCACGCAGTTCGACCTTCGACGCCGGCGTCACGTCGCCTTGCTGGCGAACTCGGGACGCACGAGATCGGCGAACTTCACGCGTTTTGCCGGATCAAGTACACGACCCGCCACCAGAATGTCCTGGAACCCTTCGATCGCCCCCGGTTCGATCGCCGGCGTCAACTTCCAGATCTTGAGCTGGCGATAACGGTCCACGGCCGCAGTCAGTACCGCCATATCGACGCCCGGAAACTGCGTGGACACGACCTGCGCCACCTCAGCGACCGGCGCAGCCGCAGTCCATTTCAGCGCCCGCGCAATCGCATCGGTCCAGGCCTGCAACATGGCGGGATTGTCATTGATGGTTTTGTCGGTTGCCGCGAACACGGTGAAATCGACAAACCCCACGGTCTGGCCGATCGAGGCAAGGACCCACGCCTTGCCATCGTGCTCAAGCTGCGACGCGGCCGGCTCATCGAAGATGGCATATTGGTGTTGTCCGGCGAGCCAGGCGCCCACGCGTGCCGGAATCGCGATGTTATTGGTGAGTTTGACGTCTTTGTCCGGGTCGATCCCGTTCTTGCGCATCGCGGCTTCAAAGAACAGCAACGGCGTGGAGGCCGGGCGGAAGCCAAGGATGTCCTTTCCCTTGAGCATGCTCCATGCGAATTTATCGACCTTTTCACGGCCGACCAGTAAGAAGACATCGGTTGCGTTCAGTCCGCAGAAAATGCGGGCTTTGAGGGACGAGTCGCTGGTCAACACATAGATCGCCGCGTCGGGACCAACCAGTGCAATATCGGCGCTGCCGCCGAGCAATGCCGCCATCGCCTTGTCGCCGCCGTACGCCGTTGTCAATGTGACATCCAGGCCGACGTCCGTGAAAAAACCCTTCCCGATTGCGACATAGACCGGGGCGAAGTTGACCGCATGATTGACTTCGCTGTAACGCACTTTGATCAGGGGCTTGGCCTGCGCCCGCGCGCTACGCGAGGCCGCGGACAGACAGCCAGCGGCGGCGAGGCCGGTCTGGAGTACATCGCGGCGATTGAACATGATGCATCCCCGTGCATGGTTCTGAAGAAAATCGCGGCGCGAAATCGGCCAGCCGATGGCTTCGTGGGGTGATCGGGATCCTTCCGTCACCCTGGCGCGCGTGCAAATCGGGTGGATCCCCGATCTTGCCCATGGACGCTGGGGTCGAGACCGTGAGCGTGTCGCCGAGGATCGTCAAGGGTCATTTCTTTCGCTTCCTTCGTCACGTCGGCGCAAGCGGCCTCTGCGCCCCTGCACGGAACAGCAATTGGAGGATTAATCCATTCGCTACGAAACTTAAGATTGGCGCACCACGTGAGTGAGCAAGCAGAACACCTTTTTTCGCTTTGGTATTCGAGGCGGGAAAGCACCTCGGCGTCCGGTTTCCCATCGGAGGATCAGCATGGACCCAAAAGAAGATTGCGCTAAGGCGATCATTTTTCAGTTCGAGAACACGTTGTGTCGCATGGCAGATGCTCTCGAAGCTTCCTGGCTCAGTTCACTCCCTGATCATTAGGTTCCTCGGCGGAAACTGTGGGGTAGTTCAGGGTGTGCTTGTGGTGGTGGCGTCTCACCGGACGGCATGGCCAAGCGGTCCGCATTGGTGCCGTCAATGATGCGATCGGCTCGTCGCAGCAATGGAGCGTCGCGCATCGCGACCAAGGCTGATTCGACGGCTGGCCAGGGTAGCAAAACAGCTTGCGGCAGGTCGCGTCAAGGCTTCATTCGCAGGCAGTGGTACCTGGCGGTCGAGTTTCGTTTCGTCACTACGCATTATGCGTAATTCAAGAAATATGGTACGCAACACCACAGCCGGGCGTCAGCCGCGCCCATGTCGATCATTTCGGCAACCAGCGAGCCGCGGCATCCGCGCTGTCCTCGGGTATTGTGTTGAACGCGATTGATGCATCAGGTGCAACCTTCCTCACGATATTGATCACGGTCTCGAACAACAGGAGGTTCTTGGGTGGGAGCCGAACCCCGGCACCGATAACAATGCAGTCGTATGTCGTGGTGGCCAGTTTCTGCGCTATAGTAGGACCTGCCGTTACGTCGGGTCGGATCAGGCATGCGTCGACCTGCCATCCGCGATCCGTCATCTGCTTCAAGCCTAACTCGACTCCAGCCTGAATTTTCTTTGCATTCATACCCGGCGGAAGGGCGGGATCGGAATAGTCGACCGTTTCGGGTAATAGGCCGATTAGCAATACTCGCGTCATATCTTCTCCCTCCTTGCGGTCACGCATCACACGAAGGCTGCTAGAAGCAGCCTCGCGAGGATTGGCGAGAATGGCACAGCCACGGTCAGCCAGCCATCGGCAAGCTCCGTTGCGCAACTCAAGGTCCCTGTGCTGCGGTTGCGGAGCTGGTGTTGGCGTTCCTTGGTGAAAGAGCATTTGCCAGCGGCCGTCGGTTAGCTTCCAGACCGAGCTTCTGAGAGAATGCCATTCGTTACCACTAGGCCACCAGCATTATATCTGCCGCCGGGGACCGCACTGATAGACCCGTCAGTGAACCTCCCGTCGGACGCTATTGCGCAAGCCTGTCGATGACTTGCTGCCTATTCCATACGGTGCCCGATTGGCCAAACTCGAAGAAGTCGGGGTGAAGCAAGGCCGCAACTCACCCGGCGAATTCCGGGCTTCCTGCCGAAGCAACCCTCTCGTCCAGATCACGAAATAGGTCCAGCATGCGGATTACAGCAGCGCCCGTGCATGCTTCGTCGAGTTGAAGCCAACAGACAGCCGGCAGCGCACAATTCAAGAGTTTCGGGCTTTCCGAAGGGTATGACCGTAATGTAGCCGCCGACCGACGGCGTGTGACGCGATGGAAATGAGTTTTCTGGTGAGGGCGGAGCAGACGGCAACCGCACGAGGGTGCTATAGGGCGCTGAAGTGGATTTGGGGATGGATGGCGGCGCGGGAGGGGTGCACGATGGAACTGCCATTGAAAGGCGGATGCGTGTGCGGAGCGGTCCGCTATGAGATCGCGCGGGAACCGCTCCGCGTGTACGCGTGCCACTGCACGGACTGCCAGCGTTTCACGGGCAGCGCGTTCGCCATCGGCGTCGTAGTCCCCTCGGAGGCATTCCACTTGACGGGTTCGGAGACGCGGGTGGTCCCCAACGGCATAACCGAGGGCGGGCGTCGCAAAAGACTCTCGGCATGTCCGGAATGTGGAACACGGCTGTTCGGCGAGCTGAGACCGGATTGGCGCTGCAAGGGGGTGGTCCGGGCCGTGCTCGGCGGGACATTGGACGATACGTCGTGGCTGAGGCGGACCATACACGTCTGGACGAGAAGCGCGCAACCGTGGGTCATTCTGCCGGACGGTTCTACGCTCTATGAACGGTCGCCTCAAGAAACGGAAAAGATGCCCGAACACCAACTCACGGGACGGAATAATTCGGCTCATGATAATAAGAGCGTATGAGTGCGGAGAATCCGTCCCTCACAAGGCGGTTCACCCGTTCCGTTAATCAAGATTGAGCCTTCCGCTGAGCATGTCCGCCGCATAAGGGCGGCATGAAATACGGCTACGCGGGGGTATCCACTGACGGCCAGAGCGTTGACGCACAGGTGCGCCGGCTTGAGGCAGGCGACGTGCTGACCGTGACGCGGCGGGATCCACCCGCCGGCTGTACCATATGAACGGGCTCAGCCCGTGGGGTCAGCGCCCGTGTTCCACTGAACATCTTTTCCATATCTCGTTATCCATGATTGAAGAAGACCTGATGCGAATGGCCCGGCGTGGTCGATCCGCATGTGCATCAGCGTCGAAGGGTGCAGCGGCCTCGCGACCGATCGGAGCATTTGCGTGCATCCGTTCTAACCTGCGTTCATTTGCGTTCGATTCTTGCCGGCCTTCGGCATGCGGCTGCGCTGCCGTTGACGGCACTGTGCGCGGTCCGCACTCATCAACCGCTCCGTCGCCAGGCTCGACAAGGTTATCTGTGTACGCGATACCGGGCAGTTGGTCGGGGCAATCCATGGGCCTGGCCCGAGGATATGGCGCGGCCACGCCGGAGCCTGCGGAATATATTCCTTGACATCCGCGGCCCGCTCGTGTTCTTGTTGTGTTCATGTCTGCCGCGGCCGAAACCCCAACTCCTCAGCCCAGCCGCAGCGGCGGCCTGCTCGCCCTGGTCCGCAAGCTGATCGAATACGGCCGCGAACTCGCCGCCACCATCCGCCAGCGCACCGCCGCCGACCCGATCTTCGCCAAAGCCCGCTTCGGCACCGCCGATCTCGCGCTGATCCTCGCGCGCATCGCCCGCGGCCTGCATCTCGCCGGCGCGCTCGAGGCGAGGGTGCTCCGCCGCGCTGCCCATCTCGACGCACGACCGCGGCCCGGCAAGCCGCGATCCGCCGCCACGCCGCCGACCGCCCCGCGCGTTGCCGAGGCCGATCCGCGTCCCGCAGGCCTGCCCACCCCGGAGCAGATCGCAGCCGAGATCCGCCGCCGGCCGATCGGTGCCGTCATCGCCGACATCTGCCGCGACCTCGGCATCGTTGCGCGGCTAATAGCTTTGCATAGGCGGTGCGCGCGTCGGCAAACCCACCGGCAACCATCGCATCGAGACAGCGCTCGGTCGTCGGCCGCAATGCATCGCGCCATTGCTTCAGCAGGGCTTCATCCGGAACGATGATCTCCTGCCCGGTGCCTGACGCGCCTTCGCGCACTGGCCGGTCCCACTTGTTCCACAACCGGCCGAAGCGCGTGACCAGACGCTCGCCCGACAGGTCATCGATCGCGACTTGGACATCTCCGGGCAGCGCGTCGAATTTCTGCCGGTTCATCACCACGAAGAATGCCGAGGCGTAGAATGCGACCTCGGTGTGGTGCTTCATGTAGTCATTGAACCCAGGCAGCGGATTGCCCCAGTTGGTGACGATGCCGTCGATGCGGTGATCCTTCACCGCCGGCATGACGTCGTTCACCTGCAGGATCACCGGCGTCGCGCCGAGCGCCTGCAGCGCCGCCGCGACGGTCCGGTTGGGCGCGCGCAGCCGCTGCTCCTTCAGGTCATCGGGCGCGATGATGCGCTTGTCGGCGGTGTGGATCAGACCCGGGTTGTGCACGAACAGCGCGAGCACCTTGTAGTCCCGGTACTCATCGCCAAGCGCACCGTCCTGGTAGATCCCCCACAATGCACGCGACCCGTCGAGCGCGTCGTCCACGACGAACGGCAGTTCGATGATCGCGCTGCGCGGAAAGCGATCGCCCTCGGCGCCGCGCAGACCGAGCGCGATGTCGATCGTGCCGTCCTTCACCTGTGTCGCCTGTGCGGTGACCTCGCCGAATGGCGAGCCGGTGTTGCAAATCTCCACCTTCACCGCGCCATTGGTCCTGGCCTCCAGTTCCGCCGCCCAGGGTTGCGCGAAGTCCGTTTCGAAATAGCTGGCGGGGCCGAGAAAGTGGCTGAGCTTCAGCATGATTGGCGATTGCGCCGTAGCAGGTATAATAGCCGGCAGGACGATCCGGATCGCCACAGCAATGAGACCGCGCATGGTTGTATCCCGGACCGGCTGGGCTTGTGTCGCATGGCGGTGACGGGGCCGCAACGCTTGCCGCCATGTCAGGGCGGGGTCACACTGCACCGGAAAACATCTTCGGGGAACGTCCGCCATCATGCCCGACGCCAGATTTGCCGGCCTTACGCCATTGTTCGCGCCACGCTCGGTTGCCGTACTCGGTGCCTCCAGCGATCCCACCCGGATCAGCGGACGCCCGCTGGCCTACATGAAGGCGCAGGGCTTTCGCGGCGCGCTGTATCCGATCAATCCGAACCGCGCCGAGGTGCAGGGGCTGAAGGCGTATCCCTCGGTCGCCGATCTGCCGGAAACGCCTGACGTCGCGATCGTCGCGATCGCCGCCGAGATCGCCGAGAAGTCGATCACCGAACTGGCGGAGCGCGGCGTGAAGGCGGCGGTGATGTTCACCGCCGGCTTCGCCGAAATGGACGAGGCCGGCGAGGCCGCGCAGCACCGCATGGTCACGGTGGCGCGCAGGCACGGCATGCGCATCCTCGGCCCGAACTGTCTCGGCGTGTTCGATGCGCGCACCGCGTATTACGCGACCTTCTCCTCGTCGTTCGACAGCGGCTGGCCGGTGCCTGGCCGCATCGGCATCGCGTCGCAGTCGGGCGCCTACGGCACGCATCTCTACACGCTGGCGCGCAACCGCGGCATCGGCGCATCGCTGTGCATCATGACCGGCAACGAGGCCGATGTGACGGTGGGCGAATGCATCGGCTGGCTCGCGGAAAGCCCGGAAGTCGACGTGATCGCGGTCTACGCCGAAGGCATTCGCGAGGCACCCGGCCTGATCGCCGCGTTCGAGGCGGCGCGCGCGGCGAAGAAGCCGATCGTCATGCAGAAGGTCGGCCGCAGCGAACTCGGCACCAAGGCGGCGAAGTCGCACACCGCCTCGATCGCCGGCGACGATGCGGTGACCGAGGCGGTGATGGCGGAGTTCGGCGTGGTGCGCGCGCGCAACTCCGAGGAGATGCTGGACATCGCGCACACCGCGACCCGCAAGATCTATCCGGCGCGCAACACGCTGGGCGTGATCACGGTGTCGGGCGGCGCCGGCGTGCTGATGAGCGACGTGGCCGAAAGCGTCGGCCTGCCGATGCCGGAGATGCCGGCGGCAACACAGAAGATGCTGCGCGACCTGGTGCCGTTCTGCGCGCCGCGCAATCCGGTGGATGCCACCGCGCAGGTCAGCAACGACGTGACGCTGATCAACAAGTTCACCGACGCGATGATCGGCGAGGGCGGCTACGCGTCGGTATTGGGCTTCTTCAGCATGACCGCTTCGTCGCGCCGCTGGCCGTCGATCCGCGAGCAGCTCAATCTGGTGCAAGGCCAAATATCCCGATCGGCTCTACGCGTTGTCGGTGATCACGACCGATGAACGCCGCGCCGAACTGGAAGCCGATGGCTGGTGCGTGCACGAGGACCCGACGCGCGCGGTGACGGCGATCGCCGCGATGGGCCGCTTCGGCGCCGCATTCGCCGCACCCGCGGGCGCCGCTCCGCCGGTCGTGGCGCCGGTCACGCTGCCGGACGCGACGCCGAGTGAGGCGGAGGCGAAGCGCCTGCTTGCATCTGCCGGCATCCAGTCCGCGCCGGAGCAGGCCTGCGACAGCGCCGACGGCGGCGGTTGCCGCGGCGGAGCTGTTCGGCTTCCCGGTGGTGATGAAGATCCTGTCGCCCGACATCGTGCACAAGTCGGAAATCGGCGGCGTGCTGCTGAATGTCGGCGATAATCGCCGCGGTGCGCGACGGCTACGATCTGCTGATCGCGCGCGCGAGGCAGTGCGGCGCCCACGGCGCGCATCGAGGGCGTGCTGGTGGCGAAGCAGTTGCAGGGCGGCGTCGAGTGCATCCTGGGCATCCACCGCGATCCGGTGTTCGGCCCGATCGCGATGTTCGGGCTGGGCGGCATCTTCGTCGAGGTGATGAAGGACGTGGTGTTCCGCCGCTGCCCGTTCGGCGACGATGTGGCGGAGCAGATGATCCGCTCGATCAAGGGCGCGCCGCTGCTGCTGGGCGCGCGCGGACGGCCGAAGGCGGACATCAAGGCGCTGGCGCACATGCTGGCGCGGCTGTCGGCGTTCGCGCATGCGGCGGGACCGCGGCTGGCGTCGATCGATCTCAATCCGGTGTTCGCGATGCCGGAAGGGCAGGGGGCGTTCGCGGTGGATGCGGTGGTGGAGGTCGGCTAAGCCCGCAACCCGCGCAGCAACTCGCGGAACGCGCGCATGCCGGGATCGTCCAGCCCGACCGAGCGCTCGCCAAAGATGCGCGCACGGCCGATCTTCGCCTGCATGCCGCGCATCCGCTCCAGCGTCGCGTCGACCGCGGCGGCGGCCGCCGGCAGGATCTCGCCGGGCTCCGTCTCGCCCTCGGCGGCGTCGGCAGCGGCATCCAGCGCGTCGAGCACCGTCTTGTCGCCGAGCGACGCCTTGCCGCGCGCCTTCATCGCCTCCAGCGCGGCGCGCAGCAGCGCCGCCGTCTCGGACCACGGCACGTCGGTCCGCCCACGCGTTGCTTTCGCCGCGGCCAGCAGACCGGTCGCCAGCAGCGTGCCATAGCTGGATCCCGAGACCTTGGTGATCGCCTGCGCGCAGGCCATCAGCGCCATGCCGACGTCGGCCGGCAGCGTCGGCAGGATCTCCTGCAACGCGCGCCCGCCGCGCGTCATGGTGATGCCGAGATCGCCGTCGCCAAGTTGACCGTCGAGCGCGTTCAGTTCGTCGGCGACGGTCTCCATGTGAGCGGCGATGCGCCGCAGCCCGTGCGGCCAGCACCGGCGTGGTGAGTGCCATGTCACACCCGCCAGAACGCGCATTCCGCCGGCGCGTGCAGCAATCGTTCCAGCTCTTGCGTCCAGCTTGCACAGCGTGATCGACACGCCGGCCATCTCCATCGAGGTCGCGTAACGGCCGACCAGCGGCATGACGATGGTGGCGCCGGCATCATGCCAGCCGCGCGGCCACGACGCGATACAGGATGTACAGCTCCTCGGGCGGCGTCGCTCCAAGGCTGTTGACCAGCACCGACACGCGATCGCCGCGCGCCAGCTGCATGTCGGCGAGCAGATGGTCCAGCATCTCGTTCGCGACCGCATCCGCGGGGCGCAGCTTGCCGCGCCACACGCCGGGCTCGCCGTGGATGCCCATGCCCATCTCCATCTCGTCGTCGGCGATGGTGAAGGTGGGGCGGCCGGCGGCCGGCACCGTGCACGATGTCAGCGCCGCGCCGATCGTGCGCACCGCATCGGCAGCCTTCTGCGCGATCCGCGTCACCTCGTCGAGGTCGGCGCCGGCTTCGGCCGCGGCACCGGCGAGTCTTGTAGGCATACACCATGCCGGCGACACCGCGCCGCTTCTCCGCTTCCGCCGGCGGCGCGCTGGCGACATCGTCGGTCAGCAGCACGGTGGTGGAGCGCACGTCCTCCATCTCCAGCATGTCGCCGGCCATGTCGAAGTTCATCCGGTCGCCGCCATAGTTGCCGTACAGCCGCAACACCCCGGCGCCGCCGTTCGCCGCGCGCATCGCCGCGGCCATCTGATCCACCGAGGGGGAGGAGAACACCTCGCCGATGGCGCAGGCATCCAGCAGGCCCTTGCCGACATAGCCGGTGAAGATCGGCAGATGGCCGGAGCCGCCGCCGGAGACGATGCCGACCTTGCCTGCCCTCGGCGCTCCAGGCCGCTTGATGACGCGGCCATCGTCGGTGCGCTGGTAGTATTGCGGATGCGCCAGGACGAGGCCTTCGAGCATCTGCTCGACGTAAAGCTGGGGATCGTTGAGCAGCTTCTTCATGGGTTCCTCCTGATGCCGGATGGCGTGGTCGCTACGAGGCGACTTCCTCGACACCACCGACTGGGACGCGGCTGCCGCGAAACGCCAGCAGCGCCGTGGCTGCCGCCGCGATCAGGGCAAACAGGCAGGCGCTGAGGAAGATGTGCGTTGGCGCCAGGCCGAGCGAAAGTAGGTATCCGCCCAATACCGGGGCCGCGATGCCGCCGAGCCGTCCGATGCCGAGCGCCCAGCCGAGCCCGCTGGTGCGCATGCGCGCGGGATAGAGCTTGCCGCAGGTACCATTGGCGCCGGTCTGGCTGCCGATGATCGTTGCGCCGGCGAGGAAGGTCATCAGCAACAATATCCCATAGGGCAGCGCGACAAGCGCAATCACCGCGATGAACACGGCTCCGACGGCGTAGTGCAGCGCCAGCGTACGTTCGGGCCCGATCCGGTCGATCGCCAGGCCGAGATACAGTACGGCAAAGATCGCGCCGAAGTCCCGAAGGCTCGAGGCGAACACCGCCTGCGGCGGGCTCATGCCGATCATGGTCAACACCGTCGGCATCCAGTAGGCGAACAGGAACAGGTTCAGCAGGCTGCAGAAGTAGACGATCCACAGCAGCACGGTCTGCAGGGCATAGCCCTCGCCGAACAGCATCCTGACCGGATTACCCTGCGCGACGTCGACCGCACCGGCATGCGTCGGCGCGATGTCGAGTCGGCGCAGCAAGGCGGCATGACCAGGCGACAGGTTCTGCTTCCTGGCGAGAAACCGCGGCGATTCCGGCAGCCACAGCGCCAGTGCCGCAACCAGAATCAGCGGGAACACGCCACCGAGGATGAAGATCACCGGCCACTCGTAATGCGCCAGCAGCAGCGCGACGATCTGGCCGCCGACAAAGCCGCCAAGCGGCGCGCCGGTGAACGTGGCCATGATCATCGTGGCGCGCAGCCGGTGCGGCGCGTAGTCGCCGCTCAACGCGGCGGCGCCGGAAAACCCGCCGCCGATGCCAATGCCGGTGAACAGGCGCCAGACGCTCAGCATGCCGATGGAGTCGGCCGTGGCGCTGAGCAGCGAGGCAATCCCGAAGATCGTGAGACTGGCGAGCAACAGCGGCCTGCGACCGAACCGGTCCCCGATCGGCCCCGCGGAGAGCGCGCCGACCAGGATGCCGATGCTCGACCACAGGAATGCCGTGGTGAACATGGGCGGCGGCAGGTGCCAGGCCTTGATCAGCGACGGCACCGCCCAGGCGACCGAATTGAGGTCGTAACCGTCGCAAATCTGTACCAGCGTACACAATGCAGCGACACGAAGCTGCAATCCGCCGATCCGCTGGTTCTCGAGCGCGGCCTCGGCCGCCGAAAACGCCGCTTGCGCCATGTTTGGCCTCTTGACGTGGACTCCCTTGCGGTCGGTTTTGCATGACAGGCAGCGGACGTGCAAGCGCTGTCTTTGGTTTCGGACGAAAGCTGTTTGCCCGCGGCGCGCAGACGATCCGGCCCGCCTTGGCGGCCGTTCGCGCATGGCGCAACATCGCCTCGGACAACGCCCGAGCGCCGGAGGAAACGCAACGCATGATCAACAAGATCGTCCAGTCCATGGCCGACGCCATGGCGGGCATCGAGGACGGTGCCACCGTGCTGATCGGCGGGTTCGGGGCCGTCGGCCAACCGAACGCGCTGATCGACGGACTGATCGAGCAGGGCGCCACCGACCTGACCGTCGCCGCCAACAACGCCGGCGTCGGCCATATCGGACTGGCGCGCCTGATGGAGCTCGGCCGCGTGCGCAAGATCATCTGCTCGTTCCCGCGGTCGTCCGATCCGGTGGTGTTCGAAGGATTGTACCGCGCCGGCAAGATCGAGCTGGAGATCGTGCCGCAGGGCACGCTCGCCGAACGCATGCGCGCCGCCGGTGCCGGCGTGCCGGCGTTCTTCACCGCGACCGGCGTCGGCACCAAGATGGGCATGGGCAAGGAGAACCGCGAGTTCGACGGCCGCAGCTACGTGATGGAGCGCGCGCTGGAAGGCGACGTCGGGCTGGTCGAGGCGTGGGAGGCGGATCGCTGGGGCAACCTGACGTTTCGCGAGTCGGGCCGCAACTTCAACCCGGTGATCGCGATGGCGGCCAGGTTGACCATCGTGCAGACGCAGCATGTGCGCGAGCTGGGCGAGATCGATCCCGACCACGTGGTGACACCCGGCATCTTCGTGGATCGCGTTCTGCATGTGCCATACGGGGATCCGACCGGGTTCTGATCGGGGAGGGTTCGCGGTGGCATTAGCCCGGCGACGTCCCAGGGGCGTCTCGTTTCGCTATTTGATGAGATGAGCGCGCGCCGGGTGAGATGTCTCGCCCGCGATTGCGGGGGTTTGTGGCGCTCCAAGTAAGTAATCGGACACAGAGTTACACCGAGTGCACGCAGAGTTGCACAGAGAAGAAGATTTCGGTGAGTGCTTTCCGTGTTGTTCGAAAACCAGCGCGAAGCGTCAAACATATGCTCCGTGAAACTCTGCACTGCTAACCTGTCAAATCTGCGCACGACGCGAAGGTTTTGCGTCGGCCGCCAACTTTCTCGGGCCGCCACCACGGCTGGGGCTCAGTGCGGACGAAACGAACGGAGAGCCAGCGCGATGCGCTGCCTATGCGGCACTGCGTTGCCCGCACATGCCATGGTGACGGAGCCGGGCGGCCTCTCGCCGCAGCCATGAAGCACGGCAAGCAGATTTCAACGCAGATGAACGCTGATCAGAAGGGATGCACGCAGATGGTCCTGACTGGTCGATCCGCCGGTGCCCTGCCTCAAGGGAGGCGCCGGCCTCGCGACCGCTCGGTGCATTTGCGTGCATCCCTTCTGATCAGCGTGTATTTGCGTTGAATCTTGCTCGCTGACGACGCTGCGGGATCAGCCATTGGTTGCCGCTTTGCGGCCGCGCTGTGTGTACTCGGTGCAACTCTGTGTCCGATTACTTCGCTCTCGTGCATCCGCTTATATTTGCGTTTGAAACCTTGTCCGCCGCGCTCAGGCGGCCTTGGGCATGTCCTTTCCGTTGGAGTGGTCGAGCGCGCGCAGGGCCGGGCTGGTGCCGGTGGCGATCGCCTGCACCAGTGCAGGCGGCATCGGCGCATGCGCGTCCGGCAGGCGGCCAAGGCGGCGGATCCGGGCAGCGTCCTGCGGATTGCGCTGGGCGTACTGCTCCGCGTCGGCGGCAGTGTCGCAGGCGGGCGGTTCGGCGGGAGCGGATGAGGTGGGTTGCTCGGCTTGCTCCGCCTTCTCGCGCATAGCCTGCATGGTGCGGAGCGACCGCACGGCAGCCTCGGAGGCACGCATCATGGCGTTGGCCTGGCGGAGGCACTGGTCCACTCGGTCGGGATGCGTCTTCGGCACCGAGGCGAGACGCAGGCATTCGGTGGCCCGGGCATCGGCGGCGACGGCGCGGGCGGCGAGACGCGCCTCGAACGCATCGGCGGGGTGCAGCACGGCGAGCGAGGCGATGGCGGCTTCGTCGCGGGCGGTGCACTCCTCGGCGGTGTCGCTGAGCGGCGGGGGCAGGGATTCGAGCAGCAGGAAGATCGTGTGGCGGGCGATGGCCGGGGGGAGTTGGGGAAGCGAGTCAGTGTGAGACATATGGGTGCCTGCGCCGTAGATTCAGAGACTAACATATATCGTTATTATGGCTGCTGTCAAGAAAATTGACTCGCGGCGCGCGCAAGGCAAATTGTCGGACCTCGGTGCCGACCGCCAAACGCGACCGGGTCGATCGGAATCAGCCGTCCTGCTCGCGCATCCAACCCGCCACCCGTTCTCCGATCACGATGCAGGTCAGGTTCGTATTCGCGCGTGGAATTGTGGGCATTACCGAAGCGTCCGCGACCCGAAGGCCTGAAGTTCCATGGACCCTGCCGTGTTGATCCACCACCGCTCCGGGATCGTTGGCCGGCCCCATCCGCGCTGACCCGACGGGGTGGACATAGTGACGGACGACGCTTTGGACATGCGCATTTACCCAATCGCTCTGCTTGAGCAACTCGCCCACCGTCCCGATCGGCAAGGTCTCACCGTCGTCCAAAATGACGCTGTGCGCGAGATGAGGACCAAGCTGAGGAGTCTGAATAAATTTGCCCAGCAGCCTGAGGCCGTCGCCGAGTTGCCTGGCATCTTCAGCCTCGGAGGCAAGGTTCAGTTGGATCACCGGTTGAACCTTTGCATCTCTTGAACGCAACTGAAGCGTGCCGCTCGAATGCGGCTTCAGCAGCAGTGCCCTGATCAGCAGTTTGGGTTGCGCCGACAGAACTTGCAGAAGGTAAGACTGCATGTCGTTTTCCAGGCATGACCCGGGCGCGGTGTACCGCAGGAGAACCTGGGCAACCGGTGTGCTTTCGTCGACTGTTCCGGGTGCCGCATCCCAGCTGAACCCGACGCCGGCGTGATCGATCAGGCTCCTCCCGACGCCGTCCATGGGAATTTTCGGCGCTATTCCAATCGCCCTCAGGTCGTCCGCCGGCCCGATACCTGAACGAAGCAGAATCGCGGGTGTGCCAATGGCCCCGGCGCTCAGGGCGACGCGCTTGCCGAAGACTCGCTCCGGGCCATTGTGGCTCTCCAACTCGACTCCGATGGCACGGTTTCCGTCGAACAGCACCCGATCCACTAAGCAATCAGAACGGATCGAGAGGTTCGGGCGCCCCCGCGCCGGGAACAAATACGCAATGGCGGTGGATACCCGAACGTTATCGTTCCGTAGGTTGAATGGCCCAAACCCGATACCCGTGGCTTTGGGATGGTTGTGGTCATGCGACATCGGGAAGCCGAGCTCCTTGCACGCTTCGGCAAATGCCGCCTGCACCGGACCCAGCTCGGCGGGCGCATACCTGCGCATTGGAATCGGGCCGCCCACTCCGTGATAGTCGTCCTGCGCGTCCCGATCATCTTCGATCCGGATAAACACCGGGAGCACGTTCGCCCAATTCCAATCGGAATTTCCCAAGGCCCCCCATTCGTCATAATCTGCAGGTATTCCACGCAGCGCGACGCAACCGTTCACGCTCGAAGTGCCACCGGTAACCTTGCCGCGGGGATACGTCGTCGACCGACCTGCCACCATCTCGGCGGTGAATCCCCAATCATGGCCGGAGGGCATCTGGCGGCCGTTCAACAGGGATTTCGGAGTTCGTTCGAGGTCCGGATAGTCTGGCCCGGCCTCGATCAGCAGTACCTGCCGCCCGCGATCCTCGGATAGACGGGCAGCCAGCACTGCTCCCGACGACCCCGATCCAACGATGATTTCGTCGAATTCCATGGTTGCCTCCGGTAGCGCTCGATTTTCCAGCTACGTCAGAACGAGTTTGTCTACCGCACCATTACAACGCAATCCCACCACACGAAGCTATCGAACCGCCTCCATGGTGCGCGGTTCAGACACACAGTTGTATGATGGGTACCATGCGGCAAAACTGCGAGTAAGACTGGGCATACGCAGCCCGCAACTGGCGGCATGAGAATGTCGGACCAGAGGCCCGCAACAACGGAGGCAAGGGATGGGCGGCTTGGGTTTGCCGATGGCAAAGTCTCCCGGGGAGATTGGCCTGTCGGCCGAGCGGCTGGAGCGGATTCGCACCACCCTGCGGCAGGATGTAGAGCGCCGGCTGGTTCCCGGTGCAGTGATGCTGATTGCCCGCGGCGGCCGCATCGGATTTGCCGAGGCAATTGGTTTCCGCGATCGCGAGGCAGGGGCACCAATGACCCTCGACGCGATCTTCCACATCGCCTCGATGACCAAGCCGATCACCTCGGTCGCGGCAATGATATTGGCAGAGGAAGGCAAGCTGCAGATCGCCGCCCCGGTCGCCGACTATCTTCCCGAACTTGCCGAGCGCACTATTGGCGTCGAGCGGGTGCGCGCCCGGCGGACGATGACGGTTCAGGATCTGCTGCGCCACACTTCCGGACTTACCTACGCGGTTACCGGTGACTCCGCTGTGCAGATGATCTGGCGCGAAGCCCAGTTGATGACAGCAGACCAGACCAACGCCGAGTTGGTGACCAAGCTCGCCCGCCTGCCGCTGATGTACGAGCCGGGGACGACCTGGGAGTACGGCATGTCGGTTGACGTTCTCGGGCGCGTGATCGAGGTCGTCTCTGGTCAGGATCTGGCAGATTTTGTCGATGCGCGAATCAGCCGGCCACTCGGTCTCGTTGATACCGGCTTTGCCGCCACCGGCAAGCGGGCGGCACGGATCGCTGAGCCGCAGACCGGGGAGCGGCCGCCAATGCACTACCGCGTCGCTGACCCGGGGCGGCGCTGGGCGGAGGGGGGCGGCGGCGCGGTGTCGACGGCAGCCGATTACGTCAGGTTCTGCCAGATGCTGCTGAACGGCGGCGAACTCGATGGCGCTCGGGTCCTGGCACCGAAAACCGTCGCGCTGATGACGTCCGATCACCTGCCACCCGATTGCGCCTATGGCCCCAGCGCGCGCGGGTTTGGTGGCTTGGCTCCGAGACCGGAGATGGGGTACGGCTTTGGTCTTGGCTTTGCAGTGCGAACGCAACCCGGTCGCTCGCCGCTGCCTGGCTCGGTTGGCGATTATTCCTGGGGCGGCGTCCTTGGCACCTATTTTTGGATCGACCCGGCCGAGGATTTAATCGCCATCTTCCTCGCCCACGCCGCCGACCGCCGGCTCTACTATCGTTATCTCTCCCGCCAGTTGGTCTATGCGGCCATTACTGGTCCCGTCGCGGGATAAGCGAGCGCTGCCCGGCTATCGACCCAAGATCGGCTATCCGATCCGGAGCTGACCCGACCAGCTGTTGGCGAGTTCCCGCAGCGACGCGTCGACAGCAGCCGCATCGGCACGGTTGAGGTGCGTGGGCGCGGTGTCGAGAGTAGCATCGCGCTGCAACGCGGCACGAGCTATCGTGATCAACACATGGATGTCGCATACGTTTCAGCGCTAGCGGCGCTTGCAGGATCGGTGGTCGGCGGCCTGACATCAGGCTTCACGACGTGGCTCAGCCAGCGTGCCCAGGCGAGGGCCGGGCATCGCGCCCACTCGCTGTCGCGACGGGAGGACCTCTATCGGGATTTCATCGTCGCGGCATCGAAAGCATATGGCGAGGCCATCATCAGCAGCGAACCGCCGATTCAGGAGCTCATCGCTCTCTACGCCATGATCAGCAGGATGCGCGCACTGAGCTCGCCGCGAATTGTCGCTTGCGCCGACAAGGTCATGGTCATAACGATCGGCACTTACTTCACGCCCAACAAGACAATCGCTGAGTTGCACGAGTTGATGAAGAGCGGGACGGCGCTCGACCCACTGAAGGACTTTGCCGAGGCCGCGCGCGAAGAGCTGCGGGCGTTTCCTGCGATATGAGCACCGGTTTGGCTGCGCCGGTGAATCACGCTAAACCACACGAGGAAAAATCCAGCACGAGAGGCTGCCATGCCCGCCACCGCCGCTATCGACTTCAAGCCGCTCAGCCGCGTCGAGATGGCCGCCCGTGTGGCGCGCGACATCCCCGAAGGCTGGTATGTCAATCTCGGCATCGGCATCCCGACCGCGGTCGCCGATCACGTGCCGCTGGAGCGCGAGGTGATCTTCCACTCCGAGAATGGCGTGCTTGGCATGGGTCCGGCGCCGCCAAAGGACCAGATCGATCCATGGCTGATCAACGCCGGCAAGCAGTATGTCACGCTGCGCCAGGGTGGCAGCTTCTGCCACCACGCCGACAGCTTCTCGATGATCCGCGGCGGGCATCTCGATCTGTGCGTGCTGGGTGCGTTCCAGGTGGCGGAGAACGGCGACATCGCCAACTGGGCGACATCGGAGAACGACACCGCGCCCGCGGTCGGCGGCGCGATGGACCTTGCGGCCGGCGCCAAGCGGCTCTGGGTGCTGATGGAGCACACCACCAAGGACGGCACGTCTCGAAGCTGGTGCACCGCTGCTCCTATCCGCTGACCGCAGTGGGCGCGGTGCGGCGCGTCTACACCAACCTGGCGGTGCTCGATGTGACCGAGCGCGGCTTCGTGGTGCTCGACATGGCGCCGGGGCTGACGTTCGATGCGCTGCAGGCAAGGACGGACGCGCCGCTGCATCGCAACGCCTGATCCGACGGAGCAACCGCCATGATGGATCCGCTCGAACACCTGCAGATGCTGAAGGACAGCGCGGCGGGCATTGCGCCGCGCAAGGGCGACCTCAAGCGCATCCGCGAACTGCGGTTCAAGGAGCCGGGCTTCGATCGCGACAAGTGGCGCGAGATGTGCGAGATGGGCTGGCTCGGCCTGCGCATCGCGGAAGACAGCGGCGGTTCCGGCCTCGGCGCGCGCGAGTTCTGCGGCCTGGCCGAGGAGCTTGGCGCCTCGCTGGTGCCCGAGCCGCTGATCGCGGCGGCGATGGCGGCACAGCTGCTGCCGCCCGATCACCTCGCCGCGGTGCTGGCCGGCGAACGCATCGTGCTGGCGGCGTGGCAGGAGAAGGCGAACAGCATCGACCTGATCGGCGAGACCGTGCTGCGCGACGGCAAGCTGCACGGGCACAAGGTGTTCATTCCGATGGCCGCCGGCGCCGATGCTTTCCTGGTCACCGTGCCGGGCGGTCTTGCGCTGGTGGAACGCGATGCGCCCGGCGTGTCGCTGGAGATCCAGCAGACGCAGGATGGCGGCAATTATGGCATGCTGATCCTCGACAATGCGCCGGCCGAGGCGATCGAGGGCGATGCGGCCGAGGCGCTGGAACACACCATCATGGCGAGCTCCGCCTACCTGTTCGGGCTGATGGACCGCGCCTTCACGATGACGCTCGACTACCTGAAGACGCGCGAACAGTTCGGCCGCAAGATCGGCGGCTTCCAGGCGTTGCAGCATCGCGCGGTCGATATGCAGATCCAGATCTCGCTCACCCGTGCGACCATCGCCACCGCGGCCAATGCACTGGACACCGCGCCCACGCTGGCGCAGCGCCAGGGGGCGGTGTCGCGCGCGAAGGTGCGGGCTTCGGATGCGGCCATGGTGGTGACGCGCACCTGCATCCAGTTGCATGGCGGCATCGGCTATACCGATGCCGCCGACATCGGCCTGTTCCTGCGCAAGGCGATGGTGCTGGCGCCGCTCTATGGTCCGCCGCACGTTCACCGGCAGCGCTTCCGCATGGTGGCGCCGGAGGTCGTCGATGAGTGACGCGCTGCCGATCCTGACGCAGCGCCGGATCGAGGCGGCATTCGCCAAGGGTGTCTACGACGAGATGAAGGCCGAACTGGGCGAGGCGACGGCGAAGCGCATTCTGTCCAGTGCGGTGATCAAGCTGGCGAAGCAGACCGCGGCGGAGATGGCGCGGCAGGCGCCGGGCGGCGAGCCAAGCCTCGAATCGTTCCGCGCCATCCAGCCGCGCTGGACCGCCGAGGATGCGCTGCGCATCGAGCTGGTGAAATCGACCGACAGCGAGTTCGATTTCAATGTCACCCGTTGCCGCTATGCCGAGATGTATCGTGCGATGGGGTTGGCCGAGCTCGGTGCGGTGCTGTCGTGCAACCGCGACGGCGCGTTTTGCGAGGGCTACGATCCGCGGTTGAAACTTCAGCGCACGCAGACGCTGATGGGCGGCGCGACGCATTGCGATTTCCGCTATCGGTGGTCGGAGGGCCGGCGTAAGCTCCCCTCATTGCGAGTTGCCACCGCCAGCCGAGCGGTCGGCGCGCGGCGCCGGGTGAGGATGCCGCCCCGCACATAGACCCTCACCCGCCGTGCATTGCGGGGCGGCTGGCAATGGCAGCCCATCGCCCGCCTTATCCGCGCTTGGTTATAGCCGCGACAGCAGCGGCAGGCCCGGTGCGATGGCGTAATTGAGCTGCACCAGAACGATGAACCCGAGGCTCCAGCGCGTATCGAACACGCACAGCAACGCACCGAACGCATAGAGCGACTGGGCGATGACCACGCGACGCTCCAGTCCGGCGCAAAGATCGGCCGGCGCGTCTGACTTCACCAGCCGGGCGTGTTCCGCATACCGCCAGGTCGCGAACAGCAGCGCGCCGAACAGCGCCAGGTTCACCCAATACACCAGCAGCGCGATGCGATAGGCGATGAACTCCGCCATCAGCGCGGTCGAGAACGGCATCACCGCCACAGCGAACAAGAACGTCAGATGCAGCCAGGTGAGATGCCGATCGCTTTGCGCCAGGAAGTTGAGCTGGGTCTGCTGGCCGACCCAGAAGATGCCAAGCGTCAGGAAGCTCAGCAGGTAAATCAGCAGCCGCGGTGCCAGAGCAAGCAGCGCGGCCCACAAGTCCGCCTCGCCGTGGATTGCCTCGGCTGCCGGTGCGTGCAGATCGAGCACCAACAACGTCATCGCCACCGCGAACACGCCGTCGCTGAGCGCCGCGAGACGTTCGACGCTGCGCCCGGCCAGCCGATTGTAGTGTGTCGTCATGCCGACAGCTTCCATCGGACGATCGGGCTCCGCAACCGATGCGCGGCTCTGTTGCCCCGGCGCGGCACGCGGCATAGTGACGGCCCGAAGCAAGGACCCTCACCATGACCAGCGCGATCCCGGTCATCGACGTTGCGGACTATCTGGCTGGCCGGCCTGGCGCATTGCAGGCGATCGCGCGTCAGGTGCACGACGCGCTGACCACCGTGGGCTTCCTGGTCCTCACCGGCCACGACGTGCCGCCGTCGCTGATCGCGCAGACTTTCGGCGAGGCAAAGCGGCTGCACGAGCTGCCGATGGCCGAAAAGCTCGCGCTGCGGCTGAACGAACACAATAACGGCTACATGGCGATGGGCCGCTACGCGGTGTGGACGTCGGACGTCAACAGCAACGACAAGCCCGACCTGAACGAGGCCTTCTTCATCAAGCGCGAGCGTTCGCCGGACGATCCGTTGCGCCGTTCGGGCCGGCGTTTCGTCGGCGCCAATGTGTGGCCGGACGAGGCAGCGCTGCCGGAGTTCCGGCGCCGTGCACTGGACTACGCCGATACCATGGACGCGTTCGCGTGCCGCATGCTGCCGACGGTTGCCGTGGCGCTCGACCTGCCGCCGGACTGGTTCGACGAGGCATTCCGGCAGAGCCAGTTCACCCTTCGCCTGTCGCACTACCCGCCGGTACTGCCCGCGGCCAACCAGTTCGGCATCGCGCCGCATACCGACAGCAGCTTCATGACCTTCCTTGCGCAGACCGAGGTGCCTGGCCTGCAGGTGCGCATGGCGTCTGGCGAGTGGCTCGACGTGCCGTTCATTCCGGGCTCGTTCGCGGTGAACTCGGGCGACATGATGAAGCGCTGGACCAACGGAAGGTTCAAGTCCACACCGCATCGCGCACTGCCGCCGGTGGGGCGGCACCGTTATGCCATACCGTTCTTCCTCGGTCCGCAGTTCGACTAGGTGATCGCATGCCTGCCGACCTGTCGCGGCCCGGACAATCCGCCACGCTGGGAACCGATCACCTATTCGGCGTGGCAGGAATACTGGTACGACGCGAACTACGATCCGAAGGTTCAGAAAGACCTGGTGGCATAAGGAGGCGGGCATGCGACGCAGGAATCTGCTGGCGAGCGGAGCCGCATTGGCGACGGTCGGCGCGACCGGGCTGGCGCGGCCTGCCATCGCCCAGGGTGCATCGGCGAAGGTGCTGCGGTTCGTGCCGCAGGCGGATCTCGCCAACCCGGATCCGATCTGGACCACCGCGACGGTCGCGACCAACCATGGCTACATGGTGTGGGACACGCTGTACGGCATCGACGATGCCCTGATCGGCCAGCCGCAGATGTGCGCCGGGCACGAGGTGTCCTCGGATGAACTCACCTGGACGTTCACCTTGCGCGATGGTTTGAAGTTCACCGACGGCGAGCCGGTGCGAGGGGTCGACTGCACCACTTCGATCGCGCGCTGGGCGGTGAAGAACCCATTCGGCCAGCAGCTTGCCGCGCAGACCGCGGAGATGAAGCCGCTCGACGACAAGCGCTTCCAGATCCGGCTGAAGAAGCGGTTCCGGCAGATGACCTATGCGCTCGGATCGCAGGGCTGCTTCGTGATGCCGGAGCGGATGGCGAAGACGCCGGCGAGCGAACAGATCAAGGAATACATCGGCTCCGGGCCGTTCATCTTCAAGCGCGACGAATGGCAGGCCGGCTCGAAGGCAGTCTATGTGAAAAACGCGGACTACGTGCCGCGGCAGGAGAAGCCCGAGTATCTCTCCGGCGGCAAGGTGGTGAACTTCGAGCGGGTGGAATGGATGGTGCAGCCGGACCCGGCCACCGCGGCGGCGGCGTTGCAGACCGGCGAGGTCGACTGGCTGGAGTTTCCGGTGCTCGACCTGTTGCCGATGCTGCGCAAGACTCCCGGATGCGATGTCGCGCGCTACGACCCACTGGGCGCGCTGGCGATCATCGCGTTCAATCACCTGTTCCCGCCGTTCGACAATCCGAAGCTGCTGCGCGCGCTGCTGCCGGCGATCGATCAGCAGGAATACGTCACCGCGTGGGTCGGCGAGCAGGCGGACCTGGGCAAATATCCGGTCGGCTTCTTCACCGGAAACTCGCCGATGGAGAACAACGCGGGCATGGAGGCGTTCACCTCGCCGCGCGATCTGGCGAAGGCGAAGAAGCTGGTGGCGGAGAGCGGCTACCAGGGCGAGAAGATCGTGATGATGGCGCCGTCCGACCAGCCGTCGCTGGTCGCGCCGTCGCAGGTGTCGCGCGAGCTGTTCGGCAAACTAGGGCTGAATGTCGATTACCAGGTGATGGACTGGGGCACGCTGGTGGCGCGGCGGGCGAAGATGGATCCGCCGTCGCAGGGTGGTTGGAACGTGTTCCACACCACCTGGGGCGGACTGGCCACATCCAATCCCGGCAGCTCGTTTCCGCTGCGCGGCAACGGCAAGCAGGGCTGGTTCGGCTGGCCGACCGACGCGAAGATGGAGGAGCTGCGGGATCAGTGGTTCGATACGAGCGATGCCGCGGTGCAGAAGAAGATCTGCGAGCAGATCCAGTTGGAGGCGTTTCAGAGTATTCCGTTCATGCCGATCGGCCAGTGGTACTATCCGTGGGCGATCCGCAAGGACCTGACCGACTTCGTGAAATGCGCGCAGGTACTGTTCTGGGGGGTGCGAAGGGTTTGACTGAAACCACGGATGCACACGGATGAACACGGATATCGCGTTTCATGGTCACAATACGAGACGTTTGATCTCCAGCCGAGGATTGCCGAAGTTGATCAGCAGGCAAAGTTGGAGTCCGGTGGCTTTCAGATAGTTCAGGCACTGGGCACGATGGATGTCGTCCAACATCCGGACCGCCTTCAGCTCGACTACCACGGAGTGGTCCACCAACAGATCGATGGTGTGTTCGCCGACTATCACGCCGTTCGTACCGAACGGCGACGCCACATTGTTGCTCAACCGGGAGTCCTGTCTTACGCAGCTCATGCGCCAATGCATTTTCGTACACTTTCTCGACGAACCCCCGAGCGTATTGGCAACCGTGATGGCACAGCCAATGATCCGTTCCGACAGACGGCCGAACTTCATCTCATCCGTGTGCATCCGTGTGCATCCGTGGTTTCATCTTCCTTTGTCATATGAACCGAAAAGGCTTACCAAATTGCTATCCTTACGGGTTACAGCAAAAGGACCATAGCAGTGCAGAAACGCCAACTGGGCCGTTCCGACATCGAACTTCCGCCGCTGATGTTCGGCGGCAACGTGTTCGGCTGGACCGCCGACGAAGCCACCTCGTTCAGGCTGCTCGACGCCTGTGTCGCGGCGGGCATCAATGCGATCGACACCG
Organism: uncultured Alphaproteobacteria bacterium; assembly: GCA_963749575.1. GTDB lineage: Bacteria > Pseudomonadota > Alphaproteobacteria > Acetobacterales > Acetobacteraceae > JAMXLO01. The sequence goes on from CAVVNM010000012.1 coordinate 286,775, forward strand.
CGGACGTGTATTCGGTCTGGGCGCGTGGCCACCAGGGCGGCGAGTTGGAGATCGTGATCGGCAACTGGCTGAAGCGCCGCGGCAAGCGGGACGACGTGGTCATCGCCACCAAGGTCGGCGCGCCGATGGGTTCCGGCGACAAGGGATTGTCGCGTGCCTGGATCATGCAGGAAGCCGATGCGTCGCTGCGACGGCTGCAGACCGACGTGATCGATCTGTATCAGGCGCATCGCGACGATCCGGACACGCCGCAGGAAGAGACCGCCCAGGCGTTCGCTGACCTCGTGAAGCAGGGCAAGGTGCGTGCGCTCGGCGCGTCGAACTTCACCGCCGCTCGGCTGAAGTCGGCGCTGGAGGTCAGCAAGGCGCACGGACTGCCGCGCTACGAATCGTTGCAGCCGCTGTACAATCTGGTGGAGCGTCCGGCGTTCGAAGCGGAGCTGGAAGCGCTGTGCCGGACTGAAGGTCTTGGCGTGATCAACTACTACGCGCTGGCGGCGGGGTTCCTGACCGGCAAGTACCGTTCCGCGGCCGACCTGGGCAAAAGCCCGCGCGGCGGCGGGGTGAAGAAGTACCTCGACGAGCGAGGACTCGGCGTGCTGAAGGCGTTGGATGACGTGGCGGCACGGCACAAGGCGACGCCGGCTCAGGTGGCGCTGGCCTGGCTGATCGCGCGGCCCAGCGTGACCGCGCCGATCGCCAGTGCGACGAGCCTGGAACAGTTGCAGGACATCGTGAAGGCGACCGCACTGACGCTCGGCAAACAGGACATCGACGAACTCAACGCGGCGAGCGGGTGAACATCCGTCATTCGCTCGCCGCCATCGCCTCGGCCACCGGGGGGGTCTGGCGTGGGCGGCGCATCAGCAGCAACAGCAGCATCGCCGGCAACGTGGTGAAGATCATCAGCACGTAGTCGTCCGCGTAGGCGATGATCTGTGCCTGGTGGTTGATGATCCGGTCCAGCATCATCGCGCCGTGGTTGCTTGTTGGATCCAGCCACTGCTTCGCCGATCCCAGCGCCTGCAATGCGCGGTTGAACGGATTGACCGAGGCGCCGATCACCTCGTGCAGCGCCTGTGCGTTGTGAGCGAGCAGCGACGTCGTCACCGACACGCCGATCGCCGCGCCGATATTGCGGCCCAGGCTGAACAGCGCGGCACCCTCGGTGCGCAGGCCGGGCGCCAGTGTGGCAAAGGCGAGCACCTGTAACTGCGTGAACACCAGACCCAACCCGGCGCCCTGCACCGCTATGGTGATGACGATCTCGTGGGTCGACACATCCGGCGTCCAGCCGGTCATGGTCCAGAACGACCAGCATTGCAGCACCATGCCGATCGCTGCCAGCCAGCGCGGATCGACGCGCGTCAACACGCGTCCGCCGAGCAGGATGGCGATCAACGTGCCGATGCCGCGCGGTGCCATCAGCAGACCGGCGGTCGCCACCGGATAACTGCCCAGCGTCTGCAGCCAGGGCGCCATCAGCGCGATCGATGAGACCAGCAGGGTGCCCACGGCGAACATCAGCACCAGGCCAACGGAAAAGTTCGTGTCGCGGAACAGCACTGGACGGATCAGCGGACGCGGCGACCAGGCCATGTGGACCAGGAACAGGTAGATGCCGAGTCCGGCGAGCACGGCTTCGATCATGATCTCGCGCGAGGTGAACCAGTCCTGCTGGTTGCCGCGGTCCAGCATCATCTGCAATGCGCCGATGCCGGTGCTGAGCACGAAAAAGCCGAGCCAGTCGAAGCGCAGATGGCTCTGGCTGTCGCTCTCGTGCATGAACAGCAGCAGCCCGAGCGTTGCCAGGATGCCGAACGGCAGGTTGATGTAGAACACGTAGCGCCAGTTGTACATCTCGGTGAGATAGCCGCCGAGAGTCGGGCCAAGGATCGGGCCGATCATCACGCCCATGCCCCACACCGCCATCGCGAAGCCGCGCCGCTCGGGGGGATAGATGTCGAACAGGATCGCCTGCGACAACGGTACCAGCGCCGCGCTGCTCACGCCCTGCATCAGGCGGAACGCGACGATCTGCTGCAGCGACTGCGCCGCGCCACACAACATCGAGGTGATGGTGAAGCTGATGATGCAGACCACGAACAGCCGCTTGCGGCCGAACCGCGCGGCGAGCCAGCCGACCGGCGCGGTCATGATCGCCGCGGCGGTGATGTAGGTGGTGAGCACCCAGGTGATCTCGTCGTAGCTCGCCGAGAAGCTGCCCTGCATGTAGGGCAGCGCCACGTTGGCGATGGTCTGGTCGAGCGATTGCAGCAGGGTGGCGCAGATGATGCACGCGGTGATCATGCCGCGATGCTGCACGCGCTCCGGCAGCGCGATGGCGGCCGCGACAGCCATATACTCAGTGGCCGTTCAGTGGCGGCATGGGTTTCCTCCGCGCCGCCGACCATCGCGGTGGCTGCCTGACGTCCCGATACTGGTTACTCGGGCCGGAACGATCAAGCAGCCTGGTCCAGTACCGCTGCACGAAGGGTCTGACCGGTCGCTGTTGGGCGCACCCGTCAACACTTCCGTAACCTCCCGTCAGCAGCATTGTTCAGAAAAGCTTTTAACGCAGATTCAGGCGGATGCACCCAAATGCACGCAGACAGCGACAGGCTGAACGAGCTGTCGGGACGGGTGATCGGCGGCGCGTTCGATGTGCTCAATGCGCTTAGGGCCGGTTTCCTGGAGAAGGTCGATGAGAATGCGCTGGCGCTTGAACTGCGAGAAGCCGGCCTCGCGGTTGCGCAGCAACGTGGCGTCAAGGTGGAATACAAACTCGCCGTGGTCGGCGAGTACTTCGCTGACCTCCTGGTGCAAGACGCGCTTTTGGTCGAAGTGAAGGTCGTCAAGGCACCGGAGGACGCCCATCGCATGCAATGCACCAATTATCTCAAGGCCACTGGCCTACCACTCTGCGTGCTGCTGAATTTTGGCAAACCGCGTCTCGAGATCAAACGCGTGGTCCATGGCCTATGAACCTCGGGCCGCCACCACGGCTGGGGGCATGTGCGGTCGAAACGAACGCAGAGCCAGCGCGATGCGCTGCTGATGCGGCACTGCGCGGCCCGCACGTGCCAATGGTGATGGAGCCGGTGGCTCACGCACGCGGCGCGCAACGCCGTCAACGGCGCGGCCTCTCGCCAAAGCCATGAAGCAAGGCAGGCAGGATTCAGCGCAGATGAACGCTGATCAGAAGGGATGCACGCAGACGATCCTGAGTGGTCGATCCGCCGGTGCCCTGCCGCGAGGGACGCGCTGCCTCGCGACCCCCCGGTGCGTTCACGTGCATCCCTTCTGATCAGCGTGCATCTGCGCTGAGTTTTGCTTGCTGGCGAGGGTGCGGCCAGCGGCCGCGCTGCCGCCTGATCGATCGACGCCGGAGCATACTCGACTGGTCAGAACCACTGTGCGGAAGGACTAGGCAGGCGCCCCGGTGGTATCGTCCGTGGTCCAGACCTGGCTTTGGAACGCGAAGAAGAAGGCAGAGGTCGGGCCACCGGGGAAGCGCACGATCAGCCCACCGTCCTGCCACACCCCGTCGTCGCGGTCGTGCGGCGGCGGGCTGCCCTGGTTCATGTGCAGATCGTGCACGCCGCGGCCCGGCGTGAAGTGGAAATACTGGTCAGGCTTATGCTCCGGTGGCCACGGGTTGCCTAACGCGAACACTTCGGCGCCGTCGGTCTGGATCGCGCGCTCAAGCACCTCGCTCAGCCGGTCGTCGAGTTCGTTGGGGTCACCCACCGCGGTCGCCGCGACCTGCTGCATCGCCGTGCTGTCGAACATGGCACCGCGCACATAGTCCAAGCGCACCGTGTGGTCGTCGCGCGCCGGCGTGGTCAGGCCCACGGGCAGTGCATCGATGGCATCCAGGACCGCATGGTGAAAGTCCGCCTCGATATGGAACAGCAGATTGGTCTCGTCGTCGGACCGGACATTGACCGCCAGCCGCCACGGACCATCCGGGGTCTGCACCAGCACCTCGACATGCGGCGCCCGATCGTCGGCGGAATGGTGCAGCAGTTTCTCGACACGCCCGCGCAGCACCCCGTACCTGATCGGCATCGTGCTTCCCTCATGTTGACCAGCCGCGTAGTCCGACAGGCTAGCAGGAGAAATACCGTCAGTGTGTGAAATCCCTCACACGATCGGCCGCGCCATGCGCTAGAACCGGCTTCGCTCATCGGGGGGACAACCAGATGCCGAAGGCGCTCGCATTCTCGAACAATGACATCGCGGTGTTTGCGTGGAGCTTCGAACAGAAGCTGAAGGACTGCCTGGGCTTCGCCGTCTACCGCGGCGACGTGCACGCAGGAACCTGGGAGCCGCTGCCGGCACTGGCGCGCTTCGAGGCCACCCAGAGCGACGCCAAGGAAACGACCGAGCAGGCGCCGGTGCAGAAATACTGGTGGAAGGACCTCGGTGCCAGGCGCGGCGGCATGTTCCGCTACCGGATCGTGCCCATGGGAGGGACACCGGGCGCGCTGCAGCCGCTTGCCGGCGTCGATGCGCTGGTCACCAATTCGGTGGCGATCACCCCGGACCGCGGCCTGTTCAAGGCGTATTTCAATCGCGGCATCCTGGCGACACAGATGGTCGCGCATGCGCTGGGGACGCCGAGTGTCGACCGCCTGCTGCGCCATATCGCCGATCCGAAGGACAGTTTGCGCCAGGCGCTGGAAGGCCAGCTGGAGGACGCGCTGACGGAGCTGCTGGATCAGGCGGACGACAAGGGTGGCGAGATCCGTGCCGCCCTCTATGAGCTGAGCGATCCGCAAGGACTGGAGGTGCGCCTACAGGCCAGCGACCACGGCTCGCCGGCGGCGCGGGCGGTAATCCTGGGGAACGAACGGGCGGCGGCGAACCGGACCACCGGCGAGCCCGCGACCGACGATACGCACAGCGAGAACCGTGCCAATCTGAAGGCGGCCGGGGTGCCGGTGACCGATCGGATTCTTCCGTCCGGACACATTCCGCACAACAAGTTCCTGGTCCTGAAGCAGGCGGACCAGCCGGTTGCGGTGCTGACCGGCTCCACCAACTGGACGATGAATGCGTTGGCGGCGCAGACCAACAATGCGCTGCTGATCAGCAGCCCGGCCGTCGCGGCGCACTACTCGGCGTATTGGGACGAACTGGAGCGCGATACCGGCAGCGCCCAACGCGGCGATGAGGCGTGGCAAGGTCCGACCTTCCGGCAGTGGACGCAGCAGCACAACGAAGCACTGCTGCAGCAGCCGTTGCAGTTGGAGGACGGCAGCGCCACCATCCAGATGCTGTTCTCGCCCAACACCAAAAGGGCGATCACCTCGCCGCCGCGCGAGGATCCGGCCGACGTCAATCTGCTGTTCGATCTGATCAAGGGTGCGAAATCGGCGGTGCTGTTCCTGGCATTCGAGCCGGGCAACCACTCGATCCTCGATGCCGCCGGCGAGGCCTTGCGCGCGAACCCGTCGCTGTTCGTGCGTGGCGCGCTGACCAGCGCGAGCAACGCGATGAACTTCAAGACAGCGTTGGACGGCGGCAGCGACACCGCACCGGAGGGGCGCGGCAAGCGACCACAGGTCGCGACCATCGGGGAAAACCCGCAAGGCAGGGCGCAGCCCGATTTCCGCGTCATTCCGGCAACGCAGGTGAACAAGACCGATGCGTTCGGCGCCTGGGAAGCCGAACTCAACAAGGCGGGTTTCGCGATCATCCACGACAAGATCCTGGTGATCGACCCGTTCAGCGACGACTGCGTCGTGGTGACCGGTTCGCACAACCTGGGCTATCGCGCCTCCCACAACAACGACGAGAACATGGTGGTGGTGCGCGGTCACCGCGCGCTGGCCGAGGCCTATGCCTGCCACGTGCTGGATGTGTACGATCACTATGCCTGGCGCTGGTGGCTCAACCAGAACCCGCAGCAGTTCGGCAAGCCGCTGGATGCCACCGACGCCTGGCAGGATCGCTATATCAAGGACGGCAAGGTCACCTCGGCCGAACTGCAATTCTGGCTGAATGCGGAGCCAAGCACGGCGGCACACCTGACCCGGGCCCGTGCTGCGGGCCACGCTGCTGCGGGCCATGCTGCTGCGCGCCACGCTGCCGCGGTACCGGTCACTGCCAGCGGTAGGGCTCGCGGCGGTCGGCGCTGATCGGGATTTCCACCGTGCTGCCCGGCTGGTAGGCCACCGCCTGCTCGTCGCGGCGGCGCAGCCGGTGCGCGATCGACGGCGCCATCAGGTCGTAGTGTCCGGCCTGCAATTCCTTTGCGGCGCGCAGCGGCCAGTCGGCGTGCACCATCAATTCGCGCGCCATTGCCACCAGATCGGCATGGCCATCCTGCAGCACGGCTTCCGCCTGCGATGGCTCGGTGATCAGCCCGACCGCCATCGTCATGATGCCGGTCTCGCGGCGTACCCGCGATGCGTAGGGCACCTGATAGCCGGGGACGCGCGGCACCAGCGCCATGTCGGAGTCACCGCTGATGCCGCCGGATGAGCAGTCCACCAGATCGATGTCGCGGGCGCGCAATTCGTGCGCCAGCGCCACTGTGTCGTCGAGGCCCCACTGTCCGCCCTTGCCGTCCACCGCGGAGACGCGGAAGAACAGCGGCCGGTCCTGCGGCCAGGCGGCCCGCACGGTCTCGGCGACTTCGAGTGCGAACCGCATGCGGTGCTCGCGCGATCCGCCATAGCCATCGGTGCGATGGTTCGACACCGGCGAGAGGAACTGGTGGATCAGGTAGCCATGCGCGCCGTGGATCTCGCAGATGTCGTAGCCCGCGTCGGTGGCGCGGCGCGCGGCGTCGCGAAACGCGGCGAGCACGGCACGGATGTCGTCGCGGTCCATCTCGATCGGCACCGGAAAGCCACGGCGCGCCGGCAACGGGCTCGGCGCCAGGCCGCGCCACGGCGGCATGCCGGCCCGCGCGTCGCGTTCGTCGAGCGCGCGCCATTCCTCCATCGCACCATGCGAGCCGGCGTTGCGGCCGCAATGGCCGAGCTGGATCGCCGGGACCGCACCCATCTGCTTGATGAAGTCGGTGGTGCGGCGATACGCGCGCGCCTGGTGATCGTTCCAGATCCCGGCGCAATGATAGGTCTTGCGGCCGCGCGCCTCGACCGCGGTCTCCTCGCCGAACACGATGCCGGCGCCGCCCATCGCGTAGCGGCCGAAATGCACCAACTGCCAGTCGGTCGGGCCGCCATCGACCGAGACGTACTGACACATCGGCGAGACCACGACGCGGTTGCGCGCGGTGATGCCGCGCAGCGTGATCGGCGTGAACAGGAGCGGCCCGCTCGCCATTGGTGCGTTCTCCGGATTTGCGATAACGTCCGGGCACGTTCCCCAATCAAGGCACAGTGTCAATAAGGCCTCGCCATGGAAATGTCCGCCGCCGTCTTCCGCAAGGTGCACGCACCGCTGACCATCGAGCAGGTGGAGATCGACAAGCCGTGGGGCCGCGAGGTGCTGGTGCGCACCGTCGCCACCGGCGTGTGTCACAGCGACCTGCACGTAGTCGATGGCAATGGCCGCTTCCCGCTGGATCGTCCGTTCGTGCTTGGCCATGAGGGTGCCGGCGTGGTCGAGGCGGTGGGTGCCGATGTCACCACGATGCGGGTCGGCGATCACGTGGTCGCCTGCCTGTCCGGCTTCTGCGGCACCTGCCCGCAATGCCTGAGCGGCCATCCGAACGTCTGCACCGGCGGCATCGTCGCGCGTGCCGAGGACGCGGCGCCGCGCGTGTCGCAAGGGGGAAAACCGTTCCGCACCTTTGCCGCGATCGGCAGCTATGCCGAACACATGCTGCTGCACGAGAACTCGCTGGTGCGCATCGAGCCGGAGATTCCGCTGGATCGTGCGGCATTGGTGGGATGCGGCGTGCTGACCGGGGTCGGCGCGGCGTTGCGCAGCGCGGGATTGCAGGCGGGACAGACCGTCGCGGTGTTCGGCTGCGGCGGCGTCGGGCTGTCGATCGTGCAGGGCGCGCGCATCGGCGGCGCGCGGCAGATCATCGCGGTGGACATGTTCGATGCCAAGCTGGAGATGGCGAAGGGCGTCGGCGCCACGCACACCGTTAACAGCACGCAGGAAGATCCGGTGCAGGCGGTGCGCGCGCTGACCAAGGGACTGGGTGTCGATCATGCGTTCGAGGCGGTGGGAATTGCGACGCTGTGCCGCCAGGCGATCGAGTGCCTGGCGGTGCGCGGCACCGCGACCATCGTCGGCGTGCTGCCGCCGGATGCGACGATCGAGTTTCCGTGGATGGCGATCCGGCCGGAGTGCCGCGTGCAGACCTCGCGCATGGGATCGAACCAGTTCCGCACCGACATTCCGAACTATCTGGAGTTCTACCGCCAGGGACGGCTGGATCTGGACTCGATGATCAGCCGTCGCGGCCACTCTGGGCGACATCAACGAGGCGTTCCGCGCGATGAAGGCCGGCGAGGTCGCCCGCACCGTGCTGATGTTCGATTGAGAGGGCTGCCATGCTGACAGTCACGCAGAACCTGATGCTGCCGACCGCGATCACCGGATCGTATCCGCGCCCGCTGTGGTTCGACCTCAGCCTGAACGGCCGCTCGTTCAAGTCGGCGCTGGGGGAGTCGGTGTTCCGCGAACAGTACCTCGACGCGGTCGCCGCGATCATCAACGCGCAGGAGGCAGCCGGCCTCGACATCGTCACCGACGGCGACAGCCGATTCGATCTCGCGGTCGGCGGCAAGTCATGGTTCTTCTATCCGATCGAGCGCATCCACGGCGTCGAGGGCCATCGCGACACCTCGCGCGGCTGGATGAGCCGCCACGGCCTGCGTCCCGGCAAGATCCTGTGGGAGGTGCAGGAGGCGTATCAGCCTGGCGTGGTGAAGCACAAGCTGGAGCGCGGACCGCTGGAATACACCGCGATCTGGCAGGTGGCGCAGCGCATGTCCGACCGGCCGGTGAAGTTCGGCGCGATCTGTGCGCCGGCGCTGGCCAGCATGCTGTGGAACGAATTCTATCCCGACGACAAGCAGCTGGTGTTGGACCTCTGCGACATCATGAACGCCGAGTTCCGCGAAATGGCGGATGCCGGCTGTCCGCTGATCCAGGTGGAGGAGCCGCCGCATCACGGGCGATCATTGCGGCCCGACTGCACCGAGGCGGAGCTGGAATTCCTGACCGAGGCGTTCAACCGGCAGCTGGTCGGCGTGAACGCGGAGATCTGGGTGCACACCTGCTGGGGCAATCCGAACCAGCAGCGCGTGTACTGGGAGGTGCCGAGTTATGAACGCGCGATGCCGTATCTGCTGCAGTTGAACGGCGATGTGATCACGTTCGAATGCGCCAGCAGCGACGGCCGCGATCTGCATCTGTTCGGCAAGTACCCGACCGACAAGAAGATCGGCATCGGCGTGGTGAACCACTGCAACACGGTGGTGGAGCCGCCGGAATACGTTGCCGGGCTGATCCGCCGCGCGCTGGAATTCATCCCGCCCGAGCGGCTGGTGATCACCACCGATTGCGGCTTCGGCCGCGAGGGCCTGAGCCGGCGGATCGCGCACTACAAGTGTGTCTCGATGGTGGAGGGCACCAACATCGTGCGGCGTGAGCTGGGGCTGCCGGAGGCGCCGGTGCGGGCGGCGGATCCGAAGCTGTATTTCGCCAAGAGTCTGAACAGAGGAGCAAGCGATGGCCCGACTCTCCTACATCACCGACAAGGACCAGGTTCCGGCGAAGGATCACGCGATCTTCGACTCCATCGTCGCCAGCCGCGGCGCGGTGCACGGGCCGTTCACCATGTTCCTGCACTCGCCGGACATCGCCGGCCGGGTTGCGCATCTTGGCGCTTATGTGCGGTTCGAGGGTTCGTTGGACATGCGCGTTCGTGTGCTCGCGGCGATGGTCGTCGCGCGCGAATACGAGGCGATGTATGTGTGGGGCGCGCAGACCGGCGGCGCGCGGCGGCTGGGCGTACCGGACTCCACGATCGACGCCATCCGCGACAACCATTCGCGCGGCATTCCCGCGGAGGATGCGCAGATCGTCGATTTCACCCGCACCCTGCTGCGCAAGCATCGGATCGACGATGCCATGGCAGGTGCGATGCGCGCACGGTTCGGCGACGACGAGTTCATCCAGCTCACCGGCGCGATCGGTTATTACGCCATGCTGGCGATGACGGTGAATGCCTGCGAGCTGGAGCCGGCCGAAGGTGCTGAAGTGCTGAAGGTCTAGGCCGCTGTTCCGCGTCCGCGGTGGCCGGTCCCGCGGACGCATGGTAGCGTGCGGCCCGATTCAGGCGGAGTCATGACATGCTCGCAACCTACGAAGGCGGCTGCCACTGCGGTCAGGTGAGGTTTCGCGTCCAAGGCGATCTGGACGACGTTTCGGTGTGCAATTGTTCAATCTGCACGATGAAGGGCATCGTGCACATGGTGGTGCCGCGCGAGCAGTTCGAACTGCTGCGCGGCGAGGACGCGATCACCACCTACCGGTTCAACACCGGCGTGGCGAAGCACACATTCTGCCGGCATTGCGGCATCCACTCGTTCTATACGCCGCGCTCGCTGCCGGACGGCATCAGCGTGAACGTGCGCTGCCTGGAGGGCATCGACACTGGGCGCCTGCACCCGAGCCTGTTCGATGGGCTGCACTGGGAGGAGTTCATGGCCGCCCGCCGCGTGGCTGCCGGTGAGACGTAATTGGAGCGAGGCAAAGCAATCCCCATCGGTGGGGATTGCTTCGTCGCTGCGTCCTTCAGGCTCTAGTGCAGGCCGTACAGCCGCGCGGCGTTGTCGCAAACGATTTTGCGACGCACGCCCGGCGTGAACGCGGCAAGGTTCTCCGCCAGCACCGCGTGGGAGGCCGGCCATAGCGAGTCCGGATGCGGGTAATCGGAACCCCACATGATATTGTCCTCGCCGATCAACGGCACGATCGGCTCGAGGAAGTTGTCCTGTTGGTAGGTGACATAGCCCTGGCGCCGGAAGTAGTCGCTGGGCTTCAGCTTGAAGCCTAGACTGCGTGCGCGGTCATGATACTCGGTGTCGAGCCGGTCGAAGATGTACGGCAGCCAGGTGACGCCGGACTCGCCGAGCACGAAGTTGAAGTCCGGGTATTTCTCGCAGGCGCCGGACGCGAGCAGCGATACCAGCACCTCCATCGTGTCGGTCTGGAACAGCGCCGAGCGCACCAGACGGTACTGGATGGCGTATTCCTTCTCCATTTCAGGCGTGTCCGGCGCGCGCGCCGCCTTGAAGCCGGTGGAATGGAAGGCAATCGGGAAGTGACATTCCGCGGCGGCCTCCCATAGCGCGTACCAGTCGTGATGCCACAGCGGTATCCCCATGCGCTTGAACGCAAGGTCGCCGCCGCGCAGTCCCAGCTTCGCGCAACGCCTGACCTCGGCTGCCGCCGCCTTGGGATCGCTGTTCGGCACGATCGCAAGCGGGAACACGCGGTTCGGATCGGCCTTCCTGGCGAAGTCTGCGACCCAGTCGTTGTAGACCGTGTCGGCCCAGTCCCGCATCGCGGTATCGGCGATCATCTCGTTGATCATGATGCAGCCGTAGACGATCTCGGCCGCGACGCCGTCCTTGTCGAGATCGATGATGCGGGTCTCCGGGGTCGTCGGCCGTGGCTTGGCACCGCGGCGATAGTCCCACTCGAAACCTGCATCCTTCATCTCGTCGACGTGATGAAAGGTGCCCTTCTGATATTTCAGGAAACCCGGGCCGACACCGTTCCACATTCCCTTGTCCTGGCCGTCGACGATCCAGTGCAGGCCGTCGTCGCGCTCCTCGGTGCGGGGTGCTGCGTCACGCCACTGGCGCGGCGCCTGCTCGGACCAGAGGTCGGGCGGACAATAGGTGAGATCGATGTGGTTGTCGGCGGAGATCAGCTTTTCTTGCATGGGACGCTCCTCGGTTGCCGCAAATCCGGTCCCAGGCTAGTCCCGCGGATTGCAACCGGGCAAGCGACGTCGCAGACTTTGGTGGCGGCACCGCGGAGTACGTTCCGATCGGAGGAGCCACATATGCTGAATATGACAACACTTCTTGCGGATGAGCTGGGCCGAAGGCTGTCCAGCGTCTTCCTGCGCACGTTCGGTGGCAGCGACATGCAGATCGCCGCTGCGCTCGATGAAGCTGCCCGGCTCGTGGTCGAGCGACTCGCCACCAGTGACGCGCTGTATCACAACGCCGAGCATACCGCGCTGGTTACACTGGTCGCACAGGATATTCTGCGAGGGCTTCGGTTGCGGCGGAACATAACGCCAAATGATTGGCTGCATCTCATTGTCGCGGCCCTTACGCACGATGTCGGATATCTGCGTGATGTCTGCGCGGGGGACAACGGCGATCGACAGGTTATCGATGCCGCGGGAAATACCGTCACTCTGCCGCGTGGTGCTTCCGACGCTCACCTGGCGCCGTATCACGTGTTTCGCTCAAAGGTCATAGTACGCAGACGCTTCGAAAGTGATCCGCTGATCGACGGCGAGCGGATCGCGCGCGCGATCGAGCTGACCCGCTTTCCGATCCCGCATGACGACGATCACGCCGAGACCGACACCGAGGCCGGTTTGCTGCGTGCTGCCGATCTGATCGGGCAACTGGCGGACCCGCTGTATCCGCGCAAGCTCAATGCGCTGTTCCACGAGTTCGCGGAAATCGGGATCAATGAAAAGCTGGGCTACGCCAGCCCCGCCGACCTGGCGGAGCGGTATCCCCGATTCTTCTGGAGCAAGGTGGAACCCTACATCGGCGATGCGATCAGATATCTCGAGCTGACGATGGAGGGCCGCCATTGGGTGGCGCACCTGTACAGCAACGTGTTCGCGATCGAACATCACCGGCAGCATATGGGTCCGCAGGTTACTGCTCGAGGCTGACGAAGGGGTGGTCGTAAACTACAGCCACACCCACCGAACGAGCGCTGAGGTCCCCATGCCCGCAGCCGTTTTGAGCGACCCCGCCGGTACAATACTTCTCATCGGAGCATCACGCGGTCTCGGCCATGCCATGGCCGCCGAGTTCCTGAAGCAAGGGTGGAACGTCCTCGGCACGGTCCGAGGAGGCGGCGTCCGAACGATGCTGCACGACCTGGCGAACGAGTTCGAGGGCCGGGTCGAGATCGAGATCGTGGACATCTGCGAGCCTGCCCAGGTTGCCGCTCTGAGCGAGCGCCTGTCAGGCAGAATGTTCGACATGCTGTTCGTCAACGCGGGTGTCACGAACAATGAAAAGGAAACGATCGCTGACGTGACCACCGACGAGTTTGTCAGGGTCATGGTCACGAATTCACTGAGCCCGATGCGTGTCATCGAGAGCCTTCAGCAGCACGTCTCTGCGGCGGGCCTGATAGGCGTCATGTCGTCCGGTCAAGGCAGCATCAGCAACAACGAGACCGGTCTTCGGGAGGTGTATCGCGGCAGCAAGGCGGCGCTGAACATGTTCATGCGGAGCTACTCGGCCCGTCACTCCGCGACCTCGCGCCCGATGGTGTTGATGGCGCCGGGCTGGGTTCGCACCGAACTGGGTGGGCCAGACGCCCGCTTGAGCATCGAAGAAAGCGTGCCGAGCCTCGTGAACGTGCTTCTTTCGAAGCGGGAAAAGCCCGGATTGGAATATCTCGACTACCTCGGCCGCACTGTCCCGTGGTGAAAAGCTGGCTCCCGGCTGACCCTATGCCACGCTGTAATCCATGTTGCGCAGGTCGGTCAGCAGGTCCGGCCCGGTGGGGTTCCAGCCCAGCTGTTGCCGCGTCAGCGCGCTGGAGGCCGCAAGATCGATCGTGGCGAGGTGCGCCATCCAGCCGAAGTACCCCGGCGCCTCCTCCGGGGTGATCGAACTGACCGGCAGCTTCAGCCCCGCACCGATCACCTCGGCGATGTCGCACAGGGCAACACCCTGCTCGCCTACGGCGTGGTAGCGCGCGCCTGCGTGGCCCTTCTCAAGCGCCAGCCGGTAAAGCCGTACGGCGTCGGAGATGTGCACGGCCGCCACGCGATTCTTGCCCTCGCCGACATACGCCACGCGGCCCTGTTGTCGTGCCGTCTGGATATGCCATGTGATCCGGCCCTGCCTGTGCGTGTCGTGGACCTGCGGCAGCCGCATCACCATCACGCGCCCGCCCTTGGCGATGAGGGCATCGGCAGCCTCCTCGGAGGCGGCGCGGGGGAACTCGGCCGAGGTGACGTGATCGTCGGTCTCGACCACCGGGCCGCCGGTCTTTGACCGGGCGAGGCCCGTGCCGGAGGTGACGACGAGCGGCCGGTCCGAGCCGGCCAGCACATCGCCGAGCCTCTCGATGACCGTGCGGTCGTCCTCGCTGTTCTGCTTCAGGTTGGAGAAGTCGTGGTTGAAGGCTGCGTGGATGACGCCGTCGGACGCCGCTGCGGCGGTGCGCAGGCGGTCGAGGTCGTGCATGTCTCCGCGCAAGACCTCCGCCCCGGCACGGGTGAGCACCGCGGCGCCCGCATCCGAACGGCTGAGCCCCACCACGCGATGGCCCGCTTCGATGAGTTCCGGGACGAGATAGGAACCGATAAAGCCGGTCGCGCCGGTCAGAAACACTCGCAGAGGTCGGGGCGCTCGTGGGGATTCAGGCGACATGGGCCTGATCGCCTAGCCGTCCAGCCCCGCATGCACCGCGCACCCCGCCAGGAACCCCGCCAGCGTGCGGTGGAAATCCGGCTCATCCAGCAGGAACGCGTCATGCCCCTTGTCGGAGGGGATCTCCACGAACGACACGTTCGCCCCCGCGCGGTTCAGCGCCCGCGCGATCGCGCGGCTCTCCGCGGTAGGGAACAGCCAGTCGGAGGTGAACGATGCCAGCAGGAACCGCGTCTTGGTGCCCCTGAATGCGTTCGCCACGTCGCCGTCGTAGTCCGCCGCCAGGTCGAAGTAGTCCATCGCCCGCGTGATCGTCAGGTACGAGTTCGCGTCGAATCGCTGCACGAACGTGGAGCCCTGGTGGCGCAGATAGCTTTCCACCTCGAACATCTCGCCGAACAGTCCGATCGCCTCGCTCGGGTCCTTCGGCGCGTTCTGCAGCCGGCGGCCGAACTTCCGGGTCAGCGCCTCTTCCGACAGATAGGTGATGTGCGCGCACATCCGCGCCACCGCGAGGCCACGCGCGGGAATGCGGCCGCTGGCCCAGTAGCGTCCGGCCTGCCAGTCCGGATCGGCGAAGATCGCCTGCCGCCCCACCTCGTGGAACGCGATGTTCTGCGCCGAGTGATACGCCGCGCAGGCGATCGGCAGCGCCGCGAACACCGCATCGGGATAGCTCGCCGCCCATTGCAGCACCTGCATCCCGCCCATCGAGCCGCCCAGCACCGCGAACAGCCGCGCAATGCCCAGGTGGTCGATCAGCATCTTCTGTGCGCGCACCATGTCGTGGATGGTCACTGGCGGGAAGTCGGTGCCCCACGGACCGGTCTCATCGTCACGCAGGCTGCGCGGGCCGGTGGAACCCATGCAGCCTCCCAGCACATTGACGCCGATAACGAAGTAGCGGTCGGTGTCGATCGGTCGGCCCGGTCCCACCACCATGTCCCACCAGCCCTCCTTGCCGGTGACCGGGTGGCGCTCGGCGACATACTGATCGCCGGTCAGCGCATGGCAGACCAGCACGGCATTGGACCGCGCCGGCGTTGAGCGTGCCGTAGGTGCGGTAGGCCACCGTCAGTCTGCCGCAGCCGCGCGCCACACTCGAGCGTCATGCCTTCCTCGAAGGTGACGTTCGGGCTGTGCTCGGTGGCGGCAAGTGCGGCTGACGTGTCCATCCCGCGGTTGCATAGGCCGGGTACCGGCAGGTCGCAACCGGCAGTCCGGCTCCTGTTTGCACGCCCCGCCGCTTCCGCTATCAGTGCCGGCTCCGTTGCGGCCAGAATGATGTCCAGTTCCGCCCCGTTAGACGCACCACCCGCTTCTGCCGCCACGGCGGAGGAACCGTCCCCGCAGGATGGCTGGCCTGACGGGCTGCCGGCACTGCGTGCCGAACTGGACCGGATCGACGACGCCCTGCATGGCCTGCTGACACAGCGTGCGCGCGTCGTGGAGGAGGTGGCGAAGTCGGGCAAGCGCAGCGCGTATCGTCCCGGGCGGGAGGCGTCGATCGTCCGCCGCCTGCTGCGCCGGCACAGCGGCCGGCTGCCGCCACAGAGCGCTGGTGCGCATCTGGCGCGAGCTGCTCGCCGGCACCACTGCCATGCAGGGGCCGTTCGCGGTCGCGGTGTGCGAGCGCGACGGCACCGGGGCCTACACCCAGGCGGCCCGCGAGCATTTCGGTGCGCTGACGCCGCTGCACGCTTACGGCAGCCCGGCGCAGGCGATGGCCGAGGTGAGCCGCGGATCGGCGGCGGTCGCGGTGCTGCCGTTGCCGTCGGAGACCGAAGCCGCTCGTGATGCCTGGTGGACCGCGCTGCTGCAGCGGGACGAACCACGCGTGCATGTGGTGAGCAGACTGCCGTTCTGGGCGCCGCGTCCGGATGGCGCCCCTACCGTCCAGGCGCTGGTGGTCGCCACGTCCGAGCCGGATGCCTCCGAACACGACCGCTCGCTGCTGGGGCTGGAGTTCGATCTCGACGTCAGCCGCGCCCGCCTCAATGCCGCGCTGAACACTGCCGGCCTGACGCCGGGGACGGTGATCCTGCGTCGCGACCAGGGAGCGACTGTGGCGCACGCCCTGGTGGAAATCGGCGGTTTGCTGACCGACAGCGACGCCCGGCTGGCGGGGCTTGGGGCAATGCTGCGCCGGCCGGTGGTGCTTGGTGCCTACGCGATCCCGGAAACCGGAGCTGCCGCATGAGCGCACCTCGCCCGCGCCCCGAAATCCTCGACATCTCGCCCTATGTCGGCGGCGAGTCGACGGTACCCGGCGTCAACCGGGTGCTGAAACTGTCCTCCAACGAGGGCGCGTTCGGCGTGCCACCCGGCGCGCAGGAGGCATACCGGCGTGCAGCGGAAGAGCTGCACCGCTATCCCGACGGCGATGCCACCGAACTGCGCCGGGCGATCGGCGCCCGGTTCAGGCTGGATCCGGCGCGCATCGTCTGCGGCGCGGGATCGGATGACCTGATCTATCAGCTCTGCCTCGCCTACGGCGGGCACGGCCGCGACATCGTCATGAGCGCGCACGGGTTCGCCATTTATCACATCGCCGGCACCTACGCCGGCAGCCGGGTAATCAAGACGCCGGAGCGCGATCTGACCGCCGATGTCGATGCCATGCTGGCGGCGGTGTCGCCGGCTACGCGGCTGGCGTTCCTGGCCAACCCGAACAACCCGACCGGGTCCATGCTGCCCTACGCGGAGGTGGCGCGGCTGCGCGCCGGTCTGCCGCCCGAGGTGCTGCTGGTGCTCGACTCCGCGTATGCCGAATACGTCGAGCGGCCCGACTACGATCCCGGCATCAGGCTGGTCGACGCCGGCGAGAACACCGTGATGCTGCGCACCTTCTCCAAGATCTTCGGGCTGGGCGGCATGCGGATCGGCTGGGCTTATGCCGCACCATCGGTGATCGACGTGCTCAACCGGGTGCGGGAGCCGTTCAACGTCACGCTCGCCTCGCAGGCGGCGGCGATCGCGGCCCTGGCAGAGCCGGGCTGGGTAGAGAAGGGCCGCGCGCACAACGCCAAGTACCGGCCGATGCTGGCGGCGGGGCTGACCGCGGCCGGGATCAAGGTCTGGCCGTCCGAGGGCAATTTTGTCCTCGCCGACTTCGCCACGCCGGAGCGCGCCAAGGCGGCCGATGCGTTCCTGCGCACCCGCGGTGCGATCGTCCGCCCGGTCGGCGGCTATGGCCTGCCGCACTGCCTGCGCATCACCGTCGGCACCGCCGAAGAAGTCGAGATCGTCATCGCCACCCTGACGGAGTTCATGGGTGGCTGAACCGCTGTTCCGGCGCCTGGCCCTGATCGGCATCGGCCTGATCGGCAGCTCTGTCGCCCGTATCGCGCGCGAACGGGGCGATCTGGCGGCCGAGGTGGTGGTGACCGCACGCACCGCCAAGACCCTGGAGCGAGTCCGAGAGCTGGACTTCGCCGATCGGATCGAGGCGGACCCCGCCCAGGCGGTGGCCGGCGCCGACTGCGTGATGCTGTGCGCACCGGTGGGGGCGTTCGCCGACATCGCCACCGCGATTGCGCCGCGGCTCGAGGCGGGGGCGGTGTTGACCGATGTAGGCTCCACCAAGCAGTCGGTGATCCGCGACGTAGGGCCGCTGGTGCCGGCAGGGGTTCACTTCGTGCCGGCGCATCCGGTGGCGGGGACGGAATACTCCGGCCCGGATTCCGGCTTTACCACCCTGTTCGAGGGCCGTTGGACCCTGCTGACCCCACCGCCCGGCACCGACGAAGCGGCGGTGGCCAAGGTGGAGGAGTTCTGGCGGCGCTGCGGGTCGATGGTGCAGCGGATGGAGCCGGCGCACCACGACCGGGTGTTGGCGATCGTCTCGCACCTGCCGCATCTGCTCGCCTTCACCATCTGCGGCACCGCCGACGACCTGGCGGACGAGAGCCGCCAGGCGGTGCTGCAGTTCGCCGCCTCGGGGTTCCGCGACTTCACCCGGATTGCCGCGAGCGACCCGGTGATGTGGCGCGACATCTTCCTCAACAACCGCGAGGCGCTGCTGGAGATGCTGGCCCGGTTCGTCGAGGACGCCCAGGCGATGTCGCGCGCGGTGCGCTGGGGGGATGCGGCGTATATCGAGGACAAGGTGGAGCGGGGACGGAAGATCCGCCGAAGCCTGATCGAGCTGAAGCAGGCGTAGCGCGCAACGGCGCAGCGCATCCCGCGGCGGCTGGGATGGATGGCGCTCTGCCACCGCTCCGGCAGGCGTTGCGGACTCGGGGAACTGCAATCGCCAATCGCGAGCGCCGCGGTGCCATGCTCAAGCAAATCGCCGCCGCTATGGCATCGTGTGTCGCAGGTCGGCGTTGGAATGCACATTCGGCGTCTGCGTCCCACGAAGAATTGCAGCAACGTCCAACGTGACCAGTTCGGAGTACGGCAGTTGTGATGCCTGACCCGGCAGCTCCGGCCGCCTGCTCCCGATCAGGTTGACCATCGTGCAGATCGCGCGATCACGGTGCCCGCAATCAAGCGCAATTTGACCCGGGCGTTTGCTGTCGCCGGGATCGCATCCTGCGGCAGCCAGCAACAGAGGCACCATGATGCACAGCTGGGCAGACTTCAGGGCCATCGTTCTTCGCAAGGATTTATCACGACGCCTCGGTATGGTTTCCGCTCAGCGGCGGGGGGGGTTGGCCGACGTCACCGTATTGCTCTGGCAGCGGCCGATTATCACCGACATTGACTGGCGAATTGCTAACGGTGTGAGGCCGAAGCGAAGTGTGACCGTGATCGTCAGGGCACCCTGAGAGGTAGCGATCGTCAATCATTGTTTGCCATGATCTTGGGTCAGCAAAACCGCGCACTCACGCCGGCCATGAACGCCGGACGCGTCTCGTCCAGAGGGGGCCGTTGCGGCCGAAATTCGACTTCGCAATGCGGTCAACTTCAATAAGAACGAGCGCGAGTTCCTGCTGTCGCGAAATCGGCGAGCGCTCATGCCGCCTCGCAACACTGCCGTAACGGTGACCGGCACCTATGCTGCAAGCTGCAAAAAGGTCCAGGTCAACCTCAAGCTCGTAGCCGCGAATGATGCGCATATCATGGCGGGAGCTGATTTCGCTGTGCCTTTGCCCGATGTCGTCGGTCTGATACCTCAGGCTCGGGCGCCTCAGCCTGGCGTCATGGTCGGGGCCCCTGACTATGACAGACCTCGATGATCACCCCACGCCAGCCTCCGTCGCGCCTGCCAGCTGCGGCACATCCGTCAGCCGCGCATGCAGCGCGCTGTTCAGCTCCGCCCGTCGCGCCCACAGCGAACGGTACCACGCGATGCGCGGCGCCACCTGATAGGCCAGCATGCGCTCGCTTGCGACGTAGTGACGCGCTGCGTCGCCCAGGCCGCGCGCCAGCTCCGGCATCGCCACCAGGCGCAGCAGCCGATCGCGCAGCTCATCGACGTTGTGGAACAGCAATCCGGTGCGGCCGTCCTCGATGCTGTCGGCATACACGATGTTGCTCGCCAGCGCCGCCACCCGACACGCACCCGCCTCGATGAACTTCAGATCCGACTTGGCGCGGTTGAATGGCGTGTCGCTAAGCGGCATCAACGAAATCTCGCACTGCCCGAGCAGTGTCAGGTAGGTGTCGTAATCGCAGGTCGGCGTAAACTGCTTGTGCGGCGTGTGCAGCGCGTCGAAGAAGCCTTGGTCGTGCACCACGCAGAAGCGAAGCCGTTCACCTGCCTTCTCCGCCACCTCGTTCAGCACCGGCATCAGCGGCGCCCAGTCGCGTTCGCGGTTCAGCGCGCCGAAGAACAGAGTCTGTGTCTGCGGATCGAGGAAGTTGCGAATCTCCGGCAGCACGCGGATCGCGTTGGGAAATACCATGACCTCGGGATTGTGCGTGCGCAGAACGGTTGCCAGCGCCGGCGTGCTGGTCTGCACCGCATGCACGCCGCGGAACGCGAGCTGATCGTCTGGCTCGAGCATTCCGAAATGATCGGGATGGTCGTCGAACTCGGTCACGATCACCCAGCCCGCGGACAGCAGATTGCGGACCACCGCGGCCCCTCGCTGGCCCGCCAGCATCGGTCGGTGCAGGACGAAGATGCGCGGCGTTTCGCCACCGGGCACCTTGATCTCGCCGCTGGCGGCGAAATGGGTCAGCACTGTCGGATCGCTGCGCATCGCCTGCAGCGGGTACACGACCCGGACATGCGACACGCCGCCCACCGGCTGCAGCATGTTCGCCGCGATCGAAATCATCTGGCGCGGCCGTTTCAGCACGCGCCAGACATATTGCAGCGGCGCGGCGCGCTGCGCGAACGCCGCCGGATCGACGCCGAGAGCGATCAGCGCCGGCGCCATCAGGCTGGCGAATTCCTGTGCCTTGGCCGCATCGAACACACGCGGCGAGACATCGTGCGGCACGAGGCCCACTGCTTCCAGGCCCTCGCGCATCGTCTCCAGGCTGAACCAGCGCAGATGGGTTTCATCCAGCAGGCCGTTCGGTTCGTATTTCCAGGTGCCGCGCAGCAGTCGGTCGGCGAAGCTCCAGTGCTGCATGTTCGGCACGCAGATCAGCATGGTGCCATCGTCGCTCAGCGCCTCGGCATGGCGGCGGAGCACCGGCCCACGGATCGCGCAGGTGTTCGATGATGTCGCCATACACGATGCAGTCGATCGGACGGTCGAGCGTGAACGGCATCGGGTTCTGCTCGACGTCCGACCACCGCCACCTGGTCGAGCCGCTGCGCCGCCAACTCCGCCGCTGGCGGGTTGTTCTCGATGCCGAGCAGCAGCGCGCGCGGATTGAGCCGCCGGATAGGCCGCGCCGAGGGCGCCGGTGTTGCAGCCCACATCCAGCACGACTCTGGCACTGAGCGGGATACGCTCCAGCAGGTCGTTGTTTGCGTGGTCGGGGTAAGCGGACATGGGCGGCAGGACGCTCCGTGACAGCGGCGAGCGGCGGAGGCCGCCTGGCGCGGCGATCAGCCGTGGTAGGCGGTACTGCCGCGGGGATGCAAGGCGGAAACTGCCGGCCGCAACGGATTCCGCCGCAGCGTCTGCAGCCGCTCCAGCATCCGGGTACGGCAGCGGTCCAGCGCCGCCGCGGCAGAGAGTTGCGGTGGCGCGGCCGCGGCCTCGGCCAGGGACTGAGCGGCCTGCTCGATGAACCTGCGCCGCCCGGCGGCCGCCAAGACGCGGTCGGCGCGATCCAGCAGGCGGCGGCCGCGGCGCGCTGCAGCAAGCGGCGACGTCGCAGCCGCTCCGGCAGCGACGAGGCGGCGAGCGGGCGGAAGCATATCTCGAGTTCAAGAGCGTCCGCCCAGTCGTGCCATTTCGCGCGGTGCACGGGTGCAAGCGGCCGCAGCGCGACCCATGGCACGCGCATTGCGTCGGCGACGATGGCGCCGTGCATCGCCTCGCTGAGCACCAGGCGGCAGTCGCCGATCGCGGCGATGATGGCGGCCGGATCGTCGCGCGGATCGATCAAGGTGATACCCGCCGCAGTGGCCGCCTCGGCCCAGGCGCCGCGCGCCAGGCTCTCGAAATGCGGCATGAACCCGATCGATCGTGCGGCGGCGATTGCTCGGGACCGCGAGCAGCATCGCCGGATCGCCCAGACCGTACGCTTCCGGCAGGCCGAGCAGACGCGCCGTGCGCGGCCCGCGGACCCAGTGGACGACCCAGCTCGCATCAAGCGCCGGCAGCGCCTGGTAGCCGCCATAGCCGGCGCCCGCGACCACCTTCACCGCGGTTGCGTCGTGCCGCGCGTCGAGCACCGAGCCGATGCCGAGAAACAGCTCGGTCGGGTCGTCGTCGAAGAAGTTCGGCAGCAGCCGCGGCCAGAGCAGGGTGTTCAGTTCATCGCCGAAATTCCGCACCGCGCCCTGCCAGCGATACAGCCGCACGCCGCCTACTCGCTCGCTGCGGGCCTTGGTCCGAGCGCGGCGCGAACGAAACCCGCCGCATAGGCCAGCCGCCAGCGGCAAGGTACCAGACGCGTGCTGTGGCGCGGCAACAGACCGATGGGCGCCAGCACAGCCGCTACCGCGAGCCGGCGCGGCAGTTCCCGCCACACCGCGCCGGGGTCGCCGAGCAGCCGCCGGGTCGAGCACCGTGGACACCCCCTGCCAATACAGCCGCGACAGCAGCCAACGCGGGCTCAGCCGCGCCGCCTGGATCTGATGCTGCACGACGATCCGCGGGTCGTAGCGCGCGGAAAAGCCGGCCGCCTGAAGGCGCCAGGCGAGCTGCACCTCCTCATCCGACAGCAGCACCGTGCCGACGCGTCCGCTGTGCCGGCCGAAGCCGCCGAGCGCGAGCAGCGTCGGCACGTGCACGACCATGTTCGCACCATAGGGTTCCAGGCTGGGCGGCACCGCCGCGGTGCGGTATTCGCCCTGGCCCTCGAACTCGATGATCGACAGGGTGCCGCGCAATTGCGGCGGCCACCATGCGGGCAGCGGTGCTTCCCAGTGCGGCAGGATGCGTCCGCCGATCAGCGCTGGCGACGGGTCGGTCTCGGCGATCGCCGCAAGGATGCGTTCGATCCAGTCAGGTGCCGGGATCGCGTCGTCGTCGATATAGGCGATGTAGCTGCCGCGGGCCGCTTCTGCACCGGCGTTGCGGGCCAGGCTGATACCCGCCGTATCAACGCGCAGCAGCCGCGCATTGGCGACGTCGGCGACCAGGCGCACGATCTGCCCCGGCGCATCGCCGGTGGACGCGCTGTCCACCACCAGGATATCGAACTCACCGGCGCCGACCGTCTGACGCCGCAGGCCATCCAGGCAGTCGCCGAGATAGCCAGGACGGTCGTGCGTGCAGATGCAGACGGTGATGTCCATGCCGCGAAATTAGCCGCAGTGGCATTGAGGAAAGATTACCCGCGCTGCGTGCCCTCGTCCGGCCGTCCTACACAATGGTAATCAAACCCCGCCTGCCGCATCGCCACCGGGTCATAGACATTGCGCAGATCGACCAGCACGCGCCCGCGCATCGCCTCGCGCAGCCGGGTCGGACTGAGCGCACGGAACTCGTTCCATTCGGTGATCAACACCAGCGCGTCCGCGCCCTGCACGGCATCGAACGCGTCGCGGCAATAGGTCACGCCGCCCGGGAGCAACGGCTTTGCCTGTTGCATTCCTTCCGGATCGAAGGCGCGGATCGTCGCGCCATCGCCTGCCAGGCGCGCGACGATCGACAGTGACGGCGCGTCGCGCATGTCGTCGGTCTCCGGCTTGAAGGTCAGCCCGAGCACCGCGATGGTCTTGCCGCGCACCGAGCCGCCGCACGCCGCGATCACCCGCATCGCCATGTGCGACTTGCGCGCGTCGTTCACCGCGACGGTCGCTTCCACCAGGCGCGACGGCGCGCCGTAGTCCTGTGCGGTGCGCATCAGCGCCAGCGTGTCCTTGGGGAAGCAGGAGCCGCCATAGCCCGGCCCCGCGTGCAGGAATTTGCGCCCGATGCGGCCGTCGAGGCCGATACCGCGCGCTACGTCGTGCACATCGGCGCCGACCCGTTCGCACAGGTCCGCCATCTCGTTGATGAAGGTGACCTTCATCGCCAGGAAAGCGTTCGCCGCATATTTGGTAAGCTCCGCGGTCTCGATCCCGGTGAATACAATCGGCGCCTCGATCAGGTAGAGCGGCCGATAGAGCTGGCGCAGCACATCTCGCGCGCGCTCGCTTTCGGTACCGATCACCACGCGGTCCGGGCGCATGAAGTCGCCGATCGCATTGCCCTCACGGAGGAACTCCGGATTTGAGGCAACGTCGAATTCGAGGTCCGGGCGCGTCGCGCGTACGATCTCGGCGATGCGGCGGCTGGTGCCGACCGGGACGGTGGATTTGGTGACGATGACGGCATAGCCAGTCAACACGCGAGCCACCTGCTCGGCGGCGGCGTAGACGTAGGTAAGGTCGGCATGTCCGTCGCCGCGCCGGGTCGGTGTGCCGACGGCGATGAACACCGCCTCCGCGTCGTGCACCGCGGTGGCGAGTTCGCCGGTGAACGCGAGCCGTCCGGCGGCGACATTCTCGGCCACCAGCTTCTCGAGACCAGGTTCGTAGATCGGCATCCGGCCTTCATGCAGGGCGGCGAGCTTCTCCGCATCCACCTCCATCACAGTGACGTCGGTGCCGAATTCGGCGAAGCAGGCAGCGGAGACCAGGCCGACATAGCCGCCGCCGATCATCGCAATACGCATGTATGCGGTTCCTTGCGCTGGTAGGGCGGGGATAAAGCACGGTCGGGTGGTGGGTTTCCAGGGTCTGGTGAGCGGCGATCAGCTACCGATCGCCCGATGCCCGACCCCGCCTTCGCCGATCAGCGCGAACGGCGCCCAATAGAACGGGTGCGCCAAGTAGGCCGGCAGGTCCTTGCCGGCTCGGCCGAGGATCCCGAGCTGCGACGCACGTAGCGCATCCCCCAGCCCGCCGTCCTCGTTGGCGACCAGCCGGCGAAGTGTGTCGGCCACCAGGAACGCCGATGTCTGGTCGTTGATCGACCAGTGGGTCACCAGCATCGAGCGGGCGCCGGCGAAGAAGAAGGCACGCGCCAGGCCTGACAGGCTCTCGCCCCCGCTGCTGTTGCCCGGGCCGCCGGTGTTGCAGGCGGACAGGATCACGGCGTTGGCGTCGAGATCGAGGCCCACGACATCGCTCGCCGTCAGCAGCGTGCCGGAGGCGTCGCGCGCGTTCGGGGGCGCCGACGTGACGATGGCCGGTTCGTTCTGGCAGCGCAGTTGCGCCGGCAACAGGGCGTGCGTGGCGAAATGCAGGATGCGGTAGTCCTTCAGGGCGGTGCGTCGCACCGCATCCGCGGTGAACGCGGCGTTCAGCAGCTCGTTGGACGGCGACGCCCCGAGCAGGTCGCGGGCGGCATCCAGTTCGCGTTGTGCGAACGGCAAGGTCGGCAGCGAGGCGAACAGCTGCGCGCTGCCGGCGCATGCGGCGCCGCGGAAGGTCGCCTCGGCCTGTGCCAGCGTCACTGGACGGAAACCACCGAAGCCGAACCACGGATGGACGGCGCGCGAGCTGCCTGCCTTGCGCAAGGCGACAAAGTTCGCGGCGGATGGCACGTGTGCGACCGTCATCTGACGGATCAGCCACGGGGCGTCGGCAAGGTTGTCGGGATCGGCTGGCCCGGTCAGCAAGAGTGGAAATGGCAGCGACAGCAACGCGCTGGACGGCGCGACCACCAGCGCTGTCACGCCGCTGAGCCGTGTGGCCACCGGCGCAAGCGTGGCGTCGTACAGCGATTGTGCGGCCGCGGTGTCGAACTTCGGCAGCGCACCGGTCGGCGATTCGATGCTGGCCCGCACCCGTTGGACCAGCGCGGTGACCGCCGCCGCATCGCCTTTGACCGGAGCGGCGTCGATGGCGCCGGCACGCAGCAGAAAGCTCCAGCCGGCGTGCTTCGAGAGGGTGATCGAAATCAGCGCCTCGTTCGGCCGAAGCGCAGACAGCACATCGGCGGCCGGCACCACCTGCTGCACCAGCTGTCCATAGTTGGGTGCCGCAGCCTGCAAGGCCGCGTCCGCATCGGCCAGTTCCGCCTGCGCATCGGTGATCTGCCTGTCCAGGGCCGCCGGGTTGCCGGTTGGGCCGGGCGTCAGGACTCCTGGCGGCGCGTTTCCGGCCAGCAGATCACGCTGGCGATACAGCTCGGCAAGCTTGTCCTCCGCGTCCTGCCGTCGGCGGATCGCCTCTGCCACCTTGGGATCGCGCGCGTTGGCCGCCAGCCGCGCCGCCGCCTCGTCAATTTCTCGGCTGGTCACGCTGTCCTGCGCCAGCTCCGCGGTCTCGAACATCTCTGCCAGCAGCACCTGCCGCTCACCAGCCCGCCGTCCGGCTTCGGCAGCGAAGGCCGCCAGGCAGGGTTCCAGCAGCACCGGGTCGGTACCGGAACGCAGTTCACGCAGCAGCGCAGCGCCGGCGTGGCACAGTTCGACGGCGCGCGCGGTATCGCCCTGCCTTGCCGCCACGCCAGCCTGCAACAGGGCGGTTTCGGCGACCGGACGGGTGCGCGGCACGACCTGGGTAAAATTCTGGCGTGACGCCGACAGTCCGGAATACGCGGCAAACTCATTGCCCTGTACATCGTCGGTGGTCGCCGATGTACGGGTCAGCCGTGCGGACACCAGCGGCACGCCCATCTGATTTGCCCGTGCCAGGGCCTCGGCTGACGCGATCGCCGCCGCACTCTCAGCCGGCCGGCCAAGCTGGCGCAGCACGATAGCCCGATAACGGCGGGCCTCGATCAGTCCGATCAGTGCCGATTGGGCTGTCGGGTCAATCAACACGCGCTGGTTCGGTAGTTCGGGAAGCCCGCCGGCGGATGCCAGCTGCACATTCGGCGTCAGCGCGGCGCCCTGCAGACTGTCGCGCGGTACCAATGCCGCATAGCCGGTTTCGGCTTGGCCAAGCAGGGTCAACGCCTGGTCGTAGCGTCCCTGGTTCAGCGCATGCAGTGCCTGGTAGTGACGCAGGCGCGGTACTGCTGCCTTGTCGTTTGCCCGCGGCGCCAGGGCTTCGGCCTGTTTGAACACGGTGTCGGCCTCGGCAAAGCGACCCTGGTCGGACACCTGCAACGCCAGGTGCATCAGGGCGGTGACAGTGTCTGGGTGGTTGCGACCGAGCGCCTTTTGCTGCAGCGCGTATGCCGCACGATACGCGGTCTCCGCAGTCGCGAAATTCTCGGCGAGATTGGCGCGCGCGCCGAGTGCCATAAGCCGCTGGTATTCGCCGACGTCGCCGGCGCTGAATGCGCTCGCTGCCAGTTGTGATGCGAGCAACGCGTCGGCCGCCGATGGCGGAAGCGCAACGGTCGTGGCGGTGGTCCGGCCTGCCAGCACACCGATCGAACGTTCGATCACCGCGAGTGTCGGCAGGATGCCGTCGGCCTCGTACAGCCGACCGCCTACCGCGGCAACCAGCGCCACCTGTGGCCAGCCGCCGATCCTCCGTCGGCATTGCAATACGGCAGTCGGCGCGTCGCCGAGGATAGAAGTCGCAACCGGAGCGTCGCAGGCGAAGCGCAGATCGATGGTGTCGCGCCAGGTACCCGATGTCGCGATGCCCATCGGGGTTGCGGCGCCTGCCCCGCCATCGGTGCGAATATTCGCCGCCGGCTGCTGCCATGTGCCGCAGAATATCGCCACAGTGTCCGGCGCGCTGCCCGGCAACTGATTGCAGCTCTCGCCACTGGCGTTGGCGCCGAGACTGACGCCTTCGGTAGCCGACCCTGCGACGCCGCCGACATAAGCGGATGGTTGCGGCTGGGCGCAACCAGCCAATGACCAAAGCACAGCCAGCGGCACGAGCCATGTGCGCATTT
Organism: uncultured Alphaproteobacteria bacterium; assembly: GCA_963749575.1. Taxonomy (GTDB): domain Bacteria; phylum Pseudomonadota; class Alphaproteobacteria; order Acetobacterales; family Acetobacteraceae; genus JAMXLO01. The sequence goes on from CAVVNM010000012.1 coordinate 314,685, forward strand.
GCTAATAATCCAGATAGGTGATGTTGGGGGGCACGACGTCCGGGTCCGTCAATTGCGGTGGCGGTGGCTGCAGCATCGGCAACGCGATGAGCACGAGGTCCGGCAGGTTGGTGAGCGCGGGCGGGGTGATGGACAGCAACGGATAGATGGCCCCGAGTGTCGCGGTCAGTCCAGTGTTGAGCGACACGTTTGTGCACTGCGCGGCCGCGATAATGCAGCCGTTGAACAGGTAGTGCGGATCGATCGCCGGCTGGATGAAGCCCAGCGAGGCGGCGCGGCCGCCGCCGACCGCGTCGATCGTGCCGAACAGGTTGGTGCTGCCAGGAACCGTGTAGGTAACGTCGAGCGCGTTGACGAACACGTTACCGGCGGCGGTGCCATTGGTCAGGTTCAGGATCAGCCAGGTGCTGGTTGCCGCCAGGCCGAGTGGCGGATCGAACTGCGCGTTGCCGGTGGTCGATATCTGCAGCGTGGCGGGGCCGCCCCCCTGTCCGAGCACCGTGCTGGTGCCGACTTGCGCGAAGCTGGCGGCCTGGAGCAGCGCGCCAGGCCCGCCATTGGACGGCTCCAATGCAGTCTGGATTGGACCGGGCGGCCGGGCGGTGCCGCCGGTGACGATGGTCGCGCCGTCGCCGAGCGAGATCTGGCTGGCTGGAGCAAGGATCGCTATACGTGCCGCATTCAGCGTGCCCTCGATCAGCAGATCTGTGCGGTCGTTCAACGCGAAGCTCCCGGCACTGAAGTCGCCGAGGGCACCGACCTGATTGATGCCGGTCAGAGTTGCGGCCCCGGTCGCGCTGCCGCTCAGCGTGCCGGCGATCAGCGATCCGGCTTCGTCGACGGAACCAGTGGTGCCCGACAACACCACCGAGCCGGCGCTGACCAGACCTGGAATAATGATACCGGCGGCGGTGAGGCTTGCCGTGCCGGTCGCGACAAGGCGGTTCGAGACCGTCAGCGTCCCGACATCGCCGATCGTGACGTCGCTCGCCGTCAACTGGCCCGTGACATTGAGATCGCCGGTGTCGTTGAGACCGAATGTGCCGCCACTGACCGTGAGCGAACCGAGGGTGGCGATCGCATTGCCGATTCCGGGCAGCGCGACATTGCCGATGATGCCGCCGGCGCTCTGCAGGATTCCGGCGGTGACTGTCGCCGTCGCGGCTTCGGTCACACCGCCGCCGGTCGTGGTCAGATCGACCAAGCCGCCGGCTTGTCCTACCGAGGCCTTGCCGCTCATCGCGATACCGCCGGCCGCGCCATTCAGGTCGATCGTCGGACCGGTCAGCACCGCGCCGGTCGCAAGCGAAATGCCGCCGCTCCCCGACGTCACCGACAATGTCCGTCCGGCCGCGATGCCGCCCGTGGCAGTGACCGCGCCGAAGCCCGATGTGCTCAGCGCAACGTCCTGCGCGGCGCTCAGCGGGCCGGACACGCCAAGATTGACGCCGGCGGCATCCACCAGTGTGAAGCTGTCGCCGGCGCCAGTGACCAGGAAGCTGCCGATCGAGGCAACTCGGTTGGCATTGGTCAGCGTTACCGGGCCGGCAACGCTGCCGCTGCTTTGCAGCGTGCCTGCGATGATGATGCTGGTGCCGGCTTCGCTCACGCCAACTCCGCTCGCGGTCAGGTCGACGATCCCGCCGGGCTGCCCCACCGGGGCATTGCCGGTCAGCGCGATGCCGCCTGCGCCGCCGTTCAGGTCGATGGTCGGCCCGGTGATGATGCCGCCGGTGGCCACCATGATGCCGCCGGCGCCGGAAGTGATCGCAACCGTCGTGCCGGCGCTGATGCTGCCGACGACGCTGATCGAGGGCGCGTTCTGAATGGTGACCGAAGCGCCGGTCACCGGCCCGTTGACGGTGAGTTTGCCACCAACTCCGTCGTCATTGAGGATAACCGGACCGGAGCTCGCACTGAACGCGCCCAGCGAGGCGACGCTGTTGAGGTGGGTGCCGAGAATGGCAGAGCCGGTGGTGCCGAGCAGCGTCCCGACGTTGAGGATAGGCGCCGACTGAGTAACGGCTCCGATAGCCTCGAGGTCCAGAGTCGTGGCGAGCGGTGCGAGGCTGAGCAGTCCATCTATCGTCACGCTGCCGGCGGATGGACTGGACGTGCCGGCTCCTGCAGGCTCGTTGGTAAAGCCGCCGATCACCAGCGTATTGATGGCTGGCGAGACGATGGACAACAGCGCTGGGTCGATCAGCAACTGGCCCACGGCATTGTTGCCGTTCAGGCTGGTATTGATCGGCGAGAACGGCGCCAGCTCGAGCGTTCCGCCGGGCACGGATATCCTATTTTCGCGGTTGGTCTGCGAGATTTGGTCGGCGACCAGGCCGATGCGATCTCCGGTGCCGGCGGTCAGCGATACCGTCCGATCAGCGTTCCCAAGAGTGAGCGTGCCACCGTTCCTGGCGACCTCGAACAACAGGTTGTTGCCGCTCTGGGTGCCGAACAAATGAAGGTCCGACCCATCCACCACGACCACATCGCCATTCGTCGCGGTGATGCCAGTACTTTGGGCGACCGCATTGGCGGGGTTGGCCAGCGAGAATGCACCGATGGATTTGCCGACGACATTTGCCACCGTGAGCGGACCACCCGGTTCGGTGATCGACCCGTTCGCCAGCAGATTGAGCGTGGACGCCTGATTCGCCAGATCGATCGGACCATCGAGTGTGACGCCGGTGGCCGAAGCTGCGAGCGGGGTATTGGCGGGCTGGTTGGTGAAGCCGCCGATGACCAGGGTGTCCAGCGCGCCCTCGCCGCTGCCGATGATGGACAGCAGGGTCGCATCGACCAATAGCTGGCTGGTGCTGTTCGAACCGGCGACGCTCTCGTGGATCGGCGAGAACGGCGCCAGTTCCAGTGTCCCGCCAGGACTGACGATGGAGCTGCCGGCGTTGCCGACACTCATGTTGTCAGCGATCAGCGAGATGAGGCCGCCTGGCACCGTCAGCGCGGCCGGCGTTTTTTCATCCCCCAGTTGCAGACTGCCGCCAGGCTGCGTGACCTCGAAGAACAGGTTGTTGCCGGTGTAGCTGCCGGTCAGCAGGAGGGTGGGATCATCGACCAAAGCCACATTCCCGTTGGCAGCCGTAATGCCTGTGCTGGCAGCGATCTGGTTGCTGGTGCTGGTGAGCAGGACGTCGGCGCTACCCTCGGTGTTCGCGCTGGCGGCGAGGCTGTTGGTACCGATGGTGCCATTGGGCTCGGTGATCGAGCCGCCGAACGCGCTCAATGCCACGGTGCCGGCGTTGATGATGCCCGGCGTGCCTGCACTTACCCCGATCTGCAACCCGCCGAATGCCGTCAGCGTGACTGTGGCGATGTTGGCGGGATCAGGTGCCGATGCGCCACCGGCGCTCACCGTGCCAACAACGGTCAGCGATGTCGCGGTCACCAAGGTCAGGTCACCGCTGGTGGTGAATTTGCCGAGATTGTTGATCAGGTTGCTGGGAGTGTCGAGCGTCGCGCTGGTGGCGCCACTGCCGGTGAGCAGCGGCGTAGTGATGGTGCCGGTGAACTGGTCGCCATCGATGACGGCGGACTCGGTGATCGCACCCTGGGTCGCGGTCAGCATCACGCTGGTGGTGCCGGTGAGTGGGGTGGTGATGGCGATCGTCGGCGCGGTCAGGTTCACAGTTGCCGCGGTTACGTCACCGAACAGCGTCAGCCCGGCGTTGTCCAACAAGGTGAAAGCCTGGCCGGTGGCGGTGAACCCGTTCAGCGTCGAGATGTTGTTCGTGCCGGTGAGATCGACTGCTCCGGTAGCGCTGCCGAACAGTACCGTTGACGTGATGCTGCCGCCGGCCTCACTGATGCCGCCGCCGGTCGCCGTCAGGTTTACGCTGTCGCCGTTGATCACGCCTGGAATGTTGATCACCGGCGCCGTCAGGCCGATCGTTCCGGCAGTCAGGCTGTTGACCGTGAGTGATGCCGCGTTCGAGTCGTCGAGGACGAACAGTTGGCTCGCGGTATTGAACGGACCCAGCGCAACAATATTGTTCTGGCTTGTCAGGAACACGCCGCCGGTGGCGCTGCCGTCAAGGGTCGCGGCGGTGATCGTGCCGCCGCTTTGAATGATCTGGCCAGCCGGGGTGAGCGTCACAGTCCCGGCTCCGGCGTTGACGTTGCCACTTAGCGCGAGGCCGGTACCGCCGCTGACCGTTACCCCGCCGCCGCTGGTCGTCAGATTGACCAGGGTTATCGCGCCGGGATCAAAGTTTGCGCCGTCATCGGTATTCGGCGCCGCCGGGCCGACGGCGATCGAAATGCTATGGCTGCCGACGCTCGTATCGATGGTAACGCCGCCGGCCATAGTGAAATCACCGGCGCCAGACCTGCGGTCGAGGGAGGTACCAAGATCGGCGCTGTCGTTGGCCGTCGCGGTGAAGCTGCCACCGTTCATGGTGATGCTGGCATTGACCAGGATGCTGCGGCCGGCCTGGAAGATCAGGCTGTTGGTGGCGAGGGCGTCACTCTTCGCATTGATCGGATCGGTTACCGTGATGTCGTTATTTGCCTGGATCGTTATGTTGGTGGTCTTGAGCCCGATGACGACCTCGGCGGGTGTCTCATCGCCGCCCGAGTTGGCTATCGTCCAATCAATCGGGTCGATAAGCCACGTGCCCGCGCGCCCCTGCGGGGCCCGGGTGTCAACCATCGCCGACCGTCCAAGCTGCAGCGTATTCCCCGAGGTCTCGACGAAGCCGCCGTCACCACCTTTTGGCCCGCCCTTGGCGCTGATCGCCCCTGCCATCGCGGTGGTGCCCGTCGACAGCACGGTGACCCGCCCGCCCTTGCCCTTGCCGGTCGCGTCCGCCGCGATCGTCGCGCCCTTCTGCACCATGACATTCGCCGCCGTCAGCGTCGGCGTGACGCCCGGCCCGCCCGCGGCGCGCGCCAACGTCGTGCCCACCGCCACCGTGCCGCCACCCGCCCGCCCCGAGGCATTCAGCATCGCCGTCGGCAGCAGCGTCACGGTGCCGGTCGCGTTGGCCACGATCGTACCGCCCTTTGTCCCCGGCGCAGTCCCCGGCACCGCAAGCTGCCCCTCGACCACGATCGAGCCGCCGACGCCGTTCAGCGCCACCGTGCCGGTCTGGCCACCCATCGTCGCGGCGCGGATCGTGCCGCCCGCCTGCACCAGGTTCTGCACGATCCCATCGGCCGCGCGCGCGGTGAGTTGCACGGTGCCGCCATCGGCAATGATCACCCCGGTGTTGGTCACCAGCGCGGTCGCCCCGGCCGGCGCCTGCGTCACCTGATTGGTGACATCCAGCGACAGCAGCCCATCGCCATACAGGTCCAGCGTGGCGGTCTTCGCGCCCGCCAGCACCACGTGGCCCAGCTTCGCCGCGATCGTGCCGGAGTTCGCCACCTGCGGCGCCACCAGCGCCGCGAGGCCCGCCTGCCGAATGGTGATGGTGCCGCGGTTGTCCACCTTGGCGTTGGGATTGCCCGGCTGGTCAAGCGACAGCTTGCCGGTGGTCGAGGCGACAAAGCTCTTCACGCTCTGATCGCTGGCACCGATGGTCGAGATCATCACGCCGGCGGCGTTGACCTGGGCGCCCTGGTAGAAATTCACCCCCGACTGGTTCAGCAGGATGATCTGACCGTTGGCGTCGATGCGGCCGGCGATCTGCGATGGATCCGGGCCGGTGACGCGGTTCAGCGCCACCGCGCTGGCCGACGGCTGGCTGAAGGTGACGCTCTGCTGGCTGCCGACGTCGAAGCTCTTCCAGTCGATCGCGGCGCGCTGGGTGGATTGGGTGATCCGGGTGTTGCCGACGCTCTGGCTGATCGCGGCGGCGCCCGCCACCACCGCGCCGCCGGTCGGACGCGCGTTCGGCGCGGGCTGCGCCACGGCAGGCAGGGCCGCCAGCGCAGTCATGCAGGTCAGTCCAGTCTGTAGTGCCGTCCCGAGCAGCAGGTTCCGCGCCATCGCAAACTCCGATCCGGCGCCACGCTAGCGGATGGCCCGCCACGGACATGCAATGGATCACACAATCGGGTTTTCACTTTTGCATGATGGTGGCGCTGCGCTGTGCCACCTCGTCGATCTCGCCCTGCGCTTTGTGCTCCGCCTCCGCCCGTGCCGCCACCGCCTGCCTTTCCAGCATCTCCTCTGCTGCCCGCACGGCGATGCGCGCCGCGGCGAGCAGCGCGCGGGCGCGCGCCGTCGCCGCTTCGGCTTCCGGTCCCGCAGCCTCCGCCGCCCGCTGCTTCGGGCGGATCCGGCGGAGCCAGGCGGCAAATGCCTCGACTTCGCCATCGCCAGCCGCGAGGCTGGTTGCGGCCTCGGTCTCGCGTTCGATGGCGGTCTCGATGGCGGCGATGGCTGCTGCCGCCTCGCTCTCGACGCGAAGGCACTCGGCCAGGCCACGGCGCGCTTCGTCAACCGCCATCCGGCGCAACCGCAGCAGCGTTTCCAGCGGATCGTGTGTCATGGCGGCTGCAGCGCCTGGCTCAACATGGCGAAGCTGTCCTCGATGCTGGTGCGTTCGTTGCACTCCTGGCGCAGCATGGCCTCGATGCGCGGCGCCAGCGCCACCGCCTCGTCCACCGCGGGATCGCTGCCGGTGCGATAGGCGCCGAGACGCACCATGTCAGCCATATCGGCGTGCAGCGCCAGCAGGGCGCGGGCGCGGCGGGTCAGCGCGTTCTCCTCCAGCGCGTTGCAGCCGGGGACCGCCCGGGACAGCGAGCGCAGCACATCGATCGCGGGATACCGGCCGTTCTCGGCGATCCGGCGGTCGAGCACGACGTGGCCGTCCAGAATGCCGCGCACCGCATCGGCGACCGGTTCGTTGTGGTCATCGCCCTCGACCAGCACGTTGAACAGCGCGGTGATGTGGCCGACCGGGCCGTCGGTCCGGTCCAGCCCCGGGCCGGCACGCTCCAGCAGACGCGGCAGTTCGGCGAACACGCTGGGCGGGTAGCCACGCGTCGCCGGCGGCTCGCCCGACGACAGGCCGATTTCCCGCAAAGCCAGGCAGAAGCGGGTGATGCTGTCCATCAGCAGCAGCACCGACTTGCCCTGATCACGGAAATGCTCAGCCACCGTCATGGCGGCGAACGCTGCCTCGCGGCGCAGCAGCGGGGGTAAATCCGAGGTGGCGACGACCACCACGGAGCGAGCCAGCCCGGCCTCACCGAGATCGTCTTCAAGGAACTCCCGCACTTCGCGGCCACGTTCGCCGACCAGGGCGAGTACCGCAACGTCGCAGGCCGTATGGCGCGCCAGCATGGCGAGCAGGGTCGACTTGCCGATACCGGAACCCGAGAACAGGCCGAGCCGCTGTCCGCGACGGCAGGTCGCGAAGCAGTTGAGTGCGCGCACCCCGACATCCAAGCGAGGTCCCAGTCGCGCCCGCCGCGTCGCATCGGGCGGCGCGGCGCGGCAGCGGCGGACGCAAGGTCCGGCTGGCAGGGGTCCGCGCCCATCCAATGCCCGACCCAACGGATTGAGGACGCGGCCGAGCCAGTCATTCGATATCGACAGGGTCCCGCCGTTCGGCTCGCCGTCCGGGTAACGCTGGAACAAGGCGGCACTGCCAGGACCGAGCCCATCAAGGGCGCCAAATGGCATTGCCTGCGCCAAACCGTTGCGGAAACCGATGATCTCGGCGGCGATTCCGTGGCCGTCGCGTGCCGCAACCAGCAGCCGATCGCCCACCGACACATGCCCGCTCAGCCCATCGACGTCGATCACCAAGCCGGACATTCCTGCTATCCGACCTTCCAGGCGCAGCGGTGCGATTTCGCGCAGCGTTGCCGAACATGCGGCGCTGCGCTCAATCAGGGTATTATATCTCATTGCACCGCTGCCGCTCCATAATCAGGGATGACTTGCATAAATTGGATAGGGGGCCATCGCATGATCCATCGGTCTGGAGAATGATACGCGTAAATGGTGAAAATTCTCTAGCGATATACACGCAATAGTGGTATTTGTGGAGCGCACAGAAACCAGGGGAAGCAGAACGATGCGAATCCTGCTCATTGAAGACGACCTTGTGGCGGCCCGTGGTGTTTCGCTGATGTTGAAATCCAGCGGCGCCGTGGTCGATCACGCCGACACTGGCGAGGAAGGTCTGGAACTCGCTCGCCATTATGATTACGACATCGTTGTGCTCGACCTTATGCTACCAGATATCGAGGGCTTTGAGGTGGTCCGGCGGATGCGTCTGTCGCGCAACGACACCCCGGTACTGATTCTATCCGGACTTTCGCGGCCACAGGTCAAGGTGAAGAGTCTCGGCCTCGGCGCGGACGACTTCATCACCAAGCCGTTCGACAAAGCCGAGCTGCTGGCGCGCATGCAGGCGATTGTGCGGCGCAGCAAGGGATTCAGCCAGCCATCGCTGCGCGTCGGGCCGCTGCTGCTCAACCTGGACAGCCATGAGGTGGCGGTGGACGGCAGATCCGTGCACCTGACCGGCAAGGAATACGCGATTCTCGAATTGCTGGTATTGCGCAAGGGGATGGTGCTGACCAAGGAGGCTTTTCTCAATCACCTCTACGGCGGGATGGATGAGCCGGAGATGAAGATCATCGACGTGTTCATCTGCAAACTGCGGAAGAAGCTGGCGATGGCCGGTGCCGACAATCTGATCGGCACGGTGTGGGGGCGCGGCTACATGATCCGCGAACCGTCGGCGAGCCACGCCAGCGTATCGGCCGAACCGGTCAGCCAGCTTACCGCAGCCTGAACGCCGATTGCGCCTCCGCCGGCTGGCTGACAGGATGCCGGCGGGGGAATGATGCGGATACGCGCGGACCTGCTCACGGCCCAGGAGCATGCGTGGGAGCGGATCGGTAGGCCGGGTAGCTGGTGGACCGGTGCCGAGCGCGTGGCGATAGCTGCCGAGACGCGACACGCTGTGCGGTGTCAGTTGTGCATCGCGCGGCGCGCGGCGCTGTCGCCCGCGATGGTGGCGGGCGATCACAGTTCTCTCTGCACCCTGCCCGCCGCGGCAGTGGAGGCAATCCATCGGATCCGCACTGATTCGGGACGGTTGAGTGAGGTCTGGTATCGGCAGGTACTCGACGGCGGTTTGAGCGAGGAACGATACGTCGAGTTGGTCGCCATCGCGGCCATCGTCGTGGCGGTCGACACGTTCCGCACGGCGCTCGGCGTTCCATCGCTGGAGCTGCCGCAACCGTGCGATGGCGCACCGCTGCGCATCCGCCCGCGTGGTGCGCGGAGGGATGTTGCCTGGATGGCGACGCTGGCACCGGAAGATCGCGCCGCGGCAGACCCCGACCTCTATCGCGAGCATCCGGGGCCGCGCGAGCGCTACGGCGCCAACATCCATCGCGCACTCAGCCTCGTGCCACACGCGATGATGCAGTGGTGGGACATGTTCGAGTGCATGTATCTCACCTCTCCCTCGATGCGTGACTTCGGACGCGAGTATCGCGCCGTGACGCATGCACAGATTGAGCTGCTGGCAGCGCGCGTCGCGGCACTCAACCGGTGTCACTATTGAACGGTCAGCCATCTCAGCCTGCTCCGTGCGAGCGGCCAGCATGACGATCGCAGCTTTGGTTTGCGCGGCGTGATCGACGGCGCGAGCGAGACCGGCGTGGCGCAGGCGGCGCTACTGCTTGGGTTTGCCGATGCGGTGATCGCGAACGACGCAATCGATGTGCAACGTGCGCGCGTGGCGGCGGCGTTGGGCGAGCCGGCGATGATCGATGCCGCCGCGGTGATCGCGGGGTTCGACGGGATCACCCGAATTGCCGACGCGACAGGGGTACCGATCGAACCGGCCAAGGCGGAGCAGACGGCGGATTTTCGCACTGAACTGGGTCTGCGGTGACCTGAACGATTGGTCTGTCACTGCAACACCCAGCTGCGAAACAGTGCGAGGTCGATATTCCCGCCGCTGATCACCAGTCCGACGCGCTTCCCTGCCATTTGCGCCCGTTCCTGCATCAGTGCCGCAAGCGGCGCGGCCCCCGCGCCCTCCACCAAATTATGCGTAGCGGTCCAGTAGCTCCGGATCGCGTCCGCGATTTCGTCATCTGATACCGTGACGATGCGCGCCGCGCCCGCGCGCATGATGGCAAGGGCTGCTGCGTCCGGTTGACGTACCGCCAGGCCATCGGCATGGGTCTCGGCGCGATTGAGCGCGACCACGCGGCCTTCCGCGAACGAACGCGCGTAGGCCGGCGCACCGGTCGCCTGCACGCCGACGATCTCCGTCTTCAGTCCCAGTAAATCGCGCACCAGGATGGCGCCGCAGATGCCGGAGCCAAGACCGATCGGCACATACAGCGCATCGAGCGGCGGTGCGGCGCGGAACATCTCAAGCGAATAGGTTGCGACACCCTTTACCAGGTCGGGTGCGAACGACGGCGCGAACTCCAGCCGTTCAGCGACGGCAAGCCGCGCCGCCTCCTCGCGCGCCATCTCAAAGTCATCGCCGTACTCGACCAGGTGCGCACCGAAGGCGCGCATCGCGGCATTTTTCTCCACACTATTGCCGTGCGGTACGACCACGGTCACAGCAATGCCGTAGCGTCGACCCGCCCACGCCAACGACTGTCCGTGGTTGCCGCGCGTGGCGGACACGATGCCGCGCACGTCCGGCCGTTCGCGCCGCAGCCGTTCCGCATAGATCAAGCCGCCACGCAGCTTGAAGGCACCGGTCGGCGCGTGGTTCTCGTGCTTCACCCACACCTCGGCGCCGCAGCGTTCCGCCAGCAGCGGCCAGGCATATTGCGGTGTTCCGGGAAAACTCTCGTGCACGAGTGAGAGCGCGGTTGTCAGTTCCGGCAGCGAGAACATGGCACGTCACCAAATGCGAAACGGGCCGTCACCGGAGCGATCGCCCCCGGTCACGGCCCGCTTTCGTCGGTTGAACTTCTGCCGTCAGGTGAGCTTGAGATTGGTAGCCGCGGCCTTGCCGCGTTCCATCGCTACCTCGTAGTTCACCTTCTGGCCGTCATTCAGGCCTTTCAGCCCTGCGGCCTGCACGGCGGTGATGTGGACGAACACGTCCTTGCCACCATCCTGCGGCATGATGAAGCCATAGCCCTTGGTTGCATTGAACCACTTGACGGTTCCAGCGGTCATCGTCGTCACTCCTTCCGGTGCGCGTCCCCTATCGCGCTGTGGGGGAATGGGTGGATCGAGCCGGTGCTGTGCCGGCTGGTTCAGGCGAGCTTGAGGTTGGTGGCCGCGGCCTTGCCGCGCTCCATGGCAACTTCGTAGCTGACCTTCTGGCCTTCGTTCAGGCCGCGAAGTCCAGCCGCCTGTACTGCTGTGATGTGAACGAACACGTCCTTGCCGCCGTCTTGCGGCATGATGAAGCCGAAGCCCTTGGTCGTGTTGAACCACTTGACTGTACCGATAGCCATTATCTGCGTCACTCTCTGTCAGGCGCATCGCGCAACAGCGCGCGATGCTGGTAGACAACCGGCCCTTTGGACGTCTTGAGGGCACCCGATCAGACGGAGGCGCAGCAAGCCAAGCCAAAATGCGATTGCGTTGCGCAGTTGGCACAGAAAGGCCGTATGCTGTCAATCACAGTTGCGAGACGTTGATATGCTTGCCGACGGTCTCGCACAGAATGCGAGAACTGTCGCAAAACCGAGAATCGGTGCGATCAGAAACCGCTGCGCGACCCACGCGAAGTCATCGCACGCGCGAATTCGCCGCCGGCTGCGATTGCGCGTCGCCCTGCCGCGAGTTCGCGATGGTAGACGTGCCAGACGTGAATCATTTCCGGCCAGATCTGGAGATCGACTGCGACATCGGCTGCACCCGCGACCTGGGCAAGCCGGATCGCGTCGTCGAGCAAAGTTTCGGCTGCGCCCACCTGTATCAACAATGGTGCCAGACCTCGCAGATCAGCATAGATAGGTGCGGCGAGCGGCGAGCGCGGATCGGCACCATTCAGATATTGCTTGGCCATATCGAGGATGCCGGCCTTTTGCACGGTAGGGTCGGACGAAGCCTTGCCGTGCATGCTGTCGCCGATCGCCTCCATGTCGATCCAGGGCGAGATTGTCCAGCCGCACGCAGGCTGCGGTAGTCCCGCCGCGCGGATCGCCAGCATTGCCGCAACGACAAGTCCGCCGCCGGCGGAGTCGCCGGCGATAGTGACGCCGATGGCCGGCACGTCGCTCGCCAGCAGGAACCGATAGGCGGCAAGCGCGTCATCGACCGCTGCAGGAAACGGATGCTCCGGTGCCAGCCGATAGTCGATCGCGAGCGTGCGCGCCCGCGCTGCGCGTCCGACCTCTGCGGCAAGATGCCGGTGGCTGTCGAGCGAGCCGATGACGTAGCCGCCACCGTGTAGATACAGCACCGCCTTGCCGTGGTCGGCGTCCGGCGTCGATGTCCATTCCGACCTCACGCCGTTTGCGGTGACCGGTTGCACGGTGACATCCGCCGGCAGCCTGTTCTGCAGGCCGCGCGCGTCGATGTCGCGGCGGCGCTGGGCAAAGTCGTCGGAGCGCGGCCGCTGCGCAATCACCTCGCGCAAGGCAACGATTTCAGGATCATTCATCGCTTCGTCTCCTGTGTTCGCAGGCGTTCGCGCATCTGCGCGCCGTTCGCCTGCCACCAGTCATGCAGGATACCGACGTCCCAACCCAGGCAGAAGTGCTTCACCCCCATCTCCTGATAGCGCGCGGCATGCGCGGGATCGTCGATCTCGACGCGCGGATGAATCCCCTTTCGCAGCGCGGTCTCGATGGTGCGGCGCTCGGCCTCTACCACGTCGGGGTGCGACCACTGGCCGGCGAGGCCGATGCTCATCGCATAGTCAGCGGGGCCGAACTGCACCATGTCGACGCCCTCGACCGAGAGGATCGCGTCGAGATCCTCGACGCATTGCCGCTTCTCGATCATCAGCACCACGACGACCTCATCCAGCGCCTTGACGTAAGCGGGCGAACCGGCCTCGCGCACCGTGCCGACGTCGCGCCGCATGCCGACACCGTGCAGCCCGTCCGAACCCGGCGCCTCGGCCCGAACGGCCCGCACGCAGGCTGTCGCGTCCTCGACCGTGCGCACATCGGCGAACAGCACGCTCTGAAAGCCCGAGCCGATCGCGCGCATGGTCTGATGCATCCGCTGCGCCTGCTCGATCTTCATCATGCCGGCGAGGTTCGCGAGCTCGAGCGCGCGGCCGAGATTGTCGAGCTCATGCAGGCCGAACGGCGCGTATTCGGCGGTGAATTCGATGTAGTCGTAGCGCCCGGTCTGGCCGACCAGTTCGATCAGCGTGGGCCAGGTGGACAGCAGATGCGTGCCGAGTGTCGGCTGGGCGGCATCCAGCAGCTCGCGGAAGCGGTTGGTTCGCATGTGTGTCCTTCGCTCGGGTCAGCGCGCCTTGCCGTCCACGTCGTTCTTGCGCAGCTCGGCCACCGGCAACTGGAAGAAGCGGGCGAACTCGAACACCGTGGTGTCCTCCTGGTTCCAGCAGACATAGCCGCGGCAGTCGCGCGGGCGCGCCTCATAGACGGTGCAGCGGCGGTTCTCGCCAAGGAACTGGCAGGTGCCGAAGCCGGACTTGATGCGCTTGCTGCCCTTGCGGTTGCGCTCGACGATGTGCCGCGCCTCGAACGCGCGCACCGTCAGGTTGAGGAACCTCGCCAGACGCCTGATGTCGTTGCGACTGACCTCAACATAGCCGGCAGTCCGGCAGCAGAAGGCCGGGCATTTCAGGCAATCAAGCGATTCGTCGCTCATCCGGGCAGTTTGCGCATGTGCGGGCCGGCGGGCAAGAGGAGAGGCAAGGCAGCACCAGCGAGACGGCCGGCGTTGACGCCCTCGGCCATCGCGTCCAGCCTTTGCCCGACCTGGACCTACGAACGCTGCAAGAGGAGGAAACGCTCATGCCGCTACCGGCAGACACCGATGCCACCACGCCGAACTATCTGCGCGACAAATACGCGATCGTCGGCGTCGGCGAGACCACTTACACGCGCGGCTCCGGCAAGACGACGCGTGCGATGGGCACCTTCGCGGTGCGCGCTGCCATGCTCGATGCCGGCCTGAAACCCGGTGACATCGACGGCATGCTGTCCTATTCGGGCAATGATTCCACGCCGTCGCCGTTCCTCGCCGGTGATCTCGGCATCCGGCTCAACTTCTTTATGGACGTGAACGGCGGCGGCTCGTCTACCGAGGCGCTGATCGGCATCGCGATCGGCATCATGGAAGCCGGCATGTGCAAGTGCGTGGCAATCTTCCGTTCGATGAACGGCTACTCGCAGGTGCGCATCGGCGGCACCGGCGCGCGCTCCGCCGCGCCGGTCAACGGCGATGCACTGCACAGCCGGGCCTACGGCTGGCAGAGCGCGGGACAGATGTTCGCGCCCACCTTCATGCGCCATATGTACGAGTACGGCACCAAGCCGGAGCAGGTGGCGATGGTGAAGGTGGTGCATTCCGAGCACGCCTCGAACAACCCGAAGGCATTCTACAAGAAGCGCTATACCGTCGATGATGTGATCAACAGTCGCATGATCTGCAAGCCGCTGCACCTGCTGGACTGCTGCGTAGAGACCGACAACGCCACCTGCGTCATCGTCACGCGCGCCGAACATGCACGCGACCTTAAGCATACGCCGGCGCTGATCCGCAGCGTGGTCGGCCGCTGCTCCAAGCCACGCACCGATATGCACTATCAGCACGGACCGATCACGCGCGTCGCCGGCTACTACGCCAAGGATATCCTGTGGCCAAATGCCGGCGTGGGGCCTGAGGATATCGACGCCGTCGGGGCGTACGACGCGTTCACCTTCACCTCAATGTTGCAGCTCGAGGATTACGGCTTCTGCAAGAAGGGCGAGGGCGGCGAATACGTCTCGTCCGGCATCACGCGGCTGGGCGGCAAACGGCCGCAGAACACCTCGGGTGGGCATCTGTGCGAGGGCTACACGCACGGCATGAACATGGTGATCGAGAACGTTCGGCAGTTGCGTCACGACGCTGACGATTCGTGCCCGATCGGGCCGGACGGCAAGCGGCAGCATACGTTCGACTATCGCGAAGGCGGCTGCCGGCAGGTGCGCAACATCGAGGTGACCGCCAATTTAGGCTGGGCCAATCCGATGACCGGATCGGCCATGGTCATGCGGCGCGGTTGAGGGGAGGAACCGATCATGTCAATTCGCGCCAACTATCTCGACATGCCGCTGACGATCGACGATCTGGACGGGGAGAACCTGGAATACTTCCGACACTGCGCGGCGCACGACTTTCATCTGCAGCAATGCGATGAGTGCAAGCTGCTGCGCTATCCGCCGACCACGGCGTGCCCCTGGTGCGCCGCCCTGACCTCCACCTGGACGAAGGTGGAAGGCAAGGGTGCCGTGTATTCCTACGAGGAGGTGCATCATGGCATCCAGCCGGCGTTCCAGGCGCGCGTGCCCTACATGGTGCTGCTGGTGGAACTGGACACGCAGAAGGGCAAGCCGACCGAGCACGAGTCGCTGCGCGTCGTCGCCAACCTGACGACGCCGGATGGCGTGCTGTCGCCGCCCGATGTGGTGAAACGCGTCGGCATCGGCTCGCGCATGCGGATGGTGTTCAGCGACGTGGGCTCGGGACTTTCGCTGCCGCAATGGACGATCGACGAAGCGGCTACGCAACCAGAGAGGCCGTGGCGCTATCCGCGGGAGTGACGCTCGGCTTCGGTTGGATCGAACGCAGTTCGTGCATCCGGCAGGCAGGACCGATCGCAGCGACTGACCACCGTCAGCGGCGTGTACCGCCTTGGTCTGCGCGGGCGGGTCATCACGACGTCCTGCCCCGCTGCGGCGACGCTCTTGATAAGCGCCCGGCCTCGGACCAAGTCCATATTTGGACAAGGAGAGCGGCAATGGCGCCAGTACGCAGACGCCCGGAGCGCGCGGTCGAGGCAGGCTCGGATCGGGTGGATGCGTCGCACTTCGCGCCGGGAAATCGCCGGCGCCTGAGTGGACCAGGATTGCGGACGTTCCTGGCAATCGCAGACCTGTGGGGGCTGACCGAGGAACAGCGGCGGCTGGTGCTTGGCCTGCCGCCTCGATCCACCTTCCACAACTGGGTGAAGTTGGTTCGCGAACACGTCGAGATCACGCTTGGCGTCGATATCCTGCATCGCATCTCGGCTGTCCTTGGCATCCACCAGGCGCTGGGCGTGCTGTTCGAGACCGAGCGCGAGGGGGCGCAGTGGTTGCAGGCGCCACACGGCGCGATCGTATTTGGTGGCAAGCCGCCGATGGATCTTGTTGTCAGCGGCACACAGGACGGCCTGCTGACCGTACGTCGTTTCCTCGATGCGGCCCGCGGGGGGCTCTACATGGACCCGAATGTAGTGGATGCAGGATTTGCGCCCTACACGGATGCCGACATTGTAGATTCTTGAACGACCCCTATGGCGCCATCGCCACACCCAACCCACCGCCTGATCCCCTCGCGGTTCCCACCGATCGGCCTGTTCGACACGGTCGCCACGGCCGCGGACCTCGCACCGGTGATGGAACTGGCGGGCTGGACCAACGATCGGCTCGTCGCGGAGCGGATCGCGCGCCTGCCGCGGGAGGAATGGGTCTATGGACGGCCGAATGCCAGCATCGTCATGGCGGCTTTCCTGCACGTTGGTCCCGCCGGCGGTCGCTTTCATTCACCCGACCTTGGTGCCTGGTACGCATCAACGGTGTTGACCACAGCAACCATCGAGGTCGCCCACCACATGCGACGCGAGGCAGTCGCGCGCGGCGTCGGCAACATGCAACGTCAGTTCCGTCAGTACCTCGGCACGGCTGGCCGGCGACTATCTTGATATCCGCGGACGGCAGGTGGAGCTCGCGGACATCTATGCCGCGGACAGCTACGTCGCCTCCCAGAGCCTCGGCGAGCGCGTGCGGACCGATGGTGGCGCGGGCATTCTTTACGACAGCATTCGCCACGCAGGTGGTGTGAACATCGCCGCACACCGTCCGCGCAACGTGCTGGACGTGGCCCAGGCCGATCATTTCGAAATTCGTGTCTATGCCGTCGGCCGTCGAATTGAATTGAGAAAGCTATCCTGATAAGGTTATGCAACGCTTCTCCGCTTTGCAAAGCGGATTGGGGGCCAACGCACTAACCCGGCTGCGCGGATGCCGACCAAGCGGGCGACCGCAGAGACTTGGACAAAGCCTGATGCGAGCGCTTGCCGAACACTAAGTATAATATTACGCTCTACCGCTGTGCCGCCGCGTCGGGGGCACCCATAACAACTTGTTGGAGTTCGCCTTGTCTCGAAAGATCAGCCTGAGCAGCCACCTTCGCAATGCGCGCATTCGTCGTGGCCTGTCCGTAGCAGACGTTGCCGCCCAAGTCGGTGTGACCGGACCATGTGTGTATTTCTGGGAGGCAGGACGGACGCGCCCGCGGGATGCTAACCTGAATGCGCTGTGCAAAGTCTTGAAGCTGCCGATTCGCGCGACTCGACTGCTGGCAGCGGGGTAGGCGCTAGCCCTGCTGGCGAAAATCGCTGATCGCGGAGTTTTCGCACCACGGGCCCTGATTGAGCGCCCCGGGCTGCCGATCAGAGGATCGGCGAGCCCGCCGGGTGGCCACGCTCAATTAAAGAACCGCGCCGGGCGGAAATCGGCAAGCTCTTCCCGTTGCAGTCCGCGCATGACCTCGTCGGCCACCGCCGCTCCGAGGAACGGCGACATCGTCACCCCACTATGGGTGACCGCGAGGTAGTAGCCGGCGATCCGCGGCATCGGTCCGATGGCCGACAAATGATCGCCGGGGATCGGCCGGATGGCGATGCGCACCGCCTCCGGCTCCACCTCGCCGACCGAGGGCAGTAGCCGGCGCGCCCGCTGCACGAGATCACGTGCCTCCGGCATGGACGGGCTGAGCTTGCTGTCGATACTCATGGTTGCGTCGGTCGGGTTCCAATGCAGCATCAGGCGCCCGGCGCCATCCGGCCGAGCGTCGATCACGCTGGTGCGGACCACGCGGCTCAGGCCGGCCGCGACCGGCGGGGTAAACACCAGGAAGCCTACCGTGGGCGCGAGCGGCAGATGCAGGCCCGCCTCACGCACCGCCTGGTTGGTCCAGCGGCCGGCGCAGTTCACTACCATGTCGGCCTCGTGCCGAGCGCCATCGGCAAGCTGCACGCCGGAGATGCGGTCCGCCGCGATGATCAGATCGGCCACCCGCGCGCCGCAGATCACCTTGGCGCCATGACGCCGCTGCGCCGCGGATAGCATGGCGTGCGCGTACACCACCGGATCGAGCCAACCCTCCTCGGGAAAATACGCAACCGGCGCGTCGCCGATGGTGGCGGGATCGATGTCCGGTTCAAGTTCGTGCACCCGTTTGCGATCGATCCACTCGGCGGCGTAGCCCCATGCCTGCAGTTGCTCGATATTCTCCCGTTGTGCGGCGCGCTCGGGCTCGGGCTCCCATTCCAGACTGCCGCCGCCATGCCACCAGGGCGTGGCGCCGAACTCATCGCGCAGCGCGGCGTGCGCCTTCATGCCCCCCACGTTCAGGTCGTGGTACGGTTTCGGCGGTTTCCGGTGCGCGTTGGTCCAGGCGAAGCTGATGCCGGAGGTACCGCCGCCGACGCGCGTCGCCTCCAGCACGGTGACAGCGGCGCCCGCCTGCGCCAGCCGATAGGCGACCGAGGCGCCCATCACGCCCGCACCGATCACGATCATCTTCGTCATGCGCGTCTCCTGATCTTCAAACTGGATTGTGGCACGCCACCATCCTGCCGTCGCCGGACGAGGTCAGCACGGGTGGTAGGTCCGGCACTGCGGCAGCGCTGCCGGGCAGCGCGTGCGAAAGCGGCAGCCGGTGGGAACCTGCATCGCACTCGGCGGCGCGCCGCGCGGCATCACCCGGGCTGGCTGCGCGTCAGGATCGGGCATGCGGATAGCGACAGGCATGCGCCGGCCCCGGACCGGAACATGCGGCCGCTCTCCTTCCCGCGGCAGGTGATACATTACCGATGCCCAGCCTCGCCAGTACGGAGGACAGCAGGCTAAGCTGCGACGATGCAGCAGAACCCGGCCGCCGCGACCTTGATATTCCCGCACACACAGCCGCCGGCACGGGGCGCGCTGGTCGAGATCGCACCAGGCGTGCAGTGGTTCCGCCTGCCGCTGCCCTACCGGCTCGATCACGTGAACATCTATCTGATCAAGGGCGGCTCTGGTTGGATCGTGCTCGACACGGGCCTCGGGACCGACATCTGCCGGACCACGTGGGAGTCGATTCTGAGCGGGCCGTTGGCCGGGCAACGTCTCGACTCGATGATCGTGACGCACTTTCATCCCGATCACGTCGGTCTCGCGGGCTGGCTCGCCAATCGCTTAGACCTGCCGCTCTCGATGCCACGCCCGGAGTATCTCTATAGCCTCGCGTTGCAGTATGCCCCGGGCGATCTGGGCGCCGACATGCACCGGCCCTTCTATCGTCGCCACGGATTGTCGCACGTGGTCACGGAAGCGGTGCTCGGTCGCGGACATGAATACCTGCGGCAGACGACCGGCGTGCCCACGACGTATCACCGCATCCAGCACGGCGACACGCTGCGGATCGACGCGCGGAACTTCCAGGTGATTACCGGCGGGGGACATGCCCTCGAGCAAGCCATGCTGTACCGGCCGGACGAGCGGCTGTTCTTCGCGGCGGACCAGGTGATCGCCCGCATCTCACCCAATGTGAGCGTGCACGCCATGGAGCCGGACCTGGACGCGCTGGGCATCTACCTGCGCTCGCTATCGGGTCTGCGCGATCTGGTTGCACCGGACGTGCTGGTGCTGCCGGGTCATGGACTGCCGTTCTACGGCCTGCACCATCGCATCGCCGAACTGATCGAACACCACACCCAGCGGTGTGCTGCGATCGCCGACGCGTGCCGACAGAAGCCGCTCTCGGTTGCCGACATCGTGCCGCATGTGTTTCATCGCGAGCTCGATGAACACCAGACCGGCTTTGCCTTCGGTGAGGTCCTGGCCCACGTGAATCACATGCTCAGCCTCGACCAGCTCGTGCTGGAGACCGGTGCGGACGGCATTGACCGCTATCGCGCCGGTTGAACCGCTGCCGGATCAGGCATGCGCGCCCGGATCAGCACCAACTGATAGGCCTGCACAGAGACAATGCCGGTCAGATAGTCACCTGAGGCATGGTGCAATGCCGTTCAGTGGGCATGGACCGCCCGGCGTCGACGGCGAGCCGGGTTGGATGGCGATTGTCGCCATCTCATGTGGCGGATCCTCGATCAGCGGAACTGCGAACTCGAACGGCTCAACACCACTGTTGGCGTGCTGCCGCAACCAGGCTGGGTCCGACTGCAACCCTTCCAGCGGAATGCGTGAGGGACCCGGCAAATTCGAATGGTTACGCCGAACCCTCGGTTAACGGCAGCAAACCCGCGAGGCGGGATTTCTGCGGAGCACGCTCGGTCGGGACCTGCGTCGGCGGGATTTCCGGTTCGCCCCCAAGGGGATGCCGTAGCCCGCCCAGGAGCGCGTCAACCGTGGCGGACCAAGGAACCGGTTTGAACTCGCGTCGGATCTGTGCCTCCCATGCAGCCAACCGCGCTCGGTCTTCGAGGGTCTGACGGATCGTGGCGTATGATCCATGCAGGTCATCCGGGTCGATGTACCGCGCCAGGTTGCCGCCTGCCTCCGGCAGGGATGTGCGGTCGGAGATCAGGCACGGCTTACCGAATGCCAAGCTCTCCGTCACGGGAAGACCCCAGCCCTCGAAGAACGACGGGTATACCGTGAACAGGCAGCCTCGATAGAGCGAGGCGATTTCGGTGTCGGAGGCATCCTCGATCAATACAAGTCGCCCGGAGAGGTAATCGGTGTTGATGATCTGCTGCATCAGGTCATTCACCAACCAGCCGACGCGGCCGGCAAACACAAGCGTTGGCACCTGGTCACGCGGCATTTCATCCAACATCCGGCGCCAGATGCGAAACACCAGCAGGTGGTTCTTGCGAGCCTCGATCGTGGAAACAAATAGCACATAGCTGCCCGGTCGCGGCTGACGCTCGGTACCCGTGATATCGCCGTCCGGAATATCACTGCTCAGGCTGGTGCCCAGTGGAAGCGGAATTACCGGGCCCGGCAGCGTAACCCCGAGGTCACGGGCATACGCGGTGACGTCCACGGCCGTGGCTTGCGAAATGGCGAACACCGCGTCGCACAATGGGAGAAGATCATCGAACCAGGTGCGGAACGCATGTGCCAGATCGCGCTCGCACCATTCTGGACAGCGCACCGTAACAAGATCGTAAACCAACAGGCCGAATCGCAAACCATGGCGTTCACGCTGGGCGCGGATAAGCTTGGCATATTCAGGATGGGACCAGTGTGACCCAAGGGCCAATATAAAGTCACCACGATTCGTCTGGCCGGCAAAGTCGCCGCGATCGGCATCAGGTCTACCTGAGGTGGCGAGTCGCATCACCGCCGACAGAGCCGTCCGTACAGTTGCTCGCACAAATTGCCACCAGGCGTGAAGCGCCAGGCCTTGCAGCCGGAGTGCCTTGATCAGTGACGCACGCAGGGCGGGCGATAATCGGTGAAGCAAGCCGCGCAGAAATCGCCTCGGACGAGTGTGCGCAGGCGCTGCCTCCCATTGTACCTGGCTCGATTGTATTGGGCTTGGCTGCTTCCCTCCCGCCAGATGATCGAAAACGGCCGCCACCTCGGTCCACGCCACGATGTAGAAGGTATTACGGGCAGTGTTGTGGCGGACGAAACGCACCAGCCCCGAATCGCCAAGCTGGACATGGAGCGAGCGGTAGAGTTGGAAGGCAAGTCGCTGGATCCCGCTGGGTCGAGAGTAGTGAAGCGCGTATTCGAACAGGTCTTCGACATCAATCCAGAGAGTCGCTGTCACCGTTCGAGATCTCCTCTGCACATGGCAACACGCTTCCCCGCCACGCCGCCCACTCGGGTGCGCCGGCGTTTGTTGTAGTGCCGCCGACAACGCGTGATCAACACCTTCGCCGCCGATCTGGTTCAAATGTCCGACGCGGCCTAGGGTGCAGTGCCGCCAATGACCTCATCTGCATTTCACCCGCGCCTCGCTCATAGCCTCTGGCGACGACTGCCGGCGCGACAGCGGCGCCGGATGATGACCTGGATGGCATCGCTGCTCGCGCCTGCGATCGATCGCAACCCACCGGCGGGGGCCAATGGCATCGCAATCGCGGGCGAGGTGTCGCGGGCCTCGGGCCTCGGCGAAGCTGCGCGCCTGATCGCACGCGGCGTGCGGCAGCTTGGTGTGCCGCAGTGGACCATCGACGTCGGCGGCCTGCTGCCGGCCCATACGGCGGATTTCGCGGTCGCCTCGGAGCTGCCACCGCCGGGTGTGCCGCTGATCCTGCAAGTGAACGCGCCGCTGCTGCCGTGGGTGCTGTTCCGCCTGCCGCGCACGCTGGCGCGCGGTCGGCGAATCATCGGCTATTGGCTGTGGGAGCTGCCGACGGTTCCGCCTGAATGGCGTGCCGGCGCGCGGTTCGTGCACGAAGTCTGGGTTCCCTCGGACTTCGTCGCCGGGGCCGTCGAGCCGTTGCTGCCAGGGCGCGTGCGGGTGGTGCCGTTCCCGTTGGCGATCGCGAGACCCGAGCCGTCCGCCCTGGATCGCGCAGCGTTCGGCCTGCCGCGAGAGGCCGTTGTGGTGCTGGTATCCTTCAATCTTGCATCCTCGTTCGAGCGCAAGAATCCGCTGGCGGCGATTGGCGCGTTTCGCGCCGCGTTCGGCGATCGCCGCGATCGCATCCTGCTGATGAAGGTTGGTAATCGCGAGCATGCTCCGGACGACTTCGCGCGCATCCGCGATGCAATTGGGGGTGCGCCGAACATCCGACTGGAGACGCGAACGCTGCCCACCGCCGATCTTCATGCGCTGACCGTCGCGTCGGATATCGTGTTATCACTGCATCGAAGCGAGGGCTTCGGGCTGGTGCTGGCCGAGGCGTTGCTGTTGCACAAACCAGTAATTGCCACCGGATGGTCGGGCAATATGACATTCATGAATGCGGACAGCGCCGCGCTGGTCGACTATCGCCTGGTTCCGGCACAGGATCCGCGCCAGGTCTATGCTGGCGCGTAGTGGGCGGAGCCGGATCCCGCAATCGCGGTTGCGCACCTGCGCCGACTGGCAGATGACGCGGGCGAACGAGCAGTCCTGGGAGCGAAGGGAGCCGCCGCCGCGTCGCTGCGCCTTGGCATCGCACCGCTGATCGCAGCACTGCGCGGCATCGGACTGAACCCGCCGTAGGATAGCGATCAGCCGGCCACGCGCGCACGCCAATCGGCCAGCACATCCGCAAGTGTCTGCTGCCACGGTATGGTCGGCGTCCAGCCGAGCAATTGCCGCGCCCGGCCGGCGTCGCCGATCGCACTTTGGATCTCGGGGCCGCGCAGCCGGGCGGTATCGGTGGCAATCTCGGTGTGCAGACCGGCCAGGTCGAGCAGTTCTCCGAGCATGTCACCAATGCGACGAGGCACACCCGCGGCGATGTTCAGGATCGTTGCCGGCGCCAGTTCCGCCCCGCGGCGCAAACAGGCGACGTAGGCACCGCACACATCGCGCACGTCGAGGAAGTCGCGCATGCTGTCGAGGCCGCCCACCCGCAGTGGTGGCGCCTGGCGGCCGGATTCGATCAGGGCGATCTGGCGAGCAAACGCCGGCAGCACGAATGCATCGGGCTGGCCGGGTCCGGTATGGTTGAACAGTCGCAAACGCACGACGCGCAGTCCTTCGTTCGCCATCGCGCCCAATGCCAGATCGGCGGCAGCCTTCGTTGCCGCGTAGCTGTTCATCGGCGCCAGCACCGCGGTCTCGTCCAGTGGCTGGCCATCGGCGAACGACCGGCCGTAGATCTCCGCGCTGGAGGCGAACAACAGGCGGCAGTCGCGCGCATGCGCGAGCGTGGCGCGTGCCAGGTTGAGCGTGCCATGCAGGTTGACGTGCCATGCCCGGTCCGGATCCTGCCTTGCAGTCGGCGACCGTGGTGATCGCGGCAAGATGAATGCAGGCATCGGGCCGCACGTCGCGCACCGCGTTGGAGATGGCGTCGCGATCGGTGACATCGATGTGCTCTGCGTACACCTCAGCTTCGGGGAATGCCGCCTTCAGTGCCGGCAGAAGATGACCGCCCACGAAGCCCGATGCCCCCGTCACCAGGATGCGCCGCGGTTCCGTCGCTGCCATGCTACCTGCTCATGTTGGTGCGATGCCGGGCCAGGTCGGCCTCCACCATCTCGCCCACCAGATCCTCCAGAACGACCGTCGGTTCCCAATCGAGCTGCTGTCGCGCCTTGCTTGCATCGCCGAGCAGGAAGTCAACCTCGGCCGGACGCTTCAGATGCATCGCGCGTCACGACATGATCATGGTAATCGAGGCCGACATAGGAGAACGCCAGCTCGCAGAAGCCTCGGACGCTGGTGGTGCGGCCCGTCGCAACGACATAATCATCCGGCTTGTCCTGCTGCATCATCAGCCACATCGCCCGCACGTAGTCCTTCGCGTGTCCCCAGTCCCGCCTTGCCTCCAGATTGCCAAGTGACAGCTCGTGCGCAAGCCCCAGCTTGATCCGTGCCACGCCATCGGTGATGCGACGGGTGACGAACTCGATTCCGCGCAATGGGCTCTCATGGTTGAACAGGATCCCGGACGAAGCGTGCATGCCGAAGGATTCGCGGTAGTTGACGGTCATCCAATGGGCGAACAACTTGGCGACGGCATAGGGGCTGCGCGGATAGAACGGCGTGCGTTCGTTCTGTCGCGGCTCCTGCGCCTGCCCGAACATCTCCGAAGACGAGGCCTGGTAGAATCGCGCCCCGGGGCGAATCAGCCGCAGCGCCTCCAGTATGCCGACGGCACCCATCCCGGTTACCGTGCCGGTGAGCAGCGGCTGCTGCCACGAGGTAGCGACGAAACTCTGCGCTGCGAGGTTGTACACTTCGTCCGGAGCAACGTCATGAACAATGCGCACCACGCTGGACAGATCGATCAGGTCGCCATCGCGCATTTCCACGTCGCGCTGGATGCCGAGCCAGCGTAGGCGCTCGCCGATGACATCGGCAGATGCGGAACGGCGCAACAGGCCGACGACGCGATAGCCCTTTTGCAGCAGAAACTGCGCCAGATAGGCGCCGTCCTGGCCGGTGGCGCCGGTGATAAGGGCAGTCGGCATCGTCATCTCCTATACATGGCCGAACGCATGGTCGGACCCCGTGGTCTGGCGACAGTTCGTAACGGAATGCATTGTCCTCCCCGGATGCCGCAGTGGGTCTGCCAAACCAACGTTATTGTCAAGCGCTGCGCGCCGCGTCGCGACACCCGACGCCGACCTTATGGTACGGGACGAATTTTCTCTCCCGGCGAAACTGTGCGGGCACTTGGAGAAACTCTGTGTTACCCGATTTGCCACGTCATGCAGCGGCTTATTCTAGATATCTCCACCATCGCCCGTTGGACCGGTCCGCCGGTCGGCATCGTACGAGTGGAGTTCGAGCTCACCCGGCACGTCATGCGGCACCGTCCGGATGTGCAGCTCACGTTCTACGACCCAATGACCGCGAGCCTCCGTGCGCTGGAACCGGCATGGCAGGAACTGGTGCTGGGGCTTGATGGTGTCATCGACACGATCGGCATCGACTTCCGTCGGTACCGTCCGCGCTGGCGCAATCTCCTGTCATTTCGTTATCCCGCCGTCATGCGGCTGGAGCGGCACCGGCTACTCGGCTCGGCGAGGACACAGGCGGTGGCCCGCGCCATACAGGCGCCGCTGCTTGGCTCCGCCGTGCGACGCACGCCGTTCGTCGACCGCTTCGGCCGGCGCGTCGCCGTCGTGCCGTACGACCTCGCCCTGGGCCCGGAGATACGGCCGGGCTCAGGCGACACCCTCCTGTCTGCCGGATCGGACTGGCTGCACAAAGGCACGGCCATGCTGTCGCTGCGACACCGGCACGGGTTCCCGATGGCGGTAATGTGCTACGACCTCCTGCCATTGCTGCATCCGGAATACTTTCCCCCGCAGGAACTGCCCCCGTTCCGCAGCTATTGGGACGCGACGCTCCGGGCCGGGGTGCGCATACTCTGCAATTCGGCCTGCGTGGCGAGAGACGTGCGGACCTACGCCGCCGCGCAGCAGCTTGGGGAGCCGTTGATTACAATTGTTCCGCTGGCGGCGTCCCCGCCACGGCACGGCGCCTTGCCGCCATTGCGTCCGCCACTGCGGCCACGCCGCTTCGCACTCTTCGTCAGCACACTGGAACCGCGGAAGGGCCATGCCATGCTGCTCGACGCCTGGCGCAGACTGCTGCAGCGCGGCGTGCCGCAGCGGGCGGACTTCAGACTGCTGTTCATCGGCCGAATGGGATGGATGGTCGACGATGTAGTGCAGGAACTTAAGGCCGGCGGTCAGAGAGACCCTTATGGAGCGCTGCATTGGGAAGGGGTCGACGATCTGGAATTGGAGCGGCTCTATCAGGACTGCGCCTTCTGCCTCTACCCGTCTCGCTACGAGGGATTTGGCTTGCCGATCGTGGAGGCATTCACCCGCGGCAAGGCGGTGATCGCATCGACAGGCGGCGCGGTGCCGGAGACCGTGAACGGCCTGTCGCCCTGCCTCGATCCGCTCGACGTCGATGCCTGGACCGACCTGCTGGGTGAATGGATCGAGCGCCCGGAGGCTTACGCGGCATGGGAGGCCCGCATCAGAACCACCTTCCGCCCACGAGAATGGCCGGAGGTGGCGGAACAGATCATGGCGGCGGCGATTGCTCCCGCATGAGGCCGGCGGCGGCCTGTATCAGCAGTGCGTGCAGCCGTGTCCGTGGACGCAATCCATTCTGAGCGTACAGGAGATGCACGGCCGCTCGCGCCGCCGCGGGCTGCCGGGCCCGTACCGCACGTTTCGCCGCCCCCAAAGCGCCGGCGATCAACCTGGACCGCACCTCGGCCTCGGTGGCACCGGCCGACAGCAGCCACGCCCGGTTCACCGGCGCAGTGCCGGTCGGAGGATCGGCTGCGCCTCGGCGGCGAGCACGGGCAGCGACCTGCGCTCCCAGTTCGGACAGGATGCGCTGTTCCAAAGCAGCGTTGCTGACCTGTCCCGGGTGCTCGCGGTAATCGAGCAGCGGCTCGGACACCGCATACAGCGGGTGGTGTTCGGACAGTCGCAGCCACAGATCGTAGTCCTCGGCGTGCAGGAAGGCTTCCCGGTACCCGCCGGCCGTGATCACCGCCTGCCGCCGCAGCAGCATCGTCGGATGGGCAAGGCAATTGCGCTCGACCAAAGCTGCTGCGATGTCGCCTGGATCCGTCGGTGGCTGCACGATCTCACCGAACTGGCCAATCTGATCGACGATCCGCCAGGCGCTGCCGATGCCTGCTGCCTCCGGGTGCGCTGCGGCAACAGCCAGTTGCACGGTCAGTCGTTGCGGCCATGCGACGTCATCAGCGTCCATTCGGGCCACCCAAGCGCCGCGCGCCTCCTGCATCCCACGATTGAGCGCCGCCACAAGGCCAAGCGGCGGCAGGGTGAGCACCCTGATCCTGCGGTCCTGCGCCGCATGCCGCGCCAGCTCGCGTGGTGTAGCGTCCGTGGAACCATCGTCGCAGACAATGAACTCGAAGTTTGACAGGCGTTGCGCCAGTATGCTGACGACAGCGGCTTCCAGGTATCGTGCACCGTTGCGCACCGGCATCAGCACCGTGACGTCGGGATCGCTCGCCGTATTCATGGCCGCGACGCATAGCGCATGAAGCGCCGACCGGTCAGCATCGTCACCGTCACGCGCGACGGGCTGTTCTTCACCCGGCTGCTGGTCGAGCGCGTGCGTCAGACCGTTTCCGGCCGGGACTACCAGATCATCCTCGTGGATCAGGGCAGCAGGGACGGAACGCGAGCCTGGGCGCGGGCGCAGCCCGATGTCACCCTGCTGCGCCGGCATCGCTGGTTCCACCGCGGCCATCGCCACGGTGAGGCGGCCGAGGCCGGGGTGCTTGCGGCGCGTCACGCGCACATCGTACTGCTCGATTCCGACGCACACCCGGTTGGCGCGGACTGGCTCGACGACAGCGTCGACAGGCTCGACGAAGCGCATCCTCTCGCCGGCGCCGTGTTCCGCAGTCCGCACCGGGGGAACCCGCACGGCTGGTACATCCATCCGCACTTCATGGCATTCCGGCGGTGCGACCTCGGTGGGCTGATCGTGCTGCGCAAGCTGCACGGCGAGGCCACCGATACCGGCGAGGAAGCCACCATCCGCGTCCTCGCGGCGGGTCGCGAGGTCGTCGGCCACGAGATCGCCTTCTGTCATGCCTTCGATGTGGGTCATCCCCGCGTACCGACTGTCGCCGGTGGCGTGTTCCACGCCTGGTACGTGTCCCGTCTGCTGCACGCCGAGGCTGAGGTGATTCGGGAAACCGGCGGTCAGGTCTCGCGTTCCCGCTATCTCGAGCCGTTGCAGGCCCGCCTCCGCGCGGCCTATGGACTGGGCGACTGAAGCTCCCGTGCGACCTCCGCCAGCACCGCCTCGACGGCACGGCAATTTGCGCGGATGTCGGCGTTGGCCGATGCGAGATGCGCGGCGTGGCCGATGGTCGTCCGCAGTGTGGGGTCGTACAGTGCGGCGATACACCCGGCCAGGTGCCGATGATCCTCCGGATTGCGGAGCACGAAGCCGTCCCTCCCGTCGGTGATCAGGTCCGCCGCACCATTCGCGGCGGTTGTTATCACCGGCAGGCCAGCAACCATTGCCTCTATCGTGGCCAGGCTGCAGGCATCCCATCGCGTGGGATGCACCAGCACGTCCGCAGCGGCATAAAACCGCTCGACCTCGGCCACCTGGCCGTGAAGGGTGACGTAATCGGCAAGTCCCATGCGACCGATCAGCTTGGACCAAAGTGGGTCGGGAACGCCGCCCACGACTGCCAGCCGTGGTTTGAGGCCGGTGCAACGCAGCACGTCCAGTGCCTGCAGTGCCGTGTCGAAGCCCTTCAGCCGCAGATTGTGCGCCACCATCAGGCACAGGAGTTCGTCGCCCACCCTCAGCCTGGCCCGCTCGCCCGCGCGTAGCGGTGCCAGGCGCTCGCGGGAGAAGCGCGTCGTGTCGACCCCGTTCGGGATAATGGTGACGACACTCTGGTCCAAATGATGGCGTGCCACCAACATGTCGCGCAGGCGGCGCGACACGGCGATGACGCGCCGTGCCCGCACCGTGGCGCGGGCTTCGATCTGCTTCATGCGCAACCTACGGAGGTTCAGCCGCGGCGATACTGCCGCGCGCAGCCGCCGCAACCGGATATGCGAGAGGATCTCCTGCTCCATGCTGAGGAGACGCGAACCGGTCTGGGGGTGGAACACATGGGCGGACCAGCCGGTGCCCGAATCATGCAGCACCATCGGGCCGAGCCCGCCGACCGCCGCCTCCACAGCCATGGCTCGGCCGTAGAGGCTCCGCGGATCGGGCAGCACGTGCATTTCCAGCGAGTCCCGGCGGGCCGGGCCTTGGAAGGTGATGACGTGGACCTCGTGCCCTGCCTCCAGCAGATGGTCGGCGAACTGCGCCGTCCAGCGCTCCGCGCCGCCGCCTTCGCGATTGAACTCGTCGACGATCAGCCCGATACGCAACCTGCGGCTCCCCTCGCCTTGGTCCCGCGGTTCTGCCGCCAGCCCAACACATCACACCCTGTTTCGGTTGTTCAACCCCGGTCGGAACGGACCGCAGGGCGATTGGACTACGGAACCACGGATCGTGCCCCACCGCGTGGTGTAGGAGCGCTGCTCCTTGGCGGGTTGGACCGCCGTGTCAGGCTGCGATGACTGGCAGGCTGGCGGTTGGACCATCGCACATTGGCGCGATGGTTTCCAGGCTCATGTAGCGTGCACGCTGCACGGCCCACTCATCATTCTGTTCGAGCAGCAGAGCACCGATGAGGCGGACGACCGCAGCTTCGTTAGGGAAGATTCCGACCACGTCGCTGCGTCGCTTGATCTCACCGTTGAGACGTTCGAGCGGGTTGGTGCTGTGGATCTTGGCGCGGTGCTGGGCGGGGAAGTCCATGTAGGCCAGCACGTCGGCCTCGGCGTTGTCCATCAGCGCTGCCAGCTTGGAGACACGTGGTCGCAGCTGATCGGCCACCTGGCGCCACTGCTTGCGGGCCGCCTCTGCATCGTCCTGGGCAAATGCTGTGCCGACCCAGGCGGAGACGACGCGACGCTGGGTCTTGCCGGCGTATGCCATGGCGTTGCGCATGAAGTGCACGCGGCATCGCTGCCAGGTCGCGCCAAGCACTTTGGTGATCGCTGCCTTCAGTCCTTCATGCGCATCCGAGACGACCAGCTTGACGGCGCGCAGGCCGCGCCTGGTCAGGCTGCGCAGAAATTCGGTCCAGAACGGCTCCGCCTCGCTGTTGCCGATGGTCATGCCCAGCACTTCTCGCCGGCCATCGGTGTTGACCGCGACAGCGACGATCACCGCCACTGACACGATATGATGGTCGCGCCGGGCTTTGACGTAAGTAGCGTCCAGCCACAGATAGGGCCAGTCCCCCTCGATCGGCCGGTGCAGGAAGGTCTGCACCCGCTCGTCTATCTCGCCACAGAGCCGCGAGACCTGCGACTTGCTGATCCCCTCCATGCCCATGGCCTTGACCAGTTCATCCACCGAGCGGGTCGAGATGCCTTGGACGTAAGCTTCCTGGATCACCGCGGTCAGTGCTTTTTCTCCCACGCGGCGGGGTTCGAGAAAGCCGGGGAAGTAGCTGCCATGGCGCAGCTTCGGAATGCGCAGCTCCACCGTGCCGGCCCGGGTCTGCCAATCGCGGTCGCGGAAGCCGTTGCGATGGTTGGTCCGGCTCTCGCTGCGCTCGCCGTGGCCGGCGCCGCAGAGCGTATCGGTCTCGAGCTCCATCAGCCGCTGCGCGGCAAAACCGATCATCTCGCGCAGCAATGTCGTGTCGGAACCCTTCTCCAGAAGCTCCCGAAGGGCGATCTTGTCGTCGGTCATTGTGGTGTTCTCCAAGGTCAGAGTTGCGTCTCGCAACCCAACCCTACCGAGGAGCACCGCGGTGACCACCGCTGTGGATAAGTGGCCCGCCTACGCCAGACTCTTGGCGGTCGCGTAGGCAGGCCACTTACCCACAACTCCTACACCACTACCCGGGACACGACCGAACCACGTGACAAGGAGCCGAAGTGTTCACCGCCTGGGATTGCGAGTTCCTTGCGAGCCTCGCCGTCGCATGATCCCCTGACCGGATCGACTGCTGGAACTGTCGCTGGAGATTGCCCGAGGCGGCGGGGGCGTGGTATTGGGACGCACACCTTGATTGGTGGGGGATAGTTTAGCGGTAGAACTCCCGGCTCTGGACCGGGCAGCCTTGGTTCGAATCCAGGTCCCCCAGCCACGAAATTCAGCAGCGTTTATCAATGTCTTGCTGACGTGCCCCGTGCTGGATTCGAACTCGGTGCCGGCTGGAACTTCAGAAACAATGAGCCAAGATCGCGCTCCCACCGGGATCGTGGCCACCTCGTCAGTCGCACCGCTGCCGGCCGAACGCCGCGGTTGGTCGATCCAACGAACGGTGAAATTCGGCAGCACTTGTCAATCTGGCCCTCTCCGGAACGGCGGCCACGATCGCCAAGCGGCAGCGGCCTTGACTTTCTGCCCTGAAAGTCCGCGTGTTGGTGCATGGACGAACCGGGGATCGAAATCGACATCGCCGCCTTGTTCGAAGCCGAGCCCGTACACGGCGAGCGGTTCAGCATTTACGGGCCGAACAAGGATCGGAATGGCACGTTATTTTCACAAGAGCCGTGGGTGGAAGAGGCTCTCGCCTTATTATCCAAGATTGGCGGCGGTGCGACCGCCATGCCACCAGTTGAAGGGGCCTGGCTCAACGAGGAGACTGCGGAACTGATCCGGGAACAACCTCGCGTCGTTTACTCGTACATCATCCCTGATCGGTTCCTGGAACACCGCGACGAACTGGTCGGATTCGTCAAACGCATGGGCCGGGAAACCAATCAGGGCGCAATCGCCATCGAGTTCGACGGCGTTCTCTATTACGTCGACAAGTTCTCGGAACAGGAGTGATCGCATGTCGAAGGTCACATTCTCCGCTCGCTCCGCGAAAGGCCGCGTACGCAACGTGTCCGCGCGGCCTCAGCTTGAACAGGACGAGTTCCGCGTGGCGTTCGCCGATGCGCGCCGGCTCGGGCGGCTGCCAGGAGACAAGAGCGATCCGCTGAGCCTGGCCACGATTGGCGAGGTGGTTCAGCGGACTTTGAGATCGAGCGGAGGCCGCCCGGCGCTGGAAGGAGCCGACGCGGTGCCGATGCGCGTTTCTCTGATGCACGGCGATCGGGCGAAAATCGAGATAATCGCCAGCCACGTTCATCCCCGTACTTCGCCATCGCAAATGGTCGCTGTTCTGTGTCACCTGGCATTGGCGCAGATCCCGGAAGACCAGATCGCGGACGCGCTGTCGCGGCTGAATGGTGAAGCGGGGAGGACCGCCTGAGCCTTGGCGTCTCGGCATCAGGCGGCGAGCCGCATCCCTCGAATCTCCTCGAGCACACGCCGAAATTGAGGCTCCGGTGCAACGCACAGGGTTCGATACGTATCCAGGAAGGCCAGCCACGAAATTCACCAATATTTATCAACAGCTTGCTGACGTACACCCGTGCTGGACTCGAACCTGGTCCTTGTCGGAACGTCAGAAAATGCGCTCGAATATCGAGTTCCGACTGGTCTCGCGGCCACTTTTTTGGCCACGCCAACCAGATATGCTGGCGAATATCGATCTTTCGGACTGATTGGTTGCCCCGGAGCCGGGCCCGGCTTTGAAGTGGATCTTCGCGAGCACCGACCGGTCATTCGTGATGGCGGGAACTGTCAGTATTTGGCTGATCACGCTAGCTGCCGTCCACTCAGCTAAACGCCCGAACCTGACATTGGCGTCAGAGCAGCGGTCTTGTGCGGCGGCTCCTCGGTGACCAGATTCCGCGAAACACGTGGGCGCTGATTGAATGAGTGACCTGCTTCTGCAATTTGGGCCCGAAATATGGGTAGCCGACGGTCCGGTGACGTCGTTTCATGGCTTCCCCTATCCAACGCGGATGGCGGTAATCAGGCTATCTGACGGCAGCCTGTTCGTCTGGTCGCCCGTTGCGCTATCTGACCCTCTTTGCTCTTCAGTCAACGCACTCGGGCCGGTGCGTCACCTTGTCTCACCCAATGCACTGCATCACCTGT
Source organism: uncultured Alphaproteobacteria bacterium (assembly GCA_963749575.1). GTDB lineage: Bacteria > Pseudomonadota > Alphaproteobacteria > Acetobacterales > Acetobacteraceae > JAMXLO01. The sequence goes on from CAVVNM010000012.1 coordinate 347,950, forward strand.
TTCTCGCTGAATGGAAGTCCGCGTTTCCAGCGGCTCGCGTCTACGTTACGCCGCGGCTGCGGCGCAAACGCAAAGACCTGACCTTCAATGCCGAGCTCGGAGAAGCGGCGGAGCCCGATTGGGCGACTGACGTTGACCAGGTCGTTATGCACGGAAGTTTCGCGCTGACCGAGATCGTGTTCTTTCATCGTAGCAGCCGCACGGCCCTGTTCGCTGATCTGATCCAGAATTTTCCGCGCGATTGGTTCAAAGGGTGGCGCGGCTTCCTCGCCCGTCATGGTGGGATCGTCGCCCCCAATCCAGGTGCACCAAAGGATTGGCGTGCGAGCTTCCTCAATCGTCGCGCGGCGCGGGTCTCACTCGGCAAAGTTCTCGCTTGGCCAATCGAGCGGGTGCTGATCGCGCATGGAGATCTGCCAACGAGTGATGGAGCGACCTTTGTGCGCAGCGCCTTTACCTGGTTGCTCGGTTAGGATGAGGCGCTTGACCGGCTAGTCACCTGATCAGCTACGCCGCTGTCGGTCGAAAGCGGCGGTTCGCCGGTCCATCGAACCTAGCGCCGTCCTAAGGGCAAGGACGACCGGCCTATGCAGTGCCGTAGATTTGTTCCACCGTAATGACGATCCCGGGTGGGGCCATCGTGATCGGTCCGTTGACAATGATCCGTGTGTCGATGCCGTCGCCGCTCCGGCGATGGTGGGTAACAGTCCGGTGGGTCGGATGCACGATCAGGTAGTGAGCGACAGATGGTACGCGGAAATAGTCAGCCAACTTGCCGCCAGTGTCTGTCGACGTCGTGCTGGGTGACAGGACTTCGACGATGATCACCGGGTTCGGTGCCGCGATCGCGTCGTCAGCCATTGGCTCGCCGCAATTCACCAGGGCGTCCGGTTCGTAGTCACTGTCGCCGGTTTCCACCGTTGCGCCATCAGGCAATGCCTGGCAAGGCACACCGGCGTCGGTGACCGCGCGATCCAGCGCCCTGTAGATTGCTCCCTTGACCCGCAGGTGCGCACCGCGCTCGGGTGCCATCGCCACGATTACGCCGTCCACGCGCTCGTAGCGACCCTTCTTCTGGGCTTCACACCACCGCCTGAACTCCTCACGGGAGTGGTATCTGTCCGTCTCTGGTCGAGCGAGGTCCATCGAAAGCCTCCAGCCGCGAACGAAGGTATCATGGGTTGGCTTGCGGGGCCATTTGCATCGATCGGTTTACCCGTGCGGAGCGTTCAGTGCGAGGGACCGGTATTGGTCGAACACTAGGTTCGGGGCCCTCCGGCGGTATTCTGGCTGACCGATTACTGTTTACGCCTGATGCTTTGGCATCAGGCGGCGAGCGGCATCCGCCGGACTTGCTCAAGCACACGCCGAAATTGAGGCTGTGGCGCCACGCACATGGTTCGATACGTGTCCAGAAAGGCCAGCCACGAAGTTCAGCAGCGTTTATCAATATCCTGCTGACAAGCATCCGTCCTGGCTTCGAACCCTGTCCTCCCCGGGACCGGAGCGGGCGCGTGCCAAAATCGCGCCTTCATCAGGCTCGTAGTTACATTTGCAGTCACACCCAACCAGATATGCCCTGCCTGTCGTAGATGTGAATCAACGGCTCGCCCAAGGCCCGGTCGTCGTCCGCGAGCGCCTCGCGCATCGCCACCAGACCGAGTTGAGAGACATGGCCTGCCTCAGATCTCAAGAAGCCGCGCGAACTTTGCCGGCCGGAAGCAGCACGGCGCCCACGCTCAGGAAATCTATCAGGTCACCAATCGTCACGAACCGTTCCAGCACCTCATCGGGAATGGCGATGCTGAACCGGTCTTCTGCGGCAACGGCCAGATCAATGCGTGCCAACGAGTCCAGGCCGAGATCGGCGATTGGCGTTTCGCGTCCGAGCAGCGGAGGGGCTCCGCCTATCGTCTTGCCAATGAGCTCGGCAAGGGCCAATTCGAGTTGTTCGGTTTGCAACATGGCCTCTCAGGGAAACGCTGGCGCGGCGTAAGACAAGGCGCGCCGCGCCACGTTCAGAGCGTCAAACTGGTGGATCCAACCGAAATCTTCCGCGAACCGGCCAACGCGCCGGTCCCGTTCCGCGAGGTCCTGACCGTCGGGCAGGTGCAGCAAGGTGTTGGTCACCCAAGAGCTGCGCTGGATCTTTCGCGTCCGCGCCCGGCGCAAGGACTGGTACAGCGAAAGCACCGCCGGGAGCTTGGCGGGTGGCGCTTGGTTCAGCAGCTCCGCGAGAGTGATCGCGTCCTCGATAGTCGTGTTGGCGCCCTGACCATGGTGCGGCAGCATGCCGTGTGCGGCGTCGCCCATCAGCACCGCGCCCCCCCGGAACCAGTGCATCAGGGGATGGACGCCAAACAGACCCCACCGGACCGGCAGCGATTGCGCGACCATCTCGATAACGGCGGGGTGCCAGTCTGCGAAAGCCCGGACAGCCTCGCCAGGTTCAATTGGATCGAGCCACTTGTCTCCGTGCGGCCACGCCTGGGGACGTTCGATGACGGCGAAGAAATTGACGGCGTCACCACTCCCGCCGATCGCGTAGTGAAGTAGGTGAGCGTTCGGACCCATCCAGAACTGGATCGCCTGCGGATCGGGAAGCGTCGGCAGGCGATCGACGGGCACGATGCCGCGAAATGCACTGGTCCCGGAATAGGCCGTCTCTTCGCGACCGGTAACGAAACGCCGCACCGTCGAGCGCACCCCGTCGGCGCCGACCACAAGATCCGCCTCAAGCGTCCTGCCATTGGCGAAGGTGAGGCCGATGACACCGCCCTGCTCGGCGAGCGCGGTCAACTGGTGCCCGAGATGCAGCCCGGTGCCGCCCAGCGCTTCCTTCAAGATCCGCTGCAGGTCGGCGCGGTGGACGCCGAAATAAGGTGCGCCGCACTCGTTCTGGTAGCGCAGGCCCGCGTGCACATCATGCGCGGCGATCCGCCTGCCGTCGCGCCAGTTCCGGTAAATCAACTCGCTTGGCTCGGTCGAAACGGCCGTCAGTGCATCCAACACGCCGAGCCGTCGCAACTCGCGCGTGGAGTTCGCGGAGAGCGCGACGGCAGCGCCGATCTCACCGAGCTCCGATGCCTGCTCGTAGACCTCGAACTCCATCCCGCGCTGCCGCAGCGCAATCGCCAGCGTAAGTCCGCCGACGCCTCCGCCGATGATGGCAACCCGCGGAGATCGGCCGGTCACGAATGCCTCCTTGTCACAGCTTGAACCGACGGTGGCGCGCCACTGCCCTTCGCCGGTGCGGCCACCGAGATGATGGTATCTGACACGAAACGGTCGGCCAGTCCACTGCGCGCGATTTCGGTTCCGCGGTGCCGGTCGCGGCCTGACGCGATCGATCGCTTCGGCATCCAATGTCGGCCTCGGCCACCAGCCTCCTTTCTGCTTCTGGAGCGAGAGCCGTCGGCGCGCAGCGTGGCTGACCGTCGGCTCCAGAGGTCCCGCAATGGGCCGGCTTTGACCAGCTTGGACCGATAGCGGCTGATCGGGCCGGTCGGCGGCATTCTGGCTGGCCAATCACCCCACACATGGCGTCTCGAAATCAGGCGGCGAGCCGCATCCCCCAGGTTTGCTCAGCACGCGCCGAAACGGCGGCTCCGGCGCAACGCACATGGTTCGATATGTATCCAGGAAGGCCAGCTGCGGAAAATCACTAATGTCTTTTGATATCTTGCTGACATAGACCGTGCTGGACTCGAGCCTGGAGCAGGTCGGCACGTCAGCGAACGCGTTTGAATATCCAATCGCGACTGGATTCGTGGTTACCTTAGCCACGACCAACCAGAGCACCCGGATGTGGATGATGTGGTGACTGCAACCAAGCTTACCAGGCAGTTTGGCCGTCAGGCCTTCGGCGAGAACCCCGCCGACTACCACAGCTCGCGGCCTGCGTATCCGGAATGGGTGTATGCCACCCTGGCCTCACGATGCGGCTTACGCCGCAACATTGTGGTTTTCGAGATCGGAGCAGGCACCGGCACGGCGACGCGCCGGTTGCTTGACCTCGGCGCCGACCCGCTGACGGCCGTTGAGCCGGACCAGCGCCTCGCCGGCTTCCTGCGCACGAACAATCCGGACAAGGCGCTTAAACTGGTCGTCGCCCCGTTCGAGGATGCGTTGCTCGGAGAGGAAGCCTTCGACCTGGGTGTGAGTGCTACCGCTTTTCATTGGCTCGACGAAGACCCCGCTCTTGTGAAGGTCGCCAGCCTACTTCGCCCCGGTGGCTGGTGGGCGGCAGTCTGGAACGTGTTCGGTGATGAGCTTCAACCCGATCCGTTTCACGAGGCGACCAAGGAGCTGTTGTTGGGACCCCCTGCCAATCCTGCAGCAGGGAAAGGGAACATTCCCTTCGGATTGGATTCCGTGGCCCGCCTGGCAGCCTTGCGGCGCACAGGAGCATTCGATGTCGTGGAGGACCGGACGAGCCGATGGTCCCTGGTTCTCGATGCGGACCAAACGGTATCACTGTATGCAACCTACTCGAACGTGATTGCCCGTCTTGACCGCGAGGCGGTCTTGGCTGAAATCGGCCGTATCGCTCGCAATGTCTTTATGAACCGCGTCGTCCGGAACATGACGACGAGCCTCTATATTGCCCGGCGGGCGAGTTGAGGTACGCCACTTCACGCCCCACCGGACTGCCCCATCGGGGCGAAAACGGCGGTTCGGGCCGATCGGCGGCATGGGTACACCCTGGAGTCTCGACATCAGGCGGCGAGCCGCACCCCTCGGATTGCCTCAAGCAGGCGCCGACCGTGATAAGTCGGCACGCGTCAGAGCCACCCGAGATCGCCGCGATTGCTTCAGCGACGCCGCGAGACCATCTCGGCGCGACCAACCATTTCCGCGCGCCCAACCATCTCGGCGCGGCCTACCATCTCTGCCCGACCCACGAGATCGGATCTTGCGATGGGCCCCCCAGTCACGTTTGTCTCGGAACTCATCTCGACGTCCAGCAAGAGATCTTTCAGCCAGCCGATCGTGATGTCGATGCGCACCGAAATGTCCAGTTGGTCCGCCGTCCACATGAAGATCCCCCAGGTGGAGGCTTGGTTCTTGAAGTCGAGCCCGATGGTATTCGTATCAACCTCCGGCAGGCGGAAGCCCGATGGAACCTGAATGCCTGGCCCAGCGACCAAGAAAACCAACGGTTCCGGCAGTTTGAAATAGTTTCCAAGGTAACTGAACCCGTAGATACGCGCGAGTTCGGGGTTGGCGCTCGTCGTGGGCGCGGCTTGTACCGCGCGCAGGGCCTGGATCAGCGGATTGTTGGAATTTGGATTGAGTCCCAAATCTCCAAGCGTCAAGCCGGTAAATGGCCGACCGAACAGCCTGACGGTACCGGGAACGACCAGACCCTCACCCTGCTCTGGAGAGGGAGGCGGTGGTGGCGGGAGGTCCGTCGCACTCGTGCTTGCCATCACCCACGAGGAGTAGTCGCTCGTTTCCTTCGCTGCATTCACCGCGGCCACCTGGAATTCGTATTCGGTCTGCGGCGTGAGCGGAGGAAGCGGGGGATTTGCCCCCTTGAGGGGGATCGTCACCCAATTTGTCGTGACGCTTATAGTATAGGTGACTCCCGGGTCGACCTGTTCACGCGTTTGCGGCACAGCGGAACGCGCGCTTTCGAGTATGGATTGCTCACTGGAGTACTCCCGGTATTGGACGTTATAGCTGGTTGCGCCGTCGACCTTATCCCAAATGAGCACCAGGGACGTAGTGGTGGATGAGATTGCTGTCAGCCCGGTGGGAACGCTAGGAGCGGCCATTGAGAGTCCTCCTCTCGTGACGACGATGGTGCGCGTCGTTCATTCTGTGCAACCTTTACACCACCATAAGACCTCGACACCAGCCATATCAACGCGCGGCCAATTCCGCCTGGGCGCGATGTGGATGGGTCATGAGCCGGTGGGCGAAAGCGAAGCCCGATCGGTGCACGCATTGGCAGCCCGGCGTCGTGTTGGGAGCTTCCGTGACGGCCGGACGGCCGCGCAAACGGTAGGCGCGGCGTGTTTGCCGCGGATCGATCCGCAGCGTCAGATGCGGTCGGGGATCGATCCCTCGCCAGAGAAAATGATCGACCAGGGGTGGCAATATCGGGCCCAACCCTTGTGCCGCCGCGGCCTCCAGAAACCGCGCCGCGACCAGCGGGAACGTCAGCGTTTCCGACCGAATGGTCTTCATGACATGTGCCATGCAGTGCCCAACGGCGTGCCGCGCGTCATCCAACGCCGCGAAGTACCCCTGAGCAAAGCGCGCAAATGCGCGTGCCGATTCATGATGGACAGCAGCCATCGCGCGTTCGACTTCATTGCGGGTCCACCCACGGGCATCCAGGTCCGGATGGATCAGTCGGCGCGACACGAGACCGTCCTGGTAGATTTCAACCATTATGTCGAACACTGCGCCGGTCAACGGCTCGGCGATCGCGTGTTGATTGCGATTGAGCCCCTTCGGGTCGATCCAGGTTCCGTCCGGCGCCAGTCGCAAGCCGACCACGTCTGCCATAGTGGCCAAGTTCGATGCCAGCCGGATCTGCTCGGTGTCCGAGTAGGCACCGATCCGGTTGACCAGGTTGAGCACGTAGAGGTTGCCATCGGTCTGGGTCAGCAATTTCTGCCGAACCGATCGCAGATTCATTACAGCCATGACCGCGATCAGGTCCGCGAACGATTCATGGAAGGCCAGGAACTGTTCGGAGATGTGCTCGGTCGGTGGAACGCCGATCTGCGAAAACAGGATGGCATGGCCTGTCTCGTGCGCGATGACGTCGAAATTCAGGCAGAACGGCTGCAACCGGCCAAACCGATTTGGTTGTCGTCCCATTTCGATGAAACCCGGCCCCGAGTGCGCGTTGGGCCATTGGACAATAGGCACCAGCTCAACCTGCGGCATGACGTCGGCGTGCCACCATATCACCCGCCGACGAAGATATGACTCCCAGATATCGAGCGTATGGCGGACTGTCCCGTAAAGATGCGCCGCGAGAAATTCCTCCGATTCAACCGGAATATGATCGAAATCGCCGGCTACGCCTGGCAAGGCCGGAGCATAAACCAGGCCCCGATAAGGCGGCACATAATCTGGTGGATCGTACGGCGTATCTTTCTCAAGCGGATTGGTCGTGTACATCCATGGGTCGGATGGGCCTGGTCCGACAGAGCCGGGTGGTAGCGATACTTCTATGGTTTCAGGCTCGGCATAGCCGGCAGCATAAGCCGGAAACAGGCGAAACCGGGTGCCCCTCGCGCGCGCGATGTTCATTGGTTGAACGTCTCGAACAGGTAGTCCTGCCAGATCGCCGACACAAGATCTTCGTAATCCGACCAGCCTGCCATCCGTGCGTAGATCTCGACCTTATGGGGGATCGGCTGCCCCAGACGCTGCTCAAAATACCAAGCAAGCGCCGCCGCCAGATCCGGTCCCTCCGGCACCGCCCGCGCGACTGAACTGTCGCCCAAGATCCGAGCCTTGGCCCGGACACGGTTCGCCAGCCGCTGGTACTGTCCCGAGAGGCGTAGATGATCGAGCATCGCGCGTGTCAAGCCCTGGTGTCCCTGCGAACCGATGGCATCCAGGATCGCCTCTTGACGCATGAGCCGATCGAGCGCCGCAGGGTTCATGTCGCTGTCAGCCAGCCATCTATCCAGATCGGATCGAAGCCATAGCGCGCGATCTTCGCGGAAGCGGTTCCAGGCAGCCTGCACCGGCATATCCTCAGGTTCGACATTCGCGCCCCGTAGTGCAGACAACAGGCCGAGTGCCGCATGTTTGATGTCTCTCAAAAGCCGAGGTTCAAGTCTCAGCTCATGCAAAATCAATTTGTCCATGCCACTCGGCTCGTCAACCTGGCAGACGAACCTCTCCCAGACCAGGGCTCGTTCCATGTGAAACGTTGGCTGGAAGGGCTTCGGATCCTTGTGCAGGAACGCTGCCATCGTCCGCAGCAACTCGAGTGCATCGAGCCGTTTGCGGTGCACCGCGTTTATGCGCAGCCAAGCGCGGAACGTCGATAATACCGGCTCCTGCATGACCTGCGCGGAAGTCTTGCTCAGGCGCGACAGGCTTCGGTCCGAGAAATGCAGCGCCTTCATCATGGCGACCAATATATTGCGCGTCGCGCGATCGATGACCCCGGCCGTTTCTGCGGCGGCCACGGTGTCCCGCAGATCGACCATGGCGTCGGACAAGGCCCGGCCTCCAGCCTCCACAGGTGCATGCACCACCGCGACTTCGTCGTCATCCTCGAACGGTTCATCGAACCCCGGCCACAAGCCGGTCTCGTACGCTGAATAAATGCGCCCAACTCCGCGCATGCCGAACGGTCTCAGCTCGGCTGCCCGCAGAGCGCCCATGCTGGCCGCGCCAAAGACGTGGACGCCCTGCGCAAGAGCCCACAGCAGCTCCCGATGCCAGACCGCGGGTAGATCCAGGAAAACCCCATCGATCAGCCCGATCGCCAGCGGCCGGAAGTCCCGCACGGCGCGGAACACATCGCCCTGCCGGGCTGGTGCGAGATAGGTGCAATCCAGCTCCGCGACCGCATCGGCACGAGAAATGGTAGGCCCTGCGAAGACGACCGCCTTCATCGTGTTGCCATGGCGGCGTGGGCTCGTGCCCCAGGTGTGTATCCGTCTCCGGCGTGGGTCCATGGGCCTTCCAGGCCCGGCACGACAGCGCGGCCGACTGGTATGCCGAATTCCGGCCGCGACAGATCGACCCAGATCACCTGCTGAAGTCCGACCCTGGCGAGGCATGCCAACACGACATCGAGGTCTTGCTGTAGTGTCGGGGCGGACCATGACGGTGCTTCATGGTAGTGCCGCCGGTGCGCCGGTGAAATCAGCCACGAGCGTGCGGCAGCAAGTCTCGCCGTTCGCGCCTCGAAGCCGTACCCGTGCGGCGAAAAATCGTCGCGGGCACCCGAAATACGCGTCAGTCGCGCCTGTGCCGCTTCGGACAACGCGCGCGCCAGCGCGACGTCGCGGTCGGCGTGACATCCTGACCCAAGCTCGGGTTCCACCCCACCGGCAGCATCATCCGGCATCGCAAGGCACATGAATGTCGGCAGTGCGATATCGGAGGTGATGTCCCAAATATACGGAGCGATGCGGGCCTGCACAAACAGCGAAAGCAACTTGTGGCTCAGTGGCCCGTCGATGCTGCGAGGGTCGACCGCGCGCAGGCTCTGTACGGCCGGGCAGCAATGCCACAAAGCGACAGCGTCGCGCTCGATGGCTTCATAGAGCCCGTGCAGCACGGCTTCGAGGCGGTGATTGCCGGCGGCCAGGCCATTGCTGGTCGCCTGGAAACAACCGCTTGCGGATGGCGCCGGGAGGGTGAAGTCGGTGCTGACCAATTCGTGCGGCACCCAGATCGCCGCTTCGGTGGCAATATCGCGACCTTCGATCCACAGCAGCCTCTGATCATCATCTGCATTTGCGACGGTGCGTGGCAGCGCCGTGGGATCTGCCACCATGACGTCCTCCCGCAACTCCGCAAAAGAGGCCAGCCGCAGCGGCAGTCTGATGTTTTCCGCATGAAACATCTCGGCCGCCTCCATGATCGCCGACGCCTTGGCAGCCGCGAGCGAGGTGCCCTTTCCTTGGTGCACGGCGATCGAGCGGGAATTGGGTCGCATGGCCGCCACTACCGGGATGCCGACGTTGTCGAGCCCGGTCAGCACCGCAATCCGCGTGACACCCATCAGCGGCGCCAAAGGCATCAAGCGCGCCAGCGTCGTCTCTGGATCGACAACCCTGTGCGTGCCCATCCAAAATGTTTTGACCCCGTCCGGGCTTGCCGACGGGTCGCTCATTACGGCTGCAAGGCACGCGACGGCGCCGAGCCCAAGCGCTCGCGCAAGCGCTCGGCAACCGTGCGAGCTTCGATGAGATCGGCGCCGCCGTCATCCTCGCTGATGCGACCCATGGCGGCATCGAGCAGTTGCGATAGACTTTGGATGTCGTCGAGCCGATCACCGATCTGCGCTTTTGTCACCGCTATTCTAAGCGCAAGCATCGTCGCGCCTTGTGCTTCGGCCGTGTCGCTCGCCTGCTCGAGCAGCTTTTGGGCTGACGGAACCGCCTGAGGATCGGCGCGAAGACGGGAAACCGCCCGCAGGCGCAGTACCTCAGGCATCCAGAACTGCAGGCCGACGCGCTCGAATTCCGCCTGCGCGCGTGCCAACTCTTCGCCGGCCTGGTCGGCCAGGCCAGCCATCAGCAAGGCTTCGGCGAGCAAGCATATGTAGAGTGGCAGATCCTCAAGGGTGCCGAACTCCTGCTGGCGCGCCAGGCCCTCGCGCAGCATTTGCAGCCCTGCCTGCGCATCCTCGCGCATGGCGGTCGCCCAGCCGCGGAAGATGAGACCTTTCGCGCGGTGATCGATCATTGCGTACTGGGATGTGAGGCTGACGAGATTGCCCGCGAGTTCATAGACCGTGTGATGCTCGCGCCGTTCTGCCCGATGCAGCAGGCTGACATCCATGGAATGAACGCGACTGCCCAAATGATCGAGACGATCGGCCCACTCCACCGCCAGGCGCTCCTGCGCCAATCCACTGATCGGCCTGCCCTGCATCCAGAGGACCTGGGACAACGCCCCAAGTCCGCAGACTTTGGCATCGTGGTTGCCATACAATCGAGCATGATGGCGGAAATCGCCATGGTCATAAATATCGAGGCCGGCCTGAATATGCCGACGGCAGGCGCGGTAGTCGCCAACCTCGTACTCCGCGGCCCAATTGCAGTGATGCGCCTGCAACAGCAGTTCAGGATCGTTTCGCGCCGTCGCACCCGCCAGCAGCGCGCCTGCGCGGTCTTTCTTCACGCGAAATTCGCGCGAAACGCGCCACCAGCCCCAAAGGATCGGAAAGCGTGACGGATCTTCGGGCAGCTCGCTGCAAATAGCGTATGCGCTGCTGTAGAGCTCCTGGGCTTCGGCCGACCCCGGCCCCTTGAGCCCGATCAAGGCCGGCCCGAGCAAACCGCTGAATTGCAATTGGAGGCGTTGGTTATCCCTGCTCGGAGGCAGCCTCTCCAGGATCGCCAGACCTCGGCGCAACAGGCGCGTCGCCTCGGTCAACGCCGACTGGGCCAAGCTGCGCCGACCGGCTTCCAGCCAATGGCTGGCAGCCTCCGCAAGTTGGCCGCCCTCGGTCAGATGCAATGCCAGCACCTCGGGCCGCTGCGCCACTGTTTCCGGGTCAAGCGACTGCAAGGCGCGGGCAACGCGCGCATGCAACTGCTTTCGATTGTCGCGCAGCAGGCTGTCATAGGCTGCGCCGCGCAGCAGTTCATGGCTGAATTTGACAATTCCGGCATTGACCGAATGGATGAGCACTCCCGATTTCAGCCAGAACGGCAAGGATCCGTTCCAGCTCGTTGGGTTTCATTCCGGTAACTTCGGCAAGCACATCGCACCGAACCGAACGGCCAACGACCGCGGCGATCTGTGCCACCTCCTTCGCACCGGAACGGTCGAGCCGCGCCATCAGTGTTTCCTGCAAGGAAGCGGGAATCAACTGCAGCGGACCGCCGACCTGGTGGTCGTCATCTGGCAGCGTCTGCGATTGCAACAGCGAGAGCGCCACCTCCTCGACGAACAGCGGAACGCCGTCGGTCCTGCGGGCGAGGATGTGGCCAAGGCTTGGCGGCATAGGCCGGCCGCGGAACAGGCTCTGGACCATGCCGGCCACGTCGTCCTCGGCGAGGGGAACCAGGCGCAGCACAGTCGTATCGCGGCCGCTCATCCATGGCGCCTCGAACCCGTCGCGCGTGGTCAACAGGACCATCAGGCGATGCTGCTCGAGACCCGTGACGATGCGATCAAGCAATTCGCGCGAGGTCGGATCAAGCCAATGCAGATCTTCGACGACGAGGCAGAGCGGTTGATGGGCGGAGAGCAACGCAATCTGGCGTACCAGCGTCGACAGCAACTGCTCGCGCAGCGTCACCGGGGGTATTTGTTTGAACGCCGGCCCATCCGATGGGATCCCGATCAGTCCGCCGAGCAGGCCCAAAGCCGCGGCATGCTCCTCCGGCTCGCCCGTCAACAGGTACCTGCCAGCTTGTCCCGCTGCGTCTCGGGTGGGTCTCCTGGATCGAGTTGCGCAGCCGCGCGTAGCCCCGATATGAGCGGTCGCAGCGGGCTGTCCTCATCGAATACCCTGGCGGCGAAATTGAGCACCCGCGCTCCCTCGTCGAGACTTGTGGCCAGGAACTGCTCAACCAGGCGCGACTTGCCAATGCCTGCCTCGCCCGCCACCAGCACCACGGCGCGCTCGCCCCGGCAAGCGCGACCCCAGCGCTCCGCCAGGATGGCGAGTTCGGCCTGGCGTCCATAGAAGGGTGTCAAGCGGCGCGCCCGGCGCCCGTGCGGAGTGCGTGCATCGTGTGGCGCCACGCCGATCACGCGCCAAGTGTGGTGGGGCTCGCGGAAACCCCGGATAGTCCGTTCCCCAAAATCCTCGTACAGGAACAGGCGTCCCACGCGCGCCTGCGTCTCGTTGGCGATCACGATACCACCGGGTGGCGCGAAATCCTGCAGACGCGCGGCCAGATTGGGGGTGGATCCGACGATCGAGCCCATTTCCGCTTCGCCACCCGCGAAGAGATCGCTGACGATCACCCGGCCGGTCGCTATGCCAATGCGCGCGTGCACCATGGTATCGGTCGGGGTGGCAAGTCCCGCGATGCCGTCAACGATGTCGAGCGCAGCGCGGACTGCCCGCTCCGGGTCGTTCTCGTTCGCGACCGGATAGCAGAAATACGCCAAAATGCCGTCGCCGGCGAAGCGCGCGATGTGCCCGCCGTACCGCATGATCGCTGTTCCGCAGACCTCACGATAGCGGCGAATGAGCTCCAGCAGATCCTCCTGCTCCAATTGTTCGGCAAGGCTGGAGGAATTGACCAAATCGACGAACATCACGGTGAGGGGGCGGCGTTCAGCGCGGGTCGTCGCCGGGACGGGAACCGCAGGGGGGGATGGCGCAGCCGGTGGGCGGCGCTCGGGCAAAGCTGCCACCGCGCGGCGGAGGCGCATGCGCTCTCCGATGGTTAGGCCAAGCTCTCGCAAATCCTCCGCTGTCAGGTCCTGGACATTATCGAGTGTGATTCCGTGCGCATTAAAAGCGCCGATCCGCCCGGCAAGACCGAGTGCCTTGAGCCATTCTTCCACAACGCCTGCTTCGCGTGGCAATATGGTTAACCTTCTGTCAGCTGGTCATGCGCCTTCAGTTTGCATTCCAATGCGCTTGGCGGCCACATAAAAGTGGGAAATAGCGCAGCGCCTGGGCTTTGCCAGTCGACCGCCGCTGGCACCAGAGGGGCAGTTTAGCTGACAGTTTGACCCTGGAGCCCTGCCTCGTACGTTACGAGTTCGGGCTCCTGCCGGGGCCGTCGGCCATTCGGTCTGATCGCGATCAAGCGTTGAACCATCAGATCGGCTTGGGATTGCCGACCATCGAGATCGGCGAGCCTCGCCGGCCAGGGCCTGTTCGAGGTTGAGCAGGGCTACCCTGCCACTTTGTTACGACCTCATCGCCCGCCTCGTGGTCCGTCGGTGAAGCCGCTACCGCCCGCCACCCACGCCAAATCCGGACCACACCGATCCGTTCATCCGGAGCACCATGGTCCCAGGTGTCGGCCTGGCCACGGGGCCCGGCAGTGCGGCCGCCTGGTAGTTGTTATTGCTATTTGCGGCGGTGCCGTCGTTTGCGGTCACCCTCTGCTGCATCGCCGGTACCCCAACTGCCGACGTCGCCGGCGTCTGGGCACCGGCGAGCCCGATCATCGCGGCAGTTGTGCCGACGACGGCAGCGCCGGCCAACAGGAGCCTACGACACATGCTCTCCCCCTGGTTTCCGGGGACCTGCCGCCACGGTCGGTTGCGGGACGCCGCGCCGAGGGGCGCAATCGCACCGCAATGGCGCGCCAGCGACCTCCGTGCTGAGCCGCCAATGGCCCCCGGCTTTACGCCGTATGTACTCAGTAGCCAGGCACGTATCCATTGGGGGGAAAGTACCCTGGCGGTGGTGCGTAGTAGACTGGCGGCGGCGCATAGTAGACTGGGGGCGGAACGAACACGGGCGGCAAGCCGATAAAGACACCACCGCGCCAGCAACAGCCCCAGCCCCCGGCGTGCCAACCCCATCCGCCGCGCCAACCCCAGCCTCCGCCGCCGTGCCAGCCCGAGCCACCGCCATGCCAGCCGCCACCGCCGCCATGCCAGCCGCCACCGCCGCGCCACTCGGCACGCGCAGCCGGGGTTACGGCGAGGAGTATTGCAGCACCGGCAACAATCGCCACCGCGCCAGCGGGCAGTCGGAGCGAGGACAGAAAGTGTCGCATTGCACAGACTCCGTATCAGCACCCTACTATAGCACAGTTCGTGGCGAAGGTGTGACGGCGATACGGTCGGCGAACCGGCCGCCGCCGGGTATTATTCAGCGACAGGCGCCTCCAATGGAGTTCGCCCTAGACAACTGGATCTTGCGTTGGAGGGGCGACTTTTCCCAATATACGGTGGCCACCGGCCTCGACAAGCGAGGCGACCCGATGTCGGACACGCCCCGCAGTTTGTCCCGCCCGAACGCACTGAATGGCGGACATGTGCACACCACACAGCGCCGCAAGCGCGCCAAAGCCAGGCTGACCGTGCCCCAGCCCTGGCTGGTTGGCCGTCCGGTCCCGGCGGCAGCCAGTATGCTGGACAACGGCGATCCGGTGCCGCGGCTAATGCATGGGGCGGAAGTCCTCGGCAATGCAAACGCAAAACTGTACATGGCGCTGCTGCCGGCAGAGGGGGCGCTGCGGCAGAGGCGTTGACCGTGGGACAGGTGTCTGGCGTGCCGCCACGGCCACGCGACGAGATCGCCGGATCGATTGCACGCGTGCTCGCCGATACCAAAGCCTGCGGCCGGTCCAGCATCACCTTTCGTGCGCGCGGGGGAAGTGATGCTCGGGCGCGTGAAGATGCACGATGGGCTGACCCGTGTCGGCTACGATCATCTCGGCGACGAACCGGCGGTGGCAGGTCATGTGATCTCGCTCGAAGCACAGCAGGCACGCGCGTCGCTCCTGCACCAGAACCTTGGCCTGCGCCAGCTCGGCCTGCGCGCGATCCGAGCGCATGTGCTCGCGGAAGATCGGCTCCATCCGCTCCGGATGGCCGGCGCGCACCGCGTCGCGACCCGGCTTTGGCGTTCCGAGGCCCTGGAGATGCACATAGGCTATGCACTGCTCGTCCAATCCGGCAGCGAGCTGACGCTTGGAGAACCCTGGCTTGCGCGACAGCGGTACCGCGCGCACGTCGATCAGCAAGGTGACGCCTGCGCGGCGCAGCTCTGCCAGCACCTCGTCGATGGTGCAGCCCTGGTAACCTATCGTCAGCAGGTCCTGCGTCATCACTGCGGCTGGACCGGCTGCACACCGCCCGGCGGCGCGAGCCCCTTTGCCCGCATGCACCGTGTCACCGCCTGCCGTTTCGCCATCAACAGGTCATCGCGCACGGGTCCGGGAACGATGTAGGCGCCGTTGGTGCGCGAATAGATCTCAACCACCGCGGGATCTTTCTCGGCCTGCTGTTCGCATTGCTTCTGCGGGCTGTTGTCCGCCCCGCCGACCGAACAGGCGATCAACACGACCCCCAGCAGGGGAACCAACCGTCGCTTCACTCCGGCGCCATCCAGTCCTCGATCAGCCGCCGCGCGATGCTGTCGACCCGCGGCAACAGGAACCCGTTCGCCTCGCAATTGCGGATCTGCTCGCGCGAGAACCAGCGCACGTCGAGCATCTCCTCCGGATCGATGGTGATGTCCTCGCTCAGTCCCTCGCCGTAGAAGCCCAGCATGATGTTGCCGGGGAATGGCCAGGGTTGGCTCGAATGATACTGTACCGTGCCGACCTTGATGCCGGCTTCCTCGAACACTTCGCGCCGTACCGCTTCTTCCAGCGTCTCGCCCGGCTCCACGAAGCCGGCCAGCGTGGAATACATGTTGGAGCGCGGGAAACGCTGCGAATGGCCGAGCAGCGCGTGATCGCCGCGTGTCACCAGCATGATCACGGCGGGGTCGGTGCGCGGGAAATGCTGCGCTTCGCAGGCGGTGCAGACCATCATGTGCCCAGCGCTGCGCGCATCGCACACGCTGCCGCACACGCCGCAGAACCGGTGGCGCGCCCGCCAGTGCATCAGCCCTCGCGCGTGCGCCAGGATCGACGCCTCCGGACGCGCCACGCCCCAGCCCACCGAGCGCAGATCAACGAATTTGCCCAGGTCCTCCGGCAGCAGTGGGACCGGGTCCTCAGCCGCGCTGATGTCGACGGCGAATATCGCCAATCCGTCATGCAGGCCGAGAAACGCCCATGGCCCGCCCTGCATACGCAGTGAGTGTGCCATCTCGCCGGAGATGAACACGGCCTCCGGCGCCGCCTCGTCCATGCCGCGCACCAGGTTGCGGTTGCGCCATACCGGGACGAACAGAGTGTCGGAATCGACCAGCCGCTGCTCGATCCACGCGGCGTCCTCGCGCCTGGTCCCTACGCGGTCGAGCGGACTCGAGGAATAGACGTTCGGGCGGCTGGCCAGTATGAATGTCACGGAGCGCGCTCACTACATTGGTACGGCGTTGACGGACCGTGCCATGCCGCAGGCGGAGCGGCAACCTCCGGTGACACAGAGTGGTCATCATAGGCAGTGAAATCGGCTGTGCTACAGAAGGCGCCATGCGGACACCGCCGCCGGGATGAGCCAGCCGGAACTGACGGTCACCTCTGGTGCCATCGTCGCCCTGCGGCTGTTCGATGTCGCCTATGCGATCGATCTGGCACGCGCGGAAGCGCTGCTGGCCGAGCAGACGCGCATATCGCGGCGCAGTCGGCTGAGCACCACATCGCCCAAGGCGATGGCATTCGGGGTGCCTCCCGTGGCGCTCGAACTCGAACCGGTCACACTGGCGCTGGAAGGCAGACAGCTCGCGGCGGCAACGACGGTCCGGCTGTACGACTTCGGAGTGGTGACGATAGCGCTGCGCATTCCGGTAGCGGATGTCCGCTGGGCAGGCTTTGTCCAGCTGTTGAACGCCGCCGCCGGCTGCGTCGAGGGCGCCGGCGATACCTGGGACCGACTGCTCGGACAGGTGCGCGAGCTGCTGGGCAGGGCCCTGGTCCGTCCCGAGGAAACCCGGGTTCAGGAAGAGTACTTGATCGGCGTGGTGCATGCCTTCGATCGGGCGCTGAGCGCGGCGGACCTGCAGGACAGTGTCGACCTGGTGCCGCTGCTGTCCGGCGAGCAGCGTGCCCTGTCCGATAGTGCGCGGCAGGACCTGCTGCGCCAGCGTTTCTCGTATTACACGGACGATCTCGTAGCGCTGACCTGGGACCGCGCGTTCATCTACGAGCCGCGCGGCGACTCCGATGTGATGGATGTGCTGGAGGTCGCCAACGCGCAGCTGCTCGAGATGCGTTACTACGATGAACTGCTGGACGACGAACTGCCGCGCATGTACGACCTTGTGGCGAAGGCGCGGCGCAGACGCACGCTGCTGGCGTCGCGGCGGTTCGCGGATCTGGCGCGCCGGCTCCACACACTGGTGGCCGAGGTCACCGAACTGACCGAGCGCGTGGACAACGCGCTTCAGGTGACCGAGGACGTCTATCTCGCGCGCATCTATGCCGCCGCGCTGGAGCTGTTCCGCGTGCCCGCAGTGAACTCGGCGGTGGAACGCAAGCTGGCGATCATCCGCGACACCTACTCTGCGTTGTACGACGAGAGCTCGGCCAGCCGGTCGGAGTTGATGGAATTTCTGATCCTGGTGCTCATCATGGTCGAGATCGTCATCGCATTGGTGCGGCTATAGTGCGGTCATTGCTCCTCGCGACGACCGGGGAGCGAAGCAGCGAAGGAGCTGGTAGATGCCCACACCAACGACGATACTTGCGCGGTTCGACGGCCCGTTGGTGATGGTCGGCTTCGGTTCCATCGGCAAGGGCACGCTGCCGTTGATCCTGCGCCATCTCGACCTGGCGCGCGAGCGTATGACGATCATCGATCCCGACGATTCGGCACGCGCCATCGCCGAGTTCGCCGGCATCCGCTTCGAGAAGGTGGCGCTGCTGCCGGACACACTGCGCAGCGTTCTGACACCGCTGCTGGCACCGGGCGGGTTCCTGGTCAACCTTTCGGTCGGTGTATCTTCGGTCGCGCTGATCGAACTCTGCCGCGAACTTGGCGTGCTCTATCTCGATACCTGCGTCGAACCACCGCCGGGCGGCTACACCGATCCCGGCAAGTCGATGTCCGAACGCTCCAACTATGCGATGCGGGAATCAGCGCTGGCGCTGCGCCGGCCGGGATCGGATCCCACGGCGGTGGTGGCGCACGGCGCCAATCCCGGCATGGTCAGCCACCTGGTCAAGCGCGCATTGCTGCATCTGGCGCGCGATTTCGGCCGCGCCGCAGCACCGGTGTCGCGCGACGACTGGGCCACGCTGGCGCGCGACCTCGGCGTCAAGGGCATCCACATCGCCGAACGTGACACGCAGCGTGCGCGCATCCCCAAGCAGAAGGACGAGTTCGTCAACACCTGGTCGATCGATGGCTTCCTGTCGGAAGGTCTTCAGCCGTCGGAGCTCGGCTGGGGTACGCACGAGAACCACCTGCCGCCGGAGGGCGCGCGCCACGCGTTCGGCTGCGATGCGGCGATCTATCTCACGCGCCCCGGCGCCGCCACGCGGGTGCGGAGCTGGACGCCGCTCGCCGGTCCGATTCTGGGCTATCTGATCACGCACAACGAAGCGATCAGCATCGCCGACTACCTGACGCTGCGTGAGGCCGGGCGCGTGGTGTACCGGCCTACCTGCCACTACGCCTACCATCCGTGCGACGATGCGATCCTGTCGCTGCACGAACTGCAAGGCAACGCGTTCCGTCAGCAGCGGCACTTTCGGCTGATGAATGAGGAGATCACCGACGGCATCGACGAACTTGGCGTGCTGCTCTACGGCCATCCGAACAATGCGTACTGGTATGGCTCGCAGCTTTCGATCGAGGAGACCCGTGCGCTCGCGCCTTATCAGAACGCGACCGCGCTGCAGGTGACATCGGCGGTGTTGGCCGGGATAATATGGGCGATCGAAAATCCGCGCCGCGGCATCGTGGAGGCCGACGAACTCGACCACGAACGTATTCTGGGGATCATGGAACCGTATCTTGGCCCGATGGTCGGCGCCTACAGCGACTGGACTCCGCTGTCCGGCAGGGGCGGCCTGTTCCCCGAGGACATGGACGCCGCCGATCCGTGGCAGTTTCGCAATGTGATCGTCCGCTGACCATGTCGCTCACGCCCACATTCGCGACCGCTCCCGGCTTCCTCGGCATCACGCTCAGCGATCCTGGCGCTGACTTCGTGGTGGCTGGCGTGCCGCTCGATATCGGCACTACGAACCGTGCCGGCGCACGTGACGGCCCGCACGCCATCCGGCGCGCCAGCCGCATGCTGACTGATGGCGAACATCCGGAATTCTGGAACGAACCGGCGACGATGAACGTCGCCGACATCGGCGATTTGCAACTTGCACTGGGCGACATCCCCGAGAGCCTGCGACTGATCGAGCAGCAGGTGGTTCGCCTAGGTCATCTGGTGGCGCTGGGCGGTGAGCATGGCATTACCTTGCCGCTGCTGCGCGCGCTGTCACGCCGCGTGGGCCGCGGCGTCGCACTGCTGCATTTCGACGCGCACGTGGACACCTGGCCTGATAATTTCGGCCAGTCACATGCGCACGGATCGGTGTTCTATCACGCGATCGAGGAACACCTGATCGAACCGAAGCACATGATTCAGATCGGCATCCGCTCGCCGGTGCAACGCGAGGTGTGGGACTGGACCATCGGACATGGCGTCACGGTGCTGACCGCGCAGGATGTCCATGCAATGGGTCCCGCAGCGGTCGCGCAGCGCATCCGCGAGGTTCTCGGTGACGTGCCCAGCTATCTGAGCTTCGACGTGGACGCGCTGGATCCGGCTTTTGCGCCCGGCACCGGCACGCCCGAAGTCGGCGGCCTGGCATCCTGGCAGGCTCAGGCGATCCTGCGTCGGCTTCGCGGCGTCGCATTTGTCGGCATGGACGTCGTCGAGGTCGCGCCGGCCTACGATGTTGCAGAGATTACCGCACTCGCTGCGGCCACGGTGGCGTGGGAGTACTTGGCGCTGCTTGGGCCGTCGGGCGCCAACTCCCATACCGGCAGCGTGTAGCTCACCACCGATCATCGCATATCTCCACGACCCCTCCAGTCGCTATATGCGCGGTCCCGCTCCAATCCTGTGGTGGCGCGGTCGCTGACGCATCGCACGTGCCGCGAGCCCCTCGCTGAAAACCTCAGGGGCACAGCAACGACGTAACGCGTCCTTTTCGTCTGGCCGGTCCACCTGTGGGCCGGGGCCGTTAGGGAGCCGCCCATGTTCGCTGATCGGTTTGCCGCGATGCGAAGTACCTCGCAACACCGACTGAGTCTGTTGCCGCAGCGCGTTGGCGCGGCGACTGCTTTTGGTCCTGTCCCTGTGGTCGGCCGCGCCCCGTGCGCGCCAGGTGCCTGCGAGGATTACCCGCAATGAACAATTCCCGTGTTCGCACGGCCGTGTCCCCTTTGCGTCGCCGCTTTCCTGTGCCGGCAGTGCCGCTGCCGTCGGTCGACGAACTCATCGCCGTGGAGCGTCCGGAGGAGCCGATGCACTGCATGCGTCCGGCAACGGTCGAGGCGACCACGCGCGAGTTCGTGCAGGCGTTCCCTGGCAATGTGCTGTACGCGGTCAAGTGCAATCCGGAGCCGGCGATGCTGCGGGCCGTCCACGCCGCCGGTGTGAGCCATTTCGACTGCGCCTCGATCGGCGAGGTTGTCCTGGTGCGCCAGATGTTTCCCGCAGCCACGATCCATTTTATGCACCCCGTCAAGGCGCGCGGCGCGATCCGCGAGGCGTGGGCGCGACATGACGTGCGCGACTTCGTGCTCGACAGCACCGAGGAACTGGCGAAGGTCCTGCACGAGACTGCTGCGACCGATGTGACGGGCGGCCTCGGATTGATCGTACGACTCGCCCTGCCCAAGGGTTCTGCGGTACTGGACCTGTCCGGCAAGTTCGGTGCAGCACCGGCGTTGGCCGCCACGTTGCTCCGCGCGGCACGGCCGCACGCGGTGCGGCTTGGGCTGAGCTTCCATGTCGGTTCGCAGTGCCTCGACCCGCTGGCCTGGCGCACCGCTTTGGCCCTGGTCGGCGCGGTGATCCGCGACGCGGACGTGGCGATCGAGGTGATCGATGTCGGCGGCGGGTTCGCGGTGCCATATCCGGAAGTCGAACCGCCGCCGCTTGGCGCATACCTGGCCGAAATCGAAACCGGCTTCGAGCGCCTGGGCTTGCCCGACGCGCGGCTCTGGGCGGAGCCCGGCCGCGCTCTGGTGGCTGGTGGCGCATCGGTGGTCGTACAGGTGCAGCACCGCCGTGGCGACGCGTTGTACGTCAACGACGGCGTCTATGGCGCGCTGGCAGATGCCGGAGCACTCGGCTTCCGCTATCCGGTGCGGCTGGTACGGCCGGAAAGACCGGCGCCATCGGGAGCGTTCGCCGGCTACTCGCTGTACGGGCCGACCTGTGACAGTGCCGATACGATGCGCGGGCCGTTCCATCTGCCGGCCGACGCCAGGGAGGGCGACTGGATCGAGATCGGCCAGCTTGGTGCCTATGGCGGCTGCCTGCGCACTGCGTTCAATGGCTTCGATCGCGCCCGGCTGGTGGAAGTACGCGACGATGCGATGGTGCAGCCGGAACCGCTCCCCCTGGCGGCCTGACGCTACGGCGGTGGGGGCGCCACCGCCCCTGGGGCGACAGAACCGATCAGCCAGTCGCGGAACAGCGCGATCTTCGGGTCATCGGCGGTCGCCTCGGGGGCCACGATGTAGAAGCCGGCATCCGCCGGCAGCACGACATCGAACGGCACCACGAGCCGGCCGGCCGCGATGTCCCCTTCGACGAAGCGGGTACGGCCGAGCGCAACACCGAGCCCCTCGACCGCTGCCTGGATCGCCATGAAACTCTGATCGAAGCTCAGGCCGCGCCGTGTCGCGAGCGACACCGGCAGGCCGGCGGCGGTCAGCCAAAGCTGCCAGTCCTCGCGCGATACTGTCGCGTGCAGCAACGTGTGGTGCGCGAGGTCCTCAGGGTTGCGCAGCGGCTTCTCGCCGGTCAGCAGCGATCGGCTGCACACCGGGAACATGTCTTCGGCCATCAGCCAGTTGGTGCGCAGCCCCGGCCAGTTGCCGCGGCCGTAGCGCACCGCGATGTCCACCTCGTCGCGCTGAAAATCCACCAGATGCGAGGATGTGGTAATACGCACCTCGATGCCGGGATTGGCGTCCTGGAACGCGGCCACCCGCGTGACCAGCCACTTGGCGGCAAGCGAGGCGGTGGTGCTGACGGTGAGCAGCCCGTCACGCTCGGAACGGCGCAGCCGGGCGGTAGCGCGGCGCAGGTCCTCGAATGCGCCGCGTACGGCCGGCAGATAGGATTCCGCCTCGCGGGTTAGCTCCAGGGCGCGATTGCGGCGCACAAACAGGGGGATGCCGAGTTGATCCTCGAGCCGCCGGATCAGGTGGCTGATCGCGGTCTGGGTGACGTTGAGTTCCGCGGCGGCACGGGTGAAGCTGAGGTGACGCGCCGCAGCCTCGAAGGCGCGCAGTCCGCTGAGTGAGGGTAGGGTCGCCATGAGGCCGGTCCGACTTCCGACACGCGCGCTGCCAATTCGCTACTTCTTTACCCCTAACCCACGCATGAACTGATCGCGGATACGCGGCGGATCGCGTTCGGTGGTGTCGCCCGGCTTCTCGCGATCGATCCGGCAGCCGATCAGCCACGGGCCATCCTCGCGCAACGACAGCTCGATCAGCTCCTCGAAATCGCTCTCGTCCGCGGCCCATGCGCTCTGCGCGATGCCTGCGCCGCGCGCCATGGCGACGATGTCGGCGCCAAGCTCGGTCGAGGTAAGCTGACCGCCGGTGATCTGATACGTGCCGTTGTCCATGATCACGATTGCCAGGTTCTTCTGCTTGCGCGCCGCGACGGTGGCGAGGCAACCGACCTGCATCAGGATCGATCCGTCGCCCTCCAGCGCGATCACCTTGCGCCGTGGCTGCCCCAGCGCGACGCCGAGGGCGATCGGCACCGCCAGCCCCATGCTGCCCAGCATGTAGAAATTCTGCGGCCGACGTCCCGCCGCCCACAGATCGAAGTTGGTGTAGCCGATGCCACCGATCACGGCCTCGTCGTGGCGCAACCTCGCCACCATGCGTTTGGTGATGTCGAAGCGGTTCATCACCTTCGCCTGGTCGCGGTGTGCCGGATGGTTTGCTGCAAAGCTCATGGTTGGGCTCACTTCGCGAACACCTTGCCGCCTGTCAGCAACGGCGAGAGGATGAACACGCACGGCGCCTGCGTGGCGACCGCCTGGCTGATGCTGCGATCGAGGATGAACTCCACTTCGTCGAGCCGCGTCATGGTGTGGTGCTCCACCGCGAGCGCCTGCAGCACCGGACGCATGGTACGCGCCACCAGAGACTGCCCGATATTGAATTCTCCCAGCGTGCCGCGTTCCGACACGATCATCAGGACCGGGATCTGGAATGGTACCGCCAGCGAGGCGATCGCATTGGGGAGCGTCGCGAACCCTGAGGTCTGCATCAGCACGACGCCGCGCAGGCCGCCCATCCAGGCGCCGGAGACGATGCCCACCGCTTCCTCCTCGCGCGCGCAGGAGAATGCGGTGAAGAATGGATCGTCGTGCACGGCGTCGATCAGCGGGCGCAGCACATTGTCGGGGACATAGGCCACCAGCTTCACCTGATGCCGCATCAGTACGTCGCACACGATCTCGTGCCACTCCATCCCTGCTCTCCGGCCCAGAAGCGGCGACTGTGCGACGCCTTGCGCACGGCGGCAACCGTTCGTAAGGAGACGCGACGAACCACAGGAGGCCCTGATGGCAGATGCCGGCCGATATGACGTGATCGTGGTTGGCGCAGGCAACGCCGCGCTGTGCGCCGCCCTCTCCGCCCAGGAGCAGGGTGCCAGGGTGCTGGTGCTGGAGAAGGCCGGCGAGGAGGAGCGCGGCGGCAACTCCACCTTCACTGCCGGCGGCTTCCGCTTCGTGCACACTGGCGTCGAGGACTTGCGCAAGGATGTGCTGGTCGATCTGTCCGAGGCAGAGGCGAAGTCGATGTTCATTCCGCCCTTCACGGCGGAGACCTATACCGAAGACCTGATGAAGGTGACGGAGAACCTGCCGGAACCGGACCTGATCGACCTGCTGGTGAACCGCTCGCGCGAGACCGTCGTGTGGATGCGCGAGAAGGGCGTGCGCTGGATTCCGATGTTCAAGCGGCAGTCGTATCTGGTGAACGGTATCAACCACTTCTTTGGCGGCATGGCAGTCGAGGCGGTCGGTGGCGGCTGGGGCCTGGTCGATTTCCTGTTCAGGTCCGCCGAGCGCAATGGCATCCCGGTTCGTTACGACACTGGCCTGCGCAAGCTGATCCAGAACCGCAAGGGCGAAATCACCGGCGTCACGGTGTTCGGTCCCGACGGCTACGAGGACATCGGTGCCAAGGCGGTGGTGCTGGCCTGCGGCGGCTTCGAGGCGGATCCGGAGATGCGCGTGCGCTATTACGGTCCCGGCTGGGAGATGGCGCGCGTGCGAGGCACCCGGCACAACACCGGCGACGGCATCAAGGCAGCGCTGGAGATCGGCGCGGCGGCGTTCGGCGGCTGGTCAACGTGTCACGCGGTGCAGTGGGACCTGAGCGCTCCGCCGTTCGGCGACCGGGTGGTGCTCGACAACTACCAGAAACATTCCTACCCGATCGGCATCATGGTGAATGCCGACGGCGAACGCTTCGTCGACGAGGGCGCGGACTATCGCAACTACACCTACGCGAAATACGGTCGCGAGGTCATGCAGCAGCCGCAGCGCATGGCAGTGCAGATCTTCGACAAGAAGACCATCGACATGACACGTGACGAATACCGCATCCGCCAGGTGACCAAGGCAGAGGCGAACACGCTGGAAGAGCTGGCGCAGAAGCTGGAGATCAGCCCCGAGGGGCTGGTGAAAACGGTGCGAGAGTTCAATGCTGCGTGTCAGCCGGGGGAGTACAATCCGGCGGTGCTCGACGGCAAGTGTACCAAGGGCATCATGCCGCCGAAGTCCAACTGGGCGCTCCCGATAGACGAACCGCCGTTCCACGGGTTCGCCGTGACGTGCGGCATCACATTCAGTTTCGGTGGACTGAAGATTACCACCGACGGGGCGGTCGAGGACACCACCGGGCGCGTCATCCCCGGCCTGTATGCCGGCGGCGAACTGGTGGGCGGCATATTCTACCAGAACTACCTGGGTGGCGCGGGACTGATGTCCGGATCCGTGTTCGGGCGGATTGCCGGGCGCTCGGCCGGAAGTTACGCGAAGGCTTGAGCAGGCGGCGGCACCCTCACGTGGCTGGCTCCGCTCGGCGACCTCTCCCACTTCGGGGGCGTGGTGTACCGAGCCGATCGCCGCTCCCGTTCGCGGGCGAGGTCGCCGCGAGGCGGTGGGTGTGAGGGCCGCCAGTTACCCTTGCGGCCGCACTCCCAATATCCGCTCGAATCGAGCACAGTACGCCGGCCACACCTCCGGATTGATCAGCCGCGGCGGGCGCTTGCCGTCCAGGATGTCGATCAACTGCTCCGCCGCAAACCGCGCCATGTTGTCGCGCGACTCATGCGTCGCCCCGGCGGTGTGCGGACTGACCAGCACGTTGTCGAACGCCATCAGTCGGTGGTCGTGCGGAGGCGGTTCGTCTTCCCATACATCCAATCCAGCGCCGGCGATCTGCTGCGCCTCCAGCGCATCGGCCAGCGCGTCTTCGTCATGGATGCCACCGCGCGCGGTCGTGACGAAATAGGCGTGCTTCGGCATCAGCGCGAACTCACGCGCGCTCATCAGGTTCTTGGTCTCTTTCGTGTACGGCGCGTTTACCGACACGTAGTCAGCCTGGCGCAGCATGTCGTCGAGCCGTTCGACCTTATCCGCCCCCTTTGCTGCAATCTGCGCCGCCGACAGATACGGGTCATAAGCCAACACGCGCATATGGAACAGGCCCTTGCACAGTTCCGCCAGCCGTCCGCCGACATTGCCGATGCCGATGATGCCGATCGTCTTGTCCAGCAGCTCGGTGCCGATGAACGCGTTGCGTGGAATGTCAGGCGCGCGGCGCATGCGGCGATCCACCTCGATGATCCGCTTCGACAGTGTCAGCAGCATCGCGAGAGCGTGCTCGGCCACCGCTTCCTTGTTGCCGCCCGACTGGTTCACCACGATGATGCCCTGGCGCGAACAGGCGTCCACATCGATCGTGTCGTAGCCGGCACCGTTCGATGAGACCGCCACCAGGTTCGGCGTCTTCGTCAGCAACGCGTCGGTCACCTGCAAGTGCTTGCCGATCACCTGGCGCGATGCACCGATCTGATAGGCGTGCGCCTGCGACAGGATCGGTTCAGCCTCCGCATCCGGCGTCTCGTTCTCCAGCTTGTCGAGCTGAATGTCCGGCCGCTTCGCGAGGATCTGCCCGAAAACAGGCCCCGACAGATACTTCACGTAGAACACACGCTTAGCGTTGGGCGCCATCGCACGAGCCTCTTTCCTGAACGTGGCGCGAGCCTAGCGCATCGGCACGCTCGCAGGCTATATCCGGTCCAAGTCGGCCAGCGTGTCGCGCAGCGGACCGCTCGAGATGGCGATCAGGCCCCCGGCGGGATCATCCAGTTCCAGGATCACGTAGATCACCGAGGCGAGCGAAACCGCACAGATCAGCACTGTCACCGCGACCACGGCGTTATGTGATGCACACATGCCAAAGCCCATGAACATCAGCGCTGTCCAGAACAGCATCAGGGCGTAAAACAGATCCGGTATCGTCGGGTGCTCGGTTTCGATCACCGCCCACCGGGCGTCGGTGAACGCGTCAAATCGCTGCGCAGCGGACGGTATCAACCAGGCTTGCAGTGGGGTCGTCGGTTGCAACTCCCGAATCTGCTGCTCGACATGTCGAAGCAGCGCAGAGAGGGCGCTGCTTTCCGATTGGCCAGGTGGCAGGCCGCGCAGGAAATCACCCGATGGCGCGGGTTCATCCGGCCACGTGCTGAAAATCACCGCGGCCAGATACGCTCTCACCTCGGCGCGGATCGGATCGGCCTCCCGGCCTATCTCGCGCAATCGGTAGTCGAGCAGCACGATCCGAGATGCCATGTGACGATAGTCGTCCGCTACGTTGTCAAAATGCGACTTCGACGAGGCCGTCAGCAGGCCAAGCACGATCGCAAGAAAGGTGACCAGCGCCCCGACGACCAGTCGAACGAAGTCGAGCGTATCGCGATCACGATGCCGCTCCGGCAGATAGCCCCGCAGAATCCGGCCGGCGATGCCTGCGACCAGGAACAGCCCACAGGATAGGACCGCCTCAGCGATCTGCAGCATGTATCGACGGCCCGCTTCGCTTGGTGCCCGCAAGTTTCGATCACTTCGGCTTCGGATAGCAAGAGTGGCCAACGGTTGCAGATGGCGCCGACCGGCCGCATCGTCGGGTGCATGCATGAACCACTGTCCGACCGGGCCGGCCCGCCCGATGTGTATGTTCGCGCCGCGCCGCCACCGCCGCCGGCGCAGAAGCTGGAAGGCAGGCGCCACGTTGCGGCCGCCGTCATCGGTGCCGGCTTCACCGGCCTGTCGACCGCGCTGCATCTGGCCGAGGCGGGCATTGAGGTCGCCGTGCTGGAAGCGAAGCAGATCGGCTGGGGCGCGTCAGGACGCGCGTTCGGCCAGGTGGTGCCGTACCTGAAGCCGGGACACGAGGCGATCCTTCGCCACTACGGCGCTGGACGCGGACAGCGCATCGTCGATGCCGTTGCCGCGGGACCCGACCTGGTGTTCGAGCTCATCGTCCGCCACGGCATCGAATGCTGGGCGATGCGCTCCGGTCTGATCTTCGCCGCGCATTCGCCAGCCGGGCGGCGCGACCTGGAACTCCGCACGCAGTACTGGCAGCAGCGCGGTGCGCCGGTGGAACTGCTGGAAGGTGCGCGCTGCGGCGAAGCGATCGGTTCGTCGCTGTATCGTGCGGCGTCGCTCGACCGGCGCGGCGGCAACATCAATCCGTTCGCCTATGCGCGCGGATTGGCGCACGCCGCGGCCAAGGCCGGCGTCGTCCTGCATGTCGACACGCCGGTGCGCGCGCTCGTGCGGCGGGACGGCCGCTGGTTGATCGACGCCAACGGCGTTGAATTGACCGCGGACAACGTGGTGATCGCCACCAACGCCTACACCGGCGATCTGTGGCCGGGGCTGCGCGAAAGCATCATCCCGATGCGCGGCCATGGCTTCGTCACCGAGCCGCTGTCCGACAATGTGCGTCACACGATCCTGCCGGAGCGCCAATCGCTCACCGACACGCGACTGCTATATTCCGGCGTGCGTATGCTGCCCGACGGACGGCTGCACGGCAGCGCGCATGGTCCGAGCTTCGGTCGCGAGCCAGGTGCGGACTGGCGCCGGGTCGATGCGCGCATCCGGCGGCTTTTCCCGCAGCTCGGCACGGTGAAATGGCAGCAGGCGTGGACCGGCTGGGTGGCGATGACCACCGAGCATTTCCCTCGCCTGCACGAGCTGGCGCCCGGCTTGTATGCTGGTCTCGGCTACAACGGTCGCGGCATTGCCGCGGCGACGATGATGGGACGCGATCTCGCCATGCTCGTGCGTGGCGCGCATGACGATGCGACGGTGTTTCCATTGACGCCACTGCGGTCCCTTGGCTGGCATCGCATCGCGCCAGCATTGGTCCGCGGGCTGGTGCAGGTGTATCGCGTGCGCGACAGGGTGGATGAATATCGTCTGGGTCGCGCGACCTCGGTACAAAACGGGGTACTCGAAAAGTAGCGATTTTGCGCTTGAGGCGGCGGCGATCTTCCACCCGCGCCACGCGTGGTGGTCGTTGGCTCGTCGATAGACTACCGTGAGTTCGCCCACTACAACCGCGCCCGTTGCAGCGGTTTTGCGACTCGCGTTGGGGAAAGATGAGCCTCATGTCGATCTCAGACTTGGAAGAACGGATCCGGCGAGTCGTGTCTGACTTGCGCGAGGAAACGACCATTCCTGGTCGGTATTGTCCGCCTTGTCCGATCCATCAAAGGATGGCGCAAACCCGCACACCAGCAGTGAGCGTGGGCGTGATCGATGACTTCAAGGTGGCCTGGGCACGTGGCTTCGGCACGCTTGCCGCCGGGGCTGAACCCGCAGCAGCGCATACGCCGTTCCAGTGTGGTTCAATCAGCAAGCCGGTGTTCGCACTCGCGGTCATGAAACTAGCCGAGATCGGGACCATCGATCTCGATGCCGACGTCAACGACTACCTCACATCGTGGCGCCTGCCTGCCAACGACGGGTGGCAACCGCACGTCTCGCTGCGGCATCTGTTGGGTCACACCGCCGGCACCACCGTACATGGATTTCCGGGTTATCCCGCATCGGGACCATGGCCCACGGTATCTCAAATCCTACGAGGCGTACCGCCAGCGAACAATCAGCCGATTGTTGTCGATGTTCTTCCGGGTACGCAATTCCGCTACTCGGGTGGTGGAACAACGATCGCCCAGCAAGTCGTTGTCGACGTGACCAGAAGGCCCTTTCCCGAACTCATGCGGGAGCTCGTTCTGGATCCAGTTGGAATGATGGATAGCGGCTATGAACAGCCTGCGCCCACCGCTTTCGCCAGACGAGTTGCCAAGAGCCATCCCTGGAACGGCACCGAGGAATTCTTCGCAAGAGCGATTAACCTGCGGTTGCGCTTTGCTGGCACCGATCCGGCAAGACCGTCCGAGCTGACCGTTGTCAATGGTAACAAGGCGGACTTGTTCAAGTGCACCGATTGAAGCTCCTTCCATTCATGCCAAGATTGGCAAGTTGTGGCGCTGGGTCGGCGCCAGCATGATAGCTCCACGGCGAAACACCAGTGCCCATCGTCATCAGCCGTGCCGTTGGTTGGAGGGAACCCCGATGAGCGTTGCCGACAAGGTTGTGTTGATCACCGGCGCCGCACGCGGCCTGGGATTCGAATACGCCCGCGTGCTCGGAGAGGCCGGCGCGCGCATTGTCGCCGGCGACATCGCCGACTGCACCACGGCCGCCGGTGCGGCCGGCAACGGCGCGGTCGCGGTGATGCTGGACGTCACCGACATCGCCTCCGCCGATTCGATGGTGGAATTGGCGATGGAGCGCTTCGGTCGCGTCGACGCGCTGATCAACAACGCGGCGCTGTACGGGTCGCTGCGCGGCGGCCGCTTCAATCAGATCGCGGAAGCTGAGTGGGATGCGACGATGGCAGTGAACGTCAAGGGCATCTGGAACTGCTGCAAGGCGGTGGTGCCGGCGATGCGCCAGTCCGGCGGCGGATCGATCATCAACATCGCCTCGCTCGCTGCCACCTACGGCATGCCGTTCGCGCTGCACTACACCACGTCGAAGGCCGCCGTGATCGGCCTGACACGCGGCCTGGCGCGCGAACTCGGCCGCGACAACATCCGGGTGAACGCGCTCGCGCCCTCTGCGGTCATGACCGAGGGCACCGCGGAATTCTTCGGCGAGCGCCTCGATCGCGGACTGGAGGTGGTCCGCGCTGGCCAGTCGATCCAGCGCACGCTGGAGCCCGGCGACCTGACCGGCACCGTGGCGTGGCTGATCTCCGATGGAAGCTGCTTCGTCACCGGACAGACGATCGCCGTGGACGGCGGAACAGTCATGCTCTGATCGACACTGGCAAGTCGCCAGCCCCACCGGTAGATTGCCCGCAACATTTCCATTGCGGGGAAGCGCGCCCATGTCGAAGTCCGAATTGTCTCGCCGCGGCGTACTGGCTGCCCTTGCCGCCAGCCCGGTCGCCATGGAATTCCTGCGCAGCGCGGTCGCCGAGGCGCAGACCAGCCTGTCGCAATCCGGTCTGGTCGGTGAGATCCAGGGTCCGACGATGATCACCGATCCGGCGAAGTGGCCGAAGAAATTCGCCGAGGCGCCGATGCTGGCGGAGTTGGTGAAGGCCGGGAAACTGCCGCCGGTGGAACAGCGCATCCCGGCCGAACCGATGGTGTGGCAGCCACTGAACGAAATCGGCAAGTACGGTGGCACCTGGCGCCGTGCGTTCACCGGGCCGGCGGACGGCGAGAACGGCAACCGCATTCTCTCCACCGACAAGCCGCTGAACTGGAGTGCCGACGGCAGCAAGATCGTGCCCTGCATGGCCAAGGGCTACGAACTCGGCGAAGACGGCAAGACCTATACCCTGTTCCTGCGCAAGGGCATGAAGTGGTCCGATGGCGCGCCGTTCACCGCCGATGATTTCATCTTCTGGTTCGCGGACATCTACGACAACCCGGAGATCGTTCCGACGCCGACGCCGGAGATGCGTCCCCAGAACAAACCCGGCCGCATGGTCAAGGTGGACGACACCACCGTGCGCTGGGAGTTCGACGTACCGTACTACCTGTTCGAGGACATCATGGCCGGCGACACCGCGATGGGCGGTGGACAGGCTGTCCGCCAGGCGACCAAGGTCAGCTTCGGTGCCTATGCGCCCGGCCATTACCTCAAGCAGTTCCTGCCGAAATACTCGTCCGTCGAGGCAGTGAACGCTCGGGCGAAACAGGAGGGTTTCGAAAACTGGGTGCAGATGCTGCACTTCAAGAAGGACTGGGAACTCAACGCAGAGGTGCCGGTGCTCGGGCCGTGGCGCAGCGTGCGCCCGATCAACAACCCGATCTGGCTGCTGGAGCGGAATCCGTACTACTACGCGGTCGATACGGCGGGCAACCAGTTGCCGTATTTCGACCGGGTGCAGTTCACGCTTGCCGACAATCTCGAGGTCATCAACCTCCGTGCGATGGCCGGGGAATACGACGAGCAGGAACGTCACATCGACTTGGGCAAGCTGCCGGTGCTGCTCGATAACCAGGAGAAAGGCAACTACAAGGTCCATCTGGATCTCGGCTTTGCCGGGTCCGATTTTATGTTCCACGTGAACCAGAGCTACACCGCAGATCCGGAAGTCCGCAAATGGCTCACCAACGCGGATTTCCGCCGCGCGCTGTCGCTTGGCATCGACCGCGACCAGTTGAATGAGACGTTCTGGCTGGGTGTCGGCACGCCCGGCTCGCCGGCGCCAGCCGAGACCATGCCGCAAAGTCCAGGACCTGAATGGCGCAAGAAGTGGTCCGTGCTTGATGTGGGGCAGGCCAATGCGCTGCTCGACAAGATCGGCCTGGCCAAGAAGAACCCGGATGGCTTCCGGGTGCGCACCGACAACGGCGAAACACTACGGCTTCAGGTGATTGCGATCGCGGCCTTCCTGCCGTATCCCAAGCTGTCGGAGATGGTCGCCGACCAGTGGCGCAAGATCGGCATCCAGGCGGATGTCAAGGAGATGGAGCGCGGGCTCGGCTTCGCAAAATCCTACAATAACGAACATCAACTGTTCGTCTGGAACAACGGTGGAACCGAGTTGCTGTACCTGTTTCCCACCTGGGCCGTGCCCGTCGTTCCCAATGCTGCGTTCGGGCCCGATTATGCGACATGGTATTCGTCAGGTGGCAAACAGGGCACCAAGCCGGACGATCCGAACATCCTGAAGATATTCGAGCTCTACACCGAAGCTGCGGGCCTGCAGGCCGAGGGCCGCAACCGAAACGCGCAGGACATCTGGAAGATCCTGGTCGATCAGCAGTACGGCATCGGCACCGTGGGCCAGTCCCCGGCTGGACTCGGCGTGCGCCTGGTGTCGAACCGGCTGGGCAATATCGCCGCGCGGGTGTGCAATGCGCAGCATTGCCGGACGCCAGGGAATTCCCACCCGGAGACATGGTACTTCAAGGCATGAACCGACAGTCATTGCGAGCAGCGAAACGACGCAGCAATCCCCACGAAGATAGGGATTGCTGCGCTGCGCTCGCTATGACAGTGAAGCGATGAGATGCTGACCTATCTCGCCCGCCGCGTGGTGCTGGCGGTGATCACCACGTTCGCGATCACGTTGGTGACCTTTGTCATCCTTCATCTCCCGCCGGTGGATTTCGTTACTGCCTACGCGGCCCAGGCTGCCGCATCGGGCACGCAGATCTCGGCCGCCGAGGCAGATGCCATGCGCCTGGCCTATGGCCTCAATCAGCCGCTGTGGGTGCAATACTGGAAATGGCTCGCCATGGTGGCGACCGGCGATTTCGGCCGTTCGTTCGAATACGGCCGGCCGGTGACCGAAGTCATCGGTGACCGGCTGTGGCTCACGATCGTACTGTCGCTGGGCGGCATCGTCGTCACGTGGCTACTCGCATTGCCGATCGGCATCTACTCCGCGGTGCGACAATACTCACTCGGCGACTACGTCTTCACGTTCCTGGGTTTTGTCGGGCTGGCCATTCCGAACTTCCTGCTCGCACTCATCGTGATGTATTTCGGGCTTCGCTGGTTCGGGATGAGTGTAAGCGGCCTGTTCTCCGCCGAGCAGCAACTGGCGCCATGGACCTGGGCAAAGGTCACCGACCTGCTGCAGCACTTGCCGGTGCCGATTCTGATACTTTCGCTGGCCGGCACCGCGCAGCTCGTGCGGATCATGCGCGCCAACCTGCTGGATGAGCTGCGCCGTCCCTATGTGGTCACGGCGCGGGCCCGCGGTCTGCCGGAGCGCCGCGTCATCCTGAAATATCCGGTGCGCGCCGCACTCAATCCGTTCGCCAGCACTATCGGCTATCTGCTGCCATTCATGGTCTCCGGATCGGTGATCATCTCCGTCGTACTGAGCCTGCCGACGGTCGGCCCGCTGCTGCTGAGATCGCTGTTGTCGCAGGACATGCTGCTCGCCTCCACCATCATCCTGATGCTCGGGGTGTTGACGGTGATCGGCACGCTGCTGTCGGACCTGCTGCTGATGTGGATCGATCCACGCATCCGGCTCGGTCAGCTCCGATGAGTGAAGCCGTTATCGCCGAACCGCTTGTCACCGAGGCGGAAGCCCGGGTCGCCGTTGCGACCCAGCGCCAGCTCATCTGGTGGCGGTTCAAAAAGCATAAGCTGGCACTGGTCAGTGCGATGATCGTCGGCGTGTTCTACCTGGTTGCGTTGTTCGCCGACGTGTTGGCCTACGCTCCGCCGTTCGACACCGAGGCCGCGCGCAGCTACATCCCGCCGCAGCCGATCCACTGGTTCGCTGCCGACGGCCACTTCCAGCCGCACGTCTATGCGCTGAAGGGCAAGCGCGACCTGCGCACCTTCAAGCTGAGCTATGCGCCGGATCCAAGCGAACCGCGTGATCTGGTGCTGTTCGCGCACGGCTATCCGTATTCGTTCCTCGGCCTGATCCCCACCGACATCCACCTGTTCGGCGTCGCCGACGGCAAGCCGGAGAACGCGCTGTTCCTGCTGGGCACCGACCAACTCGGCCGCGACCTGTACTCCCGGCTGATACTCGCCACGCGGACCTCGCTCACCATTGGCTTGGTGGGCGTCGCGCTCAGCCTCCTGCTCGGCGTGCTGCTTGGCGGAATTTCCGGGCTGCAAGGCGGCTGGGCGGATACCGTGATCCAACGCGTGATCGAAATTCTCCGTTCGATCCCGACCATCCCGCTGTGGATGGGCCTCGCGGCGGCGGTGCCGGCGAGCTGGTCGCCGCAGCAGGTATACTTCTCCATCACGATCATCATCTCACTGATCGGCTGGACCGAGCTGGCTCGAGTGGTGCGCGGCCAATTCCTGGCGCTGCGCGAGGAGGATTTCATCACCGCCGCAGAACTCGCCGGCGCCTCGCGTTTACGCATCGTCTTCCGTCACATGGTGCCGTCGTTCCTCTCGCATATCATTGCCGCGATCAGCCTGGCCCTGCCGGCGATGATCATCAGTGAAACCACGTTGTCGTTCCTGGGTCTGGGGCTGCGGCCGCCGGCGATCTCCTGGGGCGTTCTGTTGCAGGACGCGCAGAACCTCCAGACGCTCGGCTTGGCACCCTGGCTGCTGTTCGCGGCGATACCCGTCATCGTCGTGATCCTGGCGTTTAACTTCCTGGGTGACGGATTGCGCGACGCAGCCGATCCGTATGGCTGAGCCGATCCTTTCGGTGCGCGATCTGCACACCCACTTCTTTTCGGACGAAGGGGTGGTCCGCGCGGTCGATGGCACCTCGTTCGACCTGTTTCACGGCCGCACCCTCGGCATCGTCGGGGAATCCGGCTGCGGCAAGAGCGTCACCGCGAGATCAATACTGCGCATCGTCGAACGCCCTGGCCGCATCGTGTCCGGCCAGATCCTGCTGCGTCGCGCCGACGGAGGCGCCGTGGACCTGGTGAAGCTCGCCGTCGATGGCACTGACATGCGCGCGATCCGCGGCGGCGAGATCGGCCTGGTGTTCCAGGAGCCGATGAGCTCGCTGTCGGCGTACCACACAGTCGGCAATCAGCTGATCGAGGCGATCCGTCTGCATTCCATCCTGTCCAGACGCGCGGCACGGGCGCGGGCAATCGAGCTGCTGGCGTTGGTCGGCATCCCGCGCCCGGCACAGCGGGTGGACGCGTATTCGTTCCAACTGTCCGGTGGATTGCGCCAGCGGGTGATGATTGCATTGGCGCTTGCCGCCGAGCCCCGCATCCTGGTCGCCGACGAACCGACCACCGCGCTCGATGTCACCACGCAGGCGCAGATTCTGGAGCTGATCCGCCGACTGCAGCAGGAGCGCGGGCTGGCGGTGATCTTGATCACTCACGACATGGGCGTGATTGCCGAGATGACCGATGACGTCGTCGTGATGTATCTCGGCCACGAGGTAGAGAAAGGGCCGGTGGACGCGATTTTCCACGCGCCACGGCATCCGTACACACGATCGCTGTTACGCTCGATCCCCAGCGTGCTGGCCGAGCCGCGGGCGCGGCTGACGACGATTGCGGGTTCGATTCCGCATCCTTATGCGAGGCCGCCCGGCTGCCCGTTCCATCCCCGCTGTCCCGACCGTATTGTTGGCGTGTGCGAGCGGTCTTTTCCCGCCGAGGTCGCGATCGGCCAGCGGCATGACGTCGCGTGTCATCTCTATACGAGCGGTGTGGGAGCGGCGGCATGACAAGCCACACACAACACTCGCCCTCCCGCGCGGAAAGGGGAAGTATAAGCCCGGTGCTCGACGTTCGCGCACTGCGCAAATTCTATCCCATCCATCGCGGCCTGCTCAGCCGCCTCGTCGACCACGTTCGCGCGGTTGATGACGTTAGCTTTACCATCGATCGCGGCGAGACATTGTCGCTGGTGGGCGAGAGTGGCTGCGGCAAGACCACCACCTCGCGGTGTATCCTGCGCGCGATCGTCCCGACCGGGGGCGAGATCCGCTTCCGCACCGAGAGCGGTGCCGAGATCGATGTGGCGCGGCTGCCGCGCAAGGACCTGCGGCCCCTGCGGCGGCAGATGCAGATGATCTTCCAGGACCCGTTCTCGTCGCTCAATCCGCGTATGACGGTCGCCGAGATCATCGGCGAACCGTTGCTCGTCAATGGTGTGAACGATGCGCGCGCCCGGAACACACGGGTTACCGAACTGCTGGAGCTGGTGCATCTGCCCAGAGCCTATCTGAACCGCTTCCCGCACGCCTTCTCCGGCGGGCAGCGCCAGCGTATCGGCATCGCCCGCGCGCTCGCGCTGTCGCCGTCGCTGATCGTCGCGGATGAGCCGGTCTCGGCGCTGGATGTCTCGGTGCAGGCGCAGATCGTCAATCTGATGCTGGAGCTGCAGGATCGGTTGGGGCTCGCCTACCTGTTCGTCGCGCACGATCTGTCGGTGGTGAAGCATGTCAGCCACCGCGTGGCGGTAATGTATGTCGGCAAGATCGTCGAGATCGCGCCGACCACGGCGCTGTTCGACAAGCCGCGTCATCCCTACACCGAGGCGCTACTGTCAGCAGTCCCGGTACCAGATCCCCGCCTGCGCACCAAGCGGATCGTATTGGAGGGCGACGTGGCGGATCCGTCGGACCCGCCACCCGGTTGCGCTTTTC
Organism: uncultured Alphaproteobacteria bacterium; assembly: GCA_963749575.1. Lineage (GTDB taxonomy): Bacteria > Pseudomonadota > Alphaproteobacteria > Acetobacterales > Acetobacteraceae > JAMXLO01. The sequence continues at coordinate 385,099 of CAVVNM010000012.1, forward strand.
ACCCGCGTTGTCGTTACGCGATCGGGCGATGCCGGCAGGAAATGCCGGCGCTCGAGGAGCTCGAGCCGGGACATTGGGTGCGCTGTCTGAGGGCGTCCGAACTGGCGCTGCAAGGCGTGTCCCGCCAGCACGGGATCGGCTGACCTCGGGCCCTACCGGGTCGCGGTCTTCCGACCGGCGTGGCGTGACGTTACGCGGAAGGAAGCAAGATTGCGCCGATGCGGCGAAAGTGGGGTAATATCGCTGCGGGTGGTCCCGGCCGGCTGCCCGCCGAAATGGCATGATGCGAGAAACCGGCGGCCGAACTGTACTGCGGCTGAGACCATGCAACTGACAATGACAGTTCTGCGCTGCCCGGACGCGGTGGCGCCCGAGACCCGTAATGTCGCTGGCGGAGAGTTCGCCGTCGGCCGCGGACCAGGCGTCGATTGGGTGCTGCCCGATCCCGAGCGGCTGCTTTCCAAGCGGCACTTTGCGGTGGCGTACCGCGGCGGGGCGTGGCAGCTCGCTGACACCTCGACCAACGGTACCTTCCTCAATCGCGAAGGCGATCCGATCGGCGCCGGCGACGTGCGCAGCCTGCGCGACGGCGACCGGCTGCGCCTTGGCGCGTACGAGATCGAGGTGCGGCTGGTCGAAGACGCGGCACGCGCGCGTACCCCAGCGGGCAGCAGCCCGTTCGCCGATCCGTTCGCCATGGATCCGTTCGGGCCGGCCCGCCCCGAACACAACCCGTTCGACGAACCGGATCATCCGAGCCTGCGGATCGCGCCCACGTCGGCGCAGTTGCCGCACGATTTCGACCCCCTGGCGCCGGAGGCCCACGAGACCCCGTTCCGCGGGCCCACCCAGGCCGACAATTCGCCGGTGATGCAGGATGCGTTCCAGATTCCCGCCCAGACCGGCCAGATGCCGCTGCACACGGGCGGCATAATTCCCGGCGGCGACCTGCTGCCAGACGACTGGGACAAGGATCTGCTGGAAGGGATTTCGCCGTCCGGCGGCACGTCAGCGGCGCCCCGATTGCCGGCGCTGCCTGTCGAGCGCGCATCGCCGCGACCGCCGGACGAGCCCGGCTTGGCCCCACTGTTCGACGAACCGCCTGTTGCGCCTCCATCCCCGGTTGCCGCCCGACACCCGATGCGCCAGGCGCCGCCGGAGCCGGACACGGTTGCCGACGACGGCGCGCTGCTGGCGGCGTTCCTCGAAGGCGCGGGGTTGCAGGACGCGCGCCCAGCGGATCCGCCGGCGACCATGCTCGCATTGGGCAAGGCGTTCCGCACGTTGGTCGCCGGACTGCGGGCCGTGCTGATCGCGCGGGCGCAGATCAAGAGCGAATTCCGCATCGAGCAGACGATGATCCAGGCACATGGCAACAACCCGCTGAAATTCTCGGCTGGTGACGATGACGCGCTGGCCGCACTGCTTGGAACGGGTCGTCGCACCGACATGGCCCCGCATGAGGCGGTGGCGGAAGCGCTGCGCGACATACGGCTGCACGAACTTGCCTCGATGGCAGCGATGCAGGCCGCCGTGCGGGCGGTGCTCAACGGGTTGGACCCGGCGCAGCTGCGCGCGCAGTCCGAGCAGGGTGGTGCCATGACATTATTGCCGGCGCAAAAAAAAGCGCGGGCCTGGGATGTCTACGAGGCGCTGCACGCCCGCACCGTGCAGGCGATCGCCGATGATTTCGACAGCGTATTCGGCAAGGCGTTCGCCCGCGCCTATGAGCGTTCGCTCCACGAGGTGGCGGCGAAGGAGCGAGAATGATCAGCCGCCGTTGCCTGTTGCCGCTGCTGCCCGCTCTGGCTCTCGCGCATTGCGGGCCCAAGCCGCCCGGTGTGGTGACGCTGACGATGATCGGCAGTTCCGATCAGAACCCGGACAGCACCGGCAAAGCCGCACCGGTCGCGGTGCGCATCTACCAGCTCACCCAGACGGCGAAGTTCGAGCGCAGCGACGTATTCGCACTGACTGAACACGAACAGCAGACATTGGGCCAGGACGATGCCGGTTCACAGGAAATTGTTCTGTCGCCTGGCGAGACGCAGACCAAGACATTCGAGCTGAAACCCGGCGTGCAGGCCATTGGCGTGGTCGTGTTGTACCGTGACATCGATAATGCGCAGTGGCGTGCCGATTCGGCGGTTGCCACGAGCGGGCCAACGAAACTCACCCTGAATGTCGGCAAGCTTGCTATTACGCTGAAGTCCGGCTGACCTGATGCGGACTGCCGGCTGCCGACTGGGGGATGCCGATCGATGAGCTGGACGAACCGCGTGGTATGGCAGGAAGGCATGTTCCTGCGCACGCAGCACTTCCAGCAGCAGGACCGCTGGACGGAGCAGCTTGTGCGCGGGCGTGTGCAGGCGTTGCGGCCGCATCCCTGGGGGCTGGTGGAATACGCGCTGGATCGCGACCTGCTGGGTACGGGCCGCTTCGCGCTTGCCTCCGCCACTGGTGTGTTCGAGGACGGCACGCCGTTCTCGCTGCCGGGCGAGACCGATCATCCGTCGCCGCTCGAACTGCCGGACAGCGCGCGCAACGTGCTGGTGTATCTCGCGCTGCCGATCCGCCAGGTGGGAGCGGTCGAGGTGGCCGACAGCGCCACCGAGGGCCGCTACGCCGCGCGGCCTTTCGAGGCGTACGACACGCACTCGGCGTCGCCGCAGCCCGCCGAGTTGCAGGTCGGCCGGCTGCGCATGCGCTATCTGCTGGAGACCGACGAGCGCACCGGCTATCTGAGCATCGGCCTTGCGCGGGTGACCGAGGTCACTGCGGATCGCCGGATCATCCTGGATGACCGGTGGATCCCACCGTCGCTGGTATGTTCCGCCGCTCCGCCGCTGGCTGGACTCATCGCCGAGCTGTCGGGAATGCTGAACCAGCGCGGCGAGGCGCTGGCAGCGCGCATGACCGCGCCGGGCCAAGCCGGCGTCGCGCAGGTCGCCGATTTCCTGCTGCTGCAATCGCTCAACGGCTGGCAGAACGTGCTGGCACACTGGGCGGATGCGGCGAATCTGCATCCCGAGGCGCTGTACACCGCTCTGGTGCAGATGGCGGGCGAGTTTGCGACGTTCCTCGAGACGCGACGGCCGAATGCCTATCCGGCATATCGGCACGATGATCTCCAGCGCAGTTTCGCGCCGGTGGTGGCAGATCTGCGTCGGGCACTGTCGGCGGTGCTGGAGGCAACCGCCATTCCCATCCCGCTGCGCGAGGCGCGGCATGGCGTGCGGGTCGGACCGATCACCGACCGCGCGATCCTGCGGGCGTCGAATTTCGTGCTGACGGTGCAGGCCGATGTGCAGGCCGAGCAGTTGCGCCGGCTGTTTCCCTCGCAGGTGAAGATCGGCGCGGTGGAACATATCCGCGAGTTGGTGAACGTGGCGCTGCCGGGGATCGCGGTGCGGCCACTGCCGGTGGCGCCGCGGCAACTGCCGTTCTACGCGGGGGCGACGTATTTCGAACTCGATCGCGCCAGCCCGCATTGGCAGCAAATGCAAAACTCGGGGGGGTTCGCGATCCACGTGTCAGGGGATTTCCCCAACCTGCGGTTGGAACTTTGGGCAATACGAGGATGAGGTACTCCCTCTCCAACCCTCCCCCGCTTGGCGGGAGAGCGAGGTCGGTGCCCCCTCTCCCGCCAAGCGGGGGAGGCTTGGAGAGGGAGTGCCGATGAGCGACAACCCCTTCTCCGAACCGGACGACTCCGACCGCACCGTCATCCGTCCGGTCCCCGGCGGGCGCCGCGCAACGCCTGAACCCCCGTCGCCACCTGCATTCCGCGACAATGCGCCGTCGCCCGTCCGCGCCGCCGCGGCTATTTCAGCCGAAGGTGCGGAAGCTGTCAGCTTTGGCCTCAACCCGCTGATCGAAGCGGCGGCGCCGCTGCTGCAGCTGCTTGGTCGCCTGCGCAACACCTACAGCCAGCCGGATCCCGGCGATCTGCGTGAGCGCGCGATCCAGCAGATCCGCGCCTTTGAACAAGCATCGCGCGACGGCGGCGTGCCGCTGGACCAGCTGCGCCCAGCACACTATGCGCTGTGTGCGAGTCTCGACGACGTGGTCTTGAACACGCCTTGGGGCAGCAGCGGTGCCTGGGCGGCACGATCGCTGGTCTCGACCTTCCACCAGGAGGTGCGCAGCGGCGAGCGCTTCTTCGATCTGCTCACCCAGCTTCGGCAGAACCCCGGCACATTCCTGCCGGTGCTGGAGCTGATGTATCTCTGCCTCAGCCTCGGCTTCCAGGGCCGCTACCGCCTTTCTCCGCGGGGTCCCGGCGAACTCGATCGGCTGCGCGAGGACCTCTACACGATCATCATGCGCCAGCGGCAGGCGGCCGATCCGGCGCTGTCGCCACATTGGCAGGGGGTCCCGGCGCCGTACCGGCCGGCACGCTTCGTGGTGCCGACCTGGGTGATGGGCGCCGGCGCGCTCGCGGTGATCGGCGGGCTGTTCGTGTGGTTCTCCACCGGCCTCAACGCCGCATCGGACGATGTGTTTGCGCAACTGCTCGGCGCGCCGCTGGCCCACATGCCGCAGATCGCCCGTCCGGCACCGGTGCGCCCACCGCCACCGCCACCGCCACCGCCAGCCGCCGCGCCCGAACCGCTCTACGTGTTCCTCAAGCCGGAGATCGACCAACAACTGGTCACCGTGCTGGGCAACCACGCGATGCCGATCGTACGCATCCGCAACGCGGGCATGTTCGCATCCGGCAGCGCTACGGTGGCGCAAAGTTACGTCCGCCTGCTGGAGCGCATCGGCGAGGCCTTGAAGGCCGAAAAAGGTCCCGTCACCGTCGATGGCTACACCGATAACCAACCGATACACACCGTGCAGTTCCCCTCCAACTTCCAGTTGTCGCAAGCGCGAGCCGACGCCGCGCGGGCAATCATCGTGCGCGCGCTCGGCGATCCAGGCCGCGTCACTGCGCAGGGTCACGCGGATGCCGATCCGGTGGCTCCCAACACCACCCCCGCCGGCCGCGATCAGAACCGGCGCATCGAAGTCGTGTTGCGGAGGCAGGGCTGACCCATGCGTGCCGTTATGCGCTTCCTCGGTTCGCGCTGGTTCCTGAGTTTCATCGGCGTCGCCCTGGTTGGCGTGTTGGTCTGGCTGTTCGGGCCCTTCCTGGTGTTCCTGGAAGACTGGATGCCCCGCGCGATCGTGATCGTTGCGCTGCTGCTGATCTGGGCCGGGGTGAACTTCTGGCTCGATCGCCGGCGCAGGAAGAACGAGGCCGTGCTGGTCGAAGGCGTGACCGCCGTCCAGGTCGATCCGACCGCCGCCGCATCCGCAGAGGAAGCGGCCGCAATGCGGGAAAGACTGACCACGGCGCTGGCGCTGCTGAAGCGGGCGTCGGGGTCGCGCGGCTATCTGTACCAACAGCCGTGGTATGCGATTATTGGGCCACCTGGCGCCGGCAAGACCACCGCCCTGCTGCACGCCGGCTTGTCATTCCCACTTGCCGCCGAAATGGGACAAGGCGCGGTCGCCGGTGTCGGTGGCACCCGCATGTGCGACTGGTGGTTCACCGAGACTGCGGTGCTGATCGACACCGCCGGCCGCTACACCACGCAGGATTCCGACAGCGCGGTGGACAAGGCGGGCTGGCAGGCCTTTCTCGCTCTGCTGAAGCGCACCCGCGCGCGCCAGCCATTGAACGGCGTGCTGGTCGCGATCGCACTGTCCGACATCGCCGCTGCGCCTGCCGCGGAACGTCTCGCGCATGCGCGCGCAGTCCGCCGTCGCGTGAAGGAACTCTACGACCAGCTTGGCGTCCGCGTGCCGGTCTATGCGGTGTTCACGAAGGCGGACCTGATCGCTGGCTTCACCGAGTTCTTCGATGACCTGGACCGCGAGCGGCGGGGCCAGGTTTGGGGTGTCACCTTCCCGTTGAACAAATCTGAGGCCGGCACTGCTGGGCTGTTTGGCGGCGAGTTCAGGCTGCTGGTCGAGCGGCTGAGCCAGCGTCTGCTCGACCGATTGCAGACCGAACGCAGTCCCGAGCGCCGTACCCTGATCGCCGGCTTCCCCGCCCAGGTCGCGAGCCTCACCTCCCCGCTCGGCGAGTTCCTCACCGAGGCATTCGGCGGTTCCCGCCTCGATCCAGCGCCGGTGCTGCGTGGTGCCTACCTTACCTCGGGCACACAGGAAGGCACGCCGATCGACCGCCTTACCGGAGCGATGGCGCGCAGTTTCGGCATCGACTCGCAGCGCGCCCCGGCGCTGCGTCCCGAACAGGGCCGCAGCTACTTCCTGGGCCGGCTGCTGAAGGACGTGATCTTCGGCGAGGCGATGCTGGTTTCGCGCGATCCCGCGCAGATTCGCCGCAACCTGGCGGTCCGCGCCGGTGCTGCGGCGATCGCGCTGCTGGTCGCATTGGGCGGCGCGGCAGCATTGATCCAGACCCACGCGGCGAACCAGACCGCGCTCGGCGACTCCCAGGCCGCGCTCGCCGCCTACGTCAAGGCCGCTCAAGCGGTCACCCTCGATCCGGTCACGACCGATCCGCAGCTTCCCGCCGTTGTTCCGCTGATCGACCAGGCGCGTGCGCTGCCATTCGGTGTCGATGCGCCGCCGCCGCCGACCCAGTGGTTCCCCGGCCTGTCGCAGGCCGGCAAGCTCGGCGCCGGCGCTCGCGAGGTGTATCGCCATGCCCTCCAGCATATGCTGCTGCCGCGGCTGCTGGTCCGGCTGGAGGGCCAGATGCGGACACACTTCGAGCAACCCGCGTTCCTCTACGAGGCAACCCGCGTTTATCTGATGCTCGGTTCCGCCGGTCCGCTGGATCGCGACCTGGTCAAGGAATGGATGAGCCTCGACTGGCAGTTGCAATGGCCTGGCCCAGCAGCGAACGGGCTGCGCAACAGCCTGGAACACCATCTCCGCGCGCTGCTCGACCAGCCGCTGGAGAAGGTGCCGCTCGACGGCGCTTTGATCGAGGATGCACGTCGCGCATTCAGCCGGGTAACGCTGGCGGAGCGTGTCTACGGCGCGATCAAGGGTTCGCAGCCGGCACGCGCGCTGCCGCCCTGGCGGCCGGCTGATGCAGCCGGTGCTTCTGGGGTGCGTGTGTTTATCCGCAGCTCGGGCGCGCCGCTTACCGAGGGCGTCCAGGGCTTTTACACGCTCGACGGCTTCTACAAGGTGCTGCTGCCCAATCTGCCGTCGGCGACCCTACAGGTCGCGAGCGAGAGCTGGGTACTTGGCAAGGACGCGCAGATCGATCCGACCAGCCCGCAGGTGCTGACGCTGCAACGCGACGTGATCGCTCTCTATACGGCAGACTACGCGAAACAGTGGGACGCTCTGCTGGCCGATCTTGACATCGAGCCGATGCGCAACCTCCCGCAGGCGGTGCAGGACCTGTACATTCTTGCCTCCCCGCAGTCGCCGATGCGTGACCTGCTGGCCGGCATCACCCGTCAGCTCACCCTGACCCAGCCGCCGCCACCGCCGCCCGGCGTCGCGGGTGCCGCTCAGGCCGCGGCGCAGGCAGCGACTGCGGCGGCAGCCCAGGCTGCGAGCGGTGCCGCCGGCCGACTGCAAGGTCTGCTCGGAGCGGCCAACGGACCACCGCCGGAGCCGCCGGGCAAGGCGATCGAGGATCGCTACGCCAAGCTGATTGCGTTCGTCGGCAAGGGGCCGGGCGCGCCGATCGACAATGTGCTGAAGTTGCTGAACGATCTCCAGATGCAGCTCGCCAAGTTGGCTGGTGCTCCGGCAGGCGGCACGGCAGCGGCGCTTGGTGGCGGCGACGATCCAGCCCAATTGCTCCAGGCCGAGGCCGCCCAGAGTCCGCAACCGGTGGCACGCTGGCTGCAGGCACTGGCCATCAGCGGCAACCAGTTGCGTGGCGGCGGAGCGCTGGATCAGGCGAAGAAGGCATTCGGTGCGCCTGGTGGACCGGCCTCGCTTTGCAGCAAGGCGGTGGCCGGCCGCTTCCCGTTCACTCCCGGCTCGAGCAATGACATTCCGCTGGACGACTTCGGCAAGCTGTTTGCCGCCGGAGGACTGCTCGACAAGTTCTTCAATGACAACCTCCAGGCCTTTGTCGACACCTCGGGTACGACCTGGAAGGCGCAGCCGGTAGCAGGCGTCGCACCGCCGGTCACGCCCGGCGACCTGGCGCAATTCCAGCGCGCTTCGCAGATTCGCGACCTGTTCTTCGGCAATGGGGGCAATCAGCCGACCGTGCGGTTCGATATCACGCCGATCGATACCGACGCGAAGCAGGTGATCTTGGACCTCGATGGGCTGACCATCACGTATGCGCACGGGCCGATCCGTGCGACGTCAGTGACCTGGCCGGGGCAAAACCGCATGAACAGTGCCCGGCTGGTGTTCGACCCGCCGCCGTCGAGTGGTCCGCCAGTGCTGCAGGCAACTGGGCCATGGGCGCTGTTCCACCTGTTCGCGAAGGGCACGCTGCAGCAGAGCGGTTCGCCGGACCGCTACACGCTGGACTTCACCGTCGGCGATCGTCACGCATCGTTCGAACTGCGGGCCGGATCGGTACAGAACCCGCTGGCGCCCGGCGTTCTGAAGGACTTCCAGTGTCCGGCCATGTGACCGTTGGCTTCTACGGCAAACTTCCGGCGCGTGGCGATTTCGTCCGCGCCGGTCTGCCGCGCGAGTTCACCGACCCATGGGATGATTGGCTGCAATCGGTGTTCGCCGGCAGCCGGTCGCTGATGCGCGAGGCCTGGCTGCCGGCATACCTGGAAGCGCCGGTATGGCGCTTCAGTTTGCCGCGCGGCATGTGCGGCGCGCAGGCGGTGCTTGGCCTGATGCTGCCCAGTGTAGACCGTGCCGGCCGGTATTATCCGCTCACCTTCGCCGCACTGAGCCAACAGGGCATTGTCAAGGCGTCGGGGGAGGGTTGGCTTGACGCATGCGAGGCTGCTGGACGGGCCGCCCTGGAACAGGATACGCCACCACAGGTGGTTGCCGGAATTATCGGCTCGCCAGAGTTGTCGGAGGCGGCGATGGGCATTGCCGAAGCAACCTGGTGGAGCGAGGGTTCCGTGCGCGTCGCGCCGGCCCGCATCGTCCTGCGGTGTATGCCCGATGCGGTGACCTTTGCGGCGATGCTGGGGGCAGAAACCAACGGCACGGACGTCGCGTCGGACGCGTCCGGGCAAGGCGAGGAGACATGGGAGTCGCCATCATGACGCCGCCGCGCTTTCGCTCGTGGGCGGTGACGCATCCCGGCGCAAAGCGGACGCATAATGAGGACTCATACGTGGACCGGCCGGATCTCGGCATCTGGGCGGTGGCCGATGGCGCCGGCGGCCATGCCGCGGGCGAGGTCGCCTCCGGCATGATCGCTGACGCGCTGGAGGCCATCCCCACCGGTCTGTCGGCCCCGGAGCTGCTGGCGGAGGTACGGCTTGCGATCGAACACACGCACGTCGCACTGCGCGAGGAGGCAACGCGTCGAGGCCCGGATGTGCTGGTGGCCTCGACCGTGGTGGTGATGCTGGCGCGCGGCGACCATTTCGCCTGCCTGTGGGCCGGCGATTCGCGTGCCTACCTGCTGCGCGGCGGTCTGCTGCGCCAGATCACCCGCGACCATAGCCTGGTGCAGGAACTGCTCGAGGCCGGTGCGATCGGTCCGGACGAGGCGATCAACCATCCGCGGGGCAACGTGATCACCCGTGCGGTGGGTGCGGAACTCGATGAGGTGCTGCTTGACAAGGTGAGCGACCGGTTGCTGTCGGGCGATCGTTTCCTGTTGTGCAGCGATGGCCTGTGCAAGACCCTGCCGGAAAGTGAACTGGCGAGCCTGCTGGCCGCGGTTGATGGTACTCCACCGCAGGCGGTGATCGACGCGGCGTTGGCGATGGATGCCAGCGACAATGTGACGGCGGTCATGGTTGTAGTGAGCTGAGAAGTATCGCGGCCACGCCGGAGAGGTGAAACCCCTCCGGCGGTCCTGGCGCTGCCGTCAGGTGGTCTTGGCCAGCGTGAGGTCGTACCCCTGCGTTACCGGCGTGCCCTGCACAGACGGATCGGTGCCGGTGAATGACCAGACGACCTTGGTGAAGTTGAGCGACAGGCTTTCAGTCGGCATGTCGCCACCGCTGCTGAGGCTGTAGCCGCTTAGCCCGGTGTTGGTCAGCTCGTAGTTGAGGAACTGGGTGGTTGCGCCCTGGCTGGTCGTTGTGAACGCGATCTTCACCGTGGTGTTGAGCTGGCCCGCCACCGAATCTGTCCAAAGACCGGGCGACGATGCGTCCATACGTTTGGTGACGACGATCTCGCTGACCGACGGGATCGAACTTTCCCGGCTGGCCTGACCGCTCATCGCGGAACCGATGCCGCGTCCCACGCCCCATTGGAAGGACGTGAGTTCGATCCACTTCTCGAAGCCCTGGGTCGTCACGTCACCGGGAACTCCGTCCCAATTCATGTAGATAGCCACTTTGCGCTCCTTTGTTTTGCGGCAAGCCGGTTGGGTTCAGCCGATACTGTATTGAAACGATCCGCCGGTGTCCACGCCCACGGTGACCACGCTGATCGTTGCGCCCTCGGCGAGGCGAGACAGCACTTCCGCAGAGAGTTCCGGCAGTAGCGTGCGAGACAGTATCTTTTCCACGTTGCGTGCTCCGGACGACGTCTCAGTACAACGCGCTGCTATCACGTCCGTCAGCGCTTTGTCCCAGGCGAATTTGGCACCATAAGATTCCTGGACTTCTCCTGCTGATGCGTCCGAGCTGCAATTCCACGATCTGCCGGATGATCTCAGGCGAGAGCGGAAAATAGGGGACCAAATTCACCCGCCCGAGGAAGGCGGGCTTGAACGATTTCATCAGCTCCGGCATCAGCGCATCGGCCAACCCCGCCGCGTCGGGTGCGGTTTCCGGATCGGCGAACAGTCGGGTGATCAGGTCGGTGCCGGCATTCGACGTCATAATGATGACGGTGTTCTTGAAGTCGATGTCACGGCCTTCCCCGTCCTTCATGTTCCCCTTGTCGAACACCTGGAAGAAGATGTCCTGCACGCCCGGATGTGCCTTCTCCATCTCGTCCAACAGGATCACCGAATAGGGCCGCCGGCGCACTGCCTCGGTCAGCACGCCGCCCTCGCCATAACCGACATAGCCGGGCGGGCTGCCCATCAGCAGACTTACCTTATGCTCTTCCTTGAACTCCGACATGTTGATGACCGTCATGTTCTGCTCGCCACCGTACAGCAGGTCGGCGAGTGTCAGCGCCGTCTCGGTTTTGCCGGTGCCGGAGGTGCCGACCATCAGGAACACGCCGATCGGTTTGCGCGGATCGGTCAGCCCCGCGCGGCTGGTGCGGATCGCCTGCGCCACCGCGTTCAGCGCATGCGGCTGGCCGATGATGCGCTGCTCCATCGCCTCCTTGAGGTGCAGCACGGTACGGATTTCATTCGACTGCATGCGCCCGGTGGGAATGCCGGTCCATCCGGCGACCACCTCGGCCACCGCCTGGCGATCGACCACCGGGAAGATCAGTGGTGTCTCGCCCTGCAGCTCGCGCAGCTTCGCCGACGTAGCGGTAAGCCGGGTGCGCAGCGCGTCCTTGTCCTCGGTGTTGGCCGGATCCTCGATCTTCCCGCGCGCCTCGCCGATATCGGCCGTTAGCCCTCTCTCCTGCTCCCAGCGCGCCTCGAGTTCGGTGAGTTCCTGCGCGAGTGTTGCCCGTTCCGCCAACAGGTCCTCGCGGCGCGCGGCGTGCGGCTCGCCGGCGGCGATCTCGCGGTCGAGGATGCCCACTTCGGTGCCGATCAGTGCGATGCGTCGTCGCCGGTCCTCGATCGGTGGCGGCACTGCCGCCTGGCTCATCCCCACGCGCGCGCAGGCCGTGTCGATCAGGCTCACCGCCTTGTCGGGCAACTGGCGCGACGGAATGTAGCGCGCGGACAGCCGCACCGCTTCGCTCACCGCCTCATCGAGAATGCGGACGTTATGGTGCTTCTCCAGTGTGTCGACCAGACCACGGACCATCGCAACTGCCATCGGTTCCGGCGGTTCTTCCACCTTCACCACCTGGAACCGCCGCGTCAGCGCCGCATCCTTCTCGAAGTACTTCTTGTATTCCGCCCACGTGGTGGCAGCGATGGTACGCAGCTCGCCGCGCGCCAACGCAGGTTTCAACAGGTTGGCAGCGTCACCTTGGCCCGCGGAACCGCCGGCGCCGATCAACTGGTGCGCCTCGTCGATGAACAGGATAATCGGCTTCGGGCTCCCCTTCACCTCGTCGATGACGCCGCGCAACCGGTTTTCGAACTCGCCCTTCACGCCGGCGCCCGCCTGCAACAGGCCGAGATCGAGGGTGCGCAGTGTGACGCCTTGCAATCCGGGAGGCACGTCGCCGGAAGCGAGGCGCACGGCGAAGCCTTCCACCACGGCAGTCTTGCCGACGCCGGCCTCGCCGGTGAGGATCGGATTGTTCTGCCGTCGCCGCGTCAGGATGTCGATGATCTGGCGGATCTCGGTGTCGCGCCCAAGGATGGGATCGATCTTGCCGGCCCGCGCCTGCGCGGTGAGGTCGGTGGTGAACTGGTCAAGCGCGCCGGTGCCGCGGGGCGCCATCGGGGCGCCGTCGCCCGCCGATCCCGTCTCGTCCGATGCAGCCGCTTGCGCTTCCGCCGCCTCGCCGCTGTTGGCTGTAATCGCGGCGAAGTCGCGCTTCAGCAGATCGGGATTGATCTTCAGCAATTGGCCCGATGCCTCGCGTGCGCGGCGTGCCAGCGTCTCGTCGGCCAGCAACGCCCACAACAGGTGGCCTGAACGAATGCGCGCCGCGCCCTGTTCAAGCGAGGCCATCAGCCAAGCCTGCTTGGCAAGTTCCACGATGTCCGGTGCCAGCGACGGCGCACGTGAGTTGCCGGTCTTGAGCTTCTCCAATGCGCGGTTGAGATCGGTGACAAGTCGTCCCTGGTCGATCTCGTAATGGCGCAGAATGGCCGCGATGTCGCCATCGGCACGGTCGGCCAGAGTCAGCAGCCAGTGTTCGATCTCAACATTATAATGGGTGCGCGACAGCGTCATGCCCGCCGCAGCCTCGAGCGCACGGCGGCAGGAATCGTTGAGCCGGCCAACCAGCTGCTTCAGATCGATCGTAGCCATCCGGCTTCCCCCGAGGGAGTGCTCCCCCTTTTCGCGCTTCGACAGTATGTGTTACGCGGAACCATTGTCCAGCAGATGAGAGGCGCGCGAATGGCGGTCCCGCCGGAAGGCTTCGACCTCGAGGCGCTGCTGGCGCCGATCCCGGGTGACGCGCCGCAAGGCACCGACATTCGTGAGGATTTCTCCGCCAACTCGCCGTACAATCGTCTGCGCGACGCACGCTCCGAGGCACGCGATGCCGAGCGCGGACAGGACGCCCCCGCTGCCGATCAGGAAGTTCGCGACCCGGCACCTTACTGGCGCACGGTGCGGGAAGTCGCGGTGAAGGTGCTGGCCGACACCACCAAGGACCTGGAGGTCGCAGCCTGGCTTACCGAGGCGCTGGTACGCGGCCATGGACTTGCTGGACTGGCGGCCGGCGCACAGGTCATCGCGGGCCTGGCGGAACGGTACTGGGACGGCGTGTTCCCGTTGCCTGATGAAGACGGGCTGGAGACGCGCGTCTCGCCGGTGACCGGCCTCAACGGCCGGGATGGCAACGGCTCGCTGATGCAACCGCTGTACAAGCTGACGTTGTTCAGACGGCGGCAGGATGACACACCCGTTGCGCTCTATCAATATCAGCAGATCGAAAAAATCAGCACGACCAGTGCCGAGCGCCGCGCGGCATTCGAAACCTTGGAGAAAGACGCGCGCGCCGCAGAGAGTCGCGCGTTTGGAGCGCTGTATGCCGACGCCTGGGCGGCTCGCGATGCCTGGCAAGCCATGGCGAACACACTGGATACGAAGGCAGGCGCCGATGGCCCCTCCACTACCGCGGTGCGTGATCTGCTGTCCGGGATCATCGAGGTCACCAAGCGCTACGCTCCGGCGGAAATGGTCGCCGCGGTCAGCGCGCCAACGGGCGAGGCCGCGGCTGGCGCGGCGGCGAGCGCCGATGTGCCGGAAGGCGCGGCCTCCGCCGGCCCCACGGCGTCGCCGGGACGGATCGGCACGCGCGAGGACGCGCTGCGCGTGCTGGGCGAGATCGCAGACTATTTTCGCCGTACCGAGCCGCACTCACCGATTTCCTATACACTCGACGAGGCGGTGCGCCGCGGACGTTTGACCTGGCCCGAATTGCTCCAGGAGGTCGTGGCCGATATGAACACGCGCAACAGCATCCTGACCATGCTCGGCATCCGCCCGGCACCGCCTCAGGCGTAGAAATGGCACGATTCGATATCAGGCGGTCTGTGAGGAACGTCACAGACAAACGGAATTATTGACCGTAGTCGTCTCGCCTGTCTAAACTTTGGGCAGCCGGCCGGCGTATGGGCATGCGCCAACGAGTGCCGTCGGCACCCGCCGCTCACTGGAATGGGGAAGCGAGACCATGAGTGCGAGTATCCACGACAAGCTCAATCGCGTCCGCAAGCCGCGGGTGCACATCACCTACCAGGTCGAGACCGAAGGCGCCGAAGTCCTCCGCGAGCTGCCGTTCATCGTCGGTATCATGGGCGATTTCTCCGGCGACCCGACGCAGCCGCTGCGCCCGCTGGCCGACCGCAAGTTTATCCAGATCGACCGCGACAATTTCAACGACGTCATGACCGGGATGACCCCAGGACTGAAGATGCGGGTCGACAACAAGCTGTCCGAGGATGGCGGCGAAATGGCAGTCGATCTCAAGTTCAATGCGATCGAGGACTTCGAGCCGGCGCGCGTCGCCCAGCAGGTACCAGCGTTGCGGGCGCTGCTGGAAACTCGCGCCAAGCTGCGCGACCTGATGAGCAAGGTGGATCGCTCGGACGAGCTGGAAAGCCTGCTCGAGCAGGTGCTGAAGAACCAGGATGAACTGAAGTCGCTGTCCAGCCAGTTGGGGCTGGACAATAAGGAGGGCTGATCGATGTCAGGAGCGCAGACCGCAACGCAGGCGGCCGCAACCGAGACGACCGAAGGCCCATCCTTCCTCGATCAGGTTGTCGCCGCGACCAAGCAGACCGCGCCGGATCAGGCGCAGGACCTGGTGAAGAACCTGGTCCAGCAGGCGCTCGCCGGCACAGTCACGTTCGACAAGAACGTGTCGCGCACGTTCGAGCGAGCGATCGCGGCGATCGACGCAAAGCTGTCGGACCAGCTCAACGCCATCATGCATCACCCGAAGTTCACCGCGCTGGAAGGCTCCTGGCGGGGACTGCACTACCTGGTGATGAACAGCGAGACCAGCACGAGCCTGAAGTTGCGTGTGCTGAACCTGCCGAAGCGTGAACTGTCGCGCGATCTGCAACGCGCGGTAGAGTTCGACCAGAGCCAGTTGTTCAAAAAGATCTATGAGAACGAGTTCGGCACGCCGGGTGGCGAGCCATATGGGGCTCTGATCGGCGACTACGAATGGACGCCGCATCCGGACGACGTCGAGACGCTGCGCCTGGTGTCGAACGTCGCCGCCGCGGCATTCGCGCCGTTCATCTCGGCCGCCGGGTCAAGCATGTTCGGCTTCGATGCGTGGCCCGAGCTCTCCAGGCCGCGCGATCTCGCCAAGATCTTCGAGACCCAGGAATACACCAAGTGGCGCAGCTTCCGCGACAGCGAGGACTCGCGCTTCGTCAGCCTGGTGATGCCTCGCACACTCGCGCGGCTGCCATATGGCGCGGCCACCAAGGCGATCGACGAGTTCGCCTACGAGGAAGCGCCGTATGACGAGGCGGGCGCGGCGAAGCCGATGCAGCACAACGAATACTGCTGGATGAACGCCGCCTACGCGATGGGCACCAAGCTCACGGATGCGTTCGCACAGTATGGTTTCTGCACCGCAATCCGCGGCGCCGAAGGCGGCGGCAAGGTGGAGAACCTGCCGTATCATGTGTTCACGTCGGACGACGGCGATCTGGACGCGAAGTGCCCGACCGAGATCGCGATAACGGACCGGCGCGAGTTCGAGCTGTCCAACCTGGGCTTCCTGCCGCTCTGCCACTACAAGAACACGGACTACTCAGTGTTCTTCGGAGCGCAGACGACGCAGAAGGCGAAGAAGTACGACCGGCCGGAGGCGACGGCGAACGCGGCGATCTCGGCGCGTCTGCCCTACATCATGGCGACCAGCCGGTTCGCCCACTACCTGAAGGTGATGGCGCGCGACAAGATCGGCAGCTTCATGGAAGCCAGCGACTGCGAGCGCTGGCTGAACCGCTGGATCACCAACTACGTCAACGGCAACGAGAAGGCAGGACAGGAAATGAAGGCCCGCTTCCCGCTGCGCGAGGCGCGCGTCGAGGTGAAGGAGATTCCGGGCAAGCCGGGCTCGTACAACGCGATAGCGTATATGCGTCCGTGGCTGCAGATGGAAGAGCTCACCACCAGTTTGCGCATGGTGGCCCGCATTCCGGCCGCGGCGGCCTGATCGCCGCACTTCGCGTCAGGCGGGCACCGCGGTGAACGAGCTCAACCTCGCCGTGGACGTGCCCGCCATTGCGGCGCCGGTCGAGACCATCGTCGCGCCCGCCGTGCGCGACGCGATGCTGTCCGGGCGGTTCGCCGGCAGCCGCGATCCCGCGCTGGCGGACTCGGTCACCGAGTTTCTCGGTGCGCCGTCAGGCGATGCGATCGATCTCTGGTTCGGTGCCGCGAGCGCTGCGCGTCTGCGCATCGACCATCAGGCGCTGCGCGACGCAATAGACCGCGACATCGCGGCGATCGACACCATGCTGTCCGAGCAGGTCGATGCCATTCTGCACCATGACCGCACGCGCAAGCTGGAGGGCACCTGGCGCGGCGTCGCATGGCTCGCTGACGGCCTGGAACTCTCCAATCGCCTCAAGATCAAGATCCTGAATATCGGCTGGCCGGAGATCTGCCGCGATCTGGAGCGCGCCATCGAGTTCGACCAGAGCCAGTTGTTCCGCAAGGTGTACGAGGAGGAATTCGGCACGCCGGGCGGTGAGCCGTACGGCCTGTTGGTGGTCGATCATGAGGTCCGCCATCGCCCGACCGCCGAATTCCGCACCGACGATGTGAGCGCACTGGCCGCGCTGTCCGGCATCGCCGCCGCAGCCTTCTCGCCGCTCATGATCGGCGCGTCCCCCGGGCTGCTGGAAGTGGACAGCTTCGCCGATCTCGCCACCTCGATCGATCTGGCCGCGCCGCTGCGCAATACCGAACACACGCGCTGGCGCAGTCTGGCTTCACGCGCCGATATGCGGTTCGTCGGTGTGGCGCTGCCGCGTGTGCTGGGCCGTCCGCCCTGGCCGGACGACGGCACCCGTGATGACGGCTTCCGCTACCGCGAATACGCCCCGACCGATGAAGACCGCGTCTGGATGAGTGCCGGCTACGCCTTTGCCTCGGTGGTCGCACGTGCATTCGCGCACTATGGCTGGCCGGCCGATGTACGTGGCGTGGAAACCGACCGTGTCGGCGGCGGCCTCGTCACCGATGTGCCCTTGGAGCCGTTCAGCACTGATCCCGACCATGTCTGGGTCCGCAATCCGGTCGAGATCGGTCCTGTCCGAACGGCAGGAGCACTCGTTGCTTGACGCCGGCCTGATGCCGCTCTCCTCCGTGCCATACAGCGAGGAACTGGTCTTCGGCGCAGTGCGCAGCCTGCAGGTGCCGCAGCGTCATCAGGGTCCCACTGCCAATGCGGCGGACGCCAATGCTCGGCTTTCGACGCAGATCAACTCAATTCTGTGTGCGTCGCGCTTCGCACACCACCTGAAGATGAAGGGCCGCCACATGGTAGGCTCGTTCAAGACTGCCAGCGAGATCGAGCGTTTCCTGCAGGCTTGGCTCACGCAATTCGTGAACGGCAACCTGGCGGCGACCGGGGAAAGCCGGGCACGCTTCCCGCTGGTCGCCGGCAGGGTCACAGTGAACGAGCTGCCCGGCCGGCCTGGCAGCTTCGGTTGCGTGGTCCAGCTGCAGCCACACTATCAGCTCGACGACATATCTGCCGCGTTCCAACTCGTCACCGACCTCAGTGGTCGATGAGCCGAATGCAGCGCGCTTGGGGGACCCATGAGCGGCACTGACCAAACGGCGGCTTCACTGTTTCACGCTGGCAAGCTCGACGATGCGGTGGCGGCGGCGCAGGCGGCATTGCGCAAGGCGCCGACGGATCTCAACGCGCGTGTGTTGCTGGGCGAACTGCTGGCGTTCGCCGGCAATCTGGAACGCGCCGATGTCGTGCTCGACGCCGCCTCGGCAATTGATCCATCGACCGCGATGGTGGTGGCGGAATTCCGCCAGCTGATCCGCGCCGACATGGCACGCCGGCAGTTGTTCCGCGACGGCAGAGTGCCGGAATTCCTCGCCGATCCCACCGAAACGCAGCGCCTCCAGCTAGCCGCGCTGGTAGCACTGCGCGCCGGTGACCTGGCGGAGGCCGGACGCCAGGCGGAGGCGGCGGAGGCAGTGCGCCCGCGCGCACCAGGGAAGCACGGCGATGCGGTGTTCGATGATCTGCGTGATGCCGATGATCTGCTCGCGGGTAGCTTCGAGGTGTTGACCACGACTGGCAAGTATTTCTGGATCCCGACCGAACGCGTGCAGACGCTCGAGTTCCACGCGCCGAAGCGGCCGCGCGACCTGTTGTGGCGGCGTGCCTCCATGTCGGTCGCGTCGGGGCCGGATGGGGAGGTCTATCTCCCCGCAGTCTACGTTGCTGACGAGCCGATGACCGACGCGCTCCGGTTCGGCCGCGAGACCGACTGGCGCCAGGCCGAGGGCGGCCCGGTGCGCGGGGTCGGCCAGCGCCTGTTCATTGTCGGCGAGGATGCCGTACCGATGATGGACCTGGGAAATTTCCGGTTTGACGTCGCGTGAGCGGTCGCGCTGGTCCGGCCAATCGCCAGGTCGCGCGCGTCCAGTCGCCGTTGTTGGATCGCCTGATCGACGACGCGCCGGATCAGCCACACGATCCGGCCGTATCCGTTGCCAACTCGATGGTCGCTCTGCGCCACTCGGTGCGGCGCGATCTGGAGGCGTTGCTCAATGCCAGGCGGCGCTGGCGGTCGTGGCCGACGCACATGACGCAACTTGCGGCCTCGCCGATCGGCTACGGTATCCCGGATTTCGCATCGGGCGCATTCAGCGACGCGCGGCGCCGCGAGGAGCTGCGGCTTGAGATCGAAGCGACGATCCGCCATTTCGAGCCGCGATTTCTGTCGGTGCGCGTGCATCTGATCGATGCGCAGGACCGGCTGGATACGACGCTGCGGCTGCGCATCGAAGCGGTGCTGCACGCCGAACCGGCGCCGGAGTTTGTCACGTTCGACACCCTGGTGGATCCGAGCACCGATGATGTCGTGGTGCGGCCCGGCAATGTGGTCTAACGGGCCTCCCCGGCGCACGGGAGAGGCGGAAGGTTCCGATGTCTGACGCCCTGCTTCCCTACTACGAGCGTGAACTCGATGCGATCAAACGTCTGGCCGCCGAGTTCGCCGACACCCATCCGAAGATCGCCGGCCGGCTGCGCCTTTCGGCCGATGCGGTGGACGACCCCCATGTCGCCCGTCTGCTCGAAGGCGTGGCATTCCTCGCCGCTCGCGTGCACCACCGGTTGGACGACGAGTTCCCGGAACTGACCGATGCCCTGCTCGGCCTGCTCTACCCGCATTACCTGGCGCCCGTGCCGTCCTGCATGGTGGCGCAGTTCGATTGCCAGCCGGACCTGATGAATCCGGCACGACTGCCCGCCGGTGTCACGCTCGACACTGAACCGGTGCGGGGCGAGGAGCTACGCTATCGCACCACCGCACCCGTCACCTTGTGGCCGGTCGAGGTGGAGAACGTCCGCCTCTCCGGTCTGCCGATCGTGGCCCCAGCCAACCCATCCGCCGCCGGTGCGAGCGGTGTGCTGCGGATTACGCTGAAATGCGCCTCGCCCGAGGTCACCTTCACCCAGCTTGGCGTCGACCGGCTGCGCTTCTTCCTGCGCGGGCCGACGAACCAAGCGCTTGCGCTCTACGAACTGCTCGGCGCACATGCCATCTCAATCGCTTATGCCAACAACGCCGTGGATCCTGCGCCGGTCGTCGTGCCTGGCAGCGCAATCGTGCCGGCCGGCTTTTCCCCTGACGAAGCGCTGCTGCCCTGGTCGGCGCGGGGGTTTTCGGGCTTCCGTCTGCTCACCGAATACTTCGCCTTCCCGGAGAAGTTCCTGTTCCTCGACATCACCCGGATGGACACCAAGACGTTGGTATCCGCCGGCAACCGGCTGGAGATCTTCGTCTACCTGGACCGGTCGCTGCCGGAGTTGGAGCGCACAGTCGGCCAAGCGTCGCTCGCGCTAGGCTGCACGCCGATAGTGAACCTGTTCCCCCAACGCTGCGAGCCGGTGACACTCAGCCATCAGGACACCGAATACCGGGTCGTCGCCGACGCCAGGCGGCCGCGCGCAGCGGAGATCTGGAGTGTCGAGCGGGTGCGCGAGACTTTGCCGGACGGCTCATTCCGTCCGTGGCGGCCGTTCCATCGGCTGACCGAGGGCGATCCTCAAGCCGGTATCCCAGGTGGCTTCTATCATCTGGCGCGCCGTGCTGCCGCGCCAAATGTGCCTGGCACCGAGGTGTTCGTTGCGCCGCATGACCCTGATTTCGATCCGGAAAAACCGGCCGAGGCTGTGCTCTCGATCGACGCGCTGTGCGTCAATCGCGATCTGCCCACCGACCTGCCATTCGGTGGCGGACATCCGCGGCTGCGACTGGTCGAAGGAGCCGCCGCGGTGGCCGCGATAAACGCGGTCACCGCTGCCACGCCCACGCTGCGCCCGCCTTTGCGCGAGACCGGCTTCTGGCGCTTGGTGTCACACCTGTCGCTGGGCCACCTTTCCGTCACCGGTGGGGCCGACGGGGCTGCCGCGTTGCGGGAGGTGCTGCGCCTCTACGACCTGCGCGACACCGCGGAGACCCGCTCCGCCATCGAAGCGCTGATCGGCGTAAGCGCCGGTCCTGGCACCGCCCGGGCGCCCGGCCGCGCCGGTGGCTTCTGTCGCGGCCTCGATGTCACTCTGGAATTCGACCCGCGCACCTGGCAGGCCGGTGGCCTGTACTTGCTCGCAGCAGTGCTTGAGCACTTCCTTGCCCTGCACGGCACGGTGAACAGCTTCACCCGTACCCGTGTCGCCCTGCGCGGCCGCCCCGGCACCGCAGCCGCCTGGCCCGCCCGCAGCGGCACCCGGGTGCTCGCGTGATCTGGGTGGTTACGGGCGCAAGGACGGCCAAGGCGACGCCGCCCTTCTGGAACCCCCACCAGGGGACAGTCGTCCGCTGGACTTCTCGGGCCGGTTTGCGGAAGCGGGGTCAGGGGGATGGCGCCCTCCTGGCCTATGCTTCCGCCCGCACCCGTCCGGGGCCACGGGCATGAGGGTCCGCTCCGTGCTGGGCAAGCTGGGAGCGGAGCCACGTCGGTTCAGGTTCGACGCCGCGATCCGCGTCCTGACAAGGGCGAGGCACGTGCAGGATCCGGCCGACGCGGTGCGGTTCCATTCGCCGGCGGGGCTGGTATATCCGTCGTCCGACGTCCTGGACGTGCGGCAGTCGGCCGATGCGCCGCCGGAAGTGACGGTCGGCCTGATGGGCCTCACCGGCCCATCCGGGGTGCTGCCGCGCTACTATTCCGAGGTCGTAACGCAGACCTTGCGGTCGCGCTCGACCGCTTTGCGGGATTTTCTGGACCTGCTCGCGCACCGTTTCGTCGCGTTCTTCGCCCGCGGCGGCATCAAGTATCGGCCGGCGCGGGCGGCGGAAGCAGCGGCGCAACGAGGCGTCTCCACGCAAGATCCGGTGGCGCGGGTGCTGCTGGCGCTCACCGGCTACGGCACGGCGCACCTGACCGACCGGCTGGCGGCCGGGACCGAGCCGTTGCTGCACTATGCCGGACTGTTCGCGTTGCGCCCGCGCTCGGCGGACCGGCTGGGCGCGATGATTGCGGATTGGCTCGGCTTGCGTGTGGAGGTGGTGGAGTTCGCCGGCGCCTGGCTGCCGCTGCCGCCGGACCAGCGCACCAGGCTGTCGGCCCACGGCGCGTGGTGCCGGCTGGGGGTCGATGCCGCTGCCGGCGTGCGGGCCTGGGACCCGCAGGCGCGCATCGTCCTGCGCATTGGCCCGCTTGACCTGAAGGGCTTCCAACGACTGCTGCCGGATCGTGTCGCGCTGCATCGGCTGGTGTCGCTGGTGCGCGCTTATGTCGGCTTCGAGTTGGGGTTCGCGATCAACCCGGTGCTGGCGGCGCACGAGGTGCCACCGCTGCGGCTGAATGCGACATCCGATCCGCCGCCGCGGCTGGGGTGGAATACCTGGATCCCGGGCTCGGCCGGCGGCGTCACCATCCGCGCGGATGCAGCGGACGCGGTGTTCGAGGCCGAAGTGATCGAGGCGCAACAGGTGGACTGGCGCGGCAAGGGAAAGGCGGCATGAGCGGCTGGGGCGGCGGCTATGTGACCGACGTCGCCTACGTGACGGGCTACTACCGGCATCAATCGCCTGCACACATGACGCTGGCGTGCCTGCTGGGTGGCGTCGCCTCGCCAATGCCGTCTCCGGACGATCCGGTGAGCTATTTGGAGCTTGGCTGTGGCCAGGGCTTCGGTGCGCTGATCCTGGCGGCGAGCAACCCGCGCTGGACAGTCACCGCCATCGACTTCAATCCGGCCCATGTAGCGGCGGCGCGGGCCTGGGCGGCGCAGGCCGGGATCGACAACGTCCGATTTCTCGAAGCCGACCTGTCAACATTGGCAGAAGAGCCCGCTTCCGCTCAGGTGCCGGCAGCCGACTTCGTCAGCATGCACGGCGTGTGGACCTGGGTTCCGCCTGCGGGGCAAGCCGGCATCGTGCGTCTGCTCCGCGACAGGGTGAAGCCAGGCGGTGCGGTGCACATCAGCTATAATTCGCTGCCGGCCTGGGGTGCCGCACTTGGAATGCAGCGAGTGCTCCGCGACGGCGGACGACGCCTTGGCATGCGCAGCGACCGCCAGGCGGAGGAGGGGTTGAAGTTGGTGAAGGAGCTTCAGGCCGCGGACGCCCTGCAGCTCAAACGTTCGCCGATCGCTGCGAAGCTGATCGACCGTACCGGCATCATGCCAGCACCTTATCTGGCACATGAGTACATGCACGATTGCTGGGCTCCTTGCTTTCACGCCGATGTGGCGGGTGCGCTCGCCGACGCCAAGTTGGAGTGGGTCGGCTCGGTCAACCTGATCGAAAATTTCCTGGACCTAATGTTGACCCCCGAGCAGCGGGCGGTGACGCAGCGGCACGATGATCCATTACTGCGCGAACTGCTGAAGGACATGTGCCTGGAGCGTGCGTTGCGCCACGACGTGTTCGTCCGTGGCGTTCGGCGCATGGACCCGAATGCACGCGACGCGGCGTTGATGGATGTCTGGCTGGCACTGAATGTCAGCCCCGAGGAAGTGCCGCGTGAAGCTGATGTACCGGCGGGCCGCGCCGCGCTCAGCCGCAGCTTCTACGGACCGATTACCGAAGCGATGGCTTTAGGGCCACGACGGGTCGGGGACCTGCTTGCACTGCCCAACCTGGAAGGCAGGCGCGACAATCCATCCGAGCTGATCGGCATCCTGGTTGGGCTCAACCTGGCGGAGCCGGTAGCGCGCCCGGGCGCCGATCCAACGCCGCAGGTCCTTCAGTTCAATCGTACCGTCTTGGCCAACCTGAGACGAACCGACAATCCTGGCCGCCAGATCGCTGCGGCCAGCTATGTCCTGGGAGCAGGAGCCTCATGCACACTGTTCGAGCTGCATGTGATCGAACGCGCGCAGGCAGGCGATAGCGAGGCGAACATCGATGATTGGGTCCGCGACATCGGCGTCAACCTGGACGAAGCGGGCCGCGGCAACCTGCGTGAGGTCTTTACCAAGGCGCTTCACGTGCGGCTGCCGATCCTGCGCGCCCAGGGCGTGTCCTGACCGGGGTGGCGTCGGTCGCAGTAATGACAGGATTTCGCGGGTCCGCCGGGGCGCGAACCCACAAAATCTCGCCTGGCACCGTTTCTGTGGTATAGCGCCGCTGGACTTGCGAGGAGAGCTGTCGTGCGTTCCCTGATAACCCCAATCATTGTCGCGCCGCTGGTGCTTGGCAGCCTGCCGGTTCTGGCGCAGGGCAATCCCTCGGCCGACCAGATCATCAACTCGCTGCGGCCTAGCGGCAATCTGGTGACGGGCGGGACCCGCGGATTGAGGTTGGCCGCGCCAACCAACGATGGGACGACGCAGCAGCCGGCGCCCTCTCCAGCGCAGCAGCCACGCGTCGCCTCCAGCAGGCCCGTGGCGGTGCCGGTCGCTTCGCCGCCGGCCGCAGGTCCGGCGGTTAACCTGACGGTCAACTTCACCAATGGCTCTGCCGACCTGAGACCCGACGCAATCCGCACGCTTGACGCATTGGGTCACGCGCTCGCCAGCAAGGACCTGGCATCCTACCGGTTCCGCATCGAGGGCCACACCGATACGGTCGGATCAAGCGACTACAATCGCGCGTTGTCCGAGCGCCGTGCCGAGGCCGTTGTGGATTACGTCGCGAAAAAGTACGGCGTCGACCCGAGCCGCCTGCAGGCGGTCGGAATGGGTGAAGACGGGCTGCTGGTGCCGACCCCGCCGCAAACGCCGGAGCCGCGCAATCGCCGTGTGCAGGTGATCAACCTAGGCGCCTGAGCCACGCCGCGACGACGGCCGACGCATGAGGCCGTCAAAGTCAGGCGCCGACGATACGATACGTATCCTGCCGGGGCGGCAACGCCGGCGTGCGCCGTGGTGGCTTTCTGCAGTGGCTGTGTTTGCGGTTGTGCTGGCCGGCGGGGCAGCGTTCTGGCTGCTGCGGCAACAACCCTCCCATCCGCCACCGGTTGCGACCGCGTCGATTCCTGTCGCTGCGCCGACGTTCCAGGTCCAGACCGCGACGGAAGCGGAGATCGCTCAGCATGTGCCAACCTCGCTGACAGTATTCCGCCTTGCGGACAATCCGAAGATCCTGGTGCTGGACTTTGCCTCGCTGCACGAGCAGGGGAAAATGCTCAACCGAGTGGCGGCGTTCGTGGAGAAGGCCGGGCTGCCGCATGACCGCGTGCTGACCGACGCCGAGTTGGACGCGGCGATTCACACGCGTGGCGATACGGTCGAGACGTTCTACTTCGGCCATGATTATGCCGAGGGATCGCTGGCGCGCTTCTTCGCGCTCGCCGACAGCGAGCAGATCGCGCTGGATCCGCTGGAGGAGAAGTTGCGCGCATTGCTGCGGCAGGAGGGCTGGCTCGCTCAGGACCTCTCGGCTGGTCTTATCTCGTTGCCGACCGCCGGTTCGGATCCGCGGATCACGCCGGCAGCACGCCGTGCGATTCTGCGCCACGAGCTTTCGCACGGCGAATTCTTCAGCAATCCGGAGTATGCGGAGTATGTGCGCAAGTTCTGGCTGACTGAATTGTCCGCCGAAGAGCGGGACGCCGTGCGCGCCTTCTTGGCGAAGGAGGATTATGACGCCCGCAAGGAAGAGCTGATGTACAACGAAATGCAGGCCTATCTGATGTTCACCCGTGATCCGGCGTTCTTCACGCCCGAGATGGCGGGAATGTCGCACGAGCGGTTATCCGCACTGCAGGCTCGCTTTCTCTTGGGTATGCCGGCTGGCTGGCTGCGGAATGTGCTGGCCAGCTACCAAAGTGCGACGTCGGTCCAGTAGAGCGCAAGAATTGCGGAGCCAGTCGGTCGCTGGTCTAGGGCAGCGCTTCCAAGGTCATTGCCGCGCCTGTCAGCCGCGCGCCGCGCTGACGCAGAGCGTCAATCGCCGCCTGCAGGTCACGCAGGTAAACATCCGCCGTTTCGGCATTGCTTGGCCGAGGCCGATCGAACAGCGGCTCGGATGATGCCACAGCGATGATCATGTCGGTTCCGTAGGGCTCGCTTATCAGCCACGACGGATGGCCCAGGTCGACCCGCTCGCCTGGTCCGAAGGTTCTCGGCGGATCGGCAGAGATCCCATTCTTCGCATCGGCAAGCTGCGGATAGAGGTGCTGCACCGACCCGTCATGTGCCACGTAGTCGACGCGCAGCCGGCTGGTGAAATCCGGCATCGCCAGCCTTACGCGGACCTTCTCGCTGTCGTGCAGGCGCGTCTTGCCGTCCGCCATCTGCAGTCTCAGGTGCGGCCCACCCGAGGCCCCGAAGGAGGGTGCAATGGAATGCAGCGCGGTCAGCGCCGGGCAGAACACCCGGTTCACGCCCGTGACATGCAAATCGATCTGGCCCAGGGGCACGAACGAAGTCAGGCCTTGCCGCAGGTCCTCTACGGCTCCGTGGGCAGCCAGTCCGTTGAGCGTCACCGACCGGCCGTCGCTCACATCGCCATCCAGCAAGGCACAGCTTCGGCCGCTCACCCACTGGGCTATCTGGTGGCGCAACACGTCGACGCCAACCATGGCAAGCTGTTGCTCATTTGACGGTACTGCTGGCGGGGACGGTTGCTGCGGAAGCGTCGCGGCGGCAGGCGGAGTTGTAGGCAATGGAATGGCGGGAGGTGGCAATTGCGGCGAGACCGTCGGCGGTGGTGCCGCGGTTTCGCCGGCAGTCGGCTGACCAGCCTCGCTCTGGGTCGGCGGATGGGCCGGAATGTCCTTGGGCGGAGCCGCGACGACTGGCGGTGTGGTCGGAGTGACCTCTACGATCGGCGGTGGCGGCACGACGGCTGTGGCGATCACTGGTAATGGTGGTATCGGCTGGCGCGAAAGGAACCACCAAGCACCGCCACCGACGCCCCCGAGCACCACCAATGCGACGGCGGCGATGATCGGCGTATTCGAGCGCAGGGCAGACGTGCTGACTGGAACGGTGCGCGGCGGCGGCGGGCCGGCGGTCGTCGGTGGCTGATGCGGTGGTACCGTCGCCGCGACCATGGTCGCCTCGTCTTCGCTGACAGGCGGTCCCGCCTGATTCGCGAAGGCACCTCGCATCGCCTCGGCAAAGGCGCTGGCCGACGGAAAACGGTCCTCTGGCCGCTTCGCCATCGCGCGCCTCACCACGCCGTCGAACGAGGGCGGGGCAGTCACTGAAAGCAGCGACGGCGCTGGCGGCTCGGTGTTCAGCGCCTTGTGCATGATCGCCGACATGCCGCCTTCGAACGGCCGCTCGCCGGTCAGCATCTGATAGAGCAGTACGCCCGACGAATAGATGTCGGTGCGCGCATCCACCACCTGCCCCATGAACTGTTCGGGCGACATGTAGGCTGGAGTACCCAGCAGCGTGCCGGCCTGGGTCATCGAGCTGCTCTCGATCCGGGCGATGCCGAAGTCGGCGATCTTCGCCTGGCCCGAGCTGGTGAGCATGACGTTGGCCGGTTTGATGTCGCGATGTACCACGCCGCGCTCGTGGCTGAACTGCAGTCCGGCCAGCAGGTCCTCCATGACGCGGATTGTGTCGGTGAGCGCGAACCGCTCCTGATTGTCGAGCAGTGTCTTCAGGGGCGGCCCGTCGACGAACTCCATCACGATGTAGGCGAGGTCGTTGGTCTCACCGTAGTCGAACACCGCCACGATGTTGGGATGCGTCAGCCTTCCCGCGGCCTGCGCTTCTCGACGGAACCGGGCCAACGCCTCCTCGGTCTCAGGATCGGCGCTGTCTGGCAGCTTGACGGTCTTGATCGCCACGCGACGGGCGATGATCGGGTCCCAGCCCTCGTAGACCGTGCCCATGGCGCCACGGCCCAATGGCCGCTTGATCTCGTATTTGCCGAGCGCCTCAATCGTGTCCATGCCGCGTTTCGCCGAACCTCCTGGCGGGGCTTATAGACCGGCGAGGCGTCGCGGTGAAACGCGACTGTCGGCGCTGGCCGGCGCGCGTTCGCCGCCTTCGCCGATTACCGCAAAGGCTGCCCAGAAGAAGGGGTGCGCGATTTCTGCCGGCAGACCCTTGCCCGCATCGGCCAGAATGGCGAGCTGCGCGTCTCGCAGCGCGCCGGCGATGCCGAGGTTCGGGTTCTCGCGTATCCGCCGCAGCGTGTCGGCCATCTGGAACGCCGCGACCTGATCATTCACCGACCAATGGGTCACCGCCAGCGATCGCGCTCCGGCATAAAAGAAGGCGCGTGCCAGTCCGGAGAGGCTTTCGCCCGCGGTCGTGCCGCCCGGTCCGCCCGAGTTGCACGCCGACAGCACCACAAGATCGGCATCCAGATCCATCCCGACGACGGCAGAGGCAGTCAGCAATGCGCCCGCGGCACTCGGCGCATTCGGCGGCGCAGACGTGATGATGGCGGGCTCACTTTGACAGCGCAGCTCCGCCGGCAGCAGAGCGTGGGTGGCGAACTGCAGAATACGGAAATCCTTCAGGTGCGCCTTCAGCACCGCCTCGGCAGTGAACGCCTGGCCGAGCAGCGCATCGGACGCATCGGCGCCAAGGAGCGCACGTGCGGCATCCAATTCCTTGCGCGCATATGGCAACATCGGCAGACCGGCGAGCAGCTTGGCGCTCTCGATGCAGCCGGCGCCAGAGAAGGTCTTCTCCGCCTGCGCCAGAGTTACCGGGTGGAAATCGCCGAAGCCGAACCACGGCCGCGTTGCGCGCGATCCTCCCGCTATCTTGCGCAGCGAGACGAAGTTGGATGGCGCCGGTACATGGGCAATCGTGTACTTGCGTACCAGCCATGGAGCTTCGGCGAGATTGGCGGCATCCGCCGGTCCGGTCAGCAGGGTCTCGAATGGTAGCGACAGTAGTGGCCCTGCCGGCGCAATGACGAGCGCCTTCACTCCGTCCATCGCGCTCGCCACGCCACCAATTGTCATCTGGTACAGCTTCTGCGCGTCAACTACATTGAACGTCGGCAAGCCATTCGCTGTCAGTTCGATACCGGCACGTACGTTGCGCACCAGCTCGGCGACCTGCTTGAGGCCAGCCTCGATCCTCGACACCGTGATGGTGCCGTTGCGCAGCAGGAACACCCAGCCATCTTCGTCGCTGAGCGCGATGGCTGCGAACGCCTCGTTCGGGTGCAATGAAGCGAACACGTCCTTCGCCGGTACCACCTCCTGTACGAGCTGCCCATAATTGGGCGACGCCGCCTGCAGCGACGCATCGGCGTCCGCCAGGGCGCTCTGTGCGTCGCTGATCTGCTTGTCGAGGTCGCCACTGCTGGTGGAATTCTGTGCAGTTGCCGCGCCTAGACGCTGCGCCTCGGCCAGTTCGTCGCGCTTGCGATAGAGATCGGACAGCCGCGCCGACACATCCTGTCGATGGCGTATCGCTTCGGCCACCTTGGGATCGCGCGAGTTTTCCGACAGCCGTGCGGTGGCCTGGGCGATCTGCTGGCTGGTAACGCCGCCCTGCGCGAGTTGCGCCGCGGTGAACATTTCGGCCAGCAGCACCTGGTCCTTCTGGTGCTCAGCGGCTGCGCCATAGACGTCGAGGCACGACGCCATGAGCCCCGGTGTGGTGCCTGCCTTCAGTGCGGCCAGCGACTGCACGGCGTTCCGGCAGATCGCCAGCGCGGAGTCGCCCTTGCCCGCCTTCACCAGTTGGCGGGCTCGCAACAGGTAGGTATCGGCCAGTGGCTTCGAGCCGGGCAGCGACCGGTCGAATGCCGAGGTCGATTGCAGGAGATCGGCGAGTGCCTGTTCGTCCAACCCCTGCGCCGCCGCGGTCAGTCCGCTGGTGCGATACAGCCGCGCATTGACGATCGGCCGCGATAGCCCGTTGCCGCGCGCAAGGTCGGTTGCCGACTTCAGCAGCGCATTGGCTTCCTCGTCTCGGCCCATGATGCGCAGCACCACAGCGCGATTGCGTCGCACCTCGATCAGTCCGAGCAGCGCCGCCCGTGCGCGGGGGTCCGTCAGTAAATCCTGGCTGGGCATCAGGTCTGTCAGCCGGATCTGTCCGGCACGGGTGAAAGTGTTGGTCGGCTGGATGGGACGCGGTCGCGCGTCCAGCGCATCGGCCGGTACTGCGGCCGCATAGATGGTATCAGCCTGGGCCAGCAGGGTCAGCGCCGGCTCGAATTGGCCCTGGTTCATCGCATCGATGCCGCGATAGTGCAGCAGCCGGGCCGGGGCGGTGGGGTCGGCCGATCCGGGTGTCAGCTTGCCGGCGTCCGCGAACAAGCCATTGGCTTCGGCATACCGGCCTTCGTCCGAAAGTTGCAACGCGAGCGACATCAGCGCGGTTGCCGTGTTGGGATTGTCCCTGCCCAGCGCCTTCTGTTGCAAGGCGAGCGCGGCGCGGAAAGCGCTTTCCGCCGCACCCGGATTGTCGGTGAGGTTGGCGCGCGTGCCGACCGTCATCAGCGTGTCGAACTGCCCAATATCGCCCGAACTGAACGCCTTGGCAGCGAGCCGGCTTGCCAGCAGCGCATCCGCATCCGAGGTCTGCACAACGGCGTCGGGGCGCGCGACGCCGGCCAGCACGCCGATTGAGCGCTCCATCACCTGCGCGACCGGCAGCACACCGTCGGCATACCAGATCGTGTTGTTCACCAGGGCCACCATGGCGACATGTGCCCAGCCGCCGACCAGGCGCGTGCATTGCATCAGCTCGGTCGGATTGCCACCGAGGATCATTGTGGAGACCGGCGCCTCGCAATGGAACCGGCTGTCGATGCCGCTACGCCACTGACCGGCCGTGGCCAGCCCGGCAAGTTGCCCAGCGGTACCCGGCCCACCCGATCGGATGCGTGCACTTGGTTGCTGCCAGGTGCCGCAGAACACATCGGCGCTCTGTCCGGCCTCAACCTGCTGCGTGCAATCCTCGCCCACCGAGTTCCTGCCGATGGAGACCTGCGCGACAGGCTTGGCGGAATTGCCTAGTGCGCCGTGCACATAGGACTCGGGCGGGGGCGTCGCGCAGCCGAACAGCAGCAGCGGGACGAGAAGCGGCACCAGGGAGAGCCGGGCGTGCGCGCGCATGGTCAGTAGTCCTGGTCGGAGACGATGGGCAGCAACAGGTCATCCTCATCGTTCGGGTTGAACAGCGAGGCGAAATAGATGTCGTTCAGCGGGTTGGCCGTCGGCACTGCCTGGGAGGGCAAAAGCACGCAGTTCACCGAGCCGATCGGGCACGAATTGATGCGGAAATTAGAGTTCGGGTTGGGCTGGATCCCCGCGGCACCCGCCGCTGCGGGGCCGGATAGGCCGGTCACCGTTCCGTTCAGACTGGCGCCGCCGGTCTGACCGCTATGAAGCACATCGAGGCTCTTGACGTGGATTTGTCCAGTGGCCTTGCCGGTCCCGATGTCCAGGATCAGCCAGGTGTTCGTCCCTTGCAGTCCGGCCACAAGATCGAACGTGACGTTGGCGTCTCCCTGGGCATTGATACGCAGCACGCTGGGGCTACCTGCGAGGCCGAATATCGTGCTGGAGCCTTGCTGGGTGAAGCCGGACGAGGTCGTCAGGTAGGCACCATTGGTGGTCAGCGCGTCGGGAGGGAAGTTCGGAACGGTTTCAGGCGGTCGCTGCGTGCCGCCTGTGGTGAGTTCCGCCTTGTCGGCAAGTGTCAGTGTGTTTGCGCCGGCATCGATGATGATTGTCGGCGCGATGAGCGGACCGTTGATCGTCAGGGCGACGCCATCGTCTAGGGTGAAGGTGCCACCGCTGGTGAAGCTGCCGAGCTGGATTACCGCGTTGCTCGCCGACGTTCCGGTTAGCGTGGCATCGCCGGCGGTGCTGCCGGTCAAGAGGGCAGCGACCAGCGTACCGGGCTCGGTAATACTCCCGTTGTTGCTCACCAGGCGGACGTTGTTGGCAGCCTGCGCGGTGCCCGCGATGTTGATGCTGCCGGAAGCGGTGATGCTGAGCGTGTTGCCGATGACCGCCCCGCCGGCGGCTACTGCGACCGTCCCGGCGCCAGCCAACGTGACACTCGGCCCGCCACTGATGCTGCCGGTTACGGTCAGGTCGGCACCATCGTCCAGCGTAAAGCCCGCAGCAGTGAAGCGGCTCACGGTGCCGATCTGATTGCTGAACGCCGTGCCTGTCAGGTTGGCGATCGTCGCGGCGCTGCCGGTCAACGCGCCTGCGCTCAATACGCCTGTTTCGCTGATCGCGCCGACGGTGCCAAACAACGCCACCGTGTTGCCTTTCACGTTGCCCGGGATGGTGATGCTGTCGGCGGTCAGGCTGACCGCGGTCGCCGACACTGTGCCGTTGACTGCAAGCGGGCCGGTGTCCGCGATTGTCGCGCTCGGCCCGCCGGACAGCGTACCAAGCACCGTCAGACCGATTCCATTGTCCAACGTGAAGCCAGCCGCAGTGAATCCGTTCAGCGTGGTTATGCTGTTGCTGAACGACGTCCCGGTCAAGCCGGCGGTGGTCACCGCGCTGCCAGTCAGTGTGCTGGCGTTAAGCAGGCCCGTCTCGGTAATCGCGCCTACCGTGCCGAACAGTGCGACTGAGGTGCCGGTCACGTTACCTGGGATGCCTATGCTGTCGGCGGTGATGCTGACCACCTGCGCCGTCACCGTGCCGTTGATTGTGAGTGGGCCCTTGTTGGCGACCGTCGCGGTCGGCCCACCGGACACCGTGCCGAGCACCGTCAGGCCGGAACTGTTGTCCAGTGCGAAACCATCTGCGTTGAAACCGTTCAAAGTGCCGACCTGGTTGGCCGGCTGAGCCAGACTGGCGGAACCTGCCGCGCTGCCGGTCAGCGTGCCTGCGATCAACCTGTCGCCGGTCTGGCTGATCGTGCCGGCGGAAATCAGGTTCACTATGTTGGCGGCGTGCACCGTGCCGGCGAGAGTGATGTCACCGATCTTGCTGGTCAGTGCCAGTGCGCTTGTCGCGCCGGTGTCCACCACCGGACCGTTCACCAACAGCGGTTGGTCGTCGGTGAGTGCGAAGCCCGCCGTGGTGCTGAATGCCCCTAGCGTGCCGACCAGGTTGACTGGTTTCGTCAGGCTGGCTGACGTCGCCGCGCTGCCGGTCAGCACATTAGCGATCAGCGTGCCGGCGGTCTGATTGATCGCGCCGGCCGAAATCAAATCCACGAGGTTGATTGCGGTCACCGTGCCGGTGAGGGTGATGTCGCCGGTCTTGGTAGTCAGTGCCAGCGTGCTTGCCGCCCCGGCGTCGATTACCGGTCCCGTTACCAGTAGCGCCTGATTGTCGGTGAGCGCGAAGCCCGCCGAGGTGCTGAAGGCACCGAGCGTGCCAACCAAATTGCCGAGTTGCGTCAGGCTGGCGGAAGTCGCGCTGCCGGTGAGCGTCGCCGCAGTGATCACCCCGGCTGCGGTCTGAGTGATCGGCCCGGCGGTCAGGGTCAGGGTGTCACCGGCGCCGGCGAAGGCGCCGGTGAACTGCAGCGCGGTCGCGCCATCGTTCAGCTTGAAGTCACCGCCCGGGGTGAATGCGCCCAGTGCGCCAATGGCATTGCTGGCGGTGCTCAGGTCGACCGCGCCGGACGACGAGCCGGTGAACGTCGCCGCCGTGATCACTCCGGCTGCGGTCTGGCTGATCGGCCCCGCGCTCAGGGTCAGGGTGTCGCCGGCACCGGCGAAGGCGCCGGTGAACTGCAGCGCGGTCGCGCCGTCGTTCAGCTTGAACTCGCCGCCCGGGGTGAATGCGCCCAGGGCGCTGATGGCATTGCTGGCGGTGCTCAGGTCAACCGCGCCGGACGATGAGCCGGTGAGTGTCGCCGCCGTGATCACCCCGGCTGCGATCTGGGTGATCGGCCCGGCGGTCAGGGTCAGGGTTTCGCCGGTACCGGCGAAGGCGCCGGTGAACTGCAGCGCGGTCGCGCCATCGTTCAGCTTGAAATCGCCGCCCGGGGTGAATGCGCCCAGGGCGCTGATGGCATTGCTGGCGGTGCTCAGGTCAACCGCGCCGGACGATGAGCCGGTGAGGTCGCCGCAGTGATCACCCCGGCTGCGGTCTGAGTGATCGGCCCGGCGGTCAGGGTCAGGGTGTCACCGGCGCCGGCGAAGGCGCCGGTGAACTGCAGCGCGGTCGCGCCATCGTTCAGCTTGAAGTCACCGCCCGGGGTGAATGCGCCCAGTGCGCCAATGGCATTGCTGGCGGTGCTCAGGTCGACCGCGCCGGACGACGAGCCGGTGAGCGTCGCCGCCGTGATCACTCCGGCTGCGGTCTGGCTGATCGGCCCAGTCGTCAGGGTCAGGGTGTCGCCGGCACCGGCGAAGGCGCCGCTGAACTGCAGCGCGATCGCGCCATCGTTCAGCTTGAACTCGCCGCCCGGGGTGAACGCGCCGAGGGCGCCGATAGCATTGCTGGCGGTGCTCAGGTCGACCGCGCCGGACGATGAGCCCGTGAGCGTCGCCGCAGCGATTACCCCAGCCGCGGTCTGGCTGATCGGCCCAGTCGTCAGGGTCAGGGTGTCGCCGGCACCGGCGAAGGCGCCGGTGAACCGCAGCGCGGTCGCGCCATCGTTCAGCTTGAACTCGCCGCCCGGGGTGAACGCGCCCAGGGCGCCGATGGCATTGCTGGCGGTGCTCAGGTCGACCGCGCCGGACGACGAGCCGGTGAGCGTCGCCGCGGCGATTACCCCAGCCGCGGTCTGGCTGATCGGCCCAGTCGTCAGGGTCAGGGTGTCGCCGGCACCGGCGAAGGCGCCGGTTAGCCGCAGCGCGGTCGCGCCGTCGTTCAGCTTGAACTCGCCGCCCGGGGTGAATGCGCCGAGGGCGCCGATAGCATTGCTGGCGGTGCTCAGGTCGACCGCACCGAACGATGAGCCGGTGAGCGTCGCCGCCGTGATCACCCCGGCTGTGGTCTGGCTGATCGGCCCAGTCGTCAGGGTCAGGGTGTCGCCGGCACCGGCGAAGGCGCCGGTCAGCTGCAGCGCGGTCGCGCCGTTGTTCAGCTTGAAATCGCCGCCCGGGGTGAATGCGCCGAGGGCGCCGATAGCATTGCTGGCGGTGCTCAGGTCGACCGCACCAGACGACGAGCCGGTGAGCGTCGCCGCAGCGATTACCCCAGCCGCGGTCTGGCTGATCGGCCCAGTCGTCAGGGTCAGGGTGTCGCCGGCACCGGCGAAGGCGCCGGTGAACTGCAGCGCGGTCGCGCCATCGTTCAGCTTGAACTCGCCGCCCGGGGTGAATGCGCCCAGGGCGCTGATGGCATTGCTGGCGGTACTCAGGTCGACCGCGCCGAACGATGAGCCGGTGAGCGTCGCCGCAGTGATCACGCCGCCCGCGGTCTGGGTGATCGCGCCCGCCGAACTCAGCGTCACCGTCTCACCGCTCGCCGTCACCCCGGCCCCCAGCGTCAGGCCGCCCATCGTCGTGGTCAGCGCCACCGGCGCAGATGCCGTGACCCCGGTCAGCGGACTGCTCGGCTTGCCGGCCCCCGTCCCCATCGCCGCCGAGCTGGCGAGCCCCGTGATGGGGTCGACCGAAATGCCGAGCTGCTGCGTCGGCAAGGCCCCGACTGCCAGCGCATGGCTGTTGCTGAACGCGAACGCGCTGCTGTTGTCGGCGAACCCGGCAAGCGTATCGACCGCATTTGATAGGGTTAGCGACACCTTGCCGCCGGCGATAACCCCGAGTGTTCCGCGCGGGCCGGTGAAGTTCACTGATTGCGTTTGCTTCACCGTCCCGCCCGGTCCCCCGGTGACCAGAAGCAATGCCGGAAAGCCTGTGGGGTTCAAGCTGATCCCCGCGCCGCCGCCGACGCTGATATCGCCGGTGAACGACGCCGTCGCATCTTCGGCACGGTAACCGACCTCCACCATACCGGCGGTGACCGTCGCGAAGTCGGTGGATTGTAGCCCGAGCGTCGTGCCGTTGCTCGCCGCGCCAAGTACGATATTGCGGGTCGTCGTCGCCGGTCCAAGCACGACGGGGCCCGTCCCAGCATTGACCGTAGCTCCTGCGCCTGCCAGGGCCAGCGTGTCGGCGAGGAGCACGATGTTGCCGCCGCCGCTGCCGATCGCGGCCGAGTTGATGAAGCCGCTGCCTGGCGCCGTCGCGATATCGATCTCGCCGCCGGTGGAGGTGATCGCGGATTTCACCGTCACATTGCCAGAGGTCGTCGTCGACATTGCAATCCGGCCGTCGCTGGTCGATATGCCGGCGACACTCCCGACGGTGCCCACGCTCAGCGGCGTCGAGGCATCGCGGAAGATAATGCCGTTCCCACTGCCGGTGACCGAAGCGGCAAGCGTCGTCACGCTATTTGCCGCCGGCAGGCCAACCGAACCCGCCGCGGTGATCGCGAGATTTCCCGCCGTAATCACCCCGCCGGTCTGGCTGATCGCGCCCGCCGAACTGAGCGTCACCGTCTCGCCGCTCGCCGTGACGTTGTCGACCAGGCTGATCCCCCCGCTCCCGGCTGCCAGCGTGAGGCCACCAGCCGCAGCGATCGCCCCGCCAGAGTTGATGTTGACGGCTGCCGCAGGGCCCGCTGTCGCAATCAGGGTCGCGCCGATCGTTACGCTGTTGTCTAGTGTAATGTCACCGCCGGCTGTAAGGACGACCGACAGCGCGCCGGTGGAGCCACTGTCCGAGATCGGCGAATTGACCGTGATGCCACCTGCTCCGCCGCCCGACCCCGCGTTCAACGTCAGCGTCACGGCGCTTGGCGCGTTGAACCCGCTGATTGTTCCATCCACGGGCCCAGAACCCACCAGGATATTGCCTGCCTCGGTCCCGGCGGGATTGGTGGTTTGTACGGTGACGCTGGTGCCGGCGTTGAGTGCGGCTATGATCGTGTTGGCGGCGAGGGTCGATGAGTCAGCGCTCGGGAGGCATACTGCCGGGGTCCCGGTGCAAGCGGCGTTCGACGTGGCGGTGGTGATCGTCACGTTCGAATCCGGGTCCAGCAACCATGTTCCCGGCTTGCCTTTTGGCGCGGCAGCGCTGACTGAACCGTCTGGCCCAATCGTCAAAACACCTTGCCCCGAGGTCTCGACGAAGCCGCCGTCACCACCTTTTGGCCCGCCCTTGGCGCTGATCGCCCCTGCCATCGCGGTGGTGCCCGTCGACAGCACGGTGACCCGCCCGCCCTTGCCCTTGCCGGTCGCGTCCGCCGCGATCGTCGCGCCCTTCTGCACCATGACATTCGCCGCCGTCAGCGTCGGCGTGACGCCCGGCCCGCCCGCGGCGCGCGCCAACGTCGTGCCCACCGCCACCGTGCCGCCACCCGCCCGCCCCGAGGCATTCAGCATCGCCGTCGGCAGCAGCGTCACGGTGCCGGTCGCGTTGGCCACGATCGTACCGCCCTTTGTCCCCGGCGCAGTCCCCGGCACCGCAAGCTGCCCCTCGACCACGATCGAGCCGCCGACGCCGTTCAGCGCCACCGTGCCGGTCTGGCCACCCGTCGTCGCGGCGCGGATCGTGCCGCCCGCCTGCACCAGGTTCTGCACGATCCCATCGGCCGCGCGCGCGGTGAGTTGCACGGTGCCGCCATCGGCAATGATCACCCCGGTGTTGGTCACCAGCGCGGTCGCCCCGGCCGGCGCCTGCGTCACCTGATTGGTGACATCCAGCGACAGCAGCCCATCGCCATACAGGTCCAGCGTGGCGGTCTTCGCGCCCGCCAGCACCACGTGGCCCAGCTTCGCCGCGATCGTGCCGGAGTTCGCCACCTGCGGCGCCACCAGCGCCGCGAGGCCCGCCTGCCGAATGGTGATGGTGCCGCGGTTGTCCACCTTGGCGTTGGGATTGCCCGGCTGGTCAAGCGACAGCTTGCCGGTGGTCGAGGCGACAAAGCTCTTCACGCTCTGATCGCTGGCACCGATGGTCGAGATCATCACGCCGGCGGCGTTGACCTGGGCGCCCTGGTAGAAATTCACCCCCGACTGGTTCAGCAGGATGATCTGACCGTTGGCGTCGATGCGGCCGGCGATCTGCGATGGATCCGGGCCGGTGACGCGGTTCAGCGCCACCGCGCTGGCCGACGGCTGGCTGAAGGTGACGCTCTGCTGGCTGCCGACGTCGAAGCTCTTCCAGTCGATCGCGGCGCGCTGGGTGGATTGGGTGATCCGGGTGTTGCCGACGCTCTGGCTGATCGTGGCGGCGCCCGCCACCACCGCGCCGCCGGTCGGATGCGCGTTCGGCGCGGGCTGCGCCGCGGCAGGCAGGGCCAGCACCAGCATGACGGTCGCCTGCAACGCGGTGCTCATCATAAGGGCCGGGCGATTGCGGCGGACGACGCCGATTACCCGAACCGTATCGTTGCGCCGTGCCTTCGACATGCCACCCCCGTCGTCGTCGACATCATTCCGACGCCACCGTCATTTTGTCAGAACCGGGTCAGCACCCGCCAATAGAATGCGCCGCCATATAGCGGCGAGACGCCGGATCCGGGGATGTTGCCACCGTTCGGGAACCGATTGAACCGGGCGAGCCCCTCCAAATCGACCTCGACGTAGCGGGTGAGCTGGGCGCGAACGCCGCCACCTGCCGAATTGATCATCGCGTTATGGTCACTGCTGAGATTCTGCCAAGTCTCGCCCCAGTCGTAGAACAGATAGTACTGGGTCGAAATGTCGAACGACCGCTCGAACAATGTCGTCTCGAAACCGGTGTTGAGCTGCAGCTCGACCGTCGCCGCCAACGCCTTGTCGCCCGGCACTTGGCCGGCGTAGTAGCCGCGCGTGAAGCGCGAGCCGCCAAGATAGAACTGCTCCGCCGGTGGCAGGATGTCGGGGGACCACTGGCCGGTGAGCAGGCCCATCAGGCCGACAGTCGCCCCTTCCCATGGCGCGAACAGGGTCTGTGTGCGGCTCGTCTCGAAGTTGATCTTGGTAAAACCGGTCTGCTCGCCCTGGCGCGGCGAGGTCCTGGAGTTGCCGTCGGTGGTGGCGCCGAGCAGCTTCATGCCTTCGGAGATCCGCAGCGACAGCGCGTTGATCGCCGAGCGATCGGCGCCCAGCCAGACGTCCGACAATGCGTAATCCGCGCCGAGCCGCATGATGCGCAGCGCGTCGTAGCTCGCCTGCTGGCGGATGCTGCCGGGTGGCTCCGTAGAGATGTTGGAGTCCAGCGCATCGAACGCGAGGTAGCTGTTCAGCGTCTGCTGCCGCGAACGAATAATTGGATAGCTCAGCGACGTGCCGAATACGGTCGTGGTGCCGTTATAGCCCTGCTGCCCGAGGCTGCCGGTCGGAATTGTCGTGCCATAGCCGCCGTAGACCTTTCCCTTCAGACCGGAGGCGCCAAGGAACACCTCGGAGGAGGCCTGACCGAAGTTCTGGCTGTTGGGGAAGGTATGGTAGTAGGAAACCTCGGTCTTCTCGCCGAACTCGGTGAAGCTGTTGAAATCGAGCACTCCGAGCAGCTCGATCGGCCCGGTTTCATTGAAGGCGCGGTTGTCGATGGTGGCGAGGCCGGAGATCTTCTGGCGGCTGACCTGGGCGATCAGGTTCAGCGCGCCGGGCGTGTCGGTCGATGGCTCCAGCACTGCCCGCAGGCTGATGCCGGGCACGTCCTGCGCCAGCAGCAGGTAGCGCTCCAGCGTGACGGAATCGATCGGCTGTTTTTCGGTGAGCTTGTTGAGGAAGCGCAGCACCTGGGTGCCGGCCGGGCCGATGTCGCCGTCGAGCTTGACGCTGGCGATGTGCCCCTCAGTGACCACGAAGCGCAGCCTGCCACCGCTGTCGAGGTTGGCTGAGACCGTGGTCAGCACGTAGCCGTCGGCGCGATAGCGCTGCAGAATCGCCTGGCGAGCGGCATCGATCTGCGGTAGTGGCACTGCCGGCCCCTCCAGGCCGGCGGCGAGCTGCGCGATCTCCGGCTGCGGATAGGCGGTGACCCCCTCAATTTCGACGCTGGTGACCCGCACCGGCCGATTGGGCACCTCAGCGCCTGGCGTAGACGGCGGCGGGATGATCGTGCCGGGTCCGACCGACGGTGGCGCTGAGGGCAGGACGCGTGGGATCGGTGAGCCCTGCGGCACCGGGTTCCCTGCTGGAGGGGCGGGCTGCGCTTCAGCCGTTGCGAACGCAGTGATCCCCACCACCAAGGTCAGCACGGCGACGGCACATCGCGTAGCGCGTGCAGCGGCCTCCGTGGTTCGGCCCAGACGCGGGCCGACTTCCCCTTGGTTCACGTTTCTGCCTTCTGTCCCATGCGATCCCAAAGATCGCTCCGGCGCGCAGCTTCGTGAGACGTTGCAGATACGTCAATAACTAATCGGGTTTTCCTGACGCGATTTCTCACATCCGCGGAAATTCTGCGTGATCGAATACTGATGGCGGCCCGGCAATGACGGGCCCGGAACGATCCCAGCAACGAAAAACCTCATCGTGCTGCTCAATCGAGTGCATCGCGGAGCTGGCGCTCGTAGTGGCGGTAATATTTGTCGGTGACCAGGTCAGTTTTCACCACCACGGCCACGTCGGTGGTATTGAACTGACGGTCGATCACCGCGCCGTCACCAACGAAGCCGCCGAGTTTGAGATAGCCCTTGATCAGTGGCGGCAACTGGGCCTGCACCCGCTTCGGGTCGAATTGGCTGGGCGACATTCGACGCATTTCGATATAGCGATGGGGCAGGGCGCGCGGGCGCACCGCCGGCGGTGCCAGGTGGTTGTGGTACAGATATGTCAGGTCCGCCGCCAGCGCATCGGGGTCGGTGCCATGCAGGCTGGCGCAGCCGAACATCAGATCGATCTGATAGTGGAAGACATAGGCGGCGATCCCGCGCCACAGCAGTTGCATGGCAGCTCGGCCGCGATAGGCGGTATCGACGCAGGAGCGGCCAAGTTCCAGAATACGGCCCGGAAAGTTCACAATCGGCGTGATGTCATATTCGTCCGCCGAATAGAACCGGCCCAGCCGCTCCGCAGCCTCCCGCTGGATCAGACGGTAGGTGCCGACGACACCCTCCGGGCCGTCACCGATGGCGTGGTCCACCACCAGCAGATGGTCCGCGACGGCATCGAACGCGTCGCGGTCGCGCAGGCTGGTTGCGGTCGCCACGTCGGCCCTGGCGCCCATTTCCTGATAGAACACACGGTAGCGCAGTGCCTGGACCGCATCGATCTCCGTCGCCGAGTTGGCGACCCGTACGCCGAGATATCCGGCCCGCAGTTCTGGAAACGGAAGGTGGTCGGTTCGCGTCCTGGCGAGCATCTGCTCAATGGTCATCGCGCCGCCCTTCCCTGCTCGATGGCTGGGTCCGGTTCACGGGCCGACCCCGCGATCCGCCGCGAGAGACGCTGCCGCGCCTCCCTCTCGCGCGCGGCCTGCACCGGTTCGCGGCGCCGACCGAACAGTTCGAGGCGGAGCGAGACCAGGTCGAAGCCTAGGCGTTCGGCGATACTCTGCATCAGCCTTTGGTACTCGGGGTCCTGGAACTCGATCACCTTGCCGGTATCGACGTCGATCAGATGGTAGTGGTGGCCGTGCTCAGTCGGCTCATATCGGGCACGACCACCGCCGAAGTCACGGCGCTCGAGGATGCCCTTTTCCTCGAGCAGGCGCACGGTGCGATAGACCGTGGCGATCGAGATCCGCGAATCGAGAGCGCTGGCACGGCGGTAGAGCTCCTCGACGTCGGGGTGATCGGATGCCTCGGACAGGACCCGGGCAATGACACGACGCTGCCCCGTCATCTTGAGGCCTCGTTCGACGCACAGGCGCTCGATGCGCGATTCCATCGGATCCCCTGCGTTCAACCTAGTCCGGCCCGGTCACCCGGTGCCAGCCCCCCGGTACAGGCCCTCGGGAGCCTGATCCGACAGACGGTGATGGGCCGGCTGGCAACGGCGTAGCCGATCAGGGTCGCGGCTGTCCAATGCCGACGGAGGGCAGCCTGCGGGGTGGACGGACACTAACGGCGCCCGGTGCGGTGGCCACGGTGCCGAGACCGATAATCTTGGCCGGTGAGGAACGGTGCCTAGCGTAGTCCGGGGCCACCATCGGAGCGGTCGGAGCCGAGCCTCCGGCGCTCGCGAGATTGGTCTGGGTTCATGTCATAGGCCGTCCTGAGGTGCCGTTTCAGCATCCTCAGGTTCTTGCCGTCCGCGAGACAGATTCTCTGCCGGGACCGCTGGTTGTCGCCGGTCCGGCTCGGCCGGTTCCTTGCCGGCATCCGCCACCATCTTATAAGCTCACTGGATCTGGTGAAGGCAGTGCATCCGGAGACACCGCATTGTTTGACCCGTGCGCCGGGACAATTTGCGCCGTCTGCTCGAGAACATCGGTCGGCAGCGTCGCCTCAGGCGTCTCGCATTCTTTCCTGGCGGAAGACTGTCGCAGCATACGAGCACGACCAACCCGTTTCGCAGGGGCTATCTGCCAGGCAAGACGCTGGGCCGTAACATGACAGACAAGGTGGCCGTCGATCAGCAACTGGATATTACCGCCGAGGTCTGTCCTATGACGTTTGTGCGCACGCGGCTGGCGCTGGACCGCATGGCACCCGGGCAGATCCTGCTGGTCCGGTTGCGCGGCGAGGAGCCACTGCGCAATGTACCGCGCACCGCGCGGGAGCAAGGGCACGAGGTGCTGTCGCTGGATACCGGCGCGGACGGCGTCGCCACGCTGCTGCTGCGGCGAGGACGGTGATCACAAAAGATTCATACGCAGTACCAGCGCGTCTGACGCATCGGCGTAATAACGACGGCGGCGGCCTACCTCGATGAAGCCCTCGCGCCGGTAGAGGGCTACTGCGGCAGCGTTGCCGGTGGCGACCTCGAGGAACATAGTGTTGCCGCCGCAACCCCGGACCTGCGCCTTGGCGGCGCGCAGCAACGCGGCGGCAATGCCTTGCCGGCGCACCGAACGCGCGACCGCCAGCGTAAGCACCTCCGCTTCATCCGCGGCGATGCGTCCCAGCAGCATACCGCCGCGGTCATCGATCAAGCCGAATACACCAGGAAGCATAAGCTGTATTGCGATTGCATCGACACCCCACGCGCCACGCGGCGGGAATGCAGCAGCATGGATCGCCGCGAGCGCGGCCGCATGCGTCGCGGTCGCCTGGCTGATCATCCGGCGGGAGGCGGGCGCAGGCCGGTGGCAGGCAGCCTGGCCTCAGGGAGATCGACGTAGAGCGGCTGCGCGGGCAGTGGCCGCAACTCTCCGCGGAACCGGCGCTCGGCTACAACCGCAACGTGCCGCGCCATCGGCAGGCGGGCATCGGTCAGCATAACGTCGACATCGCGTGCCGCGAGCCTTGCAGCGACCGCAGCCGCCGCATCGCCGGCCACCGCAATCTTGCCGTCCGCATTCGGCAGTGCATTGAGCGGCTTCGCGACCACGGTGTCGCCTAGTTCCAGGAACACCCGGCCACGTCGGCTGTCGATCGCCACCCAGAGGTGCCGCTCACCCAGATACGGCAGCGAGTCGGCAAGCGCCTCGCCGACCGTCACGCCGACCACCGGCACGCCGGCGGCGAGCGCGATCCCATGCGCCAACGCGAGGCCAGCACGGATGCCGGTGAAGCTGCCTGGCCCGACTGTGACCGCGACGAGATCGAGCGATGCCGCGGCGATCGCGGCTTCTGCCAGAACGTCCCTGGCCATGACCGGCAACAGTGCGGCGTGACCACGGGTGGCAGCGGTCTGGCGCATAGCTATCGCCTCATGGTTGACCACGACGGCCGCCGCGCATCGTGTCAGCGCCGCATCAAGGGCCAGAATTCGCACGGTCGCGGATCAAGCAGGAAAGTTCACCGCAGTGGGACAATGAACCACCGAGATCATCCCGCCCAGTGTTCTCTGTGGCTCTGCGCTGGACGTTCCTCGTCACTCTAAAGCAGCACACAGGCGTCGTCGAAGTCGAGACGCGGCGACCGGGGAAACAGCCCGGAGGCTTCGCCATGGCCGATGTTGCACAGGAAATTCGACCGCCAGCCACGATCGGCCAGGAACAGCTCGTCCACCATGCCGTTGTCGAAACCCGACATCGCCCCGGTATCCAGCCCCAGCGCTCGCGCCGCGAGGATCAGATACGCCCCTTGCAGCGTGCCATTGCGGAAAGCCGTAGTGGCGGCGAGCGATTCGTTGCTGGTGAACCAGGATGTGGCGTCTGGGTTGTGCGGGAACAGATTACACAACTTGTGGTAGAACTTCGGGTCGTAGGCCACGATCGCCGTCACTGGCGCCGCCATGGTCTTGTCGTAATTGCCGCTCGACAATGCCGCACCCAGCTTCTGCTTTGCCTCCTTGGTCCGCAAGAACAGGAAGCGCGCCGGCGAACAGTTGGCCGAGGTCGGTCCCTGCTTCAGCAGGTCGTGCAGCGCCCGGAGCTCATCGTCGGTCACCGGCTGGTCGGTGAACTTGTTATGGGTTCGCGCCTTCCGGAACAGGAGGTCCAGTCCGTAGGCGTCGATCGTCATTGCTCAGAGATCGACCTGCTCGACCGCGACGACCTCCGGCACGTAGTGGCGCAGCATGTTTTCGATGCCGTGCTTCAGCGTGGCGCGCGACGAGGGACAGCCGGAGCAGGAACCCTGCATGTGCAGCTTCACGATGCCTTCGCGATAGCCGCGGAACACGATGTCGCCGCCGTCACCCGCCACCGCGGGTCGCACACGGGTGTCCAACAGCTCCCTGATCTGCGCCACGATCTCGGCGTCCTCGGGGGCGATCGCCTCGACCAGATCCTCGTCGGCGGCACCCTCGATAGCACCTTCGATAATCGGGCGACCGGCGACGAAGTGTTCCATGATCGCGGCGAGCACCTGCGGCTTCAGCGCCTGCCAGGAAGTTTCCTCCACCTTCGTCACGGTGATGAAGTCGCCGCCGAGG
Organism: uncultured Alphaproteobacteria bacterium; assembly: GCA_963749575.1. Classification (GTDB taxonomy): domain Bacteria; phylum Pseudomonadota; class Alphaproteobacteria; order Acetobacterales; family Acetobacteraceae; genus JAMXLO01. Next base: position 429,820 of record CAVVNM010000012.1, read on the forward strand.
AATACGCGCGCGACGCCAGGGAGGGCGAACAGCGCGCCGGCGAGCGGGCTGCGTTCGGCCGAGTTGGGCGAGGCGAAATCCGCCGTGCCGGCGCCCATCACGTAGCGGCCAGGCAGGAACTTCAGGGTGGCGGGATTGGGCGTGCCTTCGGTTTCGATGAACATGACGCTGGCCTGTTGCGATGGTGGTCGGGAAACCGGACCCATACGGTCCTGTCAGCGAGCGTTACATCGGCGGAATCGGGCGGAATGACAAGGGGTGTAACGAGCCGAAGCCCGGAGAGCGATATCCCGGTCAGTCCGCCGCAGCCGAGACCGCGGCGATGCGAGCGTCCTCGGCATAGGCATGCACCGCCGCCGCGAAGTCGTCGAAGATCCGCCGGGACACGATGTCGGTTCGCCAGTCGTTCTCCGGATGCCACTGCACGCCGACGGCAAAACCCGGCACCGGACCGCAGGCGGTAGCGATCACGTGCACCGCCTCGATCGTCCCGTCCGGCGCGGTGCCTTCCACTCGCACCCCCGGCGCCAGCTTGTTGACGCCCTGGTTGTGCAGCGAGTTCACCGCAATCTCGCTCGCCCCCGAAAGCCGGTGCAGCCAGCCGCCGGGGGTCACCCGAACGGCGTGTGCCTTGCCGATCCGCACCTCGCGCGAGGCCACCATCGGCGACGAATGGTCCATCCGGTCCGGTAGATCCTGCAAGCGCTGATGCAGCGAGCCGCCCAGCGCCACGTTCAACTCCTGGAAGCCACGGCAGATCGCCAGCACGGGCACGCCGCGCGCCACCGCGGCGCGGATCAGCGGCAGTGTGGTGCTGTCGCGAGCCATGTCCTCCCAGGTGCCTTCGGCATGCGGTGGGCCGTCGTAATAGCTGGGGTGCACGTTGGAGCGGCTGCCGGTCAGCATGATCCCATCCAGCCGTTCCAGCAGGGTCTCGATGTCCGCGGTCGGTCCATTGGCGGGGATCAGCACCGGCACACCGTGCAGGAGTTGGTCCGTGGCCTCGACATAGGAGTTGGAGGCGGCATGGTTCGGCATGCCGAAAATTCCGAACTGCTTGGTGCAGCAGCTGATACCGACAAGCGGCTTAACGACCCGGTGCGACCTCATTGCAGAGAATAATCTGCGATCTTCGCGGCAAAATGAAGACACTTTCTGCGATGGCCGCCATGAAAGTCCGGCAATGTTGCCGGATCAGCCCGAATTCGGGCGGAAGGCACGCGGATCGGCGACCTCGAACAGCTTCTGGTCGAACTGTCCGCCGGTCTCCACGTTGTAGAGCGTGACCCGGGTTTCCTGCCGCTGGGCGTCCAGCACCGTCCACTGCCGCAAGGTCAGCGGGGTGTCGGCGAAGATCAGCGTGAGCGTCCCGTCGCCCGGCGAGGCGGTGCGGATCAGGCTTACCTGGATCTGACCGGGCAGGCGTTGCATCGCGGTGACGGTCACGTCACCCTGCAGCCGGACATGATCGGCCAGCAGGATGCCGAGAGGGGTCTGCGACAGCAGGATATTGCTGGTCTGATTCAGCGAGTTGTCGTGAAACACCACCAGCCCGTGGCCGGCCACCAGCAGCAGCGGGCTCGGCGCATCGGTACTGAAAGCGCATGCGGCCGGGCCGCTCCAGCCAAACGGTTCCTTGAGTGATCGCCCCGTTCGGCGCGACCTGGAGGAAGTGCGCCTTCAGCGTTCGCAGGTTATCCAAATAGGTCTCGATGCGCCCCAGGTCGGCGCGGTCCTGCGGGGTCGCTGCGAAACTCGGCTGCGCCCTGGCCGGGAGCGCGGCAAGCAGCATCGGGACAGTCGAAAGACGGAGCAGGTCACGGCGGTTCATGCCGCGCATGTGGCGTCGCGCTGCCGGGTTTGCAAACGACCCGACCGCACCGCGCGCTCGGGACGTGGAAGCCGAATGGGTCCCGGTCAGGATCGCGATTTGAACGACTTTCCCGCGCGACCTAGTCTAGAGCCCTGATAGCCACGGGACGTTCCATCAATCGGGTCGGTCGGGAGTTGGGCGACGGCAGTGCCGCTCTGGAGGAAATTCGGCAATTTTCTTGTGGTCACCCTCGGTTGCGCGTCCTTGGGCTGGGCCGGCGCAGCATTGGCCGCGGGCACGGTCTCGTGGTTTGATCTGACCGTTCTTGCGGCCTGCTACATTCCCATCGGCTTCGGTGTCACCGCAGGATACCATCGGCTGCTGGCCCATCGCTCGTTCCGAACCGGACCAGGACTACGCTATTGGCTCGCGATTCTCGGTGCGGCCGCGGTGCAAGGCCAGGTGTTTGAGTGGGTGTCGGACCATCGCAAGCACCATGCCTTCGCGGACTGCCCGCATGACCCGCACAGTCCCCATGCCGCCGGGTGCGGCGGGCTCCTTGGCGCAACGCTGGGCTTCTGGCGCGCGCATGTGGGCTGGCTGGTCAGCACGCAAGGCCTGGCGAATCCCGATTCCTATGCGCCGGACCTTGCGGCAGATCCAGGTCTACGCCTCATCGATCGGTGGTATTGCGCTTTCGTCATCCTTGGGTTCGCCATCCCGACATCGGTCGGATATCTGCTGCGCGGTACCCACGGAGCACTGGAGGCGCTCATGTGGGGTGGCCCTGTCCGTATGGCGCTGATGCAGCAGGCGACGTTCAGTATAAACTCGTTATGCCATATCATCGGCCGGCGCCCGTATCGAACCAGTGATCGCTCGGGCAATGTTGGGCTGCTCGCCCTGCCGACGCTGGGCGAGTCCTGGCACCACAATCATCACCGTTTTCCCGCATCGGCCCATCACGGCCTGCTTTGGTGGCAAATCGACCTTACTGCCATCCTGATCGTTCTGCTGTCTCGTATCGGTTTGGTGTGGGACATCGTCCGGCCGCCAACGCAACAAATATATCGTGGATCTAGCATCGCACTCCGGCAGTCGCACGAAATGTCGTTCGACGTCATCATTCCGTGCTGGAATGAGGAACCCTGGCTCAACCGGTTGCTGCCACGGTTGCGCGCGAATCCGCGGATCGGTCAGATCATCGTAGCGGATAATAACTCATCGGATCATAGTCGCGAGATTGCACAGGCGTACGGCTGCACCGTCATCCGTGGCGGCTCGCCCGCGCAGGCGCGAAATGCGGGAGCTGCGGCAGCGCGCGGTGAACTGCTGCTGTTCCTCGATGCCGACACTGTCATCCCGGAGGCGACAGTCGGTTTCGCGCTACGATGTCTGCAGGATGACTCGACCGTCGCGGTGCACTTCCGCAACTTGCTGTTGACGCGCGACGTTTGGCTGCAGTGCATTTACCGGATTATGCATGCATATGTCACGGTCGCAAAGTGCTGCGGTATCGATCAGGGTGTCGGTACCGCAATCGCAACTCGTGCCTCGACCTTCCGTCAGGTGGGAGGCTTCCCGGAGGATGTCACCGTTGGCGAGGATGCCGTCTTCCTGCGAGCGGCCTCGCGTGCCGGCAGGGTCGTCTACGGACACTTCGATCCGATCTACACGTCGTCGCGACGTTTCATAACGGAGGGACGCGCGACGTTCTGCGCCAAGGTGCTGCTTTGGACGCTGCTTCGACTGATCGGGGTCCGAGCCAGCCTGATCGGCTATCGATGGCAGCCGCACTCGCCGCTGCTGGCGGCCGAGGAGGAGAGAATGTTGGCGCTGCTTCAAGACATCGATTGATGGCGGACAAGACTCTCAAGGAAGTGAAGGACGAGATTCGTTTCTTTATGGAACGGTCGTTCCAGGTCTCGTTTGCCTATCTCGGCGCGCTCGCCGTCACCGTGCTCAGCGCAAGGTCGGATGCAGTCAGCAGCATCGCGAGTACGACCGGCCTGGAAGCTGCGGTAATTCTCATAGGCCTCCTGTTGCTCAACAATTTCGTCTATTTGTCGATTGCCATGTCCTGCCATTTCGCACTGCTCAAGCGAGGCATGTTCATTTTGCTGTCCGAGGAAAACGGCGACCGCATCCTGATTGACTGGGAGCGGTTTCTGCGACGTCCGAATCGGTTTTTCCGCGAGTTCGGGTGGAACATCGACAACTATTATCTGGCACCGGTGGATTTTCTGGTTGCCGCCTCATCGGTTGCCCTGGTCGGATATCAAATGACGCGTCTCTTGCTTGGACAGGACCCGCACCGGATCCAGGAGATCGGCGTTATTCTGCTGCCCGCAATCCTGCATGTCTGGCCGATCTGGTCCTTCATCCAACTGGTCAAGCTGATGCGCGTTCAACGGAAGCTGGTGCGGCATATTGCTATGGCTCCGCAAACCTTGCAGCTCAATGAGTTTTTTGCGGTAAATGCGGTCGATAAGAAATCCCGGGAATCATCACGGCACTAGAGGTTGTGGGCTCGCAGGAGTTCAGACGTCCACGACAACGTAGTGTTCCTCCACCGTCACCGGCACGGTCTCGGCCACGTATGGTCCCTCCACCACGCGCTGTCCCTCGGCAACTTCCACTGGATATGAACGGACCTGGATCCGCTCCGGCTCGCAGTACCGATTGCCCGGTGCGCACGTCGAATTCCCAGCCGTGCCACGGGCACCGAATGATCTCGCCCTTGCGCGAATACCGGTAATGCCCCGGCTCGTCCGATTCGATCAGGCCGGTCAGGATGCCCTCGCACATCGGTCCCCCCTGGTGCGGGCAGCGGTTGAACAGGCCGAAGTACTCGCCCCCCAGGTTGAATACTGCGATCGAGCGGCCGCGCACGGTCACCAGCTTCCGGCTGCCCGGCGGAATCTCGGCAACGGTCGCGACCACGTGCTTGCTCATGCTGCTTCGGCTCCGGATGTTCAGGCAGATACATCGCTGACGCTACCTCGCGCTCCCCGATGCCGCAACGCCTTGACCCCCTGGAACGCCCCGCCCTAATTTTCCCGCGAACACGTCCGGGAAAGCGGGAGATCCACCACAATGCGTCGAATCTGCATCGGCATGGCCGCAGTTGCGGCCGGCCTCGCCATCGCCTGCGCGCCGGCAGGCGCCGAGACGATCCGGTTCGGCGGCATCCTGCCGCTCACCGGCCCGGGCGCGTTGATCGGCACCGCGGAGATGCGCGGCGTGCAGTTCGCGGTGGATCAGGCGAACGCCAAGGGCGGCATCCACGGCAATCAGATCGAGGTGCAGTTCGAGGACAACCAGGCGAAGCCCGACCAGTCCATCCTGTCGTTCAACAAGCTGACCGACCTGCAGCATGTGTCGGTGATCTTCACCGGCTATTCCGGCCCAACGCTGGCGATGGCGCCGCTGGCGACGCGCAAGAAGGTGCTGCTGGTCAATGCCGGCGCACAGGCGGATGGTCTGGCGAAGGCGTCGCCCTATTTGATCAATACGCTGCCGACGATCGGCGGCGAGATCGAGGTGATCTCGCGCTGGGCGGTCGGCGAGGGCAAGAAGAAGGCCGGCGTCCTGTTCGAGAACGGCGCCGCGGGCATGGCCGGCCGCGACGACTACCTGAAGTCGTTCGCCGAGGCTGGCGGTACGATCGTGGCGCAGGAGGCCTCGCAGTTCGGCCAGACCGACTTCCGTCCCGCTCTGTTGAAGATCGCCGATGCCAAGCCCGACGTGATGCTGGTGGTGATCACCGCCGGCCTGTTGCAGATGGCGCAGGAATACAAGCAGCTGGATCTGAAGTTCACCGTCGCCGGCACAACGTTCTTCGCCGATCCGTCGACCATCGCCGATCCGTCCTCGACCGGCTTCGTGCACACCCAGTTGCGGATCGACGCGCCGCCGGGTCTCGCCGCGCAGTTCAAGGCGAAGTACGACACCGACATGGAGTTCTTCGCCAAGCAGTACTACAACGCGGCGCAGATCATACTGGCGACGCTCGACAAGGTGCTCGCCGACAACAAGCCGGTGACCGGCGAGACCATGCATGACGCGCTGTTCGAAATTCGAAAATTCCAGGGACTGATTCCGCTGGAGTTCAAGACCAACACCGCCAGCGTGCCGATGGACATCAACGAGATGCGCGACGGTAAGGACGTGCTGCTGAAGGAGGTCAAGCTGCAATAGTCCGCGCCGATGCTCGCGCTGCAACTGCTGGTCACCGGCCTGGTGACCGGCTGCGCGCTGGGTGTGGTGGCGATCAGTTTCTCGCTGGTCTATGCCACGACGAAGATCTTTCACGTCGCGCATGCCGGCATCTATACGCTGGGGGGCTATCTGGCCTGGTCGCTGACGACCTGGCGCGTGCCGCTGCTGGTGGCGTTCGTGGTGCCCGTCGCCGTATGCACCGTACTCGGCGCGCTGATGCAAAGTCAGCTCTACGCGCGGCTGGCACGGCGGCGCGCGACCCATCTGGTGGTGTTGATCGCCTCGCTTGGCACGCTGGCGGTGATCCAGAACATCATCGCCGCGGTCTACACGCCGAACATCCTGCAGTTCCCGCTGGATTGGAGCAATCGCATGGTGGCGTTCGGGCCCGTGCGACTCAACTGGACACAGTTGCTGACCATCGTGGTGAGTCTCGCAGCCTACGCCGGCACCATGTGGTTCGCGCACGGCAGCATCCTGGGCAAACGCATCCGCGCCGTAGCATCCAACCCGATGCTGGCCGACATCACGCGGCTGCAGCCGCAGACCGTCTATGTCTACGTGATTGCCATTGCCTCGGCGCTGGTGTGCCTGCCGGGGATCCTGGTGCCGCTCGATCTCGGCCTGCAGCCGTATAACGGCGTGACGCCGCTGCTCACCGCCACCATCGCCATGATCGCCGGCGGCGTCGGCAGCATCACCGGCGCGTTCGTGCTGTCGGTGGCGATCGCGGTGCTGCAGAACCTGTCGCTGCTGGTGATGCCGGGCGAATGGAGCATCGGCGTGACGTTCTTCATCTTCGTCATCTTCATGCTGTTCCGCCCCACCGGCCTGTTCGCGGCGGCGCGCTGATGGACTTCCTCTACAGCTACATCGTGCTTGCCGCGATCTACGTGCTGCTCGGCTTGTCCACCAATTTACTGGTCGGGATCGCCGGCATTTTCTCGGTGTCGCAGGCGGCAGTGTTCGGCGTCGGCGCCTACTTGGTCGCGCATTTCATGATGGCGGCCGATCCGCTGTCGTTCATCCCCTCGCTCGCCATCGCCGCCGCCTGCTGCATCGCGCTGAACATCCTCGTCACGCTGCCGTCGCTGCGCGTGTCCGGCGACTACTTCGTGGTAACGTCGTTCGGCATCCAGTTGCTGGCGACCGCGGTGTTCACCAACTGGGCGCAGGGCACCGGCGGCGCCAACGGCCTGCCCGGCATTCCGCCACCCGACCTGTTCGGCCTGCCGATCGAGACCACCGCACAGTACATGCTGTTGTGCAGCGCGACCTCCGCGCTGGGTTGCCTGTGTTTCTTCCTGATCATGCGTGCGCCGTTCGGCCGCCTCCTGCGGGCAATCCGCGAGGATGAGACCGCGGTGGCGGCGGCCGGCAAGAACGTGCTGCGCGCCAAGGTGTCCGCGGCTGCGCTGGCCGGGGCATTCGCCGGCACCGCGGGCGGGCTGTATGCGACATTTCTCAGCTTCATCGATCCATCGTCGTTCGATCTGGATGCGTCGATCCTGCTGCTGACCATGGTGGTGGTGGGCGGCGCGCGCACGCTGGCCGGCTCGATCATCGGGCCGTTCCTGCTGCTGGCGTTGCCCCAGGTACTGACGCTGGTGGAGATCCCCACCACCATAGCTGCCGCCGCGCGGCAGTTGATCTACGGGGTGCTGCTGATCGTGTTCATGCTGTTCCGTCCGCAGGGGCTGGCGGGGGAACGGCTGTGACCGCATATCTCCAGGTTACCGGCCTCGATCATCGCTTCGGCGGATTGCATGCATTGCAGGATTGCAGTTTCACCATCGAGCAGGGGCGTATCACTTGCCTGGTTGGTCCGAACGGCGCGGGCAAAACGACGATCTTCAATGTGATCACCGGCTTCCTGCAGCCCGACGAAGGCAGCATCGCATTTCGTGACCGCAGGCTGGACCGGCTGCGGCCGCAGGCGATCGTGCGTGCCGGCATTGCGCGGACGTTCCAGAACCTGCGGCTGTTTACCGAGCTGACTGCCCTGGACAACGTGCTGGTCGGTATCGCCGGGCAGTTCGGCGAGGAACCGGTCGGCGCGATCTTCCGCCCGCTGCACACCGCGCGCGCGCAGCGACGGCGCCGGCAGGAGGCGCTTGCCACGCTGGATCATGTCGGCTTGGCGGACCGCGCGCATGATGTGGTGCGGAACCTGTCCTATGGCGAACAGAAGCTGCTGACGGTGGCGCGCGTGCTGGCCACCCGGGCAGAACTGCTGCTGCTCGACGAGCCTGCGTCGGGCCTGTCCGCCGGCGCGCTGGATGCGGTGATGACGCTGCTGCGCCGGCTGCAGGGCGAGGGCAAGACGCTGCTGGTGGTGGAGCATAACACGCGTGTGGTGCAACAGATCGCGGACGAGGTGCTGTTTCTGCATCAGGGACATCTGATGGCGCAGGGCACGCCGGAACGGATCATCAGCGATCCGGCGCTGGCGGAAATCTATTTCGGCGGCGCGCTGTGATGCTGTTGCAGTTGTCCGCACTGGCGGCGGGGTACGGCGCGAAGACGGTGATCTCGGATGTGTCGTTCGGCTTGGAGCCGGGGCAGATCCTGGCGTTCCTCGGCCACAACGGCGCCGGCAAGACCACCACGCTGAAGACGGTGATGGGCCTGCTGCCGCCGCGCGCCGGCGAGGTGGTGTTCGACGGCCAGCGCATCGAACGGCTGGATGTATCGCGGCGGGTGGCGATGGGATTGCGGCTGCTGCCGGAAGGACGCGGTATCTTTCCGGACCTCAGCGTCGCCGAGAACATCGACGTGGTCGCCGCGCGCAACGTCGGCGACGCGGCGATGTTCGGCATCGCCGATGTGTATCGGCTGTTTCCCGTTCTGGAGGAGCGGCGCCCGACGCGCGCCGGCAGCCTGAGCGGCGGTCAGCAGCAGATGCTGGCATTGGCGCTGGCGATCCTGGGATCACCGCGCTGCCTGCTGCTGGATGAGCCGTCGATCGGGTTGGCGCCCAATTTGGTGGAGCGGCTGTTCCAGCAGGTGCACGATCTGTGCAAGTCGCATGCGATGACGGCGATCCTGGTGGAGCAGAACGTCGCCGCGGCGATGCAGATCGCCGACCGGGTGATCATCATGAACAACGGTCGGATGGTGTTCGACGGTTTGCCGCAGCAGGCACGAGGATCGAACTTCTGGCATTATTTCTAGCGCCCCCGATAAAGTTCAGCGGTCATCAATCGGCGGGTTGGCAACTACGGACTGGCGCGTATCGAATGCTGCGTGCCATGTCGCGAGCCGCGGGTGGCCATCCCTCCAGCGCAGCTCGCCGAAACGGAAATCCAGATACGACAGCGCCACGCCGATCGCGATGTGCCCGATAGTCAGCCCACTCGTAACCAGCGCGTCAGCCTCCTGCTCCAACGCATCGACGCAAGATCGGATCTTGCCCTCCCACAGCGCCATGTGCGGCTGGCTCTGCCGCTCCGCGGGCCGGAATCGTTCGCCGAGCCACGCCAATGCGATGTCCAGCATGCCGTCACCCATGGCGAGCCGACGCATCGCGGTCAGCCGTTCCGGCCAGGCAGGAAACAGCTCCGGCCCGTCATGCAGTGTGTCGAGATATTCGCAGATCACTGGTAAATCGTAGATGATCGTGCCATCCTCCAGTATCAGCGTGGGAATCTTCCCCAACGGGTTGTCCCGCATCAGCTCCAGATGCGGCTGCGTCCCGCCCACCACCGTGCGCACGATCTCCAGCCGATCGGCCAGTCCTAGCTCATGCGCAACGATCATCACCTTGCGCACATAGGGCGAGCGCGGCGACCAGTGCAGCTTCATCATGCCGTGTCCTCCATCGCCATACTGTGGCATCCTCCGGGTGACGGAGGAAATGCGATGAACTGGATCGAGGTAAACGGCACCAGTCTGCGCCATGAGCTCTCCGGCAGCGGCAAGACGACGCTGGTTCTGGTGCACGAGATGGGCGGCACGCTGGACAGTTGGGACCAAGTGTTGCCGGCGCTGAACAACACGCGCCAGGTGCTGCGCTACGACACTCGCGGCGCGGGGCTGTCGGAGAAGATCCAGGGCAAGGTTATCTTCGATGACATGGCCGACGACATTGCGGCGCTGCTGGATGCGCTCGGCATCACGGGCAAGGTCGCGTTGGCCGGTACCGCGGTCGGCGGTGCCATCGCGATCCATTTCGCCGTGCGTCACGCGGCCCGCGCCGGTGCGCTGGTGGTGACCAGCCCGGCGACCAGCGTGGCCGCGGATCGTCGCCAGGTCACGCTGGATCGCGCAGCCACCGCCGAGGCGCAGGGCATGCGTGCGCTGGTGGAACAGGGCACCGCCAACTCCTATCCGCCGGAGGTTCGCCACAACGCCGAGGAATATCGCAAATTCCGCGCGCGCTGGCTGGCTAACGATCCGCGGAGCTTTGCCGCGATCAACCGCATGCTGGCAGACTCCACCGTCACCGAGGAACTGCCGCGCATCGCCTGCCCGACGCTGGTGATCTCCTGCACGCACGACAGGCTGCGTCCGCCGTCCGCGATCGAGCCGATGGCGAAGCAGATCCCCGGTGCGGAGTACCTGGAGATCAACTCCGGTCATTTCGCGGGTATCCAGACGCCGGGTCTGGTGTCGCAGGCGTTCCACGGGTTCTTGTTCGCGCTGGGGTACTGACGCCTGGGCGCGCACTTCGATCCGGGGCAGTTCAAGCCGGCCCTGATCATCCTGGCTGCTGCCGCCATCGTGATTCCGCTGTTCCACCGCCTCCGGCTCAGTCCGGTGCTCGGGTTCATCCTGGTCGGCGTCGCGGTCGGTCCGTTCGGCCTCGCGATGCTGGCCGACCGATGGCCGCTGCTCGGCGTCGTTATGCTGAACCGGCCCGAGACGATCGAACCGATCGCCGAACTTGGCATCACCATGATGATGTTCATGATCGGCCTCGAGCTGTCGCTGGAACGACTGCGCGTGATGCGTCGCCTGGTGTTCGGCTTCGGCCTAGCGCAGTTTGTGCTGTGCGCCGTGGCGATCGGTGCGATCGCCTACGCGCTCGGCGCGCCACCGGTGCTCGCGGCCATCGTCGGACCGGCGCTGTCGATGTCGTCCACCGCCGTCGTCGTGCAGGTGTTGTCCCACGAGAAGCGGCTGGGCGGCCCGGTCGGCCGCGCCACTCTCGGCGTGCTCCTGTTGCAGGACATCGCCGCGGTGCCGGTGCTGTTCGTGCTCGGCGTGTTCGGCGCTCGCGGCGCCATGGTCACCTGGGCCATCATCCAGGCGGTACTGGTCATTCTGGGACTGATCGTGGCCGGCCGCCTGGTGCTGCGCCCGCTGTTCCGCAGTGTCGCGCGCACCGGCAGCCCGGAGCTGTTCGTCGCCGCGTGTCTGCTGGTAATCCTCGCCACCGGTCTTGCCGCGGCGGAGGTCGACCTGCCGATGGAACTCGGCTCGCTGATCGCCGGGCTGCTGCTGGCGGAGACCGAATTCCGCCGCCAGATCGAGGTCACCATCGATCCGTTCAAGGGCCTGCTGCTCGGCGTGTTCCTGATCTCGGTCGGCATGAGCCTCGATCTCGCCGGTATCGCCGCCGATGCGCCGCGTGTCGTGCTGGGCGGGATTGTGCTGGTGGTGGTGAAGCTCGCCATCGTCGCCTGCCTCGCGCGCGCGTTCGGGTTGCGCTGGCTCACTGGATTGCAGGCGGGATTGCTGCTTGGCCCAGGCGGCGAGTTCGGCTTCGTCATCCTGGGTCTCGCGCGCGCCGGCGGCCTGATCGGCGCGGACGTCGTGCGCTTCCCGCTGGTGGTCGCCGTTGCGACGATGGCTTGCATTCCGCTGATGTCGACCCTGGGCAGGCTGCTGTCGCGCAGCGTCTCCGTCTCACCCGCGGTGGACCCGGCATTGCTGGTGCCGCTGCTCGACGATGCGACGCCACGCGTCATCATCGCCGGCTTCGGCCGTGTCGGCGAGACCGTCGCCTCGATGCTGGAGGTGCACGGCGTAGGCTATGTTGCGGTGGACAGCGACGCCGACCGCGTCGCCACACAGCGGAAGTCACGACGCTCGGTGTACTGGGGCGACATCACGCAGACCGAGCTGCTGCATCGATTGCACGTCGAGACAGCGCGTGCCCTGGTGGTGACGATGAGCGACCACGCCGCGAGCGATCGGCTGGTGGCCGCGGCGCGCGCGCTGCGTGACGATCTGCTGATCGTCGCGCGCGCCCGCGACGCGCGGCATGCGGCACATCTTTATGCGATCGGCGCCACCGATGCGGTACCGGAAACCATCGAGGCCAGCCTGCAACTCTCCGAGGCGGTGCTGGTCGATCTTGGCGTGCCGATGGGACCGGTGATTGCCACCATCCACGAACGGCGAGCCGAGTTGCAGCTGGAGATCAAGGCGATGGCGCCGCAGGCCGAGGTGCGCCCGCTGGGGCGGCGGCGGTTGCGCGATATGCTGCCGCGGGCGGGGTGAGGAACGACGACACGCCCCACCCCAGAAGCGCGTCAGCCCTGCCAGCCTGCCTTGCGCAGGCCGTCCAGCATGTGCTCGTGGTCCTCAGGCCGGTGATATGTCGGTCGACGGCGCGTGTACCATTCGAACAATTGAGGTGAAAGTTCGAGCTCCCGGTGCAAAGCGACTTGTGCCTCGTCCTTGCGGCCGAGTTGACCCAATGCCGCTGCGAGCCACCGGCGCGTAGTACGAAGACTGGGATCTCGTGCCAGGATAAGCCGGGCTGCCTCGACCGATCTGACATAGTCGCGTTCGAAATAGTACGAAATCGCGGTCAGGTGCGCCATCCACGTGCTGAGCGGACTTCGCGGGTCAAGACGGATGCTGGCCGTGAAGGCCTGTCTCGCCTCCACAGGCTGACCGGTGAAAAGAAGAACATGACCTTCGATTGCGAATGCCATCGGCGAGTTTGGATTGCTGGTCCGCGCCAGCAACGCCTGATCGCGCGCCTCGTCTGGGTTGCCGGAGGCCTGTGCTGTCAGAGCGACCATGGCCCGCGCGTCCGCATCCTCGGGGTCGATGGCAATAGCCTTGCGCGCCCAGTCTGCCGACAACGTTGCTGCGTCCTCCATCGATCGCGTGCCAAATCCCGGCCCATCGTCGAGATATGACCGAGCCAAGGCCGCATACGGCGCCGCGAATGCGTGATCCAGTGCGATGGCGCGTTGAAAGAGTTGCTTCGCCTGCTCGTGATCAGCGGCGGTTCTTTGTCCGTAGTGCCACTGGCCGCGCAAGTACGCCTCCCATGCATTCAGACTTGTCGGGGGCTTGCGCACTGCACGCCGCCGCTCGGCGTCCAAAATCGCGGGCCCGATGGCGCCGGTCACCGCAGCCGAAATTTCATCCTGCACGGCAAAGATGTCGGCAACGCCTCGATCGTAACGTTCGGCCCAGATGTGGTCAGCTGTCGTCGCGTCGATCAATTGGGCACCGATCCGTACCCTGTCGCCGCTTCGCCGAACACTGCCCTCCAGGATATAGCGCACGCCCAGTTCCCTGGCGATCTGCCTTACGTCGATCGCCTGCCCCTTGTAGGCAAAACTGGAGTTGCGGGCGATGACCAACAGCGATCGGACGCGCGCGAGTTCGGTGATGATGTCATCGGCCACGCCGTCGGCGAAATACTCCTGCTCGATGTCGCCGCTCATGTTGGTGAATGGCAGCACTGCAATTGAAGGTTTGCCGGTGGCGACTTCAGGCGTCGGAGACAGTTTGCCGGGGACCGCCATGGTCAGCCGATAGCCGCGGCCGGGAATGGTCACAATCATGCCATCGCCCAGCACCTTGCGCAGCGCTGAAATCTGGACCTGGAGGTTGTTCTCCTCGACGGTCAACCCCGGCCAGACCTGGTCGAGCAACGCATCCTTGGACACCGGCCCACCGCCCGCAGCGGCCAGCACGCAGAGCACGTCGAACGCCCGCCTGCCCAAAGCAACCTCGGCGCCGGCACGGGTCAGGCTGCGGCCCTGCTGATCCAGCCGGAACGGGCCGAAAGCGACGGGCTGCGTACCATCGGACGGCATGAAGCCTCTCGTGTCGTTTAAGGATAAATCAGCTCCGCGCCAAAGACCTTAAGACAGCCCTTCGCCTAGCGTCCAGACGCGCAAGCAAAGGAGCAATCAGGTGATCCAGCAGACACAGCAGTCAGACGGCGCCACACGGGCCATCGCGCCATTGCGCACATTGGCGGAGCTCGGTGATGAGGGAGTGCGGCGGATCGTGGAGACGGATCTCACCCCTCGTTCGACGTTCCCGGTCGACCCTCGCTGGTACGAAAAGTATTGGTACGGCGACCGGTCGCCGTCGAAGTGGGGCCTTCCGGCCACCGCTTTGCGCCGGATTTGCTGCGAGGCGCCGCTCGTCAGCGATAGCATCGTTTGCGCCATCGAACGCACCACGAGCGCTCTCGTTAGGCTTTGCCGCAGCCATCAGAAAAGTGCGGACCTCTGGTAGCGGACTGTAGGCTCCGGGCGTCCTCCGCTCCCCTACCGGCCGCAAACACAGCTCGAGATGGCGCGTCGGCCGGCGCGCCACAGAGCTGCCAGCCGGCGAGCCGCGGACTCTTGCAACGTATCGCTTCGAACTATCTGTCAGATCCGGACCATTAGCTTACCACCGGCACCGTCGGCAGATCGTCCGGCACCGTCAGCCGGCAGCCCACCGTCGCACGCACCTCATCCAGCGTGACGCCGGGCGCGATCTCGCGGATCCGGAACCCGTCGCCGATCGGCTCGAACAGTCCGTAATTCGTCGCCACCAACTTCACCACGCCGCGCGCGGTCACCGGGAGCGCGCATTGCGACACCAGGCGCGGCGCACCGCCGCGTGTGGTCTGCTCCATGATGATGAACACGCGCTTGGCGCACGCCGCGAGGTCCATCGCGCCACCGATTCCGCCGCCCTTCTGGCCGGCGATCTTCCAGTTGGCGAAGTCGCCGTTGCACGCCACCTCGTAGGCACCCATCACGGTGACATCGATCCGCCCGCCGCGGATGATCGCGAACGAGTCCGCGTGGTGCACCACCGCCGCCCCAGGCTTCAGCGTGACGTTCTGCCCGCCGGCGTTGACCAGGTTGAGGTCCTCCTCGCCCGCGGGCGCGATCGGGCCGTAGCCGATGACGCCGTTCTCCGAGTGATAGGTGATGTCGCGATCGCCGATGTCGGTGTTCGAGCACATGGTCGGGATGCCGACGCCCAGATTGACGATCCAGCCGTCCTGGAACTCGAACGCGATGCGGTCCGCCATCTGCTGGCGGTTGAGGCCTTTGATGGTTCCGCTCATCGGCGGCGCTCCTGGCGTCGGGTTGGCCACAGTCCTTCGGGCGCCGGCGGCACCTTCACCAATCGATGCACGAAGATGCCAGCGGTGTGCACCTGGTCGGGATCGATCGTCCCAGCGGGCACGATGTCCTCCTCCACCTCGGCGATGGTGACACGCGCCGCGGTCGCCATCACAGGACAGAAGTTGCGCTGCGAGCGATGGAACAGCAGGTTGCCGAACGTATCGGCGCGGGTGGCGCGAATGAATGCGTAGTCGAGCGGCAGCGCATATTCCAACAGGTATTCGCGTCCGTCGATCACACGCGTCTCGCGCCCCGCGGCGAGTTCAGTGCCGACGGCGGTGGGCGTGTAGAACGCAGGAATGCCGGCGCCCGCGGCGCGCAACCGTTCCGCAAGCGTGCCCTGTGGCACCAGTTCGGCATCGACCTCGCCGGACTCGTAGTACTTGGTGAACGGGATCACATCGGTTGGGCGGGTGGACGCAGTGAACGCGCAGATCACCTTCTTCACTTTACCGTTCTCCACCAGCATGCCGATGTCCGGCATACGCGGCTGCTGCGCGCCGCCGGTGGTGTTGGCGACCAGGGTGAGCTGCTTCGCGCCGTGCTCGAGCAGCGCTCGGATCAGGTTGAACGGTACGCCCGGCATGGCGAAGCCGCCGAACGCGATGGTGGCGCCGTCGGGAATGTCCCGTACCGCCTCGCGAAAGCTGTCGACCTGCTTGGATTTCTGCGCCATCTCCCCCGCCCGTCGTCTTCGTGCGGCGATGGAGGGGCACGAGACGAAAGGTGTCAAGATCGCGCACGAGCGCTATGACGCCGGACCGGAATGCAGCGGCACCAGCTAGCCCGCCACGATGCGCTCAAGTTCGCCGTCAGCGTCGACCTCTACTGCCACGTACCGGACATTTTCGTGACCATGTTCGGCACCGTGCAGCCCGGCAGCTTCGAACAACTCGTGTAGTTTGGATTTGCGGGCGAACCACCGATGTGACTGCCTCTGGATCTCCGTGATCACAAACCTGTCAACTGCCGGTCGACTATGCCGGCTGTGAAGTCGGTGTTAACGTTTCTCGCGGTTGGCACGGAGATAGACCATGCAGCTATCTCGCGGTTGGTACGGGTTGGTGCTATTTTGGGCGTGCGTTGTGTCGCTCGTCGGCATCGGGGCCGGGACACTCCAGGTGCTTGGGTCGCCGAGCCGGGAGGAACATCCAGCGCGGACGAATCCCGCTGAGCCGACCGTCGTTGAATTCGCCAGCCGCGTGCCGCTGACGCCATTTTCCGCTGCTGTGGCAGCCCCGAGTCCCACTCCCGGACCGCCAGTTGAAGTCGATGCAGCATCTGCGTTGCAGGTTCAGGAGGCACCGCCGACCACGCCGGAACTCACAGCGGCGGCAGAGCTCGAAGCGTCCACGCCGGACGTGCGCGCGCCCATACACGAGCAGGACGTGGTCGTAGCCAACGTGGCCGCGACCGACGACAACGAAGTCCACCCAGAGACAACTGTGCCGGAAAAAAGATTACATCTTCGTATCGTCGGCGAAAGCAAGCCGTGCCCAAAGACGGACTGCTACAGGTGGCGCGTGGTAAGGCAGCGTGCGAAGCATCCGCGCCCTGCCACCATCGACCTGGTACAGTTGCATCTGGCACCCGGCCTGCGCGAGGCGGCCGAGAATGGCGAGGTTGAACTGATGATCGACGCCGTCGAGCGACACACGACGATCAAGGGCAGAGACGTTGTCACAATTGTCGCTACCAGGCTTGCCGGGGTAACCCCGCACGACGCGTCGCCCTGACTGGCCACAGCAGTCACCACAGCAGCGGACGGATTGCAGGTGCCGCGGAAGCGGATGCATACTCGCGAACAAAATCCGGAGGGTCGGCCATGACAAGCTCCCCGCAACTCCGCGCGCTTGGCGAAGCCCTAGGCACCGAGGCGCTCGGCATCGACTTGTCGAAACCGCTCGACGAGGCGACGTCCGCCTGGGTCGGACGTGCCTTTGCCGAGCATCCGGTGCTGGTGTTCCGCGACCAGGATCTTGGCGCCGGCGAACTCGCAGCGTTCGGCCGCCGCTTCGGCACGCCGCGCATGCACGCGCTGATCAAGTACCGCCACGCCGATTATCCGGAGGTGTCCTGGCTGACCAACGTCGAAGACGACGGCAAGGTGGACTGGTACGGAGTCAAGCGTGCCACCGACTGGCATACCAATTCCACCTACGAAGACCATCTGCCGCTGCTCGCCATCCTGCACGCGAAGGAAGTGCCGTCCGAAAAAGGCGGCACGATGTTTGCCGACATGCGCGCAGCATATGAGGCGTTGCCGGAGGGACGGAAGCAGCAGCTCGAAAGCCTGACCGCCCTGCACGGCCGCAGCACCGGTCCAGGCGGCGAACGGCTGTACGGCGATGACAAGGGTGTCACGGAGAAGGTGTACCAAGAAATGTGCTGGCCCGCGGTCACCCGGCATCCGGTCACCGGTAAGCCGATCCTGTTCGTCAACCCGATGCACACCCATGGCTTCATCGGCATGCCGCGGGACGAGGCCTGGCCGCTGATCGAGGAACTGGCAGAACATGCGACGCAGGATCGTTTCGTCTATTACCACCGCTGGCGGGTCGGCGATGTACTGATGTGGGATGAGAGGGCGACGATGCACCGTGGCGCCGGCGATTATCGGCCGGAGGAGCACCGCGTCATGCTGCGTACGATCGTGTATCCGAACTGACGAGCGCGAGAGGCCGCGGCGGGACTGACATCCACCTCTCCCACTTGTGGGAGAGGTGTGCAGCGCCGGGTGAGGATATTGCCACCGCAGATTGACGCTCACCCGCCGCGCATTGCGCGGCGAACTGTCCCGCGCGCGAGGAGGTGAGATAGGACCGCCGTCGCATACAATTGCCACGACTTCTTTATAGCGTTCGTGACCGCGCAACCTGGCGGCTCGCGGACAGGCCAGGAAAGACACGATTCTGAAGGAACGTCAGCGCGACGGCGTAACTGCGGGTCATCTACTGCAGCTCCGGCCGGAGCGGCCGCAACGTTGATGCAACAAACGTTGCATATCAAGGAAATCCTGGTCTATGCGAGCGCGGAGGTCTGCGCGAGCTGGCCTTCAAGAGCGGCGACGCGGGCGCGCAGTAGCTCCATTTCTACGTATGCGTAGGCAATTCCCGCATGACGGGCGAGGCTAGCCAGCAGGTTGCGCTCGAGACTGTCCAGATCGGTGCCAACCTCGTGGCCACTGTACAGCACGACCGCGAAGCATTGCCGGGGATTGCCCACCGGCACGCCGTGAAGCGGCCGCGCCAGGCCGGCCGGCAGCCGTGGATCTGTCTCACCGATGGCATCCAGCGGGAACGGCACGCCGCCGAGCCTGGCAGCGAGCATCGGATCTGCACTGTCGAGCGTACTGACCTCCGCTGCACTCCATCCGATGCTCGCGTACCGGCGGAACACACCGCCCTGTTCGCGGAACAATGCCGCCGAGGTGAGGCGCAGGGAACGCACCGGTTCGTCCACCAACAGCCGCTCGATGTCAGCCAGGCTGTCCGCGCGCTGGATCGATTGGCCGATCTCGACGAGATGTGCCTCCGCACGGCGGAACTGGATGTCGAATAACCGAGCCGTAAGTTCGGTGGCAAATTCGTGCAGGCGCGAAATTAGAAAGGCGAAACCGGAGGCTACCAGCACCCAGGCCCAGCCCGGCAGGTGCACCATGTCGTCGATCGCGTCCACCTGCTCGTGGAGGAAGAACGCCGGCACGCTGAGCAGCAGGCCAAGCACCGTGGCGCGACGCAACGGGATCGACACGCTGATCACTGTCGGGCGCCGCACCGCCTCGACGACGAACAGGCACAAGATGCCGTTGACCAGATAGATGAGGCCGAAGGTGTCCTCGGACACCGCGCCGGCACCGAGCAGGCTGCTCGGCAGCGAGGTCTCTGCGCATAGTTCGGCAATCAAATAAGCCGGCAGGCCGATCAAGCAGCCCCAGATCACCCAGCGGATCCGCTGGTAATCCCGCGGCGTCAATCGCTTGCGACGGTCCAGCAGGATGCTGAGCGCGGCCACATCGACCGCAAAGCCGATGAACATCGTGACCCGCATTGCAGTCTCGGCACGATAGCCGAACACGCTGCCGAGGCTCATCAACGCCAATGTCAGGAACAGGAGCGCAAGCGCCGGCAATGCGCGCTCGACGGCGTACCATCGAGGTTCGGTCCTGTCGCCGGGCACCCGCAGCGCAAACAGCAGGAAGCCGGTGTAGCCTGCTGC
The DNA here is from genome assembly GCA_963749575.1 of uncultured Alphaproteobacteria bacterium. GTDB lineage: Bacteria > Pseudomonadota > Alphaproteobacteria > Acetobacterales > Acetobacteraceae > JAMXLO01. Next base: position 449,401 of record CAVVNM010000012.1, read on the forward strand.
CTGCAACACGCAGGATGCGACCTCCTGCGCGAGCAGCGCCGCGGGCCACTGCTGCAGCCAACCGTAGAACTGGAACGCTTGACCAGGGTTGAACTGGATGGCGTACGCGAAGAATCCCCAGGTCATGCCGCCCGGACGGATCCATACCAGCCATGCGGCGCCGAGTACGACCAGGATGCCGGCGATCTGGTCGAGCACCAGCACAAAGTTGAGCAGCGGGCTGCGCGGTCGCGGTTGCGCCACCAACGTCACTTCGCGGGCGGGATGACCGGTGGTCGCTGCGAGCAGCAGGATCGCGGTACGGCCCGGCACGACGTAGTTCAGTCCGCCCCACAACGCCAACAGGCTGGCGCAGATATCGGTGTCCACCGGGATGCACCGCATGCGGCCGAGATCCAGTTGATCACCCGGACGGACGCCCGCCCGCCACGCAGGCGACGCGGTCTCGGCAATGAACGGAGCCTGCACGTCGTAGATCAGGCCGTCATTGCTTGACGCCAGTCCGAACGATCCGAGCGGGCGGGCCATCCGATAGAGGTCCGGCGCGATCATCGCCAGCGCATAGAGCGTCAGCAGGATCAGCAGAATGCGACTGCCGAGGCTGGCTCAATTCTGCTCTTGCATCCCCAGAACCAACCTTCGCCCCAGTCGGTTGCCGGCTTAATTCACCTGCTGTTACTGGCTACGTTGAGGCCATTCCGGGCGATGATACCCAAGCGGAACGGAAGGCCGTGCCCAGTACCGGTTGCGTCTCTGACAACTGCACCGTCGGCTTCAGATGCCGCAGCCGGCCAGACGGCGTTTCGGTCACCGTGGACCAGCGCTCCAGCTCCTCCGGCGCGAACTCCGCCGGCGCATCCCGCGCCGCGGCCTCTGGCACTTCGCCCAGATCGACGATCCATTTCCCGATCTGCGCCAGCGAGACCCGCACCAGCCAACTGCCGCCTTCCTGGGCGCGCCGCGCCAGCGCGACCATCGCGCCGAACGCCATCAGGTAGCCGGTACAGTAGTCGATCGCGGACACCGGGTAGAACTGCGGTCCCGGGGTCTTGCCTGGCACCACCTCGGCCTGCCGCGAGGTAATACCGCTCACTGTCTGTACCACGGTGTCGAAGCCGCGACGCGATGCCCACGGCCCGGCATGGCTGAACGCACAGAGCGACACGTAGACCAGCCCCGGCCGCAGCGACGCCAGTTCGTCGGGCGACAGGCCGCGCCCACCCAGCGTGCCCGGTCGGTAGCCCTGCGAGAACACATCCGCCTCGCACACCAGCCGGCGCAGTACATCGACGTCGCGCTGCTCGCGCAAATCGAGATGCGCCGAAAGCTTGCCGTGCCCGGTGTCGAATTCCTGGTAGCCGAGGTTCGGCAGATGCGGTGCGGTGATCTTCAAGACGTCGGCACCGTGCTCGGCCAGCGTGCGGGCGCAGGTCGGACCGGCCAGCACGCGCGTCAGGTCGAGCACGCGGATGCCCGACAGCGGACGATTGCCGGCGGGCAGCGTCTCCGGCGGGCTGTCGCCGATCCGCACAATCTCCAGCAGCGGCAAGGCGGCGATGGCCGCGGACTGGGGATGCCGCGCCCATTCCTCGCGTGTGCGCACCATGCCGCCGGCACCCTTGGCGGCGATGATCGCTTCTTCCAGATCGGCCGCGTTCCAAGTCAGTACCTGCCCGCGCCACCGCGTCACGATCCTCCGGCACGCCCAGCACGCCCATTGCGGCCGCGCGATGGTTGGGGAAGTTACAATGCAGGTAGCTCCAGCGTCCGTCCTTGGTGGGATAGACGCCCATGATCGAATTGCGCCGCGCCGAGACCTCGCCGTCGCCCAACTTCATGTAGTGGCCGCTGCGCAGCGACGCGGTGGCCTGGCGCAGATCGACCGCGACCGACTGGCGCCGCCCGGTACGCATCTCCCACAGGTCGGCGGCGGCAAGTCCGGTCGCCGCCAACGTTGCCGCGCCGGCTACCCCGATGCGGAACGGCGTCGGCAGAATAGGATCGGTGCCGCCGGTGAACGCCACGCTGTCTGCGCGTTCGGCGGACCAGCTGGCGACCGGTATGATCGAGCGCAGTGCCTTGTTCGGCATGGACATGAACTCCCCAGTGCATGGCGGCACGGGGAGAATGGCGCCGATGCCGGATGTGTTGCAATCTCGCAGTCCTGAACCCGGAACAGGCGGTGACCATGCGCGTAAGCACGATGATTCAATTCACGCCCGGCGAGGATCCACAGGACCGGGTGCTGGATCGCATCGCCGACTACGCTCGCCGGATCGAGGCCAGCGGTTTTCCCGGGATCTGGGTTGGCGACTCGCTCGGCCGCGGCCGGCCGACGCTGGATCCGTTGGTCGAACTCGCAGCGCTTGCCGCGATCACGCGCAAGGTCGAACTGGGCATCGGCGTGCTGCAGTTGCCGCTGCGTCACCCGATCGAGCTCGCCCACCGCGTGCAGTCCGTGCAGGCGCTTTCGGGCAACCGCCTGGTTCTCGGTGTTGGAAGCGGCTCGACCAAGGACGACTTCGATCTGCTCGGTTACGACTATGCCAAGCGGTTTGGCACGCTGCGGGCCTCGCTCGACATCATGCGACGCACTTGGCGCGGCGAGCCCACCAACACCGGGGGGACGTTATCCACGTGGCCAGGCTGCCAGGGCGGCCCGCCGATCCTGATCGGCGCCTGGCGCAGCCACCGGTGGATTACTCTGGCCGCCAAGGAATATCAGGGCTGGACGCCGTCCGGCCGCTACAGCAGTTGGGACGATCTCGAGGCCGGCATGCGGATCTATCGTGAGGCCGGCGGCACCCACGCCGTGCTGGCGAACTGCGCAGTCGACCTAAGCAATCGGCCCGGTTCGACGGAACTGGCAAAGCTGGCCGAACCGTCGCTGATCGGCACACCGGACGAGGTGCGTCAGAAGCTGAAGCGCATGCAGCAGATCGGGTTCGACGAGGTCCTGCTGGTGTCGCATCACGGCGTGCTCGAAGATATCGAGCGCGCGCGCGACCTGCTTTGACCACTGCTATCCGGAACGAACTCGTGGGTTGTCTTGACGGCTGACCGCGCGAGGGCAAGCCAGGCGGCGCGGCGTTCGGCGGCCTGCGCCGCAAGCGTGCCGGCAGGCAGGGCGGCACGCGCGCCGTCGGACAGGCGGTGACGCAGACCGGCGTCGCGCACCAGGCGGGCGAGTGCGACAAACCAGGCGTTCTCGTCGTCCGGCAGCAGCCACCCGCCCGGACCGTCGGCCAAAGTGCCGCGATACACCGAGCGGTCCGATGCCAACACCGGCAGGCCGACCGCGGCGTAATCCAGCACCTTGATCGACGACTTGCAGCCATTGAACGGCGTATCGGCGAGCGGCGCGATGCCGATGTCCCAGTGCTGCTGGGTAATCCAGTTGACGAAGCCCGGGTACGACGAGGTGGCGTGCACCGTCATGCCGATGCGGTTTACCCAGGACGGCAGATCGACGCGACTGCTGACGCCGAGCAGATCGATCGACACATGCTCGGCGAACACCGCATGCAGCCGCGCGAGAGCGCCCTCCACGATGGCAAAATCCGCGTCGTGGGTTGCGGTGCCCATAAACAGGATGCGCACCGGCCCCTGGCGCGGCCGTGGAAGCAGCGCGGCTGCAGCCCAGAGCCGCTCGTCGATACCATTTGCCACCACGCGCACGTCGTCGCGCAGTTCTGCCAGAGTTGCGGCCAGCGCCGGGGTCGATACCCATACCGCATCGGCGCCCCGCACCAGCCGCGACACCAGCCTTGCCCGTGGCCGCAACAACCTGGCGTCCGGGTGATCGCGCGGGATGTGCCGCAAATCGTCGTCGAGGTCGTACAGCAATGTGATGCCGTGCTCGCGGCAGTGGCGGATCAGCGCGTCGACGGCGTCCGGGTCTTCCACCGCATATCGCTGCGTGACGAAGATATCGGAGCGATAATTAAGCGCCTCGTCTGCATCAGCCAGCACAATGTCGAAATCGCCACCGATCGCCGGATGGTCGAGCGGTTGCAGTAGCCGGATATAGGAGCACGGAGTCAGCGCGCCACCTGAGAAGCGTTCCGGAATCACCACCACGCTGATCCGATCGTGGTTACGAAGATCGACCGGTTGGTCCGCGGCGCGGACGGTGTGGGGGCGCAGGTAATGCTCGCGGTAATAGTCCTCCACAGGAGGGCGTGGCTGTGCGACCACCTTGCGCTGCCCAGTGAGTTCGCCGCGCACCTTGGCGAAGACGGCCAGCCATTCCTCGGTCGAGGCTTCCGGATCAACCAGCCACGTCAACGGCCGCCCTTCCAGACGCTCCGTGAATGCACCGATTGAAGTGGCGACGACCGGCAGGCCCGCATCGATCGCGGCGGTGAGCGTGTAGCTGTAGGTCTCCGGCCACTGTGCGGGAAACCACACCACATGCGGCTTCAGCCTGGCGAGCAGCGCTGGCAATTCGGCCTCCGCGTACTTACCGGTCATCACGATACGCTTCGCGATCGGCGGTGGCAGCGCTGGCTCGGCATGGCCGATCAAATTGATTGAGAGCTCGGTTGGATCGGCGACCGATGCGACGCTCATCACGGTGATCGCACCCTTCTGGTTGGCGAGCACGCCGATCACCGCCACGCGCAGCCGGCGACCCTTCGCGAGCGTCGGGGGCGACAGGGGCCACGGCCCGGCCGTCACCGGTTCATGCGGCGCGACGATCGCCTGCCGGTCGAAGCGGTAGCGCGCCAACCGTCGGCGCACGTCGTCACTGGGGCAGATCACCCGATCCGCCTCGATGAACTGCCATGCATTGCCGCGTCGCCACGAAACGATGTCACGCGAGCCGTAGCTAGATCGGTCGGCGATGCAGGCATTGCACGCCGCAACATCCGGTTCGCCGCAATAGGCTCCTTGCAGCCAAGGCAGCAGATTCACCTGCGGGCAGATCGCGAAATAGTCGTGCACCGTCACGTCGAACGGTAGGCCGAGCCGATGCAGCAGCGCGCGCACATCGAGGTCCATGCTCATCAGATGGTGGATGTGCGCGCGCGTCACGGCGGCCGACGTCAGCAACATGGCGAGATCCGATGCGCGATCGGCGGGCAATGCGAGCTCTGGATGGCCGGGCAACGCCGGCACTGATAGTGCCGCGCCGCGCGCGGTCGATTCCAGCAGCAGGCAGTTGGCCTCGCCCGCAGTGCGCTCGACCAGTTCCAGGATATGCCGCCGCACGCCGCCACCCAGGTCGTGCGTCAGCATCAGTATGGTCGGGCGATTGGAGCGGCGAAACAGCTCCATGGTCACGGCGAAGCGGTACGGCCCCGCCGCATCGAGCTTCACATGCTGAGCCACGGACCGCGCATAATTCGGATACCGCTCCCGCAGCGCCGCCATGCCTTGCTCCAGGGCGGCGGACGCACTGGCGCCGAAGCTCACTGAGCCTTCGTGATAGACGAAGGTGTCGCAGGCCAGCAGGTGACGCCAGCCGCGCGCGCTCGCACGCAGGCAGAAGTCGTTCTCCTCGCCGTAGCCACGGCCGAACGTCTCGGTATCGAACATGCCGATGTCGGCCAGCGCTGCGCGGCGGATATACATGCAGAAGCCGACCGTGGTCGGCAATTCGACGCTGCGCCCGGCGTTTGCTGCGTGACAGGCGGCATCCAGCTCGGTCACGCCGAGGCCGAACGCGGGCGGGCCGCCGGCGACGCGCGGATAGCCGCAGATCGTGGCGTTGTTGGAAAACGGCGAAACCGAGGCCACGCGCGGCGTCGCATAAGCGTGTCCCGCGAGCCGCGCGAGCCAGCCGTTCGCCACTTCGGTGTCGCTGTTCAACAGCACCACGTCGTGCGTGCCGGCTGCCTCGATGCCGATATTCACCGAGGCGACGAAGCCCAGGTTGCGCCGGTTGCGCACCAGTTGGATGCGTCCGTCCACTGCCAGGCTGTCGAGCCATGCGGACAGTTCCGGCTCCGGTGAGCGGTCGTTCACGGCGATCAGGCGCCCGGCCGGCCGGGTGGGATCGGCCAGAACGGATTCGATGCAGCTTCGTGTCTGCGCCAGGCCGCGATAGACCGGTATGACGATGTCCACCACGACGTCGGGTGGCGGGCTCGGCGACGCGACATCACTCGGGAGGTAGTCACGGATCGCAATCGGCTTCTCGGTAAGCCAGCCGCGCGCGATGCCGAACAGCAGATGATACAGTAGCGGGTTGGCCGACGCCTCGGGATGCTGGTCGACGTAATAGGAGGCATCGAAGCGCGGATGCGGGTTGCGCAGCTCCGTCGCACCCATTTGCAGATAATGGAGCAGCGGATGCTGCCCGGAATGCGCGACGTCGGGATAGTGCGCAAGATACCAGGCGCTCTCGAAGAAGCGGTTCGGGTCACGACCCTCGGCTGCGCCGTAGTGCACGAAATGATGCAGCGGCTCGGAGCCGGAGGCGGCTACATCCGGGTAGCGCGACAGATACCAGTCTGGATCGAAAAAGCCGGACAGCGCATCGCCGAGGTCGGCGAGTGACGGCGCTTCCGGTTTGTCGGAGGAGGACGGCATGCCGGTCAATTCCTGTCCGGTCTGGTGCGTCCGGTCAATGCGCCCGAGGCGGACCGCCGCGCTTCCCGCAGAAGGCGGCGCGTGTCAAGGCTGGGGGTGACTCGCCTCTTATGCATGAGCCTCGGTACCGGACCATCCGGTACAACCCTCGGCCCTTGCATGCCGTGCGACGGGTCACCCCTGTCCAGGCGAACATCTGGTCCAGCCGGGCGAGGGATCGGCGTCTTTGCAGCGACGATCAGATTGATCAGCTTCTGGACTAAGTCGTGGGCAGCGAAGCAGCCCTGATCACACGCCGCGCAGCCGTGAGGAAGGTCATGCCGCCATCCAGCGCATCCTTGCGCGTACAGAGCAGCGCCAACTCGGCTGCTTCAACTGGCCGAATGGAAGCGTGTCGCGGTGCGGATCGCCCGCCATCCTGGCAGATCCGGTGCTTCGGATGCCATGTCGGCCCGACGAGTGTACCAAGTCTGTTCCGCAAGGTCAGATGCAGTGCGCAATAACGACTACTCCAACCTATTTCCCGGAAATTATCTGCGAGCCAGTCCCTCGCTCCCCGCCGCCCGATCCCCTAAGCTCGTCGCGACACCAAACCTGCCACGACAAGGAGCACGGCCATGGATTTCGGCGCGTCGATGTTTTTCACCGACTATTCGATGGCGGCAGCGGAACTCGCCCAGGCGCTCGAGGCCCGCGGGTTTGAATCGGTGTGGGCGCCGGAACACTCGCACATCCCGACCTCGCGTCGCACCCCGTTTCCTGGCGGCGGCGAGCTGCCGAAGCAGGACCTACGACGCGATGGACCCGTTCGTGACGCTGACCGCGGCGGCGTTGGCGACCAAGATGCTGAAGGTCGGCACCGGTGTGTGCCTGGTGAACCAGCGCGATCCGATCCAGACCGCCAAGCTGGTTGCCTCGATCGATCAGGTCTCGGGCGGGCGCTTCCTGTTCGGCATCGGGGTCGGCTGGAATGCCGAGGAGATGGAAGACCACGGCACGGCGTTCCCCACCCGAGCGAAGCTTGTGCGTGAGCGCGTCGAGGCGATGAAGGCGATCTGGACCAAGCCGAAGGCCGAATACCACGGCGAGTTTGTCAACTTCCCAGAGATGATGGCCTGGCCGAAATGCGTCCAGAAGCCGCATGTGCCGGTGATCGTCGGCGGCGCCTTCCCCCAGGCGGCGCGACGTGCAGTGCGCTACGGCGAAGGCTGGATTCCGCTGGCCGGCCGCGGGGACATTTTCGCTGCGATGGCAAAATTCCGTGAGATGCTGAAGGAGGCGGGACGCGACGAGGCGTCATGTCCAATCACGCTGTTCGGCTGCCCGGACGATGCCGACACGCTGAAGCGCTACCGCGACCTGGGTGTCGTGCGCACCTGCGTCAGCCTGCCAGCCGCAAAAGCGGGTGCCGTACTGCCGATCCTCGACCGCTGGGCGGACCTGATCAAGCAGGTCAACGGCTGAACGGGAGGATGGCCATGCATTTCGGCGCGTCGATGTTCTTCACCGACTATTCGATGACCTCCGCCGAACTCGCTCAGGCGTTGGAAGCGCGCGGCTTCGAATCCGTGTGGGCGGCGGAGCACTCGCACATACCGACCTCACGGCGCTCCCCCTGGGGTGGCGGTGGCGAACTGCCGAAACAGTATTACGACGTGATGGATCCGTTCGTGACCCTGTCGGCGGCGGCGGTGGCGACCAAGACGCTGAAGCTTGGCACCGGCGTCTGCCTGGTCAATCAGCGCGACACGATCCAGACAGCGAAGCTGGTGGCTTCGATCGACCAGATTTCCGGCGGGCGGTTCCTGTTCGGCATCGGCATCGGCTGGAACGCCGAGGAGATGGAGGACCACGGCACGGTATTCACCACGCGGGCCAAGCTGGTGCGCGAGCGCATCGAGGCGATGAAGCTGATCTGGACCAAATCGAAGGCCGAGTACCATGGCGAATTGGTCAACTTCCCCGAGATGATGGCGTGGCCGAAGCCGGTCCAGAAGCCCTACCCGCCGGTGATCGTCGGCGGCGCCTATCCGCAGGCGGCACGGCGTGCGGTGCGCTATGGCGACGGCTGGATCCCGCTGGCCGGTCGACCCGACCAGTATGGCGACGTGTTCGACTTTGTGCCGAAATTCCGCGTGATGCTACAGGAAGCCGGGCGCAATGAGGCGTCCTGTCCGGTGACCCTGTTCAGCGTGCAGGAGGATGCGGATCTGTTGAAGCGCTACCGCGATCTCGGGGTGACGCGTGTCGGCGTGGGTCTGTCCGCAGCGAAAGCGGACGTGACACTGCCGGTGCTGGACCGCTGGGCGAAGCTGATGCGACAGGTCAACGGCTGAGCGGATGCCGCACGCCGCTCGCGTATGGTCGGGGGAGAGTCCGATGTCGGAGACAGTCGACGCATTGCTGTGCGACCTGCTCGCCTGGCTCGCGTGCGATGTGCGTTGCTATGACGAGGTGATGGAGGCCTGGCGTACGTCGTGTCCACGTCTGCCGGTGTGGGAAGACGCCAATGACCTCGGCTTCATCGAACAGACGCGGATCGACGGCCACGCAATGGTGCGGATCACACCGGCTGGCCGTGAATTCCTGGCACGTCGCCGCTGAACGATATCCACGCTGAACCGTGCGGTCGTGCGCGTCCGGCCGGCGAACATCGAGGCCCTGGTGGTGGTCGACAAACACAGGCACATCCACGCGCTGAGGCGTACCTCGGTCTTCGATCTGAACCTGGTCACGCTTCGGCCGGACGGCGTGGTGTCTCTGCGGTGAAGCGTGTCAGCAACGGCACGAACACGATGATGAAACCGGTGAAGGCTGCCGACACCACGATCAGCGGCGCCAGGGCCTGGTGGAACAGGTGCTGGTACAGGAATGCGCCGATCGTGTCGGAAAGCGGGGTCGAAAGATTGATCACCGACATCAGCGCGGCGAATGTAAACCCCTCCGCGCGCTTTGGGCAGTGATTGGCGGCGAGTGTCAGCGTTGCGATATTCGCGATCATGCCGGCGACACCGTTCATAAAGTACACTGCAATAGCAGTGGTCTTATCGACCATCCCGAGAAACGCCAAGGTCGCCAGCGTGCCGGCCACGATGCTGAGGATGAGCAACGCACGCGTCGTCATGCTGCGCAATGCATAGCGATAGAGCAACCCCCCGGCGATCCAGCCAAGCGCACTCACCGACGACAGCAGGCCGATCAGACCCTGCGAGAAGCGCAGATGGTCGGTCATATAAAAGTAGAGCGGTGTGCCGAAGCCGGGGCTGAAGTAATAGCAGAACAGGAACGCGGCGATCAGCCACAGCGTGCGCGAGCGGAACGTGGCGAGGAAGCCGCGCAGCGCACGTCGCAGTTCGACGACGTTCATCGGAGCGTGCTGCTCATCGACCAGCGCGATGCTGCTTGCGACCACCGCGATAGGTGCCACGGCGGCGATCGCGGCCGCGGTGTGGAAGGCTCCTGCCGGCGACATGAACTCGATCAGCTGGCCGCCGCCGAGCGAAGCCACCATCACCGCGATGTTGAACCATAGCCACTGCTGATTGATGAACGCCGCACTCGCACTGTGTCGCTGGCCGTTCTCCACCAGGAGTGCGCCGCACACCGTGCTGGAGACGGCCATCGCGATCGCGGTCAGCAGCAGTGCGAACACGATCGCTGCCGGCGCCAGCACCTGGGTGGTCCACAGGAAGGCTGCGACCGCGCCGATGTTCGCCAGCAGCAGGTAGGAGCGGCGGCGGTAGCCGAACAGCGGCAGGAAATCCGAGACCATCCCGTAGAGCGGCTTCACCACCCACGGCACATCCAGCACTGCGAGCGATGCGGCAATCTGCACCGCGTCCCAGCCCTGGATCTCCTTCAGGTAGTGCGTGAGCGGCTGCCAGACGATGCCGATCTTGGCCTGGCAGAAGCCTTCCACCGTATAGACGATGGCGAAGAACAGCATCAGGCGGGAAATAGGGTTGGGCTCGCGGCGCGCGGGGGACATATCGTGCTTTAGGGCGAAGCGCCGGTTGCTTGCTTGCCGCATAAGTAAAATACCGAGACCGAGCTTATCGCCAGGGCCAGAAACGTATACCTCCCACGCGCAAGGTGAATGGGCCCAGCGTGAGCCTCCGGCTGAGGAGTGGGATCAGTGAGAACTATGCTGCGCGCTGCATTGGTGGCGTTCCGCGTATCCGGCGTCGTGCCAGGGTTTGGCCGCAAGAACAAGGGTATCACCGAGATGAGGCGCTCCAGGCAGCCGTGAGCAGGGGCAAGGCACTTTGGCGCGTGCGGCGCCAGCCCGCGGCCACAGCGTGTCGCCAGCCTCCTTAGATCCGTCGCGACCGATGATGCCGTTTCCCGCGTGAGGCTGCACCGGGCGGTGTGTGCTCCTCGACGAGGTCCTTGAGCAGGGCCGGGAGCCGCGTCAAGGGCTCGTCCGAGCCGAGGCTCTGAGCCGCAACGCGGGCGCCTTCGCATACCAGGAAGGCCTGGCTGGCGACCGCTTCGGGATCGCGCAAACCGGCATCGCGGCACAACCTGGCGAGCCGCTCGCGGACCGCGGACTTGTGCTCTTTGATGACCTGACGCGCGGGATGGTCCTGATCCGGCAGTTCGACCGCGGCATTCGCAAGTGCACACCCCCGACCAGCTTCGCGGATGAACCATTGGCCAATATGCTGCAACCACGCCGTCAGCTCACCTTTCGGGTCGCCAGGATGCGCGGCGGCAATCGCGTCCCATTCCGCGTCGATCTCGGCCGCGAGTCCCCGCAGGCATGCCGCCACCAGCTCGTCCTTGGAGGCGAAGTGTCGGTAGAGCGTCATCTTGTTGGTGCCTGCCGCCTCGGCGACCGCGTCAACGCCGACGCCATGGATGCCGCGGCGGTAGAACAATTCGCGCGCAACCGCGAGGATGCGCTCGCGCGGCGGCACTGTGGCGTGCGAAGCGGCGGCGGACGCGGCGCTTGGCGCGGCCATGGCGGCGGGCTCCCGATTATGTTACTGACCGGTCACACCTTGACGGGGTGTTACTGGTCAGTCCCGCCCATATAGGGCCAAGCCAAACTGATTGCCACCCCGTTCGCAAGGGCACGCCCAAATGGTGAGCTTCTTCATTCACCGGCCGATTTTCGCGGCTTCCATCGCCATCCTCATGGTGCTTGCCGGGGTGGTCGCGTACCGGTTCCTCCCGGTCGCGCAGCTTCCCGAGGTCACGCCGCCGCAGGTGGTGGTGACCACGACCTACCCGGGCGCCAGCGCCGAGGTCGTCGCCAACACCGTCACCACGCCCCTGGAACAGCAGATCAACGGTGTCGAGGGCATGGCCTACATGTCGTCGGTCAGCGCCGATGATGGCAGCTCCAACATCACCATCACCTTCAATGTCGGCTACCCGATCGATATCGCCGCGGTGGACGTGCAGAACCGCGTCGCCCAGGCGCAGGGCTCGCTACCCGCGATCGTCAATCAGGCGGGCGTCACCATCAGCAAGAAGAACCCGAACATCCTGCTGGGCGTGACGCTGTACTCGCCGGACAATTCGGTCGACCTCGTCAACATCAGCAATTATGCGTACCTGCAGCTCGTGGACCCACTCAAGCGGCTGCCTGGCGTGGGCGACGTGAACATCTTCGGCGAGCGCCGATATTCGATGCGAAGTCTGGCTGGACCCCGACAAGCTGGCCAAGCTCGGCATCACCGCGACCGACGTGCAGAGTGCCGTTGCCGAGCAGAACGTGCAGGTTGTGGCGGGCAAGCTTGGGCAGTCGCCCGCGCCGGCCGGCACCGTGTTCGAATATCAGGTGAACGCGACCGGCCGGCTGAGCGATCCCGCGCAGTTCGGCGACATCGTCGTCCGCGCCGGGACCGGAAGCGAAGCCGTGGTCCACCTGCGCGACGTCGCGCGCGTCGAGCTCGGGGCTTTGCAGTACACGTCGGGCGCGCGCCTGAATGATCGGCCCACCGTGTTCGTCGCCGTCTATCAGACGCCCGGATCGAACGCCCTGCAGGTCGAGCGCGAGGTGAAGGCCGAGATGGCGCAGCTCGGCCAGCGCTTCCCCGCGGGCCTCGCGTGGCGGATCCCCTATGACACGACGATGTTCGTCTCTGCCTCGATGCACGACGTGATGGTGACGCTTGCCGAGGCGCTCGCGCTGGTGATCGCGGTGGTGTTTCTGTTCCTGCAAAGCTGGCGTACCGCGGTCATTCCCGCGATCGCCATCCCGGTCTCGCTGATCTTCACGCTGGCCGTCATGCTGGCAGCCGGTTTTTCGCTCAACATAGTGAGCATGCTCGGCATGGTGCTGGCGATCGGGCTCGTCGTCGACGATGCGATCGTCGTGGTCGAGAACGTGGAACGTCAGCTCGAACGCGGGCTTTCGCCGATGCAGGCAGCGGCGACCGCCATGAAGGAGGTCACCGGTCCAATCATCGCGACGACGGCTGTGCTGATGGCGGTCTTTGTCCCGGTCGCCTTTCTGCCGGGCGTAACCGGCCGGCTCTATAATCAATTTGCCCTGACGATTGCGATCTCCGTCGGCATCTCCGCCTTCAATTCGCTGACGCTGAGCCCGGCGCTCTCCGCGGTGCTCCTGCGCCATCGTCCAGACCCGCGCTTCTTCCTCTTCCGCACCTTCAATGCCGGTTTCACGCGCGCCGCAGAGGCGTATGCACGGGGCGTCCGGTGGGTGATCGCAGCACGGTGGGGGGCGCTTGCCCTGTTCGCCGGTGCGCTGGTGATCAGCTATGGCCTCTACTCGCGCATCCCGGCGGGATTCCTGCCGGTCGAGGACCAGGGCTACTTCTTCGCGGTGATCCAACTTCCCGACGGCGCTTCGCTGCAGCGGACCGAGCAGGTGGCGGAGCAGGTGCGGAAGATCCTGGCCGCGCAGCCCGGGGTGCAGGATGTGGTGCCGGTCACCGGAACGAATTTCCTGACCGGCGCCAGTCAGTCGAACGCCGGGGTGGAATTCGCGATTCTGAAGCCGTGGAGTGAGCGCGGCGCCAAACTCGACGCTGCAAATATTCTCGCAGCCGTGCGCCCGAAACTGCTGGCGATCTCCGATGCGATCAGCCTGAGCTTCGACCCGCCGTCGATCCCCGGCATTTCCACCACCGGCGGCTTCGAATTCGAAGTCGAGGACCTGACGGGGCGCGGCCCGCAAGCGTTGAACGATGCGACCCAGGCATTGCTGGCAAAAGCGCGCCAACAGCCCGAGCTTGATCCGCATCAGCTCTTCACCACCTTCGGCACTTCGACGCCCGAGTACAAGTACGACCTCGATCGGACCAAGGTGAAGCTGCTGGGGCTCAATCTGTCGGACGTGTTCAACACGCTGCAGATCTATCTGGGCTCGCTCTACGTGAACGACTTCAATCTGTTCGGCCGGACCTTCCGGGTAACGATGCAGGCCGAACGGGATGCGCGTGCCAGCACCACGGATCTGTCGCGTCTTTATGTGCGCAACGCGGGCGGGCAGATGATCCCGCTCAATACCCTCGGCACGCTGCATCCGACGGTCGGGCCGGAATACGTGTCGCACTACAACGTATATGGGTCGGCCCTGATCAATGGCGCACCCGCGGCGGGCTATAGCTCGGCACAGGCGATCGCCGCCATGCAGAGGGCGGCGGAAGAGGCGTTGCCGGTCGATTTCGGCTACGAGTGGACCGGCATCGCGTACCAGGAACTCAAAGCGGGCTCGACCGCGGCGATCGTGTTCGGCCTCGCCCTGGTGTTCGTGTTCCTGGTGCTGGCAGCGCAGTACGAAAGCTGGTCGATGCCGTTCATGGTGATCCTGTCGGTGCCGCTCGCGCTGTTCGGCGCGGTGCTGGCGCTGTGGCTCCGCGGCATGCAGCTCGACGTGTATTCGGAAATCGGTCTCGTCATGCTGATCGGGCTGGCCGCGAAGAATGCGATCCTGATCGTGGAGTTCGCCAAGCAGCTGCGCGAGGGTGGCAAGGGTATTGTGGAGGCGGCGATGGAGGCAGGGCGGCTACGGCTGCGGCCGATCCTGATGACGGCCTTCGCCTTCATTCTCGGCACCGTGCCGCTGATGGTGGCCTCCGGCGCCGGGGCAGGCAGCCGGCAGTCGATCGGCACCACAGTCGTGGGCGGCATGTTGGCGGCGACGATTTTGGGGCTTGCCCTCGTGCCGGTGTTCTACGCGGTCATCGAACGGCTGCGCGAAGGTGGGACTTCGAAGCATGAACCATCCGCCGGTCAGCGCCGTCTCGAAGGCGCCGTCGGCGATTGACTCCTGGAGGACCAAGGTCATGAGCTTTTCCCTGAAGAATATTGGACTGGGGACCGGCGCCGTTGCTCTGGTTGCCATCGGGGTCGCACTGCTGGCCAGTTCCAACCACAGCGTCGCACGAGCCCCGGCGATGGTGAGCCCGCCTCCTCTGCCAGTACCGGTGGCCGCAGTGGACCAGCGGACAGTGCCTGTCTATCTCGACTTCGTGGCCACGACGGAGGCGATCCGCAACGTTGCGCTTGAGGCGAAAGTCACGGGGTACCTCGCCTCCCGGCCGGTGGGCGACGGGGTGGACGTGCCACCAGGCCAACTTCTGTATCAGATCGACCCGCGCGATTATCAGGCGGCACTTGATCAGGCGAGCGCGCAGTCACGCCGCGACGCTGCTGCCTATGATTATTCGCGCGTCTCGCAACACCGCACCGCGGTGCTGAGCAAGGACGGATGGGCGACGCAGGACGCGTTCGATCAAACGACGAGTACGCTCAATCAATCGCAGGCGACACTCGCCGCCGATGCGGCGGCGGTCGAGGCGGCGAAGCTCAATCTGGGGTACACCGAGATTACGGCGCCGTTCGCGGGTCGCCTCGGGCGGAGCCTCGTGCACGAGGGCACGCTGATCAATGCCGCGGGCACCCAGCTCAATACGCTGGTGCAGCTCGATCCGATCTACGTCACGTTCAATCCGAGCGAGACCGACCTCGACCGTCTCGGCGAGTACCCGAGCCAAGTCGATCCCGGCGGAGGTGACGATTCCGGACCAGGACGGGAAGCGATACGAGGGGACGCTGACCTTCCTCGACAACACGGTGGACCGGAACACCGGCACCATCGTGGCGCGGGCAACCATCGCCAATCCGGACCACAGCCTGCTGCCCGGGGAGTTCGTGCATGTGCGCCTGCACGTGGCCGACAGGCCGGACACGCTGCTGGTGCCGCAGGTGGCGTTGGGTTCGAGCCAGCTCGGCAAGTACGTCTACATCGCGGATAACGGCAAGGCAGAGCAGCGGATGGTTTCGATCGGAGCGACCTATGGCGATCGCATTGTTGTCACCAAGGGCGTCACGGCGGGTGATGCGGTGATTGTCGGCAATCTGCAGAAGATCGCTCCGGGCGCCCCGGTGCGGCCCATCGCCAGTTCGCGGCAGGCGTTCAGCGGAACATCGGCCGGCGCCGACCCGGGTTGAGGTCCGTCTATCGCAGTCCAGCGGGCGTTGTCTTCACGGTCATGGCCGGCCACTGTGCCAGCCAGCTGTTGCGGGGCACATGAACAATGGCGTGGCGGATCGGTATCGACATCGGCGGCACCTTTACCGACGTCGCCCTGGTGGAGGAGGACACCGGCCGCATCGCCATCGCCAAGCTGCCGACCACACCGCGGGATTTCGGCCAGGCGGTGATCGACGGCATCCGGCAGGGCCTCGACGCCAACCGCATCGATCCCGCCGATGTGTCGCTGCTGTCGCATGCCACCACGGTTGTGACCAACGCGCTGCTGGAGAAGAAGGGCGCGCGCGCGGGGTTCGTCGCGACCCGCGGGATGCGCGATCTGCTGGAGCTGCGGCGATCGTCGCGTGCCGATCTGTATGACCTGTTGCAGGACGCGCCGGCGGTACTGGTGCCGCGACGATGGCGGTTCGAGATCACCGAACGGATCGACGCGCAGGGCGCGGTGGTGACGCCGCTGGCTGAAGCTGAACTGCCGGGGCTGATCGAGGCGATCCGCGAGGCCGGGTTGCAGACCGTCGCCGTGTCGTTCCTGTTCTCGTTCCTGAACGACGCGCATGAGAAGCGGGTCGGCGCGGCGTTGCGGGCGGCGCTGCCCGGGATCGCGGTTTATCTGTCATCGGAAGTGCTGCCCGAGATTCGCGAGTTCGAGCGTGCCAGCACGACCGCCGTGTGTGCCGTGGTCGGGCCGGTGCTGGCGTCCTATCTCGACCGGCTGCAGAGCGCGATCTCGCAACTCGGTCTGCCGAAGCTGTTTGTGATGGGCTCGTCTGGCGGCGTGTTCGACATCGCCGAGGGCCTGCGCATGCCGGCGATGGCGGTGGAATCCGGCCCGGCCGCCGGCGTGATCGCGGCCTCGCTTGCCGGACGCCAACTGCGGCGGCCCAATCTGATCTCGTTCGACATGGGCGGCACCACCGCGAAGGCCAGCGTGATCGCCGATGGCGAGGTATCGGTCACTGCCGAATACGAGGTCGGCGGAGCCGGCCACGCCAATCGCTGGATGCACGGCACCGGCCATCCGATCCGCGTGCCGGTGATCGACCTGGCCGAGGTGAGCGCCGGCGGCGGCTCGATCGCGTGGGTCGATCCGGGCGGCGCGCTGAAGGTGGGGCCGCGGAGCGCGGGCGCCGCGCCTGGTCCCGCAGCCTATGGTGCCGGCGGAACGCTGCCCACGGTGACCGATGCCGATGTGGTGCTGGGCTATCTCGATCCTCAGGCATTGTTGGGCGGCGCATTGCGCATCGATCTCGCCGGGGCGGAACGCGCGATCGAGACCGCGATCGCCCGTCCGCTTGGCCTGACGGTGCCGGAGGCCGCGGCGCGCATCGTCGAAGTGGTGAACAGCAACATGGCGCAGGCGCTGCGGATCGTGTCGATCGAGCGCGGCCACGATCCGCAGGAATTCAGCCTGATCGCGTTCGGCGGCGCCGGTCCGGTGCACGCCGTGGCGCTGGCCGAGGAGTTGCAGATCCCCGAGGTGATCGTGCCGCCGGCACCTGGCGCGTTCTCGGCGCTCGGACTGGTGGCGAGCGATCTGAAGCGGGATTACTCGCGCACGCTGTATGCCGATCTCGGCGACATCGATCCGCGACGCGTGGCGGACGTGATCGCGGGGATGGAACAGGCCGGACGCGAGATGCTTCACGGGGCGCGCGTGCCGCCGGAACGACAGGTGCTGCTGCGCCAGGCGGATGTGCGCTATCGGCGGCAAGCATACGAACTGACGGTGCCGATTGCCGACGGCGAGATCACTCGCGCGACGCTGGATGACCTGGTGGAGGCGTTTCATGCGCGGCACGAGCGGACCTACGGGCACGCCAACCGTTCGGAACATGTGCAACTGGTCAATCTGCGTCTGACCGCGCTCGGCCGGCTGCCGGATCTCGTGCTCGCACAGCGCGCCGATCCTGCGAGCGCACGGTTGCGCAGCCGCGAGGTGTGGTTCGCCGAGACAGGCTTCACGCCAACACCGGTGCATTGGCGGGATGGGCTGACATCCGGCACGAGCATCGCCGGGCCGGCGATTATCGAGGCGATGGATTCGACGACTGTCGTGCCGCCAGGTTGGCAGGCCTCGATCAATGAGCTTGGCTACATTTGGATCGAGCGGCGTGGTCAGGCTTAACGACTGTCCGGCGCATGCTGGGATAGCAAGGGGGATCGAGTAACCATGGGAGTGATCGCCCATGATTGCCAGGCGAAAAAAGCCACCCTATTCGACCGAGCTATATCGGCAGGAAGGTGTTCAGTTCCGATCCGTGCGCCTGTCGGATGAGGGCGATGGCTCGGTCCGTCTGGACACGCAGGATATGGGTGAACTCGTCGAACAAACATGGGGCGACGAGGATTATGAGTTTTGGGTCGATGTTCCGCCCACCGAAATCCGGAAGTTGGTATTGCCCTCTTACGTGATCGATACGTCGGCCGGGGCGGCGCAGTCGACGAGTTTCGTGACTTCTGCCAGAAGGAAGCAATCGCGCACAAATGGATGAGCTGGACTTAGCCCGCCCCGCGTGAGCTGAGCATTTGACCAAGGTCAGCGAGGAAGCCTGCGATGCCGCGTCTGAAGACCGACCCTGCCCGTTTCGAGGTGGTGAAGAACGCGCTGACCTGCGCAGCCGAGGAAATGAAGATCGTCCTCGCCAAGACCGCGTACTCGCCGCTGCTCAAAGTCGCCGGCGACTACTCCTGCGGCATCTTCGACACGCACGGCAACATGGTCGCGCAAGGTCCCGACCTGCCGATCCATCTCGGCTCGATGCCGGACGCGGTGCGCGCGGTGGTGCGAGCCTTCCCCGACGCCGCACCTGGGGACGTGTTCATCCATAACGATCCATATCAGGGCGGCTCGCATCTGCCCGACGTGAACGTTGTCGCGCCGGCGTTCCACGAAGGCCGACTGCTCGGCTTCGGCTGCGTACGCGCGCACTGGCCTGACATCGGCAGTGCCACGCCAGGCAGCTACGGCGCGGTAACCGAGATCTACGGCGAGGGCCTGCGGCTGCCGCCGATCCGGCTGTATCGCGACGGCAAGCCCGATCCCGCCATCGAGGCGATCATATTCGCCAATGTCCGCACGCCCACCGAACGCCTCGGCGATCTGCGCGCACAGGTGGCGGCGAACTGGCGCGCGGCCGCACGTTTGCAGGCGCTGGCAGCGAAGTATGGCACTGACACACTGCTGGATATCATGCAGGAGGTGTTGGACTACTCGGAGACCATGATGCGCGCCGCGCTGCGCGCGTTGCCCGATGGTGAGGCAGAATTTTCCGATGTTTTCGACGGCGACGGTGTCATCGCCCCCGGCGAGATCGACGACGAGACGTTCACCGTGAAGCTGCGCATTACCAAGCGCGGCGACACGATCACCGCCGACTTCACCGGTTCCGATCCGCAGGTGCCCGGCCCGATGAATGCGCCGCTGACCGTCACGGCGTCCGGCGTGTTCTGCGCGCTGAAGATGATCGCCGATCCCAAAAGCCTGATCCCTCCCAATTCCGGCTGCTGGCGTCCGGTGACGGTGACCGCACCGCCCGGTTCGGTGGTGAACGCACAGCTTCCGGCGCCGGTGGTCTACGCCAACCACGAGATATCGCACCGTGTCGCCGACATGGTGATGGCGGCGATGTTTGCCTTCACACCGCGCACGGTGATGGCGGGATCGCAGGGCACCTCGGCGGTGGTGACGTTCGGCGGCACCGACTATCGCAGCAACGAACGTTACGTCAGCTACAAATCGGTGAAAGGCGGCTTCGGTGCGCGGCCGGTGAAGGATGGCATCAACGCGGTCGCCTCCACCGTGTCCAACATGATGAACACGCCGATCGAGATCCTCGAGATGAGCTTTCCGCTGCGGGTGCAGGAATACGCGCTGGTGCCCGACAGCGGCGGCGCCGGGACCTGGCGTGGCGGCCTCGGTGTGCGCCGCGTTTGGCGCGTGCTGGAGCGACAGGCCCATGCCGCGGTCTGCTGCGAGCGCACCGTCACGCCGCCGTTCGGCCTGGACGGCGGCAAGGCGGGCGCAGCGGCGCTGCTGGAGTTGATCCCGCCGAACGGCAACGCACGCAAACTCAACAGCAAGGGCGGCTTCATCGCTCCCGCGGATTCGCTGGTGGTGATCGAGGCACCAGGTTCCGGCGGCTACGGCCCGCCATCGGAGCGCGATCCAGCGCGGCTTTCCGAAGACCTGCTGGACGGTTACGTTACCCCGATGGCCGCACGACGCGACTACGGCGCGGAGCCGATCTGAGGGAGAAAGTCAGGATGACCTACGTAGCCCCGAATTCCATTCAGGCGCGCGACATCGCCTCGATCGTGCATCCGCAGACCAATCTGGTCCAACATCTGGAAGAAGGGCCGGTGGTGATCTCGCGCGGCCAGGGCATCTATGTGTGGGATGACTCGGGCCAGAAATTCCTGGATGGCGCAGCGGGGCTGTGGTGCGCCTCGCTCGGCTATGCATCGGAACGGCTGGCGCGCGTCGCGTACGAGCAGATGAAGAAGCTCGGCTATGCGCACCTGTATCGCCACACCACCAACGAGCCCGGCGTGGACCTGGCGGAGAAGCTGCTGCAGATCGCGCCGGTACCGATGAGCAAGGTGCTGTTCCAGTGCTCCGGTTCGGAGGCCAATGACACAGCGATCAAGCTGGTCTGGTACTATCACGCTGCGATCGGCAAGCCGAACAAGCGAAAGATCATCGGACGCAAGATGGGCTATCACGGCAGCACGTCGGCCGCGATCAGCGCGTCGGGCAAGCCAGACATGCATGCCGACTTCGGCCTGCCGTTCCCGGACTTCCGTCACACCGAATATCCGCACTACTACCGCCTGCGGAATGTTGGCGAGAGCGAAGAGCAGTTCGCGACGCGCATGGCGGATGCGCTGGAGGCGATGATCATCGAGGAGGGTCCCGAGACGGTCGGCGGCTTCATCGGCGAACCGGTGATGGGAGCCGGCGGCGGGCTGGTTCCGCCGCGCACCTATTGGGAGAAGATGCAGGTGGTGCTGCGCAAATACGACGTGTTGTTCATCGCGGACGAGGTGATCTGCGGGTTCGGCCGCACCGGGAACATGTGGGGCAGCATCACCTACGACCTGAAACCGGACATGATCACCAGCGCCAAGGCGCTGTCGGCGGCGATGCAGCCGATCTCTGCGCTGCTGATCAACGAACGGGTGTTCCAGGCGATGCTGGACGAGAGCCGCAAGCTGGGCAGCTTCTCGCATGGCTTCACCTATGCCGGCCATCCGGTGACCACCGCGGTGGCGATGGAGACGCTGCGCATCTACGAAGAGATGGACATGATCGGTCATGTGCAGCGGGTCGGTCCGTATATGCAGCAGGTGCTGGGACGGTTCGCTGACCACCCGCTGATCGGCGACGTACGCGGCGTCGGACTGATGACCGGGATGGAGATGATGGCGGACAAGGCAACCGGCAAGGCGTTCGATCCGACGCTCGGGGTCGGACGGATCGCCGACAAGCATGCGCGAAACAACGGGCTGATCACGCGGTTCATCGGTGACCGGGTTGCATTCTCGCCGCCGCTGATCATCACCGAGGAAGAGGTGGACGAAATGGCGGCGCTGCTGCAACGCACGCTTGACGATACCTGGGCTGAAGTTAGAACCAATTGAGCAGGAGATACGGATATGTCAGGCACGCAACCGGTGATCGCACAGAAGAGCCCGTATCGGATGGAGGTGGAGGCTGGGAAGTCGTATTGGTGGTGCGCCTGCGGCAAGAGCGCCAACCAGCCATTCTGCGACGGCTCGCACAAGGGCAGCGGGTTCAGCCCGGTCGAGTTCAAGGCGGAGGAGGCCGGCACGATCGCGTTCTGCGGCTGCAAGAACACCGGCAACCAGCCACGCTGCGACGGGACGCACCGGAGTCTGTAACGGCTTCGTTCGAGGAAGTGCACTTTCGTCATTCCCGCGAAAGCGGGAACCCAGTGACGGCGCACGCGAGCCCTGGGTCCCCGCTTTCGCGGGGATGACGTTTTTGGAGAGATCCAGCGCATGAAAATCGACGACGTATCGCTGACCATCTTCACCTGGGACAACATCCCGGCGACGCGCTACCACCTCGGCTCGCTGGCATCATCCAGCCAGCAGTCTCGGCCTGCTGCGCATCCACACCGATGAGGGACTGGAAGGCCATGCCTTTCTCGGCGCGGCAACCAATCCGGCGGCGATGGACGGCCCGCAGCTCATCCGTTCGCTGAAGCCGATGCTGATGGGGCAAAACCCGCTCGAACGTGAGCGCCTCCACGGCGCTATGCGCCTGGTATCGCGGGTCGTCAGCTATCGCACCATCGGTGCGGTGGACACCGCGCTGTGGGACCTCGCCGGTAAGATCGCCAAACTGCCGGTGCACGCGCTGATGGGCACCTGTCGCACGTCGATCGTCGGCTATGCGAGTTCGCAGGTGCTGCCGGACATCGCCGCCTATGTCGATCAGGCGCAGACCTTCAAGGCGAACGGCTGGCGCGCCTACAAGATCCATCCGCCGCGCGATCCCGAGCAGGACATCAAGGTGTGCCAGGCGGTGCGCAAGGCTGTCGGCGACGACTTCCGGCTGATGCTCAATTCGACCTGGAGCTACGACTACACCGAGGCGCTGCGCGTCGGCCGCGCGATCGAGGAGATGGGCTATTACTGGTACGAAGACCCGATGTCGGACGAGGACATCTACAATTACGTGAAGCTGCGCGAGAAGCTGGATATCCCGATCATGGCGACGGAGTTCCCTGCCGGCGGGCTGGAGACCTATCCGATCTGGCTGACCGAGCGCGCCACCGACTATCTGCGCGGCGATATTCCGAACAAGGGCGGTCTTACCACCATGCTGAAGACCGCGCATCTGGCCGAGGCGTTCAGCCTCAAATACGAAGTGCACCATTCGGGCAATTCGTTGAACAATCTGGCGAACCTGCATCTCTGCATGGCGATCCGCAACACCACGATGTTCGAGGTGCTGTTGCCGGATGGGGCGCACAAATACGGCATGGCCAAGGAGCTGGAGATCGATCGCGAGGGAATGCTGCATGCGCCGACGGGACCGGGGCTTGGAGCGGAGATCGACTTCGATCTGATCAAGCGCAAGACCGAGGCCGTGCTGAGCTGAACCCGATTTCCGTCATCCCCGCGAAAGCGGGGCGCTATGTCAGCAGCCCGCGTGCCGCGAGATTGCGCATCAGCGCGCCAACACCGAACGACCACGCCTCGCACCGATCGGTCGGCATCATCCGGTTCACCAGCCGCCCCAGCTTTGGCGCCGCGATCGTCACGATATCACCGGTCTTGTGCGTGAACCCCTTGCCCGGCGCGCCGCGATCCTCCACCGGCGCGAACATCGTGCCGAGGAACAGCACCGCGCCATCCGGATAGCGATGGTGCGCGTTGACCGTCTGCGCCATCAGATCGGCCGGATCCCGGCTGATCTTTGCGATCGACGACGCGCCTTGCATCCGGAATCCATCCTGCCCCTCGACGCTCAGCGAGACCGTGGTCTGCCGGATGTCATCCAGCGTGAACCGCGCGTCGAAAAAGCGCAGGAACGGCCCGATCGCGCAGGATGCGTTGTTGTCCTTCGCCTTGCCGAGCAGCAATGCGGAGCGGCCTTCCACGTCGCGCAGGTTTACGTCGTTGCCCAGCGCCGCGGCGACGATGCGGCCCGTCGATGAAGCGGCCAGCACCACCTCCGGCTCCGGGTTGTTCCAAGAAGAATTCGGATGGATGCCGGCATCCATGGCGGTGCCGACCGCAGCCATCGGCTGCGCCTTGGTGAAGATCTCCGCATCCGGGCCGATCCCGACTTCCAGGGTACTGGCTCCACGCTCCCTGATCGATCAGCACCTGCTTCAGATGTGCCGCCTCCGCCGATCCCGGCTTCAGCTTTGCCAGATCATCGCCGACCAGCCGGTTCACCTCGGCGCGGATCGCCGCCGCGGCACTCAGGTCGCCGCGCGCACGTTCTTCGATCACGCGCTCGATCATCGACAGCACGAAAGTCACGCCGGCCGCCTTGATCGCCTGCAGATCGATCGGCGCCAGCAGCCACGGCTTGCCGCGATCGCGCGCATCGGGCGGCGTGTTTGCCAGCACGTCATCCAGCCTGCCGACGTGCTCGCCCTGTACGGCGCGCAGGCGTTCGGCCGGCGCATCGGCCTCGGATAGATCGCGCATGGTCGGGAAGCTTGCCGATATGTCGAGCAGATCGCCATCGCGCAACGCGACAACCGACGGCCCGCCAGCATCCGGTCGCCAGACCCGCCCTGCCAGCGCCGCGTCGGCGCTGTCGTCGGGCAGCACCGGCTGCAATGCCTCGCGAAACGCGGTCATGCTGCGTCCTCCCAAATCCAGGTACGGCACCCTATACTATGTCCGACCATGAACCGGGAGACAGGCATATGAGGCTGTTCGGCTCGTCGCACACCGCGGATGCGGAGACCTATCCCGTCACCCACACCGAGGAAGAGTGGCGCGCGCAGCTGTCGCCCGCGCAATACCAGGTGCTGCGCAAACACGGCACCGAGCGCGCCGGAACCAGCCCGCTGAACACGGAGAAGCGGCACGGCAAGTTCACCTGCGCCGCCTGCGGCCAGGAGGTGTTCGCATCGGAAACCAAGTTCGAGAGCGGCACCGGCTGGCCCAGCTTCTATCAGCCGCTGGAAGGCGCCGTCGGCACCAGCGAGGACAGCGCCTTCTTCATGAAGCGCACCGAGGTGCATTGCAGCCGGTGCGGCGGCCATCTCGGCCACGTGTTCGACGACGGCCCGCGACCGACCGGACAGCGCTATTGCATGAACGGCGTGGCGATGGACTTCAAGCCCGACTGAACCGTCGCACCGCCGCGTCGTCCGGCGTCACGCCTAGGCCCGGCCCTTTCGGCACACCCAGATGTCCGTCCGCATAGCGGAGCGGTTCGACCAGGATGTCGTTGTGCAACGCGGTGCGGCCGACGTCGACGCGGATATCGCGGATGCGGGACATGGTGGAACTCCCGACCTGCGAGGCGGCTTGGATGAGGAGCAGCACGTAACGACAGCGTGCCGACGAAAGGAACCCGACATGCAACGCGCCAGACTGCGGGAAATCGGCATCACCACCGGCACCCTGCCGCCGGGGAAATGGAACGCCATTACCGACGTGCCCGGCGTGCGTGTCGGCTACACCACGCTGATCCGTGACGCGCCGTCGGTGGTCCGCACCGGCGTCACCGCTATCTGGCCGCGCGGACCGGAGCTGTGGACCGATGCGGTGTTCGCCGGCATCCACTCGTTCAACGGCAACGGCGAGATGACCGGCTGGGCGTGGCTCGCCGAACAGGGGCTGCTGGCCTCGCCGATTGCCATCACCAACACGCATGCGGTCGGCGTGGTGCGCGATGCGATCTGTGCGCTTGCCGCGCGCGACAAGGTGCCGATGCCATGGCTGCTGCCGGTCGTGGCGGAAACCTATGACGGTTGGCTCAACGATGCGACGAGCTTTCCTGTCACCGCCGAGCATGCGCTCGCCGCGCTCGATGGCGCCACGACGGGACCGATCGCCGAAGGCAATGTCGGCGGCGGCACCGGCATGATCTGCCACGAATTCAAGGGCGGTACCGGCACCGCATCGCGTCTGGTGCAGGTGGCGGGCGAGACGTTCGCCGTCGGTGCATTGGTGCAGGCGAACTACGGTGCGCGCGAGCTGTTGCGCATCGACGGCGTGCCGGTTGGGCGTGAGATCGACGCCGACCGCGTGCCGTCGCATCGTGATGCCGGCTCGATCATCGCGGTGCTGGCGACCGATGCACCGCTGCTGCCGATCCAGTGCCAGCGCCTGGCCCGACGTGCCACCACCGGCCTCGCCTGGGTTGGCGGCATCGGTGCCAACAGCAGCGGCGACATCTTCCTCGCCTTCGCGACCGGCAATCATGTGCGTTTGGACGAGGCGATCAGCAATGTTCGGATGCTGTCGCCCGACAACATGACCGCGCTGTTCCAGGCCGCGGCGGAAGCGACCGAGGAAGCGATCCTCAACGCGCTTACCGCGGCGGAAACAATGACCGGCGTGCACGACCATACCGCGCGGGCGTTGCCGCTCGACATGCTCACCGAGGTCATGCGCCGCTATCGCCCTACTGCTGTATGCTGAGGACAGGATTTCACCTGATGGTCGCATTGCGGCTCTTGATCGCTACCCGTCACTCAGCACATGCGAGTCGGCGCTGACACCAGGAGGTCCGACATGCCCGATCTCGGCACACACCGCGCAGGCACCGGCCCGCTGACACCAGACCTGCTGCGACGGATGGATGCCTGGTGGCGGGCGGCCAATTATCTGTCGGTCGGCCAGATCTATCTGATGGCCAATCCGCTGCTCCGCGAGCCGCTCCGGAAAGATCACATCAAGCCGCGGCTGCTCGGGCATTGGGGCACCACGCCCGGACTGAACTTCATCTACGTGCACGTCAACCGGCTGATCAACGAGCACGACCTGAATGCCATCTACGTCACTGGCCCCGGACATGGCGGCCCGGGCCTGGTCGCGAACACCTATCTCGAAGGCAGCTACAGTGAGGTCTATCCGAACATCCCGCAGAACGAAGCGGGCATGCATCGGCTGTTCACGCAGTTCTCGTTTCCCGGAGGCATTCCGAGCCATGTCGCGCCGGAGACGCCCGGTTCGATCAACGAAGGTGGTGAACTTGGCTATTCGCTGCTGCACGCCTACGGCGCGGTGTTCGACAATCCGGATCTGCTGGCATGCTGCGTGGTCGGCGACGGCGAGGCCGAGACCGGCCCGTTGGCGGCGAGCTGGCATTCCAACAAGTTCCTCAATCCGGTACGCGACGGCGTGGTGCTGCCGATCCTGCACCTGAACGGCTACAAGATCGCCGGACCGACCGTGCTGGCGCGGATACCGGAAGAGGAACTGCGGCAGCTTCTCACCGGCTACGGCTACCGCCCGGTGTTCGTCACCGGCGACGACCCGCACGCGATGCACCAACTGATGGCGCGAACGCTCGATGCGGTTCACGCCGACATCAAGTCGATCCAGGACCGTGCGCGATCCGAAGGCTTCTCCGAACGTCCTGCGTGGCCGATGATCGTGTTGCGCACGCCGAAGGGCTGGACCGGCCCGAAGGTCGTGGACGGCCATCAGGTCGAGGGCACCTTCCGCGCGCACCAGGTGCCGCTGGGGGAGGTGCGCACCAATCCCGACCATCTTCGCATGCTCGAGGACTGGATGAAGAGCTACCGGCCCGAGGACCTGTTCGATGCGAACGGACGGTTGCTGGAGGAACTGACATCGCTGGCGCCAAAGGGCGATCGGCGCATGGGGGCGAATCCGCACGCCAACGGCGGTCTGCTGCTGAAGGACCTGGAGCTTCCCGATTTCCGCAGCTATGCGGTGGATGTGCCGAAGCCCGGTGGTGTGGAGAGCGAGGCCACGCGCATCACCGGACACTTCCTGCGCGACGTGTTCAGGCTGAACAACGCGACGCACAACTTCCGGCTGATGGGGCCCGACGAGACGGAGTCGAACCGGTTGGGGGCGGTGTTCGAGGTGACCGATCGGGTGTCCACCGCGCGCGTCCTGCCGACCGACGACCACATCGCGCCGGACGGCCGCGTGATGGAGGTGCTGAGCGAGCATCTGTGCCAGGGCTGGCTGGAAGGCTATCTGCTTACCGGGCGCCACGGGTTCTTCTCGTGCTACGAGGCGTTCATCCACATCATCGATGCGATGTTCAACCAGCACGCCAAGTGGCTGAAGGTGTGCCGGACGATCCCCTGGCGTCGGCCGATCGCCTCGTTGAACTACCTGCTCACCAGCCACGTCTGGCGGCAGGACCACAACGGCTTCAGCCATCAGGATCCCGGCTTCATCGACCACGTGGTGAACAAAAAGGCGGACATCGTGCGGATCTACCTGCCGCCCGATGCCAACACGCTGCTGTCGGTGGTCGATCACTGCCTGCGCAGTCGCGACTATGTCAACGTTATCGTCGCCGGCAAGCAGCCGGCGCCGCAATGGCTCGACATGGACGCGGCGATCCGCCACTGCACGGTGGGTGTCGGCATCTGGACCTGGGCGAGCAACGATGCTGCCGTAGAGCCCGACGTGGTGATGGCCTGCGCCGGCGACGTGCCGACACTCGAGACGCTCGCCGCCGTCGATCTGCTGCGGACGCATCTGCCCGATCTGAAGGTGCGCGTGGTCAACGTGGTGGACCTGATGACGCTACAACCAGCGACCGAGCATCCGCACGGTCTGTCCGACTGGGAGTTCGATTCGATCTTCACTCCCGATCGGCCGGTGATCTTCGCGTTCCATGGCTATCCGTGGCTGATCCATCGGCTGATCTATCGGCGATCGGCGTCGGATCGTTTCCATGTGCGCGGCTACAAGGAGGAGGGCACAACCACGACGCCATTCGACATGACGGTGCTGAACGATCTCGATCGCTTCCATCTGGCCGGCGATGTGATCGATCGGGTGCCGCGGGTGCGAGGCGTCGCCGGGCACGTGAAGCAGTTCCTGCGCGACCGGCTGGTGGAGCATCACCAGTATGTGCGGACGCATGGCGAGGACCTGCCGGACGTGCGCGACTGGCGTTGGGGTGGAGGTCGGTAGGGCATCGAGCCACCTGGGCGGCATTGTCGCGAACTTGTGATCTTCGCGGATGGCGCGATAGTTGTTATCAGTTCTTCGCCGTTCCGACGTGGCGTTGGCGGTCTTGCATGGAGCTTCAGGCATGCCCGGCAATGCAGCGAAAACCCTGGCGCTGGCGTCACTTGGATTGCTGGGAGCGTGTGCAACCTATGTTCCGCCGCCGCCGGCGGAGCCCGAGGCGTTTTCTCGCGATCTGCGAGGGTCGTATGACCGGACCTGGTCCGCGGTCACTTATGTGGCCGGCGCGAGCTTCTTCAAGATCAAAGCCTTCGAGAAGGCCAGCGGGTTGATGACGGTCGATTTCGATTTACGCGACATCACGCCGTATGTTGACTGCGGCACCGCTCAAAACAGCACGACCCATCAGGCGACTCCGGCACTTCTCGCGCTCGGACTCACCAAGATTTCTCTTGAGGGAACAGCAAACATCAATATTCGGTCACAAGGATCGAATCGAACCGCTATTCAGTTCAACAGCCAGTACACGCTGGACGGCTTCAGACCGGATCCTGTACGGGGGACTCGCGCGGGTCGTCGAATGGAAATTCAATAGTGGATCATCGGACACTCAGAACCTGGGTGTGCTTGTTACTTGCCGTTCATCCTACAAGATTGAGCGTGATTTTCTGAACGAGGTTTCTGCTCGATTGTGACAGCGACACTGAATATCCACCACAATCACCGGCTTGCTCTCGCCTTCGGCGCCGTGAACCGCACCCGGACCAGGTTGATCAGCAGCAATGCCGTGGTCACCGCAACGGCAAATCATTTCCCCGGAGTTGCCACGCTGGCGTCCTTCGCCCGACGGGTTGAAGCGTTCCGGCACGAAGCGCCAGGTGCCGAGAAGCGCCACCAGCGAGAGCGCGCGCCGGCGAAAAACAACGGCATGCGGTAACTGCCGGGGACCTCCGCCACCACGCCGCCTACGATCGGCTCGATCAGCGATCCCACCGAGATGGCGATGAACGAGGTGATAGGGGCAGGCACACCCGACCAGACCGCCTCGCGTCACGGTACGCCGAGTTCGGGAGGGAACAGCGGCATGATCGGGCTCAGGATGCGGAACGAGATGCCCATCACGAACTGTACCCCGACCATCGTTCCCAGCGTGCTCGGCCAGGGGCTGCGCCTCGCCGAGTGGCGTCGCGCTCATTTATTCGTTGCCTTCGGTCGCATGGCGGCACAATTCGGGTGATCCGCCGGTGTGGAAAGCGCACCGGCACCGGCCCTTTGCCGATTGAGCGCCAAGCGCTATCTGTATTTCGCATTCTACGAGGTCATTGCATGGCAGAGGACAAGGAGCAGCAGCCGGAAAGCCTGCTCCCCTACGATGAATGGGTGGAGGAGGCGATGCGTCAGGTCGTGGTGCGCGCGCTGGCCCATGTCGCCGCCGCCGGCCTGCCCGGCGAGCACCATTTCTATCTGACATTCCGCACCGACTGTCCCGGCGTGGTGATACCGCCGCGGCTACGCGCGCAGTATCCGCAGGAGATGACGATCGTTCTGCAGCACCAGTTCTGGGACCTGAAGATGGACCAGGAGGCGGGACTGATCAGCGTCGGCCTGTCGTTCGGTGGCGTGCCCGCTTCGCTGGTGGTCCCGCTCGGCGCGGTGACCGGATTTGCCGATCCTTTCGTGCGCTACGGGCTGCGGTTCCGACAGGTTCCGGCGGCGGAGGCTGTCGAGGAGGTGGAACCGGAGCCGAGTGAACAGCCGACCGAGGAGCCGCAGGTGGTGAGCCTGGATGCATTCCGACGCCGACCGCCGTCGAAAACCTAGCCAGTACAGAGAGCAAGCGATGAACGCCCCGCTGCCGCGGCCCTCCGGGTTTCTCTATTCGCCGATGTTCCCGCTTGGGCCGGACCGCACGGCGTGGAAGCTGCTGCCGATCGGCGGCGTGCGTACCGCAACCTGCGACGGGCAGACGGTACTGCGCGTCGCCCCGGACGTGTTGAGCGAACTGGCGTTCCAGGCGTTTCGCGACGTGTCGCATCTGCTGCGACCAGGGCACCTGGCACAGTTGCGCGCCATCCTCGACGATCCGGACGCCAGTGCCAATGATCGGTTCGTAGCGCTCGATCTGTTGAAGAACGCCAACATCGCTGCGGGTGGTGTGCTGCCGATGTGCCAGGACACCGGCACGGCGATCGTGTTCGGCAAGAAGGGACAGCGTGTCTGGGTTGATGGCGACGAGGAGGAGGCGCTGTCCTGGGGCGTGCACCGCACCTACACCGAGACCAATCTGCGTTATTCACAGATGGCACCGCTGTCGATGTTCGAGGAGGTGAACACCGGCAACAACCTGCCGGTGCAGTTCGACATCATGGCCGCACCGGGTGAACATCACGCCGACGAGTTCCATCTGATGTTCGTCGCCAAAGGTGGCGGCAGCGCGAACAAGTCGTTCCTGTTCCAGGAGACGCGAGCGATCCTGTCGCCAGAGCGGCTGCTGAAGTTCCTCGACGGCAAGATGCGCACTCTCGGCACGTCGGCGTGCCCACCGTATCACTTGGCGATCGTGATCGGCGGCACGTCCGCCGAGATGACGCTCAAGACGGTGAAGCTGGCATCCACACGCTGGCTGGACACGCTGCCGACGGTCGGCAGCAAGGCAGGCCACGCGATCCGCGACCTGGAAATGGAACAGAAAGTGCTCGAGCTGTCCCGCACTCTCGGCATCGGCGCACAGTTCGGCGGCAAGTACTTCTGCCACGACGTGCGAGTGATCCGGCTGCCACGACACGGCGCGTCGCTGCCGGTGGGGATCGGCGTTTCATGCAGTGCAGATCGGCAGATTCTGGCGAAGGTCACGCCGGACGGCGTGTTCCTCGAACAATTGGAGACCGACCCGGCGAAGTATTTGCCGGAGACGACTGACGATCACCTCGGCGACGATGCGGTTGCGGTGGACCTGAACCGGCCGATGGCGGAGATCAGGCGGCAGCTCTCGGCCTATCCGGTGAAGACGCGGTTGATGCTGACCGGCACGATGGTGGTGGCACGCGACATCGCGCACGCGAAGCTGCAGGAACGACTGGACCGCGGCGAAGGCCTGCCGGATTACATCAAGAACCATCCGGTGTATTACGCCGGGCCTGCGAAGACGCCGGCCGGTTACGCCACCGGCAGCTTCGGACCGACCACGGCGGGGCGGATGGACAGCTACGTGCCGACGTTCCAGGCGGCAGGTGGATCCTTGATCATGCTGGCGAAGGGCAACCGCTCCAAGGCCGTGCGCGACGCCTGCAAGGCCAACGGCGGGTTCTACCTTGGCAGCGTCGGCGGACCGGCGGCGCGGCTGGCGCTGGACTGCATCCGCAAGGTCGAGGTGCTGGAGTATCCCGAACTCGGCATGGAAGCGGTCTGGCGCATCGAGGTGGAGAACTTCCCGGCGTTCATCGTGATCGACGACAAGGGCAACGATTTCTACGAGGGGATGGAGTGAAGGCGTTCAGGTCATTGCGAGGAGCAGCGCGACGAAGCGATCCTGGGCCAGGATGGCGCCTGGCTGGACTACGAGTTGCGCATATGAACATCGCGATTGCCTGGTCGCTTTGCTCTGCGCAATGACATGGGAACATAAGTGATGCGCTTCACTGTCGACCGTATCGACCACATCGTGCTGAACGTGAAAGACGTGGAGATCGCCGCCGCCTGGTATCTGCGCGTCCTCGGCATGGAGCGCGAGGAATTCGGCCCACACAACCGCACCGCGCTGAAGTTCGGCGGCCAGAAGATCAACGTACGCCCGGCCGACGCCGATCCGCGAAGCTGGGTCACCGGGGTGAACCACGCGTCCGGCTCCGCCGATCTGTGCTTCATCACCGCCGCACCACCGGACGAGGTGATCGGCCATCTGTACGATTGCGGCGTTGCAATCCTCGCCGGACCGGTGGAACGGGCGGGCGCGTTGGGGCCGATCTGTTCGGTGTATTGCCGCGATCCGGACGGCAATCTGGTCGAGATCGCTTCCTACCTGCCAGGCTGATGGATCGGTCGCCGCGAGCGTATGTCGGGCTCGCAGCCTTCGTCGGTTTCCTGGCGTCGATCCCGCTCGCCAACTGGATGATCCTGCATGTCGGCACGGTATGCGTGCCACAGGGCCCATGCCTGGTGCCGGTAGCGCCCGGACTGCTGGCGCCGTCCGGGGTACTGATCGTTGGCGCGGCGCTGGTACTGCGCGACGTGGTACAGCGCTGTCTGGGGCTAGCCTGGGGCTTGGCTGCGATTGCGATCGGGACAGTGCTGTCAGCCTTGTTGGCGCCGGCAGCGCTGGTGCTCGCCTCCGGCACCGCGTTCGCGCTGAGCGAGGTCGCGGACTTCGCCGTCTATACCCCGCTGCAGCGGCGGCAGCTCACGCTCGCAGTGGTCGCTTCGTCCGTGGTCGGGCTGGTTGTGGATTCGGTGGCGTTCCTGACGCTCGCGTTCGGGAGCCTGGAGTTCCTCTCCGGTCAGGTGGTTGGGAAACTGTGGGCCGTGCTGGTCGCCATCCCGTTGATGCGGCTACTGCGCCGAGTGGCGCCGACGCCCGCCTGATGCGCCTGGCCGATTTCGACTTCGATCTGCAGCCGGATCGCATCGCACAGCATCCCGCCCGCCCACGCGACGCCGCGCGCCTTCTGCACGTCGCGCGCCATGGTTTGGCGGATCGCATTGTGCGCGATATGCCCTCGCTGTTGCGGCCGGGCGACGTGTTGGTGGCCAACGACACGCGGGTGATCCCGGCGCAACTTGTCGCGCGTCGTGGCGAGACGCGCATCGGCATCACGCTGGACCAGCCGCGGTCTGACGGCACTTGGCACGCCCTGGCTCGCAATGCGCGACGGTTGCGCGTGGGCGACGAACTGCGCTTCGACGCCAGTACCGACCTGCTCGCCACTGTGATGGAACGCGAGACGGATGGCGGCGTGGTGCTGGCGTTCAATCACTCCGAGGCGCTGCGATACGCAGGTGCACTCGCATTGCCACCGTACATCGCGCGGCCTGCTGGCCCGCTGCCGGAGGATGAAGCTGACTATCAGACGATCTTCGCCATGCACGACGGTGCGGTGGCGGCGCCGACGGCGGGACTGCATTTCACCCCGGCGCTGCTCGATGCGCTGGAGCGGCGCGGTGTGACGCGGGTGACGGTCACGCTGCATGTCGGCGCCGGTACATTTCTGCCGGTGCGAACCGATGACATTGAGCGGCACCATATGCACCCCGAACGCGGTAAGATCACGCCGCGGACTGCTGCTGCGATCAACGCCGCGCGTGCGGAAGGTGGACGCGTGGTGGCGGTGGGTACCACCAGCCTGCGCCTGCTGGAGACCGCAGTGGACGACGCCGGGTGCATCCAACCGTTTGCCGGTGACACGGCACTGTTCATCGTGCCAGGCTATCGATTCCGCGCGGTCGATCTGCTGCTGACGAACTTCCATCTGCCGCGCTCAACGCTGTTTATGCTGGCCTGCGCCTTCACTGGCACCGAGCGGATGCATGCTGCCTATGCGCACGCGATCGCGGCGGAGTACCGCTTCTATTCGTATGGCGATGCGTGTCTGCTGGAAAACCTGGCATGATCACACCTCTCCTGCGGGTGGGAGAAGCGGTCGCGTCAAGGCCCTTCGTCCATCGCATCTTTGCCACCGACGGCGCTGCGCGCGCCGGCGTTCTGCTCACTGCCCATGGCGACGTGCTTACCCCGGCCTTCATGCCGGTTGGCACCGCAGGCACAGTGAAGGCGATGACCGCGGATGCAGTGCGCGCCACCGGCGCCGCCATGGTTCTTGGCAACACCTACCACCTGATGCTGCGGCCTGGCGCGGAGCGGATCGCCAACCTGGGCGGCCTCCATCGCTTCATGGATTGGCCGGGACCAATCCTCACCGACTCTGGCGGCTTCCAGATCATGTCGCTGGCGAAGCTGCGCAAGCTGGATGCCGATGGCGTGACGTTCCAGTCGCATCTCGACGGCTCGACGCATCGTCTGACGCCGGCACGCTCGGTCGAGATCCAGCACCTGCTCGAAGCCACGATCACTATGGCGCTGGACGAGTGCACGTCCTTCCCGGCCACACCGGACGAAGCGCGCGCATCGATGCAAATGTCGATGCGCTGGGCGCGGCAGTCGCGTGAGGCGTTCCGGCCGCGTGATGGCTACGGCCTGTTCGGCATCGTGCAGGGCAGCATCTTTCCGGACCTGCGTGAGGAATCGTCGCGTGCTCTGCTGCGGATCGGCTTCGACGGCTACGCGATCGGCGGACTGGCGATTGGTGAAGGCCAGGCCACTACCTTCTCCGTGCTTGACGCTACCGTACCGCATCTGCCCACCGCTGCGCCACGCTACCTGATGGGCGTGGGAACGCCGGACGACATCATCGGCGCGGTGCAGCGCGGCATCGACATGTTCGACTGCGTGATCCCAACTCGCGCCGGCCGTACCGCGCGTGCGTATACCTCCCGTGGCATATTCAACCTGCGCAACGCGCGCTTCGCCGATGATGTCGGACCGCTGGATGATGCATGTCCTTGCCCTGCCTGCACGCGCCACAGCCGCGCCTATCTGCACCATCTGTTCAAGGCGGAGGAAATGCTCGGGCCGATGCTGCTCACCTGGCACAATGTGAGGTATTATCAAGACCTGATGCACGGCCTGCACACAGCCATCGCCGACTGCCGACTGGATGCATATGCCATCGCGGTGCGTAGCGCCTGGGCGCAAGAGGATCACCCATGACAGACCAGGACTATTCCAGCCTGACCCAGCTCGGCCATCATGTCGAGCAGCCCGTCAGGCCCGATGCGGCGAAGCTGGAGCGCGTGGCGAACCCCTCGTGCGGCAGACACTATGTCGTGCGGTTAACCTGTCCCGAGTTCACCTCGCTTTGCCCGATCACCGGACAGCCGGACTTCGCCCATATCGTCATCGACTACATTCCGCACGACTGGATCGTGGAGAGCAAGTCGCTGAAGCTTTACCTGACAGCGTTCCGCAACCACGGCGCATTTCACGAGGCATGCACCATGGGGATCGCCGAGAAGCTGTTGGCGGTGTTGGATCCGATCTGGCTGCGCATCGGTGGTTACTGGTACCCGCGTGGCGGCATCCCGATCGATGTGTTCTGGCAATCCGGAACGCCGCCTGATGGCGCGTGGATCCCGCCGCAGGATGTGGCGCCGTATCGGGGACGGGCGTAAGACATGCGCTATGGGACGGCGCGTTGGGAAATCCGCAATCAAGGCGACACGGAGGTACACGTGGTGCACACGCAGTTTCGCATACAAGGCGAATGGCTACGCGCGCAGCGGGCATTCACCGCAGGTGCGAACTCCCGCGCCAGGCATCGTCAAGAATTTGCTCGGTGAAACTCCGTGTTGACTCCGCGTGGCTCCGTGTCAGCAAGGCAAAGGGTCTCTGATCCCAAGCCGCTGATCCGTGATCGCGCGCTCGCGCTCGGTTTCGACGCGGTGGGTTTCTGCCGCGCCGAACTGGGTGCACAGGCACGTGAACGACTTGCCGACTTTCTTGCCGCGGGCCAGCATGGTGACATGGGTTGGCTCGCAACGCGCGCGACGGCACGCGGCGATCCGCGAAAGCTTTGGCCCGACGCGCGCAGCGTGATCGCGCTCGGTCTGTCGTACGCACCGGACGACAATCCCCTCGCCACGCTCGCGCTCCGCGATCGCGGTACCATCTCGGTCTACGCCCGCAACCGCGACTATCACGCCGTGGTGAAAGGCAAGCTGAAGCATCTGGCGCAGTTTATCGTCGCGCGCTTCGGCCCCGACGTGAAGGTTTTCGTCGATACCGCGCCGGTGATGGAGAAGCCTCTGGCGGAGCTCGCAGGCATCGGCTGGCAGGGCAAGCACACCAACCTGGTCTCCCGCAGGCACGGTTCCTGGCTGTTCCTGGGCGAGATCTACACCACGCTCGACATCGCACCCGACGAACCGCACCGTGATAATTGCGGCACCTGCATGCGCTGCCTCGCCGTCTGCCCGACCGACGCGTTCCCCGCGCCGTATCGGCTCGATGCGACACGCTGTATCTCCTATCTCACCATCGAGCACCACGGTCCGATCCCGCACGCGTTGCGCCCGCTGATGGGCAATCGCATCTTTGGCTGCGATGACTGCCTCGCGATCTGCCCGTGGAATTGGTTCGCCCACGCTACGCCACACGCCAAGCTGCGTGCGCGCGCCGAGTTGACCGCGCCGCGGCTCGCAGAACTGGCCGCCCTGGACGAGTGCGGCTTCCGCGCCATGTTCAGCGGATCGCCGATCAAGCGGATCGGTCGTGATCGCTTTGTGCGCAACGTGCTGATCGCCATCGGCAATTCCGGGAATCGCGCTCTGCGCGCGGTCGCGATGCGGCTGACCGGAGATGCCGACACAATCGTCGCCGAGGCCGCCAGATGGGCGTGCGAACGACTGGAGAGTGAGGCCAAGGCGTAACGGTCCCGTTACGCTCCGATAGTCCTGCTCGATAGGTTGTTCAGGTATTTCGGCGAACGCAATTGCGTATCCGCCGGCGCGTGAAAATACTGACTGCCGCGGTCAGTGTACAGGCTCAGCGGCAGGCCGTGCCGCCCGAGCACCTCCAACAGCGCCCGGAACGTCGACGCCGTGCCTTCCTCCTCGACCAGCAATGCCGAGTAGACCTCGCACGTGGCGTGATCCATCTTCATCACCACATTGCGCGGCGGCCGGTTTGCCAGCCACTGATCGAACAAGCTTGGTCGTGTGTCAGGCACAAAACTCACTTGTTGTGATGCACTTCACAGATTTGCACGAGACGATCAACATCATAGCCTGTCCGTCAGTGGACCGGTTGCAACAAGGAGGACGCGATGTTCAAAGGGAAGGCTGAGCTGGATAATCCGGAAACCAACACCCTGGTTGCCACCTTCAGCGAGACATGCCACGGCGACGGCACGGCGAATATGAAGGTCGTCCTCAAGCCACCGATAACGATCTCCGGGACTGAGCGACTCGCGATTTACAGCACCGTCAAGAACGAAGAAGTCATCTCCGTCACTGCCAAAGACGGTGCATCGACCGCAATCCACGACTTCGAAGGCAGCAGTTCCCTTGGCTGCCTTGCCGATAAGTCGGATATCACGCTGACCAGAAGCCCCGGCGGTCCTCTCGGAACTCTGCTTGTCGTGCTAGGCAAAGGCACGATTCACGAGGAGCGTTACTGACCCTGGCCTCGTGATCGGAGCAGCAAGATGATCAGAACGCCAACGCCGCTGATCGTGCGGCGGAGGCGGAGCTTGGCCGGAGCTGGCGCTTGCAGCCGCGAGCTGCGACCGCGACCCAATTCTGCTGCTGTGCCGGAATGATAGCCGCAAGACTACTCGCCGGTATGAGAAATCTGGTTTAGCTCCTCAGGTTACCCGACCTTTGGCATTTCGCTGACACACCGGCTGGTTGGTTTATGCAGCCGGTAATATTGATGTCTGCCAAATATTACAAATATCATCAAATAATTGACCTACGCAATCTCACGGTTTTTTGAAGTCGCGACCGGCGCCAATCCGCGCGGCAACCTGGTGCTTCGATTGTAATACTCTGTTACATGGGCGCCGGCTCACGCAGTCGCGAACGGGGACAAAAAGGAGCATTCATGCGTGTTTCAATAACTACGACTGCCGCAGCGGTGGCTCTGCTCGGCGTTTCGAACGCGCAGCCTGCCGCCGCAACACCGGCATCGTTGCTGTTCAGCACAGGCGGCACGGATGGCAAGATCGCTACCGCGACGCGCCCGGACGTTGGCAGCTTCGAAATCGAGTCCGCGGACGACTTCTTTCTGACCGGGCCGACCACGCTGACCAGCGCAACGTTCACCGGACTGGTTCCGGCCGGGAGTAACCCTACCGACGTTGTCGTCGAGATCTATCGGGTTTTCTCACTGGATTCGGACACAACCAGGACCAGCGGATCACCCGTCTTCTCCACGACCCAGGTGCCGACCCGCGTCAATTCCCCATCGGATGTGGCACTCGATTCCCGGGACAGCTCGTCCCCCGGCGAGCTGACGTTCACCACGAGCACGCTGCAGGCAAACTTCACGGCCAGCAACAGCGTGACGCCCGGTGGTATCCATGCGAAGCCCGGTCAGACTACGAACGGGAACGGAGCGGCCAAGGGCCAGGAGGTGGAGTTCGACGTAACGTTCACCGACCCGTTCTCCCTGGCGCCCGGGCACTATTTCTTCGTACCCCAGGTTGACCTCGACGATAACGGCACCTTCCTCTGGTTGTCCGCGCCAAAACCCATCGTCCTGCCTGGTACACCGTTCCCCGCAGACTTTACCGATCTGCAGAGCTGGACTCGCGATGCCAATCTGGATCCGGATTGGCTGCGGGTAGGGACGGATATCGTCGGCGTCGGAGCCTTCAATGCGACCTTCTCGCTGACCGGCGTGGTACCGGAGCCTGGCACGCTGGCGATGTTGGGGACCGGCCTGCTTGGGCTGGGGCTGCTGCGCCGGTCCAGGTCGCAGCGATAAAGTTCAGCGAAGCGCGGCCGTCAGTTTTGTTAGATCCGCCTGCGGTCGCGCGCCGTAGTGGCTGATCACCTCAGCCGCCGCGACCGAGGCTAGCCGCCCGCACACCGTCAGCGGCTTGCCAGCCGTCAGCCCGGCGAGGAACCCGGCGGCATAGGCGTCCCCCGCGCCAGTCGTGTCTACCACGCGCACCGGTTCGGCGGCGATCTCCACGGTCTCGGCGCCGCGGAGGATCACGCTGCCCGCCTCGCTGCGGGTCAACGCCGCGAGCGCCACATCGGCGCGCGCGCGCTCTGCTGCGGCCTCGAAGGTGTTCTCCTGGTAAAGCGCGGTGACCTCGGCTTCATTGGCAAACAGGATATCGACGTCCTGTTTCACCAGCTCGAGGAACGCCGCGCGATGGCGATCGACGCAGAACGCATCCGACAAGGACAGCGCGACCTGCCGCCCGGCCTGATGCGCAGCGGCCGCGGCGCGACGGAATGCACGCTGCGCCGCCGGCGGGTCGAACAGGTAGCCTTCCAGGTAGGTCACCGCCGCGTCTGCCACCAGCGCCTCGGCCACATCGGCCTCGTCGAAGCTGACGCAGGCGCCGAGATAAGTGTGCATCGTGCGCTGCCCATCCGGCGTCACCACGATCAGGCAACGCGCGGTCGGCGCGCCGCCGTACAGCGGCGTCGATGGAAAATGCACGCCGATCGCCGTCATGTCATGGCGGAATACGGCGCCCAATTGGTCGTTCGCCACCTTGCCAAGATAGGCGACGCGCGCGCCCAGGGCTGCCGCGGCCGCACAGGTGTTCGCCGCCGAACCGCCGCTGCTCTCCTGACCGGGCGGCATCGCCGCGTACAGCGCGCCGGCCGCATCGGCATCGATCAACGTCATCGAGCCCTTGCGCATGTCGTGGCGCGACAGGAACGTGTCGTCCGCCTGCGCCACCACATCGACGATGGCGTTGCCGATGCCGAGAATGTCAAAGCGTGCGGTCATGTCGTGCCTTCGATGTGACAGTGGAAGAAGTGATTTGAAACCACGGATGCACACGGATGAACACGGATAGGCGCATCGTCATCCGTGTGCATCCGTGGTTTCAATTGCTTAATGCTATCGCGTCTGTGGCGGATGCGCGCGCACCGCGGCCTCGTTCACCTCGACGCCCCAGCCGGGACCTTTCGGCACGATCAGCTCGCCGTTCTCGATCGCCGGCGCGTTGATGAACAGCTCGTCGCGCCACGACACGCTGTCGATGTCGATCTCCATCACGCGGAAATTCGGCACCACCGCGCAGAAATGCGCGCTGATCGCCGAACAGAGATGGCCGTAATAGTTGTGCGGCGCACAGTTCACCTCGTACGCCTCCGCCATCGATGCAACCTTGATCGAACTCCAGGAAACCGTTCCAGATCACGTCGATGATCGCCACGTCGGTCGCGTAGGCATCGAAGAACGGCCGGAACGCTCGCCGCCCGCACACCGATTCCAGCGACGCGATCGGGCACGGCGCGGCGCGGCGGATCAGCGCGAGCGACTGCGGGTCCCAGGTGTCGATCTCGAGCCACGTCATGTCGAACGGCGCCACCGCCTTGGCGATCTGCAGATAGCCTTCGGTCTTGAAGTGGTAGTTCACGTCGAGATGCAGTCCCATCTCCGGCCCCGCGCCGGCACGGAATGCGCCGAGCAGATCGCGCACCGACTGCAGCGTCTTGCGATCGACATTCAGCTCCGGCCAACCGGGCGAGCGACCGAAGCCAGGGCCGAAATTGGTCAGCTTGCCGCCTTCGAGCGGCAGGATATTGGTCTTGAGCGCCTTGAAGCCACGCCGCTTCACCTCGGCGCCGAGCGCGGAAATATCGTCGTAGGTGCGCACCGGCGGCACCCCGACAAGCTCATGGTTGCGCACCCGGTAGGAGCCGCAATGCGACCAGTAGACCGGAATGCGCTCACGAACCGGGCCGCCGAACAGCTCGTACACCGGCACGCCGAGTGCCTTGCCCTTGATGTCGAGCAGCGCGTTCTCGATCGCGGCGATGGCGCGCGAATTCACCCCGCCCGGCGCCTGCACCTGACGCACCCACAGCATGGATGCGATCTGCTGGACCGGCCGCGGATCCAGTCCGATCAGCGGTTCGGCCAGACCGCGGATCACGCCGGTCAGGCCGCGGCTGCCATCGGCCTCGGTGTATTCCGACCAACCGACCAGTCCGTCATCGGTGGTGAGCTTCAGGAATGAAAACGTGCGCCAGCCGGCGTCGCAATGCAGGTCTTCGATCTTCGCGAGTTTCATGACGTTGCTCCCCTTGCACGCGGCGGCGCCACCAGGCCGACACCACGCAGATGGCTGAACAGTTGCTTCAGCCTGTCACGGTCCGCCTGCGGCAACGGCGGCCGCAGTATCGATGCGATGTTCGAGCGCAGATGCGCCTGATCGCCGGTGCCGAACAGCACCACGTCGACCCCAGGCTCATGGCGCACATAGCGATACGCCGCGTCGGTCAGGCTGGTCGCGCCGCCTGGA
Source organism: uncultured Alphaproteobacteria bacterium (assembly GCA_963749575.1). Lineage (GTDB taxonomy): Bacteria > Pseudomonadota > Alphaproteobacteria > Acetobacterales > Acetobacteraceae > JAMXLO01. The sequence continues at coordinate 491,086 of CAVVNM010000012.1, forward strand.
TGGATCAGGAACCCGAGCGGATCGGGATCGTCGGCCAGCGACTGCGGCACCTTGCCCTGCGCCGCCAGCTCCTGCATCGCCTCCACGACGCGTTCGCGGCGGGCGAAGATGCTGCGCACCGCGAACATCAGCAGCGTGCCCACGCGGTGTTGCAGCGTCGCGGGGAACACCGCCTCGCGGGTGTTCTGGCTCATCAGGTGGAACGCCACCATCACCACGTCCCACATGCCGTCCGGTACCGCGCGCAGCAGCATCTGATGTTCCAGGTCATTCGGCGACGTCTCGGTGATACCGAGGAAGCGGAACTTTCCTTTTTCCTTCTCCTTCAGCAGCACGGGCGCGATCACATCGCGCACGTAGTCGTAGCCGGAGGGCGGCACGGCGTGCAGCTGGAACACGTCGATGCAGTCGATGCCGAGTTCGCGCAACGAGTTGTCCAGGCTGGCGACCACACGCTCCGGCGCGTAGCGCTCGCCGCCGCGGATGACCGAGGCCTTGGTGGCGATCACTACCCGTTCGCGCGGCACGCGCTTGATCGCTTTGCCGACCACACCCTCGGTGTCATAGGGCGCCGCGGTGTCGAGCAGATTGACGCCGTGATCGAGGGCGGCATGGATGATCGCGATGGCGCTGGCCTCGGTGCCGCCGGTGTTCAGTCCCAGCCGGCTGAATCCGCCGCAGCCCAGGCCGGCGACGCTGACCTTGAGTTCCGTTCTGCCCAGCGTCGTGTAGTCCATGTCGGCGCGTCTCCTGTCGACCGCAGGCAGGCTACCGTGCCCGTTCGCACAGCGGAAGCTGACGACATCAGTAGCGGGCTGCCGATCGCGTTGCCAAGATCGTTGTCCGGTATACCATTGCGACGATTACGTGCCCGGGACGCACTATGCTCGCTCGCATCACTCTGGTTCTGGTTCTGCTTTCCGCCCCGCCGGCGATGGCGCTGGATGCCTGCTTCACCGCGAGTGTCGGGCCATGGCGCGGCCCGGTCTGGAACGGCATGGGTCTGCAGACGATGGAAACCGAATTCCACGCCGAGCCCGACGGAACACTGGTCGGGCGCTACCGTATTCATGACGCCGTGCCGTTCGATGGTATTCTGAGCGGGTTCCGTCAGACCGGGACCTGCGAGGCTGACTTCACCTGGGCTGACCGAGACGGCACCGGCACGGTGCACATCCGGTTCGAACCGCAGCTCGGCCGTTTTGTCGGCGACTGGGGCGGCGCCGACCCGGATCCCGATCTGGTGTTCAATGGCTACCGGTTCGGGCCGGATGTTGTCAGCTAGAGGCGACAATGATTCTGATCGGTCAATACGATTCCCCCTTTGTCAGGCGCGTTGCCATTGCGCTCCGCCTCTATGGCATGACCTATGAGCACCGGCCCTGGTCGACGTTCGGCGATGCCGACCTGATCGCCCCGTTCAATCCGCTGCGCCGCGTCCCCACGCTGGTGTTGGACAACGGCGAAGCACTGATCGAGAGCGGTGCGATCCTCGATCATCTGGATGAACTTGTCGGACCGGCGCGCGCCATGATCGCGGACAGCGGCGAACGCCGCCGCCAAGCACTGAAGGTGTGCGCCTTGGCAACCGGTCTGGCCGACAAGGCGGTGAGCCTGATCTACGAACGCGTGCTGCACCAAACGACGTCCGAGCAATGGATCGCGCGGTGCAGGACCCAGATCGCGGACGTGCTGACCGCGCTGGAAGCCAATCGGGGCCTGAAATCGGAACGCTTCTGGTTCGGCGATGCGATCGGTCACGCCGACGTCGCGGTCGCATGTGCGCTGCGCTTCACGCGGGAGGCGCATCCAGGCCTGTTCGATGAACAACGCTGGCCGAAGCTGGCAGCCCACGCGGCGAGGTGCGAAGCGCTGCAGCCGTTCCAGGACGTCGTCCAACCATTTCTGCCGCCCACATGACGACGGCAGGCCGATCTGAACTCAAACTGATGCGGGAACCACGGAGCCTGCTCCGCCCATTCCGCCCGCAGTCACCGTCAGATCCGGGCGCAGCGCCGCGATCAGCGCATCCGGCGTGTCCTCGCCGAACACGGTGACCAGATCGACGCTGGCGAGGCTCGCCAGCATCGCGGCGCGGGCCGCCTCCGGCTGGGTGGCGTCGGCGACCGGCGATTTCAGCCCGATCACCAGCCGGTCGCAGGCCTCGCGCGCTTCCTCCAGCCAGTGCAGGTCGGCGGGGCGCAGCGGGTCGAAGCGGCCGTGCGTGAAGCCAACCCGCCAACCCTTGTGGTGCCAGCGCTGCACATGCTCGACGGCCGCGTCGCGCGAGACGATCTTGCGCAGCGCGCCGCCCTGCGGCGACAGCGCCGCCAGCAGGTCGGTCTCGCGCGCCACCGCGGTGCCGACCTTCCCCACCACGACGCCGGCCGCGATGTTGGCGAGCCGCACCGCCACCGGCAGCTCCAGCCGCGCCGCGACCGCGGCGGCCAGCGTCGCCGCCGCGGTGTCGCCGGCGCCGGCGATGTCATACACCTCGGCCGCCTCGGCCGGGAAATGCCGCGCCCCGCCGGCGTCGAGCAGTGTCATGCCGTCGTTGCCGCGCGTCACCACCACGGCGCCGAAGCCATGGCGCTGGCGCAGCGCGGTCGCGGCGGCGACGACCGCCGCCTCGCCGTCCACCCGCATCCCGGTCGCTTCGGCCAGGTCGGTGCGGTTCGGCATGATGATGTCGGCGCCGGCATAGCGCGAATAGTCCGGCCCCTTGGGATCGACGATCACTGTGCGCCCCGCCTCGCGTGCCGCGGCGATGAGCTGCGCCGGCAGTTCGCCGGCCAGCAACCCCTTGCGGTAGTCCGACAACACGGTGACCGAGGTCGCCGCCATCGCATCGCGCGCGATCCGCATCAGCCGCTCGGCCAGTCGCGGCTGGATTGGCGAGGTTTCCTCACGGTCGGCACGCAGCAGATGCTGCCCCGCGGCGAGCAGGCGGGTCTTTAGCGTGGTGGTGCGGCCGCCTTGCACCAGCAGCCAAGGTTCCACGTTGGGCTGACCGCCGATCAGGCCGGTCAGGTCCGAACCCGCCTGGTCGTCGCCCACCACCGAGATGAATGCCACCGCCGAGCCGAGTGCCGTCAGGTTGCGCACCACGTTGCCGGCGCCTCCCGGCATCGCCAGCTCACGCTCGATTGCCAGGATCGGCACCGGGGCTTCCGGACTGATCCGCTCCACCGTGCCATAGACGTAGCGGTCGAGCATCACGTCGCCCACCACCAGCACACTGGTGCGGCCAAGCAGGCGGATGGCCGCGGCAAGTCCGGCATCGGTGTCGGTTGTGCTCGATGCGGGCCGGTTGTGGATCATGCCACAGGCCGTAGCGTGAGGCTCAGGCCGGCGCAAGCAATTGCGTCGGCAGATCGGGCGGCGGCGGCTCACGCGTCGGTTGCACACGATTGTAGGTTGCGGTCGCAATTGTCGCCGCGTCGCGTCGCGCGCGATTATTCGCGCATTCTGAGATACCGGCGCGCGCCGGATACAAATAATGAAAACAGGCGGTTCCCGGTTATGATGGCACCGAATAATCATATTTTCCCGTGCGGAATAACGGACTGCCCCAATTCGTCACCAGTGCGATAGCCGTCTCAAGCCGGTCTCGATTGGAACCTTCATAACCCGGGGGAAATGTCCATGGTGTCGCCACGAACAGCAGTGTTGGCGTTGGCCGCCGCCGCCGGGCTATCCGGCGTCGCGACCGAGCAGGCTTTCGCATTCGTTCAGACCGACCTCGTCTCCGACGTCCCAGGTCTGGCGACCATCACCGATCCGCTGCTGGTAAACCCCTGGGGCATGTCACGCAGCTCGGCGGGCAGTCCATTCTGGACATCCAATCAAGGCTCCAACAGCAGCACGTTGTACGCGGTGACGGGCGGCACGAACGTCGCTCCGGTCCTGGCCGTCAACGCGAACGGGTTCGTCGGCATCCCGACGACGAGCGGCGGCCCACAGGGACCCACCGGCCAGGTCAACAACGCGGACACCAGCGCGTTCCAACTGATGCCCGGCGTGCCCGCTTCATCGGCGCGTTTCATGTTCGCGAACCTGAACGGCACCATCTCCGCATGGGCCGGCGGCCTGACCTCCAGCATCGTGGTGACGACATCGGGCGCCATCTACACCGGCCTCGCCATCAACACCGCCGGCACCCGCCTTTACGCCGCCGACAGTTTCGGTGGCAGCATCCACATGTTCGACAGCAACTTCGCTCCGGTCAGTCTGCCGGGAGCGTTCGTCGACCCCAACCTTGGACCCGGTCTGATCCCGTTCAACGTGCAGGACATCGGCGGCAAGGTCTACGTGACTTATGCGGTCGCAGGTCGCCCCGGCCAAATCGCGGCGACGGCAGGCAGCGGCGACGTCGACGTGTTCGACGTAAATGGGGTCTTGCTGCAAAGGTTGGTTACCGGCGGCCCGCTCGCCTCACCCTGGGGTCTGGCGCTCGCGCCGGCCGGGTTCGACCAGTTCGGCGGCGATCTGCTGGTCGGCAATTTCAGCTTCGCAGACAGTGAGATCAATGCATTCGACCCGATGACCGGCATGTTCGAGGGCACGCTTCCGATCAATCCAGGTGCCGGCCAAAGCGCCGGCGGACTGTGGGCGCTGGAGTTCGGCAGCGGAGCCGGCAGCGGCGGCGCCGCCAACATACTTCAACGACGGGATCGATGGCGAGACCCGCGGACTGTTTGGCGCGATCTCGACGCCTGAACCGTCCAGCATGGTTATTCTGGCGTTTGGTATCGCGGTACTTGGAGTACGGCGAGTACAGGCGTGCCGGACATTCAGGACCATCGTCCCGGCGGTGATGCGTCCGGGGCGGCGCTCCAGCTGAACACTTCACCGCATCTTGCCTGGCCTGGCAGGACGATCCGGCCTCCGACGTTGCTTATTCCGCCGCCGCGGCCTCCGTCTGCTCCGGCGCCCGCCGCACCCGCAGCCTCCGGATCCGCCGCGGGTCAGAGTCGAGAACGCGGAACTCGATCCCCGACGGGTGGCTGATCACCTCGCCCTTCGCCGGCACCCGCCCGGCCAGCGTGAACACCAGCCCGCCCACCGTCTCGATATCGGCGTCCCGCTCGTCCTCGCTCAGCACCGGCCCCATGCGGCTCTCGAACTCCTCCACCGGCAGCCGCGCGTTGATGTCGAGCGCCCCGTCGGCGCGTTCCACCACCATCGCCGCCTGCACTTCGTCATGCTCGTCGGCGATGTCGCCGACGATCGTCTCGACCAGGTCCTCGATCGTCACCAGCCCGTCGACGCCGCCGTATTCGTCGATCACCAGCGCCAGGTGCACTCGCGCCTGTCGCATTTGCAGCAGCAGGTCCAGCACCGGCACCTGCGGCGCCACCATCAGCGGCCGGCGCATGATCGCCTCCAGGGAAAACGCCTCCGGCCGCCCGACATAGGCGAACACGTCCTTGATGTGCACCATGCCGACGATGTCATCGAGCTGCTCGCGGTACACCGGCAGCCGCGAGTGGCCCTCCCAGCGGAGCTGCTCCAGCGCCTGCTCCAGCGTCACATCCGCCCGCATCGCCACGATGTCCGCGCGCGGCAGCATCACGTCATCGGCGGTGGTCTCGCGCAGGCGCAGCACGTTGGCGATCAGTGCGCGTTCCTGGCGGTCGAGCTCCGGCTGTTCGCCGGCCACCACCTGCTCGTCGGCCGCCTCCTGCACCAGCTCGGCGATCGAGTCGCGCAGCGAGTGCTCCGGCTGGCGCCCTAGCATCTGGCGCAGTCGGTCCAACAGCGATGCGCGCGCGCCGTTGCTGTGGCTCATCCGCGCTTCCATGGATTGGGCACGCCCAGTCGACGCAAAATACGCGCCTCGGCCAGTTCCATGCGGCGTGCATCGCCAGGATGGTGATGGTCGTGGCCGGCGAGGTGCAGTGCGCCGTGTACCACCAGATGCGCGAGGTGATGTGCCGGGCGTCGGCCGGCAGCCGCCGCCTCGCGGCGGATCACTCCCAGTGCCAGCAGCATCTCCGGCGCCGGTGACGCATAGGTCAAAACGTTGGTGGGCCGGTTGCGGCCGCGGTGCCTCGCGTTCAGGCCGCGCACGGTACGGTCGGCAGTCAGCACTATGTTGCCACGCCCGCCCGCCGCGCGTGCTGCCCGTATGGCCACAGCTTCGGCGCCGCGGACCAGCCGGCGCCAAGCCGGCTCCGCCACGATGACATTGATCGCATCCCGGAGCCCCGCTCGCGCGGGGCCGCTACTTGCCTCGGGGTCCATCGCCTATTTGCCGGTCCCCTCGTTATCACCGCGCCGTCGGGCTTCGCGTCGCTTGTCGCCCTCTGCCGCGGCACGCTGATCATACGCCTCCACGATGCGCGCGACCAGCGGATGGCGCACCACGTCGCTGGTGCCGAGGCGGACCACGCCGATGCCCTGGACCCCCTCCAGCGTATCGAGCGCGTCACGCAGACCGGAGCGGATGCCGGTGGGCAGATCGACCTGGGTCAGATCGCCGGTCACCACCATGCGCGTGCCTTCCCCCATCCGCGTCAGCCACATCTTCATCTGCACGGCGGTGGTGTTCTGCGCTTCGTCCAGAATTGCATAAGCGTGCGCCAGCGTGCGGCCGCGCATGAAGGCCAGCGGGGCCACCTCGATCTCGCCGTTGGCAAGCCGCCGCACTACCTGTTCGGCCGGCATCATGTCGTGCAGCGCGTCGTACAGCGGGCGCAGATACGGATCGACCTTCTCCTTCATGTCGCCCGGCAGGAAGCCCAGCCGTTCGCCGGCCTCCACTGCGGGACGCGACAGCACGATGCGATCCACCCGGCCGGCCTGCAGCATCGCCACCGCCTGGGCCACCGCAAGATAGGTCTTGCCGGTGCCGGCCGGACCGACGCCGAACACCATCTCGTGCGTTGCCAGCGCCTCGATATACGCGGCCTGACCGGGGCTGCGCGGCCCCACGGCGCCGCGACGGGTGCGGATCGCCGGCACGTCGGACAGCGGCAGGCGCGGATCGGTCTCGGCATCCGACAGCCGGATTGCTGCTTCGACTTCCGGCCGCCCGACGCTCTCGCCGCGTTCCAGCCGCCGCCACAGCCCCTCCAGGGTAGCTTGGGCGGCATCGACGCGCGACGCCTCGCCGGTGATTGCCACCCGGTTGCCGCGACACGACAGGCGAACGCCGAGAGCCTGCTCGATCCGCACCATGTGGCGGTCATGGTCGCCGAGCAGCAGCGGCAGCAGCGTGTTGTCACTGAACTGGAGGGTCACGGCCTTGCCGTGGGGGGAGGCGGTGGAGACGGCAGGGATGGTGGCGGCGTGGCTCAAGCGCAGACTCTCTCCTCGGTGAGGGTTCCAGACAATGAATTGGGGAGTGCGGCGGCGATCTCCACCGGAATCTCCCGGCCGATCAGATCGTCCGGTCCGGTAACGTGGACCGGCTGTAGAAACGGTGATCGCCCGGCGACCTGGCCGGGGTGACGCCCGGGACCGGTGAACAGCACCGGCAGCGTCAGCCCGACGCAGCCGGCGTTGAACCGGGCCTGCTGCGCCCGCAGCAGTGCCTGGAGTTCGCCCAGCCTCCGGTCCTTTTCGCCATCCGGCACCTGGGCTGGCGCACCGGCAGCCGGCGTGCCGGGCCGGGGCGAGTACTTGAAGCTGAATGCCTGGGCGAAGCCGACCTCGCGTACCAGTGCCAGGGTGGCCTGAAAGTCGGCCTCGGTCTCGCCGGGATGGCCCACGATGAAGTCCGACGACAGCGCGAGGTCGGGCCGCGCGGCGCGCAGCTTCGCGACCAGGCGCAGGTAATCGCCCGCCGTGTGCCGGCGGTTCATCACCGCCAGCATGCGGTCCGACCCGGATTGCACCGGCAGATGCAGGAACGGCATCAGCATCGGCAGGTCGCGATGCGCCGCGATCAGCGCATCGTCCATATCGCGCGGATGCGACGTCGTGTAGCGCAGCCGCAGCAGGTCCGGCAGCTCCGCCAACTCGCGCAACAGGCGCCCCAGCCCCCAACTGCCGCCGTCCGGCGCGGCGCCATGCCAGGCGTTGACGTTCTGGCCGAGCAGCGTGATCTCGCGCGCCCCCTGTGCGACCAGCCGCCGTGCCTCGGCGAGAACCGCCGCCACCGGCCGGCTCTGTCTCGGCGCCTCGCGTGTACGGCACCACGCAGAAGCTGCAGAACCGGTCGCAGCCCTCCTGGATGGTGAGGAACGCAGTGATCCCCTGCGGCGCGGCCGCGTCGGGAAGGAAGTCGAACTTGTCCTCGGCGGGGAAGTCGGTCTCGATCACCGCACCGCCCGCGCGGGCCGCCCGCGCCACCATCTCCGGCAGCCGGTGATAGGTCTGCGGTCCGAGCACGATATCGACGAACGGCGCGCGGGCCAGGATGGCCTCGCCCTCGGCCTGCGCCACGCAGCCGGCAACCGCGAGGATCATCCGGCCGCCGTCCGCGGCGCGCTGCTGCTGGAGCCGGCGCAGCCGACCGAGCTCGGAAAATACCTTCTCCGCCGCCTTGTCGCGGATGTGGCAGGTGTTGAGGATCACCATGTCGGCACCCTCCGGCACCGGCGTGGGGACAAAGCCGAGGGGCGCCAGCACATCGGCCATCCGTGCGCTGTCGTACACGTTCATCTGGCAGCCCCAGGTGACGACGTGCAGGCGCCGCGGCCCCGCGTCCATCTCGCTCATCGAGGCGGAGAAAGCATCAGGCCGGTCGGTCGGGTCAAGCGCGGCAGTTCGGATCGGTCTCCTGGGTCACGCCGCAGTCTGGCAGAAAACCCCGTCATCCTGTCAACCACCATCGCCGCCGGTCAGGCAAAAGCCGGCTCCACCGTCGTCTCGGACGCCCGCGCCGGCCGGTTCTGCCGCAGTGTCGAGGCGCCATCCGCCACCGCCTGCCACACCGCATGCGACAGCGCCTTGCGGCTGGCGAAGCACGTCGGATCGAGCGGCGGGTGGAGCAGGATGCTGGCGCGCAATCCGCGACGCTGCGCGAAGCGCCAGAAATGGGATGCCAGATCCATGTCGCCATACCAGGCGAACACCGGCCGACTTGCCCGCCCGGTCGGCAATCCGCCCAACCGGTCGTATACCACCGAGACCGGCTGGATCAGCGGCGGAACGGCGCCTTCGGCGATCGCGAAGAACGAACTGCGGAACGGCAGCACGCGGGATCCGTCCGACGTGGTGCCTTCCGGAAACAGCAGCAGATTGTCGCCGGCGGCAAGCCGCTCGCGCAGCACATCGCGCTCGCGGCCGATCGCGTGGCGCTGCCGCGAGATGAACGCGGTCCGACCGAGCCGCGCGATCGTCCCGACAAATGGCCAGCGCCCAACCTCGTGCTTCGATACGAAACAGGCGTCGAGGCGCCCGCCCAGCACCGGCACGTCGAGCCACGACGAATGATTGGATACGAACACTATCGGCCGGCCATCGGGCGAACCCACGGCAGCGCCGATCATCCGCACCTGCAGACCAAGCAGTCGGCAGACCACCGACCAGTAGAACCGTGCGAACGCCACCTTGGCGCGGCCAGGCAGCGCCAGGAACATCGCCTGGATCGGCATGCACGACAGCGTCCACAGCACCACGCCACCGCCGCGCCGCACCACCCGCATCGGGCGGAGCAGGCCGGCCCGGCTGCCGGCGACCGGCAGCGCGCCGGCAGCCGGGGGCGCGTCGCCGCGCGCCAGCATCGGGCGGCGGGCGGCCAGGCGACGCGGAAGACGGGCGGCTCCCCTCATGGGGAGTGGGGATAGCTCGCCCACAGTTGGCTAACAATGGCGCAAGCGTGACACTTGGCGGAACACTGCACCGGCTACCGTGTGGGCCATGCGCCGCCTGCTTCTCCTGCCTGCGATAACCGCGCTCCTGCTGATCCGCGGCGGTGCGTTCGGCGCCGATCCGCAGCCCTACATGGTTACCCTCCAACCGACCGGGAACGCCCCGCTGGATCAGGCGTTGCAGGACTCCTCGCAACTGATGTCGTTGCGCGAGAAGGCACCGGTCGGTCCGTTCGCGCTGGTCAGCCGAGCGCGCGACGACGCCGGTCGCTTTCAGACCGCGCTGAGCAGCTTCGGCTATTATGCGGCGAAGGTGACTTTGACCGTGGACGGCAGGCCGCTCGACGAAGCCGCTCTGCCCGATCTGCTGCAACGGGCACCCGCCGACCCGCCGATTCCAGTGGTGGCCAGTTTCGAACCCGGACCGCTGTTCCACCTCGGCCGCGTCGCGATCGAGGGCGACGTGCCTGCGGCGACACGTGACCAGCTTGGGTTGACGCCAGGTGCGCCGGCGGTGGCCGCGGACGTGCTGGCGGCACAGCAGCGACTGTTGTCGGCGATCCGCGAAGCCGGACACCCTCTGGCGCGGGTCGAGCTGCCGCCGGTCAATCTGCGGCCGGACGAGCATCTCCTGGACGTGGACTTCCGGGCTACCGAAGGGCCCTACGCCAACATCGGCGCGATCCGCATCACCGGCCTGAAGACGGTGAATGAGGACTATGTCCGTCGCCGCCTGCTGCTGCATTCCGGCGAGCGCTTCAGCCCGACGCAGCTCCAGGCGGCGCGCGAGGACCTGGCTGGCATCGGTGTCTTCTCGGTGGTTCGCGTCCAGCCGGGCGAGCAGGTGGATCCCGACGGGACGATCCCGATCCTGATCGACGTCACCGAGCGGCCGCTGCACTCGGTCGACGTCGGCGCGGCGTATTCGACCGATCTCGGCGCCAACCTCACTGCCGGCTGGCATCATCGCAACCTGTTCGGCAACGCCGAGCAGCTCAACATCAGCGGCGGCATTCAGCTCGGCGGCAACGCGGTGCAGAAGCCGGGCTACAATTTCAACATCCAGTTCATCAAGCCGGACTTCCTGGTGCGCGATCAGGCGCTGCAGGTCAGATCTCGGTGCGGTCGATCAGAGCCTGGATGCCTATGACCAGCGGGCGCTGACCCAGAAGATCGAGCTCGACCGCAAGCTGTCGGCCCATTGGACAGTGGGCATCGGCGTCAGCGGCGAGCAGGAGGACATCACCCAGGAGGATGTGACGCGCCGCTACGACCTGGTCGGCCTGCCGCTGTCGGTGCGCTTCGACAACACGAACAACCTGCTGGATCCGACCGACGGCGTCCGCGCCGCGCTGCTGCTCACGCCGATCCAGTCGCTGGGCGGCGTCACAAGTGCCACCTTCGTCATCGCGCAGCTTTCCGGCTCCGCCTATTTCGACCTGAGCGGCGGCGGACGCAGCGTGGTGGCGGTGCGCGGCCTGGTGGGCAAGGCGTCCGGCGCCAACGTGTTCGGCCTGCCGCCCGACCAGCGATTCTACGCCGGTGGCTCGGGCACCGTGCGCGGCTTCCGCTATCAGTCGATCGGTCCGCAGTTCCCGGACGGCAAGCCGACCGGCGGCACCGCCGTCAGCGCGGCATCGGTCGAGCTGCGCCAGCGCATCCTCGAGCATTATGGCGTGGTGGCATTCGTCGATGCCGGCCAGGTGACCGCCGACGGCGCGCCATTCACCAGCAACTGGCGGGTAGGAGCGGGCATCGGGGCGCGGTATTACACTTCGATCGGGCCAATTCGTCTCGATGTCGCGGTCCCATTGAACCGCGAGCCCCATGGCGACGCTTTCGAACTGTACATCGGCATCGGGCAGGCCTTCTGATGCGTCGCGTCGGCGAACTGGATCGGCTGGGTTGTGGCGGTGCTGGCAGCACTGCCCGTGCTGCTGCTGGTCGCCGCCAACACTCCGCCAGGACACCGCGGGATCGCGTGGCTGACCCCACGACTGACCGGCGACACCGTCCGCCTCGCCGGCATCTCCGGTCGGTTTCCCGATGCGCTGCGGCTCGCGCGGCTCGAACTGCGCGACGCACACGGCGCCTACGCAACAGTCGAGGACGTGGCGCTCGACTGGTCGCCGCTGCAACTGCTGCACCGGCGCCTGGTGATCGACCGGCTCGAGGCGGCACACATCGAGGCGATGCGGTCGCCGATCGGGTCGTCCTCCGGTGGCTCGGATCTGCCCATGCCGGTCATCCTGCACGAGTTGCGGGTCGCGCGGCTGGATGTCGCTGCGGCCCTGGCGGGCACTGCCGCTGCCGTCACATTGGACGGCTCCGGCGAGCTCGCCGCGGCGACAGCGTTCAGTGGCAGTCTGGACGTCCGCGAGCTGGACGGCAGTGGCAGCTACACGGTGACCGGCGTGTCCGACGCCGCACATCTACAGGCCACGATGCACGCCAGCGAACCAGCCCATGGCCTGTTTGCCCGTCTGACCGGACTGCCCGAGCTGGGCGCGCTGGCGCTGGATGCGACGCTCGATGGACCACGGGACGCCGTCGTCACCCACGCGACGCTGACGGCTGGGCCGCTGCACGCCACGGTTGGCGGCACGCTCGATCTGGCGCACGACGCCGCCGACCTGGCGGTCTCCGCCGCGGCGCCCGCCATGCAGCCGCGGCCGGATATGGGCTGGCAGGCGGTGACGATCGACGCCCACGTGCACGGCCGCTTCGCCACCCCGGATGCCGCGGGCCAACTGCGCATCGACAGCCTGACCGCGGCTGGTGTCCGTGTCGACCAGTTCACCGCCGATATTGCCGGCAACGCCGGGCAGCTCCGGCTGCGCGGCGAGGTGACCGGGCTGCACGTGCCCGGACCCAACGCGGAGCTGCTCGCCGGCGATCCGTTGACGATCGCGGTCGACGCCAGGCTGGATGCGCCTGACCGACCGGTGCACATCGCCCTGCGCCACCGGCTGTTCACCGCGGACGCGGATGCGCTGACCGGCGAACCAAGACGCGTGGACGCCGCCCTGCGGCTCGCCGACCTGGCGCCTTTCGCGGCCTTGGGCCAGGTCCCGTTGCAGGGCAGCGTTGCGCTGAACCTGCACGCTGCGACCGCAGGCGACACCACGACGCTGGCCGCCGATGGCACGATGGCGGTGACCGGCGGGCAGCCTCAGGCCAGCGCGCTGGTCGGTGACGATGGCCGGATCGGTCTGGCCGCGACGCTGCGCGGCAATGATCTGACCTTGTCGCGGCTGCAGTTCTCGGGCCGTGCCGCCACCCTGGAGGCGAGCGGTCGGGTCGCGGCGAACCGCGCGGACCTGGCGTGGTCGCTGGCGGTCAGCGATCTCGCCGCCGCCGCACCGCAACTCGGCGGCGAGCTGCGGGCCACCGGAACGATCGTCGGTGCAACCGACGATCTCACCATGACGGCGGACATCGGCGGCAGCGTGGCGGCGCGCGGCATGTCGTCCGGCGCACTCACGGTCCGCATCGATGCAACCGGCCTGCCGACGCATGCCAGCGGCCGGATCATGGCGCGTGGCGATCTGCTCGGCGCTCCGGTCGATCTCGCCGTGTCGCTGCGGCAGGCGGGTGACGGGTTGGCGATCGATATCGAACGCGGCGCGTGGAAAAGCCTGGAGGCGGGTGGCGCACTGCAATTGCCGACGGCGACCATGCTCCCCACCGGCAATCTGCATGTCGCGATGAGCCGTCTGGCCGACCTGGCGCCGCTGGTTGGCCAGCCGATCGGCGGCAGCGTGCAGGCTACCCTCGCAGCCGCACAGGGAGTGCTCAGCCGACGCTGGATGTCAGGCTCGACGCGGAGGGAGTTCAGATCGGCCGGTTGGGCGGAACGCTGCACGCGAACGCCAGCGGCACGGTCGATGCGCTGGAGGTGAAGCTTGCGGCGGCGCTGCGCGACCTCGATGGCGCACCCGCCCGGCTCACTGCCGCCGCCAATGTCGACGCCGCCGCCCAGACCATGCGCCTGGCCTCACTCGAGGCCGACTGGCGGCAGCAGACGATGCGGCTATTGGCACCCGCGAACATCGGTTTCTCCGACGGGGTCGCGATCGATCGGTTGCGTCTGGGTTTGCGCCAGGCGGTATTCGAGGTGACCGGCCGTGCCGGCGCGACGCTCGATCTGACCGCGTCGCTGCGCAACCTGCCGGCCGACCTGGTTGGCGCGGACGGCACCGTGAGGGCGGACGCGCGGATCACCGGCACGCCGGCGCGGCCGACCGGCAAGGTAAGCATCGCTGCCACGGGTCTGCGGCTCCGCAGCGGCCCAGGCCGGGCCATGCCGCCCGCCACCATCACCGCGGATGCCGATCTGGCCGGCACCGACGCGCGGATCGACGCCCACATCAACGCCGGTGGATCACGGATCAGCGTGAGCGGGCGCGCGCCGCTCAGTGCTGCGGGCGCGGTGAACCTGCGCGCCGGCGGGACGCTCGATCTGGCCATGCTCGACCCGATCCTCGCCGCGGGCGGCAGACGGGTGCGCGGACAGGTGACGCTGGATACGACGATCACCGGAACCGTTGCTGTCCCCGAACGTCGCCGGGAGCGCGCGGCTCGTCGGCGGCGAGGTGCAGGACTACGCCATCGGCCTGCATCTCAGCGACATTGCCGCCCGGGTGGACGGCAACGGCACCACGTTGCGTGTCGCACAGCTCAGCGCCAAGGCGGGACAGGGCACGATCGCCGCGAGCGGCAGCATCGGCGTGATGGCGCCCGGGCTGCCGATCGACCTCACCATCACCGCGCGCGACGCGCAACCGCTGGCCAGCGATCTGATCACCGCTTCGGTCGACGCCGACCTGACGCTGCGCGGCGAGGCGCTGGGGCAACTTGCTGCCGACGGAACGGTGCATGTGCGGCGCGCCGAGGTGCGGATTCCGGAGCGGATGCCTGCGGCGATCGCCGTGCTGCCGGTGAACCGTCCCGGCGCACCGGCGGCGCCGCCCGGCAGCGCCGATCGGTGATCGCGCTGAACATCGCGCTGGAAGCGCCGGAGCAGGTGTATGTCCGCGGCCGCGGTCTCGAGGTCGAATTCGGCGGCGCGATGAAACTTGGCGGCACCGTGGCGGCTCCGCGCACCGAGGGCGGCTTCGAGCTGCGCCGTGGCTCGATCAGTCTGGCCGGGCGTTCGCTCGATTTCACCGAGGGCGCATCAGCTTCAACGGCGGCAGCGATCACCGATCCGGCGCTGAACCTGGTCGCCAGCAGCACCAGCGGCAACGTCGTCGCGACGCTGACGATCGGCGGCACCGCGCACGATCCGAAGATCACCCTGTCCAGCGTGCCGCCGCTGCCGCAGGACGAGGTGCTGGCGCATCTGCTGTTCGGCAGCAGCGTCGGCAGGCTTGGCGCGCTGGAGGTGGCGAGTATTGCCGCCAGTCTGGCGACGCTGACCGGCAGCCGGCGGCATCGGCGATCCGCTCGACAAGGTGCGCCAGGGCCTGGGCCTGGATCGGCTGGCGGTGCGCAACGGCGCCAACGGCAGTCCTGCCCTGGAGGCTGGGCGCTACATCGCGCCGCGCGTCTATCTGGGCGCACGACAGGATGCGTCAGGCGGCACTCAGGCGACCGTCCAGGTCGATATCACCAAGGGGCTGAAGCTGGAGGCGACGGCGGGCACCGGCTCCGGCTCCGCCACTGGAGCGGCCGGCTCGTCAAATGGCGTCCAGCGTCGGGCTGACCTACCAGTTCGAATACTGACGGTGGCAAATGCCGCCGCACTCATATAACGAGAGTGCAGGACTGGTGACGCAGAGGGCGCGATGCAGTCGATCGAAACGATGCTGCGAACGGTGCCGGGCTTCGCGCAGCTGGACGGCGAGTCGCTGCAGCGCGTCGCGGCCGGCGGCGATCTGGCCGAGGTAGCGGCCGGGGACGTGCTGTTCCGCGAAGGCGCCCTGCCGGAGATCGCTGTATGTGCTGCTGGACGGTCGGGTGAGCCTGACCGGTACCGCGGCCGATGCATCGAGCACGGTGATCGACATCCTCGGGCCTGTCCAGCAGCTTCGTGCTGGCGAACGTGCTGACCAACGAACCCTATCTGATGGGCGCCCAGGCGATCGCCGGCTCGCGGCTGGTGCGCATCGCGGCCGAGACCATGCGGCAGGTGGTGGCGTCGCAGCCGGCAGCCGCCATGGCGATGATGCGTGCGATGTCGGCCGAACTCGGCAACATGACGCGGCAGGTCGTGGACCTGAAGGTGCGCGTCGCGGCACAGCGGCTCGGCACCTATCTGCTGAGCCAGGTGAAGGAGCCGACGGCGACGCAGGCGGACTTCCGGCTGCCGGTGTCCAAGGGGTTGCTGGCGCCCTGGCTCGGTTGCCGTGCCGAGAATCTGTCACGCGCCTTCATGGCGCTGCGCGCCTATGGTGTGGAGACCCATGGTTCCCGTGTGCTGCTGCACGACGTCTCGCGCCTGCGGGCCTATGCCGGCGCGATCGAACCGATGCTGACCGGCAGACGACGCGATCGCACCGCCGCCGGTGGAGAAGGTGTTCGGCGACGCATTCCGGCTGCGCACCAAGCGCTCGCGCGGCGCCTGAGCCGTCGCGTCGCGATATGTGTCCGGGTGGGCATCCGTGACGATCGCGTTGAGCGGGTCGCCGCTCGAGGCGGTCATTTACCTGATGTGCGTGGCGACCAGTCTGCTGTGCGCCTATCTGCTGGCGCGCGCCTATCGGCGCAGCAGGACGAAGCTGCTGATCTGGAGCGCGCTGTGCTTCGCGCTGCTGGCGGTGAACAATCTGGTGGTGGCGGCAGACGTGCTGCTGCTGCCGACGATCGATCTGACCATGCTGCGGTTGGCGACGTCGTTGGCGGCAGTCGCTGTGCTGCTGTACGGATTCATCTGGGAAGTCAAGATGAACGAGCTGGTGGTCAACATGTTTCTCGCTGGCATGGTCACCGCCGGATTCCTCGCCGGCGGGCTGTTCTTTGCCCGGTTCTGGGTGCGCAGCCGTGACAGTCTTTTCCTCGCCTTCACCGCGGCGTTCTGGCTGCTGGCGTTGAACCAGGCATTGGTCACGTTGGTGCGAGCAACCGGAAGCCAATCAGATCTGGTTCTATCTGCTGCGGGTCGCGGCGTTCGTGCTGATCGCTGTCGCCATCGTGCGCAAGAACGCCGGGGACGCAGGCGACGATTAGCCGACGCCGCGCTCTGGCCTCGATGCGGTCCCAGATCATCGCCGCGATGCTGATGCCGTCGAAACGGTCGATCTCCTGGATGCCGGTCGGCGAGGTGACGTTGATCTCGGTCAGCCAGTCGCCGATCACGTCGATGCCGACGAAGATCATGCCCTGCTCGCGCAGCGTCGGGCCGATCGCGGCACAGATCTCGCGGTCGCGGGCGGACAGCGTGCATCTTCTCCGGCCGGCCGCCGACATGCATGTTGGAGCGCGCCTCGCCTGCCGCCGGCACGCGGTTCACCACGCCGACCGGCTCGCCATCGACCAGGATGATGCGCTTGTCGCCCTGCCGCACCGCAGGCTCGTAGCGCTGGAACATCAGCGGCTCGCGCGAGCGGGCGAAGTGCATCTCCAGCAGCGCGGCGAGGTTCTCATCGTCCGGCTTGATGCGGAACACGCCGGCGCCGCCGTTGCCGAACAGCGGCTTGACGATGATGTCCTGGTATTCGCGGCGGAACGAACGGATCGCTTCGAGGTCCCAGGTGATCATGGTGGGCGGCATCAGTTCGGGGAAGTGGGTGACCAGCAGCTTCTCCGGCGCGTTGCGCACCGCGGCCGGGTCGTTCACCACCAGCGTCTTCGGGTGGATGTGCTCGAGCAGGTGGGTGGCGGTGATGTAGGCCATGTCGAACGGCGGGTCCTGGCGCATCAGCACCACGTCCATGGTGGCGAGGTCGAGCAGGGTGGGCTCGCCGAACGCGTAGTGGGCGCCACGCTTGCGCTCGACGGTGACCGGGCGGACGCGGGCGAGCAGGCGCTCCTCGCGGCGCTCGCCCTGGCGGCGGACGCCCTCGCGCAGCGCCATGTGGCGAACCTCGTAGTGCCACAGCGCGTGGCCGCGGCGCTGTGCTTCCAGCATCAGGGCGAAGGTGGAGTCGGCGTCGATGTTGATATGTTCGATCGGGTCCATCTGGACCGCGACCTTGAGTGCGCTTGCCATGGCGATCCTCTGCGCGATTTGTTCAAAGGGTTTTAACACGGAGGTGGGGGAGGGCCACTGAGCGCCGCGGAGTTCAACTCCATGCCGTGGTGCCTGGTGGTCGTTCGGGGCCTCCCTGTTAAAGTCGCCCCACTGCGCAAGCGCCGGTCAGCCATGGGGAGATCAGCATGAAATTCGGTTTCACCGTCATGGCGGACATCGACGAGATCGGCTTCTTCAGCCACGCCGAGGCGCTCGGCTACGACTCGGTCTGGGTGACCGACAGCCAGATGCTGTTCTCTGACTGCTATGCGGTGCTTGCGCTCGCCGCACGGCAGACCAGCAGGCTGCGCATCGGTCCTGGTACCGCGATATGTGGCACGCGGATTCCGCCGGTTCAGGTGGCGGCGATCGCGACGCTGAATCGACTGGCACCCGGCCGGGTGTTTCTCGGCATCGGCACCGGTCATACGGCGATGCGCAGCATGGGCCAGCGGCCGATGCTGATCGCCGACTTCGCCGAATATCTTCGCGTGCTGTCGGCGCTGCTGCGCGGCGAGACCGTGGACTACCGGTTCAACGGGGTGACACGGCCGATCGGCATGCTGATGCACGAGTTCAAATACATGAACCTGGAGCCGAAGATCCCTCTGTATGTCTCGGGCTTCGGACCGCGCGCGATGGCGCTGGCCGGGGAATATGGCGACGGCCTCGTGTTCGCGATACCCCCGCGTGGCGTGCCGGTGGCGGAGGCGCTCGGCCATGCGCGTCAGGGGGCCAGCCGGGTCAATCGCGATCTTGCCGGGTTCCATGGTGCAGCACTGACCAGCGTCGCGGTGCTGCAGCCGGGCGAGCCGGTGACATCCGATCGCATCAAGGCTGCGCTCGGCGCGAACGTGATGGCGAGCGTGGGCTATTTCTACGACGACGTGCAGAACGGCCGTATCGACCTGCCGCCATTCCTGGAACGCATCTGGCAACCGTACTGTGCGCTGGTGCAGGCGACACCGGCCGAACTGCGTCACTTCCGCACGCACGAGTTCCACTACACGCAGCTGCATCCCGGCGAGGCCGAACTGATCGATGCGCAACTGATCCGCGATACCTGCCTGGTCGGCACGCCGGACGAACTCATCGCGCGGATCCGCGATCTGGAGCGCGACGGCCTGCACGAGCTGACCTTCGCCACCGGGAACGCGGGCAAGTGGCGGCTGGCGGAAGACTTCGCGCGTCTGGTGATAGCGAAGTTGTAGTCACGCGTTGGAGATCGCCTCCAGCGCCAGCCCGCGCGTCCGGGGACCGAAGGCGCCGATCGACACCACGACCATCAGCATCGCGAACGCGATGAAGCTGAACACGGCGTTCACCCCGCCCAGGTTCAGCAGATAGGCCACCACCAGTCCGGACAGCGCCGCCGACAGCCGGCTCCAGGAATACACGAAGCCCACGGCACGCGAGCGGATACGGGTGGGGAACAGCTCCGACTGATAGCCATGGAAACTGAACGACATCCAGTTGTTGCACAACGTCACCAGCACACCGAGTGCGATCAGCATCGCGGCGCCGGATGCGTTGGCGAACAGCATGCCGAACCCGCCGATGCCGATCGCGCCGGCACAGACCTGCCACTTCCGCTCCATCCGGTCGGCGATCAGCGTGCCGAGCAGCGGGCCGATCGGATTGGCGATGGCGATGATGAACGAATACAGCAGACTGGTGGTGATGGTGATGCCCTTGGCGATCAGCAGTGTCGGCACCCAGGCGGCGAAGCCGTAGTAGCCGAAGGTCTGAAAGAAATTGAACACCGACAGGATGATCGCGCGGCGGTCGTACGGCGGCTGCCAGATCTCGGCGAAGCTGCCCTCGCCTTCCTCCTGCGCTTCGGCTGGGCCGGGGGCGGGCAGCGTGCCCACGTCGGCCGCTACGTGCGCCTCGATCGCCGCGGTGATCGCCTCGGCCTCGGCGAACCGCCCATGGCGCGCCAGCCAGCGCGGCGACTCAGGCAGCCCGAGGCGGATGAACCAGATCCCGATTGCGCCGGCCGAACCGATCAGCACCACCCAGCGCCAGCCGTCGAAGCCGAACGGCGCCTGCGGCACCAGCAGCCAGGCAATGAACGCCATGATCGGCACGGCAAGGAACTGGAAGAACTGATTGTAGGCGAACGCGCGGCCGCGGTGGGTCCGAGGCACCAGCTCGGCCACATAGGTGTCGATCGTCACCAGCTCAACGCCGATGCCGATGCCGGCGATGAAGCGCCACAGGTTGACGCCGAAGCCGGTGTCCTGGAACGCCATGATCGCAGTGGTGATCGAGTACCAGACCAGGGAGAAGGTGAACACGCTCCGTCGTCCGTAGTTGTCGGCGACGTGGCCCAGGCAGATCGCGCCGACGAACAGGCCGGCGAACAGCGAGAACACGAAGGTGCCGATGCCGGCCACACCGATCGGCCCCAGGATGTTGAACACACCGAGCGATTGCGGGGTGAAGTAGCCGGCCTTGTTCAGCCCGGGCGCGATGTAGGCGGTGAGGAACAGGTCGTACAGCTCGAAGCAGCCGCCCAGCGAGATCAGCGTCACCAGGTACCAGATGTGCCTGGTCATCGGCAGCCGGTCGAGCCGGGCCGCGAGTTCCGCCGCTGCTAGCGCCATGAAGGCCCTCCGTGCCGTCCCGTTCAGGCGAATCGGCTGAGCGGTAAGCCCATGGGGTGCGCTGCGCAGCCATCCGTCAAGCGGGCCGGGGCCGGGGCCGGTGATGTCGTGAGGGCCGCCCGCCGGGAAGGCATTGGCTCCAACGGCGAATTATTACCGAAAACGGTTTTGTCGGGGTATTTTACGCCTGCCAAAGCGACAACCCCAGAGTGCAATGACTGCAACTTGAAGTTGTATACATTGTTTTGGTTTGGCACGCGGCTTGCTGCCTCTCTTGCCGGGTCGGTTGGCCCAACGATCATTTGTAATGCGGAGGCATAAGCCATGGTCAAGACGATTTCCCTCCGGAGGCTGCTGTTGCTCGCTGCAGCAGCTGCGGTCGTCGCACCCGCTGCACACGCCGCCAACATCATCACGTTCGGCGGTTCGGGCAGCAACTCGGTCATTGGCACCGATAATGGTGCCGGCATGACGACGATCGTCCGCAACAGCCCCAATGAGGTGACGGTCGACAGCATCATCACCGGCGGGGGCGCCCTTCAATGCCTTCTTTGGCCTCGATGCGACCAGTAGCGGCCCGGCAAGCATCTCCGGCTCGGACATCACCCAGCATATCAGGGCACGTTCTGCATCACGTCCCTCGCGGGCTGCGGCGGTACCAACTATCTGAGCGGAAGCTTCACCGACGAGGTCCTGGGTGCCGGCGCGTCGCTGACCTTGAGTGCCGCGCAGCCGCCCGACACGGTGACGTTCACCTCCAGCGTCATTCCCCCGTCTGATCTCAACCTCCCGGTGGCACTCAGCTTTGCGTTCAGCAACGTCACGCCGGCCCTCAGCATCAGCGGCGACGGGTCGATCGCGTCGTTCACTGCCTCCAGCAGCGGAGACGCCAGCGCTTCCATCGTGAGCACGCCGGAGCCGACATCGCTCGCACTGATGGGTGTCGGCTGGTTCGGCCTTCGCTTGCTCGGACGCCGCGGCAAGCAGCGCATCGACCGCACGGTGCGCCGATCGTCCTGATCTGGTTGGAGCGCCGGCGCCCGTCCTGAGTGCCAGCCGTTCGTGCGGGCAAGCGGCGAAACATCGCGCCTGGAGCACCGAAACGACCGGACCTCCGCGTCCCGCCACGGTGCCAGGGCGGGTTGCCAGCGCTCCACTTGTCCTCACGTTTCGGCCAGCCCACATACGGCCGTCATGCAAAACGCTCAATTCGCCGCTGCCGACCCGACCGGGTGGCACGGCACCACCATCCTGTGCGTCAGGCGGGATGGACACGTGGCCATGGCCGGGGACGGCCAGGTCTCGATGGGTCAGACCATCGTCAAGGGCAACGCCCGCAAGGTGCGCCGGATCGGCGCCGGCGGTTCAGGCGGAGGCAATGTGCTGGCCGGCTTTGCCGGCGCCACGGCCGATGCGTTCACCCTGCTCGAACGGCTGGAGAGCAAGCTGGAGCGCTTTCCCGGCCAGCTCGAACGCGCCTGCGTCGAGCTGGCGAAGGACTGGCGCACCGACCGCTACCTGCGCCGTCTGGAGGCGATGATGGCGGTGGCCGACAAGGACCGCAGCTTCACGCTCACCGGTACCGGCGACGTGCTGGAGCCGGAGGACGGCGTCATCGGCATCGGCTCAGGCGGCAACTATGCACTCGCCGCGGCGCGTGCATTGCTGGCGGTGGATGGACTGTCGGCCGAGGATATCGCGCGGCGGGCGATGAAGATCGCCGCCGAGATCTGCGTCTATACCAACAACAACGTGATACTCGAGACCATTTAGATGGAAGTTCCGACTTATTCTCCGCGGGAGATCGTATCCGAGCTCGACCGCTACATCGTGGGCCAGAACGACGCCAAGCGCGCGGTCGCGATCGCGCTGCGCAACCGCTGGCGCCGGCAGCATGTGCCGGAGGGCATGCGCGAAGAGATCGTCCCCAAGAATATCCTGATGATCGGCCCCACCGGCTGCGGCAAGACCGAGATCGCACGTCGCCTGGCGAAGCTGGCGCAGGCGCCGTTCCTGAAGGTGGAGGCGACCAAGTTCACCGAGGTCGGCTATGTCGGCCGCGACGTGGAAAGCATCGCACGCGACCTGGTCGAGGCCAGCATCACCATGCTGCGCGAGGCCTCGCGCAAGGAAGTGCAGGCACAGGCCGAACTGGCGGCGGAGGAGCGGCTGGTCACCGCCCTGGTGGGCGAAGGTGCGGCGGCCGACACGCGGTCGAAATTCCGCCGCATGCTGCGCAACGGCGAATTCGAGCAGAAGGAGATCGAGGTCGAGGTGGCGCAGTCGGGCGGCACGCCGATCGGCCAGCTCGACATTCCCGGCATGCCGCCCGGCCAGGTGATCAACCTCGGCGAGATGATGAAAGGCATGTTCGGCGGGCGGCCCACGCAGAAGCGCAAACTGGCGGTGGAGGCGGCGCGGCGGCTGCTGGAGGAAGAGGAGGCCGACCGGCTGCTCGACAATGACCGGCTCACCAAGGACGCAGTGTCGCACGCCGAGAACAACGGCATCGTGTTCATCGACGAGATCGACAAGGTGGCGGCACGTACCATGGAAGGCGGGTTCCGCGGTGGCGACGTGTCGCGCGAGGGCGTGCAGCGCGATCTGCTGCCGCTGATCGAGGGCACCACGGTCAGCACCAAGTACGGCACGGTGAAGACCGACCACGTGCTGTTCATCGCCTCGGGTGCGTTCCATCTGGCGAAGCCTGCCGATCTGCTGCCGGAGTTGCAGGGGCGGCTGCCGATCCGGGTCGAGCTGGCACCGCTGTCGCGCGTCGATCTACGGCGCATCCTGACCGAGCCGGAGCACTCGCTGGTGAAGCAGTATGCCGCGCTGCTGGCGACCGAGCAGGTGACGCTGACGTTCACCGACGATGCGGTGGATGCCCTGGCGGAGCTGGCGGCGGACATCAACGACCGGGTGGAGAACATCGGCGCACGGCGGTTGCACACGGTGATGGAGCGGTTGCTCGAGGAGATCAGCTTCACCGCGACCGACAAGGCGGGAGAGGCGGTCACGGTGGACGCCGCCTACGTCAATGATCGCGTGGCGCCGCTGGCGCAGAAGGGTGACCTGAGCCGGTTCATTTTGTAGCCGGGGATTGTTGCAGCAGCGCCGCCAGCTCCGCCTCGTGCTGGTAATCAGGCATCAGCCGACGCAGCGTCGCATCGCGCGCAACCGCCGGGTGGCAGTAGACTTCGCTTTCCCCCGCGGGCAGTTGCGCAAGCAGCCGGTGCAGCCGCTCCGGCGTCAGGTGCCCGCTCCAGGCGATGCCGAAGCAGTGGTCGGTGGTCAGCATTCCGGCCGCGCGCACCTGGCGGCGCAGCAGACGCGTCCAGTGATACAGCGCGCGGGCGCCGGGGCCGACGCCGGTGCCGCAACGCGCAAGCACCGCCGGCGGCTCGGCTGGAACGCGCACGCGCACCAAGCCGAACTCACGGCCGATGCCGATCATCAACCGTCCGACTGTTGGATGCAGATGCATGTGCTTGTGTGCATCAGCGTGTGCCAACGGCAGGCCGGCGGCGGCGAAGGCGGCGAACTGCGCGCGGATCTCCGCGGCGAGCTGGCGGCGCATGCGCGGGCGGAGCGCGTAGCCGATGCCGAGGCGGAGCTGGTCGGATGGGAACCAGCCTTGCGCGTCCACCAGATCAGGGATCGCGGCGGGCGGCAGCACGGCGGGGCCTTCGATCACGACCAGATGCAGACCGACGCGCAGGTTCGGCAGGGCGCGCGCGCGGCGCACCGCATCGGCAGCGGCCGGGCCGGCCACCATCAGGCTGGCGGCGTGCAGCACGCCGGCGCGGTGGGCACGCTCGACGGCCTCGTTGACCGATGTGGTGAGGCCGAAATCGTCGGCGGTGAACCGGACGCGTTGCACGTCGCCGCCAGCTAGCCCGGTGGCTGGTGAGCCCAATTGTAGCCGTGCAGCGCTCGCTGATAGCCGTAGTCGAACAGCGCACGCATGAACTCCTGGTCGAACGGCTGGGGCAGCACCTGCGTGAAGTCAGAGCCGATAAAAGCCAGGTTGAAGCCGATGTGGTCGCGCTGCGTGTTCGCGTACATCCTCAGCACATCGTTGTAGCCGCTGGCAGCGATCATGGTGGAGATGGCGCGTCCGGCGATGCTCATCGTGCGCCGTTCCACGCTCGCCCAATCGGGATCGAGACGGCCATTGCGGATGATGTAGGCGACCGCCGGAACCACCTTCTGGCCGCTGCGCAGCCGTTCCTGGCGTTCGCGCATGACCGATGCGGGATACAGGAAGGCCTGCGCGAAGGCGCCTCCGTCCACGTGCATCTCCTGATAGGACTGGCCATCGAGCGTCACGTCGAACATGGTCGGCGGGAAGGCGCCCGGTATGGCAGCCGAGGCGAGCAGGATACGCCGGATCGTGTCCAGCGCCTTCGGATGGCCGCTCCTGGCGATGGCGCCAATGTTCCAGATCACCGGTTGCTGCGCATCCAGATCGGTGGTGCCGATAAGCAGCAGGCGGCCCTCGTCGTAACCCTTGGCGATGTCCGCCAGCATCTTCTCGTTCAGGAAATAGGAGATGGTCTTGAACAAGGGCGAATTGTCGGCCATGGCGTCGTTGAACAGCGCGGCGGTTATGCCGCGGTTCTCCAGCACACGGTCCGGTGACAGCTCTGTATAGACGGCGCGCAGCTGCGGATCGTAGCTGGAGCCGAGAAAGGCGAAGGGTGCGGTCAGCGCGCCGGTACTGACGCCGGTGACCAGCTCGAACACCGGGCGCGTGCCTTGCACGGACCAGCCGCACAGCAGACCGGCACCGAACGCGCCATTCTCGCCACCGCCGGAGACAGCGAGCAACTGAATCTGCGGCATTGGCGCCCAAGGCGTCAGACCCAGCGTTCCGCGTTGTCGCTTGATCGCGGCAATGAATTCCGCTTCCAGCGGCTTGACGCTGACAACCGGAAAAACGCGCTCGTTCGGCAGGCCCAGCACGGTGGCCTGTGCGGCCTTGCCGGTGGGCACCGCCGGGCCACGCCCCGGCACGGTGCAGCCGGGCAGCACAGACGCGAGGCCACCGCCGGCGGCGAGACCGAACAGGCGCCGGCGGGCAACGCCCGGCAGGTGGATCCGAGACATGCAGCAACCCCCGATATAAGACCTCCCGCGTCCCCGGCGGCACGATCGGCAGCTGCCGGGGCAGCCAGTCGGGCAACGAGAGGGGCAGTGTCTCGCGCAACGCTAGCACCTTGGCGCGAATTCGATCCATGCCGGCAGCGCCGTTGCCAGCCGGCGGATCGATCGAGCCGGTTGCGACGGCGGGCCAACAGAGAAGACCCATGCCGCGGCGTGCCGGCGGCGTGTCCGGCTCCGTCAGGTGCCTGGCCGCGGTGTCGGTTGAGATGGTCGGCCAGTGCCGCTTCCAGCACGGCCTGGATGACATGGCCATCGTCAGGCGGGCTCGATGCGTGTACGCCGCGTCCACAATCGGTTTCGCCGGCACCGTAACCAATACCTGCCGGACGTCTTGTATCATTGATGTTTTGCGTGATCAGCACCGTTGCACAAGGCGCGCAACCGGTGTGCCGCACTTCGCCGACCCGGCCAGGCGGCCGATGTCAAGGCCGCCTGGTAATTTAGTCAGACTATTCCAATTGATCCTCGGAGCGGGTCAGAAGCGAAAGTTCTCGATTCGCCTTATAAATCTCCGGTCGTGGCGACAACCTTTACCGACGACAATGAGTCGTTGTCGATGCCGACCGCCTCTACCCAGTGATAGACGCCTGGGCCAAGCCCGTTCGCAAACGGCAACGGAGCCGGTTCGTAGTTGATATCCTTGAAGAACTGCCATACCCCGCTCAGGATCACGAAGGACGACACTTTGTCATTCCAATTGCCGCTGACGCCGCCGTTCACGCCGCCAAGGGCAAGTTTGGTAAAATCGGGCGTGTTCTGGAATACGTGTGTGTGGAGTCCGCCGAAATCGGTATCGACAAAGAGGATCAGGTGTGGTTGTGCCATGCTCTTCTCCATAGTGTAACGAGTCACGCGGCGCTGACGTCGAGATCGAACGAGGCCGTGACTCGGGCAACCGACCTGCAAGCAGGTGATGTTTGGTCGTGCCGAACATGAACGTAACGGAAGATCTGGCATCCGCTATGAATGAAGTCACACCTGCAACGTCACCAATCGATCGAACGAGCATCCGACTTGTTCCGGAGATACAGCACGGACCGGCTCGCGCGGCGTGCAGCACCCCACCGCGAGTCCATACGCGTCTGCGCTACGTTCCGTCGCCGGTAAGAGTGATGTCGACCCGCCGATTTCGCGCCCGGCCCTCGGGAGTGTCGTTCGAGACGACTGGGTTCGACTCGCCGTAGCCCCGGGCAGATAACAGGTTCGGGTTGACCCCATGCGATATGAGATAGTTCATCACGCTGTCGGCTCGCCTGGACGACAGGTCCAGATTGTTCGCGATCCCCATCCTCTGCAGCTGTGGCCCAATGGGGGTATTATCGGTATAGCCACCGACCACAATTCTCGTGTTCTGCAGCTGTGCAAGTATGGGCGCCATCTTGTTCAGCACAGGCGAGTCAGCGGGTATCTGCCAGCCGCCTGACGGGAACATGTAGTCGGCGCTGGAGGTGATGATGATCGAGCCCTCCTGCTGTGTCACGACCACAGGTGCGCCGACCTCGGCATTCCTGAGGTTGTTGGCGAGAGTGCCCAGGCGGTTTGACGCGCACCCCGTCAAGATCGAGGCGGCTGCCCAGGTAGCCAACAACACGACCGATCTGCGGATCATTTGATGTTTCCTCCCGCTTCATGTCAGGGCAGGTCGCGGCACGTGAACCCCACGTACCGGTCGTCGTGCTGATCGCGGCAAACCGGGTCAGTCGTTCGTCTCGACGATACGCGACCAGCCAAGGTCCGGATCAAACGTCGCCATGCCCGCGGCAATTCGCCCCGTCCTGGGTCCCAGATCCTGCTGGTAAACATCGCCGTCCGGTCCGACGATCAGCGTCATGATGCCGCTCGAACCGAACACCGCCGGCCAGGCGACCATTGCGAACCCGCCGGTCATCCGGCCCGACTGCAGATAGCTCTTGGCGCCGCCATCTGCGTTGGGACCTTGTGCCTTCAGGATACGGAAATAGTAACCCTCATACGGGATCGGCTTGCCTCCGACCAGGTCGCCGGGATAACCCGCGTCCTGCGCCGTATCGACCAGCGGGCCCAGCGGGCTCTCGGTCTCGCCTTCGGCCACAGGCCAGAAAAGCCCGTCTTGCTTCCCTGCCGTGCTGATGAGACGCGTGGCGTACACGCCGGTCCCATCCGCCTGCTTGGCCCGCTGGAAATAATCGCGCTGCGCATCGACCACGGCGAGCAGCGTCCGGATCGCCGAGAGCTCGTTGCGGCCAATGCGCCGATCGATGATCGTCTGCCCACCCGCTTTGGTATCGAAGGTCCAACGCCCGTTGCTCTCGACGACCGGGATCGGCAACGGCCAGTCATCCGGGCCGACATCCAGTTCTGCCTGCCCGGGACTCCTTTGCACGACCGCGTGCTTCTGGTCATAAAGTGCAACGAAGCGCTGTTGCAGCTCCTGGTCGGCATATTTGTCGCCGGAATGGATGACCCGGTCTGCGTCCGGTCCCAGGATCGCCTTCAAGTCGGTCTCCTGGTGGTCGCGCAGGGCCGCAACGAACGCCTGCACCGCTGCCTCGGCGGATGCAAAGCTGCGCTGCGGCTCAGGCGCCGGTGCCGCCTGCGTGGCTCCGAGCCAGAGGACGGCAACGAATATCGAGCATGGCCAGCTTGCCGGCATACGCATCGATGATCTCCTAACGCCGCCCACCGCCGCGGCCGCCGCCACCGCGGCCGCCACGTGCTCCACCGCCGGCCCGCCCGCCGCCAGAGAAGCCGCCCGCGCGCCCGCCGCCGCCGCCGACCGATCGGCTCTGCGCACCACGCTGTCCGTACTGCCCGGCTTGCCGCCCGCTGCCCATACTTCCGAACGCGCCGCCTGGACGCTGCGCGCCGCCCGCCGGACGCTGTGCCGGACGCGCTGCGCCACCAAACCCGGCCGTTCCGCCGGCACCGCCCGGTCGGCCGACACCGCCCACGCCCCCGGCACCGCCCGGCCGGCCGACGCCGCCCACGCCCCCGGCACCACCCGGCCGGCCGACGCCGCCCGCGCCACCGACACCGCCCGCGCCACCGACGCCCCCGGCACCACCCGGTCGGCCGACGCCGCCCGCGCCACCGACGCCTCCGACACCGCCCGGTCGGCCGACACCGCCCGCGCCGCCGACACCGCCCGCGCCACCCAGGCCCCCAGCACCGCCCGGTCGGCCGACGCCGCCGACGCCGCCCACGCCCCCGGCACCGCCTGGTCGGCCGACACCGCCCGCGCCACCTGGACGGGTCGGCGGCCGCACTGCACTCCCCGGAACGGAGACTTGCGATCGGCCAGGCAGTCCCACCGGCCCACCTGGCGCACGTGTGAAATTGCCGGGCCGTCCTGCGCCATTGCCCGCAGCCCAACGGGACGAGTTGATGGCCGCTCGGTTCACGTTGATATTGTTGAAGCGGTTGACATTGACGTTGGCGTAGCCGCCGCCCCAGCCGGGGCTGGCCCAGCCCCAAAGTCCACCCACGACGGCCGCACCCGCGGCAAACGCAAGTCCAGTGGCCAGCGCGGTGCCGAAATAGTATCCGGCCGGCGGAGCCGCGTAATACGGCGGATACGACGGATAAGGCCAGGTGCCGTACACCGTCGCCGGATCGTAGCTCGGCACATAGACAGTGTCTGACTGCGCCGGCGATATGACGATCGCCTCCTGCTGCGTCGGCGCCTGGCCGCTACCCGCCTGCGGCTCGACCGTCACCTGCTGCGTGCTCACGACCTGCTGGGGGGACGATTGCAGCTTGTTGTTCGCCTGCGCCTGGCGGCGCAGGCGCTGCACCGCAGAAAACACGTCGGCCTGTTGCGTCGCGAATGCATAGCCAAGCTGCTGCAGCCAGGTCAGATTGTTGTTCAGGACCGCCAGTGCCGCCGGGAATGGCACCAGCGACTTCACGCTCGGGTCCCACGTCTCGGCTTCCAGCGCCTTCGCCAAAGCGTCCCCGGTCAGTGACTTGTGTGCCGGGTCTTCCAGCCAACGCGCCGCGGCCACGACTTCCAGCGGAAAGGTCGAGGCCATCAACACCTGGGTCAGCAATTCATCCGGATAGAGTGCGATCGAGGCAACCAGCGCATCGAGCTGCTCCGCATTGAATGGCTGTGCAGTCGCCGGTTGTGCAGCGGCGGTCTGGGTTGATTGTGCGAACGCGTCGATGGGGAACGTCGCATTGAGGATCAGGCTGCTCGCCAGCAGCCTCACGAACCGGCCAGCCAATCGTCCGCTAACTGCAATCATCGGGCTCTGCCTTCGTTGCCTGCCCTCAGAGTTGCGTCGTGGCTACCGCATCGAATCAACCCCTAGGCGCGGTGTCCCCCATGCGCTCCGAATTGGTCTTCCGGCAGCGTCCGGCAAAAGATAGGCATCGTTTTGGCCTCCTGGCAACGATCCGGCCCGCCGATGCGGCGCCGCGGGGTTCTCGTCATACCGGCGCGGCAGGCGATGCGTGAGCACGGTGGGACTCGGACCCACGGCCCCAACATTAAAGGTGACGGCCAATACGCCCTCCGAATGGATAGCCGCCGCCGTTCAGCTTCCCATGTTCGAACGAATGATTCGCGGCATCGCCAGCCGCACGCAACTCGAAGCGGTAATTCTACAACAGATCCTTATTTGACCTCCCAGGTAACCACGATGTGGGTAAGCCGATCGCCCCGAGCGCCCCGCCGTCAATGATCGACAACTCATGGATTGTCGCGCGCGCAACTGGCCATATTGCGCCGCGTTCTGCCGGACATTTCGGCTACCCAGTACGTCGACGACTTCCCCTGCGACTTTGGTTCATCAAAGGTGCTCTCGGCAACAGCCTGACTGCGATCGGCATGCCCGCATGATCGCCTGTTCGGATCATTCGGGATCAGTACCAAACTCGGCACAGCTTCGACATGGTTCGGTTGTCCAGTTGGCTCAGTTGGCTGGTGAGGCCGGCCGGTCGCGGCGGACGGAGAAGGATACCCCCGAGGTCAGAGCACGCGCATGGCGCTTACGATTTGCGTGGCAGCCGTATCGCGAACTCGCTGAATTCGCCGACCGTGCTGTCTACGGAGACGCTGCCGCCGTGCTGCTTGGTCACGATGTCGT
Organism: uncultured Alphaproteobacteria bacterium; assembly: GCA_963749575.1. Lineage (GTDB taxonomy): Bacteria > Pseudomonadota > Alphaproteobacteria > Acetobacterales > Acetobacteraceae > JAMXLO01. The sequence continues at coordinate 521,867 of CAVVNM010000012.1, forward strand.
AGCTGATCGACAGGCCGAGCCCGGTGCCCTCGCCCGTTGGCTTGGTGGTGAAGAATGGCTGGAACAGTTTGTCCCTGATGTCGGCCGGAATGCCGATGCCATTGTCACGGACGCGGATCTCCACCGCATCACCCAGGTCGCAGGTGGTGACCTGCAGTGTCGGTTCGAAGCCTGCTTCCACTGCATTGTCTTGCCGCTTCCTGGTCGCGTAGAAGCCGTTGCTGAACAGGTTCAGCAGCACCCGCGTGATATCCTGCGGCGTCAGCTCGATCGGGTCGATCCCCGCCGCGAAATTCCGTTGCAGTGTGATGCCAAAACTCTGATCCTGCGCCCGCGCGCCGTGATAGGCGAGGTTCAGCGCCTCGTCGGCCAGCGTGTTCAGATCGACGCTGCGCCGCTCCCCGGACGCGCCGCGCGAGTGTTCCAGCATCGCCTTCACGATGCCGTCGGCACGCTTCCCGTGCTCAGCAATCCTGGCGAGATTGCCTTTCAGGGTCGCGGTCAGTTCGTCGATCTCGGCCTGCAGGTTGCCCGCGACGGCATCCTGCAGTTCGTCGAGCAGATCGCCGGATAGCTCTGCAAAGTTGTTGACGAAGTTCAGCGGGTTCTTGATCTCGTGCGCGATGCCGGCGGTGAGCTGGCCCAGCGACGCCATCTTCTCCGCCTGGATCAGGTTGGCCTGGGCTGCCTTCAGTTCACGCAGGGCCGCCTCTGCCGCGTCGCGCGCGGCACGGATTTCCGCCTCGCTGCGCTTACGCTCCGTGATGTCGGAGTACATCAGCACAAAGCCGCCGTCCGGCACCGGGTTGCGACGGATCTCGATCACTCTGCCATCCGGCCGCGTGCGCTCATAGCCGTAGGGTTGGCCGGTACTGGCAACCAGCGCATGAACCTGCTCCACCGTGTCGACACCCGCGCCGAAGTCGCCGCGCGCTGCGAGGAAGCGGAGGAATTCCTCATAGGTGCGATGCTGTTCGGGAAGGGTATCGGGCAGGTCCAAAATCTCCTGAAACTTGCCGTTCCACGCCACGAGGCGCTGAGTTTCGTCGAACATGGCCACGCCGTCGCCCATGTTCTCGAAGGTGATGCGGAGTTCTTCCTGACGCTGACGAACTTCGTTCAGTAGGCGCGCGTTCTCCATCGCAATCACCGCCTGCGCAGCGAAGTTCTCCAGCAGCGCGATCTGGCGTTCGCTGAATAGTCGTGCATCCTGACGATAGAATGAGATCATCCCTAGCAGCGTGCCCTCCTTGCGCAGCGCCACGCTGAGGCAGGTGCGTGCACCTCCTAGATCGACTAGAGCACGCCGATCCGGGTGACCATCCCGGTAAGCCGCCGTCACCATCAGGTCCTGGATGTGAATAATGCTCTCCCCACGTAGAATGCGCCCAACGATCGTTTCGGGCGCATCAGACAATGGATTGCGCATGGCGTAGTCAACATAGGCAGCCGGTACACCGCGAAACACTATGGGCTTGACGCGATTGCCGTCGAATGTCCCGATTGCTCCAAAATTGGCTTGGCATAGCTGCATCGCCTTGTCGAGCATCGCCTCGAATACAGGCCCAAGATTGCCTGGCGATGCATTGATGACTCCCAACACCTCGGCGGTCGCGGTTTGCTGCTCCAACGCCTCGCGCGTCTCGGTGATCAGCCGCGCATTTTCCATCGCGATTACCGCCTGTGCCGCAAAATTCTCAACAAGGGTGACCTGCTTCTCCGAAAACGGGCGCACCTCCTGGCGAAAGATCGCGAACAGACCCAGTGCCCTGTTCTCGAGAACAAGCGGTACCCAGTATATGGAGCGGATGCCGCCCAGTTCGACCGCCGCGACGGCGAGTGAGACGCGCTCGCGAAATGGGACGGTCTCCCGCAGATCGGCGACGTTCAGGACTGTTTGTTCTCGCATCGAGCGGCTCAACAGCGACGCCCCGTCGAGCCTGGGCGGTTCACGCTCTAGATAATCTCTGAAGGCAGGGGGGATGTTACGAGATTGGACAACGGCAACGACCTCGCCATGGGCTATGAACAATGCACCGGATGTCGCTGCGCACAGCCGCATCGCCTTCTCCAACATTGCGTCGAACACCGGCGTCAGGTTACCGGGCGAGGCATTGATGACCTGCAAAACCTCGGCCGTCGCGGTCTGCTGCTCCAGCGCCTCGCGCTGCTCGGTGATCAACCGCGTGTTCTCGATCGCAATGACAGCCTGATCGGCAAAGATGCTGACGAGTTCGATATGCCGCTCTGTGAAAGGTCGGATCTGATCGTGTGCGAGGCGGATCACGCCAAGTACGACGCCTTCTCGCAACAATGGCACGCCGAGCATGGTTCCACTGGCCAATTGTTCAGCACCGGTGAGGTCTATGTACTCGGGATCGGCGCCCACGTCAGCGATGTGAACGATCCCCTTGGTGAGCGCCGTGCGTCCGACGAGCGAGGTTCGGTCCAAGGGACGCCACCGGCCACGGATGAATGAAAGATCGGAGAGATGACTGCCGTCACGGGAAAAATGCGTCACTACTCGTAGACCGTCGCCGTCAATCATCGCGATGCCGCCACTGTCGGCATCGCACAGTCGCGCCGCCGTCGTGAGCAGCGTTAGCAGCACCGGCTCCAGATCGAACGTCGAGCGGCTGATGACCTTCAGCACGTCGCTGGTCGCGGTCTGATATTCCAACGACTCCCGGAGATCGCTCGTGCGGGTTTGCAGTGCGCGATATGTCTCGGCGCTAATGATCGCTATCACCGCCTGCTCGGCGAAGGTTTTCAAGAGTTCGATCTGCGTATCGGAAATGCCTCCCTTTTGCGCCGAAACCAGCGCCATGACGCCCACGCATTCGCCACCGCGAAGTAACGGCACCTGCACTTCGGATCCCCAGCCCATAACCCGCGCCGCCTCGTTTGCCTCGGGCTCAGCGTCCATATCGCGGACGTGAATAATCCGCTTCTCCAGCAGGGCGCGGTGGGAGTTGAGCGTGGGGGTCGGCGCCATCGGATACTGGTTCTTGTAAGCCTGCAGCACATCCGGAGCGATGTGCTGCCGGCTTCCATACTCCGAACGAAAATGAACCAATTGTCCGTCATATTCCAACAACGCGGCCGCCGTGCCGTTGCACAGTTCCTGCGCCCGCCGGACAATCAGATCGAACACCGGCTGGGTGTCATCAGGCGAAGCCGACATCGCCTTCAGCACGTCGACGGTCGCGGCCTGATGCTCGATCCGCTCGCCGTACTCGCTGTTGCGTGCTGCCAGCGCGGCGGTGCGCGCCTGCAGCTCCGCCAGCGCAGCATCTCGCTCTTTCCGCAATTCTGCGCTAGCGCGCCGAAGTTGTTCCAATTCCTGGTCCGTAGTCAGGCTCATCGCGGCTCCCCCTGTCCGGACTTCGGCGGTGCGCACTTGAGATACTGTAAGGTTATGCGGCTGCCGGTTTGGCGCAGCCTAGCGCACGGCCCGGCAAAATTCGACCGTCACGGCCTGGCTGGACAGTGTCGGCGTTGGTCAGTTCCCAGCGCCATCGCAGCGTGGCTATATGCGGTCGCGGCTCCTCGGTTAACGCAGTTTACGCTCACCCCGAGTTGGTCGGCGGAGAGGGTGCCGCAGAACCAAGCCACCCGTTTCCGGCCGGAAACCTACCAGGCCGGCATCAAATGCTGCACGGTGGTTCTTGCAGAATATGAGGCCGTTTCGGGGGTCATCCTCCGCCCGCCTGAAATTCTTCCGCGGGGGTAACCCGGCGTGTCCGTTCTTGGATCGGTTCGGCCCGACCTACCGCCCCCTCATGACCCTGCCGGCTATCCAACCACGGCTTCGGTGGAACGGTTTCGGCGTCTCGTCGATATTGCAGAGATTGGCGGACCCGACACGATTCGAACGTGCGACCTTCGCCTTCGGAGGGCGACGCTCTATCCAGCTGAGCTACGGGTCCGGCCCGCAATTCCATAGCGCGAAAACCGCACCGGATCAAAGCCCCGGCTTACTCCTGCTTCGCCAGCCACGCCGCCGCCGCCAGGTTGCCCCCCGACGGCAGGGTCATTTCAGGATGCCGGAGCCAGTACAGAATGTCGTCGATCGGCGTCATCCGCTCGTGGTCACGCAGCAGCAGGTGATAGCCCGCAGGGTAGAAGGCCCGTACCGGCCCCTCCGGCAACCCGCGCCAGGTCGCCGTGGTAGCCTTGTCCGGTATCAGTTCGTCGTTGCCGCCGTACAGAAACAACGCCGGCGCGTGGAACCTGGGCGCGGCGGAAAGTGCGGCGTCCATCAGATCCACCAGACCGCGCACCGTGTCGAACCGGGTCTCGTGAATGGTCAGCGGATCCTGCGACAGTCGCTTGATCGCCTCGCGGTTGTCGCTTGCCGTGACCCGGGCAAACCGCCCGGTCACGGTCAAGCCCGGGACCAGACTGGCGAACAGCCACAGGCCGGTGCGCAGGAACACGTTCATTTCCGCACGCCCCCAGACGGCAGGTGCCACCAGCACATAGCCGTCCGCGGGCGGCGGGTCCGGCGCGGTGGCGAGACACATCAGCACCGCTGCGCCCATGCTTTCACCCATCAGGATCAGTCGCGCATGGGGGTATCGAGCGTGCAGCAACCGCGCCATGGCGCGTGCGTCGTCCACCAGTGCCTGCGCCCCGGGCCAGTAGCCACGGACCGCGGTATCGCCGAAGCCGCGCTGGTCGGGCGCGAATACCGCGACCCCGTTGGCGGCAAGCTCGGGGGCAGGATATTCCCAGGCATCCCGGCTGTCGTTCATGCCGTGCAGGGCCAGCACCACCGCCCAGGGTTCGCCGTCCGGCAGCCAGGTGCGATAGGGCAGGCGCATCCCGTCCGGCATCACAAACGCATCGGCTGTCTCCAGCGCCGACGTCGCTGCCAGCCCCGGCGGGACGAGGTGCTCCGCACAGCCACTGACGGCCATAACGATGGCGAGCGATGTGCTCAGCAGCCGAAAGCGCATGAGGCGGTGGGGTCGGAGGTTGAAAGCATGGGTCGCATCGCTATCATACGACCCTCCCCCGCCATAGAGGATGCGAAGCAGCAAGATGGACGGCACCGCCGCCAGCCCGACCGAGATCATCCAGGTGGACGACCGCACGGTCGCCTGCGACGGCGGAGACACTGCCTTGGGCCACCCGCGCGTGTTCCTGCACATCGAGGGCCGCTCGGTGCAGTGCCCCTACTGCTCCCGTCTCTATGTGCTGAACGAAGGAGCCGGCCACGCCAGCGGACACTGACATCCTGGATCTGGCCGAACGGACCTCGGCGCCTGACCAGAAGCTGCACCTGATCCTGATCGACGGATCGGGCTTCATCTTCCGCGCCTACCACGCGCTGCCGCCGATGACGCGCCCCGACGGCACGCCGGTGAACGCGGTGTTCGGCTTCTCCAACATGCTGGCCAAACTGCTGCGCGAGCATGTCGGAACGCATATCGCGGTGATCTTCGATGCCGGCCGGATTACCTTCCGCAACCGGCTGTATGAGGCCTACAAAGCGCACCGCCCGCCGGCGCCGGACGATCTGATCCCGCAGTTCGCCCTGGTGCGCGAGGCGACCGGAGCGTTCGGGGTGCCGTCAATCGAGCTGGATGACTGGGAAGCGGACGACCTGATCGCCGGGTACACCAGGTCGGCGAACGATGCCGGCGGACAGGTGACCCTCGTCTCATCCGACAAGGACCTGATGCAGCTCATCCGCCCCGGCGTGGAGATGCTGGACCCGATCAAGCAGAAGCCGATCGGGCCAGCCGAGGTGATGGAAAAATTCGGCGTCACGCCAGACAAGATGATCGACGTGCAGGCGCTGATCGGCGATGCCACCGACAATGTGCCGGGCGTGCCGGGTATCGGGCCGAAGGGAGCGGCACAACTCATCAACGAGTTCGGCGATCTCGACGGCGTGCTGGCGGCGGCGCCGGCGATGAAGCCGTCGAAGCGGCGCGACAACCTGATCGAGCACGCCGACAAGGCACGTCTCTCGCGCGAACTGGTGACGCTGCGCACGGATACGCCGCTGCCGCTGCCGCTGGATCAGTTGCGGGCGCAGGAGTTCGACAAGGCGCGGCTGAATGCGTGGCTGAAGACGCAGGGGTTCCGCAGCATCGTCACTCGGCTGGGGCTTGACGGCGAGGCGGCGGTGCCCGCGGCTACCACTGTCGGAGCAGCCCCGCGGCGCTCACAGGCGGCGCTGCCGCTCGCCGAACCGCCCAGGCCGGCGGATGTGGCGTCGGGATTCGGCCGTTACATGACGATCACGACCGAGGCCGCGTTGCGTGACTTCCTGGCGGAGACAGCAACCTGCGGCGTTGTCGTGATCGACACGGAAACCGACGGGCTGGATGCTTTGCGCACGCCGTTGGTCGGGCTGTCGCTTGCGGTGGCGCCTGGACGCGCGGCGTATCTGCCGCTGCGGCACGAGGGGTTGGCGGAGCAGGTGCCGCTCGCCGGGGCGATCGATGCGCTCGGGCGGGTACTGGCCGACCGCAACGTGCTGAAGATCTATCAGAATGCGAAGTTCGACATGCTGGTGATGCAGCAGGCCGGCTTTCCAGCTTCGGCACCGTTCGACGATACGATGCTGATCTCCTACGCCCAGGAAGCCGGCATGCACGGCCATGGGCTGGACGAACTGTCGCAGCTTCATCTCGGACACACGCCGGTCAGCCATGACGAGGTCACCGGCACCGGGCGCAACCGCGTTCCGTTCCAACAGGTGCCGATCGAGCGCGCCACCGCCTATGCGGCCGAGGACGCCGATGTGGCGATGCGCCTGTGGCAGGCGCTGCGGCCGCGGCTGCGCTTCAACGCCGGGCTGGCGCTGTACGAGCAGGTAGAGCGGCGCCTGCTTCCGGTGCTGCTGGAGATGGAGCGCGCCGGCATCAAGGTGGATGCGGACGATCTGCGCCGCATGTCGGTGGATTTCGAGCAGCGCATGGTGGTGATCGAGCGCGACATCCATCGCCTCGTTGGCCGCGAGTTCAATGTCGGTTCGGCCAAGCAGTTGGGCGAGGTGCTGTTCGACGAGATGAAGCTCGGCGGCGGGCGGCGGATGAAGACCGGCGCCTGGGGGACCGATGCGTCGGTGCTGCAGACGCTGGCCGATCAAGGGAACGAGCTGCCGGCGCGCATCCTCGACTGGCGACAGTTGCAGAAGCTGAAGTCCACCTATGCCGATGCACTGATCGGCGAGATCAATCCCGATACCGGCCGCGTGCACACCAGCTACGCACAGGCGATCGCATCGACCGGGCGGCTGTCATCCAACGATCCCAACCTGCAGAACATTCCGATTCGCACCGAGGAAGGCAGCCGCATCCGCCACGCCTTCATCGCCGAACCCGGCCATGTCCTGGTTTCCGCCGACTACTCGCAGATCGAGCTGCGGCTGTTGGCGCATGTCGCCGACATCCCGGCGCTGAAGGAGAGTTTTGCCCGCGGCGAGGACATCCATGCGCGTACCGCGTCGGAAGTGTTCGGCATTCCGATGGCGGGTATGGACCCGATGACGCGCCGCCGCGCCAAGGCGATCAACTTCGGAATCATCTACGGCATCAGCAGCTTCGGCCTGGCGCGGCAACTCGCTATCGCGCCGGGCGAGGCCCGCACCTACATCGATGCGTATTTCGGGCGCTACCCCGGCATCCGCAGCTACATGGAGCGCGCCAAGGAAGAGGCGCGGATCAACGGCTACGTGACGACACCGTTCGGGCGTCGCTGCTGGGTGCCAGGGATCGCTGACAGGAACCCGGCGCGCCGCGCCTATGCCGAGCGCCAGGCGATCAACGCACCGCTGCAGGGCGGTGGCGCCGACATCATCAAGCGCGCAATGGTACGGCTGCCGCAAGCGTTGCGCGCGGCGGGACTGCAATCGCGTCTGCTGCTGCAGGTGCACGACGAACTGCTGTTCGAGGCTCCGGAAGCCGAAGTGCCTGCGCTGACCGGGCTGGCGCGGCAGGTGATGGAGAGTGCCGCGACACTTTCTGTACCACTGGTGGTCGAGACCGGCGTCGGTCGCACCTGGGCGGATGCGCACTGACTCGTTACCCCATTCAACTATCCACCATGATCGTCCCGGTCATGCCGAACAGGCTGTGGAGAAAGTGCGTACACTCCACTTTGTAGGTTCCGGCCGAATGCGGAACCACCGTGATGTCCACACTCGCGCCCGCGGCGATCTCGACCGTCCCGTCCCGGGGAGGCGCACCTGACGGGTAGGCCCCGGCGCCAAAGAAGGCGGGCGCACTGAAGCTGTGACCGCCACTGCTGTCGTTCACCAGGTGAAGGCGGACCGGCACACCGACGCGCAGGTGCAACTGCTCCGGGGTGAACGCGAAGTTGGTCAACCGGATCGTGATCGCCTCCACAGACTGGCCCTGCGATGCTCGCGAGACGGCCAAGCTCAGCAGCAGCGCCGCGGCCGCACACCATATCCTGCTCATGTCGCGGTAGCCTCGATCATCGCATCGATCTTGGCGCACAGTTCCCGCACGATGAAGCGGCGTCGCGCCGCCACCTGCTTCATGTGTGTCGCGTGCAGCCATTGCTCCAGCGGCAATCTGATCCCGAATGCATCGTCGAGGGCAAATCCGACATCGAGCAGATCGAGGCTGTCAATGCCCAGATCATGCAGAACATCGCTGTCGAGCGCGATCGTTTCGCGCGGAATATGGCAGGTCGCGGCAAAGATGCCCGCGACGATGTCGAAGGTGGATGGCACCACTGCCTCGCGACCGTTGGCAATGCATCTACGCGCATGGCACGGAGGTTATTCCCCGTGCGGGCGGGCGATCACGCCATGCTGTCCGTGGATCAGCCGCCCCACTATCATTGATCGGGCAGACGGCGCCAGCGGAGGCAGCAATGGCTTTCTCGTTCACGCTCACCGATGTCATCCCCGCCACCCCGCGGCAGATCTATGACACCTGGCTCGACAGTCGCGGCCATACGAAAATGACCGGCAGCACGGCAAAGGCGAAGCCGGTGGAGGGCACGCCGTTTTCGGCCTGGGGCGGCTATATCAAGGGCACCAACCTCATCCTCGAGCCGGGTCGCCGGATCGTGCAATCCTGGCGCACGACGAAGTTCGCCCGCCAGGACCCTGAACTCGCAGGTCGAAGTGCTGCTCGAGCCCGCGGCGGGCGGCACCCGGCTCACGCTGCACCACACGAACGTCCCGGACGGTCACACCGGCTACCAGGACGGCGGCTGGCAGGAGCACTACTTCGAGCCCATGAAGCGCCACTTTGGCGGCAATGGCTGATGGCATCCTGTCGGCAGCAGCTATTTCATGGCCCTTGGCGTCAGACCTCGAGCCACTCGCGGCGGATGTCGGCGCGCGCGTTGATGTCGGCGGGCGTGCCCTCGAACACGATGCGGCCGTGTCCCATGACATAAAGCCGCCGCGAGATGCGCATTGCGATCGCGAGCTTCTGTTCCACCAGCAGGATCGCCACGCCGCGGCGGGCGATCTCCTCCAGCAGACGGCCGACCTGCTCGACCAGCATCGGCGCCAGGCCCTCGGTCGGCTCGTCGATCAGGATCAGATCGGGATCGCCCATCAGCGTGCGGCACATGGTCAGCATCTGCTGCTCGCCGCCCGACAGCACGCCGGCCGCGTTGTGCTGGCGCTCCGCAAGGTTGGGGAACAGCTTGAACACGTCGTCGAAATTCCAGCGGCCGAACCTGCCGGCGTGCTTGAGGCCGAGCATCAGGTTCTGGCGGACAGTGAGGGAAGCGAAGATCTGGCGGTCCTCCGGCACGTAGCCGATGCCGGCCTTGGCCACGAGATTGGCGCGCAGGCCGGCGATGTCGCGGCCGCGGTAGCGAACGGTCCCAATCGGCTCGACCAGGCCCATGATCGCCTTGCAGGTGGTGGAGCGGCCGACACCGTTACGACCGAGCAGCGAGACGATCTCGCCCTCGCCGACCGCAAGGTCGACACCCTGGAGGATGTGGCTCTTGCCGTAGAAGGCGTGCAGGTCACGGACTTCGAGCATTACCCTCTCCCGCGCAGCGAGGCAGGGTCGGGTTGGGGGTGCCTCATGCCGCAACCGCCCCGAGATATGCCTCTTGCACGGCACGGTTGGACCGGATCTCCGCCGGGGGGCCGGAAGCGATCACACTGCCATAGACCAGCACGGTGATGGTATCCGCCAGGTCGAAGACCACACGCATGTCGTGTTCCACCATCACCAGCGTCGTGCCTTCGGTGACACGGCGAATCAGCGCGACGGCATATTCCGTCTCGCTGTGGCTCATGCCAGCGGTGGGCTCGTCCAGCAGGATCACGCTCGCCCCGCCGGCAACCGTCATGCCGATCTCCAGCGCGCGCTGCTCTGCGTATGACAGCAACCCGGCCGGCACGTCGCGCCGCATCGCCAGATTGAGCTCCAGCAACAGCCTCTCGGTCGCCTCGTTCAGCCTGCGCTGGCGCGGCAGCAGGTGCCAGAACGAGTAGTGGTAGCCGCGGCTCCACAGCAGCGCGCAGCGCAGGTTCTCGAACACCGTGAGGCGCGGAAAGATCGACGTGATCTGGAAGCTGCGTGAGAGGCCCAACCGATTGATTCGCTGCGGCGGCAACGCGTCGATGCGTCGGCCACGCAGCGCGATCGTGCCGGCGGTGATCGGAAAGCGCCCGGATATCAGGTTGAACAACGTGGTCTTGCCGGCGCCGTTCGGCCCGATGATCGCGTGCCGCTCGCCGGTCGCTATATCCAGGTTGACGCCACGGATGATTTCGGTCGAGCCAAAACTCTTGCGCACATCGGCGAGCCGGATTGCCGGGGTGGCGGTCACGCGCGTGCCTCCGGCATGTCCGCGGTCACCGTCTCCCAGACGCGGGCGAAATACCGAGCCTCGATACGCAGCCACACGACGCCAAGCGTCAGCAGCGCGATCGCGGCGATCCACGGCAATGCGCTGGTCTCGTCGATCGTCGTGCCGAACAACTCCAGCCGTTTGCCCTGCTCGGCACCGATCGTCAGGAACGACAGCAACTCGACGAGGCCGACGAACCCCGCGACCGCCGCGATCCCCGGCACCACCAGGCGCAAATACGGCAAGGCGAGCCGCGACAGGCGGCCGGCTCGCCAGATCGGTCCGTGCAGCACGATGATGCCGGCAAGCCCGGTCGGCGCGAACGTCACCATGGCGATGAACAGCACGCCGACATAGATCAGCCAGGAATTCGACATCAGGCTCACGCCGCTCTGCAGCAACGTGATCAGCACCGCGCCGAGGACCGGGCCGGCGAACACCATGTTGCCGCCGATATAGGCCATCAACAGCGCGTTGGCCGACAGCGGCGCCGCGACCGAGTCGAAGGTGACGATTTCATAAGTGATCGCGTAGAGTCCGCCCCCAATGCCGGCGAAAAAACCCGCGAGCGAAAACTGCAGGAAGCGCACGACGCGCGGGTCGTAGCCCATGAACTGCGCGCGTTCGAAGTTGTCGCGGCAGGCATTCGCCATGCGGCCCAGCGGCGTCATCGTCTGTAGCCGCATCAGCAGCGCGGCGATGAAGGTCCAGGCCAGGATCAGGTAGTACACCTGGATGCCGGAGGCGTACGACAGGCCGAACATACTTTGATCGATCATGCGGTTGGTGGTGACGCCGCCCTCGCCGCCGAAGAAGTGATGGAACATCAGGGCGGCGGTCGCGACCAACTCGCCGATGCCGAGTGTGATCATGGCGAACGCGGTTGCCCGCTGCTTGGTCGCCATGGCACCGAACACGATCGCCAGGCCGAGTCCGGACAGGCCGGCCAGCAGCGGCATCAGCTCCATCGGCACCGGCAGTTCGCCGGCACCTGCGGCATTGAGGAAATGGATCGTCGCGTAGCCACCGAAGCCGAAGAACGTCGCGTGGCACAGCGAGAACAGTCCGGACTGGCCGAGCAGCATGTTGTATGACAGCGCCAGGATGATCATCATGCCCATCTGACTCAGCATGGAAATAACAAAGCCGGCCTGGCGATGGTGCGCCCAGTCATAGAATGCCCAGGGCAGGATGATCGCCAGTGCCAGCAGCACCAGCCAGGGGATCCACGCGCGGCGGATCATGTATCGCGCGTTCCGAGCAGGCCGCGTGGGCGGAACAGCAGGATCAGCACCATCATCAGCAGCGGCAGCAGCGCGCCGATGCGCGCGACCGGTACGGTAAGGATCTCGCCCAGCAGGTCATCGTTGCGCACGGCGATGCCGAGCGGGTGCAGCAGATCGGCAATCGAGATGTCGATCACCACCGAGAACGTGACGACCATGCCCATGATGATCGACGCGAGGAAGCAGCCGGCGAGCGAACCCAGTCCACCGAACACCACGACCACGAACACGATCGGACCCATTGCGTCGGCCATACCAGGTTCGGTCGATTGGTAGTTGCCGCCGATCACGCCGGCGAGGCCGGCCAAGAGGCAGCCGCCGGCAAACACGATGGTGAACACCAGCGGGACGTTGTGGCCAAGGGCCGCGGTCATGCCCGGATGGGTCAGCGCCGCCTGGATGACCATGCCGATCCGTGTGCGCTTCAGCAGCAGCCAGATCGCCCCCAGCATCCCCGCGGAGATCAGCAGCATGAACCCGCGATAGGCGGGGAACTGCAGTCCGTACAGGGTGAACAGCGGGAAATCGAGGCCCGCGGGCACGCGGTACGGCATCGGCAGCATGCCCCAGGCCATCTGCACTGAGCGGCCGATGATGAACACCAGACCGAAGGTGAACAGCAGTTCGGCGATGTGGCCGTTGTGGTGCACGCGGCGCAGGCCCCAGATCTCGATCGCCGCGCCGATGGCGCCGCACAGCAGCGGAGCGATCAGCAGCGCCGACCAGAAACCGATGAAGCGCGTGCTTTCGAAGGCGAAATAGGCGCCCAGCATGTAGATCGAGCCATGGGCGAAGTTCAGCACGCCCATCATGCTGAAGATCAGCGTCAGCCCCGACGCCAACATGAACAGCAGCATGCCATAAACCAGGCCGTTCAACAGGGAGACGAGAAGGATCTCCATGCGAACGACCTCGATATGGCTGCGGTCTGGCGGCGAACCTCTACGACGCCGGCCGCTTCATCTTGCACGTGGTGGGCAGGGTCAGATCGGCGCCCGACAGCTTCGCCTCGGTGTTCCAGCCGAGACCGGTCTTCTCCGCATCCAGCTTCGCGCTGCGGGTGAAGATCGCCTCACGCAGCGGGCTCAGCAACTGATGGTCCTCGGCGCGCATGGTGTTCTCGTCACCCATCATGTCGGTGACCTTCATGCCCTCGAGCGCGAGCGCGACCTTCTGCGCGTCTGTCGATCCTGCCTTGTTGATCGCCGCCGTCAGCATCTGGAACATGGTGACATAGTCGAGCGGGATGAAATTGAAGTCGGCGCGTGCCCGCCAGGCCTGGACGAACTTCTCGGCCGCCGGGTTTTTTTCTTCGGCCGGCACATTGTCGTGGAATTCCATCACCGACGTCAGCCGGTTGTCGCCCGCCGGACCGGTCGAGGTCGGCCCACCCGGCTGATGCGCAAGATAGGCGTCGTAGCGGATCGCCAGCCCGGCGTCGTTGCCGGCCTTCATCAGCAGATTCAGGTCGCGGTCATAGTTCGACGTCACCAGCGACTGCGCGCCGGATGCCTTGATCTTGGCAATATACGGCGAAAAGTCCTGCACCTTGCCGAACGGCACCAGTTCGTCGGCGACGATCTTGACGTCGGGACGATACTGCTGGAGGTACTTCAGCGTCGCCTTTTGCACCGACTGTCCGAACAGATAGTCCTGGTTCAGCACGTAGACGCTCTTCACCGACTGCGGCAACGTCTTGATCCGCGCCACCGCCCGCTGATCGACGTTGGCGGTGAAGCGGAAGTGCCAGAAATCGCACTGTTCGTTGGTGAGCTCGGTCGCCAGCGCGCCACAATTCAGATACAGCAGGCGGTTGTCGGGGTTGCGGGCATTGTGCTTGGACACCGCATCGATCATCGCCGCGCCGACATTCGAGCCGACGCAATGCATGACGAACGGCAGGTTCTGGTCGGTAACGCTCTTCAACGCGATCAGCGCTTCCGCCGGTTGCAGTTTCGAATCGAAGGTGACCAGCTCGTACTTCTTGCCGAGCGGTCCGCCCTCGGCATTGATCTTCTCGAGGATAAAGGTGAACACCTTGAGGAAGTTGTTGCCGGTGGCAGCGAATGGGCCGGAGAACGGATCGATATAGCCGATCTTGATGGTGTCATCGGCGGCACGCGCCGGACCCCAGATCGCGATCCCCAACGATGCCGCGAGTATCGCGACGAACCAGCGCCGGCCCTGCATATTTCCCCCCATTTGGCTCTGCTGGCCCAGACCTTATGCCGCAGCGCGAAATGGTGTCAATTTGCCGAACTGCCGCCCGATACCGCTGTCATAGATAGATCTGCCGCACGATGTCCTCTTCGTCGGCATTGCCGCTGCGCTGCTCCACCACCGCGCCATCACGCATCACCAGGATGCGATCCGCCGCCGACAGGGCCAGCCGCAGGTTCTGTTCCACCATCACCATCGTGACGCGCCGCCGCTTCAGCGCGACGACGATCGCGGCAATCTCGCTCACGAAGACCGGCGCCAGTCCGCCCGACGGTTCGTCAAGCAGCAGCATGCGCGGCTCGCTCATCAGCGCGCGGCCGATCGCCACCATCTGCTGCTCACCGCCCGACATCAGCCGCACCAGCTGTCCGCGTCGTTCCAACAGCCGTGGAAACGACGCATAGACACCGTCCAGCAAACGCGGCGCGTCGCCGCGCTTCGTCCAGGCGCCGAGACGCAGGTTCTCCTCGACCGACATCTCGGGGAACAGGTCACGCGTCTGCGACACCTGCACGATGCCGCAGCGAAAGATCCGGTGCGATGGCAGACCGGCGAGTTCCAGTCCGTCGAACCGGATCGAACCGCGCCGCGGTCGCACGAAACCGCTTAGCACGTTCAGCAGCGTGGACTTGCCGCTGCCATTGGCGCCAAGCAACGCCACCGCCTCGCCCTGAGCCACGTCGAAATCGACACCGAACAGTACCTGCCGGTTGCCATAGCCCGCCTCCACACCGCGCGCGGTGAGCAACATGTCAGGCATGGCCGAGATAGGCCTCCAGCACGGCACGATCCGCGCGCACCTGCTCGGGCGGCGCATCGGCAACCTTGCGACCGTCGTTGAGCACGATCACCCGGTCGGCGACACTCATCACCAGTTCGATCGCGTGTTCGATCAGCAGGATGCCGATGGCGCGCGTGCGCGCGAGATCGCGGATCACCTCGGTGAGTTGCCGGCGCGCCGCCGGTGCCAGGCCCACAGCCGGTTCATCGAGCAACAACAGCGGCGGATCGGTGGCGAGCGCGCGCACGATCTCCACCATCCGCTGCTGGCCGCCGGAGAGGGCGCCTGCCTTCTGGTCAGCGATGTGCTCGATGCCCATCACCGCCAGCAATTCGCGGGCGCGCGCTGTCGCGGATGCTTCGGCAACCGCTGAACGGCGGCCGAGCAACAGGCCGAGAAAGCTGCTGGCGACCTGCGCGTGCAATCCGACCAGCACGTTCTCCAGTGCGGTCAGTTCAGCAAACAGGCCGCCGTTCTGGAACGTTCGGCGTGCCCCGCGGGCCGAGATCTCGTGTGGCGTCAGGCCGGCGATCTCCTCGCCGCGAAAGCGGATGCTGCCGCCGTCAGCCACGACATTGCCGGACACCGCGTTGAACAGCGTCGTCTTGCCGGCGCCATTGGGCCCGATCAGCGCGCAGATCTCGCCCGCATGCAGATCGAACGAGACGCCGCCCACCGCGACCAGGCCGCCAAAGCGCACGGTCACATCGCGCACGGAGAGCAGCGGCGCGTCAGCCACGATAGTAGCGTTCAACGAAGGCGGGGTGCAGTCGTGCCAGCAGGCTGGCGAGACCGCGCGGCAGGAACAGGATGACAAGGACGATCAGCAGGCCAAACACCAGTTCATCGAAACCGGGAAAGCTGATGAACACCTGCGGTGCCGCAGTGATGATGACGGCACCAATGATCGCGCCGGCAAGGCTGGCCAGCCCACCCACCATGATGATCGCGAACTGGCGGATCAGCTCGGTAAGATCGAACGAGACCGGCGTCAGATGGCCCACCGAGATCGCGAACATCGCGCCTCCCATGCCGACCACGGCGCCGCCCCAGGCGAACGCAAGCACGATATAGCGGTCGGTGGGGATGCCCATCGCGGCCGCGGCAATCTCGTTGTCCTTGATCGCGAGAAAGGCGCGACCGAAGCGCGAACGCAGCAGCCGATCAGTGATCGCGACGATCAGCACGACCAGTGCGAGAAAGACATAGAACCGACGACGATCGGTATCGAGCGTCCAGCCGAACAGCGTTGCGGTCGGCACCGCCATGCCCATCGAACCGCCGGTGAGCGCCTCCCATCGGATATAGGTCCAGCGCATCAGTTCGCCGAACGCGAGCGTCATGATGGCGAGATAGAACAGCCGCACGCCGCGCAACGCGGGAATGCTGGCAATCGCGCCACCGACGCCTCCGATCAGCGCGGCCGGGATGACGGTCAGCCACCAGGGCAGGCCAAGCTGCACCATCAGCACCCCGCTGGTGTAGGCGCCGAGTCCGAAATACGCGACATTGGAAAATGCGAGCTGACCCAGATTCCCGACCACGAGATTGAAGCCGATGCCGACGGGAATGTAGAGCAACGCGGTATTCAGCACGTACTGCTGATAGGGGTTGAGCAGCAATGGCACCGGCAACAAGGCAAGCGGCAGCAGCCAAAATGCGCTCCGCGCCGTCATACGCGCAAGACGACGCGGCGGCCGAACAGGCCTTGTGGGCGCAGCATCAGCACGAGAATCGGCACCAGGTATCCGGTAATCTCGATGAACACCGTGTTGACGTAGAAGCCGAGCAGCTTTTCGGTGATGCCAAGCAGAATACCGCCGGCGACGGCGCCGCCGAGTGATCCGAATCCGCCCAAAGTCATTGCGGCGAAGCCCTGCACCAGCGTCCATTGGCCGAGATCGGGGGTAAGCGGCGTGATCAGTGACAGCATCACGCCGCCGACCGCGCCGAGTGCCGCGCCGCCGCCCCACATCAGCGCGTGGAACAGCGGCACATTGATGCCGACGAGCGCCGCGCCACGCTGGCTCTGGAAGGTGGCCTGAATCACCTTGCCGAGCGGGGTCACCTGCAGCAGCAGGAACAATCCGCCCAGCAGCAGCAGGACAGAGCCGCAGATCACGATATCATCTGTGGTGACGACGACGTTGCCGAACAGATAGGCGTCCTGCGGATAGGGGCGCGACGGGTTGATCGTCTCGTTGCCCCATTCCAGGCGAAGCGCGCCGCGGATCGTGTAGCCGATGGCGAGCGCCATCATCGCCAGAGACAGATGCGGTCCGGCGACGATCGGCTGCAACAGCAGGCGCTGCGCGGCGAAGCCGGCGACGAACAGCAACGAGATGGCCAGCGCCATGGCGAGCAGAAACGGCAGGCCGAAGCCGAGACCGAACACGAACACCGCGTAGGCTCCGGCCGCGACCATGTCGCCGTGGCCAAAATTCACCACGGTGGTGGCGCGGTACACCACAGTCATCGACAGCGCGATGAGCGCGTAGAGCATGCCGGTGGAAATGCCGCTGACGAGAAGCTGCGGCAGGAGGGAGAGCATCTTTATTCGTCATTCCCGCGCAAGCGGGAATCCAAGGCCGCGGCATTGTCGTTGCTGCCCTGGGTCCCCGCTTTCGCGGGGATGACTGAAAGGTGCGGCTCCGTTTGCACTACGCCATACCGAACCGCTGCCGTAGCGTGGGCTTGTGCACCTTGCCGGTCGCATTTCGCGGCAGAGCCTCGACAAACCGGATTGAGCGCGGGTGTTTGTAGTGCGCCAGGTTCGCTTCGCAGTGTCGATAGATCTCGGCCTCGGCCAGCACCTGACCCGGCTTGATCGCGACGATGGCGCGGCCGACCTCGCCCCAGCGTTCGTCCGCCACCCCGATGATCGCCACCTCCGCGATCGCGGAAAGTTGGTAGAGCACATCTTCAACTTCCGCCGGATAGACGTTTTCGCCGCCGGAGATGTACATGTCCTTCCAGCGATCCACGATGTAGTAGAAGCCGTCCTTGTCCATCAGCGCAGCATCACCGGTGCGGAGCCAGCCATCGGTGAAGGCACCGGCAGTCGCCTCAGGCCGCTTCCAGTAGCCGGGCGTGGTGCTGGGGCCATTGACCCAGATTTCGCCGATCTCGTCGGCTGCGGCATCGGTCCCGTCGGCACGCGCCAGGCGCATCGCGACATGCAGACAGGGTTTGCCGGCTGAGCCGGCCTTGGGCAGCGCGTCACCCGGCTCCATGATGGTGATCACGCCGCAGGTTTCGGTCATGCCGTAACCCTGGATCAGGTCAAGGCCGCGCTCATGCCACTGCCGAAGCAGCGGCAGCGGCACCGGCGCAGCGGCAACATAGGCAAGCAGGTTCGGATTGAAGGTTGCGTCGGCGAATTGCGGCAGTTGCGCCATGAACTGGAAGTGTGCGGGCGCGCCGATGAAGTGGGTGATGTTGGCCGCGTGGTCGGTGAACAATTGCAAGGTCAGCGCGGGATCGTAGGCGCGCTCCACCACGACCTTGCCGCCGTAGTGGAACACCGGATTGGCGAACACGTCCAATCCGCCGACGTGGAACAACGGAAGGACGACGAGGCATGTGCTGTCGGTTGTGACCCGGCAAGGGCCGGTCAGGTTGACGGTTTGCCAGAACCGCATGCCGTGCGTGATGATCGCGCCCTTCGGATGCCCGGTGGTGCCCGACGTATACAGGATCGTCGCGATGTCGTCGTGCGTCAGCGCTTCGGGCCTCACATCGTCGGAGGCCTCGGCGATAAGTCGCTCGTAGGCACTGTCCGCCGGTTCGCGCCCGCACAGATGACGCACGCCGCACGCGGCGGAGAGTTCCAGCACCGTGTCGCCGAATTCGGGGTCGTAGAACATCACCACTGGCTCGCAATCGCCGGCGATGAAGCGAAGCTCGGGCACCGTCAGCCGCCAGTTCATTGGCGCGAACACCGCGCCGATGCGTCCGCAGGCAAACTGAATCTCGAACAGATCGGAGGAATTGTGCGCAAGCACCGCCACGCGATCGCCGCGTGCGACGCCGAACCGCGCCCGCAGACCGGCGGCCACACGGCCGATCCGATGGTTGAACTCGGCGTAGGTGAAAATCCGGCCGGTCGCGAGGTCTTCGATCGCGACACAATCGCCGCGCGTCGAAGCGTAGTGTGCAATCCAGTCATATGTCGGTATCGCCATGACCGCCTCCCCCGGCGTGAACGACCGTTATTCGCCTTCAGGCAATGCGTCGCCCCAGGCCTTGTAGACCGTCTCCTGCCCCTGTGCGCTCAGGCCGACCGCATACATTTTTTCCACGCCAACGTGCTTGTCGGGGCCGAAGGTCTCGGTGTCGGCCAGCACGCCGGTGTCGAAATCCTTCAGCGACTCCATGGCTTTTTCCCAACTTTCGCGCGTCGGGTTGGGACCGGCGCGGCGGAATGCCTCCACCGTCACGATCGCTAGGGGAACGCCGAAATAATAGAAGTTGGTGGGCTCGCCAACCTTCGGCAATTCGTCCTTGGTCAGGTACTTGACGAAGATGTCGTGGAACTTCTTCAGCGGGCCGGTGCCGATCTTCGCCTTGAACTGATAGGGCTGGAAGAACCGCTGGTTCAGGTAATCGTGGTTCGGAAACGCCTGCACCACCTGATCGAAGTCGGCCCCGAGCGCGCCGAGCACGATGACGTCGATCTGGAACTTTTGCAGCTCGCGCAACAGCACGATCAGTTCCGGCTGGTACAGACACGCCATCACCGCCTGGGCGCCGGACGCCTTGATCTGCAACGCCTGCGCGGTGCCGTCGGTGGCGCCGTGCTCCAGCGCGGTGGTGGCGACGATCTCGCCGTTGTGGCTCTTCACGTAGTCGGTGGCGTTGTCGCAATAGCCGTGCGCCCAGTCGTCGCTGTGCATTGCGAGCGCGATCTTTGTCGTGCCCGGCTTGGCCATGGCGAAGCTTGCCATCGCGCGTCCGGATTCGATGCCGGTATAGGTGGTGTGGAAGATACTCGGCGATACCGGGCGGCTGATCTTCGGATTGGCCGAGGCGCCGATCCACGGGACGCCTTCCTGCACCAGCATCGGCTTGATCGCCATGGCGACGCCGCTGCACGGGTTGGCCATGATCATGAAGACCTTGTCCTCATAGATCAGCTTCTTCGCCGCGGCGATGCCCTTCGCCTCGTTGCACGAATCATCGGCGAACACCGAGGTGAACTTGCGCCCGTTCACGCCGCCCTGCTCGTTGATATAGCGGAAATACGCCTCGGGCCCGTAGTTCAGCGGCGTGAACACCGAGGACGGGCCGGAGAACGGACCCAGGTTGCCGATGGTGATCGTGGTGTCCGTGATGCCTTGCGTGCTGTCGGCGTGGGCCGGAATCGCCAAAGTCGTGGCAATCAGCGCGATGATCGCGTGCCTGAAGCGCATTTTGAAGTCTCCCCGTATGCACGGCAGCATAACAAGATCGCTACGCGGCGCCAACCAGTGCGCTGGCGAACACCGCGCCGGTGCTGCCGTCGGCAATCCCGACATCGGTCACGTGAGGGCCAGGATTACACGCCAGACTGGCGCCGACGACAGACTTGAATGTCAGCAACGGCGGCTGCCAGTCGACGATGGCATCGGCGGCCTCGCGCAGGGCGCGAAGCTCGCGGGCTACCTCGGTCACGGGCGCGTCGGACAGCAGACCGCACACCGGCAACCGCAATATCGCCGTCACCGCGCCGTTTGTCGCGACCGCCATGCCGCCTCCGGCGGCGATCACCGCATTGGCCGCCGCGGCGAGATCGGCCGGCTCGCGGCCGAACACCACCAGATTATGGCTGTCATGTGCGACCGATGTCGCCAATGCGCCGCGCCATGTGGTCCAGCCTTGCAGCACACCCAGTACCGGTATTGCAGGCGCCTTGCCGTGGCGATAAATCACCGCCATCAGAAGCGCATCATCCGGCAACATCACGGCGCCGTCGCGCACCTCCGCGACAGCTTCGCCCCACTCGGTGAAGCGCGGCTTCGCAACGGTGCGCAGCCGCACGCGGCCGGCGTTCACACCGGCTGCTCGCAACACGAAGTCGGCTTCCGACAAAGGTTGAACCTGCATGGTCTCCAGCGGTGCCCCCGGCGGGGCTGGCGGCAGCGCCACCAACAGGCGACCATCCGCGGCAACCAGCTCACCGGAAACGAACACCTGCGTCACAGCGAGGTTGGTCAAATCCGACAGCACGATCATGTCGGCGCGCCGCCCCGGTGCGATCAATCCGAGGTCGCGCCGGCCAAGCCGCATCGCCGCGTTGAGTGTGGCGCAACGCAGTGCCTGCATCGGTGCCACCCCGCGCCGCACGAGACGACGCAGCACGTCGATCATGCCGCCCGCGTCCACCAGATCGTCGGGAAACACATCGTCGGTGCAGATGGTCAGCGTCTGCGGGATCTGCGGCAACGTGTTCAGCGCGTCCACTGCACCAGGCAGCAGGTAATCGTGCGAACCGCGCAACTCCACGGTGAAGCCGGCACGCAGCTTGGCGAGCAGATCGTCGCCGCTGGTGATTTCGTGGTCACTTTCAATGCCCGCTGCCGCGAAGGCCTGCAGATCCGCCCCCGCCAGGCCGCGCGCATGCCCGCACACCAGCTTGCCGCTGGCGAGACCGGCATCGACGATGCCGCTCATGCGTGCCTGCCGCTCCAACAGGCCACGCATGTCCATCACCTCGGCTACACCGGCGATCTCGGGCCAGCGCAGCATCTCGCGCATTTCGTCGGGCCCGAAATTGGCGCCGGTGCGTTCCAGTCCCGGCGCGGAGGGAACGCAGGACGGGGCGAGGACCACGATGCGCAACGGCAGATCGCGGGTCGCCGCAATCGCCCAGCGCAGGCCGTCGAGGCCGGACACATTGCCGATCTCGTGCGGATCCCAACAGATCGTCGTGGTGCCCTGCGGCACCACCACCTCCGCATAACGCCGCGGCGTCACCATCGAACTTTCGATGTGCAGGTGCGCATCGATCAGTCCCGGTGCGATGATCCGGCCCGCCAACGCGATCGT
Source organism: uncultured Alphaproteobacteria bacterium (assembly GCA_963749575.1). Classification (GTDB taxonomy): domain Bacteria; phylum Pseudomonadota; class Alphaproteobacteria; order Acetobacterales; family Acetobacteraceae; genus JAMXLO01. The sequence goes on from CAVVNM010000012.1 coordinate 543,998, forward strand.
CTCGCGCGCGTCGCTGCGCGTTCCGGACGGATGCACGCTGGCGATCAGCGGACCGACCAGGCCAACATCGGCGGCACGCAGTTCTCCGGTCGCCATATCGGCGACCATGCCGCCGGTGAGCAGTACATCGAACGGCTGGTGCCCGCGTGCCGAACCCACGGTGCGATCGCGCAGCGCCGGATCATGCAGGTCGTGAGGTTCAGACATTGCCGCGGTATCCATAGAACTCGCGCGCCGCTTCCAGGCTGACCTTGCCGTTGCGCAGATCAGCGTGCAGCAACGCCAGGTCGCGTTCTGCGGGTGCGCCATAGCCGCCGCCGCCGGCGGTGGCAATCACGATCCGATCGCCCTTGCGCAGCGTCGATACGATCTTGGATTTCACCACTTCCTCGGTGCCCGCAGCACGTTTGATCACGGCGGTGGCGCGACCACCGGCGAAGCCATCGTCGACCCCTTCCGCTTCGCACAGATGACGTTCGCCACGATATGTCACAGTGGCCTCGCCATCCAGCAGCTCATATTCGAACACGCCGCCGAGGCCGCCGCGATGCGTCCCGGGCCCACCGGAATCCCGGTTCAGCTCAATGCGATGCACGCGGATCGGTGCCTCCATCATCAACGCCTCGGCCGGCACATTCAGGCAGTTGCTGGCATCCGTTTCGATCACATCGACACCGTCGAGGTGCCGCGATGCGCCGCTGCCGGCAACCAGGAGCTGCGATGTCACATAACGTCGCCCATCGGAACGTCGGCCGCCGAAATGCATGATGACGATTTCGCTGCCGGAATCCGCCGGCACGCGGTCCGGCGCGGCCTGTCGCAGCGCGCCCAGGATCGCTGTGGTGATGCGCTTGATCGTCGAGGTGCGGCACCCGGTCGGCGCCGGCTCGCGCGGATTGACCAGGCTTCCCTCCGGCAGATGGAACCCGAGCGGACGGAAGCAGCCGCCGTTGTTGGGAACGCGCCCTTCCGGATCGGTCACGGCACGAAGTGCGAAGCACGCGGCGGCATAAGGTCCGGATGCCATGCAGTTGAACGGTCCACGCACCTGCGGCGACGTGCCGGTGAAGTCGCAGAGCATTCCGCCATCAGCGATCGTCACCGCGACCTCGATGCGCACCAGCTTGTCGAGTTCGATGCCGTCGTTGTCGAGGTAATCGACATGCCGATAGGTCCCCGACCGCAGACTGCGCAGCGCCTGGCGTGTCATGGTTTCCGACCGGTTCAGCAGTTCGCCGAACAGCGCCAGCAGTTCGTCGCGTCCGAAGCTCCCGGCCAGCTCGCCGAGCCGCCGCGCGCCGATCGTGCATGCGGCGACCTGCGCGTTGATATCGCCCATCAACACATCGGGCAGCCGCACATTCTGCCGCAGCATGGCGATCAGCGTATCATTCAACGCATCGCCGCGGCGGAATTGCAGCAACGGGATGCGGATGCCTTCCTGGAAGATCTCGGTGGCGTTGGTCGGCGTGGAGCCGGGTGCCATGCCGCCGACATCCTGGTGATGCGTCATCGCCGCGCTGATCGCAATCACGCGGCCGGCGGCGAACACCGGCATCATGATGGCGATGTCCGGCAGGTGCGTGCCGCCGAGATAGGTGTCGTTGAGGATCCAGATATCGCCGTCGCCCATCGTCTTGAGCGGCACGTCGTGCAGCAGCCGCCCCACCATGGGCGTCAGCGCGCCAAGGTGTACCGGTATGGCGAGCGCCTGTGCCAACGTCTCGCCCTGCAGCGTGAACAGGCTGGCCGATGCGTCGAGGCCTTCCTTCACGATGGCGGAAAACGCGCTGCGCACCAGGGTAAGCTGCATCTCGTTGGCGATACCGTCGAGCTTGTTGCGCAGCACTTCCAGCGTGATCGGATCGATGTTGCAGTCAGCCTGGGGCATGTCAGCCTCGCGTCAGCAGCAGATTGCCGTTGTCCAGTACCGCGCCTCGCCAGCCCGGTTCGACCAGCGTGGTGGTGTCGTCCTGTTCCACGATCGCCGGGCCGGCGAAGCCGAGGCCGGCGGGCATCGCGGCACGATGGTAGATCGCCGCCAGTACCGATGCACGCGTGCCAGCGACGCGGATTGCGCGTGGCGGTTTATGGGGATCGGCATCGATCGGGCGGTAAGTGCCTTCGTCCAGATGATCGCTGCCGCCGGCACGATGCACCGACCGGAGGTTGACGATCGCAGCCGGCTGCTCGGTGGCGTGACCGTAGATACGATCGTGCAGCATGAGGAAGTCACGATACAGCTGGGCCAGCGGGTCGGATGCTTCGACCACCAGAGGCACCTGCAGATGATAGGACTGGCCGATGTACCAGACATCGGCGGAATACTGGATCGATACCGGCATGTCGCCGATGCTCTCCTCGGCCATCAGCCGCGCGCATGACCGATCAAGTTCGTCCAGCACGTGCCGCACATCGGCAACACCGAGGCCGGTCACCGGACGCGGGAACGCGATCGCCATCTCATGCTCGATCGGTGCGGCGAGCAGCCCTGCGGCCGACAGCACACCAGGATGGCGCGGAACCAGCACGTTGGTGATGCCAAGCTCGGCGGCAAGCGCGGTCGCGTGGATCGGCCCGGCGCCGCCGAGTGCCACCAGGGTGAAGCGGCGCGGATCGAAGCCGCGACCGATCGAGACCAGCCGAATGCCCTCGACCATCTGCGCGTTCACCACGCGATGGATACCGAGAGCAGCGTCCTCCACCGACAGACCGAGTGGTCGGGCAATGCGCCGCTCGATCGCAGCGTGTGCCAGCAACGGATCGAGCGCAACCGAGCCGCCTGCGAAATAAGCGGGATCGAGCCAGCCGAGGACGACGGAAGCATCGGTGACCGTGGCTTCCTCGCCGCCGCGGCCATAGCAGGCGGGGCCTGGGTCGGACCCAGCGGAATGCGGCCCCACCCGCAAGCCGCCGGCACCATCGAGCCAGGCGATCGAACCGCCGCCGGCGCCGATCGCGTTGACGTCCACCATCGGCACGCGGACCGGAAATCCCGCGATGCTGCCTTGCGCGCGGATCACCGGCTCGCCGCCTTCCACCAGCGCGATGTCGCTGGATGTGCCGCCGACGTCGATGGTGATCAGGTCGCGATATCCCGATGAACGCCCGACGATGGCGCCACCGATCACGCCGGCTGCCGGGCCGGAGACGAACAGCCGCACCGGTCGTTTGCGTGCGACGGATGTACCGGCAAGCCCGCCCCGCGACTGCATGATCTGCAATGGTGCCGCGACATGGGTCGCGCGAAGACCCTCCTCCAGACGTTGCAGATAGCGGCCGACGACAGGCTTCATGTACGCATCGAACGCGGTGACGACGGTGCGCTCATATTCACGGAAGCTGGGATCGACCTCGCTCGACAGCGACACTTCGATACCCGGATGCGCCGCCTCGATCAGTTCGCGCGTGCGCTGTTCGTGCGCCGGATGCAGGAACGAGAACAGATAGCACACCGCGATCGCCTGCGCCCCGTCGGCGACCAGTTCGGCCGCAGCACGCCGCACCGACGCCTCGTCCAGCGGAACGATGACCTCGCCCTGTGCGGACACCTGCTCGCGCGCCTCCCTGCGCTGCGCACCCGGGGCGAGGAACACCGGGGTGACCGGCTCCAGCATGATGCGGTGCAGGTCCTGGCGAAGCTGGTAGCCGATCTCGATGATGTCGCGAAATCCTTCGCTGGCAATCAGGCCGATCTTCGCGCCTTTGCGCTCCAGAACCGCGTTGGTGGCGATGGTGGTGCCGTGCAGGAAGCGTGCGATGTCGCTTGGCGCCACGCCGAGATCACGCCCGAGACGACTGATGGCATGCAGCACCGCCTCGCTGGGATCGCCGCGCGTGGTGGGGATCTTCAGCGTGCGCATCGGTTCGCCGGCGCGGCGGCAGACGATGTCGGTGAAGGTGCCGCCGATATCGACGCCGATATCGGTCGCAGGTTTGGGGTCGGGCATGGCAGGACTGCGGCCGTGCAGGTTGTCAGGCATGGATCACGATGACAGAAAGCGCCCCGCGTCCCAACCATAACGAGGCCAGCCTGTGCCGGACGAGGGGTTCCAGCCGACGACTGCCCCGATTCTCGTCGCGCAGGCGCCCTCGGCTCGCCGTACGCTGGTGCTCGCCGCCTGCCTGATGGCGACCTTCATGGCGGCAGTGGAAAGCTCCATCGTTGCCACCGCGATGCCGACGATCGTTGCCGATCTCGGCGGGTTCAATCTGTTTTCGTGGGTGTTCGCTGTCTATCTGCTGACCCAGGCGGTGAGCATCCCGGTCTATGGTCGGCTCGCCGACATCTACGGACGCAAGAAGGTGTTCTATGCCGGTGCCGGCCTGTTCCTGGTCGGTTCCACGCTGTGCGGTTTCGCCGGCAACCTGCTGACGCTGATCCTGTTCCGGGCGCTGCAAGGCTTCGGCGCCGGCGGCGTGCAGCCGATCGCCACCACGATCCTGGGCGATATCTATACGCCGACCGAACGCGCGCACGTGCAAGGCCTGGTGTCGAGCGTGTTCGGCGTTGCCGCGGTGCTGGGGCCGCTGCTCGGCGCGTTCCTGGTCGAACAGGTGAGCTGGCAGCTGGTGTTCTGGGTCAATCTGCCGATCGGCGTGGCGGCGATCATCATGATCGCAACCTTCCTCCAGGAACCGGCCGAGCATCATCGCCGCCGCCGCATCGACTATCTGGGCTCGCTGCTGCTGATGGTCGCGATCACGGCGCTGATGCTGCTGCTGGTGCAGGGCGGCAGCCTGTCACATCCGACGCTCGTGATGGCGGGCGCCGTCGGCATTGTAGCCTTGGTGGCACTGGCGGTGCACGAGGCCAGCACGCCGGAACCGATGTTGCCGCTGGAGCTTTGGCGACAACATCGTGTCATCGTGGTCGCCAGCATCGGCGGCGCGGTGATCTCGGCGGTGATGACCGGCGTGTCGGCATTCCTGCCGACCTACGTACAGGGTGCGATGGGTCGGAGTGCGCTGGCTGGTGGACTGGTGCTGGGCGCGATGTCGGTCACCTGGGCGGTCGCAAGCTTCTACGGCGGCAGGCTGATGGTGCGCACGACGTATCGGCTCACCGCCGTGCTGGGCACACTGGCACTGGTCGCCGGCAGCGCGACGCTGATCACGCTGACGCCGGAGCGCGGCGTGGTGTGGGCGAGCAGTGGCTCACTGCTGATCGGCGTCGGTATGGGGCTGTGCAACACCACGTTTATCGTATCGATCCAGGCGGCAGTGCCGTGGCATCAGCGCGGTGCGGCCACCTCGTCGTGCATGTTCCTGCGATTTGTCGGGCAGTCGCTGGGGGTCGCATCGTTCGGCGCGGTGCTGAACCTCACACTGCTGCGGCAGGAGCCGGACGCCGCGAGCATGGTCGATCGGCTGCTGGACCCGTCGCAGCGCGGCGGATTGGCGATGGCGGAGTTGGCGCGGCTGACCGACGTCGTAGCGTTGGGGTTGCACAACACGTATGTGCTGGCGGGCATGCTGTCCGTCGTGGCGCTGGGCTTGGCGCTGCTGCTGCCGGCGCGGCTGAGTCCGGCGGGGCAGGTTGGCCGATGAACCCCTGGGTCCCCGCTTTAGCGGGGATGACACCTGCACCGTATCGTCGTCACACCCAATTTTTCGATATTTTTGTCACCCCCGCGAAAGCGGGGGCCCAGCTTACGGCACGTACTCGTCATACAGATCGCGCCAACTTGGGTTGTCCGCTTCGATCAACTCCAGCTTCCAGGCCCGTCGCCACTTCTTCATGCGCTTCGCGCGGACAATGGCGTCGGCCATCGACTCGTGGAACTCGGCAAATACCAGCCGGTGGACGCCATAATGCTTGGTGAAACCTTCAATCTGACCGGTGCGGTGCTCCCATGTCCTCCGGACGATATCGCTCGTGACGCCGGTATACAGGTTCCGTTCCGTTTGCTTGCCAGAATATAGACACACGGTTGTTTCATCCGTGCCCGTCGCCGCGCTGGGTCCCACTTTCGCGGGGATGACAGTCAGGGATGCAAGGTGAACCTCCGATGAACGTCCGGCCATTGAACCCCGTCCCGCCTCGCCCTATCCTCCCCACAGCACGGAGTTGCACCCTTTGAGCGTTCCCGCGCCCGGCGCGATCGATTGCGACATCCACCCGGCCCTGCCCAGCATGCAGGTGCTGGTGCCCTACCTGGACGAATACTGGCGTTCGCACGTCCTGATGCGCGGGTTGGAGCGCGACAATTACACGGCCTCCGCCTTCCCGCCCAACGCACCGATCAACTGCCGCCCTGACTGGAAGCCCGCGAAAGGCAGCGCCGGTACCGACCTCGATCTGCTGCGTTTCCAGGCGCTGGATGGGTTCGGCACGCGCTACGCCATCTGCAACATGTTGCACGGCGCACCGGCGGTGTTCAGTGAGGACCTGTCGGCGGCGATGTGCCGTGCGATCAACGACTGGCTCGCTGCCGAGTGGCTGTCCAAGGACGACCGCCTGCGCGCCTCGATCGTGGTGCCGATGCACAGCCCCGAGCTCGCGGCAAAAGAGATCGAGCGCGTGGCCGCCGATCCGCGCTTCGTTCAGGTGCTGGTGTGGGAGATGAGCGAACTGCCGCTCGGCCGCCGCATCCATTGGCCGATCTATCGCGCCGCCGAGCGCCTCGACCTGCCGATCGGCATTCACGCGGGCAGCAGCTATCGCCATCCGCCGACCAATCTCGGCTGGCCGTCGTACTACCTCGAGGACTACGTTGCGTGGTCGACAGGATTTGCCGGCGTGCTGAACAGCCTGATCACCGAGGGCGTGTTCGTCGAATTTCCGCGCCTGAAGGTCGTGCTGATGGAGTCCGGCGTGACCTGGCTGCCCGGCTGGATGTGGCGCGCCGACAAGACCTGGCGCGGCGTCCGAGCCGAGGTGCCGTGGCTGGAGAAATCCCCCGCCGCCTATGCGCGCGAACATGTGCGCCTGACCATCCAGCCGTTCGACGCGCCGCCGCGCGCCGATCAGCTTCAGCGCATCATCGAGGAGATCGGCTCCGACGAAATGCTGCTGTTCTCCACCGATTATCCGCACTGGCACTTCGACGACAAGGACGCACTGCCGGATGGCATGCCCGAGCATCTGCTGCGCAAAATCCTGGTCGATAACGCGTTGAAGACCTTCCCCCGTTTGTCCCCGTGAGCAGGAGAGCATCCGAATGAACGTCACGGTCATGGATCGCCAAGCCGATACGTCCGCACAGACCAAACTTGGCATTGTCGATTGCGACGTGCATCCCTACACGAAGTCGCCCGCCGATCTCGATCAGTTCCTGTCGGAGCGCTGGCGCAAGCTCCGTGCCTCGATCGGTGGACGTTCGCGTTCGCCGTTCGCCAACGCGCCGAACTATCCGCGCATGTCGCCGTTCACCGGCATGCGGATGGACTCCTATCCGAAGGACGGCACGCATCCCGGTTCCGACCTGGCGATGATGCAGGAGCAGTTGCTCGACCTGTTCAACGTCTCATACGGCCTGATGATGCCGCTGCTCGGCCGTGCCGCCGACGAACGCAATGTCGAATTCGGCGCGGCGATGGCGACCGCGGCAAACGAGTGGGAAGCGCAGGTGTGGTGCGACCGCGAACCGCGTTTGAAGGCCGGCGTGCAGATTCCGCTGGAACACACCGAGGCCGCGATCAAGGAGATCGAGAAGCGCGCCGGCGATCGCCGCTTCACCCATGTAATGATCCCGCCGCGCGGGCTCGAGCCGCTGGGCCGGCGTCGCTACTGGCCGATCCTGGAGGCCTGTGCCGCGAACGGCTTTTCCATCGCGCTGCATCTCGGTGGCACCAGCGGGCATCCGTCCACCGGCGGCGGCTGGCCCTCGTTCTATCATGAGGAGCACCCGTCGTATCCGCAGAGCAAGGAGGCGCTGGTCACCTCGCTGGTGATCGAGGGTGTGTTCGAGCACATCCCCAACCTTCGCGTTGCGTTGGTGGAAGGCGGTTTTGCCTGGCTGCCGTCGCTGACCTGGCGACTCGACAAGCACTACAAGCGCCTGCGCGAGGAGGTGCCGCATCTGAAGCGCCTGCCGTCGGAGTACATCCGCTCCAACATCTGGGTGACGACGCAGCCGATCGAGGAGCCGGAGCGGCCGGAGGATCTGCTGGCGACCTGCGAGTGGATCGGCTGGGACCGCATCATGTTCTCCACCGACTATCCGCACTGGGACCAGGACGATCCGCGTTATGCGTTCAAGGCACCACTGACCGAGCAGCACAAGCGGATGGTGTTTCGCGAGAACGCGCTGGCGTTCTACGGCCTGGAGTAAGCCTGTGGCCCGGCACGTCGTCGCACCCGTCAGCGAGATCGCGCCGGGCTCGAGCAGGATCGTCGATGTCGCCGGCCGATCGATCGGCGTATTCAACGTGAACGGCGAGTTCTACGCGCTGATCAACCGCTGCCCGCACGAAGGCGCGCCGCTGTGCATCGGCTTCGTCCTCGCCAAGTTCGCAGCGGATCGGCCGGGCGAGTACCGGCTGGAGCGGCATGGCGAGATGCTGCGCTGCCCGTGGCACGGCTGGGAGTTCGACATCAAGACCGGGCAGTCGTGGTGCCATCCGGAGAGTGTGAAGGCGCGCACTTATCAGGTGGAGGTGGTGCCGGGCGAGGCGCTGGCGAAGGGCCCGTTCGTGGCGGAGACGGTGTTGGTGTCGGTGGAACAGAACTACGTCGTGGTAGAGCTTTAGCCTCAACAATGTATGTCATCCCCGCGAAAGCGGGGACCCAGTGTAGCCCCATGGGTCCCCGCTTTCGCGGGGATGACGAATATATGGAAGGGACGCAACATGGCAGACAGCACACTGCGTGAGAAAGGCCGCGCGATGCGGCGCAAGCTGCTGGGCGACGCCGCGGTCGAGCGCATCGACAGGACTGTCTACAATGATCCCATCATGGCGAAGTTCGCCGAAGTCACCCAGGAAACCATCTTCGGCGCACTCTGGACCCGCCCCGGCCTGGATCTGAAAACCCGAGCCTTGATCTGTGTAATCTCCGACGCTGCCACCGGACGCGATCCTGAGCTGAAGCTTCATCTCCGCATGGCGCGCAACCAGGGCTGGACCGAAGACGAGCTGGTTGAGTCGCTGCTGCACCTCGGTGGCTATGTCGGTGTACCGCTGATCCGCGAATCTCTGCTGGTTGCCAAGGAAATCTTCGCGGAAATGCGCGCCGAGAAATGAGTGCCGAGGCTTGGCGGCAGGCGATCGCGAAGGCCGAAATCCTGTTGTCCGAGGGCGAGGCGGAAGAGGACATCGCCGGCATCGCCGACGCGGTGTCGGGCTTCAACGTCGCGTTGAAGCTCGTGCCGCGTGGCGAGGCGCCACTGGACTGGGCCAAGACGCAGAGCCGTCTGTCGGCGGCGCTGCGGGCGCTTGGTGCGCGCATCGACGACCCGGTGATGCTGCATTCGGCGATGACAGCATGTGACCACGCCCTGGAAGTCTACCGACCGGACAGCACGCCGGATGACTGGGCGCGTACCATGGCATTGCTCGGTGCAGCGCAGGTCGTGCTGGGCGAGCGCGACAGCGATCCCGCGTGGCTGAACGCCGCACTCAACAGCTACCGCCTGGCGACCAGCGTCTATACGCGCGAGGCCGCGCCTTCCGACTGGGCGCGCATGCAGCGCAACTGCGGCGCGGTGCTGTCGCTGCAGGGCGAACGTACCGGCGATACCGCGGCGCTGCACGAAGCGGTGGAACACTATCGCGCTGCGCTGGACGAATACACGCGGCAGGAGTCGCCGATCGATGTCGCGGTGACGCACAGCAATCTCGGCCACGCGCTGCGCGTATTGGGCGAGCGCAACAACGATCGCGACACGCTGGCCGAGGCGGTTGCCGCATGCCGCGCGGCGCTCACCGTCTATACGCTTGAAGCCACGCCACTCGAGTGGGCGATGGCCAGCACAAACCTGGCCAATGCGCTGACGGCACAGAACGACGCTGCGTCGATCGAGGAGGCGATCGCGATCTATCGCGATGCGGTCGCCGCGCTCGACGGACCGGCGCGGCTGCAGCAACGCGCCATCGCACGCTATAATCTCAAGCGAGCCGAGGGACGGCTGGCGGCGCTCCGCCAGTCCCCGAACGACCTCCATCGATGACGATGTGCGTGCCGGTGATGTGTACGGCGAAGTCGGAGCAGAGGTACATCACCACGTTCGCCACTTCGTCAGGTGCCGCATAGCGTCCGGTCGGTGTGGCGGCGGCGGTCATGTCGTGTACCGTCTGCGGATCAGTTGGATTTCGCTGCGCCTCGATCGAGCGCATCATGCGCGTCTCGACCGGGCCTGGACATACGGCGTTCACGCGAATGCCAAGCCGCGCAACATCGGCCGATGCCACCTTGGTCAGTCCCAGCACGCCGTGCTTCGAGGCGACATAGGGCGCCATGCCCGGTCCGCCGAACAACGCCGCCGTCGAAGCCGTATTGACGATGGCGCCATGGCCCTGCTTGAGCATCACCGGCAAAACGTGGCGCAGGCCGAGGAATACGCCCTTGAGGTTCACGCCGATGACCGCATCGAAAACGGCCTCATCGTATTCCTGCGTCGGCGCCATCTGCCCTTCGATGCCGGCGTTGTTGAAGAAGCAATCGATGGAGCCGTAAGCGTCCAGCGTGGCCTTCACATAGGCCTGCACATCGGCTGATTTGGTGACGTCGGCGCGCACGAAGCGTGCATCGCCGCCGCGCTGACGCACCAACTCGGCGCTTGCCTCGCCGGCGGTAGCGTCGGAATCGACCACCACAACCTTGGCGCCACGTCCGGCAAAACCGATTGCGCTGGCGCGGCCAATACCGCCGCCACCGCCGGTGATCAAGGCAACCTTGCCGGTGAATTCCATCTGCGCTTCCTCTCAATCGACCAGCAGCACTGCCTTGCCGGATACGCGGCGATCGCGCAACTGCCCGGCCACGATGGCGAACTCGCGCCAGCTTCGCTCCACGCCGATGCGCGGCTTCAGCGATCCATCGGCGATCAGCGATACCAGCAGCGCGAGGTCCGGTGCGAACCGGTCCTCGGCTTCCGAATAGAAATAACTGAAACTCTGCACCCGCGAGTTCGGCGCCCCGCGGAAGTCGGCGAAGGCAAGCGTGGTCGGTTCGCCGGAGGAATTGCCGTACACCACCACGGTGCCCCTGGCCTCGATCAGCCTGATGGCATGCGCGAGCGAGGTCCCGCCGGCAGATTCAAGGATAAGCGCAAAGCGACCCGGTGCCTTGTCGATGCCCTCGATCACCTCGAGCGCGCCGTATTCCTTCAGCCCGGCCGCGCGCTCCGCACCTCCGACCACTGCGGTTACGCGTGCGCCTGACCGAGCCGCGAGCTGCACCGCGATCGTGCCGACACCACCGGCCGCGCCGGTGATCAGTACACGCTTGCCCAGCAGCGGTGCGCCATGGCGCAGCGTGCGCAACGCGGTAAGGCCGGCGACCGGCAGTGTGGCCGCCTGTGCGAAGCTGACATTGTCCGGCAGCGCCGCCATGCGATGCGCAGGCACGGCGACGTGCTGCGCCCAGCCAAACTCATCGGTCAATGCGACAACGCGCGCGCCGGCCGCGGGGCCACTGCCACTCTCGGCCTGCTTCAGCACGACGCCGGCAACGTCCTGCCCAGGCACCCAGCCTTCGCCATTGTTGCGGACCGAGCGCAGCTCACCGCGATTCAAAGACACCGCATGAACCGCAACCAGCGCCTCGTTGAATTGCGGTTGCGGCTCGGGAAGCGCACGCAATTCGACCGGAGTCTCTTCGTTCAGCGTGGTGACGAGACCAAGCATCGGTTTGCCCTCCACTGCAGTTCCGCGCGATGATACCAGCCAGTCGGGACGGAGCGTCGCACATGCGCCAGATGGTCATGGTCGGTTTCCTGCAGGCGCAGAACTGCACCAACCTCGTCAGCTCCTGGCGCCATCCGGAATCGCGCGATGACTCGATGTCCGCCGACTACTATCGCACCATCGGCCGCGTGCTGGAGGAAGGCAAGTTTCACCTCGGCTTCTTCGACGACCGCCTGGCGATGCCGGACCGCTACGGCAACGACCACCGCCATACCGTCGAGCACGGCATTCGCTGCGTGAAGATGGACCCGATCACCGTGCTCACGGTGATGGGAATGGCGACCGAACGTCTCGGTCTCGGCGCCACCTGTTCCACAACCTATTTCGAGCCGTTCCACGTGGCGCGGGTGTTCGCGACGCTGGACCTGATGACCGGCGGCCGTGCAGCCTGGAATGTCGTCACCTCGATGAACGACGGCGAAGCGCTGAACATGGGACACGACGAGCATCTGGAGCACGACGCTCGCTATGATCGCGCCGACGAGTTTATGCAGGTGGTACTCGGTCACTGGAACTCCTGGGACGACGACGCCATCGTCATCGACAAGCAGACCGGCCTGTTCGCGCATCCCGACAAGGTGCGGCGACTGGATCATCGGGGGACGTGGTTTCGTTCGCGCGGACCGTTCACCGTGCCGCGCTCGCCGCAAGGCCATCCGGTGGTGATCCAGGCCGGTCAGAGCGGTCGCGGCAAGAGTTTCTCGGCGCGATGGGGCGAGGTGGTGTTCGTTTCCACCCATACCAGCATGGAACACGGCCGGCAGCTGTATCGCGAAATGAAGGACGACGTGGCAAGCCAGGGGCGCGATCCGGACCAGTTCTTCATCACGCCGTCGGCCTATGTCGTGTGTGCGGAGACCAGGGCGGAAGCCGAGGACAAGATGGCGCTGGTCGAGACGCTGGCGACGGACGAGGACGCGTTGTCGCTGTTGTCGGAAGCGATGAATTTCGATTTTGCTTCGAAGGGCATCGACGAACCGTTCACGGACGAGGAGCTGGCGAACGTCTCGGGCACGCAGTCGATGCGCGACCGCGTGCTGCGCGCGAGCGGCATCACCAATCCGACGCCGCGCGATTTCATCAAGTTCAGCCACCGCGCGCGACCGAACCAGCCGTTCATTGGCGGACCGAAGGAGGTGGCCGATGGTCTGGAGCAATGGTTCAGCGAACCGGTCGCCGACGGGTTCGTGCTGGCGGCGACGCACGTCCCAGGCACATACATGGATTTCGTGAAATACGTGGTGCCGGAACTGCAGCGACGCGGGCTCTATCACAAGGACTATGCAGGCGTGACATTGCGCGAGAACCTCGGACTGCCGGTACCGCATGCGACATGGAGGAACGCGCAATGAAACTTGGCCTGTCCATCGGCTATTCGCGCGCCCATCTCGAAATCCCCGTCAAGCTGGTGCAACGCGCGGAGGAACTCGGCTACGACAGCGTCTGGACCGCGGAAGCCTATGGCACCGATGCGGTGACGCCACTCGCCTATCTCGCGGCGCTGACCAAGCGCATCAAGCTCGGTACCGGCATCATGCAGCTGGCGGCGCGCACGCCGGCCAATGCCGCGATGTGTGCGGCGACCGTCGATGCGATGGCCGGCGGCGGGCGCTTCATCGCCGGTCTCGGCGTATCCGGGCCGCAAATCGTCGAAGGCTGGTACGGCGAACCGTGGGGCAGGCCGTACTATCGCTACAAGGACTACGTCGCGATCATGCGCAAGATCTTCCGCCGCGAGGCGCCGGTGACGCATGACGGCCGCGAGATCTCACTGCCCTACACCGGCGAAGGCGCCGCGGGCGTCGGCAAGCCGCTCAAATCCATCCTGCACATGAATCCGGACATTCCGATCTATCTCGGCACCGGCAACGAAGCGACGGTGAAACTGACGGCAGAAATCGCCGATGGCTGGCTGCCGCTGGGCTTCGTGCCCGGTTCGCTGCCGGAATATATGCCATGGCTGGAACAGGGCTTCAAGCGCGCGGGCAATGGCAAGAGCCTGCGCGACTTCGCGATCCAGGCATCGGTGCACGTCGAGATCGACAACGACGTGAAGGCGGCGCTGGCGAAGATGAAGCCCGAAGTCGCGCTGTATGTCGGCGGCATGGGCCATCGCGACAAGAACTTCCATAAGGACATGATGATCCGTCGCGGCTTCAAGGATGCCGCCGAACGCATCCAGGAGCTGTATCTCGCGCATCGCAAGGACGAGGCGATCGCGGCGGTGCCGGACGAATGGGTGGACATGAAGTCGCTGGTCGGGCCCGCGGAGCGGATCAGGCAGCGCTTCCGTGCCTGGGAGGATTCGGGTGCGACCAGCCTCACTGTGCGTTCGCGTCAGCCGGAAGCGATCGAAGTGCTGGCGCAGGCCGCGCGGCTCAACTGAGGGAGCAACAACGTGCGCTTCAAGGACAAGGTTGCGCTGATCACTGCGGTGGCCAGCGGCATCGGGCGCGCCACTGCAGACATCATGGCGAGGGAAGGCGCGGTGATCATCGGCGTGGACAACGACGAACGGCGTCTCGCCATGGCGATGGAGGCGATCAACATGTCGGGCGGCCGCGCGATCGGCCGACCAGCGAATGCGCTCGATCAGACGCAGGTGGACGAGGTTGTCGCCTGGGCGGCGAAGCAGTACGGCAATGTCGATATCCTGGTGAATGCCGTCGGCGGCAGTACGATCATCGACAGGCCCGGCGCCACCGTGGACGAACTGACCTTCGATGAATGGCAGAAGCTGATCCAGTTCAACCTGAACGGCACGTTCCTGTTCTGCCATGCGGTGACGCCGGTGATGAAGCGCCGCGGGCAGGGCAAGATCGTGAACCTCGCATCGATCGCCGGACGCGGACTGAGCGTGTCGTCCAGCAGCGCATACTCCGCCGCGAAGGGTGGCATCATCGCGTTCACCCGCAAGCTGGCGTTCGAACTCGGACCGTTCGGCATCAACGTCAATGCGATTGCACCGAGCCGCACACTGACCGAGCGCATCCGGCCACGCTGGAATCAACAGTCGCCGGAGGACCAGGCGGCGGAGATCGAACGCACGCCATTACGGCGGATCGCTGAAGCGACGGATCAGGCGAAGGTCATCTGCTTCCTGGCATCGTCCGATGCCGACTTCGTCACCGGATTGACGATCGACGTGACCGGCGGCCTCTAGCCGCGCTAATACAGCAACAGAAGCTCGTGCTGGCGGCGCAGGTCCGCAAGGGCTGTCTTGCACTCGATGCCGCGCTCCGTCTCGGCCGCCAACCGGTATTTTGTGCACAGCGACCCATCGTCCTGGTCCGCCTGCTGTTCCAAGGCTTTCTGTTCGTTGGCGGCATAGCCGACGAGCCGGGGCAAAACCGCACCGGCGACCGCGACGGCAACCAACAATGGTATAAGCAGATACGGGCTGCGCACGAACTTCAGCACCGGATCTGTCCGTATCGCATTGCCGATAGTCATTGGTCTCCATATCCTCATTGGCGCTTCAGCGCGGGATTGTCCGGTTCCGTGAGGGTGCTACCTACGGCTTGACGGATCGAGCATAGATAGCGTCCACCGGCTGCCACCGCAGTGACTCCATTCACTCGTCCGGCGGTCTTTATTCTGGCTGTCGCACGGACCGAGCAGGACACGCCCCTCCGTTCCGAAGTGTCCGACGCAACGCCCGCTGGTTGATGGGACGTCGAGCGCTACGCGGCCGCGAACCGCGGCAGCTTCTCTGCCAACGCCTGATACGCATCCTCATCGGTCCGATCATACCGCAGCGGCGTCACCACGACGTTGCCGCTGCGCAGCGCATCGTAGTCGCTTTCCGGACCCTGCTGGCGGTCGCCGCGACGGAAGTTGAGCCAGTGGTACTCCATCCCGCGGGGGTCCACGCGCGTATCCACGTGCATCCCCGCGATCATCCCCACGCCCTGCCGTGCCAACGTCACCGGCCCTGCCTCCGCCGCCGGACACGCCGGAAAGTTCACGTTGAGGCACGCGTCCTTGCTCCAGCCGATCGCCAGCAGATCGCGCACCAGCTTCGCCCCAAGCCTCCGCGATGCATCCCATGATACGTTGTTGCGGTCCTTGTAGGCTTGGCTCAGCGCAATTGACGGCACTCCCAGCATCATGCCTGTCATCGCGCCGCCGACCGTGCCTGAGAACACTGTCTCCATGCCGAGGTTCAGGCCGCGGTTCACACCGGACAGCAGAAGTTGCGGCGCACCGTCGGTCATCAGATGGCAGATCGCCATAACCGCACAGTCGCCCGGCGTTCCGGACACGCCGAAGTGCCGTTCTCCCCGCCGGCTGACACGCAGCGCGTGATGCAGGCTGATCGCGTGCGACACGCCGCTCTGGTCGTGTTCCGGCGCCACCACCCACACCTCGCGCGCGAGTTCGGCGGCGATCGCCTCGAGGATCGCCAAGCCTGGCGCATCGATGCCATCGTCATTGGTCAACAGAATTCGATCCAGCACACGCACGCTCCACTTCACAGCCCGCCCTGTTTGACGCGTCCTGGGCGCCGCGTCCAGCATGGCGGTGTCGGGAAGGAGACGAACCATGCAGATCATCGACGCCCAGGTGCATATCTGGGGCAGCGGCTCGCCGAGTGGGCATCACCGACAGACCTCGATCTATACGGCCGAGGAGCTGCTCAAGGAAATGGACGACGCGGGCGTGAACGGCGCGGTGCTGCATCCGCCAAGCTGGGACCCGGGGTCCAACGAGATGGCGGTAGAGGCGGCCAGGAAATATCCGGACCGGTTCTGCATTCTTGGCTGGTTTCCGCTCGACGAACCGGAACAGCGCAAGCGGATCGAGACCTGGAAGCAGCGTCCCGGCATGCTCGGCCTGCGCTGGTCGCTGACCCGGCCGGAGCAGGAGAACTGGCATAAGGACGGCACGATGGATTGGGTGTGGCCGGCAGCGGAGCGTGCCGGCACGCCGATCGCGACAATGGCCTGGCGCTTCCTGCCGTTGTTCGGACAGATCGCCGAACAGCATCCGGGTTTGCGGCTGATCATCGATCATCTCGGGCTGGTGCGGTCGGCGAAGGGTGCGGCGGCGTTTGCCGATCTGAACACGCTGTGCTCGCTGGCGAAACTGCCGAACGTCGCCATCAAGGCGACCGGCGCGCCTGGCTATTCCGATGCGCCCTACCCGTTCCGTGACATCCATGACGGGCTGCATCGCATCTTCGATGCCTATGGGCCTAAGCGGTTCTTCTGGGGCACCGACATCACGCGCATGCCGTGCAGTTACCGGCAGTGCGTGACGATGTTCACCGAGGAACTGCCCTGGCTGAAGGGTAACGATCTGGAGCAGGTGATGGGTCAGGGCGTGTGCGACTGGCTCGGCTGGAAGCGCACGGCCACATAAGTCGCGTGGCGTTGCTCACCGATTACACCAGCTATGCGGACGCGCAACGCCACTTCGCAACGGCGCGGTTGTGGGAATTGTTCGACGGCGATCGCGAGCAACTCAACATCGCGCACGAATGCATCGACCGGCATGCGGGGGATCCGCACCGTGTTGCCATCCGCATCGCGCATGCCGAAGGGCATGACGAGGCGATCAGCTTCCGAACCATCGCCGACGCATCGTCGCGCTGTGCCCACTGGCTTGCCGAACAGGGCACCGTGCCGGGTGACCGCGTCGCCATCATGCTGGAGCCATCGCTGGCATTCTACGTGACCCTGTTCGGCGTGATGAAGCTGGGTGCCATCGCGGTTCCCTTGTTCACGCTGTTCGGACCGGATGGCGTGCGGTTACGCATCGACGATTGCAGCCCTCGCCTGCTGTTGACGACTCCCGACAAGGCGCAATCGCTCGGTGACCTGCCGCTCCCGGCGATCGCGCTCGACGGGGGCTTCGGCGCACGCCTGTCGCGCTATTCCGCAGAGTTCACCCCGGCAACGCGCGCCGACGATCTGGCGATCTTCCAGTATACCTCGGGCACGACGCGCGAATTGCCGGCAGCCATCCGTCATACGCACCGCGCCATCGTCGTGGTGATGATAGCGGCGCTGTATGGCACCGGCATCCGGTCGGGCGATCGGTTCTTCTGTCCGTCCTCGCCGGCGTGGGGCCATGGTCTGTGGCACGGCACGCTGGCGCCGTTGGCGCTTGGTGTGGAGACCGGCGTCTACTCTGGTCGGTTCGAACCGGAGCGGTTGCTGCGAGCATTGCAGGATTTCGGCACCACCAATCTGTCGGCGGCGGCGACGCACTACCGATTGATCCGCAACAGTGGCGCGGCGCCGCGCTACCATTACGGCTTGCGCAAGCTGTCATTCACCGGCGAACCGATCGACGGCGACAGCCAGGAATATGTCGAGGCCATCTTCGGAACCCGTCTGTGCAGCATGTACGGGACCACCGAGGTTGGAGTGATCCTCGCCAACTATCCCGGTGCGGATGACTTCGTGACCAAGCCAGGCGCACTCGGCAAACCGGTGCCGGGCGTCAAGGTGGAAGTGCAGCGGCCTGTGGGCGGACCATGTCCACCTGGAGAGATCGGCGAGATCAAGGTGTGGCGGCACGGCACATGGTCTTCGACCAAGGACCGCGGCTGGGTCGACGACGACGGCTGTTTCTTTCATGCCGGGCGCGCTGACGACGTGATCATCTCCGCCGGCTGGACAATGAGCGCGGTGGAGATCGAGGACGTGCTGCTGCGTCACCCCGGGGTGCGCGAGGCGGCGGTGATCGGCGTGCCGGATGCGTTGCGCGGACATGTGGTGAAGGCATTCGTGGTGACGGACCGTGCACCCGATGAGGCACTGGTCCGCGACATCCAGGACTTTGTCCGCGCGCGACTGAGCCAGCACGAATATCCTCGGATCGTCGGCTTCGTTGCCGAGTTGCCGAAGACGCCGGCTGGCAAGGTCAACCGCAAGGCGCTGCGCGAGCGCGAGATGCAGGAGCCGGCATGAACGACGAGCCCAGCCGACAGTTTCCGAAGATCACCGACGATGCACTGGATGCGTTGCGTCGGCGGCTGAACGTGCGGATCGAGAACACGCTGGAGCCGTGGTGCCACGAGGCGACACGCGATGCGATCCGCCACTACGCGCATGGCATCGGCGACGACAATCCGCTGTGGTGCGATCCCGACTACGCTGCGAACACTCGTTGGGGCGGCATCATCGCATTGCCGAGCTTCCTGTTTGCCACCAGCCGGATCGTCTCCGGCTATGTTGGCGGCCTGCCCGGAGTGCATGCGATGTGGGCCGGCGCCGATTGGACCTGGCATCACCCGGTGCGACGCAACGACGCAATCAGCACCGAGGCCTGGCTGAAGGACCTGATCGAACACGAGACGCGATTTGCCGGTCGTGCGATCCAGCAGGTCTACCACGTGAACTTCCACAACCAGCACGGCGAGATGGTGGCTTCCGCCGACAGTTGGTGCTTCCGCACCGATCGCGACCAGGCGCGCGAACGGGGCAGCAAGTACGACGCGGTGAAGGGACGGCCGCCGCCGCATTACTCGGAAGCGGACCTGGCGCGGATCTATCAACTCTATGCCGACGAAGAAGTGCGCGGGGCCACTCCGCGCTATTGGAACGACGTCGCCGTCGGCGATCGGTTGCCGATGATGGTCAAAGGGCCGATGACGGTAACGGGCTTCATCGCCTACGCGCAGGGTTGGGGCGGGCTGTACATCCGCGCGAACAAGCTTGCATGGAAACAGATCCATGCGCATCGCGGCCTCGGCATTGCCAACCGCTTCGGCATTCCCGACTGCCCGGAGCGCGTGCACTGGGAACCGGAGTTCGCCCGCATGGTCGGGGTGCCCGGCGCCTACGACTACGGCCCCGAACGCTGCTCGTGGCTGACGCACCATCTCACCAACTGGATGGGCGATGACGGAATGTTGCGCCGCGCGAGCTGTAAGATCCGTCGCCACAATCCGGAAGGCGACACGCTGTTCATCGGCGGGACCGTGGTGCGATGCTTCGTCGAAGACGCCCGCCACCTGGTCGAAATCGCGCAGGAAGCGCACAACCAGGATGGCGAACTGTCCGTCGTCGGCTCAGGTGTCGTGGAACTGCCGGCCCCCCCGCTTTCGCGGGGTTGACGCCAGTTTGCAGTACTACTTCGCCGGCGCGTATTTCCCGCCGGTCTGCGGCGTCGGCGTATCGAAGCCCTTCTCTTGCCGGTCCAGCCGCGTCTCGCGCGACCAGGTGCGCTTCAGCTCGTCACGCACCTTGAAGCTTAGCTTGCCGAGACCGCCGCATTCCAGCTCCACCGTGTCGCCGTCCATGAAGCTGGACAGCCCGCGATGATTGGTGCCGGTGGCCAGAATATCGCCTGGCTCCAGCGCGTGGATCGATGTGACCCATTCGATGCAGCGCGGAATCTTGTGTGCCATGTCGTCGGTGTTGAAGTCCTGCTTCACCGTGCCGTTGACCCACAGCTTCACCGGCACCTTGTGCGGATCGGCGATCTCATCCTTGGTCACCAGGTACGGACCGATCGGCGCGAAACCGTCGCGCGACTTCATCGCGAAGAAGCTCTGCGGTGGCAGGCCGCGCGCCGAACCGTCGATGAAGTTGGTGTAGCCGAACACGTAGTCCATTGCATCGGCTGCCTTCACGTGGCTGGCGCGCTTGCCGATCACCACGGCCATCTCGGCCTCGCCCTCGAAGATCGTGGCCGGAACGTCCGGCAGCACCATCGTGCCGCCCTGACCCAGGATCGATGTCGGCGCCTTGTGGAACGCGTTGATCGGCGCCGGCTCCTTGCGGGTGCCGTTCTCCATGTAATTCACCGCCATGCAGACGATGTTGCCCGGCTTCGGCAGCGGCGCCTGGAGCTTCACGCTCGATAGCGGTACGCCGCCACTCGCGGATGCGTCCTCCAGCCGTTTCCTGTAGTCGCCGAACTTCGCGATCAGCCCATTGATCAGATCGTGCGGCCCGAGATGCGGAATGTCGCGCACCGCCGACGACACGTCGTAGATCATGTCGCCTTTGACCACGCCAAGCTTGTGGTCGTCGAAGAATGCCAGCTTCATTGTCAGTCCCCTTTATTCAACGGGCACGAAGATCGAGCGCCGCATCTTGCCGCCGACCGACTTCGACAGGTGGCCCTTGCCGGTGATGTCCTCCACCAGCACGACCTCGCCGGCGCCGATCGTGCGCGCCTCCCCGTCGCTTGCCGTGATCTGCACGCCACCGTCAAGGTTGATGATGTACTGCCGCCGCGGTGCGGGATGCCAGGACAGGTCGTAGTCGCCCGAGGTCTCGCGGAAGATGATGCCGTTGGCCGGCAGACGCGCGGACAGCTTGGAATAATTGCGCTCCTCGACCCACTGCACCTCGACATCGCGCCAGTGCGATTCGCCGTTGGCATCGCAGTACAGGTTGTGTATCCGCATCGCTTCCTCCTACTTGTTCTGCCAGTTCGGCCGGCGCTTTTCCGCGAACGCCTTCGGGCCTTCGATGTAGTCCTGGCTCTCTAAATTCTCCTGTTGCGCCGGGTACACCGTGCGCATCGCACGCTCCAGCGAAGGTTCGTCGAGGCCGCTATATACTGCCTGCTTCGATGCGCGCACCGCCTTGGGCGAGCATTCCAGGATCTGCGCCGCCCAGCGCTTCGCCGCTTCCAGCGCCTGTCCCTGCGGCACCACCTCGGTGACGAAGCCGAGTTCGAAGCCTTCGCGCGCGCCGACGCGACGACCGGTCAGGATCATCCCCATCGCCTTCTTGCGTGGGATCTGGCGCGGCAGGCGATGCACGCCGCCACCCCCTGCGATCAAGCCGACGCGCGGCTCGGGCAGTGCGAACAGCGCGTTCTCCGCGGCGATGATGATGTCGCAGGCAAGCGCGGTCTCGAACCCGCCGCCCATCGCCCAGCCGTTCACCGCGGCGATCATCGGCTTGTCGAGGTTGAAGCGATGCGTGATGCCAGCGAAGCCGTTCGGACCGCTCGGTCGGCGGCGGCCCGCGGCCTGCACCTTCAGGTCGTTGCCGGCGGAGAACGCGCGCTCGCCGGCGCCGGTGATGATGCCTACCCACAGGTCGTCGCGTGTGGCGAACTCGTCCCACACGGCAGCGAGTTCGTCGTTCGCATCGGCGTGCAGCGCGTTCAGGACTTCCGGCCGGTTCAGGGTGACGATGCGGACCCGGCCCTCATCCTGCACGATGCAATATTGGTGGGTCATGTACGGAATCCTCCCCCTCCCATTGCGGGAGGGGGTTGGGGGGAGGGGGCCGGGGAGCGTTGGTGTCGCCCCCTCTCCCCAACCCCCTCCCGCAAGGGGAGGGGGAGGACTCCCGTCGACCTCACCCGATCACCGCGTCGTTCTTCAGCCCGCCGATCTTGCCATCATCCATCCCCAGCCAGTCCGCCAGCACCTCTTCGTTGTGCTGACCGAGCAGTGGGGCGGCCTTGATCGGCGGCGTGCTGCCGGAGAAGCGCACCGGCCAGCCGCTCATCGTGTAGTCGCCGACCTTGGGATGCTGCATCACCTGACGGATACCGCGCTTGACGAAGCTCTGGTCGTTGGCGAGCTCCATCGTGTCCATCACCGCGCCGGACGGAATGGTCGCGGCACTCACCAGCCGCATCGCCTCGTGCTTGTCATGCTGTTTGGTCCAGTTGGCGACGATGGCGTCCACCTCCTCGCGGTGCTCGGTGCGCGCGTCGGGCGTGTCGTACATCGGATCGCCGACCAGGTCCTCGCGTCCCATCACCTTCAGCAGCCGGTTCCAGTGCTCCGGATTGGCACGGCTGCAGTAGATGTAGACATAGTCGTTCGGCCCGCCGCCCTTGCAGGGATACACCCCTATAGGGGGATTGCCGCCGCCCACCGTCTTGGACCCGGCGCGCGGTGCCGCCTTGCCGGTGCGTTCCATGTAGGTGAACGAATTGCGGATGTAGTGCAGGATCGCGTCCTGCATGGCGAGCTGCAGATGCTCGCCCTGGCCGGTACGCAACCGCCGCACATAGGCGCCCATCACCGAGATCGCCATCAGCATGCCGGTGCCGGTATCACCGATGGTCGCACCCGGCTTGCATGGCGGGCCATCTTCCTCGCCGGTGATGCTCATCAGCCCGCCGGCCGCCTGCGCGATCATGTCGAACGCGAGACTTTTCTCGAACGCGCTGCCGGCGCCGAAGCCCTTGGTCTGGCAGTAGATGATCGAGGGGTTGATGGCGCGGATCACATCCGGGCCGAGGCCCAACCGCTCTATCGCGCCGGGGGCGAAATTCTCGCAGAAGATGTCGGCTTTTTTGGCCATCTCCTTGACCAGCTCGACGCCGCGCGGATCCTTCAGGTTGACGGTGACCGAGCGCTTGTTGGCGTTGTACTGCAGGAAGTAGTACGCGTCCTGCCCCGGCTTGCCACCGGCGGTGCGGCCGGGATCGCCCAGCTTTGGGTTCTCAACCTTCACCACATCGGCGCCCATCCAGGCCAGCGCCTCGGTGCAGGACGGTCCAGCCTCGAACTGCGTCAGGTCCAGCACCTTCACGCCGGTCAGACAGGTCTCAGGGCCATTGCTCGACATCACTACGACTCCCTCCCAAAGGGTTGGGCGAAGCCTACGACGGGTGCAGCCGGCCGTCGAGTTTGCCGGCATCGGCTTGCCGCGGCGTGCCTCGCGCAGCGATTTGCAACACGGGGGCGCAGTGCGGCACTCTCCCCCGGTACGGCACGTGACAAGGAACCGACCATGGCCACGATTCCCGACGCATATCTCGACCTGCTGCAACAGAAGAAGGCGTTCGCCGAGCTCGCGACCGTGATGCCCGACGGAACGCCGCAGGTCACGCCGGTCTGGTTCGACTACACCGGCGGTGTGATCCGCGTGAACAGCGCCAAGGGGCGGACCAAGACCCGCAACATGAAGGAAGGCGCGCCAGTCGCCATCTCCATCATGGACCCCGACAACCCGTACCGCTACCTCCAGGTACGCGGCAAGGTCACGCGTGTTACCGAGGCTGGCGCCGCCGCGCATATCGATTCGCTGGCGAAGAAGTATCTCGACCAGGACAAGTATCCCTGGTCGCGTCCGGACGAGGTGCGGGTGACGTTCGAGATCACGCCGAGCGCCGTGCAGGCGATGGGCTGAATCGACGACAGGGGGAGACGCTATGCAGAACACACAGCTAATCACCGGCGCGGTGGGCGGCCTGGTGGAGATATTGCGCGATCGTTCCGGGGTCCCGCACATCTATGCTGCAGACACGTCCGACCTTTATTTCGGTCTCGGCGTCGCGATGGCTCAGGATCGGCTATGGCAGATGGATCGGCTCCGTCGTCGCGCGTTCGGCCGTCAGGCCGAAATTCTTGGCCCGGAGTATGTCGCCAGCGACATCGCGCATCTGACCGTCGGCATCGATCAGATAGCCACCCGAGAAGCCGCGGCGCTGGATGAGGCGACGCATCGCATGGTCGCGGCGCTGGTCGCGGGGATCAATCGCCAGATTGAGATGATGGGCCGCGCCCTGCCGCCGGAGTTCCATCATCTACGCTACAATCCAGACCCGTTCACCGTGCGCGACGTGGTGGGGATTGCACGCGGCATCTGGTGGTCGCTGAACGGACGCATCGACCGTATCGTCGCGGCCGAAGCGGCGCGCATGTTGCCGGAGACGTTTCGCGGACTGTATCTGACGCCCGAGGCCTCCGAGCACCGCGTGCTGCAAACCGCCGCCGGCACCGACGATGCGACCGGCAGCAACAACTGGGCGGTGCATGGCAGCCGCACAGCCGGCGGCAAGCCAGTGCTGTGTGGCGATCCTCATCAGCCGTTCTGGGTCCCCTCGAGCTGGTACGAATACGCGCTGCACGGGCCGGAGGATGACGCCGCCGGTGCGGGGCATCCCGGCTTCCCCGGCATGTGGTGGGGCAGCAACGGCCGCATCGCATGGGCGATCACCAACAACATGGCCTCGACGCGCGATCTGTACGTCGAACAGGTCGATCCCGAGGACCCACGGCGTTATCGCGACGGAGGCGCGTGGCGCGAGTTCGCTCAGCGTCAGGTCAGCATCGAGGTGCGCGGCGAGGCGGCGCGCCCGCTGACCATCCGCTCGACCGCGCGGGGCCCGGTGGTGAATGCACTGGTGCCATCGCTCGATGCCGCGGGCGATCCGCCGCTGTCGCTGCGTTGGGTCGGCATGGAGCACATGGACGACATCCGCGCCTCGATCGGCGTGTCGCGCGCCCGCGACTGGGCCGGGTTCCGTGCAGCGCTGCGCGACTGGTCGGTGGCGATATTCAACTTCGTCTATGCCGATGCGAGCGGCCATATCGGCTATCAGATGGCCGGCCGAATTCCGCTCCGCGGCCGTGTCGTGCCGGGTTTTCGCGACGCCAACGCGGCGGAGGATCAGTGGCAGGGCTATATTTCGTTCGACGACCTGCCGCGCATGTACGATCCGCCGAGCGGCTTCGTCGCCAGCGCCAACCAGCGCATCGTACCGGACGACTGGAAATGGCCAATCTATGGCGCCTATTCGCAGGGCCACCGCGGTGTGCGGCTCGATCAGGCCCTGGGTGGGCATGGCGCGATGGACCATGCTGCCAACGTCCGATTGCAGAACGACGTGAAGAACTGTCGTGCCGAGAGGCTGTGCCCACACATTCTGCGGCATCTGGCCATCGCTGACCCAACGTTCAGGCGCGTGCTGGGCGACTGGGACTATCGCTATACGCTCACCAGCATCGCGCCAACTCTGTTCGAGGCGTTCATGGCGCTATGGCAGCGCGAGGTGATCGGCCAGCACTTACCGGAACGGTTGTTCGATTTGACGCATCAGCAGACCGGTCTCGGCACCAGCCTGCTGGAAGATCCAACGATCGGCTACTTCGCGGACGGCATCGCGCCGCATGTGGCCGCGGTTGCGCAGCGCACGCTCGCCGCGTTGCGCGGGCGTCTCGGCAACGACGAGGCAGCCTGGCAGTGGGGCCGCATCCACCAGGCGCACTGGCGCCATCCGCTGGGCGACGCTGCGTTCGACATCGGACCGCACGCGGTGGATGGCGGGTCGCATACCTTGCGCAACACCGGCGGTGAGCTGCCGCCGCATGCCGCAACCTCCGGCGCCGAGTATCGCATCGTGGTGGACTTCGCCGCCCCGGATGCTTTTCTTGCCGTGCAGAACATCGGGAACTCCGGCGTGCCGGCAAGCCCCCATTATCGCGACCAGTTCGGACCCTGGCTGCGCGGAGAGTACCATGTCGTGCAGCTGCGTCGGGAGCGCGTCGAAGCCGATTGCGAGAGCACCACCATCATCCGGCCAGGCTGAGGAGCCCCCGCGGCAACGATCCCGGCGTTGGCGCCATAGCGGCTACAGCAGGAAGATCGCCATCCCCACCAGCAGCAGCACGATGAAGATCACCGTCCCCAGCGTGAACTTCGTGAAGCCCTCCCAGAAGCTCTGGCGGTCGGCAAGAAACGCTTCCGGTGTCTCAACCTGCATCGTCGGGAGGGCGGCGTGGCTGTGTTCGGACATGCGGCCTCGGCTGGGAGGAATGGTCGGTCAGCCTTCTATGGCAACGCGGGCGGGCCGGGCAACCCCTCTAACCGCTGATTAACCCGTCGCGACGATAGTCCGGCGTTATGTGGCGGCTGCTCAATCGGATCAGTATCCGAACCAAGTTCATCGCCGGTTTCGCGCTGGCATTCGTCTGGACCCTGGCGCTCGGCGGCTTCGCGGTGGATCGGCTCAATGCGGTCGAGCACGCCGCGGCGGAACTGCGTGATGGCGCGTTGCAGGCCACCGTCGCGCTGTCGCGCATCGGCCAGGCGGCGGAACGGCTGCGCTCGGTGCAGGAGTTGCTGTCCACCGCCGTCGCCGAGGAACGCCGCACCGCGCTGATCGCGGAGCATGCGACGCGGGCCAAGGATGTCCAGGCAGCGATCGACCTGTACCGGCCGACCGTCACCGGCGGCGAGGAACCAGGCCTCGCCGACAGGCTGGTCGCTGCCCGGACGGCATATGCGAAACTGAGTGGCCAGCTCGTGGCGATGACCGGCCAGGTCCAGCCCGACATCCAGATCGGCCTGCTCAATGGCCGGATGCTGCAGGCGATGAACCAGTTCCGAGACGCGCTGCGTGCCGTGATCGATGTCAATATGCTGACCGGCCGGCAGGCGGCTGATCGGGGCGGGGCGCTTGGCCAGGCGGCACGCAACTGGATCCTGGCAGCACTCGGCGCCAGCCTGGCGATGTGCCTATGCGGCGGATGGCTGATGATCGGCGGTCTGGCGCAGCCGATTGCCGCCATGAGCGCCTCGATGCGCCGCCTGGCACAGCATGATACCGATGCTGTTGTGGTTGGCCTCGGGCGCGGCGACGAAATCGGCATGATGGCCGGCTCGGTGGAACAGTTCCGGCGCGGGATCGTCGAGGCCGATCGCGTGGCGGCGGAGCGTGCGGCGGAGCAGACCGCCAAGGCGCAGCACGCCGAGGCGCTGGAGACGCTGGTGCACGGGTTTGAGCAGCGGATTGGCGAGTTGGCCGGCCATCTCGCGGGTGCGGCAGGCACGCTGCAGACCTCGGCGCGATCGATGTCGTGCTCGGTCGGCGAAGCGAGCCGCGAGACCGCCTCGGTCGCGGCCTCGGCGGAGCAGGCACGGGCCAACGTTCAGGCGGTGGCGAACGCCACCGACACCCTGGCGTCGGCCATCGCCGAGATCGGTCGTCAGGGCACGGAATCGGCACGGATCGCCGGCCAGGCGGTGGCAGACGTGCAGCGGACCGATCGCGTCGTGCAGGTGCTCGCCGCCGCGGCACGCAAGATCGACGAGGTGCTGAAGCTGATCGGCGATATCGCAGGCAAGACCAACCTGCTGGCGCTGAACGCGACGATCGAGGCGGCGCGTGCCGGCGAGGCCGGCAAGGGCTTCGCCGTGGTGGCCTCCGAGGTGAAGAGTCTGGCCGGCCAGACCGCCAGGGCGACCGAGGAGATCGCCGGTCAGGTGCGGCAGATCCAGGACGCCACTGCCGAGACGGTGGCAGCGGTGCAGGGGATCGGCGTGGTGATCGAGCGGGTCGGCACGATCGCCGCGAGCATCGCCGCCGCGGTGGAGGAACAGAGCGCCGCCACCGTCGAGATCGCCCACAACGTGCAGCAGGTTGCGTCCGGTACACGCGAGGTCAGTGCCAGCATCGAGCAGGTCAGCCGGACCGCAGCGGCCACCGGCGCATCGTCCGAGGAGGTACTCGCGGCAGCATCCGAGGTCGCCGGGCAGGCCGACGCGCTGTCGGAGGAAATGGGCCAGTTCGGCGCGCGGTTCCGTGCGGCTTAGCCAGCCGGCGCCGCTTAGCGAGGATACATGCGCACGCTGCTCGCCACCTCGTCGGCGATGTGCTCCTTGGTGACGACGCCGACCACATTGTCGCGCCGCGGGCGTCCCTGGCCGTCGAACACCACGCCCATAATCGCGCGCCGTCGCCACAGCCTGGCGATCACGTCGAACACCACGGCGTTCTTTCGCACTAGCGTGAAGTTGCGTTGCGCCAGTGCGCCCATCGGCACGCCGGCACCTGCCGCGCTCACCGTCTGGCGCAGGCTGGTGTTGACCCGCAATACGCCGACGATGAGGTCGCCGCGCGTCACCACGACGTGGCGCATGCCTCCCGGTCCACCAGCCAGGCGCAGGAACTCGGCGAAGCTCTGGTTCTCATCGACCAGCAGGAAGTTGCGATCCATCACATCGGCCGCGCTGCGGACCAGGAACATGTTTGCATGCAGGGCCTTGGGAATCGGATGACCGCGGCGGACCAGCTTCATGGTGTAGATGTTCTCACGCGACAGCAGTCGTCGCGTACCAAGACCGACGGCGACCGCGAGCACCATGGGCAGCACGATGTCGTAGTCGCGGGTCATCTCGAACACCATGGCAATCGCGGTCATTGCGGCGCCGGTGCCGCTGCCGACCATGGTGCCCATGCCGACCATGGCAAACGCAGGCACACTGATTGCCAAGCCGGGAAACAGCGCGTTGGCCAGGCCGGCGAAGGCACCGCCCAGTGTCGCGCCCATGAACAGCGAGGGCGAGAAGATACCGCCCGATGAGCCGGAACCAAGGCTTACGGAAGTCGCCAGCAGCTTGCAGAGGTAGAGCAGCAGTAGAAACCATGCCCCGTCGAGCTGGCTGGTCAGCGTGGCCTGTATCGTGGCGTAGCCGACGCCTTCGACGTAGTAGTGTCCGCCCCAGCGCATCAGCGCGTAGATCAGAATTCCGACCAGCAGCATGCCGAGTGCGTGGCGCAGGTAACGGCCGGGTATCCGGTCGAACAGATCCTCCACCCAGTGCAGGCTCCTGACGAACAGGGCTGCGGCCACACCGACGACGGCGCCCAACAGCACATACAGCAACAGAATCAGCGCGCTCTTCGGCTCGGCGGGCAGCGGCGCGAGGTTGGCGGGAACATCGAACGCAGGTCTGGCGCCGAAGCACAGGCGGCCGATGAAGGTTGCGGTGCCGGTGGCGATCGCGACCGGAAGAAACGTGTTGACGCTGATCTCGGGCATCATCAGTTCGGTGGCGAACAGCACGCCGCCGATCGGCGTGTTGAATGTCGCGGCAATGCCGGCGCCGGCGCCGGCCGCGACCAGGATGATGCGCTGTCCCATCGACATGCGTATGAGCTGCCCGAAGGTCGAGCCGAGGGCAGCGCCGATCTGGATGATCGGTCCTTCGCGTCCTACCGCCGCGCCGGTGCCGATTGCCACGGCGGACGCGAGCGACTTCGCCACCGCGACGACAGGTCTGATCACGCCTCGGTTGTAATAGATCGCGTCCATCACTTCCGGAACGCCGTGGCCCTTCGCCTCGGGCGCGAAGTTGGCCACGATATAGGTCACCCCGATGGCGCCGAGTACCGGAACCAGAATGACGAACGCACCCCATGGCGCAGTCGCCGTGAACACGCTGGAATCGTATTCGAACGACAGCCGGCCGAGAAACATCACGTTGTGCACCAGGCCGATCAGCCCGCGGAACACCACGGCACCGAGGCCGGTGACGATGCCCACCGTCAACGCGAGCAGACACAGGTACAGCAACGGCAACGGGCGGGTGTGTTCGATCGCCGTCGATCCCGCGCGGTCCAGGCGATCGAACTGCGCGGGTTGGGGAACATCGTTGGCCATCGGCTGGTCCGCTGAATTGCGCGTCAGCCGTGATTTACACCCGCCGCCGAGATCCACAACCTGCGTGGCTGCACGCGCGCGCCCTGTTGTCAGACCCCGGCTACCTGCGCCATGTCAAATGAACGATCAGATCAAGCATGCATCCGGGACAGATCCAGCAGAACGTTGGCCTCCAGTTCCTTCTCGTCGAGCCGATGCTTCACCAGGTCGCCGATACTGACGATGCCTTTGAGGTCGCCGGAATCGATCACGGGTACGTGTCTGACCTTCGCCAAGGTCATCGTCGCGAGTACCTGCGTCAATCCGTTCGGACGAACGGCAGCTTATGATCGGCGACGACATGATCTGGCTCACGCGAACGCTCAGCACGGCAGCGCCGTCCCGCGCGACCGCATCGACGAAGTCGCGCTCGGATAAGATGCCGACCGGCTTCATCCATTGGTCCTCGACGAGGACCGCACCGATGCGATGTTCGGCGAGCTTTCCCACTGCAGCCGCCACGGTGTCGGTCGGCCGCACCGTCACGACGTTGTGACCCTTGGTTCTCAACACATCGGAGATGAGCATCTGCATTATCCTTCGCGCCATCCATCGTATGGGCACGAACGTGCGTTCCGCGTCGCCGCCCAACGAGGGCATAGTCTTGCACTCCTGACATAGGTTGCCGGCGGTACGATCCCAGCCCGGCTCGGCTTAGACTTTGTTCATCTCGGCGACCGCTACATCTGCACCACCGAGCTGAGAGCAAAAGTGGTCCCGCTTGGATTTTCGCCGATCCGCAGGGCGTGCTCGCTGGGAAAGTGATAGGGCGGCACCGGCAGGTTGTAGGGCGCCGGAACACCGGTATAGACGCGACCTGCCAGATCGTACTTCGAGCCATGGCATGGGCAGAAGTATCCGCCAGGCCAATTCGCGACCGGGTCGGTCGCGCTTGGATTGGGAAAGTAGGATGGCAGGCAGCCCAGATGTGTGCAGACGCCGACCAATACCGCAAACTCCGGTCTGATCGACCGGTGCCAGTTCTCGGCATAGCCGGGCTGCTGCATGACTGTTGACTTCGGATCGCTCAGGCGCGCGATGAGGTTCGGCTGTTGCAGGGTTTTCAAGGCATCCTGCGTCCGATTGACCACCAGGATCGGACTGCCACGCCACAGGATGACGATCTGCTGACCCGGGGTGAGTTTGCTGAGATCGACATCGATCGGTGCGCCCGCCGCGACGACATCCGCGGCGGGGTTCATCGAGTCGATGAATGCCCACGCGATTGCGGCGCCCCCGATCGCGGCCGTCGCCAGCGTGACCAGCTTGAGAAAGTCACGGCGCGAAACGTCGGTTGGCGGACCGCCATCGTAAATCACAGACACATCTGTGGTCATGGCGCGTCTCCATCTCCAGGCCCATTTCATATGTCATATGTCCGGTCACCTCGACCGCTCCGGTCCACGACATGTAAACGGGGTCATGCGGTCGCGGGATTGGCCAGCGCCGCATCCTTGGGTGGCGAAGTGCCGGCCGTGCGTGCGGCGAAACACCGCAGCGCCCGCGGATAGATCCGATGCTCCTGCAGCAACACTCGCTCGGCCAGCGTCTCTGCCGCGTCATCCGGCAACACCGGCACCGCCGCCTGCGCCAGGATCGGCCCCTCGTCCATCGCGTGCGTTACCAAATGCACGGTGCAGCCGTGCAGCTTCACCCCCGCGGCCAACGCGCGCGCGTGCGTGTCCAATCCAGGAAACGCCGGCAGCAGGCTCGGATGGATGTTCAACATCCGCCCCTGCCATGTATCCACCAGGAATGGCGTCAGCAGCCGCATGTAGCCCGCGAGGCAGACGATCTCGACGCCGGCTTGCCGCAGTGCTGCGTCGATCGCCGCTTCGTGCGCGGCCCGATCGCCTCGGAACAGCCGATGGTCGATCGTCACCGCCGCAACCCCTGCGTCCCGCGCCAGCGCCAGTCCCGCCGCGTCGGGCCGGTTTGCAACCACCAGGACGATCTCGGCCGGATACGTCGGATCGCGTGCCGCCGCGATCAACGCAGCCATATTGGAGCCCCGGCCGCTGATCAGGATCGCGGTGCGCGCCTTTGCGGCCGGCGTTGTGCCGGCAGTCACCCCGGCCAGCCGGGCGGCAGATCGATGCGCACCTCAGGCGGGCCGCTGCCGGCATCGATGCGACCGATCCGCGCGACGCTCTCGCCCTGATCGCGCAGCAATTCGGTCGCGGCGTCCGGATCCGCCACCACCACCGCCATGCCGATCCCGCAGTTGAACACCCGCAGCATTTCCGCAGGCGCGATCCCGCCGGAGCGCGCCAGCCAGGCGAACACCGGCGGGATCGACCAGCAAGGTTCCAGCACCGCGACCGTGTTCTCCGGCAGCACCCGCGGCAGGTTGCCGGGCAGGCCGCCACCGGTGATGTGCGCGGCCGCCTTCAGCAGCCCTGCTCGATGCAGCGCGAGCAGCGCCGGGACATAGATCCGGGTCGGCGTCATCAAGGCCTGTCCAAGCGACACACCTGGATCGAATGGCGCTGCGGCACTCCAGGGCAGGCCGCTCAGCTCCACGACCCGTCGCACCAGCGAGAACGCATTGGAATGAACGCCGGAACTCGCCAGCCCCAGCACGGTATCGCCCGGCATCACGCCGCACGGCAGCAGGTGACCGCGCTCCGCCGCGCCCACCGCGAAGCCCGCAAGATCGTAGTCACCCTCGCGGTACAGCCCGGGCATCTCCGCCGTCTCGCCGCCGACCAGTGCGCAGCCGGCCTCGTTGCAGCCCGAGGCGATGCCGGCGATCACCTCCCGCGCCTGCCGCGGATCCAGCCTGCCGGTGGCGAAGTAGTCGAGGAAGAACAGCGGTTCGGCGCCCTGCACCACGATGTCGTTGACGCACATCGCCACCAGATCGACGCCGACCGTGTCATGGATGCCGGTCTCGATCGCCACCTTGAGCTTGGTGCCGACGCCGTCGGTGCCGGAGACCAGCACCGGATCGACGAATCCCGCGGCCTTCAGGTCGAACAGCGCACCGAATCCGCCCAGGCCACCGATCACGCCCCGCCGATTCGTCGCCCGCGCAAGCGGCTTGATCGTCTCCACCAGCGCATCTGCCGCCTCGATGTCGACGCCCGCGGCGCGGTAGGTCAGGCCATTGCCGGTCATTGGTTTCGGAACGTGATCACCACTGGTCATGCCGGCCCTCGATAAGCTACTGCCTTGGTCCGCTGCACCGGACGCCGGCGGAAACAACCATGAGCCTGCCGTTCGGCGCAACGTGGCCGCGTGCAAACGGGGGAATGCCGGCGGATGCCTGACGGATCGCAGCTCGGCCGAAGTACACACGGTGCTGCTGACGCTGCCCAACGTCATCACCTTTGGCCGGCTGTGCGTCGTGCCGCTGGCGGTCTGGCTGGTGATGGAACGCCGGTTCGAGGCGGCGTTCTTCCTGTTCCTCGCGAGCCGGGCTCTCAGATGCGGTGGACGGCTGGTTGGCGCGCCGCAACGGCGGCGGCAACTCTGTCGGCGCGCTGCTCGACCCGGTCGCCGACAAGGTCCTGCTGGTGTCGATGTATGTGACTCTCGCGGCGGTGGCGGTGCTGCCGGACTGGCTGGCCATCCTGGTCGTGTTCCGCGACTTGGTCATTGTGGGCGGTATCGTGGTGCTCGCATTGCTCGGCCAGTCCGTGCTGATCCGCCCGCTGTACGTCTCCAAGCTTAACACGGCGTTGCAGATCGTGCTGGTGGCGGTGGCACTGCTGCTGTCCGGTTTCAGGCTCCATGCACCAGCCGTGCTGACAGCGCTGGTGTGGCTGGTCGCGATGACCACCCTGGGCTCCGGGGCGGCGTATGTCTGGACCACGGTCCGCCGCAGATGACCGAATCCGGCGAACCTCCGCGGCGCGAGCCACGGAGCTGGTTCGCCGAGTCGGCGTCAGCGCCCGGCCAGGCGACGCGCGGCCAGCGAATGGCACTGGTGGTCGGACTGCTGGTGGTGGTGTGGCTGGCGCTGCAACTGTTCGCCTCGGTGCTGGCGCCGTTCGTCGCCGCTGCCGGCATCGCCTACGTGCTCGACCCGCCCACGACGCGACTGACCCGCCTCGGCGTCGGACGCGGCTTCGCGGCGCTGCTGATGATCCTGGGCCTGCTCGCCGGCGTGCTGCTGTTCGCGCTGCTGCTCTACCCGCTGATCCTGCAGCAGATCGGCCTGCTGTTAGGCCGCATCCCGCAATACGTGCAGTTGCTGCAGCGCTGGGCGAGCACGGTGCTCACCGACCTGCAGCAGAATTTCGGCTCCGACGTGGTCAACGACAAGCTGCGCGACCTGGTCAGCAGCCAGGCCGGCAGCATGCTGAGCTTCATCGCCGCTTCGCTGACCAGCGTGACCGGCGCCGGCTTCGCGATCTTCAACGTGCTGACGCTCGCCGTGGTGACGCCGGTGGTGGGGTTCTATCTGCTGCGTGACTGGCAGCGCGTGATCAGCATGGTCGATTCCTGGCTGCCGCACCGCTACGCCGATGTGATCCGCGCCCAGGCACGCGAGGTGGACCGCATCCTGTCGGCCTGGGTGCGCGGCCAGGCGTTGTGCTGCATCATCCTGGCGCTCTACTACGCCTCGGCGCTGACCGTGGCCGGCCTGGACCTCGGGCTGATCGTCGGCATGGCGGCCGGGCTGCTGTCGTTCATCCCCTACGTCGGCTCGATCACCGGGGGCGTCACGTCGCTGGGCCTGGCGATGGCGCAGTTCCCGCACTGGCGCGGCGTGATCGTGGTGGGCGGCGTGCTGGTGGTGGGCCAGATCCTGGAAGGCTACGTGCTCTATCCGCGCTTCCTGGGCGACCGGGTGGAACTGCCGGCGGTGTGGGTGATCTTCGCCCTGTTCGCCGGCGCCGCCGCGTTCGGCTTCGTCGGCGTCATGCTGGCGGTGCCGGTGGCGGCCACGATCGGCGTGCTGTGCCGGTTCTGGCTGCGCCGCTACCTGGCCAGCCCGCTCTATCTGGACCCTCCCACCAAACGGTAGCCGATTGTTGCCGGCGCTTGCGTCCTTGGACCGATGGACCACATCTGCGCCTGCGGCAGAGGAGGCTTCATGTCAGGCATCGCGATCGTCCGGAACCAATGGGAACCACGCATCCTCAGCATCGTCCGGATCATGGCGGGTCTGCTGTTTCTGGAGCACGGCACCGCCAAGATGCTGGGCTTCCCGCCAGGGGCGGCGGCACCGGCGATGTTCGGGCTGATCTGGTTCTCCGGCCTGATCGAACTGGTCGGCGGGGCGCTGGTGACCGTCGGCCTGTTCACGCGGATCGCCGCCTTCATCATGTCGGGCGAGATGGCTTTCGCGTATTTCCTCTCGCACGCGCCGCACGGCTTCTTTCCGATGTCGAACCGCGGGGAGGCGGCCGTGCTTTACTGCTTCGTCTTCCTGTATTTCGCGGTCGCCGGAGGCGGTTGCTGGAGCCTCGATGAACTGATGTGGCAAGACCGGTGAGCCGCGATTTCCGCATTCGCATTGGGCCTTGACGAGGGGTTCCATTCGGGGCCGCAGTGACCCGGTGCGTCCCACGGGTCAGTTGCCCTTGCCGATCTTCCCTGGCCCACGCTTCGCCGAGGCGGACTTCCGCCAGGCGCAGTCGAATGCCGATGCATGCGCCTGGCTGC
Source organism: uncultured Alphaproteobacteria bacterium (assembly GCA_963749575.1). Classification (GTDB taxonomy): domain Bacteria; phylum Pseudomonadota; class Alphaproteobacteria; order Acetobacterales; family Acetobacteraceae; genus JAMXLO01. The sequence goes on from CAVVNM010000012.1 coordinate 579,609, forward strand.
GGCGTACCGACGACTGGCCGAACCATCGCCTGGCGCTGTGGGGTGAGGCAGGCCGCGGCAAGACCCACCTGCTGCACATCTGGGCGGCACGCACCGGCGCCGTGCTTGCGCACGGGTCCAATGCTGTCCGGGCTGCCCGATCTTCCCACCACGGGCGTTGCGCTCGACGACGCCGATGCGGTCCGTGACGAGACCGCGCTGCTGCATCTGCTGAACGCCGCGGGCGAGGCCTGCCTGCCGATCCTGCTCGCCGCCCGCGCGCCGCCGTCGCGCTGGGCCGTCCAGCTGCCCGATCTCGCCAGCCGGTTGCGTGCCATCACCGCGGTGGAGCTTGGGCCGCCCGAGGACACGCTGTTGCGTGCCCTGCTCGCGCGGCTGCTTGCCGATCGGCAGCTCCGCCCGCCGGAAGCTCTGCTGGAATGGCTGGTGCGGCGCCTGCCGCGCAGCCCGGCGGCGTTGCGCGAGGCGGTCGCCCGACTGGATGCCGCAGCACTCGAGCGGCACCGCAATATCACCGTGCCGTTCGCGGCCCGCGTGCTGGCGGACCTGCTGGCATCGGATGAAATTTCCGGGACAACGCTACCCCCCTCGCGGGACGACCCGGCTCTCCTGTAGGATCGCCACATGAACAAATCGCAAGCACGGGAGGCGCTGGCGCGCGGCAACGGTGCGGTGGACGTGCTCGAACGGCCGGCCGCGACACCGCGATCCGATCAGGCGACCATCGCGCCGGACAGTCCCGACCGGTTCATCAATCGGGAACTCTCCTGGCTCGACTTCAATCACCGCGTCGTCGAGGAGGCGGAGAATCCGCGCCAGCCGTTGCTGGAACGCCTGCGCTTCGTCTCGATCAGCGCGTCCAACCTGGACGAATTCTATTCGGTTCGCGTCGCCGGCCTGATCGGCCAGGCGAAGGCCGGCGTCACCGCGGTATCGCCCGACGGCCGCACGCCGGCGCAGCAGCTTGCCGAGATCAAGATCCGCGCCGAATCGCTGCTCGCCGAACAGCAGCGGGTCTGGCGTGAGCTGCGCGGGCTGCTGCGCGAGGCCGGCATCGAGGTCTGCGAGACCGAGGAACTCTCCGCCGACGACGTGAAGTGGCTCGACGCGTGGTTCATGGAGCGGGTGTTCCCGGTGCTGACCCCGCTGGCGATCGATCCGGCGCATCCGTTCCCGTTCATCCCCAACATGGGCCTGGTGATGGCCCTGCTGCTGCTGCGCGAGGAGGATGGCCTGGGCATGCGGGCGCTGGTGCCGCTGCCCAGCCAGGTTGACCGGTTCATCCGCCTGCCGGGTGGGCTCGGCGAGCCGATCCGCTTCGTGATCCTGGACGATCTGGTCGGGCTGTTCCTCGACCGGCTGTTCCCGGGCTTCCGCATCACCGGGCAAGGCGCGTTCCGTCTGATCCGCGACACCGACGTGGAATTCGAGGAAGAGGCCGAGGACCTGGTCCGCTCCTACGAGACGGCGCTGAAGCGCCGCCGGCGCGGGGTCGCGATCCATCTCGGCATCGATGCGAAAATGCCCGAGGAGCTGCGCGTGCTGGTCGCCGCCGAAACCGGCGCCACCCTGGACGAGACGCATATCGCCGATGGCATCCTGGGTGTCGTCGATCTGCGGCAGCTGATCGTCGAGGATCGTCCCGACCTGCTGTTCCCGCCCTATACGCCGCGCTTCCCCGAACGCATCCGCGACTTCGGCGGCGACTGCTTCGCCGCGATCCGAGCCAAGGACATCATCGTCCACCATCCGTTCGAGAGCTTCGACGTGGTGGTGCAGTTCCTGCGCCAGGCGGCGCGAGGACCCCAACGTCGTCGCGGTGAAGCAGACGCTGTACCGCACCAGCCGCGACTCGCCGATCGTAAAGGCGCTGATCGAGGCAGCGGAGGCGGGCAAGTTCGTCACCGCCGTGGTGGAGCTGCGCGCGCGCTTCGATGAGGAGATGAACATCCGCCTGGCGCGCACGCTGGAGGCGGCCGGCGTGCAGGTGGTGTACGGCTTCGCCGAACTGAAGACGCACGCGAAACTGTCGCTGGTGGTGCGGCGCGAGGGCACCGGCGTGCGCTCCTACGCGCATTTCGGCACCGGCAACTACCATCCGATCACCGCGCGCATCTACACCGACCTGTCGTTCTTCACCACCGATCCGGATCTGACGCGCGACGCTGCCCGGCTGTTCAACTACATGACCGGCTACGCGCGCCCCGAGCTGATGGATGCGCTGGCATTCAGTCCGCTGACCACGCGCAGCGTGCTGGCCGAGCTGATCCGGCGCGAGATCGCCTTCGCGCACGCCGGCAAGCCGGCCGGCATCTGGCTGAAGATGAATCAGCTGGTCGATGAGGCGCTGATCGACCTGCTCTACGATGCCTCGCGCGCCGGCGTGAAGGTGATGGCCGTGGTGCGCGGCATCTGCTGCCTGCGCCCCGGCGTGCCGGGGCTGTCGGAGAACATCCGCGTCAAGTCCATCGTCGGGCCGCTTCCTGGAGCACAGCCGCATCTGCGTGTTCGGCAACGGCCATCCGCTGCCCAGCCGGCATGCGCGCGTCTATATCAGCTCGGCCGACTGGATGGCGCGCAACATGGACTGGCGTGTCGAGACGCTGGTGCCGATCCACAACCCGACGGTACACGCGCAGGTGCTGGATCAGATCATGGTGGTCAATCTGAAGGACTCGATGCAGTCCTGGGAGCTGCGCGGCGATGGCGTCTGGCGGCGCGTCGCGCCGGGCAAGAAGCCGATGTCGGCTCACGATTACTTCATGACCAATCCGTCACTCTCCGGCCGCGGCTCGGCGTTGCATGGATCGGCGATCGCTGCGTCGCTCGGCAATCACCGCCGCCCGGACCGCGTGAACCAGGACTGATTGCATGCCGTTCAAGCCGCCTGACGATGCGCCCCGCTGCGCGGTGGTCGATCTCGGATCGAACTCGGTGCGTCTGGTGGTCTACGAGGGTCAACGCCGCAACCCGGTGGCGATCTTCAACGAGAAGGCGGTGCTGCGGCTGGGCCGCGGCCTGCAGGCGACCGGCCGGCTGAACGAAGAGGGCATGGGCCAGGCGTTCACCGTGCTGCACCGCTATCACGCCGTGGCCCGCGCGATGGGAGCGGAGCCGTTCGAGGTCCTGGCCACCGCCGCGGTGCGCGATGCGCGCAACGGCGCGGATTTCGTCGCCGGCCTGCAGGCGCGCATGCCTGGCGTGCCGATCCGCGTTCTGTCGGGGCTGCAGGAGGCGGAATTCTCGGCGATGGGCGTGCTGTGCGGCATCCCGACCGCCGACGGCATCCTGGCCGACATCGGCGGCGGGTCGCTGGAACTGGTCCGGCTCGACCACGGCGCGCGCGGCGTGTCGCACACGTTGGGCCTCGGCGCGATCCGGCTGGCCGAGCGGGCCGGCGGCGACACGGTGCGCGCGCGCGCGATCGCCGAGGCCGACCTCGCGCTGGTGCCCTGGCTGATCGAGGGCGCCAATCGCGATCTGTACCTGGTGGGCGGGCGCGTGGCGCGCGCTGGCGCGCATCCACATGGCGCAGACCGGCTATCCGTTGCAGATGGTGCATCACTACACGATCGGCCGCGAAGAGGCGCGCGACCTGACCGGCGTGATCGCCGGCGCCGGCCGCCGCGCGCTGGAACGACTGCCAGGACTGTCGCGTCGCCGCATCGATGACCTGCCGTATGCCGCCGTCGTGCTGCGTCGCGTGCTGCGTGCGACCGGCGTGCGACGCGTGGTGTTCAGCGCGAGCGGCCTGCGCGAGGGCTGGTTCATGCAGCGCATGCCCGAGGCGATCCGCGGCGAGGACCCGTTGCTGGCGGCCGGGCATCGAGCTGGCGGCGCGGCTCGGCCGCGATCCGCAGCTGCCGCCGGCGCTGCTCGCCTGGACCGATCCGCTGTTCCCGGCCGAGGTCGGCGAGGCGCGGCGGCTGCGCGAGGCGGCATGCTGGATGTCCGACATCGGCAGTCACGACCATCCGGAGTTCCGTGCCGAACAGGCATTCTTGCGGGTGTTGCGCCAGCCTGGGATCGGGCTGGACCACCATGCGCGGGCGTTTCTCGCGATGGCGACCGCTGAGCGCTACGAGGTGGACACCGACGCGCCGTTCCTGCGTCCGGCTCGGCTGCTGCTCGACGTATCCAGCACGCATCGGGCGGAGGTGCTCGGTGTGGCATTGCGGCTGGCCTACACGCTGTCGGCGGGCACGCCCGATCTGCTGGCGGGAACCGGACTGCGGCTGTCGGGAAGCCGGCTGGTCCTGCGTCTTGAAGAGGACAGCGGCGTGTTCGCCGGCGAAAGCGTGATGCGTCGGCTGGATCGCCTCGCGCAGGCGGTTGGTCTCGAGGCCGCCACCGAGGCGGCGCGCGAGCGGGCGGCGTAAGCTGGACACCTCGACTCCTGCTTGCCAGACTCATGGTCGTCCACAGTAGCGTCGTGAGATTGCCGACATGAAAGGCGCGTCCCACCGGCCGTCGACCATGCATTTCACACGCCTGGAGTTGCAAAACTGGCGCAATTTCGGACACTGTAGTCTACGTTTGGTGAGCCGCGCCTTTATCGTCGGGCCTAATGCATCGGGTAAGTCCAATTTGCTAGATGCATTCCGCTTCTTGCGTGATATTGCGAGCGTCGGTGGCGGCGGCTTGCAGGCAGCAGTCCGAAGCAGGGGTGGTGTCGCAGCGTTACGGGCATTGAGCGCACGACGGTTCCCCGATATTCAGATCAGAGCCGAAATCGGCACCGATGCCGATGACCCCATGTGGCGGTATGAGCTTGCGTTCAACAGTCAGCAAAAGAAGCCGCCGCGGATCGTGAAGGAGCGGGTCTGGCGAGGAGCGACCTCGGCGCCGATCATAGATCGCCCAGATCCCGAAGATCGCCGCGATCCCGCGCGCCTCACCGAGACGGCGTTGGAGCGAACCACGGCGAATCAGGAATTCCGGGAGCTCATGAACTTCCTCGCGAGTATTCGCTACCTCCACGTTGTGCCCCATCTGATCAGGGAGTCGGACCGAGTCTTTCCGCGTTCGGCAGACCCATTTGGAAGCGACCTGATCGAACAGATGGCCAATGCCAATGAGACGACACGACGGCGGCGGCTTGACCGAATGACGGAGGCACTTCGTTTAGCCGTTCCGCAGGTCGGGGAGACGAAGTTCGAACAGGACAATCGCGGCCGCTGGCACATACTGGTCAATTATCAGCATTGGCGCCCGCGTGGGGCGTGGCAGAACGAGGAGACTTTCTCGGACGGCACGTTGCGGTTGCTGGGCGTGCTGTGGGCCTTGCAGGATCGCGGCGGACCGTTGCTGTTGGAAGAACCGGAGCTGTCACTGAGCCCGGCGATCATCCGCAGATTACCATCACTGTTTGCCAGGGTTCAGCGGGGCGGCAGACAGGTCATTGCCACGACCCATTCGAGCGATCTGTTGACAGACGAAGGCATAGGATTGAATGAGGTTCACCTTCTAACGCCCCAAACGGAAGGAACACGCGTCGAAGTGGCCGCCGACATCGCAGAAGTTCGGTCCCTTCTTGAAGGGGGCCTGACGATGGGAGAGGCGGTCCTGCCGTACGTCAGTCCCAAGCGCTCCGAGCAATTGTCCCTGCTCGACCTTTGATGTCCGGCGATTTGGGGCAGTCAATAAGCATAGCATGCGAGGGACTGCTCGACCGGACTATCCTGGAACGGCTGGTCGCTGCCCATGATCTTGACATTGGCCCGGTGTACGAAATGGGCGGCAAGCAACGGCTGCTGAGCAGGCTTCGCGGCTATGTCAACGCCGCCCGGTTTGCACCATGGGTCGTTCAATGCGATCTGGACGACGACGGCGATTGCGCGCCTGAGCTTGCGAGACGGCTTGTCGCCGACCCGCCGCCGGGTCTTTGCCTGATCATTGCAGTCCGCCAGACCGAGTCGTGGTTGCTTGCCGATCGCCGCGGGATTTCTGCGCATCTCCGCATCGGGGAAGCACACGTAACGGAAAGTCCCGAAGAGCTGGGCGATGCCAAGGCTGCTCTGGTTGATCTTGCTCGGCGATCACGTAACCGAGACGTGCGCGAAGACGTTGTGCCTGCTATCGGGTCCGGGCGTCGGGTCGGCAGCGGCTACACAGCCCGAATGCAGGCATTCGTGAACCAGGAGTGGGACTTCCGTCGAGCAGCAGTTACTGCCCCAAGCTTGGCACGGCTGATTGGTCGAATGCAGCAGTTCGCTCGAACAGGCGGTTGGTGGGACGACAGGTAGATGATTCGACTCGCACATGAGGGGGAGGCCGAAGCAGTGCGCGACGTCGCGCACGCTGCCTACGCCCACTACATCGATCGCATCGGCAAGCCACCTGGTCCGATGCTGGATGACTACGCGCAGCGCATCGCCAACGGCCAGACCTGGGTGCTGGACGACGCCGGCCGCCTCGTCGGCATTCTGGTGCTCGAACAACGCGCGGACGGATTCCTGCTCGACAACATCGCCGTGTTGCCTGGGTGCCAGGGCAAGGGCCACGGCCGCGTTTTGATCGAATTCGCCGAAGCTGAGGCGCGACGGCGCGGGTTCCAGGAAATCCGGCTCTACACGCATGCGCTGATGGTGGAGAACATCGCGCTGTATCGCCGCATCGGCTTCGTCGAGACACACCGCGTCAGCGAGCAGGGCTACGACCGGGTCTACATGACGAAACGACTGCCATAGGGAAGCATCACATGCCCGCAATCGAGATCATCGGCGCCCCGCAAAGCAACTTCGTGCGGACCGTGCGCATCGCCTGCATGGAGAAGGGCGTGCCGTACACGCTGACTCCGGCGCGGCCGCACACACCGGAGGTCGATGCCATCCATCCGTTGGGCAAGATCCCCGTGATGCGTCACGGCGACCTCGCGCTGTGCGAGTCCAAGGCGATAGGCAGCTATATCGACACCGCGTTCGACGGCCCGCCGCTGATCCCGCGCGATCCGGTCGGCGCGGCGCGCACCGAGCAATGGATCTCGCTGATCAACACGGCGATCGATCCGTTGCTCATGCGGCAGTATCTGGCGGCGTATTTCTTCTCCGGCCTGCCCGACGGCGCGCCGGACCGCGCGAAGATCGACGCCGCACTGCCGAAGGTGCGCGAGATGTTCGCGCTGCTGGATCGCGAACTCGGCAAGCGTGCGTACCTCGCTGGCGATAGCTTCACGCTCGCCGATGCTTTCCTGCTGCCGGTGATCCACTACATGCGCCTGATGCCGGAAAGCGGCGAGTTGGTGCAGGCATCACCGAACGTCGCGGCATGGTTCGATCGCGTCGTTACGCGGCCGAGCGGAAAGGAGACCGAGCCGCCGCCGATGCCTGGTCGCGGCTGAGCCGGGGGCGGCATGACAGCAGCGTGACGGTCGGCGGTCGCGTCGCCGACCGCCCAAGCCGCCCCTGATTTCATGTTGCCGGCGTAAGTATTGCACGCTGGCGACGATCGCTATGCAATGAAGCGTGCGAATTCGGTTACGTTGTGACATGCCATTCGCGCACGCGCACGCCGCATGACTGCCGGCAATTGTGCGGGTCTGTGGTATTGGCGGCGGCGCGCCACGTTTTGAACGGCGCTCGTCGCCGTCCTTCGCAACCATCACGGAGATAAATGATGAAACGCAGTTTTTTGGCCGCTGCGGCCGCACTGGCCGTATCGTCTGGTGCCGCCTTGGCAGCCGGCGGGCCGCAGTATCAGCAGCCGGCGTCGAACGGCTATTCCGGCGGTTACGTGTTTCCCGAGTATGGCACGCCGCCGGGCGATCCGCCGGCCGAAAACAATGATTCCGGCGATAACGGTAGCTGACGAAGCAGGGGCCGGTTACTCGCCGGCCCCTTCCACCTGCGATATCAACAGCTCGTCATCACGTTCGTCGAACCGCGTTCCGTACTCGGCGCTGCGCGTCCGGATATCGGCAAGTTCGGCTTGTTCCTCTGCCAGGCGACAGAACACAGTTTCGTTACCAACGTTATGGCGAACCAACCGGAAGCCCACGCCGGAGACCGCGTCGCCGGTGATAGTTACATTCGCAATCATGCCGATCCAGTCGCCATGCCTGCGGCCGCCATGCCCGGTATGGAATGAAAAGCTGCCCAGGCCGTAGCAGATCGCCTTGCCGCGGTACACCTCGACCGGCAGCGGGTAGTGCGGCCCGTGGCCGATCACGATATCAGCACCGGCATCGATCGCGGTGCGGCCGATCTCTCGCATATAGCCGAGTACTTCCTTGTGCAGCCCCCAGTGACATGAAGCCACCACGATGTCCGCCCGCGCACGCAGCGCGGCGACATCGTCGCTGAATGTGCGCAGGTAGTCGGGATCCGCCCAGGTGATGATCACCGGCGGTATGCCGGGCCGGTTCATCGGCGGCATCTCCGGGCGTGCCTTGTGCATCGGCACCTGGTACGCGGTGTGCGCACGGATCACCGCGATGCCGGTGGAGTTGGCGCCGGCTTCATGGTTGGTTGGCCAATAGACCGAGCTCCGCTGCAGGAAGCCGTAGCGGATGCCGTTGCGCTCCATGATGACCGGGGCACGTGCGGCGGCCGCGGTTGCGCCCGCGCCGGTGTGCGGAATACCGAGCGCGTCGAGCCGGGCAATCGAGGCGGTGATCGGAGCATCGCCGTAGTTCACGTTGTTGGCGATGCCGACCGCAGCGATGCCAGCACAGCGCAGTGCCTCGCCACCGATCAGCGGCGAAGCAAAGAAGCCTTCGTGTTCCACCGGATGGCCGGAGGGCGGTTCGTAGAGGCAGCATTCGAGATTACTGAACACGATGTCGGCGGCGTGCAATTCATTCCGCACGCGCGCGAACGGTACCGCCGGGTCGTCCACGTTCATCAGATTGACGTCGCCGGTGAGGATCATCCGAGGCATGCGGCGATGCTAACGATGGCTCACTGCGTTGCCAATCTGCCGGCATCCGGCGCAGGCTTGCGACACGAAACGCGAGGAGGTGGGAATGCAGGGCGGTCCGCTCGCCGGCATTCGGGTGATCGATCTTACGACAGTGGTGCTCGGGCCATTTGCCACGCAGACGCTTGGCGACATGGGCGCCGACGTAATCAAGGTGGAATCGCCCGACGGCGACAACTGCCGCTGGATCGGGCCCAGCCGCAACCATGGCATGGGCAGCTACTTCGCCATGCTCAACCGCAACAAGCGGAGCGTGGTGCTGGACCTGAAACGCCCCGCCGCGCGCGATGCGCTGCTGCGCATGGTCGATGGCGCCGATGTGTTCGTGCACAACATGCGTCTCGGCGCCGCCGAACGGCTCGGTCTCGGCTATGCCGCGCTGTCACCGCGCAATCCGCGTCTGGTCTATGCCTGCGCCTCCGGCTTTCGCAAAGGCAGCAGCAAGCAGGAACATCCCGCGTTCGACGATCTGATCCAGGGCATCAGCGGCATGGCCGCACTGAACGCCGGACCGGATGGCGCGCCGCGCTACGTGCCCAGCGTCATGGTGGACAAGCTGACCGGCCAGATGCTGGCGTCGATGATCGGCATGGCGCTGTTCCATCGCGAACGCACCGGGCAGGGGCAGGAAGTCCACGTGCCGATGCTCGAGACCATGCTGTCGTTCCTGCTGGTCGAACATCTGTGGGGCGCGGTGTTCAATCAGCCGGAGTTGGGTATCGGCTATCCTCGCATGCTGACACCGCACCGCCGACCGTATGCAACGCGGGACGGCTACATCTCGGTCATCGCGGTGAGCGATGCGCACTGGAGCCGGTTGTTCGCGGCGATGGGCCGCGCATCGTTGATCGATGATCCGCGCTTCGCCACGATCGCCGCGCGTTCCGACCACGTCGATGCGTTGTACGCGGTACTGACCGAAGGGATCCGGGAGCGTGGTTCAGCGGAGTGGCTGGCGACGTTGCGCGAACTCGACATTCCCTGCGGGCCTGCCAATACGCTCGCCGACCTGCTGAACGACGAGTACCTGCGAGAGACGGAGTTCTTCCAGCAGACCCGGCATCCACTCGACGGCGATGTCATAATCACTGCGATTCCGGCACAATTCTCCGCCTCGCCGCCTTCAGTGCGAAGGTTGTGGCCCACTCTCGGCGAACATACCGAGGAGGTGCTGCGCGAGATCGGCTGTGACGAACGCGAGATGCAGGCGATCACCGAACGATGACGTGCTCACGCCGCCATCGCCATCAGCCAGCGCCGCGCGGCATCGAGCGCAGGACCCGTTACTACCAGGGGAGCGCAACCGTTGGCTTCCCACTGGCGGGTGGAGAAGTCAGGGTGCAACCTCGTGGGACCAGCGCCATCGGCGAAATTCAACCGGTCGCCGGTGTCGAGATAACTCTCCGCGGGCAGGCCCTCCGCCAGCAGCACGGAATGCCGCGGCAGTTCGACATGGTAGTAGGTCACCGAATCACGCCGGACCTGCGCGACGGTTGAACCGTTGAGCAGGTGCTTCACCGGGATCAATACATCGCCGATATAGATCGCGTGGTCGGGGGACAGATAGAGGTCGCGGGACGGCCGGTTCGGCCCGAAGGCATGTGCGGTGACGCGCAGCGGCCAGACCTTGCGAGGTTCAGGATGGCGCGTGCAATCAACGGTGCGATGACCGAGCCAGATGACAGGTTTCGCGCCATGCGCGTTTCCCAACGCTCTATCGTTCCGCTGGAGCGGCGGTGCAATGTGCACCACCTGCACCCGATCCCCGACACTCAGTTCCTCGACCAACACCTCCCCTCGCTCGGTGCTGATCCGGGTCCCGGCCATGAAACAAGGCGTCACCCCGTTCACCGCTATCGTTGACCCATCGGTTACGGACGTGCCGAATTGCAGGGTTCCTGCCTCGGCGCTCGACGGATCGAACAGCGTCAGCAAATGGGTCGCGGCATCGAAGCTTGTCGTCGCGATCGACGTCCCCTGCACCACGATCGAGTCGCCCGCGACGAAGTTCCCGATCGTCGCCGCAAACCCGCCGAGCGTGCCGATTGTCAGCACGCCGGTCGCGTCGGCGAACGTTACCGTCTGGGTCGCCGCCACGGCCCCGACATTCAGCGCCAGGTCGCCATTGGCGTCGATCTCCAGCGCACCGGTTCCGGTGATGATCGGCGCCGTCAGCGTCTCGGCGCCGTTCGCGGCGAACAGCGTGCCGGTGTTGACGATCGACGCCGTTGCGATGATCGCGCCGTTGCCGCCGCTACGTCCGGTGTTGTCATACACGGCGGGATCGATGACGCCGCCGAACTGGTTCAATACACCGTGGCTACCGATGTTGACGTTGGCAGCGACGGTGAGTTCCGTCCCCTTGCCCAAGGTCAGCACGCCAACTCCGGCCGCGCCGATGTTCAGGCTGTCGGTGATGTCCACATGCGAGCCCGCGCCCTCGATGTCGACGTTGCCGGTGGCCGAAGTGCCAAGGCCGATATCGGCACTCCCGGCCACAACGCTCGCGCCGCCGAGAACCGACAGCTCGGCGCTCGCCGCATCACCGACCGTAAGCTGCCCGCTGGCAGTCAACGCACTGCCCATGCCTTCGATCGCAACCACGCCGTCACTATTCGCGCCGACGTCCACCGCGGCTGCGGTCAGGGTGCTGCCGGCAGTGATCGAAAGCGCCGCGAACCCAGCGTCGCCGATGCTGGCGGTGTCGAGTGCGGTCAGTAAAGCGCCGGCGGCCATTTGCCAGGAAGCGCTGCCGCCGAACGACAGCGCGGCCACCGTCGCGGTTCCCGTGATGTTGCCGCCGCCGGAGGCGAATGTCGCGGTGTCCGCGGCATCCGGCGCAAGCAGTGCCGGGTTCAGTGTGTTGGTGGCATCGCTCCAGTTCGCCGCGTTGCCGACATCGCTGTTCTGCACACCCATCCAGGACATCAGCCGTGGCGGCGGCCGGATGCTGATCGTGCTGGTCACCGGCGCCGAACTCGTGGAGCCGTCGTTCACCTCCCAGCTGATGCTGCGGTTCGGCAGGGTGGTTGCCGCGGTAGGATCGACGCTGCTGGAGCTGAATGCGACCGACCGCAGTACATGCTGGTAGTCGGCCAGCGTGTCGGTGCCGCTCAGCGTCAGCACATCGGTCGTGATGTCGAAGCTTGCGGTGACTGCGGTGCCCGTGGTGTTGGCAGACAACATGTCGCCGGCCTGTGCGCCGGCGGTTATCGCGGCGGTGGCGCCGTTCAGGGTCGGCGAGCCCAGATCGCTGACCGTCAGTCCGCCGGCGACCGTGATTGCGGCACCTTCGGGGACGTAGGTGCCGCCCGAACCTACGCCGGAAACCATCGGCGCCGCGGCGCTGGTACCGTTGACCTGCACCACGCCATTCGAAGCAACGCTGAAGTTGGCCAGACTGAATGGCCCTGCGATGTGCAGATCCAGCGTCTGGTGGGCGCTGGTCAGCAGGGTCAGATCGCCGGCGGAATACCCGACCGGCGTTGCCGCAATGCCGAGGTCGATCGCATCGCCGGGCGCGAACCCGCTGACAGTGCCCGCGAAGAAGCCCGGCTGATCGAGCACCAATGTGGCGCTGCCGGACAGTTCGATCTGTTGTGCAGCAGCGACGCCGCCGGCGAACTCCACTCTGCCGCCGTTCGTAATGGTGACGCGCCCGGCGCCTTGCAGCGCGCCGCCGACATCGACGGTTCCCGCATCGGCTGCGATCGTGCCGTCATTGGTCAGCACGCTGGCATTGGCGAAACTCACGCGGCCACCGAACGCCCCGATCAATGCACCTGCCTGGTTGGTGACCGTGCCTGACGTGAATGCGATGACGGCATCGGCTGAGAGCCCGCCGGTGCCGCTCGTCTCCACAGTGCCGGAATTGTCGAAATCTGCGATCGAGATGCTGGCCACCACGCCCTGGTCGGTGGGAAACACTGGCTGGCCAATGACCTTGATATCGGCGTCATTGTTGATAAGGCCGGTGAACAGTGACGTGCCGGTAAGGCTCAGCACGCCGAAATCCGCGATCGTGATAGCGAAACCCGACCCGAGATCGAGCGTGCCTTCCGCAATGATCGTGCCGCGGCCTGTCAGGCTGGCGTTATCGACGGTCTGGTCTCCCACGAAATCCAGCGTGCCGAAATCGAAGCTCAGCGTGCCCGGACCGGCGCCTGCGGAGCCGGTCACCGCGAGTCCATTCAGGACAGTGAGCCGGTTCTGCTCGAGGTCCAGCGGGCCGCGCCAGGACACGCCGTCGAGCGTTGCGGCGCCCGGATCTGCTATGCCGACGACGGTTCCGCCGTCGATGGTTCCGAGCCCGTCGATTGTGAGCTGACTGAGACCGGTGCCATCGAGCGTGCCGCCGACATTGGCCAGCGTGCCTGCCAGCACGATCGCACCGCCGGAGCCGCCGATCCGTTCGATGCTGTCAGCGTCATAACGGCCGAACAGTTCCAGCGAGCTGGAGTCCAGGATGGTACCGGAGTTGTCGAGCGTACCAAGCGCCACGACAGTCCCGGTGACGATGTCCAGCGTGCCCGCGGTGATGACCAGGCCGTTGTTGACGGTCAACACGCCGCCGGACACCAGGCTCGCGAGCGGATCGCTCAGCGTGATGCTGTTCACCGACGCGCCGACCACGGTGACCTGATAGCCGCCGACCGCCGCGATCAGCGCATCGTCACCGGCGCCGGGCACCGAGGCGGGCGACCAATTGGACGCGTCTGACCAGCCACCTGAAGTGCCCGTCTTCCAGGAAATCGTCGTCATCCGACGAAATCTGCGGCCGACTCCCTAACCAGGGCTTAACGGCAGTCAGAGCGTCGGGGCAAATCCCGGAGCCGGTGACGCGTTGAGGACGGTTGCCTCCAGCCGCTGTTCGGCACGGTGCAGGTCATGTTCGGTGGCTTCACGCACGACCAGCAATACACTGCCGTCGGCGTGCCGGCTGGTGAACACCGCCAACCTGCGTCCACCCGCGGCGGCATAGAGCAACGGCATCGGCCCGTTGGCTCGCCGCAACTGCGCCAGGCGCGTCGCAACCTCGCCCTCGATGTCGTCCAGCGTCCCGAACGCTCCGTCCCGGGCCTGGCTACGGAGCAGTTCATCGAGCGGCAGGCCACGCTGGAGATGCGCCGGCGCGATGTCGAACAGCACCGGGAACCGTTGGTTCCACTCGGCCAGCCGCAGTTCCGCATCGAGCGCCAGCGCGCCCTCGTCGATGCCGGCGAACAGCGCCCGAAGCTGGCTGGCACTCCCTCCGAGCCGAGCCCTTGCCTCCGCAAGTTCCACCTGTGCGTTGGTGGCCAGGATGTGCTCCCGCTCCAGATTCTGCTGTAGCCGGCGCTTGGCCCGAACGGTCCACACCGCGTAGAGGGCCATTCCCATTGCTGCCAGCACGACCAACGTGCCGGCAAGCGCCAGCGATCGCAGGTTTTGCGCCCAGGCTGTCGCCGGGCGCATCGCCTCGGCTTCGTCGACCGCGACAACCACCGCGAGCTGGTGGCCTCGAACCGGGTGAAAGGCGTGGATCCGCTCCACGCCGTCCGGCGCGGATGCACCGATCCAGGTGCCGTCGGGCCGCATCCGCATCGCAGCGTACATTGCCGAGCCGGCGATGTCGTAGTTGCGATCGGCGGCGGCCGGACCGACGACGGCCTCAACCCGACCGACGAGCGTGTCGATCAGCGCCGTCATGCCCTGCAAGCCGAGATTCGCTTCAGCGAACAGCTGCCGCAGCGCGCCGGTGCGATAACTGGCACCGACCATCCAGCCACTCGGATGATCCAGCCGCAACATCATGAGCGACAACTGCTGCCGTGTCTGCAGCTTCTGCATATTCGGTTCGATCAGCGCAGCTTCGTCGGGATCGGGCTTGCCGATATCCGGTCCGAACCTGCCGGCGACGCTGGAACCGATGCCGAGGCCGACCGCGGGGGCGTTGATGTCGTGCCGGATGATGTTCTGTGCATCGGCGATGAAGGCATCGTCCGTGACATCGGTCAGCGCCGGCATCTGTTTGCGCCAGGCAGTCATGTCGAAGTGGTCGGGGTCGGCTTGGAACGCTTCCCTGAGAATGCGCAGCGACTGTTCGACGCTGAGCATTTCGCGACGGATCTGCTCGGCGAGCACCATGGACTGGCCGCTGAGCGTGGCCTCGATGCGCGCCCGCAGATCGTTGCGTTCCGCCTCGATCGAGCGGGACGGGATGAGCCAGATCAGGGCGATCAGGGTCGCCGCGGCGATCACAATGCCGATGGAAGCCAGCACCTCGACCGAGTGCAGCCGAATTCGCCGTCCGGTGGGGGAGAACCGGACCGGCTGCGTCACCACCCTGGAGCGGCTGCTGCGCCTGCGCCGGCGTCGCCGATGACTTTGGCTCCGCGTCGCCATCGGTCAGATAGCCAGCTCGATCAGGAAGGGACCCTTCCGTGCGTTGGCCTGGGCGAACAGGTCGCCAAAGCGCTCGCAGGTCTCGGCGCGGGCGGCCTCGACGCCCATGCCGGCGGCGAGCTTGGTCCAGTCGAGGTCCGGGTTGCCGAGGTCCAGCATATCCAGCGCGGTGCGGCCGGGATTGGCGCCGACGTTCGCGAGTTCCCCGAGCAGGATCTGATATTTCCGATTGGACAGCAGCACGGTGGTGACATCAAGCTTTTCGCGTGCCTGGGTCCACAGCGCCTGCAACGTGTACATCGCCGACCCGTCAGCCTGCAGCGCGATCACGCGGCGGCCGGGGGCGCCGACCGCGGCGCCGGTGGCGAGCGGCGGCCCGCAGCCGATCGCGCCGCCGGTCGAGTTCAGCCAGTCGTGCGGCGGCGCGGCGTAGGTGAACGGGAAGAAGCCGCGGCCGAAGGTAACCGCCTCGTCGGTGACCACCGCCTCGTCCGGCAGCAGCGCGGACAGGGTGGCGGCTACCGATTCAGGGGTGAGCTTGCCCCGCACCGGCTCCGGCCGCGGACCTGGATCGGGGATGGCGGCGCGAGGGGCGGACAACTCATCCGCCAGCCTCGCCAGCGCCTCGGCCGCATCCTGATCGGTGCGGGCAAGCACATGGATGTTGGCATCCGCCGGAATCGGCGTGGTCGGCTTGTTGGGATAGGCGAAGAACGTCACCGGCTTGCGCAGTCCGCACAGGATGACGTGCCGCGTGCCGGCCAGCGCCTTCACCGCGACATCCACGACATAGGGGATGCGATCGACCTGCACCCGGCCGCGGCCGCGCGAGATGCGGGCGTTGGCGCCCTGGGCGATCAGCTTCGCGCCGGTGGCGGCGGCAATGCGATGGGCATTCTCCAACGCCTCGGTGCGCACCGCCTCGCCGCCCAGCACGATCAGCGTGGGCTGGCCGCTGCGCAGGATGTTCGCGGCGTTGGTGATCTGGGACGGGTCGGAGCGCGGCTTCGGCGGCACCGGCAGTGCCTCGGCGATCACGCCGCCCTCGTCCCAGGAGGTATCGGACGGCAGGATCAGCGTGGCGATCTGGCCGGGATGGGTGCGCGCGGCCTGTACCGCGACGGCGGCATCGGCGCCGACGGTGGCGGACGAGACCGCGGTGCGCACCCAGGCCGAGGCGCCGCGCGCCCAGCCCTCGGTGTCGGCGGTCAGCGGCGCATCGTTCGGACGGTGATAGGTCGCCTGGTCGCCCACGATGTTGACGATCGGCGTCTGCGCGCGGCGGGCGTTGTGCAGGTTGGCCAATCCGTTGGCGAGGCCGGGCCCGCAGTGCAGCAGCGTCGCCGCCGGCTTGCCCGACATGCGCGCGTAGCCGTCGGCTGCGCCGGTCACCACGCCCTCGAACAGGCCGAGTACGCAGTGCATGCCGGGGACGCGGTCGAGCGCGGCGACGAAGTGCATCTCGGAGGTGCCGGGATTGCAGAAGCAGGTGTCGACGCCGCTTTTCAGCAGGGTATGTACGAGGCTTTCGGCGCCGTTCATGGACGGAATCCTTTGGAAATCCTTGACCGCCGGAACTTGCGCGACGAGACGGCGGTCTGGCAACAGACTTTGCCTCGCCTGGAGGGAGAAGCGATGCCGGTCACCGGGCTGTGGGTCACCGGGCTGTATTCGAGCCGGACGCGCGGGCGAGAAGGTTATCGCGCCCGAGGGCTGGTGATCACCGGCTTCATCGGCAGTTATACCAGAAGCCCGAAGTGTTGACCGACCGGCGATGCCCACGCCGTCAGCCGACGAAGGTCGGCACCTACGGCTTTGTCGCACGCGCGAAGGTAAGTCGTGGATGGCGGCCTTCGCCCGCCATGACGATGGGCGACGGCCGGAGGGTCCTCAAGGCTGGATCATCGCACACCGAGGGCCATCGCTGAGGAATTGCTGGACATCCCGTTCATAGCCCAGGGGCTTGAGCTGCGGACCGAAGCCAGCCTGCACAAGCTGTTCGCGCTGACGAGGGGAGAATATATTCCAGCGCAGTGTCCTGACCGGAGCCGGAGCAGTGTGAGGCTGCACCTTTCCCAGTTCTACCAGGCGGTCCAATGGGAACGACCTGCCAAGATCGCCGGCAAGAGCCAGCCTGAAGAAACGCTGCAGCACGGTGAACTCGCGAAGGTCATTGAGCACTCTCGCAGCATCCATCTCCGCGAAATGCGGCGACGCAATGGACTGCGCGACAAGCTGGTGAATACGTGGCTTGATCGCCGGGAACTCGAACGGATCCTTGTCGAAATCCGATCCATCGGAGCGATCGAACACCGGAGGCGACTCGAACGTGATCTGCAGCATGAAGTCGAACGGCCATAGCTGTTCGCTGCGTGATCGGCGCAGATCGAGAAAGTCCAGGTCTTCCGTGACCGGGTATTCCAACTCGCGCACGCCGCTCTCCGGACGCAGACGCGGCGGATACATCAGCCAGGCAAGCGAATCGATATAGGACCGCTTCGGGCTCTGCGCGGCCACGCACGATTTGAATGTGCCCACGGCGCCGTCGCCTCGCATGCATTGGCCGATTTCCGCCACCAGCGTTTGGTCGAAGAAGGCCGGCTTGCTGCTCACCGGTGAGACGTCGGGGTTCGCCCACGCGGCAGGTTCGGCAAGGGCCCGCCTTGCGCTGGCCGCCATCCGCTGATCGTCCAGTACATCGGGAACCAGGCTGCGCAGGTTCTTGAGTCGCGCCTTCACTCGTTCGTCCGCCGACTCGAAACCTGCGCGGTCGAGGGCGTCGAACTGCACGGCCCAGCCGAGCTTGTAAAGCTCGAGCTGATCGATGACGCGCTGTTCGGCAGCCAAACGGCCCGGATCGTCGGAGGTCGCGCCATCGACGAACTGATCGAGCAGACGGGTCTCGCATCCGAGTGCGGTGTCGATCAGGGCAGGATGTGAGCAACACCTGCCGCCCGATCACGGCGAGCGGCATGGTGGCGGCGATCGGCCGTCCATCCGCGGCGTAGGCCAGAGCAGCCCGCACGATCGCGGCACGGAACGGCCCATAACGCAGTATCTTGCCATCGTCGCGCGTCAGAGCAACGGATACCCCGCTAAGGGCATCGGTCCAGTCGAGCGCGACGATGGACGGAGCGTGGCCACCGTGGGGGGAAAGGCCTATCAGTACGCCGCCGATCTTGGCAAAGCCACGCAGCGATGCGTAGCTGCGCGCGCGAACGAAGCCTTGCATCGCTTCGGCAGCACTCCTGCCGGCGCCCTGACCGACGGCCTCGGCAACCCGCGGGAACTCGCGGACCAGCGACGCCCGCGGCGTCAGCGCGTCGTCACCGACAACGCCGGGAAACAGGTCCCGATAGGTCGTGACGACGTCGGAAGCATGGGCCGCCGCCGATGGGTCGGGCGCATGCGCCATCATATCCCTCGCGGTCGCCAACGCCGGGCGAAGTTCCGGCTCGGGGGGCATGCGTTCGTCGAGTGTGGGCGGCGCCCGGGCAATGTCCGCATCGGCGCGCGCAACCAGCGCAGTCACGTGGTCCTTGAGACGTTCCGCCCATTCGTCGGTTTGGCCGATATGCCTGGGCACTTCGCCCGGGAGATCGCGCATGGCCCGCTGTGGCGTGCCGAACTCTCTGATCCCGGTGGCGAAGCGAACGATGTCGATGTCCATCAGCTCGGCGGCCTGCTCAGCTATCTCGCCCGGCTTGCCGATCTGTCCAACCAGCTCGCGGAGGGCCGACGCATTCGGGCCGCTGTCGAGGGTAATCGAGCCGCCCATGTTGAGCACTTCGGAAAAAAGCCGCTGGCCGATATCGCCTGGACCGACTGGCCGAGCCATCGCATGCAGGTACGATGAAGCCTTGGCCGAGAACGTTTCCCACTGCGATTGCGATGTGGCGCGGGCGAGGTGCAGCATTCGCTCGCGGAAGCGCGCTGCCTCCGGCCCGTCCAGGTCCGTTCGGCTGGCGTGCGCGGTGAGATCGGCTTCATCCTTCCTGGCCGGCGTGCCACCATGCGCTTCCAGCGCTGTCGGGTGCGACGCCGCGTAATTGGCCAGCAACTCCCGGCGCACATCGGTGCTGGCCAAACGAAATGCATTGGCTGGCACGCGGTACTCGGCAGCAGCGTTCAGACGGGCAAAGGCCTGGTAGTGATATGATAGTTGTTGGATCAGTGCCTGGTCTGCTGCCGTAACGTCGCGTTGTTGCGCAGCGGGCGGTTGGGCATGGAACCAGTCGCTCTCTGCCTGCGCCTGTGACTCCGCGACGATGAGGCGGTGGAGCTCGACGTTCGCATGGGCAATCGACGCAGCCAACTGATCGCCGGACAGCGTGATCAAGGCCGGCGCCATCAATGCGAGGCTCAGCGTGGCAACAGCTTTCGATACGAGCGACAGCGATTGCAGTACGCCGGCGCTGACCAGGATCGCGGCAAAGCGGTTGGCCGGTCGCGGAGGGTTTGTCAGCGCCGACAGGTTGGCCCCGATGTCCAGCCGACGCAGTGCGTCGAGCCGACCGATCTCCTCGTGAACCGCATTGGCCTCCTTCTTCAATCGCTCGGTCTGTTCGGCATCCGATCGGGCCTGCCCCTCTGGGGCATTGATCGCATCCTGAAGCTTCGCAAGATGCGCGATAAACTGCTGCATCCGTGGCGTTGGCTCCAGAGGCTGCAATCTGCCGGCGGCCGCGTCTGCGCGTAGCCGCTCCACCGCCGCGTCAACCGCGGCCGAGAGCTGGCGCGTTGCGTCGCGTCGGACGGCAAACCAGAGTGCGACAGAGAGCACTGCGACGGTTGCCAGGCTCCAGCCTGTATCGATTTTCTCGATCTTTTCGCGGAGTTCGGACAAGGCATGAAAGATCGCGGCGAGCTGGGACAGAGGCAGCGCGTGACCTGTGAGGGCGAGCGCGCTCAGAACGACAACGATGGCGCTGAAAGCGATTGCCGCGATCAGGCTCGTGCTGCGGATGAGGTTGCCAAGAATCATCGCGACGATGAGTCGTACGGGCCGGTTCGGGCGCGGCTGCGTCAAAGCCGAGCGCAGGCGTGGCATGACAAGCCATTGGAGGAGAGCGAACAGCCCAATGGCAACGGCTGTAACCTCTAGCAGAGCCATTAAACCCTCCGATGTTCTGGTCGAACTCCCGCGCCATCTGGTGCAATCGATGGGGATACACCTGGATGGATTCGACAGATGTGAAATGATTCACAGCTCGCGCGCCGATCGTCCTGGTGGTGGAGGGCCGGCGCGGTGCGTTTACCGCGCGATTGGCCGGTAATTGATCCGGCGCGGCTCCGTCGCGACCAGCCGGCGCCGCTGGTCCTCCTCGTACGCCTCGAAGTTGCCCTCGAACCACCCCACCTGGCTGTCCCCCTCAAGCGCCAGGATGTGTGTCGCCAGCCGGTCCAGGAACTACCGGCCGTGACTGATGATCACCGTGCGGCTGATCCGGCAACGCTCTCGTACATCACCATGCGATACCCCGACTGCACGAAACCGCCGCACTCCGTCATGCCGATGCCGCCAAGCACCACGCGCGAGGCGAAGTTGCTTTCCCGCGCCACCGCCACGATGCGCGACAGCCCGGCCTGCCGGTGGCCGAACCGAAGCGCCGCGCCGGCAGCCTCGCGGGCGAGACCGCGGCCGTGCACCTCCGGCCAGAGGGCGAACCGCAGGGCAATGCCACGACCGTCCGGCCGCCGTTCGAGTCCCGTGATGCCGAGGAATTGGCCGGCTTCGCGGATCGTCCAGGTGCCGAAGCCGTTGGCGCCCCAGTCCGCGATATCATCCGCCAGCTCTTCCGCCGTTTGCTGCGGCGATCGGACACCGCCCAGCATGATGGCGAACACGCGTGGATCGGCCTTGATGGCGCGCAGGTCGGGGAGGTCGGCGCCGCCCACCGGCGTCAGCACCAGCCGCGCCGTGCGCAGGACCCACAGTGGGTTCATGGCGCGCCGGTGACGCCCCTCGGGGGCGGCGCGCGGTCAGTCGCGGTAGCTGCGATCGATGCCGTCGAGCAGGCGAAGATACGCGGGCCATTCAGCCGATGCCCGCCCCCTGTCGTGCTGTTCATACTGGGCCGCGACGTGCTCGCAGATCTCCGGTGCGATCTCCGCCGTCGCCGCTCCGGTCGCTTCCATCAGCAACTGGATGCGGGCGGCGCGCACGAACTCCTTCATCAGGCCGAACGCCTCGCGCGCGGTGACGCCCACCGTGGTGATGCCGTGATGGCGCATGACCAGCGCGCGGTTGCTGCCCAGCGCGGCGACGATGCGCTCGCGTTCGTCGAAGCTGTCCGTGAGGCCTTCGTAATCGTGGTAGCCGACACGCCGGTAGAACCGCATGGCACTCTGCGACAGCGGCCGCAGCCCGTGCTTCAGGCCGGATATCGCGACGCCTTCGTCCGGATGGACATGCACCGAGCAGTTCACGTCGGGCCGACCGCGCAGCACGCCGCTGTGCAGCGTGAAGCCCGGCCGGTTGACGCCGGAACGTTCATCCAGGTCGGCATCCATGCTGACCTCGACCAGATTGGACGCGGTCACCTCGGTATAGAGCAGTTCGTGGCGCTTGATCAGGAAGTGGCGCGGGTTGGACGGGCTGCGCATCGCGGCGTGGTTGAAGATCACATCGCCCCAGCCGTGATGCGCCAGCAGCCGGTAGACCGCGGCGAGATCGACGCGTGCCTGCCAATCGACGTCGCTGGTTACCGCAGTCTCGATATCCATCGGCTGGGTCCTCCTGCCCGGTTTGTGGCGCTTTGTGTAGCGCCATCACCTGAGTTGAGGGAAGGCAGGGGCTTTGCCCCATAAGCGCGAACTTAAGCGAGGAGGTGGCCCAACGCGTGGCCGTTGTCACCCGCCATATTCGACCCATACCGGCCGCTAGCGGCCTTTCCTTCGCATCCTGAGAGCGGACATGTTGTCGGATGGTGCGGGGCACGCAACAGAAATACGACGGCCGCAGCGCCCTCTAAATCGAGGCTAGCTTCCCTTCTGAGGCACTACGACAAGCTGGCCGTGACGAACGCCACGTTCGGCAATCACGTGATCGGCCATATGCTGCACATCCTTCGCCGCTCCCTTCAGTATGGCGACCTCCAGGCAACTCTCTGGATCCAGATGCACATGAAGCGTCGAAATAGCCATGTGATGGTGGTCGTGGAACTCGTTGGCCAACCGGTTGGGCAAGTCCCGCCGGGCATGGTCGTAAACATAGACCAGAGCGCCCACGCAGGTCGCATCGGGTTTGGGTAGCTCCGCCTGCCGAAGCCCGCTGCGGGTGAGATCTCGCAGCGCTTCCGAGCGGTTCTGATAACTACGACGAACGACCAGGGCGTCCAGCTCCGCCAGCAGATCGTCCTCCATGGTGATGGTCACACGCTGCACCGCCTCTCCCCTTGCTGCCCGGTCAACCATGAGTATGATGTATTGATCAGAACATCATACGGCCATCGTCATCATGTCTGCTTTGCCAAGCGTGGCACGCCGCGCCGTTACCCGTCGATCCACTATGGCCGCCGCGGTGGCGCTACCCTTCCTGCGCTCGGCCCGTGCCACCGCTGCGCCCGCCTTGAACATCACGGCCTATGACGGGTTCGTGCCCGCCGATTTCCACAAGCAGTTCGAGGGTGAGGCCGGCATCCCGGTGCGCATCCGCCCCGCTGCCAGCCAGGCTCCGGAACTGACACTGCTGACCGCCGAGCGCGATCATCCCATCACCGATATCTGCACCGTGGTCGGCACCCGCCTGCATCAGTTCGTGGAAAACGGCCTCATCGAGCCGCTCGATACGACGCGGTTGAAGAACTGGAACCGGCTGAATCCGGTCTATGCCAACGCGGAGTGGAACCACGTCAACGGGGCCATCATGGGCGTGCCGCTGGTGATGGCCGCCGATGTGCTGGTCTATGACACGCGGGAGGTGAAGCCCGCGCCGGATAGCTGGTTCGCGATCTTCGATCCGAAACACAAGGGGCGGGTCACCTACGATATCGAGGATTTCCTGCTCTGCACCATGCTGGCGCAAGGCGCGGACCCGACGTTCATGGCCTATCTTAGCGAGCCTACGGAGGCCGCGGCGGCCGTGAACGCGGCGCGCGATCTGCTGATCCGCAACAAGTCGCAGGTGGTGCGCTTCTTCGACGAAGGCAGCGAGTTGCAGCAGCTCCTGACGGGCGGCGATGCGGTGCTGGCGCAGACCTATGCCAGCACGCCGGCACGGCTGATCCTGGCTGGCCAGCCCTTCCGCCGCGTGGTGCCGAAGGAAGGCACACTCGCCTACGTCTATACCTTCGCCATCATCAAGGACGCGCCCAATCGGGATGGTGCCTACCGGTTTCTTGACGCCATGCTGGGCGCGCCTGGAATGGCGGCGACGCTGACCCGCTCGGCCGGTTTCGCCTCCTGTTTTCTGGATGCCGGAAAGGCGTTGAGCGCGACCGAACAGGACGCCTATGGCTTGCCCGAGGATGCGCTTGGCCGTGTCCACTTCCCACGTTTCGAGGGACAGGCGCTGAGTTCGTCCCTGATCGACAAGGCAGTCGAGGAAGTAAAGGCCGGGTGACCGGCTGCCGCCGCTTTCTCTTCTGCGGTGCCGGTGGCGTGGGTGATGGTGGCGCATGTCGGGCCGCTGCTCGCCATGGCCCGGATTAGCCTCTTGGATGCCTATCCGGGTTCTCCGGGCACGACACCGGCCTTCAGCCTCAACGCTTATGCCAGCTTCCTGCGGCAAACCGGCTACCGGTTGTCGCTGCTGCATAGCCTCGGCCTTGCCCTGGTCACGACGCTTGCGGCGCTAATGCTGGCCTATCCCATTGCCTATTACGTCGCACAGCATGTCGCGCCGGCGAAGCGCGGGCGGCGGCTGGCGTTGCTCGCTGCACCCTTCTGGACCAGCGAGGTGCTGCGCATGTTCGCGCTCGTCCTGCTGTTGGCCAATCGCGGCGCGCTGAATGCGGCGCTGCAATGGCTGGGCCTGACCGCCGCGCCCGTGCCGCTGCTTTATGGCACCGGAGCGGTTCTGGCCGGCATGGTCTACACGGTCTTCCTGTCCATGCTGCTGCCGGTCTACGCGGCGCTCGATCGCCTGCCACGTGACGTGGCAGAGGCCGCGGCCCTGGACGGCGCGGGACCGTGGCAACGGCTGTGGCACATCACCTTGCCGCTGACCTCGCGTGGGGTCGCGGTGGGCGTCGTTCTGACCATCCTTGCCACGCTCGGGGTGTTCACAGCGCCGGCGCTGCTGGGCGGAGCCGGCGTTCCTGTCTTCGCGATCACCATCGCCGATATGTTCGGTGCGGCGAGCGGACGCTGGCCCATGGGTGCGGCGTTCGGCTTCATCCTGTTGGCGGCCGGTTCGGCTCTCGCCGGGCTGCTGGCGCTGATGCTGGGGCGAACGGGACGTGAGGGCACATGACGCGTCACCGGCTTTTGGCCGCGGTCTACTGGACGGCGTTTGGCGCTTTCGTGCTGCCGCTCGGCCTCATCCTGCTGACGAGCCTGGCACAGGGCGAGATCGTCGGGTTTCCGCTGGGGCCACTCGGCTGGCACTGGTATCGCGTGGCCTTGTCCGACCCTGATTATCGCCGTGCCTTCGCCCTATCTGTCGTGCTGGCGCTGGCCTCGGCGGGGCTTGCCGTGATCGTAGGAACCTGGATCGGGCTTGCCGCGGCGAGCCTGCGCTCGCGCTGGGCGGAGCTCGCGCTAATGGCGGCGGCCTTGTTGCCGTTGGTGACCCCAGGCGTCATCCATGCCGTGGCGCTGCGTATCGCGATTCAGATGATCGGGCTGGAGCCGGGTGTTGGCGCGATCCTGCTTGGCCACGCTATCCACGCGACGCCGTACGCCGCGATCATGGTGCGGGCACGCCGCGCGACGCTACCCGCCGAGCAGGTAGAGGCTGCGCATGTTTTTGGCGCGGGCTCATTCGCGATGATGATCCACGTCGTCTGGCCCTGGCTCCGTCCTGCGCTGTTCGGCGCCGGCGGGCTGGCCGCCTTGACCAGCTTCGACGATTTCATCCGGTCCTTTTTCCTCGGCGGCTACGATCCGACGCTTCCAGTGCTGATCTTTGCGCGGCTGCGCTCCGGCCTGACGCCGGAGATCAATGCCGTTTCGACGCTTGTCCTCGTGGTGATGGGACTAGCGTGCGCTCTGGCGACAAGAGCAAGAAGCCCCTGGCGTGGTCACGCTCACGAGTGATGTGGCTGGTCTACTAGCTGGTCGTCCGAAACCGGACCGGCAGACATCCACCCAAAGCCGCTATCCGGTCATGACGCAGATCCCACCCGATGGTGCCCGTGCTGCAGCACCCTGGGACTCTCGACGCCTGGGAGGATCACATATATGCCGCATGATGGTGGAATCCACCCGCCTCAAATCCGCGATGGATACGGCGCGGACTATCGCGCCAATCAAGGCACCCCGTAAAGCGGCATGCAGACGCCACAGGGAAACCGGGCGGCCGCTGCCAGCCGAGCGTACAGGGGGGAGAGTTGAGGACTTCGCCTATGGCGTCCTCGATGATCAGTGCCAGTACCAGATGCGACAGCAGCCAACTTCGGGCCATAACCGGATCGCGCGCTATGAGGCGGTGCAGCCCAAGGCCTGTTTTCAATCGTTTGAATGCTAATTCTATTTGCCAGCGAAGGCGGTAAACGGCCATCACCCGAGCGGCGGTCACTTCCTCTGACGACAACGAAGTCAGCACCATCAGATAATTGGCCGACACGAGCGTCATCGGCTTTAGTGTCATATTCGAGCGCGTCTTGCTATGCTGCCGCTTGGCAACTTGAGTTGCGCGCTCACCCGCCGCCGCGCGCTGACGCATGATGACGAGGCGTGCGGGGAACAGCCGGACCGGCCGGCGCTGTTGTCCTTTGCTTTGTCGTGTCACCACGGCGGACAACTCGGTCGTCTCTCCAGGTGCAAGGGTGTCATAAATGGCGGCCAGGCTGAGGCGCGCTCCGTCCGGGGTGATCATGCCCAAGCTGTTCCACCCTACGCGCACGAGGAAGTCCGCGCCCGCGGCCAACACGTGCTGTAGGCCGGGCGGTTTGGCGTAACCGCGATCTCCGACCACAAGGTCACCCGGAGAAAACGAGAAATCTTGCGAAACCCTCGCCTCCATCGGCACCGGTTAGTTCGAGGTCTGTAAATCGGGCCATTGCAGGATCATAGATGGCGTGTAACCGCCAGTTGGTCCGGTCCGCACCCGCGTGGCTGATGCTGCTTCCGTCGACGATCCGCAGTCGTTCAGCGAAAACTGCTTCCTCCTCAGGCGGTAACCTCGATGCCAAGAGGGCCCCAGCAACCTGCCCAAGCCAATCAGCCGCTCCTCTAAGTCGCCGCCGTAGTGCTACGTCCGAAAGCCGGGCGACACCGCTGGCGTCGGCCCATGTCGCGGCGGACCGAAGGCTGAGACCGCCTGGACCATGGGCCAGCGCCAAGCGAAGTAACGTGGCACCGTCGCCGACATTTCGTCTGCGCACGAGCGCGCCGCTTGCTCGCGCCGAAGCGTCGAGGTCCAGAACGCCCGAAAGCCGCTTTAGCAATACAGACCAGTGTCGGTCGAAGCGGGATACGGAATGCGGTGCTGCGGGCATTCGTTCCCAGAATCACACGAGGCCGCGTCGGGTCCACCCTAAAGTTCGCGCCTATGGGGCTTTGCCCCAGACCCCCCACCAGGAGGCTCTGCCTCCTGGACCTCCGCCAAGGGCAGTGCCCTTGGAACCCTTCACCTTGGTCCGTTGGATTGCAAAGGCTCCGCCTTTGCTGGGGTTCCAAGGGGCAAAGCCC
Source organism: uncultured Alphaproteobacteria bacterium (assembly GCA_963749575.1). Taxonomy (GTDB): domain Bacteria; phylum Pseudomonadota; class Alphaproteobacteria; order Acetobacterales; family Acetobacteraceae; genus JAMXLO01. Next base: position 606,705 of record CAVVNM010000012.1, read on the forward strand.
CTTGGCGTAAGCAGGCGAACTACCGCGCCAGCGGGCGGTACTTGATCCGATGCGGCTCCGTGGCGTCCGCCCCCAGCCGGCGCCGCTTGTCTTCCTCGTACGCCTCGAAGTTACCCTCGAACCATTCCACGTGGCTGTCGCCCTCGAACGCCAGGATGTGCGTCGCCAGCCGATCCAGGAACCAGCGATCGTGGCTGATGATGACCGCGCAGCCGGCGAACTCGATCAGCGCATCCTCCAGCGCCCGCAGCGTATCCACGTCCAGATCGTTGGTCGGCTCATCGAGCAGGATCACGTTGTGTTCGGTCTTCAGCATCTTCGCCAGGTGCACCCGGTTGCGCTCGCCGCCTGACAGGAGGCCGACCTTCTTCTGCTGGTCCGGACCCTTGAAGTTGAACGCACTCACATACGCCCGTGACGGCACGGCGCGCTTGCCGAGATAGATCACGTCCTCGCCGGCGCTGATCTCCTGCCACACGTTGTTGTTGGCGTTCAGGCTGTCGCGCGACTGATCGACATAGCCCAGCTTCACCGTCTCGCCGAGGCGGAGCGCGCCGGCATCCGGCTGCTCCTGGCCGATGATCATGCGGAACAGCGTCGTCTTGCCGGCGCCGTTCGGGCCGATCACGCCGACGATGCCGCCGGGCGGCAGGCGAAAGTTCAGCTCGTCGATCAGCAGGTTGTTGCCGTAGCCCTTGCGCAGTCCTTCCGCCTCGATCACCACGTTGCCCAGCCGGGGCCCGGGCGGAATGACGATCTCCGCCACGCCGGCCACCTGCTCCTGCGAGCGCGCCAGCATCTCCTCATAGCGTTGGATGCGTGCGCGATTTTTCGCCTGCCGTGCGCGCGGTGACGCTGCGATCCACTCCTGCTCCATCGCCAGTGCGCGCTGGCGGGCGCTTTCCTCCTTCTCCTCCTGCTGGAGGCGCTTGCGCTTCTGTTCCAGCCACGACGAGTAGTTGCCCTCGAACGGATAGCCGCGGCCGCGCTCGATCTCCAGGATCCAGCCGGTGACGTTGTCGAGGAAGTAGCGGTCGTGGGTGACGATCATCACCGTGCCGGCATAGTCGTGCAGCGTGTGTTCCAGCCAGGCGACGCTTTCCGCGTCCAGGTGATTGGTCGGCTCGTCGAGCAGCAGCAGGTCGGGCTTCTCCAGCAGCAGCCGGCACAGCGCGACGCGCCGCCGCTCGCCACCGGACAGCGTGGTGACCGACGCCTCCGCCGGCGGGCAGCGCAGCGCATCGAGCGCGATATCGACGCGTCGGTCGAGGTCCCAGCCTTCCTCGGCGTCGATCTTGGTCTGCAGGTCCGCCTGTTCGGCGAGCAGTGTGTTCATCTCCTCGTCGCTCATCGGCTCGGCAAATTTTTCCGAGATTTCGTTGAACCGGTTGAGGGTCGCCTTCAGGTCGGCAAACGCCGCCTCGACGTTCTCGCCCACCGTCTTGTCGGGATCGAGCTGCGGTTCCTGCTCCAGATAGCCGACACGGGCACCTTCGGCCGCCCATGCCTCACCGCCGAAGTCGGTATCGATGCCGGCCATGATCTTCATCAGCGTCGATTTGCCGGCGCCGTTGATGCCGAGCACGCCGATCTTCACGCCGGGCAGAAAGGCAAGCGTGATGCCGCGGAATACCTCGCGTCCGCCCGGAAAGGCCTTGGTCAGGTCTTTCATCACATAGACGTACTGGTAGCTGGCCATATCGCCGCAAGCTCCGAAACAGTTCGCGCATTAGGTAGGGGCTTGGGCGGTCGCCTACCAGCAGGGTGGCTTCGTCGCGTGGTTGTCGGGGACGTCGGAGCCGGTTGGATCGGAGAGCCCGAAGGTCATCCGCTGGTAGGGCGAGAGGCAATGCGGCAGCCGCGCCTCTGCCGTCTCGACAGCCTCGTCGCGCGAAATGAAGGTGGGCCATAACCGCACGCTTTGATCCAATGACGCGCTCGCCAACCTCCTGCCGTCCGGCGAGAACGCCACCGAATAGACCCCGCCCGCATGGCCGACCAGCGGCGGGCTGATCGGCCGACCCGTTGCGGCGTCCCACAGCCGCACAGTCTGGTCCTCGGACGCGCTCGCAAGGCGCCCGCCATCAGGGGAAAACACTACCGACCACACCGCAGCCGTGTGACCAAGCAGGAGCGCTACGACCGGCTGACCGGTCGCGACATCCCACAACCGCACGCTGTGGTCGGACGATGCGGTCGCCAGCCGCTTGCCATCCGGCGAAAATGCTACCGACCTTACCGAGTCGGTATGGCCAAGCAGCGGCGCAACTACCTCGTGGCCCGTCGCTGTATCCCACAACCGCACGCTCTTGTCGGCCGACGCGCTCGCCAGGCGCTTGCCATCGGGCGAGAACGCTACCGAGTTTACCGAGTCCGTGTGGCCGAGCAGCGTCAAGCCGTTTGGCCGACCGCTCTCGACATCCCACAACCGCACACTTTTGTCCCACGACCCGCTCGCCAGACGCTTGCCGTCAGGCGAGAACGCTACGGACTGGACAGCAGCGATGTGCCCGATCAGCGGCGCACCTTTCTGTCGGCCCGTATTCGCGTCCCATAGGCGTATGCTCCGGTCGGCCGACGCACTTGCCAGAACACTGTTGTCCGGTGAGAACGCGACGGACAGGACCGCGCCCGTATGGCCCAGCAGCGGGTCACCGATCAGCCGGCCGGTCTCGCCATCCCATAGCCGCAGACTCTGATCGGCCGACGCGCTCGCCAGGCGCTTGCCATCCGGCGAAAACGCCACCGACCAGACCGTCCCCGTGTGACCAACCAGCAGCGTGTTGATCGGCCCTTCGGGTTCGGCATTCCACAGCCGCACAGTCCGGTCGTCCGATGCACTGGCAAGCTGCTTGCCGTCCGGCGAGAACATCGCAGACCAGACTGTGCCGGCGTGGCCAAGCAGCGGCCCACCGATCGGCCGACCGGTCTCGGCATCCCACAGCCGCACGCTCTGGTCGGATGACGCGCTCGCCAGCAACTTGGAGTCCGGCGAGAACGCCACTGACCAAACCGTGTCGGCATGGCCGAGCAATGGAGATCCGATCGGCTGCCCGGTCGACGGGTCCCACAGCCGCACACTCTTGTCGGCCGACGCGCTCGCCAACCGCCTGCCGTCCGGTGAGAACGCCACGGAAAGGACCCACCCCCTGTGCCCGAGCAACGGGGGTCCGATCGACTGACCGGTCGCTGCATCCCACAGCCGCACGGTCCTATCGAACGACGCACTCGCCAAGCGCTTGCCGTCCGGTGAAAATGCCACCGATCGAATCCAGTTCGTGTGTCCGATCAGTGACTCGCCGATCGGCTGACCGGTCGCTGCATCCCATAGCCGCACGCTTTGGTCGGAAGACGCGCTGGCAAGACGTCTGCCATCCGGTGAGAACGCGACCGACCAGACGATGCCGGTGTGGCCGGGCAACGGCACGCCGATCTGCTGACCGGTCTCAGCGTCCCATAGCCGCACACTTTGATCCTCGGACCCGGTCGCCAGGCGCCTGCCGTCGGGTGAGAACGTCACCGACCAGATCTTGTCGTCGTGGCTCATCAGGGGCGCGCCGATCGCTCGGCTGGTCGCGACATCCCACACACGCACGCTCCCATCGTCCGATGCGCTCGCCAGGCGCTTGCCGTCGGACGAAAATGCCACGGAGTGGACTGCGCCCAAGTGGCCAAGCACCAAGGATGTCTCGCGCTGCATTTGCAACGCGTGAGTTAGCGCCCTTTCGGCCTCAGCGGTGAAGCCGCGTGCGGAGGAATTCGGCGCAATGTGCAACGCCTCCAGCGCCAACAGCATCCCCGTCACAGGGTCTCCGAATTCGGTCTGTCCTTCTGCGGCGGCGCCAAGCCGAGTGACCTGCGCACGCAGTGCCTTGACCCGCTCGCCTGCGGCAATCTGCTTCTGGGCGGCCCCCCATCCCAGACCGAGGATCGCCACGATCGCCGCCAACAATGCGAGCACTGCCGCCAGCATCGCATGTTTGGTCCGACGCTTGGCGACGGATGCCACCTGCTCCAGTGCGCCGATGTGTTCAAGCTGACGTAGCCTCGCCTGCTCTTCCTGCTGTTCGTGAAACTGCATTGACGCCGTGAGGTAATCGGTCAACAGGAGCAGATCGTGCCCCGGCCTCTCTTCCCGCCAGCGCTGTGCTTCGGCCAGTTTGCGCCCAACCAACAGGTCGGACACGTCCCTGCTCTGGCGCCATTCCGCAGCCTCGGCGTTGGTCTTCTGCTGCCAAAGCAGGAAACCGCGATCTTCGTCCAGCCAACCGCGCAGCCTGCCCCAGCGGCGCATCAGCGCGTCGTGGACGATCTCCGCCGTAGGTTCCCCGTCGATCTGGCTTGCTCCCATTGTGACGAGCCGGGCATGCCGGTCCTGGCTCGCCAACTGCTCCAGCAACGCCCACCGCCGGACACCCTCCTCGCCCGTTGCGACGAACTCGCCGCGCCGCCCCACCCGCCGTGTGTCCTCGCCTTCCCGCGCCGGGTCGCCAAGCCAGACCAACGCCGTCATCGCGGCACGGAACGTCGCCTCGCCGAACCGTCGGCTCAGATGATCGAATACGGCGTCGGCGTGCCGCGTCAGCGACGTCACCATGACGTCCGTTGCGGCCTCGCCATTCGGCTGTGCCGGTCGTCGGACAACTCGGTCTCGTTGCATGGACCAAAGTTCGGCCAGAGCGAACTCCAGCAGCGGCAGGGCGTCGTGTGAATCGCCGACCGAGTGCATCAATTCGTCCACCAGGCCATCGTCGAACCGGACGCCCAGCATACGGGCCGGCTCTTCGATGGCGGCGCGCAGTTCGGCCGCGTTCATCGGCGCGAGCTTGATGTCGGCGTCCTTCAGCAGGTCCGCCAGCGCACGAATGCCCAGGGCGCGTCCCAGGTAATCCGCACGCAGCGTCACGATGCAGCGCGCGGCCGGGTCTTGCGTGTGCGTGGTATCGACTGCCGCACAGAGGCACCGCACGCAGCGCGCCCGCACGCTGCTTTCGTCATCCTCGTGCGGATCCGCCACCAGGGTGAACAATTCCTCAAACTGGTCAACCACCAACAGCAGACTGGGCGAGTCCGGCCCGTCCCCGGCAAGACGACGCAGGTGGTCGACCAACACATCGGGATCGTCGTGCAGCGCGGTGGCAAGCCTTGCGACGGCGTCTTCATCTAGCATCGCACCGAGGCCCGTGCCGGCGCTGCGCGCGGCATCGAGCAGGCAGCAGGCGATATTGCGAAAGGGATCAGCCGATGGCGCGCCCGGTCGCACGACCAAGACACGCCACGAGCCCTCATCGTGCAGGCGCGGTAGCAGCCCGGCCCGCACCAATGACGACTTGCCGCTCCCGGAGCGCCCAACCACCGCGACGAACGGGCGCAGCGCCAGTTTGGCGGCAAGCTCGTCGGCGAATACATTTCGCCCGAAGAAGAACCGCCGGTCGACCTCGCGGAACGCATTCAGCCCTTTGTACGGGCGGGCCAGCGGCGGCCACGCCAGTTCGAGCTGGTCGGCGGGAATGACGAACGCCGTACGCTTCGAGTCATCCCGTGCCGCGGCGTTGATCATGCCAATGACAGCGTTGGTGGTTTCGTCCAGCAACGGCGCACCGCTGAACCCGCCTTCGATGAAGAACCCCGGCCGCGCGCTGCCATGCGCCAGCAGGCGGCCATGTTCAATTGGCGTGCCGAGCTCGCCCACGGCGTCCATGCCGCCGTCCTGGCCCACTGGGAACCCCTTGGTCCAGAACGTCTGGCCGCGATGTGGTAGCCCGGCAATGGTTCGATAGGGACTCTCCAGAACCTGTCGCTCGAGCTCCAGGATGGCAATGTCGGTAGCGATGCCGTCACCGGGTGGGCGCCACTCGATGACTGAGGCACTCAATGTCAGACCGTGTCGAGCAAACGGAAACTCAACCTGGACCCATGCATCGTCGCCAGGGCGTTCCACGGCGTTCCACGGCCGGCCCAGCCCCGCGTTGACCACGTGGGCGCAGGTCATCACGTGCCCTGCGGAGATCAGGAAAGCGCTGCCCGCCACCGGCTCCGCGGGCGAACCACGCACCCTGCCGATGCCCTGCTGCAGCAGCTCCGCCACGATGTACCCCCTGGACGACGGGCCAGCTTACTCCGGCTTCCAGGTCAGCGTGACCTTCACGTTTCCCTCGATCGAGGTCTTGGCGATCACCGCATCCGCGCCGGCGGTGAACTTGATGCCGAGCTCCAGGCTGATCGCCTCAGGCTTGCTGGTCAGCTCGCCGAGCTGCGCCATCAGCGCTTCCACGCCGGGCCGGATCTGCGCAATCGCCGTCTCGAACGTTTCCTGGGCCCGTTCCGCAACACCACGGGCGACCGGCATATTGCCGATATTGGGATCGTCGACCTCGACCAGGACGGTCTGATGGCCACGAGCCGGAAACGCAATCAGTCTGCTGCCCATGGCGTTTCCCTTCTGCGCTTTTGGTCGGAGAGCGGCGGAAGACATTTGAAACCGTAGTGGTACGATAAGGCGCGTGCAATCACGCCGACGCCGGTTCAATACCAGTGGTGCGCCTGCCAGAACGCGACCGCGTTGTCCGCCGTGCCGTAGCGCTGCTCGATGTAGCGGATGCCGCCCTGGGCCTCTTCCACGGCGTTGCCGAACGACTGCGCGCCGTTCGGGTTCAGGTGGTAGTTGGCCGCGGTCAACTGGAACAGCCCGCGCGCCGAGTGCACCGGGTTCGCTATGTTCACCTGGCCGCCCGACTCCTGCGCCATGATGAAGCGCAGGCCCGATTGCCACGATCCCGGCACGCCCTCCAGCGCCATGGCCTGCCGCAACGCGGCGTCAGACTGCGCCGGGATCGCCGGTTCCGGCGGTGCGAACCAGGTCCGATTTGATACCGTCAGCGGCACGTGCAGCGTCGCGGTCCGGCTGCCCGGACCCGTGGCCGGGGGGTGCCCCGCGCCAGCGCCCGCCATGGCGGCCGCAAGCACATCGTGGAACGCTGGGCCGGCCTGTCGCCGTCCGACCCGTCCCGCCTGGCCACGGTGATGGCCGCCCGCGGCAGGACGAGCGGCCAGCCCAAGGCGTATCGCGTCCGCCATCCGGACACGATAGCGACCAATTCCTTTCAACCGGGTTACTTGATTGCTGGGTCCGGCCCGCTTCGCACCACCGGCAGGGAGGTCGCCAACCCGTCACGGCACCATAGCGGGATCCGGCCGGCGCCGCCGCGAGCGGGTTGCGTCGAGCGATCAGCCAAGGGGCGCACGCGGGCCTCGGCGGTGCGGCGCGCGCCCCCCGCCAAGGCACTGGGATCGTGGTGCGCCCGGCAGGACTCGAACCTGCAACCAAGCGGTTATGAGCCGCCCGCTCTGACCAGTTGAGCTACAGGCGCAGCGTGGCGGACGATAACACGGGAGACGGCCGCCGAGCGCAAGCGGCGCCGGATCGCGCGGGCCATTTGCCACTTGTTCACCTATCTGGCATACGGCCGCGCCGAACCCGCGGGCCACGGCAGGGGGATTGCCGTGGCCATCCCGCAACGTTTCTCCATAAGAGGATAACCCCGGATGCAACTGGCCCAATACGTGATCATCGTCTGCGGTCTGCTGGCGTTGGTCTACGGTCTGGTCACCAGCAAGCAGGTGCTGGCCGCGGATGCCGGGACCGCCCGCATGCAGGAGATTTCCGCCGCCGTGCAGGAGGGCGCCCGGGCTTACCTGAACCGCCAGTACACCACGATCGGCATCGTCGGCGTGGTGATCCTGATCATCCTGGGGCTGACACTGGGCATCCACGTCGCCATCGGCTTCATCATCGGCGCGGTGCTGTCCGCCGCGGCGGGGTACATCGGCATGAACGTATCGGTGCGCGCCAATGTCCGCACCGCGCAGGCCGCCAAGCAGGGACTGGCCGCCGGCCTCGACATCGCGTTCCGCGCCGGCGCAGTCACCGGCATGCTGGTGGTCGGCCTCGGCCTGCTCGGTGTCGCCGGCTACTACTTCTTCCTGCGCGGCGGCATGAGCGGCGGCACTGACGATGACCTGCGCCGCGTGCTCGAAGCGATGGTGGCGCTGGGCTTCGGCGGCTCGCTGATCTCCATCTTCGCCCGTCTCGGCGGCGGCATCTTCACCAAGGGCGCCGATGTGGGCGCCGATCTGGTGGGCAAGGTCGAGGCCGGCATCCCCGAGGACGACCCCCGCAACCCCGCCGTGATCGCCGACAACGTGGGCGACAACGTGGGCGACTGCGCCGGCATGGCCGCCGACCTGTTCGAGACCTACGCGGTGACCATCGTCGCCACCATGCTGCTGGCGGCGATCTTCTTCACCGGCGAGGTGCGCGACCGAGTGCTGATGTTGCCGCTCGGCATCGGCGCCATCTGCATCCTGACCTCGATCGTCGGCACCTATTTCGTCAAGCTCGGCCCCGACAACGGCATCATGAAGGCGCTGTACAAGGGGCTGCTGGTGACCGGCGCGCTGTCGGTCGTCGGCGTCGCCATCATCATCGCCTGGTTCATCGGCTTCGCCACGCCGCTGCCGCTGACCGGCGGCGGGACGGTCAACGGCTTCCAGCTGTTCATCTGCGCGCTGGTCGGCCTGGCGGTGACCGGCGCAATCGTGTGGATCACGGAATACTACACCGCGACCGAGTACCGTCCGGTGCGCTCGATCGCACAGAGTTCCACCACCGGTCACGGCACCAACGTGATCCAGGGCCTCGCCGTATCGATGGAGGCGACCGCGCTGCCGGCGATCGTGATCTGCATCGGCATCGTGGTGACCTTCATGGTGGCCGGCCTGTTCGGCATCGCCGTGGCGGTGACCACCATGCTGTCGCTCGCCGGCATGATCGTGGCGCTCGACGCCTATGGCCCGGTGACCGACAACGCCGGCGGCATCGCCGAGATGGCCGATCTGCCGGCCGATGTGCGGGTCACCACCGACGCGCTCGACGCGGTGGGCAACACCACCAAGGCGGTGACCAAGGGCTACGCCATCGGCTCGGCGGGCCTCGCGTCGCTGGTATTGTTCGCGGCCTACACGCAGGACCTGAAGCACTACTTCCCGACGCTGGATGTGCAGTTCACGCTGCAGGACCCGTTCGTGGTGATCGGCCTGATCATCGGCGGCCTGCTGCCATATCTGTTCGGCGCGATGGGCATGACCGCGGTGGGCCGCGCCGCCGGTGCCGTGGTGGTGGAGGTACGGCGGCAGTTCCGCGAGATCCCCGGCATCATGGAGGGCACCGCCAAGCCGGAATACGGCCGCGCGGTGGACATGCTGACCAAGGCGGCGATCCGCGAGATGATCATCCCTTCGCTGTTGCCGGTGCTGGCGCCGATCGTAGTGTGGGTGGTGATCGACATCGTCGCTGGTCGGGTGGCCGCTTTCGCGTCGCTGGGCGCGATGCTGCTGGGTACCATCGTCACCGGGCTGTTCGTGGCGATCTCGATGACCTCAGGCGGCGGGGCGTGGGACAACGCCAAGAAGTACATCGAGGAAGGCCACCACGGCGGCAAGGGCTCCGAGGCACACAAGGCAGCGGTGACCGGCGACACGGTGGGCGATCCGTACAAGGACACCGCCGGTCCGGCGGTGAACCCGATGATCAAGATCACCAACATCGTGGCGCTGCTGCTGCTGGCGATCCTGGCGGGGTGGCTGCATTAGGGCAGTCGTCAGCCTTCGGTTGCCAGGTTTTGAGGGTACTGCTCGCGTCTAAGAAGTGCGGCATTCAATAATCTCGCAACGAACCTGGCCCGAACCGATGGAGGTGTCCGTGCCACAGGCGTTCAGCCACCGGCCGCCGATCCGAGCCGCCGGACAGGACGATGCGCAAGCACTGGTGGACTTTATTGGTTATGCGAGTTCGGGCATGGCGCCGATCGCCTGGGCGCAAGCCGTAGAGCCCGGACGCGACCCGCGGGCATTCGGCATCGCAACCGTGCGTGGCGAAGCGGGCAGCATGTCCTACCGCAACGCCGTCGTGGTTGACGACGGAGAGGGACCGATCGCAGCGCTGATCAGCCACCCGTTGCCGGCGGAGGCGCAGCCAATTCCTGTCGGACCGCCCGGATTGACGACCCCCTGGCAGGAACTGCGGAACCACGCCTGCGGGGCTTGGCACATCGCGGTGCTGGCCGCCTATCCCGAGCATCGCGGCCGCGGGTTGGGAACTGCCCTGATCGGCGTCGCAGACGCGCTGCGGGCGGCACATGGGGCCCGCCAGCTCAGCCTGCTGGTTGCCGATGCAAATATCGAAGCGAGGCGACTTTACGAGCGCCTCGGCTTCCGCGAAGTGGCGCGCCGGCCGATGACGCAAGGGACATGGACCAACCCCGGCAAGGACTGGCTGCTGCTGGTGCGAGATGCCTGACCGCGACGCGCTGGCGATCCGAATGCCGGAGCCAACACACTATCCGGACCACTGGGCTCCAGACTCAATCGGCTCACCGAGGTTTCGAAGACCGGCCCCGGATTCACATCTCGGAGACGCCCCCGCTTCGGTGCTCGCCGACCGCAGGCTCTTTCCGCCTGTGCGTTGTCCCCATGTGCTCCCAAGCATGGCCGACATTACTTTACCCCCCGATCTGGAGCGCTTTGCAGCGGAGGCAGTGGCCGCCGGCCGCTACCGGGACCGGTCCGAGCTGGTGCGGGCTGTGGTCAGCCTGCTTCGCCGCGGCGAGAAGGCGCGCGTCGCGAGGCGCGGCTTGCTCGCAGGTCCAGCGCACCGGGGTGACTCGCCTGCGCAGTTTCGTGCCATAGGCCGTCCGGGACGTTGAGGACGCGGCGGATTGGCTGGCGGACGCGCTAGGCGGTGCACCGCCTAGCGCGCAATTTTCTGGTCGCTGTCGTCGATGCCGCGGACTTGGTTGCGCGGCACCCCTTGCTCGGTCATCGACGGACCGAACTCCTGCCGGATCCGTACCACTTCCCGCGGGTCCCGAAATTTCCACACCTGATTTGTGCAACGCGGCGCGATCCACGCCGCAATTCTGCCAAAGTAGTGCTAGGGTTCACCGTCATAATTCGGACGCGTGGCTGCACCGGTATGCGCGTCGGTAGTTGCTTGATCCGACCCTGGTGCTTACATATGTTGTAACGCACCCGACCCGGAGCCGCCGATGAACGCGCTAAAGCTTACCCAGATCGGCAATTCGGTCGGCGTTATCCTGCCGAAGGAGCTGCTGGCAAAGCTCGGCGTCGGCAAGGGCGACACATTGTATGCCGTCGACATGCCGGACGGCGTACGGCTGACCACGGCCGATCCGGAGTTCGAGCAGCAGATGGTGGTGGCGCGCAAGCTGATGAAGCGCTGGCGCAACGTGCTGCGCGAGCTCGCCAAGTGACCGTCTGGCTGTCGCGCCAGCTCACTCTCGCGATCCATGATGAACAGCTCGCCGAGCATGGCGGCAGCGCCGGCGTGCGCGATGAGGGGTTGTTGGAAAGCGCGCTCGCACGCCCGCTCAACCGCGCGGGCTATGGCGAACCGGACGTCGCGGAACTGGCGGCGGTGTACGCGATCGGTATCGTGCGCAACCATCCGTTCGTCGATGGGAACAAGCGTACCGGGTTCGCCGCGCTGTTCATGTTCCTGGCGCTGAACGGCGCGGACTTCGACCCGCCGGAAGTGGATGCGACGGTGGCGATACTCCGCCTTGCCGCGGGTGACATGAAAGACGATGAATTTATTGTCTGGGTGCGCCCGCACGTGCGCACCGCAACGGACTGAGGGAGGCCGCCATGCCAACAAAGCCGCGTGTCATCACCATCGAGGAGCACTACCAGGACCCGGATGTGGCGCGGGCCTACGCGCCGGAAGACGCCCGCCAGATTCCCGCCATCGCGGAACGGCTGAACGACCTCACCGGCCTCCGCATCAAGGAGATGGACGAGGCGGGCATCGACATGCAGGTGCTGTCGCACGGCAATCCCGGCTTGCAGAAGCTGGACGCCGAAACCGCGGTGCGGCTGGCGCGCATCGCCAACGACAGGCTGGCGGAAACGGTGCGCGCGCATCCCGACCGGTTCGCCGCGTTCGCCGCGATCCCGACGCCCGATCCGAAGGCCGCCGCCGACGAACTGGAACGCGCGGTGACGCAACTCGGCTTCAAGGGCGCGCTGATCAACGGCACGACCAACGGCGTGTTCTTCGACGACAAGCGCTTCTGGCCGATCTGCGAGCGTGCCGCGGCACTCGACGTGCCGCTGTATCTGCATCCGACCATGCCGCAGCAGGCGGTGATCGACACCTACTACAAGGATTACGCGCAGGACTGGCCGATGATCCTGCGTGCCGCCTGGGGCTTTACCGTGGAGACCGCGACGCAGGGCGTGCGCATGGTGCTGTCCGGCGTGTTCGACGCCTATCCGAAACTCAAGATCATTCTGGGCCATCTCGGCGAGGGCCTGCCGTTCCTGCTATGGCGGATCGACATGGGGTTCGCGCGCGGCGGCGGCAGCCGTTCATTCCGTGACGTGTTCTGCGAGCACTTCTACATCACCACGTCAGGCTTCTTCTCCAATCCGGCGCTGCTGTGCTGCGTGCAGGAGCTTGGGGTGGATCGCATCATGTTCTCGGTCGATTATCCGTTCGTCGCCAACAAACCGGGCACCGACTGGCTGCCGACCATACCGCTCTGCGCCGAGGACAAGGCGAAGATCGCCGGCGGCAATGCGGTACGGCTGTTGAAGCTGTGACCGACCCGTTCGTTCGTCCTGAAGAACCTACCGCTGCCGATGCGATCGCCGCCATCGGGGACGAACTCGCCGTGTTCGACGACTGGATGGAGCGCTATCAGTTCATCATCGAACTCGGCCGCAAGCTGCCGCCGTTTCCCGACGCCTGGGCGGACAACGCGCATCGCGTGCCAGGCTGCCAGAGCCGGGTGTGGATGGAGGGCGCACTGACCGACGGCAGGCTGTTCCTTGCGGGCATCTCCGATGCGGCGATCGTGTCCGGCCTGATCGCGCTGTTGCTGCGCGTGTATTCCGGCCGCACGCCGGACGAGATCGTCGCCACCGATCCGGTGTTCCTGAAGGAACTCGGCCTGCTGGAGGCGCTGTCCACCAATCGCGGCAACGGCATCGCCGCGATGGCGCGCAAGATCCGCGAGCTCGCCGCAATGCAACGCGCGGCGTGACGCGCAGCTATTCCGCCTTCGGGCGATAGCCAAGCAGTTCGGGCCGGTATTCGAAATGCATGGTGTCGTAATGCGCCCATCGTCCGCCCCAGATGAAGCCGTGCCGTTCAAACACGGCCACGATCTCCGAAGGGATGCGGTTCACATACGCCGGATTGCCACCGACTGACCGGCGCCACAGCCAGTAATCCGAAAACGCCGGGTTGATATCGATGGCCGCACCCCAGGCATGCATGCTCGTCTGACCGGTGTCGGCGACAGGCCGGCAAGCGTAGGTCCCGCCCAGCGGATACAGGTATTTCCGGTCCTGCGTGGGCAATTCATCCAGCTCACGCGAGATCGCGGCCAATTCCCGATCGACGCCGTTGACCGAGGTGATGCGGACGATATGTCCCCAAGTATTCGGCAGCCAGACCACAGGTACCAGCTTCGGTGTTACCTGCCCCGCCTTGCAGTCACCATACATCTTGTCGAACAACGCTCTGTTGCGCACGCGGCCGGGATCCTGGTCCGGTGGTGGCAGCAACGGCGCGCCCGCTGGGTACCGCAATCGCAACTGATCGAGGATGGACCCGTTCCGCAGTTGCTCCGCCATGTCCTTGTCAGGCCGCCCGTCGTCCACCGGCATGCGAGTGCCGTCGCGCCAGATCAGGTTAGTGCCGTCGAAGCCGGCCAGGGCATCCGGATAGGCGCGCAACAGGTCATCCATCGACGCCGCGACACTCGCGGCCGGGCAGCCAAGCAACAGCATGATGGCGGCTACGCAACCATTCCAGCGGGAGGTCTTCACGCTTTCCCGCCGATGATCAGATCGCCCACCGCGCGGCGCAGCGCGTCGATCCCGGTGGCACGGTGGCGCGTCGGATGCACGCGGTTGGTCAGCAGCGCCCACGCCAGTCCACGCTGGAAATCGATCCATACGCCGGTGCCGGTGAAGCCGGTATGTCCGATGGTCGCGTCGGAGCAGGCATTGCCGCCGGACCATCCCTCGTGCCGCGCTTCCCAGCCCAGGCATCGTGTTGCCGACTGCCGCGTGCGCATCTCGGCCAGGCACGGTTCCACGCCCTGCAACAGCCGTTGCGCGGCATCGAGCACGCCATCGATTGTGCCGAACAGCCCGGCATGGCCAGCGGCACCACCCAGCGCGAAGGCATTCTCGTCGTGTACCTCGCCGCGCATCACGCGGCCGCGCCAGGTGCAGTGTTCGGTTGCCGCGGTTGCGGCCGGATCCGGACGCCACGCCAGTCCCGTCGGCAGCTTCAGCTCGCCCAGTGGACATCCGACCAGGCGCTCGATCGCGATGCCCAGCAGCATGAAATTGATGTCGGAATAGACCGGCGGCCCTGCGCGCCAGACGCGCTGCAGGATGAAGGCGCGCAACGTCGCCGGCTCGAGACCATAGGTGTACAGCGGCTCGACCGCCGGCAGGTGCGTCTGGTGGCTCAGGCACTGACGGAAGGTCAGGCGCCGCTCCGCCGCCTTCGCATCGTACTGTCGCAGGTCCGGGATCGCCACGATCAGTTTGTCATCCAGCGCGATGCGTCCCTGTGCCGCGAGGTGCAGGACCGTCGGCGTGGTGAACAGAACCTTGGTGAGCGACGCGAGGTCGAACCACGTGTCGCGATGCAGCGGCGCCGGATGCGGTTCGCGCTGTGCCAGCCCAAACGCCGTCGCAGCACGCTCCCCCGTTGCCGTTGCCACCCCGAGAACTGCGCCCGGGATGTCAGCGGTAACCGCTCGGGCGACGGGACGCTCCGCAGCGGCGAGTATTTCGGCTGCAGTCAAAACCGGCATCTCTGTCTGGCAGCGTTATGGGCGTTGCCTCTATACATGCGGCGGTGGATAAAACCTACGTCGCGGAATTCCCATGCCCCTTCGCTTGCGCACACCGGTCAAGACATTTTGCCTTCTGGCGCTAGCGCTCGGGGCCTGCTCATCGGAACCACCGCCGGCGCCCGTAGCGGAGAGCGAGAGGCCGACCAGCGCCCAGTTCGTTGCCCTGTCCGGACACTCCCCCCCGTTTGCGCGCCTGCCCTACGAGCCGTTCAGCCGCGCCGAGGCGGTGGCGATCGCCCAGCAGGAGTGGCGCCTGTTCGGTCAAAGGGTGGATGACAATCCGCCCCGCAGCAGCGACGAGCCGGAACCGATGACCGAAAATCCCGAACACCTTTCGGGGTTTTGGGAGCGTATCGGCGAGTACTGGTGGCTCGGCCAGAATGTCGATCGCCGCCAATCCGCGTGGACCGGGATGCACGATGAAAACGGCCAGGAATTCGACCAGAGCCACGACGACTATTACGCCTGGTCGGCCGCCTTCATCAGCTACGTCATGCGCGAGGCAGGCGCGGGGCCACGCTTCCCCTATGCGCCTTCGCACTACGTCTATATCGACATCGCCAAGGAGATGAAGCTCGGCCGCACCTCGGGCTGGGCGGTGGTCGCCGAGCGCCTGGACGAGTATGCGCCGGTTCCTGGCGACCTTATTTGTTTCTCGCGCGAGCGGCGTCCGCTGAAATACGAGAAGTTGCCGGTGCGGCATTTCGCCGGCCATTGCGACATCGTGGTCGCTCGCGACAACGGGCAGATCAGCGTCATCGGGGGAAACGTCGATCACGCGGTCACCATGAAGCACATACCGGTCACCGCCGACGGGCGCCTGGCCGATTGCAAAGACTGCGTGATCGACACGCGGTATCCCTGGTTCGTCGCGCTGCGGATCCTGTACGATCGCTAAAGCCATCAACGCGTGATGACACCGCAAAACACGCAAATCACGCGGATCAGAAGCCCGATGTAGACGCACCGATGAGGGGCGGCCGGTGGGTCGGCAATTTCGTCTTCTGGTATTATTTGCGTCGTTTGCGTGATTTGCGGTTTCAATCTCTTCTTGTGCTCTGTGCCTCGCCGGATCCAGTCAACATGAGGGTGCTCCAGACATCATGAGACGGTCAGTGGGACGAGCAACGCTCGCCGGCGTTGCGGTCGTGCTCTGCGCCTTCTGGGTGTCGATCTGCGCTGCGGCACCCGAGTTCATCTGGCAGGGTCTGCACCTCGCGCTGGGCCATCTCACCCGGACGGACCTGCTGGCGGCACTCCTGGTCGGGCTTGTGCTGGCCTTCTTTGTCGAGCCGGTGATGGAGCGCATACGACATCTGCTGAGCCGACAGTCACATCGGCAGCACGTCGCGTTCAGGGCGCATGATGCACTGTTCACCACCGGCCTGAGTCTGGCCTTCGCGCTGACCTCCATCTGTCTGCACGAAGCGATGACAGCCTTCGCTTCCGGTCGCGGCAGCGAACTGTCGGGTGCCGAGGCGGGCCTCGCGGCTGGGATCGAGCTCACCACGTCTTGGGCCATTGTGCCGTTCACCATCACCGTCGCCTGGTTGACGGTCCGGCCGCGCTGGCTCGCGGTGCCGACGGGTGCCGCCGCCGCCGCCGCATCCTGTCTGACGGGATGGCTGTTCGATTGGCCGATGGAGTCGGTGATCGCCACCACGATCCCGTGCCTGATCATCCTGGCCTTGGGCTATCGGCGTGGGCTGCGCGCGCCCAGCCATCGCGTCCTTGCACGTTGTGCGCGCAGCGTTGCGCTGGTGGGGACAATCTGGCTGCTCGTCGCGGCAGTGTTCGACGTGGTGACGCCGCTCCTGCACCTGGGCCACGTCGAACTGTACGATGCCCCCAGTTTCTGGATGGATCTACGGTTCTACATCGGCTGGACAGTCGGCCTGGCGCTGGCGCCGTCGCCGGATCGCCAGCCCGGATCTGCCGCAGTTCGTTCAGATTAGCCGGCGGTCAGTTCGCCATCGCCGGCGCCGCAATCTTCACACCCTTGAACGCCGGCATCACGTCGCGCGCGAACCATTCCAACTGCTCGAGCGCTTCGGACAGCGGCACGCCGACCGACAGGCTGACGGTGACGCGATCCAGTCCCGGATAGCGCTCCTCCAGCCGCTTCAGCGCCTCGATGACATCGGCCGGTCTGCCGGTCAGGAACCCACCGGCCTTCACCGCGTCCTCGATGCGCGGCAGCTTCGCGGTCGGCGCGCGTTTCGGATCGCGCATGATCTCGATCTGTTCGTCGGTCAGCGCCTTCACCAGACGCAGTTCGCCAAACATCTTCATGTTCTCTTCGTAGTACTTCGCCGCAGTACGCATGCCCTGCTCGACACTGTCGGCCAGGTAGAACTGGAAGCCGAGAGCCATCCGCTCACCGAGCTCGATTTGCTTGCCGGCGCGCGCATACGCCGCCTGGAAATCCACCATCGATTTGTGTACCGCGCCGCCCTCGGCCGAGCCGCCGCCGATCACGCCGCAGATGCCGTGCTTCGCCATGAAATCGAGTGCGCGCTGCGTGCCGCCCTGGATCGGCTGCCAGCACTCCACCGGCAGCCGTATCGGGCGCGGTACCAGCGTCAGCTCCTTCAGCGTATAGCCGCGATACGGCACCTCGGGCGGCAGCGTGTAGTGCTTGCCCTGGTGGCTGAACAACTCCTCGTTGAAGGACTTGAAGATGATGTCGACCTGTTCCTCGAACAGCTCGCGGTTGGCCGACTGGTCGATCAGCGGCGCACCGAACGCCTCGACCTCGCGCGTGTGGTAGCCGCGGCCGACGCCGAACACGACGCGGCCGTTGCGACAGGATGTCTGCCATCGCGTAGTCCTCGGCGAGGCGCAGCGGATGCCACATCGGCGTGATGTTGAAGCCGCATCCGATGCGCAGGTTCTTGGTCAGGTGCGTCAGGTGCAGCGCCATCAGCAGCACATTGGGGATGCACTCGGTGCCTTCGGGCTGGAAGTGGTGCTCCGCCATCCAGTACGTGCCGTAGCCAAGCCGATCCATCAGCTTCGCCATCGCCTCGGCCTTGAACAGCGCCGTGGCCAGCTTCTCGTTCGAGTAGCGCCGGTCATTGACTGGCGTGCCGCCGTAGCCGACGTTCTCGAGGTCGATGTGGCCGGCGTAGGAGCTGTCGAATTGCTTGAG
This sequence comes from uncultured Alphaproteobacteria bacterium, assembly GCA_963749575.1. Lineage (GTDB taxonomy): Bacteria > Pseudomonadota > Alphaproteobacteria > Acetobacterales > Acetobacteraceae > JAMXLO01. The sequence goes on from CAVVNM010000012.1 coordinate 624,816, forward strand.
CATCGCGTGTCCTCCAGGATACCCACATCGTAGGCGGGTGCGGTGGCTTGGCAACCCGCCCCGATACCTCCTACCGTCCCGCCGTACCGACCACCGTGCGTCAGAACACAGGGAGCAGAAACATGGCCGAGATTCTCGGATTGGGCTGCACGCACTACCCAGGACTGTTGCAGTCGGACGAACGACTGCCGGGTGGTTTCCATCATCTGCTCACCGCTCCCAACGTTCCGGCGCACTACAAGGATCGCGCCAACTGGCCCGCCGAACTGCTGGCCGAGCTAGGCAACGACGATGGCGTGTCGTCGGCGCGGCGCTACGGCGCACGCATGGCCGACGACTTCCGCGCCATCCGCAAGGCGTTGGATGATTTCAATCCGGATCTCGTGCTGGTCTGGGGCGACGATCAGTACGAGAACTTCCGCGAGGACATCATCCCCGCATTCTGCGTGTTCGGTCTGGAGGAACAGTTCGCGCTGCAGCCCTGGCACAACGGCAATGGCGGCAAGCCGAACCGTTGGGGCGAAGTCCGGCGACTGGACGATGCAGTTGCGCGGCGCGCGCGACGCGGCGAAGCATCTCGCGGGTGCGCTGATCGAGCGTGGCATCGACATGGCCTATGCCTATAAGCCGCTGCACGTCGCGGGCCTGGCGCACGCCTTCACCAATACCCTGCTGTATCTGGACTGGGACCGGCGCGGCTTCCCCTGGCCGGTGCTGCCGTTCGCGATCAACTGTTATGGCCGCAACCTGATCCATGCCAAGGGCGGCATGGCGGCGCTGTTCGTGCCGCCCTCGAGCGAGGCACCCGATCCGCCGGCGCCGCAGCCCTGGCGCTGCATGGATGTCGGCCGCGCGGTCGCGGAAGTGCTCGCCGCCTCGCCGTGGCGCGTCGCACTGATCGCCTCGTCGAGCTGGTCGCACTGCTTCCTGTCGCCGACCAACGGCTACCTGTGGCCCGATCACAAGGCCGACCGGCTGATGTTCGACGCGCTCTCCGGCGCCGACTACGGCTTCTGGCGCAAGCGCTCGCTGCAGGACATGGAGCAGGCCGGACAGCACGAAATGCTGAACTGGATGGCATTGATGGGGGCGATGGAAACGCTCGACCGCAAGCCGGTGGTGCACGACTATGTGGAGACGCACGTCTTCATGTCGGAGAAATGCTTCGTTTCTTATCCGGCGTGATTGATGCCGGACGGCCCGATCGACCCGTATGAGCTGCATCACCTGTGGCAAGTACACCATCGACTGAATGCGACCGCTGCACCCGATCGCATCGTCCTGCGCGAGGGCCTTGAGCTGGCGATCGATCCGCCGCTTCGCGAAGGATGGCTGCCATTCTGCGTTGGCCCGTCGAATGCTCGGGAGATGGACACGTTCATCCGTGCCGCCCGCAATCGTAGCCGCCTGCTCGATGTCGGTGCGCTGAATGGGACGTTCTCACTGGTGTTCACGGCTCGGGAGGGAACCGAGGCGCTTGCGGTCGAGCCATCACCGTTGGCACTGCCCGGGCTGCGTGCGAACTGCCGGTTGAACCCGCGACACAACGTGCGGATCTTCGAGGGCGCCCTCGGTGGGGCCGAAGCGCTGGTCAGGATGCGACACGACGGCCCTCACTTCATCGGGGCAGACCTGGTTCCCCACGGACCGGAGCCCACCATGGTCAAGGTGGTAGCCGGCGACGATCTGCTCGCCGATCAGCGCTTCGCCCCCGACATGATCAAGATCGACGTCGAGGGCTTTGAGCATGAGGTGCTGAGCGGCCTGACCAGAACGCTCGACCATTTCAGGCCGGACCTGCATATCGAGGTGCATGGCCCCTGGATCCATATGGTCGGTGGCACTCTCGACAAGCTGTTCGCCTTGCTCAAAGGCGCCGGCTATCGGGTCTATCTGCTGGATGGACAGGAGGTGGACGAGGCGGACGCTGACCGTCTGCACTTGCAGATGTTCCACGTGTTCTGCACGCACGCATCGACTGTCTGGGCCGACCGCGTGCGCGGCTGCGGGTGACCGCATCACTCGCCGACCGACCTGCCGCTCCTTGCTGCCATGGTGCGGCGCACGCTTGCCAGCAGGACGTCGCCGGCCACCGGCTTTTCCAGGAAATCCGCCACGCCCGCGCGCGCCGCCCGCGCGGCAAGCTGTGGCTCGGCCAGCGCCGTCACGATGATCGCCGGGATCGTGTCGCTACGTCCACGTAACGTCTCCAGCAACTCGATGCCGCTGATCCCGGGCAGCCCATTATCGATCAACAGACAGAACGCGCGGTCCTGCCGTTTCGCGGCAAGAAACGCTTCCGCCGATCCATAGGTCTCCACCGCGTAGCCAGCGGCTTGCAACAGAATGCGCATCGCTCGGCGCACACCTTCGTCGTCATCGACCACCAGAACCTTCGCGCCACCGGGCACGGACACTTGGGTCGGCGGCAGTCCACGCATCTGAGCGGCCCGGTGACTTGTCGCGCCAAGCGGTACCTCTACCGAGAACGTCGACCCCTTGCCCGGCGTCGAGTGAACCTCGACACTGTGGTCAAGCAACTGCGCGAAGCGCCGCGCGATCGACAGACCGAGGCCAAGACCGTTGCGCGCGCCGATCAGCGCACCGACCCGATAATTCTCCTGAAAGATCAGACCCAGTTGATCCGAGGGAATGCCGATCCCGCTGTCCCAGACCTCGATGCGCACCATGTCGCCGCGACGGCGGCAGCCGAGCAGAATTCTGCCGGCGTCGGTGTATTTCACCGCATTCGACATCAGGTTCTGGACGATGCGTTCGAGCAGGCGATGATCCGTGTGCACGATCGCGCTTGATTCGACGACACGCAGTTCCAATCCATTCGCCCTTGTGGTTCCGCGAAACTCGCTGCGGATGCGATCGAACATGAGTTGGATCGGGAAATCAGCAAAAGTCGGTCGGATGGCGCCGGTCTGAAGCTGATTGATGTCGAGCAGCGCATTCATCGTATCGTTCATCTCGTCCAGCGCGGCGCCGAAATCCGTGACCAGCTCTCTCCCCGCCTCGTCTGCCGCCTGGTGGGCCATGACCCCTTGCAACAGCAGCATGGTCTGCAGCGGTTGCCGCAGGTCGTGGCTGACCGCCATCAGGAAGCGGGATTTCTCGTTGCTGGCGGATTCAGCCGCGTCCTTGGCAGCACGCAGCTCGCGGCTGATCCGACGACTGTCGGTGGTATCCTCCATCGCCACCAGGATCCGCCGCCTCTCGGGCGCCTCGTGCCACACCTCGCGCGCATTGAGCACCATCAGCCGCTCGTCGTCACTACCCGAGCGCAGTCTGGTTTCGACGCCTTCCACCGGCTCGCCGTCAGCCAGCAGCCGCTCGATCAGCGTGTCGAATTCGGGGGCGTCAAAGGCACCCCCCTGGATATCACGCAGCGGCTGGCCGACGGCGCTCGCCGCGGTAGCCGCGAAGAACTGGTAGAAGGCGCGGTTGGCCGATACCACCACCAGCCGATCATCGAGGATGACCAGCGGCTCGCGCACTGTGTCGATGATGTTCTCGGCGCTCACCTGGGCGGCGGTGGCCCGCTGCTCGGCACGCTTCAGGTCGGTGATGTCGGCGAAGGTGACCACCACGCCTTCGATCTTGCGGTCGGCGGTGAGATAGGCCAGGACCCGCCGATTGAACCAACTGCCGGATTCGGCGAGCACCTCACGCCTGATGGGAACCAGCTCGGTGAGCGTGCGCTCGGCGTCCCGCGTAAGCTCGGGATCAGCGAAGCTCCGGGTGAAATCGCCGATCGGGCGGCCCAGGTCAGCTTGTTGAATATTGAACAGCCGCTGGATCGCCGGAGTGAAGAAGCGGATGTGCAACCCGGTATCAAGAAACAGCGTCGCCGCGTCCGAGCTCGACAGCACATTCTGCAGGTCGTTGCCGACGACGCGCTGGCGCTGCAGGTTCTCCTGCAACTGCGTATTGAGCGTGCTCAGCTCCTCGTTCATCGACTGGAGTTCCTCCTTCGAGGCCTCCAGTTCTTCGTTGCTCGCCTGCAACTCCTCGTTCAGCGACATCGCCTGCTCGTTGGTCGACCGCAGCTGTTCGTTGGAGTTCTCGAGATCCAGGATTGTCGCCTGCAGTTCCTCGCGCGTGTTCTTGAGCTCGTGCTCGAGTCGCGTGAGAACGGACGCGTCGGCGGCGGTGGGCTTGATCTGCCGGGCCGATTCCGTGACGACTTGTCCTGCGTCTTGTACTTCGTCGACGAAGCTGACCAGGAACAGATATTCCGCGTCGATCGGGACGGGGCGAACATCGATCGTGACCAGCACGGGGCGGCGTCCGCGGCGCATCTGAGCGCCGTATAGTACCTGCCTGTCGTGGTGTTTGACTGCCAAGGTGACGGCGAGCCGCAGCTTGGCAGCCAGGCCGGAGCGCGCCATGGCAGCCAGGTCGAGACTGGCCTTGCCGCTGCCGACCGCCAGGTAACGGTCGATCGGGCCGTGAAAATACAGCGCTTCGCCGCGCTGGTTGATCAGCACCGACGCTGGCGCATAGGCGTCGAGCATCGCGCTTCTGGCGATGTCTTCCGGGTTCCCACGCGGCCGCGCCGCCGCAGCCAGCGCTGCCGCCTGTGCCGGCGGCGGCCGGTTCGCGAACGCGATCGGCAGGCGCATCGGGGTCGGGCGGGTCTGTCGGGCTGGCCGATAGATCTGTGCCTGTTTGCTGATCGGTTCGAACAGTGTTCCAGCGGCGCCGAGCAATTCCGCGGCGCCCAGGAACAGCGTGCCATCGTCGTTCAGTGCGTAGCGGAACACCGACAGCACTTGCTGCTGCACCTCCGGCTGCAGATAGATCAGGACGTTGCGGCAGGCCACCAGGTCCATTCGCGAGAATGGCGGATCACTCAGCAGATCCTGCACCGCAAAGACCACGCACTCCCGCAGGTCCGTCGTGACCCGATAATTTTGATCCTGTCGGGTGAAGAATCGGCTCAGACGCCCCGGCGAGACCACGCTTGCAATCGAGTGGGGGTAGAGCCCCGCGCGGCCGATCTGCAACGCGTCCTGGTCGATATCGGTGGCGAAGATCTGGATACCGATGCGCCGCTTGGCCGCATCGACCAGTTCGATCAGCAGCATCGCGATGGAATAGGCCTCCTCCCCGCTGCTGCAGCCAGCCACCCAGGCCCGCATCGGCCGGTCGCCGCGGCGAGGTCCGGCCAGACCGGCAGCGATCTGTTCGGCCAGCAACCGATAGGCGTCTGGATCGCGGAAGAAGCCGGTCACGCTGACCAGCAGGTCTCTCGCCAGCAGTTCGGCCTCCTCCGGATGCTGCGTGACCAGGGCGAGGTATTCGTCCGGATCGCCGATCCGATTCAGTCCCATGCGGCGTTCGATCCGGCGCAACAGCGTGCCGTGCTTGTACTGGGTGAAGTCATTCCCGGTTCTGCGCCTCACAGCGTCGACGATAGCGGCGATGGCGGCGGCCAACGCTGGAACGGATCGCTTCGGCGGCAATGGCGTCACCGCACGGTGGCGCCTGACGTGGACGGCCAGGCTTTTCGGGATATCCTTGAGGGCAAGCACCAGATCGACCGCGCCGGTCGCGATGGCACTGCGCGGCATGCCGTCATAGCTGGCTTCGACGGGATCCTGGGCGATGACCAGGCCATCCTGTTGCTTGACCGATTGTAGCCCGATGCTGCCATCGGTACCGGTACCGGACAGGATGATGCAGATCGCACGGTGCCGCTGGTCGATCGCCAGCGATTGCAGGAAGTGGTCGATGGGCAGGCGGATGTTGCCCCCATCGGGAGGGTCCGACAGGCTGAGGATGCGCTGCTCGATCGAGAGGTAGGCTCCCGGCGGGCTGACGTAGACATGGTTCGGCTCGACCGCCATCCCGTGCCTGGCCTGCCGAACCGGCATCAACGTGTGGCTGGCCAGCAAATCGACCAACAGGCTGTCGTGCGTGGGCGCAGTGTGCTGGATGACAACGAATGCCATGCCGCTGTGGCTCGGCATGACGTCGAGCACGCGGCGCACCGCTTCCAGGCCTCCGGCCGAAGCGCCCAGCGCCACGACGGGAAAGCCGCCTTCGGCGTGGGGCATCAGCGGTACGGCAACCGCTTTGACGCGTGTCCGCGTCGGAACCGGCTTCGCCGGCTGGCGGCGTTTCGAGTCTGCCATTGGAACCCTGGCCGCCCTTCCTGCTGTGGCATGGCACGCTCGGTTACCTTGCCGAAAGGTTAACGATGGTTGCGTTGATTCGGCAACCGCAATCCGAAGTGGAAATAAATGACTGTAAACTCGTGCTATAGTCGCGGCAATCGCGGCAACACCTCCTCACCGAACAGGCGCATCGACGCCTGCGCGTCGGCCAGCGCGAGGTCGTTGAAGTTGACCTGCAACGAAGCAATCTCGAAATCGCCGATCTGCTCGCGATAGGCCGCAACAGTATCAATGATTCGTTGCGGCGTACCGATCCAGGCGGCGCATTTCTCGACCTGGGACTCGAACGTGTCGCGCGCCAGGGCGGCGATGATCCTGTCGTAGCCCGGATAATCGGCCGAACTCGCGCCCGCCATCCAGTCGGACGCAGCCGCGACCAGCGAACCCAGATAGCGGTTCAGCGGCCCCCGTGCGACGCGCTCGGCTTCCGCCTGATGCTGGTGGCAGAACATGTGGAATGCCAGCATTACCGTGCCGCGCCCAGGATGGCCGGCGCGCTGCCAGGCCGCGCGGTAGATGCCGATCAGTTCCGCCATTGCGCCGCCCGCCATCGGAATCGCCATGAGGCCGTGACCCGCCGTGCCGGCACGTTCGAACAACTCCTTGGTGGCAAGCGCCGCGACATAGAACGGCGGCCGCGGTCGCTGCGTCGGCCGCGGCAGCGAGGTGGTGCTGCGGAAACTGTGGAAGCGTCCCTCGCAGGTAACATCCTCCTGCTCGAGCAGCAGCCGCACCTGCTCCATGCCTTCGTCGAACCGAGCACGGCTCTCATCGAGCTTGACGCCGAAGCGTGCAAACTCGTGCGGCAGGAAGGCGCGCGCAAAGCCGATGTCGAGCCGGCCGTCGCACAGCGCATCCAGCATCGCAAGCTCGCCGGCAAGCTTCAGCGGATGGTTGAATGCCGGCAGCACCGCGCCGGTCACCAGCCGCGCGCGCTTGGTCACCTGCGCTGCCGCGGCGAGGAACACCACGGGGTTGGGGCTGTAGCCGCCATACGGATGGAAGTAGTGCTCCACCGTGCGGACATGGCTGTAGCCGTAGCGGTCGCACAGCGCGACCAGCGACAGCGCCTCCTGCCAGTAGTCGCGTGCCGACTTCACGGCCGGCCCGATATCGGGAAAGAACTGGATGCCGACCTGCATCGTGCTACTTCCTTCCGTGGCCTTCGCTCAGCCGGTCCGCCAGGGCGAGCAACACGCCGACCGCACCGATGCCGAGCAGGATCGCAAGCCGCCATGCGGCATGTTGGGTCCTTACTTCGTCGATATGCACGAAGGTCTCGAGGATCTGGATCGCGGCGATCGCCACCACCGAGCCGATCAGCCGCAGCTTGACGGTCGCGAAGTCGAGCCCACCCAGCCACACCGGCCCGTCGGCGGAGTGCGACGCCAGCAGGCGCCCGACGAAGTTCTCCCAGCCGGCGAAGATCACGATGACGACCAGATTGGCGACCAGCGACAGATCGACCAGGGTGAGTACCAGGATGATTGTCTCGTTGGTGGGCAGCATGAGGAACCCTGGGATCGCCTCCGCCAGATTCTGCACGAACTTCACCACCACCAGGACCAGCGCCACGAGCAGGCCGATATAGATCGGCGCCATGATCCAGCGTGCGGCGAACATGGCGCGACTGAGGTTGCGTTGTATCCGCTGCTCGATGGCACCGACATCGAAGTAGGGCTGGTCCGAAGGTTCCATGCTGTCTCCCTGCCGAGAGCTTAGCGTCTACGCGACGAAATGCCACCAATCGCGCGGGTTCATTGGCGTTACGTCGCATGCTCGGCAATGCCGACGCCGGTCCCAATCGTCATTCCCGCGCAAGCGGGAACCCATGTCGAGGTCCGCGCGGTCGTCCTGGGTCCTCGCTTTCGCGGGGATGACAACGGGGGGCAGTTTCGTTGCCAGGAGCGCGGCGGCGAAGCAATCCAGCGCTGGATTGTTTCGTCGCTGCGCTCCTGGCAATGACGTGGGGCGTCTACAGCCGCTACGCGGCCTGTGCCATCCCGCGCAGCACGTAGTGCAGGATGCCGCCGTGCCGGTAGTACGCCACCTCATCGACGGTATCGATCCGGCAGGTCACCGGCACCGTGTCCACCTTGCCGTTCGGACGGTGGATCACCAGCGACAGATCCATTCGCGGCGTGATGTCGCCATCCAGACCGACAATGTCGATCAGCTCTTCGCCGGTGATGCCGAGCGACTTGCGATCCATGCCCTCCTTGAAGGTCAGCGGCATCACGCCCATGCCGACCAGATTGGAGCGATGGATGCGCTCGAAGCTCTCGACGATCACCGCCTTGATGCCGAGTAGCAGCGTGCCCTTCGCGGCCCAGTCGCGCGACGAGCCGGTGCCGTATTCCTTGCCGCCGAACACCACCAGCGGCACGCCTTCCGCCTTGTAGCGCATCGCCGCGTCGTAGATCGGCATCTGCTCGCCGGACGGCAGGTGCTTGGTCATGCCGCCTTCCACGTTGGTCAGCATCTCGTTGCGGATGCGGATGTTGGCGAACGTGCCGCGCATCATGATCTCGTGGTTGCCGCGCCGCGCGCCGTAACTATTGAAATCCTTCTGCAGCACCTGGCGTTCCAGCAGGTAGTCGCCGGCAGGTGAGGTCTTCCGAATCGAACCGGCCGGACTGATATGGTCGGTGGTGATCGAGTCACCCAGCTCGGCCAGGATGCGCGCGCCCTTGATGTCGCCGACCGGCGGCGGGTCCATGGTGATGCCCTCGAAATAGGGCGGGTTCTTCACGTAGGTGGAACCGTCGGACCAGCGATAGGTCTCGCTGCCGGTGTCGATCTCGATCGCCTGCCACTGCTTCGGGCCCTTGGTCACCTCGCCATAGCGCTTGAGGAACTGCTCGCGCGACAGGCAGACGGCGATGATGTCGGCGATCTCCTTGTTGGTCGGCCACACGTCGCGCAGGTAGACCGGCTTGCCGTCGTTGCCGGTGCCGAGAGGTGCGGTGGTGATGTCCTCGGTCATCTTGCCGAGCAGCGAATACGCCACCACCAGCGGCGGCGAGGCGAGGTAGTTGGCGCGCACGTTGGCATGCACGCGGCCCTCGAAGTTGCGGTTGCCGGACAGCACCGCGACGCCGACCAGATGATGGTCCTCGATCGCATCGACGATGGCGTCCTCCAGCGGGCCGGAGTTGCCGATGCAGGTGGTGCAGCCGTAGCCGACCAGATTGAAGCCGATCGCATCCAGGTCGGCCTGCAGCCCGGATTTCTCCAGGTATTCGGTGACCACCTGCGAGCCAGGCGCCAGCGAGGTCTTCACCCACGGCTTCGGCCGCAGCCCCTTGGCGTGCGCCTTGCGCGCCACCAGGCCGGCAGCGACCAGCACCGATGGGTTCGATGTGTTGGTGCACGAGGTGATCGCGGCGATCACCACATCGCCATGGGTGATCTCGTAGTTCTTGCCCTCGACCTTCACCTTGGTCTCGACATCGTTGGCCGGAACGCCGAGGCCCTTGGTCAGCTCCGCCTTGAACGCCGACGCCGCGTCCTTCAGCGCGACGCGATCCTGCGGCCGCTTCGGACCGGCCAGGCTCGGCACCACGCTGCCAAGATCGAGTTCCAGCGTATCGGTGAACACCGGCTCCGGCGTGCCCGGCTCGCGGAACATGCCCTGTGCCTTCAGGTACGCCTCGACCAGCGCGATGCGGTGTTCGTCGCGGCCGGTCATGTGCAGGTAGTCGAGCGCGACCTTGTCGATCGGGAAGAAGCCGCAGGTCGCGCCGTACTCCGGCGCCATGTTGCCCACGGTGGCGCGATCGGCGAGGCCCAGTTCATCCAGCCCGGGGCCGAAGAATTCGACGAACTTGCCCACCACGCCCTTGCGGCGCAGCATCTGCGTCACCGTCAGCACCAGATCGGTGGCGGTGGCGCCCTCCGGCAGCTTGCCGGTCATGCGGAAGCCGATCACGTCGGGGATCAGCATGGCGATCGGCTGGCCCAGCATCGCCGCCTCCGCCTCGATGCCGCCGACGCCCCAGCCCAGGATGCCGAGACCGTTGACCATCGTGGTGTGGCTGTCGGCGCCGTACAGCGTGTCGGGATAGGCGATCGTCTTGCCGTCCGCCTCGCCGGTCCACACGCACTGGCCGAGATACTCCAGGTTCACCTGGTGGCAGATGCCGGTGCCCGGCGGCACCACGCGGAAGTTGTCGAACGCCTCCTGGCCCCAGCGCAGGAACTTGTAGCGCTCGCCGTTGCGTTCGAACTCGACTTCGACGTTCTTCGCCAGGGCGTCGGGACGCGCGAAGACATCGATCTGCACGGAGTGGTCGATCACCAGATCGACCGGCACCAGTGGGTTTACCTTCCGCGGATCGCCGCCGAGGCGGGTGATACCGTCGCGCATTGCCGCCAGATCGACCACCGCGGGCACGCCGGTGAAATCCTGCAGCAGGATGCGCGCGGGCTTGAACGGCACCTCCTTGTCGGAGTGCGCCGCGGTGAGCCAGCCGGCGACCGCTTTGGCATCATCGACCGTGTAGCTGGTGCCGTCCTCGAAGCGGAGCACGTTCTCCAGCAGCACCTTCAGGCTGACCGGCAGGCGAGAGATGTCGCCCAGCGACTTCGCGGCCTCGGTCAGCGAGAAGTAATCGTAGCTCTTGCCCTGCACGTTCAGAGTGCGGCGAGTCTTCAGGGTGTCCTGCCCGATCGCTTTCATGGCGGCGCCTTCCGTTGAGCGGCGAAGTTGAGGCGGTGTGCCGCAGGTGCAATGGTCCTCGGCGGCGGGCTTAGATCACACCAGCCCGCGAGCGTCCACAAGACGGGGGAGCGGCTGTTGTTGCAGGCGGCGGGATTGGCGGCGTTCCGCGGCGAGCGGCTGGTGTTCCGCGAGCTCGGATTTCACGCTGGCCGCGGGCGGGGCGCTGCTGCTGACCGGGCCGAACGGGTCGGGGAAATCGACCCTGCTGCGGTTGCTGGCGGGCCTGCTGCGGCCTGCGGCCGGGACCCTGACCTGGGATGGCCGGAATGCGCTGGCCGATCTGCCGACGCACGCACGGCGGGTGGCGTATGTCGGGCACCAGGATGCGGTGAAGCCGGCGCTGACCGCGGCGGAGAACCTGCGGTTCACGGCCCGGCTGACCGGCCGCGCGGTAGGTGCGGCGCTGTCGACCATGGGGTTGCAGGAACTGGCGGACCTGCCGGCGCGGATGCTGTCGGCGGGACAGCGGCGCCGGCTGGCGCTGGCACGGCTGGCGCTGTCGCAGGCCCCGCTCTGGCTGCTGGATGAACCAACACTCGGGCTGGACGCGGCGGCGGTGGAACGGTTCGGCGTCATGCTGGAGGCGCACCGCGCGAACCACGGCATGATGATTGCCGCGACCCATCTGCCGCTGCCGATCGGTGACGCAGCGGAATTGGCGCTGCTCGATACTCCCCCTCCCCTTGCGGGAGGGGGCTGGGGGGAGGGGGCCGCGGTTCTGGCGTTGCCCCCTCCCCCCAACCCCCTCCCGCAAGGGGAGGGGGAGACGCTTGAATCGTGACGACCTTCCTCGCCGTGCTGTCGCGCGAACTGCGGCTCTCGCTGCGCCACGGCGCCGACACCTTGGCCGCCCTGCTGTTCTTCCTGTTGACCGCGGCGCTGTTCCCGCTCGCGATCGGCCCTGCCCCCGACACACTCGGCCGCATCGCTCCGGGCATCGTCTGGGTCTGCGCCCTGCTCGCGGCACTGCTGCCGCTGGATCGACTGTTCGGCGCCGACTTCGAGGATGGCTCGCTCGACCAGTTGCTGCTGTGCGGTCTGCCGCCGGCGGCGATCGCCTTGGCCAAGGCGATCGCGCACTGGCTGGTCACCGGCCTGCCGCTGCTGATCGCGGCCGCGCCCGCGGCGGTGATGCTGCGGATGCCCGATCTCGCCGTTCCGGTCCTGCTCGCCGGGCTGCTCCCCGGCACGATGCTGCTGTCGCTTCTCGGCACTGCCGGCGCCGCCATCGTGCTGGGTGCCCGCCGGGGCGGCGTGTTGCTGCCACTCCTGGTCCTGCCGCTGGCAACGCCAGTACTGATCTTCGGCGTCGCCGCGGCGGACGCCGCGTCCGGTGGTCTCAGTCCCCGCCCGCATTTGCTGCTGCTGGCGGCCCTGCTGGCGGCCGCCCTGCCACTGTGCCCGCTGGCCGCCGGTGCCGGGCTGCGCGATGCGGCGAGTTAGGTTGCATACGGTATCGCATATACTAATCCCAGGTTGAAGTTCTGCTTCGAATACAAGGAATTAGTGCTGTTTTGCGTGGATTATGTGACGCCAGGCCAAGAACAATCCAGCATCGTCGCGATTCCTCAATTCCGTCATTGCATGAAAACACCCCGGTTCGTTAACACGTGATCTGAGGAGACAATTTGATGACGCGAGCCGAATGGTGGCGTGACCCGGCGGGAACCCGCTCCGCCCGCTTTTTTTGTTTGCCGCATGCGGCATCCGACGGACCCCTTATGACAATCCATGGACATGCCTGAAGCTCCCACTGATGCCACGAGCCGGCCGATCGCATCCACCAGCGAGCAAGATGTTGAGGCGCTGCGTCGCCTGATCGTCGAGAAGCTCACCTACGCCGCCGGGCGGGACCCGCTGGTCGCCAGCGACCGCGACTGGTTCGTGGCGGCAGCGCTGGCGCTGCGGGATCGGATCGTCGACAGTTGGCTGTCGAGCACGCGCGACGACAACGCCCACCACCGCAAGCGCGTGTACTACCTGTCGCTGGAATTCCTGCCCGGTCGCCTGCTGCTCGAATTCGCTGCACAACGCCGGCCTGACCGAGCCGATGCGGCTCGCGCTGGCCGGGCTCGGGGTGGACCTCGAGCAGCTGAGTGCGGTGGAGCCGGATCCGGCACTGGGCAACGGCGGGCTCGGGCGATTGGCAGCCTGCTTCATGGAAAGCATGGCAAGCCTCGGCATTCCCACCCATGGCTTCGGCATTCGCTACAATCATGGGTTGTTCCAGCAGGTGATCCGCGACGGCTGGCAGCACGAGTATCCGGAGACCTGGCTGTCCCTCGGCAATCCCTGGGAGTTCGAGCGGTCCGATATCACCTACAAGGTCGGCTTCGGCGGTCAGGTCGAAGGGCCGCCATCCGTGGACTGCGCGTCGCCTGCGGTCTGGCAGCCGGAGGAGACGGTGATCGCCATCGCCTATGACACGCCGGTCATCGGCTGGCGATGCCGGCACGCCAACACATTGCGCCTGTGGTCGGCACGGGCGCCGGACCCGCTGGCGCTGGAGACCTTCAATCGCGGCGATCATGTCGGCGCACTCGCCACCCGCGTGCGCGCGAACGCCATATCGCAAATCCTCTACCCCAGCGACGAAACGCCGGCGGGCCAGGAATTGCGGCTGCGGCAGGAGTACTTCTTCTCGTCGGCGTCGCTCCAGGACCTGCTGCACCGGCACATCCGCCTGTACGGCAACCTGCACAGCCTGGCGGACAAGTGTGCCATCCAGCTCAACGACACGCATCCGGCGATCGTGGTCGCGGAGCTGATGCGGCTGCTGGTCGACGAGCACGGCCTGAAGTGGACCGAGGCGTGGCTGATCACCCGGAACACCATCTCCTACACCAATCATACGTTGTTGCCGGAGGCGCTGGAAAGCTGGCCGGTGCCGCTGATGGAGCGGCTGCTGCCGCGCCACATGCAGATCATCTACGAGATCAACAAGCTGCATCTCGACTGCGCTGGCTGACCGGCCGGACACGCCGCCGCTGTCCGCGGTGTCGCTGATCGACGAACACGGCGAACGGCGGGTGCGCATGGGTACGCTCGCCTTCGTCGGTTCGCACAAGGTGAACGGTGTGTCGGCGCTGCACACCGAGCTGATGCGCCGCACCGTGTTTCGCTCGCTGCATCAGCTTTATCCTGATCGCATCGTGAACAAGACCAACGGCATCACCTTCCGCCGCTGGCTGCACACCGCCAATCCTGGCCTCACCGCCCTGCTGTGCGATGCGATCGGGCCGGAGGTCCTGGACGATCCGATGGCACTCGAGCGGCTGGTGCCGCTGGCGGACGATGCGGCGCTGCACGAACGGCTGTTCGCTGTCCGGCGAGCCAACAAGACCGGGCTGGCCGCGCTGGTCGCCGAGCGACTGGACATCAGGATCGATCCGGACGCGCTGATCGATGTGCACATCAAGCGCATCCATGAATACAAGCGGCAGTTGCTGAACATCCTGCAGACGATCGCGCTGTACCACGCGATGCGCGCCCACCCGACCTGGGACTGGGTGCCGCGGGTGAAGCTGTTCGCCGGCAGGGCGGCCGCCAGCTACAAGCGCGCCAAGCTGATCATCAAGCTGATCCACGATGTGGCGCGCGTGGTGAACCATGACCCGGCGGTGCGCGACCGGCTGAAGGTCGTGTTCCTGCCCGACTACAATGTCAGCCTGGCCGAGGTGATCATTCCAGCGGCGGATCTCTCCGAGCAGATTTCGACCGCGGGCATGGAGGCATCCGGCACCGGCAACATGAAGCTGGCGCTGAACGGCGCGTTGACCATCGGCACGCTGGATGGCGCCAATCTGGAAATTCTCGAGCGGGTCGGCCCGGACAACATGTTCACGTTCGGTCTGACCGCGGACCAGGTGGCGGAGCGGCGACGCCGGCAAGGTGGGTCGCCGTCTTTGTCGCCGGCGCTGCAAGAGGTGCTGGATACCATCGCAGTGGGCATGTTCTCGCCGGACGAGCGCGATCGCTATCGCGATCTGGTGGCCGATCTGACCGCCGGCGACTGGTTCATGGTGACCGCGGATTTCGACGCGTTACGCCGAAACCCAGCGCGCGGTCGCGGACCGCTGGCGCGACCGCCACGCCTGGTGGTGGTCCAGCGTGATGAACACGGCGCAGATGGGCTGGTTCTCGTCCGACCGCAGCATTCGCGAATATGCCGACGAGATCTGGGGCGTGCCGGTGGCTGCAGCGACGGAGGATGGACGCGGCTGAGGGGACGGGCACCGGAGCGTGCCCTGGTCCACGACGCCGCATCGCCAAGCGCCGTACCACAATGGCGCAATCGCGCCATTGCCCGTTCAGCTTGACGTGCCGCCGACAGGTGCCGCGACATAGACCGTGGCTTTGTCTCGCGCGTGCAGAGTCCGACCTGGTCGACGCACGGCACCTTTCGACCTTAAGCTCCTGCAGCGTGTTAATTGGGGCCATTTTGGTGGTGGCGTTAACGAGGCGGCCGGCGGCAAGCCGGCACGCCTCGTCGAACAGGTTCAACCGGACGCGGCGTCGGGCGTCTCAACGCGGCGGAGGTCGCGCAGCACCCTGTCGAGCGCTGTTTGATAGGCGTCGTGGTCCTTCCAGGCGCGGAAGTCGCCGATGTGACGGCTGCGCCGCAGCTTCGCTGCCCAGGCTTCCTGGGTGGTCGAAACGGCGTCATCGACGCGCACTGGAAACAGCACTACCCCGCCGCGTTGCCGCTCCTCCTCGAACGCCTTCTCCACCTCGTCCTCCACCCACTCGCTGGCGAGCGACCCTTCGGACAGCACGAGCAGCACCTTGTCGCGAAGCCGGATGGCCTCATCGAGAGTGTCGAGGATCTTGGCGCCGATCTTCATGTCATGCGGCGCGAACCAGCACCGCACACCCTTGTCCTGCAGATCGGCGTGCAGCCGCTTGGCGAAAACTTCATCCTTCGAGGAATAGCTGATGAAGCACGAGTAGTGCTGGATCGCCTGCCCCAGCAGCGCGGGCAGACACTCGATCAGCGTATCCGGCAGGCCAACGCCGCGCAGGAAGATGAGCGGCAGACGCCCGGAGCGCTGCAAGGTGCGGATGTCGATCGGGCTGGGACCGCGGTGAACGACCAACTCAAGGTTCTTGCAGCGACTTAAATCGACATCCGACAAGACGGTCTCGGAGAAGCGGACCTCGTGGAGGTCGGCCTCGCCGAGGTTGACCCCACGGAGGTCGGCCCCGCGGAGATTGGCCTCGCGGAGGTCAGCTGCGGCGAAGTTGGTCCCGGCGAGGTTGGTTCCGGCGAGGTTGCTCCTTGCGAGATTAGCCCCGGCGAGGTTGGTCCCGGCGAGGTCGGCCCGGGCGAGGCCAGCCCTGGTGAGGTTGGCGCTGCTCAAGTCGGCCCTGCTCAAGTCGGCTCTGGTGAGGTTGGCGCTGCTCAAGTCGGCCCTGCTCAAGTCGGCTCTGGTGAGGTTGGCGCTGCTCAAGTCGGCCCTGCTCAAGTCGGCTCTGGTGAGGTTGGCCTTGTCCAAGTCGGCCGCCCTGAGGTCGAACTCGCGGAGGTCGGCCCGACGGAGGTCAGCCTCACGGAGGTCAACGCGCGAGTCCGGCGCCTCCTTGCGCCATGCGTTCCACACCGCGGTCCCTTGTCTCAGGCGGTGGAGTTGCTCCTCATCGGCCATGGCAATCCTCCACGGTGTGCAGCGACGCGAGGGGGCGACGGCCCTGCACCTGCGGCGACTTATCATAACGCCCATACGCCGGCAGTTCCGAAACCGGCATAATCCCCCGACCGCATGACATGAGGGGGAAATGGGCCATGCCGCGAAAAGCTGTCATCGCGACCCTCGGCCGGATCGTCACCGCAATCGTCATCACGGCCCTCATGGGCGGAGCGTGGTGGCTCTGGCGGCGGCTGCTGACCGGCCCGGCGGTCAATTGGGGCGACCCTTATGTCGCGGCGGTTTTGGTCGGTTCGCTTGCGGCCCTCGTGGGCGGGGCTTGGTGGCTCTGGTGGTGGCTGCCGAAGCGGCAGGTGACTCGACTGGCGCTGAAAATCCGCGACCCGAAGGCCCGCGCTGATACCGAGGACAACTTCCGCAAGACCGTCGGTCAGGCGCTCGGCGGCGCCGCGGTGCTGATCGGCGCCGGCGCGGCGTATCTGCAGTTCTCACAACAGCAACAAGCGTCCCATGATCTGCTGATCAGCAATCAGGTTGCAAAGGGCTTCGAACAGCTAGCCAGCGATAAGCTCACCATGCGGCTGGGCGGCATCTACGGGCTGGAGGGAGTGATGAACACATCCGAACAGTATCGGGTGCCAGTGCTTGAGGCGTTGTGTGCCTTTGTGCGGGACGGCACCATCGGCAAGACCGTCAGCGAGGCAGGGCCGGCGACTGACATCCAAGCTGCTCTCACGGTCATCGCACGACGCACGGATGGTCCTGGAGCGGTGAATTTATCTAAGGTGAACATCCCAGGTGCCGACCTAAAGGGCGCCAACTTGCGTTTCTCCATGCTAGACGACGCCAACCTGAGCGGCGCCACCATGATAAATGCGAAACTGAGCGCCGCTGATTTTGTCAACGCCAATCTGAGCGGCGCCAATTTGGACAGCGCAGACCTGACCACCGTCAGCCTCGAAGCCAAACAGATCAGTGCTGACCTGAGAGCCATGATGATAGTGCAGGCGGATGGCCCTGCCTTCTCGTTCTCCACCTCCCTGAGCGGCGCCAAGCTGAGGGGGGCCATGCTGTGGCGTGCAAAGCTGTGGGGTGCCAACCTGAGCGGCGCCGACCTGAGCGGCGACCTGATCGGCGCCCACCTGGACGGTCAGGCGCAGCTGGATAAAGCATGCGGCACAGACGCGAAGCTGCCGCCGGGCCTGACCCTGAACAAGCCGTGCCCCAAGCTGCAACCTGGGCCGCTTGTGCCCCCTGACCACACGCCGTCTGCGCGTCCCTGACCCGCATGGACCCGTCTGGCCGGCAAGTCGCCGCGCGGCCGCACGAGGAATATCTGCGTTGGGGCAGTCGGCAGGTTTGCGGACCCGCTCGGGTTCTGCAGGGTGTCCGCCAAATGGGACTGGTCCCGAAACGGCCCTATTGGGACGGGAAAAGCGGCGGTTTCCGCCACCTTGCCAGGCACCCGCTCGTCGCGGCCGCAGGCGCGCGCTACAGGCCCCTCGGGCCCTACTTCCGCACCCCAACCCCTACCCTGGTGCCTGGACGGCGCCCAGCGCCACGATTTGGGGGCGATCCTTGGCCTAACTCCTGCGCCATGCGTTCCCCGTCCGCCTCCCGCGCCAGCCGCTCCCGCTGGGCGAGTTCCTTGGCAACCGGCAAGCCAGGATGGCGGCATTGCGAGCAGCGGCGGGCAGCCCGCATCAGCCGGCCGGTCCCGGTGATGATGCTGAAGGTGTCCGAGCAGGTTGGGCACTCGGTTTCCCAGACCAAAAACTTGAACTTGGTGCCGCACTCCCGCTCACCGACCTTCCGGTAGTGCTGTTCGCCAATGACGAATGTCTGCACCTCGGCCAGGATCGGTGCGTCGGTTCGCACAGCGCGCGGGGGCGATGCACGCGGCGTCCTGATTGTCCGGTTGTAATTCGGCCAGATGTCGCTGCGGCGGATGCCGGCGAAGATTGACCGGAACAGCTTCTCGCTTATTCGAGGCATCCGTTGCATGCCACGAGCCTACCAGAACCTCACGGCGGCGGCTCAACCAGCCTCGGTCCGCGTGACTCCGGCATATGCACCGCATCGATAGTCATTATGCAGAGCGGTGCTTAACCGATTGGGTGTCAGCGCGCGCATAAAGTCTTGCCGATTGTCTAACTGCTTTGATCGAGGCTCGCCCCCCATGGTCACACGATTTCTTCTACCTGCCGTGCTGGTCACGGCGTTTCTGAGCGTCACAACCGCCGCAGTTTCCCAGCCGGTGGTGGGGTATTTTAAAACCGGAAACGACCTATTCGCAGATTGCCGGCCTTCTGCAAACTTCTTTGCTCAGGGCGCTTGTATGGGTCTTATCCTAGGGGTCGCGGATGTGATGTCAGGTGCCCGAGAGGACGGTGGGGCGGTGGCAGGAGGATGGCGCGCGTGCTTGCCGAGGATTATCGGCCAGCAAGCCCGGGACGTGGCGGTGGGCTTTCTAACCCGCCATCCGGAAGTGCGACACAAGGCGGCCTGGTCGTTGGTGGCCAGGGCATTCGCGGAGGCTTTTCCCTGCCAACAGTCCCAAGGGTGACCACCGACTTACCTGCGCGAAGCTGGCCGCCACCAACCGTGTGCGCCCACGCATCACGATATACGACATCCGCGCCGGCTCGTTAGCACCCGAATTAGTCGTTAGCTGCGGCTGGCCATTAAGGCGTTGCAGCCATGCGTGCGTACGCACCGCTTCGCCGTCGCGAAAAGGCTGAAGACGATGACACAGGGATGCCCAAATGTCCGACCGGTAGGATCGCCGCCGAGAATCATTCCAATGCCGACGCCTCGAGCTTCGGCGAGGACCGGAAACGCGGCACCCGACCTCATGGCGGTGTGACGCAGTTGACGCAGGCTCGCCGTTCACGCGGCGCCGGGTAGCGCGGGAATGGACACCCCGGTCATCACTGTCCTCGGCGGGCTGGGCCTGTTTCTGCTCGGGATTCACCATCTTACCGAAGGACTGAAGGGACTTGCAGGCGACGCGCTGCGCCGCGCGCTGCAGACCTTGGTCGGTGGCCGGTTGAGCGCGGTCATCTCCGGCGCTCTGTTCACGGTGGCGATTTAATCCTCCACTGCGACGACGCTCACCGTTATCGGCTTCGTCAGCGCCGGTTTGGTCACCTTCTCGCAGGCGGTCGGCGTGATCATCGGCGCGACTTTCGGCACCACCTCGACGCCTTGGCTGGTAGCGATTTTTGGCTTTCGCCTGAGGATCGCGACCTTTGCCATGCCGATGCTCGGGATTGGTGCATTTCTTTGGGTGGTCACCAAGGGCAGAGCGCGCTCGTCTGGAGCCATCCTGGCGGGTTTCGGCCTGCTGTTCGTCGGCATCGACTACCTGCAGACGGGGATGAAGGGGGTTTCATGGAACCTCGACGCCATCGGCGGCAGCGGCCTTGGCTGGCAGTGGATTCTCGCCGGTGTCGGGATCTTGATGTCGGTTATCATGCAAAGCTCGAGTGCCGCCGCCGCGACCACCCTCGTGGCGCTCAACGCCGGTTCGATCAGCTTTGAACAAGCTTGTGCATTGATCGTCGGACAAAGCATCGGAACCGCCGCGACCAGCGCACTGGTGGCGATTGGCGCCCGGCTGCCGGTCCGGCGCGCGGCTCTGGCGCACATCGTCTACAATGTCGTGGTCGGCATCATCGGGATCCTGGCGCTGACGCCGATCGCGGCGGCCGCGCGCTGGGTGGGCACTCGGCTCGACGATCCGGACGGCGTCCTGGCCGTGGCGGCGTTCAGCAGCATCTTCAAGCTCGTGGGGGTGGCGGCCTTCTATCCGTGGCTCGATGGGTTCTCGCGCCTCATCGTCAGGATTTCCGGCGCCGGCGCCGAGTTCAGCAGTGAACCGCCTCGATCCGACCCTGGCCGCTGCCGGCGGTGCGGTCGCCCTCGAAGCCGCCTGGCGGGCGCTGTTGGAGATTGCGCGCCCTTCCCTCGATGCTGTGCGCCGCCGCCTCGCCGGCGAGGCCGTCGCTTACGCGCCGCCTGCCGAGGCGGTGCGACAGCTCGAGCACTTCCTCGAGTCCCTCTCGTTGGAAACTCTTGATCTTGGCGCGTTCGAGCAGCGCCTGGTCAGGATCTGCCACGCGCTGGATCACTTGAACCAGTTGCATCACGACCTGATCCGGATCCCGCCGGTCGGTGCCGGGTTCCCGTCGCCTTCGAGTTTTGCGGAGAGCGCGCGGGCTTTCGCGAACTGGTTCGATGCCACGCACGACCCGGCGGCGATCGCCGAACCGGAACTTGCGGCGGCGATCGAAGGTGCCGCGAATCGCATCGCGGAGGAGCGCCGGTCCGGTCGCGTCAAGCTGCTGGAGGATGTCGCTTTGCAGCGCGTTGCACCCGAGACGGCTCGTAATGCTCTCGAAGCGCTCGCCTGGGCCGATGGCGCTGTCTACCACGCCTGGCGTCTGGTGGAATCGCTGCGGACCGCCGCCGGCGTTGCACCGGCCCCACAGGCGCCCCGCCGCTCACAACCGGGAACAAGCCAATGACGCGTAAGGAGTATGAAAAAGAGCTGCGGAAACTGCAGGTCGAACTCTGTGCGCTGCAGGAGTGGGTCAGGCACCAAGGCCTGCGCGTCGTCGTCGTCTTCGAAGGGCGTGACGCCGCCGGCAAGGGCGGAGCAATCAAAGCCATCACCGAGAGGGTCAGCCCGCGGGTGTTCCGTGCGGTCGCGCTGCCAGCGCCGTCCGACCGCGAGAAAGGACAATTGTATCTGCAGCGCTACATTGCCCACCTCCCCACGGCCGGCGAGATCGTGATCTTCGACCGCAGCTGGTACAACCGGGCCGGCATTGAGCACGTCATGGGCTTCTGCACCGAGCAGCAATATCGCCGCTTCCTCAAGGTTTGCCCGGAGTTCGAGCTGTTCCTGGTCGACGGCGGCATTCAGCTCATCAAATACTGGCTCGAGGTAGGCGACGAAGAGCAGAAGCGCCGCTTCCTCGCCCGCATCGAGGATCCACTGCGACAATGGAAGCTGAGCCCGACGGATCTATGTTCACGCAGCCGGTGGTTCGAATATTCGCGGGCACGTGACGCGATGTTCGCGGCCACCGATACGAAATTTGCGCCGTGGCACATCGTGCGGTCGGACGACACGAGGCGGGCGCGCCTCAACTGCATCCGCACTTGCTCAAGCAGATCTCCTACAAAAAGGTGCCCCGCGAAAGGGTGAAACTCCCCGACCGGGTGATGGACGATGCCTATGACGATGTAGCGATCCTGAAAGGCATGCGGTTTGTCCCGGAGACCGCGTGAAGCAACAAAAGCATTCGCGGAATGGTGAAATATGCCCGAAGCAGCGCCCGTCGATCCCGACCTGACCGCGGCATTCTGGCATGCCGTTCCGGCGGACCAGGTGATCGCCCGCTTGCGGACGGACCCGGTTGTGGGGCTGGACGCCGGCGAGGCGTCCAGCCGACTTGCGCGCTTTGGTCCTAACCGTCTGCCGGAGGGGAAACAGCGGGGGCCCCTGATGCGGTTCCTCGCCCAGCTCAACAATATCCTCGTCTATGTGCTGCTCGCCGCCGGTTTTGTGAAGCTGATGGTAGGTCTGTGGCTTGACGCAGCGGTGATCCTGGGCGTCGTGATCATCAATGCCCTGCTTGGCCTGTTCCAGGAAGGCAAGGCCGAGAAGGCCTTGGACTCGATCCGCAACATGCTTTCCGCCGAGGCGCGGATCATACGCAGCCGCGAGACGCGACTGATCCCGGCCGAGGACCTCGTGCCTGGTGACGTAGTGCTGCTGGAATCAGGCGACCGCATCCCGGCCGACGTTCGCCTTGTCGAAGCAAGGAACCTGCGGACCGAAGAGGCCGCGTTGACCGGTGAATCAGTGCCGGTCGACAAGACCACGGAAGCCGTGGCCGAGAATGCGACGGTGGGAGACCGCGAGGGCATGGGGTTCTCCGGGACCTTGGTCTCGTCGGGACGTGGAACCGGCATCGTCGTCGCCACCGGGAGCCATACCGAACTCGGGCGGATCAATCAGCTGATGGCCGCGGTCAGCGCGCTCGACACCCCGCTGCTGCGCCAGATCAAGCAGTTCGGATACGCGATCACCGCGGTTATAGCCATCGTCGCGGTGGTCGTGTTCGCCTATGGCCGATGGGTCCGAGGGATGGACTTCATCACGATTTTTCAGGCGGTCATCAGCATCGCCGTATCGGTGATCCCCGAAGGGCTGCCAGCGCTGATCACGGTCACCCTGGCAATCGGCGTTCAGCGCATGGCTCAGCGCAACGCCATCATCCGGCGCCTGCCGGCAGTCGAAACCTTGGGCTCGATCTCCAGAATTTGCTCCGACAAGACCGGGACGTTGACCCTGATGGAAATGATGGTGGTATCAGCGGTAACCGCCGAGGCGTCCTACAAAGTCACCGGCCAGGGCTACGCGCCCGAGGGCGACGTGCTGAAGGACGGGGCGACCGCAACAGCGAGCCCGATTCTCACGCTCATGGGGCGCGTCTCCATGCTCTGCAACGATGCCGAGATCCGCCAGGGAGAAGAGGGCTGGAAGGTCGAAGGCGACCCGACCGAAGGGGCGCTCTACCCGTTTGGCAACAAGCTCGGTCTCGAGCGACAGGCCGAGCAGATCGCCTATCCGCAAATCGACGCGATCCCGTTCGAATCCGAACACCGCTTTATGGCGACGCTGCACAAGGATGCTGCCGGCAAGTTGCTTCTGTTGGTCAAGGGAGCGCCTGAGGTGATCCTCGAACATAGCGATCGTCAGGCAATCAGTGGCGGTCCGCCGGAGCCGCTCGACCGCCGCCGCTTCGAGCAGGCATCGGATGAACTGGCGGCCCAGGGCGAGCGCGTGCTGGCCCTGGCATGTCTCGAAGATCCAGGGCTCGATGCCGGCAACCTCCGCCCCGCAGACCTTCCGAACAACCTGGTTCTGCTCGGCCTGATCGGCCTGCTCGATCCACCACGGAGCGAGGCGATCGAGGCCGTCACCGAGTGCCGCGCCGGCGGCATCCGTGTGACGATGATCACCGGGGACCACAAGGTCACCGCCGCCGCGATCGCCAAGATGCTCGGCATCGGCGATGGCACAACCGCGGTCACCGGGGCGGAGATCGGAGAAATGGACACCGCGACCTTGCAAGAGCGGGTCCGTGACGTCGATGTGTTCGCCCGCGCCAGCCCAGAGCACAAGCTTCGCCTCGTGAAGGCGATCCAGGCGAACCGCCAGATCGTCGCGATGACCGGCGACGGCGTGAATGACGCTCCGTCGCTCAAAACAGCCGATGTCGGCGTGGCGATGGGCATCAAGGGCACCGAGGTCACCAAAGAGGCGGCCGAAATGGTGCTCGCCGACGACAACTTCGCCTCGATCACCGCCGCGGTGAAGGAGGGCCGCACCGTTTACAACAATATCGAAAAGGCGATCCTGTTCATGCTGCCGACCAACGTCGCGCAGGCGCTGGTGATCATGGCCGCGATTTTCATCGGCTTTACCGCGCCGATCACCGCGCCGCAGATCCTGTGGGTCAACATGGTCACCTCCCTGGCGCTCGGTCTGGTCATCTCATTCGAACCCCACGAGCTTGACGTCATGCGGCGGCTGCCGCGCGCTGTCGACCGTCCGATCCTCGATGCCTTTGGCCTGTGGCGTGTTGTGTTTGTCGGCGTGGCACTGCTGGCGTTGACGCTGTGGGCGTTCTTCTGGATGAAGACGCAGAATGCCTCCGATGAGCTTGCCCGCGCGGTCGCCGTCAATGCTCTTGTGATCGGCCAGGTGTTCTATCTGCTCAACAGCCGCTACAAGCTCAATTCGTCGCTGTCGCTCAGGGCCCATCTCGGCAACCGATATCTTGCGATCGGGATCGGCGCGGTGATCGTGCTGCAGATCCTGTTCACCTATGCGCCGCCGCTGCAAGAACTGTTCGAGACCGAAGCGATCCCGCTCCGTGTCTGGCCGTGGCTGTTCGCCGGCGGCCTTGTCTTCTTTGTTGTGGTCGAGACCGAGAAGTCGGTCATTCGCGGTTTCACACGCGGCCAGCGACCCAAGTCGAACGCGGTCGTGTCAGGCTGACTGATCCACGGGACCCGCCGCACTGCATGCGGGACCTACCCCAAGGTCAGTGGACTCGGGTCGCCGGGTGCGTTTTGGTTACCGGCTCATGACACCCGGACGCATGACCGCACCACGCTTCACAGCGACCTACCGCATCCAGTCGGACGCCGCCTCGATCGAGGCGCGCGCCCAGTCGATCGCCGTTGAGCAAAGCGTGGAGATGCCGGTCTCCGCTATCGCCGAAGCGGAGGTCCTGCGCGACATCGTGGGCCAGGTGGAGGCGATCGAGGATCGCGGCAACGACGTCTTCGACGTCCGCATCGGCCTCGCCACCGCGACCACCGGCCACGAGGCCGGCCAGTTTCTCAACATGGTGTTCGGCAATACCTCGCTGCACCCCGACGTCGTGCTGCTGGACGTGGACATCCCCGCCGATCTGGCCGCCGCGTTCGGTGGACCGCGCCACGGCATCGACGGTCTCCGCCGCCGCGCCGGCGCGTTCGGCCGTGCGCTCACCTGCTCGGCGCTGAAGCCGCAGGGCGTGCCGCCGGCGCGGCTGGCGCAACTGGCGGAGCAGTTCGCCCGCGGCGGCATCGACTTCATCAAGGACGACCACGGCCTGGCGGACCAGTCGTACTCGCCGTTCGCCGAGCGTGTCGCCGCGATTGCCGGCAGCGTCGGCCGCACGGGTTACGTGCCCAGCCTGTCCGGCGATCTCGATGCGATGCGCCGCCAGATCGACATCGCGCGCACTCACGGCATCGACACGGTCATGATCGCGCCAATGATCGCCGGTTGGGCGACGACGCAGGCGCTGGTGCGGCACTACCCCGACGTGGCCTTCTTCGCCCATCCCACCATGGGCGGCGCGGCGCGCATCGCACCGGACCTGCTGATCGGCAAGCTGTTCCGCCTGCTCGGCGCCGATGCGGTGATCTTTCCCAACCACGGCGGCCGCTTCGGCTACACGCCGGAGACCTGCCGCCGCCTCGCCGACCAGGCACGCGCGTCGTGGGACGGCGTCCGCCCCAGCGTCCCGGTGCCCGCCGGCGGCATGACGCTGGAACGCGTGCCCGAGATGCTTGACTTCTACGGACCGGACGCGATGTTGCTGATCGGTGGCAGCCTGCTCGCCGCGCGCGAGCGGCTGACCGAGGAGACCGCCGCCTTCACCCGCGCGGTGGCGCAGCACAGTTATCGGTGATGGCCTATGGATATCGAACAGCAGACCCCATTCCGCGCGTTCCACGACTACCGTTGGGACGAGGTCGCCTGCCTGCCCTACAAGGAGGACGACAGCGCGCCGTTCAAGGCGATCTCGCGCCAGGTGCTGTTCGCCGAAGCCAAACTCGGCTGCGAACTGCGCTATTTCGAGATGGCGGCCGGCGGCTATTCGACGCTGGAACGCCATGAGCATATGCACGCGGTGATGATCCTGCGCGGCCATGGCAATTGCCTGGTCGGCGACGAGGTGCGGCCGGTGAAGCCGTTCGACCTGGTCACCATCCCGTCCTCGACCTGGCACCAGTTCCGCGCCACCGACGGCGAGCCGCTGGGCTTCCTCTGCATGGTGAACGCGCTGCGCGACCGGCCGCAGTTGCCGACCGAGCAGGAACTGGCAGCGCTGAAGGCGAACCCGGCGATTGCCGCATTCCTGACGACCTAGACCCGATGGTGCCGCCGCACGGGCTCGACGCGCTCGAACAGCGCGTGCGCTTCGACCTGACCTGCCTGAACTATCCGCCGGCGAACTGGGTGGTGCCGGCAACCCACGCCGGCGGCGATCCGGTCAGCGATGTCGTGGTGATCGGCGCCGGCATGGCCGGGCTGGTGCTGATGTTCTCGCTGCTGCGCAACGGCATCCGCAACGTCCGTTGTCTGGATCGCAGTCCCGCCGGCCTCGAGGGGCCGTGGGTGACCTACGCGCGAATGGAGACGCTGCGCTCGCCCAAGGTGCTGACCGGGCCTGCGGCGGGGATCCCATCACTGACGTTCCGCGCCTGGTTCGTTGCGCAATTCGGTGCGCAGCCATGGGAGACGCTCGACAAGATCCCGCGCGTCATGTGGATGGACTATCTGCGCTGGTATCGCGATGTGTTGGCGCTGCCGGTCGAGAACGGCGTCGAGGTGCTGCGCATCGATCCGCTGGATGGGCTGTTGGCGCTGGAACTGGCGGACGGCGGACGCATTCTTGCCCGCAAGGTGGTGCTGGCGACGGGACGCGAAGGTCTCGGACAACCGCGCATTCCCGACTTCATACGCGACGTTCCGTGCCGCTTCTGGGCGCACACCTCCGACGACATCGACTTCGCCGCGCTGCGCGACCGGCGCGTCGTCATGGTCGGCGGCAGTGCCTCGGCGATGGACAATGCCGGCGAGGCGCTCGAAGCAGGCTGCGCGCAACTGCGCATGCTGGTCCGTCGTCCGACGCTGCCGCGGATCAACAAGCTGACCGGCATCGGCAGTGCCGGCTTCACCCACGGCTATCGCACGATGAGCGAGGCGTGGCGCTGGCGGACGATGTATTACTCGGACGAAACCGGGCCGCCGCCGCCGCGCAATTCAACGCTGCGGGTCAGCCGCCATCGCAATGCATTCTTCCATTTCGGGTCCGCGGTGGAGGCGGTGCATATGTGCGACGACCACGTCGAGGTCCGGACCAGCCGCGGCAAGTTGTTTCCAGCGGACTTCGTCATCCTCGCGACCGGCTTCACGGTGGAGACCACGGCGCGACCGGAGATCGCCGCCTATGCCGGTGCGATCGCCACGTGGTCCGATCGCTACACGCCGCCAGCGGAACTGGCGAGTGGCGAGCTAGGTGGGTTTCCGTATCTCGGGCCGCAGTTCCAGTTCACCGAGAAGCAGCCCGGCGCGGCGCCGTTCCTCGCCGACATCCACTGCTTCAACCACGGCGCCAGCCTCAGCATCGGCAAGGTCGCCGGCGACATTCCGGGGATCAGCACCGGCGCGGCGTGGCTCGCCGCCGGCATCGCCGCCGAGTTCTACAATCGCGACATCGAGGCGCATTGGCAGATCCTGCTCGACTTCGACCAGCCGGAGCTGTTCGGCGACGAGTGGCATGATGCGGGATCGTAACATTCGGCCGGGGAAGCTCAATCGCCCGCCGCTGGTGCCGCCTGGCGCAACCGTTCGACCTTGGCCATCGCGGCGGGACCGGGCCACTCCTCGACGAGCCACCGCGGCAACGGGTCATCTGCGCTGCTCAGCGGCAGCACCTCGTCTTCGTCGCCGCGGCCGTTCGGAAACAGCTCCAGCGCCCGCGGCATCTCGTAATAAATCTCCAGACCGTTGCCGTCGGGATCGGCGAAATAGATGCTGCGCTGGCAGACATGGTCGGCGGCACGCTGAATCTCGACGCCGTTCTTGAGCAGGTGGGCGTAGGCTTCGCGCAATGCCGCATAGCTGGCAACCTTGAATGCGATGTGCCCGAGCCCGATCTGTCCGCGCTGCGGTCTCGGCGCGTCCTGCGGTCCGGGATGCTGCATGACGTCGATGGTGTGAAAGCCCTCGCCGAGAGTCATGAACACGCCGCCATGCTCCGGGTCCTGCTCCGCGATGCGAAACCCCAGCACGTCGCGGTAGAACCGCTTCGAAGCTTCCTCGTCGGCGACCCGCAACAGCACGTGGCCGATACCGCTCAGGTTGATCATTTGGCAGTTCCCCTTCCAGGACGAGTGCATATTATACCAGAAGACGAATGTGCCGACTCACCGGCCGTCCCTCACCGTCATGGCCGGGCTTGTCCGGACAAGCCCGGCCATGACGGTGAGGCAACAGCCGCGCCCGGCTTGATTCACTTATTGACCAGCGAAACCTAAACCATCCCCCTGATGCGTCCGCCATCGACCCGGATCATGCTTCCGGTGATGTATCCGGCCTTATCGCTGGCCAGGAACGCGCCCATCGGTCCATATTCGTCGGGCATCCCCACCCGTCCCGCAGGGATCTGTGTCGCGGCCTCGCCGACCCGCTCGGCCAGTGCTTCCTCGACACCAATATTCCTTTGTCGCGCCGCCGCTGCCGCCGCTTCCCTGGTCCGGTCGGTCAGAATCGTCCCCGGTGCCAGAACGTTCATCGTGACGCCATCCTTCGCCACCTCGCCCGACATCGTCTTGAGCCAGGCCCAGATCGAGGCACGCAACGTGTTGCTCAGTGCCAGGGTCGGGATCGGCTGTTGCATGCCGGTGCTGCCGACCACGATGATCCGGCCCCAGCCACGTGCGCGCATCGCCGGCAGCAACTTGTTGGCGATTCGGATTGGCGAGACAACGATGTGCTGGAACCACTCCACCAATTGGGCTTCAGTCATGTCTGAGGCGGTGCATTGCGGCGGACCGCCATGGTTCAGTACCAGAATGTCCACCCCGCCCATCGCGGCGACGGAGGCCTCCGCCAGCCGGTCCATGGCCTCGCCCGAAGCGACATCCGCGACGACGCCGATTGCCGATGCCGCGCCTTTGGCCAGCAGCGCCGTCGCCGCTTCATCCAGCCTTCCCTGGTCGCGTCCGCTGATCGTCAACGCAGCGCCTTCCTCGGCCAGGGCGTCCGCGATCGAGCGTCCGAGTCCTTTGGTCCCGCCCATCACCAGTGCCCGACGGTTCTTCAGTCCGAGGTCCATGGTCCGCTCCCGCGATTGTTGGTTGGCATCATAGGTGGGACGCTCGAGGTGAGAAATGACCGGGGAGGCCTTGGTTCCCTGCACTTTCGCGCGGATTGCTTCGGTCATGCCGACCGCGGTTCTCGTTCGTCCACATCAAGCGGCTCTCGCGACTGCGACCTCCAATGTGGAATCACGAGCATGCCACAGGATGCCACGCGGGTCCGCCGATTCGGGCAACACCAGATGTGGGCCGGAGTTTGGCTGTGGCATGTGCACGAAGGCCTTTCAACCTCTCGATTGGCTGCAAACAAGATCTGCCGGCTCAGCCCCGTGGTCCGGCCGGAGACCGAACGTCTACTTGTTGCTGTCGGACGCTCCAAACCGGTAGTTCTGGACTCAGCCAGCTTCAGTCGGAGCTCGCATGTCTGTCTTGCGCCCGCGGCAGTCATTTAGGACCGTGATCAACGTGTCGGAAAGCGGGAATGGAGCCGCTTCCATCGTCGAAGAACGCCTTGCCGACCTAGTGGATCAGGCTGGCCAATTTTCTCCATCCTTACAGGCGTCCGACCGAGACTCCGCCATGATATGCTGAACTGGCGGAGAGGAGGCCCGCCCCGATGACCTTGGAGGAAAATGGACCTACCCCGTCTGAGCGCTTGGTGGCCGGTCTTTGCCATCGGTCCTTTCTTCGTCTCTGGACCCACCCGAATCCCAAGGGAAAGAAGGGAAAGGAGTTGTGTGATTGCCTCATCGTTTGTGATCGGCACGTCGTCGTCATTTCTGTGAAGAACTGTGCTTACCGCAACACAGACAACACTACTGGTTGGCAGCGATGGAAAAAGAAGGCGATCGAGGAGTCCATGTCCCAGATTGCCGGTGCGGAGAGGTGGCTGGCGACCATCGATCATGTCGAACGCGCCGACGGAAGGATAGTGCAGCTTCCGCCGGATGATGTGCGGCAATACCACCGCATTGCGGTCGCTCTCGGCGCAAATGGCGAAGTCCCGGTCGAATGGGGCGACACGGGCAAGGGGTTCATCCATTTGTGCGACGAGCGCAGTCTGGCGGCCATCTTCGCTTCCCTCGATACGATCACGGACTTCGTCACATTCCTTACCGACACCGAGGCTTTGTTCGCCGGCGGCACCCGGATCATTTTTTCCGGGGGCGGAATCGAAGATCTGCTCGCGCTATACCTGGGGTGGGGGGAGAAGTACAGCCTTCCCGGCAGTGCCGATAGCGCGCTACCTGATCCGATGATCTTGGAAAACGATCTATGGACCGGCATGTCCTCGTCCGAGGAATTCAAGCAAAGGCAGAAGGATTGGGAAGTTTCCTATGCCTGGGATCGCCTAATCGAGTACTATACGACTGACCTATTGACCGATGGCGTGTTCGACCTTCAAACTAAGGAGTTCACCCAGAATCAGCTCGCGCTGATCGAGATGGCGAGACAGCCGCGCCGCTATCGCGCGCAGCTCGCCAAGGCGCTTCTCGACTATCTTTCCAATTCCAAATCTGCCGCCAGGGTTGCGGTCGGACACGGAGGAACAGCTTTTGTCTTTATGGCGCGCAGCAGCGCCGATAGGGACTTCAAAGCTCAGGAGCTGGCATTGCGGTGTCAGATCGTCAGGGCGCGCTGTCCAGGCGTTACGAAGGTCGTCGGCATTGGCACCGACCGGCCGAGCTCCTCAGCGATCGGCTATTCCTCGGACATCGTTTATCTCGACTATCCAGAGTTCACCGACGAGCAGCGGGCGATCACCCTGAAAATGCAGGAAGACCTCAGGTATTTCGAGGGGGTGGCCTGGGGCGAAGGCTGAAAGCCTTGCTCTTCAGAAAATGCGGCGGCTTTGCCTCAAGGCCACGTACTAAGATGGAGCGAGCATAGAGGCTTGGCTGCACGCAGCCCTTTTAATAGTCGTTCAGGCGATTGTCATGTGGCAAGAATGAACCTGCCCGCAATGGAGTCGGGTACAGCCCTTGATCGCGGGACGGTTCCCCAACGCGTTGCAGGCCGCGGCGATCCGGCGCACTGCTGCCCTGAACGTCGGGTGCTCAAGCTGGAGATGAACGCCCAAGCGCGCACTGAGGCCCGCGTGGCCACGGGCGATCCGGAATTCGGCGGAATGCGCGACGCCCGCGAGCCAGGGCACCCCGTTGCGGCAACGCTGGCATTTCTCTAGGTTGTGTGGACGGATTTAACCAGCATTAGCCCGCATGCAAAACTGATGATTGCCGAGTAGCTGGTGTCGGTCTTTTCACAGCGCATGGCGACGCGTTTGAACCGCTTGAGCTTGCCGATCGTCTGTTCGATGCGGGCCCGGAGTTTATAGAGACGCTTGGGAAAGAAGCGGCCTCGCTGCTTGGAGTTTTCACGACGAGGGATCACCGGTGTGATGCCACGTGAGAGCGCGGCGGCGCGATTTGCAGCGCTGTCATATCCTTTGTCGGTCACTGCGATGCGCGGGCGGGTGTCCGGGCCGATGTCGAGCGAGGTCTCGAACTGCGTGCTGTCGCTGACTTCGCCACCGGTCAGGTGGAAGTCGAGAGGATGGCCGTCGAGATCGGTCTTGAGGTGGATTTTGGTCGAGAAGCCACCACGCGATCGGCCGAGTGCCTGATGCTGCTGCCCCCTTTTGCACCAGCGGCCGAGACGTGAGCGCGCGCCGTCGTGCTATCGAAGAACTGCATCAAATGCGCCGTCTCACTGCATTCCGCGAGTATCTGAAAGAACGCCTCGAAGACGCCAGACCGGCTGAGGCGCCAGAACCGCTTCCATACGCTGTTCCAGTTGCCAAATTCATTTGGCAACGCTCGCCAGGTAATACTGTGGACCGTGAAATAGTGGATCGCCTCCAGGAATTTACGGTCGTCGTGCCCGGGCTCTTCCCGGCTCGACTGCACCGCGTCGAACACTTCAAGTACGATCAGCCAATCCCGCTCTGTCATTCCGGTAAGCATGTCCGGCTCCCTGATGCCGGTCACGCAGTGATTCGAATAAGTCCCGATTCGGGAATCCGTCAGAAATGCATGCCAGGGATTCCGTCCACACAGCCTAGGATGCAGATAGCTCAAGCACTTCGGGTAGTCTGACATCATGGCCTCGATCACCGTCAGAAATGTGCCCGATGAGGTGCATCGTGCGCTGCGCGTGCTCGCCGCCCAGCACGGCCGCAGCGCCGAGGCCGAGATCCGCGATATCCTGGAACGGGCGGTGAAGCCGGCAAAGCGCGTTCGCCTCGGCGACGCACTTGCTGCCCTGGGCCGCAAGGTCGGGCTCACGGACGAGGACATCGCGGCCATCGACCAGACGCGGGACAGATCGCCGGCGAAGCCGATGAAAGTTTGAATGATCGTGCTCGACACCAATGTGATCTCCGAGGCGATGAAGCCGGCGGCAAATCCCGCCGTGCGGGCCTGGTTGAACGAGCAGGTCGCCGAAACGCTGTACCTCACCAGCGTCACCCTGGCGGAGATGCTGTTCGGGATCGCCGTGCTGCCGACAGGCAGGCGCAGGAACACCTTGTCGCGCGCGCTCGACGGCTTGTTGGAGCTGTTCGGCGATCGCGTGCTGCCGTTCGACACCGATGCCGCACGCCACTACACCACGCTCGCTGTCGCTGCGCGGAACGCCGGTCGCGTGTTTCCGACGCCGGATGGATACATCGCCGCGATCGCCGCCTCGCGTGGCTTCATCGTCGCGTCACGCGACACGTCGCCCTACGAGGCCGGCGGGCTCCGGGTTGTCGACCCGTGGCAAAGCTGACGCGGCGGCGGCGGTACCAGACCCCCGTCCTGACCGGCGCGCTTCTGAAGGCACCGGAACCCCGATCGACTTCAGCCTCGCATTCGCCCGCCCTGCCCGCACCTTCAGGCCATCGAGATAGGTGCTGACGTCGTTACCCGGCAGGTTCAGCACCTTGCACTCTAACCGCGCGGTGACTTGCTTTCCATAACGCGACGCGTTACAACTCGGCACGATCGTCGGATTTCGCGACCGGGAAACCGAGCGCATCTGGCGCGGAGCGTTCTGCCGCGCCTTGCCGCACGACATCCAGTCCACCGCACTACGGAAGCTGCGGATGCTGAACAACGCCAAGGTGCTGCAAGACTCTCGCCGTGCCGCCTAACAATCAGTTGGAGGCCTTGAAAGGCGACCGCGCGGGGCAGCACAGCATCCGCATCAATCGGCAATGGCGCATCTGCTTCGTCTGGACGACAGGAAGTCCCGACCGTGTCGAAATCGTCGACTGCCGCTAGGCAAATTCCCGACCCCACCCCAGGGGAGGTTCTGCTGCTGGAGTTCATCGAGCCGATGGCTCTGACGCAGAACGGTCTCGCGCGTGCGATCGGGGTGCCGCCGCGACGGATCAATGAGATCGTGCTCGGCAAACGATCGATCACCGCGGATACGGACTTGCGGCTGGCACGGTATTTTGGGGTCTCCGAGGGCTTCTGGCTTGGCCTCCAGGCCGACCACGACTTGCTGCAGCGGCGACGGGAAATTGATGCTGACCTGGCTCGGATCGCGCCGTATCGGCGGGCCGCATGATTGGAATATGCCCGATGAGGTGCGTCGCGCCCTACGCGTGCTCGCCGCCCAGTACGGCCGCAGCGCCGAGGCCGAGATTCGCGATATCCTGGAACGGGCCGTGAAGCCGGCAAAGCGTGTTCGCCTCGGCGACGCCGCCGGCATCGCCGCCGAGTTCTACAATCGCGACATCGAGGCGCATTGGCAGATTCTGCTCGACTTCGACCAGCCGGAACTGTTCGGCGACGAGTGGCATGATGCGGGATCGTAACGCTGTCATCGATGGCGTGGCAGCCGTATCGCGAACTCGCTGAATTCGCCGACCTTGCTGTCTACGGAGATACTGCCGCCGTGCTGCTTGGTCACGATGTCGTAGCTGATCGACAGGCCGAGCCCGGTGCCTTCGCCCGTTGGCTTGGTGGTGAAGAATGGCTGGAACAGTTTGTCCCTGATGTCGGCCGGAATGCCGATGCCATTGTCACGGACGCGGATCTCCACCGCATCATCCAGATCGCAGGTGGTGACCTGCAGTGTCGGTTCGAAGCCTGCTTCCGCTGCATTGTCTTGCCGCTTCCTGGTCGCGTAGAAGCCGTTGCTGAACAGGTTCAGCAACACCCGCGTGATATCCTGCGGCGTCAGCTCGATCGGGTCGATCCCCGCCGCGAAATTCCGTTGCAGTGTGATGCCAAAACTCTGATCCTGCGCCCGCGCGCCGTGATAGGCGAGGTTCAGCGCCTCGTCGACCAGCGTGTTCAGATCGACGCTGCGCCGCTCCCCGGACGCGCCGCGCGAGTGTTCCAGCATCGCCTTCACGATGCCGTCCGCACGTTTGCCGTGTTCAGCAATCCTGGCGAGATTGCCTTTCAGGGTCGCGGTCAGTTCGTTGATCTCGGCCTGCAGGTTGCCCGCGACGGCATCCTGCAGTTCGTCGAGCAGATCGCCGGATAGCTCTGCAAAGTTGTTGACGAAGTTCAGCGGGTTCTTGATCTCGTGCGCGATGCCGGCGGTGAGCTGGCCGAGCGACGCCATCTTCTCGGCCTGGATCAGGTTGGCCTGCGCTGCCTTCAGTTCACGCAGGGCCGCCTCTGCCGCGTCGCGCGCGGCACGGATCTCCGCCTCGCTGCGCTTGCGCTCTGTGATGTCGGAGTACATCAGCACAAAGCCGCCGTCCGGCACCGGGTTGCGACGGATCTCGATCACTCTGCCATCCGGCCGCGTGCGCTCATAGCCGTAGGGTTGGCCGGTACTGGCAACCAGCGCACGAACCTGCTCCACCGTGTCGACACCCGCGCCGAAGTCGCCGCGCGCTGCGAGGAAGCGCAGGTGTTCCTCATAGGTGCGATGCTGGTCGAGAAGGGCGGCGGGCAGGTCGAAGATCTCCTGAAACTTGCCGTTCCAAGCCACCAGATGCTGGGTTTCGTCGAACATGGCCACGCCGTCACCCATGTTCTCGAATGTGACACGAAGTTCTTCCTGGCGCTGGCGGATTTCACCCAGCAGCCGCGCATTCTCCATCGCGATCACCGCCTGGGCCGCAAAATTCTGCAGCAGCACGACCTGCTTGTCGGAAAACGGGCGCACCTCCTTCCGGTAGATGACGAAGACCCCGAACAAGGCGTCGTCCCCGCGCAGCGCGACAAAGAGCGCCGTACGCGCTCCGCCCTGATCGGCAAGGGCTCGGCGGATCCGGTTCCCCGAACGGTACACGTCGTCATCGGTGATGTCCGCGATGTGCACGAAGTCTGCGCCTCGCACGATCCGGTCATAGGCCATGCCCGGGGTCGGTCGAACCGGTTCGCGTATGGCATCGGCCAGACCAGCCGCCACACTCCGCATCGCGACGGTCTGGCAACGTTCGCCATCATAGGTGGCGAGGGCACCGAACGAGGACTTGGCAAAGCAGCATCGCCTTTTCCAATATCGTATCAAAGACCGGCTCCAGATCACCGGCCGAGGCATTGATCACCTGTAACACCTCGGCGGTCGCAGTCTGCTGCTCCAACGCCTCGCGCGTCTCCGCGATCAGCCGCGCATTCTCCATCGCGATCGCTGCCTGAGCTGCGAAATTCTGTAGCAACGCGACCTGCCGATCGCCGAACCGCCGGACCTCTTGCCGGTAAATCGTGATCGCGCCGAGAAAGACCTCACCCTTGCGCAGTGCCGCGCCCAGGATCGTATGCGCGCCACCGAGATCGACCAGCGCCCGTGACGGTCTCCAGTTGGCCGACCGTCTCCCGGCCAAACAGCAGCGGGATAAAGGCGCCGATTGCTACTACCACCAAAATGGTGCCGAAGAAGATCGTCGGCGAGCCGGTGTGCGGTTCCATCAGAAAGGGTGCCAGGACGCCGGCGAAGAGCCGTGAAACCGACTCGCCGAAAATGTGCCCCCGGCCGCGCAGCGCCGTCGGGAACTGTTCGGAGAGGTAAACGCGCGCCGCCGTGAAGGCGGACAGAACGGTAAAGCCCGTGATGAGTGCCCCCGCGACCATCACAACCGTCGCATAATCTCCCGCCCAGTGCGCCATCATCATCAGAACGAGCCCAGGGAGCGATCCGGCGAGTGCGTAAGCGATCGTCCACCGCCGCCCGATGACCTCCATCAGGAAACCGGTAAAGCCCTTCCCCGGGATACTGGCGAAGAACACCAGCGAACTCAGTCCGAAGCCCAGGGAGACGGCCGCGCCTTGGTCGACCAGCGCCTTTGGCAGCAGCACTGCAATCAGAAAATAGGCAGTGCCGCAGCAGACGCCGCTCAAAATGCCGACGGTGGTCCAGCGCAGCTGGCCGCGCCGGAACAATGCCCAATAGGGCGGTAGCTGGTCTTGGGTGGCTTCCCGATGGTCGCCGAGTGCCTCAACTGTCAGCGGTGGTACGCGGGCGCCACTCCGCTCGATGATCCGGTTGACGATATCGACGGCGGCCTGTGGTCGGCCTTTGCGCAAATGCCAGCGCGGGCTTTCAGGCAGGACGTGATAGACCAGTACCGGTACTACGGTCACCGCCAGTCCGCCGGGCAGTGCCAGGAGCCGAAAGGCGTCCGGATAGTCAGCGAGCAGATAGGCGATAAACGGCACCACGGTGAATGCGCCGGCCAGCGCCATCTCGTAGATCGCACCATAAGTGCGCCGATGCTGCGCAGGCATCAATTCAGCGGCGATCGGGAATGCCGCCGAGACGGCACCGCCCGCGCCAAGGCCCGTCAGGAGGCGCACGATGATCAACTGCTCGGCGCTTTGCACCAACGGGATCAGCAGCGTCAAAAGCGTAGTGGCGATCACGCCGATGAGCATCACGCTCTTGCGGCTCCAGTGGTCGGATATCGCTGAGGCCGCGAAGCCGCCGACGCATAGCATGAACGTTGGGCCGACTGCGAGCCAGCGGATGTCGGATCCCGTCAGATGCAGCGGCGCTTTGGCCAGCACCAGCAGCGAGCCAGTGATCACCAGATCGTAGCCCTCGATGAAGCCGACAAGGGCTAACACTGCAATTATCAGTAAATGGTGCGCGCTGAAAGGAATGCTGTCGAGCTTGCGTCCAAGCACAAAGCCGGCAGCAGTTACCGATCCGCCGGTCAAGCAGACTTCTTCCATGATAATCTCCCAGACTCGAGTACAGCCCGGGCGGCGGTGCGAAAGTACAGAATCCGCGAGGTCGCGGCAGTGCCTTTGCCCGAAGAGATTCTAGTTTCTATATCGTATCGTTCAGCTCGCGGCTCCGTCCTGGCTGCACCCCAAAGTGCCGCCTAGCCAACATGTTGCTCCCGATCAAAGTTGGAGGCGGTTTTCCGCCCTCCCGTTGCTTGCGGCCCTTCTTGAGCCGCACTTGAACATAACACCGGAGCCGGGACGTTGTCAGCTGTTTAGTGCAGGCCAGGCTCAAAATCGGCCGGTAACAAACATCTTGTCGCAGCGAGGGTCAGCGGAGGAGAGTCGAGCGCCGTGCAATCCGTGCGGCGACAGTGCCGTTGGGCAAAGTCAGCTCGCCTCCGGCGCGCCCTTCGCCGAAGCCGCTGCTCCAGCCCTTCCGGCGTCTTCCGCGAGTGGCTATTCTTGTCTCCTGTCCCAAGCGCACGACGTGACCGCCAAGCCGGGGAGAATCAACGATGCTCACGACGGGAATCACTGAAGCTGTTGGTCTCGCCGCCGCAGACTTTTGACCACCACCGCGATGGTGACAGATGAGTTTGATATGCGGCCCCCAACACCTGGAGCAGGAGAATGGACGTGTCGGATGCAATCAGAAATTTTCGCGTCAGTATCTCCGAAGACGCGCTGACCGATCTCCACCGACGCTTGACTGAGACCCGCTTGCCCGAGCAAGAAACGGTCGGCGACTACTCGCAGGGCGTGCCGCTCAAGACCGTCCAGCAGGTTCTGCGTTACTGGCAGACCGACTACGACTGGCGCAAGGTCGAGGCACGGCTCAACGCCGTCCCGAACTTCATCACCGAAATCGACGGGCTGGACATCCACTTCATCCACGTCCGCTCCAAGCATGAAAATGCGTTGCCACTGATTGTCACGCACGGATGGCCCGGTTCGATCATCGAACAGCTCAAGATCATCGAACCGCTTACCAGCCCGACGGCGCACGGCGGCAGTGCGTCGGACGCCTTCCATGTGGTGATCCCGTCGATGCCGGGCTACGGATTCTCCGGCAAGCCGACGACGACCGGTTGGGGACCCGAGCGCATCGCGCGGGCCTGGACCACGCTGATGCGACGCCTTGGCTACACGCACTTCGTCGCGCAGGGTGGAGATTGGGGCGCAGTGGTCACCGACATGCTGGGCGTGCAGGCCCCGTCGGAACTGCTCGGCATCCACACCAACATGCCTGGTGCGATTCCTCCGGAAATCGACGGGCCCGCGTTGGCCGGCGCGCCGGCGCCGGCCGGTCTGTCAGTCGAGGAGAAGAGCACCTACGACCAACTCGTCTTCTTCTACAAGCATGTCTACTACGCCTTCTGGATGGCATCGCGCCCGCAAACAATGGCGGGGTTTGCGGATTCGCCTATCGGCCTCGCGACCTTCCTGCTCGACCACGATGCGCGCAGTCTGGAGCTCATCGCGCGGGTGTTCGACGGGCAGAAGGAAGGCCTGTCGCGTGACGATGTCCTCGACAACGTCACGCTGTTTTGGCTGACCAATACCGGGGTCTCGTCGGCTCGCCTCTACTGGGAAAATAAACTCGCCTTTTTCAGTCCCAAGGGCGTCTCCGTTCCGGCTGCCGTGAGCGTGTTCCCCGACGAACTCTACCAGACGCCGCGGCATTGGGCGGAGCGGGCGTATCCCAAGCTGATGCATTACAACAAGGTCGACAAAGGCGGACACTTTGCGGCCTGGGAACAGCCGAAGCTGTTCAGCGCCGAGTTGCGCGCCGCCTTCCAATCGCTCCGCAAGTCGATTTGAGCCACGGGCGTCGCACGTTGCGTGCGGCGCCCCTCTCGTCCGGTGCGAAGGACCGCAGTGGGTCGATAGCTGCCGAAGCGTGATCCGCGCCAGACACACCGCCAAACGGGGTCCCTTCCACCCCGCCAATACGGTTCATCCGGAAAGTAAGCTTACCTCTTGCAGTTATCATAAATAACTACCACATCCCGGCCTTTCACCCCCCAGCCGGGTCACCAAACCATGATCTACGTCGTCCCCAACATCCCCGAGCACCTCTCCCGCGCGATCTGCGCCGACCTCATCGGCAAGCTCCCGTCCCCCGCCGACGACAGCCCCGAACAGCTCGCGCTCCGCGACGAACGCGCCATCACCGCGCTCGCCCACTACATCCCGGAGAACGCCGCCGAAGCCGAGCTCGCCGCCGACATCGTCGCCGCCGAATTCCACGCCAAGGACGCCCTGCGCAGCGCCGCACGCAGCCGCAACGACCCCGCCGAGACCGAGCGCTGCCGGCGCCAGCACGCGCTCATGATGCGCACCATGCACAGCGGCCTGCGCACGCTGCTGCGCATACAGGCCGAGCGGCGGCAGCTGGAGGACGCAGGGCACCCCGCCGCCATGCTGCGCGCCGGCCACCTGCACAGCGGCATGCTCCCGCCGGAACCGGAACTCCCCGCCGCCGCGCCCGAACCCCGGCCGCCGGCCATGCCCAGCTACGAGGAGATGACCACGGCGGAGCAGTTCGCCGTGATCTACCCCGATCGTGCGGCAGCGATCCGCCGGCATGGCGGCATGCCGCCCGCGGCAACGTTTCCGCCACCGGACCGCGACATCGTCGGAGAAATCGCCACCGGCACCAGCCCGGTGTTCCTCGCCCTCGATGCGGAACACGCGGCGGATGATGTCTCGCCAGCCGCGACATCGTCTCGCGTATCGGCGCTATGAGACAACGATGACAATGCGCCGCCAGGCGCCCGATGATCACCCTTGGACGGGGTGAACCGGCTCCCCCAGCGTCTGCATCAGCCGGTTGGCGTTGGCGAACATCGCCACCGCATGGATCAGGTCGTGGATTTGCAGATCATCCATCCCCACCGCGCGCAACGGCCGCAGATCGGCCGCCGTGACCGCCTGCGGCTCGCGCGTCAGTTTGGCGGCGAAATCGACGATGGCGCGCTGCCGCGGCTCAAGTTGCGTGCCCGGTCCCTCGTCGTACAGACGCTGGATGACCTCCGGCCGCTTGGTCAGCTCGGCGAACCGCCGCGCATGCACCGATGCGCAATACACGCAGCCGTTGATGATCGACACCACCACCGTCGCCAGTTCGCGATCGGCGCGCGGCAGGCCGCGGGGCGCGTACATCACCGCATGGAACAGCGGCGAGCGCTGCTCCAGCGAATCGACGTCGTGCGCCAGCGTCAGGAAGTACGGCGAATCCCGCTGTGGGCTCGCCTCCAGTGCAGCCCGTTGCCGTGGCGTTGCGGTGGCGGCATCGACCGGCGGCATCCAGGCCGCCCACTCGACCGGCTCCAGCGTGAAACGCCTGCTCATGCGCGCGTCTCCTCGCCGAGCGCGCGCAATCCCGCCACCACGCGCACCTGATAGCTCACGAACGCAACGATCTGCGCGAGCACCGCGACATCGCGGGGGGTGAGACCGGCATTGCGCAGCGTATCGAGATCATGCCTGGTCGCCGACCCAGGCGCGGTGGCGACCAGCGAGACATGGCGCAGGATGGCATCCAGTCTCGACGGCACCTTCGGCGCTTCGATCGCGGCCACATCGGCGCCGATCTCGCGCAGCCGGTCTCGATACAGCGCGATCAGTGCCGTATCTCGTTCGATCGATGCGACGCGCAATGCCGCGGCGGCGCGCTCGACCAGGCTGACCCCGGCGGGATCGGCCGGCGTGATCAACACGTCGTGGCTGCCCTGGGTGTGGCGCACGAACGCCTCGCGCTGCCGGCGCAACGCGGCAACGGGAGAGCCTGGCGCGAGCCCGGCCGCGGCGTCGACGATGTCAACTGTCATCGTTGGGATCCCGTCTGTGGGTGCAAGCCGAACGCGGCGTAGGCGCGGGCACTCGGCGGCCACGCCGCGACGATCTGGCCGCGCCACGCAAAGCCGGCAGCAGCCAGCAATGCGAGCACCAAAAGGCTTCCCGTCCAGGCCATTCGCAGCCGAACCGACGGCCGCGAGGGAGCCGCATGCGCGGCCAACCGATCCATCGCGGACGGACGTGCTGTCGCCACCACCTGGGTTGCGGGAGCCGCAGCCGACGGGACTGGAGGGGGCGTCGGTGCCGGGGGCGGGGGCGGGGGCGGCTCCGGCGCCACGGCAACCGCCTCCACCGGTGTCCAGTCGCCGCCGCAACGCGCGCAGCGTACCGAGCGGCCGGCGGTCATCAATGAGTCCGGAACATCGTAGGCAGCAGAGCAGGACGGGCAAACGATGCGCATGCCAGGCGCATGGTGCGGGAGGGTGGGTCGTGAAGCAATGGCGGCGCGCCGCGCGGGATGGCAAGAATGACGCCGATGGTTCGATTCGAGGGAGTGGGGCTCCGGTATGGCCGCGCCGGCCTGGGTGCTCATGCCGAAGCGGGTCCCGAGGTATTGCACGATCTGAGCTTCGCGCTGGCGGACGGCGCGTTCCGCTGGCTGCTCGGACCGTCGGGCGCCGGCAAGACCAGCCTGTTGCGGCTGATGTACCTGGCAATCCGGCCGACACGGGGCCGGTTGGCACTCTTCGGCACGGATATCGAGACTGCCGAACGCCGCCTGCTGCCGCGGCTGCGGCGACGGATCGGCGTGGTGTTCCAGGACTTTCGCCTGATGTCGCACCTGTCGGCGTTCGACAATGTGGCGCTGCCGCTCCGCATCGCCGGCCGGCCGGAGGGACAGATCCGTGCCGATGTCGGCGAGATGCTGCGCTGGGTGGGCCTGGCGAAGCAGGCGGGCGCGCGGCCTGCGGAACTGTCCGGTGGCGAGCAGCAGCGAGTGGCGATCGCGCGCGCGGTGATCAGCCGTCCCAGTCTGCTCCTCGCCGATGAGCCGACGGGCAATCTCGACGATGTGCAGGCCGAGCGGCTGATGCAGTTGTTCAAGGAGTTGAACCGGCTCGGCACCACGGTCGTGGTTGCCACTCACAACGACCAACTGGTCGGCCGGCATCCGGCGAACGCGCTGCGCCTGTCACACGGCCGGCTGGAGGAACAACACTAGAAGATGGCCTCACTACGATCTCGCAGGTTGTTGCGACCCGTCGGATTCGACGAGCTGGGACTGCGCCGCGCAATCTCGGATCGTATGCTGCCGTTCCTGGTGGCGGCGATGGCGTTCCTGGCCGCATTGGCACTGGCAGGCTGGGTCGGCGCGGCATCGCTGACGCAGCACTGGCAGCACGGCGCTGGATCGGCGCTGACGGTCCAGGTGCCCAGGCCGCAGCAGCCGGCGGCGGTGGGCGGCGGAACACGGCTTGAGCGGGTGCTCGCGGTACTGCTTGGCACAGCCGGCGTTGCGTCCGCACAAGCTCTCTCCGACGAGGAGCTGGGCGAGCTGCTGCGCCCCTGGCTGGGCAGCGGTGCGGAGCGGCTTGCTGTACCCCTGCCGGCGGTGATCGCAGTACGCCTGGCCGATCCCGACATCGAACTGGACCGGCTGGCACATCGATTGGACGAGGCGGCGCCAGGCACGCTGGCCGAGAGCCACGGCGTGTGGATCAGGCGCCTTGCGGCGCTCGCGCGCAGCTTGCAGGCCTGCGCGGGACTGGCGCTGCTGCTGGTCGCGGCCGTCGCTGCGGCCGTGATCGCGGTCGCCACGCGGGCCGGGCTTTCGGCACGGCGCGAGGCGATCGAGATCGTGCATGGGCTGGGGGCGACCGACGGCTACATCGCCGCGCGATTTGCCGGCCGTGCCACGCTGCTGGCGGCAACCGGCGGGGTCGCCGGAGCGGTGGTCGCCTTGCCGGTGCTGCTGACGCTGGCAAACCTCGCCGCACCGTTCGCGGGCACTGCACCGGCGGAAGTTACGCCGGCCAATATCGTCGCTGCCATGCCGGCGACGCTGTGGCTCACGACGCCCGGCCTGCCCGCGGCGGCCGCGGCCATCGGTTTCCTCACCGCCCAGGCCACGGTGCGCCGCTGGCTGCGACGGCTGCCATGACCGCGCTGCCGCGCCGAACGGTGACGACCGCGCTCGGAATCGCCCTGGTTGGCGCCGCAATGGCCTTTGGGATCGGCTTCGCGTGGTTCGTCCACCGGGTGGAGATGCCGGGCGAGGCGCCGCCGCACACCGATGGCATTGTTGCGTTCACCGGTGGCGCCGAGCGGGTCGAGACCGCGCTGCGTCTGCTGGCGGAGGGCCATGCCGACCGGCTGCTGCTGTCGGGGATCGGCGGCGGCGCGGAACTGACGGAGCTCGCCCGCCGTGCCGGCGTGGATCCACGGCCGCTGGCGACCCGCGTCACGATCGATCGCAGCGCGGCGACCACTCGTGGCAATGCAGCGGGCACCGCGGCTTGGGCGCGTGACAACCAGGTCCGCTCGCTGCTGGTGGTGACCGCCGCGTATCATATGCCGCGAGCGATGACCGAACTGGCGCGAGCGCTGCCGGAGGTGGCGCTTTACCCGCTGCCGGTGGTGCTGCCGGACCGACCCAACCATAACGCCGTGCCGCTTCGGTTGGTCGCCGAGGAATATCTCAAGTTCCTTGCGACGACCGCCGGGTTCAGCGCAGTGCTGCCGATGCACGAAGTACCGCCGGCGCACGCTGGCCGCGCCGGATGATCCTGCTGCGCTCCATCCTGTTCAACCTGTTCTTCTTCGCGGCAACGTTCGTGATAACCCTGTTGCTGGCGACACCAGTCCGGTTCGCGGCACCGCATCGCGTAATGGGCGCGGCGCAGCTGTGGGCACGGGTCATGGTGTGGGGAGCCCGCGTCATCTGCGGCATCCGCCTGCATGTGTCCGGCCTGGAACACATCGGCAGCGGCGCTGCGTTGATCGCGTCGCGCCACCAGTCGGCGTTCGACACATTTGTTTGGCTCACCCTGATGCCGCGCTGCTGTTACGTGCTGAAGCGAGAACTGCTGCGTATCCCGCTGTTCGGCCCGCTGATGCCGCTCACCGGCATGATCGCTGTGGACCGCGGTGGCGGCGCGAGCGCGCTGCGCGAACTGATGCGGGAAGGCGAGCGGGCGGTGCGCGAGGAGCGACAAATCGTGATCTTTCCCGAGGGTACACGGGCCGAGGTCGGTGCGATGCTGCCGCTGCAGCCTGGCGTCGCAGCGCTGGCTGCACGGACCCGCTTGCCGGTGATCCCGGTGGTGACCGAACTCGGGGCATTGCTGGGGGCGCCGGGCGTTCCACAAACGCCCTGGCACCATACATATCCGAGTACTCAAGCCGATACCGACTGGAATTCGGCGCGACGAACTCATGCAGCGCCTTTGCGCGGCATTGCAAAGCAGCGTTGTGGAGAACTCTGTGGGCTGAGTTTGCGGCTGCCTCGCGCGCAATCGCAGTTGAAGCAACCAAGGTATTGGACACAAAGTGGGTTCTCGTCGCCGATCAGCCATTGAATGGCGGCCGCACAGCGTGGGGACGAAGGCAGCGGATCGCTCGCGTAGGTTGCAAGTCGGAGTGTCATATTCGCGCCGTTGGAGCGCTGCGCGCGTTTGCGTTGGGCCTCCGTTTGCCTATAAGCGGCCCGCGAATCAGGGCGAGGCGAGATGC
This sequence comes from uncultured Alphaproteobacteria bacterium, assembly GCA_963749575.1. Taxonomy (GTDB): domain Bacteria; phylum Pseudomonadota; class Alphaproteobacteria; order Acetobacterales; family Acetobacteraceae; genus JAMXLO01. The sequence continues at coordinate 669,709 of CAVVNM010000012.1, forward strand.
GGCGCAGGCGGAGGCTGTGGATCATTCTGCTCGCCGCGCCGTTGTTGCTGCTGGCCGCCGGCACGCTCTATTGGCGGATCGCCGTCGCCAATCTGGAAGTGGGGTTCGCCGCCTGGGAGGACCAACAGCGGGCCGCGGGCTGGACCGTTCAGCATCGCCCGCCAGTACGCGGCGGTTGGCCGCTGGCAGCCACGCTCACGGTTCCCGCGATGTCGCTTGCGGGTGGCAGTCCCAGCATTCCAGGCGGGCTTGCATGGAGCGCGGACCGGTTGGTGCTTCACGTTGCGTTGGCGCGGCCTGGATTGCTGGACATGGTGACCGAGGGCGGTCAGAGGCTTCGCCTGGCGGGATACCCGGAGATACCCTTCACCGCGGATCTCCTGCGCATCGTCGTGCCGCTGCGGCCCGATCGGTGGCCGAGCTTCACCGATGTCATCGCAGACAATCTGCAGGCCGACACGCCGATTGGCGGCAACGCCGGCGTGCAATCCTTGCGCCTGCATCTGGACTTCATGCCGGAGGCGCGATCCGGCGAGCCGACCACGGCGTTTTCTCTCAGTGCCGAGGCGATCAGCCCGCCATCGGGCACCTTCCGTCCGCTCGGCCCGCGGATCGAGAGCCTGGAGGTGGATGGTGCAATGATTGGGCCGATACCGGCCGGGCGCGCGCCAGCGGAACAGGCCGCGGCATGGCGGGACGGCGGCGGGTCGCTCGAGATCCGGCATCTGGCACTGGTCTGGGGACCGCTCGATCTCACTGCCAGCGCCACACTGGCGCTGGATGATCAGTTGCAGCCGATGGGCGCCGGCAGCGCACATCTGGTCGGCTTCGCGGAGACACTCGACGCCCTGGCCGCGCATACCATGATCAGTCGATCCGCCGCGACCGCGACCAAAGCCGTGCTCTCGCTGATGGCGCACAACCCGGAGGACGGCAGCCCGCCTGACGTCGAGGTGCCGCTGACGCTACAATACCGCACGCTGTCGATGCGGCAGGTGCCGCTGTTGCGACTGCCCGAGGTAGACTGGCCGTGACGCCACAAATTCGGCCTTGGCTATGACCGGCTGCTGCTCTAGCATGCGGGTATGTCGTTCCGCACGAACAGCACGCGAATTAGCAACCCGGCTGCCTGAGCAGCCGGGGACCAGCGCCCTTCATCTTCGCGTCGTTCGTCCGGAGTTCCGTTCCATGTATCCCGATCCGACAGTCGCCGTCCGCTTCATGCTGGATGCGGAAGCCGCACCCGGCCTGCTCAGCCGCTTGCTGCAACCGTTTGCCAAACGTGACCTGATCCCGGACCGCATGTGGTCGCACCGCGCGGGCGACACGATGCATGTCGAGATCGCCGTGGCGGAAATGCCAACCGATGTGGTGCATCTGGTGGACGGCAACCTCCGCCAGGTGGTCGGCGTGCGCAGCCTGACGCAGGTGTGTCCGGAGGCGATCCGCCAGGCCGCTTGAACCGGGCGCAAGGCCACGGCCATACTCGGCCCGCCGGCAAGCGCGCGAGGATGGCATGACAGGAGCAGACGCGGTCCTGCTGGCCCGCGTGCAGTTCGCCTTCACCATCGGTTTCCATATCGTGCTGCCCGCCCTTACCATCGGGCTGGCAAGCTATCTCGCGGCGCTCGAGGCGTTGTGGCTCGCGACCGGGCGCCAGGTCTACAGCGACGTCTTCCAGTATTGGCTGCGGGTGTTCGCCATCGCCTTCGGCATGGGGGTCGTCTCCGGCCTGGTGATGTCATACGAGTTCGGCACCAACTGGGCACGCTTCGCCGACAAGGCCGGACCAGTGATCGGGCCGCTACTTGGCTACGAGGTAATGACCGCCTTCTTCCTCGAGGCCGGCTTCCTCGGTATCATGCTGTTCGGGCGCGAGCGGGTGGGACGCGGCGTGCATTTCGTCGCGACCATGCTGGTGGCGATCGGCACGCTGATCAGCGCGTTCTGGATCCTGGCCGCCAATTCCTGGATGCAGACGCCGCAGGGCTACACGCTGACACCGGACGGGCGCTTCCTGCCAGCCGATTGGTGGCAGGTGATCTTCAATCCATCGTTCCCCTATCGCCTGGTCCATATGGTGATCGCGTCCTATCTGGCGGTCGCGTTCATGGTCGGCGCGGTCGGAGCCTGGCATCTGCGGCGCGATGTGCAGAACCAGGCGGCGCGGCTGATGTTCTCCATGGCTATGTGGATGGCGGTTGTGGTGGCACCGATCCAGCTTCTCGTCGGCGATCAGCATGGACTGAACACGCTCGAGCACCAGCCGGCGAAGATTGCCGCGCTGGAGGGCGACTGGGAGACGCAATCCGGCACGCCGCTGATCCTGTTCGGCATGCCGAACATGCGGGCGGAGCGCACCGACTGGGCGGTGGAAATCCCGCATCTCGGTGCCCTGGTCCTGACCCACAGCTGGGACGGATCGATCAAGGGGCTGAAGGAATTTCCACCGGAGGACCGGCCCTATTCGCCGGTCATGTTCTGGGCGTTCCGGATCATGGTGGGCCTCGGCATGCTGATGGCGGCGATCGGCGTCTGGGCGGCATGGCTGCGGGTGCGAGGACGCCTCTACGCGTCGCCCCGGCTGCGCCATGCCGTGCTGGCAATGGCGCCGTCAGGCTTCGTCGCACTGCTGGCCGGTTGGACCGTCACCGAGGTCGGACGCCAGCCGTTCACGGTGTATGGGATGCTGCGCACCGCTGACAGCGCGTCACCGGTCGGGCTGCCGGGCGTCGGCGCTTCGCTCGCCGGCTTTGTCGTCGTTTATGCGATCGTATTTGGTGCCGGCTTCACGTTCCTGCTTCGTCTGGTGCGCCGGCCGCCGGTGGTGGGTGAGCGTGGACCGGAACCCGGCGTGCCGGTACGCAGCGCCGGCATAACGCCTGCGGCTGCATTGCAGGATCAGCGCTGATGCTGCCGGTGATCTGGGCGGGCCTGATCGCCTTCGCCGTGCTCGCCTATGTGCTGCTCGACGGATTCGATCTCGGCATCGGCGTCCTGTTCGCGATCGAACGGCGCGAGGAGGACCGCGACGTCATGGTGAACTCCGTCGCACCGGTCTGGGACGGGAACGAGACCTGGCTCGTGCTCGGTGGCGGTGGCCTGTTCGCGGTGTTTCCGCTCGCCTATGCGGTGATCATGCCGGCACTCTATCCGGCGATCATCGCCATGCTGCTGGCGCTGGTGTTCCGCGGCGTCGGCTTCGAGTTCCGCTTTCGCGCCGTTACCACGCGCGGACGCTTGTGGTGGGATCGGGCGTTCCAGGCCGGTTCAACCATCGCCGCGTTCTGCCAGGGTCTGGTGCTCGGCGGCCTGCTGCAAGGCATCCGCGTGCAGGACCGCGGCTATGTCGGCGGCTGGTGGGACTGGTTGACCGGCTTCACCGTGCTGTGCGGCATCGCCGTGGTGGTCGGCTATGCCCTGCAAGGAGCGTGCTGGCTGGTCTGGCGGTGCGACGGATCGCTGCAGCAGCGCGCCAGGCAGTACGCACGCGTATTGGCGGTGGCAACGCTTGGGTTGATCGTGGTCGTGAGCCTGTGGACGCCGATGCTCGAGCCGGCATTCAGCCAGCGGTGGTTCGGCTGGCCGGGAATTCTGCTGACCAGTCCGGTGCCGATCCTGGTTGCTCTCGTCGCCTGGCTGTTCTGGCGTGCGCTGTCACGGCAGCACGACCTCGCGCCGCTGCTCTGCGCGCAGGCATGGTTTGTGCTGTGCTATGCCGGCCTCGGCATCAGCCTGTGGCCGCTGATCGTGCCGCCTGACATCACGATCTGGGATGCCGCCGCACCAGCCTCGAGCCAGGCGTTCCTGCTGGTCGGCGCGGTGGTGCTGATCCCATGCATCCTTGCATATACCGGGTACGCGTACTGGGTGTTTCGTGGCAAGGTGCGGCCAGGGATGCACTATCATTGAGGCAGGGCGATTGCATGTTGGGTCGTCATATCACCAAGGATCTGCCGCGAAATAACTGCGCAATTGCCGGCAAAGCCGCCATTTTCCCCGTCATCCCCCGCTTGCGCGGGGATGACGACTTTGGTGTACTGCCTCGGCTACGCCTGAATCGCTTAATTCGCGGCGTTCGCCGCGCCATGCGCCGGTAAGGGAGTGGATCTTGAAACCAGGGAAGGCGGCGCTGCTCGTAGGATTGTTCGCTGGCGTGGTCATGAGCATGGCTGCGGCAGGCAGTACCGGCGGCACGCGCCGCCAATCCGCCGAAGCCGGCGATCAGCGAGGATGCGAGTGCCGCGCTGGCCCGCATGGGCGCCACGCTGCAAGCGAAGGAGTTCTCCTTTCAGGCGCACACGATCAGGGTGTACGAGAACCACAACGGGGAGCTGCTCCATATCGGTCATACCTTCAAAGTCACCGTGCGCCGGCCGGACCGGCTGCTCGTTGTCGGGACGGGTGACGATGGACCGAGGAAGCTGATTTTCGACGGCCAGACCGCCGTGCTGGCCCTGGACGATGGCAAGAGGTATGCGAGCCTTCCGGTGCCGGGCACCATCCAGGGAATGATGCATGTCATCGTTGGTCATTTCGGTGTCGACTTTCCGCTGGCGGATTTCCTGATGGAAGCCCCCGACAAGGCTTTTCTGACCGGCGTCACCTCGGGGCGCGAGGTCAACACGGTAACGATCGATGGCGTGCCATGTCGCCATCTGGTGTTTTCGCAGCCGCCGGGGATCGAGTTGGAGCTTTGGCTCGAGGCCAACGACAAGTCATTGCCGCGCCGCTTGATCGTGACCTATCGCTCACTGCCCGGCGAACCGAATTTCATTGCCGAGATGTCCGACTGGGATTTCACGGTCCATCCGTCTGACGCGGACTTCAAGTGGCAGCCGCCGGAAGGGGCGGAGCAGATGCAACTTGGTGCCGCACTCAGACAATCGACAGGAGCAAAGCAGTGAACCGGCCAGCCATTTTCGGTCTCGCTGCTGTCCTGGGACTGTCGATCGCATCGAACGCGTTCGGCTGGGGTGCAGTGGGTGGTCCACGCGGTGGTGCCGCATACCGCGGCCCTGCCGGCGGGGTCGCGGTTCGTGGTCCCAACGGCGGCGGCGCCGCGCGCGGTCCGTACGGCGGTGCTGCGGTTCGCGGTCCTGCGGGCGGTGCTGCGGTTCGTGGTCCGTATGGCGGTGCTGCGGCTCGTGGTCCCTACGGCGGAGCCGCCGTGCGCGGTCCGTACGGCGGCGCTGCGGTGCGTGGCCCGTATGGCGGAGCAGCTTATGTCGGCGGTGTCAGACCGTGGGTCGGCGCTCCATATTACGGCGCGATCGTCGCCGGCGTCACCATCGGCGCACTGGTCGCCGCCTCGGTGCCGCCGCCGGCACCGTCGCCCGCACTGTGCTGGTTCTGGTCCAGCCCGGCTCAGAACCAGGGTTATTGGGATTATTGTTCCTGACCCGAAAGGTCCTCGGTCACCGCCGGCCTCACGCCATCAGGCACTCCGTCAGCCGTCCATCGCGCACGATACCCTCGGGCGAGTCGCTGCGACAGCATTCCTCCGCCAGTGGGCAGCGCGGATGGAAGCGGCAGCCGGACGGAATGTTCGCCGGGTCCGGATAGCTCTCGCCGAGCCCGACATCGGGAATCCCCTTGCCCGGCTCCGGCGTCAACACCGATGCCAGCAGCGCGCGCGTATAGGGATGCCTCGGATCGTGGAACAATTCATCGACCGGAGCCTGCTCGACGAAGCGGCCCAGATACATCACCGCAACTTCCGTTGATATGTGCTCCACCACGGCGAGGTTGTGGCTGATGAACAGGTAGGTCAGCCCGAGATCGCGTTGCAGTTCTGCCAGCAGGTTGAGGATCTGTGCCTGTACCGACACATCCAACGCGCTGGTCGGTTCGTCGCACACCACGATGCGCGGCCGCAGTACCAAAGCGCGTGCGATCGCCACGCGCTGACGCTGACCGCCTGACAGTTGCGCCGGCAGCCGATCCGCCAATTCTGCCGAAATGCCGACGCGCGCCAGCATTTCCATCACACGGTTGCGCCGCTGCGCGGTGGGGACATCGCCCTGCGCCGCCAGTGGCAGGCCGACGATGTCGCGGACGCGCTGTCGCGGATTGAGCGACGAGTACGGATCCTGGAACACCGGCTGGATCAGCCGCGCACGCTCGCGGCGATCCATCGCGGCAAGGCTGCGACCATCGATCAGCACCTCGCCCTCGCTGGCCGGCAACAGGCCGAGGATCACGCGCGCCAGGGTCGATTTGCCGCAGCCGGATTCGCCGACAATGCCAAGCACCTCGCCGGCCGCCAGCGCAAACGACACGCCATCGACCGCACGCACCACGCGATCGGGCGCCAGCATGCCGGCACGGGTGTGGAACACGCGCCGCACGTCGCGCACCTCGACCGCGTTGGTCATGCCGCCTCGGCGCGTGTCCAGTCGGATGGCAGGCGGCAGAGATAATCATGGCCGGCGCCGGCATCCTGGCGCGGCACGGTGCGCGCGCAGTCGGCGACGGCGTGCGCGCAGCGGTCGCGGAAGGCGCAGCCGGCAAACGCGGGCGCAATGCGCGGTACCACGCCCGGAATGCTGCCAAGCGGGTCGCTCCGGCGCACGCTGCCGGGCACCGGAATGCAGCGCAGCAGGCCGCGTGTATACGGATGTGTGGGCGCGGCGAACAGCGCATCGGCGGTGGCGCTTTCCACCACCTCGCCGGCATACATGACCGAGACGCGATCCGCCATGCGTGCGACGATGCCGAGGTCGTGGGTGATCAGCAGCAGCGCGAGACCGAGTTCGCGTTGCAGCGTCTGCAGCAGGCGCAGGATCTGCGCCTGAACGGTGACGTCGAGCGCGGTGGTCGGCTCGTCGGCAATCAGCAATTCCGGATCGCACATCAGTGCCATCGAGATCATCACCCGCTGTCGCAGGCCGCCGGAAAGCTGGTGCGGGTACTGCCCAAGGCGCAGGCCCGGCGCGGTGATGCCGACGCGACCGAGCAGTTCGGCGGCGCGGTCGAGTGCCGCCGCGCGCGCGACGCCGCGATGGCGTTCCAGCACTTCGGCCATCTGCGAGCCGATCGTGTAGGCCGGGTTCAGGCTGGTCATCGGTTCCTGGAAGATCATCGCCAGCCGGTCGCCGCGCAGGCGCGCCATGCCGCGGTCGGAGAGACGCATCAGGTCGTAGTCGTGGAAGCGCAGTACATCGGCGGTGCGATGGGCGTTGCGGGTCAACAGGCCCATGACGGCAAGTGCGGTGACCGATTTGCCGCAGCCGGATTCGCCGACCAGGCAATGGGTCTCGCCGCGGTTCACTGTCAGCGACAGGCCGCGTACGGCTGCGACGGTGGCGCCGAAGGTGACGCGCAGGTTGGCTGCTTCCAGGACAGGGGTCATGCGGAAGCGCCGGTGCGGTGCGCGAAAGTAAAGACTTCAACACGGCGGAAGTGCGGAGGACCACGGAGAGCCACGGAGGAAGAGAACGGCGCTACGCGCGAAGCGCATTGTCTCCTTCTCCGTGGCTCTCCGTGGTCCTCCGCACTTCCTCCGTGTTGAATCAACTTCACTGCGCCCTTCCCGTACCCAGCAGGTCGCGCAATCCGTCGCCCAGCAGGTTGATTCCCAGCACCAGCACGAACAATGCCACTCCGGGGATCATGATCACCCAGGGCGAGAAGAACATGTAGTCCTTGCCTTCGGCGATCATCAGCCCCCAGGACGGCAACGGCGGCGGTACGCCGAGACCGAGGAACGACAGGGCCGCCTCCAGCAGGATCGCCAGTGCCATCTCCAGCGTCGCCACCACGACGAGCGGGGTCAGGATGTTCGGCAGTACCTCACGCAGCACGATATGCACGCGCGATGCGCCGGCGGCCCGTGCGGCGGCGATGTAATCGAGGTTGCGCACCTGCATCGTGGTGGTACGCGCGACGACGGCGAAGCGCTCCCACAGCAGCAGGCCGAGCGTCAGGATCACCACGGTGAGCGAGCTGCCGACCAGCGCCACCACGGTGAGCGCCACCAGGATCAGCGGGATCGACAGCCGGCAGGTGATGACGAACATCGCCAGGTCATCGACGCGCCCGCCGAAATAGCCGCCGAGTACGCCCAAGGTAATGCCGATCAGGCCCGAGGTGATGACGGTGAAGATGCCGATCGTCATCGAGATGCGCGCACCGTACATCAGGCGGGAGAGATAATCGCGGCCGAGCTGATCGGTGCCGAACGGATGCACGGACGAACCGCCATCCATCCACTGCGGCGGCATCAGGCGCAGGTTGAGGTCCTGCGCGAACGGATCGTGCGGCGCGATGAGCGGTGCGACGATCGCGACCAGCAGCACTGCGCCGACGATCAGCGCGCCGAGCACGGTGGCGACATGGCGCAGCGTCGGCATGCCGCGCGGTCGTGCCAGGACGGTGGCGCTCATGCGGTACGAAGGCGCGGGTCGAGCACGGCATTCATCATGTCGGCGGCGAGCGTCAGGCCGATATAAATGATGGCGAGAATCAGCACGACGGCCTGAACCACCGGGAAGTCATTCTTGCTGATCGATTCCCACGCCAGATAGCCGACGCCGTGCAGGGCGAAGATCGCCTCGATGACGATCGAGCCGCCCAGCATGAACCCCAGTTGCACGGCGGCGACCGACACCACCGGCATCGCCGCGTTGCGCAGTGCGTGCTTCAGCACGATCTTCGCGGTGGAAAGTCCCTTGGCGCGCGCGGTGCGGATATAGTCCGACGACAGCGCGTCGATCATGCCGGCACGGGTCAGACGCATCAGCGCCGGGATGGCGGAAAACGCCAGCACGATGCCCGGCATGACATAGCCGTCCCAGCTGTCGACGCCGGAAATCGGCAGCAGCTGGAGGCGCAGCCCGAGCCAAATGATAAGCACCAGCGCCAGCCAGAAGCTCGGCATCGCCTGGCCGAGCAGCGCCAGCAGGCCGATCGCCTTGTCGAGCGCGGAGCCCTCGCGCATCGCGGCGATGATACCGAGCGGAATGGCCACACTCAACGCGATGACGAGGCCGGTAAGGCCGAGCGTCAGCGTGATCGGCATCCGCTCCTTGATCAGGCCGGCGACCGGGGCATGATACAGATAGGAACGGCCCAGATCGCCCTCGGCCGCATGCACTGCCCAGTCGATGAACTGCAGCGGCAGCGGGCGATCGAGACCGTAGTTCTTGCGGATGATCGTGATGTCCTGCGCGGTGGCATTCGGTCCCGCGATGGAAATGGCGAGGTCACCGGACAGCCGGGTCAGCGCAAAGCTGACCACCAGCACGGTGAGGCACACCAGCAGGGCGAGCACCATTCGGCGGAACAGGAAGCGCAGCATGGCGCAGCGTAAGGTGCGTCAGCGCTCAGTCGCAAGTGTCGGCGCGCGGCGTTCCAACGACGATCAGCCGGGGTCCTTCGGCACCGTATCGGCGATACCGGGATTCTTCGCGAACGCCTCGTACCACGCAGTGAGCTTCGGATGCGCGGGCCGCCACGGGTGCGCGGCAAAGCGGAAATCCAGGTAGCCGAGGGCGCAGGCGATCGTGATCGAGCCGATGTCGATCGCGCGATGCGGCGGGTCGGCCTCGAGCGCATCTACCGTGCGATCGACCGCTGTCTTCTGCCGTGCGATCCACGCCGCGCGCCCCGCATCCTGCGGCTTCATCAGTTCGCCGCGGCGCGGCACCGAGGCGTCGAGGATACCGTCGCCCATCGCCTGGAACTTCAATGCCCGCCAGCGCGCGGCGCCGTGTCCGGGGAACATCGGCAGCGCGTCGCCGACGCCGTCGAGGTATTCGCAGATCACCGGGCTGTCGAATAGCGCGACCCCGTCTTCGGTCACCAGCGCGGGCACTTTCGACAGCGGATTGATCGCGACGAACGCCGGCAGCGATGCGTTGGCGTCGGTCGGCACCAGTTCGATCTGGCCGTCGATTTCGCGCGTGATGGCGCAGGCGCGCACCTTGCGCACATACGGGCTGGTCGGCGAAAAGCAGAGTTTCACGTCAGAACCTGTCCTTCTTCGCGCGCAGATCGGCGAACGTTGCGACATCGGGCGCACGCAGGAACGGATTGGCTTCGAGTTCGCTCGCCATCGTCGAAGGCACGGTCGGCTGGCCCGCCGCACGTTGCTGGTGCGCCTGTTCAGTGCGCGCCTTCAGCGCCGTGTTGTCAGCATCGACGCTGAGTGCGAAGCGCGCGTTGCTCTCGGTATATTCGTGACCGCAGCACACCTTCGTGCCGCCCGGCAGGGCCGTGAGCTTGTGCAGCGAGGCGAACATTTCGGCGGCGGTGCCCTCGATCAGGCGGCCGCAACCGAGGCTGAACAGCGTGTCGCCGGACAGCAGGATTTCGCCGTCGGCGATGAAGTAGTTGATCTGGCCGCGGGTGTGGCCCGGCGTGTCGATCACCTGCGCGCTCGCGTTGCCGAATGCGACGGTGTCGCCTTCCTTCACCGCCTGGTCGAGCTTCGGCAGCCGGTGCGCATCGGCCGCCGCGCCCACCACCTTGGCGCCGGCGAACCGCGCCCGCACCTCGTCCACGCCGGCGATGTGATCCGAGTGGTGGTGCGTCAGCAGGATCAGGTCGAGCCTGCCTCCGGCCTTCTCCAGCGCGGCGATGATCGGCTTCGCCTCGGCCGGATCGACGATGGCAACCGCGCCGGATCCGCTGTCGCGCAGCATCCAGGCATAGTTGTCGGACAGGATGGGGACGGGTTGTGCTGTGACTGTCATGGGAGGAGCCTAGCACCGCCCGGCGCGACCGGAAACCGACGTTCATGTTATAGCTATCCATCATGGCAGCCGACGCCCACGCTGCGGCCGATTTCTACGCCACTCCCCGCGGGGCAGTGGCCGCTCGGCTGCTGCGCGAGCGGCTGGCGCTGTTGTGGCCCGACCTGCGCCGCCAGTCGGTGCTCGGGATCGGCTTCGCCGCGCCGTATCTGCGACTGTGGCGGGAACAGTCGACGCGCTGCATCGCGTTGACGCCGGCGCAGATGGGGGCGACGCGCTGGCCGGTCGGTGCACCCAGCCTGTCCTGCACCGCCGAAGAGGACGCGCTGCCGTTCGCCGATCTGACGTTCGATCGCGTGCTGCTGGTGCACGGGCTGGAGGCCGCGGAAAGCGCGCGCCGGCTGTTGCGCGAGACCTGGCGGGTGCTGAAGGACGATGGGCGGCTGCTGGTGGTGGCGCCGAACCGCAGCGGCATGTGGGCATACTGGGAGAGCACGCCGTTCGGCCATGGTCAGCCGTATTCGTTCGGCCAGATCGGCCGGCTGCTGGCGGCGTCGCTGTATCGGGTGGAGCGGCGTGACACCGCGCTGTATCTGCCGCCGTCAAACCGGCGGCTGGTGCTGCGGGGCGGGCCGTTGTGCGAGCGGACGGGCCGGAAGTGGCTGACCGGGTTCGCCGGCGTGACCATCACCGAGGCGGTAAAGGACCTGTATGCCGCCATGCCGGTGGAGGCGGTGCCACGGCGGCGGCTGGTACTGGCCGAGGCGGCCTGAGCCGGCGAGCCTTACGGCCCGCCGGCGAATGTTCACGCGTTCGGCGGATAGAACACCAGGGCGCGCGCTTCGATGCTCTCGCGCGGTGGGGCGCCCGACGGCGCCAGCGGGTTCTCGAACGAGGTATGGAACGACAGCCTGGCCCGCCCGTCGTCGGCGCTGTCGTGGACCCGAATCAATATCGCTTCGTCGGGCTGTTGCTGGGAGAAATAGTACCACCGATGCCCCGGCTTGAACTCGACCGATGAGGTCTCGCCGCGGACGTGCTGATAGATCAGGTCGCTGGCGATCAGGTCGTCGTCGGTGAAGCTGCTTGCGTCACAGAGGGCGAGCGGCGAGTCCAGCACCGGCCCACGGATCGGCCGCCAGACGTTGACGATACCGAACCGGTGCTGGAGCAGCGCCTCCGCCTCCGCGCCCAGATGGTCACGCACCCGCCGCGGCGCCGAATTGACGGTGTGGTCGTTGTGCACCCGGCGCGACGGCTGGGGAAGGTCGCTGCGTCCGCCGTTGCGCACATTGTGGTCGAACACGACGACGCGCGACGCGCCGAGCGTATCGCGCAGCAGACGCTCCACCTCGGGGTAGTAGACCGACTTGATTTGGTCGGGGTCATAGAAGTCACGAACCGCGGTCGCCGCCTTGATCAGCGTGAAGCCGTTGCGATCCAGCGTGAACTCGGCCTCGCGGCCTCGTGCATCTTGAATTCTCACCATGTGCGGATCATCGATGCCGTTCCACACCGGCACGCCGGGCGGCGGTTCCATCACGTAGCGCGCCGGTCGCTCCGCCGTGCGCTTCAGGTAGTGCAGTTCCGCCGTGGTCGTCTGCTGGAGCGGCGAGGCAATATCAAGCGGCATGGTTGCGATCTCCTGTTGGGTGTCGTCCCATCACATGACCATGGCCGTCGACCTGGCAAACGACATGTTATCAGGCTTCGCATGATGGAATGTCATGCGGCTACTTTCTATCTGCCGCCGTCGAACCGCGGCACAGAATACTACCGCCAGTATGACGATACCTGCGATGTGCCGTTTTCATTGCGGACCTGCGATCATGCCTTTCGCAAGCTGCCCGTCGCGGATATGGCAGCCACCTGGGGGAGATTCGCCGAGATCATTGCCAAGCCTGACGATCTCGGGAACGTAGAGCGGATGGTTGCCGACGATCCCGGTGGTCGCCACCAGCCGCACCTGCCTGCCTGCCTCGGCCTGCGAGTAAACCATCGCGGTACCCAGCGGGAACGCGTCGTTGGGCCAGGTCAGGCGCATCAGAACGACCGGCCGACCGGCCGCGTCATGCGCCTGCCATCGTTCGACCGATGGCAGCGCTGTCTGCTTGCCGACGCCGGCGTAGACCTTCCCGCTCAGGTCGACGCCGATCTGAGTGAGTTCATTGAGCGGAACGCGCGTTCGCTCCTCCGCATCGAAGTCGATCCAGATTTCGATATGCGGCAGGTTGATCCAGGAACCGGCGGCCGGCGCGGACGGCTCGCCCGCCACCGGATCGAAAACCTGAACCAGAAGTGAGTTCAGCGACTCGGCGATCACCCGCAGCTCGGCGACGTGTCCTGGAGGGGCCGGATGACCGAATACGATGAAGCCATTCGCGCCGGCGGTGGTCATGGCGGGAACGCAATCACCGATCGCCGTGCCGGCGGGAATCGCCGGGGCGCTGTCCCCGCCATCCCGGTTCGGGGTCACGACGTTGTAGGCACCCAGTAGATTCGGGCCGGGCTGAGCGACGAATTTATTGGAGGCGCTCGGCGGCCAGATGGGACATCCGGGTTCGTCCCACCTGGCCGTGCGGTCCTTGGCGATCGAGCGCACGCCTCTCGTTTGATAATCGATGTCCGTTACGCTGCCGTTGTTCGCCGAAATGTTGTGATAGCTGCAATCGCGCTGGGTCACCGCGCGCCACGGCGCGAGCGTGAATGTGACCGTGCTCTGCCACCGCCACGACGAGCCGCCCAGCTGGGTGTAAACCAGACGATTGGCGCCGACCGTGACATCATCTTCGCCCACGCCTGCCGCGCCGTAGCCATCGTTGCACAGCTTGAGTAGCCGCTTCGCGGGGGCGGTTCCCTCGAGCAGCCAATATTCGACACCACCGTCGAACCCGGCTTCGGCCCGGCACCCCTCGTCGGGGGCATCGTCAGGCTTGTCCTTGAGGCCCAGATGCACTGCGATCACGGTCAGTGCAGATCCGGTCGCCGACTTTCCTCCATCGAACGTCGATCCGACCGTACAGCTTGAGCGGGTCTGACAGACCGCAGCTTTCTGCGCCGCGGCGAACTCGACTGCCATGGCCGGCAGCGCGACGACTAACTGTGCGAACAGGACAGGAAGAATGATCCTCTGCATGGTCAATCACCCACCGACGCGTTGCCCTGCCTACCGGTCGAACTGCAACGTGACAACCTGAGAGGTATCCATCCGGGTCTGTGGCGGTTACTTCTCGCCCTCGGTCAGCCCCGCGACGAACCAGCGCTGCATCAGCACCACCACGATGACCGGCGGCAGCAGCGCCAGCACGGCGGTGGCCATCACCGCGCTCCACTCGGTCTGCGTCTCCACGCCGATCATCTTGACGATGCCGATCACGATGGTGTCGAGGCCGGGATCGGTGGCGACCAGCAGCGGCCAGAGATACTGGTTCCAGCCGTAGACGAACAGGATGACGAACAGCGCCGCGATGTTGGCGGCCGACACCGGGATCAGGATATCGCGCAGGAAGCGCAGCGGGCCGGCGCCGTCCATTCGCGCGGCCTCCACCAGTTCGTCGGGGATGGCGACGAACACCTGGCGAAACAGCAGCGTCGCGGTGGCCGACGCGATCAGCGGCACGGAGAGGCCGGTAAAACTGTTGATCAGGCCGAAGCGCGACATCACCGCGTAGGTCGGGATGATGCGCACCTCGACCGGCAGCATCAGCGTGATGAAGATCAGCCAGAACGCGATGCGACGGAACGGGAAGCGGAAGAACACCACGGCGTAGGCTGACAGGATTGAGATCACGATCTTGCCGCCGGCGATCGCCAGCGCCATGCCGCCGGAGACCAGCAGCATGTGCCAGACCGGCTCGGTGCCCATGGTGCCGTGCGTCAGGACGCGCGGATAAGCGGACAGATCGAGGCTGGGCAGCAGCGAGAGTTCGCCGCGGGTGATGGCGCCGGAATCCTGGGTGGAGCCGGCGATGACAAGCCACACCGGCAATGCGAACAGCAACACGCCAAGGCCGAGCACGAAGTGGGCAAGCCAGTCGGCGCTTGCACCCCCTCCCCAACCCTCCCCCGCTTCGCGGGAGAGGGAGTTCGGCGCCCCCTCTCCCGCGAAGCGGGGGAGGGTTGGGGAGGGGGTATTGGTACTCATGCGTTGGTTCGCCGGCCCATGAAGCGGAATTGAATTGCGGTCAGCGCGATCACGCCGGCCATTAGCACCACCGACTGCGCGGACGACGACCCCAGGTCCAGGTTCACCACACCGTCGCGGTACACCCTGATCACCAGTGTCTCGGTAGCCTTGCCCGGCCCGCCACGGGTCAGCGCGTAGATCGTGCCGAACGTGTCGAACGCCGCGTAGACCAGGTTCACCACCAGCAGGAAGAACGTCGTCGGTGACAGCAGGGGAAACGTGATGGTGCGGAACCGGTGCCAGCCTTTGGCGCCGTCCATCCGTGCCGCCTCGGTCACCGCGCGCGGGATCGACTGCAGGCCGGCAAGGAAGAAGATGAAGTTGTAGCTCACCTGTTTCCACGCGCTGGCCACGATCACCATCAACAATGCCTGGCCGCCGTTGATGGTGTAGTCCCACGGCACGCCATGCGCATTCAGCCAGCGGCCGAGCAGCCCGACCTGCGGGTTGAGGATGAACAGCCACAGCACGGCGGCGATCGCCGGCGCGATCGCGTACGGCCAGATCAGCAGCGTGCGGTAGATCGCCCGGCCGCGGATTTCATGGTCGGCGAACACCGCGAGCAGGAGTGCCACGCCCATCGACAGCACGCTGACCGCGGCACAGAAGATCACCGTGCGGACGATGGAATCGACGTAGAGTGGATCGGCGAACAGCTCGGAGAAATTTTCCAGCCCGACAAAGGCAGAGCCGAGTCCGAACGGATCCTGCCGGGTCATGCTCCACCAGATCGCCTCGCCGGCGGGCCAGAGGAAGAAGAACGCCGTCAGCAGTAACTGCGGCAGCACCAGCACCACCGGCAGGAACCAGCCTTCGAAGGTGGTGCGGCGCTCCATGCGGAGCGGTTACGCCTTCACCGACTTCTCGAACTCCCGCAGTACCTTGTTGCCACGGCCGACCGCGCTGTCCATCGCCTGCTGCGCGGTCTGGCTGCCCTGGAATGCCTTCTCCATCTCCTCGTAGATGATGTTGCGGATCTCGACCAGCCGACCCAGCCGCAATCCCTTCGAGTTGCTGGTGACCGTGCCGCGCGTCAGTTGCTTCACCGGCAGATCCGCGCCGACGTTGTTCGCGTAGAACCCCTGCTGCTGCGACAGCTCGAAACCCGCAAGCGTCACGGGGACGTAGCCGGTGTGCTGGTGCCAGTATGCGTCGTTGTCCGGTTTGCCGATGAACTGCAGGAATGCCGCGACCGCCTTGTACTCCTCGGGCGTCCGTCCCGGCGCGGTCATCGTCCACAGGCTCGCGCCGCCGATGATGGAATTGAGCGGCGATTTGATAAGCTCCGGATCGTACGGCAGCAACGCCTCACCCCAGTCGAACGTCGCGCTCTTCACCATGTCCCCGCGTGCGCCGGACGAATTGAAATGAATGCCCGCCTTGCCTGACACCAGCAGCTGATCCGGCTGGTTGTCGCGCCCGGCATATTTGAACGTGCCGTCCTTCGCCATGTCGAGTAGTCGCTGCATGTGCTTCACATGCGCCTTGCTGTCGAATTGGAGCTGTGTGTCCAGCCCCTCGAACCCGTCGGATCTGCTGGCGAACGGAATGTCGTGCAATGCGCTGTATTGTTCGAGCTGGATCCAGCTCAGCCACGAACTGGTGACCGGGATCTCGGCGGCGTCCTTTGCCTTGATCGCCTGCGCCGCCGTCATCACGTCCTGCCAGGTCGCCGGCGGCTGTTCGGGATCGAGGCCGGCCTTGCGGAACGCATCCTTGCTGTACCACATCATCGCGGTGGACGAATTGAACGGCATCGACGCCATCCTCCCATCCGCCAGGCTGTAGTAGCCGCGCACCGCCGGAATGTACGCCTCCGGATCGATCGCGACGCCGGTTTCCTTGATCAGCTCCCACACCTGCCTGGTCGCCCTGCCGGCGGCGAGCATCGATCCGGTGCCGACCTCGAAGATCTGCGCCAGATGCGGCGCCTGGCCGGCGCGGAACGCAGCGATCGTCGCGGTCAGCACATCGGCGTAGCCACCCTTGTAGGTCGCCTGAACCTCGATTGCGTCCTGGCTCTGGTTGAACGCGTCGACCAGGTGGTTCACCTGATCGGCGAGCGCGGCGGTCATCGCGTGCCACCAGACGATCCTGGTCTTCTCGGCGGCACGACCGACTGCCGGCATAGCGGCCAGTGCCGCGGTGCCGGCGAGCAACGTACGACGCTTCATCCTCGGTCCCCCATTCGCTTCCAACGCGGCGTAGCGATGCCGTGTTGCCGAGCTGTTACGGCATGATGACGCTTCGATGAAGCGCTCAGAAGCTGAGCGGCTCTTGCAGCACCGGCACCCAGCGGGTGTCCTTCACCACCGAAAGGAACGACTGGTTCGACGCGTGATGGTCAGTCGAGCTCATGGAAAGCGGCGGTCCCCCGAAGATGTCGCGCCAGTCCTTCATGCTATCCATCGCGGCGATGAAGCTGTCGGTGGTCAGGTCCCGTCCGGCCTTCTCCAGTGCCGCGACCGAGAAGCAGGCCGCGGTGTAGCCCGCCTCACCCAGGTAGTTCGGGTCGATGCCGAAATTCTGCTTGAACTTGGTCGCGAATTCATGCACCGCCGGACGCGGATCGTCCGGATAGCGGTACGGCGCCGGCGACATCGAGAAGAATCCTTCCGCCGGACTGCCCGGCGCTTCCGCCACCGCGGTCGAGTAGGTGGCGAAGTTGCCCATGAAGATCGGGTTCCATCCCTGCTTGTGCGCGGTCTGCAGGATGATCACCGTATCCTTGACGATGCTGCCGAGAACGATCAGGTCGCAGTTGGCGTCGCGCAGCTTGGCGATGGCGCCATTGAAATCGGTGTCGGTCGGCTTGTGGCCGGTGGTGCCGCCCAGCTTCAGACCCATCGCCTCGACCTGCGCCTGTGCGCCGGCCAGTACATCGCGGCCGTAGTCGGTGTCCTGATACATCACGCCGACCGTCTTCACGCCCTTGGTCGTGGCGAAGTGCTTCACCCCGGCGCGCATCTGATCGTAATAGGAGGCGAACTGGCCGAACTTGAACCGGTTGAACGGCTCGTACATCGAGCGCGCGCAGGTTGTAGGGAACACGTTCGGCACGTTCTTCTCGATCATCGACGGCAGCACCGCGTCGTTCATCGGCGTGCCGCCATTGCCGACCGCGAAGAAGATGCTGTCGCGGTTCAGCAGCTTGTTCATTGCCTGCACCGCCTTCGGGACAGTGTACTCCATATCCTCGACGATGAAGCGGATCTTGCGGCCGTGCACGCCGCCCCTGGCGTTCGCTTCATCGAACGCCATCCGCATGCCGTCAGCGTTGTTGACGCCCTGCACGGCAGTAACGCCGGACAGGTCAGCCATCGAACCGACAATGATCTCGGTGTCGCTGACGCCGCGGGTGGCGGCGCGGGCGATGGCGGGCGCGAACAGCACTCCGGCCGTCCCGAACAGGACGCCGCGGCGTTTCATTGCGGGCACAATTCTCATGGTCGTCTCCCTTTGGTATTGTTCTATTGGAACCAGATGCGCACAGGTATCCGTGGGTGTCGCTGGTTTATTTCATGCAGCGGCCAGCAGTGAACGCCGGCTTGCCAAAAACTCCTCCACCGCCGCCGCCAGCCGGTCGCACTCGGCGTCGCCGATCGGCAGGCACAGAGTGAACATCCCGCGCCGCGCCATCCAGATGCCCTGGGCCAGCATGTCGAAGAAGAACAGCTCCTTCAGCTTCGCATCGCCCTTCGCCGCGTCAGCCGGCGAACGCACCGGATCGCGCGTGAAGTGCACCGCGAGCATCGAGCCGATGCCGGTGAACTGCACCGGCGCGTGATGCGCCTGGCACAGCGTATTCAGCCGCTCGCGCAGCGCATCGCCGCGCGCGTTGAGCGTCCGCGCCGCCTCGGGCGTATAGACCTCGGTGAGGCCCACCAGCCCCGCCGACATGGTCAGCACGTTGTTGTTGAAGGTGCCGGCGTGCGGCAGCGCGTCGGGTCGGCGCGGATCGAACAGGTCCATGATGTCGGCCCGTCCGCCGAACGCGCCGAACGACATGCCGCCGCCGATATACTTTCCGAATGTCGTCAGGTCCGGCTTGATGCCGTGTACCTGCTGCAGCCCGCCCGGCGACAGGCGCGACGTCATCACCTCGTCCAGGATCAGCAGCGCGCCGACCTTGCTGGTGGCCTTGCGCAGCATGCTCAGGAACTCCGGTGCGGCGGCGATGCAGCCGCCGCCACCCATCATCGGCTCCAGGATCACCAGCGCCAGGTCCGTCGCATGCTGCTCGATCAGCGCCCGTGTCGCGTCCAGGTTGTTGTACGGCGCCAGCAAATAATCGAATGGCGCGTTGATCGGCGAACCGCCGCCGGCAAAGCCGAACACCGCGCCGTGGTAGCCACCGTCGAATACCATTACCTTGGAGCGCCTGGTGAAGATGCGGCCGACCGAGATCGCCAGCAGGTTCGCCTCGGTGCCGGAGTTGGTGAACCGTACCCGCTCCAGGCCGAAGCGTTCGCACACGGCGCGGGCGAACTTCGCCTCGGTCAGGTTGGTGCCGCCGAAGTTGATCCCGGCGTCCAGCGCGCGATCCAGCGCGGCGCGGATCTTCGGATGGGAGTGGCCGTAGATGCCGGCGGTGTATTCGCCGAGGAAATCGATGTATTCGGCACCGTCGAGGTCCCACAGGCGGCAACCCTCGCCGCGCGCGATGCCGATCGGGAACGGCGCGTAGTGCAGCACCGTGCGCGTGTTGCCGCCAGGCATCACCGCGGTGGCTTCGACAAAGCGGGCAAAACTCTTCGGATTGCGCCGCACGTAGGCTTCCTTCGCCTCGGTCAGCGCCGTGTCGATGTCGGCGTTGCGCAGTTCCGTCTCGCTCATGGCATCCTCCGCTAGGTCGCGAACAGTGTGCCTGCCGGGGGCTGCTCCACGCAACCGAGCCAGCTTGACAGCGCCGATGCCGGCCCGCCAGCCTCGCCACATGACCGAAACAGAACTGCCGATCACCGGCTATCTTGATCGTTTCTCGCATCGCCCCGGCGAGACATTCGCCGCGTATGTCAGTGCGCGGGATGGCGGAGCCTGTCGCGCGCGTCTGGTGCGTGTGCTCAGCTGCGATCCCAATCCCGACGGCCCTGGCGTGCGGTTCGAGGACCTGTCGCACGTCTTCGACCGGTCGTTCGCGGGATACCGGCAGCCGATCCATCATGGATCGTACGGCATCGTCGATGCGGGACACGCGCGCCGCGCCGGATCGGCGTGCACATGGACCGTGCTGGTGCGACCCGGCGTCGTCGATGCCGGACAGGTGCTGCTGGCGGAGGAGGCCGGCGACACCGCCGTCGTGCTGCTTATCGGTTTGCACGGCGCGTCGGCGCGGATCACGTCAGGCGGCGCCACGACCGAGATCGCGACCGGAACAGCGATGCAGGCGGCGCGCTGGTATCGTGTGTGGGTGGCGGCGGATCCCGTGAGCGGACGGGTGCTGGTCGGCCAGCATCCACTCGACGGCGCGCCCGTGACGGCGGGAGCGGTGGCGTCTGCGCTCAGCCTGCCGTCCGGCGGTGCGGTGCTGTTCGCGGCCGAACATGCGGCAGCGCCAAACCATCATTTCACCGGCAAGCTCGAGGATCCCGCGATCTTGCGCGGCTTCGTCACGTCCTGGCGTGACGTCGGCGCGACGCTGAAGTCGTTTGCCGCCGACCTGCTGGCAGGCTGGGATTTTTCGTGTGGCATCGAGACGCAGGTGATCCACGACATCGGTCCGCATGCGCGCCACGGCCGGTTGGTGAACATGCCGACGCGCGCCATGGTCGGAACGCGCTGGAGCGGGCGCGAACAATGCTGGCGTCATGCGCCGGGCGATTACGGCGCGATCCATTTCCATGCCGACGACCTGGGTGATTGCGGTTGGCAGGCGGAATTATCGTGGACCGTGCCGGATGATCTGCGCAGCGGCGCCTACGCGCTGCATCTTACCTGCGGGTCCGGCGAAGACTGGCTGCCGCTCTTCGTGCTGCCTCGACTTCAGGGGCCGTTCGCGCCGATCGCGTTCCTGGCGTCCACCTTCACTTACCAGGCGTATGCCAATCACGCGCGCGCCAGCATCGACCAGCCGTACTATGACCGTGTCGCCGCTTGGGGTGCCTATCCATACAATCCCAACGACCATCCGATCTACGGGCGATCAACCTACAACAAACATCTCGATGGCAGCGGGATATCGTTCTCGTCGCGGCATCGGCCGATCTTGACGATGCGGCCGGGGTTCCTGACGTTCCACGATGCGCGAGGCTCCGGCATGCGACACTATCCGGCCGATCTGCATCTGCTGGCCTGGCTGGAGGCGAAGCAGCTCGACTTCGACATCGTCACGGACGAAGATCTGGACGACGAGGGCGTGGCACTGATTGCACCGTATCGCACGCTGCTGACCGGTTCACATCCGGAATACCATACGCTTGGCACGCTCGACGCACTTGCCGCCTACACGGGGCAGGGTGGCAACCTGTGCTATCTCGGCGGCAACGGCTTCTACTGGCGGGTCGCGCGCGACAAGTCGGCGCCGCACCTGATCGAGTTGCGCCGAGCCGAGGGGGGCATCCGCACCTGGGCGGCGGAACCTGGCGAGTACTATCACCAAATCGATGGCCAGTTGGGTGGACTGTGGCGACGCAATCGACGTCCGCCGCAGATGCTGGTCGGTGTCGGCTTCTCGTGCCAGGCGGCCTTCGAGGGCACGTATTACCGACGCCTGCCGGCCTCGCGCGATCCGCGCTTCGCCTGGATGTTCGATGGGATCGACGAGGATGTGCTGGGAGACTACGGCCTGTCCGGCGGCGGTGCGGCGGGCTTCGAACTGGATCGTGCCGACCGCGCTCTCGGCACGCCGGACGGGACGGTCATTCTGGCAAGGTCGGAGGCCCCGCTGCCATCGTTCCTCACCGTACCGGAGGAATTGCTGTCCAACACGATCAGCATCAACGGCGAGAAGGTGGAGGACCTGTCGCGCGGGGAGATCGTGTATTTCGAGACGTCGCCAGGCGGCGGCGCGGTATTCTCCGTCGGCTCGATCACATTCTGCGGCAGCCTGTGGCGCAACGGCTTCGACGGGCCGATCTCACGCCTGCTGGAGAATGTGGTGCGCCGCTTTGCCTCGAAGTGAAACCACCAAACCAGTTGCTACGCTCCGATCGAATGGAGGAGCTGCCATGAAGTCCACGTTGTTCGTCGTCGCGACCGCGTTGGCGATCAGTCGTGGCGTCCCGGCCCTTGCGCAGGACGACGCCATCGGCGTGACGCCAGAACAGATCAAATGGGTCGGGTCTACGGCCGTGCTGTACGGCGATCCTGCCAAGAACGGCCCCTATGTCCTGCGGATCAAGGTGGCACCCAACGTCGTCACTCCGCCTCACACGCACCCCCAGGCGGAGAATATCACCGTCATATCGGGCTCGATCGGCTTCGGCCTGGGCACGGTCTTCGATCAATCGAAGGGTCGGGTACTCGCGGCCGGGTCGTTCTTCTACCTGCCCGCCAACACCCCGCATTTCGCCTGGACCGGTGCTGACGGCGCCGTCATCCAGGCCCATGGTACTGGGCCGTTCCCGTAACGACGGCTGCCCGATTGATATTCACCTGGTTCAATCGTGGGCGAGGTCGGCGTGCGGCGCTTATGCGGCGACATCTGTCACCGGCGGAAGAGGTGTGATCCGACCTCCGTCGAATGCGATCTCCACGACTGGTTTCGTGTCAGGAGTGCCCCGCAATGACGGGCACACCCGACGCGGCAACGGACATGCGGTGCGGCGTCAGTGTGGGTCTCAGTCTGCCGGGGTCCAGGTCACTGTACGATCAGGCGCTGCAACGGCACGCCTGGATCGGCGAGCGCGTTCGGATCGACCAGACATTTCGCCTTGATCAGCGCCTGACCGGCGCGGATCTCGCGCGGGCTGTTGGCTGCGGTGACTCCGATCACGCTGCCATCCTCAGCCAGATGAACCGCGGTGAACACGCGCGGTGGCGCATTCGCGCGTACGACGGTTCGTGCCGCATCGGCCGGCAATCCTGCCACCTGCAGGTTGACTCCATGCTGATCGGTCCAGAACCAGGGGATGTCGTCGTACGCCGGCGCATCACCGCACATCGCCTTGCCGACAGCGATGCCGTGGTTCTGTGCATGCCGCCAAGATTCCAGCCGCAGCCGGCGGCCGAACAGCGGGTGGTAGAAGGCAGTGATGTCGCCTGCGGCATAGACGTCGACCGCACTGGTGTGACCGTACTCGTCGACGATGATGCCGCCCTCCAATGCAAGTCCTGCGTGCTCGGCCAAAGCGAGGTTTCGCTGCATGCCGACTCCGGCGATCACCATGTCTGCGGCGAATTCCCCGCCGCCGCGACAGCACACAACCAAGCTGCCACCGGCGACATCCTCGATCGCATCGACGATGACGCCGAAATGCAGTGCCACGCCGGCATCGCGGTGCAGCGTCTCGACAAACTGCGCGCCCTCGGGTGAGACGCTGCGGCCCATCGCGCGCGGCAGCGCTTCCAGCACGGTTACCTCGGCACCACGAGCGCGGGCCGATGAGGCGATTTCCAACCCGATCACACCAGCTCCGATGCACACGACGCTGCGTGCCGAGCCGAGGCGGGCGCGGATCAGTCGCGCGTCCTCGATGGTGCGCAGATAGTGCGCCTTCTCGCCGCCGGGTATTGGCAGATGCCGCGCCCTGCCACCAACCGTGAGCAGCACGCGGTCGTAGTCCAGACCCTGTCCGTCCGACAGCCGGATACAATGAGCGCTCGGGTCCAGCTGGGTCACGGTCGTGCCGAGCAGCAGCTCGATCCGCTGCTGCTCATAGCGTTCAGCGGAGTGAAAATACGCTATCGGCGGTTCGGGTTCGTCGGTCAGCACCGCCTTGGACAAGGGCGGCCGCTCATAGGGGTGCCACTGTTCGTCGCCGAGCAGCAGGATACGTCCGTCGTAGCCGGCTTGGCGCATGCCGATGGCCGCCCAGCCGCCGGCCTGGCCTGCGCCGACGATGATATGCGTCATCGCGCGGCTGGCGCCTTATCGGGCAGCCAGGCGTCGGTCCAGCCGGTGGTGGTGTCGCCGGGCGGACTGAGTTTGATCTCAGTATGGCCGAGCCCCTGTCGGCTGAGGATCTGGATCCCGGTCGGCACCGCGACTATTCGACAATCGGCCGCCTGGGTGTCGCCGCCGTTCACACGGGCCGTCATGTTGGCGGCATGACGATCCAGGTCGTCCTCGGTTCGGCAGATGACCGCACCAGGGTCGAGCCGCGGCCACACTGTGGGTTGACCGCGTGGCGGCGGGGGGGCTGGCACCTTTTTCTGGCCGATCAAGCCCGGAGCATCGAACAGTACGTGCTGTGCCGAGGCTGGCGGGACAATGGCGATCGCGGCTGCTGCAATCAGACCGACTCGCCAGAATTCAGATGCCGACACGGCAGCTCCCCCAGAAAAGCGGTGCAGTTTAGTGATCTGCCCACGTAACAGGCAACCGGCGTCTTGGCCGTCCCGGTGCTGGCTGGCATGCTGTCCTCGAACCGAATTCAGGAGAGCAAGATGGCGGATGCAGGTTGGGTGCGGGTGGCGGGCGTGGCGGACGTAGCCGAGGGTCAGGTGCATGCGGTGCGCGTCGGCGGCCGGGAGATTGCGCTTTATCACCTCCCGGGCGGCTCATTCCACGCCACGGACAATATCTGCACCCACGAATACGCCATGCTGTCCGATGGCTGGCTGGAGAATGGCTGCATCGAATGCCCGCTGCATGCTGCGCGATTCGACGTGCGCACCGGCAAGGCGCTATGCGCGCCCGCCGAGACTGATCTGCAGGTGTTCGAGCTGAAGGCGGAGGGCGGCGATCTGCTGCTGAAGGTGCCCGGCTGACCGTGCAATCCGGGCCCATCGATTGCGATCTCCATCCGACGGTGCCGGCGCTGTCGGCGCTGATGCCGTACCTCGGCGAGATGTGGCGTGAGATCGTGGTACGGCGCGGCATCGACGAGCTGAACACCATCTCCTATCCATCCAACAGCCCGCTGACCGCACGCGCCGACTGGCGTGACGCGAAGGGCAAGCCGGCCACCACCGCGGAGCGGCTGGGTGCCGAAGCGCTCGATCCGTTCGGGACCCGGATCGCTATCTGCAATTGTCTCTACGGCGTGCAGGCGACGTTCAGCGAGGACCTGGGTGCAGCCATGGCGCGCGCGGTAAACGACTGGATCGCACGCGAATGGCTGGACCGCGATCCGCGGCTGCGTGCCTCCATCGTGGTGCCGCAGCAGAACGCCGACCTGGCGGTGACCGAGATCGAACGGTGCGCCGCCGATCGTCGGTTCGTCCAGGTGATGCTGCTGGTCTCCGGTGAGCTGCCATTGGGCCGACGGCAGAACTGGCCGATTTATGCGGCGGCTGAACGGCACGGATTGCCCATCGGCATCCATGCCGGCAGCAGCTACCGGCATCCCAGCACGCCGGTCGGCTGGTCGAGCTATCTGAGCGAGGACTACATCAACCAGGCCGGAGCGTTTCAATCCCAGCTCACCAGCCTGATCACCGAGGGTGCGTTCGCCAAGTTCCCCGACCTGACATTCGTGCTGATGGAATCGGGGGTGACCTGGCTGCCCGGGTATCTCTGGCGGCTGACCAAGTTCTGGAAGGGCCTGCGCAGCGAAATCCCCTGGGTCTCGGACCCACCCTCCACCATTGTCCACGAGCGGGTGCGCCTGACCCTGCAGCCGTTCGACGGTCCGCCAGACCCCGTGACGATCACGCGGTTCATGGAGCATATGGGCTCGGATGAGCTGCTGCTGTTCTCGACCGACTACCCACATTGGCAGTTTGCGGGAACGCAGGCGATCCCGGCAGGACTTGACCCCGCGCTGGCGCGGAAGATCATGGTGGACAACCCACTGCGGACATATGCTCGTCTCAGGGAGACCGCGACATGAACGTTGACGTGCTGAACCGCTCCGGCATCCAGGCCCCTGCCCAGTCGAAACTCGCCATTGCCGATTGCGATGTGCATCCACGGCCGCCCGGTGCCGGCATCGGCGGAGTGAGCAAGGCACTGTATCCCTACCTGTCGCAGCGCTGGCGCGATCATGTCGAGACGATCGGTGTCCGCTATCGCCAGCCCTGGGAGAAGGGATCGGCCTACCCCAAGGGACAGCCGCAGGCCTGCCGTCGCGACGCCTGGCCGAACGGCGACAATCCCGGCAGCGACCTCGCCTTCATGGCAGAACAGCATCTCGATCCGAACAATGTGGCATTCGGCATTCTCAATCCGCTGACCAGCGGGCAGGGGGCGCAGGACCTGGACCTGTCGGCGGCGCTTACCCACGCCACCAACGAATGGCAGGTGGCTGAGTGGACCTCGCGCGACTCGCGGCTGAAGGCGTCGGTGGTGGTGCCATTCGAGGATGGTCCCACTTCGGCGAAGATGATCGCGGCGCGTGCCGGCGATCCCAATTTCGCCCAGGTGTTGCTGCTGACCCGCACCGCTGAACCACTCGGCCAGCGGCGCTACTGGCCGATCTATCAGGCGGCGGTGGAAGCCAACCTGCCGGTCGGCATCCACGCCTTCGGCTACGGCGGCGGCGCGATGACCTCTGGCGGATGGCCGTCCTACTACATCGAGGAGATGGTCGGACATGCGCAGTGCCAGCAGGCGGTGCTGACCAGTCTGATCTTCGAAGGCGTGTTCGAACGCTTCCCGGCGCTGAAGGTGGTGCTGGTGGAGGCCGGCTTCGCCTGGGCTCCGGCGCACGCCTGGCGGATGGACCGGCATTTCGCCAAGCTGCGGCAGGAAGTGCCGCACCTGAAGCGGCTGCCGTCCGAGTACATGCGGGACAACGTCTGGTTCACCACCCAACCGGTGGAGGAGCCGGAGCCACGCGAGCATCTTGCCGATGCGATCGAGTGGCTGGGGTGGGATCGCGTACTGTTCGCCACCGATTATCCGCACTGGGATTTCGATGACCCGGCGCATGCACTGCCGATCAGGATGAGCGAGACGCAGCGGCGAGGCATTTATCTGGAGAACGCCAAGGCGGTTTACGGGGTCGTCTGACGCGACCGCGGGTTCCCTTGTTGCAAGGGGGGTTGGGCGGGAGCGCGCGCCGCGACCAGATGATGCGTATGGACATCATCCGCATCCCGGGTTCCCGCATCCTCGAGATCGCCCGCGTCGCGTTCGCCGCGCCTGACATCGACCTCCTCTGCTTCGGCGAATCCGACCAGCCGAGCCCCGCGTCCGCACATGCTGCCGCCGTCGCTGCTCTCGATGCCGGCGCGACACGCTATCCCGACGTGCGCGGCCTGCCGGAACTGCGTTCCGCGCTGGCCGACTATCTCACCAGACTGCACGCGCGGCCGGTGGCGGAGGAACGCATTCAGATCACCGCTTCCGGCATGACGGCGGTTTCTGTCGCATTGGCGGCGACGGTGCGTGCCGGCGATCGTGTGGTGCTGCACAGTCCGTCCTGGCCAAATGTCGGCAATGCGGCGCGGCTGCGCGGCGCGCAGGTGGACGAGCTGGCGCTCACGGCGTTGCCCGAGGGCGGATTCCGTATGGACTTCGACCGGCTGGACACGATGCTGCAAGGCGCGCGCGCCTTCATCCTGAACACCCCCAATAATCCAACCGGCTGGACCGCAACGCGCGACGAGCTGGCAACCATCCTGGACATCGCGCGCCGCCGCCGGGTGTGGTTGATCTCGGACGAAGTCTATTCGCGTCTGATCTATGACGGCGCGGCAGCCGCACCGTCGCTGCTGGACATCGCCGAGCCGGACGACCGCGTGATCGTGTGCAACAGTTTCTCCAAGACCTGGGTGATGACCGGCTGGCGGCTCGGCTGGCTGGTGGTGCCTGAGGGCACGCGCGACGCAATCACCGAACTGGTGGAAGTGACGCACTCCGGCGTCGCACCGTTCATCCAGCACGCCGGCCTCGCCGCGGTGCACGATACTGACGCTGTGGAGCGGTTCCGCGCCCACTGCGCCACCGGCCGTGCATTGACGGGCGACGCGCTGTCAGGCCTCAACGGCGTGCGACATGTCCCACCTGACGGCGCGTTCTACGCGTTTGTCGGGGTGGAAGGACTGTCCGACAGCCTCGCTTTGGCGAAGCGGCTGGTAACCGAACACCGCGTCGCGGTCGCGCCCGGCGTTGCGTTCGGCGAGGCGGGCGAGGGCTACCTGCGCATCTGTTTTGCCCAGTCGGCCGAACGGATCGAACGCGCCATGGGCCGATTGCGCGACGGGCTGCGCGAGGCGGTGACGTTCTGATACGGCTACGCTCCGCCGTTCACGTCGATCGTCGCGCAGGTGATGAACGACGCCGCGTCGCTCGCCAGGAAATCCACCACCGCGGCGATCTCTTCGGGTTCGCCGGCACGTCGCAACGCACTGGCCTTCGCGCGCTCCTTCGCCACCGGCGGGGTGCGCGCGCCCATCGCCGTATTGATCAGGCCAGGAGCGATCGCGTTGACGCGGATGCCGTGCTGGCCCAGCCGCGTGCCGAGACTCTTCGTCAGGTTGATCACCGCCGCCTTGGACGCGCCGTACCTCGACCACCGTGCTGCCGCGCTGTCCCGCCGACGACGCGGTGTTGACGATCGCGCCCGTCTGACCGGCGGCGATCAGCCGCTTCGCCACCCACTGCGAGGCGAAGAACGGCACGCGCACATTCACCGCCATTGTGCCGTCGAACTGGTCGGGCGGCACGTCGAGGAAATCGTGCTCCGGATGATAGATGCCCGCGTTGTTGAACAGCACGCGGATCAACCCGTGGTCGCGCTCGATCGCGGCGAGTGTGGCTGCCATGCGGGCCAGGTCGGTGAGGTCGCACGAGTAGTGCGGCCAGTTGCCGGCGCCCTCTGCGCCGACATCGATGCCGACGACGACGTGCCCTGACTGCGCGAGGCGACGGCAGGTCGCCTGGCCGATCAGTCCGTTGCTGCCGGTGATCACTGCGACCTTTGCCATGGTGTCCTCCCTTGCGCACTATCGCACTTGCGGCAACAGCAACACATCGGCGAGGCGCGGACAATGCTGCGGTTCCATGCACTGAGTGCGGCGCTCGCGACCGGAATTCTGTTGGGTGCTGCGCCGGCGCCCGCTGCCGACCTGACCATCGGGCGCGCCACCGAACAGAACTCGCTCGACCCGCAGTTCTCCGATCTCGGCAACGACGTTGCCACCGCCGAGAACATGTTCGAGAGCATGATCGAATTCGATTCGAAGCTGCGCATCCATCCCAGCCTGGCGGTGTCGTGGAAGCTGCTCGATCCGCTCACCTGGGAGATCAGGCTGCGCCCCGGCGTCACGTTCCATGACGGCACGCCGTTCACCGGCGCCGATGTCGCGTTCTCGCTGCAACGCGCGCGCGACGTGCCGAACAGTCCGGGGCCGCTCGCCAGCTTCGTGCGCCCGGTGAAACAGACCGAGGTGATCGATCCGCTCACGCTGCATATCCATACCGACCAGCCGACGCCGCTGCTGATGGACATGGTGGGGCGCATCTTCATCGTGCCGGCGAAGCTCGGTGCGTCAGTTACCACCGAGGACTTTTCGGCCGGTCGCGCGATGATCGGCACCGGTCCGTATCGCTTCCGCCAGGCGCTGCCCGGCGATCGCGTGGTGGTGGCGGCGAACCACGGCTACTGGGGCGACAAGCCGGCATTCGACATGGTGACGCTGAAGTTCCTCGCCAACGCCGCCGCGCGCAGTGCGGCGCTGCTGTCCGGCGCGGTGGACGTGATCGAGCAGATCCCGCCGTCGGACATTTCGGTGTTCCAGAATCGCCAGGACGTGGCGCTGTATTCGGTCACCTCGACGCGGATGATCTATCTGGCGATGGACCAGGGCCGCGACGACAGTCCGTTCATCACCGACAAGGACGGCGCGCCGCTGAAGACGAACCCACTGAAGGATCGCCGCGTGCGGCTGGCATTGTCGAAGCTGATCAACCGCCCGGCGATCGTCGAGCGCGTGGTGTCCGGCGCCGGCGAGGCCGCCGGACAGATCGTGCCCGATGGCATGGGCGGCTATGACCCGTCGTTGCAGCCGATGGCGTTCGATCCGGACGGTGCAAAGCAACTGCTGACCGAGGCCGGTTACCCGAACGGCTTCGGCCTGACGTTGCACGGATCCAACAACCGGTTCCCCAATGATTCACAGCTTACGCAGGCGCTGGGGCAGATGTTCTCGCGCGGCGGACTGAAGGTGAACGGCGTCGAGGTGCTGCCGTACAACGTCTATGCGCCGGGCGCGACGGCACGGAAATACAGCCTGTTCATCTTCAGCTATGGCAGCGTCGCCAGCAGTTCGCTGAACGGCCTGTCCGGTGTGCTGGCGACCTATGACAAGGAAGCCGGCACCGGCTCGTTGAACCGCGCGCGCTATTCCAATCCGGCGTTCGATGCGCTGCTGAAACAGGCGGCGACGGAATTCGACGAGGCGAAACGGAACCAGCTGCTGGCCGATGCGACACGAGTGGCGATGGAGGATGCGGGAATCCTGCCGATCTATTGGCAGAAGCTGTACTGGGCCGCGCGCAAGGGCTTCGTCGTCGATCCAGACCGCGGTGAGTCCACATCGGCACGATTCGTGTCGCTGTCGCAGTAGCCTCCTGCTGTCGTTGCGTGCTCCCGCCGGCCGGTCGACCGAGGCGCGAGCAAACTGGGCGCCGCCGCTCCGGTTTCTTGTTAGAAGCGCAGCGACCAAGCGAGCTCGGCCCTGTTGTGCGCGCACACGTGACCAGGCTTGCTTCGTCGGCTTCGCCTCCTCGCAAGGACAGGTGTATGCTGATACGTTGATAGCTGGGGTAGACAGCATGCTGACCATCGAACCGACCGGCGCGGTCCTCGGCGCAACCATTCACGGCATCGACGTGAAACAGGCCGACGACCAGCAATTCGCCAAGATCCTGCTGGCCCTCGGCCGGCACGGCGTGCTGCGGTTCCCGGATCAGCAGCTCGACATCGGCGACCTGCGCCGTTTCTCCGAACGCTTCGGCGAGATCCAGGGTCCGAGCGCCGCCGCGGACGATGCCGCGCATGTCGGTGTCCTGTCCAACCTGAAGCAGGACGGCAAATACATCGGTTCGCCGGACGCCGGCCAGGACTGGCACACCGACATGTCGTATCGCGACGTGATGGGCTTCGTGAACGTGCTCTACGGCATCCGCATCCCGCGCCGCAACGGCGTGCCGCTTGGCGGCACCGAGTTCGCCAACATGCACGCGGTGTACGACGCGCTGCCGGCGGACATCAAGACCCGTCTCGCCGATGCGACCGCGACGCACAACTTCGAGAAATTCTGGGAGCACATGCGCCGCGACAAGGCGTCCACACGGCCACCGATGACGGAAGAACAGCGCCGCCGGCGTCCTCCGGTGGTGCATCCGTTGTTCCTCACCCATCCGATCACCGGGCTGCAAGGTGCTGTACTGCAATCCCGGCTATACGATGCGGATCAACGAACTCCCCGAACGCGAGAGCGACGAGATGCTGGAATACCTGTTCGCGTTCCAGCTCGAACCGCGTTTCCGCTACACCCACACCTGGACCGAGAACGACCTGCTGGTGTGGGATCACCTCGGCACCATCCATCGCGCGATCGCCGACTACGGCCCGGACGAAATCCGGCTGATGCGTCGCTGTCAGGTGATGGCGACGAAGGTGTTCGACCCCGACTTCCTGCGCCCGGTGCGCGAGCTCATGGTGGAGGCCGCCTGATGCGCTGGATCCGCTATACGGCCGATGGCCGCACGTCTTACGGCTCGCTGACCGGGGACACGGTGAGCGAGATCGGCGGCGAACCCTGGGGCGCGCACAGCGCCACCGGCAAGACGCACAAACTCGCCGACGTGAAGCTGGAGGTGCCGGTGATCCCGCGCACCTTCTACGCCGCCGGCATCAACTACGCCGCGCATATCCGCGAGATGGCGGAAAAGCGCGGCGTGCAGCCAGTGTTCCCGGAAAAGGCCGATATCGGCTACCGCGCCAACAACGCGCTGATCGCGCACGGCGAGGACGTGGTGATCCCGAAGGACGCCACCGAGAAGATCAACTACGAAGGCGAACTCGTCGTGGTGATCGGCAAGCAGGTGAAGCACCTGTCGAAGGCCGATGCGATGTCGTGCGTATTCGGCTACACCATCGGCAACGACGTGAGCGAGCGTACCTGGCAGCGCGGCGACCGCACTTTCTGGCGCGGCAAGAACGCCGACACGTTCAAGCCGATGGGGCCGTGGATCGACACCGACGTCGACATCGATGCGATGCAGACCATCATGCGGGTCAACGGGCAGGACAGCCTGCGGTTCAAGACCAACGACATGATCTTCGACATCCCCACCTACATCGAGGCGATGACGCGCTACCTGACGCTGTATCCCGGCGACGTGATCTGGATGGGCACCGACGGCACCTCTCCCGACCTGAAGCACGGCGACGTGGTGGAGGTGGAACTCACCGGTCTCGGCGTGCTGCGCAACCGGTTCGTGCGCGAAGCCTAGGTGAGGCCGTCATCGCGAGGAGCGCGGCGACGAAGCAATCCAGCGCTGGATTGCTTCGCCGCCGCGCTCCTAACAAGAAACCGCCCCCCGTTGTCATCCCCGCGACAGCGGGGACCCAGGGCTACCGCGCGGACCTCGCCCTGGGTTCCCGCTTGCGCGGGAATGACGCTTCCCGTCAGGATCGGCCGACAGGCCGGTGCGGAACTCGCAATGACGGCAACACCCGCCGGAGAGCTCTAGATGCGTATCCGCGCCGTCTGCTTCGATGTCGGCGAAACGCTGATCGACGAGACCCGGCACTGGGAAGGCTGGGCGGATTTCCTCGGCGTGCCGCGGCTGACGCTGTTCGCCACGCTCGGGATGACCATGCTGCGTGGCGAATCGCACCGCCGCGTGTTCGATCTGTTTCGCCCCGATCTCGACCTCGCGACCGCGCGCGAGCTGCGTCACGCCCAAGGCTGGCGGTACGATCTTCGTCGCCGAGGACCTGTATCCGGATGCGATCCCTTGCCTTGCCGAGCTCCGCGCGCGCGGCATCAAGGTGCTGGTCGCCGGCAATCAACCGATCGAGGCGGAGGCGGCGCTCGCACGCATCGGTCTGCCGGCCGATGTCATCGCCAGTTCAGCCGGCTGGGGCGTCGCGAAGCCCGATGCGGAATTCTTCGCCAGGATCGTTGCGGCAGCCGGCGAACCCGCTCGCCGCGTCGCCTATGTCGGCGACCGGCTCGACAATGACGTGCTGCCGGCGCGCGCCGCAGGCATGTTCGCCGTGTTCCTGCGCCGCGGCCCGTGGGGCTGGATGCACGCCGACCATCCCGACATCGCACAGGCAGACCTGTATCTGGACGATCTGACACGGCTGCCAGATGCACTTGCGTCGCTGTAGTCTCGCGATCGCATGCTGACCACCCTCGTCGTCCTGCTTGCGGCGGCCACCATCGCTGTGCCGCTGACCCGCCGCGCCGGCTTCGGCAGCGTACTCGGCTATCTGCTCGCCGGCATCGCGATCGGGCCGGCAGGACTTGGACTGATCACCAACGTCGATGCGATCGCCTCGATCGCCAGCCTCGGCGTGGTGATGCTGCTGTTCCTGATCGGCCTGGAGGTGCGCCCGCAGCGCCTGTGGGTGATGCGGCGCGCCGTGTTCGGCCTGGGCACCGCGCAGGTGGCGATCAGCGGTGCCGCGCTGGCCGCGCTCGCCCATGCGATCGGCGTTGCCTGGCCGGGCGCGATCGTGCTTGGTGCGGGGCTCGCGATGTCGTCCACCGCGATCGTGCTGCCGATGCTCGCGGAACGCGACCTGCTGACCACAAGGGCCGGCCGCGACGCCTTCGCCGTGCTGCTGTTCCAGGACCTCGCCTTCATCCCGCTGGTCGCGCTGGTGCCATTGCTCGCCAGCGACAACGTGCCGGACCATGTGCCCTGGTATGACGTGGCACGCGCGGCGGTGGCGATCGCCGTCATCCTGATCGGCGGCCGGTTCCTGCTGCGGCCGCTGTTCCGCGTCATCGGCGGCGCGAAGACGCCCGAGGTGTTCACCACGATGGCGCTGCTGATCGTCGCCGGCACCGCGCTGATCGCCACCGTCGCCGGCCTGTCGCCATCGCTCGGCGCCTTCATGGCCGGCGTGCTGCTGTCGGAATCCGAATACCGCCACGAACTGCAAGCCGATATCGAGCCGTTCGAGGGTCTGCTGCTGGGCTTCTTCTTCATCTCGGTCGGCATGTCGGCCGATCTGCCGCTGGCGCGCGCCCAGCCGGCACTGCTGGTCGAGGCCACGGCGGCACTGCTGGTCGCCAAGGCGGCGATTGCATTCGTGCTGGGCCGCATCGCCCGACAGGACACGTCGAACGCGGTGCGCTTCGGCCTCGCCTTGCCGCAGGCGAGCGAATTCAGCTTCGTGCTGTTCGGCGCGGCCGTCGCCGGAGGCGCACTGGATGCGGGCATCGCCGCATTTGCCACGCTGGTCACCGCCGCCTCGATGGTCGCGACGCCGATCCTGTTTGCCGGCGCCGAAGCGATACTGACCCGGCTGCGGCGCGCGCCACCGCCCGAGTACGACACGATCGATGCCGGCCCGACGCCGGTGATCATCGCTGGGTTCGGGCGCTTCGGTCAGATCATCGGCCGCGTGCTGCGGATGCACGGCATCGAGTTCACCGCACTGGAGCGCAATCCCGGCCAGGTGGAGGTGGTGCGGCGCTTCGGCACCAAGGTGTATTTCGGCGATCCCACGCGGCCAGACGTTCTGCGCGCGGCGGGTGCGGAGCAAGCCAAGCTGCTGGTCGTGACATTGGACAATCCGCCGGACGTGCTGAGCACGGTCGAGATGGTGAAGCGCAACTTTCCCAACCTCGCCATCCTGGCGCGGGCGCGCAACCGTTGGTACGCGCATCTGCTATTGGACCGCGACGTGGATGGTCTGGTGCGCGAGACCTTCTACTCCAGTTTGCAGCTTGCAAGGCAGGCGCTGACCATCCTCGGCATCGACGAGACGGCGGCGGAACGCGGGGTGGCGCTGTTCCGCGATCACGACGAGAAGAACCTGCGGGAAACCCATGCGATCTATCGCGACGAACAGCAGCTCATCCAAAGCCAGCAGCAGGCCACCGACGAGCTTGCAGGTCTGTTCGAGGCGGACCGGCCGCAGGCGATCGGCGAGGATGGCAGGTAATGTAGCCTTCATTGCAGTCAGTCAGCTGCATCTCCATCCGCCTCAACGGATTTCTGTACCTTCCAGCTGCTGTCGCCATAACTTCCTGCACATCCTTGCGCGGCCTCGTTGCCGAGCCACCGTCTGCCGGCCCATGCCACTGGTCGTCGTCCTGACCGATGCCAGCACAATTCCCACTGCAATCAGCGCGATACCGACCGCATGATAGAGGTAGAACGTTTCGCCCAGGAACAGTACCGCCAGGATGCTGCCGAATACCGGCATCAGGTGCCAGGACTGGCCCGCGCGCGTCGCTCCGATCAGTTCGATGCCGCGGTTGAAGAACAGATAGGCGATGAACGACGGGAACACCGCTATGTATGCAATCGCGAACCAGGCCCGCGATCCACCTTCGATGCGGCCACCCTGCGCGATCTCCCACAAGTACAACGGGAGGATCATCATCGAGCCGATCCCCATGGTGGCGACCAGGAAGCTCAGCGGATGCACGGCGGGACGCACGCGGAACATCGCGGCGTAGCTGCCATAGATCACCATCGCCGCCAGGATCCATACATCACCGCGGTTGAGCGAGAGATGCAGCAGGCGATCGAGCGATCCGTGCGCCGCGATGATCGCGACACCGAATAACGAGACCAGCACGCCGGCAGATTGCCACCGGGTCGGTCGCTCGCCGAACAGCGCGAACGCCCAGACGATGATGATCAGCGGTCCAGCCGATTGCAGCAGCAGCACGTTGAGCGCGGTGGTGCCGGTGAGGCCGATGTAGGACATCGTGTTGTAGGTCGCGATTCCGGTGACGGAGAGCAGCAGCATCATGCGCCAGCGGCGCAGCAGCGCGGACATGTCCTGTTTCAGATAGGGCCAGGCGAAGCCGACGGCGACCACGAACGCTCCGGTCCAGCGCCAGTATGCCAGCGCGATCGGGGGGACCACGCCGGCCAGGCCGCGACCGAGTACGATGTTGCCGGCCCAGAACAGGTTGGCGAGGATGAGAAGCGGCCAGGCGGAATTCCACAGCGACTTCGGCACAGTCTGCATCCCTGCAGGCGGCACTAACGCAAAGGCGGTTTGTCGAGCAAGTCCCAGCCATGAGCGCGTGCGACCCTGTCGATAACTTCCTGGAGCAGCGGGAAGCCATAGCCGCCGTTGGTCATGACGACAGCGCCATAGCCCTTGGCGCGATGTGCCGTTGCCCGGCATCGAAAGCCCCAATTTTCGCCGCCGTGTTCGAAATACCAGCCTTCGCCCTTTCGCGCGATGGAAAAGCCGACCGCGTAAGAGCCGACACCAACTGGAGTCACCATTTCCTGCATCGTGGCTCGGGTGAGCACCGTGGTCGATCGCCCGACGAGCGTCTTTTGCACCTCGATCAGGAATTTTGCGAGGTCGGTCGGGGTGGTCCACAGCCCAGCCGCTGCCTGTTCAGGATGCACATGCCAGCGTGCGCCCATGCTCTTGCCGGAGTCGTCATGCGCCCGCGCCGCCAGCCGTTCGCGATCCACCGGCAACGGGTATTCGAAGGTGCTGTTGGTCATGCCGATCGGGGTGAAGATCCAATCACGCATAATGTCTGTAAACGGAATTCCCACCGCATCGGTGAGCGCGAGTTGCTCGATCATGATGCCTCCGCCGGAATAATGGGAAGCGGTGAGAGGCGGTCGAACCAATCGTACCGGACCGACATTGGAAGGAGGCTGACCATCGAGTATCTGCGGCACCGTCGGCAGCGGTATTCCAGGCTCGTAGCCAGGGAATCCGAAGCCGTCGCCGGTACCAGAGGTATGGCTCATGAGCGTTCGCGGCGTCACGGGCAGGCCACCGTCGAACGGCGAGCCGGGTAGTCTCCAGGATGTCAAAATGGTGTTGATGTCCTGGTCGAGGCCGAATTGACCGCCTTCTACGGCTTTGAGCGACGCCATGGCGGCGACCGGCTTGCTGATCGATGCGGCTTGATACAGCGTTTCGTTGGTGGCGGGCGCACCGGTCTCCACGTCCGCCACTCCCCAAGACTTCGCGCAGTGGACCGCAAAGTCATGGATCACGGCGATACTGAGGCCGGGGACGTGATAGTAGGCCATGACCTCTTGGATCGTGAGCGGATCGGCACCCTGCCGATTGGGGAACTGAGGACCTTCGATTTCGGCGAGCATTTTAGAAACGCAGGCCTCTGAACAGCGATCTCATACCGCACCATAGAAGTCGAACGGTGGCTCGCCATCCATGATCCACGCTGCGACCGCATCGCCCAGCGCGGGCGAGATGGATAGGCCGGCGACATTGCAGCCGCCGAGGACGAAAAAGCCCTTCGCCCCGGGAACAGGGCCAACGATGTGGTGGCCGGCGGCAGTCATGGTCGGTACGCCGCCGAGATGCTCACACACCTTCGCATTCCGCAGGGTCGGGAGCTGTACCTTCACGTCTCTTCCGCCGCACGCCAAAGGATATCGGCGTTAAGTCGGAGATCGGCGATACTGAAACTCGGCCCGAACTGCGTGCCGAACACCGCATGGCCAGAGAACCGCGCCAAGCCGGGCCATACAGTAATGCCACGGCCGACCCAGGGCGGATTGCGGGGAAACTTCAGTACGCCCCGGCCCATCCGTCGCGGCGCGGGTCCGATCCCGCCATCCGTACGCCGTTCTCGGCGACCCGGATTGCCTGCACGCTGCACGGCGCTTCCAGCGGCCCGACGCGGTTCAGCCGATGTCCGAGCCGTTCCAGTCCCGCGAGCACATCCTCGCCAAATGCCGGCTCGATCGTCAGCCGGCCGTCGCCCTCGTGCGGCCAGTTGGCTCCCTGGCCCTGCTGGATAGAGGTCCAGCGGGGCGCTTCCAGCGCGGTCTGCGGATCGGCGCCGAGGTCCATCATTGCGGTCAGCACCTGGAGATTGACCTGCACCTGATTGTCCGCGCCCGGCGTGCCCTCCACCGCCCACAGCTTGCCGTCCTTGAACACCATCGGCGCGTTCATCGTGTGGCGCACGCGCTTGCCAGGTGCCAACCGGTTCGCATGCCCCGGTGCCAGGTGCCAGTAAGCCATGCGGTTGTTCAGCAGGACGCCGGTGTCGCCCGCGGTGACGCCGGAGCCGAAGCCGGAGTTCAGGCTCTGGATCCCCGACACCGCGTTGCCGTCAGCATCCACCACGCAGAAATAGGTCGTGTCGCCGACCGCCGCCTCAGGTTCTGCCAGGGCGCGATCGCTGGCGCGCGCCATGTCGATCGAAGCCGCGCATTCATCGGCGTAGGCATCCGACAACAGCCGATCCAATGGCACGTCGCCGAAGCGCGGATCGGTGCCGTAGCGTTCGCGATCCAGGAAGGCGAGCTTCTTCGCCTCCACCAGCACGTGGATGCGCCGCACCGGATCGAGGGCGGCCAGATCGAAGCGTTCTGCGATCTTCAGCATCTGGAGCATCGTGAAGCCGGTGGAATTCGGCGGCGTTTGGGTGACGCGGAAGCCGCGATAGGCGATGCCGATCGGATCCTGAAGCTGTGGCTGGCACGCCTCAAGGTCGCGTGCATCGACCAGCACGCCGGTCTCGCGCATGCCGGCGGCGAGCCGCTTCGCCAGTCTGCCGCGGTAGAAGGCTTCCGCACCATCCTGCGCGATCTCCTCCAGCGTGCGCGCCAGGTCGGGCTGGCGGATCAGCGCGGCAAGCGGCGGTGCGCCGATGTCGAGACCGGCGAGAAACACGATACGCGAGCGCGCATCGGCGGCGAGCACCGCGCGCACATCGCCGGCGAAGTGACGATAGTGGTGGCTGACGGCGAAGCCTTCGCGCGCATGTTCGATCGCTGGCCCGCACAGTTGCCGCCACGGCAGCCGGCCATGTGCGGCGTGC
Source organism: uncultured Alphaproteobacteria bacterium (assembly GCA_963749575.1). GTDB lineage: Bacteria > Pseudomonadota > Alphaproteobacteria > Acetobacterales > Acetobacteraceae > JAMXLO01. The sequence continues at coordinate 708,619 of CAVVNM010000012.1, forward strand.
ATCGCACCGACGCCGCCGAGCAGACCCGGCGTGGAGACGCTGAGCGGCCCGCGCACCGCAATGCCATCGGCGCGAAAGCGTTCCGGCGTGGCGGCGAGCGGTGCACCGCCGGTGGCATTGTAGCAACGCGAGGTCGCGTCGTTTGGCGTGTAGACCTGATAGAACCCGTCGCCGCCGAGACCGGACATGCCGGGCTCGACGACGCCCAGCGTCAGCGAAATCGCCACCGACGCGTCGATCGCATTGCCGCCCGCACGGAGTATGTCGAGCCCAGCCTGAGTCGCCAGGGGCTGGTTCGCGCCAACTGCGCCATTGCGGCCCATGATCAGTACGCGGTGGTTGCGGGTTGGCAGGGACATTGTCGTTCCAGTTCAGCGCAGATGCGTGGTGAAAAAGTCGGCGACAGCGGTGTAGATGCGGCGCTTGTCGTCCGGGCGGATGAAGCCGTGGCCGGCGTAATCGAAGGTCTCGTACGCAACCTTCTTCTGCCGCTCCCGCAGCGCGGTGACGAACTGCTCGCTCTCGCCGATCGGCACGCGCGGATCGCGTGTGCCGTGCGCGATCAGCACCGGCGCGCGGATGCGATCGATGTGATGGATCGGCGAGATGCGTGCGAACAACTCGGCATCGCGATCCGGATCGCCGTACTCCGATGCGCGATGGCTGCGTCGCCACGCGCCGGTGCCGGCAAGCAACGACACGAAATTGGCGATGCCATAATAGTTGACCGCGGCGCGCCATAGCTCGGGATGTTCGGTGATCGCCGACATCACCATGAAACCGCCGTACGACTGGCCCATGATGCCGATGCGCTCACCATTGATCGCCGGATGCGCTGCCAGCCAGTGCCTGCCATGCGCGAGATCGGTCACGCTGTCGAGCCGCCGCTCGACATCGTCGCTCTTGGTATAGCTGCGGCCGTAACCGGAACTGCCGCGCACATTCGGCATCAATATCGCAAAGCCCTGCGCGAGCAGCATCTGGATGTCGGGGCGGAAGTTCGGCCGGGTTTGGCTGACCGGTCCACCATGCACCCACATGACGGCCGGATAGCCGCCGACCGGCTGCGGGCTTCGCGGCAACGCGAACCAGCCGGGAATGCGCGTGGCATCAAAGCTTTGCCACGACACCAGCTCGAGATCGACGAAGCCGGCGAAGCCCGGCGGCGACTCGGGCCGCCACGCGACGCACGCGGCGCCATCGCGCCACAGCCAGAGCGATGGCGGCTCGGTCGGCGCGGCCACGCTGAACGCCAGCGTGCTGCTGTCGGCGGACCAGGTCAGATCGGTGATGACACCACGCGGCAGGCCAGTGACCACCGGGCGCTCGCCGTCGATCGGACCGACCCGCAGCACGGCGTAGCCGCGATCGTTCTCGATCGTGGCGAGCGAGCGTGCATCTGACGCGATGGACCACGCTTCGACGTCCCGCCCGGGAATTCCGTAGACGACCGCGACATCGCCGGTTTCCGGGTCGAGACGGCACAGCCGCAGGAAGTTGCTGTCGCCGTGATCGGTCAGCGCCAGCAAGCTGCGTCCATCGCTGGCCCAGCGGACACTCTGGAAGTTGCCCGGCGACCCGCATGCGCGCGCGGCACCTGATGCCAGATCGAGCACCAGCAGCGACACGTTGCCAAAGCCGCGATCATGCAGCAGCGCCAGCTTCGCGCCACCGGAGCGAAAGCCCGACACGCTGACCTGATTGGTGCCGTGGTACACGCATTGGCGAACACCGCTGGCGACGTCCTGCACATAGACATCGAAATGCGCCTCGTCGCGTTCATTCGCGGCGTAGGCGATGCAGGCGCCGTCCGGCGACCAGGAGCCAAAATCATGGATCACCGCCGGATTGGCTGTCAGTTCGCGCGGCTCGGTCGGTGCGTCATGCGGATCGATGAGCAGCAGTCGCTGGCGTTCGTCGCCGCCACGGTCGATGCCGTAGATCAGACGGTCATCCACCGGAGAACGGCGCAGCAGTGCAACCTTCTCGTCGTGAAAGGTGAGCTGCCGGCTCGCCCCGGAGGCGAGGTCCAGCGTCCAGACCTGCGGCAGGCCCGATCCACGCAGGTGGAACAGCGTTTGTCCGTCACGGGAAAAGGCGGGTGCGGTGGCCGCGCCTATTGCGGCGAAGTCTTTCGGGTGCGGCGTCATGTCGCGAGCATACCGTGCCCGCCGGGGTTGGAAAGCATGCCGGGGTTGGAAAGCATGCCGGGGTTGGAAAGCATGACAGGATGGGGTTTGCTCGGGCGATGCGTGTTGCGCTGGACAGCGAGACCGACTGGGCGGGCTGGCGCCGCGCCACGCGTGCTCTGGTGCTGGCCGACGTCGCGCCGGACCAGGTGCGCTGGTCGGTCGGCGGCGACGGCGATGCTCAGCCGGAAGGCAGCGGCAGCTTCAATGTTTCGCGGTCGCTGGTGTCGCTGGCTTCGCTGGCTATCCAGGCGCGCGAGCCCGAGCGGTTCGACCTGCTGTATCGCCTGGTCTGGCACGCCAACGCCGGCGCAACCGACGAGGCAGAGCTGCGGCAGACACAGCGCCTCGCGCTGGCGGTGCGCGCGGAGGCGCATCGGATGCGCACGCATGTCCGTTTCCTGCCGGTGGAGGACGGCAACCGAACGCGCTATCTCGGCTGGTACGCGCCGGCGCACTACGTGCTGGAGGCGAACGCGCAACTGATCGCGCGGCGGTTCCGTGACCTGGCGTTCTCCATCGTCACACCGGACGGAGCGGCGCACTGGGACGGCGCGGAACTGCGCTTCTCCACGGGTGGCGTCCAGGTGGCGGATGATGACGCGCTGCACGCATGGTGGCATGCGCACCGTGCGCAGCCCAATGCGCGGATCGGCACCTCGGTGCCCGAGGCCGAGGCCCTCGACGAAGCGCCGCGCTCGCCGGATCGTCCGGCGCTCGGTCCGGTCGTGCTCCAGCCGGCTGCGGATCCCGACCTGCGGGAGGCTGAGGTTGCGGCGGGCGGTTGCCGGCGCTGCCACCTTTACGAGGCGGCGACACAGGTTGTATTCGGCGAAGGTCCCGCGCATGCCCGCATTCTGTTTGTGGGTGAGCAGCCAGGCGATCACGAGGACATCATCGGCCGTCCGTTCGTCGGTCCCGCCGGCCAGATCATGGATCGGGCGATGGAGGAGGCCGGCATCGACCGGCGCACCGTCTACATCACCAATGCGGTGAAGCACTTCAAGTTCGAGCCGCGTGGCAAGCGGCGCATCCACCAGACGCCCGAGGCGCCCGAGATCCAGGCCTGCCGCTTTTGGCTGGACGTCGAATTGGTGCGGCTGCGGCCGAAGCTGGTGGTGGCGATGGGCGGTACCGCGGCGCGCGCCCTGCTAGGCCGCGCCGTCACCATCACCCGCGAGCGCGGGCGCCCGATCGGTCTGCCCGACGGCCAACTGGCGTTCGTCACCGTGCACCCGTCGTTCCTGCTGCGGGTGCCAGATGAAGATGCAAAGGCACGGGAGTACCGCGCCTTCGTCGCCGACCTGCGAAAGGTGGTCGAGCTGGTAGGCTAGGCCGCCACCACCGACGCGGGCACGCCTTCGGGATCCAGTCGGTAGCCGCCGCCCTCGGTAACCAGGAGACGCGCGTTCGCAGGATCCGGCTCGATCTTCTGACGCAGCCGATAGATGTGCGTCTCCAACGTGTGCGTTGTGACCGCGGCGTTGTAGCCCCACACCTCGTTCAGCAAGACCTGTCGCGCCACCGCACGCGTTCCGGCGCGATAGAGGAACTTCAGGATCGCGGCCTCCTTCTCCGTGAGGCGGATGCGGCGGTTCTTTCCCAGGTCCTGCAACAGCTTGGCTGACGGGCGGAACGTGTAAGGACCGATGGTGAACACCGCGTCCTCGCTGTTCTCGAATATGCGGAGCTGTGCCCGCAACCGCGCCAACAGTTCATTGAGGCGGAACGGCTTGGCGATGTAGTCGTTGGCACCTGAATTGAGGCCGCGCACCACGTCGGTTTCGGCGTCCGAACCGGTCAGCATGATGATCGGCATCTTCTGCCCCTGCTTGCGCATCCGGTTGCAGAGATCACGACCGTCGCCATCGGGCAGGCTTACGTCGAGGATGACGGCATCGAACCGCGCGTCCTTCGCGGCGAGCTTTTCCTCGGCCTCGCCGATAGAGGCCGCCGCGACCGCCGTGAACTCTCCGTCGACCGCGAGTTGGTCCGCCAGGGTCTCACGCAGGATTCCGTCGTCATCAACGATCAGGATCGGTCGTTCTGCCGACATCTTCGTATCCCTTTGCTTCTGTCTGGCGCACGCCGCGCCCACCATACCGTTGCGCGCTACGGACCGTACCGCCACGGCAGAGTGCCTTGGCGTACTGTTCCCGACCTCCCGGCCAACACCCACATCATCCTGCCACCGCGATTCGGCACGCGGCAAGAAGCTCACATTTCTGTGAGTGCCGCCGAGACATTTAGTCTGACCCGCCATATAGTCATTGTGGCGGCATCACATAGCAGGTTGTGGCTCCGTCTGTCGCTCAGGAGCAGGCTTGCTGTGAATCATGACAAAAGTAGGCCGTCATTGTTCGATTTTTGTGCAGCCCGATGAAACCCGCCGGCCGCCAGGATCAGGTTGGCATGCAGCAGACAGGTGCGAACGGACCGCTCGCGGTCCCTGATCCGGATGTGCTGCGATTGCGTACGGTGCACCGCGCTGCGGCGGACTTGCGCCGGGGTACGCCCGTGTTGCTAACGGGTGAGGCGCCGCTGATCCTGCTCGCAGCCGAGACGGCAGGGCCGCGCGGACTCGGCGAACTCGCCATGCTGGCCGCCGAACCGCCCGTCCTGCTGCTGGCGCCGATGCGCGCCGCCGCCGTGCTGCACCGGCCGGTCGAACAGGGATCGCCGGTTGTGGCGCTTGTCCTCAGCGGCGAGTTGCTCGCACCGGAGACGCTGCGCGGCATGGCCGATCCCACCGTCGAGGGTTTGCTGCCGGCACAGCCGGAGCCGGCACCGGTGCCTGAACTGGCCCCGGCCGCGCTTATTCTTGCCAAATTGGGCCGGTTGTTGCCCGCCGTGCTGGCGGCGCCGGTGCGCGCCGATATTGATGCGGCCGCCGACATGTTCGGGCTGTTCACGGTGCCGGCAGCCGATCTGATGGCCTATCCCGCGGCCGCCGCGGCTGGAATGCGTCAGATCGCATCGGCGCGCGTGCCGCTGGAGAATGCTCCTAACTCCCGGGTGATCGCGTTCCGCACCGAGGGGTCGGCGATCGAGCATCTCGCCATCGTGGTAGGCCACCCGGAGACCGCTGAAGCGCCGCTGGTACGCATCCACTCCGAGTGCTTCACGGGCGACCTGCTGGGCAGCCTGCGATGCGACTGCGGCGCGCAACTTCGGGGCGCAATTGCCCGGATGGCGGAGGAAGGGGCTGGTGTGCTGCTCTACCTGGCCCAGGAAGGCCGCAATATCGGGCTGGTCAACAAGTTGCGAGCGTACACTCTGCAGGACCGGGGGCTGGATACCCTGGACGCGAATCGGGCGCTTGGCTGGGGCGCGGACGAGCGTAATTTCCTCGTCGCCGCCACGATGCTGCAGGCAATTGGGGTGAACCGCATCCGACTGCTCACCAACAATCCCGACAAGTTGGCCGCCTTGGCAGCGTGCGGGGTCGAGGTCGTCGGCCGCGAGGCGCACGCCTTCGCTCCGAATGGGGTCAACGACCACTATCTGGCGACCAAGGCAGAGCGCTTCGGCCACCTGTTGGATTGAGGACCGATGCAGGCGCTGGTACATCCCGCCGGCCGACTGGTGCTACGCGGCAATGTGTTCCGCGTCGCGACCGGGCGGGGTGGTGTTCGGCGCGACAAGCAGGAGGGTGACGGCGCCACGCCCGCCGGTCTGTTGCCGCTGCGCCGGGTGCTGTACCGCGCCGAACGTATAAAGGTGCCCGAGTGCGCGGTGCCGGTGGAGCCGATCGCGCCTACCGACGCCTGGTGCGACGATCTGCAGCACGCGGACTACAACCGGTTGATCCGGCTGCCGCACGATGGCCGTTACGAGGAGCTGTGGCGCCAGGACAGCCTGTACGATGTGATCGCGGTTCTGGGCTGGAACGACGTGCCGGTGCAGCGCGGTCGAGGCTCGGCCATCTTCCTTCACGTGGCGCGATCGGACTACGCACCGACCGAGGGATGCATCGCGCTCGCGTTGGATGACCTGCGGCAGGTCCTGGGCGCCGGCGTGTCCGAGCTTTTGGTGCTGCCGGCGTAGGCCGCTTCGGCGAGCGCGACGGCCTATGTCGGCTCCCGCTGCAATCCCCGCGCCGTCAGCGCCGCCAGGTAGGCCGGCCACCGCAGATCCCGCTCGCGTCCCAGGTCGTGCAGGTACTCCCACGAATAGATCCCGGTATCGTGCAGGTCGTCGAACACCAGCCGCACCGCGTAGTTGCCGACCGGCTCGATGCCGATGATCGCTACGTCGCGCTTGCCGGGAACGATCTGCTTCTGGTGTGGGCTGTGGCCTCGCACCTCGGCACTCGGGCTCTCCACCCGCAAGTACTCCGCCGGCAGCGAGAAGCGGGTGCCATCGTCGAACGCCACATGCAGCAGGCGATCCGCCCGGTTCAATCTGATCTCGTTGGCGACCGTCATCATTCCTCCAGTTTGCGCGCCTCCTCGGGCAGCATGACCGGGATGCCGTCGCGCACCGGATACGCGAGGCCCGCCTTGCGGCTGATCAACTCGCTGGCCTCGCGGTCGTACTCCAGCGGTTCCTTGGTCACCGGACAGACCAGAATTTCCAACAGCCGCGGATCGAGCGGCGCCTGTCGCCTGGCTTCGCCGGGTTCATCCATGCCGTCGCCCTCCGTTCAGCTTACGCTGCGCCCGCTCGGTGAGTCCTGCGACAACGCGCCCATCTGTAGCAGCATAAGCAACGCCGCGGCCCGTTCCGCGTCGGTCGGCGCCTCCAGCAGCGCCTGCTTCTCGGCCGGCTCGAATGGGCACACCATTGCGAGCGTCGTCACCAGCATATCGTCAGGCAGGCGCTTGACCGCGTCCCAGTTGGCGTCGATGCCGCGATGGGTGAAGTAGCCGCGCAGCGCCGCCGTCAGCGTCTCGCGCGGCGCGCCGATCGGCCGCGGCTCCGGATCCAGATCGGTTGCATACGGCGCGAAATCACCGCGCACGCGACGATAGCCGCGCCGCATCTCGATCTCAGTGGCGATGGCGAAGCGGATCACGCCGGTCAGCGTGATCAGATAGTGACCCTCATCGGATTCGCTGAACGATGACAGCCGCCCCAGACAGCCCACACGGAACAGGCTGGGGCCGGTGGCGATGTCCGGCGCAGTGTGATCCGGCTGGATCATGCCGAACATGCGCCCCTGACCCAGCGAATCGTCGGTCATCGCCACATAGCGCGGCTCGAAAATTCGGAGTGGCAGCTTGCCGCGCGGCAGCAACAGGGCGCCCGGCAGCGGAAACACCGGGAACTCGCTCGGCAGGTTCTCCACCCTTGGGTGGAAGTTGGCCATCTAGCTGAACAGCACGGAGGACAGCCTGCGCCGTGCCACGGTGGTCACGGGATCGTCGAAACCCCAGGCCTCGAAGAACTTCAGCAGTTGCAGCCGTGCGGCATCGTCGTTCCAGCCGCGGTTGCGGCGAATGATGTCAAGCAACGCATCCGCCGCCTGCTCACGCTCGTCCGACGCGTTCAGCGCGGTGGCAAGGTCATAGCGGGCTTGCAGATCGGTCGGGTCGGCGGCGACGCGCGCCTGCAAGGTCTGCAACTGGCCCTTGGCCTTGCGGCCCTCCTCGGCCAACGTCAGCGCACTGCGCGCGCCGGTGATCTCGGCATGATCGGCCAGCTTCGCCGGCACCTGCTCCAGCGTTTGGCGAGCCCGGTCTTCCTCGCCGAGCGACATCAGCGCGCGGATCAATCCGCCCCAGGCATCGCCATTTTCCGGCTCCTGTTGCAGCAGTTCGCTGAACAGTTCGCCGGCCTGCTGGGCATCGCCGGCTTCCATTGCCGCCTTGGCGTCGACCAGAAGGTCAGCGCTCGGCATCGAACCGCCGGCAACCTTCAGCAGGTTTTCGACGAAGCGCTTCACCTCGGATTCCGGGAGCGCGCCCTGGAACAGGTCGGCGATCTGGCCTTGCCAGAATGCGGCGACCGTCGGTACCGACTGCATCGGCAGGCCAAGCTGTGCGAGCTGCTGCACCAGCGAGCGGTTCTGGTCGATGTCGATCTTGACCAATTTCACGCGACCGCCGGCGGAACGGACCACCTTCTCCAACGTCGGCGTGAGTTGCTTGCACGGGCCGCACCAGGTCGCCCAGAAGTCGACGATAACGGGAAGCGTGCGAGAGGTTTCCACCACCTCCTTCATGAAGTTCTTCTGGTCGCCATCCATGATCACGGCGGCGCCGTCGCCGCCCGCCGCGGAGGGGCTCTGACCGATAATCAGTTCGTCCATGGTCTCCTGGCCTTCGGTTCTGTCGAGGCATAGATGTAGCGCCGGCCGTACCAGACAAGCGCGTGCAGCGACTGGCCCGGACCATGCCGCGCCTGGGTGCTGCTTGCAATCGGGGGGGAAGCCGCCTAGAAACCGCGCCCTGATCGGGAGCGCGGGCGTAGCTCAGGGGTAGAGCATAACCTTGCCAAGGTTGGGGTCGAGGGTTCGAATCCCTTCGCCCGCTCCAGATTTTTCTCAAGAAAACCCGCAGCTTAGAACGGCCCCTGGGACCGTTTTTGCTTCCCCGCCGGAGTCTGCGAAACCGGGAAGCATGGGGAAGCAGCAGTAAGCAGGTCGTAGCGGACCCGGGGCCACTTTGGGCATGGGTAAGGCCCGCATATGCTGTAGCCGGCAGTTAGCAGCGAACCCGCGAGACGCTGGGACAGTTGGTTGGCGCTCGGGGTAGGCGCGCTTCCCCAGACCCCGACACCGTCTCGGATTTGCTTCCCCGGGTGCTTCCCCGGCCTCGGCAGTGACGGCAAAGGCGTTATCGTTCGGCTCCCGCACCGGCCTGACGCATCGGCATGACGAGACGCAGCGATTCCGGCAGCCGCACCAAGCCGTGCGCCGCGCGTAGAAGCCGGCTGCCGCCTCGTCCAACGCATCGACGATCACCATGGAGGAACCGACGGCGCCGGCGCTCTCGAATGCGCGCAGCAGCGCATCGGCGAGCAGGATCGAGGCGAAGCGCTGACCTTGCTGGACCTTCGCGACCGCCAAGCGGCCGATCAAGGTACAACGGCCGAGGCGACGAGGCGATTGCCGCTGGCCGAGAGCAACCATGTGTCGCCCGCGAGCACCATTACGAACGGCTGGTTGTGTTCGGTCTGATGGAAGCCGCCGAGTCCGGCATCGAGTTGATCGACGATGTAGATGGGCCAGATGCCGGGATCGATATGATCCGGGTCCTGCAAGGCGACGATCGATCCGGCAACATTTCAGATCGGCGCCAGGTCGCGGCTGACCTGGAGGGTGAGCGCGTTGCCGACCCGTACCAGGGTCAAAAAGTCCACCGATGTAAATTGGGATGCGAGTCCGATGCGGGCGGGCAACATGCGACTCTCCCCTTTTTATTGCGTCATCGTGTCATCTGCGTCGCGCGATATTGTCGTGAATCGCGCGGACCTGTCGGCGATATGCGACACTGGTGGAGTTGGTGCCAATATTATCATCAGTGTCGATGAAATGCTGTGATATGGCTCACAGCCGATGCTGTGTTGCAGTTTTATAAGATGATTGACATATTGGGTGGTTCCCTTGCTATGGCGTGGCTCCCTTGCTATGGTCGCGTAGCGTCTAGCGGCAGGTCGGATGCGACTGAATGTCATAGTCCACGGAACAGCTGGTCCTTCTTAAGGGGAACCTTGGAATGCCGGACTTGTCGTTTCATTCCGATGCTGACTATGTTACTGAATTTCGCCACCAAGTATCTGGCCAGATTCAATACCGACCGCCGCCACAGTTACGGTCCCGCCGGAACACAAGCGCCGCGTGACAACATTGCCGAGGCTTGGCGGTTTCCCATCATCGATACTTATGGCGGTGGCGCGGCAGGTGGGACGGACGCTGTCGAGATCAGCAATTACAATACAGTGACATTTGTCTATGCCGGGGCCGACCCGAAATCTCCGGCGAGCGTCGGCGTGATCGGAACCTTCGCGACGCTGTACGAAGCCCTGCCGTTGCGACAACTACCATGGGAAGGCGAGCCGACACGTTTCTGGGCGTTGAGTTACGCCGTGCGCAAGGGCGAGAAGCACCGCTACCGGTTCATCATTGATAGCGCGTTCCCGATCAACGATCCGGTCAATCCGCAAGAGCAGATCGAAGACAATGGCGTCGTCTGGTCGACATTCTTCACCGATGCCTATTCATCACCGGTGGTGATGGAGCGGTGGAGCTCGACATCCTGTACCGTCTCACCACCGAGATCCTGCCGTTCCAGATGCAGGACGCGAGCAACTTCCTGAACCGATTCTACGACAATCTCGACAAGGCCTCGCAGGACAGCCGCTACGCGCACGTCTATCGCATGGATACGTCGGTCGGCGAGGTGAACTTCATCGACAATATTCTCGCACGCGAGGAGCGCCACCATTTGCAGGACTACAAGATCTGCTTGCGCATCATCGACCGCGTGTTGCGGCGTCGCAATCCGTACACCGAGCCAAGCAAGATGAGCCGCAACGAATACATCGCGCTTTATAACGACATCGCGTCCAACACGGTGGCCGGCTGGGACTATCAAGCCTACTCGAGTCCACAATATTTCCTGTACCTGCTGCGGCGGCACGCGGTGACCGGAGCGTTCTGTCATCCGAAATACGGCGGCAATGCCGGTGCGGCCGGTTGGGCGTATCTCGAGGATCACTATCGGCAACCGTCGTCTGGGCCGGGCCGTACGGGCGCGACCTTGTTCGACTGGACGAGGGCACTGGAAAAGCCACTCGGCGCCAACGCCGATTATCTCGGCTGACCGGCGGGCGATGCAATGATCCAGGACGAATTCGACGTTGTCATCATCGGCAGCGGCGCGGGCGGCGCGCCGGTCGGTCACATACTGGCCAAGGCGGGCAAGTCGGTGCTCATCCTGGAAAAGGGGCCGATGTTCCGTCCACAATATCTGTCCCCCAACGGCCGCAGCGACTTCAAGCGGGACGAACTGATTTCCGACGGCGCGGAGAAGCGGCTGCAACTCCCGGTGTCGAACCGCGGCCAGTCATACTATTCGAGTCATGTCGAACCGGATCTGAACGATGAGGCGCATATCTATCGGGATACTGATGGTAGCGATAAGGCGACGATCGAGGGATATACAGCGCAGGTGGTTGGCGGTGGCACACAGCTTTATGGCGGCGTGTCGTTCCGCTTCGCTCCGCTCGATTTCAAGCTCGCGAGCTTCAATGCCGGCCGCGGCGATCTGAAGAACGACCCCAACGGCGACATCCAGCGCGAGGCGCGCGACTGGCCGATCTCCTATGACGACCTGGAGCTGTATTACACGAAAACCGAGGAGCTGGTCGGCATCAACGGCACGGTCGCGAACCAGCAGAAGCCATTCAGCCGCGACGTGTACCAACCGCCGCTGACGCCCAACGGCATCAGTGAATACGCGCGGCGTGGCATGGAGGCGCTGGCCCGGCAACTAAATCCACGGAATCCGATCCTGCCGTATCGCACGCCGCTTGCGGTCATCACGCGCGACCACGCGCCGAGCGGGCGCAAGATGCCGGCGGACCCGGAGACCGCCAAGACCGGCTACGTCAATCGATACGGTGATGCGTTGGGGTTGAAGTCGAGCACCTGGGTCTCGTTGCTGGCACCGATCCGCGATCGCATCACCATCCGCTGCAACTGCGTCGCGACGCGGCTGACTTATGCGAATGGCGGCGCCGACCGTGTGTATTATCTCGACCCGGCGGGCGTGGAGCGGTCGGCGAAAGGCAAGCTCGTCGTGGTCGCCTGCTCCGGTATCGAGACCGTACGGCTGCTGAAACTGTCGGCCCAGGCCGACGCGACCTTCGACAAGGCCATCCATCAGAACGACCTGCTGGGGCGCTATTTCCTGACGCATTGCTTTGGCGGGGCCAGCGCGTTGCTGCCGGACCGTTTCGACAAGTCGATCGCGCTCGACGCGGACTGGGCAACGGATTGCTGCACCACCACGGATTTCCTGCATGCTAACGGGTTGTGGGCGGCAGGCGCGCTTTACAACAACACGTCCGACGAAGCGCTGCCGATTTCGCTGTTCCGCACCATGGGCGCGATGGATCTCGACAATCTGTGGGACGGATTCATGCAGAACACTGGCCTGATGGCGGACGCGCTCGTGCAATATCTGAATGACGAGTTCGGCCGCGGCCTGTCGGTAAGTTTCATGGCCAATCAGGTGCCGCAGCGTGACAATCGTGTTGAGCTGCATCCGACCATTACCGACAAATGGAACCGCCCGGTCGCCTACATCATCAAGACCTGGCATGCGCATGATCGCTACTTGATGGACACCTACGCAACACAGGCCGACGAGGTGCTGCGCCTGGCCGGTGCCGGCGACGACCGTGTCAAGTTCGTCGGCAAGGGCGGCTCCTACATGGCGCCGAACGGCACGGTGCGCATCGCCAATCACATCCTCGGCGGCGCGCGCTTCGGCAGCAGGCGTGATGATTCCGTTCTCGACCCGGACTGCCGCGCCTGGGACTTCGACAATCTGTACGTGACAGATGGGTCGTTCATGCCGACGTCCGGGAGTGGCAATCCGACCAACACGATCGAGGCCAATTCTTTCCGCGTCGCCGACCGGATTTTGGCGCGGCTTTAATGCGTATGATTCTCCAGTGTCGTTTCCGCGCATACGGGAATCCAGCGCTGGATTCCCACTTGCGCGGGAATGACACAAAGGACCAGCGGCTCCGAGGAGCAACCGATGGATCAAGCGTTCAACGAAATCCAGAACCGCCCGGAAAACAGTATCTTCTCGATCGTCTTCTTTCCGGACCGGATCTACCACGCACAATACCTGAACGCGACGCGCAGCAGCCGATATCGCTACTACGTCCATGAGGTGCGCAACGCACTCGACAACATGGTGATGAAGGGGCGGGTTTTTCTCGACGGCAACCTTATCGCGAGGTTCCTGCGCATCGAGTATCGCGCCTCGCGCCTGGTGGAGCAGGCGCGCGAGAAGGATCGGTTCCTGCGCGACATGGTGCTGGCCAATGTGGGCGTGAAGCATCGCGATCCAACCAAGAATGCATCGGCGGTCGTGCGCCTGCACTTCGACAACTGGATCAACGCCTATCAGGTGGAGATCTGGGACACGCTGGAGCCCCCGCCGACCAAGCGCCACGACCTCAAGGTCGCCAATATGATGGGACGCGAGGGCAGCATCACGCACATCCGCGCCTTCGACGCCGCACTGGCGGAGCCGGACGACATCCAGCAGATCGAGCTGTCGTTTCGCGAAAACGACATCGACATTCCGCTTGGCTACAAAATCGGCGATCCGCAATGGGACAATAATTATGGGCGGACCTATCAGGTTCCCAACACCCAGGATCCCAGCGCCGAGCAGAACACCGTTTCGGTCAACAGCTACCTGCTGGACTTCCGGCGTGGCTGGTTTTTCGAGAAGGTCAGGGACCTGCTGCCGGTCCGCTACAGGAATGCCATGACTGAGTCGACCTCGGCGGACTTCAACACGCCAGGTCCCAACGACAACATCATCGAAATGCGCTGGGTGGTGCAGCGCGAACTGGGTGGCTCGAACGTGTATTTCCACGAAGTGACCATCCCGCCGGGCACGGTCGAGGGGACGCATCAGCACATCGGCAGTGAGGAGCTGTATTACATCTTTGAGGGTGAAGGCATCGCCTATATGGGCGATGGCGACGACCCGACTATGACCGACAACACGCAGTACCCGCTGCGCACCGTCGATATCTTCGGCCTTCCCAAACACGATGTGCGTGAGGTCAAGGTGCAGCCGGGCAGCGTGATTTATACCAAGAGCGGCGGAATCCACGGCATTCGCAATCCGCACGGCACGCAGCCACTGCGCTTCGTCGCATTCGGGTATCACAGCTCCTGACCTTCGCGCCCGGGGGAGAGACAAAACATGCCAATGACGATCGCAAGCGGCGACAAGGTCTTCGCTGTCAAACCGCCGACGACGATCGACTACAAGTCCAACAATCCTCTGGCACGGCTGATGAGCCTGCTGGAAACGATCGATCTGCAGGCCGAGCGCGAGCACTACCTGCTCAACCAGGTGCACTATCTGCTGCCGTTCGATTTCCTGGAACTTTATGGTCCGTCGGGCGATTCCTGGGATGTCACGGATGCACGGCAGCAGGACAACAAGGAGGACTTCCAAAAGCAGAACATCCGGTACTTTCGCTGCACCGATACCTGGATCGCGCGCGGCTGGGCTACGACCCGTAACGATTCGAATGCCGGGGACTGGACCGGGCCGTTTCTGTTCTTGTCCTATCGCGCCGGCCCTGACTCAAAATTGTCGCAGACCGCGGGACACAGCGTGGGCGCCAGCATCCGCGTGTTCGTGCGTATCGGCAACGCCGCGGGTACCAAGCTCGACGTTCCGTACAATCCGCGGACCGGCCGCTACGAGCTGGAGATCTGGGGCTACAACGGTGCCGACCTGCGCGGCAAACTGGGACCGAATGGGCAGGCCGCGTTCGACCGAGGTGGCCTGATCGGCAATCCGGCCCTCGTGCCCGGCAACTACTCGGATTTTGCGCGCGAGGGGCTGGACAACCGCGACATGCGCACCGTGGCTCCCACCAACATCATGCATCCGGTGCTGCCGCTATCGATCGAACTCGCCTGGGCGGACAAGACCGAAACCTGGTGGGATTCGAAATCCGGCGCCAACTACCATTACCAGTTCAACATGCTCTACCGCGGCTGGGACAATTTCCTGCAGGTCGGGGTCAGCGAGGCGCCGCATGGCGGCTTCGGCTTCCTCCACTACCGCAACGTCCTGTCCAACTACTTTGCATTCCGCGGCAGCGGCGAGCTGGGTCGTGACGTCGAGCCATGGATGTTCGACGCCAACGGCCAGAAAAGCCCGGTCGTGCGACACGAGAATTCCATGACGCTCGACTACATGGATCTGCACATGCTGAAGCCCGAATGCGGCATCGGCATCCATCGGCACCGTGACAACTCGGAGATCTTCTTCCTGCTCAGTGGGGTCGGAATCATGGTGGTGGGGGACTGGTGCGAGTTTCCCGACCGCGAGAGAAGTTTCGAGATCAGGACAATGACGGCGGGCAGTTTCAGCCTGTTGAAGCCGGGCAACCTTCACGCGCTGTTCAACGTGACGGACGAAGACATCTCGCTGCTCATGTTCGGAGGCTATGACTGATCATGTCCGGGTCGCAGCCCTCGCTGATGAATGCGCCGATGGGCGGCACGCGCGTGCAAGGTGGCGCGACATTCCGCGTCTGGGCGCCGCGCGCAGCAGTCAGGCAGACGCAGTGGGCCGGGGGCATGCCGATCGCTGGCAGGTGCGCCCGGCGCATCAGTTGTGCGACTGCACATTCGCCATCGAGGCGGGCGATGCAACCTTCGCGCCCCGCACGAAAGCGCTGCTGCTGCAGGCGGTTGTGTTGGCCCGTCGCCGGACCAGCCTGGCCGCGAGCACGCGTCGTGCCTATCGGCAACGGCTGGATCGCGAACTGGACACGATCATGGCTCTGGCTCCCACCAATCAGCACGGCAAGCGTCTTCGCAAACGCTATGGCAAAGTCCGCAGCCACCCGTTCACCTTTCTCGTGCATCCCGATGCGCCGCCCGACAATAATGGCAGTGAACGAGAACTGCGGCCGACAGCCACCTATCGAACGGTAACCGGCGAGTTTTCGATCGAACTGGGGTGCTGATCTGTTCGCCAATGTCCGATCTGTCGTCGGCACCGCCGCGCGACACGGCATCGATGCACACCATGCCATACAGACGATCCTGTGCGGCATGTCCGTGCTGCAGCCATCGTAGGTGCAGGGGCACATGCAGTGTTGAAACAGCAGGGTTGTGGTTTTCGTGGAAGGCATGTGTGAGACGCTTCGCCAGTTCACGGGCGCCATGGTCATAGACATGGTCATAGACATGGACCAGGGCGGCTACGCGTTGCTCGCCAGGCCCTGCTGTCGCGGTCTGCCGCATGCCGGCGCGCGATGATACGATCCGCGCCTACCAGGGCTCGGCGCGTGTCGCGCGGGCATTCCGCTCGCTGAAGTCCATGGATCTGTGGATCCACTCCATGCACTATTGGATCGAGCCGCGACCACGGCCACGTGTTCCTGCGCATGCTGGCCCACCACGTGAGTGGCGTCTGCGTGAGGCCTGGAACCGATCCGCAGGCATAATGTCGCCAGAGATTGCAGGGCACGATGCTAGCGCTGATGTGCAGTCGATGGTGATGGACGACGCGCCGGCCGAACTGTGAGCTGAGATTGAGAGCGCACTTGTGACTGATCGCATGAGCGCTCGCAGTCAGCGGATCAGGTGATCACGTGGGGCGAGAGGCGACGGTGTTGGTCTGTGCTTTCGATTGCGCCGCCGGCTATGATACCGCCGTGGGAGCGTCCCGCGGCACAGGAGAATGCGATGTTGATCGAGAACAAATACTTCGTCGCGGCCGCTGTCGCATTGTTTCTACTCGCGCTCCTGCTGACGGGGAGCCTATGGACCGGCTTCGGAGTGCTTGCGCTGATAGCCGGCGTCGGCTGGGCGGTTCGCCGCTTCAGCTCTCATTTGTAGACCGGGCAACGCAAGCCGCTCAAACGGCCACAGGAGCCCCGGCTTCACCGCTTGGCCAATTCTGCGTCGAATTGCCCGACAGGTTTGCTACAAGCTAAGTTTGAAAGACTGCAATGATCCACAAGGCCCGTTTCCTCGGTGTCGCTGCGGCGCTTGCATTTTCATACGTCAGTGCGGCGGCGGTTGAATGCCCAATACCCCAGCCAACCTCCCGTCCCGGCGTCATTCCGGAGTTGGCCGTGAAGGTCGAGGATCTGTCGGCATTGCTCGAGAGCGGCGACAGAACCAACCGCATCGGCGTTATCGTGCATAACCTGAAGCAGAACTATCCGAACGCGGAGAATTCCGAGATCATCAGCTATCTCGTCACCTCCTTCTGCCCGGTGGTGATGCAACTGAACGGACTTGGTGAGGTCGAAAAGCAGGCGCAGATGGACCAGTTCACCCGTCAGGTCGTGAACCTCGTCTACTAGCCGGGCGTTTCCGCCGGGCTCCGTCTGGACCGCACCGACAAAGCGGGACGCTATACCGCAGCAGCGAAGGCGCGCGTCACCCCGCCAGTTCGCGCCGCACGATCGCGGCGCCATCCACCAGCGCGCGCAGCTTCCCGAACGCGCGCTCGCGCGGCATGTACTTCATGCCGCAGTCGGGTGCCGGGATCAGCCGCTCCGCCGCCACATGGCGCAGCCCGGCGCGGATGCGATCGGCCACCTGCTCCGCGGTCTCCACCTCGGCGCTGCCGAGATCGAGCACGCCCAGCATGATCTGCTTGCCCGACAGATCGGCCAGCACGCCGAGATCGAGCTTCGGCTGCGCCGCCTCGATCGAGATCTGCTGCGCCACCGTGTCGGCAAGCTGCGGCAGGAAGGCGTAGCCGCTCGGCTTGTTCCGCACCACATGGGCGTAGCCGAAGCAGAGATGGATCACGGTCGGCCCCTCGATCCCCTCCAGCGCCCGGTTGATCGCGCGCACGCCGTAGCGCTCCGCCTTGTCCGGCGCGGTGCGCACCCAGGGTTCGTCGAGCTGCACCACATCGACGCCGCTCGCCTTCAGATCGCGCAGTTCCGCGTTGACGGCGGCGGCGTAGTCCATCGCCATCTCTTCCTCGTCCTTGTAGAACTCGTTCTTTGCCTGCTGCGACAGCGTGAACGGGCCGGGCAGCGTGATCTTGGTCGCACGATCGGTCTGGCGCAGCAGGAACTCGACGTCGCGCAGCTCGACCGGCCCGCGGCGGCGGATCTTGCCCGACCACGCGCGGCACCGGCGTGGCGCGGCCGGCCTGCGAGCGCACCTCGCCCGGATGCTCGGCATCGATCCCCTCGAGCGCCAGCGCGAAGCGGTTGGAGTAGCTCTCGCGGCGGATCTCGCCGTCGGTGATGATGTCGATGCCGGCGCGCTCCATGTCGCGGATCGCCAGGATCGTGGCGTCGTCCTGCGCCTGCTCGAGCAGTTCGGCGGGAATGCGCCAGATCTCGTGCGCATGGGTGCGGGCACGCCGTGCTGTTCCAGCGCCGCGCGGTCGACCAGCCAGTCGGGCTGCGGATAGCTGCCGACGACGGTGGTCGGGATCAGATGCGTCGGGTAGGACATGCCCGATCCTCCGCGTGACGAATGCGTGCTAGGTTAACAGCGAGGTGATCGGGGAAATGTTGGTGCCGCGGTCTGCGTTCGTCTGCCTGGCGCTGCTGCTTGCTGCCTTCGTGCCTGCCCGCGCAAGCGAGCGACGACGCGACGAGCCGGTTGGAGGGGGTGCGCCAATCGCCCCCGGAACTGCGCGCATTCCTCGCCCGGATGCCGAAGGGGGGCGACCTGCACGCCCACTTAGCGGCGCCGCGTACGCCGAGAGACCGACCGCGACGGGGCCGCCGCCGGAGGGTGCGTCGATCCTGTGCGGTCGGCCGTGGCGCCGTGCGGCGGGGCGCCCCAAAACTCGCGGACGCCAAGACCGATTTCGATTTCCGCACCGCGCTGGTCGACGCCTGGTCGATGCGCGGTTTCGTGCCGTCGGCGGCGTTTCCGGCCACGATCATTTCTTCGCCGCGTTCGCCAAGTTCGGCGGCGCAGCGAGCATGGGCGAGATGGCGGCGGATGTTGTCAATCGCGCCGGCGCCGAGCACGAGCGCTATGTCGAACTGATGGTGACGTTTCAGGGCAGCGCGGTCACCGCGCTCGCAGGAAAGCTGAGCTGGACCGGCGACATGGCGGACTTCCGGCAGCGCCTGCTTGCCGTCATTCACGGGCGTCGCTGCTGCCCAACGCC
>CAVVNM010000013.1:0-791636 GCA_963749575.1 uncultured Alphaproteobacteria bacterium
TCGCTATCGGACAAACATCAGGATAATAAAAGGAAAATCATGGACCAGATGGAGCACCTGGAAGCTACCGCCGCCGTCGCGCCGATGACCGAGGCCGGCGCAAGGCTGCGTGGCTGGTGGCGGCTGGTTGACACGCGGATCGGCATCATTCCGTTGCCGCTGTTCCCGTTGATCCTGGCGCTGATGGCGGGGTTCGTGTGGCTGGGCAAATTGCCGCCTGAACTGACAATGATGATTCCGCTGATCGCGCTGGGTGCTTATGTCTGCGCGGAGATCGGCCAGAACATTCCGATCCTTCGTAATGTCGGAGGCGCCGCGATCATCGCGACCTTCCTGCCGTCCTACCTGGTCTATGCGCATTTGCTTCCGGCCGCGGTGATCAAGTCGGTAACCGACTTTGCCAAGCAGTCGAATTTTCTGTACTTGTTCATCTGCTGCATCATCGTCGGCAGTATCCTGGGCATGCAGCGTGACGTTCTGATCAAGGGATTTCTGAAGGTCTTCGTGCCGCTGATAACCGGCTCCATCGCCGCCGCGATCGTCGGCACGGCAGTGGGATGGGCGTTTGGGCTGGGCGCCATCCACACGTTGTTCTACATCGTCGTGCCGATCATGGGCGGCGGCGTCGGTGAAGGGGCGCTCCCGCTGTCGCTTGGCTACGCCACCATCACCCACCAGCCGCAGGGCGACATCTTCGCCACCATCATTCCCGCTGTGATGCTTGGCAGCCTGACGGCGATCATATTCTCCGGCGCAATCAACTATATCGGCAAGCGCTATCCGCATCTGACCGGCGAAGGAAGACTGCAGCCGGCGGAGCACGGCGACGCGCTGGCCAACGCGGCGATCGCCGAGGAGGAGCGTCCGACCAATCAGCCAATCACGGCCGCGACTGTGGCGGCTGCCGGACTGACGGCGATCACGCTTTATCTGGTCGGCATGATGGTGCAGGACCTGACCGGCTTCCCCGCGCCGGTGCTGATGCTGTTCACTGCGGTCGTGCTGAAGTTGGTTCGTGCGGTCTCCACTACTCTGCGGGAAGGTGCCGGTGTGGTGTACCGGTTCTTCGCACAGGTCGTGACCTACCCTCTGCTGTTCACGATCGGCGTCGCGCTGACGCCCTGGGATGCGCTGGTTGCGACGCTACGGCCGGAGATCCTGATTACCATCGTCGCAACCGTCGGAACCATCATGTGCACCGGCTTTTTTGTCGGCCGATGGGTCAATCTCTATCCGATCGAATCGGCGATCGTGAACGCCTGCCACAGCGGCCAGGGCGGCACCGGCGATGTTGCGATCCTGACCGCCGCCAACCGTATGGAGCTGATGCCGTTCGCGCAAATCGCTACGCGCATCGGCGGTGCCATCACTGTGACGATCGCAATCTCGGCAATAGCGTGGTTCGTCTGACGGTTATGCCGGCAGCTGCGATGGTCTTGTTGCGGTGATCTCTCCCCTACCTCGACCGGTCAGTAGTTCGACACGACCTGAGCATTTCCCTGCGACGGCCAGACCCGGCTGTACAGGAACAACAGCGCCTCTCCGATATGCATCTGCTCGAATATCGGCGGATGCGCCTGGTCAACACAGGTCGGCAGCGGTGAAATGACGGTGTCGTAGTTCGGGTTGGCGAACACGCCGATGGAGTAACGATCGCGGCCGTAATGGTTGACCACGCGGTGCATCGTGGAGGCGAATCGGTGGTTGGTCCACATCTTCATGCTGTCGCCGATGTTGACGACGAAACTGTTCTCCAGCGGCGGCACCACGATCCATTCGCCGGTCTTGCTGCGGATCTCCAGTCCACCGACATCGTCTTGCTGCAGCATGGTGAAGCCGCCCGCGTCGGAATGTGCGCGGGAGGCGCCGCCTTCGAGTGCGGCCTGCCTGTCCTGCGGCAGATAATGCAGCAGGCGCAGCTGGATCAGTGGCTTGGTGTAGAATGGCACGAAGAAATCCTTCTCCATCCCCAGTCCCCGCGCGAACACCGAAGCCATCAATGCGGCGAACTGCCGCATCGTGCCGTAGTAGTCCAGCACCACCTCGCGGAAGCCTGGCAGGTCCTCAGGCCAGAGATTCTGGCCATGCAACGGTTTGCCTGCCTGCACGTCAGGATCATCGGCACCGAGCTCCAGCGAGATCTGGAACACCTCGTTCTGGTTCGGCTTGCGTGGCGGCAACTGGCCGGGGGCCATGTGCTCTTGGAATCCCTGCACGGCACGGCCGCGTTGGCCGGCATCGGGGATGCCCTCATCCATCGGCAGATAGCCGCGGAAATTCGCCGAATTGCGCATGTGCAGCCGCAGCTTTTGTTCCAGCGGCTGGCGGAAAAAGCGCGCCGATTCCACGAAGATTCGGCAAATCAGCGGCGCCGGCACGGGGTGATTTACCACCGTAAAGAAGCCGATCTCACGGCTGGCAACATCGACTTCCTTGGCCAGCCTGTCGATGGCGGAGTCAGACTTCGATGCCAATGGTGCAAAGTCGATCACCGGCACTTCGTTAGGCCTCGCCCAACGGCTGATAGCTGGGATCGGCAGTGCCGTGGTTTGGACGGTGGCACTCATGGCGGGGATCCTTGGCTGGAGACTTGATTGCGTCCGACGGTGCACATCAGTGGCTCAGTACGCCGTTTCCCGCAACATCGATCGGGCCTCAGACCGCGTTCTTCGGCTCCGGCGGCTGCTCGGACTCCAGCCACCTGATCAATTCACTCTGGTCGGCGCCCGAACCGATCCCTGCCTCGGCGGCCGCCCAGGCAGCACGGCATCCAGCCAGCAACGGCGCGTGCACGCCGGCAGATTGCGCAACACGACCGGTGATCTCCAATCCCTTCAGCACGTGCCCGAGCGCCAGCCCGGTGTTGAATGTGCGCGTCAGCACATGTTCGCACAGCAGAGTTGCCATCGCGGGACCGACCCCGCCAAGTGTTTGGCCGATCTCCACCACTGAGTTCGCATTCAGACCGAACTGCTGGCCGATGCGCAGCGCCTCGCTGGCTGCAAGTATCCCCGCCGCGCGCATAAAGTCGCCGAGTGCCGCACCCACCTGGCCCGAACCCACCGGTCCGACATGCAGCGTGCGCGCCGCCAGCACGGCAAAGATCGGCCGGCAGCGCTCCACCACCGCTGCGTCACCGCCGATGATGCAAGTGAGCTTGCCGGCACGCGCGTCAGCGGGCGTGCCGAGCACCGGTGCGTCGACCAGGTCGATGCCGCGCTCGGACAGTCGCGTTGCCAGATCGACCGTCGCCAGCGGGTCCGCCCCCCCCATATCGATGACAATGCCGCCAGCCCGGAACCCGTCGGCCAATCCTTCCCAACCGTATATGACGTCGCGCAATGCGTCGGCTGACGGCAACACCGTAATGATGACGTCACAGCTCTGCGCCATCATCTTCGGCGAACCGCTCATCATGCCGCCGACGTCATTGGTGAACATCCGCACCGCGATGTCCACGATATCATAGACCTGCGGGTTGAATCCTTCCCATACCAGGCGTGCGGCGATACGCGCGCCCATTGCACCGAGACCTATCACGCCGAGTCGAAGTCGTGCGGCGTCAGGCAGCACGATCGGTGCTCTTCAGTGTCTCGTCGATCAGGAAGATATCGGTCAGCAGCGCGCGTAGGTGAATCGAAGCGTTCAGGTTGTCGATGAGCTGCGAACTCAGCGCCTTCTGCGCGAGCACCAGGCGAAGTGCGGCGCGCGTCCGGCACGCATCCTTTTCGAGTACCGCAATGAAATCGCCATAGGCATCCGACTGCTCTGCCACATGCTCCCGCAAGCACGCCGCCAGCCCGTTCAGCGCAGTATCGGCGCGTTGCAGAAAGCGCCGGATCGAGCTGCTGTCATCAGTATCGTTCTGCCGTCCCTGTGCAGCGTAGGCCAGCATCAACTCGTACGCCTGTTCAACGGTCTCGATCCGCTCTGCCAACGACAACGCTGGTGCAGCATCTGGCATGATCATCGGCTTCCCTGCGATTTGCCTTCACTCGCCGGCGGGATACGCGGTTCCGTCACCTTGCCGCGATGTCCGCTCTGCATCCGGCACCGGCCAACGCTGCGGATCATGATGCCGCAGATAATCCTCGCGCGAAATCCAGCCATGGAACATGGAGCGCGTCATCCACATTTTCTCAGGACGTATGCCGAAATAGACATGCACCATGATCAGCGTGATCATTGCCATCGCGCATAGCCCGTGGATTGCGTAGGTCATCCCCCACTGAGCGTCGGTCAGCCAGTACGGATTGCGCCGCCAGAACGGGGTATCGATCTTGCTCAGCATCAATAGCCCGGTCACCACGATAGCGAGCACTGCGGCGGCCACCAGCATGTGGAAGAGCTTTTGCAGCGGCGAATACTTGGCATCGAGCTGCGGCAGCAATCCGCCGCGCCGAACCGCCAACGACACAAGGCGCCAGGAGCTGCGCAGATCGCGCGGTCCGATCACCATGGACCAGAAATCCTGCCACAGCGCGGCCCGTACCGATATGGAACAGGATAGCCGCGGTCAGGACGATCCCGGCAATCCAGTGCGCCGTTACCCAGTCGAACTTCCAACCGAGGATCGGGAGGAACGCGGTGAACAGACAGGTCAGCACCGCAACTGCCATCGTCCAGTGATACAGGCGATCGACCAGGTGATGTCGCAGGACCCGCTCACCGCCCATGCGCTAGCGCTCCGATATTTTCGTGGCTGAGCCAACAAACGCCTTCACCGCGGCGTGCCCGATGATGAAGACGGCTCCTGCACCGATGAACCACCAGATCAGGTCCCACGATGCTCCAACCAGCACGGTCTGTCCGTAGACGCTGCTGGCGTAGCGGAACAACGGCATCGGCAATCAGGCCGTCGCGTCGCGCACCGCCCGGGTGACCAGGTTTGCCATCAACGGGATCTTGAACTGATTGTAGTTCACAGGCCGCGCGCCGCGCACCGCCGATTGGCCGGCGAGCTTGGCGATGTCGGGGTTCTGTGGCTTGCCCTTGATCACCTCTTCCACCACCGTCAATCGCCGCGGCACGGCGCTGACGCCGCCACACGCAACCCGGGCGCGTTCAATCGATCCGTTGGTAACGACGATGGCAGCCGCCACGTTGACCAGCGCGAAATCCCACGAATCCCTGTCGGCCACCTTCTCAAAGTAGAAGTGCGCACCAGCCCAGGTCTTGGGGATGCGGACCGCCGTCAGCAGCTCCTGCGGCTGCACCGAGGTCAGATGGGTGATGTCCAGCTTCGGCCCAATGAAAAATTCCTCCGTGCCGATGACACGCTCGCCCTTCGTGCTGCGAATGACGAACTTCGCATCCAGGGCGACCAGCGCGGGAGCGGTGTCGGATGGGCTGACCGCGATGCAGCGATCAGTGTCGAACAGGGCATGCTCACGGTTGACCCCTTCCGGTGTGTCGGCGAAGCAGGTGTTGCCGCCGGCGCGGTAGCAGGGCAGGCCGTAGCGGTAATACAGGCAGCGTGCGTCCTGGGAGACGTTGCCGCCCAGTGTGCCGGTGTTGCGGATCTGCGGGCTGGCCACGCGACGCGCTGCATCGGCCAGTACCCGGTAGTTCGCGCGGATCGCCGGGCTGCGCTCGACCTCGGTCAGCGTGGTGAGTGCCCCGATCTCGATGCCATCGGGAGTTTCGCGAATCCCCTTCAGCTCGGCGATCGCACTGATATCGATCACCGCCTTTGGGCGTTTGATGCGTTCCTTGAACCAGCTCAGGCTGTCGTTCCCGCCGGCGAGCTTCCAGCCGTCGGCGCGATAACGGTCCAGCAGTGCAAGCGCGTCGGTCAGCTGGGTCGGCTGATACAGCTCGAACCCAGGCATCATGTCCTTGACGATCATGGCGATGCTCCCTCAGACCGAGTTGACCTGAAGCGGCTTGTGCGCCTGCGGGCGACCTGACAGCGCGTTCAGGATCATGTCGGTCGACACCGGTGTACAGATTGAACAGGTGTCCTCCCATGGCGTCAGAAATCGCTGTGGTGATCGCCGCAGCCCCCGAGCCAAGCGGGGGCTCCCCGACCCCTTTTACGCCGACCGGATTCTGCGGATCCGGCATTTCCACCGCCCCCCAGCCGATCTCCGCCGGCACGTCCAGGTAGCCCGGCAGTTTCGCCTGGTACAGCAGTACCGTCGTTGGAATGCCGAGCTTCGGATCGTAGACGTGGCGCTCGAGTCTCGCCATGCCGATGCCCATCACGTTGCCGCCGCGGATCTGGTGCGCCAGTCCCTGCGGATGCAGTACCGTGCCGCAATCGGCCACCGTCAGCATGTTGAGGATTTGGAACTTGCCGGTTTCCGTGTCGAGCTCGATCTCCGCAAACGTCGCAGTCAGGCCCGGCGTCACGCCGACACGCGGGAGATTGTCCTTGGCAACGCCGATCAGACCGGTGCCGGCGATCATGGCCACGCCATCCTTGGTGACCGGATTGATGTCCGCCGGCACCTCCTTGGCGCTGTATTTGCCGCCCAGCTCAATCGCCTTCTGCGCCGCCTGGGCGTAGCTGATCGACTTCGACGCGTCGGCCTTCGCCACCACCCGTTCGTCGCCCAGATCATAGTCGCCTGGCGCGCCGCCCAGCATCTGTGCGGCGATGTCCAGCAATTTGTCCTTCAGGTCCATCGCGGCGACATAGCCGGTGCGCGATTGGGTCGATGCGGTGAGGCTGCCGGCCTGCGGACTGTTCCACGGCAACCCCAGCCGGCTGTCACCACGCTCGATGATCACGTTTTCCCAGGCGACATTCAGCAGCTCCGCCGGCACCCGGGAAATTGCCGAATGCGAGTAGGTGCCGAGATTGCCGACGCCGGTGTGGACATGCAGTTTGCCGTCCGGAGTGATGCGCAGCAAACCGTCGAAGCCGTTGCTGCCGGCAGAGTGATAGCCCTGACCGACCCCGATGCCGATGACCTTCGTGCCGTTCTTCTGACCGGAGCGTGCCTTCTTCTCCTCCCAGTTGAACATCGTGGCGCCCTTGTCGAGCGCCTCCTTCAGGAACGCACTGGTCACCGGGCCGCGGTCGGCGCCGATCTTGCTGCTCGAATCCGGGGCATTGAGCTTGCGTATCTGCACACGGTCGATACCCAGCTCGCGGGCCGCCTTGTCGATCATCGGCTCGATCGCCGGCACCAACTGGTTCTCCCCCGGCCCGCGCTGCGGACCGCGCAGCGGCGTGTTGGTCAACACGGGAATCGCCTGGAACCGCATCGCCGCCGGCTGGTAAACAAACGACAGCGCGTTGCCGGCAGAGCGGAAATCGCCGGCGCCGATGTGCGGTCCGTTCTCCTGCACAATGTACAGATCCGCCGCGAGCAGTTTGCCGTCCTCGCGGAAACCCAGCTTTACGTGGCCCTGGAAGGTCGGCCGCGCGGTGCCGATCGAGTATTCCTCGATGCGGGTGATACGCATCATCACCGGGCGCCCGAGCTTCCTCGACAGCAGTGCCGGTACCGCCATGATCGGATAGCCGGGTATCTTGCTGCCGAAACCGCCGCCGCAATACTCGGCGATGAACACAAGGTCCTTGGGTTCGATGCCGATATAGCGCGCGATGTTCGGTACCGCCGCGGTGTGGCTCTGATTCGATCCATACAGGAAGCATTTGCCGCCCTGCCAGTAGGCCATGGCAGTGCGCGGTTCCATACTGTGATGCGAATAGCCCGCGGTGACGAAACTCTCCTCGAGCACCAGTTTCGCAGCCTTGAAGCCGGCATCGAGATCGCCGTAGCTCCACGACTCGGACGGCTTGCCCATCGGCAGTGTCGTGTCGTCCCCAAAATCGCCAGCCTGCCACTTCACCGTCTGCAGGTTGATCTGCGCGGCAGCCACATTGCCGTTGGACCGCGCATTCGGCCCGCCGGGATACAGGCTGTCCAGTGGATCCAGCACATGCGGGAGTTGTTCGAAGTCGATCGCCACCTTCTCCAGCGCGTCCGCTGCGGTGGTTTCATCCACGGCGGCCAGCGCAAGGATCGGTTCGCCGACATAGAACACCTCGTCCTTCGCCAGGATCGGCGTCTGCGGCGGCGGGAACTGCGGCACGTCGTCCGCGGTGAGGATGCCCAGCACGCCGGGCATCTTCAGTGCGGCGGATGCATCGACATTGCGGATCTTCGCATGCGGCATCGGGCTGGTCAGCAGCTTGCAGAACACCATGCCTTCCGCGCGGAAATCCTCGGCGTATTTTGCCCGGCCGGTGACCTTCGCCACGACATCATGCGGCTCGAAATTCTGGCCGATCAGTTTGTATGCCATGTCACGCTTCCCCCGCCGCCCGCATCACGCCTCGAAGGTAGTGGTCGTAGGCGCCACACCGGCAGAGGTTGCCGGACATCGCGAGGCGCGCCTCCGCCACGGTCGGATGCGGATTGTGCTCCAGCAGCGCGACTGCGGACATGACCTGTCCGCTGGTACAGAAGCCGCATTGCGGTCCGAGTTCCGCGACGAACGCCGCCTGCACCTTGTGCAGTTTGCCATTCGGTCCCTCGATGCCTTCGATCGTCGTGATCCTGCGATCACGTACGCTGTGCGTGAGCGTCGAGCAGGAATAGACAGTGATCCCGTCGATCATGACGGTGCACGCACCGCATTCGCCGTGGTCGCAGCCCAGCTTCGTGCCGGTCAGACCGAGCTTGTAGCGAATTGTGTGGGCCAGCGTTTCTTGTGGCAGCACATCGACACGGCGGCTGGCGCCGTTGACGTTCAGCGTCACCAGCCGCTCGACGGTGCCCGCGGCCTGCGCGTGGGCCGTCGGTATGCCGGGACCGCGGAACAGATAGGCTGCGCCGGACACCGCTGCGCCCGATGCGATAACGCCCTTGATGAAGGCGCGCCGGGATGGAGCACTGCGCTGCACAATCGGGCTTGTGTCATTGCCCGTCGCCCCGTCACGCTCTGCGTCGGGGTACGGGCCAGGATTGCTCTGGGCCATGAATGTTTCTCCCCAGCTACCGGCGGTCGCCTGTCATCCGTTCCACGAGACCGGCCGCGGCGCCTTGATCCGCGGCATTCGATGACACGCATCGTTTTCCGAAAATCACCAACAGCCTCGCACAGAGGCAATATCGACACAAGCACTTCACGGAGCAGGGTGCGGATGGCGCCCTAGCCAGTCGCTGACGATCTTGAACGATTGCGCCATCTCGGCCGCCGACATGTGCTCCAGCGCGGCGTCACGGCATTCCGATGCATCCGATTGGCCATTGGTCTCAGCTATGTCGCACCAGGCGAATGCCGAGACATAGCTTTGCGGCACGCCCTGGCCGAAGAAGAACAGAGTCCCCAGCAGCAGTTGTGCTTCCGCTTGGCCCTGTTCGGCCGCCTTCACGAACCACCTTGCGGCCTCGGCGTCGTCCAGCGTCACGCCCAGACCCTTGTGAAACAGGAAGCCGATGCCGGCCTCGGCCGCCGGGTCACCCTGTTCCGCCAAACCCAGCCAATCGTGGAAGGCGCGCGTATAGTCGCCGCTGTTATAGGCCGACAGGCCGGAGCGGAAGTCATCTGCGCTCGCCGTGCGGCCTGACGACAGCACGGCAACGATGCCGAACAGCAGGCCAGTCAGAAATCTGGAGCACATTGTCCGACCGAAGCACGGCGGATATGCCGAGGGCAACCACAACCGGATGGCCTGCGGTGCGGCCATCACGGTCGCACCGCAGCACCTGTCAGACCTGGCAGAACCCGTCAGACCTATTCGACGGCAAACACCCACACCGAACCGCCTTGCGGCACCTCCGGATACGCCCCGGGACGCACCAGGTTCAACCGAGACTGCATGCGCGCGGCGTCCACGCCCCACCCGCTCTGCACGGCAACATACTGCTTGCCGTCGACCCGGAACGACATCGGTACACCGTTGACGCCGGACGGCAGGCCGATCTCGTACAGCACCTTGCCGTTCGTCGCATCCAGCGCGCGGAACTTGCGGTCGTTTGTGCCGCCTTCGAACAGCACGTTGCCGGCGGTCGCCAGCATCGGCCCCCAGTTCTCGCTCATGCCGTAACTGTGCGTCCACACCCTCTTGCCCGTGTCCAGGTTCCACGCCTGAAGCTCGCCGATATGATCGGCGCCCTTGCGCAGATAGAGCCAACTGGTCACGCCCGTGTAGGGCTGGCCCGGCGTGTAGACCACCGGCCGACCGAGGATCGCACCGCAGATATTCTCATTGGCAGGGATGTAGAGCAGCTTGGTCTTCGGGCTGTACGCCACCGGCGGCCAGTCCTTGCCGCCCCACAGGCTCGGACAGAAGTCCGCCATCTTCCCGGTGCCCGGCTTGTGCTCTGGCGCAACGATCGGATGGCCGGTCTTCGGATCGAGACCGGTGAAGGTGTTGTGATAGACGAACGGCTGACCTGCGACGAAGTTGATCTTGTCCGCCGTGCGCTCCAGCATCCACAGATAGCCGTCCCGCGCGACGTCGACGAGACCCTTCACCAGCTTCCCGTCGTGCCGATAATCGACAATGATCGGCGGCGAAACCTCGTCCCAGTCCCACGAATCGTTCTGATGATATTGGTGATATCCCTTGATCTTGCCGCTGGCCGGATCGAGCGCCAGGACCGAAGACGTATAGAGATTGTCACCGGGCCGCTGGTCGCCCATCCATGGACCACCGTTGCCGGTGCCCCAGAACGTCAGGTTCGTCTCCGGATCGTAGACGCCGGTGACCCACACCGAACCGCCACCGGTCTTCCACTGGTCGCCCTGCGGCCATGTCTCGCTGCCGGGCTCGCCGGGCGCCGGGACCGTGAAGGTACGCCACAGCTCCTTGCCGCTGGCAACGTCGAACGCGACGATGAAACCTCGGACGCCGAGTTCACCGCCCGACACCCCGACCATGACCTTGCCATCGATCACCAGCGGTGCGAGCGACGAGTAGTAGCCGTGAGTGTAATCCTCGTATTTGGTGGCCCACGCCTCCTTGCCTGTCTTGGCATCGAGCGCAACCATCGTCGCATCGGTGGAGGCGAACAACACCTTGTCGCCCCACAATGCGACGCCGCGGCTGGTCGGGTGCAGTTGCAGCATATCCTCAGGTATCGGCCGCTTGTAGCGCCACAGCAGATCACCGGTCTTGGCATTGATGGCCAGCACCTGGTTGCCGGGCGTGGCCACGAACATCACACCGTTATTGACGATCGGTGGTGCCTGATGTCCCTCCAGCTGGCCGGTCGCCATGCTCCACACCGGGTGCAGATGCGATGCGTTCGCCGTGGTGATCTGGGTCAGCGGACTGTAGCCCCAGCCATTGTAGGTGCGACGGAACATCAGCCAGTCGCCGTCATCCGGCCCCTTCAGCCGCTCGGCCGTGACCGGCTTGTAGCCAGCGAGGACCGGCGCAAGCGGCAACGCCGCGGCGACAGGATCACCGTTGGACGGCATCGGGTCGGGCGCTGCGGGTGGCGCCGGGGGCGGATTCGGCGCTGGCTGCTGCGCGAAGGCAGTGGACACGAGCAAGCCAAGTATCAGCGCGGCACCTGCCGTACCACACCGTAGGCCGTATTTGATGTGCACCGTTTCCCTCCATTGTTGTTATAGGATGCAGTCTATTCCGGTCATGCGGGCGTTGCATCGTTCGGCGGACCGGATCTCAGATCTGCTGGATTCCCAGCCGACCAACAAAAGCCCGAGCAACAGTCAACTTCCCATCCGTGACGCGCAGTGGCAGCGCCGCCAGACTGCGCGGCGAAGGACCCGCCAGGACGCGCGCACCGGCCTTCGGGTCGTATTGGGAGTTGTGGCAGGGACATTCGAGAACCTGGCGATCACTGAACCAGTTGATGACCTCGCAACCGGTATGTGGACAGATCGCCGAATAGGCGACCACGCCGTCGGCGGCGCGCTCCGCTGTCTGCGTATCGAATACCGCAGGATCCAACCGAACCAGCAGCACCTTGTTGAGGCGCGAGCCATTGCGCACGACATTGCCCGCCGGATCCATCGGCCAGGCCATCACCTGTCCCGCACCGAGCTGGAGACCCTCCGGTGTCAGCGGTGTCGGCACTGCATCGCCCGCCTTCACCAGCAGGTCACCTTCCTTCGGTCGATCGCGAGCCGGATCGGTTTGTGCGTCGGCGGTGCCCGGAGCCAGACCAACACCGAGACTGGCGGTAAGCAACGCTCGCCGTCCGACGACCGTGACTGCGCAAGGACACGAGGTTACTTCCTGCGTCACTGAACCAGCGTGTGCATCGTGATGAATGTGCGGGTCAGAGCGCCCGCGGCCGCAGGATCCAGAGGTCAACGTTCGACATTCCCTGCCCGGACATGTTGTGCTTGGTCGATATCATGTATTGTCACGACTGTCACGCCAGCTGGAAGGTAGTGTCGTGCGGCATGCGCTGATCAGGCGCAGTCATCGCGCAGACGTATTGGTGTGGGCATCACGACGGGCGCAAGGAGAACGGACAAAGTGCCGTACCGCCAATCCGGATGCACATTGGCTCTGATCGCAGCCATCACGCTCGCTGTTGCGGGGCCGCGAGCGGCAGAGCTCCGAGCCGTAGTCAACGGGCTCGAGGTGCACGAAACGGAATTGATTGTTGGTGCGGAGACACCGCCCCACCTGTTGACGAACGAGAGCTGCGCCAATGCACAAACCGGCTGGAAGGTTGTACCGGAGTCGGTGAAAACCGAGGTGGTCACTGCGCGGATGATGGATCCGGGTGGAGATCCCGACTGGAAGGTTGAGAAGGCAGAGGCACGCACGAGAATCGACAACGACAACACGCGGATCTGTCTGTGGGGATATTGTCAGGGGCCGCTCCAGTTCCAATGCGAGATCCAGGTGCGGGCCAGTTGGCAGGAGAGTCGCTGAGTCGCGTCATCCGTCCGCCTTGCCAAGCAGCTCCCGGAGGCTCAAGGTCGCGCTGGTGATCCCGGAGCAACGGGGCAGGTCAAATTATGACTGCTTGGGGGAAACGACATGCACAATCGAGGTGGCCTGTTGGCGCGGGCAGCGCTGGTGATTGGACTGATGTGCATGTGCGCACCGCCCGCCTCGGCTCTCGATCCCGAGATCGATCAGCTACTGAAGAGCCCGGTCGGCAAGGATTGGGTGACCAACGGCGGGAACCTCACCAACCAGCGCTATTCGACCTTGAGGCAGATCGACACCAACAATGTGAAGCAGCTCAAAGGAGCCTGGATGGCCCGTCTCAAGGGCTCCGGTCTCGGCGGCAAGTATTCGGCCGAGGCAACTCCGCTGGTCAAGGACGGGATCATGTACGTCGTGACGGGCAACGACGACGTGTTTGCACTCAATGCAAAGACCGGAGAAATGTTGTGGGAGCGCTGGTCAGGCATCGACCAACAGATTTCGACGGTCTGTTGTGGGTGGCTCAATCGCGGTCTCGCCATGGGCGAGGGACTGCTTTTCCTCGGCCAGCTCGACACCAACGTCGTCGCGCTTGACATCAAGACCGGCAAGCAGGTTTGGAAGACGCCGATCGAGGATTGGCACAACGGCTATGTCATCACCAGTGCGCCGCTGTATTACGACGGTATCGTGTACAGCGGCATCGCCGGCGGCGAGTTCGGCACACGTGGCCGGCTGACCGCGCTGGATGCGAAGACGGGAACCATCCTGTGGCGGTCGTATACGCTGCCGGCAGCCGGCGAGGTAGGTAGCGATACCTGGCCAGCGGGCAGCACCCAGGCAATGCGCGGCGGGGCCACTATCTGGAACACACCAGCGGTCGATCCCGAGTTGGGCCTCATCTACTTTGCCACCGGCAATTGCGGGCCCGACTATGACGGGTCGGTGCGCGAGGGCGACAATCTGTTCTGTGCCTCGATCCTGGCCTTGAAGGCCAAGACCGGC
The DNA here is from genome assembly GCA_963749575.1 of uncultured Alphaproteobacteria bacterium. Taxonomy (GTDB): domain Bacteria; phylum Pseudomonadota; class Alphaproteobacteria; order Acetobacterales; family Acetobacteraceae; genus JAMXLO01. The sequence continues at coordinate 13,829 of CAVVNM010000013.1, forward strand.
GAATACGCCTGGCATTTCCAGGAAGTGCACCACGATCTCTGGGACTACGACGCGGCGAGCCCGGTGGTATTGTTTGATACCATGATCAACGGGCAGCCCCGCAAAGGGATCGCCGAGGCAGGACGCACCGGATGGGTCTATATCCTCGACCGCACCAACGGCAAACCGCTGATCGGGATCGAGGAACGGGCGGTGCCACAGGAGCCGCTGCAAAAGACAGCGAAGACGCAACCTTACCCGCTGGGTGACAATACCGTCCCGACCTGTGCAACGCCGCTGCCCGGCTACGACAACGCAGGCTGCATATTCGCGTCATTCTGGGACAGCCCTGTCATCATCCAACCCGGAGGGCAGGGGGGAACGAACTGGTCGCCTATGCCGTACAGCCCGGATACCGGATTGTTCTACGTGCCCGGCACGATCCGTACCAGCACCTTCTTGCGCTACGGCGACCAGTATAAGCATGGGCAACGCTATGTCGGCGGCACCCAGGCGGCGCCGATCGGCTCGCAGTTCGGCGGTACATTCACCGCGATCGACAGCCACACCAACAAGATCGCCTGGCAGCATCAGATGCCCTATCGCATGGGCGGCGGCGGCGGCTCGACAGTCACCGCCGGAGGTCTGCTGCTGCGCGGTGAGCCCGACGGCAATTTCGTCGCGCTCGACGCCAGGACCGGGGACAAGCTGTGGACCTTCCAGACCGGCTTCGGCGCCGATGCGCCCGCCGTCGTCTACGAGGTCGATGGTCAGGAGTACATCGCCGTCGTCACGGGCGGCAATTCCATCCAGGGCAGTGCCACAGGTGACGCCTTGTGGTCATTTGCGCTGAACGGGCAGGTCGCTCCGCTTTGGCCGCCGCCGCCACCGGCCACGGTGGCCGGTCCGCTGGGACCAATTGCCGCGGGGGTCAATGCGATCAAGATCGGCGACAATAACGTCGAGTACGCCTATTGGCCGGCGCGGACCCACGTCAAGGCCGGAACCGCAGTGACCTTCACCAATGTCGGCGATATTCCACATACCGCGACCGCGACTGCGGGAGATGCGGGCAAGTGGGATACCGGCGTGCTGGCCAAAGGGGAGTCGAAGTCCGTCATCTTCGACATTCCAGGCATCCATTACTACATCTGCACGCCGCATCCATGGATGTATGGACAGGTCATAGTGGACCCGTGACCAGAACGAGCAACACCTCCTGCTGATGGCCGCGAGCGGCCATCAATCTCCGGCTGCCATGGCGTTGCCCGCCGCTGCGCCGTAGACGCGGGCGAACACCGTCGCGTCGAACGCCGCGGTTGCGACGTCGGTGACGAGCCGCCCATCGACCAGACCGACAATGCGGTCGGCATAGGCGCACGCCAGATCGATTTGATGCAGGCTGCACAGCACTGCGACGCCTTCCTGCCGGCAAATGCCGCGCAGCAGGTCCAGGACATCCCGGCTGGTCTGCGGATCGAGGCTGGCCACCGGTTCGTCCGCGAGGATGATGCTCGGTCGCTGCGCGATGGCACGGGCGATCGCCACCCGCTGCTGCTGGCCGCCCGACAAGGTGTCGGACCATTGTTCCGCCTGGTCCAGCATGCCGACGCGGTCGAGGCATTCGAGCGCCCACAGTCGATCCTCCCGCGAGAACCGCCCGAGCATCCCGCGCCATGCCGGGACGTGGCCAAGACGCCCGGCCAGCACGTTGCCCAGTGCGGACCGGCGGCCGATCAGATTGAATTGTTGAAACACTACCGCGACGCGACGTCGCTCGCGTCCGCGCAGCCCGGAGGTTGCCGACCCCAGCACGCTGATGTGGCCAATCGTTGGGGCGACAAGTCCGGCGATACAGCGAAACACCGTGGTCTTGCCCGCGCCGCTCGGTCCCAGCACCGCGACGAACTCGGCCGCATGGACCAGGAACGACACCCCGCCGACCGCCTGCCGTTTTCCGTACGATTTCCCCAGGTTGTCCACCTTCAGGCTGATCGCGTTCGCCGCTTCAAGCGCATTGCGGGACGGCGATGCGTCGGGACTCATCGGCGCCGAGCTGAGCTGCCGGTCATACCAGCCTGGCCCGCATCCGCCCGCTGAGCTGATCGAGCGCGGTAACCACAATCAGGATCACCGCAATGATCGTGAACAGGCGCGGGAAATCCAGCAGATCCATGCTGTTCTTGAGTTCCTGGCCGATGCCTCCGGCGCCGACCACGCCCAGCACCGTTGAAGTCCGAACATTGAACTCCCACCAGAACAGCGTGGTTGACAGCACCATGGGCGCGATATCGGGCAGCAACGCATACACGACGGCGGTGACCCGGCCGGCGCCGGTCGTCTCGACCGCATGCAGGGGATCGAGCCGGATGGTTTCGATCTGATCGGCGATCAACTTCGCGGCGCTGCCCCAGGTGTGCAGCCCGATGCCGAGCATGCCGGCGAACGGCCCCAACCCGACCGCAGCGACAAACAACAGGGCGAACACGAACGAGTCGATGCCACGGAGCGCGTTCAGGAACCATCGCACCGGACCATAGAGCAGCGGCACCGGCGTGATGTTGCGGCTCGCCAGCAGGGCAGTCGGGACCGCGAGCAGCGTCGCCATCGTCGTTCCGAGTGCCGCCATGGCGATGGTTTCGGCGGTGCGCAGCAGAATGAGCGGCAGATCGTCGAGCTGCGGCGGCCACGCCTCCGCCAGCCAATGGGCGAGCCGGGGCAGACCTGAAATCAGGCGGGCGGGGTCCACTTGGGCAAGGCGCCAGCTCGCCACGTAAAGGCTGCGATCAGCACCAATGCCGCCCAGACCTTGATCCGCCGCGCGCTCCCGCCGCGCCGCCGCATCGCGATCCGGGCCAGCGCCGCCGCGGCTTGCGTTCCGGGCGACATCGCGGTTCGGGCCTGTTCCGCCGCTATGTCTTGGGCTTGATCTTGCCGACCGCGAGCCCGGCCTTCTCGATCGGATCGTAGTAGGCGTGGTTCGAGGCGATGAACCCGGTGTAGTGCGGCGGCAGCAGCGTCTTGGCCTGATCCAGCGTGATGGCAGTGAGTGTCGCCGTGATATGCGCCGCGAGGTCCGCCGACGTGCCCTTCGGCACCACGATCGCGTCGTTTGGGAGCGGCGCCGACGTCCACACGATCTTGTTGGCGTCCGGCTTCACGTGGCCGCTGTCGATCATGGCGGTGCGGTTGCGGTCGAAATCCGTCGCCAGATCGACCTGCCCGTTCGATACCGCGACCTCGTTCGCCGCGTGTGTCGATCCCTCATGATAGGCCCAGAAGGTTTTGGGATCGATCTTCCAGACCTCCTTCGCGTAGTAGGTCGGGACGAGCCAGCCGGAGGTGGACCCGACATCGGCGAATGACATGGACATGCCCTTCGTGTCGTCGGGAAATCTCGCGATGGTCAGCTCAGGCCGGCCGATGACGATGCCGAGATAGGTCGGCTTCTCCTCGTATTTCACGGTCGCAATCGCGGCGCAGTCGGTGCTGTTGTTGGCGATGATGTAGCCCCAGGGTCCCATCCAGGCGAGGTCGAGTTGCCCAGACCCCATCGCCACTGCCATGCCCGCCCAATCGGTCGTCGAGACCAGGCTGTATTCGACGCCAAGCTGCTTCGCCAGATAATCGAAGATCGGCGTGTACGCCTTGATCGTGTCGGTCGGGCTCGGCAGCAAAGGTCCGACCCCGAAACGCAGCTTGGTCGGCTGTGCCCGCAGCGGCCGCAGGCCGGCACCGGCGGCCAGGCCGGCTGCCGATGCCAGAAGTCCGCGTTTGGATATCATCATGACGTTCTCTCTGTTCTGTCGGCGGCTCAACCAATTCGCACGAACTTGTCTACGCTGCGGTCCACTGTAAGCCCCGCGTAGATGTCGCCGCGCAAATCCACGCCCACGCCATGGACATGCCGGCTCGGCATGCGGGCGAGCACGTTTCCCGCCGCGTCGCGCACGCAGACATAAGCGGGCTGGTCGCCGTCTTCCTGCTCGGCAATGGTGAACGTGCCATCCTTGCCGCGCGTGATGTCGTTCGGCCCTCCCATGCCGCTCCACTGGCCCAGGAACCCGCCATCGGGGGAAAAGATCTGAATCCGCTTGTTCGATCGGTCGGCGACGTAGAGCTTGCCGTCAGGATCGATCGCGACGCTGTGCGGCAGGTGGAATTCGCCCGCTGCCTTGCCCGGCGTTCCCCATGACGTGATGAGCGTGCCGTCGGACGTAAAGCGGTGCACACGCGAGTTGCGATAGCCGTCGGTCACGTAGATGTCACCGTTGGGGTGGGCGATCATCTCGGTGGGATGATTGAATGGCCCCGCCGCGCGTTGCGCGAGCCAGGGGGAGCCGGTGCAGCCGGTGTCGGAATGCACGCCGCGCTGGCCGAGCTGCAGCAGGACCTTGCCGTCCAGCGTGAACGATTTGGCGACCGAGTCGGAGCGATCAGTGGTGTAGACGACATCGTCGACGATCTTCAGCCCGTGCGGATCGGTGACATCGCCGCTGCCCCAGGCGCCCAGGTAGTTCCCCGCGCGGTCGAACATGACTACCGGCGGATCCTTCCGCTGGAACACGTAGACGCGGTCCTGTGAATCGGTTGCCACCCGGCTGACCAATCCGAACCTTTCACCGTTGGGCAGTTTGAGGAAGTCGCGGATCAGTTCGTACTTATATTCGCCTGTGCCGACCTGGGTCATTGCTGGGTTCCTCCCGGTTCGTGGCCAATGGTCCGACCTGCTTCGAGGCTGTCGAACGCGCTTATACAGCACGGATTCCACCGCGAGAGAATTGCACGGCCGCGCTGCGACATGGTGACGCGCGAATGCCACCGTCGATCGGTCATGTGCAGCAGCATTCCGCGCCGCGCCACGCTTCGCGGCCCTCCTTGACCAGCAACCCGACGATGCCGAGTGAGGCGGCGGCATCGATCCACCAGGCACCGGTCAGCGCCTGGATGATCATCCCGGTCACCACCACCAAGGCCAGCCAGCCGCACGTCACGCTTTCCATCGCATCGGCCCGCATCGCGCGGCTGCCCAGCGCTTCCGCCACCGCGATCTTTCGCCGGGCCAGGCCATACATGATCGGCATCGCCAGCGCGGTCACGACAAATCCCGGCCAGGAGAACGATGCGCCCGTGCGCGTCCACAACGTCCAGCCGGCGGCTCCGACCACGTAGCCCGCGAGTGCGAACAGCAGCGCACCGGCGATGCGGCTTGCCGCACGCTCCGTCGTTTCCGCAACCTCCTGTCCGCGCCGCATCTCGACGGTCAGCCGCCACAGCAGCACACCGGCCGAGGCGAGTTCGATCAGACTGTCGATGCCGAAGGCAAGCAGCGAAATACTGCTCGCCTGCACCGCACTCCAGATCGCGACGATAGTCTCGATCGCCATCCAGGCGAGCGTGGCATATTCCAGGCGAAACGCCTGTCGAACCAGTTCGCTCCGGTCGGTGCGGCGCAACGCGGCGCGGTCCATGGCGCCACTATGGATGGCGCGGTTCTGCTCAGGAAGCGCCCGCCAGCGGCACCAGATGCGACAGGAACACTTCGGCGCACGCGCGCCACGAATAGCGCTCGGCGTGCAAGCGGCAGGCCGCCCGATCCCCGCTCAGCGCCGCCAGCGCCGCCTCCCGCAGATCGGCGTTCACCGCGCCGATCCTGCCATGCGCATCGGCCAGCACATCGATCGGCCCGGTGACCGGAAGCGCCGCTACCGGCGTGCCGCAGGCCAGCGCCTCCAGCAGCACCAGGCCGAACGTGTCGGTCAGGCTGGGGAACACGAACACGTCCGCCCCCGCGTAGGCGCGTGCCAGAGCCTCGCCATAGCGCGGGCCGGTGAACAGCACGTTCGGATACTCGCGCCGCAGCCGCGGCAGGATCGGTCCGGCGCCAACCACCACCTTCGATCCCGGCAGATCCAGATCCAGGAAGGCGCCGATATTCTTTTCCACCGCCACCCGGCCGACATAGAGGAACACCGGCCGTGGCAGGTTCCACGCCTCGCGCGGCTCCGGCTTGAACAGGTCCAGGTCCACCCCGCGCGACCAGGGCCGGATGTTGCGGAACCCGCGCGCCGTCAGTTCGTCGCGCAGTGACTGCGTCGCCACCATCATGCCCTGCGCGGCGCCGTGGAACCGCCGCATCCAGGCATAGACCGGCCGCACCGGGAAACCGGTGCGCGCCTTGATGTATTCGGCGAACCGGGTGTGGAACGCAGTGGTGAAGCCGAACCCGGTGCGCTTCGCCCAGCTCCGCGCCGCCATCCCCAACGGCCCTTCCGTTGCGATGTGCAGCGCATCCGGCCGGAACGCCTCGATCATGCGCACCAGGCTGCGGCGCGGCAGCAGCGCGAGCGGAATGTCCGAATAGGTCGGGCACGGGATGGTGCGAAACCGGTCCGGCGCGATCACCTCCACCACGTGCCCCATCGCGCGCAGTTCGGCCACCACCGTGGTCAGCGTGCGCACCACGCCGTTCACCTGCGGCAGCCACGCGTCGGTCACGATCAGCAGCCGGTGCGACGGTGCGGGGGGCAGCATCGCGTCGCAGGCAGCCGGTGCAGCGAGGGCGAGCGCGTCAGACAGCTGCGCGCAACGCGGAGCGGCGTGGCGCGAAGAATGACAGGCGGTTCTCCGCCGCCCAGTCGATCAACTCCAGCCGTCCGTCATGGTGCTCGACCAGCGCGGTGCAGCTCTCCACCCAGTCACCGTCGTTCAGATACAGCACGCCGTGGACCTCGCGCATTTCGGCGTGATGGATGTGGCCGCACACCACGCCGTCGAAACCGCGGCGGCGCGCCTCGTTGGCGAGTGCACTCTCGAACCGGTCGACCGCCTTCACCGCCTCCTTCACCTGACGCTTCAGCCAGGCCGACAGCGACCAGTAGGGATACCCGAGCCGCCGGCGCAGCGCGTTGAACCAGCGGTTGAACGTCAGCGCCACCGAGTAGGCCCGGTCACCGAGCAGGGCCAGGAACTTCGCGTAGCGCACCACGCTGTCGAACTCGTCGCCATGCATCACCAGCAGGCGCTTGCCGTCCACGGTGACGTGTTCGGCGTCCTTGCGCAGCTTGATCCCGGCGATCTCCAGGCCCAGCGGCAGCCAGGCGCGGAACATCTCGTCGTGGTTGCCGGGAATGTAGGTGACCTCGGTGCCGCCGCGGGCGTGGCGCAGGATCTGCCGCAGCACCTCGTCATGGTGCTCGTCCCAGTACCAGGACTTGCGCAGCCGCCAGCCGTCGAAGATGTCGCCGACCAGGAACAGCTTCTGGCAACTGGTGCGGTGCAGGAAATTGGCGAGGAAGTCGCAGCGCGCGCCTCGGGTCCCGAGGTGGGTATCCGAAACGAACACGCTGCGGTAGAGCGGTCGCGCGCCGGGAACGATGGGGGCATTCATGCGAGGTGCAGCAAATACTCCCTGACGCGTTGTGGATAAAGTTAAGTTTGCGTGACGAAACCGAATATTAACGGGTATTGTGAAAGTCATCCCTAAGCAATACAAATGTCATCTTGCTGAAACACGCCAATGGCAGGAATACAACTTCGCGTTGTCGAATCGCTGACTTGTCGCTCAGATGTGCATCGCACCATGATCATCGTGTTCAATCCCGTCGCCGGGATGCGGCGCGCCAGCCTGTTGTGGCGCGTGCTCGATGTGCTGGTGGCGAACGGCATCCGCATCGAACTGGCCGAGACGCATCGGCCGGGCCATGCCGAAGCATTGGCACGCGAGGCGGTCTGCCGCGGCGCCTCGATGGTGGTCGCCGCCGGCGGCGACGGCACGATCGCGGAGGTCGCCAACGGGTTGCTGGGTTCCTCGGCTCGGCTGGGCGTGATCCCGCTGGGCTCGGCCAACGTGTTGGCGCACGAACTCGCACTGCCGTTCGAGCCACGCGCGGTGGCGGCGGCGCTGGCATTCGGACGAACCCGGCCGCTCTGGCCCGGCGTGGCACGCGGCGCCGACGGATCGCGATTGTTCGTCCAGATGCTCGGCGTCGGGTTGGATGCCCAGGTGGTGCATCGTCTGCCGGTCGTGCTGAAGCGCGTGGTCGGCCGCAGTGCCTACGCGTTGCAGACGCTGCGCGAACTGGCACTCTACCGCTTCACTCCGATCCGGCTGCGGCTGGACGGCCAGGAGACCCAGGCGGCCAGTGTGATCGTCAGCAAGGGACGGCTGTATGGCGGCCGGTTCCTGCTGGCGCCGACCGCCTGTACGGCGCAGCCCGGGTTTTCCGTGGTGCTGTTCGACAACGCCGGCGTTGCAGCCGCCCTGCTGTACGGCGCCGCGTTGCCGCTGGGCCTGCTGGGTCGCGCGCCCGGTGTGCGCCATGTGCGCGCGCGGCAGATCGATTTCATCGGCAACGAGCCGTCGCCGGTGCAGGCGGACGGCGACACCGCCGGCTGGACACCGATCACCGTGACTGACGCGCCCGCCTCGATCCCGGTGGTGGTCGGGTAGTGGGACCGACACTCACTCCAATCTGAAGATAGAGGAGCACGTCCCTCCCCGAATGCCATTCTCTAACATTCGAGCGCTCAGACGCCGCGCAGTCACGATATCCAAGCGGCCACCGCAAGTGGCTGCATAGTTATAGATAGGCGTATCAAAAATCATTCCCCGATCAGATGCGACGCGATCGCAAGCGCCCATAGTCCCTCGGTAGCATGCGAGTAGCAATTCGTTATATGGCACTGTCCAGCCAGAGTCTGCCAAGGGTGGTTCGGTGGGAAAATACTCGTCTTCAGCAAAAGCCGTTCTACTTAGACCCGATAGAGCAAGGAAAGAAATTAGGAAAGTCATTGTTGCGATCTGAGCGGTGACGGCGTTACTACGGAACCGGTTCATCAGTATCTCCCCGACTTAATATTGGCCTCGGCTCAACCTGTGATGCGGCCTCCGCCTTCGAGCGGCCATCGGCGGGATGGTATCACCAATCGAGCGATAATGCCTGGAGGAGTAGGTTTTCCCGGCAGGCAGCCGAAGTTTTTGATTGATTTGACCACTGGCGCAAGCTCGGTCGCCTTGCGGCCTACGGCAGATGCGGCAGCTCCAGCCAGTCCTGGCTTTGCATCTCGTCCAGCCGCGACGCGGTACGCTCGAACATCCGCGCATTCTCGCCGCGCTGATAGAGCTGGTCCGGCATCGCATCCGCCGACGCCAGCAGCTTGACCCGATGATCGTACAGCGTATCGATCAGCACGATGAAGCGGCGCGCCTTGTCGTAGTTGTCGGGCGACAGCCGTGGAATGCCATCCAGGATCAGCGTGTGGAAGCGCTGCGCCAGCGCGAGGTAATCGCCGGCGCCGAGCGCGGTGCCGCACAGCAGGTCGAAGTCGCACCGCGCCACGCCTTCGAATGCCAGTGGCACGACCAAGCTGCGGCCCATCACCCACAGGGTCGCCGGCTCGCCCTCGGCGCCCCCGGTCAGTTCGGCGAAGGCGCGGTCGAGCTCACGGTCGGCCCGTGCATCGGCTGGCACCAGCCAGGTGCGCATGCCGCGCAGCCGTTCGCGCCGAAAGTCGCGGCCGGCGTCCATCGTCACCACGTCCAGCTGCCGCTTGATCAGGGCGATGAACGGCAGGAACGCATCGCGCCCCGGCTGACCCTTGAACAGATCGTCCGGCGCGATGTTGGACGTTGCCACCACCACCACGCCTCGCTCGAACAGTGCCTGGAACAGCCGCCCGAGGATCATCGCATCGGCGATGTCGTTCACCTGGAACTCGTCGAAGCAGAGCAACGCCGCCTCGGCCGCGATCGCATCGGCGAGCGGCGGGATCGGATCCTCGATCTCCGGGTTGGCACGCCGGAAGGCGTGGAAGCGCGCGTGGACCCTCTGCATGAAGCGGTGGAAGTGGATCCGCTGCTTGCGGCGCACATCGGCGGCGGCAAAGAACAGGTCCACCAGCATCGACTTGCCACGCCCCACCTCGCCCACGATGTAGAGGCCATTCGGCCGGTCCGGCTGCGGCTCGCGGCGCAGCAGGCGGGAGAACAGGCTGTTGCCGTTGCCCGGTCGCGGCGACGGGTCGTAGCCGCGCAGGCGGGTCCACAGCACCTGCAGGCGTGTCGCCACGAGTTCCTGGGAGGCGTCGGGAGCCAGATCGCCGGCCGCCACCATCGCCCGGAAGGCTGGCAGCGGCCCGCGCTGCGCAGGGGTGTCGGCGCCCGGGAGGTCCATCTCGGCGCCGCAGATAGCGCGTCGGCGGCCAGGGTTCAACGCAGCGGCGCGAGCTCGGCAGAGTGCGACCACCCCCTCGGATCGTGGCCATCACCGGCGGCAACGCGTCGGCCAGCTTCCCGCCGTCCGCGGTCGCCTTCGCACCGGCAGTTCAACGCGGCGGGTTCCGTGGTATGCAGCGGCGCATGATAGCGCTGGACTATGCCGCGTTGGGTGCCACGCCGGTGGCGACCGATCCGTTCCCGCATGTGGTGGTCGGCAATTTCGTGCCACCCGAGGCGCTGCGCGCGGTGGTCGCCGACCTGCCGGCACTCGGCAAGCGCGGCTCGTTCCCGCGCGACGCGCTCGTGCTGGGTCGTCACGCACGGGCGCTGCTGGACGAGCTGGAAGGGCCGCGGCTGCGCGCTGCGGTCGGCGAGCGGTTCGGTCTGGAACTGACCGACGCGCCGACCATGGTGACGCTGCGCGGCTGGACCAATGACCGTGACGGCGTCATCCATTGCGACTCGACCGCCAAGCGGGTGACGGCTCTGCTGTATCTCAACCCGGCAACCGATGTCTGGGCCCGGCATGAGGGCTGCCTGCGCCTGCTGCGCGGCCCCGATGACCTGGAGGACTACGCGGTCGAGGTGCCGCCGGTGAACGGCACGCTGCTGGTGTTTCCCAACGGCGCCAACACCTGGCACGGCCACCGGCGCTTCACCGGCCAGCGCTACTCGGTACAGCTCAACTACATGACCACGGATGCGAAGGCGCGCAGCGAGCTGCGGCGGCACCGGCTGTCGGCGTTCGTGAAGCGGCTGACCCGGGCGGCCTGACCTTACCAAAGCTTCATGCCGCGGGAAGCCCCGCCGCAAGCCGGGTGGGAGGACGATGCCTGCACCTGCCTGGGAGGGGCCCATGATCGGTGGAACACGAAGCGCGTTGCTTGCTGCCAGTATGTTGGTCGCCGTCCCGGCCGTCGCGGCGCAGCCCGATGGCGGGCATTACGTCTGGGTTCCGGCTGGCGCCGCCGTGGCGCTGGTGCCGACTGGACCGACGATCCCGGTTGATTTCCCGGTCGCGCGTATGCTCGCGCAGCAGGAAGCCGTGATGAACCGCATGTTCGCCGACATGGATGCGCTGCTGGCGACCGCGGTGCCCGTTCCGGTGCAGATGATCCGCTCGGTGATGCAGGGCGCGCCGCAGGCGGCGGTGCCGGGGTCGGGGGTTGTGGTGACCGCGGTATCGACCGGCAGCGGCACGTGCAGCCAGACGATCACCTACGGTTTCCCCGGCAATGGCGGCCAGCCGACGGTGCATGTCAGCAGCAGCGGCAACGCGTGCCGCGCGGTTGGCCTGGCGGGGCCGATCGAAGCGTCGCAGCCGCAGCCCGCCCCCCAGCCGGCGCTCCCGGCACCCGCCGTACCGCGGCACGAACGGCTGTGGACCATCGGCGATCCGCCGCATCCGATCCCGGCAGGGATACCGCCGCGGACCTGACGCGCGGGCCGACAGGTCCGCTGCGGCCTGACAACGGGCCGACCGAGAAATTGCCGACGCACTGAACTATTCGGTGCGGCTGCCGACCGAGGGCGAGGCGGCGCTCGCGGATCGCGCGGGCGTGCTGGTCGGTCAGCCTGCCGGACCCGCGGCAGTCGATCGCTCGGACCAACGCCGGCGCCTGCGCTTCGATGTAGCGCCACAGCCGGTTGGCAATCGGGCCGTGCGGCAGCTCTCGCCGCCTGGCCGTAACGGACTATCCCCCCTGCAGCGCCAGCTCATCGAACGGCGCGGTATAGGGGAAGCCCGGGATACGGCCGAAGCCCGAACTCGGCGACGCGCGGGCCGACGCCGTTGAGGAACCCGAGCTGCCAGATCGGCGCGTAGATGGCGCGTTCATACACGATCTGCTGCATCCGGTGCAGGAGCGCTTCGCGACGCTTGGTGTCCAGCTCGCTCGCCTGCTGCTGGAACAGCGCGTCGAGATCCGGATAGCTGCCGTAGGTGAACGTGCCGCCGGTGACGGCATGGCTCTCCAGCCGGGTCGCCGCGTTGCCGAATCCGGCCGGCCCTGCCTGGATGATGTTCTTGTACGACTTCTCGGCGTAGGCCTTGATGTAGGCGGCCCGCTCGAGCGGGCGCAACTTGGTGCGGATGCCGACCTCGCCCAGGTTGTTGACCACCGCCTCGCCGAGATTGGCGTAGGACGAGTCACAATTATAGAAACCGGCATCGAACCCATTCGGATAGCCCGCGGCGGCGAGCAGCTGCTTCGCCTGCGCCGGGTCGTACACCGCCGCCGGCGGCTGCCAATAGAATTCGAACATGTCCGGAATGAAAGCACTGTTGGTGACGCGCGAATATCCCCTGGTCAGCGCTTCGTTGATGGTGTTGCGGTCGATCGCGAGATTGGCGGCCCGCCGCACGCGCACGTCGTACCAGGGGGACTTCGGATCCCATTGATCGACGAAATACAGGCAGAAGACGCCCTGCAATACGACCGCCTCGAGGGTCAGGCCAGGCGTCTGCTCCAGCTCTCCGGCCAGCTCGCCGCGGATCGAGTAGGCGATGTCGATCTCACCCCGCTTCAGCGCAGCGAGTCGCGTAGCCTCGTCGGGGATCACCTTCATCACCAGGCGCTTCACCTTCGGCGTCTGGCGCCAGTAGCCGTCGAACGCCTCGAGCACCAGCTCGATGCCCGGCGAGAACGAGACGAAGCGATAGGGTCCGGCGCCGATCGGCGCCTTCTTGAAGCCCTCGTCACCCACCCGGGTCAGGTATTTGCGCGGCACGATCCAGGCGGCCCCGCTCACGCCGGCATAGAAGGTGAGGAAGTCGGGCCACGGCTCCGTCAGCCGGAACCGTACGTGCTGCGCATCCGGCGTTTCGACCGCGGCGACCCGCTGCTTCAGCAGGCTCTGGCTGGCGCCGTGATAACGCTCGAACGAGAACTTCACGTCGTCCGACGTGACCGGGTCGCCATTGTGGAAAGTGGCGGGTCGCAGGACGAAGTCGTGGGTGAGGCCGTCCTCCGACGCGGTGTATGATTCGGCCAGGCTCGGCGTCTGCTTGCTGTCCGGCATCGCCTTCACCAGCGCGTCGTGCAGGCCGTACAGCAGCATGTACGGCGTGATGATGCCGGCGGCCTCGCCCGGATCAAACCAGCTCGGGGCGAGCGAGACGTGGACGCCGTAGGTCAATTGCCCCTGTGGTGCGGCGGTGGCGCTCCGTTCGCCGGCGGTGACGCCCAGGGCGGTGAGTGCGAGCAGGGATCGTCGGGTCAGGGGTCGTGCGTCGCCGTCGATGACCGTATGGTCAGCGTGCGCGGGTGAGCGCATGGTCTCCTCCCTTGATGGTCTCTCTACGGAGATTGCCGGCAAGTGTAGTGAAGCCATGTGCCGCTGTCATCAATGTTGCAGGCGGAGCAGGGAGCATCGAATGGCAAACGGCGCGGCGCCGCAACCCGGCGACATCTGTCTCAACTTCAATGGCGTCGACAGTTACGTGGAGATTCCAAGTGTTGACGCTTATGGCGTTGCCCACGCTGGCGCGTTGTCGGTATCAGCCTGGATGCGGCCGGATACAGTCGACTTCGATAATTTTGAAGGGACGGGCTACGTCCATTGGATTGGCAAAGGCGAAGGCGCTGGCCCGACCGGTCAGCAGGAGTGGGCCTTGCGCATGTACAACCGCGACGGAACCCAGGAGGATCCCCCGCGGCCGAACCGTATCAGCTTCTATCTGTTCAATCCCGAGGGAGGGTTGGGTGTGGGCAGCTACGTACAGGAGACGGTGCAGCCCACCAAGTGGATTCATATCGTGGGCGTTGCCGACAGCTCGTGCACGTATTTCTATCGCAACGGCAGCTACCAACGCTGTGACACCTACCAGGGGCCGTCGCAGGGAGGTTGCCCGATACACAAACAGCCAAGCCCGAACCAGGACCTGCAGTTGGTCGTTCAGCCACGCAATGGCTCTGCTCCGCTGCGGCTGGGCACCAGGGACTTTGCCAGCTACTTCATGGGCGCGTTATCGCGCGTACGTATCTGGGACCGGACGTTGCTCGCGTCCGAGATCGCCGGCCTCTATGCCACCGATACGGCTCCGCGAGATTGCCTCGTCGCCGAGTTCATGCTGAACGCCGATACCGGCCAGGTGGCCATCGACACCGTACAGGGGAAACAACGGCACCATCTTCAACGCAACCTGGGAGACGCAGCAGTAGTGTTCCGGGAGCGCGGTAGCTACCCCTGCCGCTCGACGATCAACTGCTTGATCGCGCCGATCGCCTTCGCCGGGTTCAGCCCCTTCGGGCAGGTCTCGGTGCAGTTCATGATCGTGTGGCAGCGATACAGCTTGAACGGGTCCTCCAGCGCATCCAGCCGCTCGCCGGTGTGCTCGTCGCGCGAAGTCGGCGATCCAGCGATACGCCTGCAGCAGCACCGCGGGACCGAGATAGCGGTCGCCGTTCCACCAGTAGCTCGGGCACGCGGTGGAGCAGCAGAAGCACAGGATGCACTCCCACAGCCCGTCCAGCTTGGCGCGTTCCTCGCGGCTCTGCAGCCGCTCGCCATCCGGTGGCGCTGGGCTGTCGGCCTGCAGCCAAGGCTGGACACTCTGCAGCTGCGCGTAGACCTGCGACAGATCGGGCACCAGGTCCTTCACCACCGGCATGTGCGGCAGCGGATTGATGCGCACCGCGCCCTTCACCTCGTCGATCGGCTTGAGGCAGGCGAGCGTGTTGCCGCCGTCGATGTTCATCGCGCACGAACCGCAGATGCCCTCGCGGCAGGAGCGGCGGAAGGTCAGCGTCGGATCGACCTCGTTCTTGATCTTGATCAGCGCGTCCAGCACCATCGGTCCGCAGGCATCCAGGTCCACCTCATACGTATCGGTGCGCGGGTTCTGGCCGTCGTCCGGGTTCCAGCGATAGATGCGGAACTCGCGCGCGCGCTTTGCACCGGTCGGTGCCCGGTAGCTCTTGCCGCGGCCGATGCGGCTGTTGGCGGGAAGGGTGAATGTGGCCATGTGCCAGCTATCCCAGGTCGGTGCGTTTACGTTTCATAAGCGTTTAACACGGAGGAAGGGCGAGGGCCACGGTGGGCCACGGAGTTCGTCGTTATGCTTGTCGCTGAGAGCCTGACCGAGCGAATTATCGGGCTTGCCATCGAAGTCCATCGTAATACCGGGAGAGGATTGCTCGAATCGGTCTACGAACAATGCCTTTGCTTTGAATTTGGACACGCTGGCATCCCCTATGAGCGGCAGGTCGGCGTTCCGGTCACCTACAAGGGAATGACCATGGACGAGGGCTTTCGCGCAGACATCGTCGTGGATCGGCGGGTCATCTTGGAGATCAAGGCAGTCGCCGCGATCGTGCCGACGCATGAATCTCAACTCCAGACCTACTTGCGGATGAGCGGCATCCCGATTGGCCTGATATTCAACTTCAACGCGTCCCGCCTGATCGATGGCCTGCGACGCTTCGTGGTTTGAAGACATCTCCGTGGCCCACCGTGGCCCTCGCACGTCCTCCGTGTTAAGAATCACTTAGTACACCCGCGCCTTCGGCGGGAACGACGCCACCTCGTTGGTCAGCGTCTGCAGCTTCACCGGCCGATAGCCCAGCCGCACCGCGCCATTCTCGTCGCACCAGGCGAGCGTGTGCTTCATCCAGTTCGCATCGTCGCGCTCGGGATAATCGTCGTGCGCATGCGCGCCGCGGCTTTCGTGCCGCGCCTCGGCGCCGACCATCGCGGTCATCGCGTTGCCCATCAGGTTCTGCAGCTCCAGCGCCTCCATCAGGTCGCTGTTCCAGATCAGGCTGCGGTCCGACACCGACATGTCCGACATGCCCTGCCACACCGCGCGCATCTTCGCCACGCCTTCGGCCAGCATCGTGCTGTTGCGGAACACCGCCGCGTGGGTCTGCATCGTGCGCTGCATGTCCAGCCGCAGATCGGCGACCCGCGTGCCGCCCTTGGCATGCCGTGTCCCGTCGAACCGGTCGAGCGAGCGTTCGCCAGCCTTCGGCGGCAACGGCGCCTGGCTGCCATTCGGCCGCACCAGCTCAGCGCCGCGCTGTGCCGCGGCACGACCGAACACCAGCAGATCGATCAGCGAGTTGGTGCCAAGCCGGTTGGCCCCATGCACCGAGACGCACGCCGCCTCGCCCACCGCCATCAATCCCGGCGCGACCGCGTCAGGATCGCCAGGCGTCGGCCGCAGCACCTCGCCGTGATAGTTCGTCGGGATGCCGCCCATGTTGTAGTGCACCGTCGGCTGCACCGGGATCGGTTGCTTGGTCACATCGACGCCCGCGAACACCCGCGAGGTCTCGGAAATGCCCGGCAGGCGTTCATGCAGGATGTCGGCGCCGAGATGCTCCAGATGCAGCAGGATGTGGTCCTTGTTCGGCCCGCAGCCGCGCCCCTCGTTGATCTCGACGATCATCGAGCGCGACACCACGTCGCGGCTGGCAAGGTCCTTGGCACTCGGCGCATAGCGCTCCATGAAGCGCTCGCCCTCCGAGTTGGTCAGATAGCCGCCTTCGCCGCGCGCGCCCTCGGTGATCAGGCAGCCGGCGGGGAAGATGCCGGTCGGATGGAACTGCACGAACTCCATGTCCTGGCACGGCAGGCCGGCGCGCAGCACCATGCCGTTGCCGTCGCCGGTGCAGATATGCGCCGAGGTGCAGACCTGGTAGACGCGGCCATAGCCGCCGGTGGCGATGACCACCATCTGCGCGCGGAACCGGTGGATGCTGCCGTCCTCCAGGCACCACGCCAT
Organism: uncultured Alphaproteobacteria bacterium; assembly: GCA_963749575.1. Taxonomy (GTDB): domain Bacteria; phylum Pseudomonadota; class Alphaproteobacteria; order Acetobacterales; family Acetobacteraceae; genus JAMXLO01. Next base: position 30,754 of record CAVVNM010000013.1, read on the forward strand.
GACGCCGCGGCACACGCCTTCATCGTCCATGATCAGGTCGAGCGCGAAGTATTCGACGAAGAACTCCACGTCGTTGCGCAGGCTCTGCTGGTACAGCGTGTGCAGCATGGCATGCCCGGTTCGGTCGGCCGCGGCACAGGCGCGCAGCGCGGGCGCACCGTCCCCGTATTTCGTCATGTGGCCGCCGAACGGACGCTGGTAGATCCGCCCGTCGTCGGTGCGGCTGAACGGCATGCCGTAATGTTCCAGCTCGTACACCGCGGGAATCGCTTCGCGGCAGAGGTACTCGATCGCGTCCTGGTCGCCGAGCCAGTCCGACCCCTTCACGGTGTCGTACATGTGCCAGCGCCAGTCGTCGTCGCCCATGTTGCCGAGTGCTGCGCCGATGCCGCCCTGCGCCGCCACGGTGTGGCTGCGCGTCGGGAACACCTTGGTGATGCAGGCGGTCTTCAGGCCGGCCGCACCCATCCCGAAGGTGGCGCGCAGGCCGGAGCCGCCGGCGCCGACCACCACCACGTCATAGGTGTGATCGACGATGTTGTAGGCGCGCGACGAAGGCAGCGTGATCGCGTTCATCGGTGTCCTTTCCGCCTATAGTCCGAGCCGCAGCGCGGAGACAATGCAGGCCAGCGCCAGCAGCAGCGCGAGGGCCTTCACCAGCAGGACCGCACCGACCCGCAGCGCATGGTTCTCGACATAGTCCTCGATCACCACCTGCAGCCCGAGTTGCAGATGGTGGAAGGTGGCGATCACCAGCGCGATCATCAACACGAGCGGAAGCGGACCAGCCATCCAGGAAACGACATCGTCGCGCGTCGCACCGAGCATGCGGACCGGCGGCGCAGAGGAACCACAGGGTCAGCGGCAGCAGCGCCAGCGCGGTGAGCCGCTGCGCCCACCAATGCGCCGCACCCGCCTTCGCCGACCCGAGCCCGCGCGCGCGGCCGAGCGGCGAGCGCATGGTGTCGACCTGAGGCGGTTTCGCAGCGCCGGACATGGGCCGCCTCACCACACCGCCAGGCCGACGATCCACAGCAGCAGGGTCGCCGCCACGGTCGCGATCAGCACCGCCCAGGCGGAATGCTCGTACCAAGGTTTCTCGAAGCCGAAGCCGGCATCCCAGGCCAGATGGCGGATGCCGGAGAAGAAGTGGAAGAACAGCGCGAGCGTCCAGCCGAACAGCAGCAGCAGGCCGATCGGGGTGGCGAGGAACCACTGCACCGCGTCGAACGCGTCGTCCGAGACGGCGGCGGCGACCAGCCACCAGGTCAGCAGCAGCGCGCCGATGCCCAGGCCGACGCCGGTGATGCGGTGCGCGATCGACATCGCCATGCTGATCGGCCAGCGATACACCTGGAGATGCGGGGACAGCGGGCGGCGGATCAGCTTGCCGTCGGAGTTGCGCGCCACCATCAGCGCGTCACGTACGTCTCGCAATGGATCGCTCCATCCTGTCGGCCGGCCGACTTGCCGCAAGCCGTTGCGATTGCTTACGCTTCCGGCGTGGAGGGGTCAACGCGACGGCAACGGCATGCCCGGGCCGGCGAACCGGTCCATGGCAATGGCCTGGCGGCATCGGCCAGACTTGGCCTTCCTTGCCGGGCCACCCGTGCTTACCTGTCGCCGGCATACCAGAAGGAACCGGACATGTTTCGTGAACGACTGGCAGCGTTCAAGCTCGCCCCTGGCGCATACGAGGCGGTACGTGGCGTCGAGACCTACATCCGGCGCTGCGGACTGGAGCAGTCGCTGATCGAACTGGTGGATATGCGTGCGTCGCAGATCAACGGCTGCGCCTATTGCCTCGACATGCACAGCAAGGATGCGCGCCGCAACGGCGAGACCGAACAGCGCCTGTATCTGCTGAACGCGTGGCGCGACTCGCCGCTGTACACCGACCGCGAACGCGCCGCCCTGGCATGGACCGAGGCGCTGACCCTGGTGGCCGAGACGCACGCGCCCGACGCTGTGTATGATCAGGTGCGCGCGCAGTTCGGCGAGGCGGAGCTGGTGAACCTGACGACCCTGATCGGCCTGATCAACCTGTGGAACCGCCTGATGATCGGGTTCCGCTCGCAGCACCCGGTCACCGTCAGGGCGGCATGACCACCATCCTGTATATCGCGGTCAGCCCGCGAGGGCCGGGATCGTGGTCGCGTCGCCTGGGCGCGGAACTGCTGGCGCGACTGGAGCGCCGACATCCGGGCGCCACGGTGGTGCGCCGCGACCTGGCCGCCGACCCGCCGCCGCCGATCGGCGCCGCCTTCGCCGATGCGATCTTGCTTCGGCCGGAGGAATGGGATGCCGCGGACCGCGATGCGCTGGGCTATTCCGAGCAGGTGATCGGCGAGCTTGAGGTTGCCGATGTGGTGGCGATCGCCACGCCGATGAACAACTACACCGTGCCGGCGACGCTGAAGGCCTGGATCGACCATGTGGTGCGCATCCGCCGCACCTTCGCCGGCACGCCGCGGGGGAAGGTGGGTCTGCTGCGCGACCGGCCGACCTTCGTGGTGACTGTCGCGGGCGGCTACCACGCCGGCGATGCGGCCGTGCTGCAGCCCGACTTCCTGACGCCTTATCTGCGCGCGATCCTGGCGACGATCGGCATCCACGACGTGCGGTTCCTCGCGGCACAGGGGGTGACCCGCGGCCCGGACGCGGCGGCGCTCGCCGGGGCGGTCGCGCGCGCCACCATGGATGAATGGTTGCCGGACCCACTGGGCGCGCCCTAATGAGCGGCATGGGCGGCGGTATCGTCACGCTGAAGGAGCGCAAGGCGGCCGAGGAGGAACGGCTGCGCGGCGCGGTGGCCGAACTCCGCGACGCGCTTGCGGCCTACGCACGCGAGCACGGCGGCCGTTACCTGTTGTTCGGTTCGGCGGCGCGCGGCGAGATGCGCTACGACAGCGATGTCGACATCCTGGTCGACTTCCTACCTGATGCGCTGGACGAGGCCTGGAATTTCGCCGAGCGAGCCTGCTGGAACCGCAAGCTGGAGCCGGACATCATCCCGTTCGCGTGGTGCAAGGGCCGGTTCCGCGACCGCGTCACGCGCGACCTTCAGGTGGTGGCGTGAGCGACGCGCGTTGGTCCGATATCGATGCGGACATCGACGCCGCGGTGGGCCATTTCTCGCGGGCGATCCAGATCTACCGCGCATCGGGCCTGCACGACGATAACCTCGACGGCTATATGCGGCGCATGGCCTTCATGCATGCGATGCTTGCGGGCCACACCTCGATCGAGAAGGCGCTGCTCCGGGTATTGCAGCTCCAGCGGGAAGAGGCGCCAAGCGGCAGCCAGTGGCAAGCGGACCTGATCCAGCGCGCCGGTCGTGCGACCGACAGCCGGCCCGCCATCCTGACGCCCACCCTGGTTCAGGCAGCAGACCGCACGCGGAAGTTCCGCCACGTGGCAGTCCGCGCCTACGACAGCTTCGACCCAGACGACGCGGAGCCGGCAGTGAGGGCGGCAGAGAAGCTTGCGACCCAGCTTCAGGCGGCGATCGCCGCGTACCGGCAGGCGATCGACCCGTAGCTTCCACCGCTTGCCTGTCGATGTGAGCGCGCCCTAACTACGCATATGGAGCGCATCGTCACATTGGCCGAACGGAAGGCGGCGACGACCGAGCGCAAACGCCAGGCGATGGCGGCGTTGCGGCCGGCGCTGGCAGCGTATGCGCGCGAGCACGGCGGGCGTTTCCTGCTGTTCGGATCGGCTGCGCGCGACATGCTGCGGCGCGACAGCGATGTCGACATCCTCACCGACTTCCCAGAACCTACCACCGCCGCCGCCTGGAACTTCGCGGAGCGTGCCTGCTGGGATCGCGGCCTTAACCCGGACGTGATGCCGAAGGCGTGGTGCAAGGCCGATTTCCTGGCCCACATCGCGCCCGACATCGTGGTGCTCGGGTGAGCGACGCCGACTGGATCGAAATCGACCACGCGGTCGCATCCGCGGTCGGCAATTTCCGGCGCGGCATCGAATTCTCTCAACATCCGGCGTTCCGGGCGGATGACGTGGTCGGCGCCGCGCTGCGCATGGGTTTCATGCACGCCATCCAGGGCGGCCACACCTCGCTGGAGAATGCGCTGCTGCGCATCCTCGATCTGATCGAGGAGACGCGGCCGCGGGGCGAGGCCTGGCATGCCGATCTGATCAGCCGCGTGGCGCAGGCGGTCGGCCACCGGCCTGCCATCTTGCCGACCGGGGTGGCCGCGTCCGCCGATCGAGACCCGCCGCTTCCGCAATCGCGCGACGCGCGCCTACGACAACTTCGATCCTGACCGGACCACGCCGACCGTCGCGGCGGCGGACGATCTGGTGCGGAACCTGCCGGAGGCGGTCGCCCGATTCCGCGCCGCGATCGACCCCTGATCACGCCGCCTTCAACATCCGCTGCGCGATCAGCGTCTCGGCGATCTGCACCGCGTTCAGCGCGGCGCCCTTGCGCAGGTTGTCGGACACGCACCAGAACGACAGGCCGTGCGCCACCGTCGGGTCCTTGCGGATGCGGCTGACATACACCGCGTCCTCGCCGGCGCACTCCAGCGGCGTGACATAGCCGCCGTCCTCGCGCACATCCACCACCTCGACGCCGGGCGCCTCGCGCAGACAGGCGCGCGCCTCGCCGGCGGTGACCGGAGTTCTCGAACTCGACGTTCACCGCCTCGCCGTGGCCGATGAACACCGGCACCCGCACGCAGGTGGCGTGCACCGCGATGTTCGGATCGAGGATCTTCTTGGTCTCCACCACCATCTTCCATTCCTCCTTGGTCGAGCCGTCGTCGAGGAACCTGTCGATGTGCGGGATGCAGTTGAAGGCGATCTCCTTGGTGAACTGCTGCGGCGGCGAGGATCTGGTACACGAACGACGACTTGGTGTGGTTGAACAGCTCGTCCATGCCCTCCTTGCCGGCGCCGGACACCGACTGATAGGTCGCCACCACCACGCGCCTGATTCGGAACTGGTCGTGCAGCGGCTTCAGCGCCACCACCATCTGGATGGTCGAGCAGTTCGGGTTGGCGATGATGTTGCGCTTGCCGAAGTTGCGCAGCGCCTCCGGGTTCACCTCCGGCACCACCAGCGGCACGTCGGGGTCCATGCGGAACTGGCTGGTGTTGTCGATCACCACGCAGCCGGCGGCGGCGGCGCGCGGCGCATGCACCGCGGAGACCGACGGCGCCGGGCGAGAACAGGCCGATGTCCCAGCCGCGGAAGTCGAACGTCTCCAGGTTGTGCACCTTGAGCACCTGCTTGTCGCCGAACGACACCTCCTGGCCGGTGGAACGGCCCGACGCGACCGCGGCCACCTCGTCCACCGGGAATTGCCGCTCGGCCAGCGTCTTCAGCATCTCGCGCCCGACCGCTCCGGTGGCGCCGACGACTGCGACCCTGTAGCCCATCTGAACTCTCCTTGCGCGCGGGGCTCAGTTAGCGACGGCGCGCCCGTGAGGCAAGGTTGCCGCCAGACTGGACAATGATGGCGGGGCGACGAGAGGACTGCATGGCGATCCTGAACAAGGCCGTCACCCGGCAATGGCTTCTGCTGCTCGCCCTGTCGAGCCTGCTCGCCGTGGCGTTGGCGGCGATCCGCCTGCCCGCCGCGCTGCTGCTCGGTCCGATGGTCGCGGCGATCCTGGTCGCGTCGGTCGGCTGGGGCGTGCGCATTCCGCCTGGCCCGAATCTGATCGCCCAGGCGGTGATCGGCTGCCTGATCGCGCGGAGCATTCCGCCCACCATCGTGGGCGAGATCCTGCACCACTGGCCGCTGTTCTTCGCGGTGGTTGCCGCGGTGATAGCCGCGAGCACCACCCTCGGCTGGCTGCTCACGCGCTGGCGCGTCTTGCCAGGGACCACCGCGGTGTGGGGTTCATCGCCCGGCGCGGCCACCGCGATGATGCTGATGGCAGCAGCCTACGGGGCTGACATCCGCCTGGTCGCGTTCATGCAATATGTGCGCGTGCTGCTGGTCGCTCTGGTGGCGACCGTGGTGGCCCGGTTATGGACGCACGGGTGGCGGCCCAGCCGCGGCGGCCCCTTGGTTCCCGCCGATCGCCTGGATCCCGTTCACCGAGACCTTGGCGCTGGTGGCGTTCGGCGCCGCCGCGGCACGTCTGCGGCGCATCCCGGCCGCACCCTTGCTGCTGCCGCTCGGCGTGGGCATCGCGTTGCAGGATGCCGGATGGCTGGTGATCGAGCTGCCACCCTGGCTGCTCGCCGCCAGCTACGCACTGGTGGGCTGGAGCACCGGCCTGGGCTTCAATCGCACGATCTTGCGTCACGCCGCGCAGGCGCTCCCCCGCGTCGTCATGTCGATCCTGGTGCTGATGGCAGTCTGCGGCGGGCTTTCCGCACTGTTGGTTGTGGTGGCCGGGATCGATCCGCTGACCGCCTATCTCGCGACCAGCCCGGGCGGTGCGGATTCGGCGGCGATCATCGCGATGGCCAGCCATGTCGACGTGGCGTTCGTGATGGCGATGCAGACGACACGCCTCGTGCTGGTGCTGCTGATCGGCCCGAGCCTTGCAAGCTTCGTAGCCAAGCGGGCAGGCGCAAGGAAGTCTGCCGAATGACAGCCCGGATCATCCGGACACGGGTAAAGCCGAACAATTCCGACCTACGTTCAGGCGTATGCCGACATAATGCAGGAGGCTCAATGCCCGATGGGCGCGAGGTCCGACTGTTCAAGAATGGCCGCAACCAGGTCGTCCGCATCCCGGTCGGGTTGGAGTTGCCGGGCGAAACTGCTCTGATGCACCGCGAGGGCAATCGCCTGGTCATCGAGCCGGAACACAAGTCCGGACTGCTCGCCTTGCTCGCAACCCTGGAGCCGATCAGCGAGGACTTCCCGGATTTCGATGCCGACTTGCTGCCGGCGGGGGATGTGCCGCTGTGAACGGTTACCGCACCATGCGGGACGCCGATATCGCGTCCGGCTTGATCCGCAATCCACAGGGACGCCCCGCCGACGGGCTTCGGCGGCATGACGAGGCTGGCATCTGCGTCGGCGCCGCGTCCCAGGGCTGACGAGTGGAGAATGGCTGGCTCAGGCCGTTCAGAACAGCCCTTCGATCTCCCCATCCTCGCGCAGATGGATCGCCTCGGCCGACGGCACGCGCGGCAGGCCGGGCATGGTCATGATGTCGCCGCAGATCGCCACCACGAACCCGGCGCCGGCGGACAGCCGCACCTCGCGCACCGGCAGGATGAGGCCCTCCGGCGCGCCCATCACCGTGGGATCGGCGGTGAAGCTGTACTGCGTCTTGGCGATGCACACCGGCACGTGGCCGAAGCCCGCCTTCTCGAACCCCTCCAGCCGCCGCGCCACCGCATCCGGCACCGCGATGTCCGCCGCGCGATAGATCTTCTGCGCGATGGTGCGGATCTTGTCGGCGAGCTTCATCCCGTCGGGATACAGCGGCGCCGGCTTCGCCTCGCCCAGCAGGATCTTCTGCTGCACCGCCCGCGCCAGCGCCTCGGCGCCCGCGCTGCCGTCGCCCCAGTGGGTGCAGGAGATCGCCTCCACCCCCTGCTTCGCCATCGCCGTCGCGGATCGCGGCGAACTCCGCCTCGGTATCGGAGGTGAAGTGGTTCACGCCCACCACCACCGGCAGCCCGAATTTGCCCAGGTTCTCCACGTGCCGCGCCAGGTTGGCCACGCCGCGCTGCACCGCCTCGACGTTCTCGGTGCCCAGCGCGTTGCGCGCCACGCCGCCATGCATCTTCAGCGCGCGCACCGTCGCCACCACCACCGCGCAGGACGGCTTCAGCCCGGCCGAGCGGCACTTGATGTCGATGAACTTTTCCGCGCCCAGGTCGGCGCCGAAGCCGGCCTCGGTCACCACCACGTCGGCCAGCTTCAGCCCCAGCCGCGTCGCCATCACCGAGTTGCAGCCATGCGCGATGTTGGCGAACGGTCCGCCATGCACGAACGCCGGCGAGCCTTCCAGCGTCTGCACCAGGTTGGGCGCCAGCGCGTCCTTCAGCAGCACCGCCATCGCGCCGTCGGCCTTCAGGTCCTTCGCCGTCACCGCGGTCCCGTCGCGCTTCTGCGCCACGATCATGCGGCCCAGCCGCTCCTGCAGGTCGTCCAGGTTGCTTCGACAGGCAGAACACCGCCATCACCTCGGAGGCGACCGTGATGTCGAATCCGTCCTCGCGCGGGAAGCCGTTGGCGACGCCGCCCAGGCTGCCGACGATGGAGCGCAGCGCGCGGTCGTTCATGTCGAGGCAGCGCCGCCACGACACCCGCCGCGCGTCGATGCCCAGCGAATTGCCCCAGTAGATGTGGTTGTCGATCATCGCGGCCAGCAGGTTGTTGGCCGAGGTGATGGCGTGGAAGTCGCCGGTGAAGTGCAGGTTGATCTGGTCCATCGGCACCACCTGCGAATAGCCGCCGCCGGCCGCGCCGCCCTTCATGCCGAACGATGGCCCCAGCGATGGCTCGCGCAGGCAGATCACCGCGCGCGAGCCGATCCGGTTCAGCGCGTCGCCGAGACCGACGGTGGTGGTGGTCTTGCCCTCGCCCGCCGGGGTCGGGCTGATGCCGGTGACCAGCACCAGCGCGCCATCCGGCCTGCTCTCCAGCGAGTTGATGAAGCCGATCCGATCTTGGCCTTGTGACGGCCGTACGGCTCCAGCGCATCGTCGGGAATGTCCAGCTTGGCGGCGATCTCCGCGATCGGACGGAGCTTGGTTTCGCGGGCGATCTCCAGGTCGCTTTTCATCGTGTCGGTTTCCTCAGCCTATCTTGCGCATCACGGTGTGCGACCGGTTGGTGGTGTGCGGGCGGATCTTCGGCGCCCAATCGCCGATCTCCGACGCCTTCAGCCAGGCGGGACTTTCCATCGTGTCGGCCGCGTCCATCTCGTACAGCGCGAGATAGCGCGCCATGCCATCCTTGTTGGTCTTCTCCAGCATGTATCGCGTGCAGCCGCGCACGCCCGGGACCTTCAGGATCTCCGGCACGTGCTCGGTGTCGTAGATACGGTTGAAGTCCGCCTCGTGCCCGGCGGGGATGTCCATCTGCACCAGGTAGATGTATGGCGCGCGCGTGCCTTCCGGCATCTCGTGTCTCCTCCATTCCCAAATTACCGTCATTCCCGCGCAAGCGGGAACCCAGTGGCTGGACCCCCGCTTTCGCGAGGATGACGATCGCTTTCAAGCGGCCATGCGTTGCTCGATCCCAAGCTCTCCCAATGCCTCGCCCATCGCCGCGACCGCGCGCGCCATGTCGGCCGGCGTGATCGCGCCGATGCAGCCCACCCGGAAACTCGGCTGGACGGTGCTATAAAAATTGCTGATCAGCACGCCGCGCGCCTTCAGCGCATCGACGAAGCGCTGCAGGTCCCAGGCGGGGTCGGCGGGCGCGTGCACGTTGACGATGATCGGTCCCTGCACCTGCGGCGGCAGGCACGGCATCAGTCCGAGCTCGCAGCACACCGTCGTAGAACGTCCGCATGTTGGCGGTGTAGCGCGCCAGCCGCGCGGGCTGTCCGCCCTCGGCGTCGAACAGATCGAGCGCCACGTTGAACGCGTTCAGCACCTGCGCCGGCGGGGTGAAGCGGAAACTCCCCCAGCCGCTGCGCAGCGCGTGGGCGTAGATGCTGGACAGATCGAGCGACCAGCTTCCGGCGTTGCCGGCGCACGCCTCGACGCGGTCGATGCGGGCCACCGCGAACGCCATGCCGGGCACGCCCTCCAGGCATTTGTTGGAGGTGAAGCCGACCACGTCGATCTCCGGCTGCGCCGACAGATCCAGCGGCAGGGCGCCGAACGCCGACACCGCATCGACGATCAGCCGTCGGCCGAGCCGTCGTACCACCGCGCCGATCGCCGCCGGGTCATGCACGATGCCGCTGCCGGTCTCGCTGTAGACCAGGCCGACATGGCTGATCTCGGGGTCCGCGGCCAGCGCGGCGGCGATGGCGTCGGGATCGGCGGCGGCGACCGGCGAGATCGGCAGCGGCACCGGGACGCGGCCGGCCTCGCGCGCCAGGCGGATCATCCGGTCGGCGTAGGAACCGGTGGCCGGGATCAGCAGCTTTCCCCCGGGCGGAACAAAAGTGCGGACCGCCGCCTCGGTGATGAAATGGCCGCAGCCCTGCAGCGGCAGCGTGGCGTGCTCGCCAGGGACGCCGTGCGCGATCCGCAGCACCCGCTCGCGGATGCCGGCGTAGAGTGGGCGGAAGTCATTGTCCCAGGGCGCGAAGTCGTAACGCAGGGCCTCGCGCACCTCGGGGCGGGTGGTGACGGGGCCGGGAATCAGCAGCAGCATGCAGGGCACCTGAAGCAGCGAGCGCGCAGGCTTGCCACGGGGCGGGCCGAAAATCCACCCGGCGGCTCAGCCGCCCGGCACGTCCTTCGTCAGCAGCGCGGGCAGGTTCGCGTCCGGGCGCCCGGCAAGGATTTTCTCCTCGTCCTCCATCGGTTCCTCGCCGTGGCGATGCGACGTTGCGACGATCGCTCGCCCCCAATGATCGTGGGCGCAGCCTTCCGGCCGCCCTTCGCTCTCCCAGATGTAGTAGGCTGCCTCGCGAACCGCCTGCTCCACATCTCGATCCGGGTCGGACATTCATCGCTCCTGTGACACCGCCGATCCGGCGCACATCGCGTCCAGGATCGGTGTCCGATTGAGGTGGTCGGTCGGCGGAAAGTGTAGGTCGTGCTGCGCCGGTTGTGGAAGTCCGTTGTCGCAACCGGTGCGTGATCAGCCGCCGCGGGCGACGATCGCGGCCACCAGCATCGCGAGGTAGAGCAGCACGAAGCAGACCGCGATCAGGCTCTCGATATACGACAGCGCGCGGCGCCGCTGGCGGCTGTAGAACTCGCGCTCGCGGGCGAACACCTGGAACGGCAGGTCCACCTCGATCTGTTCCAGCACCGCGAACTTGGCGCGGTTGAGCTTGCGGTAGGAGGTCAGCAGCACGATCCACGCCGCGCAGACCAGCGCACCGGCGGCCGGGATGGCCCACAGCCAGATCGCCTTCTGCCCGGCGCCCACCGCCAGCTTGTCGGCTTGCAGATAGCCGTACAGCGCGACGATGGCGCTGTTCACGCTCAGCATCCAGGAATTGGCCTGTGCCCGGCGGTCGCTGACCTTCTCGGCGGTCGCCAAATAGAGCTCGAACAGCGCGAGCTTCGGGTCCTTGTCGTCAGCCACCGGCGCGGCCTTCCGCACGCAGGAACTCGTCCGCGTCGAACACATGGATGCGGCCGAGCGCGTCGCCAAGCGCGATCGCGCCGCCATGCACGCTGAGTCCGGTGATCGCGGCATCCAGAGCGATCCGCGCCACCTCCTGGCCGGTCGCCACGTCCCAGATCCGCGCTGTGCGGTCGTCGGAAGCGGTGACGATGCGGGTGCCGTTCGGCGAAAAGCACGCGCTGTTCACTCCGCCTTCGTGGCCGCACAGCGTGGCGAGCTCCTGCCCGGTGGCAGCGTCCCACAGCCGCGCCGTGCGATCCTCCGATGCTGTGACGATGCGGGCACCGTCGGGTGAGAAGGACGCGCTATGAATCCTCATCTCGTGCCCGCGCAGTCCGTTGAGCTGCTCTCCGATGGTAGCATCCCACAGCCGTGCCACGTTGTCGCTCCAGGAGGCGGTGATGATTTGGACAACGCCCTGCGACACAAATGCACTCAGCATCGGCTGGTCGGAGTAGGACTGCATTGCCATAGTCCGCTGCCGCCCCGTAGTCGCATTCCACAACTGCGTTGCGCGGTCTGAGGAAGAGGTGGTGATGACGTGGCCGCCGTCCTGGGAGAAGCACGCATTTCGTACGCTGCCTTGTTGGCCGCGAAGCGCAAAGAGCTTCTGCCCGGTCGTCGCCTCCCAAACGTGAGCTAACCCGTCCGGGGACACTGTGACGATCCCAGTGCCATCGTGCGAGAAGTGCGCTGCCAGAGCCTCGCTCTCACGCCCGCCCAATACGGCGAGCTCCTGTCCTGTCCTCGCGTCCCAGAGCCGGGCCGCGCCGCGCTCGAACGTGGTGACGATGCGCATCCCGTCAGGCGAGCAGATTATGTTTGTCACTGGTCCGGTACGAGAACGCGGCGCTTCAATCTCCTGTGTTGCTTCCACATGCCAAATACGCGCGGTGCCGTCCGCGGATGCCGTGACAATGCGTGTGCCATCCGGTGAGAAACTCGCGCTCTGCACCGAATCCTCGTGGCCATATAGCGAAACGAGCTCGTGTCCGGTGGCCGAGTCCCACAGCCGCACCGTACCGCGCCTGGAGCCGGTGACGACACGACCGCCGTCTGGGGAGAATGATGGGCTTTCTACTTGGCCGTAATTAGGGTCAAAATGGCCGCGGAGCTCAATAAGTTCCTTCCCGGTGGTAACGTTCCAAAGCCGCATCGTGCCATCGAAAGAGACAGTTATGATGCGGAACCCGTCCGGAGAGAAGGCTGCGTTCGCTGTCCATGCCTCGTAGTGGGGTGGCGCGGCAAGCTTATGTCCGCTGGTCACATCCCAGAACGCAACGGTGCCATCCCCGGTAATTGTAAGAATGCGGGCGCCGTCCGGCGAGAAGCATGCGTTCGCACTCGTCACTATCCCCATACGGTTGCGGCGAAATGTGCGAACTCCCTCGGGATTCGCCACGTTCCAGAGCTTCGCCGTGCCATCCATGGAGGCAGTGAGGATACTGACGCCGTCCGGCGAAAAGCAGGCGTTCTCCACCGGGGCGCCGTGGCCTTGCAGCACGCCGATCTGCTGCCAAGTCTTCACGTCCCAAAGGCACGCCGTGCTGTCGTAGGAGGCGGTGACGATGCGAGCACCATCGGGGGAGAAGCGCGCGCTCAGCACAGGGCCTTCGTGGCCGCGCAGCGTGGCAATCTCTTGGCCGGTAGTTCCATCCCAAAGCCGCGCCGTGCCGTCGCGCGAGGCCGTCAAAATTTGGGTCCCATCAGGCGAAAAGCACGCGCTGGTTACCGGAGCCTGATGACCGATCAGGCGGAGCCGTTCTGCACCCGGTGGAGTTAGCCCGGGCCAACGCGGCGCTGGACGAAAGTCTGGATCTGCTCGCGCAGCAGTCACGATGTTCGACGTAGAGACCGATATGGTCGCAAGTTTCGATCTTCTATAATAGTGGAAGCCGGGAATTCTGCTGCTCGCCAGACGACCGAAAATCTGCCGTGGCAGCTCGCGAGTATTGGCGCCAAGTGCCGGCAGCGATAGTGCGATCGCTCGACCAATGAGCCGCACGCCATCATTGTTGCTCTCCGGCAAGTAACTGCCGAGCAGCTCGCTACCGCCGGCTGCGCGTAGCTTCACCTTGAGCCAGGCATAGTCGGTGAGCAGACGGTCGGCCTCGACATCCTGGCCCGCGCCACGGAGGTGCCGGATCAGAAACTGCCAGCCATACACGTGTCCCGGAGAAAGGGTCTCCCACCGACCATCGCACTGCGTCCGCATCGCCCGCACCATGGCAGCATGGGCGGCACGGCAGCCCTCCGCTCCGATCTGGTCGCGCAGGTACCAGATCATGTTGTCGTGCAGCCGCAATGTGCGGTCGGCGAGGTCGAGACTTTGCAGCAGCGACAGCCCATGCAGCCGCCGCATTAGGTTGTCGGTCTCGTCCGCATCGAGGCCGCCGGTCTCGCGCCACAGCGCCTCGACAACGCTGAGCGGAACAGCCGCGTCCTCCGGCAGCACCGCGAGCTCGCCGAGCTTGGCGAGTTCGTCCGGCGGCAGATCCTCCAGGCTCGCTTCGACACAGGCATGGATCGCCCGGTTGCGCTGGCGCTCGTCTCTGGGATCGAACCCGATCAGGCCACGTGCCGACAGGCGCCGCTCGAAGCGGTCGATGGCGTCGCCGAGCGGTTCGCCCTGGCCAACCCGCTCGCGCATCCAGCCATTGGCGATGCCAAGCATCTGCGCCCAATTGCCGAGCCGATCCGCCAGCGCCGTCAGCCGCACCCGCGTGGCGACCTTGTCCGCATCCGGCAGGTTGACCGCGATCAGCCGCAGCGCCTCCGCGTCCTGCATCGCGTCGATCACGATCGGGGTGTGCCGGGCCGGCAGCACCTGTGGCAGCCGCGTCGTCACCAGCCGGGCGCAGTTCGGCCCGCCACGCAGGAACGGCCGCAACTGCGCCTCGCGCCAGACGTCGTCGATCACCAGCAGCAGTCGCGCCTCGCCGATCAGCTTGGCCAGGTACTCGGCGGCAGTCTGCACATCCTGGAACCCCGGCCGCTTGCCCTGCGGCTCGAGCGTCTCGATCAGGTCGATGATCAGCCCGGTGACGTCATCGCGTTCCTTGCCGATCTCCACCCGCAGGATGCCGTCGGCGAACTCGAACCGGACGTCGGGGTCGCGGCACAGGTAATTCGCCAGCGTGGTCTTGCCGTAGCCGCCGGCACCACGCAGCGCCGTGGTCAGCGCCACCGCCGTCTCGCTGCCCGCCGACAGCACCGCCTCCTTCAGCCGCGCATATTCCGCCGGGCGCGCGACAAAATCCTCGGCCAGATCGCCCGCCATGTAGGGAACCCGGCGCGTCTCCCCGGACCCTTCGAGCACCCGCCTGAGCAACTGCCACTGCTCGGGATCGGCGATCTCGTAGATCTGCGACCGGCGCATCCAGCCGGGCAGGTCGGCGCGATGCAGCGTCGGGTCGGCGAGCACCGGGCTCACCATGCGGCCCCACTCCCGCGCGTGGGTCCATTCCCGCTTCACCCAGTCCGACGCGAGCGCCCGGCGCGACAGGATCAGCACCAGGTGCTGCGCCTGCTCGATCGCGCGCAGCACCTGCGGTCGGATGTCGCCGCTGCCCATGCTTGTGAGGTCGCGCCAGGACCTGATGCCGGCGTCGTCCTTAAGCTGGCGTTCGAACGCCTCGGCGAAATCGCGGCCGTCGGTGCGCGAGTAGGAGATGAAGATCCGGGACGAGGTCTCCATGCGTGCACGATCGGCCATTCCTGGCGCACGCGCAACAAAATAACAGCCGGGGCTTAGTTAGAGAGTATCCCTCTTGATATTATTTATCATAACAACCACCTGTTTGCCCGTTTCCACATCAACCGGCAGCAATCCTCATGCACACTCTCCCCAACCTCCCCGACGCCATCGCCCGCGAGGTCTTCGCCACCCTCTGCGCCAGCCTGCCCGCGCCCATCACCGCCACGCCCGACGCCGGCGCCTCGCGCGACGACGTTGCCATCGCCGCGGTCGCCGCGCTGCACCCCACCAACGCGTTCGAGGCCAAGCTCGCCGCCGCTATCGTCCTGGCCGAGGCCCACTACGCCGATTCCCTCCGCCAAGCCGCCGAGTACCGCGATGACCTCGCCACCACCTGCCGCTGCCGCTCTCAGGCCATGGCGATGCTGCGCCAGATGCGGGCCCTGCTGCGCGACTACCAACGTATGCAGGCCGAACGCGACAAGGCTCTGGCCGCGATGCATCCCGCGGCGATGGAGCGTGCCGGCTGGTGGTTCCGGGAGGCCTCGGTCGCGGCGCCGGAGCCCGCGTCTGCCCAGCCCGCGTCTGCCCAGCCCGCCTCTGCCCAGCCCGCGTCTGCCCAGCCCGCCTCTGCCCAGCCCGCGTCTGCCCAGCCCGCGGCCTCGGCCCCGGCCGCAGTCCCCGCCAGGCGCCAATTCAGCGACCTCACCGAGGCCGAGCAGTACCGCTCTGCTCCACCCCGCCCGCGCCGCCCGCATCCGGGCCGCGGGCGGTCTGCCGGCGCCATGCGATTTCGGCCCGCCCGATCCCGCGATCGTCGAGCACCTGGTCCATGGCTCCAGCCCGATCCTGCTGGCGCTCGATCGCCACGTGCTCGAGCCTGCCGGAGCCTGACGCCCGCCGGTTTGCTGCACCGCGACGCGGCAGGTCATCGGACACCGGGTTGCACCGGGCGAGCACCGGTTTCACAAAGTGAATGGATCGACGGCTGGTCGGCAGCGCCGCCCGCGTCGCGCTCTGTCCGCACCGGCGCAATGCAGTGTCCGATCACCTGCCTGGTTGATCCGGAGTTGTTCTGCGCGCACATTCTCGTTTCCCGCAACGTCGTCTCATGACCATGTACCGTGAGACGAAACCGGCCACCCGCGCCGGCAAGTCCCGAGGCTCCCCGCCAACGCATCGACAGCGCTGGACATGGCGCCCGCGTTGCGTGCATGGGTCGGCGTCGCGCGAACCGCCGATGGAGTGGCAACGATGGACAAGATCGCCGTCTGCGCGATCTTCAAGGACGAGGCGCCCTATCTGCTGGAGTGGCTGGCGTTCCACCGCATGATCGGCGTGGATCTATTCGTGCTGTATGACAATGGCAGCGGCGACGGTGGCGCCGACCTGATCCGCGGCTCCGACTTCGCCAGGAACGTCACGCTGATCGAGTGGTCCGACCGTCCCGGTCAACTCTCCGCCTACAACGATTTCCGCAGCAATCACGCGCCGCGTTTCGCCTGGGCCGGGTTCATCGATATCGACGAATTCATCATGCCGATCGCCGGCTCCTCCATCCGCGACATCCTGATGCGCCGGATCTTTCAGCCCTATGCGCAGGTCCTGCTGCAATGGCTGGTGTTCGGGCCATCGGGGCACCAGAACCGGCCGGACGGCCTGGTGATCGAGAACTATACCCGCCGACTGCCGGAGCAGGCCGAAGCCAGCCGCCACGTCAAGTCGATCGTGCGAACCGCGATGCTGCGCGGCATCGACTACACCCCGCACGCCGCCGAATGCAGCGGACCGGCGTGCAACACCGCGGGACACGAGGTGCTGCCCTCCGCGATCCAGCCGACCGAGTGCCACGAGGTCATGGTGGTGCACCATTACTTCACCAAGTCGGCGGCAGACTGGGAGTGCAAGCGCCGCCGCGGCCGCGGCGACTCGCTCGAACCATATCAGGAGCGGATATTCGCGGACGTGGCGGGCGAGGCGACCATCGAGGATACCAGGGCGCTGCGCTTCGTTCCGCGACTGCGGGCGCTGCTGGGTCCCCCCCGGTAACGGCGGAGCGGAGGACAATGGACAAGATCGCCGTCTGCGCGATTTTCAAGGACGAGGCGCCGTATCTCCTGGAATGGATCGCATTCCACAGGATGATCGGCATCGATCTGTTTGTGCTGTACGACAACGGCAGCACCGATGGTGGTCCCGAGCTGATCCGACGGTCGAATTTCGCCAGGAATGTGACCCTGATCGAATGGTCGGACCGACCCGGCCAGATCTCGGCGTACCGGCATTTCCACGCCAACCACGCGAAGGACTTCACCTGGGCGGCGTTCATCGACCTCGACGAGTTCATCATGCCGGTCAGCGGCAGCTCGATCCGCGACATCCTGATCCGCAAGGTCTACGAGCCGTACGCCGACATCCTGCTGAACTGGTCGATCTTCGGTCCGTCCGGCCATGACCGGCGACCGGACGGCCTGGTGATCGAGAACTTCACCTGGCGGTTTCCCGAGGATGCCGAGGCCAATCGGCACGTGAAGTCATTGGTGCGCACCAAGGACCTCATCGGTATCGCCGGCACGCCGCATATTTTCGATTGCGCGCGGCCCACCTGCAACGCGCGCGGCGAGGCGGTGATGTCCTACGCGATGCAGCCGGTCGCCTGCCACGACGTGATGGTGATCAATCACTATTTCACCAAGTCGGTGGAGGAATGGGAGTTCAAGAAGCGGCGCGGCCGCGGCGACTCGCTCGACCCGTACGGCGATCGCATCTTCAACGACGTGCGGATGCAGGCGGTCGTGCAGGACACCCGCGCGCTGCGCTTTGTGCCGCGGTTGCGGGCGCTGCTGGCGTGACGGTCAGCCGTCCCGCAGCGCGTTCGTCATCTCCTCGCGGAACTGCGTGAGATCGGCGTCGTCCCGCCAAGGCATCCGGTAGGCCTCGTCGAACAACACGTCGCGGCAGAGCTGCTCATTGCGGGCGCGGTCGGCCGCATTGGAGAAGCTGCTGGGGTTGGTTACCGCGATGTTCCCATGCAGCAGCTTGTAGATCGGCACCCGTTCGCCATCGAGCTCCTCGAAACTGCCCCCGTAGCCCAACCGTACCAGGCGGCGGCTGTGTTCGAGGTGTTCGAAGCCATAGCCGTGGAACCGCGGGTCGAAGTAACCGCCGTAGAGCAGCGACGCTCGCGAAAAGCCGCTGCACTGTGCGGTGACGTTCTTGCTGAACACAGGATCGTCGACGGTGCCGGAACCGCGCAGGAAGCTTGAGCGGAACCACTCGGCGGCGAGGTTGACGTGCCCCCAGCGTTGGCTCGCCAGTATCCACTCCCGCTGCCATTCGTTCCTTATTGGGAACGAATCATCTTCCAGCAGAATGACCACGTCGCATTGCCACAAGGCGCCGAGCAGGAACAGCGCGCGGTTCTTGTTCCACGCGATGCCCATGTTGCGCCCGGTGATCAGGGTGATGTTCTGGCCACGCACCAGATCTGCGGTGCCATCGGTCGATCCGTCGTCCGCGACCGCCAGTTCGCACGGCGTGGTGGTGTGGGCCCGCACGCGGGCCAGGGTCTCGGCCAGCACGTCCTTTCGGTTGCAGGTGATGATGCCTATCCCGACGCGGATCGCCATGGCGGCTTGTAGCAGCAGCGTCAGCGCCCCGCCACCGCAAGCAGCAGCGCGGCGCCCGCCATCACGGCCAGCGGGTGCAGCCGGGTGAGCGACAGCAGCAGCGTGGTGGCGGCAGTGACTGCATAGGTGCCCCAGTCGTGCTCGGTGCTGCGGGCGAGGGCAATCCCGCTGGCGATGGTAACGCCGATCGAGACCGGCGCCAGGGCCTGTTCCAGCGTCTGCCGCCAGGCGGCGCCGCCGGTGCGATGCCACAGCCGCCCGACGCCGTAGGCGAGCAGCGAGGACGGTCCGAACATCGCCAGCAATGCCACCAGGCCGCCCGCGATGCCGGCCGCCTTCTGACCGACCAGCACGACGATCATCGAGCCGGGCGGGATGGCGCGCGACAGCGCGAACATATCGAGGAACTCGCGCGAGGTGAGCCAGTGGTGCACGTCGACCGCCTGGCGTTGCATGTCCGGCAGCACCGCGGCACCACCGCCGAACGCCAGCAGCGACAACAGACCGAACATCGCGGCGACCTGGAGCAGCGTGGCGGTCATCGCGCGCGCTGCCCCAGCGTGACCAGGAGGCTCACGGGCAGCATCACCAGCAGCACCTCGATCAGCGGTATGCGCAGAATCCCGATGCCGACGACGATGGCCGCGGCGACCAGCGCCGGTCCGACACGGCGGATGCTGCCCTGAGCCAGCCGGATGCCGGTCGCGAGGTTGAACCCGATCGCCGCCGCCCCGGCCCCGGCCAGCCCGGCGGCGATCGCGCGGCTGCCGGACACGCCATGCGCCGCGAAGTACAGCGTGCCCAGCGTCAGCATGATGGCCAGCGGTACCAGCAACAGTCCGGCGACCGCGGCCACCGCGCCCGGAATGCCGCGCAACTGTGTGCCGATGATCACCGAGAGGTTCACGTTGGTGGCGCCCGGCACCATCTGGCTGAGCCCGTAGCAGACCAGGAACTGCTGATCGTCGATCCAGCGCCGTCGCTCTACCAGTTCGCGCCGGATCCACCCCAGCAGGCCGCCGCCGAAGCTGGTCGAACCGATGGTCAGGAAGCTGAGGAACAGGGTGGCAAGGCTGGGCGGCCCAGGAGTGCTGCGATTCGCCATCCGACCATTCAACCGCGTCCGGGGTAGGCTCGATACCGGCAATCGCGGGATGCGCGACGGAGTGTCGGATCTTGGCGAGGGCCGCCGAGACCCGATCCCCGCGCTAGCGGCGCACTGCGACCCGCTGCAACGTCCGCAGACGCTGCATCTCGAAGTACTGCCAGATCAGCAGGATCGGAACGCCCACTGCCAGGTCGCGCGCCCGTCGCACCAGCGAGACGCCGAGCGACAGCTCCGGCGGCACGCCGAAGATCGCGCCGAGACCGGCGTAGCCGGCCTCCTGCACCCCGGCGTTCACCGGCACCAGGAATGCCATCGCCGCCATCGCGCTCAGTACCGCCTCGATCGCCAGCGCATCGTCGAAGTCGATTGGTACCCCGAGCGCGCGGTAGGTGATCCAGCCGGCCACGCCGGTACCCAGCCAGCCCAGCAGATGCACGACGAAGCCGATCGCCAGCCGCACCGTGTGGCCATAGATCAACGCCAGCTCGGCCTGCAGCACCTCGACGCGGTCCTGCGCGTCATCGAACCAGCGTCCGGCGATACGCCGGCCGAGCCGGGCGAACAGCGGCGCGGCGCCCTGCTGCAACCAGATCAAAGCCGCACCGGCCATCACCGCCAGTCCGAGCCCGACCTCCAGCGGCACCGCCAGCGACGAGTTCGGCGCGCGTGCCAGCAGGATGCCGAGGCCGATCGCGGTGAACGCGAGCTGGGCGAGGAACTCTGCGGTAACGTCGACCACGGTGGAGGCAGTCGCCAGCGACCACGATACGCCGTGCAACGTCGCGGCCCTTGCGCCGAACACGAAGCCGCCGACCTGCGAGAACGGCAGGCAGTTGGTCGAGGCGTCGCGCACCATGCGTGCCCAGATGAACACCCAGGGGCGGCGCGACTCGCGCGGCGGTGTGATGGCATCCCAGGCCAGGCCCAGCACGACGAACAGCGCGAGCTGCCACCCGATGATCAGCGCGAAATCCTGCCAGCCGACCCGGCGCATGCCGGTGATCACGCGGCCGAATCCGAACCAGCCGATCAGCACCGTGCCAAGCAACAGGCCAGCCAGGGCAAGCGCGATCGGAAGCTTCTTCACGGCGGCGGACTTTCTGGCGAGCGCAGGGGTGGCTCTACACCGATTCAACCGCATTGGGCTATATTGGTGCTTTGCTCGAAAGGATCGCGGCGTGGCAACGGCCGAGCCGACACTGCTGACCGGAGCGACCGGCTTTGTCGGCTCAGCCGTCGCGCGGGTGCTCGCGGCACGCGGGTACCGACTGCGTCTGCTGGTCCGGCCCACCAGCGACCGGCGCAACCTGACCGGCGTCGAGACGGAACTGGCGCTGGGCGACCTGACCGATCCCGCGTCGCTGGTGCGCGCCGCCGCCGGCTGCCGCTATGTGTTCCACGTTGCGGCGGATTATCGGTTCTGGGTACCCGATCCCGCGGCGATGCTGCGCGCCAATGTCGAGGGCACCCTCGCGATGATGCGTGCCGCGCAGTTGGCGGGCGTCGAGCGCATCGTGTATTGCAGCTCGGTCGCGGCACTAGGCTGGACGCACGATGGCACGCCGGCCGACGAGACCACGCCGACCAACGAGGCGGATTTCATCGGTACCTACAAGCGCTCGAAATACCTGGCCGAACGCGCGGTGATGGATTTGGTGCGACAGGAGGCACTGCCGGTGGTGGTGGTGAACCCCGCCGCGCCGGTGGGCCCACGCGACATCAAGCCGACGCCGACCGGCAAGATGATCCGCGATGCCGCCGCCGGCCGGCTGCCGGCCTATATCGATACCGGCCTCAACATGGTGCATGTCGATGACGTGGCCGAAGGCCATGCGCTGGCGCTGGAGAAGGGACGGATCGGCGAGCGCTATGTACTGGGCGGCGAGAACCTGCTGCTGAAGGACATCCTGACGCTGGTCGCCGACGTGGTGGGCCGTCGGCCGCCGCGGATCGAGTTGCCCGAGGCTGTGGTATGGCCGGCCGCCTGGCTGATGGAGGGGCTGGCGCGGCTCACCGGCATCCCGCCGATGATGACGCGGGACCACATCAAGATGGCCCGCCACAAGATGTTCTACTCCTCGGCGAAAGCGATGCAGGAACTCGGCTATGCGCCGCGCCCGTTGCGCGCGGCAGTCGAGGATGCGGTGGCCTGGTTCCGCACCAACGGCATGCTGCGGACATGACGACACCGGCGGCGCTGGCATTGCTGATCTGGCTGTATCTGCTGCTGGCACACGGCCGGTTCTGGCAGTCTGGCCCGGAGCTCGCGCCGGCTCGTCCCATCGCGGCGCCGGCGGTCGCCGTGGTGGTGCCTGCCCGCAACGAGGCCGCACCGATCGGGCAAACGCTGCGCTCGCTGCTGGCGCAGGACTATGCGGGACCGTTGCGGATCATCGTGGTTGACGACGCCAGCACCGATGGCACCGGTGCGATTGCGCGCGCAATACCGCTTCCGTCTGTGGCAGCGCTGAACCGGGGGCTTGCCGTGCTGGATGGCAAGCCACGTCCGCCTGGCTGGAGCGGCAAACTTTGGGCGATGGCGCAGGGTATCGCCGCGGCGGAAGCAGCGGACCTGTTCCTGCTCACCGATGCCGACATCGTGCATCACCCACACCATGTCGCGACCCTGGTAGCGCAGGCGGAGCGTGCCGATCTCGATCTGGTGTCGGAAATGGTGGCGCTGGCCTGCGACACGCCGGCCGAACACGCGCTGGTGCCGGCGTTCGTGTTCTTCTTCCAGCTGCTCTACCCGTTTGCCTGGGTGAATGATCCGCTGCGCGCCACGGCGGCGGCGGCCGGTGGCACGATGCTGATCCGCCGCCGGAGCTTGCAGCGCATCGGCGGCGTGGCGTCGGTGCGCAGCGCTTTGATCGACGATGTCGCGCTGGCGGCTGCGGTAAAGCGTGGCGGTCGCATCTGGCTCGGCCACGCCGGCCTGGCGCGCTCTGTGCGTGCCTATCCCACAGCGGCCGACATCTGGCGCATGGTGTCGCGCACCGCCTATGTGCAGTTGCGCTGCTCGCGACTGCTGCTGATCGGCACCGTTCTGGCGATGGCGCTCACCTTCCTGCTGCCGCCGTTTGCTGCGTTGTTCGGTCATGGGCCGGCGCGCTGGTTCGGCTGGTTGGCCTGGGGCGCGATGGCGGCAGCGTATCAGCCCACATTGCACCGGTTCCGTCGTTCCGTGCTGTGGGCGCCGTGCCTGCCGGCGATCGCAGCGTTCTACCTCGCCGCCACGATCGGCGCGGCGGTGAACCATCATCTCGGTCGCGGCGTATCGTGGAAGGGTCGCGCCTATCAGGGTGCCGGCGCATGAGCAGTACCACGACCGTTGAGGCGTGGTCGGGCAAGGATCGCGGCGCACGAGAACTTCCCGGTCGGCTCGCTGCTGATCCGCCGCGACCTGCGCGCGCACATGCACGCGTTCTATGCGTTCGCACGCAACGCCGACGACATCGCGGATTCCCCGCGCCTTGCTGCGGACGACAAGGTGGCACGGCTCGACGCAATGGAGGATGTGCTGCTGGGCCGGAGCGAGGACGGTTCGCCCAGCGCGCTGCGGCTGCGCCACAGCCTGGCCGAAACCGGCGTTACGGCACGCCACTCGCTCGATCTGCTGATCGCATTTCGGCGCGACGCGACCAAGCTGCGGTATGCGGACTGGGACGAGCTGTACGACTATTGTCGCTATTCGGCGATGCCGGTCGGGCGGCATGTGCTGGACCTGCACGGCGAGGACTGTACGACCTACGTGCCGTCGGACGCCCTTTGCGTGTCGTTGCAGGTGCTGAACCATTTGCAGGACTGCGCGAACGACCTGGCTGCCCTGGATCGCTGCTACCTGCCTGGGATATCGGTCGAGGCGCTGCGCGGTGCGGCGGCCTCGATGGAACTGCGGATCGTGTTCGATCGCCTGCTGGACCGGGTCGACGCGCTGAACCGCGCGGCGCTGGATCTGCCGCGGATGACGCGAAGCCGGAGGCTCAGGCTGGAGACCGCGGTGATCGTGGGTCTGGCACATCGGTTGGCGCGACGACTGCGGCACGGCGATCCGCTGGCGCGGCGGGTGCGGCTGACCAAGGGCGACGCGGCGGTGAGCGTGGTCGCTGCGCTGCGATGGTGGTGATGGCGTCCGGCACCCCTCTGAACGCTGCTCAAGCCGACCTCGATGCGGTCGAGGCGATCGTGCGCGCCGCCGGCACCTCGTTCTATCGCGGCATGCGCGTGCTGCCGCCCGATCGACGCCATGCCATGTATGCGATCTATGCGTTCTGTCGCATGGTCGACGACATCGCGGACGAGGCCGGCGCGTTCGCCGACAAGCTGCCCGAACTGACTGCCTGGCGGGAGCGGGTCGCCGCTCTGTATCGCGGCCAATCCGACGGACCCGTCACCCGCATCCTGGCCGTCGCGGTAGCGCGCTTCGATCTCCACCAGGCCGACTTCCTGGCGGTGATAGACGGCATGCAGATGGACGCCGAGACCACCATCGTGGCTCCCGACCTGGCGACACTCGATCTCTATTGCGACCGCGTCGCTGCCGCCGTCGGCCGCCTCTCGGTGCGGGCGTTCGGTGATGCATCGCACGCCGCCGACCAGGTCGCACATTCGCTTGGCCGCGCGCTCCAACTCACCAACATCCTGCGCGACCTCCGGGAGGATGCCGAACGCGGCCGGCTCTACCTGCCGCGCGAATGGCTGGACATCGCCGCGGTGCCGCACGATCCGATCGCCGCATTGCAGGCACCTGGCCTCCAACTGGTGTGCGCGCGGGTCGCTGCGCTGGCGCATGAGCACTTTCGCGCCGCATCGGAGGCGATGCGGCAATGCAATGCCGGAGCGATGAAGCCGGCGAGGCTGATGGCCGCCACCTACGCCGCCATCCTGTCACGCCTGGAACGCCGAGGCTGGTCGCGGCCGCAGGAACGTGTGAGCCTGCCGGCGTGGCAGAAGCTGTGGCTCGCATTGCGCTATGGTCTGGCCTGACGGAACCGGGGCGCGGAGAGCCACAAGATGCACGTAACGATCGGCAGATGCGTCCGCCTTGTTGTGTTGGCGGTCGCGGTGTGCTGGACCGCCGGCGGCGCGTCGGCCCAGGAGAGTGAGCGCCGCGTAGCTCTGGTGATTGGCAACGCCAGCTACCAGCACGTCGATCGCCTCGCCAACCCCGGCAACGACGCCAAGCTGATCGCCGACACGCTGCAGAAGTCCGGCTTCACGCTGGTGGGCGGCGGCGCGCAGCAGGACCTCGACAAGGTGGCATTCGACCGCTTGGTGCGGGACTTCGGCCAGCAGATCCAGGGCGCCGACGTGGCGCTGTTCTACTACGCCGGGCATGGCATGCAGGTACAGGGCTCCAACTGGCTGCTGCCGGTGGATGCCAACCCGACGCGGGCGCAGGACCTCGACTTCCAACTGGTCAATGCCGACCTGGTACTGAAGCAGATGGATGGCGCGGGGACGCGGCTGAACATTGTGCTGCTCGACGCCTGCCGCAACAATCCGTTCGCCAACCTCGGCACGCGCGGCGTATCGGGCGGCTTGGCGCAGATGCGCGCGCCGGAGGGGACGCTGATCTCATTTGCCACCCAGCCCGGCAATGTCGCGGTCGACGGCACCGGCGCGGATGGCCCCTACGCGATGGCGCTGGCCGATGCGATCCGGCAGCCGGGGCTCGACATCTTCCGGCTGTTCAATCAGGTCGGGCTCAAGGTGAAGCGTGACACCCAAGGCACCCAGCAGCCCTGGGTGTCGAGTTCGCCGATCGACGGCGAGTTCTATTTCGCGCGCACCGAGGCCGCGCCGGAGGTGATCGCCGCACCGGCGCTCGAGGCGCCGCCATCGGTGCCGGTGAGCCCGAGCCGCGACGCCTCAACTACTGCCAGGCCGGCGCCTTTGCAGGCCACCGACGCGCAGCAGTCGTTACGTGACCTTGCCGAGAAGGGACAGCCGCAGGCGCAGATCGATCTCGGTCTGCTGTATGCCAAGGGCATTGGGGTGGAGAAGGACTATGCCGCCGCGATGCAATGGTTCCAGCGTGCCGCCGCGCAGGACGCGCCGCGCGCGCTGTTTCTGGTCGGCCTGATGTACGAGCGCGGCTTTGGGGTGCCGCGCAATTATGACACTGCGCTCGCCTGGTATCGTCGCGCGGCAGCGAAGGACGCCCCGCTGGCCGAGCTCGCGTTGGCGCGGTTCTACGGCCAGGGTCTGGGCGTGGAGCGCGACCCGGCGCAGCGCGCGGCCTGGCTGCTGCGTGCCGCCAACCAGGGAAACCCGCAGGCGCAGTTCATCCTGGGCAACATCTACCGCCGCGGCATCGATGTGCCGCAGGATCCCGCCACCGCGGCGCAATGGTATCAGCGCGCGGTGCTGCAGGAGTTCGTTCCGGCCGAGCTGCAGCTCGGGCTGCTGTACGAACACGGCAGCGGCGTGCCGCAGGACTTTGCGCAGGCGGTACGGCTGCTCCGCCTCGCGGCGGAAAAGGGCAACGCGATCGCGCAGAATGCCTTGGGCATGCTGTATCGGCGCGGTCAGGGCGTGAAGCAGGACTATGCCCAGGCACAGCGCTGGCTGCGCGCTTCGGCCGAGCAGGGCAATGGCCTGGGGGCGCTCAATCTGGGCATCCTGTATGCCGATGGACTGGGCGTGCCGCGCGATCGGTCCGAGGCGCGGAAGTGGTTTGGGCAGGCTGCGGCGGCCGGCAATGAGGCAGCGGCCGCACGGTTGGCCCGGCTGGACGCTCCACCTCGGTCGCCGTGAGCGCCGCGCTGGTCAGCCGGCTCGTCCGATCGTCGCCGCGGCTCCCCGCACCCCTCGGCTTCCCGGACGCGGGATGCGAAGTCCGGATACAACGCGATCAGCCCACCGCCCGACATTGGCATCGACCCCGAACGGAACGGAGCCCGTACCGACTAAGGGAGAGGCGCCGCTTTCAGGTTCTCGTTCGCGACGCTGCCGGCGACATCGGCGGTCAGGCCGACATCGATGCCCTGCAGCGTCCCTGTACCGGATCGAACTGCGTGAAGGTGATGGTCTGCGACCAATTGGTCTGTGTATCGGCGACCAGTTGCTGCTGCTTCGACGTGGCGCCAATGTTCATTTTTCTGAATTCCTCGGCGAAATAGCCGGATGCCTGGCTGCAATGATAATGGCGTGCCGGCTTACCGAGGGCGCGTCGGCTAAGCAACGAACACGCGGGTGATTACGTGCAGCCGCGGGTGGTAGAATTGACTCGTCGACTGCAACCGTCGCTAGATCGCGATACCATGTCGCCATTCCTGCTGCCCGCCGATTTGCCTGCCCCGCGCCGCTTCGCGCAACGCTGAATGCATGTCCACGTCATCGGGGCCGGCCTTGCCGGCCTGTCCGCGGCTGTCGCATTGAGCGAGGCCGGTCAGACCGTGACTGTGGTCGAGGCAGGACCGGTCGCCGGCGGCCGCTGCCGGTCATATTTCGACCGGGAACTGGGCCTGCGCATCGACAATGGCAACCATCTGCTGCTGTCAGGCAACCGGTCTGCGTTCGCCTATATCGACACGATCGGCGCGCGGTCGACGCTGACGATGCCGGCGGAGCCGAGGTTCCCGTTCCTGGATCTCGGCAATGGTCTGCGCTGGACGCTGCGGCCCAATCTCGGACGTATCCCGTGGTGGGTGCTGTTGCGCCAGCGCCGTGCGCCTGGCACCCACGCGACCGATCACCTTGCCCTGTTGCGGCTGCGCCGGATCACCGGGGACGCCACAGTTGCCGACTCGCTGCGCAAGGATGAGTTTTACCGTCGGCTGATCCAGCCGATCGCTGTTGCGGCGCTGAATACCCCGCCCGATGTCGCGTTGGTGCGGCTGCTGAGCGCCGTGATGCGCGAGACGCTGTTCCGCGGCGGCTGCGCCTGCATCCCGGCGTTCCCGCGCGACGGACTGTCGGAAAGCCTGATCGATCCCGCGGTGGCGTGGCTGCAGGCGCGCGGCTGCCCGGTGATCACCGGCCGGCGGATCGCGGGTCTAAGGACGCAGGCTGGCCGTGTGAGCGAACTGGCCACCACCGACGGTCCGATGCCGGTCGAGGCGGTGGTGCTTGCGGCCCCACCCTGGGTCGTCGCCGACCTGCTGCCTGATCGGACCTATCCGAGCGAGTTCCAGGCAATTCTCAACATCCACTTCCGGGTTGCCGCGGATCCTGGCCCGACGGGGTTCATCGGTCTGGTGGGCGGAACCGCGGAGTGGGTATTCGTCAAGCCCGGGCACGTATCGGTTACCATCAGCGCGGCGAACCGGATGGTGGACCAGGACGCCGAGGCGATCGCGCGTGCCGTTTGGCCTGAGGTGCGGGCAGCGCTGAACCTGGAGGGGCGGATGCCGGCGTGGCGCGTGGTGAAGGAACGCCGCGCCACGGTCGCCGCGACCGCGGAACAGGAGAGATTGCGGCCCGGCCCGCGCACCGGGCTGGCCAATCTGGTACTCGCCGGCGACTGGACCGACACCGGGTTGCCCGGCACGATCGAAGGTGCCATCAGGTCCGGCCGAACCGCGGCCGAGGTGCTGCTCGCCGCCTGAGGACGCGCGATGCCGAGTGAAATCCTGTTGCCGAACGATATCGCGTCGGATGCGACGCTGCGCGACACGATCGCTCGGGCGGCTGCGGCGCTTGGGCGGCAGCAGCACACTGACGGGCACTGGCTGTTCGAGCTGGAGGCGGATGCGACGATCCCGGCGGAATACGTCCTGCTGGAGCATTTCCTCGACCGGATCGATCCGGAGCTGGAGGCGAAGATCGGCGTGTATCTGCGGTCGATCCAGGGCGCGCACGGCGGCTGGCCGCTGTTCCATGACGGGGGGTTCAATCTGTCGGCCAGCGTGAAGGCGTATTTTGCGCTGAAGGCGATCGGCGATGACCCGTACACGTCGCACATGGCGCGGGCGCGGCAGGCGATACTGGCGGCGGGCGGAGCGGAGCGGACCAATGTGTTCACCCGTGCGCAGCTTGCGCTGTTTGGCCAGGTGCCATGGCGCGCGGTGCCGGTGATGCCGCTTGAGATCATGCACCTGCCGCTGTGGTTTCCGTTCCACCTGTCCAAGGTGTCGTACTGGTCGCGCACGGTGATCGTGCCGTTGCTGGTGCTGATGGCGCTGCGGCCGTCGGCGCGCAATCCGCGCAATGTCACGGTGCAGGAGCTGTTCCGCACGCCGCCGGCCCAGGTGCGTGACTGGATCCGCGGGCCGTACCGGTCGGCATGGTGGGGGCGGTTCTTCAAGGCAGTGGACTCTGTGCTGCGCGCGGCACAGCCCGGGTTTCCGCCACGCGGCCGGCAGCGCGCGATCGACAAGGCGGTGCGCTTCGTCACCGAGCGGCTGAATGGCGATGACGGATTGGGTGGCATTTATCCGGCCATCGCCAACAGCGTCATGATGTTCGATACCCTGGGCTATCCGCCGGACCATCCGCACGCCGCGATCGCCTGGAGTGCGGTGCGCAAGCTGCTGGTGGTGGAATCGGATCGTGCGTACTGCCAGCCGTGCCTGTCGCCGATCTGGGACACCGGACTGGCGGGACACGCGATGGCGGAGGTGGGTGCCGGGACGCGCGCGGCGTGTGACTGGCTGCGCGAGCGGCAGATCCTGGACGTGGTCGGCGACTGGGCGGTGCGGCGGCCGGGCCTGCGACCTGGGGGGTGGGCGTTCCAGTACGCCAACCCGCACTTTCCCGACGTCGATGATACGGCGGTGGTGGGCATGTTGCTGCACCGCAACGGCGATCGCGCGCACGCCGAGGCGATCGAGCGGGCGCGCGAGTGGATCATCGGCATGCAGTCATCCAACGGCGGCTGGGGTGCGTTCGAGCCGGAGAACACGCATCTCTATCTGAACAACCTCCCGTTCGCCGATCACGGCGCGCTGCTCGATCCGCCGACCGCCGATGTCACCGCGCGCTGCGTGTCGTTCCTGGCGCAGATCGGCATGCCGCCGGACGATCCGGTGCTGGCGCGGGCACTGGGGTATCTGCGTCGCGAACAGGAGGCTGAGGGAAGCTGGTTCGGCCGCTGGGGCACCAACTACATCTACGGCACCTGGTCGGTGCTGGGTGCGCTCAACGCGGCCGGCGTCGCGCCGGACGATCCGGCGGTGCGGCGCGCGGTGGCGTGGCTGCTCGCGGTGCAGCGCGACGACGGCGGCTGGGGCGAAGACGAGGAGACCTATCGCGATGCGCCGCACGGCTGCTACCGGGAGAGCACGCCGAGCCAGACGGCCTGGGCGCTGCTCGGTCTGATGGCCGCGGGCGAGGCCGATCATCCGGCTATGGCGCGTGGGGTCGACTACCTCACGAGGACGCAGTGCGACGACGGCGGATGGCGCGAATTGCCATACAATGCGGTCGGCTTTCCGCGCGTGTTCTATCTGCGGTATCACGGCTATCGCTGGTACTTTCCGCTGCTCGCGCTGGCGCGTTATCGCAATCTGGGCAGCGGCAATACGCGTCGGGTCGCGTTCGGGTTCTGAACCACCGGTCACCGAGTATGAACCTGCGCATCGGGGCAGTCGTCGGCCTGGCGGCGGAAGCCGTTATCGCGCGACGCCTGGGCTGGCGCGTCGCGATCGGCGGCGCGACCGCTTCAGGCGCACAGGCGGCGGCGCGGCGGTTGATCGATGAAGACATTGACGCACTGGTCAGCTTCGGTTTGGCGGGCGGGCTGGATCCGGCGCTCCGTCCGGGTACGCTGATCGTGCCGTCAGAAGTGATTGTCGGCAGCACGCGCCATCGAACCGACCCGGATCTGTCCCGTGCGCTGGGCGGCGCTACGACGCATACCGTGCTGGGTACCGCAGCGATCGTGGCAAGCGTGGCGGAGAAACGCAGCCTCCGCGAGCGGACCTCGGCCGCCGCAATCGATCTGGAAAGCGGTGCCGTGGCGTGCGTTGCGGCTGCGCGCGGCATGCCATTCGCCGTGCTACGCGCGATCTGCGATCCGGCGGAACGCGGCTTGCCGCCGGCGGCGCTGGCCGCACTCGACGCGCGTGGCGCCATCCGGGTCTGGCGTGTGGCGGCATCGCTGGTGGCTCGGCCTGGGCAACTGCCGGCGCTGTTGGCACTCGCGGCCGATGCCGCCGCGGCAAGGCGCTCGCTTGCCGCGCGCGTCAGGCAGATAGCGCGGGCTCGGCTATAGGCGTTCTCGCCGTTTGCGTGGCTTCGACAATGCGCTCGGGCGGAAACAGGACACGCACCGTGGTGCCCTGGCCCGACGCGCTCTCGATCGTCAGAGATCCACCATGTAGGGCCAGCAGCTTCCGGCTGATCGCCAGCCCGAGTCCGGTGCCGCCGAACCTGCGCCCGATCGAGGCGTCGGCCTGCTGGAACGGCTCGCCCAGCGACTTCAGCGCCGTCGCATCGATGCCGATGCCGGTGTCATGGACCAGCAGCGCCACCGATTGGCCCGCATGGTCGACATGGAGAGACACCACGCCGCCCTTCGGTGTGAACTTCACGGCATTGGACAACAGATTGAGCACGATCTGCTTCAGCGCGCGCGCGTCTCCGTGTACGGCGATGCGCACCCCGTTCACCTGGTTGTCGATCTGCACGCCGCCCTCGTTGGCGCGGGGCTTCAGCATGCCGACGCAGGTTCGCACGACCATGCCAAGCTCGACGGTGTCATCCGCAAGCTCATAACGTCCCGCCTCGATCTTCGAGAGATCGAGCACGTCGTTGATCATGTCGAGCAGATGGTGGCCGGCGGTGTTGATCTCGGTGGCATATTCAGCGTAGTTGGCGCCGATCGGGCCGAACGGCTGGTCACGGATCAGCTCCGAGAATCCGATGACGGCGTTCAGTGGCGTGCGCAGCTCGTGGCTCATGTTGGCGAGGAATTCCGACTTGGCACGGCTCGCGGTTTCGGCTCGCTCCTTGGCCCGCTCGAGTTGCAGCGCCGCCTCGACCTCGGCGGTGACTTCGCGCCCGGTGCCGCGATAGCCCACGAATCTCCCGGCGCTATCCAACACCGGATTGCCGTTGATGCTGACGTGATGCGGCCTGCCCTCGAGATCCGTCTCGCTGTCACGAAAATCGCGAAATGGCCGCCGCGCCAGCATGTCGGAACGCAACCGAGCCCAATGCGGATCCGACACGTCGGCGCCCAGGACGTCCCACGGCAGCGCGCCCATCCGATGCGGGATCCCCATCGCGCGAATCATCGGGCTGTCCGATACCCAGGAGAAGCACAGGCCGGCATCGATCTCCCAAAGCCAGTCGGACGACATTTGAGCGAAGTCCAGCACCCGCGCCTCACTGGCGCGCAGCGCCGCAGCGGTCACGGCGAGCCGTGCATTCTGCTCGGCCTTGCGGCGGAACTGCTGGCTGACGACGCCGAACAGCACGGCAAAGCCGACCGACACGCCGACACCACCGATGGCAATCACAGTTGCCTGGTCGCGCCATTTCGCCAGTGCGACCGGCTCCAGCATCGAAACATCGATGACCAGCGGCCAGATGCGCAACGGATGCACTGACACGATGGCCCGTGCCGGGCCGAAGAAGCCGGGCGAGCGATAGTTCCCGCCCTGTCCGGCAACCAGCTGGTACCAGGGCGAGATTGCAGGCATGCGGTTGCCGACATCATTGGTGGGACCCGGATAGCGTGCCAGCACGAGGCCGTCGCGACGCAGCAATGTAACAGTCTCGCCGGCGGGCAGTTCGATCGCCCTGAAGAACTCGGTGACATACTGCAGGTCGATGGCGCCGACCACGATACCGAGCAGCTTGCCGTCGCGGCCGTTGAGCGGCCTGACGAGAAACACCGTGGGCCTGCCAACGAACCGGCTGGTGACGGGCCCGCTGACAAAGGGAGTTGAGTCTGCGCCTTGCAGGAAATGTTGATAGTAGTCGCGGTCGGTGACATCCGGATCGCCGGGCGCCGATGCACGCGATGTGACAAGCAGGTGCCCATCGAGCTTGAACACAGAGACCGCATCCGCCTCCGGCAGGTTATGCAACCTCTCCATCAGGAATTCGCGGGTTGATTGGGTGCTGAACGCTCGCGACAGTTCGTCCGGCGTTTCGATACCGGACACGGAGACACGAGCCTGCACCTCTTGCAGCACGAGATCGACCACCTGCACATAGCGCGAGGTCTGCTCGGCGAGAACGAAGCCGAGGTTTCTGGTCGCGAGCTTATGCTGCTCGATGGTTTGTTCGTGCAGGTCCCAGATCGTCACACCGCAGCCGAGCAGTGTGATCGCGATGAGGGTGACGCCGATCGCCCAGATCAGCCGGCTCGAGCTGAAGATGGCGCCCGCGGCCGCTGCCATGTGTCGCCCCGCGCCCGCTGCTATGTGTCGCTCCGCGCCCGCACGCGTGCGGGCATCCGGCAGAGCGTGCCCCAGGTCTGGCTAATATCGGCTTAAGAGTGTCGCTGTCGTCGCGAGCAACGGAGCGACCAGGCAATCCCTGTCGTCAATGAGCCAAGGGCAGGGAAACCGGGCGGCTACTCCGTGAATACCTCGGTCTGTGCCTCGATCTTTGCCGGATCGAGGTCCATGCCAAGGCCAGGCGACGTCGGCAGCGCGAATTCGCCATGCTGCGGCGTGACGGGATGGGCGAGGAAATGCTGGTTGATTGCGTTCCACTTCACCAGGTATTCCTGCATCGGCGTCAACAGCGGCGACTGTGCCAGCGAGAAATGCAGTCCGGCCGGCGTTGAATGTCCGTGCGGGATCACCATCAGATCGTGCACCGAGGCATAGGCGGCGATCTTCAGCGTCTCGGACAGTCCACCCGCCCAATAGATGTCGGGTTGCAGCACATCCAGCGCGTCGGCATCGATGAAGCGCTTGAAACCCCACCTGGTGTATTCATGCTCCGCGCCGGACAGCGGGATCTGGGTACGCTGCTTGATCCGCCGGTAGCTGTCGATGCGGTCAGGCATCACGCATTCCTCGAGCCAGCGTGGCCGGTATTCGACGATGCGGTCGGCAAGCTCGACCGCGTAGATCGGATCGAACGCCTGCCAGCAGTCGAGCATGATGTCGTAGTCGTCTCCGAGTGTTTCGCGCAGCGTGCGCACCAGTTCGACGTTTTTGCGCATGCCGTCATGGCCGCTCATCGGGCCGTGGCGGAAGAACCATTTCTGTGCCGGGTAGCCAAGTGCCTGGTATTCGGCGGCGCGCTCGCGCACGCGGCCCATGTCGAGCACCGCGAAGCCGAGCATCGAGGCATAGGCCGGTACGGTATCGCGGGTCGGGCCGCCGAGCAGGCGATACACCGGCTGGCCGAGCCAGCGGCCCTTGAGGTCCCACAGCGCGCAGTCGATTGCGCTGATCGCCAGCATCGCGTCGCCCTGCCGGCCGTGCACCATGATCCGATGCATCTGGTCCCATAGCTTCTCGTGCGCGACCGGGTCCTGGCCGAGGATGATCGGGCGCAGCCGTTTCGCCACGAACGCGGCCACCATGTCGGGCAACGGACCGGCAATGCCGAACGGCCCTTCGTCGGTCTCCACGCGGACGAAGTGCTGAT
Source organism: uncultured Alphaproteobacteria bacterium (assembly GCA_963749575.1). GTDB lineage: Bacteria > Pseudomonadota > Alphaproteobacteria > Acetobacterales > Acetobacteraceae > JAMXLO01. Next base: position 64,900 of record CAVVNM010000013.1, read on the forward strand.
CCAGCCGGAACCGACTGGCGTCGGCCTGACTGCCCCCCTCGAAGTCGGCGCGGATGCGGTACTCGGGATAGACGTCGATCGGCCGGACCAGGCGCTCCTCCCAGAACGGCCCGTCGGTGCGCATGGTGCCGGACAGGCGAAGGACGCGAACCGCGGTGATCTGCATGGACTGCCGGCGGCTCAGTGGTGCGGCGTGAGCGCCTCGGCGGGGCGTAACTGCGCCTCGCTGACGACGCGCTCGTGACCGTCCTGCACGTTCTTCACCCGGTACTGTAGATCGCGTCCCTCGTCCGGCAGCATGCGCTGGATCGTGTAGGCGCCGCCCGGCACATGACGCTCCAGCCGATTGGGCACAAGATGCACGGTCTGTCCGACCTTGAATCTATGACGCGACACGATGACCCCTTTCCAGCCGTCAGTGGGCGGGCTGGGCCCGGTTGACGATAGGGCGTGATATTTGGGCCTTCGATGTCGAAAATGCCAGGGGGAGCGGGCGATGGAGGCCGTCATCTCGTGATCGGCGAAAGCTTCGGCGAGAGCATGCGCAACTCGCGACGGAACATGTCGGAGCGGCGCACGCGCCTGATCAACGCTGTGCTTCGGCGTGGCCGACCTGGCCCGGATACGCCCTGCGGTAGCTTTCCAGCATCACCTCGTCGAACCGGCGTCCCGGCGCAAAGCCCGCCATGCCGCCGGCGTCCGGCGTGACGCCCGGCAACTGGCGCGGGCATTGCTCCGGCTCACCGAGGACAGTCCGTAGCGGCAGCACGGCACACCAGACCGGTACTGCGTAATCCTCCGCCTCATCGGAGACGCCGGTGGCGCGGATCTTCGCCGCGGCATCCTCGATCTCCATCTCGAGAATGGTGATCGCCTTGATCTCCTGGCTGGTGGGCGGTCGCAGCACCGCGGCGCGGCCGGGGTAGAAGCGGTCGATGAAGGCGTCCATCGCCTGTAGCTTTGCCGCGGGGTCGGTCACCGCACGCGCCCGGCCGTACGCCATCACGCAGCGGTAATTCACCGAGTGGTGAAAGCCGGAGCGCGCCAGTACCACCGCATCGTGGTGGGTGACGGTGACGCAGACCGGCAGGCCCTTCGCCTGCGCACGGACCATGCGGCTCGCGGAGGAACCATGCCAGTACAGCCGGTCATCCTCGCGCCAGAATGAGGTGGGTGTGCAGAACGGTTGCCCCTCGATGACGTAGGCGATGTGGCAGAGCATCGCGGCATCGAGGATCGCGTGGACCGTGTCGCGGTCGTAGTGGGCGCGCTCGTGCCGGCGACGGAGCCGGTTGCGGCTGGTCACGGGGTAGGTGTCGGCCATGCGGTCCTCCGGTGGAAATCGGCGACCGCACATGGACATGGGAATTGGCTCGGCCTGAAGGGCCGCGAGGGGTGATGCGCATCAGTCCAATCGCCGTCAGCGCTGGGGGACGAGTGCAACGCCGGTGCGGGCAAGCGTGATGGCAACGGCGTCCCCGGCCACCCATGGTGCTTCGACCTCGTAGGCGACGACGAACAACTCCTTGTTCAATCCGGCGGCCGCGACCCAGTACTCCATGTGGCTGCCGAGATAGGCCGCGTTGGTGACACATCCGGTCAGCCCGCCGGCGCCGGGCGCCAACCGCACCGCATGCGGCCGGATCGACAGTTCCGCGGCACCCTCGATGGCGCCGTGGTGCGGCAGCGTCAGCTGCAGCGGGCCGAGCCGTACCGATGCCATCTCACCCTGGCGGCTTTCGATCGTCACCGGCACGATATTGGCGTCACCGATGAAGTCGGCAACGAAATGGCTGTTGGGTCGTTCGTACAGGCCTCGCGGCGAGCCGTCCTGCGCGATGCGTGCCATGCTCATCACCATGATGCGGTCGGAGATCGCCAGCGCCTCCTGCTGGTCGTGCGTGACATAGACCGCCGTAAGCGACAGGCTCCGCTGCAATTCATGGATTTCTTCGCGCACGTGACGGCGCAGCTTGGCATCCAGGTTGGACAGCGGCTCGTCGAACAGCAGTACTTTCGGCTCCAGCACGATGGCCCGCGCGACCGCGACACGCTGCTGCTGGCCGCCGGACAGTTCGCTGGGCAGGCGCGCGCCGTAGCCGGCGAGCCCGACCAGCGCGAGCTTCGCCTGTGCCAGCTCCACCGCCTGCGCCTTGCGCATCCCCGAGGCACGCAGGCCGTAACAGACATTCTCGAGCACCGTCATGTGCGGGAACAGCGCATAGGACTGGAACACCATCGACACGTCACGTTCGGCTGCCGACAGCAGCGTGACATCGTCGCCGTCGATCAGTATCCGCCCGTCGGTCGCCTGTTCCAGACCCGCAATCAGCCGCAGGATCGTGGTCTTGCCACAGCCTGACGGCCCGAGCAGCGTCACCAGCGTGCCCCGCTCGATCGCCAGGCTGACGGTATCCAGCGCCGTCACCGCGCCGTAGCGTTTGCTGACTGAACGGAACTCGACAGCGGGCGTGCTCATGTCTGCGCCAATGCGATGCCCGTTGCCTCGATCGGCGGCGCCTCGGCGCGTCGACCGATGCGGCGCTCGCCGACCAGCAACTGGATCAGCAGCAGAACCAGCAGCATGAAGATGACCAGCATCGCCGAATAGACGATCGCCACGCCGTAGTCGCCGACATCGGCGCGACCGACGATATAGACGGTGGCGAGATTGTAGCGCCCGGTGACCAGGAATATCACCGCACTCACGGCGGTGACGGCACGCACGAAACTGTAGACCATGGCGGTGACGATTGCCGGACGCAGCATCGGCAGGATCACGCGGGTCAAGGTGCCGAACGAATGCGCACCCAACGTCAACGACGCTTCATCCAGGCTGCGGTCGATCTGGCTCAGATTGGCGAGCCCGGCGCGGATGCCCACCGGCATGTTGCGGAAGACGAAGGCGATTGCGATGATCGTTCCGGTGCCGGTGAGCGATACCGGCGGCACGTTGAATGCCAGGATGTAGGCCACGCCGATCACCGTGCCGGGGATCGCGAAACTCATCATCGCCAGGAACTCGAAGCTGCGGCGGCCGGGAAACCGCTGGCGATCCAGCAGCCACGCGGTAAGGATGCCGAGTGCCGCGGTGAACGGCATGGCGATCAGCGCGACCTCGATGGTGACGATGAACGAGTTCCAGGCGGAACCGGAAAGGAACCAGCCGCCGACGCCCTTCTCGATCGAGAACGCGGTCCAGAAATATTCCAGCGTCGGGGTGTTGTCGCGACCGACCGAGACGACGAAGCCGCCGACCAGTATCATGCCGTACACGGCAACGGTCAGCAGCAGCCAGGGCACGGTCACGGCGTAGCAGGAGGCGCGCACGCCGGCCGGCAGAGCGGCCGGGATGCCGGTGTGGCCCTTGCCGGCGACGGTCGCATAGCTGCGGCGGCCGAGCCAGGTGCGCTGGGCCAGAAACGCGGTCAGCGTGAAGGACAGCAGCACGATGGCGAGCACCGCGGCGCGGCCCTGATCGTGCGAGGCGCCGACCACGGCGAAGAAGATGTCGGTGGACAGCACGGTGAAGTTGCCGCCGATCACCAGCGGGTTGGCGAAATCGGCCATGCTCTCGATGAAGCCGATCAGGAAGGCGTTGGCGAGACCCGGGCGGATCAGCGGCCAGGTGACGGTGCGGAAGGTGTACCATGAACTGGCCCGCAGCGTCTGCGAAGCTTCCTCCAGGCTTGGCGCGACGCCTTGCAGCACGCCGAGCAGCACCAGCATCGAGATCGGCGTGAACGCCAGCACCTGCGCGATGGTGATGCCCGGCATGCCGTAGATCCAGCGGCTGCGCGGGATATCGAGCAGGTTGCCGAGCCACACCGTGACCACGCCGGCGCGGCCGAACAGCAGGATCAGCGCGAGTCCGATGACGAAGGGCGGGGTGATGATCGGCAGGATGGACAGCGCCCGCAGCAGTGGCTTCATCGGCAATCGGGTGCGCAACGCCACCAACGCGAAGGCGAGGCCGAGCAACGTGGTCAACACGCCCACCAGCGCCGCCTCGGCTACGGTGTTCCATGCCACGCCGCAGGCTCGCGCCCCGGTCACGCAGTCGAGGCTCCAGATCGACGCGCTGAACAGCTTGTCCGCAAACAGCGCCGGCGCGAATCCGCCATCGTTGTCGCGGACCGCGGAGGACAGGATGCAGAGCACCGGATAGAACACGAACAGCGCGATCAGTCCCACCACCAGCAGGATCGCGCCGACCACGAACACGTCACCCTTGCACACCCCGAGCCGTGCGAGGCCGTAAGCCAGCAGCATGAGGCAGGCGAGCGCGTAGAGGGCGGCGCCCCAGCCCATCGCCGGCTGCATCGGACCGCTGCCGAACCACGCGCTGAGCCAGGCGTAGGCCCAGCCGCGATGGATGATCAGCAGGCCCTGGGCCATCAGCCAGAGCAGGCCCGCGACGCCGGCGATGATCAGCGGGCGCGGTCTGATGCGGCCGAATGACGCCCGGAGCGCCAGCAGGAACGGCAGCGCAAGCGGCCACAGCCATGGCATGCCAGCGAACAGTGCCGGTGGCGAGATGCGGTCATCGAGGCCGTACCACGGCAGCACCAGCAACGCCGCGGCGCCGGCGATGAGCCAGACGATCAGAAAGGGCGCAAACGTCCTCCCCCTCCCCTTGCGGGAGGGGGTTGAGGGGAGGGGGCCGTGGGGCGCTGGTGCGGCCTCCTCCCCCCAACCCCCTCCCGCAAGGGGAGGGGGAGGACGTTGCCAATCCTTTGTGCGCATGCCTACTTCGGGGCGTTCTTCACCTCATCGGTCCACTTGCCGAGCAGGCGCTTGCGCGTTTCGGACGAACCATACTTGGCGAAGTCGTACTCGATCAGCTTGATCTTGGAGAGATCCGGCGCCTCCGGCGGGACCGGGGTCGCGGGATTCGAGGGAATCTGGAAGCTGCCGGTGGTGGCGGCGATCTTCTGCGCGTCGGACGTCAGCGCCCAGTCGTAGAACTTCTTCGCCTCGTCCATATGCTTCGCGCCGGCGACCAGGCTGAGTGAACCGATTTCGTATCCGGTGCCCTCGCAGGGCGACACCACCGCGACCGGCTTGTTGTGCTCGGCAACGTCGATCACGTCGTGCTGGAACGCGATGCCGACCAGGGTCTCGCCCTGACCCGCGGCGAGCGCCGGTGCCGCGCCGGCCTTGGTGTATTCGTTGATGTTCCGGTGCAGCGCCTTGAGGTACTCGAAGCCCTTGTCCTCGCCCATGAGCTGCACGATGGTGGCAAGCATCGTCCAGGCGGTGCCGGATGAATTCGGATCCGCCATCTGCACCTCACCCTTGTATTCGGGCTTGATCAGGTCGGCCCAGCAGGCGGGCGGCGTCATCTTGCGCTTCTTGATGTCCTCGGTGTTGTAGCCGAAACCGAGCGCGCCGAGGTACAGCCCGACCGTGCGGTTGTGCGACCGCTGTGCCTGGCGCTGCGCCCAGTCACGCAGCTTCGGCAGCATCGGTGACTGATACGGCTCGGTGATCTGCTCGTCGGCGGCCTGCAGATGCGGATCGCCGGTGCCGCCGAACCACACGTCGCCATGCGGATTGTCCTTCTCCGCACGGATGCGGGCATAGACCTCACCGGCGCTCATGCGCGTCATGTCGACCTGGACGCCGGTCTCCTTCTGGTAGGCGGTGGCGACCGCGCGGCACCATTTCTCATCGACGCCGCAGTACATCACGAGCTGGCGCTGGGCCTGCGCGTGGCCGGCCGCGACCGCAACGAGTCCGACGACGATCGAAATGCCACCGAGACGGCGGCGGGTGCGCTGTGAGATGGCCATGTTTCCTCCGCTCCGGCGCATCGGCATGGTTCGCGCCGGTGCGTCGGATTGGAGCCTGTCTGCGATGCCGCCGCAATAGACCTGCTAGCAGAACTAATAAATCAGCACGGTGTCCCAGAAATCACACTTGTGCGCCGCCCTGAACTGCGCCTCGGTGATCGTCGACAGGTGCGGCACGTTCTGCGACAGGTAGACCTTGGAGCCGTCGTTGTAGCGCGGCCAGGGCGCGTCGCCCTTCAGGTTGGGGTTGCCGGTGTACATGAAGTTGGTCCACGCGGCCACGAGCTGCTTCGATAGCGCGTGCTCCTGCGGCGTGAGCTGGTGCGGGATCCCCAGTGGCCCGCCACGCCAGTCGTTGAACAGGAACTGGATGTCGATGGTGTGTGCGGCACCGTGGGCGAAGCTGAGCTTCGGGAAGTACCACGCCGCGTCGCGGTCGCTGAACTCATAAGCATACAGCGGAACGTGCTGCGACACTCGGCTGTCCAGATAGGGGTGTTTGCACACATTCGAGTTGGTGGCGACGGCGACCCAGGCGTCACCGGGCGTCTTGTAGGCATCGAGCGGATACTTGGCCGTGACTGCGGCTGGAGTTCCCTCGGGATAGTTCGGCGGACCGGCACCAGGCCCGGCCGGACCACCATAGGTGACCTTCATAAGCTCCGCATACCGCTCGGGGGTCATCGGCCCGAAAAACAGCTCGTCGATGCTGGCGCTGAATGCCCCTTCGTCCGCGACACTGCCGTTCATGATGGGCATGTGGTTGAACTTGCCGGTCGTCCATGCGGTGTCGCCCGGGATCGGCAGGACCTTGCCGTCCACCAGCAGGCCATTGACGTACGGCCCGTTCGCGGCGGCGGTGCCTTGCAGCGACAGGATCTTCGCAACGCTCAGCTTGCGCAGGCATTGCGCGGCCGCCCCGTTCACCTCCTCGCCACAACCAGCCGCTTCGGCGAACTTGGAACCGCGCTGCTCAGCCAACTCGCGCGGCGCGACCGTGAGCAATGCGCCACTCTCGAAGATCGCGCGATGGAACAGCCCGGCGCTGGCCGGCGATATGACCAGGGCGGCGGTGCTGGTCGCTCCCGCCGACTGGCCGCCGACCGTGACGTTCCCCGGATCGCCACCGAACGCCGCGATGTTGCGTTGCACCCAGTGCAGCGCAGCCTGTTGGTCCATCAGTCCATAATTGCCGAAGTCATGACCTTCGGCATCGATCACGGGATGGCCGAAATAGCCGAGCAGTCCGAGGCGGTAGTTTATGGTGACGACGACGGTCGGGCCGGCCGGGCCGCCCTTCACCAGCGCGGTCGCGTCGTAGTCGTTGCTCTCACCGTCGAACAGGCCGCCGCCATGGATCCACAACAGCACGGGCAGCTTCTTCGCGCTGGCGGTGCTGGGCGTGAAGACGTTCAGGTACAGACAATCCTCGGTCAGGCTCACCGGGCCGGCGAACACGCCAAGCTCGGTGATCTGCGGGCAGGTATTGGCGAACTTCGTCGCGCTCAGCGTCCCGGTCCAAGCCGTAGCAGGCTGCGGCGGCTGCCAGCGCTGTGCACCCGTCGGCGGCGCCGCGTAGGGAATGCCGAGGAACGTGCTCATGCCGTTGTGCACGAACCCCTGGACCGGGCCCTCGGCGGTGCGAACCGAAGGCGCTCCGGGCTCGGCGGCGGCTATTGGCGGTTGCGCTGCTGACGCCAGCAACAGGCCAAGGATGGCGGCGGCGTACCGCACGTTCCAAGCGCGCATGGCCATCGTTTATCTCCCCAAATTGTTGTTAGAACCATGCTGCGCGCCAATCGTGGGTTGTGGCAAGCCTCAGCGCGCACTCTGGCGCAATGCAGCCGCGGTGCTGGCATCGACCGGATAGAACGCTTCCACCGCCAGTTCCGACAGCGTGATGTCGACCGGTGTGCCGAACACGGTCGTTGTGCTGAAGAAGGCAAGAGTGCCGGCATCGGTGATCAGCCTGAACGGCACGACGAAGGCAGCGGCATCGACCTCGTATGCCGCTGCGTCGGGCGCCGGGTAGTCGCGCAGTTCGCGCAACAGCCGGATCAGCACCGGGTCGCCGGACACCTGGACCTGATGCCCGAGGCGGGCCAGCAGATGCGCACGCCATTCGCCGAGATTTGCGGTGCGTGGCGCCATCCCCGACGGGTGCAATGCCAAGCGCAGCACATTGACAGGCGGCCGCAGCAGCGTTGCATCGACGCCGGCGATCAATCGTCCGATCGCGGCATTGGACGCGATCAGTGTCCAGTGGCGATCGATGGCGAGAGCCGGATACGGTTCGTGTCCGGCAAGCACCTGATCGACGGCCTGCCGAGCGATCCGCAGTGCCGGATCATCGAGCGGGCGCTCCGGAAACACCGACGCATAGCCCGCCGCATGCAGCAGGAGATTGCGATCGCGCAGCGGCACGTCGAGCTGTTCGGCCAGCCGCAGCACCATCTCGCGGCTCGGCTGGGAGCGGCCGGTTTCCAGAAAGCTGAGATGGCGCGTGGAGATTTCCGTCTCCAGCGACAGCTCGAGCTGGCTCAGGCGGCGACGCTGGCGCCACTCGCGCAGCAGATCGCCCACCGGTCTGACCGTGACTGACATGGCACAACGATAACGTGCGCGTGCGAACGCTTCCAATTACCTGCGATGTAATCGACCTGCGGTGCCGGATTGGAGAACTGTGGTCGCGCACCGCATCGGGTGCGACAACACGGGAGCCAGACATGAATACGCTGACCGATCTGATCGATCGTTATATCGCGACGTGGAACGAAACGGATGGTGGCCGTCGCCGCGATCTTATTGCGCGGACCTGGACCGAGGGTGCGAGCTATCTCGATCCGATGCTGCAGGGCGAGGGGCGCGACGGCATCGACACGATGATCGCCGGTGTGCAGGAGCGCTTTCCGGCGCACCGGTTCCGCCGCACCGGCGATGTCGAAAGCCACCATGACCGGGTGCGCTTCACGTGGGAGCTATCACCTGCTGCCGGCGATCCGGTGGTGAGCGGCACCGATTTTGGCGTTGTGGCGCCGGACGACCGGCTACAGGCTGTCACCGGCTTCTTCGACCACGTGCGGCCGGCGAACTGAGCGCTAACGCGGCGCGCCTGCGAGCGCCACCACGCCACGGCGGGCGAGATCGGCGATCTCGTCCGCCGTGTAGCCGTGCTCGCGCAGGATGGGGTCGGTGTGTTCGCCCAGGCCGGGTGAAATGGCGAGCCGGCTGCCATCGATGAAGGGCGGCGCGCCGATCACCTGCGGCATCGGCAGCGCCTTCGGCACATGCGGGTGGTGCAGCCACGCGATCGCGCCGGACGCTCCGACATGCGGGTGTTCCAGAAAGCCGGTATAGCTGTTCAATTGTTCGTGCATGATGCGCTCGGCGGCGAGACGCTCCGACCAATGTGCGAACGGCTGCGAGGCGAGCAGCGGCCGCAGCGTCGCGTTGATCTGGTCGCTGTGGTCGTAGCGGCCCTGGGTGGTGCGGAAGCGCTCGTCGGCGGCGAAACCGGGCAGGTCCAGCGCCTTGCAGAAGCCGAGCCATTCGTGCAGGCGGACCACGGTGATGGTCATCCAGCCGTCGGCAATCTGATAGACGCCACCTGGTGCGCCTGGCGGCCGGATCGCGCCATCTTCCAGATAGGACTGCATCAGGCGCACCACCTGAAGGCCGGCCGCAGCCTGCATCAGGCTCGCCTCGATATGGCGGCCGCGCGGTTCGTCACGGCGGGCGTAGAGCGCCGTGGATACGGCTGAATAGGCGTAGAGCGCGGTGCTCATGTCGATGGCGATGATCGGCGTGCGATGCGGAATGCCGTCCTCGCCCTTGTTCTCGACGGTGAGGCCGGTATAGGCCTGCAGGATCGGATCCATTGCGGGACGTTCGGCAAGCGGACCGGTCTGGCCGAAGCCGGACACCGAGAGGTAGATGATGCGGGGTTCGCGCTCGGACACGGCGTCGTAGCCGAAGCCCAGGCGATCGATCACGCCCGGTCGGAAGCCCTGGAGGAACACATCGGCACCCGCGATCAGGCGCCACAGGATGGCGCGGCCATCGTCCTGCTTCAGGTCGAGCGCGATGCCGCGCTTGCCGAAATTGGCCGGCAGCGAGTAGGCGCACTGGTCGCCGTACACCACGCCGAGGTTGCGCGCCCAGTCGCCGACACCGGGCGGTTCCACCTTGATGACGTTGGCGCCGTACTGGGCGAGCAGCATGGCGCAATAGGGGCCGGCGACGCCCTGGCTCACGTCGATCACCTTGAGGCCGGCGAATGGCTTGTCGTAGCTCATGGGGGGTGGTCAGTTCCAAGTGGCGGGAGAACGGAGGGTAGGCGGGAAATGGCGATCGTGCGAGCCTGCGTCGTTTGCGTGCTTGCGCTGATGCCGCGGCTGGCCGTCGCGGGCTGCTCGCCGATCGCGATGGACGCGCCGCGGGTAATGCTGGCCGGGGCCGCGCCGGATGCGATCAGCATCACGTTTCTCGGCCAATGCCAGCTTCCTGATCGAGTCACCGGGCGGCGTGCGCGCGGTCACCGATTACAATGGTTACAACGTGCCCGCCGAACCGCCTGACATCGCCACGATGAACCACGCGCATTCGACGCATTACACCGATCATCCCGATCCGCGCATTCCGCACGTGCTGCATGGCTGGCGGGATGATGGCGGGCCGGCGGACTTGGATCTGACCGTCGGCGATCTGCATGTGTCCAACCTGCCGACCAATATCCGCGACTGGCAGGGCGGCACCGAGATGTACGGCAACTCGATCTTCCTGTTCGACAGCGCCGGCGTGTGCGTGGCACACCTGTCGCACCTGCATCATCTGCTGACCGAGCAGGACCTGGTGCTGCTGGGGCATATCGACGTGGTGATGGCACCGGTGGACGGCGTCTATACCATGAGCCAGCAGGACATGGCTGCCGTGTTGGAGCAGATTCACCCCCGGCTGGTGCTGCCTATGCACTATTTTTCGCGCGATGTGGTGGAGCGGTTTGTCGATCTGGTGCGGGATCGGTATGCGGTGCGGTTCAGCGATTCGCCCACGATGCAGGTATCACGGGCGACGTTGCCGGAGCGGGCGACGATCGTGGTGCTGGCGGGACCTTTCTGAGCGTCGCTTGCCTAGGGGCCGATGATCATTCACCAAGTGTTAACACTCGTGACCGGCATAGTTGGCTCTGAGCTTCGCCGCCGGTCTCTCGTCGGAGCGCGACTCCCGGGGCTTGGCCCAGACCAGCGCCAGGTGCGACGAGGTGATCATGGGGGACCATCGTGACGAGTGGATCGGACGAATTGCCGCGGGCAAGAGCTTCGTCGATGTGGGCGGACTATGGGGAGCGGTGAACGAGAAAATCACGCCGGCCCACAATGCGGGCGCAACGTCCTTGTGCATGGTGGATATCTGGGCCCCGGGCAGCGAGTGGTGGCTCAAATTCCGTGAGCGCTGTTCGACCTGCGGCGCCGGCCCGGTTCGCGAGGTCGTGACGAGTGTAGACAACCCCAACGTCCGGCAAAGTGTGGGACGGTACGATATCGTTCACTGCGGGGGAGTCTTATATCACAGTCCCAACCCGTTCCTGACCATCCGGAACCTGATGTCGCTGGCGAGCGAGTCGCTCTTGCTGGCAACCGCCGTGATGCCGCCTGTCGTTGAGAACGAATTTGGTCGGCTGGAGTTTCGCAGCGAATCCGCTGTCTGTGTCCCACTTATCGGCGAGGCGAGCCGGAAGATCCTTGATAAGCACTTGCGGGACAGCTATGGCGGCGGCGCATATGGCGTGAATGCGCCAGTCGATGCGTGGTATTTTGATGACGGCGCGCCCAACTATGGCCCCTGGTGGTGGCTGTGGTCGGCAGACTACGTCGAGCGGATGCTGGCGGCATCCGGTCTGGACATCATCGAACTCGACGCCGCAATTCGGCGGCACCGGCCATCTCTGGCTCTGTCGCGCAAGGCAGGAAGGCACGCCCAATTACGGCGTGTTCTAGCCTGTCTTATTCACGAGCATAGCAGGGATTTGCTGGCGGATGTGGTGTAAGCGGCTGATGTAGCGGAGAGATTTGGGTATCGAGACCAACCTCTGGGCGAATCGGGGGCTGCCACACCCGCCATGGAAGACGATACCCTGCTGCCATTCTCGCTGCCAGCGGTGCAGCGCAAGAAGGTGACCGCGGCGTTTGATGGTGGCCGGCTGACGTCGGATGGTGGTGTGCTGCTGTTGTCAGGTGCCGACCGACAGGTTGGTCTCTGTGCAACACTGGCCGCTGTGATCCCCGATCACCGAGATGCATGTCGCATCACGCATCATCTGGAAGACATCCTGCGTGCTCGCGTCTTTGCGATCGCTTGCGGCTATCCCGACGCAGACGACCTTGATGATCTGCGCTGCGACCCGGCGTTCAAGCTGGCCTGCGGGCGTCTGCCGGAGAGCGGTGATGATCTCGCCTCGCAGCCGACCATCTCGCGGTGGGAGAACGCGCCGGATCTGCGCACGCTGCTGCGACTGGGCTATGCGATGATCGACCTGTGGTGTCGCAGCTACCGCCGGCCGCCGAAGAGCATCACGCTGGACGTCGACGACACGGTGGACGTGGTGCACGGGCACCAGCAGCTGTCACTGTTCAATGCGCACTACGACGAACGGTGCTTCCTGCCGATCCATGTGTATGACGCGGACAGCGGCCACTGCGTGGCGGTGCTGCTGCGGCCTGGCAAGACGCCGTCCGGCAGGGAGATCCGTGGTCACCTCCGCCGGCTGATCCGGCGCATCCGCCGGCACTGGCCGCACACCCGGATCCTCATCCGCGGTGACAGCCACTATGGCAGGTCGGAAGTGATGGACTGGTGCGACGCCAACGATGTCGGCTTCATTCTCGGTCTGTCCGGCAACCCGGTGCTGGCGGCACAGGTTGAGCCCACTGCCGATGCGGTGCGCACACGCCGCGCGATCGGTGATCTCGACGCAGTGCGCGACTGGACCGAGACCCGTTATGGCGCGAAGTCGTGGTCAGGGCCGCGCCGCGTCGCCGCACGCATCGAGGCCACACGGCAGGGTCTCGATATCCGCTATGTCGTCACCAACATCGGCGGCGGCACCGCGTGGTGGCTGTATGAGTGCCTCTACTGCGCCCGCGGCCAGGCGGAGAACCTGATCAAGCTGCACAAGACCCAGCTTGCCTCCGACCGCACCAGTTGCCGTTCGCCGCTGGCCAATCAGATGCGACTGCTGCTGCACACCGCCGCCTACTGGCTGATGCTCGCCATACGCGCCGCAATCCCCAAGGTTCACCCGCTGGCCAGAGCCGAGTTCGCCACCCTCCGCCTGCGGCTGCTCAAGCTGGCAGCCCGTATCAGCGAGACCACCAGCCGTATCCGCATCGCCTTCGCCACCGCATGCCCAGAGGCGGCTCTGTTCCGCAGCCTCGCCAGCGCTCTTTGCTGCCGACCGCCATAGCCATCGGGGCCAGTGTCCCGTTCGCCCCAAACTCTCGCAACCTACAACGCCTGACACATCTGCCGGACCAAAACGCGGTTCACCCAGCAACCGGTCGCCGCGTCCATTACGCAGCCCGTTCCCTCTCCGTAACGTCACCCGCCGCGCTGATGAATAAGACGGGCTAGCGACAGGCCGCTATCAGGGTGCCTTGGAGACAGGTAAGCGATGGCCCATGCCGACGACTATGCCGCCATGATCGATGCGGTCCAGGTGCCCTACCTGGTACGAGCGGTCCCGGCGCAACTCAGTCCAAACGACCGGCGTTGCTACTTTGGTCACATGGCGGGCCGCTTTGAAGCGCGCGGTGCCATCGTGGATGCAGGGACGTTGGCCGGAGGAACCAGTGTAGCACTGACCGCTGGAGCGCTGGCCTCGAAGGCCATGCCACTGCCCGAGGTACACGCCTACGACAGGTTCGAGTGCGATTGGCATACGCCCGGGTTCTTCAAGGGGGAGTTCAATCTGGACCTGCAACCCGGCAGCAATTTCCGAGCGGTGTATGAGGACATGATCGCCCCATTCAGGCGACTTGTCACCATTCATGACGGTGACTTGCTCACCGCTGACTGGATCGGCAAACCGATCGAGACCTTGAGCCTAGATATCTGCAAATCGCCGGCACTCGCGGACCAGGCCGTCCGGCTGTTTCTGCCCTGTCTGATTCCGGGTGGCTTCGTCCTGCATCAAGACTACAAGACGATTTGGCTTCCGTGGATCCACGTATGGATGGAACGGCTGTCAAAATATTTCGTTCGGCTCTATGAAACCCCTCTCGGCTCGACGGTGGTGTTTCAGTCAATCCGACCGATCCCGCCGGACGACGTCGTTCGGCTGTTGTCGGACCCATTGACCGTGGATCGCGCCGTGGCTCTGGCGCAGCAGGCGGCTTCCCGCGCGCTCAGCAGAGAAACCAGAACCTTCGTCGAGCTTGCCAGCGTGATCCTCGTTTGCCAGCGCTCGCGCGATACCGCGGCCCGGCTGCTCGAGGATATCGTCATCACGGGACATACCGAGGATATGGCTGGGTTTTTTGCGGAAAGAAAGGCGGAATTGAGATCCTATCTTGCATCGCAACCCGACTGATCGGGCCATTCCGTGGCAGCTCGCAGATAGAGGTCGGTAAGCTCGACTGCCATGCCGCACGTGGCTTCGAACATGATGATCAATCGCATCTGATCGATCTCGAAGGAGGCTTGTCCCAGTATCGTCTCCGGCAACTCGGTGTCGAACAGGACACTGCACTCGGTGCGCCCCGGCTGCATGATCGCACGCGTCGTGCCGAGGTAGCGCGAATGTTCACCGTGCTGATACCGCAGGAAGCAGGTGATCATGACCGGGGACGCGCTGCGCCCGACCACGATCAGTTCGTAACTGTCGCCCAACCGGAGGCAACGCGGCGCCGCCTTCTCGAAGCTGACAAGACATTCGTGGTTCGTCTGGGTTGTGATCGTCACGGTGTCGGCCTTGCGGATCGTAACGCCGTCCTGACACCCCGTGGCATACACGGTGAGGCCGCCAGCAAACCGCTCCGGTCCGGTCAAGCACAACTCGTCCGCTGCGATCAGGTCGCCCAGAGCGACCACCGGCTGGTCCACTGCGGCCATGGTACGGCGCATCAGTACCCGCGCGAAAGAGTAATGCCGTCGCAGGAGAGCATAGTCTCCGGCATATCGATCCCTGATCTCACCCAGCTCGCGGACCGAGAGCATGTCCGTCGCGAACTGAACAGGGCTGCGCTGAAACTGGGGCATCGGGAATGGCTGGCCGTATTCCAATTCGAGCATTTGGTGGAGCTCTCCGAGCTCCTCCACTCTGTAGACGTCCGTATAGGCACTCAGATCCGGGCCGGCGAAGCACGCCTGGGGGGCAAAGTGGTGCCGCACCAGGGGCGAAATCGCCTGATATATGTGGAGACTCGCAATGAACTCGTGGATATCGGGGTCGATCGGGACGCCAAGTGCGCCGCCGCTGCCGCCAATGAACTTGTGACCGAGCTCGCCGAAGCCGACGACGCGGCTGGTGTAAGCCGACAGAAAGCGCGCTACCGGGTCGCGCACCACGACAAGCCGTCGCCAGTTCGCATACAGAGCCAGTCGGTTGAGGCGAAATTCGGGCGTTCCAGCGTATTGCCGATGGATGTTATCGACCTCCTGGTCGTGGCCAGGCACGAACTCGCTGCCGTAATTCAACAGATGGAATACCGACTTCAGTGTCGTGCAGGCGCACTTCGGGATGGGGATGTAGACGATCCTTCGGACCCGCCACTCGACCGCCATTTACCGCAATCCTACCATGCCCAGTCGATCTCAGTTCCACCGATATGCCACGGCTTCCATGACCGAAAGGTCGTTCCGCGAGTAAAGCGCCAGCACCGGCAGCTCGGACGGTTCGGGCGTCCCGGCGAACGAGCTTATGCCCGGACTGAACGCCTCGAAGCGCTGCTCGCCGACATCGATCAGCGGGCTGGTTTCGCTGCCGCACACTACGCGCCCATCCTCGGGCTGTGGTTCGAGCAGGAACCCAAGCCGGCCGGTAAAGCCCGAACCGGCGGCCGCCGGAAGGCGCAGAAGGCGACGGCATACCGGGGTGAATCGCTCGATACAGCCTTTGACGATGCGAACATCGTGTCGGCCGTCGACGGCCACGACAATGGGCACTTCCCGCTCGGGAAAGTCGTACCCCACGCGGTCCAGGGCGATCTCCGTGGTCTCCTCGCCGGTCAAGGCCGCAGCAGCGCTATCCTCGACGATGGTCAGTCTGAAGCCGACCGGCGGCGCTCCACGTTGCCCGGTGCTCGCCGCAACATCGCCCCGCGGCAGCGCCGTGTAGTCCTCGATCCAGAACCGCCGGCGCCCAAACATGACGCCGCGGATCCGCAATGGTCCGAGGCTGTCCGTGGCCAGCCATCCCTCGATCTCGAAGGCCTGTTCATTGTTCGGCAGGACAGTGCAGCGCTCAGGCACGAGACGCGCCTCGCGCAACCCCAGCGTCCCGGACGCAGTGAGCAGCCTGTGCAACTGATCCCGTATCGACGGCGTGCCCAGGCCTAGCTCCAGAGCGTCATCATGCCGGCCCAGGTAGAACGCAAGATCGACGATCTTTGTCATCGCCGCCTCGGAGTTCGGCTCCAGCGCCATGAGCTCGCGATGAAGAAACCCGAATGGTTCGCGGCCAAGCATGTCCCACGTTCGATCAAGGACCTGCTGGGATACCGCGTCGCGACGCGCCATCTGCAGCACATCAGCCGACAGGGCAGGCCTGATTTCCCTGACAGCATCGAAGATCCGGGCGTTGTTACGAACAGGAGAGCCGCCGGCCAGCATTCCGATGGGCGAGCTCTGGTAGCGAAACAGCGGCCGAGGCACGACGCCGATGCGGATGCCCTGCAGAAACGCTCGCAGGAAGAATTCCCAATCCTCCCAGCCGACGTCACGCAATTCGGAGAATCCCCCGACCTTCTCGAAGGCGGACCGCGCCACCAGCGCGTTGGCATCGCCAAACCGATTGGAGAAGAATGAATGGTCCCCGCCAATCCCGATCGGAAAGTATTCTATCCTGCCCGTGTCCGGATGGCTGCCTTCCTTGAACACGTAGCATTGTGACGTGAGTATCTCGAAATGTCCGTTCTGCGCCGCCCGTACGAAAAGCCTGATCTCGTCCGGCTCTGCCAGGTTGTCGTCATCGTGAAACAGCAGGTAGTCCCCACGGGCGGCACTCGCGGCGAGGTTTCGGGCTGCCCCCAGATATCGGTTGGCCGATCGGATGATGCTCAAACGATCGGATCGATGGCTCTCTTCCAGGCGGTCCAGCGCGGCCTTCGCTGCCGGAGACCGGCTGCCGTCATCGACAATGATGATCTCCATGTTCCGATAGCTCTGCTCGAACAGGTGGTTCAGAGCCCTGGTCAGCAACCTGGGCCGTTCGTAATGAACAAGGCAGACCGAGACCAGGGGATCGTGTGCGGCGGTACGTCGCCGGCCCGCAACAGGGGACGGCCGGGAATTCTCGGCACCCAGTTGCTCGTGCACCTCCTGCCACGCTGTCGCGATCCGCGCCGGCAGCAGCGTGGACGAAATCCGCGGCAGACCGGCCTGGTAGACCTGCTGCATCCTGTCAGCTAGCGCCCCCGAGTCGGCCGGAAACAGCGCTGCGTCCCGATCAGCGGGATCAATCAACTCTGCTGTCCCACCGACCGAAGACGCAATGAACGGTATGCCGAGTGAGAAGGCCTCGCCGACAACGCAGGGGCTGTTTTCAACCAGTGACGGCAACACGCAGAGTGCCGCCGGCCGTGACCGGATGTAGCGGAGCGCGCGGTCCTGATCGTATTTGTTGAGGAACCGCAACCTTCCGGGATAGTCCTGCAGTCTTCTGAAAATGTAACCAACGGTATTTTCCCGGTCGATGAGGTCGAAATCTTCCGAGAAACGTTATCAGCGGCGGCTGGTCGAACCGCAGGTGACGCACCGCGTTGGTGAAGATCTCGACGCCCTTGCGACGTTCATGACGCCCGAAAAAGATGATCTCGCGCAGGCTCCCCGGCTGGAGCGCCCTGGTCTGCAGCGACATGTGCGCGGCATCGACCGCGGACCATCCCGGGAGGGTCCAATTCAACTGTATAGCGTGTTCGGGAAGAGCGACGCCGTTGGCCCGATACCAATCCAGCAGGTAGCTGCTCGGGCTGACGACCAGATCCGAAAGCTCAATCTGGCTACGCTCCAACGCTTCGGTCTCGAGGTTGCCAAGGTCGGGAAGCGTGAAATTGTGTCGTCTCACCCACTCCGAGCTGCCGTGGATTTGCGTGATGAGGGCAAAGCCCACCAGTCCCTGGCGCCGCGCCATGGCGCTATAGAATCCCAACCCGAGATAATCATGGAAGTGCACAATGTCGTATTCCTGGCGTTCCAGGAAGCGGTAGCATCGATAGGACTTGACAATGGCATCGGCGCCAACCACCGGCACCGTCGCTGCTATTTGCGGGTCCTCGAATTCCTGCAGCAGAATGAGATTGATGCCATCTGCGTACAGGCTCGCCCGCGCGGTACTGAGCTCGGGCGATTGGGCGAGCGCACTGGTGATAAGGACGTCGACGCGATAGCCAATCCGGGCAAGCAGTCGGCTCAGCCCGCCAAAGCATGTGCCGATGCCGCCGCCTGCCGTGATCCCGCTGAATTCTTCGGTCACAAGGCAAATGCTGAGCTCGTGGGGCTTCGGTGTTGGTCTCGAGCGCGTTGGCTCCGCCGCACCGTGGCCAGTGCGTCGACCGATCCGGCGCGGAGATCTCACCTCGATGCCTCGTACCGCGAGCGGTGCAGGCCGTGCAACACTGCCTGAGCGCGACCCAAGGGCATTGCGAACTCCCCGCGGTTGCCATTGAAGACAATCCGGGAAAGCCTATCAATAGGACGCTGAATCAAATGTTAACGCGGATCTCTCGCGTTACCTGGCGATCTCCGCCCGCACCTCGCCCACACCGACAAAATCCACCTCCACCCGATCCCCTGCTGCAATCGGGAACTGCCGCGTGAACGACCCACTCATGATGATCTCCCCCGCCTCGATGCCGCGGCCGAACTCCCCAAGCTTGCGCGCCAGCCAGATCACCGAATTCAGCGGATTGCCGAGCACCGCGTCACCCTGGCCGGTCGCTGCGGTCTTGCCGTTGATCCGCACCGTTGCCGCGACCTCGTCCAGCGCCAGCCCGCCGAGCGCCACCGGATTACCCAGCACCACGGTCTTCTGCTGCGCATTGTCCGCCATCGCCACGGCGATCTGCGCCGACAGATCGCCGCGCGTCTCGATGATCTCCAGTGCCGGATACACTGCATCGATCGCACCGCGAACCGTCGCTGCATCGACCTCGCCGCTCAGCGCCCGGCCTACCCGCAGGCACAGTTCCGGCTCGAAGCCTGGCCGGATCAGCTCGTCACGCCCAAACACGTGGCCGGACGGCCTGCTCTCCAGGATGCAGCCGAACACCGGCTCGTGGAAGCCGAACTGCTACTGGATCGGCTCCGCGGTGAGGCCGACCTTCCAGCCGATCTGCCGCTCGCCCGCGGCGACCCGGCGCGCGATGACGCCGAGCTGGATGCGGTATGCCTGATCCAGCGTCAGTCGGTCGAACCACTGCGCCGGGAAGTATTCGCCCCGCGCACGCGCGTCCCAAAACTCGCCGATCGCGGCCGGTTCGTCGAACGGCATCGCTGTCCTCCCGAGCATGACCGACGCAGGCTAAGGCCGTCGCGCAACGGTTGCCAAGGCCGGGCCGCCGTGCATCCTGGCACACCAGAACGAACCGCAACCATCGGGAGGCCGTCACATGCGGATCGCCATCATTGGCCAGCAGGATTTCGGCAAGGCAGCGCTGGAGGCGTTCCTCAACCGCGGCGATACGGTCGCCGCCGTGTTCTGCGCGCCGGAGAAGGGCCGCCCCGATCCGCTGCGCGTCGCCGCGGAGGAACGCGGCGTGCCGGTGCACCAGTTCCCCAAGCTGACGGATCCAGCGGCGCTCGAGGCGATGCGGCAGGCGAAGGTCGAGGTCGGCGTGATGGCCTACGTGACCCAGTTCGCGCCGCAGGATTTCTGCAACATTCCCAAGTTCGGCACCATCCAGTTCCATCCCAGCCTGCTGCCGCTGCACCGCGGCGCCTCGTCGATGAGCTGGGCGATCATCTGCGGACGGACCGAGACCGGGTTCTCGATCTTCCGGCCGACCGACGGATTGGATGAGGGGCCGGTGATCCTGATGCGCACGGTACCGATCGAGCCGGAGGACACGCTGGGTTCGCTCTACTTCGGCAAGATCTTTCCGATGGGCGTGGCGGCGCTGGTCGAGGTGGCCGAGAACGTGGTGGCCGGCAAGGCGCCGGCGCTCGCGCAATACGAGCCGCACGCCGGCTACGAGGGCATCGTCCGCGATGCGGAGACCCGCATCAACTGGGCGAACCATGTCGATATCATCTTCAATCTGATCCGCGGCTGCGATCCCGCACCTGGCGCCTGGACCACCGCAGACGGCAAGAAGCTGTTCGTGTTCAACGCGACCAAGCGCATCGCGCGGACCTTTTCGGAGGTGAAGGGCAAGAAGCTCGGCGAAGTGGTGGCGATCGACAATGGAGCCCTGGTCGTGCACGGCCAAGGTGGCTTCATCGAGATCGCGCGCGCCCGTCCCGAGGGCGGCCGGAAGGGCGTCGCCGCCGATGCCGGCGTACCGGTCGGCACGATATTGGGGGGATAATGCTGCTTCACCGGCATCCACCGCCAATACATGGCGATAGGCAATGTTACCGAACGGTGAAGCGCACGTAATCGTTATCGCCGTCGCGGCTTATCGCTCTTTCACTGCGGTGCGATCTTGCGCAGTGTTAAATAAGTGGGCCGAGCGGTCCGCGCGTGGGGATTGTTCGCATAGCCATCCCCTTTGGGTTCGGCTATCGGCAGGAGAAGAATGGCATGACCAGATTGTCCGCCGCGCTCGGCTGTGTCGCTCTGTTATCGACCGCGGCCGGTAGTGCGCACGCTGCGTCGTTCCTTAACCTCGTCGATCCGATGAACCCGACTTTCACGCAAGCACTGGGTGTCAACGGAAGCGACGTCGTCGTCGGCTATGGAAACCAGACGAATTTCAATGGTTTCCAGGTGACGAATCCCCTCACGTCACCCGCGTTCACCCGCGAAAACGACCCGAACGCGGGAACGGGCGGCACGCAGGTTGTCGGAATCGACGCGGCCGGAGACACCGTCGGGTTCTTTGTTGACCCGGCAGGGCTGACCCACGGCTTTACGAGAATCGGGGGAAGCTTCACCACGGTCGACCAACCGAGCACAGTGTTCAACCAGTTGCTCGGAATAAATCAAAATGGCAACGTGATCGCTGGGTATTCGTCGGCCATTGACCCGGCGGGGATGATTGGCCAGAAAGCCTACACCCTCAGTGGTGGCAGCTACACCAGTGTCGATGCGCTTCTGGTCGCAAAGTTCGGTCCAAACCTCAACAGCCAGGCCACCGGGGTGAACAATGGTGGCAACGTGGTGGGATTCTATCAGCCGACCGGCGCCACCTTCTCTGGCTTCGAGGACATCGGGGGGGCGATAACCAACATCATGTTCCCCGGGTCGGTTTCCACGCAGGCGCTTGGGATCAATGATCTCGGCAACATCGTGGGTGACTATACACTGGCCGATGGCAGCATGTTCGGCTTCCTCGATGTCGGTGGAACATTCAGTACTCTGGATCCGTTCGGCTCGACGGCGGTTACAGCCAACGGCATCAACGATGCGGGGAATATCGTTGGCTTCTACGTGGACGGTGCAGGCAACACAATCGGGTTTATCAGCGCGCCTGAGCCGGCATCACTGCTGCTGTTTGCGTCCGGTCTGGGCCTCCTCACTTTGGTGCGGCGCCGCAGCGCCTGAATTGGCCGCTCTCTTCACCATCGCCGAACTGCCGGCAGGCTCATCCTGACCTGTGTCCGGAAATATGCTTGGCGGTTTCGCGCGATGTCAGCGCTGGCGCCATTGCGCGCTCTGCGCTGTTTCCGCTAGCCTTCGCGGTAAACCGAGAGCGGCACACACGGGCCTCGTCCGACGTTCTGTTGCCGTGACAAACGCATGGGAAGAGCGCCGTGCTGGAGCATCTGGAACGCCAGACGTCACTGACCAGGAATCAGCGTAAGATCGTGTTCGCCGCGATTCTCGGCGACATGCTCGACTTCTTCGATTTCTATCTCATCGGCTTCGTGCTGGCGTTCATCGTCGGCTCGTGGCACCTCACCTACGGCCAGTCGGCGATGATCCTGCTGTCCTCCGGTCTGGGCGCGGTGCCGGGGGCGCTGTTCTGGGGCTGGCTCGCCGACCGTATCGGCCGGCGCAAGGTGTTCATCCTGACCGCATTGAACTTCTCGCTCGCCACCGGCGTCATGGCGCTGACTCCCGAGCAGGGCGGCTGGATCTTCCTCACCTTCTTCCGCTTCCTGGTGGGCTTTGGCGTATCCGGACTGTTCGCCGTGGATCTGCCGCTGGTGCAGGAATTCGTGCCGACATCGAAGCGTGGCCTGATCGGCGGCCTTGTCACCTCGTGCCTGCCACTCGGCAGCATGCTGGGCGCGGTCCTTGGCGCCTATCTCGCGCCGGTGGTCGGCTGGCGCGGCCTGTTCGTCGTCGGACTGATGCCGGCGCTGATCACGCTGCTTATCCGCGTCTGGGTGCCGGAATCGCCGCGCTGGCTGATCCGGATGGGACGCGTCGAGGAGGCACGTCAGGCACTCGCCTGGGCGCTGCAGATGGATCCTTGCAACATCACGCTGCCCGCAAGTGTGGAGCCACCACGCCACACACCGTGGCGCGAATTGTTCCGTTACCCGCGTAGTATGATACTGTCCACCCTCACCAGTCTCGGCGTGCAGACGACCGGCATCGGTCTCGTGCTGTGGGCGCCGACACTGTTCGCGCAGACTCTGTCGATTTCCCCGGCGGCGGCTTCGTTCCTGATGATCTGGGTGGGTCTGGCCGGACTGATCGGCCGCTTCCTGTTCTCATGGCTGTCCGAGTCGATCGGCCGCAAGCCTTCCGGCATTATTCTGAGCTTCGGCGCGGCGTTCTTCTGCTGGCTTGCCGGCGTATACCATGCCGACTTCCTCGGCGGAGTGTCGATGCTGTTCTTGATGATCATGCTGTCACGCTTTTTCGGCGACGGTGGCTATGCTGTCGTCGGACCGTACGCCGCGGAGGTGTGGCCGGCCGGATTGCGCACCAGCGGCATGGGTTTCGGCTACGGGTTGGGCAATTTCGGCAAGGTGCTCGGACCGTTGGGCCTCGCGCTGATAGCTGGCTCATCCAATTACGTGAACCCCAAGGCCGATCTTGCAGCACTCGGGCCGGCGATGAACTACCTCGCGGCGTGGAGCGTCATGGCGGGTCTGGTGTTCCTGTTCCTCGGCTTCGAAACGAAAGGCCGCTCGCTCGAGGAGATCGACGGGGCGCTGCTGCAGCCCGAGGGCGCCAAGGTGCGTGCGACGTAGCGCTGCAGTATCGTTGACCGCAATGCAACGGGAAGGAGACCAAACCATGCCAGTCGTCCGAGCTTCCGAGCGAACCACCAAGCAGGGTGCGGCAAGCACCTTCACTGGTACAGTGTTTCAGGACGAGGTCGTCGTCGGCACCGCGCCGTCGCGCATGCGCGCTTCCGTAGTGTCATTCACCCCTGGCGCACGCACGGCGTGGCACGCGCATCCGGTCGGGCAGACGCTGTATTGCCTTTCAGGCGTCGGGCGCATCTGCTTCAAGGGCGAGAAGCCGCAGGTATTGAATCCGGGTGATACGGTGATGATCCCGCCGGATGTGTCGCATTGGCACGGTGCCGCACCGGACCGGCTGTTCGCACATCTCGCGATGTCGGAGAACAGTGACACCGGCGCCGGCACGTCATGGGGCGAGCACGTCACCGACCCGGAATACACAGCGCAGGTGGGCTGACTATTCGGCCGCGGCGCGCATCGGTCCGCCGAGCGCGCCGGATGCCTTGATCTCGGCGATGCGGGTTGCTTCGAAGCGCAGCACATCGCGCAGGATCTCGTCGGTGTGCTCGCCCAGCAGCGGTGAACGCTTCACCTCCGAGATGCTGTCCGACATCTTGATCGGATTGCCGACGGTCAGGTACTTGCCGCGCGTCGGGTGATCCACCTCGACCACGGTGCCGGTGTCGCGCAGCGACTGGTCTTCGGCGATTTCCTTCATCGAAAGGATCGGGCCACAAGGGATGTCGTATTTGTTGAGGATGTCCATGGCCTCGAGCTTGGTCTTGGTCATGGTCCACTGCTCGATCGTGTCGAAGATCTGCTGCAGCTTCGGCAGGCGTGCCGGCGGCTTGGCGTAGCCGGGATCGGTCTTCCAGTCCGGTTTGCCGATCACGTCGCAGATCGCCTCCCACACCGGTGCCTGCGCGATGAAGTAGATGTAGGCGTTGGGATCGGTCTGCCAACCCTTGCATTTCAGGATCCACCCCGGCTGCCCGCCACCCGATGAATTGCCGGCGCGCGGCACGGCGTCGCCGAATTCGCCATCCGGATACTGCGGATATTCGGTGAGCGGCCCGTGCGCGAGGCGTTGCTGGTCGCGCAGCTTCACGCGGCACAGGTTCAGCACGCCGTCCTGCATCGCGCACAGCACTTTCTGGCCACGTCCCGTGGTGACGCGTTGGAACAGCGCCGAGACGATGCCGAGTGCCAGATGCAGGCCGGTGCCGGAGTCGCCGATCTGTGCGCCGGTGACCATCGGCGGGCCGTCGTCGAAGCCGGTGGTGGAGGCGGAGCCGCCGGCGCACTGTGCGACGTTCTCGTAGACCTTGCAGTCTTCATATGGACCGGGACCAAAACCTTTCACCGAGGCGAGAATCATGCGCGGGTTCAACGATTGGATATGTTCCCAGGTGAAACCCATGCGGTCGAGTGCACCGGGCGCAAAATTCTCCACCATCACGTCGCAGGTCTTCACCAGCGCCTCGAGCACCGCCTTGCCCTGCGGATTGCGGCCATCGATGGTGATCGAGCGCTTGTTGTGATTCAGCATCGTGAAGTACAGGCTGTCCACCTTCGGGATGTCCTGCAGCTGTCCGCGCGTGATGTCGCCGACACCAGGACGCTCCACCTTGATTACATCGGCGCCGAGCCAGGCCAGGAGCTGGGTGCAGGTTGGTCCCGACTGCACGTGGGTGAAGTCGAGAATGCGGACGCCGTCGAGTGCTTTGCTCATCTTATGCTCCAGGCTTCTTCGCGAGCGCGCTGCGAGGGTTGAGATTGCCGATGTTGCCGCTCTCGGTGCCCGCCGCAGGGTCGATCACCGCGTTGATGAGTGTGGGCGCCCCAGAGTCCATCGCTGCGTCGACCGCGCGCCTCAGTTCGTCCGGCGTGGTCGCATTGACGCCAACGCCGCCGAACGCCTCAATCATCCTGTCATAGCGGGAACCCGGGACGAACATGGTCGGGGCCGGATCGCCGCCGCCGCTCAGGTTCACGCCATCACCGCGATAAATGCCGTCGTTGTTGAACACGACGATACAGACCGGCAGGTTGTAGCGGCAGATCGTCTCCACCTCCATGCCGGAGAAGCCGAACGCGCTGTCGCCCTCGATGGCGAGTACCGGCTTGCCGGTCTCGATCGCGGCGGCGATGGCAAAGCCCATGCCGATGCCCATCACGCCCCAGGTGCCGACATCGAGGCGCTTGCGTGGCTGATACATGTCGATCACGCCGCGGGCCTGGTCGAGCGTGTTCGCACCTTCGTTCACCAGGATCGCATCCGGCCGTTCCCTGATCACGTCGCGCAGCACGCGCAGCGCGGAATGGTAGTCCATCGGGATCGAGTTTTTGCCGAGCCTGGTCGCCATCCGGGCGATGTTCTGTTCCTTCTTTTCGCTGATCGCCTTCGTCCACTCCGCCGGCGGCTGCTTCCAGTCGTCACCCATGGCATGCAGCAGCGCGGCAGCGCAGGAGCCGATATCACCCACCAGCGGTGCGGCAATCTCGACGTTGCTGTCCATCTCGCGCGGCTCGATGTCGATCTGGATGAACTTCTTCGAGCCCGGTTTCCCCCACTGCCTGCCTTTGCCATGACTGAGCAGCCAGTTGAGCCGTGCGCCGATCATCAGCACGACGTCGCTGTCGGCCAGCACGGTCGAGCGAGCGGCGGCCGCGCATTGCGGATGCAGATCGGGCAGCAGGCCCTTGGCCATGCTCATCGGTATGTATGGGATGCCGCTTTTTTCGACCAGGGCGCGGATGGCGTCGTCGGCCTGGGCATAGGCGGCACCTTTGCCCAGGATGATCAGCGGACGCTTCGCCCCGCGCAGCACGTCCAGCGCACGCTCGACGGCGGAAGGTGCCGGGAGCTGCGCCGGTGCCGGATCGATCACCTTGACCAGCGAACGCCGACCGGCCTCGGCCTCCATCACCTGACCGAACAGTTTTGCCGGCAGGTCGAGATACACGCCGCCCGGCCGGCCCGACACCGCGGCACGGATGGCGCGTGCGACGCCGATGCCGATGTCGGCCGCATGCAGCACGCGGAACGCCGCCTTGCACAGCGTCCTGGCAACGGCGAGCTGGTCCATTTCCTCGTAGTCGCCCTGCTGCAGGTCGACGATCTCGCGTTCGGACGAGCCGCTGATCAGGATCATCGGAAAGCAATTGGTCGTCGCATTGGCGAGCGCGACCAGGCCGTTCAGGAACCCCGGCGCCGAGACCGTGAGGCACACGCCCGGCGACCTGGTCAAAAATCCCGCGATTGCCGCCGCATTGCCGGCGTTCTGCTCATGGCGGAACGAGATCACCCGCATCCCCGCGGCCTGCGCCAGACGGCCCAGATCGGTGATCGGGATGCCCGGGACACCATAGATCGTCTTGACGCCGTTCAGCTTCAGCGCGTCGATGACCAGGTGGAACCCGTCCGTCAGTTCGGCTTCGGGTTCGCTGACACTCTGCTCAAGTGCTGCGGACATTATCTTCTCCCTATGCGTATTGCCGGCGCCGCTCGTCATCCGAGCCGGCCATTCGGTCGAGGAAATCGCCGTGCCGCTCGACATGCGCAGCCAGCCCCATGGTGTGCTCGCGCACCAGCCGCGCGGCGAGGTCCGCGTCACGCTGTTTCAGCGCGGCAATGATGGCGCGATGGTCGGCGATCGAGCGCTGCGCCCGATTGTCCTGCGTCATCGTCACCGCGCGGACTGCTCGCATGTGAATGAACAGGTTGTCGGTCAGGCTGGTCATCAGCTCCACACCGCCCATGCGGATGATCGCGCCGTGGAACTGCATATTGGCGTGCGAATATTCACTGATCTGCTCCGACGGGTCCTCCTGGAACACATCGACGAGCGCGTGCAGCGCTGCCAGGTCTGCGGTGGTCACGCGCGGCGCGGCGAGGCGGGCGGCCATACTTTCGATCGCCGCCCAGACGGTGATCATCTCGACCACCTCGCGCTTCGACTTGCGCACCACGATCAGCCCGCGTCGCGGCACCGAACGAACGAAGCCTTCTTGCTCCAGCACCGACAGCGCCTCGCGCACCGGCGTGCGGCTCATGCCGAGATCCTGCGAGAGCCGGCGTTCGTCCAACCGGATCTCCAGCGGATGGCCGTAGATATTCATTTCGGTGATCGCGCGCTTGATCGCCTCGCACGCCTGCTTGCGCAGCCCGATGCTGAGCGTGATCGGTTCCGCCGTCGCTTCCTGCAACCGTCGCTTCCTGTGTTGGCACGCCAGTTCGACGCTGTTGTTGGTATGCCACGACTAAGCACAGGCAGCGGGACCCCCGCAAGCCCCGTTGCAGTTGACTTGATCGTGCGCCTGCGTCTACCTCGCGACCAAGCCCCCGACAGCGCGGGCGATCGAGCAGGGAGTTACGGATGGAACGCCGTCGCTGCGCCGAGTGGATTGGCCGATCGGCCATGCGCGCGCGCTGATGCCGTCCGATCGGCTCGGATCTCCCCTGTTGCGGGTTGCCAAGGTTGCGATGCGCTTCGGCGGCGTGGTTGCTCTTGGCGGCGTGTCATTCGATGTCGGCTACAGCCAGATCTGCGGCCTGATCGGGCCGAACGGTTCCGGCAAGACCACGCTGTTCAACTGCATCAGCGGCTTCTATCGTTTCGCCGACGGTGACATCCTGTTCGAGGGCCGGTCGCTCAAGAACCTGGGCCGCCACCGCATGGCCGGCCTCGGCATCGGCCGCACCTTCCAGAACGTCGCACTGTTCCGCCGCATGAGCGTGCGCGACAACATCCTGGTCGGCGCGCATCATCTCGGCCGCTCCGGCTTCGTCATCAACGCGCTTCGCCTGCCGGTGGTGCGGCAGGAGGACGCGGTGGCGTTCGCGCGACTGCACGACCTGCTCGATCTGCTCGATCTGAACGACGTCGCCGCCGCGCAGGCCGGCAGTCTGCCATTCGGCACGCAAAAGCGCGTCGAGCTGGCACGCGCGCTGATCGGCGGCCCGAAACTGCTGATGCTCGATGAGCCTGCGGGCGGGCTCAACCACAGCGAGGTCGATGACCTGGCGCAGTTGCTGCAACGCATCCGCGCGCATTTCGATCTCAGCATCCTGCTGGTCGAGCATCACATGAACCTGGTGATGCGAGTTTCGCACAAGGTGGTGGCGCTGGAGTTCGGCCTGAAGATCGCCGACGGCACACCGGATGAAGTGCGCGCCGAACCCGAGGTGATCCGCGCCTATCTCGGCGAAACCAAGGAAGAGCAGCATGCCGGCGCTGCTTGAGGCCCGTTCGCTGCACGCCGGCTACGGCGAGACGCGCGTGCTGCACGGCATCGACTTCGCAGTGGAACAGGGCGGTGTCACCGCGCTGCTGGGTGCGAACGGTGCCGGCAAGACCACCACGCTGCGTGCGATCTGCGGCATGGTGCGCACCAGTGGCGAAATCCGTCTTGGTGAGGAGCGCATCGACGGCAGGCCGACCGAGGACATCGTGCAGCGCGGCGTCGCCCACGTGCCGGACGGGCGCGGCACGTTCTTCGAGCTGACGGTCGAGGAGAATCTGCGGCTCGGTGCCTACATTCGCCGTGACCGTCACGGCATCGCGCAGGATCTCGAGCGTGTATTCGGTTACTTTCCCCGTCTGCGCGAGCGCCTCCGCCAGCAGGCCGGCACGCTGTCGGGCGGAGAACAGCAGATGCTGGCGATTGCGCGGGCGCTGCTGCTGCGACCGCGGCTGCTGCTGTTGGATGAGCCGTCGTTCGGCCTGGCGCCGCTGATCGTGCAGGACATCTTCGCGATATTGCACCGCATCCGGGCGGATGAAGGCGTGTCGATCCTGCTGGTGGAGCAGAATGCCAGTCTGGCGTTGGATATTGCCGAACAGGCGTATCTGCTGGAGACCGGACGCATCGTGGTGTCCGGTCCGGCGGATGAGATCCGCCGGGATGAGTCGATCAGGCGTTCGTATCTGGGGTACTCGAGATGGAAGGCGTGACTGCATCAGGTCCTGTCCGGCATCGCCAGCGGCGGCATCTATGCCTCGGTCGCACTTGCCCTGGTGATGATCTACCAGGCGACACACCATGTGAACTTCGCCCAAGGCGAGATGGCGACACTCTCCACCTACATCGCGCTCACCCTGATCAATTTCGGCCTGCCGTACTGGATCGCGTTCGTCATCACCATTATCGTCTCGTTCGTCATCGGCTTGCTGATCGAGCGCATCCTGATGCGCCCGATGATGGACGCGCCGGTGCTAGCCTCGGTCGGTGTGTTCATCGGCCTGCTGCTGATCATCAACAGCAGCACCGGCTGGATGTTCGACTACATGATCAAGACCTTCCCTACACCTTTTCCGGGCGGCCCGGTGTTGTTCAGCGGCTACGTCTCGGGCCACGAACTCGGTGCCTTCTTCATCACCCTGGTCGTGCTGATCGCGGTCTACCTGTTCTTCCGCCACACCAAGCTGGGGCTGGCGATGCGCGCCGCTGCATTCAACCCCGTGTCATCGCGTCTCGTCGGCATTCGGGTCGGCTGGATGCTGGCATTGGGGTGGGGCCTCGCCGCGTCGATCGGCGCGGTCGCCGGCATGATGGTGGCGCCGATCGTCTATCTCGACCCGAACATGATGGCCGGCATCCTGCTCTACGCCTTTGCCGGCGCGCTGCTCGGTGGCATCGACAATCCGCTCGGCGCGGTATTGGGCGGCTTCGCCGTCGGGATCATCGAGAACCTCGCCGGCGCCTATCTGGTCGGCACCGAGCTCAAGCTGACGGTGGCGCTGATCATCATCGTCTCAGTGCTGGTGGTGAAACCGTCTGGCCTGCTGGGCCGGACCGTGCTGAACAGGGTATAACCGATGGCGCGCAACGCCTTGTTGGCAATACTGGCGTGGCTCGCCGTCGCATTCGTGCCGACCTTCCTGCTCAGCGACTATCACCTGTTCCAGTTCACCATGGTGATCGTCTATGCGACCGCCATTCTCGGGCTCGCCATCCTGACCGGTTTCAATGGTCAGATCTCCTTGGGCCACGGGGCGTTCTATGCCATCGGCGCGTACGTCACCGCCGTCTTGATGTACCAGTATGGCGTGCCCTATTGGGCGACGTTGCCGGTATCGGCGATCGTCTGCGCCGTGGTGGGCTTCCTGATCGGCCTGCCCGCGCTTCGGCTGGGCGGCCTGTATCTCGCGCTCACCACCTTCGCCCTTGCGGTCGCCGTGCCGCAGCTGCTGAAGCACGACGCGCTCGAGCCATGGACCGGCGGCGTGCAGGGGCTCGTCATCGACAAACCGGACCCACCGTTCGGCCTCGATCTGTCGCCGGATCAGTGGCTCTACCTGTTCTCGCTGTTCGTCGGCGCGGTGCTGTTCCTGCTGGCGTGGAATATCGTGCGCGGACGGATCGGGCGCGCGATGATGGCGATACGCGACCATTCGCTCGCAGCCGAGGCGATGGGCATCGACATCGCGCTGCTGAAGACGCGCACCTTCGCGCTGAGTGCGATGTTCACCGGGATCGCCGGCTCGCTCGGCGCCATTGTGGTGCAGTTCGTCGCGCCGGACAGCTTCGGTATCTTCGTCTCGATCTACTTTTTCGTCGGCCTGGTGATCGGCGGCGCCTCCTCGATAGGCGGCGCGATCTTCGGCGGGCTGTTCATCGAGTTCGTGCCGAACCTCGCCGAGAAGGTGTCGAAGGCCGCGCCCGGCGCGGTCTATGGCGTGATCCTGATTGCCATGATGTTTCTGATGCCGGGCGGCGCGGCGGGGTTCGTCGGTTCGCTGTTCGCACGCTTCCGCCGCGGCACGAAATCGGTTGAGCTGCGCCCAGACACGATAGGGGAGTCAGTTGCGAACAATGTTTCGGCCGGCGTGCCTGGTGGCGCTGAGCCTGACGCTGGCGGTAACCGCGGCGTGTAAGAAGCAGAACGCTTACGTTCCGCCGCCATTGCCGCAGGTCGGCGTGGCAAAGCCGGTGCAGCAGGGCGTGACGCCGTACCTCGAGCTCACCGGCAACGCGGTGGCCTTCAACCAGGTGGACCTGGTCGCACGTGTGGAAGGCTTCCTGAAAACGATCGACTACAAGGACGGCGCCACCGCAAAACAGGGCGACACGCTGTTCGTCATCGAGCCGACGCCGTACGAGGCGAAGCTGCAACAGGCGCAGGCGACAGCCCAGGCGACCCAGGCGCTGCTGGCGCAGGCGCAGGCGGAGTACAACCGGCAGTCCTCGCTGGGCCGCAGCGATTTCGCCTCGCAGGCCACGGTGGAACAGACAAGGGCGACGCGCGACTCCACGCAGGCGAACCTGACCAATCAGCAGGCCGGCATCACGCTGGCGGCGATCAATCTCGGCTATACCAGGGTAACCGCTCCGTTCGACGGCATCGTCACGGCGCATCTGGTTTCCGTCGGCAACCTGGTCGGCGTCACCGGCCCGACCAGGCTCGCCACGATCGTGCAACTCGAACCGATCTACACGACATTCAACGTCAGCGAGCAGGACGTGCTGCGCGTCAAGACGGCGATGGCGAGGCGCGGCCTGAAACCCGCCGATCTCGGCAAGATTCCGGTCGAGGTTGGGCTGATGAACGAGGATGGCTATCCGCATCAGGGCGTCATCGACTACATCGCACCCATGGTCGATCCCTCGACCGGCACGCTGATGGTGCGTGGCTTGCTGCCGAATACCGACCGCGCGCTGCTGCCCGGCATGTTCGTGCGCATCCGCGCGCCGTTGGCACTGGAGCAGGGCGAGGCGCTGCTGGTGCCCAACATTGCCCTCGGCGCCGATCAGTCCGGCACCTACGTGCTGGTGGTGGACAAGGACAACGTGGTGCAGCAGCGCACGGTCACGACCGGGCAACTGGTCGGCAAGCTGCGGGTGATCGAAACCGGCATCGCTGCTGACGACCTTGTGGTGGTTGACGGGAACCAGAAGGCGATACCCGGTCAGAAGGTGGCGCCGCAGCCGACCAGCATCACCGCGGATCGCGGAGCGATGCCAGGCAAGTCCTGATGATCTCGAAATTCTTCATCGAACGGCCGGTGCTGGCCAACGTGCTGGCGATCATCATGGTGCTGGTGGGCGCGGTCGCGCTGTATGCCCTGCCGGTGGCGCAGTATCCGAACGTGGTGCCGCCGACAGTGTCGGTGACCACACGCTACCCCGGCGCCAGCGCCGAGACGGTGATGAAGACCGTGGCGCTGCCGATCGAGCAGCAGGTGAACGGCGTGCAGGGCATGCTGTACATGCAGTCCACCAGCGCCTCGGACGGCACCTACGCCCTGAATGTCACCTTTGAGATCGGTACCGATCTGAATTTCGCGCAGGTGCTGGTGCAGAACCGTGTGTCGGCCGCCCTGGCCTCGCTGCCGCAGGGCGTTCAGGTGCAAGGCGTGACGGTGCAGCAGAAGTCCACGTCGATCCTGAAAATCATCGCACTCACCGCGACGGACAACCGTTTCGACAGCCTGTATCTGAGCAACTACGCCACCATCAATCTGGTGCCCGAACTGTCGCGCTTGCCCGGCGTCGGCAATGTCAACGTGTTCGGCGTCGGACAGTATTCGATGCGCATCTGGCTGGACCCGCAGACGCTGTATGCACGCGGATTGACCCCGCAGGACGTGATCGGCGTGATCCAGCAGCAGAGTCAGCAAGTTACCGCCGGGCAGGTCGGCACGCCGCCGGCGCCCGCCAACCAGGACTTTCAGCTTACCGTCAACGTCGAGGGACGCCTGTCGGATCCCGCGGAATTCGGCAACATCATCGTCAAGGTGGACGCTGCGAACGGCGGGCAGATCACACGCATCAGGGATATCGGCCGGGTGGAACTCGGCGCGGAGACCTACTCGCAGGCGTTCGAGCTGAACGGCAAGCCGGCGGCGGGTGTCGCCATCTTCCAGTTGCCCGACGCCAACGCGCTGGACGTGGCAACCAGGGTGAACGCCCGGATGGCGGAACTGGCGAAGGCGTTCCCGCAAGGCATCGGCTACAGCGTGCCGTTCGACACCACCCGCTTCGTCAAGACCTCGATCCGCGAGGTGTACAAGACGCTGATCGAGGCGGCCGCGCTGGTACTGGTGGTCATCCTGGTCTTCCTGCAGGACTGGCGAGCCACGCTGGTGCCTGCGACGACCGTGCCGGTGACCATCATCGGCGCATTCGCCGCCATGTGGGCGCTGGGGTTCACCGTCAACCTGTCGACGCTGTTCGCCATCATCCTGGCGATCGGAATCGTGGTGGACGACGCGATCGTGGTGGTGGAAGGGGCGTCGCACCATATGGAGCGCGGGCTGTCCCCACACGACGCCGCCGTCAAGGCGATGAGCGAGCTGTTCGGGCCGATCATCGGCATCACGCTGGTGCTGATGTCGGTGTTCATACCGGCGGCATTCCTGCCCGGTCTGACCGGGCAGATATACGCGCAGTTCGCCCTGGTGATTGCCGCGACCGCGATCATCAGTGCGATCAACGCCGCGACGCTGAAGCCGACCCAATGCGCGCTGTGGCTGCGTGCGCCAACTCCGCCGGCACAGCGCAACATCGTCTATCGCGGCTTCAACCGTGCCTATGACCCCCTGGAGCGCGGCTACGCCTGGCTGATCCGCCGCATGACGCGACACAGCGTGGTGATGGTGGTGGTGGGGCTGCTGGTGGCAGGCTTCGGTCTGTGGGGCATCGTGCGATTGCCGACCGCGTTCATCCCGATCGAGGATCAGGGCTACGTGATGGTTTCCGTGCAGCTGCCGGACGGCGCGTCAATCGGGCGCACCCAGCAAGTGCTGAGGGAGGTGAACCGCATCGCGCTCGCCACCGCGGGGGTGCAATACGTGGTCGCCATCAGCGGCATCTCCGTACTGGACAACAGTGCGTCGCTGCCCAATGCCGGTGTTGCCTACGTCGTGTTGAAGGACTGGAGCGAACGCGGCAGGGGCACCGGCGCCGATCTTCTGTCACTGTACCTCAACCTGCAGCGACAGCTCGACCAGCTGTCCGACGCGCTGGCCCTGGTCATTGTGCCGCCGCCGATCCAAGGCATCGGCAACGCCGGCGGGTTCACCATGCAGGTGGAGCTGCGCGACGGCAGCTTCGACTACCCCAGGCTGCAGACGCTGAGCCGCACCATCGTCGCCTCCGCCAACAGCCAATCCGGCCTGCAACGTGTCAGCACGTTCTTCCGCGCCGGTGTGCCGCAGCTTCAGGTGGCGGTCGATCGGGTGAAGTCCGAGACGCTCAATGTTTCGGTCGGCGACGTATTCAATACGCTTGGCGCCTATATCGGTTCCAGCTACGTGAACCAGTTCAACAAGTTCGGCCGGACTTATCAGGTGTATGTGCAGGCCGATTCGAAATTCCGTCTGCTGCCAGGCGATATCGAGAAGCTGTCGGTGCGCAGTCAGGATGGCAAGATGATCCCTCTCGGCACCCTGGTGCAGGTGCAATATACCGTGGGTCCGTCGTTGATCAGCCTGTACAACCTGTATCCGACCGCCGCCATTGTCGGCGGTGCGGCGCAAGGCTTCAGTTCCGGTGAGGCACTTGGCCTGATGGAGCAGATCGCCGACCGCACGCTGCCCCGCGGCGCCAGCTACGAATGGACAGCGATGGCCTATCAGGAGAGGGTCACCGGCAATCAGATCGTCTGGGCCTTTGGTCTCGGGTTGCTGCTGGTGTATCTCTGCCTCGCGGGGCAGTACGAGAGCTGGACCGCGCCGCTTGCGGTGATCCTCGCGGTGCCGCTGTCACTGCTGGGGCCGGTTGTCGCACTCACCAGTCTCGGCGTCGCGAACAACCTCTACACGCAGATCGGGCTTGTGCTGCTGATCGCATTATCGGCGAAGAATGCCATCCTGATCGTCGAGGTCGCGCGCGCGCGACGGATGGAAGGTGAAACAATTCTCGACGCCGCGCTGGGGGGTGCCCGCTCGCGCTTCCGAGCGATCCTGATGACCTCGTTCGCCTTCATCCTCGGCGTCGTGCCGCTGGTGACCGCGACCGGCGCCGGCGCCAATGCGCGCATCTCGCTGGGACTGTCGGTGTTCAGCGGCATGATCGCGTCCACCTGTCTTGCGGTGCTGTTCGTGCCAGCATTCTTCGTCGTGTTGCAACGCTTCGAGGAATGGCGCAAGGCGGGGAAGCAGCGCGCCCCGGCATCTACCGCGGCCTGAAGGGAGAGCTACACGCATGCTGAGCATGAAAGGCAAGGTTGCGATCGTGACCGGCGCCGGTTCGGTCGGCCCCGGCTGGGGCAACGGCAAGGCGACCGCAACGCTGCTGGCGCGTCAGGGCGCGTCGGTGTTCCTGGTGGACATCAACCAGTCGGCGGCCGAGGAGACGCGGCAGATCATCGAAGGCGAGGGCGGCACGAGTGCGGTGCATCGCTGCGACATGATGGTCGCCGTCGAGGTGCAGGAAATGGTGCAGGCATGCCTGAACCGCTTCAAGCGGATCGACATCCTGGTGAACAATGTCGGTGGTTCGGCGCCCGGCGATCCGGTGTCGATGACTGAGGAGGTCTGGGACCATCAGATCGACATGAACCTGAAGACCGTGTTTCTCGGCTGCAAATACGTCCTCCCGGTGATGGAGGCACAAGGCAAGGGCGCGATCGTCAACCTGTCGTCGGTCGCGGCTTGCGCAACGACGGCCACGGCGGACGCGTTCACGTTGGCTACAGCGCGAGCAAGGCTGCGGTGATCCAGTTCACCCGCTCGACCGCCGGCGCCTATGTGAAGAAGGGGATTCGCTGCAATACCGTGGTGCCGGGACTGATGCACACACCGTTGGTGGAATACCGCCTGGCGCGAACGGTCGCCGGCAACGACGCCGCGGCGCTGATCGCCAGCCGCAATGCACGTACGCCGATGGGGCGGATGGGCACCGCGTGGGATGTGGCGCATGCTGCGCTGTTCCTGGCCTCAGACGAGGCCAATTACATCACCGGAACGGAGATCATCGTCGATGGCGGGTTGATCCTGGCATCGCCGTGATGGAAGGAGAAGCGAGATGAGCGAACGACGGTTCAAGGAACTCACACCGGAGACCATGACGCCGGAGCAGAAGAAGGTGGCGGACGCGATCCAGGCGGGCCCGCGCGGCGCGGGATTGCGCGGTCCGTTCAATGCGTTGCTGCGCAGCCCGGATCTGTGCGATCTGGTGCAGCGGGTCGGTGCCTATGTCCGGTACTCGAGTTGCATTCCGGCGCGGCTGAACGAGATGGCGATCATCATGGCCGGACGGAAATGGACCGCACAGTACGAATTCTACGCGCATCGGCGGCTGGCGATCGAAGCTGGGCTGAAGACCGCGATCTGCGATGCGATCGCCACGGGCATGCGGCCGCAGGGCATGCAGGACGATGAAGCCGAGGTGTACGACTTCTGCACCGAGCTGCTGACGAGCGGGCACGTATCGGACACCAACTATGGCCGCATCAAGAATCGCTTCGGCGAACGTGGCGTGATCGACCTGATCGGTGGGGTCGGCTACTACAGCCTGGTGTCGCTGGTGCTGAACGTCGACGGCGTGCCGCTACCCGCCGGCGAGACGCCGCCGCTCAAGCCGCTGTAAGCGCCCTGTCATTGCTTGGTCGCTATGCTCCTGGCAATGACATATCCACAATATCGAGCGCCGCATCCAACTCGGCGCGCAAAATGGTCAGGGGCGGGCACAGCGTCAACACGTTCCCGCCTCCGACCTTGAAGCTCAGGCCACGCGTCAGACATCGATACATCGTCGCTTCCGCCACTGCTGGACTGGCAACGTCCACGCCGAATGACACACCGAGGCCACGTACCGCACGCACTGACGGCATGCGCTGCAAGCGCTCCATCCCATGCGCGCCAAGCTCCCGTGACCGCTCCAGCAGATCCTCATCTCTTATCACGTCCAGCGTTGCCAGCGCCGCCGCACAGCCGACCGAACTCTTCTCGTGCGTGTAGTGCCCGAGCGCACGATCCGCGGCCAGGTCCAGGTCCTCGCGCGCGATCAGCGCGGCCATCGGGAATACGCCGCCGCCCAATCCCTTGCCCAGCACCAGCATGTCCGGCACACAGCCCACCTGCTCGCACGCGAACATCGTGCCGGTGCGTCCCAGGCAGCTCGGGATTTCGTCGAAGATCAGCAGCGCGCCATGACGGTCGCAGCTCGCCCGCACGCGCGGCCAGAAATCGGCAGGCGGCATCTCCAATGTTGTCCAGCGCACCGGCTCCGCGATCACCGCGCCGACGTCGCCTTGCACGTCCAGCACGTAGTCGATGTAATCCGCCAGCCGCTCGTGCGCGCGGCCGTCGTCGCCGAAGAATCGCGGTGCCAGTGCCGGCGGCGGCACATGCTCGGTCCCCGGCAACAGCGGACCGGCGTCACGGCGGAATATCGCCTCGCCGCCAACCGAGATCGCATCGAGCGATGCGCCATGAAACGCGTCCCACATCGATAGCGTCTTGTGCCGTTCCGTCGCGTGCCGCGCCAATTTCAGCGCCATGCCGATTGCCGCCGTGCCGGACGGCGCGAACAGCACCTTGTTCAACCGCCCTGGCGCCAGCTCGGCCAGCCGCCGTGCCAGTTCGATCGCGGCACGATTGGTATAGCGGCGTGGCGAGAACGGCAGCGTTGCCAACTGTCGCGTCACCGCCTCGATCACGCGCGGGTGGCCGTAGCCCACCTGATGCACGGTGTTGCCGTGGAAATCCATGATCCGCCGACCGGCAGTGTCGATCAGATGGATCCCCTCGGCGCGTTCAACCACATTGAGGCACGGCGTGGACAGCGCCTGACGCAGGAACCAGCGCGCATCCTCGTCCAGCAGCGCCTGCGTCTCCGCATCGATGTAGCCGTGCTGCCAGGCGGCGCGCGCGTCGCCGAGATTGATGTCGCCCTCGCTCCGGTCCTGCATGCGCGCATGCTGAGCGGTTGGCGCCGGCGGGGCAAGCGTGCTGGTATCGGCGCATGGAGCTACAGGCCGCAATCCTCGACTGGGCCGGCACCGTGGTGGACCACGGCAGCCGCGCGCCGATGGGCGCGTTCGTGCGTGCCTTCGCGCAGTTCGGCGTGACAGTCAGCATCGCTGATGCGCGCGGGCCGATGGGTATGGCGAAGTGGGATCACATCCGCGCTGTCGGCCGCACCGCGTCGGTTGCCGCCGCGTGGCGCGCGCAACACGGCCGCGAGTTCGCCGAAAGCGACGTCGATGCGATCTTCCAGGTGTTCGAGCCAATGAACATCGCCGCGGTGCGGGATCACGCCGACATCATTCCCGGTACTATCGCCGCGATCGATGCGCTGCGCGCACGGGGCATCCGCATCGCCGGCACCACCGGCTACACGCGGCCGATCATGGATGTGCTCGAACCGCTCGCAGCCGCGTCCGGTTATGCGCCGGAGCTGACCGTCTGCGCCGGCGACCTTCCCGCCGGACGTCCGTCGCCATTGATGCTGTGGTACGCGATGGCGAAGCTCGGCGTATGGCCGGCCGCGACCGTGGTGAAGGTGGATGACACCGCACCGGGCATCGGCGAAGGCAGGGCAGCAGGAACATGGACGATCGGCATCGCGCTGACCGGCAACGCCGTTGGCCTGTCAGCCGACGAGCTGGCCGCGCTGCCGCCGGGCGATCGTGCTCGGTTACGTGAGCACGCTGCTGTCGAGCTGCGCGATGCCGACATGGTGATCGACAGTATTGCCGAGCTGCCGCTGGCGGTGGCTGCGATCGATGCCAGGCTGGCCGCGGGAGAACGCCCTAGCGCGACCGCGCCGGACTGATCTCGGCAATGTAGACCACGTCTCCAGTAGCGGTGTCCGGACTGCCGGGCGCGGCCATCGCAACCACGTGGCCATTGCCCTGCATCGCGATCCAGCTCGGCTCGGTCTCAGCGGCCCGCTTCGCTTCCTCGATCACGTCGGCGGGAACCTTCGGCCACAGCGACTGTTCCAACACTCGGATACGATCCATTGCGCCTCTCCCGTGGGTATCGTTTGCTCAACGCCACATCAGCCAGAGCGTTCCCGCCAGCAGCGTCAGCGCGGTCAGCGGCGCGCCGACCCGGAAGTAGTCCCAAAAGCCGATCACCACGCCGCGTCGCGCCGCCTTTTCCACCACGATCAGGTTCGCAATCGAGCCCAGCACGGTGAAATTGCCGGCGAGCGTCGCGGCCATCGCGATGACGAGCCAAGCGCGATCGTGGTCCGGCAGCGCGGCGACGAACGGCTTCAGCAGCAGCACGGCGGGGACGTTGCTCACCAGGTTGGACAGAACCGCGGTGACGATGCTGAGCGCCGGTACAGTAGCGAGGTGCAGTCGTCCGACCGCCTCGACGACCTGCGGCGTCAGCAGCTCATGTTCGGCGCCCGCCACGATGATGAACAGTCCGGCGAACATCAGCAGCAGCGACCAGTCGATTTCGGCATAGACCCGTGCGCTCTTGACACGCCGCGTCAGCAACAGCAGTGCGCCGATGATGATCGCCGCCTTTGCCGGGGGCTGTCCGGCGAAGAACAGCGCGACCACCAGCGCGGTCGCCAGCAGGGAGCGTATCATCAGCACATGGTTGACCCGCAGCCGCGCCGGGCGCATTTGCAGCGCACCGCTGCGCAGGTCGGCACGGTGCAGGACCGCCAGCAGCACGATCGTCAGCAGCAGGCCCAGCAGCGCGACCGGCGCGAGGGCGACGGTGAACGCGGTGTAGGAGATTCCCGAAAAGCTGCCGATCATCATGTTCTGCGGGTTGCCGGTAATGGTCGCCGTCGAACCGACATTCGACGCCATCGCGACTGCCAGCAGGTACGGCACCGGATTGCGCTTAACGTTGAGTGTCAGCTCCAGCACCAGCGGTGCCATCACCAGACAGATCGCGTCGTTCACCAGGAAGGCGGAGAATGCGCCGGACACCGCGACGATGGCTGCCAGCAGCAGCAGTGGGCGGTGTACGCGGTGCATTACCCAGGCATTCACCAGGGCGAAGAAACCCGAGATGCGCAGGTTGGCCACCACGATCATCATGCCGAGCAGCAGGGTGATGGTGGCTGGATCGATGGCCTGGTAGGCCTGCTGCAGCGACACGACGCCGGACACCACCATCAGGCAGGCGCCGACCAGTGCCACGCCGGCGCGATCGATCGACAGGCCGGGCACCTTGCCGATTGCCAGCGCCAGGTAGCTCGCCGCAAAGATGACGATCGCGGCAACATGGCGGGCGGTCGCGTCCTGTTCCGGCATGATCCACGGCAACACCGCGGTGCCTAGCGCCAGCAGCAGCAAAAGCCCGACCGCGATCAGGCTCGCCAGCGACCACCATCGTGCAGTCATTCAGTGATTGGGCCACAGCCCTGGAGTCGCGACCTCCAGCGAGTTGTCGTCCGGATCGCGGAAATACAGGCTGGTGCCGCCGCGCGCCCAGCGGATGCGGCTCTCGACGGCGATGCCTTCGCGCCGCAGGTGTTCCTCCCACGCGGCGAGCTCGCCGAACGGGATAGCGAAGCAGAGATGCAGTTGGCCACTGCCGTGATGTGGCGGGATGCAGCCACCCGGCACCGGCGCCGGCTGGTTGGTGCTGCCGTGGCGGAACAGCAGCAGCACCTGGCTGCCTGGCACGCCGAGTGCGCACATGCGGCCGTCGTGCACGAAGCGCTCGAAGCCGAACACGCGCTGGTAGAAGTCGCACGCACGATCCAGATCGGCGACGTAGAGCGAGGTCTCCAGCACGGAGCTCACCCTTGGAACGGACGACATCGGCTCCTCCCGGTCCACGGCCTCTCGCATAGCTGGTTCCGGTGCTATGCTGCGGCAAGCATAGGGAATCGAGCCATGCCAGCCCATTTCGATCTGTTGATCCGCCGGGGCACCTGCGTCCTGCCCTGGGGCATCGAGGCCACCGATGTCGGCGTGCGCAACGGCCGTATCGCGGCGCTCGGGGTCACCGCGGACGCCACGGCGGATGAAACGGTCGACGCCAAGGGGCTGCACGTTCTGCCCGGCCTGATCGATCCGCACGTGCATCTGCGTGATCCCGGCGACAAGGCGGTGGAGTCGATTCCGACCGGCACACGCGCCGCGGTGCTGGGCGGCCTGGCAGCGGTGTTCGACATGCCGAACACCTCGCCATCCATCGTCGATGCCGAGAAGCTGGCGTGGAAGCAGGAATACGTCGAGCGCGAGTCCTGGTGCGACATCGGGCTTTATGTCGGCGGCACCAAGCAGAACATCCCCGAGCTTGCGAAATTGGAGCTTGGCCGCGGCGTGTGCGGGATCAAGATCTTTGCCGGCAGCTCGACCGGCGATCTGCTGGTGGAGGACGACGAACACCTGGAGCGCGTGATGCGGTCGGGGCGCCGTCGCATCGCGTATCACTCCGAGGATGAGTATCGGCTGCAGGAGCGCCGGCCGCTGTTCAAGTCCGGCGATCCGCATCGCCGCCACATGGAATGGCGCGACGAGGAGACGGCGTTTCTTGGTACGCGACGGTTGATGGCGCTGGCGCGTGCCACCGGCAGGGCTGCGCACATTCTGCATGTCTCCACCGCGGAAGAACTCGACTACCTGAAAGAATTTCGCGACGTCGCGACCTGCGAGGTGCTGCTGAATCATCTCACCCAGGTGGCGCCCGACTGCTACGACAGACTGAAAGGGTTCGGCGTGATGAATCCGCCGATCCGCGGGCTGCGCCATCTTGAGGCGGCATGGCGTGCGATCAATGATGGCACGGTCGATACCGTTGGCTCCGATCACGCACCGCATGCGCGCGACAAGAAGCTGCTGCCGTGGCCGGATTGTCCTGCGGGGCTGACCGGCGTGCAGACGATCGTTCCGGTGATGCTGAACCATGTGAATGCCGGCCGTCTGGCGCTGACGCGTATGGTCGATCTGATGTGCGCCGGTCCGGCGCGGGTGTACGGCGTGGTCGGCAAGGGTCGGCTCGCCGCAGGCTACGACGCGGATTTCACGCTGGTGGACTTGCGGCGTCGCCGGCGCATCGAAGAATCATGGATCGTCTCGCCCTGCGGCTGGACGCCGTTCGCCGGCATGGACATCATTGGCTGGGCGGTTGGTGTGATCGTCCGCGGTCGGACAGTGATGCGCGACGACGAGGTGCTCGGATCGCCGAACGGAAGGCTTGTGCGGTTCGGTTAGGCTGCGGCGCGTACGGGTTGTGCCGCCGCCTTGACCATGTCGGCGCCCTTTTCGGCGATCATGATCACCGCGGCATTGGTGTTGCCGGAGACCAGCGTCGGCATGATCGAAGCATCGATCACCCGCAGCCCGGCAATCCCATGCACGCGCAGTTCGTCGTCCACCACTGCCATCGGATCGTGGCCCATCTTGCACGTGCCGGTGACGTGATACGTGGTCTGGCCGTTCATCCGCGCGAAATCCAGCCATTCGTCGTCGGTCTGCACCTTGTCGCCCGGGTTCATCTCGAATGCCCGGTACATGTCCAGCACCGGATTGTTGACGATCCGTCGGCCGATCTTCATTCCCTCGACGATGGTGCGGCGATCCAGCTCCTCGGACAGGAAATTCGGCCGGATCGCCGGTGCCGCGAGCGGATCGGCCGACTTCGCGTGGATCGATCCCTTCAATTCCGGCGAGCACTGATACGCCGTCAGCGTCATGCCCGGCTCGCGATCCAGGATACGTGTCTGCGCGGTCGAGTAGCTGGCGTGTGCGAAGTGGAACTGAACGTCCGGTTCTTCCAGTTCCGGTCGCGTCTTGACGAAGCCATAGACGATGCCGGCAGTGAAGGTAAGCACGCCGCGCTGCTGCGTGTAGTACTTGATGATCTCCTTTGCGAACGACAGGCCACGCGTCTGCTCGTTCAGCGTGATCGGCAGCTTCACGCGCCAGTTCATCCGTGGCGCGAAGTGGTCTCGATAGTTTTCGCCGACCCCGCGCAGCTCGTGCTTTACCTCGATGCCGAGCGATTGCAGCAGTTCCGGCTGGCCGATGCCCGACAGCTCCAGCACATGCGGTGACTTCACCGCCCCGGCCGCCAGGATCACCTCGGCGCCGCAGCGCGCCTGGTGGTTCTGACTGTGCTGGCGATATTCCACGCCGGCCGCGCGCTTGCCTTCCAGCAGGATGCGGGTGGTGCAGGCCTCGGTTTCGACTCGCAGATTCGGACGGCCGCGGGCCGGATCGAGGAAGGCGCGTGCGGTGGACCAGCGGCGGCCCTTCTTCTGCGTCACCTGATAATAGCCGAAGCCCGCCTGGCTGCCGTTGTTGTAGTCGGGATTGCGCGGATAGCCTTCGGCCGCGGCGGCATCGATGAATGCATCGAGCAGTTCGGCGCGTTCGATC
Source organism: uncultured Alphaproteobacteria bacterium (assembly GCA_963749575.1). Taxonomy (GTDB): domain Bacteria; phylum Pseudomonadota; class Alphaproteobacteria; order Acetobacterales; family Acetobacteraceae; genus JAMXLO01. Next base: position 108,472 of record CAVVNM010000013.1, read on the forward strand.
ATGTTGGCGACGTTCAGCAGGCCGCCTCGACCGCGCGTCTCGTCGCCGCCCGGCTCGAAATGTTCCGACTTGCGGAAATATGGCAGCACCGACTCGTACGACCACCCGCGATTGCCGTATTGCGCCCAGGTGTTGTAGTCGAGCGGATTGCCTCGGACGTATAGCATGCCGTTGATCGAGCTCGACCCACCGAGCGTCTTGCCGCGCGGGATCGGTATGGAGCGGCCCTTGACGCTGTCTTCCGGCTCGGTGGCAAAATTCCAGTTATAGCGTGGGCTGTTCAGCAGCTTGGTGAAGCCGACCGGAATGTTGATCCACATGGAATCGTCCTTCGGCCCGGCTTCCAGCAGGAGCACCTTGGTGCGCGGGTCCTCGGTGAGCCGATGCGCGAGCACGCAACCAGCCGAACCGGCGCCGACGATGATGTAGTCGTAATCCGCCATGATTGCTCCCCCTTGGCCGCCGATGCTACCGGGTGACGCGGCTTGCCTCAACAGGACGTGCGGGCGAGGATGCGGCGGGAGCGGCGAACGTTGCGATTTTCCATTTTCAGCCTGATGCGCCACGCCGTGGGCGGCAACGCCTGGCCGGAGCAGTGGCGCACACCGGAGCCGCGTGCGGCCTACGACGTGGTGATCGTCGGCGCCGGCGGGCACGGCCTCGCCACGGCGTACTACCTTGCGAAGGAGCAAGCGGTGCGCAACGTCGCGGTGCTGGAACGCGGCTGGCTCGGTGGCGGCAATACCGGGCGCAACACCACGGTCATTCGCTCCAATTATCTGTGGGACGAGAGTGCCGCACTGTATGAGCATGCGCTGAAGCTGTGGGAGGGTCTGGCGCAGGAGCTGAACTATAACGTCATGTACTCGCCGCGCGGCGTGATGATGCTGGCGCATTCGGTGCACGACGTGCAGGTGTTCAAGCGCCATGTGCATGCCAACCGCTTGAACGGCGTTGACAACGAATGGCTGACGCCGGAGCAGGCGAAGGCATTCTGTCCGCCACTGAACATCTCATCCGATCTGCGTCACCCAATTCTGGGTGCCGCGTTGCAGCGCCGTGGGGGCATTGCGCGGCATGACGCGGTGGCCTGGGGCTATGCGCGCGGGGCGAGCGCGCTCGGCGTCGACATCATCCAGAATTGCGAGGTCACCGCGATCAGCCGCGCGCCGTCCGGTGCGGTGAATGCGGTCGAGACGACGCGCGGACGCATTGCGGCAAAGAAGGTGGCGGTGGTGGCGGCAGGACATACCAGCGTGGTGATGGCGATGGCCGGGGTACGGATGCCGCTGGAGAGCTTTCCGTTGCAGGCACTGGTATCGGAGCCGGTGAAGCCGGTGCTGCCCTGTGTGGTGATGTCCAACGGTATCCACGCCTACATCTCGCAGTCGGACAAAGGCGAGCTGGTGATCGGCGCCGCCACCGACGCCTATGTGTCGTATAGCCAGGCCGGCGGCCTGCACATCCCCGAGTATACACTGGAGGCGATCTGCGAACTGTTCCCGACATTTCGCCGTCTGCGCATGTTGCGCAACTGGGGCGGCATCGTCGATGTCACGCCGGATCGTTCGCCGATCATCGGACTGACGCCGGTGCCAGGACTTTATGTGAACTGCGGCTGGGGAACCGGCGGATTCAAGGCCACGCCCGGATCGGGGCAGGTGTTTGCCGCAACGGTTGCGCGCGGCGTGCCGCATCCGATCGCTGCGCCGTTTTCGCTGGATCGTTTCCGCACTGGCCGGCTGATCGACGAGGCCGCGGCGGCCGCGGTGGCGCACTGATGTTGCTGATCGCCTGTCCCTGGTGCGGCACACGGCCGGAGCACGAATTCCGCTATGGCGGCGAGGCGCACATTGCTCGCCCGCGCGATCCCGCGTCGGTGGACGACGCGGCATGGGCTGAGTTTCTGTATATGCGCAGCAACCCGAAGGGCGCTCACGCCGAACGCTGGCGCCACATCCATGGCTGCGGCCGGTTCTTCAACTGCGTGCGCGATACGGTGACCGACCGCATCAGCGCCACCTACCGGCCGGGCGAGATGCCGCCGAGATGACGGGTGCATTTCGCACGCCCAATGGTGGTCGTATCGACCGCACGCGACCGCTCGAGTTCAGCTTCGACGGCAGGCGATATACCGGTTGCCGCGGCGATACGCTCGCCTCCGCACTGCTGGCCAATGGCGTGCACCTGGTCGGCCGTTCGTTCAAGTATCACCGGCCGCGCGGCATCATGTCCGCCGGATCGGAGGAACCCAACGCGCTGGTAACGATCGATCGCGGCGCCGGACGCATCACGCCGAACCTGCGGGCAACGCAGCTGGAATTGCACGAAGGAATGCGGGCACGCAGCCAGAACCGTTTCCCGTCGCTCGCATGGGATCTCGGGTCGGTGACCAATGGGATCGCACCGCTGCTTCCCGCCGGCTTCTACTACAAGACCTTCATGTGGCCGCGCACCTTCTGGCGGCACGTGTATGAGCCTGCGATCCGCGCCGCGGCCGGTCTGGGGAAGGCGCCCACAATTCCCGATCCCGATCGCTATCTGCATCACTATGCGCATTGCGACACGTTGGTGATAGGTGCGGGGCCTGCCGGTCTGGCTGCCGCTCTCGCCGCATCGGCAAACGGCGCGCGCGTCGTGCTGTGCGACGAACAGCCGGAGCTTGGCGGAGCGTTGCTGGCGGAGACGGAGGCACATATTGCCGGCCAGGCTGCGTCGGACTGGCTGCGCGACACCCTGGGGGCGCTTGGCGGGCGCGCCGATGTGACACTGCTGCCGCGCACCACGGCATTCGGATGGTTTCCGGACACTCTCATCGGCCTGGTGCAACGTGTCACCGATCATCTGGACGGTCCCGACCCGCGGCTGCCGCGCGAGCGGTTGTGGCATGTGCGGGCCACCAAGGTGGTGATTGCCGCCGGCGCCGTGGAGCGCCCGCTGGTGTTCTCCGGCAACGACCGACCGGGTGTCATGTTGGCTGACGCCGCGAGGGTCTATCTGCGACGCTACGGTGTGAAGGTGGGCACACGTGCGGTGATCGCCGCTTCGGACGACAGCGCGTACGCGGCGGGTGCCGCGCTACAGGAAGCCGGCGTCGTCGTCAGTGCCGTCGCCGATCTGCGAACCGACGCCAGCGATCCAGCGCGCACATCCGATCTGCCGGTGCGTGTCGGTGTCAGTGTGGTATCCACCAGCGGCAAGCTGCGCGTCAGTCGCGCGACCCTGTCCAACGGCGAGAGCATCGGCTGCGATGCTGTGCTGATGTGTGGTGGCTGGACACCTTCGGTGCATCTCTATTCGCAGTCGCGTGCCAAGCCGCGTTACGACGAGCGCCTGCAGGCGTTTCTGCCGGGCGAATGGACTGCGTTGGTGCGTTCGGCGGGCGCGTGCAACGGCACATTCGAGCTGGCGGCATGCCTTGAGGAAGGTTACGCCGCCGGCGACACCGCAGCGCGACGGCACTATGCGACCCCGTCCGCACCAGCCATGGTGCAGCCTGCGATCGTCGGCAGAGAGGCATTCGTCGACTTCCAGAATGACGTCACCGCCAAAGACATCGTTATTGCCACGCAGGAAGGTTTTCGCTCGATCGAGCACGTCAAGCGCTACACCACGACAGGGATGGCGACCGACCAGGGCAAGACAGCGAATATGAACGCGCTGGCAATGATGGCCGGCCTCATGGGTCAGTCGGTGGCGCAGGTTGGTCACACCACCTTTCGCATGCCGTACACGCCGGTGACGTTCGGCGCACTGGCCGGTATCGCACGCAGGGATCTGTTCGAGCCGGTGCGCCGCACGCCGATCCACACGTGGGCCGCAACGCACGGTGCCATGTTCGAGAGTGTCGGCACGTGGCAGCGTGCCCGATGGTTTCCGCGCGACAGCGAGGACATGCATCGCGCCGTCGCGCGCGAGTGTCGCGCGGTACGCAACGCGGTCGGCATGTTCGACGCCACCACACTCGGGAAGATCGAAGTGGTCGGGCCAGACGCGGCGGAGTTCCTCGATCGCCTGTATACCGGCAGCTTCAACCGGCTCGCGCCGGGCCGCTGCCGCTATGGCGTGCTGCTGAGCGAGGCGGGTTTCGTGATGGACGACGGTGTGGTTGCCCGGCTGGCGCCGGATCGCTTCCATGTCACCACGACGACCGGAGGCGCCGCCAGTGTGCTGCATCACATGGAGGACTATCGGCAGACCGAATTTCCCGAGCTCCGCGTGTGGCTCACCTCGATCACCGAGCAATGGGCAGTGATCGCGGTGCAAGGTCCGCTGGCGCGGCAGGTGATCGGGCCGCTGATCGCAGGCATTGACCTTGCACCTGAGGCGATGCCGCACATGAGCGTTGGTGAGGGCCGCATCTGCGACATACCCACGCGGCTGTTCCGGGTCAGCTTCAGCGGCGAACTCGGCTACGAGATCAACGTCCCGGCGGACTACGGCGATGCCGTCTGGCAGGCGGTGTACGCCGCTGGCGAACCGCATGGCATCACTGCATATGGTACGGAAACGATGCATGTGCTGCGTGCCGAAAAGGGCTACATCATCGTCGGCCAGGAAACCGATGGCACCGTGATACCGACGGATCTCGGCCTCGACTGGACGATCGGCAGGACCAAGCGGGATTTCGTCGGCAAACGCTCGCTGGCACGGCCCGACATGCTGCGTGCCGACCGTAGGCAGCTCGTCGGCCTGCTCGCGCCCGAGGTGCTGGAGGAAGGCGCGCAGCTTGTCGCCGATCCGACCGCGGCGGTCCCGGTGCCGATGCTCGGGCACGTGACCTCGGCATATTGGAGCGAGGCGCTGCGACGCCCGATCGCACTGGCCATGCTGTCCGGCGGTCGCGCGCGGATCGGCCAGACGCTGTACGTCCCGCTGCCCGACCGCACCGTCGCGGTCCGCGTGACGGGTCCCGTCGGCTACGACCGGGAGGGCGGGCGCCTGCATGGCTGATCGGTCACATCCGCTCGCGGCATCCGCGGCACCGTCATCGAACTGTGCAGCCGTGCGGCTCGAGGCATTGCCGCCGTCGCGGCGGTTTATCATCCGCGGCGATGCAGCGGAGCTCGCCTCGCTCGGACTGGCGGTGCCCGACACCTGTCGAGCCACAACGCTCGGCACATGTGCGCTGTTATGGCTCGGCCCGGACGAGTACCTGCTGCTGGCATCGGACGACAAAGTTCCTTCACTCACCGGCGCAGTCGATGTCTCGCATCGCGACACCGCGCTTACAGTATCCGGCTCCCGTGCTGGCTGGGCGATCAATGCATTCTGTGCGCTCGACCTGCATCGGGCGGCATTTCCTGTCGGCATGTGTACGCGCACGATGTTCGGCAAAGCTGAGGTCGTACTTTGGCGCACAGAGGCCGAGACGTTCCGCATCGAGGTGGCGCGTTCGTTCGCACCGTATGTCTGGGCCTGCCTCGAGGAGGCGCGGCGCGAGTTCCTTGCGTGATACGGCCCGTGCTAGGCTCCGCGACACCAGTCGCATCGGAGGAAACCATGGATTTCAAGGGCAAGGTCGCGCTGATCACCGGCGCCGGCAACGGCATCGGTCGTGCCGCCGCGCTTGGCTTCGCGGGCGGCGGCGCCAAGGTTGTGGTGGTGGACCGCGATGCCGCCGGCGGCGAGGGCACTGCGGGTATCATCCGCCAGCAGGGAGGCGATGCATTGTTCGTCGCCGCCGACGTGACCAAGTCCGCCGACGTGCAGGCTTATGTGAAGGCAGCGCTTGATGCCTATGGTTCGATCGACTGCTTCCACAACAACGCCGGCATCGAGGGCAACGTCGCACCGACCGCCGAATACGATGAGGCGATGTTCGACGCGGTGATGAATGTGAACGTGAAGGGCGTGTTCCTGGGCATGCGGCATGTGCTGCCGGTGATGCTGAAGCAGAAGCGTGGCGCGATCGTGAACACGGCCTCAGTGGCGGGTCTGGTCGCCTCGCCCGGGATGCCCGCCTACGTCGCATCGAAGCACGCGGTGATCGGTCTGACCAAGACCGCCGCCGGTGAGGTTGCGCGTTCCGGGGTTCGGGTAAACGCCGTCTGTCCGGGCCCGATCGACACGCGCATGATCCATTCGCTGGAGACCATGCTGAACCCAACCGACCCCGGCAGCGTCGGCGACCGCTATCAGTCCAACATTCCGATCGGTCGCTACGGCACGCCGGAAGAGGTGGCCAATCTTGTGCTGTTCCTTTGCTCTGATCTCGCAAGCAACATCACCGGTGCACAATACGTCGTTGATGGCGGCCGCTCCGCGACAGGTGGCGCGGTGACGAACAACCTGGTGCGCTAGAGAAGCGCGATGATCACCGCCATTGTGCTCTACGATCTGCCGCCGGCAATCGACCGTGAGGCTTGCCGGCAGCATTTTCTCAAGATCGCGCCGGACTTCCTCGGCGTGCCTGGGTTCATCCGGAAGCAGTTCATCCACGACGTGCACGGCGGCGTGGCCGGTGGCTCGTATATCTGGAAGGATCTTGACTCGGCGACGGCATTCTACAGCGGTGCGTGGCTTGAAGGCATCAGGCGTCGTTACGGCTGCGAGCCGCGGATCAGCTATTTCGAGACATTCGCGATCGCCGATCAGGCGTCCGGTTTCGCTGGCGCGCCAGAGGATTGATCCAGATGGTCAAGAGCGTACGCACGAAGCTGCTGGACATTGCCTACCACGAGAGTGGACCGGCGGACGGTCTGCCGGTGATCCTGTTGCACGGATGGCCCTCCGATCCGCATGACTGGGACGGTGTTGCGCCGGCGCTAGCCAACGATGGCTGTCGTGTTCTGGTGCCCTGGTTGCGTGGCTATGGGCCCACACGGTTCCTCGATGCATCGACGCCGAGGTCTGGCCAGCAGGCGGCACTCGGGTCGGACGTGCGCGATTTCATGGATGCTTTGGGGATTCGGCAGGCGCTGCTGGGCGGCTACGACTGGGGCGGTCGCGGTGCCTGTGTGGCGGCGGCGCTGTGGCCCGATCGTGTGCGCGGTCTGGTGTCGATCACCGGCTATAATATCCAGAATATCTCTGCCTCAGGCCGTCCAGGCGCGGCAGCGCAGGAACATCGCTATTGGTATCAATGGTATTTCCAAACTGAACGTGGCCGCACCGGCCTACAGCAGAACCGCCGCGACATCTGCCGACTGCTGTGGCGGCTCTGGTCGCCGAACTGGCAGTTCGACGATGCGACGTTCGAGGCGACAGCGGAAAGCTTCGACAACCCTGACTTCGTCGATGTGACGATCCAGTCCTATCGGCACCGCTACGCCAACGCGGCAGGTGATGCCACGCTGGATGCGCTGGAGGAACGTCTCGCCGCGCGCCCGTCGATCACCGTGCCGACGATCGTGCTGCACGGTGCCTGCGATGGTGTCGGCCCTGCCGAACAGTCGGAAACGCATGCTCAGTTTTTCACGGCGCGCTATGAGCGGCGCGTAGTCCCGGTTGCCGGCCACTTCCTGTCGCGCGAGACGCCGGACGCCGTGGTGCAGGCGGTGCGCGAACTGCTTGCCTAGGAATTGCGCGCAACGCGCGGGAGGAACCGGATGACCGGCGACAGCGCCTACCTGACCGGGCTCGATCGGAACCTGGCCAACTATACGCCGCTCACGCCACTGACGTTTCTGGAACGTGCGGCCTATGTGTATCCGGAGCGGCCATCGGTGGTCCATGGCGCGCAGCGCTTCACCTGGCGCGAGACCTACGCGCGTTGCCGGCGCCTGGCATCGGCATTGGCGCGGCGCGGCGTGGGCAAGAATGACACGGTCGCGCTGATGGCACCGAACATTCCCGCGATGTACGAGGCACATTTCGGGGTGCCGATGTGTGGCGCGGTGTTGAACACGCTGAACACGCGACTGGACGCGGAGACCATCGCCTTCATGCTGCGGCACGGCGGCGCACGCGTGCTGATCACCGACCGGGAGTTCTCCGCCACGATCGAGCGGGCGTTGACGTTGCTGGAGCAGCGGCCACTGGTGATCGACATCGATGACCCGAGCTATCAGGGTGGCAAGGCACTCGGCGAGATCGGCTATGAGGCATTGCTTGCCGAAGGCGATCAAGACTATGCGTGGCAGGGGCCGGCGGATGAGTGGGATGCGATCTCGCTCAATTATACCTCGGGCACGACGGGCGATCCGAAGGGCGTCGTCTATCATCATCGTGGCGCATATCTGAACGCTGTCAGCAACGTGCTGGACTGGGACATGCCGTCGCACCCGGTGTATCTGTGGACGCTGCCGATGTTCCATTGCAATGGCTGGTGTTTTCCGTGGTCGATCGCCGAGCGTGCCGGCACCAGCGTCTGCCTGCGGCGCGTCGAGGCAAAGGCGGCACTGGATGCGATCCGCGATCATCGTGTGACGCATATGTGCGGCGCGCCGATCGTGTATTCGATGCTGATCAATGCACCGGAGGAGATGCTGCGCGGCATCGATCATCGCATTGCCGGCCAGATCGCCGGCGCCGCGCCGCCTGCCGCGATCATCGAGGGGGCGGAGAAGATCGGCATCGAATTGACGCACGTGTATGGTCTGACCGAGACCTACGGCCCGGCGTCGGTGTGCGCCAAGCATGTGGCGTGGACGGCGATGCCGATCGACCGGCGCGCCGAACGGAATGGTCGCCAGGGCGTGCGCGTTCCGATGCAGGAGGCGTTGACGGTGCTGGATTCCGGGACGATGGCGCCGGTACCGTGGGACGGCGAGACGATGGGCGAGATCATGTTCCGCGGCAACGTTACCATGAAAGGGTATCTGAAGAATCCAAAGGCGACGGACGCCGCGTTCGCCGGCGGCTGGTTCCACACCGGCGACCTCGCGGTGATGCAGCCGGACGGCTATGTGAAGATCCGCGATCGCTCGAAGGACATCATCATCTCGGGCGGCGAGAACATCTCGTCGATCGAGGTGGAGGAGGCGCTGTATCGCCATCCCGCGGTGCTGACTGCGGCGGTGGTGGCGCAGCCGGACGAGAAATGGGGCGAGACGCCGTGCGCGTTCATCGAAGCTGAAACCGGGTGCCAGCGTGACAGCGGATGAGCTGCGGGCGTTCTGTCGCGGGCACATGGCGCACTTCAAGGTGCCAAAGAACATTCGTGTTCCGCGAGTTGCCGAAGACTTCGACCGGGAAGATCCAGAAGTTCGTGCTGCGCGATCTCGCGAAGTCCGCGAGCGCGATCGAGTAGGCGTTGAGGAGACGCTCCACTCGCTCGGTCAGCGCCTTCGCATCGAACGGCGCCCGCACCTTGGTATCGTTGTCGAAGTAGACATATGCATCGCGCGCGTGCCGGCGCCCCTCGCCGCCGACGCGCTCTGCATCCTGCGGCTCGCCGCCGTTCGCCCACGCCACCACTCGCCCAGCCCACCGATCGAGCGCTTCGTCAGTGTAGCCGCTGGCGTACAGCTGCTCCGAGCCGTGCAGCCGGCAATAGACGAAGTCCGAGGTAAGGTCCATCAGCCTGCGGCCATTCCACCGTATCCGCGCACACCAGTGCCACGTCGTACTTGCGCAACAGATCGACGAATGCCTGGGTGCGGAAGCTTTCATTGCGAATTTCGAACGCGTGCCGCAGCTTCCGTTCGGTATCCACCTCCAGCCAGGCGCGGCCCTTCATCCAGTCGTCGTGCCTTTGGCCGTAGCGGGCCGCAGCCGCTGTATCGTGCGGCAGCAGTTCAAGAAACGCCTCGATCCGCTCCGCATCGAAGCGGAAGAACGGAGGGAACTGCCATAGGATCGGCCCCAGTTTCGGCCCGAGCCGCAGCAGCCCGGAGGCAATGAAATTCGCCAGCGGCCTCTCGGCGTCGCGCAGTCGCCTGATATGGGTGATGAAGCGTGGCGCCTTCACCGAGAACACGAAGTCTTCGGGCGCGCGGTCGGCCCAGTCGGCGAACGCGTTCGGCTTTTGCATGCCGTAGAACGTGCCGTTGATCTCCAGCGAACTGAACTGGCTGGTGGCATATTCCAGTTCACGCTTCTGCGTCAGGCCCTTGGGATAGAACACGCCGCGCCACGGCGGATACGTCCAGCCGGAAATGCCGATCCGAACCGTGCCAGCGCGAGCCATGTGTGTCCTCCCGGGGAAGCTCTACCCTCCGGGCAGCTTGACGCTCTCCCAGCCGGAAAGTTTCTCCACCGCGCGGCCGATGCGGAACACCATCGGTTCATCGAACGCCCGGCCGACGATCTGGACGCCGATCGGCAGCCCGTTGGCGCCGAGCGCCGGTCGGGCACGCTCATCGCCGGATGGCCGGTGACGTTGAACGGAATGGTCTGGATCGGCGACGCCGATGACAGCGCATCGGTCGGCTGATCGAAGCGCGGCGCCGTGCTCAGCGCCGACAGCGTCATCAGCGCGTCATAGCGCGACAGCGCGGCGTTGACCGCATCGGTCAGTTCGCGCCGGGCGCGCAGCGCATGGATGAAGTCCGCCGCAGTGATGGCGGCGCCGAGGATGAAGCGGCCCGCGGTGATCTCGCCATAGTCGAGCAGCCGCGTCTGCATGTCCGCTTCGTGGATGGCGAACGCCTCCGCCATCATGATCACCCGCCCGACCGCGGAGAACAGCGCGTAGTCGGGCAGTTCGATGTCCTCCACCGTCGCGCCCGCCGCGCGCAACTGCGCCGCGGTGCGATCGAGGCCGGCGACCACCTCGGCCGTGGTCGCCGAGGCGGTGGCGAAGAAGGCGCGGGGAATGCCGATGCGCAGACCGGCCACGCCCTTCTCGAGATCGGCACGATAGTCGGGAACAGAAACATCGGCACTGGCGGGATCGTTTGGGTCGTGTCCGGCCAATACCTGCAAGGTGATCGCCGCGTCCTCCACGCTGCGGGTCAGCGGGCCAATGTGGTCCAACGTCCACGACAGCGGAAACACGCCGCGACGCGAGACACGACCATAGGTTGCCTTGATCCCGACGATGCCGCACCAGGCGGCCGGTCCGCGGATCGAGCCGCCGGTATCGGAGCCCATCGCCATGCGCACCATGCGCGCGCCGACCGCGGTGCCGGAACCGGACGAAGAACCACCGGTGACATGCTCGCGGATTCCATGGATTGCGCGCCGGCGGAAACGGCAGGTCAAAGCTCGGCCCGCCGATAGCGAACTCGTGCGTTGCCAGCTTGCCCAACAGCACGCCGCCCGCCTCGCGCAGTCGCGCGGCGGCAACGCTGTCCTGCTTCGGCACGACGTTCAGACGCAGCTTGGAATGGCAGGTCGTGCGGATGCCGGCCGTATCGTAGATGTCCTTCAGCGCGTAGGGGATGCCATGGAACGGCCCGCGGTCGCGCCCCGTCTTCAGTTCGGCATCCGCGCGCCGCGCATCCTCCAGGGCACGCTCCTCGGTCACCAGGACGAAGGCATGCAGCCCACCGTCCCGCGCGGCGATGCGGGCCAATGCATCGCGTGCCAGTGTTTCCGCGGTGACATCACCGGCCCGAAGTCGGCGACCCATTTCGGCGATGGAGAGATCCTGCGTGTCCATCACTTGTCTCCCGCACGGAACACGTTGGATGGCTCCGCCTCGGGTCCGTAGCGGCCGTGCAGCAATGCGATCTGGCTGCGCAGATCGGCGAATGCGACGAGTGCCGCGGCACGGCGCTGCGGCGGGACGGTGACGCCGGCGCGTGCCATCAGGCAGTCGAACTCGGCGGCCAATGCGTCCGGGGATGGGGTTTCGGCCATGTCGGGATCTCTCCGGCTGGGTTTCCAGGGATTATGCACGCGGTGCAGCGCGCCGGCTACACTCGGGGGCCAGGGAGGCAAACGATGCGCACGCAGGTTGGCATTGTCGGTGCGGGTCCGGCCGGATTGCTGCTGTCGCATCTGCTGCATTTGCAGGGCATCGAATTGATCGTGCTGGAGGCGCGATCACGCGACTACATCGAGAACCGCATCCGCGCCGGCGTGCTGGAATACGGCACCGAACAGCTACTGAACGACTCCGGCGTCGGCGAACGAATGCGGCGCGAAGGCTATGCTGCATCCCGGCGTGGTGATGCGGTTCGAGCGTGCCGATCATCGCATCGATTTCGCCGATCTCATCGGCAAGCATGTGATGGTCTACAGCCAGCACAACGTGGTGCAGGACCTGATCGCTGCACGACTTGGCGTCGGCGGGCAGATCATGTTCGAGGCCGAGGATGTCAGCGTGCACGACTTCCTGACCGACCAACCGTGCATCCGCTATCGGCATGAAGGCGCCGCGCGCACGATCGATTGCGACATGATCGCGGGCTGCGACGGCTTCCACGGGGTGTGCCGTCCAGCGATCCCCGCCGGCGCGCTGCGCGTGTTCGAGCGCGAGTATCCGTTCGGTTGGCTGGGTATCCTGGCCGAGGCGCCGCCTTCGACCGAAGAGAACGTGTATGTCAGCCATGAGCGCGGCTTCGCATTGCTGGCGATGCGGTCTCCGACGCTGAGCCGGCTGTATCTGCAATGTGCGCCGGACGAGGACCTCACGGCATGGTCTGACGACCGGATCTGGGCGGAACTGCAGACGCGGGCGGGGCGCGATAGGGTTCGCATTGGCCGAGGGGCCGATCCTACAACGCGGCATCACGCCGATGCGGAGTTTCGTGGTGGAACCGATGCAGTGCGGACGGCTGTATCTCGCCGGCGATGCCGCGCACATCGTGCCGCCGACCGGCGCGAAGGGGCTCAACCTTGCCGCCGCGGATGTGGCGGTGATGACGCGCGCGATCGCTGCGTTCTATCGGCAGGGGACGACCGGCAGGCTGGATGCATATTCGGCGACGTGCCTGCGGCGGATCTGGAAGGTGCAGCGATTCTCCTGGTGGATGACGACGCTGCTGCATCGCTTCTTCGATCACTCGCCGTTCGAGCAGCAGATGCAGGCGGCGGAGCTGGACTATGTGTTCAGTTCGCGTGCCGCGTCCTTGGCGCTGGCGGAGAATTACGTCGGACTGCCGCTGGAGAATTAGCTGCGGTTCGCGCGGCTCTGGCGCACGTGGCGGCCGAGTTTTCGGGTCAGGCCGGGCGGCGCTGCGCAGGAGCCGGGCTTCCAACGCACTGGCACGCTGCACGCCAAGGGCGATGCGCGACAGGATCAGAGCGATGTCGCGGGTGCCGAAGCGGCAGGTAGTGTTGGCCGGGGCGTTCGGCATGCTGCGCTGCCGGAGCGCGGAGGCAAGCTGCCTGCCGTAGGCGCCGCGCGGAGTGGTCGCGTCAGTGGCGGAGGTCCCCGGCAGACCTGAACGAAGAAAGACACAATGGGCCGCCGATGTCAGGGAATATTTCCGCGAATTGCCTGAGTTTGAATTTCTGGCCGCCCCGGAAGGTCCCTCCGGCAGAGTTAGTTAGGATCTGCCGCGAAATAATCGCGTCAATTGCCGGCAAAGCCGCCATTTTCCCCGTCATCCCCGCTTGCGCGGGGATGACGACTTTGGATTACTGCCTCGGCTACGCCTGAATTCGCCTTAGTCGGAGACTACGTTGCCTAAGCGCGACGCCGCTTGTTATCCCTCCACCACGCGCTGTGTCTGCACGCCGAGGCCCTCGACGGAAAGCCGCATCGAATCGCCGACCTTCAGGAATATCGGGCTGGGCTTCACGCCCTGGCCGACGCCGGGCGGCGTGCCGGTGGCGATCACATCGCCGGCATGCAACGTGATGAAGTGGCTGACATAGCTGACCAGTTTCACCACGCCGAATATCATCGTCTTGGTGGTGCCGTTCTGCATGCGCCTGCCGTTCACCTCGGTCCATAGTGGCAGAGCCTGCGGATCGGGGATCTCATCCTTCGTCACCACCCAGGGGCCGGTCGGGCCGAACGTGTCGCAGCCTTTGCCTTTGTCCCAGGTGCCGGCGCGCTCGAGTTGATACTCGCGCTCCGACACGTCGTTGCAGACGCAATAACCGGCAACGTAGTTCATTGCATCGTGTTCCGGCACATAGCGCGCGGTCTTGCCGATGACGATGCCGAGTTCAACCTCCCAATCCAACTTTTTCGATCCGCGCGGCAGCTTCACGTCGTCGTTCGGTCCGCACAGTGCGCCGAGCGACTTCAGGAAGATGATCGGCTCCTTCGGCACCGGCATTCCGGCCTCGGCCGCGTGGTCGGCGTAGTTCAGCCCGATGCACACATAGTTCACCGGCCGCGCCACGCAGGAACCAAGCCGCACATTCGAATCCACCTTCGGCAAGGTGGCCGGATCGATGCCGGCGATCATCTTCAGCGCGGGATCGGACAGCGCGAACCCATCGATGTCGCGCACGACCGGGGACAGGCAGCGGATCGAGCCGTCCCTCGCCAGCAGTGCCGGCTTCTCGGCGCCAACAGGCCCATAGCGCAGCAGCTTCATGGTGCGTTCCTTTACAAGGTAAGCCCGCCGTCGATCACGACGGCCTGGCCGGTGATGAACTGTGCGGCGTCGGACGCGAGGTACACCGCAAGCTGGGCGATCTCGTCGGGCGCGCCGAGACGTCCCATGGGCTGGCGATCAACGAAGGCCTGTCGTGCCGCCTCGACCGACCCGGCGCTCGCCGCGTTCTCCGCAATCCGCTCCTGCAGACTCGGCGTCAGCACCGTGCCCGGACAGATGCAATTGCAGCGTATGCCCTGCTTGATGAAGTCAGCCGCCACCGACCTTGTCATGCCGATCACCGATGCCTTGGTGGCGCTATAGATGAAGCGGTTCGGCAAGCCCTTCAGGCTGCTCGCCACCGACGCCATGTTCAGGATGACGCCGCCGCCGCGTGCGATCATGCCTGGAACAAATGCCTGCATCGTGCGGAACATCGAGCGCACGTTCAGATCAAACGCCAGCGTCCACTCGGCTTCCTTCGCGTCCAGCAGCGTGCCCTGGTGCACCAGACCGGCACAATTGAACAGGATGTCTATCGGCCCGGCATCGCGTGCCGCCTGAGCGACCGCATCGGCACTCAGCACATCGAGCCTGGCGCTACGAATACTGTCGGACGCGATAGCCTGCAGCTTCGCCGCATCGATGTCGGTCGCGATCACCCGTGCGCCCGCGGCGGCAAAGGCGAGCGCGGTGGCGCGGCCGATGCCCTGGCCGGCGGCAGTGACAAACGCGGTCTTGGCGGCGAGCTGACCCGGCATGGTTGGCCTCCGATAGAACGTTTGGGCCGTCAGCGGAAGGCCCGGCGGATGCGCCCCCAGTCCTCGATCGCGTGCTCCTGCCCCGGCGGGATCGAGAACACCACCTGGGTAAAGCCCGCGTCTGACAGTCCGGCGATGCGTTGCGTCAGGTCCGCCGCAGTGCCGATGAACGACGTGCTCCGGATCATGTCCGCGGTGATGAATGGGCGCTCGTCGGGGCGAACGAACATCAGATGGCCGCGATGGTTGGACAGATAATAGGCGCTTGCCGGTGCGAAGGTTCGCGCGTGCGCGACATAGGCCTCTACGGATGCAGCGAATTCCGGCCGCATCGCAAGCGGCGCGGGATACCCGGCAAGTGCGGTGTCCGCCGCGCGATGCAGCAGCATTGCCGCGCGTGGCCCGCCGAGCGCCATGCCGCGGGGACCATCGACTGGCTCGTCGTCCTCCAGCACCGCGCCGCCGATCCAGGCAACCGCCTGCAACTCATCGCGCGAACGCCCGGCCTGCTGCCATGTCGTGCGCATCTGCTCCAGCGTCGCGGTGCCGCGTTCTACGTCGGCGACGTTGTCGATCCAGGCGGCGCCGAGCTTCGCAGTGAGCTTGCGCGCACGCGGGCCGGAGGCGGCGATGAACAGCGGGATGGGGTCGTGGGTGTTGATCAGGCCGAGCTCGGGGTTGAGCAGGCGGATCGGCCGGCGCTTGCCTTCGAGCTCCATCTCCACGGTCTCGCCGCGCCACAGCGCCTGCACGATCCGGATGTATTCCTCCATATCGGCGAGCTTCACGGCACCGAGGCCCATCGTGCGGCGGCCGGTGAAGCCGGTGCTGATGCCGAAGGCAATACGCCCTGGTGCCAGCTTGTTCAGCGAGGCGAATGCATTGGCGGCGACCGGTGCGATGCGATTGGAGGGGATCAGCACGCCGGTGCCGAGGTTGATGCGCGTGGTGTGCATCGCCGCCGCGGCCATGGCGACGAATGGATCGGCGCTCAGCATCTGGGTGTCGAAGAACCAGGCGTGCGAGAAGCCCAGTTCCTCCGCGCGGCGGACCAGGCGCCAGGAGTTGGCGGCGGTGGGAATGGCGATGCCGAACTGCATCTGAATGCTCAGTGGTTGTTGCGCGATTCTCCGCGCGTCTCGATCACGTTGAGGTACAGCGTCGCCGGCTCCAGACACGCGCCGGCGCCGAGCTGGCCCACCATCGAGCGATAGATCTCTTCCCACGGCGTCATGTTGACCAGCTTTGGCGGCTGCCACGTGGCGCGCCGCGTTTCCAGCTCGCCCGGCGGCAACAGCACATCCACCTTGCGGTTGTTGAGATCGATGCGGATGCGGTCGCCGGTCTTCAGCAGCGCAAGGCCGCCACCCACGGCGGCTTCGGGCGACACATTGAGGATCGACGGAGAGCCTGACGTGCCCGACTGCCGTCCGTCGCCCATGGTCGGCAGCGTCATCACGCCACGCTTCAACAATGATGCCGGCGGCTGCATGTTCACCACCTCGGCGCTGCCCGGATAGCCGACCGGTCCGCAGTTGCGGATGATCAGCACCGACTGCTCCTCGACGCCGAGATCGGGATCCTCGATGCGGTGATGGTAGTCCTCCGGGCCTTCGAACACGATCGCCTTGCCTTCGAACACGTTCGGCCGCTCGGGATTCGACAGGAACCGGCGGCGAAAATCCTGATCGATCACGCACATCTTCATCACCGCGTTGTCGAACAGATTGCCGGACATCACCACGTAGCCGGCTGCCTCCTGCATCGGATCGGCGTAGGAGCGGATCACCTCACGATCGCCGTCGGGCACGTCGCGCAGATTCTCTGCCAGCGTCCGGCCCGTGACGGTCATCGCGTCGCCGTGCAGCCGTCCCGCGGCCAGCAGCTCCTTCAGCACCGCGGGCACGCCGCCGGCGCGATGGAACTTTTCCCCGAGAAACCGTCCCGCCGGCTGTAGATCCACCAGCAGCGGAATCTCCGGTCCCAGCCGCTGCCAGTCGTCCAACGTGTGCTCCACTCCCATATGGCGCGCGATCGCCACCATATGGATCGGGCAGTTCGACGAAGCGCCCAGCGCGGCGGCTGCGACCACCGCGTTCTCGAATGCGGCCTTGGTCATGATGTCGGACGGCCGCAGGTTCTCCTGCACCATGCCGACGATGCGCTTGCCGGTCTCGTAGGCCATCCAGCCGCGTTCGCGATACGGTGCGGGAATCGCCGCGCAGCCAGGCAGCGACATGCCCAGCGTTTCGGCCAGCGAGTTCATCGATGTCGCCGTGCCCATCGTGTTGCAGTGGCCGACCGACGGTGCGGACGACGACACCATCGCCATGAACTCGTCGTAGCCGATCTTACCCTCGGCGAAGAGCTTGCGGCCCTCCCACACGATCGTGCCGGATCCGGACAGGCGCCCTTGCCACCAGCCATCCAGCATCGGTCCGCCGGACAGCACGATCGCCGGAATGTTCACCGTCGCCGCGCCCATCAGGCACGCCGGCGTGGTCTTGTCGCAACCGGTGGTCAGCACCACGCCGTCGATCGGATAGCCGTGCAGCACTTCCACCAGCGACAGATACGCCAGGTTGCGATCCAACGCCGCGGTCGGACGCTTGCCGGTCTCCTGGATCGGATGCATCGGGAATTCCAGCGGCACGCCGCCGGCAGCGCGGATGCCGTCGCGCACGCGGCTCGCCAGCTCGATGTGATGGCGGTTGCACGGCGACAGGTCGGAGCCGGTCTGCGCGATGCCGATGATCGGCTTGCCGCCGCGCAGTTCATCGGGCGTGATGCCGTAGTTCATGTAGCGCTCGAGATAGAGCGCGGTCATCGCGGGATCGGCGGGATTGTCGAACCAGCGGCGCGAGCGCAGCCGCCTGCCGTTGCCGTCATCTGCGGGCATGGCTCAACCTCCTGCTGCGGGCGCGGCGGAGCCTGTGCGGCACGTCAACAAGTGTCAACTGCGCCGTGTGGGGGTGCGCGGTGTCGGGGTGCGCGGTGTCGGGGAAGCCATCATCCCGACACCGCCAAGCGTACCGTCAGGATCCGGCGCCCTGGATTACGTTGCCGAACAGCACCCAGGTCTTGCCATCCCACTTTTCGAGCTGCATTGCCGTGATCGGGTGGTAGTTGGTCGGGCTGGTGTTGATCTTGATGCCGGGCAGCAGCACCGGGTTCGCGACATCATGCAGGCTGGTCACCTGCTTCATGATGTTGGCCCGCGAAAAGTCGCCGTTCGCCTGCTCCAGCACCTGCTGCATGGTCTTGCAGAGGCCATATGCCGCGATGTAGCCGCCGTCGGTCTGGTCGGCGCCCGGCATGTACTTGTCCATGAAGGCGCGCCATTCGTTCATGCCCGGATCGTCCTTCCAGGTGGGATCCGACGAATCCTTGATATAGGCAGCGCTGATGATGCCGATGCCGTTCTCCGGTCCTGCCGGTTTCATCACCGCGCCGACCGAGGCCGAGACGTTCGACAGGAAGAACATCGGCTGCCAGTTCAGGTCGTGCACCTTGCGGATCGCCTGTGCGGCGAATTTAGGGATTGCCACGACCAACAGCACATCGGCACCCGACGCCTGGAGCGTGGTGATCTGGCTGTCGACAGTCGGATCGGTGGTCTCGTAGGTGGCGGTCACCACCATCTTGTCGAACTTGTCGCCCAGCACGTCTTTCACGCCATTTGGGTAGTCCTTGCCGAAGTCATCGTTCTGATACAGGATCGCCAGCTTCGCGTTCGGGTGCTGCTGAAGCATGTACTTGGTGTAGATCTGCGCCTCGGTGCGGTAGCTGGGCTGCCAGCCGATGGTCCATGGTGTCTGCTTGTAGTCACCCCACTTGTCGGCGCCGGTCGAGACGAAAAGCTGCGGCACCTTCTTCTGGTTCATGTAGCGCACGATCGCGCTGTTGGTCGGCGTGCCCAGCGTCGCGAAGGTGAATGCAACCTGCTCCTCTTCGACCAGGCGGCGGATCTGCTCCACCGTCTTCGGCGGGCTGTAGTTATCGTCCAGCGAGATGAAATTGATCTTGTGGCCGGCAACGCCGCCCTTCTCGTTCATCATGCCGAAATAAGCGCTCTCCAGCTTGCCAAGCACGCTGTAGGACGATGCGGGGCCGCTATAGGGAACGGTATTGCCGATCTTGATTTCGGTTGCGGTAACACCCGGGGTGTCCGCTGCGGCCGCGGCTGTTGTTACGGCAGCGGCAAAAATAGCCGCGGCCAGATACGCTTTCCTGCCAGTCATCGAGTTCCTGTCCTTCTCACTAGCCATACGCCCAACCACGGCACTCTGGCCGTCAGGCAATCTACTGTGGCCATGCGTGCCAATTGATGCAACACCCGTCACGTAGGCAAGCCGGCGGGGTCGCCTTCGGCAAAGCCGACCAGAACCTGGCCTTCGACGACGCTGTCGCCGGCCCGGCAGGAAACGGTCGCAACCACGCCGTCGGCCGGCGCGGCGAGGCGAAACACCGTCTTCATCGCCTCCAGCACAACCATGACCTGGCCGCGCTTCACTGCCATCCCCGGCTCGGCAACAACCTGCGTGACCTGGCCCGGGATCGGCGCGACAAGCCTGCCGCCGGCATCGTCGTCCTCGGCTGCCGCGGCCATCGGGTCGGGCAGTCGCAGCCGCCAGGTCTCGCCATTGCGCCGAACCGTCACGGTGTCGGCGACATGCACGACCGACACCAGTTCGCGTGCATCATCGAGTTCCATCGCCATGCGGCCGTCGCGTGTGCGGGTTGCCCTGGCAGCGACGCGTTGATCGCGCATCGTCAACCACCACCCGATGCCGTCACCACGTAGCTTGACCGGCATCGACACTCCGTCCGCGATGAACGGCAACTCACGCTCGAATGCGGCGTTCGACCACCAGTGGTCGCGTGCATGCCAGGGCGAGTGGGGATCAGTGCTCGACGCCGCGGCCTTTGCGGCCGCCTCGACTTCATCGATCAGCACACACAATGCGGCGGCGGCCAGCACCTCCACCGATGGTTCACACTGTGTCGCCAGCAGCGTGTCGCCGTAGCGGGCGATGAAGCCGGTGTCGACGCCGCCCGCCGCGAACTCCGGATGTGCCGCGATGCGGCCGAGTAGATCCAGGTTGCTGGCGACCCCCACCACGTCAGTCTCGGCCAGCGCGCGACGCAGCGTTTGCAGCGCCGCGTCACGCGTATCACCGCGACAGATCAGTTTGGCGAGCATGGCGTCGTAGTGGACGGAAACCTCATCGCCGGTCGCGAAGCCGGTATCGATTCGGGTGTTCGCCGACGGATCGGGGGTACGGAACAGCGCCAGACGCCCAATGGACGGCGCGAAGTCGCGCCCAGGGTCCTCGGCGTAGATGCGTGCCTCGATCGCGTGACCATTGATAGCGATTGTATCCTGCTCGACCGGCAGGGGCTCGCCCGCGGCCACCCGCAGCTGCCATTCGACCAGATCGAAACCAGTGATCATTTCCGTCACAGGATGTTCGACCTGAAGGCGGGTGTTCATTTCCAGGAAAAAGAAGCCATCTGAATTGGCGACGAATTCCACCGTTCCGGCGCCTTCATAGCCGACGGCTCGGGCTGCCGCGATCGCGGCCCGTCCCATCGCGGCGCGTCGATCGGCATCGAGACCAGGTGCTGGTGCCTCCTCCATCACCTTTTGATGGCGCCGCTGCACCGAGCAGTCGCGCTCGAACAGATGCACGACGTTGCCGTGCTGGTCGGCGAACACCTGCACTTCAACATGACGCGGCTGCGTCAGATAGCGTTCGAGCAGCACGCGGTCGTCGCCGAACGCGGATACGGCCTCCTGGCGCGCCGTTTCCAACCCGGCAGCAAACTCATCGGCACGAGACACGATGCGCATGCCGCGGCCACCGCCGCCGGACACCGCCTTGATCATCAGCGGAAACCCGATACGGTTTGCCTGATCGGACAGGAATGCAGCGTCCTGGCGCTCGCCGTGATAGCCCGGCAGCAGCGGCACGCCAGAACTTTCCATCAGTGTCTTGGCCGCCGATTTTGACCCCATGGCGCGCATCGCCGACGGTGGTGGTCCGACAAAGGCGATATCTGCCTTGGCGCAGGCCTCGGCAAAATCGGGATGCTCCGACAGGAAGCCGTAACCGGGATGGATGGCATCCGCACCGCTGCGCCGTGCCGCCGCAATGATGCGTGGAATGTTCAGGTAGCTGTCGCGAGCCGGCGCCGGACCGATCAGAATTGCGCGGTCCGCGGCCTTCACGTGCAGCGCCTCGGCATCGGCTGCGGAATAGACGGCGACGGTCGCGATGCCCATGCGCCGTGCGGTGCGGGCGATGCGGCAGGCGATCTCGCCACGATTGGCGATCAACAGGGTGCGGAACATCGTCACATCCGGAAGACGCCGAAGCGCGTCGGCGGGATCGGCGCGTTCAACGTTGCCGACAACGCGAGGCCCAAAACACGGCGCGTATCAGCCGGATCGATGATGCCGTCGTCCCACAGACGTGCGGTCGCATAATATGGATGGCCCTGACGTTCGTACTGGGCGCGGATCGGCGCCTTGAATGCTTCCTCTTCGTCCGGGTCCGCGTCCCGGTTGCGGCGCACCTGTGCCAACACGGTCGCGGCCTGTTCGCCGCCCATCACCGAGATGCGTGCATTCGGCCACATGAACAGGAAGCGCGGTTCGTACGCGCGACCGCACATGCCGTAGTTGCCCGCGCCGTAACTGCCGCCGATGATGACGGTGAGCTTGGGCACCGACGTGGTGGACACCGCCGTTACCAGTTTGGCGCCATCCTTGGCGATGCCGCCCGCCTCATATTTCCGTCCGACCATGAAGCCGGTGATGTTCTGCAGGAACACCAGCGGGATGCCGCGCTGGCTGCACAGTTCGACGAAATGTGCGCCCTTCAGTGCGGACTCGGAGAACAGAATGCCGTTGTTGGCGAGGATGCCGACCGGATAGCCGTGGATATGTGCAAAGCCACAGAGCAGCGTGGTGCCGTATAGATGCTTGAACTCGTCGAACTCGCTGGCATCGACGATGCGGGCGATCACCTCGCGCGCGTCGTAAGTCGTCCGCGGGTTCGCCGGGACCACGCCATGCAGTTCGCCAGGATCATATTGCGGCGGCAACGGTTCGCGCAGCGCGACCTGCGGCTGCTTGATGTGGTTGAGGCCGGCGACGATGCGCCGGCACAGCGCCAGCGCGTGACGGTCGTCGTGCGCGTAGTGATCGACCACCCCGGAGGTACGCGCATGTACGTCGGCGCCGCCCAGGTCCTCCGCGCTGACGATCTCGCCGGTTGCCGCCTGTACCAGCGGCGGGCCGCCCAGGAAGATCGTGCCCTGCTTGCGCACGATGATGGTCTCGTCGCTCATCGCCGGCACATAGGCGCCGCCGGCGGTGCACGAGCCCATCACCGCGGCGATCTGTGGAATTCCATGCGCGGACATAGTGGCCTGGTTGAAGAAGATGCGGCCGAAATGCTCGCGGTCGGGGAAAATCTCGTCCTGCATCGGGAGGAAGGCGCCCCCAGAATCGACCAGGTAGATGCATGGCAGCCGGTTCTGCAATGCGATCTCCTGCGCGCGGAGATGTTTTTTCACCGTGATCGGGAAGTAGGTGCCGCCCTTCACCGTGGCGTCGTTGGCGACGATGACGCATTCCCGCCCGGACACGCGTCCGATGCCGGTCACGATGCCTGCCGCGGGAACCTCGTTGTCGTAAAGGCCATAGGCGGCAAGCTGCGACAGCTCGAGGAATGGCGAGCCGGGATCGATCAGCCCGGCGACGCGATCCCGCGGCAGCAGCTTGTTGCGCGCAAGGTGGCGTTGGCGTGAGGTCTCGCCGCCGCCGAGACCCACTTGGGTTACCCGTGCGCGCAGATCATCAACCAAGCCGCGCATTGCTTCGGCATTGGCGGTGAATTCAGCCGATCGCGGATCGATGGCAGTACGCAGCGTGGTCATGCCGTCTCGCGGAACAGCTCACGACCGATCAGCATCCGGCGGATCTCGCTGGTGCCGGCGCCGATCTCGTACAGCTTGGCGTCGCGCAACAGCCGCCCGGTCGGGTAGTCGTTGATGTAGCCGTTGCCGCCGAGGCACTGGATCGCCTCAAGTGCCATCCAGGTAGCCTTCTCCGCGGCGTATAGAATGGCACCGGCGGCGTCCTTACGCGTCGTCTCGCCCCGGTCGCACGACTTCGCCACTGTATACACGTACGCCTTGGCGGCGTTCATCGTGGTGTACATGTCGGCGAGCTTGCCCTGCATAAGCTGGAACTCGCCGATTGCCTGGCCGAACTGCCTGCGTTCGTGCACATACGGCACGACCGCGTCCATGCAGGCCTGCATGATGCCCAGCGGTCCGGCCGCGAGCACGGCCCGCTCATAGTCGAGCCCGCTCATCAGCACGCGCACGCCGTCGTTGACACGGCCCAGCACATTGTCCTCGGGCACTTCGCAGTCAGCGAACACCAGCTCGCAGGTGTTGGATCCGCGCATACCGAGTTTGTCCAGCTTCTGCGCGGTGGAGAAGCCGGCAAAGCCCTTTTCGATGACGAACGCGGTGATGCCTTGCGACCCTGCCTCCGGTTCGGTCTTGGCATATACAACCAACACGTCCGCGTCAGGCCCGTTGGTGATCCACATCTTTGAGCCGTTCAGCACAAAGCGATCGCCACGCTTCTCCGCCCGTGTGCGCATGCCCACGACATCGGAGCCGGCACCAGGTTCGCTCATCGCCAGCGCGCCGACATGCTCGCCGCTGATCAGCCGAGGCAGGTAGCGCCGCCTCTGCGCCTCGCTGCCGTTGCGGCGGATCTGATTGACGCAGAGATTGGAATGCGCGCCGTACGACAGGCCGACCGACGCCGAGGCGCGCGAAATCTCCTCCATCGCGACGACATGTTCCAGATAGCCCATGCCGGCGCCGCCGTATTCCTCCTCGACGGTGATGCCGAGTACGCCGATCTCGCCGAACTTGCGCCAGAGGTCCATCGGGAAGGCGTTGTCGTGATCGATCGCCGCGGCGCGCGGCGCGATCTCATCGGCGGCGAACGCCTCGACCGTGCCGCGCAGCATGTCGGCCGCTTCGCCGAGGTCGAAGTTCAGGCCGGGCAGCCGGTTCGGTATCGACGCCATGCTGGCACAATGGCCGAGCCGGTGCGGGCCGCCAAGTGAAACCTGCTCGACCCTCGTGTATGGTGCACCGACCCACGGGAGGGAACAGCGATGACAGTCGAGCGCATGCTGACCGAGGAAGAGCCGGCCGCCGATCTGGTCGGGCGCGTGTTGCAGGAAGCCGGTATCGAGTATGTCTTCGGCATCTCCGGCGGCCACACCGGCCGGATCGTCTCAGGCCTGCGCAAATATCAGAACTCGCTGCGTATGGTGCTGGTGCGCGAGGAATCGCTGGCGGGTGTCATGGCGGAGGTCTATGGGCGGCTCACTCGCCGGCCTGGCGTGATGATCGGACAGGGACCGTGGGTGCTGGGCAATGGTCTGATCGGCACCATGGAGGCGTTCCTGTCCAGCTCTCCGATGCTGCTGCTGACCGACTTTTCAGATTCGACGCCATTCCACCTGCACGCGCCGTATCAGCAGGCGACCGGCGACTACGGAAGCTGGGACGCTCGCCGTGCGTTCAGCGGCGTGACCAAGCACGTGGTTCAGGCGCTTACGCCGATTGCCGCGGTGCAGGGAACGCAGCTTGCGATCAAGCATGCGCTGTCGGGGCAATGCGGTCCGGTCGCCGTGCTGTTCGCGATGGACTCGCTGTCGGGCACGGTGAAGCCGGACTCTGCTCCGGCGTTGTATCCGACCCGCCACTATCTGCCGGCGTCACCGCCGCCGGCCGATGCGCCGCGGGTGGCGTCCGCCGCAAAGGCCCTGCTTGCCGCCGAGCGGCCGGTGGTGATCGCCGGCAACGGGGTGCGCATTGCGCAGGGCTACGATCATTTGATCGGACTGGCCGAGGCGGCAGGTCTGCCGGTGGTGACGACGGCGGCGGGCAAGGGCTGCTTTGCCGAGACACATAGTCTGGCGCTGGGGGTTTTCGGCACATTCGGCACCGAGGCGGCGAATGCCTGCCTCGCCGAGGCCGATCTGGTGCTGGCGGTCGGCACCAAGCTCGGGCCGAGCGACACCGCGTGGGAAAATCCCGATCTGCTGGACCCGACGCGCCAGACCTTCATCCAGATCGACATCGAGCCGCGCAACGCATCCTGGACGTTCCCGGCCGAGCACGTGCTGCTTGGCGACGCCGCGCAGGTCATGCAGCAGCTGCACGAGGCAGTCGCGCGGCATGCGGGGGGACGCCGCGAAGCCGGTGAGGCTCGGGTGGCCAAATGGCGCGCGGAGAAGGGCTATTTCAACTCGCCCGGCTACTTCGCGGACGACCAGCCGATCCTGCCACAGCGGGCAATCGGCGAGCTGATGCGCACTCTGCCGGACAATGCCATCGTCACCTGCGATGCTGGCGAGAACCGCATCATGATGACGCACTTCTATCAGACCAAGCAGGCCGGCGGTTTCCTGCAGGCGGCGGGTTCGGGCCCGATGGGATTCGCAATTCCCGCGGCACTCGCGGCGAAGCTGATCCATCCGGAACGGCCGGTAGTCGCGGTGTGCGGCGATGGTGGGTTTGCGATGACGATGAACGGTTTGATGACCGGGATAGAGCAGGACATCCCGATCATCACCGTGGTGTTCAACAACCAGGCACTGGGCTGGGTGCTGCATGGCGGCGGGCCGTTCGCCGCGGAGTTCGCCGATTTCGACCATGCGGCGATCGCCCGTGCCATGGGTTGTCACGGCATGCGCGTCACCGATCCGGCCGCACTGGGCCCCGCGCTGCGTGAGGCGATGAACGCGCGGCTGCCGACGGTGATCGACGTGCGGACGTCGCTGGCGCAGTCGTTCGCCGACATCACCTCGCCGCTGGCGGTCGCCGCGTCACCGCGCAGGCGGTAGCGCGGTCAGTTGCTGTCGCGGAACCGCGTTGGAATGCCGGTCTGTGCCGTCAGTCCGCCATCGGCGACAAAGGCTGCGCCGGTGACGTAGGACGCCAGGTCGGACGCCAGGAACAGCACGACGTTGGCCATCTCCTCGGGCTGGCCAAGCCGTCCCATCGGAATGGCGGCGCGCGTCTGCTCGGCGAAGCCCGGTATGCTGAACGAGCGCTGCAGCAGCGGCGTGTCAATCGCGCCCGGGCAGATGCAATTGCAGCGTATGCCGTACCGCGCGTATTCGATCGCGGTGCCGCGCGTCAGGTTGACCACGCCGGCCTTCATCACGTTGTACGCCGCGATGCCGTAGTCGGCGAACAGCCCGGAGATCGACGCGGTGTTGACGATGGCACCGCCGCCCTGCTGCCGCATGATCGGCAGTGCGGCGCGCGTGGCCTGCATGACTGCGGTGAGCCCGACCTGGATCGTGTAGTCCCACACCGCCTGATCGGTGTCCGCCACACGCGCCATCCGCCTGTCGCGCAACTCGGCAGGCACGCCGAACGCATTGTTGTGCAGCACGTCCAGCCGGCCGAACGCCTTTACGGCGCCGGTGATCATCGCCTCGACGTCGGCAGGTTTGACCATGTCGGCGGCGATTGTCGTTGCGATGCCACCAGCCGCGACGATCTCGGCTGTGACGCTCTCGGCGCTGTCGCCGTTCACGTCCGACACCACCACCTTTCCACCGCGCTGTGCGAAGCCGATCGCGGTGGCGCGGCCGATGCCGGAGCCGGCGCCGGTGACCAGGCACACCTTGCCGTCGAAGCGCATCGAAGCTCCTTCCTGTTGGCGGTGCTACGGCTCGATCGTCTGGATGACATCGAAGCCTTCGAATTCAGGATGGCCGAGATAGAGGCTACGATTGCCCCCGGCACCGCTGTGCGCGCGACGGAACGCTTCGGACTTCGTCCAGGCCTCGAAATCGTCGCGGCTGCGCCAGATCGTGTGCGACGAGTACAGCACGTGATCTTCTCGTTCCGGGCCTCGCAACAGGTGGAACGACGTGAAGCCCGGCACGCCCGACAGATGGCTGTCGCGGCTGGTCCAGACCTTTTCGAAGTCTGCCTCGGACCCCGGTGCGACCCGGAAGCGGTTCATTGCGATGAACATGCTGACACCTCCGCAGTACCCCTTACCCTGGACGGCGGTGGCGGGAAAGGACTTCAATGGCTGGTGCACAACAGGGGATTGACCCAGATGCCGGTATCGTTTCGCCAACTGCATCCGGCGTTCGCGGCCGAGGTGTCGGGGATCGATTGCGGCAAGGCGCTCAACGCGGATGCGACCGCGGCGATCGAGGCGGCCATGGATCGCTATGCCGTGCTGGTGTTCCCGGACCAGGATATCACCGACGCGCAGCAACTCACCTTCACCCGGCATTTCGGCGAGTTGGAGAACTATCCGACCGGCGGGCACATCCGGAAGCGCGCGGACAGCCGG
The DNA here is from genome assembly GCA_963749575.1 of uncultured Alphaproteobacteria bacterium. Lineage (GTDB taxonomy): Bacteria > Pseudomonadota > Alphaproteobacteria > Acetobacterales > Acetobacteraceae > JAMXLO01. The sequence goes on from CAVVNM010000013.1 coordinate 135,990, forward strand.
CTCGGCGCGCACATGGCCGACTTCTCCAATCTGGACAAAAACGGCAGGATCATCTCGGCCGAGGATCGCGTGTGGTTCTTCAAGTTGGGTGACCGGCTGTGGCACTCGGACAGTTCGTTCCGTGCCGTGCCGGCGAAATACTCGCTGCTGTCCGGTCGGGTGTTGCCGTCGTGGGGTGCCAACACCGAATTCGCTGACATGCGTGCCGCCTACGACGCGCTCGATGCACGCACCAAGGCTGAGGTGGATGACCTGGTCTGCCTGCATTCGCTGATCTACTCGCGCGAGGCGATCGGATTCACCGATCTGACCGAGCAGGAGATCGCGTCGTTCACGCCGGTGCGACAGCGTCTCGTGCGCTCGCATCCGGTAACCGGGCGCAAGTCGCTGTTCCTGTCCTCACACGCCGGTGCAATCGAAGGTTGGACGGTCCCCGAGGCGCGGACGTTTCTGCGCGATCTGACGGAGCACGCGACGCAGCGGGAGTTTGTCTATTCGCATGGCTGGCGGCCATTCGACCTTGTGATGTGGGACAACCGCACCACGATGCATCGCGCGCGCCGCTTCGATCGCGACGAGGTGCGCGATGTGCGTCGTACTACACTCGCAGGTGACGTGATCACGATCGAGCAGGGTGCGGCGGCGGAGTGAACGGCTGCGGAATACTCGAGTACTCAACAGTGGATATCTGGTTCATTGCGCAGCATAGCGCTTGACATCGAAGCGTCACTGGGAGCAGGATTTGTTTGTTCACGGAAGAGGAGGGTGCATCGCAGCATGACTCCACCGGGCAGTTTCCCAGTTGCCGACCGACGTGGCACCGGCGACTGATCACAAAGTCCACGCATTTGCTTGGCGATCAGCGCCAGGCGCGAAGGATATCAACTTCGCAAGCTGACCCCCGTTCAAACGCCTAGGCGTGCGGGGGTCTTTGCGTTTCAGGGCGTGGTGCTTAGGCTCCCGGCATGAACGACACATCTGGCCGGGTGGCCATTGTTGGCGCTGGCCACGCGGGCGGATCCGCCGCCGCTCTGCTGCGCCAGTATGGCTGGCAGGGGTCCGTAATGCTGATCGGCGCGGAACCGGTTCCGCCGTACCAGCGCCCTCCGCTTTCCAAGGCGTGGCTCAAGGGCGAGGGTGAGTTTGCCGATCTGCTGCTGCGCCCAGCCGCGTTCTATTCCTCCAGCCGCATCGACCTGCGGCGTTCATGCGATGTGACGGCAATCGACCGCTCCGCCAGAACGGTGAGCCTGAAGTCAGGTGAGCACGTCGCCTACGACCACCTGATCCTCGCCACCGGCTCGCATGCACGGTCACTTCGCGTGCCGGGCCACGACCTCGCCGGCATATTCGAATTGCGCACGTTGGCCGATGCCGATCGTCTCAGGCCGATACTCCGTCCGGGGGCGTGCATCGCGATCGTCGGTGCCGGCTATATCGGCCTGGAGGTCGCAGCGTCGGCGCGCGCGCTCGGCGCCGACGTGGTGGTGATCGAGCAGGCGGCACGCGTCCTCGCGCGCGTGGCGTCCAGCCCGCTGTCGGACTTCTTCCAGCGCCGTCACGCGGCCTCCGGCGTGCGGATCATGCTGAATGCCATGGTGGAGGCGTTCGATGGCGCCAACGGCCAGGTTGCCGCAGTGCGCCTGTCGGATGGTGGTGCTATTCCGTGCCACGCCGTGCTGGTCGGCATCGGCGCGGGGCCGAACGATGCACTGGCCCGCACGGCCGGTCTTGCCTGTGCCGACGGCATCGTGGTCGATCTCGCTGCGCGGACCTTGGACCCCGCGATCTACGCGATCGGCGACTGCACGCAGCGGCCGCTGCCGCTGTATCACCGCTCCGGCCGCCTCGAGAGCGTGCCGAATGCGCTGGAGCAGGCGAAGCAGGCCGCCGCCGATCTGTGCGGACGCGCGGCGCCCGCTCCTGAGGTGCCGTGGTTCTGGTCCGATCAGTACCGAGGTTCGACTACAGATAGCCGGGCTGCCGTTCGACGTGGCGGAGACCGTGGTGCGTGGCGACCCGCAGACCGGGTCCTTCGGGATCTTTCATCTGGCGGAGGACGGCACCGTCCAGGCGATCGAGGCGGTCAACGCTCCGGCAGAATTCATGGCGGGGCGCATGATGATCGCTGGTCGCAAGCGAGCGCCGGCGGCGAGGCTGCGTGACACGTCGGTACTCCCTCCGGGAGCTGGCCGGCCAGCCAGCCCGCGGGAGGAATTCGCCGAAGGTCAGCTGCGCCGAGTGATCACCCCGCGCAGGCGATCACCTCGTTGTTCTCCCAGATACCCAGGCACACACATTCGCCGTCGTGTTCGATCAGCAGGTACGGATCGAGCACGGTCTCCTGTCGCTTCAGTTCGCCTAGGATCAGTCGTGAGCCCGGGAGCTCGTCGCGCAGCAGGCGTGCCACCTTGGCGATCGGCTCGGGGACATCACTATAGGCCAGTACCTCGCGCTCTTCCCAATGTGAGCCAGCACGCAGGCGTATGATGCCGGTGCCGGTGAGCAGCGCAACCATGCACATCCACACAAAGCTGCCGGTGATCGCCAGGACACCGGAATGCCCGGAGAAACCTCCGCTCAGGGCGACAACCGCGCCCGCGGCGGGGCTGGCGACCACCAGCATGATCGATACCGCCGACTGATGGCGATACCAGAAGCTCGGGCCGTATCGTCTCTGCTGTGCCACCTTGTGTGTCGCCAGCGTTTCCCAGGGGACCGGGTCGAGGCGGTGATCATCGAGGGTGTCGGACAGTGCTCTCTGTCGCGTGACGGCGACCAAGGCATCGAAGGGCATGGTGCGGTTCCTTCTCCGAAGTGGTGCAGCAAGGAGGCTATATGGACAATGCGCTGCTGGCCACATTAACTTTGGCACATAAAATTGCTGCGAGTGCCCCAAGTGGACCCGACCGCACCGCGCGTTCCAGTGATCGACTTCGCGGCATTCCTCGCGGGTGAAGGAGAGCGGCAGGTCGCGCGTCGGGTCCGCGATGCCTGCGAGGCTACCGGCTTCTTCTATCTCGCCGGCCACAGCGTCCCGCGCGGTGTGATCGATGCGATCTTCGCGGCGTCGCGACAATTCTTCGCCCAGCCGCTGGCAGAGCGCATGAAAGTACGGCTGTCGATCGGGCCGAACCGCGGCTATCAGCCGCTCGGCTCGCGCATCTATGCCGACAAGGCCGATGCACCCGACCTCAACGAAAGCTTCAAGTACCAGCATGAGCTCCCGGACGATGATCCCGATGTCATCGCCGGCAATCGGGTGCACGCGCGCAACCGCTGGCCGGACAATCTGCCGGGCTGGCGGGAAACGCTGCTCGACTACTATGACCGGATGGAGCGGCTGACCGAGGCGCTGCTGCGTGCCTTCGCACTGGCGCTCGACCTGGACGCGGCGTGGTTCCTAAGCGCCTATCGCAAGCCGCTGACACAGATCAACCTGATCCACTATCCGCCGCATCCGCCGACCACCGCGGGCCGGCAGTTCGGCCTGCGGCCGCATTCCGACACCACCGCGTTCACCATCGTGGCGCAGGGCGATGTTGGCGGATTGCAGGTCGAGCATGGCGGCGACTGGATTGACGTGCCACCGATTCCCGACAGCTTCGTGATCAATATCGGCGACATGATGGCGCGCTGGACCAACGACCGTTTCGCCTCCACGCCGCATCGCGTCATCAACCGCTCCGGCACCGAGCGCTATTCGGTCGCGTTCTTCGCCATCCCCGATTTCGACGCGGAGATAGCCTGCCTGCCGAGTTGCACTGGGTCGGGCAACCCGCCGAAATATGTCCCGTTGCGGGTCGGCGAGTTCATGCTGCACAGCAATGCGACGGATTGGAACAGGGATCCCCGGCATGGCTGACGTGGCGGACCATCTTGCCGACAGCGCGGGCGTGCCGATCGAGCGGCCGTTGCCGCTACCGTCGGGCAACGCGCTGTTCGGCAGCGATGTCGTCGCCGAGACGCTCCGCGCGCTGGAGATCCCATTCATCGCGCTGAACCCGGGCTCCAGCTACCGCGGCCTTCACGACAGTCTGGTGAACCACCTTGGCAACGTGCAGCCGCAGATGCTGCTGTGCCTGCACGAGGAGCACGCGGTGGCGATCGCGCACGGCTACGCCAAGGTGACCGGACGGCCGATGGCCGCCGCGGTACACTCCAATGTCGGGCTGATGCATGCGACGATGGCCGTGTTCAACGCCTGGTGCGATCGCATGCCTGTGCTGTTGCTCGGTGCGACCGGCCCGGTGGATGCGCCGAAGCGCCGCCCGTGGATCGACTGGATCCACACCGCGCGCGATCAGGGCGCGCTGATCCGCGACTACACCAAGTGGGACGATCAGCCGGCGTCGGCCGAGGCGGCACGGGAGGCGCTGTTGCGCGCCTGCTGGTTGGCGCGGTCGGCGCCGAAAGGGCCGGTCTACATCAATCTGGACGCCGGCATGCAGGAGGCGCCGCTCGCCGAGCCGCTGGCGCCGATCGATGCTGCCCGCTTCGTGCCGGAGGTGGTCGCCGCGGTAGCGCCGGAGCAGGCCGCGTGCGCGGTGGCGATGCTGCGCGCAGCGAAGCAACCGGTGATCCTCATGGGTCGCGGGTCGCGCGGCGAACAGGAATGGGCCAGCCGCGTGGCATTGGCGGAGACGCTGGGCGCGCACGTGGTGACCGATCTCAAATGCGCCGCGGTGTTCCCCACCGACCATCCTCTGCACCTTGGCGCGCCGGCGACGTTTCTGCCGCCGGAAGCGGCGCAGGCCGTCGCGGATGCCGATGTCATTCTAAGCCTCGACTGGGTGGATCTGGCGGGAGCGCTCAGGGTGGCGTGCGGCTCGGTCACGCCGGCGGCGAAGGTGATCGCGGTCACGCTGGATCATCAGCTTCACAATGGCTGGAGCATGGACCACCAGGCACTGCCGCCCGCCGATCTGTTCATCGCCGCCGACGCGGATACCGTGGTTGCCGCCTTGCTCGCGCAACTCCCGCGCAAGCGACTTTCGCCGATCGAGCCTCAGCCGCTGCCAGCCGAGCTGGCAAACGAGCCAGGCCAGATCAGTGTGGCGCAGATGACGCATGCGCTGCGCCAGGCGGTCGGCACACGGCCCGCGTCGCTGCTGCACACGACGGTGTCGTGGAGTGCCGCGCTGTGGCCGTTGCGTCATCCGCTTGATTACATCGGCTCCACCGGCGGCGCCGGGATCGGCGGTGGGCCGGGAATCTCGGTCGGGGCAGCGCTGGCACTGCGCGGCAGCGGGCGGCTTCCGGTGGCGGTCTGCGGCGACGGCGACTTCCTGATGGGCGCCACCGCGCTGTGGACGGCGGTACACTACAACATTCCGCTGCTGCTGGTGGTCGCCAACAACCGCTCGTTCTTCAACGACGAACTGCACCAGGAGCGCGTGGCGCGGATGCGCAACCGGCCGGTGGAGAATTGCTGGATCGGCCAGCGCATCGCCGATCCGGAGATCGATCTGGCACAGCTTGCCCGCGCGCAGGGCGCGCTGGGCTTCGGTCCGGTTACCGAGAGTGCCGATATGGGCGCGGCATTCCACCAGGCAATCGAGGCCGCGGCAGGTGGCGCGGTCGCGGTGGTGGATGTGCGCGTCGCACCGGGCTATGCGCCGGCTTCGGTCGCCGGACTGTTCCGCGCATGACCGTCTGCTGGTTCGCGATGTTCCGCAACGCGTCGCCGGAGGTGAAGTGGCTGTCCGACGTGATCGCCACCACGCCCGCGTTGAAACAGGGGCTGATCTTCACGCCATCCAGCACCAGCGATCCGTATCTGGATGATGGCCCGCCGCCGCGGCTTGCGCTGCAGCTGTACTTCGATGACATCGCGGCGCTGGAAGCCGCGCTGGCGGCCGGCGGGCACCTGCAACGCCTTGACGTGCTGGCGGATGTCGGCGCCAGCCAGCAGGCGATGCTGGTGCGGCGCTATCCGGTGCCGGACCCGACCTTCCGCACGCCGCCAGACGAGCTGCCGTGCAGCTATCTTGTCGCCTATGAAGGTGCGTCTGAGGACCTGCCGGCCTGGCTCGCCCACTACCTTGCCGACCACCCGCCGATCATGGCGCGGTTTCCCGGCATCCGAGCGATTGAGATCTACACCTGTATAGACTGGTGCGGCGGTCTGTGCTGGCCGCGTGTTACTCACATGCAGCGCAACAAAGTGGTGTTCGACAGTCAGGTTGCGCTGACCGCGGCACTCAATTCGCCGGTGCGCCACGAGATGCGCGCGGGATTCGCCCGCTTTCCGCCGTTCACCGGACCGATCACGCATTTCCCGATGGCGACCACCGCCGTGTTGCCTGCGGGTGCCTGCCGATGACGCCCTGATCCGCGCGGCTTCGTCGCGGCAAGATGTCGATCGACCATGACGCGATCGCCGACTCCTATCGTAAGCGTCGGCTGGGCCGCCGGGGTTCCGGCTTGGGTGTTCCTGGCGGAACTCCTGTGGGCGGCGGCCGGACTTGATTCGCCTGAGCACCAGGCACCGGTGATCGAACTGCTGACAAGCCGCCACGACGTGGTAGAACGCGACCGGACGGCGGACAGGTCGACGGACCAATGAGCATACGGCTTCGAAGCGATTTTCGTGGCGCGCTGTGCCAGCGAGCGCTCTCGCGACAACGGCGAACCTGCGTGACGGCTGGCATCCGTTGCTCGACACATTGCTGCAGCCCCCGCCGAAGACGCGCCGGAGCAACCCGAGCCCGCGTGGGCCGGGGAAGCAACCCAAGCGGCGCTGCGGAGCGGCGGCATGACTGATCCGGACGAACGCTTCGACCTGGTCTATCTGGTGCTCAGCGGCACCACGACGGCGGCGCGCTGTCCCGAGCTACTGCGCGGCCTGGTCGGGCTCGGCTTTGCCACCGTCATCGCGCTGCCGACGCCGAATGCCTCGCGCACGATCGCGTCGCGCGAACTCGCGGACGTCGCGGGGGCGCAGGTTGTCGAGTCCTACTTCGATCTGGCGATTCGTCCGCGACCGCCACGCGGGGTGGTGCTGTTCGCGCCGTGCAGCTTCAACTCGCTCAACAAGCTCGCGCACGGTATCGCCGACAGCCTCGCGCTGTCCGTCGTCGCTGAAGCGATCGGGCGAGGCACGCCGGTGATCGTGGCGCCGTCGCTGAACCAACCCCTGCTGGACCATCCGCAGGCGCAGACATCGCTGCGGACGTTGCCAACGTGGGGCGTGACTATCGTGCCGCCGGTGGATCAGGGCGAGGGACCGCGGCTCGCGCCGTCGGCACAGTTGCTCGGCGCCGTCAGTCCGTATGTGCGACGGGGATGATCGCCGCGATACGATAGCTTCCGCGACGGCAGCTGGCAGCTCGGGAAGCGCGGCCCAACGATGGTAAAAGGACGATTGGCGGACCCTTGCCTTCGACCAGCGTTTCAATCGTTGCGTTATCGTTGGTGACATGTTCCGTGGCCGCAGCCGCATGTGGCTGCGCTGCGGAAATCAACTGCACAATTACTGTTGCGCAGCCGGTCCAGAATGCCGTCGAGATGATGCTGACGCTTGCCTTCACACCAGTACTCCCTCACGGTCACACGACCCTTTGGAACCTACGAACCCAACGTCGCCAAATGATTGCGACATGGCGGCGGCCCGCTGTCGGAGGAACACGTCATGATGCCGGCCGAATTCGATGTCACGGGGAAGGTCGTGTTCATCACGGGAGCCGGACGCGGCATCGGCAAAGGCATTGCCCAAGTGCTCGCCGAGGCCGGCGCCGATGTCGCGCTCAACGCGCTGACGCCGAAATATGTCAATGCGACGGCGGCGGAGATCGCGGCAGCATCCGGACGACGCGTGGTCCCCACCATCGCCGATGTCACGAAGCCGGACGAGGTGCGGCGCGCGGTCGATGGGGTCCTCGCCACGTTCGGGCGCATCGACGTCTTGGTGAACGCGCTGGGCGATTCAATCCGCAAGCCGCTGGTTACGCTTCCTGGCAAGGAGGACAGCGGCGTCGGCGTATCAGACACGGAACTTCGCTTCATCATGGACGTCAACCTGACCGAGGCGCTGCTATGCACCCGCGCCGTCGGCCCGCATATGCTGGCGCGCCGTTCCGGGAAGGTGATCAACATCGCATCGTGGACCACGCATTCCGGTGGGGGGGAGATGGTGATCTACACGACGGCGAAGACCGCGCTCGCCGGATTCACCCGCGCGCAGGCGCTCGAATGGGCGCCCTATGGCGTGCATGTCAACGCCATCGCGCCCGGCCTGTTTCCGGACGTGGTAACTTCGGGCGAAGCGGGCGTGCGGCGGTCCACGGAGCGTGCGGAACAGACCGTGCCGCTCGGCCGGCCGGGGCGGTTGCGGGAAGTGGGACTGCTGGCGCTGTATCTCGCGTCTGGCGCGTCGGACTATATGACCGGGCAGACCATCTTGCTCGATGGCGGGCTGGGACTGTAGCAGGAGGTCATCGCAGCGACGAACCAGGAGCAGGCAATGGTCATCGATCGGCGTGGTCTGCTCGAGTTCGTCGGGGCTTCGGCGCTCGGTGTGTCGATGGCACGGAGCCCGGGTACTGGCGCAAGGCGCGACACCGGAGCCGGGCAAACCCGATTACACGATACAGATAGCCAATGGGCTCGCCGAACTTGGGTCGGATCAGATCATTGCCACGACGCTCTACAACGGTCAGTTCCCCGGTCCGCTCCTGCGCTTCCGCGAAGGGCAGGGCGTCACCATAGAGATCCGGAACGACACCGATCATCCGGAACTTTTGCACTGGCATGGCCAGAGGATTCCGTCGGATGTCGATGGCGCCGAGGAGGAGGGGTCCCGCGTCATCCCTGCGGGCGGACTGATCCGTGAGACCATCACACCACGCCCGAGTGGGTTGCGCTTTTATCACTCGCATGTTCGCGCGGGCGCTGACCTTGGGCGTGGCCAGTATTCGGGCTTGGTGGGACCGGTATACATAGAACCGAAGGATGATCCTGGGCACTACGACCAGGAAGTCTTTCTGGTACTGAAGGAGCTCGGGCCGACCTTCAGCCGAGGCGGCGACATGGATCAGGATTTCCTCGCCGGAGAGATGGTAAAGGCTCTCAAGGACAGGGGGGAGGCTGCGATGAAAGCCTCGCTCGCGCACGGCATGCCGAAGGGCTATGAGGTCGGCTACCAGTTGTTCTCGATCAACGGCCACATGCTGGGCCATGGCGAGCCGGTCCGCGTCAAGCGTGGCCAGCGCGTGCTGTTCCATGTCCTGAACGGCAGCGCAACGGAAATCCGCAGTCTCGCCATGGCGGGTCATCGGTTTCGCGTTATCGCCCTGGACGGCAATCCGGTTCCGACCCAGGCGGCGGTGCCGGTGCTTTGGATCGGGACGGCTGAGCGCGTCTCCGCCATTGTCGACATGAACCATCCGGGTGTCTTCGGTGATCTCGCCGACGATGATCGCGGCCACGGCATGGGCATCGTGATCGAGTATTCGGGCGCCCACGGCAAGCCGCACTGGCAGAAGCCGCCGGCGCTCAAATGGGACTATACGGCGTTCGGCGCAGTGAGGACCGTTCCTGTTCCGGACGAGGTGATCGACATGGTGTTCGTCAAGGACAATGCGGCCGATGGCGGCTTCAATCGCTGGACCATCAATGGAGCTGCATATCCCGACACAATGGAGATGGTGGACCCGATGCTCCGCCTGACGGCGGGGCGCCGCTACAGACTGCACATGCGCAACGAGAGCGACGACATCCATCCCATCCACCTGCACCGGCACGGCTTCGAGCTGACCCGTATCGCGGGCAAACCCACGGCCGGGGTGATCAAGGATGTCGTCATGCTCGGCGGCTATCAGGAGGCGGATATCGACTTCGTCGCGGACAATCCCGGTCCGACGCTGTTTCACTGTCATCAGCAGCTGCACATGGATTTTGGCTTTATGGCGCTGTTCGATTACGTAAAGTCCGGCTGACCGTCTCGGAGTTTCATGCCATGCACGCTCGTTTGTCGCCGTCACAGGTCGCGCAGTACCAGCGTGACGGCTTCTTGTTCCCGGTAGATTGTCTGACGCCGGAGGAGGTCCGCCACTACTGCGCCCGCCTCGAAGCCTTCGAGCGCGAGCAAGGCGACACGTTCGGCAGGCTTCCCGATCTCGTGCGGTCGAAGTCGCACCTGCTGTTCACCTGGATGGACCAACTGGTGCGACACCCGAAGGTGCTCGACGCGGTGGAAAGCGTGATCGGCCCGAATATCCTGATCTATCACCTGACCTCCTGGCTCAAGGAGCCGAACGATCCGTCGCATGTCTCCTGGCATCAGGACGGCACCTATTTCGGTCTCGAACCAGCCGAGCAGATCACCGCATGGATCGCGCTTACCGATTCGACGCCGGAGATGGGCTGCATCAGGCTGCTGCCCGGCAGCCACGCGATCGGGCAGCGGCCGCACAAGGACACGTTCACGCCTGGCAACCTGCTGTCGCGCGGCCAGACCATCGAGCACAAATTGGACTATACGAACTATGTCATGATGCCGCTGAAGGCCGGGCAGATCTCGCTGCACCATACCCACATCGTGCATTCGTCCGAGCCGAACCGCACTGACCGGCGTCGCATCGGCATCGGCGTCAGCTACATCCCGCCGCACTGCCGCCTGGTGAACGACGTGCGTGTCACCGCCGCCCTGGTGCGCGGCAGCGACGAGTACGGGCATTTCGATCCGGAGCCGCGGCCGACCGGCGACTTCGATGCCGGTTCGCGGGCGGCGCATGCCGCAGCCGTGGAGCGGTTCTTCGAGTCAAACAAGCTGCTGGCGGCCCGCCGCAGATCGGGCAACGTCGGGATCTGAAACTCCGCCGGCTTGACTTGAGCGCCGCCGTGCCGGCACGCTTTCGCAAAATACAAAAGGAGGAGATGCCGATGCAGCGCATAAGGCTGTCGCGCCGTACCGTTATGACAGGAGCGGCTGGCGTCAGCGCCGCGACCATCCTGCGTTGGCCGGCCAATGCGGCGGAATTCAGTTACAAGCTGGGCTCGTCGTCGCCGATGGAACATCCGGCGATGGCGCACCAGCAGACCGCCGCCGACCGGATCAAGCAGGCAACCAACGGGCGGTTCGAGATCACGATCTATCCGAACAGCGTACTGGGCGGCGACACCGCGATGGTCGCGCAGCTGATCTCCGGCGCGTTGGAGATGTACAATCTGCCCATCGATCTGCTGGCGCCGCGCAATCCGGCCTGCGGCATTCCCGGCGTCGGCTTCGCCTTCCCCGACGTCACGCATGCGTGGGCCGCGATGGACGGCGATCTTGGCAACATGCTGCGCGGCCTTGCGGAACAGATCGGCTTTTATTGCCTCGACAAGGGCTATGACCACGGCTTCCGCCAGATCACCACGCGGACCAAGCCGATTACCAGCCCTGCCGACCTCAAGGGCTTCAAGATTCGCCTGCCGGTCGCGCCGTATCTGATTTCGCTGTTTCGTCATCTCGGTGCCTCGCCGACCGCCATCAACTTCAACGAGGTGTACAGCGCGTTGCAGACCGGCATCGTCGATGGGCAGGAAAATCCGTTGGTGCTGATCGACACTGCGAAGCTGTACGAGGTGCAGAAATACTGCAGCCTCACGAACCATGTCTGGGCGGGTTTCCACACCTCGTTCAATGTCGCGGCGTGGAAGCGGCTGCCGCCCGATCTGCAGGAAACCTCTCACCGCATCTTCAGCGAGGAGGCGCTGGCACAGCGGCAGGACTTCGTCAGCATGACGACGACGGAACAGCAGAACCTGACCGGCAAAGGTATGACGTTTAACGCCCCGGATCAGAAGGCATTCCGCGAAGCGTTGGCGAAGAGCGGCTATTACCCCGACATGAAGAAGATCGCCGGCGACAAGGCTTGGTCACTGCTCGAGAAGTACGTGGGCCCGCTGACGGCATGAGCCTTCCCGCGCCGGACTACGCCGCGGCGGTCGCGCGGCCGACCGCGCCGGGATGGTATGCGCTGCGGCACGCTGCGCTGTGGCTCGATTGGGCGATCGGCACGGTGTGCGAGGCCGTCGGTGCCACGCTCGTGCTGGCCGAGGTCGCCATCCTGTTCTCGGGCGTGGTCTCCCGTTACGTGTTCGACAGCCCGATCTTCTGGACCGATGAGCTCGCGAACTTCCTGTTCCTCTGGTTGTCGATGTTGGGCATGGTGGTCGCGCTGCGTGGCGACGGCCATATGCGGCTGACCACGCTGGCCAACTGGGTACCGGAGGACTGGGCACGCTGGTTTGCTGCCGTCGCCTCGCTGGTGGTGATCGCGTTCGTGCTGGAGATCCTGCTGCCTGCCGCGCAATACCTGGATCAGCAACGTTACGTCCAACTGATCTCGCTGCAGATCTCCGATGGCTACCGCGTCGTCGCCATCCTGGTCGGCAGCGCGCTGGCGGCGATCATAGCGCTGCTGCGGCTGCTGGAGACCACGACATTGCGCAGCTTCGGACTGGCGCTGCTGACCGTCGGTGGCATCGCGGCGTTGCTGTGGATCGGGCAGCCAGTGTTGCTCGCCATGGGCTTCGGCAGCCTGATCGTGTTCTTCGTGATTATCGTCGCAGCCTGCGTCGGCATCGGCGTGCCGATCGCGTTCGCGTTCGGTATCGCCACGCTGTCGTATCTCGGCCTAACCAGTGCCATGCCGCTTTCCGTCGTGGTCAACCGGATGGACGAGGGGATGTCCAACCTGCTGCTGCTGTCGGTGCCGATGTTCGTCTTTCTCGGCCTGCTGATGGAGATGACCGGCATCGCGCGTGTGATGGTGGCGTTCCTTGCGGCACTGGTCGGCCACGTGCGCGGCGGTCTGTCGTACGTGCTGCTGGGCGCGATGTATCTGGTGTCGGGAATCTCCGGCTCGAAGGCGGCCGACATGGCGGCGGTGGCGCCGGTGCTGTTTCCCGAGATGCGCCGCCGCGGCTCGCACCCAGGCGAGCTGGCGGCACTGCTGGCAAGTTCCAGCGCGATGTCGGAGACCATCCCGCCCAGCCTGGTGCTGATCACCATCGGCTCGGTGACCAACGTGTCGATCACCGCGCTGTTCACTGGCGGGTTGCTGCCGGCAGCGGTCGCGGCGATCGCGCTGGTGATGGTGAGCTGGTACCGCTCGCGCCACGTGGACACCGGAGGCGGCGAGCGCGCGCCGGTGTCGCTGATGCTGCGCAGCTTCGTCATCGCGATCCCCGGCCTGACCTTGCCGTTCGTGATCCGTGCTGCGGTGATCGACGGCGTGGCCACTGCCACCGAGGTCTCCACGGTCGGCGTGGTCTACACCGCGCTGCTCGGGCTGTGCGTCTACCGGCAGTTCGACTGGCGGCGCATCTATCCGTTGCTGGTCGATACGCTGTCGCTGACCGGAGCGGTGATGCTGATCATCGGCACCGCCACGGCGATGGCGTGGGCGCTGACCCAGTCGGGGTTTTCCCAATGGCTGGTCGCCGCCATGGCGTCGGTGCCGGGCGGCAAGCTGGGCTTCCTCGCCATCACCGCTGTCGCATTCGTGATCCTCGGCAGTGTGCTGGAGGGAATTCCCGCCATCGTGCTGTTTGGCCCGCTGCTGTTCCCGGTGGCGAAGGCGATGGGCGTGCACGAGGTGCACTACGCGCTGGTGATCATCCTGGCGATGGGCATCGGGCTGTTCGCGCCACCGTTCGGCGTCGGGTTCTATGGCGCCTGCGCCATCGGGCGGGTGTCGCCGGACGACGCGCTTGGGCGGATGTGGCCGTATCTGGCAGGGCTGGCAGTGGCGCTGGCGATTGTGGTTGCGTTTCCCTGGCTGTCGATCGGGTTCCTGTGATCCGGAACGCCGGATTTCGTCGGTCCGGCGATAGGTTTCTGTTTGCAACGCCGCAACGATCTATCGCGGCCCGCACCGCACACCGATGCGGCTCGGATGACCGAGCGCGGAGGCTCGGATTATTGACGGGGTTGGCAGAATGGGCATCCAATCAGGAAGAGTAATCGTCAATTGCGGATCAAGATCCGGCGCTGAGCCAGAATACCGGGAAAGGGACAGGCCATGAAAGCCAAAGCCACGCTAATAGGAGCCCTGATAACACTCGTTGTCGCTCCGGCGCTGGCGCAAAGCAATGACGTGATCAACATCTCGGGCACCGTCGACCGAGTCGACGCCACTTCGATTGCAGTGAAGATCGACGAGGGCGGGACGGTGGAAACCTTCAGAACTCGCGCCGAACCTGCTCGTTCTGCAGAACCGGACGGCCACGCTTGCTGACATCAGGCCGAACGATTTCGTCGCATCGGCAGCCGTGCTGGGATCTGACCGAAAGCTTCATTCGACCGAATTGCGTATCTTTCCCGATGCCATGCGTGGTGTCGGCGAAGGCCAGCGACCGATGAACGATGCGCGCAACCAGACGATGACGAACGCGACGGTGACCGGCACGGTGGTTGTGAGCGGCAGCAACGACATCAAGGTGAAGTTCGAGGGAGGCGAGTCCGAACTCATTCTTGACCCGGGTGTTCCTGTCACGCGTATCAACTCAGCTGACAGAAGCCTCGTGAAGAGCGGTGCAAAGGTTCGCCTGCGCGGCGTGCGCACCGCGGATGGCGCGAGCGTCAACCGTATCACGGTTGAATAATCGGCCATGAATCACCGATCGGGCGGCGCTTCGGAACCGCTATTCCAGTGGCAGACCGGATTGGTACCATCCGTCTGTGCCCCCTCGCAGCACCGCGATATCCCGGAGGCCCGCGGCAATCAGCCCCGCGGCTGCAGGTGCGGAGCATCGGTCGGTCTTGCAGACCAGCACGATCGGCCGTTCGAGGGCTGCAAGCTCCCTTGCCCGCACGGTCACCGTTCCGAGCGGGATGTTGATAGCGCCTGGCAAGTGTCCGGGAGGCGCCATAAATTCCTCAGGTTGACGCACGTCCACTATCACAACGGCATCACCGGCCGTGCAGCGGCGGCGTAATTCCATCACATCGATCCATGCTGGTTCATCGTTACGGAAGCAGCCCAGCCAACGGGACAGACGTGCTCTCATAGCGCATAGCTCCAGGCCTGGTGAGTGGTATAGCGCAGAGCCCAGCCGTATGTCGGGCAAACCGCCGCAGGAGGGAGCTTGGGATAACTCAGAAGACATATGTGATCACGCACAGTGATGCCGAGTGGCGGAGGTTGCTGACGCCCGAGCAGTACCGACGTGATGCGTCTCCACGGAACGGAAGCGCCGGGAAGCTGTGCGCTGCTGCAGGAAAACCGTCGCGGCAAATTCACCTGTGCAGCTTGTGCACAGCCGCTGTTCGAATCAACCTTGAAATTCGAAAGCGGTACTGGGTGGCCGAGCTTCAACGATCCGCTTGAAGGTGCTGTCGAGACAGCTGTGGACCGCAGTCACGGCATGGTGCGGGACGAGGTTCACTGCGCCAACTGCGGCAGCCATCTTGGGCATGTGTTTGACGATGGACCGCCTCCCAGTCATCGCCGCTACTGCATCAACGGCATTGCGATGAACTTTCTGCCGGCCTGAGCGGCCGAGGGACCTGCGGGCCGGAGCTCACCATCGCGGACAATCTCAAGCGTGCCAAGGTGCGAAACACTGTGATTTCGTGCCATGGCCAGCCACGATCTGCTACCCCCCACTGAACTCTGGCCGCCGCTTCGCGGCAAATGCCGACACTGCCTCCTGGTGGTCCTTGGACAGGTTCGACTGCGTCTCCAGGCTCAGGCTCAGATCCATCGTCGCATGCGCGATCTGTCGCAGCGGAATGTTGATCACCTGCTTGGTCCACCGGATCGACTTCATCGCGCCCCCGGCCAACCGCCGCGCCAAGCCATATACCTTCGCATCCAGCTCTTCCGGCGGCACCACATGGTTGATCAGCCCAATCCGATACGCCTCTGCCGCGGTCATCAGGTCGCCGGTGAACAGATATTCCTTGGCCCGCGCGAAGCCGATCAGCTGCGGCCAGATCAGCGCCCCGCCGTCGCCCGCCACCAGCCCCGCGTTCACGTGCGGATCGCCGATCTTCGCGGTATCGGCCGCGATGATGATGTCGCACATCAGCGCCACCGTCGCACCCAGCCCCACCGCGTGGCCGTTCACCCGCGCGATCACCGGCTTGTCGCATTCGAGCATGCGGAAGATGATACGTTTCGCTTCCGGCAGGCTGGTGGCGTCCCACAGTTCCGGGCGGTCGATCTTCTGCTGCATCGCGATCACGTTGCCGCCGGCCGAGAACGCCCGCCCGGCGCCGGTCAGCACCACCACGTTCACCTCCGGGTCGTCGTACACGTCCTCCCAGATGCGCGACATCGAGTAATGCATCTCGGCCGAGAACGCGTTCATCAACTCCGGCGCGTTCAGGGTGATGGTCATCACCTTGTCCTGCTTCGCGACCAGCAGCCCGCTGTACTGGCTGTAATCGTACACCTTGTCGAGCGGCGGCATGGCGTAACTCCCTTGCATCGTCGGTCGATGGCCGACTGCCGTACAGTGTGCCGGCAATCGGCGAGCCCGTCACTGTCGCAGTCCGGTTCCCTGAAGGTTCCTGCTCAGGTCATCTCGCGCCGTTTGATGCCCCGGCAAATCGTCAGCTGCCCGGAGTACGTCAGAGCATAGTCATAATCGGCCATTGCATCCCTGAAGCGGTTCTCGCATTGCGGACCGTGCAGCTCGATGGCAATGTTCGAGACGGTGGGCAGCCAAGCCTCCACGGTCTCTGAGAACAAGTCAGCTTCGCTTCCTTCGATGTCGATCTTGAGAATATCAATCCGTTCCAGGCCCAGGCTTGGCAGATCGATTGCTTCGATTTCGCCCACCTCACCGGGCCGCGATTGACGTACCTTTACGCCCCAATCGTTGCCGTCGGTGTAGTCAAGCGCCAGCCGTGTGCAGCGATTCCACACGGCAGCCTGGATAACCTTCGCTCGGTTGCCGTAGGGCGCAAGATTGCGGCGACACATTTCGGCGTTGGCGGCGAACGGCTCGATAGCTATCACGTGCGCGGCCGGTAATCTGGTCAACAGATAGGCACTGGTCAAGCCGACATTGGCGCCGCAATCTACAATCGTCAGCGCGGCGCGGTCCGCTACCGCTGCATATTCCTCATCTGTGGCAACCTGTCCGTATACTTCCGCGTCAGTGGAAGCGAGCCGAAGCTCGACCGGGTGCAGCAGAGTTGGCGGATGCAGCCGTATAGAGTTTCGGGTGTGCCAGCCAAGCCGCGCTGCAAGCGCCGAGGCCCGGAATCGCACCGCATCGCGCCAACCGAGCAGTCTTGTCAGCTTACGCTGGTATGCGATTTGCTGCCCTATCTCCGTCATCAGCTTGCGATTTGCCAATGCTCACCTCTTTGCTTCGCGCGCGTATCATCACGTATATCACACTTGCCGGTCGTGAAATACATAGATCGGGGAATGCGAGTACATCGAATAGCGGCCGTGGCAGAGGCGGCCCTCATGCGTGCTGCAGCGTAGAATAGCGGCGTTATCGAGAACCGGAATGATCTCCCGCCGCGACCGCTGATGCGCATCGAGGAAGGATTGACCAGCAATGTTTCGACCCGGCTGTCGGATACCGGATAATCGCGCAGGTAATCTATCCAGCAGTGGTACGGAACAACCGCATTTACCACCGCGCTGCGTACCGGTATGATCAGGTCATGTCCTGCCGGGTATGCAAGCGCACGATGAAGAACCGGAAGCCCTTCGGCTGGGTGTTCTGGGTGTGCGGATGTTGACGGCAGCGACATAGCACCACCCAAGGCCCCGCCGGCATCGGATGGGGCCTTTGCTTTTTCAGGCGCTCGTCCACCGGACCAATGAACGGAGCGAGCGTATGAGCCTGCACCATCCCACCGTCGCCATTGTCGGCGCCACCGGCGCGGTCGGCAGCGAACTGATGACCTGCCTGGAAAGCCGTGGCTTCCCGCTGGGACGGCTGCGGCTGTTCGCGTCCGGCCGTTCGGCGGGGCGGAAGCTGCTGTTCCGCGGCCAGGGCATCGCAGTGGAGGAGCTGGTTGAGGACAGTTTTTCCGCCGTGGACATCGCACTGTTCTCGGCCGGCGGGACGGTGTCGCGGCGGTTTGCGCCGATCGCGGTGCGGCAGGGCGCGGTGGTGGTCGATAACTCCTCCGCGTTCCGCATGGAACCTGGCGTGCCGCTGGTGGTGCCGGAGGTGAATCCCGATGCTATCGCCCGCCACATTGGCATCGTCGCCAACCCCAACTGCGTGGCGATCGTGGCAGTGGTACCACTCTGGCCGTTGCATCGGCACACCCGCATCCGCCGGGTGATCGCCGCGACCTATCAGGCCGCGTCGGGAGCGGGGGCGGCGGCAATGGAGGAGCTGCGCGCATCCACCGCGGCCTATCTGCGCGGGGCGGCGTATCAGCACCACATACTGGCGCATCCGTACGCGTTCAACCTGTTCAGCCACGACACGCGGGTGGACCCGGCGAGCGGCTACAACGAGGAGGAGACCAAGGTCATGCGCGAGCTGCGCAAGATAATGAATGAGCCGGATCTGCGCATCGGCGTCACCTGCGTGCGGGTGCCAGTGCTGCGCGCGCATTCGATCGCGCTGACCGTGGAGTTCGAACGGGCGGTCGCACCGGAGGCGGCGCTTGAGGTGCTCGCCGCCGCGCCGGGCGTGCGGATCGTCGATGACGCCGCGGGGAACCATTTCCCGATGCCGATCGAGGCGTCGGGGCAGGACGATGTTCTGGTGGGTCGGATCCGGCGAGATGCGAGCGACCCGTCCGGGTGCTCACTGGCGCTGTTCGTCGCGGGCGATCAGCTGCTGAAGGGGGCGGCGCTGAATGCGGTGCAGATAGCGGAGCAACTCCTCGCGTAGCGACACGCCGCCGCGAAGATCAGAAGCATGACAGCACGATGGCTTCCATCATTTGGGCGCCTTCGTCGGTGGCACTCTGGTCTTTGGTGCCCAGGTTGCCTGGCTGCGGCGCCCACGGATCGAGGACCGACCGAACGACGATGGCCGTGATCAGCGCACCGAAGGCAATGAACAGCGTGACCATGTTTCTCTCCGTCTCTGGCTGCCGGGGCCGTCTCTGGCTTCCCGGGGGGCGCAGACGAAGATGGCGAAGCGGCGAACCGAACGAGCTGAAGCATTTCACAGTCCCGGCGGGCCGATCGGATGGTCTGCCACGCGCTCGGTGAATGCCGGTTCGTCGCGGTTCGAACGGCCTATTGCTTGCGGTAGATGCCGTCGAAGCTCACGTTCGCGCCGCCGCAGTTCATGTTATCGACGGCGATCAGATATGGCGGCAGCAACGTTAGCGTCACGCGGCAATCGGTCGGATCCTGGCTGCCGAACACGATGGAGTTGCCCTGCGGTGCAGCCGCGCCGCTCAACTCGCCGACGTGCGGGCCGCCGGGCCAGGCCTTGAGCGACGGGTTGGCCGAGGGCCAGTACGCGTGCCCCGAGGCCGCCAACCCGGTGCCGTTGTCGCTCAGGGCGATGCTATCGTCGCCGTTCCACCACTCGCCCGTCCATGCAGCCATCGGCACGGTCGTGGCCACCGGTTGGGATGCGAGTTCATCCTGCCGCACGTACCCGGCGCTGCCGCCGTTCCTGGACGGAAAGAACGCGCAAACATACGACCCGCTCGTCGTGCCGGTGAGCACGGTGTCGCCTGGCACGACATAGGCGTGTCCGCGGCACGCGGTGCCGTCATCCGGGCACGGCGGCAGATCGGACCGGAGATAGATGCGCGGGGCGCCGACCACCTTCGCCAATCCGAACGTTGCGTCCTGTGTCGGAAAGGCACCGTCACGGCACAGGACGGCGTCGGCGGCGTGCGCGAGGCCGGGCAAGCTACAGCAAAGGGCAAGACAGGCGGTGGCGAGCGATCGCGGCATGACGCGAAGTCCTGTTAACGACCAAAACTACCGCAGTGTTATATAAGCACTCCGTCGGTGAGCCGACCGGCATCACCATGGGATCGAGAACCGCGAACCCGTCCGATGTTCCGGGCGGTGCTCATGGGAGGGTTCAGATGACGTTCCTTCGCAGCGCAGCGTTACTGGTGGCAGGCAGCCTGTTGGTCGGCCCCGGCGTGCGAGCGGCCGACCGTGCCGTTCACCTCCGGGTTCCACCGCCCATACGCCACAACGTGGCGTCCATGCCGCAGATCGTCGATCCGGCGGATGCAGCGGAGAATCGTATCAACACGCAGCTGCACCGCCTCGATGTGACCGTGGGCAAGGCGGTCGGTGCCTGCAAGCTGTCCAACGGCAAGCCGGGTGATTGGCAGCGCACGATCGATGTGCCGATGCGCGGTCCTGGCTACATAAGCTTCGTTATCACCGACAGCCTGTACTGCGGCGGCGCATATCCGGACACGTCCACCATGGCCATCGTGTACGACCTGCGCACCGGCGCTCCGGTCGACTGGACGCAGTTGCTGCCTGCGTCACTGACCGGCAAGGTGGAGCTGCAGGAAGGCGCTGACGGGACCAGGATGGTGACGCTCGCTGCGCAGCGGCTGTTCGCGCTTTATCTCGACGGTTACCACCCAAGCGATGACTCGGCAGCCGATCAGTGCAAGCAGGCGATACAGGATTTTGCCGGAGGCGACGCCCCGGCAATGATCGCGTGGCTCGACGCCAGGACCGGTGGGCTTGCGGTTCTGCTTGGCCTGCCGCACGTGGTGCAGGCGTGCGAGGCGGCTGTGGTCATCCCGATCGCGACCCTCCGAGCCGAGGGCGCACAGCCCGGGCTGGTGGATGCAATTCAGGCGGCCCGGCAAAAGTGACGGCATCATTCTCGGCGCCAGGCTTGCCCCCAGCGATCCTCGAACACGACCTCCGCAAGCGGTGCGCGCCGTACCGGCCCGAATTTTCCGGCCGGGAAGCCGATCGGCAGGATTGCGTAGGAGTGCTGGCCCTCCGGAATTCCCATGGCCGCCTCGGTTGCCTTTTCGTGCATCAGATACAGAGTGGTGAGCGTGGCGCCCAACCCGACGGCGCGCGCCGCAAGGAGGATGTTCTGGACTGCCGGAAAGATCGACGACCCCGAACCGCGAGGCCCCGCCAGACAGGGCACGATCCAGACCGGCGCTGCGTGGAAATGGTCCGCCAGGTATTCGGCCGCCGCAAGCATGCGGGCGAAGCGTTCCGGCGTGGTTCCCTGCGGTGGCCCGTTCGAGCGATAGCGCGGCCCCACGACCTCGTGCCACGCCTTCTTATACCAGACCGCGGCGGCGGCCTTGATCGCGGGATCGCGGATCACCAGGAACCGCCACGACTGCATATTTCCGCCATTGGCGGCGAAAGTCCCGGCCTCCAGCACCTGCTGCAACAACGCATTCGGCACCGGATCCGGCTTCAGCCGGCGCATGGATCTCGTGGTCCGCATGATCTCGAACAGGTCGTGCCCGCCCGGCGCAATGTCGGCCATCGTTGGTCCCCTTTCGCATATCAGCGCTGCGCCGCGAGTGTGGCTATTTGATCGGCAGAGGCAAGGCGTCTGCCGCCGATGGGCGAAGTGCGTACGCCTCAATCGGTCGTGTGGAGTACGTAACCATGCAGACAGCAGACGGCGCCTCCTCGGGTCGTGCAGCACGGTGTGCCGCCGGCTGTCGAATCCCTGGCGCCGCCGGTTGTTCGGTCTGAGCATGTGGCGCTGGTGCGTCGGCTACAGGCCGAGCGGCACAGGCCGCGATGGCGTGAGGGGCGATGCAGGACGTGCTGGAGTTGCAGCAGATAGGGTTCGACCCACTGCCAGTGCAAATTCCCGGGCGCGACAATACGCCAGTGGATAGCTTTATTGCGCCGCAGCCAGTCTGGCCAATCTGTCAGCACCGTCCCGGTCACCCAACGCCGCGCCTTTGCGATACCACCCCGCCGCCGCGTCGCGATCGGCAATGATTCCGGTCGCATGGATGGAGGCCAGAAAGACGGGATCGTAGGTCTTGCCGACCGCGGTGGCCGCGCGGGCACTGCCGAGTGCCGCGGCACGCTCGTACAGTCGCCGCGCCGCCGAAATGTCGCCCAGCGCCAGCATGGTGTCGCCGCGCGACAGCAGCAATGTCAGATCGGCCGATGAGAACCGCGGCGACACGGGCGCTCCCTTCGGCGGTTCCGCTCGTGGCTCGACTGCGGGGGAACTGACGGCGCCCGTCAATGTCGGCGCCGGCGTGGCAGCATCGGAGGTCTTGGGGGCGACGATCGCCGCGACTGGCGGCGCGGCCTCCCGGGTCTGCGGCTGATGCGTTGAGGAGGCCGGCTCAGGCAGTATGATAACCGGAGCTGTCGGTGTGTCGGTCGACGTGACGACCGGCGTCGCGGCCTGTTGGGTTTGCGGTTCCGCCGCTGGAGTGGGCGCTTCGGGCGGTGTGATAGCCGGAGCTGTCGGTGTGTCGGTCGACGTGACGACCGGCGTCGCAGCCTGTTGGGTTTGCGGTTCCGCCGCTGGAGTGGGCGCTTCGGGCGGTGTGATTGCCGGAGCTGTCGGTGTGTCGGTCGACGTGACGACCGGAGTCGCAGCCTGTTGCGTTTGCGGTTCTGCCGGTGAAGTGGGCGCTTCGGGCGGTGTGATAGCCGGAGCTGTCGGTGTGTCGGTCGACGTGACGACCGGCGTCGCGGCCTGTTGCGTTTGCGGTTCTGCCGGTGGAGTGGGCGCGTCAGGTGGTGCGATGGCCGGAACTGTCGGTGTGTCGGTCGACGTGACGACCGGCGTCGCAGCCTGTTGCGTTTGCGGTTCTGCCGCTGGAGTGGGTGCTTCGGGCGGTGTGGTAGCCGGAGCTGTCGGTGGGTCGGTCGGCGTGACGACCGGCGCGGTCGGCGTCGCGGCCTGTTGCGTCTGCGGTTCTGCCGTTGGAGCGGGCGCTTCAGGCGGTGTGATAGCCGGGGTTGTCGGTGTGTCGTTCGAGGTGACGGCCGGCGCGGACGGCGTCGCGGCCTGCTGCGTTTGCGGTTCCGCCGCTGGAGCGGGCGCTTCGGGCGGTGTGATGGCCGGCGCTGTCGGTGTGTCGGTCGGCGTAACAACCGGCGTCGCGGCCTGCTGCGTTTGCGGTTCCGCCGCTGGAGCGGACGGTTCAGGCGGGGTCACAGCAGGGGCTGTCGGTGGGTCGGTCACGGTGACCGCCCGCGCGGCGTCCGGGGTCGCGGTCTGCGGCGTTGCCGTTGCAGCGGGTGGTACGGGCAAGGGGGTCGCAAGAGCGGTTGGCATGTCCGTCATCGCGCCAACCGGCTGAGCCTGTGCCGCGGCCATCGGCGGATGCGGCTCCAGGGCGGGAGTGGGTGGTTCAGGCGGTGCGATTGCCGGAACTGTCGGCGCAACATTGGTGGTGACGACCGGCGCGGCTGGCTGATCAGCGAATATGATCGCCACCGGGGGCTTCGGCGGTTCCGCTTCGACGGATATCGCTTGCGATATTGCCAGGGGACGCAAGTCCGGCAGCCCGACCAAGCGGGTCGCGGCATCGGTCACGGACCGACCAGGAGCGTTCGCAGTGCCAGCTTGATCGACGTCAGCAGTTCGCGCGTCTGTTCGGGTGATGTGAACCAACACCTGCCAGCCCGCCACCGTGGCGAGGACGAACAGGACGATCATCACACCAGCGGCGCGGGCGACGCGGCGCACCCAGCGAGACGGACCTGCGACGACCGGAGGGGCGACCGTCACGTCAGCGGCATCAGGCTCCGGCGTTGGCTCCGGCGCCGGTCCCGACCTCCCGGGATTGGCATCGTCACCATCCTCGGTCGGATGTCCGCCGGTCGCTTCGAGGGGTCCCGTCACGCCGGCATCCAGCTTCGCCGCAGCCTCATCGATCAACGTCGGGGTGAGCCAGTGATCGTGCTGCTCGACCCGAAGCGCCGTGGCGAGCGACAGCAGTGAGACGATGCGGCCATACGATCCGTCGCCCTGCCGAACCAAGGCCTCGGGGCCGCCGGGCGCGAACACCGCTTGGGCGGCAGAGCCTGAGGACGCGACCGATTGTTCGATGAACCCATGGGCTTCATCCGGGCTCAGTCCGGCTAGGTCCCAGCGCGCGGTAATCATCTCCTTGAGGTCGGAGCGGGCGGCATACTCGGTGTCCCAGAACGCCGAATCGCCGACGAAGACCACCTGGGGCATGGTGTCCTTCGCCAGGATCGCCAGCAGGCGCATATATCCGAGCGCGTCCGCCTGCAGGCATTCGGCATCATCGATGATGAGTGCGAATCTTTGGTCGGGCGCCTCTCGTGCCGTCATGACATCGAATAACCGTTCGATGTCATGGTCATCCAACTCGGCCTCTGGCTCGCCGAGGATCTGTGCGGCGATGGTCCGTATCGATATGCCGTCGCCGTTGCCTCGGCGGACCTGCAGCACGCGTGCCGACCGGCGGGCCAGCTCATCATGGATGGCCGACGCCACGGTGGTCTTGCCGACCCCGGGCGGCCCGGTCAGGGCAAGGAAAGCCTCCCCCTGCATCACTCCGTCGATGAGGGCGGCGACCGTTGCGTGACGTGCAGCCAGCACGAAGCGGAGGGGAGAGCGCGTCTCGTCCACGAATGCTGTCTCACGGCTCATTCGAGAGAATTCTGTGGACAATTGCTGTCGGGAACCTCCGGAAAGCGTCGGTGCGGAAGACAGAGCCACCGTATGTGCTTTTTTCTCGCTTGGAAAGCACAATGACATGCACCCGGGGCGCGTGGCGCGGTGATTCTGCTGGCGCAGACCGCGATTGCCGGGAACACTGGACCTGCCGAAATGAGTGTCCTGGTTATCGCATGGCAAAGTGGCACCCGTCACCTGGCGCTGCGCTACAATTGACCAGGGCGCCGGCGCATCCGTATGCTTTCCGGCAAGCAAGACCGAATGACGATGGGGGCGTTCATGGTGCGGGCGGTCGCGTTATGCCTTGGCCTTTTGGCGCTGCTTGCGGGCCGCTCCGGCGTGCAGGCACAGGAGACGGTGAAGATCGGCGTGATCGTGCCGTTTTCCGGACAGTTCGCGGATACCGGGGTGCAACTCGACAACGGCATCAAGCTCTACATGCAGCAGCACGGCGACACGGTCGCCGGCAAGAAGATCGAGGTGATCCGCAAGGACGTCGGCGGCATCGCCCCCGAGGTGGCCAAGCGGTTGGCGCAGGAACTGGTGGTGCGTGACAATGCGGACATCCTGGCCGGCTTCGCATTGACGCCGAATGCACTGGCAGCGGCGGATGTGTCGGCGCAGGCGAAGAAGTTCATGGTGGTGATGAACGCAGCCACCTCGATCATCACGACGAAGTCGCCGTACCTGGTCCGGACATCGGTCACGGTGCCGCAGATCGATGAGTCGTTCGGCACCTGGGCCGCCAAGAGCGGCATCAGGACCGCGTATACGCTGGTGTCGGACTACGGTCCGGGGCTGGATGCCGAGGCGGCGTTCCAACGCGCATTCGAGGCGGCCGGCGGCAAGATCGTGGGGTCGGTGCGGATGCCGGTGGCGAACGCAGACTTCTCCGCCTTCGTGCAGCGCGCCAAGGACACCAGCCCTGACGCTATCTTCATCTTCGTACCCGGCGGGACACAGCCGGCGGCGATAGGCAAGGCGCTGGCCAACCGCGGCATCACGCCCGCGAACACCAAGATCCTCGGACAGGGCGAGATCACGTTCGAGGACGCGCTGAAGAGCATGAGCGACGACGCGATCGGCATCATCACGGCGTTCCATTACGACTACAACCACGATTCGCCGACGAACCGGGAGTTCGTCGCTGCCTACAACAAGGCGTTCGGGCGTAACCCCGACATCTACTCCATCGGCGGCTATGACGGCATGCGGCTGATCTATGCGGCGCTGGAGAAGACCGGCGGCAAGACCGACGGTCAAGCGTTGGTCGATGCGGCGAAGGGCATGGCGTGGGAGAGCCCGCGCGGCCCGATCTCGATCGATCCGGAGACCCGCGACGTCGTCCAGACCGTCTATATCCGTCGGGTCGAGAAGGTCGGCGATCACCTGGTGAATGTGGAATTCGACCGGGTCGAGAACGTCAAGGACCCGGTAAAGGCCCGCATGCCGAAGTGAGTCGGACACCTATCCTCCCCCGCCGGTTGCGGGAGGCGGTTGGGGGGAGGGGGCATTGCCGAAGGGCGTGCCGCCTGGTCTGCGGCCCGTTCCCCCAACCGCCTCCCGCAAGGGGCGGGGGAGGCTGCCGCTTTGGCCGGCGTGATTGCGACGCAGGTGACCCATGATCGCACCGGCGCTCGGCGTCCTGTTCGACGGGTTCGCCTACGGCATGCTGCTGTTCCTGCTGTCGGTGGGACTCTCGGTGACGCTGGGCATGATGAACTTCGTGAACCTGGCGCATGGCAGTTTCGCCATGCTCGGCGCCTACGTCGCGGTGACGCTGATGGCGCTGGGATGGCCGTTCTTCGCCACCTTGCCCTGCGCCTTTGTGGCGGCTGCCGTAGTCAGCGTGGGGTTCGAACGCACGCTGTTCCGGCGGGTGTATCGGGCGAGCGATCTCCAACAGGTACTGCTGACGATCGGACTGGCGTTCATTTCTGTGGCGGTGGCCGCGTATTTATTACGGCACCATGCAGCAGCCGGTCCGACTGCCGGCGTATCTGCGCAGCTACGCGAGCTTCGTCGGAGTCAATTTCAGCATCTATCGGCTGTTCCTGATCGCGGTCGCGCTGGCGGTCACTGTGCTGCTGGTCGGAGCTCTGGAGTACACGCGGTTCGGTGCCCAGGTGCGTGCTGCGGTGGACAACCAGCGCATGGCACAGGGACTCGGCATCGATGTCGACGGCGTATTCGCCATCGCCTTCGCGCTGGGGAGCGGCCTGGCGGGGCTGGGCGGCGCACTGGCGATCGAGATCGTCGGCCTCGATTCGAACTTCGCCTTCACCTACCTGATTTACGTTCTGATCGTGGTGGCGGTAGGCGGGCTCGGCTCGATCCGTGGCTCGCTGCTCGCCGCGATCGTGCTGGGCGTGAGCGATGCGGCCGGCAAATACTATGTGCCGACGCTGGGGGCGTTTCTCATCTACCTGGTTATGGTGAGCTTGCTGCTGTGGCGTCCGTCAGGCCTGTTCGGCAGGCGGTAAAACCTTGCGTCCGGCGTAGCGCCGACTTACAGAACCCGGGTTCGAACTGATGGGATTGCGCTGATGGCACCTGGTGAAACCGGTCTCCTGACAGTAGGCGCCCATTAACCGTCGCGGAATACCACCGGCTGGGTGAGGTCGGCATCCTCACGGAGCGCGACGGGGTCGAGCTCATCGAGGGAGAGCTCATCGCCATGTCACCCATCGGCAGCGAGCATTCAGGCACGGTGAACGCGCTCAACCGCATGCTGGTTCGGGCGGTGGGCGACCGGGGCGTCGTGGCGGTACAGAACCCGGTTCAGCTCGATGATCTCTCCGAGCCCGAGTCAGACTTCGCCGTGCTCAAGCCGAGGGAAGACGATTACCGGAAGGCGACGCCGCGTCCGGACGAGGTGCTGCTCATCATCGAGGTCGCGGACAGCAGTCCGGCCTATGACCGCGTCGTGAAACGATCGCTCTATGCCCGCCATGGCATCCCGGAATTCTGCATCGTGAACCTTGTGGCCGGCGAGATGGAAGTCTGTCGCGCGCCGACCGGCGATCACTACGCGTCGGTCTCGCATGTTGGACGCGATGCCATCCTGGAGCCGGAGTTGCTGCCCGGAGCCGCTGTTGCAGTTGCGGCGCTGCTAGGTTCTTGACGGCGACCATTTGTAGACCCACTCAAGCGTGCCGCCCATGAGGCTCGCTTTTTCACTGTCGGAAAGACGATCGGTCATCCTGAACGGCGCGACTCCCTGCTCGTAGGTGAGCAGCTCTGTTGCCCGTGGCCGGTCGGTGCCCGACATGCAGCGGTCGAGACCGAACGCGTCGATGATCCTCATGACCGGGTCCCAGATATCGCTGTAGGGGAAGGTGCGACAGGGTGCAGGCCCCGCTGATCTTCATCCTGATGTTGGGCCGGCTCGCCAGACCGAGTACTTTCGGAAGGTTCGCCCATGGCTCGGCGGGCGGTGGCGGCTGGAACGGCTGTTGCAGGCCGAGGTGGTCGATGACCAGCACCGTGTCGGGGTCTCCGGCGGCCAGCCCGGCGGCCTGATCGGCCCCAACACCGCAGATTGACCGGCAGCGCGTGTCGTGCTGCCGCGGCCAGCGCCCGGTTGATGCCGGGATCGGCCGGGGTGGTGGTGTTCTTAAGCGTGCACCTGGACGTCGATGATCGGCATCGGTCGCTTCCTCCCGTTCTTGCCGATGAGCACGCCTCCGCACGTTCGCCCGTCAAGGCGCGCTGCACTATCGTCCTGAGCCATGGTCACCGACCCGCATCGACCACCTCGCGGCCAAACAGCGCTGGCGGCCGCTCGAGCTTGCGTTCTGGCTCGCCACCCTGCTGCCGTTCGTGCTGATCCCCACCTACCTCACGCTGGCAAGCCAGATCGCGATCACCGCGATCTTCGCGGTCTCGCTCGATCTCATCCTGGGCTATGCCGGCCTGGTCTCGCTCGGTCACGCCGCGTATTTCGGCCTGGGCGCCTACACCGCGGGACTGATCGCCAAGGCCGGCTGGGGGGAACCGTTCTCCGGACTGCTGCTCGCGGCCGCGGCGTCCGGCCTGTTCGGCTATCTCACGGGCTTCATCGTCGTGCGGGTCCGCCATCTGGCGCTGATCATGATCACGCTGGGCATCGGCCTGCTGCTCTACGAGGTGGCGAACCGCGAGAGCTGGCTCACCGGCGGCAATGACGGCCTGCAAGGTGTGGCGATGTGGCCGCTGTTCGGATGGTTCGACTTCGATCTCTACGGCTACACCGCCTATGCCTATGCGCTGGCGGTTCTGCTGCTGGTCGTGCTGGCGGCGCGACGTCTGGTGCACTCGCCGTTCGGCCTCTCCCTGCGCGCCATCCGCGAGAACGAACGGCGGATGCCGGCGATCGGCGCACCGAGCCGCGGCACGGCTGCGCACGGTCTATACGATTGCCGCTACGGTCGCCGGCATTGCCGGTGGGCTGCTTGCGCAGACCACGGAGTTCGTCTCACTGGGCGCGCTGAGCTTCGAACGATCGGCGGAACTGATCGTTATCCTGGTGATCGGCGGGACCGGCCGGCTGTATGGCGGTATCGTCGGCGCCATCGTCTACATGGTGGCGCGCGACCGGCTGTCCGGCATGAATCCGCAATACTGGTATTTCTGGATCGGCCTGATGCTGATCGGCGTCGTGCTGTTCCTGCCGAACGGCATACTGGGCGGCCTGGCCAGGGCAATAATGCGTTGTCAACCACAGACGCACAGCGGATGAACGCGGATAGGCAACTGCTCGGACGCTGGCGAGCCACTGGAGCATCCGCGTTCATCTGCGTGCATCTGCGGTTCGATCTGCTTCCTTGTCCCGCATCGTGACCACCCCGGCACTGCGCACCAGCGGGCTGTACAAAAGCTTCGGCTCGCTCGTCGTCGCACAGGACGTCGCGATCACTCTGCCGCAAGGTGCGCGCTACGCACTGATCGGCCCGAACGGCGCCGGCAAGACCACGCTGATCAATCTGATCACCGGCGCGCTGCGGCCGGATTCGGGTCAGATCCTGCTCGGCGAAGACGAGATCACCGCGTTGGAACCGGATCAGCGCGTCAAGCGCGGCCTCGCCCGCACCTTCCAGATCAACACGCTGTTCCCCGATCTGGAGCCGCTGGAGGCGGTGACGCTTGCGGTCTGCGAACGGCTCGGCGTCGCCGGCGTCTGGTGGCGGCGCCTCGCCGGCTTCCGCCACGCGGTGGACGAGGCCTACGAAATCCTGACCTCGCTCAAACTCGGCGCGGTCTGCTATCGCGCGACGCGCGAGCTCGCCTACGGCCAGCAGCGGCTGCTGGAGATCGCGCTGGCGCTGGCGACCAGACCGAAGGTGCTGCTGCTCGACGAGCCCGCGGCCGGCGTGCCGCGTCAGGAAGGCGGCGAACTGTTCGAGGCGATCGCCAACCTGTCGTCCGACATCACGGTGCTGTTCATCGAGCACGACATGGAGGTGGTGTTTCGTTTCGCCAGCCGCGTCATCGTCATGGTCGGCGGGCGCCTGCTGCTCGAGGGCAGCCCCGCCGAGATCGCCGCTGACCCGCGGGTGCGCGAGGTCTATCTCGGTCGCTCGCACCATGGCTGAGACGCTGCTTGCGCTTGAACGATGTGCGTGCCGGCTATGGCGAATCGATCGTGCTCGACGGCATCTCGCTGGAACTGGCGGAGGGCGGCAGCCTCGCGGTGCTTGGCCGCAACGGCGTGGGCAAGACGACGCTGCTGCTCACCATCATGGGGTTCACGCGCGTTGCGTCCGGCAGCATGCAGCTGGCGCGGGCGCGACATCGGCAGGCTCGCGCCGCATCGCCGGGCGCGCCTGGGCATCGGCTGGGTCGCGCAGGAGCGCGAGATCTTTCCCTCGCTGACGGTCGAGGAGAACCTGACGGTCGCCGCGCGCGCCGGCCGCTGGGACGTTCCGGCTGTGTATCGGCTGTTTCCGCGTCTGGCGGAGCGGCGGCGCAACATGGGCAGCCACCTGTCCGGCGGCGAGCAGCAGATGCTGGCGATCGCCCGCGCGCTGACGACGAATCCGGCGCTGCTGCTGCTCGACGAACCGCTGGAGGGGCTGGCGCCGATCATCGTCGAGGAACTGGCCGACGCGATCGGACGCATGATGGCGGACGAGGGGACGGCGATCATGCTGGTCGAGCAGCACACGGAGGTTGCCTTGTCGCTGGCGCGCGAGGCGGTGGTGATCGAGCGCGGCACTATCGCGCTGCGCGGGCCGTCGCGGACGCTGCTGGCGGATCAGGCGAGCCTCGACCGGCTGATCGGCCTCAATCTGACCGCGGCGGATGCCGGCGTCGGCTGACGCGCCGGCCTTGGTCTGCTATCCCGCGCCGGTGAGCCGTGGAGAGCGCATCGCAGCCGGCAGCATCGCGATCGGCTGTCTGGTGCTGGCCATGAAGGCGGTGGCCTGGTGGATCACCGGCAGCGCCGCGCTGTATTCCGATGCACTGGAAAGCATCGTCAACGTCGCGGCCAGCCTGATCGCGCTGGGGGCGTTGCGCTTCGCCGCCATCCCCGCCCGATGCCAACCATCCCTACGGCCACGACAAGGTGGAGTTCTTCGCCGCGGTGATCGAGGGCGTGCTGATCGTCATCGCCGCGCTGTCGATCTTCCGTCACGCCTGGGAGACCTGGCAGGAGCCGCAACCAATCGCGCAGCCGGTCGCGGGGCTGGTGTTGAACGCGCTCGCCACGGTGTTGAACGGCGTCTGGTCGGCGCTGCTGATCCGCACCGGCAACACGGTTGCGCTCGCCGGCGCTGCTGGCGGACGGACGGCATCTGCTCGCCGACGTGGTGACCTCGATCGGCATCGCGATCGGCGTCGGTCTGGTGGTGCTGACCGGATATCTGGTGCTGGACCCGATGATTGCCGCAGCGACCGGCGTCTATGTGCTGTGGTCCGGCACGGCGATGATCTGGATGTCGGTCGGCGGCCTGATGGACGCGGCGCCGCAGGCGGCCGTGGTGCAGCGCATCCGCGAACTTGGTGGCCGACAGCGCGGCCGGCGCGCTGGAGGCACACGATCTGCGCATGCGCCATGCCGGCAAGGTGACGTTCCTTGAATTCCATCTTGTGGTGCCGGGGTCGATGACGGTGGCCGAATCGCACGCGATCTGCGACCACATCGAGGAGGCGCTGCGGGCGGAGATGCAGCAACTGGTGATCACCATCCATGTGGAGCCGGAGGAGAAGGCGAAGCAGCATGGGGTTCCGGTGCTGTGATGCCAGGACATCAACCGACGGATTCACCACAGCGACACAGAGCGCTAGGTTTGATTCTCCGTGGTCTCTGTGTCGCTGTGGTGAACCTTGCTTTCTTGCGTGCCCACGCGGCCGACCATGTCGTTTCGCTCAACCTGTGCACCGACCAGATGCTGGTCTTGTTGGCCCCCGAGAAGATTGCCGCGTTGTCGCCGCTTGCCCGTGACGCTGGCCTGTCCTTCGTTGCGACCCAGGCCGAGCACCTGCCGATGGTGCGTGCCTCGGCCGAGGCGGTGCTGCGCCTGCGTCCCGACCTCGTTCTGGCGGCGCCGTACGGCGCGCAGACCGTGCTCGCGCTGTTGCAACAGGAGCACATCCCGCTGCTGCGGATCACCCTGCCACAGGACTTTGCCGGCATCCGCCAGATGACCCGTCTGCTCGCGAGCGCTCTCGGCGTGCCGCAGCGTGGCGAGGCGCTGCTCACCGAAATGGATGCCGAACTCGAGGCGCTGCAGCATCCGAGCTACCCGGTGACGCGCCCTGGTCTGGGAACCGCGCGGCCTCACCGCGGGGCCCGGTACGCTGGCGGATGCGGTGCTTCACGCCGCAGGCATGAACAACGCTTCGAACGGCCGGCGCGTCGGCCTGGAGGCGTTGCTGCGCCACCCGCCCGACCTGCTGGTCGTGCCGGCCGCGCCTGCCTATCCGTCGCTCGCCACCGAACTGCTCGACCATCCGGCGCTCGCCGGCCCTGCCTCGTCGCAGCATCTCCCCGGCGCTGACCATTTGTGCCGGCCCCTTCAGCGCCCATGCAGCGGTGCTGCTGGCACGATGATCCGGTGGCTGGCGCTGCTGCTCGCTGTCCTGGCCGCGATTTCCCTGTTCATCGGCGACGCCACCCTGGCGCTGCCGGACTGGCTGATCCTCTGGCAGCTTCGCGTGCCGCGCATGCTGCTGGGCGTGCTGGTAGGCGGCGGCCTGGGCCTGTCAGGCGCAGTGCTGCAGGGCGCCCTTCGCAATCCGCTGGCGGATCCCGGACTGCTGGGCATCACCGGAACCGCGGGGCTGGGTGCGGTGATAGCGTTCTACTGGGGGCTGGCGGCCGCGTTCCCCCCGGCGCTGACGGCGGGCGGCCTGCTGGGTGCGGGCGTCGGCGCGGCGTTTTTGCTGGGCTTCGCCGGCCGTGCGCCGTCGGGGCCGTCGCTGATCCTCGCCGGTGTCGCGGTGTCGGCGATCGCGTCGGCGCTGCTGGCACTGACGCTGACGCTGGCGCCCAATCCGTTCGCGCTGGCCGAGATTACCTTCTGGCTGATGGGCGGGCTCGCCGACCGGCCACTCTGGCAGATCGCCCTTGCTGCGCCGACGATCCTGTTTGGTGGGGCCATCCTGCTGTCGCTTGGCCGCGGCCTCGATGCGCTCAGCCTGGGTGAGGACACCGCGCACAGTCTGGGCGTCCCCGTTACCCGTACCCTGCGGCAGGCGGCGGTGGGGACCGCGTTTGCGGTGGGTGCCGGCGCCGCGGTAGCCGGGTCGATCGGCTTCATCGGCCTGGTGGTGCCGCACCTGCTGCGCCCCTGGTTCGGCGAACGTCCCGGCGCGCTGCTACCCGCCGCGCCACTGGCCGGGGCCGCCTTGCTGCTCACCGCCGACATGCTGGTGCGGCTGGCGCCGCTGTTGCTGCCGCTGTCCGCCGCGCCGCCGGTCGGCGTGCTGACGGCGTTGCTCGGTGCGCCGTTCCTGGCAGCGATCGCGCGACGGATGCCAGCGTGATCGGCGTGTCGCACCTGTCGGTGGCGCTGGGCGGCCGCACCGTGCTGCACGACGTCAGCCTGTCGGTGGCGCCAGGCCAGCTGGTCGCCCTGTGTGGCCCCAACGGTGCCGGGAAATCGACGCTGCTGCGCGCGCTCGCCGGCCTGCTGAGCACGGACTCTGGCCAGGGATCCGTGCCAAATCGCTTGGCTGCCGCAGGGCGCGCGCTGCGCCTGGGGGCTGACCGTCGAGCAGGTGGCCGCGCTCGGGCGCATCCCGCATCGTGACCAGGCGACGGCACCGGTAACCAGAGCTTTGCAGCTTTGCGGTATCGAGGCGTTGCGCACGGCGCGCGTGGACCGCATCTCGGGCGGCGAGGCCCGGCGTGCCATGCTGGCCCGCGCGTTCGCCACCGAGCCGGAGGTGTTCCTGCTGGACGAACCCACTGCTGACCTGGACCCGGCCGCGTCGCACGCGATCATGCGCGTGCTGCGCGCCACGTCGGAAGCCGGCCGCACCGTGGTCGTGGTGCTGCATGCACTCGACCTGGCGCTGCGTTACGCGCATCGCGTGGTGGTGCTGACGGACGGGCGGGTGACCGCCGACCTGCCAGCCGATCAGGCGTTGCCGGCGGCGGCGGCGGCGTTTGGGCTGCCGTTTGGCGCGGACCCGGCACCGAGGCTGCTGCCGCCATGCTGATGCGGCTGCCTTCTTTGTCGTCATTTCCGCGCAAGCGTGAACCCGGGGCGACCTTGCGTCCGGCCGCTCGCCGTTTCCGCCTGCGTCCGAATGACCGGGACAGTTGGCGGCTTCGGATCGCCGGCCTGTTCTCGCTCAGCCTGCACGCTGCCGTATTTGCCGGCCTGCTGTTGTGGTTTCATCACGCGCCACCCGCCGAGACTTCCCCACCGGTGCCTGGAGCGGTCGAGCTTGTGATGCTGGAGCAGCAGGGCAACGGCGCGGCCACCGCCCCACCTGCGACCGCTGCCCCGTCCGAACCTGCGCCTTCGGCCGCCGTTCCAGCGCCGCCGTCGGAGCCCGCACCGCCGGACGTTCCGCCCCCCGATGCCGAGACGGCGGACGAGGCGCTGCCGCTGCCGCCGGTGCCGCCGCCTGCCGCGCCGCCGATTGCGCCACAGCAACCCAGCCCGCCGGTGCAGCGCGCGCGAGGAGGCGCCCGAGATCAATCTCAGCGGCAATGACAGCGAGACCAACGCCATCGTCACCGGCCCGGACGTGATTCCGGCCAGTCTCGATGCAAAATCCCGCAACCGGGAGCCGGTCTATCCACTGGAGGCGATGCGCCGCGCCCAGCAGGGTGCGGTGACCCTGGTGATCCACATCTCGCCCGCGGGTCTGCCCGCCGGCGTCGACGTCGCACAGAGCTCGGGGTTCATGCTGCTGGACCGCGCGGCGCGCGATGCGGTGTGGGGCTGGCATTTCCTGCCGGCGGTGCAGGACGGTCGGCCGATCCCGTCCGACATGAAGATGCGCGTGGTGTTCCAGCTCGATTGAGGGAGCCCGGATGGTGCGGATCGACGTTGTGGTGACGCGTGGCGGCGACGCAGGCGAGACTTCGCTGGGCGACGGTGCACGGCTGCGGAAGGACACGGCGCGCATCGCCGCGATCGGCGCGGTCGATGAAGCCAACGCCGCGATCGGTGTATTGCGCCTGGCGGCACGCGAGGCACCGGATGTGGACGCCGTGCTGGCTCGGATCCAGAACGATCTGTTCGACGTCGGCGCCGATCTGTCGGTGCCGGGCGACGGCGGCGGGCGGCTGCGTCTCACCGACGTTCCGGTGGCGCGGCTAGAGGTCGAGGTTGCGGCAATGAATGCTGCGCTGCCAAGACTGACCAGTTTCGTGCTGCCGGGCGGCAGTGCCGGGGCCGCGCACGCGCACTTGGCGCGCACGATCGTCCGGCGGGCGGAGCGCGATGTGGTACGGCTGGCGGCGGAGGAAGCAGTGACTCCGGCGCTGCTGCGTTACCTCAACCGACTATCGGACCACCTGTTCGTGCTGGCGCGTGTGCTGAACGGCAACGGTTCCGACGACGTGCTGTGGACACCCGGGGCCAACCTGGCGCCGCGTTAGTCACGGCTCGACCAGCCGCGCGTCTATGGACTGTCGAGGACCTGTCGAAGCTTTGCTCCCAGGCCGGCGAAGGCGAATGGCTTGGTGATCAATTGCACGCCGGGATCGAGCCGTCCGTGATGGACGATCGCGTTCCTCGCGTATCCGCTGGTGAACAGCACCCTCAGGTTGGGTCGCCGTCGGCGCGCTTCTTCGGCCAACTGCCGGCCATTCATCCCGCCGGGTAAACCGACATCAGTGAACAGCAGTGCGATATCGCGCTGGCTGTCGATCAGGTGGAGGGCAGCGGCCGCATCCGCCGCATCGAGTACCTGATAGCCGAGCTCGCGCATCAGTTCGATCGCGAAGCTGCGAACGTCCGCCTCGTCCTCGACGATGAGTATGGTCTCCTGGTTGCCGCGTGGAACGGCGACCGCCGCGGGCCGCAACTCATCAGCGGTCCCGGCCGAGAGCAGGCGCGGCAGGTAGATCTTGATTGTCGTTCCGTTTCCGACCTCGCTGTAGATCTTGACGTGGCCGCCTGACTGTTTGACGAAGCCATAGACCTGCGACAGGCCCAGGCCGGTGCCTCGCCCCACTTCCTTGGTGGTGAAGAACGGGTCGAATGCCCGGTCTATGACGTCGGCCGTCATGCCGGCGCCTGTGTCGCTGACGAAGACCCCCACGTATTGCCCAGGCGGGACTTCTGCCGAGGCCGCGTAGTCTTCGTCGAGATAGACATTGGCCGCCTCGATCGTCAGCCGCCCGCCATCGGGCATCGCATCGCGCGCGTTGACCGCCAGATTGAGCAGACAGTTTTCCAGTTGGTTGGCATCGACGAAGGTGGTCCACACGCCGCCGGCAAGCACAGTCTCGATCGATATCGCTTCGGGAAGCGTGCGGCGCAGCAGTTCCGAAGTGCGGGTGATCAGCGTGTTGACCGAGACCGATGTCGGCTCCAGCGCCTGACGGCGGGAGAACGCCAGGAGCTGATGCGTGAGCAGCGCCGCGCGCGAGGCGCCATGCAGCGCCGACGTGATGAACCGTTGCAGGCCATCATCCGCGCGATCCCGCATGCGACGCTGGAGTGTCTCCAGATTGCCGGAGATCACGGTCAGCAGATTGTTGAAGTCGTGCGCGATCCCGCCGGTGAGCTGGCCGATCGCCTCCATCTTCTGCGCCTGGCGGAGCCGTTCTTCGGCCTCGCGCCGCTCTGTGAGGTCGCGGGTCACCTTGGCGAAACCAAGCAACTGTCCTGCTGGATCACGGATCGCATGGATCACCACGTTCGCCCAGAACCGGCCGCCATCCTTTCGGACGCGCCAGCCCTCGCCTTCGTACTTCCCGGTCGCTTTCGCCTGCCGTATGACCTGATCAGGGAGGCCTCCCCGCCGATCCTCCTCGGTGTAGAAGCGAGAGAAGTGCTGGCCGAGGATTTCCCTGCTGGCATAGCCCTTGAGTCGTTCCGCACCGGGATTCCAGTTGACCACGTTCCCCTGCGGGTCGAGCATGAAGATCGCATAGTCGGTCACGCCTTCGACCAGCAGGCGGAAG
This sequence comes from uncultured Alphaproteobacteria bacterium, assembly GCA_963749575.1. Lineage (GTDB taxonomy): Bacteria > Pseudomonadota > Alphaproteobacteria > Acetobacterales > Acetobacteraceae > JAMXLO01. The sequence continues at coordinate 173,098 of CAVVNM010000013.1, forward strand.
CGTCGTTCGCTCTCGCGCAGCTGGGCATAGCTCGCCTCCAGCTCCTGGGCGCGTTCGCGGACGCGCGCCTCCAGGGCCTCGCTGAGTGCCAGCAGCCGAACCTCGAGCACCTTCCGCTCGGTAATGTCGAAGCAGGTCCCACGCAGCCATCGAACAGTGCCGGTGCCGTCCGGCGTTGTCTGACCCTTCGCGGAGAGCCAACGAAGACTGCCATCCGGGTGCGTGACACGAAACTCGGTATTGAGGACGCCATCCCGCCTGGCGCTCGCTATGGCGGCGCGCAGCTTAGGCCGATCGTCGAAGAAAATCGCTTTGGCCCACTCTGCCAGGGTCGGTCTCGCCAGATCGGGATCGAAGCCGAACAGCACTGCGACATGCGGCGTGGTGAGCCAGGTGTCCGTGGTCAGGTCGAGGTCGAACGCGCCGATGCCCGAGGTCTCTTCGGCGAGACGCAGCCGTTCTTCGGTCAGGCGCAGCGATGCCTGCACACGTCCGCCATCGCCTGGTCCTGCGGTCATTGCCGGTTCAACTGGTCCATCCCGCCGCAAAGAATCGCCTTGGCCTCCTGCATGGCACGCAGCTTCCCGAACGCAACATGTCGCGGCAGATGATTGAAGCCGCAGGAGCTGGTGATGATCGTCTGCTCAGGCGCCAGCCAGCGGTGCGCGGTGATGCGGTCGGCGATCTGCTGGCCGGTCTCCACATTGGGATCCTGCACATCCACCGCGCCCACGCCGAGCTGCTTGTTGCCAAGCAGACCCTCGTAGAACGCGGTCATATCGTGCTCGACGAGAAGGCCATCGCAATCGATGGTTGCAACGATGTCCGCCTTGTAGCGCCCGGTGTCAAAGTAGCGATGCCCGATCTGGCCATCGTAGTCGGCGCCAACCGCGTAATTGCCCTGGCAGACATGGATCAGGACATGCACATCGTCCGGCAGATCTTCGACCGCCATGTTGATGGCCTCCACGGCGGCGCGGACCTCCTGGTCGTCGGCCACCGTGAAATACGGTTCGTCGATCTGGATGTGCTTACACCCCGCCTCGGCCAGACGCCGGAAGTTCTGGTGCAGCAGCTTGCCGAGATCGGTCATCATCCGAGGCAGGTCATGGTAGTACTCGTCATATGCCACCGCCGCCAGCAGATGCGGCCCTGTCATGGTGACCTTGACCGGTTTCCTTGCGAACGCTGCGACCGTCATGAACTCGTCAACCAGCCCGAGATCGGTGGTCTCGTCGATGGCGCCGCGGCAGATCGCAGCCGGATGGAACACGTTCGGATCATGCCGGCTGATCGGCTTGGGTTTGTTGGCGACATCGAAGCCGGGGATCTTCTGCCAGAAGTAATTGAGCATCGCGTTCGGCGGCGAGTGGCGGTTATGCGTTCGCCGGTGCATCTCCCCGCCCGTGATCACGTCGATGCCGGCCACCTCCTGTTCCACGACAGCCGCCTGCATGGCGCGGAACTGCGCATCGGCCACATCGCCGGGCGAAAGCTGACCCAGGTTCATCATCCGGTCGAGCGCCTCGTACCAGCGTGGAACGCTGTGGGCGCCAACCACAGTGGTGGTATAGGCCGGATAGTGCGGCATACACTCCTCTTGCTCGCAGGATCGCGAGCGAATAACTGCCGAGTTGTCCGGATAGTGCAGCGCCCTGCCGGCAAGAACAAGGATGCCGTGCCTGGGCTTCTTCATGCAGAATTACATTTCCGTGGACTGTCTGCGGCGACGGACCTAATCTGCCGCCAGCACCAGGGATACATCGTGTGACGCACAGCGTTTGCAACCGGCTGATGATGCGACGGGACGGCCTGGCCGCCCCGGGCGCGGCCGTGTCGTCCGCGCGCGTCGGCGTCCGGGACCTCGCAATCGCTTAGCGGCGCGCCTCCGGGCGCTGCCCGGAGTTCTTTCATCATGACCGACCGTATCCTCGTCACTTCGGCGCTGCCGTACGTGAACGGCATCAAGCATATCGGCACTCTCGCCGGTTCCATCCTTCCCGCCGACGTCTACGCGCGCTTCCAGCGGCTGCACGGGCACGACGTGCTGTTCGTCTGTGGCACCGACGAACATGGCACACCGGCCGAGCTCGCCGCACTGGAGGCCGGACTGCCGGTCGCCGACTACTGCGCGCGACAGCACGCGGCGCAAGCGGAAATCTACCGCCGGCTCGACATCGCGTTCGACTATTTCGGGCGCTCGTCGTCACCGGCGAATTACGCGCTCACTCAGCATCTGTTCCTGCGGCTGGAGGCGAACGGCTTCATCGAGGAACGCACGCTGCAACAGGTCTGGTCGCATGCGGACTGCCGTTTCCTGCCCGACCGCTACATCGCGGGCACCTGTCCGCATTGCGGTGACCCGGCGGCACGCGGCGATCAATGCGATGGTTGCGGGCGGCTGCTGGATCCGGTGGAGTTGATCGCGCCGCGTTCGGCACTGTCCGGTTCTACCGCGCTGGAGACCCGCGAGACCCGCCACCTGTTCCTGTTGCAATCGAAGCTCGCGGATCGGCTGCGCTGTTGGCTCGACGGCCAGACCGACTGGGACCTGCTGGTGCTCTCGCTGGCGCGCGGCCTGCTCGACCAAGGCCTGCGCGATCGCTGCATCACGCGCGACCTGGCATGGGGCGTGCCGGTGCCGAAGCCCGGCTGGGAGGGCAAGGTGTTCTACGTCTGGTTCGACGCGCCGATCGCCTATGTGGCACTGACGCAGCAGTGGGCAGCGGCTGCACCGGGGCGCGACTGGCACGAGTGGTGGCGGCCGGGAGCGGGCGCGCAACTTGTGCAGTTCCTCGGCAAGGACAACATTGCGTTCCACGCGCTCACGTTTCCCGCAACGATCCTTGGCTCTGGCGCCGATCTCCGGTTGGTGGACCGCATCAAGGGTTTCTCCTGGCTGACCTGGGGTGGCGGCAAATTTTCGACCAGCCGGCGGCGCGGCATCTTCCTCGACGCCGCGCTTGACGAACTGCCGTCCGACTGGTGGCGCTGGTGGCTGACCGCGAACGCACCGGAAGCGTCCGACACCCGATTCACGCCAGCTATTTTCGCGGCCGGCTGCACCACAGACCTCGCCGACGGGCTCGGCAACCTCGCCAGCCGCGTGCTGTCGTTCGCCGCCACCCGGTTCGACGGCCGTGTCCCGCACCAGGGCGAACCCAGCGGAGCTGAAGCGCGCCTGGCGCAGGAAGCGGACGGCATCGTCAGTGCCTGCGCGGGGCATTTCACGGCGATCCGGCTGCGGCGTGCGTGCGAGAGCCTGCGGGCGCTATGGTCGCTGGGCGACCGCTACTTCACGTCGCAGGCGCCGTGGCGGACGATAAGCACGGACCACGACCGTGCAGCCTGCACGACCCGAACCGCGATCAACCTGCTGCGGCTGTCTGCTGTCGTCGCGTCACCGGTGCTGCCGGACACGTCTCGCCGGATCGCTGACGCGGTTGGCGGCCAACGGTTCGACGCCTGGCCGGGACCCGCCGATGCGTGGCTGTACAAGCTGGGCGGTGCGGCCGTTTGCCCGCCTGGCGCACTGTTTCCACGGCTGGCGCCGGACTGGGCAGCGACCATTGCGTCTCGTTACGGCTTGTGACAGCCGCAGCGGCGGAAGTTGATTGAAGGCGAGTAACTCGGAGGCCTTACGCGTCATTGTTCAGGAATTTGCGCGAAGCGCCGAATACCGTGTCGGCTAAATTCCGTGGATGCTTTGCGTAATTCCGTGTCCGACTTGCTCAATTTGCATCTGGCGGGCGCTTCGTTCCTCGCAACCGTGGGGGATTTGCCTCGCACGGAGCGGCGTGTTGACTGGACATGTGGATAGGCCGTCACTTGGTGTGTCGAAGGGGAGAAAACGATGAAATTCGGTCTGATCATCCGCGGCCAGTATCCGCAGGGCGACGATATGCAGCTACGCCTGCGCGAGGACCTCGAGGCGGCGAAGTTCGCCGAAGAGCTGGGTTACGACCTGGTAGCGAAGGGCTCGCACTACAGTTCGCATCCGTTCCAGTACATCCAGCAGATCCCCTATCTCTGCCAGGTCGCGCTGATCGCACCGAAGCTGCGGCTGGTGCCGGGCGTGGTGCTGCTGCCGCTGCACAGCCCGCTGCATGTGGCCGAGGAACTGGCCTCGCTCGACGTGATGAGCGGCGGCAAGCTGGTGTTCGGCGCCGGCATCGGCTACCGCGAGGTCGAGTTCCGCGCCTTCGGCACCACGCTGAAGCAGGCCGGCCGCCGCTTCGAGGAATGCCTCACCGCGGTGAAGCGGCTGTGGACCGAGGACTTCGTCACCATGCAGGCGTCGTATTTCGCGTTGGAGAATGCGAACTGCACCGTGCTGCCGGTGCAGCAGCCGATGCCGCCGGTGTGGATCGGCGCCAATATCGATGTCGGCATCCGCCGTGCGGCGCGCATGGCGGATGCGTGGTTTGTCAATCCGCACAACAAGCTGGCGACCATCGCGCAACAGATGGAGGTGTACAAGCGCGAGCTCGACGCCTGCGGCAAGCCGTTTCCCGCCGAATTCCCAATGGCGCGCGAAGTGTTCATCGCGCGCTCGCGGTCCGAGGCGATCGAGCGGGCGCGGCCGTCGCTGGAAGTGAAATACAAGGCGTATCGCGACTGGGGCCAGGACAAGGTGATGCCGTCAAGCGATCACTTCGATCTCGACTTCGACGAGCTGGTGGACGATCGGTTCCTGATCGGCTCGCCGGCGGAAGTCACCGAACAGATCCTCGATCTGCGCCGCCGCTTCGGCGTCACCACGCTGATCGCCGGCGTGCATTGGGTCGGCATGCCGAAGAGCCTGGCGCTGGAGCAGATGCAGTTGCTGGCCGAGGAGGTGTTCCCGGCGGTACGACAAGCGGCGTAGCCTCGGGTTGGAGCGAAGCAACTTCGACGGTCATATCATGGGAATTCTGACCGACGATATGAAGCGCGTGATTGCCGAACAGAAGCTCGGCTTTATCGCAACCGTGGGCGCGGACGGCGCGCCAAACCTGTCGCCCAAGGGCACCATGCAGGTGCTCGACGACGACCGCATCATGTTCGCCGAAATTCGCTCACCGGCGACCGTTGCCAATCTCGCCGTCAACCCCGCGATGGAGATCAACTTCATTGATCCATTCAGCCGAACCGGCTACCGGTTCAAAGGCAACGCTACCGTGGTGCCGCGTGGTACGCGCGAGTTCACCACGCTGATCGAGCGCTTCGCCCAATCCCAACTGCTCGAGCGGATCCGCGCGATTGTCGTATTGCGGGTCGCCAAGGCCGCGCCGCTGACCTCGCCGGCCTACGACATCGGCGCCACCGAGCGCGAGCTGCGGCGCAACTGGTGGGCGCATTTCGAGTCGATCCAGCCGCGCTGATTGACGCCGCCCATCGGCTGGCCGTACATCCGTCGTGGCGGAGCAACCGGAACAAACAGGCCGCCGACGGGGAGAACATCCATGCCGCGATTTGCCACGCCAATGGCATTGCTTGCGTGTCTGCTGTTCGCGTTCGCGGGACCCGCCGCGGCGCAGGGCAAGTACCACGAAGCCCCGGCGCTCGCCGATCAGGTGAAGGCCGGCAAGCTGCCGCCGGTCGAACAGCGCCTGCCCGAGCAACCGCTGGTGGTACCTGTGGTCGAGAAGGTGGGTGAGTACGGCGGCGTCTGGCGGCGCGCGTTCCTTGGTCCCGCGGACGCCAACAACTATGTGCGTGTCGTCTACGACGGCCTGTTCCGCTTCACCCCCGATGGCGCCAAGATCGAGCCACACCTGGCCCTCGGCGCACAGCCGTCTGCGGACTTCCGGGTCTGGACGCTGTCACTGCGCAAGGGCGCGAAGTGGTCGGACGGCGTGCCGTTCACCGCGGATGACATCCTGTTCTGGTACAAGGATGTCCTGCTCAACAAGGACCTGACGCCGGCGCTGCCGGGATGGGTGCGCAACAAGGATGGATCGCCGGCCAAAGTGGAGAAGGCCGACGATTATACGCTGCGCTTCACCTACAACGAGCCGGCGACGCTGTTCCTCACCGCGGTTGCCAATGCTGATGGCGCGGATCGCACCAACGCGATGTTCCTGCCGGCGCACTACCTGAAGAAGTTCCATCCCGCCTATACGCCGAAAGAGGAGCTGGACAAGGCCGTGCAGGCGGCCGGCTTCAAGACCTGGACCGAGCTGTTCAACACCCGCGCCCAGCCGTCGGAGAACCCCGATCGGCCGACCATGGCGGCATGGATGCCGGTGAGCCGGGTGAGTGATCCAGTGTTCACCATCAAGCGCAATCCGTACTATATCGGGGTTGATACGGCGGGGAACCAGCTTCCCTATATCGACGAGGTGCGGTTCACCTATTTCGCCGACCCGCAGGCGCTAAACCTGCAGGCGATCGCCGGCAACTTCGACATGCAGGCGCGGCACATCCTGATGACCAACTATCCAGTGCTGAAGGAGCACGAGAAGGACGGGAAATACCACGTCCTCACCTGGCCGACCTTCGGCGGCTCGGATGCGGTGATCGCCTTCAACATGACTTACAAGGCCGATCCGGATGTCGGCAAGCTGCTGGCGACCAAGGATTTCCGTGTTGCGCTGTCGTACGCAATCAACCGTGATCAGATCAAGGAATCAGTGTTCCTGGGCCTGGGTGAGGCGCGACAGGGCGTGCCGGCGCCATGGCATCCGTACTATCCCGGCGACGAATGGGCGCACAAATACACCGAGTACAAGCCAGATCTCGCCAACAAGATGCTGGATGGGCTCGAGCTGACCAAGCGCGATGCGTCCGGCATCCGACTGATGGCGAATGGCAAGCCGGCGACGATCGAGCTCGGCGTGGTTCCGGCCTTCGGTGCCTGGCCCGATGTGGCGCAGCTTGTCGCCAAGGATTGGGAGAAGGTCGGCATCAAGACCATCGTGCAGATCCGCGAGCGCGCGCTGGAGTTCAGCATGCGCGATGCCAACCAGTTGCAGACTGAGATGTGGAACGAGGACACCACGGCGTTCCCGTTCACCGGCAATGCGAAGATGGACGTGCGCAACAATCCGATCCTTACGCTGGGGCCGCTGTACTATGATTGGCTGAGCAGCGGCGGGAAGAAGGGTGAGGAGCCGAGTGAGCCGATCAAGAAGATCATGTCGCTGGTGGATACCGCGCGCACGGTCGGGCCGGACGGCCAGGTGAAGGCGGCGCAGGAGCTGTTCAAGATATGGGCCGACAACGTGTTCGAGATCGGCACCGTCGGTCTGACGCCGATGATCCAGGGCGTGGTCGTGGTCAGCAACAAGATGCACAACATCCCGGCCACCATCGGCAATGATTGGCCACTGCGCACGCCAGGGAATGCGCGAAGCGAACAGTTCTACTTCTCCTCCAAGTGACTCGGTACATCGCCCAGCGCCTGCTGCTGCTGCCATTCCTGCTGATTGTCTACTCGTTTGTGATCTTCGTGATCATCCAGGCGCCGCCAGGGGATTTCCTGACGGCGTACGTGGCGACGCTGTCGGCATCCGGTACCTCGATCAGTATCGATCAACTGGCGGCGCTGCGGCACCAGTATGGATTGGATCAGCCCTTCATCGTGCAGTACCTGTAACTGGCTGCGCGATCTACTGTCCGGGAACCTGGGCCTGTCGCTCGAATACCAGCGGCCGAATGCCGAGTTGATCGGTGAGCAGTTGGGGCTGACGGTGGCGCTGGCTGCGATGTCATTCGTGCTGACCTGGCTGATCGCAGTGCCGGCGGGGATCTATTCGGCGACGCATCAGCGGTCGGTGCTCGACCACGTCCTCACCGTCATCAACTACATCGGCGTCGCCACGCCGAACTTCATGCTGGCGCTGATCCTGATGTGGGTCGCGTTTGCGTATTTTGGCATCAGCGTTACGGGGTTGTTCTCGCCGGACTATGTTGATGCGCCATGGAGCTGGGCGCGTGTCGGCGATCTGCTGGCGCATCTGTGGCTGCCGGCGCTGGTTCTGGGCATTGCCGGCACCGCGCGATTGACACGGATCATGCGTGCCAATCTGCTGGACGAGCTAAACAAGCCGTATGTGGTGACGGCGCGGGCGAAGGGGCTGCGCGAGTGGCGGCTGGTGCTGCGTTATCCGGTGCGGCTGGCGCTCAACCCGCTGGTGAGCACGATCGGTTGGTATCTGCCGCAACTATTCTCCGGCAGCCTGATTGTCGCAACGGTGATGAACCTGCCGAATATCGGGCCACTGCTGCTGCGGGCGCTGATCAATCAGGACATGTATCTGGCTGGGGCGATTCTGCTGATCTATTCGTTCCTCACGATCGTGGGCACGCTGTTGTCGGACATCGCGCTGGCGATGATGGATCCGCGCATCCGGATGGAGACGTAGCTATGGCCCACTTGCAGAGGATATTTCCCCTCCCCTTGCGGGAGGGGGTTGGAGGAGAGGGCCATAGCAATGGCGCCGCCCCCTCCCACCAACCCCCTCCCGCAAGGGGAGGGGGAGCTTAACTGTGTCAGACGTCCAAGCCATCGGTGTGGCGGCTGAGGACCGGATCGCGGTTGCATCGAACTGGAAGCTGGTGTGGTGGCGGTTCCGCCGGCACCATCTCGCGTTGTTCAGCGGGGGGGTGTTGATCTGCATGTACCTCGTCGTACTGTGCCCTGAATTCTTTACCACACAGGACCCTGAACAGACCGACGCGCGCCAGGCCTTCATCCCGGTGCAGATGCTGCACTTCTTCGATGACGGCTTGAACCCATGGGTCCCGGCGATATCCGGCAGGCGTAATCCAGTGACGCTGCGCATGGAATGGACCACCGACCCGCAGCGCAAAGTCCACGTGAATTTCTTTGCCCGCGGCACACCCTATCGGATCCTCGGCCTGTTCGAGACCAACGTCCATCTGCTCGGCGCCGCCGATCCTGGCCAGCGCATCTTCCTGCTCGGGTCGGACCGCCTCGGCCGCGACCAGTGGTCGCGCATTATGCACGGCACCCAGACCTCGATGACCGTCGGGTTGGTCGCGGTCACGCTCAGCGTGATTTTCGGCGTCGTCCTGGGCGGCATCTCCGGTTACTTCGGCGGCATCGTGGACCAGGTGATCCAGCGACTGATCGAGCTGCTGCAATCGGTCCCGACCATCCCGATCTGGCTTGCCCTGTCCGCGGCATTGCCGCGCGACTGGACGCCGATCCAGGTATTCTTCGCAATCACGGTGATCCTGTCCCTGATCGGCTGGACCACGCTGGCGCGCGAAGTGCGGGGCCGCTTCCTTGCGTTGCGCGAGGAAGACTTCGTATTGGCGGCACGCCTCGCCGGCTGCAGCCGCATGCGCATCATCCTGCGCCACATGGTGCCGACATTCCTCAGCCACATCATCGCCACCAGTTCGCTCGCTATCCCGGTGATGATCATCAACGAGACCTCGCTCTCCTTCCTTGGTCTCGGCATCCGCCCACCGGCGATAAGCTGGGGCGTGCTGTTGCAGGAGGCGCAGAACATCCAGACGCTGGCGCTGGCGCCGTGGCTGCTGATTCCCGGCCTCATCGTCATCGTCGCGGTGCTGGCGTTCAACCTGGTGGGCGACGGCCTGCGCGATGCCTCCGATCCCTACAGCCACTGATCCGCTGCTGCGCGTGCGCGACCTGCGGGTGTCGTTCCGCCTGGACGAGGGCACGGTGCGCGCGGTCGATGGTGTCAGCTTCGACGTGTTTCCCGGCCAGGTGGTCGGCATCGTCGGCGAGAGCGGCTGCGGCAAGAGCGTGACGATGCGCGCGATTCTGCAACTGATCGATCCGCCGGGCCGCATCACCAGCGGAGAAATCCTGTACCGTCAGGGCGCGACGCCGATCGACCTCGCGCGCCTGCCGCCGCGCGGCCGCCTGATGCGCGACCTGCGCGGCGCCGAGATCGCGCTGATCCCGCAGGAGCCGATGGCGGCGTTCAGTCCGGTGCACACGGTGGGCGCGCAGATCATCGAGGCGATCATGCTGCACGAGCGCGTCGGCCGCGAGCAGGCGCGCGCGACGACCGTGGAGCTGTTCCGCGATGTCGGCATCTCGATGGCCGAGCAGCGCGTCGATGCGTATTCCTGGCAGCTATCCGGTGGACTGCGGCAGCGCGCGATGATCGCGATGGCGCTGTCGTGCAAGCCGCGGCTGCTGATCGCCGACGAACCGACCACCGCGATCGACGTGACCACGCAGGCGCAGATCCTGGCGCTGCTGCGCGAGCTGCAACGGAAATACGACACCGCGATCATCTTCATCACCCACGACCTCGGCGTGATCGCGCAGATGGCGAACTACGTGGTGGTGATGTATCTCGGCCGCATCATGGAAGAGGGTCCGGTGGACGAGATCTTCCATGCGCCGCTGCATCCCTACACCAAGGCGCTGCTGCGCTCGATCCCCAGCCTGAACAGCGAAACCCGCACCGCGTTGCCGGTGATCGCCGGCACGCTGCCGCATCCGTTCAACCGGCCGCCCGGCTGCCCGTTCCATCCGCGCTGCGAGGACATTATTTCCGGGTGCTGCGCCACCGCGGTTCCGGCGCTGCATACGCTCGGGCCGCGACGGGCGGTGAGCTGCTTTCTGCACAGCGACGTGGCCGAACCGGCATGACCGCGCCGCTGCTCGACGTGCGCGGGCTGCGCAAGTTCTTTCCGATCGCCAAGGGCATGTTGCGCCGTGTCACCGGCCAGGTGCGCGCGGTGGATGACGTGAGCTTCACCGTGCAGGAGGGCGAGGCACTCGGACTGGTGGGCGAAAGCGGCTGCGGCAAGACGACCACCGCGCGCTGCATCCTGCGCGCGATCGATCCCACCGAAGGCCAGATCCTGTATCGCATGCGCGACGACGCGATCGTCGATCTGGCGCCGATGTCGGCGGCGGAACTGGGGCCGCTGCGCAAAGAGATCCAGATGATCTTCCAGGATCCATTCGGCTCGCTCAATCCGCGGATGACGCTGTTCGACAATGTCGGCGAGCCGCTGCTGGTGAACGGCATGCGCAGTCGCCGGGAGCGGATGGATCGGGTGGCGGAACTGCTGCGGCTGGTCGGGCTGCGGCCGGAGTTCATGCACCGGTTCCCGCACGCGTTCAGCGGCGGACAGCGTCAGCGCATCGGCATCGCGCGCGCACTCGCCACCGGTCCGCGGCTGGTGGTGGCGGATGAGCCGGTGTCGGCGCTCGATGTGTCGGTGCAGGCGCAGGTGCTGAACCTGTTGCTGGAGCTGCAATCGCGGCTGCGGCTCACGTTCCTGTTCGTGGCGCACGACCTGTCGGTGGTGCGGCACATCTGCGACCGCGTCGCGGTGATGTATGTCGGGCAACTGGTGGAGCTGGCGCCGACCGATGCGGTGTTCCGCCGGCCGCGGCATCCTTACACCGCGGCGCTGATGCGCGCGGTGCCGGTGCCCGATCCGCGGGTGTCGGGGGCCGATGCGATCCTGAAGGGCGAGGTGCCGAGCCCTGCGTCACCGCCCTCCGGCTGCTATTTCCATCCGCGCTGCAGGTTCGCCGAGGAGCGATGCCGGCGCGAGGCGCCGGTGTTGCAGGAGGTGGCGCCGGGGCATTTCGCGCGGTGCCACTTCGCGGCGGAGTTGGAGTTGGGGGTGGCATCAGGGGCGTATAATCGAACCGCCATCGCCGAGCGTATGTGAAGTCAGCACGAGGGGTTCGCATGCAACAGCGAGTTTCATCCCGTCGCTGGCGATCGGAGATCGCCCTGGCTGCTCGTTGCTGCGTTCTGCTCGCGCCGATCGGTCTGGCGGGCTGCCAGCCGGCCGTGCTCGATCCGCAAGGTCCCATCGGCGCGGCCGAGAAGACCATCCTGATCAACTCGCTCGCCATCATGCTCGCGATCGTCGTCCCGACGATCGTCGCAACGCTTGCCTGTGCCTGGTGGTACCGGTCGTCCAACACCAGGGCGCGCTATCTGCCGGACTGGGCGTATTCCGGCCAGCTCGAGCTGATCGTCTGGGCAATTCCTCTGCTGACGATCATGCTGCTGGGAGGTGTGGCCTGGGTCGGCTCGCACGACCTGGACCCGGCAAAGCCGCTGGCGTCGAACGACGCGCCGCTCAATGTCCAGGTCGTGTCACTGGACTGGAAATGGCTGTTCATCTACCCCGACCAGCAGGTCGCGAGCGTGAACCACCTGGTCATTCCCGCTGGCGTGCCGGTCCACTTCGACCTGACATCGGCAAGCGTGATGAACGCCTTCTTCATCCCCCAACTGGGCAGCATGATCTACACGATGAACGGCATGCAAACGCAGCTCAACCTGCACGCTGACGCGCCGGGCATCTTCCCCGGCCTGTCAAGCCATTACAGCGGCGACGGCTTCTCGGACATGCATTTCGACGTGGAGGCGGTGCCGACGGACCGCTTCTCCGCCTGGGTCGATGCGACGCGCAACAGCGGTCCGGCGCTGACCGCGCAGAGCTATGCGGATCTCGCCAGGCAGAGCATGAACGTGGCTCCGTTCACCTTTCGCGACGTCGAGCCCGACCTGTTCCAGAAGATCGTCTCGCAGGCGCTGCCGCCCGGCCCTGGGCCGGTCGAAGAGACCAATCCGGGCGCATCCAAGCGGGCGGAGAACTAGCATGTTGGGCAAGCTGAGCTGGGCCGCCATTCCGCTCGACCAGCCGATCCCCCTGGTCGCGGCCGGGCTGGTCGGCTTCGTCATCTTCTGCGTCCTGGTCTTCGTGACCCTGAAGGGCTGGCTGCCGTATCTGTGGCGGGAATGGATCACCAGCGTCGATCACAAGCGGATCGGCGTGATGTACGTCCTGCTCGCCGCGGTCATGCTGCTGCGCGGCTTCACCGACGCGATCATGATGCGCTCGCAGCAGGCGCTGGCGTTCCAGGCGCCGGGCTACCTGCCGCCCGAGCACTACGACCAGATCTTCTCGGCCCACGGCACGCTGATGATCTTCTTCGTCGCGATGCCGTTCGTGATCGGGCTGATGAACGTCGTCGTCCCGTTGCAGCTCGGCGTGCGCGACGTCGCGTTCCCGACGCTCAACTCGGTCAGCTTCTGGCTGACGGCGACGGGCGCGCTGCTGATCAACGTCTCGCTGGTGGTGGGCGAGTTCGCGCGCACCGGCTGGCTGGCCTATCCGCCGCTGTCCGAGCTGACCTACTCGCCCGGCGTCGGCGTCGACTACTACCTGTGGTCGCTGCAGATCTCCGGCGTGGGCACGTTGCTGACCGGCGTCAACTTCGTCACCACGATCCTGAAGCTCCACGCGCCGGGCATGACCTATATGCGCATGCCGATGTTCTGCTGGACCGCGCTCGCGTCCAGCCTGCTGATCGTCGCGGCCTTCCCGATCCTGACCGCGACCTTCGCCATGCTGCTGCTGGACCGCTATCTCGGCTTTCATTTCTTCACCAATGAAGCCGGCGGCAACATGATGATGTTCATCAACCTCATCTGGGTCTGGGGCCATCCGGAGGTCTACATCCTGGTGCTGCCGGCGTTCGGCGTGTTCTCCGAGGTGGTATCGACCTTCTCGGGCAAGCCGCTGTTCGGCTACCGGTCCATGGTGATGGCGACGATGGCGATCTGCATCCTCGCCTTCATGGTCTGGCTGCACCACTTCTTCACCATGGGCGCCGGCGCCGATGTGAACGCGGTGTTCGGCATCGCGACGATGATCATCGCGGTGCCGACCGGCGTGAAGGTGTTCAGCTGGCTGTTCACCATGTACGGCGGCCGGATCGTCTTCGCCACGCCGATGCTGTGGTCGATCGGCTTCATGGTCACGTTCGTCCTGGGCGGCATGACCGGCGTGCTGCTGGCGGTCCCGCCGGCGGACTTCGTGCTGCACAACAGCCTGTTCCTGGTGGCGCACTTCCACAACGTCATCATCGGCGGCGTGCTGTTCGGCGCGTTCGCCGGCTACACCTACTGGTTCCCGAAGGCGTTCGGCTTCCGCCTGCACGAGGGCCTGGGCAAGGCCGCGTTCTGGTGCTGGTTCATCGGCTTCTACCTGGCGTTCATGCCGCTCTACGTGCTGGGGCTGATGGGCATGACGCGGCGCATGCAGCACTACGACGTTCCGGCATGGCATCCCTGGCTGCTGGTGGCGGCCGCTCGGGGCGGCCGTCATACTGGCCGGGATCGCGTGCCAGATCGCGCAGCTCACGGTCAGCATCCGCCGGCGCGAGCAGCTTCGCGACGTGACCGGCGATCCATGGAACGGCCGCTCGCTGGAATGGGCCACGGCGTCGCCGCCGCCGGCGTTCAATTTCGCCGAACTGCCGCAGGTCGAGGCGAGAGACGACTATTGGGTCACCAAGCAGCGCGTCCGACAGCGGGCGAGGCTCGACGATGAGCCGCGCTATGAGGACATCGAGGTGCCGCGCAACAGCGCGACCGGCTTCGTCTGCGCCTTCTTCGCGACCTTCATGGGCTTCGCGCTGATCTGGCATATCTGGTGGCTGGTCGGCGTGGCCTTTCTTGGCGCCTTCGTGACATTCGTCGTGTTCGCCTGGCGAGACCGTACCGAGGATCGCATTCCGGCCGACGAGGTCGCGCGCATCGACCGGGCCAACCGCAGCGCCCGCACCGCGGCACTGGCTCAGATGCAGCCCGCGCAATGAGCGGCGCCGTGCTCGACGCGGCGGCACCAGCCTCGCACGCGGCACTGGGCCCGGCCTCCAAGCGGGTCATCGTCGGCTACGGCTTCTGGATCTTCCTGCTCAGCGACATCATCATGTTCTCCGCGTTCTTCGCGACCTACGCGGTGTTGTCGGGGGAGACCGCGGGCGGCCCGAGCGGCGCCGATCTGTTCAACCTGCACATCGTCGCGATCGAGACGGCGTGCCTGCTGCTGTCCAGCTTCACCTGCGGTGTCGCGAGCATCGGCGCCCGCGCCCACAAACGCCCTGATGTATTACGGCAGCATGGCGGTGACCGCGGTGCTGGGCGCGGCGTTCCTGTTCCTGGAGATTCGCGAGTTCGCCGGCTTGATCGCGCGGGGTGCCGGACCGACGCGCAGCGCCTTCCTGTCGGCCTACTTCACCCTGGTCGGCTGCCACGGCCTGCACGTGACGCTCGGCATGCTGTGGCTGCTGACCATGATGGCGCAGGTGTTTGCCAAGGGCTTCCGCGCCGACATCCTGCGTCGCGTCCTGTGCTTCGCCCTGTTCTGGCACACGCTGGACATCATCTGGGTCGGGATCTTCACGGTGGTCTATCTGATGGGGGTGGCGCAATGAGCGGCACCGAGCAGCGTGTGCATCTGCACGACAGCGACACCGCGCCTGGCGATGAGCGAGCCGACGGCCGCGAGATCGCGGAAGGTCTGTTCGGCTACCTGATCGGCCTTGGCCTCGCGACGCTGCTCACGGTCGTGGCGTTCTTCATCTCCGGCACGTCACTGGTCTGGCAGCCCAGCATTCCGATCGCACTGTTCGTCCTGGCGGTCGCGCAGATGGGCGTTCACCTGGTCTTCTTCCTCCACATCACGACCGGTCCCGACAACGTCAACAACGTGCTGGCGCTGGCGTTCGGCGTGCTGATCGTGCTGCTGCTGATCGTCGGTTCGCTGTGGATCATGAGCCACCTCAACCACAACATGATCCCGATGGACCAGATGATGCAGATGCAGCGGTAGGCGCGTTTCACCCCGCCGCCAGTGCCTTCGCGATGTCCAACGCGCGACGGATCAGGTTCTGCGACGCCTCCGGCGTGCGGAATGCGCTGTGCGCCGACAGCGTGACGTTCGGCAGTGTCGCCAGTTCATGGCCCGGCTCCAGCGGCTCCTTGTTGAACACATCCAGTGCCGCATGCCGAGCCGACCCGATCGCAGCGCAGCGATCATCGCCGCTTCGTCCACGATCGCGCCCCTCGCGGTGTTCACCAGCACCGCGCCGGGCCGCAGTTTCGCCAGCCGCCCGGCGCTGAGAAAACCGCGCGTCTCGTCGGTCAGCAACAGATGCACCGACAATACGTCGCTTTCCGCCAGCAGCGTGTCGAGGTCGACGAACGTCACCCCCGGTGCAGTCTTCGGCGAGCGGTTCCAGGCGATCACCCGCATGCCGGATCCAGCCGCGATGCGCGCCACCTCGGCCGCGATGCCGC
This sequence comes from uncultured Alphaproteobacteria bacterium, assembly GCA_963749575.1. Classification (GTDB taxonomy): domain Bacteria; phylum Pseudomonadota; class Alphaproteobacteria; order Acetobacterales; family Acetobacteraceae; genus JAMXLO01. The sequence continues at coordinate 189,156 of CAVVNM010000013.1, forward strand.
CGTACCCCAGCAGTCCGAGCGTCTTGCCGGTAAGCTCCATGCCTTCGGTGCGGATCCATTCGCCGCGCCGCATGCCGCCGTCCATGATCGCCAGCCCGCGCGCCGCCGCCCACATCAGTGCGATGGTGTGCTCGGCCACAGCGGTGTCGCCATAGCCCTTGATGATGTGCACGGTAATGCCGTGCTCTGCCAGCTCGTCGGGATGCATGTAGCTGCGCGCGCCGGTGCCGAGAAAGATGATGTGCTTCAGGCCGGTGCAGCGCCGCATCACCTCGGTCGGCATCTGGCTGTGATCGTCGAACACGAAGTCGTAGCCGGCCAGCATCGTGGGCAGCGTCTCGGGCAGCACCTCGAGCTGCTCGTTCACCGTCACCGTCGGATCGTCGGGGCGCACCACACGTCGGAACACGTCCGCCAGGTCATCGACAGCGTCGAGAAACAGCCCCTTCATCGGATACCCCCGTCATATGCACCGCCAATCTGCGCAAGCCACACGGTATCCGCAACAGCCGTGCTAGGAACGATCCGAGTGGTTCAGGAGGACGACATGGCGTATTTCGGGATCTATCGGGGCATTGTGATGAACACGGCGGATCCGACGATGGGTAGCCGCGTGCAGGTCAGCGTGCCGTCGGTCAACAACATCGGTGTCGCCTGGGCGATGCCATGTCGCGAGTACCAATCGGGTCGCATGCCGCCGGTCGGCACCCAGGTCTGGGTCATGTTCGAGGGCGGCGATCCGTCAAACCCGGTGTGGATGGGCTGTATGGCCTGACCATCCGGGTTTTCGGATGCGCTTCCCCGCAACCGGTGCAATGCCGTATGGGTGACGCCCCCGGATGCCCCGCGCCCCTCGATTCGTCCCGGAAGATCGCCAAGCCTCACGTCGCCTGCCTCCGGCCAGGCGGCCATCTGGGCCGCAGCAGCGATCCCGCATCCCGCCGGCACGGATCGCGGTACCGCGACGGCGGCGGTTCCGCCTGCTCGGCTACGTCATCATCGCCGGGGTTTGGGGCGCGCTGGCGCTCGCGGTCGTCCTGCTGTGGTTCGCACGCGACCTGCCGCGGCCGGATGCCGCGCTGGATGCCGCGCGCCGCCCCAGCCTGGCGCTGGAGGACCGTGCCGGTCATGTGTTCACCACCTTCGGCGACATCGTCGGCGATCCGCTGCGGCTGAGCGACCTGCCGCCGTACTTGCCGGCCGCCGCGGTCGCGGTGGAGGATCGCCGCTTCTGGCACCATCCGGGCATCGATCCGGTCGGCTTGGCGCGCGCGGTCTGGGTCAACCTGACCAGCGGGCGCGTGGTGCAGGGCGGCTCGACCATCACCCAGCAGGTCGCCAAGAACCTGTTCCTGACCAATGCGCGCACGTTGCGCCGCAAGGTGCAGGAACTGCTGCTGACGCTGTGGCTGGAGCACACCTTCAGCAAGCGCGAGATCCTCGAGATCTGGCTGAATCGCGTCTATCTGGGATCCGGCACCTGGGGCGTCGACGCCGCGGCGCGGATGTACTTCGGCGTCTCGGCGCGCCGTGTGACGCTGTGGCAGGCGGCGATGCTGGCGGGGCTGCCGCGCGCGCCGTCGCGGTTCAATCCGCGCACCGATCCTGCCGCGGCCGCGGCGCGCACCCGCGAGGTGCTGGCGGCGATGGCCGACACTGGCGTGATCACTGCCGAACAGGCCCGTGCCGCCGCCGCGCAGATCGCGTTCCCGCCGGCACCGCCGCTCGCTACCGGCTGGTTCGCCGATTGGGTGGCCGAACAGGCGCAGTCGCTCGCGCCGGAGAATGTCGACACGAAGCTGCGCACCACGCTGGATGCGCACCTTCAGGCGATCGCCGAAGCCCGGCTGACCGCGCTCCTGGACGGACCGGGGGCCGCCGTCGGCGTCACGCAGGGCGCTGTTGTCGCGCTGGATGCTGCAACGGGAGCGGTGCGTGCGATGGTGGGCGGCCGCGACTACCGGCAAAGCTCGTTCAACCGCGCGGTGCTGGCGCGACGCCAGCCCGGCTCCGCGTTCAAGCCGTTCACCTGGCTCGCCGCCTTGGAGAAGGGCGTCCGCCCGGACGACACCGTGCTCGACGCACCGATCCGCATCGGCAATTGGAGCCCGGTCGACTTCGAGCGTCAGTATCTTGGCGAGATCACGGTCGAGGAAGCGCTCGCACAGTCGATCAATACCGCGTCCGTGCGGCTGCTGTTGCAGGCCGGCGGGCCACGAGTTGTTGCACATGAGGCCGCACTGCTCGGGATTGCCGACAAGCTGCCGAACGATGCGTCGCTGGCACTTGGCACCGGCGAGGTAGGACTGCTGGAACTGGCCTCGGCCTATGCTGCGTTCTTCAACGGCGGCGAGCGGGTCACGCCGTTCGGGGTCGAGGCGCTGCGCGTGGCGCCGCAGGCGGCGATCGATCCCGATCTCGCGGCGATGATGGTGCGTATGATGACGGCGGTGGTGACGCGCGGCACCGGTCGGGCGGCCGCGGTGCCCGGCCATCCGGTCGCCGGCAAGACTGGCACGACGCAGGACTACCGCGACGCCTGGTTCATCGGCTGCATCGATGGCGAGATCATCGGTGTCTGGCTCGGCAATGACGACAACCGCCCGATGAAGTCGGTGCAAGGCGGTAGCCTGCCGGCGCGGCTGTTTCACGACATCGCGGTGTCGCGTTAGTTAAGCCGGACTCGGAGCCCGCGCTGCGCCGTGGCAGAGGAGCAGCGTGAGCAGACCGGCAAGAGCCGTCGCGAACAACGCGTTCATCGCCGCCATCGACAGCGGCACGAACGGGATAAGGTAGGTGGCGCGGTCGCAGGGTTGCGGTGGCCGGCTCGACAGGTCGAGGATCCGATCCATCAGCGAGATGCCGGCGAAGCGTGGCGCCGCGCATTCGTTGATCGGATTCTGCCATACATGCTGTTCGACGCCGACGTGGATGATCGCCAGGCCGATATTCGCCATCATGGCGAGCACGATCAGCCACAGCAGTGGCTGGACCAGCGGACGCGGCGCAACGAAGGCGAGCGCGCCCAGCACGATCGCGACGCGGTACGGCCAGCGTTCCAGCAGGCAGAGCGAACACGGCAGCAGTCCGCCCCAATGTTCCGCGGTGAGAGCGATCCCCAGCGCCAAGCCGGCCGACAGCGCTGCGACGGCGCCGACGATGCGCGGCGATAGCCGAGCAACTCGCGCGACCACCGTATCGATCCAAACGCGTGCGGTTGGCAGGGCGGGTGAGTGGGTCATGGCATTTGCTCCGGTTGCGGCCGGGACAGAAGGCCGCACCAGGTCTAGTGATCGTTGATGGTGGCGAGCACGCCCCAAGCGGGTGCGCGTCCGGTTCGGCCTTCGACGTTACGGCATGGCGGCAGCGCGCGACCGCAGCGACTTCCCGCCCACTGCGGTCGTGTGTTCCAGCTACTCGACGGGTCCCGTAACGTCTGGCGATACGGCATTGCGGCCGGATCACTGGCGGTCCACGGCAGGGGTATCTCATTGCCTCCCGAGGTCACCCACCGCACTCCTGTGCGACGTAGGCCTTCGACGGCTCGGTGGTTGGCCGTGCGCGCGAACACCACTCTGGCCTTGGTGCCGCCGGCACGCTCGCCGCTGCCGCGGTCGGCGGCGCAGCAATCTGCATCTCCGGGGTCGGAACCTGCGCCAGCGCGGCATCGGTAGAGCATGGCTTGCCGCCAAGCTTCATTGCCGAGCGGACATAGTCATCCTGACACATCAGCTCGAGGGCCACCTTCTGCTCGCCCATGTTGAACAGCAGTGCCGCCTGTTGCCTGCGCTCGCAGGCCCGGTCGGCCCAGGTGGCGCCTCCGGCGATACCAAATCCGGCCACCGAGACACCAGCCGACGCGCCGACCGCGCAGGCGTTGCCACCTACGACACTCGGGGGAATGACCTCCGGCGTGTTGCGCAGGGTATAGCCGCCACCATAGCCGATATACTGGTCGGAGCCCGTGGTGGTCGCGGGGTCAGCGGTGCCTGAGCCGCTGGTGCCGGAACCCGACATATTGATGGTAGTGCTGTTGCCGACCGCCACCGAATGAGCAACCGACCGCGTGTTGGCCACCGCCTTGGCGGCCGAGTTGCTGGACGACGCGCCGCTGGTATTGAGGCCGGAGGTCGAGACCAACTCCGCATAGGCTGCGCCACCCAGCATCGCCAATGCGGTGGCGGCGAAAAGCAAGGTTCTCATGACTGCGTCTCCTGCGGAACGGTCCTGGGGCGGAGGACCCGCCCGAGGACCCGTTGCCTCCGGGACGGTGGCTACCGTCCCGGGTTGCTCACCGCTCAACGCGGTCCACTACCGTGGCCGCGCAGGGTTTGCACAGTGATCGTGCCACCAAGGTTCTTGGTGGACGCGCTCGCCGCGGCGCCGCCCGTCGCAGTGCTGGTCTGACCACCGCCAGCGCTACCTGACGCAGTCTTGCCCGGAGTGGCGCCCGTGTTGCCGAGCAGCCCGCCGCCCGCCACCGCGCCGCCGACGTTGGTCTGCGTCGCAGTGGTGTCGGTGTACGAACCCGTTGGGCTCGTCTTGCCGAGTGCCGTGGTCTCAATCGACGTGTAGTTGCCGGACACCGCGCCGGCGACCACGCCACCGGCGCCGCCGGTCTTGGCCTGCGCATTGGTGTCCTGCGTGCTGCCGACGATGGCGTTCGAGCCCGCCGATGTCTTCGCCAGATTGATATCGCCCGCTGCCGTCAGCCCCTGGTGCGTACCACCGGCGAACGCCGGTGCCACGATGAACGGGGCAAGAATGGTCGCGGCCAAGAGGAATTTACGCATAACAAGTCTCCTGTCTCCGCGCGCTATCGCGCACGTGGGAGCCCGCCATCCGCTTGTGGCGTTTGGTAGACTTCCATCAGTTTACGAAAAACCAGTCAGGAGTTTTTCCGGCTGGGGCGCCCTGGCGGTGAGTATTCGGCTCACCGCCGGCGTCGAAGCTTGTCCGATCTGGACTTCAGCTCCCCGAGCTCGGTGCCGATAGTATTAACTGAGACCGGGCAAAATGTCAAGAATTAGTTAAGAAATTGAGACGCGGCAATATTTGCAAGTAACACAATTGTAGGCAAGAGAAGCCCGATGTCGCGTCACTCCATCGCCGCGCTCGACTCCGCCGCGCGTGGCACCTGGCGCGGCCGCCGCATCAAGAACAACAGCAGCAGTGCCGGCAGCGTGGTGAAGATCATCATCTTGTAGTCGTCCACATAGGCGATGATCTGCGCCTGCTGGTTGATCATGTGGTCCAGCATCGCCGCGCCATGGTGTGTGGCCGGATCGAGATGCTGCTGCACCGCCGCGCCATCCTGCAATGCGCGGTTGAACGGATTGACCGAGGCGCCGATCTCGGCATGCAGCACCTGGGTATTGTGCGCCAACATGGACGAGGTGACCGACACGCCGATCGCCGCGCCGATGTTGCGCGCCAGGCTGAACAGCCCGGCGCCGTCGGTGCGCAGCATCACCGGCAGCGTGGCGAACGCCACCATCTGCAACGGAATGAACAGGAAGCCCAGCCCGAAGCCCTGAACGGTAATGGTGATGATCAGCCGCAGCTCGGAAATGTCCGGCGTCCATGTGGTCATTTCCCAGATCGACCACACCACGCACAGGATGCCGAATGCCATCGCCACCCGCGGATCGACGCGGGTCGCGACGCGACCTGCGACCACCATCGAAACCATCGTGCCGATGCCGCGCGGCGCCATGATCAGGCCGGCCTGTTCCACCGGGTAGTTGGCGAGGTTCTGCAGCCACGGCGCCATCAGCGACGAACTGGACACCAGGATTGTGCCGGCGGCGAACATCATCCCTATGCCGGTGGCGAAGTTGCGGTCCTTGAACAGCGCCGGCGGGATGAACGGACGTCGCGCGGTCAGCATGTGCACGACGAACAGGTAGATGCCAAGGCAGCCGAGTACCGCCTCGATGATGATCTCGCGGGCGCTGAACCAGTCCTGGTCCTGGCCGCGGTCCAGCATCATCTGAATGCCGCCGATGCCGAGGCTGAGCACCGCGAAGCCGGTCCAGTCGAACCGCATGCCGGCGCGCGGTTCGGCGCGCGGCATGAAGAAGATCAGCCCCAGCGTCGCCAGGATGCCGAACGGCAGGTTGATGTAGAACACGAATCGCCAGTTGTACATCTCGGTCAGGTAGCCCCCGAGAGTGGGTCCCAGGATCGGGCCGATCATCACGCCGACGCCCCAGATCGCCATCGCGTTGCCGCGCTGCTCCGCGGGATAGATGTCAAGCATGGTGGCCTGCGACAGCGGCACCAGGGCGGCGCCGAACATGCCCTGGAACAGCCGGAACAGCACCATCTGGTTCAGCGTCTGCGCCGCGCCACACATCATCGAGGTGACGGTGAAGCCGCTCAGGCAGGCGATGAACAGATATTTGCGGCCGAACCGCGACGCCATCCAGCCGACCGGCGCGGTCATGATCGCCGCCGCGGTGATGTACGAGGTCAGCACCCAGGTGATCTCGTCGAAGCTCGCCGACAGGCTGCCCTGCATGTAGGGCAGCGCCACGTTGGCGATGGTTTGGTCGAGCGCCTGCATCAGCGTCGCGCCGACCGTGCAGAGGGTGATAATCAGGCGATGTGGCACCTGATCATGCGGGTCTGGTGGCATGACGCGCGTCGATCTATCGGGCTATCGGGCTATCGGGCTATCGGGCTATCGGGCTATCGGGCTATCGGGCTATCGGGCTATCGGGCTATCGGGCTATCGGCTATTGCTCCGCGCAATGACAGCCGGACCGGACTGCCATCGTTGATCGGCATGGCCACGGTCTTAGAACAGATCGGCGAGGGTGCGACGGTGGCCGGTGTCGATCTCGGCTTCCACGCTCATGCCGGCGCGCAGCTCGGGGTCACCCGTCTTGCGCTCGACCTTGATGCGCACCGGGATGCGCTGCACCACCTTCACCCAGTTGCCGGAGGTGTTCTGCGCCGGCAGCACCGAGAACTCCGAACCGGAGTTCGGGGCGATGCTCGACACCACTCCCTCCCACGGGCGGCCGGGATAGGTATCGACCCACACCGAGACCGCATCGCCCGGCTTCACCCAGGTGAGCTCGGTCTCCTTCGGATTGGCCTCGATCCAGACGTCCTCGGTGGAGACGATGCCGAACGCGGCGGTGGAGGCGGCGAGGTACATGCCAGGCTGCACAGTATCCACCTGCGTCACGATGCCGTCGAACGGCGCATAGATCACCGAGTGATCGAGCTGGCGCTGTGCCTCGTCCACGCGCGCCTTGGCCTGCAGGTAATCGGGCATGGTATGCACGTCGACGTTCGGATCGCCCTGCAGCTTGGCGAGATGCACCTCCGACATCGTCTTCAGCGCCGTCGCCGCCTGCTGATTGGCGGCGAGCTGGAACCGCATGTTGTCGTACTCGGCGCGGGTGACGCCGCCCGATTTCACCAGGCTGGCAAAGCGGTCGAAATTCGCCTGGTCGGATTGCACCTGCGACTGCTTCACCTCGACATCGCGCAGCATGCGCTGATAGTCGAGCTTCATGGCGTTGAGGCTGTAGACGATGCCGTTCAGGTTCGCCTTGGCGGCATCGAGCATGAACTGGAACTGCTGCGGATCGAGCCGCAGCAGCACGTCGCCCTGCTTGACCCGCTGGCCTTCATGCACCGGGACCGAGGCGACGATGCCGGAGACGTCGGTCGCAATCGTCTCCTTCGCGGCGCGCACGTAGGCATCGTCGATCGAGACGTAGCGCCCGCCGGACAGCCAATAGGCGCCGGACGCCACGGCGACGATGAGGATGCCGCCGAGCATCAGGATCGGGCGCAGCAAAGCGCGGCTCATGCGCCGGCTGCGCACTGGGGCTTCGGCGACGCGCGGCGCAGTGCCGGCGGTAGCGGCCTGCGACATCAGGCGACCTCCCGCGCTACGGCTTCGATCGGCGGGTAACGGCGCGGTGGATGGGCTTCGTGGATCAGGGTCGTCTTCATCGTGATCAGGGCTTCCGTGATGGTATCGATCGTCGTTTCGTCCAGGCCATCGGTCACCAGCGCGCGCATCTGCTGGCGCTGGCGGTCGATCTCACGCAGCACCGGATAGGCGGGCGCGCAGACATGCAGGCGCCAGATGCGACGATCCTTCGGATCGGGCCGGCGCTCCACCAGGCCGCGGTTCTCCAGCCGGTCGATCAGGCGGGCCACCGTGATCGGCTCGACTTCCAGGATTTCGGCAAGTTCCTTCTGAGACAGCCCCGGCTGGCGCTCCAGCCAGATCAGAATGCCCCATTGCGCCCGGGTCATGCCGTGCGCGCGGGCCCGTTTGTCGGCATCGACGCGGAGCAGCCGGGCCACGTCGTGCAACAGGAACATCAGGTCGCGCTGGAAATTGTGCACCGCGGAAGAAGTCCTCTGTGGAGAGGGCTGATAATAAGGTGCGTTATGATAAGGGGCCAGCCACCATTCCATGCGCAGAACGCAGAGCCGATACGCGAGCGATGCTGGCCGGCTGTTTGGCACGCGCCGGGCAACCTCGGTTGGACGAGAGCAGGAAGCCTTGATCCGCGCCAGTGCAGGATTGCTCCGGCGAGTCCGCGGATCCCGAGTGCGAAGAACGCTCGATTGGTGATGGACTCAGGCTCCCTGGCAGGGTTTGGTTGCCGGAGTATGGCAAACCTCTGTGAACAAATGTTGAACAGCAACTGATCCCCTTATGGGAATGGCGACAACCTGGCTGGCAGTGGCGGCCGGCGGCGCTCTCGGCAGTCTGGCGCGCTTCTGGCTTGCGGCGGCGATGACGGCGCTGACCGGGCCGCGGTTTCCCTGGGGCACGCTGCTGATCAACGTCGTTGGCTCCGCTATCATCGGTCTCGTGGCCGCGGTGACGCTGACCCCGGCCCGCGTCGCCATGCATCCTGACCTGCGCATCTTTCTGATGGTCGGCGTCTGCGGGGGGTTCACCACTTTTTCTGCGTTCAGCCTGCAGACCCTGGAACTGCTGCAGTCCGGTGACATCTGGCCGGCTGGCGGTTACATCGCGGGCTCTCTCGTGTTCTGTCTGGCCGCCGTTTGGGCCGGCTGGTTGCTGGGCCGCGCGTAGACTTTGCTTCCCATTCGCGTGGCGAAGCGGCATAACCCATCGGGCCAGTCCCATCTCACGGGACAGTGATGGTTTTTGACATCGAAACGTGGGCGGGCGGATGAAACTCTTGCTGACCGGCGGATGTGGCTTCATCGGTTCGGCGGTGGTGCGTCACCTGATCCGCCACAGCGATCACGTGGTGATCAATGTCGACAAGCTGACCTATGCCGCTTCAGAGGAGGCTCTCGAAGAGGCCCGCAATCACAACCGTCACGTCCTGATACGTGCTGACATCGCCGATGCCGTGGCGATGCGCCAGGTATTTGCAACCCACCAGCCTGACGCCGTGATGCATTTGGCGGCGGAGAGCCACGTCGATCGCTCGATCGATGGCCCCGCCGCGTTCATCGATACCAACATCGTCGGAACCTTCAGGTTGCTGGAGGAAGCGCGGCAGTACTTTGCCACCCTCGCGGCGGGGCGGCGGGCGGCCTTTCGCTTCAATCACATCTCCACCGACGAGGTGTTCGGTGCGCTCGGTCCCGCGGATCCGCCGTTCGACGAGACCACTCGGTACGATCCACGCAGCCCCTATGCGGCGAGCAAGGCGGCGTCCGACCATCTGGTGCGCGCCTGGTTCCACACCTATCGGTTGCCGACCATCGTCTCCAACACCGCGAACAACTACGGCCCGTGGCAGTTCCCGGAGAAGCTGATTCCGCTGGTCATGCTGAACGCGCTGGAAGGCCAGCCCCTGCCGGTCTATGGCGACGGCTCCAACCGGCGAGACTGGATCTTTGTCGAGGACCATGCCGCCGCGCTGGTGCGGGTGCTGGAGTGCGGCGAGCCGGGCACCACGTACGCAATCGGCGCTCGACAACCGCGCAGCAACCTCCAGGTGGTGCGCGCGATCTGCGCCGAACTCGATCGCCGCCTGCCGGACGCCGCAGGACCGCGCGAGCGGCTGATCCATTTCGTTACCGACCGCCCCGGGCACGATTTCCGCTACGAGATCGACCCCTCGCGCAGCGAGACGGCGCTCGCCTGGACCGCGCCGCATGATTTCGCAGCGGGGCTGGCTTGCACCGTCGACTGGTACCTGGCGCATCGCGAATGGTGGCAGTCGGTGCGCGCCCGACGCTATGCCGGCGAACGGTTGGGGACCGCGGCATGAAAGGCATCCTGCTCGCCGGCGGCTCTGGCACGCGGCTGCACCCGATGACCCTGGCGGCGTCCAAGCAACTGCTGCCGGTCTACGACAAGCCGATGGTGTATTACCCGTTGTCGACGCTGATGCTTGCCGGCATCCGCGACATCATGGTGATCTCAACCCCCGAGGACCTGCCGCAGTTCCGCCGGCTGCTGGGCGACGGCGGACGCTTCGGCGTGCGCTTCGTCTACGCCGAACAGGAGCGGCCCGACGGCATTGCCCAGGCTTTCCTGATCGGCCGCGACTGGATTGCCGGCGAGGCGTGTGCGCTGGCGCTCGGCGACAACCTGATCCACGCCGAGCATCTCTCCACCCTGCTGCACGCGGCGGCGATCCGGCCGCACGGCGCAACGGTGTTCGCGTATCAGGTCCGCGATCCGGAGCGCTACGGCGTGGTGTCATTCGACGCCGATGGCCGCGCCGTGGAGATTGTCGAGAAACCGACGGCGCCACAATCCAATTGGGCGGTGACCGGCCTCTATTTCTATGACCCGACAGTTAGCGACCTGGCACGCACCATCCGCCCCTCCGGCCGCGGCGAACTGGAGATCACCGATCTCAACCGCCTGTATCTCGATGCGGGCATGCTGGCCGTCGAACGCCTGTCGCGCGGGTGTGCCTGGCTCGACGCCGGCACGCCCAATTCGCTGCTCCAGGCGGCTACCTTCGTGCAGACCATCCAGTCGCGTACTGGCATGCTGGTCGGCTGTCCGGAGGAGGTTGCCTTTCGCATGGGCTACATCGACGCCGATATGCTACGCTTCCACGCGCGTCACCTCGGCAAGACGGACCTCGGCCGAGCGCTGACGGAGCTCGCCGAGGGGGAACAGGAATGATCGTTGGACTGACCGAAATCCCCGGTGTCCTGCTGATCACGCCGCCTCGCTTTCTCGACGACAGAGGCTTCTTCTCGGAGACCTGGAACGAGCGCCGTTTCATCGCGGCCGGCATCCACGGGCCGTTCGTGCAGGACAACCACGCGCACTCGATTGACCGCGGCGTGGTCCGGGGGCTCCACCTGCAGGTCGCGCCGAGTGCACAGGGCAAGCTGGTCCGCGTGGTGCGCGGCTCGATCTGGGACGTTGCGGTGGACATCAGACGCAACTCGCCGACCTACGGGCGGCATGCCGGTGTCGTGCTGTCGGCGGAGAACTGGCAGCAGTTTTGGATTCCGCCGGGACTGCTGCACGGCTATTGCACGCTCGAGGCGGACACTGAGGTGATCTACAAAGTCACCGCAGCGTATGATCGGCAGGCGGAACGCGGCGTGATCTGGAACGACCCGACGCTTGCTGTCCCCTGGCCGATCGTGCCAGGCGATGCGATCCTGTCCGACCGGGATCGCGCCCTGCCGCGGCTCGCCGATTGCGGCGAGTGGCATATGCGGTGAGATGACGGCGCCAATCCTGGTGACCGGCGGCACCGGTCAGCTTGCAGTGGCACTGACCGAGTCGGCGCCGCTTCGCGAATTGGTCGTGCATCGCGTCGGCCGGCCGGCGCTGGACTTCGACCGCCCCGCCAGCGTCGCCGAGATGTTCGCGGCGGCGGCTCCGTCGGTCGTTGTCAATGCGGCGGCCTATACCGCGGTCGATGCGGCCGAGGACGATGTGGATGCTGCGTTCCGGGCCAATCGCGACGGGCCGGCGGAGCTGGCGCGGCTGTGCGAGGCGGCCGGCATCCCGCTGATCCAGGTCTCCACGGACTATGTGTTCGACGGGCACAAGGGCGCCCCCTATCACGAAACCGACGCCACCGCGCCGCAAAGCGTCTACGGGGCGAGCAAGCTTGCCGGCGAGGATGCTGTTCTGGCGGCATGCTCGCGCGTGATCGTGCTGCGGACGTCCTGGGTCTATTCGCCGACCGGCAGGAACTTCGTCCGCACCATGCTCGCTGCAGGCCAGCGCAACAGCCAGCTGCGTGTCGTGGCCGACCAGACAGGGTGTCCGACCAGCTCGCAGGATCTGGCGCATGCCATTCTGAGCATGGCGGGGCGGCTGATCACCGGCGGCTGGCTGGATCAATACGCCGGTATCTACCACGCCGCCGGCACGGGTGCGGCGACGTGGCATGAATTGGCGACTGCGACTTTCGAAGCGGCGGCGCGGCATGGCTTGGCGCAGCCAGCGGTCGTGCCGATCGCGACCGATGAATGGCCGACCAGGGCGAAGCGGCCACCTGATTCACGGCTCGATTGCGGCAAGCTCGCGTCGGTGTTCGGGTTGCGGCTGCCACCATGGCAGGATGGGCTGGCGCGGACCGTCGATGCGATCTTCGCCTCGCAGGCGCGCGGCCGAGCTTGATCGCGGGGCGGTCAATCATTGTGCTCAAGCCCGACCGGGCGACGATCGACAGGAGCGGGGGTCCGCGCGACCGTTGAGCGTCTCCGCCAGACGGCGGGGTGACGACCATGATGGCGGGCTCACATGTGGCCGTCGGCGTCGCTGTCTGGATATGGGCCGCCCCGCACCTGGGTATCCCGGCGCTGGAGCCGGTTGCCCTGGTACTGGCAACGGGGAGTGCGTTGCTGCCCGATATCGATCACCCACAATCCTGGGTCGGGCGACGGACCCTGCTGATCTCCCGGCCGCTCGCAGCCGTGTTCGGACATCGCGGCTTCACCCACTCGATCCTGGCCGTCGTCGCCTGCTTCGTGCTGCTGCACTGGCGAGGCCTGGGGCGTGCCGTAGTGGACCCCGTGGTGGTCGGCTATCTGTCGCATCTCGGGGCGGACCTGCTGACCTCGAGCGGTCTGCCGCTCGCGTGGCCGTTGCGGTGGCGGTTTGCGATCCCGCTGTGCAGGACCGGGTCACCGGTTGAACTCATCATTGTCGCGGTGGTGGTGGCCTGGGTTGGATCGGCGGCGCTCGGTCTCATCCGGCCCTGGGGCGGTAGCCTCTCCTGCATCATTGTGTCGCTGCGTTGCTGGTGAAGTCGAACCGCGGCGCAAACCGGGCGCGGGTCATGCCTCTGCCACGGGCGCGGACAGGTGTGCCAAACCACAGATCGTCTCACACGGCGCTCCAGTGCTGCATTCATCTCCATCGAACGCCGCGGGCTGGTCGGCACGCTGGGCACCGGCCGGCGCAGGTCACAGAAACGACACCGGGTCAACATCCACCGCCACCCGCGCCCCGCGCGTCACCGCCACCTTCCCGAGCCACTCGCGCAGGATCGGCTGCACCGCCACATCCCGCCGCGTCTTCAGCAGCAACCGCCGCCGATGCCGTCCTCGCAACACGGCCAGCGGCGCCGGCGCCGGCCCCAGCACCTCCACCCCGTCGCCCCGCGGTGCTACCCGACTCAGATCCCGCGCCAGCGCATCCGCCGCCGCCGCGCTATCGGCGGAAACCACCAGCGCCGCCAGCCGCCCGTAGGGAGGCCAATGGCCCGGGCGCCGCTGCGCCGCCTCGCGTGCCATGAATGCCGCGAGATTGCCCTCCACCAGGGCCTGCATCACCGGATGCTCGGGCGAGAACGTCTGTAGCAGCACCCGCCCCGGCGCCTCGGCCCGCCCTGTGCGCCCCGCCACCTGGTGGAGCAACTGCACGGTCCGCTCGGCGGCGCGCAGGTCGCCGCCGGCGAGGCCCAGGTCGGCGTCCACCACCCCCACCAGCGTCAGGTGCGGAAAGTGCCAGCCCTTGGCGACGATCTGGGTGCCGATGATCAGGTCCACCATGCGCGCCTCGATCGCGTGTGCCGCGGCCGCGGCGGCATCCGGACCGGGCAGCGTGTCGCTCGCCATCACCAGCCGGCGCGCCTCGGGGAACAGCGCGGCCGCCTCCTCGGTGATCCGCTCCACCCCCGGCCCGACCGGCACCAGGCTGTGCGCAGCCTCGCAGGCCGGGCATTGCTCGGGAATCGGCACGGTGTGGCCGCAATGGTGGCATTGCAGCGCCCGCCGCACGCGGTGCTCGACCAGCCAGGCGGTGCAATTCGGGCACTGCATCCGGTGGCCGCAATGTCGGCACAGCGTCAGCGGCGCATAGCCCCGGCGGTTGAGGAACAGCATCGCCTGCTCGCCGTGCGCCAGCGTGTCGCGGATCGCGGCGATCAGCGGCGGGGCAAGGAAGCGGCCCCGATCCGGCGGGGTCGCACGCATATCCACCGGCGCGACCGAGGGCAGCACCGCCCCGCCATGCCGTGTCGGCAGCGTGATGCGGTGGTAGCGGCCGGCCTCCACATTGGCCAGCAACTCCAGGCTGGGCGTGGCCGACACCAACACCGCCGGCGCGGAACAGAAACGGGCGCGCACCACCGCCATGTCGCGGGCGTGATAGACCACGCCCTCCTCCTGCTTGAACGCCGTCTCGTGTTCCTCGTCGATAACCACCAGGCCCAGGTCGGGGAACGGCAGGAACAGCGCCGACCGTGCGCCGACCACCACCGGTGCCACGCCCGCGGCGACCGCGCGCCAAGTCACGCGGCGCACCCGGGAGGTGAGGTCGGAGTGCCACACCGCCGGTGCCACGCCGAACCGGCGCTCGAAGCGTTCCAGCCACTGCGAGGACAGTGCGATCTCCGGCAGCAGTACCAGCGCCTGGCGGCCCTGGCGCAGGCATTCCGCCACCGGTTCCAGGTACACCTCGGTCTTGCCGGAGCCGGTCACCCCATCCAGCAAGGTCACGCTGAACGCGCGCGCCGCCACCGCCTGACGCAGCGACGCAGCGGCGGCCTCCTGATCGGGTGCCAGGATCTGGCCCGGGTGTTCCGGATCCGGGATCGCAAACGGCGGTTCGACCGGGAGCACAGCGGGGATCAGCAGCCCCGCGTCCGCCATCCCGCGCACCACGCCGGCCCCTACGTCGGCGGCGCGCGCCAGATCTGCCGCGGCGCGCGGCTCTCGCTCGACCAGGGATTGCAGCACCTTGTGCCGCGCCGCGGTGATCCTGGCGTCGGGCGGCGGATCGGCGCGTCGCCAGCCGGTCGCCGGCGGCTCCATCGCTGGTGCCAAGACCCGCAACGCCATGGCCATCACTTCGCCGGGCGGCGACAGCGTGTAGCTGGCGACCCAATCGACGAACTGACGCAATGCCGGCCGCATCGGCGGGGTGTCGATCACGCCGGCCACGGGCTTCAGCTTGCGGTCCGGCAAGCCGTCGTCCGCCGCCGTATCCCAGACTACGCCGATTTCCTCGCGCCGGTTCAGGGGCACCAGGACCACATCGCCGGGTCGAGGCTCCATCCCGGGGGGAACGCGATAGTCGAACGGTCCGGGAAACGGATAGGGCAGCAGGACCGGCACACGCTTTGCCGATGCAGCGATGACTCCCCCTCCCTGTCCGGGCGAGGGTTGGAGCAAAGGGTCCGTGCGATGTGGGCGCAGCACCCTCCCCCCAACCCCGTCCCGCACGGGGAGGGGGAGCGTTGTGCCTGGCCCGTCGTCGCTGTTGGCGGGGCCCGTCACTGTATCGCAAAACGGTTCCTGTCGACCGCTGCCCGTCATCCTATATGATCCGTGGCCGCCTATATGATCCGTAGCCGCAAATGGGAGCGATGGCATGAAGTTCTTTGTCGATACCGCGGACACGGCGGAGATCAAGTCGCTCGCCGCCAGCGGCCTGCTCGACGGCGTCACCACCAACCCGTCGCTGATGTCGAAGACGGGGCGCAAATTCCAGGACGTGCTGGCCGAAATCTGCGCTGCCGTCCCCGGCCCGGTCAGCGCCGAGGTCGCTGCCACCGAGTTCGACGGGATGATGGCCGAGGCCCGTGTACTGCGCGGCATTGCCAGGAACATCGCGGTGAAGGTGCCGCTGACGCCGGACGGGCTGCGCGCCTGCCGCCGGCTGACGGACGATGGCGCGATGGTCAACGTGACGCTGTGCTTTTCGGCCGCGCAGGCGATCCTGGCGGCGAAGGCCGGCGCCACCTTCGTCAGCCCGTTCATCGGCCGGCTCGACGATATTGGCGAGAACGGCATGGCGCTGATCGCGGACATCGTCACGATCTTCCGAAACTATGCGAGCTTCAATACCGAGGTGCTGGTCGCCTCGGTGCGTAACCCGATGCATGTGGTGGAGGCGGCCAAGCTGGGCGCGCATGTGGCCACGGTGCCACCCGCCATAATGCGGCAGTTGTTCAATCATCCGCTGACCGACAAGGGCCTCGCGGCGTTCCTTGCCGACTGGGCCAAAACCGGCCAGCAGATTGCATGAACTGCCTCGCATGAGCCAGCCAGCGGGGCGCGCGGACGACGCGGAAGCTGCGTTCGTCGAGGCGTTCCTGCGTGCCAACCCTGCCTGGCTGGCGGAACATCCCGATCTCTATGGGGTACTCGAGCCGCCGTCGCGGCGGCACGGCGATGGTGTGGCGGATCACATGGCGGCGATGCTGCGGGTGCAGCGGCAACGCGCCGACGGTCTGCTGGCCGCCGGGCGCGCGACCGCAGGTCTTGCCGGCAGAGTTCAGGACGCGGTGCTGGCGCTGTTCCGCTCCGACGACCCGGCCGACTGCGTGAGCGGCGAGATGCCGGGCATTCTGGCGGTGGACGCTGCGCAGCTCTGCATCGAGGCCGAGCATGCCGGTGCACGCCGGCTGCCGGCTGGCATGGTCGCGAACCTGCTGGATGGACGGCAGGTCATCTTTCGCGACGCACCCGCCGACGCCTGGTTGCTGCACGCCGAGGCGGCGGGGCTGGCGCGGCACGATGCCCTGGTCCGGGTGCCGGGTGAGGGGCCGGCCGCCCTGCTCGCGCTGCTGGCGCGCGACCGGCACATGCTCGATCCGGCGCAGGGCACCGGGCCACTGGGCTTCCTCGGCCGTGCCGTGGCCGCGGCGCTCGGCCGCTGAGCCGATGACCGGCGCGGAAGCGCGCATTGCCTTCCTCGAATGGCTCGCGCGGGAGCGTCGTGCCGCGTCGCTGACGGTGGAGGCATACGGTGCCGACATCGCCGGCTTTCTAGGCTTCCTGGCGCAGCACCTCGGCGACGAGCCGGACCTCGCGGCGCTCGCCGCCTTGCGCGCCGCGGATCTGCGCGCCTGGCTGGCGGCCCAGGCGACTGCGGGTGCGGGCAACGCCACGCGGGCCCGGCATCTCTCCGCGGTGCGCAGCTTCTTCCGGTTCCTCGCCCGTCGTCATGGCGTGGACAATCCGGCATTGAAGCTGATCGCGACGCCGCGTGCCAAGCCGCCGGTGCCGCGCGCACTGGCGACCGAGCAGGCGCGCGACGTGACCGAGCAGATCGCCGAGATGTCGGATGCCGCGGCGATGCAGGCGCGCGACACGGCGCTGTTCACCTTGCTCTACGGCTGTGGCTTGCGCATTGCCGAGGCGCTGGCGCTGGATGTGCGCGACGCGCCGGTGGCGATCCTTCGCGTGGTCGGCAAAGGCGGCAAGGAGCGCATCGTGCCGGTGCTGCCCGTGGTGCGGGAAGCGATCGCCGCCTGGCTGTCGCTGCACCCCGACCGGCATCCGGACAGTCCGCTGTTCCTCGGTGCGCGCGGCGGGCGGCTGGACCCCGCGGTGGCACAACGAACGCTGCGGCGTTTCCGGCGGTTGTATGGTCTGCCGGAGCATGCGACGCCGCACGCGCTGAGGCATTCATTTGCGACGCATCTGCTGGCGGGTGGGGCGGACCTGCGCTCGATCCAGGAGCTGCTGGGTCATGCAAGCCTGTCCACCACGCAGCGCTACACCGCCGTGGACGCGGCGCGGCTGGTGGATGTATGGCGCAACGCGCATCCACGCGCTTGATCGAACATCGTCGCCAGAAAGCCGGCTTGATCCGAGTGGCAGCCTCCTCGGTCGCTGGCCTATGCCTGCGGCCTGGGGACGGCATCGCGTACTGCCAGCATTTGCCAGTCAGCGGTGGTCGGCAGGAAGCACCTTTCGTCATAGCGCGCGTTGAACCGCGGCACTGCTGATGGCCATGCACGATATCGGCGGCAACATCGATGCTGGGTGCGATCACTCCCGGCGCGACGCTTTCGGTCGTGCCACCACAGTGGTTTCAATTCTACTTCGACTGTCTCCCAACAGCCCTCTCGTACCACTCGTCGCTGTCGCAATACACGGATGACGAGACACCACCGAGACGGTGTCAGGCGTGCACAGCGGCCGTTGCGATCTCGGCCGAGGTCCCGGGCTGCCACCGCTTGAGCACTGGCAGCACCTCCTTCGCGAACAGCCGCATCGAGGCCTCGGCCTTTGCCAACGGAATCCCGCCGAACCGGAACGAGCTGTTCAGCTCGAAATCGCCCAACAGCTCGCGCCGCGCCTCGTACGCGCGCAGCACCTGATCGGGCGTGCCCCGCACTGCCACCTGCAACAGCGCGTGCACCAGACCGTCCCGCCCCGCCGTGCGAGCCAGTTCCGACTTTTTCGCATAGGCGTCGTAGCCTTTCGCGGTGGCGAAGTGGGTGCTCATCAGCTCGTAGTGTTCGAGATTGCTGTCGACGAAGCTGGCCATGTGGCGCTCTGCCAGTTGGTTTGCCTCATCCGACGTGGCGGCGCAGATGCACTGATCGGCAGTGACGACCGGCGGCGCGGCCGCACCGTTGTACTGAGCGAACAGCGCGCGATACCGTTCGATCCCCGGTAGACGCGCCGGCCACGGCCGATCCGCGAACATCAGCATGCGCGCCTTCAGGCGTGCGGCCGCCTCGATCGAGTCCTCGCTGGAGGCAACCGCATAGGTGCGACCTTCGAAGCTGCGTTCCGGGCGCGGGCGGATCTCGATCCGTGGCTGCGGATAGAATTTTCCCCGTCCCTCGATAAAGCCGGTGCGCAACGCTTCCAGGATCATCGCCGAGGCTTCGTCGAAGCGTTCGCGGGAGTCGTCCATGGTGCCGCGGAAGGCGGCAAACTCGCGCCGTGCCAGACCGCGACCGATGCCGAGCCGGACCCGTCCGTTGCTCAGCAGGTCGAGCACCGACACCTTCTCCGCCACGCGCAGCGGGTCGTTCCACGGCAGGATGATCGCTGCCGTGCCGAGGTCCGCATGGGTGCATAGCGGCGCCAGATACGACAGGAGCTGCAGGTTGTCGGGGCAGAACGAATAATCGAAGAAGTGATGTTCGACCGACCAGATGCAATCGAAGCCGAGTTCGTCTGCCAGCCGAGCCAGACGGATCTCCTCCTGCCAGGCTTCGCGATCGCTCATGCCGGGCCAGCCATAGGTGGAAAAGATCATTTGAATGCCGACGTCCATGCGGTCCCTCCTACTGTCAGTATGGACAGCGTACCGATGAGTATGTATCCCGGTTGCAGGCCACCTGACAAACGGGAGGAGCCCCATGACATCCGATCTGCGCAGCCTGCGCGGCAAGGTGGCGATCGTCGGGATCGGCGAGACCACCTACTACAAGCATGGCCGGTCGCCGGAGCCCGAGTTCAAGCTGGCGCTGATGGCGATCCTTGCCGCGGCCGAGGACGCCGGGATCGATCCGCGCGAGATCGACAGCTTCGCGACCTACAGCAACGATCGCAACGATCCCTCCCGCCTCGCCGCGGCGCTCGGCACCAAGGAGTTGCGGCTGTCGAACATGCAGTGGGGCGGCGGCGGAGGTGGCGGCGCGGCAGCGGTGGGCAACGGTGCGGCGGCCATCGTCACCGGCCAGGCCGACATCGTGGTGGTGTATCGCGCGCTGGCGCAGGGCCAGTTCCAGCGCTTCGGCCGCGCTGCCGCGGGTGGCACTGTCGCCGGCGACAACGCGCTGATCAACCCGTACGGCATCTTCGTGCCGGCCCAGCGCTATGCGCTGAAGTTCATGCGCTATATGCACGAACACGGCATCGAGCGGGATGCGATGCGCGCGCTGGCCATGGCATCGTATCATCACGCGCAGTCCAATCCGCGCGCGGTGATGTACGGTCGTCCGCTGACCGAGGAGATGTACGATGCATCGCGGTGGATTTCGGAACCCTATCGCCTGTTCGATTGCTGCCAGGAGAACGATGGCGCCGCCGCGCTGATCCTGGTTGCGGCGGAGCGAGCCAAGGACTTCCGGCACAAGCCGGCCTATGTGCTGGCGGTGGCACAGGGTTCCGACCATCGCAACGCAGCGCGTTCATTCAACGCGCCGGATTTCGCGTCGTCGAGCTTCGGTCCGGTCGCGCCGCATCTGTGGGAGATGGCGAAGCTCGGACCCGGCGACGTCGATGTCCTGCAAAGCTACGAGAACTTCACCGGCGGCGTGCTGATGAGCATGGCCGAGCATGGCTTCTTCAAGCCCGAGGAGGCGAACGAGTTCCTTACGCTGGAAAACCTGCTGGCGCCGTCAGGCAAACTGCCGCTGAACACCAGCGGCGGCAACCTGGCCGAGTGCTACATGCACGGGCTCGAACTGCAGATCGAGGCGGTGCGCCAGATCCGCGGCCAATCGACCGCCCAGGTGTCCGACGCGCATGTCGCCGGCGTGATCGCCGGTCCGATGGTGACACCTGTATCCACAATGATCGTCGGCTCGCAGGAGACCTTGTGATGACCTACCTGCCCGCCGGACTTCCCGCACCGGTCACCGAAAGCGATGGCCTCGACCTGCCGTATTGGGAAGGCACGCGGCAAGGCGTGCTGAAGGTGCAGCGCTGCGGTGCCTGCAACACCTGGCAGTGGGGTCCGGAATGGCTGTGCCATCACTGCCGGTCATGGGACATGCGCTGGGTCGCGGTCGAGGGCAAAGGCCGCATCTGGACCTGGACGCGCTGCTGGCATCCGGTGCATCCGGCGTTGCGCGACCGCGGACCCTATATCGCCGTGCTGGTCGAGCTGCCGGATGCGGGCAACATCCGGATGCTGGGCAACCTGCTCGGCGATCCGCACCAGGAGGTCACGATCGGCGCCGCGGTCGAGGCGGTATTCGAACCGCACGACGACGCGCCGTCACCCTACACATTGGTGCAGTGGCGCATCGCGTGACCGGTTTGCAACCGTCAGAGTTTGGTGGATGCGCGGGACAACAGTTTCCAGTCCCCGCCCTGCTTCTGCCAGTTCATCAGGATGGCCAGGTTGGTGGAGCTTTTCTTGCCCTCGGGGATCGATTCGCTCTCGGCTACCCAATGAAACCGGACAATCGCGGCGTCGCCGACCACGCGGATCGAAGGGTCCTTGTATTCCAGCGACAGGAATTTAGATTTTCCGGCAGTGGCGTTCTTGATGAACGTCGCCTTGTCTTCGATGTGGGCGTCGGAGTGGCTGTAGCTCAGTTCCGCCGCAGTAAGCTCGTCGAGCACCTTCGCATCGGCGGCGAACTGGGCAGCCCGAAACGCTTCCAGCCGCTTCGCCACAGCCTCTTCGTCCGCGGTCATGGCATGGGCTGCTCTGACTCCCACCAAACCAACCGCGACCAGCCCGAGAACAGGCAGCGGCCCGGTCAGATGACGACGACTGATGTTCATGTTGTTTCCTCCGCTTGTGTCCGATCGAGCCCTTGTGGTCGGGCCCATTGCGATCGCGCATCCGCGGCAATGCCGCGTGACAGTCAACCTGCGCCGCGGGTTCGACATAGTAAAGCCGGTCATTGGCGGTGGAGACGGCAACGCCCACGGTCGCAACAAATATGGAGGTCAACATGAGCGAAGTAGCCATCAACGCCCCGAACCTGTGGCGCCTGGAGACCCCGGGTCATGCCGGATGGCAGCGCACCGTGCACGCGGACGATCCGAAGAAATACTTTATCGTCTCCACCGACAGCCACGCCAATGAACCGCCCGATCTATGGGAGAAGCGGATCGAACCGCAGTACCGCGAGCGCGTGCCGCGGATCATCACCGACGACAAGGGCGTTCAGTGGCGCTACTGCGAGGGCTATCGTCCCGACCGCGTCCGCGTCATGAGCTTCGAAGGCGAGGACTGGGTGCGTTCGCGGGCCGGCGCCGATGTGGCCGACCGTATTCGCGACAACCGCACCGATGGGGTCGATGTCGAGATCATCTTCCCCAACAAAGGCCTGGCGATGTGGGCCACGCCCGATCCGGTGTTCGCCAACGCGCAGTGCAAGGTGTGGAACGACTGGGCGTGGGAACAGTTCGGCCCGCATCCCGAGGCCATGCTGCCGGTCGCCTCGGTCGCCACCGGCGACCTGCCCGGCGCGATGGCCGAGATCGAGCGGGTCGCGAAGCTGGGGTTCCGCGCGCTGTCGCTGCCGTGCAAGCCGATCTGGGGCGGGCACGATGTCGATCATGTCAACTACAACCTGCCGCACTTCGATCCGATGTGGGCGCTGATCCAGGACGCCGGCCTGCCGATCACGTTCCACGTCTCCACCGGGCGCGATCCGCGTGCGGCACGCGGCAATGGCGGGGCGGTGATCAACTACGTCACGCACTCGCTGTCGCCGACGATCGAGCCGGTGGCGAATCTGTGCGCCTCAGGTGTGCTGGAGCGGTTCAAGGGGCTGCGCTTCGCCACCATCGAGGCGGGCATCGGCTGGATCCCCTGGCTGCTCGACGCGATGGATGAGGCGTATCGCAAGCACCACATGTGGGTGCGTCCGAAGCTGCAGGGATTGCCGAGCGACTACTACCGCGCCCACGGGTTCGCGACGTTCCAGGAGGACCCATCGGGTCTGGCGCTGGCGGAGGCGTGGGGGCTGGTCGACAACTTCATGTGGGCCAGCGACTACCCGCATCACGAGGGTACTTGGCCGCACTCGGCGGCAGCGATCGAGCGGACAATGCCGAAGCTGAGTGAGGCGCAGCGGGCGAAGATCCTCGGGCTGAATGCGGCGCGGTTCTTTGGGCTGGAAGTGCCGGAGCGTCAGCGTCTGGCGGCATGATCCGGGCCCTGCGGCTTAGCGGGCGCGCCAAGGTAATCCTGCCGAGAACGGGGCGCGTATCGGCCATGCATTATTGTGGTTCCGCTGCGGGCGTGAGGACCGTGCAGAGGCGGGCGTCAAGAGCCCGCCTCTTGATGCATGAGCAGCAGAGTGAGCTTACGTCACCAGACTGATTGCAGCCCGCTCAGGGACTTTCATTCGCAGTAGCGAACTCCGTCGATGGTGTCGGATGGGTTCAATCGCGCGGCTTGCAATCCGGCGGTGTCAATGAAAACCAGATGGTTCCAGGTACGGTCGGCGGGACGCTGGAAACCACGGCTGAAAGCCAACTTTCAACGGCCGGCGACGAGGGGGATTTTTGAACAGGCCGTTGAAGGGTGCGACGACCTTGACCGCCGGCATGGTCAACACGGGTCAGCCCGTCCGAGGGTGGTCGTCAGACCAAGACGGCATCGACCAAGATCAGCAGCGTCGGCGGGCGACATCGCCACGCTCGGTTCCTCGTCCTCCAGGCTCTTCACCAATACACCCGGCCAGCGATGGTGCAGCACATCCTGCACCTCCCGCCGCTCGATCCCTTCATGCGTGATCATCACCAACGCCCCGTGATCACCGCCTACCATGCCCGCGCAGCAGACTTCGCGCCATCGCCTCCGGCGCCGCGCTGCCCGATCGCGTACATCACGCAATGCACGTCGCAGTCGGCGAACAGCGTGGAGCAGGCTGGCCGATAAGTGCAGCGGGATGGCAGCGAGGCTCCAGGTAGTTGCTTCTGCCGTCCATTGGCACATGCCGAGCCACCAGGATCGCATCGTCGGTCGTCGGCACCACACGCACGCGGCGGTCCGACAAACGCGCGGCCAGCCAGCATGATGCCGTACACGTCGCACTGCCGCACAGCGTTCCAGACGGTTAGCCAGATCGAAGTCGCCCATCATGTTGAGCAGTGCGATAACTTCTTCCTGATCGGCGTACATTCTCGCCATCTGCCGATCCGTGGTCATGCAGCTATTTGTGTGGCCGGAACTCCTGAGCCGGAGTTTTCCAGAAGTGCAGTCAATGGCGGGGATGATTGGTCCATGCCGTTCACGTCGGGAGCTTTCACCAATCCCTGTTGCGGAGACTCTTGAGCCGAGGTGCCCACGGTATGGCGATCCAACCCGTTTTCGGAATCCGTAATGCGGACTCAGTCCGTTGCAGGACAGCGATGAACGTGCGTCCACATACGCTCCTTTCGCTTACGAACCGTGCTTGGATCAGCGATGAAGGACGCCGTCCTATTCGCGCCAGCACCAAGGTCGAGGTGAACCCGGTCAATCCTTCTGGCCTGCGCTATTTTGGAGGCAGTCGATCGGATCGGCGGCGACCGCCGCTACCATCCACTCAGCCGTGCCGCGACCTCCTGCCCAGCCCGTGACGACCACGGTCGGAGTGGTCAGCCTGGACAGGGTAGTGTGAAGTCGGTGCTCTTCCTGGGGAGGAACCGACATGATTCGCACAGCATTGCTCGCGCTTTCCATCGCAATAGCGGGAGCGAACGGTGTGCGAGCGCAAGTTATGATCGTTGCCGCCGACCTTGCCGATGACTGTCGGCATAAGTGGCCGGAAGCGCACTATTTCTCATGCGCGGGATACTTGACAGGTATTGTAGGCGTCCTTCAGGTGGGAATGGTGGTCCGTCGGACCGCCGACGGCGGAACAACTGTGGTCCAAACAATGGATGCTTCAGGGCCACTCTGCTTAGCAGCACACATGACACCGGACGACCTTGCCAAAGGCTTTGTGAAGTTTATCGACCTGCATCCGGAGAGGCGTCAGGATTCCCCGCTCGCCGTAGCTGCTGAGGCACTGCTTGCGCTCGATGAGACCCCTCCCGAGATGTCTGTCGCGCCCGTGATTTGGGACGTCTGCAGGCGAAAGAAAGCGCCATGACGACCACCCCGACCACCAGCCGGTCAGGGTGGACACCGCATCAAGGTCGCCGCACGCAACGCCTCCGGCCCCTGATCTACGTCAATGTGTCAGGGGCGGGAAGCGAATATGCGGACTGATCCCTGGTTTGGAGGCAGCCATGCTCAACCCCTTTAGAAGAAGGCCCCGGTTTGACGACGCAGCAAAGCAAACGCTGATCGAAGGTCTCGCCTTCATGCTAGAGGCCCAAAAAGCTTGTGCCGGCAGCCATCCCACAAGGCCCTCGGTTACATCTACGGCTTCGTTCACTCAGCGCTAGTCGTGCTTGGGCAGGATGACACCGACGCAGCGGTATGCGTTCCGGTTCTATACCACGTCCTGCGCCATCTTTATCCTGGCCGCGAGGAGCAATACATTGAGTTCCTTGCGGAGAACATGGGACACGACCAGGATGTGACTCTCGGAGCAATGAAGGGTAGACTTTGTTGCCAAGCGACGCCCCGACAGCGGCATGGCGATGGGCCTTGCCCGATACCTGATCGAAGGCGACCAACCTGAATAGGCACATACGATTTCCGCGCTGAACAGGAGCGATAGCCAATGCCAGCGCATGAGAAGTTCAAACTTGGAGATGTTGCGCCGATGCACTTCGGGATGACTGGCCCGCAGGGCCTCTATTACGGCTTTGGCATCACCAACCAACATGGCAGCCCTCTGCTTAACATCTCATTTCTGACGGAACCCGAAGCTAGAGCCGCGCATGAAAGCCTCAAAACCATCCTCGCGACGGCTGTCGCTGTCACCACGCCCGGATGACGGAACGCGCAAGAGGGCCAACGCGATGCGGTACACAGCGAAGTCTCTTTTGTGTCTTCTGGGCTGTGTAGGTATCGGTACCCTGATCCCAGTGGAGGGAAAGGCAGAGACTTTAACGGGTAATGACTTCCTCAAATTGTGCGTCACGAGCGACCCGAACAGTAAGCCCAAGGACCAGGACGAAAACGACCAAATCATCAGATGCTTGGCCTATTTCGAGGGCACCGTGACCGCGATGCTTGCCCTAAATGGTGCAGGTTTTTGCGTACCAGCGACAGTCAGACCAACAGATATTATGATGAATACCATCACTTGGCTGAACGCCCATCCCGAT
Source organism: uncultured Alphaproteobacteria bacterium (assembly GCA_963749575.1). Taxonomy (GTDB): domain Bacteria; phylum Pseudomonadota; class Alphaproteobacteria; order Acetobacterales; family Acetobacteraceae; genus JAMXLO01. The sequence goes on from CAVVNM010000013.1 coordinate 215,205, forward strand.
CAGAAGAAGTACGCGGCCGCCAGCATCGTGGTTGCGGGAGCGCAGGAAAAGTGGCCTTGTCCTCATCCTTGAGGTTGCGTATCGTTGTCGTCGAAGGCCACCGACAACGACTCAATGAAGCTACGTACCACACTCAGCCGCGCGGCGCTCGACCCAAGCCGGCCATCACTCGATCGCGTGTCATTGCCGCTCAAACTCCGAGAAATACCGACTGTATCCCGAATGCCATCCTGCCCGAGGGGGTAGAGGTATCGATCGCCTGCTGGTGCAGGCAGAGGTTGATCCCCAGCGCAGGACCCGCACATTACTATGTAGGCTCTTTTTACTTGAGAGTGCGGACTTCTCGGTCATTTTTTGGCAGCCCGTGCCTTTCGCTCACGGTCGCGAATCCACGGCCCGAATAGCCGGTCGAGTTCGTTGATCTGGCGTTCGGAACCGGATTCCGGCACGCGGTGCTCGAACCAACTGCACAGGGAAATTTCGATCAGCTCGCGGGGCCTGTCCGGATGCTCGGCATGGATGCGCTCTGCCGATTGCTCGATCGATAGCCGTTCGCCATCGGCCCAGATGACCTTGCGCCGCTTGGCATCGACACTGGCGTTTTCCAGCGTGGCGAACACAAGGCCGGACACCTCGCCGGCGGTTTGTCCGTCAGGCGAGACCATCCATTCGAGGAAGTCCTCGGTGAGCGGGTTGTCGTCGAAGATGTCTGGCTCGCGTCGCTTTCCCATCGGATCAGAATAGCACGGCGGCTCACCGCTGTCGCGTCGCTCACGCCAGAGTCAACGCCGATCACGCGAGATTCAACGCGGGCATAGTGAGTCCCCGGGTAACGGCATCGTTCGTTACAACGCTACGAGCCAACCCAATGTCACTGTGGATACTCTGGTGGAATGCAATCCGGTCGCTGCGCCCGGCGTTCACCCGCCTGCAAACCTTCCTGTGGTTCGCCACCGCCGTGGCCGGCTTCACGGTGCGCACCGAGCAGCTCGGTGTCACCTCCATCGTGCGCGCGCTGAACCTCGATCCGCGTCGCTACAATGCGCTCCGCGATTATTTCCACTCCTCCGCCGTCAAGCTCGACCAGCTCACCGCGCTGTGGACCTCGCTGGTGCTTCGCCTGTTGCCCCAGGCGCTGCGCGTCAACGGCAGGTACGTCCTGGTCGGCGACGGCATCAAGATCCCCAAGTGCGGCCGCAAGATGCCGGCGGTCAAATTGCTGCATCAGCAATCGGCATCGAACACCAAGCCGGACTACATCACGGGGCACTCACTGCAAGCTGTAAGTCTGCTCGTTCAGGCCGCCTCTTCCGTCTTCGCTGTGCCGCTTGCCGCGCGCATCCATGAGGGCGTGGTATGGTCCAACCGCGACCGCCGGACCCTGCTCGACAAGATGATCTCCCTCATCGGCATCACCGATGTCGATCAACCCTTCTACTTCGTCGCCGACGCCTACTATGGCGCGCAGAAGATCATCGCCGGCCTGCTCAAGCAGAACAACCACCTGGTCACGCGCATGAAGTCCAATGCCGTCGCGTACACCGCCTACCAACATCGCGGGCCGCGCAAGCGAGGCGCGCCCAGGAAGTACGGCAAGAAGCTCAAAGTGAAGTCGCTGCTGAATGATCCCACGGCCTTCCAGAAGGCCAACAGCCCCGTCTACGGCGAGAACAAGCTGACCATCCAATATCGCGTCCGCGACCTGCTGTGGCGCCCTGCCGGCCGCATGGTGCGCTTCGTCGCGGTGATCCATCCAACAAGAGGCTCCCTCCTCCTCATGTGCACGGACACCTCCCTCGACGCCATCGACATCATTCGTCTCTACGGTCTGCGCTTCAAGATCGAGCTCAGCTTCAAGCAGGCCGTGCACCAGATCGGCACCTTCGCCTATCATTTCTGGATGTTCGACATGAAGGCGCGGCGCCGCAACGACGGCAACCAGCATCTCCACCGGGCATCACCCAAATACCGCGACGACGTCAAACGCAAGCTGCATGCCTATCACGTCTTCATCCAGACCGGTCTCATCTGCCAAGGATTGCTGCAGTACCTCTCCGTCGCACATCCCCGGCTCGTCTGGGCCTCCTTCGGATCCTGGCTGCGCACCGTCCGACCCGGGATCCCGCCCTCCGAACTCGTCGTCGCAACCGCGCTACGCCAGCGGCTTCCTGAATTTCTCCTGGATACCCCGAAAGACCACATCTTCACGAAATTCCTCGCCAAACGAGCCGATACCAATAAAATGCAGGGCTTCCAACTCGCAGCTTGAGAGAAAATTCTGGGCAAACCCCAGACTCTCAAGTTTTTACTATGTAGGCTCTTTTTGCGGTCGGGTCTCTCGTCATGGAAATAGGTAGGCAATCAGCCCATTTCGTAGTGGTCGAAGATCACAAAGAACTCATCAAGCGTGACGATGGTGAGCGACGGAGGCAGGACAGACCTGAGCGCACGGCGCTTATTGAGAATGCGCCGGTCTTCTGTAATAAAATAAGCGCACCCGGTCTCGGCAGCTTCGGAAAGATGCGAGGCATCGGCCGTATGCTTGCCGGGACGTGCGTTGCCCTGGATGATTTCAAGCACCGTTCTCCGCTGGGAACGTTGAGACGTGTTCAGCCCTGGTCGTAGGTTGAAAATCTGAGGAAGGACAGACGCCTTCACGTTGGCGGGCGTTCGTGGGTGTTGAACTTCTTCGCGCACGCCACCAGCGACAACTATGTTCAGTACACGGGCCGCCGTGAGTTGACAAAAGCGCCCCACAAGGCGGTCTCGGTCGGTGCCATGCAGATCAAGGGCGTTGGCATCGTGACCGATATTGGAGATTCGGGGGTCCAAGGGACGGTGAATCACAGAGAAATCCCTCGTTCCCGCGCCCGGCGAACAGCTTCGGCATAATCTTGGTCGGTAAAAGGAAATGGTCGGCCCAAAAGCTGCCTGAGTGTCAGTTCGGTAATCGCACGGCTTATCCAAGAGGTTCGAGTCTCGCCACCACGCAATGCATCAATCCCGTGTTCCACTTCTTTGCTGATCCAGATTGTGATGCGCCCATCTACCTCGCGACGGCGCAGTTGGTATTCGATTTGCCGTTGGGAATCGGTCTTCATAGTCATCTCCGTGAAGCACTTCACGATGTCAACTGCGAGGGGAGGCCGTTGGCCATCATTGTCTCGACCCTCGTGGCCGTCCTCGCTCCATCCTACGGAACGCACTGGAACGCCTCTGCCTACCGGCAATGTGCCGATCCTGCGGGCCACCTGACCGGGTGCGTGGTCAGGGTGGTCGTCCTTGTCTCCCCACGGCCTGAGCGACTCTTCAGGTCAGCACCGGTAAGGTCAGCGCGGTCAGGCAGATGTCGGCGACCACGACTGGTCTGCAACCCTGATCCGCCGGCATTATTGAGTCCGCACACGCAAGGAGTCCGTATCACGGACTCGCTACCCATCCGTAAGGAACAGGCAAGAGATGCGCGTTCGCTGCTGAGTGGCAACGGTCTGGGATTTTATGCTGGCCTCGATGCCGAGTTCCGACCGAAGAGGCACCTCGGCTCAAGAGTCGCCGTGGCTCGGCATGTGCCAATGGACGGCAGAAGCAACTACCTGGAGCCTCGCTGCCATCCCGCTGCACTTATCGGCCAACCTGCTCCACGCTGTTCGCCGGCTGCGACGTGCATTGCGTGATGTACGCGATCGGGCAGCGCGGCGCCGGAGGCGATGGCGCGAAGTCTGCTGCGCGGGCATGGTAGGCGGTGATCACGGGGCGTTGGTGATGATCACGCATGAAGGGATCGAGCGGCGGGAGGTGCAGGATGTGCTGCACCATCGCTGGCCGGGTGTATTGGTGAAGAGCCTGGAGGACGAGGAACCGAGCGTGGCGATGTCGCCCGCCGACGCTGCTGATCTTGGTCGATGCCGTCTTGGTCTGACGACCACCCTCGGACGGGCTGACCCGTGTTGACCATGCCGGCGGTCAAGGTCGTCGCACCCTTCAACGGCCTGTTCAAAAATCCCCCTCGTCGCCGGCCGTTGAAAGTTGGCTTTCAGCCGTGGTTTCCAGCGTCCCGCCGACCGTACCTGGAACCATCTGGTTTTCATTGACACCGCCGGATTGCAAGCCGCGCGACCGAGCGCACCTGAAGCGGAAGGCGTGGTCGGCCATCGCTCAGCCGATACCGCGCGCTCGCCCACGACGATGCTCCGACACGGCTCCGTCTCCGTGAACTTGCAGAGAACTCACCGTCGCGCCGTCCAGCGCCAGCGCCTTGCGCAGCACCGTATTGATTCGCGACTGCCATCCCGGCCCGCCTGCGCGCAACCGCGCCAGCACATCCGGATCGAGCCGCACGCTGATCTTCTCTTTTGTCATCTCGGCCTTCGGCCGGCCGGGGCCACGACGCAAGAACTGCTCGCTCTTGAACACCTCCGCCTCGGCGAGCATCTCCGCCGTAAGTTCCGGTGCGTCGTCAGGGTCAGTCCAGCCAGTCGAAACGCTGCGCTTCTTCACCGGCATGTGCATACCTCATTGAAATGATGCGTCGAGCGTTGCCGCGTGGCGTCCACACCAGGACGACGCGTCGGCCGCGGAGACGACCGACGGTGGTGTATCGATCCTCGCCGTAATCGCGCCGCATGTCCTGGATCGTCGCCGTCACGCCGGCGAACACCAGCCCCGCGTCGGCAAAGTCCAGTCCGCGCTCGGTCAGCGTCCTGTCCGCTTCGCCGGGTCGAAGCTGATATCCATGAATATCTGTATACCCAGAAATGCGGCGTGTCAATTATTGGGCATACACAAACCCCCGGAACCTCCAGCGGACGCAGGTTTGTTTTATGCCTTCCGTGTCGCGACCACCGTGGACAACCCCAGCAGCACCCACCCCACCATCAGCAGCGTACCACCCGCCGGTGCCATCATCCCCAACCGCACACCGCCAAGCCCCAGCGCATAGACCGCGCCACAGAACAGCACCAACCCCACCGCGAACGCCGCCCCCGCCGCGTCCGCCAACCTTCCCCCTCGCGGCGCCCACAGCCCGCACGCCAGCAACGCCAACGCGTGCCAACCCTGCATCTCGATCCCGCTCCGCACCATCGCCAGCGCCGCCGGGTCCAGCCCGCCCAGCCCATGCGCCGCCAGGGCGGCCATTGCCACCGCGGTTAGCCCCGCCAGTGCACCGAGTGCGATCCACGTCCTTTGCATGTCGCGACCCTGTTCCGCCCCGCGCCCGCCGCCTATACCATCGCCAGTCATGCCACGCGGCGACCTGTTCCCCGAGATCGGCCCGTTCGAGACCGGCTACCTGCCGCTCTCAACCAACCACGTTATGTACTGGGAGCAGGTCGGCAACCCGCGCGGCCGTCCGGCGCTGTTCCTGCACGGCGGCCCGGGCGCCGGCGCTGGCGCGGTGCACCGCCGCTTCTTCGATCCGGAGTTCTGGCGCGTGGTGATCTTCGACCAGCGCGGCGCGGGGCGCTCGCGGCCGCTGGGCAGTCTGGAGAACAACACCACCCAGGACCTGGTGTCCGACATCGAAACGCTGCGGCGGCACCTCGGCCTGGATCGCTGGCTGCTGTTCGGCGGCTCCTGGGGCTCCACGCTGGCGCTGGCCTACGCGCAGGCGTACCCGGAGCGGGTGATCGGCTGCGTGCTGCGCGGCGTGTTCCTGGGCCGCCCGGCCGAGGTGGACTGGTTCCTGCACGGCCTCGCCGCGATCTTTCCCGATGCGCATGCCAGCTTCGCCTCGTTCCTGCCGGAGGCGGAGCGGGGCGACATCCTCAACGGCTATCTGCGCCGGCTGACCGATCCCGATCCGTCGGTGCATCTGCCGGCGGCGCGCGCCTGGTCGGTGTACGAAGGCTCGTGCAGCACGCTGCTGCCCAGCCCGGAAACGGTCAGTTCGTTCGCGCAGGACCGCACCGCGCTGGGGCTGGCCCGCATCGAGGCGCACTACTTCGCCCACAACCTGTTCCTGCCGCCCGAGGGGCTGCTCGGCCACATGCACCGCATCGGCGGCCTACCGGCGGAGATCGTGCAGGGCCGCTATGACATGATCTGTCCGCCGCGCACGGCGTTCGAACTGGCCGCGGCCTGGCCGGCGGCACGGCTGTCGCTGGTGCCCGACGCCGGGCATTCTGCTCTGGAACCGGGCATCCGTCGTGCGCTGGTCGCCGCGGTCGAGCGCTTCCGCCACGGGAGATGAAGCCATGAAGGTCGGCGTGATCGGACTGGGCACCATGGGGATGGGTGCGGCGCTCAACCTGGTGCGCAAAGGGCATATGGTGACCGGCTGCGAGGTCCGCGAGTCGGTGCGGGCGGAACTGGCGGCGGCGGGTGGCGCGGCGGTGGCCACTGCCGCCGAGTTGCCGACCGATACCGAGGCCGTCGTGGTGTTCGTAGTGAACGCCACCCAGACCGAGGCCGTGCTGTTCGGTGAGCAGGGCTGCCTGGCGAAACTGGCAAAGGGTGCCGTGATCCTATGCTGTGCCACCATCGCGCCGGAAGCCGCGCGTGGACTGGAGCCGAGGATCGCCGCCGCGGGGTTCCTGATGCTGGATGCTCCGGTGTCCGGCGGCAGGGCCGGCGCACAGGCTGGGACGATGACTGTGATGGCCTCGGGCTCGGATTCGGCATTTGCCAAGGCGCAGCCGGTGCTCGATGCGATCTCCACCAAGGTGTGGCGGCTTGGGGAAAAGGCGGGCATCGGCAGCACGGTGAAGATGGTGAACCAGTTGCTCGCCGGCGTGCACATCGCCACCGCGGCCGAGGCGATGGCGCTGGGTATCCGTGCCGGCGCCGATCCCCGCACGCTGTTCGAGGTGATCTCGTCGTCGGCCGGCAGTTCTTGGATGTGGCAGAACCGCGTGCCGCACATCCTGGATGGCGACGACACGCCGCTGTCGGCGGTCAACATCTTCGTCAAGGACCTCGGCATCGTGCTGGACCAGGCGCGCGCGTTGACGTTCCCGCTGCCGCTGGCCTCGACCGCGCATCAGTTGTTCCTCGCCGCCGCGGCGCATGGCGACGGCGCGAAGGACGATGCGTTCGTGATTCGGGTGTGGCAGGCACTGACCGGAATCGAGCTGCCGTGATTCCGGCCGTGCGCCTCGACTACCAGGCCAGCATCGATCGACCGCGGCTTGCCCTGCCTGATGGCAAGCGCGTTGCGGTGTTCATCGTGGTGAACGTGGAGCACTGGGACATCGCGCGCGCCATGCCGCGTCAGGTGCTGACCGCACCGCAGGGTGCGTTGGTCACTCCCGATCTGTCCAACTGGGCCTGGCACGAATACGGCATGCGCGTCGGGTTCTGGCGCCTGAAGGCGGCGCTGGATGCGCACGGCATCGCGCCGTCGATGACGATCAACGGCACCGTGCCCGCCGGCTATCCGCGAGTCACGCAGGCCGCACGCGATGCAGGCTGGGAGTTCATGGGACATGGCTTCCGCCAGATCGCCACGCATCTGGTCGAGGATCAGCGCGCGATGATCCGCGATGCAATTGCCGCGCTGCGCGAGGCGGCGGGACACGACATCGTCGGCTGGCTCGCACCGGGCCTCACCGAGACGCTGGAAACGCCCGACCTGCTAGTGGAAGCCGGCATCCGCTACTGCGCCGACTGGGTGGTGGACGATCTGCCGTGCACGCTGCGCACGTCGCGTGGCCCACTGCTGACCATGCCGTACAGCGTCGAGCTGAACGACATTCCGATGATGATGATCCAGCACCACGCTGCGCGCGAATTGTTCGACCGCACGGTCGCACAGTTCGATCGGCTGTATGCCGAGGCCGAGACGCAGGGTGCGAAGGTGATGGGCCTCGCGGTGCATCCCTATATCAGTGGCGTGCCGCATCGCATCGGCTGGTTCGAGCAGGCGCTGGGATACCTGGCGGCGAAGCCCGGCACGCTGTTCTGGCAGGGACGGCAGATCATGGATTGGTATCTGAAAGCGACGGCATGAACTGGGGCACGCTGAGCCGCGCCGAACGCGACGCGGCGTACAACAACCCGATGGCGGTACCGGAGAGCGCCGAGTTGCTCGCGGCGTGGCGGTTTGCATCGGCGGAATTCCGCGCCGCGCATCCTGAGCATCTCGATTTGCGCTATGGCCCGCGTGGGCGCAACACGTGGGACCTGTTTCCCGCAGTGGATCCGAACGCGCCGTGCCTAGTGTACATTCATGGCGGCTACTGGCAGCGCAACAGCAAGGACATGTTCGCCAATCTGGTCGGCGGGCCGTACGCGCGGGGCTGGGCGGCGGCACTGCCGGGCTACACTCTGGCACCCGACGCGACGCTGACCGATATCGTCGCCGAAATTCGTGCCGCGCTGGGTTGGCTGGTCGAGCATGGGGCGGCGCACGGCATCGCCGGTCCGATCGTGCTGTCAGGTTGGTCGGCCGGTGGGCATCTGACCGCGATGTGCCTTGATCATCCTGGCGTCGTAGCCGGTCTGGCGATCTCCGGCGTGTTCGAGTTGGGTCCGATCCGCGACATTTATCTGAACGAGAAGCTGCGATTGACCGATGTGGAGATCGCCGCGCTGTCGCCACTGCGCTTGCCGGTGGCGACCAAGAAGCTGGCGATCACCTACGGCACCGCGGAATTGCCGCCGCTGGTGTCGGACAGCCGAGAGCTGCATGCGAAGCGCGCCGCAGCACATGCGCCGGGTGTACTGATCCCGGTCGCCGGTGCCAACCACTTCACGATCATGCATGAACTGCGCGATGCGAACGGGCTGCTGACACGGCAGTTGATGCTGCTGATGTGAGCTTGCTCACGATGTTGGGTGCCGTTGGCGCCGAGAGAAACACCAAGCTGAAGTCCACATGATTTCCATCCGCAAATCGTGGCGACATTCAAGCGGCAGGCACCCACATCACTATCAGACCGCTCTCGGCAATATCAGACCGCTCTCGGCGCGGTCAGCCGGCTCGGCCAGATCTACCTGGCTGGCAGCAACACGGTCACGGTGACCGACAACACGCTGTCCGGCGGATCGGTGACGTTCCGTGACGGGACGACCGTCAACAACAGCATCAGCGCGGCCGGCGGCGGGGGAACTATACTGTGGGCAGCGGGACCGACCTTTTCATATATTCGCTGCCAGTCTACTCGCCGTTCGTCGCGGGCAGTGGCGGCGCGGCGGACGATACGATCAACGGCGATACGACCAACAGTTTCACCGCCAACGACGGAATCCACCTGCAAGCCTTGCTGCTCCGCCATAAGTCGGTACCTGGGCAAGGTGGGGTGGCAGCTTCACCGACGCGGCGACTCCGAGCTACTTCGGTAGCGCGGGCGTGGCCGTGGGGTATGGAACAGGGAACACAGCACACGCGTATATCGATGCGAACAATGATGGGAGCCTCGCCAGCGGCGACATGATGATCAAATTCGCCAACGTTCCGCCAGGCTCGCTGGATCGCAGCTTCCTGATGTAACCATGCCGCCGAGACGGTGCGCCGTTCGGAACCTGCGGGTGCGACTACAGCGCGGCCTCAATTGCCGTGGCAATTGAAAATAGCCTGGCATCGCCGAGCGTCTCACCGACCAGCATAAGCCCCACTGGAGGTTCGCCGCCGCGGTGACATGGCAGGGTGATCGAGCAGCGGTCGAAGAAGTTGCCGAGCGCCGTGTTGCGAAGAATATGCAGGTTGATGCGGTTGTATTCGCGTTCGTCGTCGAGTTCGGCGATGCGCGGCGCCACGATCGGCACGGTGGGCATGACGAGCGCGTCGAATTCGCGTGTGCTCACATCAAACATGGCGATCAGCCTTTGGCGGGCGGCGACAAGCTCGAGGTAGTCCGCCGCCGTCATCCGCTCGCCGCGTTCGATGCGAATGCGGATGCGCGGGTCGTAACCGGCGCCTTTTTCCGCCAGCAGGGTGCGATGCCAAGCATAGGCTTCGGAAGCGGCGAACCCACCTTTGGCATTCACCGCGGGCACTTCGTCGAACGCCGTGAAGTGCATATGTGCGATGCGGGCACCGGCGCGCGACAGTGTGGCGAGTGCGCGGTCGAAGGCGCTGCTCACAGTCGCGTCCATGCCGTCAAGCACGACGTTGGTCGGCACCGCGAGGCGCAGGCTGTTCAACTCCGCCGGCACCGGCAACGCCGGCGTCTCGCCCGCCAGCACCGCATCGATTACCGCGGAGCACGCGACGCTCGGTGCGAGCGGTCCGATTAAATCGAGGCTCGGCGCCAGCGGCAGCACCCTGGTGATCGGCACCCGGCGCGCGGTGGGTTTGTAGCCAACGATACCGCAGAACGCCGCGGGGATGCGGCAGGAGCCGCCGGTATCGGTGCCAAGACCGGCGACCGCCATGCTGTCGGAGACCGACACCGCGGTGCCCGACGAACTGCCGCCGGGGATGCGTCGTGCCGTGCGATCCCACGGCGAACTCGGCGTACCATAGTGCGGATTGATGCCAAGACCGGAGAATGCGAACTCGGTCATGTTGGTGCGGCCCGTCGGCACGAAGCCCGCCGCCAGCATGCGCTGCACGACGGGAGCATGCGCGGTGGCCGGAGCCGCATCGGCCAGCACGCGCGAGCCGGCCGGTGTGGCCTCGCCGGCGATGTCGAACAGGTCCTTCAGGCTGACGGGAATGCCCGCGTAACGACTGGGTTCGCGCCTGGCGCGACGCAGCATGTCCATCGCGTCCGCCATCGCGCGCGCCTGCTCGGCATGCACCTTGATGAAGGCGCGCGCGCCCTCGCCATTCGGATCGGCGATGCGGGCGAGGCATTGTTCCACCAGCGCCCGGCTGGTGGTGCGGCCGTCGGCCAGGGCTTGGGCGTGTTGCTCAATCGTGCGCATGTGGCCGTTGCTCCGGCGGCGTATAGTCGATGGTGACGAAGCCGCCACCTTGGAAGCGCTGTGCGACGGGATCGAGCGGGTTCGGATGTTTTAGGATGTCCTCGGCGTAGTCCTCGGCATTCTGCACCGGCTGGTAGCCGAGCCTGGCCGCCCCGGCATTGTTCCAGTAACTGCGCGTGTTGGCCGACACGCCCCACGCGGCAAGATAGCCGATGTGCGACACGGTGATGCAGCGGTTGATCAACTGCACCAGATCGTCGTTGCCCAGCCAGGTGCTGAGATGGCGGAATTCCGTCGGTCGCTCGATCGCGGTGCCGATCCGCAGTGAGATGCCCTCGATGCCATGCTTGTCCCAGTACATCCGGGTCATCGCCTCGCCCCACACCTTGCTCAGGCCGTAGAATCCATCCGGTCGCAGGTCGCAGTCCAGATTGAGCCTGGTTTCGATGCTGTGCATCCCGACGGCATGGTTGGAGCTGGCGAACACGATGCGCCGGACATTGTGGCGCCGTGCGCCCTCATAGACCGAGTGCAGGCCACGCAGATTGTTCTCGATCACCTCGGACAACGGCCGCTCGACGCTGGTGCCCGCCATGTGGACCAACACGTCGACACCCGTCAGCAACCGATCGACGAAGGCCGTATCGCGCATGTCGCCGTGGCAGACATCCTCCTCCGGCATAAGCGGCGTCAGCGCGCGCCTGCCGCCGGCCGAGCGCAGGCCGAAACCCAGCTTGAGCAGCGCGGGACGCAGCACCTGGCCGATGTTTCCACTGGCGCCCGACAAAGCCACTTTGGTCATGCATGGTCCTCCACTGACGGCGGGGCTTCGATCCATCCTTGGACCTGCGCTGCGATCATGCAAGACATGCCGGCTGCGAATTCACGGAGGGTGAACAATGCCTGAAGGCCGCCTCTATATCGGCAACCGACGTTACTCGTCCTGGTCGATGCGCGGCTGGCTGGCAGTGAGGCTGGCTGGTCTGGAGGTCGAGGAGGTGATGATCCATTTCAGCCGCCCCGGCCCGACCGAGGCGATCAGCAAGCTGTCACCCAACGGGCTGGTGCCATATCTCGAGCACCGCGGCGCGCGTGTGTGGGAATCGCTGGCGGTGTGTGAGTACTGCGCCGAGATCACGCCGTCGCTGTGGCCCGCGGACCCGGCCGCTCGGGCGCATGCGCGTGCCATCAGCGCGGAGATGCATGCGGGTTTTTTGGGGTTGCGGCAATCGATGTGGATGAATCTCGGGCGAGATTTCTCGGGATTGGGCCGCACGCCGGAGGCGCTTGCCGATGTCGCGCGGATTGAGGCGATGTGGGCGGAGACGCGACACCGCTTCGGTGCCGGTGGGCTGTTCCTGTTCGGTGCCGCGTTCACCGCTGCCGATGCAATGTACGCCCCGGTGGTGACGCGCTTTCTCACCTGGCAGCCGGAAATCGGCGCAGGGACGCGAGCCTATTGCGAAGCGGTTCGCGCACACAAGCTGGTGAGCGCCTGGTACGAAGGAGCGGCGGGGGAGCCCGCGGAATGGCTGCTGCCCGACTATGAAAGCGCAACATAATGATTTGATTCTCCTCCTCCCGCTGCGGGAGGGGGCTCGGGGGAGGGGTATAATGTGCGATGTGTGCCGTCGCGCTTGATCATGTCGGGGTCGTTACGCGCGATCTGGCAGCGCTTGCGGCGCAGTATCAGCATCTCGGGTTCACACTGACACCACTTGCCCGTCAGACCGATGGCCGGATCGGCAACCGCTGCGCGATGCTGCATCGGTCGTACCTGGAGTTGCTCGCCGTAGTCGATCCGAATGCTGGCAGCGCCACGCTGGACCGCTTCCTTGCACGCTATGCCGGCATCCACATTCTGGCGTTCGCCATCGACGATCCGCAGGTCGTACTCGCACGCTTGCGACGGGCTGAGGTCGAGGCGCCGTCCATCGCTCACTCCGAGCGCCCGATCGACGACCTCGATCCTGCCGGCGCTTATGCGCGATTCGAGCTGATCCAATTGCCCGACCAACCGGAAGGTCGCATCAACCTGGTGCACCACCTCACGCCGGAAGTGCTTTGGCAGGAGCGCTTCCTACGCCACGCCAACAATGCAGTGGCACTGGACGACGTGGTGCTCGCCGTCGCGGAACCTGCGGAAACGGCGGCACGCTTCTCGCGTCTTGTCGGGTGCGTCGTGATCCCTGACCCGGTGGGCGGCTTCGCACTCGATTTGGCGCATGGCCGCGTGCGGCTCCGGCTGCCCGGTGAGGATGCACCGACGGTTCCGTGCATCGTCGGTGCGAGCGTGCGCACGTCGGACGGGAACGCCGCAATCGCCCGCCTCTTGATGGAGCGCGGCATTCAGCATCGCTCGCGCGACAACGCCCTGATCGTCGACGCCGCTGCCGGGGGAGGTGTGGTAGTTCGCTTCGTGCCGTCGGTGTGAGGGCTACCTGAAGCGTAGCGACTGGACTAAGGTTCGGCCTCGCCATGAGTACGTCAACCGATCTCTCGCCGCGTGGTAGCCGGCCACCGGCCTTCATCTACGGCATCATCGGGCTGGTGGTTGCCGCGCTGGTCCTCGGCACCGGCGCCTTTATCTGGCTGAGCCAGGGTGGCACGGCATCGTTCGTCGGCGGTTCGTTCACCCTGGAGGATGGCACTGGCAGGCAGATCACCGACCGTGATTTTCGGGGCAAGTACATGCTGGTCTATTTTGGATACACATTTTGCCCCGATGTCTGTCCCACCACACTGACCGAGGTGGCGGAAGCACTCGACCATTTGGGCACCAAGGCCGACCGCTTGCAGCCGATCTTCATCACGGTCGATCCGAAGCGCGACACGCCGGCGGTGGTGAAGCAATATAGCGCCGCCTTCACGCCGCGGCTGATCGGCCTGACCGGCTCGGAGGAGCAGATTGCCAAGGTGGCGCAGGAATACCGCGTCTATTATGCCGAGCATCGCACCGGTCCGGGACCGAACGACTACTCGATGGATCACAGTTCGGTGCTGTATCTGATGGGACCTGACGGGAAGTTCATCGCGCCGATCCGCGCTGACGAGGATGGCGCACAGATGGCGGCTGACCTCGGCAGACTGATGTCCTGACTGGACGCACCAGGTCGGCGTCAGCGGTGCCAACTGCCACCGCCGCCCCACCCTCCACCTCGCCCCCATCCTCCGCCCAGCCGCCCCAGCCGCCCCTGCCCCAGCCGCCATTCCATCCGCCATCCCCCGCCCCACCCCCAGCCGCCGCCGAAGCCGAGGGCGATTGATGGTGCGTACAAAGCTGGTCCGTAGAACCCCCAATAGGGATATGTGTAGGCGGGATATGGAGAGGCGGCGTAACCGGTTGGCGGTGCCTGCACAGTGTTGCCATGCGCTGTCATGCACTGAGCGTAGCTGATGTCGTAGACCTGCTGGACCCCGCCATAGGCCGCGGCGGCGTTGTTGGCGCCAATCGCGCTGCCCGCGAGCAGGCCTGCACCCGCGCCGATCGCGGCTCCTGCACCTGCTGCTCCGCTCGCCGCGCCGATCGCGGCACCCGCGGCCGCACCCAGCGCCGTGCCGACCACTGCGCTGCCGACCGCGCTCTGTGATGCCGCCGCTCCAGGCGATGCGCCGCCCGTCTGCTGCCAGGCATACTGCCGGCATACCACGTCGTCCTGCTGGAACGCCTCGAACGTCTTGCCCTGGCCGGGAAGCGCCATAAGCGACGGCCCAGCTGGCGGCGCGACAACGCATGCGTTCAGTGCAAGCGCAATGCCTGGAGCGAGCAGAATGGCGGCGCGACGCATGAGACGATTCCTCGCGGTGATCGCTGGCAGTGTCATGCACCTTACACCAAACTGCCCGCGCCGATGGCTACCAAACACGCTGGTCTTGGACAGCTGCCCAGCCCCCCGAGCGGATGGCGTGGACGCTGGTACCGCCCGGGAGTACCCGTCGCCGTCATTGATCCACGTCAATGCACCTTGGCTTGCCGGGTGCCATACTCGATCCAGCATGGACAGCCAGACCCAGCTCCCTCACGTCCGTCCGCGACCGCACGACAAGTATTTGCGGCTGATCGACGCGGCGCAGAAGCTGCCGCCGGTCGTGACCGCTGTGGCGCATCCGTGCGACGACGTGTCGCTCGGCGGCGCGGTGGAGGCGCGAAAGCTCGGTCTGATCGAGCCGATCCTGGTTGGCCCGCCCGTCCGCATTCGCGGCGTGGCGGCGCAGTACGGCATCGCCATCACCGATATTCCGATCGTCGAATCGGCGCACAGCCACAATTCCGCGGCCAAGGCGGTGGCCCTGGTGCGGGAGGTCAAGGCAGCGGCATTGATGAAGGGCAGCCTGCACACCGACGAGCTAATGGCGGCCGTGGTTGCCCGCGATACCGGCATCCGCACCGAGCGGCGGATCAGTCACTGCTTCGTCATGGACGTTCCCGGCCATCTCGACCCGCTGATCATCACCGATGCCGCGGTGAACATCGCGCCGACGCTGGAGGACAAAATCCACATCGTTCAGAACGCCATCGATCTGGCGCACGCGGTAGGGTTTCCGGAGGTGCGGGTGGCGATCCTGTCGGCCATGGAGACGGTCAATCCGAAGATCCAGTCCACGATAGAGGCAGCGGCGCTGTGCAAGATGGCCGACCGCGGTCAGATCACCGGCGCATTGCTGGACGGCCCGCTGGCGCTCGACAATGCGATCTGTCCGGAGGCGGCCGCGATCAAGCAGATCGTCTCGCCGGTCGCCGGACGAGCCAACCTGCTGCTGGTGCCCGACCTCGAGGCAGGCAACATGCTGGCCAAGAGCCTGTCGTTCCTGGCGGGCGCCGACTCCGCGGGCATCGTACTGGGCGCGCGGGTGCCGATCATCCTGACCAGTCGGGCGGACTCGCTGCTGGCGCGGCTGGCGTCATGCGCGATCGCCTCGATGGTGGCGGCGGCGCGGCGGCCCTGACACCGGGCTAGGACTTCGCCAGCCGCCGCGCGGCGCGCAACAGAAGCTGGCGGTCCTCCGGTGCACATTCCCGATACAGCCGCAGGAGGGCGATTTCGTCGCCGGTGTGAGGTTTGCCGGGGGCGTGCTTGTCACGTCCGTACATCAGGAACTCGACACCCACGCCAAGCGTGGCAGCGACACGCGTCAGGTTGGTGGTGACTTGGCCAGCACGACCGGTCTCCCACTGTGCCACTGCACTGCGTGACACGCCGACCTCGGCAGCCAACTGATCCTGGGTCCAGCCCAGTTCTTCACGAGCCGTTCGAATCCGGGCGCCGATGTCTTGTGGACTGGTCATCGCGCCATGCTACGTGAATTCTGCTAACGCCGCCAGCGGTATCTCGCGCTTTGTCAGTTATAACAGTTGACTGACTTAGTGATCTGTTATAACGTGCTGAGATTCTTGTTCCGTTCAGGATTACTCATGCCCAAGAAATTCGTCTGGACCGACGCCCAGGACACCCAGATCAAGCGCCTCCGGTCGGAGGGCGCTTCCTGGGACACGATTGCGGCCATCCTCGGCTTGTTCCGCTGGACCGTCATTGAGCGTGGCCGCCGCATTGGTGCGAGACCACCGCCGCGTGAATTCGTCCCGCCGCCCGAGGACCCGGCCCGCGACCCGCTGCCGGCCGGCCACCCGCGAAGTTGGGATGTGCTCACCGCCGGCACCGTGCTGGAAAGCACTCCCTACCCACTGCCGGTCTTCCCGCACTGAGGCAGGAGCTCCCGCCATGACCACCATCCAAGCCACCGACACGCCGTTGTTCGACGTCGAGCTGGTGACCTATCGGTTGGAGGAGGCCGGCGCGGCCCTGCTCGCCCTGCCGGGAACCGGATGGTCCACCCGCCTTCGGGCGTCGTCCCTGGAGATAGTGCGGACCGCAATCGAGTGCTACGGTTGGACCGAGAAACGCATCCGTCCACCAATCCCGTCGGCCACGCGCATCACCCGCATGGACGAGGCGCTGGGGTGGATCACGCTGATCCCGATCGACCGGTACGTGCTGCGGCGCATCGTCGGGGCACGCAGCTTGGTGCATCCGATTACCGAGCGTCACCTCTACCCGTGGCGACGTCTCGCCATCGCGATCGGCGCCGACCACAAGGCGGTGCAGCGCTGGCACGCCCAGGGGATCGACCTGATGGTAGCAGCGCTGAATCAGAAGGCTGCGGCGACGGCCTAGGGGTGCTTGTGGATCGGATCTACCCAGTAGACCGCCTCCGGCTTCTCCGCCGGCTCTATGTCCAGGTTCACCACGACGGCCTCGTTGTCGCTCCGCACCAGCACGCATTCCAGCGTCTCGTCCGAGCTGGCGTTGATCTCCTGGTGCGGCACGTAAGGCGGGACGAAGATGAAGTCCCCCGCCTCTGCCTCGGCGACAAATTCCAGGTGTTCGCCCCAGCGCATGCGGGCCTTGCCGCGCACTACGTAGATCACGCTCTCGAGCGCGCCGTGGTGGTGCGCGCCGGTCTTGGCGTTGGCATGGATGCTGACCGTGCCGGCCCAGATTTTCTGCGCGCCGACCCGGGCGGCATTGATCGCGGCGGCGCGGTTCATGCCGGGCGTCTGCGCGGTGTTGGAATCGAGCTGGTCGCCCTTGATCACCCGTACGCCGTTGTGCCGCCAGTCCACGGAGCCGGGCGCGGGTGGCTCGTGGTGATGCTCGTGATGGCTCATCGCACTGCGTCCTTCGGCTGATCCGGCCTTACTATCGGCATGCCGGCGCGGGAAGGGAAGGCGGTGGACGGATTTGTCGTGCATGAGGTGGCGGCGGATGTCGTGGTGCGCGTCGAGCGTGTCATGCCGGAATTGCCGGTGGCTGTGGACCGGGAAGTGGAGCGCCTGTGGCAGGCGGCGTGCCGGCGCGTGGCTGCCGGCGGCGCTGGCGGGATGTTCAATGGCCGGGTGTTCAGCGCTGATGCCATCACGCCGCGCCTGGTCACCGGCCATCTGACCGAGTACCGCCGCGTGGTCGCCCAGATGGAGCGGCCCGGGCTGTTTGCCGACCTTGGCGTACGGTCGTTCGCGGTGTGCGGCTTGCTGTGCTGTGCCGGAGGCGTTGTGGTGGGACGGCGGCACCGCGCGGCGATCTACCAGGCCGGCATGTGGCAGTTGGCGCCGGCCGGGAGCGTGGACGCGGGCGCCATGAGAGAGGATGGCACGGTCGATCTACGGCGTCAGTTGCTCGGTGAGCTTCGGGAGGAGCTGGGACTTTCGTCCGACGCGGTGGGCGAGCCGCGACCGCTTTGCATCGTGGAGCATCCGGGCAGCCACGTGTCGGATCTCGGCCTGGCGCTGGTCACCGGTTTGAGCGCCGAGGCGGTGCTGGCGGCGCACCGGGCGGGCGGAAACGCGGAATATGAGCAGATGCGGGTGGTGCCGGAAACCCGGTTGGCGGCCTTTCTGACCGAAGCGGGAGAGGGTCTGGTACCGCCGGCACGTGAGTTCCTGGTGCGTGCCGGATTGGCGAATCGGAATCCCGATTCGAGTCGTTAACTCCGAGCGCTGGTTGAGAACAAATAAGGAACATAACCATGCGCCAGTCAGTTTACACCGCCGAATGCCCTGCTGACGATCCCGCGGTTCCCTCCCGGGATAGGGATTTTCCGCGGTCGCGTCGGCTCAGCCGGCCAAAAGTCTTGCCGCCACATTTGGCCGCGCTTCTGCGAGGGCCGGCGAAACCTACTGGCGCTCTCCTGCCGTTCGACGATCCGCACGTGGATGGCTGCCTGGGTGGCGGTCTGCCACTGGGCCAGTTGCACGAAATCGGCGCGACGGGCCTGGATGCGGAGACCGCCGCGTTGCCCACCGGTTTCATTGCCGCCCTGCTGGCCCGCATCGCTCCGGCCAAGCCGGTGTTCTGGATCGCTCCCGTCAACGATCTGCATCCACCCGGCCTGCTGTCCTATGGCTTCGATCCCAACCGGCTGCTCCTGGTGCGGCCGACCAAGGATGTCGACACGCTCGCCGCCATGGAGGTCGCGCTGCGCGATGGTGTGGCCGCCGCCGTGGTGGGGGAGGTGGGGCAGTTCGGCCGCACCGCCTCGCGCCGGCTGCAGCTTGCCTGCCTGCGCCACGGCTCCACCGGCTTTGTGCTGCGTCGCTGGCCGCATGGCCACAAGGCCGAGGACCGGGAGGCCAGCGTCGCCGTCACTCGCTGGCACCTTACCCCGATGCCCAGCGAGAAGGACGGCAAGGAGCCGGGTTTGCCGCGCTGGCATGTGGCATTGACGCATGCCCGCGGCGGAAGGCCGGGGGAATGGATCATGGAGGCCTCGGATGATGCGACGCATCCTCTCCGTGTGGTTGCCGCACTGGCCGATCACGCGCCTGAGCCGGAGCGTTTCTGCCTCGCCGGATAGGCCGCTGGTCACTATCGAGACCCTCCGCGGCGTGCGGCATCTGGTTGCGGTGGGCGTGCAGGGCGAGGCGCAGGGGCTGTCTCCCGGCCAGACGCTGACTGCCGCCCGTGCCGTCTATCCCGCGCTGGTCCCCGTCAACGCCGATCCGGTGGCTGATGAAGTCGCGTTGGCCAGGCTCGCCATCTGGTGCGAACGCTACACGCCGATGGCGGCGATCGATCCGCCGGATGGGCTGTGGCTCGACATCACCGGCTGCACCGCGGTGTTCGCCAGCGAAGCCGAGCTGGCGCAGGACCTCGCCACCCGGCTGGAGCGGAATGCCATTCCCTGCCGGCTGGCGGTTGCTGGCACCACCGGGGCCGCCTGGGTACTGGCACATGCCGGGAAAAACCGGACCATTCTGCCCTCAGGGGAGGAAAAGGCGGCCCTGGCCGATCTGCCCGTCACCTGTCTGCGGCTCGATGCTGGCACAGTGACGGGACTGCGCCGGCTTGGCCTGCGGACGGTGCGGGACCTGCTGCGCATTCCGCGCGCGCAGATCACCGCTCGTTTCGGCGCCTTGCCGGTGTTGCGACTGGATCAGGCGCTCGGGGCGATGGAGGAGGCTATCGATTGGCCGCGCCTGCCGACCGAATGGCACGAACGCCTGGCCTTTGTCGAACCGATCGGCACCCCGAAGGACCTGACGCGCGCCCTCGCGCAGCTCGCGGAACGCTTGTGCCGTCGCTTGGCAGAGCAGGACAAAGGCGGCCAGCGCTTTGTCGCACGGTTCTTCCGCGTGGATGACGTTGTGCCGCGGATCGCGGTGAGCACCGCACTGCCGGTGCGCGATGGCGGCTATCTGAGCAAGCTGCTGTGCGAGAAGCTGGACAGCGTCGAGCCGGGCTTCGGCATCGAGGTGATCGCGCTGGAAGCCGAGACCGTAGCGCCGTTGCATGCACCGCAGACGCGGCTCGCCGATGTCGCCGCGCTGGATGCCAGCGATCGTCTTGCTGGTGTGGTTGATACGATGATCAACCGTCTGGGTACGGACTGCGTGTCGCGCGTCGCCCCGTACGCGAGCCATGTGCCGGAACGCGCGGTGCGGCGTGTGCCGCCGCTGCCGGTCAAACAGCCGTCCTGGGTCGGCGATCCGGTCGCGCCGCGACCGATCCGCCTGTTGCGCCGGCCGGAAGAGATCGAAGTGATCGCGCCCGTGCCCGACGATCCGCCCATTCGGTTCCGCTGGCGCGGCGTTTCGCACCGCGTGCGTGCTGCCGCCGGTCCCGAGCGGATCGCCGCCGAATGGTGGCGCAGCAAGCGATCCGGCAAGCGGTCGGAGACCGACCTGATCCGCGACTACTATAGGGTGGAGGATTCCGATGGTGCGAGGTTCTGGATCTTTCGCGCCGGCCTGCACGCCGAGGACCGGATGCCACGCTGGTACCTGCATGGGCTGTTTGGCTGAGCTGGTTCTGATTTTGCTTCTCCCCCTCCCCTTGCGGGAGGGGATTGGGGGGAAGGGGGCGCTCCGGGTACTGGCAATGCCCCCTCCCCCCAGCCCCCTCTCGCAAGGGGAGGGGAGAATAACGGTCGTGCCGTACGCCGAACTCCAGGTGGCGAGCGCATTCTCCTTCCTGCGCGGCGTCTCGTCGCCGGAGGAACTCGCTGCCACCGCCTCGGTGCTGGGGGTTTCCGCCATCGGGATCACCGACCTCAACAGCGTGGCCGGCGTGGTACGGATGTACGACGCGGCGAAGCAGGTCGGCATTCGCCTGATGGTCGGTGCGCGCCTGTCATTCCGCGACGGTACACCTGACCTGCTCTGCTATCCGCGGGATCGTGCGGCGTGGGGACAGCTCACGCGTCTGCTCACCGTCGGCAAGGGACGCGTGCCGCATGGCGACACCGGCGAAGCTGCGAAGGCCACCAACCGCTGCTTCCTGCGCTACGCCGATCTGTTGGATCATGGTGAAGGACAGCTTCTGCTCGTCGTCGCACCGGACCGGCTGGATGCCGGCTTCCAAGCAAATCTCCAGCGCCTGAAAGCGGATTACCGCGGCCGGGCGTATCTTGCCGCCAGCCGCCGCTATCGTGGCGACGATGCCAGCCGTTTGCGAGCGATGGCCGCGCTGCCGTTGCCGATGGTGGCGACCAACGACGTGCTCTACCACCTGCCGGCCCGGCGACCGTTGCAGGACGTGATGACCTGCATCCGCCTCGGCTGCCGCATCGATCAGGCCGGCCTTGCGCTACAGCCCAATGCCGAACGGCATCTGAAATCGCCGAAGGAGATGGAGCGCCTGTTCGGCGATTACCCTGATGCGGTAATGCGCACGGCCGACATCGTCGAACGCTGCGGTTTCTCACTCGAGGAGCTTGCCTATGAGTATCCGGACGAACCGATCCCACACGGCCTGACGCCGGACGAACATCTCGCTAACCTGACCTGGCAAGGCGCGGCGATGCGTTATCCCGCCGGCATTCCATCGCAGGTATGCGACACCATCACGAAGGAGCTGCGCATCATTGCGCAGCTCGATTACGCGCGATATTTTCTGACAGTGCACGACATCGTGCGCTACGCTGTTGGCCGCGACATCCTCTGTCAGGGTCGCGGTTCGGCGGCGAATTCCGCAGTGTGCTACTGCCTGTACATCACCGCGGTCGATCCGGCGCAAATCAACCTGCTGTTCGAGCGCTTCATTTCCACTGAACGCCGTGAGCCGCCGGATATCGATGTGGATTTCGAACACGAGCGGCGGGAAGAGGTCATCCAGTATATCTACGAACGATATGGCCGCGAGCGTGCCGGTATCGCGGCGACGGTGATTCACTACCGACCGAAGCGGGCGATCCGCGAGGTGGGCAAGGTGATGGGGCTGTCGGAGGACGCCACGGCCGCGTTGTCCGCGCAATCATGGCATGCCGGAGAGGAACTCTGGTCGGATGAGTGTCTGACGGAGATCGGTCTCGATCCGCAGAGCTTTGTGGTTCGTCGCTCGATCGAGCTGGCGCGCCAGCTGGTCGGGCTGCCGCGGCATCTGTCGCAGCATGTCGGCGGCTTCGTGCTGACGAGCGGCCGACTGGACGAGACCGTGCCGATCGGGCGTGCCGCGATGGACAAGCGCACCTTCATCGAATGGGATAAGGACGACATCGACCGGCTGGGGATCATGAAGGTCGATGTGCTGGCGCTCGGCATGCTGACCTGCATCAGGAAGGCATTCGGGCTGCTGGGAATGAAAAACCTGGCCGAGGTCCCAACGGAGGATACGGCAGTCTATGACATGCTGTGTCGGGGGGATTCGATCGGCGTGTTCCAGGTGGAATCGCGCGCGCAGATCAATATGCTGCCGCGGTTGCGGCCGCAGATCTTCTACGATCTGGTGATCGAGGTGGCGATCGTGCGACCCGGGCCGATCCAGGGCGACATGGTGCATCCTTATCTGCGTCGGCGACAGGGACTGGAACAGCCGGATCTGCCGTCACCTGCTTCAGAGTGCGGTCCGACTGATGAGCTGGAGCAGGTGCTTGGGCGGACACTGGGCGTGCCGCTGTTCCAGGAACAGGCGATGCGCATCGCCATCGATGCGGCGAAGTTCACGCCGGAGGAAGCCAATCAGCTGCGCCGCTCGATGGCGACGTTCCGCAATGCGGGTACCATCCATCGCTTCTTCGCCAAGATGGTCGAAGGCATGACGGCGCGCGGCTATACGCAGGATTTTGCTGAGCGTTGCTTTCACCAGATCGAGGGTTTTGGCACCTATGGCTTCCCGGAAAGCCACGCTGCCAGCTTCGCCTTGCTGGTCTATGTCTCGGCTTGGCTGAAGTGCCATCACCCGGCGGCGTTTGCCTGTGCGTTGCTGAACTCGCAGCCGATGGGGTTCTACGCGCCGGCGCAGATTGTGCGCGATGCGCGCGAGCATGGGGTGGAGGTGCGCGCCATCGATGCAGCCGAGAGCGAATGGGACTGCACGTTGAAAGATGGCGCACTGCGTCTCGGCTTACGGCTGATCAGCGGATTTTCGCAGGACTGGGCGGAACGGCTGGTCGAGGCCCGAGGCAAAACCCTGCCTTTTTCGTTTCCCGACCTGGTCCGCCTGGGACTCCCCCGCGCCGCTCTCGTGATGCTGGCGGAAGCGGATGCGCTGCGCAGCCAAAAACTCGACCGGAGGGCCGCGCTGTGGCAGGTGCGCGGCCTGTCGGACATGGCGGAGTTGCCCCTGTTTGCCCACCAGCCGGTTGCGATTCACCATGCTCCACTGCCCGTCATGACGAAGGGCGAGCACGTCATCACCGACTACCAGACCGCCGGTCTGTCGTTGAAGTCCCACCCGATGCGCTTCCTGCGCTCGCTGTTCAGTGGTGAAGGCGTACTGAGCTGCGCACAGACTGCGGTGCTGGCCGATGGTGCCCGACTCTCGGTTGCCGGTGTGGTGCTGGTGCGGCAGCGGCCGGGCAATGGCAGCGTTGTGTTCTGTACCATCGAGGATGAGACCGGCATCGCCAACATTGTGGTCTGGTCCAGCATGCTCGACCGGTTCCGTCGTGCCATCCTTGGCAGCAGCCTGTTGCAGGTGACCGGCTGCCTGCAGCGCAGCCCGGAAGGCATCATCCATGTCATCGCCGATCGGCTGGACGACCGCAGTGCCATGATGGTGCGGATCGCCGAGTCATCGCCCGCCGGAGAGAAGCCTTCGCTGCGCAGTCCCGGCCATCCCCGCCAGGAGCGGATCATTCCCCGCTCCCGGGACTTCCACTGACGGAAAACCGCGTGACCTGTGATGCATCTCACATCGCTGTCATCCCCGAGTGCCGATCATGTGCTGTTCAGACCTCAGGGGGAGGCTGTCGATGGACCACGTGCTGACCGAGCAGGGGCTGTGCCTGACCTATCTGTGCGATGCGAATGCCATCGACGAGCTCGACCAGGACCGCATCCTGGATGATCTCACTGACGATACGCCGGACGGCGATCCATTCCCCTGGCTCACGCGATACCGTCTGGCCGACTACGATCACCTGGTCCTGGTTACCGATCGGTCTTGCGGCCGATATCTCGCGTTCCTCGCTGCCAAAGACGGGGCAACCACGCGCGAGGACTTTCTGCTGCTGGAGACCGCGTTTGTCACCCCCGTTGCCCGCGGCCAGAACCTGATGCGACGGATGATCGCTCTCGCCATGCTGCGCATCGGCGGCATACGCGCGGCACCCTCGGTGATTGTCGCCTGCACGCGCAATCCGATCTGCTGCCGGATCATGCGGGAGACGGCACGGCACTTCACTGGTGCCGCACTCTTTCCGGACCCCGACAGCGTCGCGATCAACTTTCACACTGCCACGCTGGCGCAGCGAATCGCGCGCGAAATCGGTCCGAACCATCGCTTCCAGGTGACAACCGGGACGATGCGCGGCGGGATGGTGGCCGGCGCAGGCGTAGGCCAGTATCGTCCGCTTGCCCGCGATCCGCAGTTCGACAGACTGTTCGGTCAGTGGCTGCAACCGGCTGATCGAATGCTGGCTATGCTCGATCTGCGTGGCGAGGACGAGGCCACCATCCTCGACGATGCCCGCCGGCTCTATCGATCGCGCTGATACTCGTCGAGCGTCTCGTAGGGCAACCTGCACAGGCGACGAGCCCAGCCGAGGCCGAATGTTTTCCATGTCGACAGCGATGTCATGAATAACAGCCGTTGCGCGAGGAATTCGGCGCAGACGTCAGTGACGCCACCTGGCCGTGCGGCAGCCTGACCGATCGCATCCAGGGTCCTTTGGCCGATCACGCCATCCTGCGGCACCTGGGCAACCTGCTGGAGCCAGCGTACTGCGCGACCGGTGCCGTTATTGACTGCCGCGTCGAACACCAGCAGAGCGAGTGTGGCCGGTAGGCGATCACCGTCGATCCGCTGCCAGTAGTCACGCTGGTAGAGTGCCTTCGCCGCGTCAGGGGTGAGATTGGCGATATCCAGATCAGGATACGCCGCGGCGCTGATTCCGAACTTGGTTCCGCGACAGGTGCCTGCTCCGATCGCGCCGCCAGTCCAGTTGCCGCAGTCGGCGGGATTGGCGGTGAAGCCGCCTTCGTGGCCCACGACGATATCGAACATGTGGTCAAAGTTGCTCATCTCGGTCACTCGGGGCTGTCGCTAAGCGCCATCGGCGCTGTTGTCGCGGCGAGCGGAAAGTTGAGATTCCAGCCGGTGCCAAGGTCACCGCCAATATCCCAGCCGGCGGGCTTCGGCAGAGACGCAGCATTGTCATATACAGCGTTGCCGCGGCCCATGTCGGCCGTGTAACCCGGCGTGCCGCTAGGGCTGAAACTGCCGTAAGGGTAGAACAGCAGACAGCTCGCGCTCGCATTGACCAGCGGCGACGCCAGCGTGAGACGAAGATGCGTGGCATCGATGCGCGCACATGCCGTTGCCTGCCGCAGCGTGCCCGGTGATGACACTGTGCCGCCATCCATGACCACGAAGCCCTGCCCGCTCGCTGCCAGCAACGGCACGACCAGATCGGTTCCGATATCATGGGCAACGGTCAGAATGACCGTCGAACTGTCCTGCCGGTAGGCATGGGTGATGCGTGGGCCGCCGACAACCGCGATGCCGCCTGGCAGGCTGGCGAACGCGTCACCGCGGCCGAGCGATTGCAGCGCACGCGCCACGATCGGCGCGGCAAGCTGGGCGAAGCGCTGATTGTCCGCCTGGTCGCGGTGCTGATTGTCGCCGCCGGTCTGCACACCGGTCGCGGCAACCCAGCCCGCGGTGCGCGCGTTGCTGTCGGCCGTCATCGGATTGCCGATGACCACGCCCTGGGTCGCATCCGCCGCCAGCTCCGCCACCACTTCGCGATGCATCTGCACACCGTCGGTATTGCCGTAGGGAATCGCGTTCCACCAGACCAACGGCATGTTCGCCGCAGTGCCGCCTGGCAGCATCGCGCGTTGCAGCGCCATGAAGCGTTGCGCGCCGGCCTTGAACAGCGATTTTTCCGAATAGGCGCGATAACTGTCGGTTTCGCTCCAAATCCACACGATCGCGCCGCACTCGGCCAAATCCTCCGGGATCCGTGCCGCCAGATTCGACTGCACGCCCAGACCGTCGGACCCGAGCTGCCAGGTCGCGGGCTGCGAACCGTCATGCGGATCGGCGACGAACGAACCCGGATAGATCGTGCTGCCGACGCCCGGCATGTCATAGATGCCGTGACCGGCCACCATGGTCCAATCAGACACATTGTGCGCGGCAAAGACGTTGTAGGCCAGCGCCCCGAGAAACCACGCGACGCCTTGCGCCAGCATGTGCGCGGCCCCGTCGACCAGCGCATAGTTGACCGCGTTGGACTGGCCGGTGATGAGCAGCATCACGCCCTTGCGCGCGCCGCGCTGCCAGCGTGTTGCGCACGCCAGCAAGGTCGCGATGTCGGCCGCAGCCAGCGCGCGCGGCCAACTCGCCGCCTCGTGGAACCAACATTGCGCGCCGCCTTGGCTGACACCGGAATGCAGCATGAACAGCGCACCCGATGCGCTGGCGCCAAGCGGGTTTGCGACCGCCGTCGCAACCTGAGTGCCGTCGAGCCATACATCGACACCGGCGCCCGGCGTGTTGCGGATGACGATCGAATGAGTGTGGCGGCGATCGAGCGACGCCGTGAGCACCGCCGCACCGGCACCGGAAAACAGCATGAGCCGATCGCCCGCACCGCGCACGCCATCCGCCTGCAGGACAATCGCGCCGGCGATGCCGAGCAGCGTAATAGGGCCGGTGACGCCCTGCCGCCAATTCGGCCGCGACCAGACCAGATACCAAGTCCAGCCGGTGGCCGATCCGAGGTTCGCAGTGGCGAGGCGAAAGCCCTGGTCGGTGTCCATCTGCGGCAGATAGCAGCCGCCCTGCGGCAGCGTCGGCGGGACCACCGTGTTGAGGCCGACGCCGCCAAGCAGGCCGTTAAGCCGCGGCGTCGCCTGCGGCAACGTGCTGCCGGTGACGCGATACGCGGCGAGTGCATTGCCGGCGCCGGATTTGTCGGCGACGCTCGCCGCGGGATTGTTCCACGCCGGCAGCGGGCGCGCGCTTGGGTCGAGCAGGCCGTCGAAGGTGCCCGCATCCCACCAGCCCGAGATACCGGTAATCGCGTTCGGATAAGGACCGGCGAAGGTGCCGCCGCCGCCGCCGCCAGTGCCGCGCAACGGCCGCCACAGTGCCGCGCGGCCAGGCCCGTTGAGCATCACGCGGCCAGGCGCGATGAGAGCCGTCGACATATCAGGACACCGTGATGGCGGATGAAACCAGCGTGCCGGCGCCGTCCTGCACCACGGCCCAGAGGTAATAGGTGCCGGCCGGCAGCGTCGCCGTCATGTAGCAACCCCAGACGTCGGTCAGGATCGGATAGCCATCCGAACCACGCGACGGCCAGACCAGACTCGCAGTGTTCACCGAGTTGGATGAGGAGAAATAGAAATTAACGCCGACAGTGGCGCCCGGCTGCGGCGTGACGTGACAATTGATCGCATGTTGAACGCCGATGGGCCAGCTTGCCGGCGGCCCCTGATTCCATGACATGGTATAGATCGTGCCGACCGCGCCGGTCGACGCCGTGAGTGCAGCAGTCCACGCACTGCTACCGGTGGCGTTCACCGCCGCCACCTCGAAATCGTATGACGTGGTAGGCAGGAGGCCGGCGATCGTGGCCGCCGTGCTGGCGATGCCGGTTACCGTGGTCCAGGTGTTCGCGCCATGCACCGAGCTGCGCACCGAGTAGCTTGTCACCGCGCCGCCGCTCGACGGGGCGATCCAGCTCAATGGCATGGTGGTCGCCGTCGCGGTGCCTGCCGCAAGGCCGGTGGGCAGACCAGGCGCGGCAACCGAAGTGGTGGCAGTCGTCACCGTCGATGCCGTCCCATTGCCTGCCGTGTTCACCGCGAACACCTGGAAATCGTAGCCGGTCGCCGCGACGAGGCCGGTCACGGTGTAGCCGGTGCCCACGATGCCGCTCGCCGCGGTATTCCACCCGGAGTTGCCGGTCACGCGATACTGCGCGGTGTAGCTGGCCACCGCACCGCCGCTGCCCGGCGCGGTCCAGGCCAGATTGACCGTGCTTGCGGTCGCGCCGCTGGCGAGCAGCCCGGTGACCTGCCCAGGCGCGGCAATCGTGGTGGTGGCAGTCGCCACCGTCGATGCCGTCCCATTGCCTGCCGCGTTCACCGCGAACACCTGGAAATCGTAGCCGGTCGAAGCGACGAGGCCGGTCACGGTGTAGCCGGTGCCCACGATGCCGCTCGCCGCGGTGTTCCACCCCGAGTTGCCGGTCACGCGATACTGCGCGGTGTAGCTGGCCACCGCACCGCCGCCGACCGGCGCGGTCCAGGCCAGATTGACCGTGCTTGCGGTCGGGCCGCTGGCGGCCAGGCCGGTGACCTGGCCAGGCGCCTGCGTCGGTGCCGCGAGCGTAGTCCCCGATACGATCGACGATGCCGCGCCGCTGCCGGCCGAATTGTTGGCGATAACCTCGAAATCATACTGCGTTGCCGCGGCCAGACCGGAGACGGTCAAACCTGTTCCGACCGCACTTTGCGCTGTCCAGGCACCGCCGACCGATGTCACCCGATAGTTGACGGTGTAACCAGTTGGCGTGCCGCCGGTCGCCGGCGCCTGCCAGGTCAGTGCGACACTCGACGGCGTGGTGACGCCGACCGTGAGTCCGGTCACCTGGCCGGGCGCCTGCACCGGTGCCCCGCCGCCCAGGTTGGCGAACACCATGTTGCCGCCCGTGTAGGTGAACGCGCGCAGCTCGGCCGCCTGGCCCGCTGGCAGTGTCTGCGTGCCGGACGATGTGATGACGCCAGCCGCGAAGGTGACGTTGCCGGCGGAGACGTTGACCACGCTACAGGTAAAGCCGTTGCCCATGTTGACGAACGCCGGCGTCAGTGTGACCGGCTGCGAGCAGACCAGGATGGCGCCGTTGTGGATGGTGCCGTCGAGCGTGGTGTTGGCGGCGAGCTCGACCACCGGGCGCTTGTAAGTCGGCAGCTTGGCCTTGGCCCAGGTCCAGACCGCGCCGAATGTCTGGGCGAGCATCGTGCTGGAACCCTGACCGACCCAGAATGCATCGGTGTCGGATGCCGGCGCCGCCGCGGTTGCCGCGTCGATGGTCTGACCGTCGAGGAAATTCTGATAGGTGATGGCATGGTCCACGCCACCCTGACCAATGCCGACCAGATCACCGGACGCAATGGTGACGACGGGCGCCAGGCTTGTGACGCTGTAGGAACTTGACGGGCCACCGCTGGTTGGGGTGGCCGAAATGGTGCCATTGGCGTCAATGCTGATGTTGGAGCCGGCCGAGAACAGACCTCGCAGCGACGATACCGGCAGCAGCGTGAGCGCACCGTTGCTGCTCAGCATTGTACTATCGGTTGGTGACAGCGCGGTCTGCTGCGGCAGGTCGGCCAGATCGGGCGATGATGCAGCCAGAGTGCCGTTGTTCAGCAGCAACCCTGGCCCGACGGTGACCGGCTCCGGGCCTCCGGAACCAAGGCTATTGCGGCCTAACAATTTACCTGGATCGGTGATGATGGCGGGCTGCGTGCTCGCCAAGAGTGAGCCAACGCTGACCGAGTGGGTTACGCCATTTTGACTAACGGGGATCGCATCCGCAGCAGTGACTTCAGCGACGGAAGGCAACTGTGAAATCGTCGGCATCGCACTATCCTAGGCAGCGGCTGACTTGCGCACGGTGATCCGCCGGGTTCACGCCGCGACCTGCGCACCGTTGCACACGGAGATCCAGTGGTTGCCGTCGCAAAAGACCTCGACCCCGGTGCCGCCTCCCGCAGCCTCACCTGGCTTGCGGCCGTTGCTGACAAACGCCATGCCTCCCGCATCAGAGCACGCAGGCAGCGTGCCGACTGTGTAGGAAGGCAGTATTGGAGGCGCGGAATAACGCGGGTTCACCGCGTTCGTGCGAAAGATTTCGTGCCAGGTCGAGACAGCATCCGAGACGATGTGATAGCGATCGTTGGAGTGGAGTGTGATCGGGCCATTGTCGAACGTGTCGCTTCCGGTTCCAGCGATTGTCACTGGTGCCGAACCGAGCACCGTGAATGTAAATCCCGTTCCGGCGGCAACGCTGGACGCTGCAGGCAATGTGATCGTATAGGGAGAGGCGCCGCCGACCAGGAAGACCATGTTCCCGGACACGTAGTTAGGCAGTGTCGCGCTGCTGGCGTAGACATTGAACCAGCCGACGGAGATACCCTTCCCGACAGGATAGGATAATGTGCCCTGGTACCAGCGTAGGGTATTCGTGGTGACGTCATAGGCGAGCCGGCAGCTATTGGTGGGCTCAAAGGCGATTGCATGTCCGGCCGCCATCCGGATGGCGGCGGCTCCCGACATTTGTTGGGCGTTGGTGGTATCTAGAACCGAAGTCGAGAACGGGATGTTGACGGTCAAAACCCGGTAGGCATGGCCGGCGCATCCCGCGGCGAGGTACACGCCGATTATCGTGCTGATCTCGACCGGCGTGCCGGAGGTGTTGTGCTGTCCGACCACCAGTGACTGGACCTGACGCTGATTGCCGTCATCAGGACCATTGCCAAACCAATCCATTTCGCAGGTCAATGAGGCAGCAGCCATGCTTGACGGCTGGCCTGTGGTGTCGCGGTATTCGAGACAGGCGGCCCAGAGATTGGGTTGGGGCAGCGGCTTGCCCGACAAATCCAGGCCAATATTCTCCCGGATCGTCTGCACGTAACGCCCGACGTGTTCGGCGGCAGCTGTACCGGTCGGAGTTTGCGAGCCACACCAAAGCAGTCTGTCGATGCCACCCCAGACGAAATTGCCGGGGCTGTTGTATATGATTGTGTCGTGCCGCGTATTGGCGATGACCGCGCCGGTCGGGCCGCCACTGTGGTTGACGACGTAGGACGAATGGGAAACAGCGAAATCGGTGGACTGGGAACCGGTCTGAGAGGTCTCAGCGCTGACACCACTGTTGCCCACGACGACGCCAGGCAGATAATTGTTTGCTGGACTGCCGCCGCCTGGAATTGCATTCGCAAGCGGTGTCCCATCCGGCAAGGCCGTGCCGTCGACGACCCACTTGACCCTCTTGGTCAGCGGGATGCCCCAATTGGGCGGAGTTTGCAGGATCGTGACGCCATTCGGCACGTAGATGACCGAGCCAGATGCGGCTGCCTGATAAGCCGCCTTGAAGGCGGCGGTATCATCGGTAACACCGTTGAGCTGGGCATTGTACGGGGCCGAGCGGACGTTGATGACACCGGTGCTGCCGCCGCCAGCGAAGTCCACATAGCGCTTTGTCGCGGCCTGCAGGGATAACGTGGGATCGGCAGCCAAGGTTAGCGCACCGGTAAGCGTTCCACCGGCGAGCGGCAGTGCGGAGCCGACCTGGCTATCGACGTACTGCTTCGGAGCCGCTTGCAACGCGGAGACCGGATTCGATGGCAGTGCCAGCGGGCCGGTCAGAGCGCCGCCGCCGATCGGCAACGATGTGGCGGCCTGCGCATCGACATAGTGCTTGGTCGCTGCATGCATCAACAAGGTGGGGTCCGCTGCCAGCGTGAGAGCACCGATAAGCGTGCCGCCTGCCTTGGGCAGAGCGCCGGCTACCTGCGTGTCGACATATCCCTTTGTCGAGGCCTGGAGCGTCAACGTCGGATCGGCGGCGAGCACCAGCGCGCCCGTGAGTGTGTCGCCGGCGCGCGATACACGCGTATCGACATACTGCTTTGTGGCTGCTTGCAGCAGGCTCGCTGGATCGGCCGCGAGCGTCAACGCGCCTGTGAGCGTGCCGCCAATCTTGGGAACCGCCGTAGCAACCTGTCCATCGACGTATTGTTTGGTAGCCGCCTGCTGGGATGTCGTGGGATCAGCTGCCAGTACAAGGCTACCTGACAAGGTCCCACCGATCTTCGGCAGCGCTGTCCCGACCTGAGCGTCCACATATTTTTTCGTCGCCGCCTGCAAGGACACGGTCGGATCAGCGGCCAATGTCAGCGTGCCGGTCAGTGTGCCGCCAGTCAGCATGAGCGTGTTCGCGGCGAGGTCGCCAAGCTTACTGGGAGACTTTCCGCCGGTTGGCATGACCAGAAGCTGACTCACGTCAACATTGGTAATCCCGGCGAGGCCACTCATGAACTGGCCGTAGGTGACGGCGATGTTGCCGCCGCCTTGCCCGAGCGGAATGAGATCACTGCTGGATGGCACCGTGCCCGCGGTCAGCATCGCGACATTGAACGGCGCGGCACTGGCCGAAAGAGCACCGTTGGTCAGTGTAAGGTTTGTGCCGATGTTGATCTGCTCGGGGCCACCGGTTCCGGCGCTGGCTCGGCCAAGTAGCGTTCCGGAACCGATTGCGACCTGTGGCTGAACGCCTGCCAGGACCTGTGCCCTGGTCACCTTGCGGGCGATACCGCTTTGGCTGACCAGCAGCTCATCATTGTCGGACGCAGCCGTGGCCGGCGCGAGCTGATCGATTGTCGGCATGATCGAGACGGCCCCTCAGGCGCAGCGGCGAGACTGCGCGGGCTGTAGCTGGTTGCGGACGCGATGATTGCTGCCGCTCACGCGGCTCACACGTTACGTTGAGGTCAGCACCGGATTGCCATTCTGGTCGGTCAACACGACCCCAGCGTCAGTGATGAGAGCGTTAGGTGGAATCGGCGGCACCGAGAGATAGAGCACTGGCAACAGGAGGCTCCGATTGATGGTACGGCCATTCATGGTGGTGATCACCAGATTCACCGTGTAGATCGTCCCTGGCTGGCCGCCTGAGAGCCACAGGATTGCGACTGCGCCATCGGTGGTTGCGGTGCTCAGTGTGAGATCGCCCGGGTTGGCGGGCTCGATCGTCACATCGAGCGTGGCGATGGCATCGCCGTCGTTGCCAACCAGCGCTGGCGAAATGTCGAACTGGTAGTCTAGCACGTCGGCGGGGTCCTTGGTCGGCCAGTTCAGTGGCGCGGGGGCCACCGCAGCGGATCCGCGCGGCACCGGGATGAAGGAATCCAGTACGACGGTTCGTGCGTTGCTGGGTTTCCAGACGTGTGTTGCTGGAGTGGGCATGCCAGTATCCTGATTGGAGTGCCAAGTTCAGCTCTTGCCGGATAGCGTTGCGAGCTGTGCGCTGATTGCGGCAAGCTGCGTCTGCAGCTCGGCGATGCTCGGGGCCGGTGCGACCGGCGGTGGCGCGGGTGGCGGCGTGAAATTCGCTCCGTCGAAATGCCAACCCGCGGCAATGCTTGCCCGCGACGAGACGTCTACCCAGACAAGAGCGGGGTGAAATAGGCTGGTGATCTCACCGTCGGTCGTTAGCAACTCAGCGACCAGTCCGTCCTGAATACGTGCATAGACCTTCATCGACATTCCTACCATCTGACCACGACGAGGCCAGGCGCTCCTGCGGCACCGTCGTATGACGTGGCACTGTTCGCGCCCGTACCTGCGCCGGATGCGCCGCCGCCCGGGAAGTTGCCCGGCAAACCGGTTGTCCCGCTGTTTCGACTGCCGCACATCGGGGCGGCGCCGCCGAGGCCGCCTTGATTCAGAACGCCCGCCTGACCTGAGGAGCCTGTGATGTTCACGTCACCGCCGGTGCCGGTCCCACCCGGCGCTGCACCGTTCTGCGGGTTTCCCACGCTGGCGAGCGAGTTCAGGAGGCCGCCTGATGCGCTGACATAGGGGCCGAAGCTGGACGTTCCACCGAACCCGGGCGGCGCTCCAGCGACCAGGCCAGCGGCGCCGCCAACTCCGATAGTGACCGAGATCGACTGAGCCGCGATCAGTCCTGTTATGCGCTTGCGTGAGTAACCGCCACCGGCGCCGCCACCGCTCGGTATGCTGCCGGACGAGGCGTAACTTCCCGATCCGCCGCCCCAGACCTCGACTTCCACCTGAGAGACACCGGCAGGCACGGTGAAGTTTGCGTTGCTGAGAAAGGTCTGCACGCCCGAAGCGAACCCTGGTCGCAGCGCTGGAAGCTTCCACGTCAGAAACGGCGCGGTCGACAACTGCGCAATACTTGTTGGTCCGATCGCCGTCTGGCCGTAGGACACGGTGACGACGTACAAGCCCACCCAGGCGTTGTCGATAAGCGGCGTGGTCTGGGAACCGGAATTGGCGGGGGCGCCCGCCTTGGCCTGGAGTTGCACACGCTGAATACGACAGGTGTTCTGTGCTACACCGGAGTTGTCCGAGCCGCTGTACGGCTGTGCCGGGCTGGCCGCGTTATAGTAGGGCAGCACGACCGGGTTGGTGTCGCTTTCCAATAGCGCGGCCTGAATCAGGTAGTTGATCGACTGACCGGAGGAAGCTGCCGCCGCGAGCGTGAACGACGTGGCGGTGAGGTTGATCCCGAGCTTCACCAATGGGTCTGTTGCGTCCGCTGGCAGCGATCCATAGGCGAGGGTATCGACCACGGACAACTGGGTGATGCTTCCGGGTCCCACCGTCACGGTCAGCGATGCCGGTGCCGTCGGCGAACAGGCCAATCCATCGACAACCGTGTTGCTGCCAAGTACCGCCTGGGCGAGGTAGCCCAGTGCGACCATACTGTTCCGGTTTGTATTGAGAATATCGGTGTCTAGCGGGATGCTTCCCGGATATACCAGGATTCTGTCCATGAGGTCCTCTCTGCTGATCGTGGAACCAGCTCAGTTGGTGATCCTGGTCCAACCGATGGCGGCAACCGGCAGAACGTCCGCGACGGCCGCATAGATGTCCTGATCCGTCACCTGACCCTGCATCATATCCAGGCTGGCATATTCGATGGCGCCCAGACCGTAACCGCCTGCTGGCCAACCCCAACCTGCGACCGTGGCAATGCCGCTGCCAATCGGGCGGAAGGCTGTGATGAAGCACTGAAATGGCAGGGTGAGGCTGCCCCATCCACCGCCGCCGCCGTAGCCGACCCCCCCTCCGCCGGAACCGCTCCACGATGCGTAGCCGCCAGTATCGGTCGATCGGGCTGGTTCGAACACAATCGGCACGCGACCAGTGAGATCCTGCAGCGCTGCAACGATCGCACCTCGTGTTCCGCGCTCCCGGAACAGTTCCCGCCGAATCCGATTGCGAAATACCGCGTCGTCTTGTCCTGTCCGCCTGATCAACCGGTCGCCGAAGAAGTCTTGCGCGATGATGTCCAACCAGACATCTGTCGCAGTGGCGATCCGCGTCTGTGCCTTCACATACTGCAACAGTTGGTAGACCCAGCTCCAACCGGACGCGAGACCGCCCAGCAGGCCATCCAGCACGGGAGCACTGTCTGGGAACCAGCGCGTCGGCAGCGCGGTACGAAGCCGTGCCAGCATGTCCTGTTGGTCGCCGGTCATGTCAGTTCACCGCGATGATGCCGGCTTTCACGACACCGGTGGCGGGAACTACGATGTCGCCCGCGCTGCTGTTCGCCAGCACGGCACTGACATTGACAACCATTGGGCTCGCCGCATAGGCGATCTGAGCAAGCCTGGTCAGCGGGAGGTCTGCGCCGATTGGCAGGCTGTTGATGTATGAGCTGATTGCGGTGCCGACGAGCGCCTGAACCGGAGCCTTGGTGGTTCCGACGGGGACGGTAACGGTCATGGAAACATCGACCGCCAGTACCGTGGGCGGCTGAACGCTGAAGATCGAACCCACTGGTCGCATCGCATCGATTGCGGCCTGCACTGTGCCCAGAAGTGCGGTCGAGGGACTGCCGGATCCGTCATCGACAGTCACCAGGAAGCTGCCCATAAATGCCTGCCCCGATGGATCGATGTTCTCCTGAATGGTGTAATTTAGTCCCTGCTGTATGCTGCTGATGGCGTAACCCACTGCGATCGGCGTGGCGCGCGAGCGGCTGGCGATGAAATTGCGAAAGCAACTCCTGAATGCATCATCAGACTCGGCGTCGAGACCATTTTGAAACGCGTTTGCATTGTTGACGGAGTCAATGCCTGGCAACGCCGACGCCAGCAGCGTGATGGTGTTGGCCTGCACGTTGCCGGCGCTCCCGGGAGTTTGAGACGCGACCGGCACATCCAGGGACGCAATGCCGCTAGCCACGACATATCCACTGCTGGCCGCCGACCAGGCTGGCTGCGACGTGTCCGTGCATACGACAAAAGTTTGTGTGCCGTCCGAGGTACGAACCAGCGCACCCGCAGAGATCAGGGCGGTCATAGCTGGCGTGAACCGCGAGAATGTCACGGTTCCGGTGGCAGCGACCGCGGAGAGCCGTGTCAATGTGAGATCCGCCATCCAGCTATCCAAATCGGCTCCATCACTCGTGGCCGCGCGTGTGGTTCGCAGCACCAGCAAAATGAGCCATTGCATCCAAAGACCGATCGAGGCATTGGCCTCCAGGACCGCGCGTAGTGTGGACCCCACCGTCAGGTCGAGAAGCTGCATGGCGGATGCCTCCACGGCAGCCGCCATGGATTGCACAAGCGTATTGAAAGTCCGGAGCGGGAGTTGCATGGTCTAGTTCGATATTGAGAAAGAAATGACCTGTGTCTGGCTGGTCTCGGCGTCTACGTAGCGAATATATACGTAGACCGTGCCGGATGCCCCTCCAGGCGCGACCTGGACATCGATCAACGGTTCAGGTTGCCGCGCGACCGTCGACTCCTTGAA
Source organism: uncultured Alphaproteobacteria bacterium (assembly GCA_963749575.1). Classification (GTDB taxonomy): domain Bacteria; phylum Pseudomonadota; class Alphaproteobacteria; order Acetobacterales; family Acetobacteraceae; genus JAMXLO01. The sequence continues at coordinate 251,981 of CAVVNM010000013.1, forward strand.
AACCTGACTGCGTACCACGGCCCTGATCTGCAACAGATTGACCGGCTGGCCAATGAAGCGTGCCAGGCCGGCGCCATAGTCGAGCTGCCAGATGTAGTCGCCGGGGTTCGTGAGAAGGCGCCGCAGCACTCGCTGTTGGCCGAGCAATGGACCGGACACGGCGCCGATGTCGCCGGTGGGGCCTATCACGAGATCAGATCCCCATTGGTGCGATGCGTCAGCCACAAAGCTTAGTCCGTGGGATTGGGAACACTCGTCGTGCCTCCGCGGGAATCAGCGTGCGTGTGCGTATCGTAATGTCCCCGCAGACGCGACAGAGATCCCTGCTGATCGTAGACATCACCCGCGACGTGAAGGTCGCCGTGCATCTGGATCGTTCCGTCATTCTGCAGTTTGATAAAACTGCCCGAGGTGTGAATCAGCCACAGTTCACCAACCGGTGTAGCGGGGGGGGTCTGTGTATTCGAGAACGCGCGCCCTACAATGATGCCATGTTCAGCGTCACCCTCCTGTGCCAGGATGAGGACCTGATCACCGGGAGATGGCGGGCAGTACAACCCCCAGCCCGCGCCGACCCAGGGCGAAAGAACAGGCAACCAGCCAGTAAGCACACCTTCGGGCTGTAGAGTGACCCGCGCCGTCGCGGCGGTCGGGTTCACTGATGTGACTGTAGCGAAGCGCGGCTGGCCACCGCCCTGATCCAGCGCGCCCGCGTGCTGCTTGATAAGATTGAGGAGCCGGTCCATGCGCTACGCCGTGTCGCTGGACATGGTCGTTTCGGTGCGCGGCGAGGAGTTTTTTGCAAGAATATGCTCGGTTAATCCGCCATTTTGGCTCAGGCGGCGTTCGATAACATCAATGAAGTAGGCTTGATCGAATTCCGTGCCGGTGCCTTCCAGCGCGATCACGCTGCGGGGGCTTAATACAAGTTCGCCAGGCATGCTGATCCTGACAGTACGTTCATGACGTGTCAGTTCAGCAAGCTTTCGTTGGGCAAGTTTCAGTGCGTCGTCTGGCGTCAGATTGGGCTGCACGAAGACATAGCGCTGTAGAGGTCCGTTGGATCGTCCGGTCGCATTGCGGCCGGTCGCACGCGCTCGTTGCACGAATGCGCTGTTCTGTCGCGAGTTCCAGCTCTTGACCACCACTTCGATATCGCGCGCAAGGGTCAACGATCGCTCCAACTTGAGATCGATTACGTCGTCCGGTCGCAATGACACGGGATTGGCAGGCAGTGCCGTAGGCTGAAAATACAGAGCCTGGCCCTGGACGAACACGTCAAAACCCTCATGTCGTGCCAGGAAGACCAGGAGATCCCACTCCGTGGTCGCATGGCTGAATTGGTCGAGCGTGATGCGGTCATGCTCGCTCTGATAATACCGTCCCACCGGAGTTGTGGTGGGCGAAACGTGTGATGCCAGATTATGGCGCCCCGCCACCAGCGAGGCAATCTCGCTCGACGTGCGATTGGCGAACGTCTCCTGAGTGCGAGCCTCTATCAGCGAGGCCGTGAGATCTCGTCCGTCAAGGTGCGCCAATCCGAGCATTGGATTGATGCTAACGCAGTCAACGGCTCCCTGCACCAGACTGGTGAATGATGCGCCTCCGTCGAGACTGAATAGGACGTCCAGCATGATGTCGGGTTCACTGGCCCAGAACGACGCTGCGGCCCACGGGTCGATGCCAAGCGCGATCGAGACACTGAACCGATCCGCAGCATAGTAGTTGTTGGAGACAACCTCGGCTTCCATCGCGCCGGCGACGACCTGGCCGTTCGCGACGACCCGCAAGGTCGGCGCACGCCAGGCGGCTTGCGGATTACTGAGCTGCAACGCCTCCTCCAGCACTGGGATCGATGTCCGGTACAAGCAACGTCGTCACGCCTACGAGCATCGGGTCCGAAAGCTCGTTGAGTTCGGCGATCCTTATCCATTGGGTCGCATCAGCTAGTTGTGCGGCGGCTATACGAAACAGGTTGCCGCCGACAACAGTAATGGTTTTCACGGTCAGGTACTGGCATTTGCAAGATTCGCCGCCGTGCGGCGGACGTAGGCGTCGGCGGAAATCAACGAGCTGAGCTGACCTGTGGCATCCGTCGCAGCAAGTAGGTTTGTCACGCCGACTTGCGCGGAGCCGGCCTCCGCGACACTTATTCCTGCGAGTGTAGCGTTCGCCGCCCCAACGGACGTGGCAATGGAGGACTGGGTGTCGGAGAGGCAGGATAAAGCAGCGGTGTAGGCTTCCGTGCCACGTATGGTGGCGCCAGGTGCGCCGAGCGCAGTCTGCAGTGGTGACAAATCCATGCCGGCGCTTGATGCGAAACCTGTTGCTGTGCCGATATCCGCCGATACGGCGGTGGCGAGCGAAACGGATGGCTGCAAGAGTGCCGACGCCTCGTCCTGAACAACTGTGCAGACGATCCGGTACGGGATCCACCAACCGTTGCGATAATCGGCACGAAAGTCGCTAATCAGAACGGTGTAGAACAGCACGTCCTACGTGAGGGGCAAGGCCATGCCCACGACACGCAGCGCGTCGACACTACGGGCACGCAGAGTTGCGTCCGGACCGGTAAAGATGCCCGCGAAGCTGATCTGTGCATCGTCGCGTCCCAGTGTGTCGATCACTCGGGATCCACCTGGTAGACGGTGCAAGGCGAGGCGCTGCCTGCCGCCGAAGTTGATCGCAGGCGGAAGCTCAAAGTCCTGAAAGACAATTGGACCAAGCAGCAGCACAACATCAGACATTGGCCTTACCACTTGTTGCGGCAGCCATGTTTTCGTGTGGATTGGTGGCGTCCTGCTGCTCCGTCTTGCCGTCGACGTGGAACGACACGCGGATCGCAATCGGCGCTGCCTCCGCCGTGAGGTTCGGTGGTGTTTCGTCACCGAACCAGAGGATGAAGGGGATGCGGAGATCTTCCATGTGCTCAAGCTCCGGTTGGCGCGCCGGGATAGGTGGCACTTATTCGCGGATCGATGCCGGTCGTCATTGAGCCAGGTCGCGAGGCGTGTCTCTCAAGGTGATCGATCATCCAGCGGCCGAGCTGGGCGCTATCCAGCACGAGCACGCCCTGTCGCGGTTCTGATTCGGGCCGCGACAGTTCGGCGGACGCCGACTGTGACCCGTCAGGCTGCGTCGACGCGTCGGTTGTGGTGCCGGACGGCACAGTCATGGTGACCCTGGACCTGTCACGCCGTGTAGCGGCTTGCGGAACGGACACGCCGTTGGCCATGTGTGACACCGGCAATTCTGCGTCCACAAACGGCGCGGGGATGTCGGTGGTTGCTTGCGACGGACCGACAGGCGCCATCGCTCCGATGACGATCTGCTCCGTTCGGACGTCCTGCTGTGTCCGGACTGCGTCAGACATCGGCATCGGCGCCACGACCGCCGGCGACGGGCCGGCATCCGGCCGTAGCATTCGGACCATTTGCGGCATCCTTGGGGCAATCGATGGTTCCGCGACTGTGCCGGAGCTGCTTGATGACAGTTCTGGTGGAGTTAAAGTAGTCGGGGCAGTCACTATGCCGGAGGTGGAACGTGTCGCAGCCTTCGTCGAAGTGGGCGCGTCGGGTGGTACCATCAGCACTCTTTGACCCAAGAGCGGTCGAGATGGCGGCATGCTTTTGTCAAGCCTGGGCGTATTTGGAGGAAGCTGTGGCGTTGTACAATCGGATTCTTCTTGCAATCCAGGAACATGCCGCATATTCGCTCGAAGGGCTGCCGGACTCAGTGTCTGTTCAGGAAGGTCCGATCGCACGGGTTCCAAATACTCTTCATGCGGAGGCCGAGCACGCAAGGGGGCGGCGATCGGTGCGACGTTCGTGTTGAACGGGTCCAATGACTTGCCCAGCTGCGACATCGCCTGCAACATTGCTCCGCTGGCGGAGACCGTGCGGTCCAGAGCCGTCAGCTCCGGCGCCAGCATGGCGATGGCATCTGATACGCCGTGGTTCAGCGCAAGCCGGGCGCCTGTCGCCGTGGCGTCGCTTTCGATCGCGTTTACGAATTCCAACGCAGGGTCCGCCAGTCGAACACTCTACCATCCAACGAGCCGAGAGCGACAATGAAGGCCATTCGCTCATCGGTAGGCAGGCTGAAGGCAACGTCGAATGGCACCCCGTTCCGGACCAGGTAGAGGCAGTCGATCAGGTCGGGGTGCCGGCTCAGTTTCCCGCGTTGCCCACCAGCTCGGCCGCACATGGCTCAGAAAACTGTTGCAAAACCTGAGCAACGACTGCGATCCCTGCATCGCCGAGGCGTCCGACCATCCCCTCGATCTGTACTTCGTTGGATGGCAGCGGTACCGGCACATCGTCGATGGCGGCCACCGAGCAGGCGATCAGTGCCATGCCCAGCCATGGCTGGTTCTGCGACAGCAATGGGCCGGCGGCTTTGAACAGCCGGAGCCGATCGAGCGCGGTCAGCCGTCGGATGGACAGCCGCCGCCCGTTGTCGTCGATGACGGTCTCGCTGGCGGCTGCAGCCATCGCTATCGATTCAGAGGGAACCATCAGATGCGACGCCTGCGGACCGCGAAGAATTCCAGCTTCTGCTTGACACTGCTGTCGCCCTTCCAGATGCCGGCATTGCTTAGGCGGAAGGCCACATTATCATATTGATAGGTCGACGTAGATCCATCCGTCTCGGTAACATACTGATACATTGTTCCTAGCGCGATGCTACTGCCGTTGAAATATTGCTGCTCGGCAGCGGCTATGAAGTCGTCAACCGTCGAGCTGCCGCGATCGAGTTCGAAGCTGCCTTCCCAACCCTTTGGCAACTCGGTGCCTATCTGGGTGCCGTCCAGCCGATCTACGCGCACCGACTGGGTGAGCTGGCGACTGTCGAACGAGGTGACGTGGGTCAGATCGATGCGTCCCGTCGGGCCAATCACGACCAACTGCGTGTCGCGGCCGACAGAGAACATTGTCAGAGACATTCTGTTCGCTCCTTATGCCGTCTGGCCGCTGGGTAAGGTCTGATGGGACACTTGCACGGTCTGACCGCCCTCCAGGTTGACGATAAACTTCTCGTTGATCGCTTGATATTGCACCTGCGCGTCCGACTGGACGTAGCCAAGATCGGTCCGGCTGAAGGGATTGTTGGAGGTGTCGCAGATCACGCTGAATGGCAAACTGCCATCGGTGCTGCCAAGTAGGCCTTGGCCGAGCATGTTCTGCAGGAACGCCAGCTGCGTGGCGCGTATGCGGCGGAATAGATCCGCGGTGATCACCTGGCCAACATACTGGCCCATTCCGGCCGCAAGTGTCGCCGCAATGTAGTTGGTTAGGCGGGTGTAATTGTCCCCGCTGACCGCAGCATTGGATGACGAGTTATGCCCCCCACGCACGCCCCAATAATTGCCACCTGGCTGTGGGTTGCTGATCAAATCGATCCCCGCGCCCAACAGCACCGCCAGATCAGCGGACGAATAGGAAGCGCTCTGGCTAGAGCCGGGGGTGCCGGACTTCTGACTGCCGATGACGCTGTAGAGTTGTTTGTTCAAGCTGGACTGCTCGGGTGAGAGATTCGCCAGGCGCCCGGCGGCGAAGCCCTGCGGCGATACCAAGCGAACCGTGCTGTTGACCTGATCGGACCACCACAGCCAGTCGCCAAACATCAGCTTTGCGGCATAACTGTCCAGTCCGGCCTGATTTTTAACGGTGACGGCGTTCTGGATGGTGTCGCCGGCTGGGCCCGTGAGGATCATGTAGATACCTTCCTCCAGCCCAAACTCCGCTTGCGTCGTCCAATAGTTCGGATCATCGGCATCGGCCAGCATCGCAATGCCGCAGCCCTGACCGCGCAACACGTACATACCGGAGCGCGGTGGGATATCGGCGCCAACGAGCCCCGTTGCTACGACATCAGCCGCGCCATCGGAGCCGGCAGTCGTCGAACCGAGTGCGATGGAAAACGCGCTCGGTGCGAGAGTGGCGCCGCCGGCGCTGGCGATGACGAACTGCGAGGGGCCGCGCTGCGGCCCTTGGCCCTGATTTACGGCCGTGGCCAGTGTTGACCAGAACAGCGCACCAGTTCCAGCGACATTGTCGTAAACCTCCGATTGAAGGCCAGGTAACGAGACGGCCAAACGCCAAGTGTTGGCCTTTGACCCGGTCGTCAGCGTCAGTACAACCTGATTGCCGAGTGAGCCTGTGTAGAGCGCGGTGAAGGTCACTGTCGTTCCAGGAAGCACGGTTTGCGCGGCGGAGTCACTGTTGTCCGTGACTCTGACACAGCGGAAATTCTGCGCGCCTTGCTGCACCGCCGTCGCGACCTGCGTACCCATATCGTACTTGCGCGCCGCGATCGGCCCAAAGCTCTGTGCATAGTCTGCCATCGTGGCGACGATCACCGGCTGGCCGACCGGGCCCCAGGAGGCCGTGCCAACAATACCGACCACGTTGGTCGGCACGCCGTTCAGCACAAGGTTTTGCGGCGGGACGATCTGGACATAGAGATCTGGCACCACGAGCGCTGTGGTGTTGATGCTGCCCTGCTGGACAATGGGCATCTGGTCAGGCTCCCTTGTTCGACGACACGACCACGCGCACGACCGAGCGCGCATGCTCGTTGTTCAGGATTTCGTTGATACGAGTGGCATCAGTGACGATATCGCCACGGGCGTGATCGCCGAACGGCTTCACCACGACGAGATGCATATCCATGGAAGCTCCCGTATTCAGGCAATAATGGACGCCGTATTCAGCACAAGATCGCCGAACAGCATCGATGGTAGCGAACTCGAAATTATCGTTGCGTATTCCACGTTGTAGGTCAGATCGCGCCGATACAGGCGAGCATTCTGTGACTGATCAAACACCGTAGTGCCCTTATAGATCAGTCTGCCGCTCGTACGATCCGGCAGAGTGAGGAAGCGTTGACCACTTAGGGATTGGTCGATTGCGGTCGTTGTGGCGTCGCGCGTTGCCGGCGTAGGACACCAGCAAGTGACGCGAAAGTCCTGCTCTTGTCGTCGGACTTCCTGGTGCACCGTCGCATCGGCCACTGCCCTTGCCAGGAGATCGCCGGCGCCGGCGATCGTCAACGTGCTGCCGGATAGTTGAACGATCGATGTGGTGCGGACCATCGATGCGAGATTGGCGGCTACCGATTGGGGCGTATCACCTGCCTGCGTCCGATACGCATAGCCCATGCCGTCGGCCAGGATGCCGGCAATCTGACCGACATCCGCGGTACCGCCGAAGGTCACCGAAGTGCCATCGACCGCAGAAGTCAGAGTTGGTTGCGCAGGTGTCCCCATCCACTGCTCGGAGTATCTGGTGGTGGTGTGGCTCGCACCGACACCAGGGAATACAGTGACATTGATCTTGCCAGCGGCCAGATCGGCGTCCAACGCCGCCGAGTTCGGCCAGCCCCGATAGATACGGCAGTCTGGCCCAGGAACACTGGCTTGACTGATTCCGTTTGGATAGAGCGCTGCCGAGATGCCATCGACCAGCGCGACTTCCACGTCCGACTCATCAGCCATCAGGTGGTCGCCTGCTTCACCGTGATCCGCCAGCCAAGATCGGTCAGCTCGGTCGCGGCAACGACCGCATTCCGTTCGAGATCATCCGTCATCAGGTCCGACGGGAGCAGGGTCATGCCCGCTATCGCCGGCATCAGAACGGTCCAGTAGGGAACCGAACTGTCACTTGGCAGGTCGGCACTCGGATGACCGCGTCCTGCCACACCGAGTACACTTGCCGGCCAGTTCGTCAGCAGAACCTCATTGGTCTCGGTGATGACGCCGCCGTAGGTATTCACGCCGGTACTCGAAGGCGCCGCCGGGCGCGAGAATGAGACGATACGGTTGGTCTGCACACACAGGACAGGTACCAGTCGTTGTTGTGCGGCGATGAACCAGACCGTATCGGCCTGCACGAGGTAATCACCGGGTCGCGTGTAGGCTGCGTCGAAGATGCCATACCAGAGTGCATCGCCATACGCGTTGGGATGAGCGAACTTCCCATCGCGTGCCGTGAACGCGGCACGCAGGCGCAGGAACCGATTTTTCGCCGCCAAAGGCTCAGCGAATCCCGAAGGCCGGTAGGCATTGGTATCTACCCCGACAGCGCGCGCTGCGGCGTTCAGCCCCCAGTGAACACGGTCCTGCAACTCGATGGGGTCCATGCTCAGACGACCACAGTCATGCCACTGTCGGTCAACGTCGGTCCCGACGGAACTCCAAAGAAGCCGCAGAGCCGGCGCCGCCAGTCATCGAACAACCTGGTGCGGTCGCGCACCTCGTCGCGATTGCGCGTCCACACCGCTGCCTGGTCTGTATCGAGATTGTCGCCGGCACGAGGCACGGCGAACTCCAGCACGGTCAGCATGCCAAGGTAGCGCCGCACCACGACCTCTTCTGCGTCTGACAGGTTGTTCATGCGGAACTCCAGCACCCCGTAGGCCTGGAAGAAACGCCAGTTGTCGAAGCCTGAGGCTGCCGCGCCGTAGGCCGGATAGCCGCAAAAGCGACGAATGTCAGTCTTCTCAGGATCGGTAAACGCCATTAGAGATAGGATCCGTCGCCACGGGTGAGCAACACGATGCCGCTGCCCGCGGTGAGTACGGCTGCGGCGTAGCTGACCAGGCTGTTTACCGACAGCATCACGCGGGAGTTCGCCATCACCGGCATATCGGCAGCCGACGCCGAAACGGATGGATCGGCGCCAAAGCGCACATAGGCGAGTGAGGCGCTCGTGTTGGTCACCACGACCGAGTTGCCTCCACCGGCAAGGGGTGCCGTCATGGAGGAGGTTCCCGCACTGAGCGAAACCGTTCCTGTCGGGCGAAATGGCGTGATGGAGCCGATAGGCATGTCTTGCTCCGTGCGCTCGGGCTCAGCCGATATGCTCGACCATCGCGGCACGCTTGAATGCGGCGTTGGTCGCGGTCGGGATCGTGGTCGGATTGGTCGTGGTATCGGAGGGAGCGCAGTAGCCGCCAATCCAGTACCAGGACTGCGCGATGATTTGCTGTAGGCGGTCGATCGGCTCGCGTGTCACCATCGCTACATCATCGACAACGGCGACGATCGAATCCCTCGGCGCCACGTCCTCGGCCGCCATACCTGCGAAGTCGCCTTCGATCAGTGCACCTTGGCCGCAGATGATCGGACGTCTAACCATCAGACCGGCGAGTGCCGGGTGCGCCTGTACGAAGGCTTCGGTCGTGGGTATAAACCGTAGTCCGAGGAAATCGTTCGTCATGCCTTGGCGGAACACCTGGTTCGCTGAGGTGGCGCCCTGAAACAACTGCTTGAAGTCCGGGTCCGCAAACAACTGCCGGGCGGACACCGGGTCAAGATAGCAGTTGTAGACGCCATTAATTTCCGGCACTGCGTTCAGGCGGAGCTTGGCCACCGCGTCCAGCAGACAGCCCATCGACAGCATGTCTGTTGCGGTCAGCGCGGCTGTGGTAGCGCGCTGCGACGGCCTGACAATCACTGACGCATTGGCCGCGGCTACGGCATTGCCAGCCGTCCCATCGGACACCGAAACGTTGCCGGAGAAGGTCAGCACGCCGGACACGCCATTTGGCGCCGTCGAGACATTGGTGACATCCGCGGTTACATTGATCAACACATAAGCGTTGGCGCCGGCGGTGACGGTCAGCGGGTTCGAGGCGCCCACCACCTGCTGCACGCCATTGACGAATGCATTCTGGAAGCCGCGAACGTCATCAACGGAAACCGTGGTCCCGGGGGATCCCAAGGTGGTCCGCACCCGCGTGTTGCCGCCGAAATAGCTGCTGAACAAGGCATTGCGCGCCAGTTCATCCAGGCTGCGAGCCGCCTGCTCGCCGTTCACATAGGCATTTTGCAAGAATTGCGACGCAATGCCGACGCGGCTCGTGACCATGTTCAGATCGGTCGTGGCGGCGTAATGATTGATGGTGATCGTGTACTGTTCCACGCCCCAACCTGTCGGCGTCATGCCGTTATCGAGATTGGTGTTGGTGCTTGCCGCCAGCGGCGTCGTTATGCTTGGCTTCAGTCCCGCACGGGTCCTGGTCAGCGTCTCACCTATGCCGACCGAGATCTTCACGCGATCCGCGCAGGCGCGATAACCGATTCGCGACCTCAGCGCTTGCTGGAATTCCCGCTCCAAGAAGCCCTGCTGGATGATCGGCTGCAATGCCGCAGGAAAGTTTTGAATGCCCATTCTGGGAGCCCTTCAATCAGGTTGATGCGTGTTTCAGTATTGCCGCGCGGGCGGCACGATATTCATCATCGGTCATTTCCGTCGCCAGCTTCTGTCTTGGCGGCTGTGCCGGTGGCGGGCTGGCTGGAACTCGACGACGATGCACCACCGAACAGCCAGGGTTTCGCCCGCCGCAATTGCGCCATCAGCTCGGCGGCATTTACGAGGTCGCCGTTTGCGGTCAGCTCCACATTCTTGAGATCGATCAGTTTGAGGCCATCCAGATCTACGATCCCGGCGCGCACCGCTTCGACCTTAAGCTCGGCGCGGGTGATGCGTGCCCGGGATTCCTGTTCGGTCTCTGCCAATCGACGCTCGAGTTCTTCGGCGCGCGTACGTAGTTCGGCTACTACCGGATCTATGTCCGGTGCAGCAGGCGTGTCGTTTTCTGACATCAGTTGCTTCCGTTGGTATTCCGGTCCGCGGCAATGCGCGCGAGTTCGCCCGGAACGTCCTCAATGTCGAAGGTGTCGGCGATCGCCTTGACTGCGCTCTCGCGACTGATCTGACCCGCGATCGCTAGTGTGCTCAGGGTTTGCGCGTCTTTCTGCCGATCATCAGCGGTCGTCGGATACCAGCGCGGCCAGTTGAGTGAGAGCCGCGTGACCGGATCCATTGCGGGGATCTCCCGTCCCATGACCCGCAGCCGATAGACCTGCGAGGCCCGGAGCACCATGCGCGCAAGCGACAGCAAGGCACCCTCGCCATAGCTGACGCGCAAATTGTCGGCGAGCCACACCAGACCTTGGTTCATCAGTTCCAGCGCGCGTCCCGACTGGGCGGCGGTCAAACGATCTGCATTTGCCCGGTTGCCGTGCACACTTTCCAGCGCCAGCTCCCGGAGCGTGCGAACATACTCGATGACAGCGGCCGACGCCGTCCCACCGATCTCCAAGAGCTTGGCGTCGCCCTTTTCGCTGACGACGAGTGCGTTGCCGGCACCCTTGATGATTTCGCTGTCGGTCGTGGCCGGCTCCTTGATCAACAGCGTTGGATCGCTGCTGTATTTCAAGCCGCGGCCCGCCTGACTTAGCTGGTAGTCTATCTCGATCTGTGTTTCGATGGCGGCACGGAATGTGCAGGCACCATCGGCAGCGTCACCGGTGGAGGACGGCCCTGGCAGGTTGCGAATCCAGACCATAGGCACGAAGCCAAGACCGTGCTGAACGCTTCGCGTGTCATCGATGACAGCGTCGAAATCGGTGCCGACCGGCAGCGGCATGAACCAGGTCTCGTTCTCCACGTCCCAACTGCGCGTGAACCAATAGTCGAGCGCCGTATCACCGATCTCGTATCCGGTTGAAGCGAGTACCGACCCTGGCACCTTATACCTTTCGCTGACCCGGATCAGTGTATCCGGTTCCTGTGGATCCCATTCCGGAGTGAGGAGCGTCGTATCGAGAACATCGAAAAAGATGCGGCCGCGAAGCACGCGCATGAGGATCGCGACCGAGCCAATGGCCCCGCGCATCGCCGCCTCGGTCATCGTCAGATTCAGACGGGTCTCCTTGGCAATATCGGCAAGTGCAGCCCGGACGCCGCGATCGGCGCAATCGATCGTCGGGAAGTGGCCTTCACTGAACAACAGCGAAACGCTGTCCTCCACCACGATGCGGCACAGAGAATAGCGCACGCTGGGCCGACGGTTGCGCAACGGAATGTACTCGCCGGCTGCACCACGCTCTTCGTGGAACTGGTACGGCAACACGTCGTACAACTTGCCATCCAAGACACGCTTCAGAATGTCCAACGTGCGCACGCGCCCCGGATAGTGTGGATCGTGCGGAATCAGGTTGCTTATCGTCTCGAACATGGAGCCGCCGAGCTGAATGACGGGTCGATTAGCGTGCGAGGAACGGCAAGGAGATGCGGCGCGCCGGCGTCCCTACCTCGGTCAGCATTGTGAAGGCGCGCGACAGCGCATCGACTTGGTCGTCTTTGCGGCCGAACGGGAAATCGCGCAGCTCCTCAAGAAATGCATGGTTCCAAGCGGCGCGAACAATGGCGACGTTGCGCGCCTCGACCTGCGATGCGACCGGCGCAGCGCGGGTAATCTTGGCACCTGTCTCGCGCGAGGTTGCTATGCGATGGCCTGCAAGGCGACCCGTGAGGTAGGAGGCCTGGTGCTTGCCGGCCTGTCCGGGGTCCTCGGGTAGACCGATGGTGACCGCGGTGCCATCTATGCGTGCAGCTTCTGCAATAGCCACTTCGACCTCGTGCGGCGTGCCGCGCATATGCACTACGTCAAGCACAATGAAACGACCGGGTTGTTGGCGCATCAGCTTCACACCAGCCGTCCAATCCGGATCGTTGCTGCCAGTCGCCGCGGTCGCAGCAAGGTCCCAGGCGCGGACAACTGCGCCATCGGCAAGTGTCGGCGATGCATCCAGCACGTCGACACAATTGGTCTTGAACAGGCTGCCGACGATTGGTCGAGGCGATTGCTGGTACAAGGTCGACCATGCGCGTTCTCCGACTGTATCGCGCCTCCGCAGCAGTGCGCGCTCGTCCTCCCACTCCGGCCACAGCTCGTCGCCTGGCTGTCGATGGAGCGCATCGTTGGCCTCGGCCAGAGCCGGAAGGCAGATCAGATGCCATTCGGCGGGATTCTGGGCGAGCAGACGGCCGGCAAGATCATCTTCGTGCCAGCGAGTCATGATCAGGTACAATCCGTCCACGCGGCTTAAGCCGCGTGGTCAGATCGAAGCGGTACCAGCTCCAGAGCCGCTCTCGCAAAACAGGGCTGTCGGCGTCGGCCTGTGACTTGATCGGATCGTCGATGATGACAAGATCGGCGCGCCGTCCAATCAGCGGTCCGCGGATTCCCGCCGCGTAGTACTCGCCCTTGCCGGTAGTCTGCCAATGACCCGCAGCCTTCCGACCAGTGTTGTGCAGTCCGTAGCCGAGCTGATCCCCGTACTCTCTGACGAGTTCGCGCACCTGCCGGCCGAAGTGTTCGGCCAGGCTCGTCGTGTGCGACGCTGCAATCACCGAGCTGTCTGGATGCAGTGTGAACCACCAAGCGGGGAACAGCAGTGAAGCGTAGGTCGATTTCGCTGATCCGGGCGGCATCAGCACCATCAGGCGATCAATCTCCCCGCGACATATTGAATCGAGCTGTTTGAGCAACAGACAGTGATGCCTGGCCGGACTTTGTCTGCTCCTTGCCATGACCCACGAGGCCCAGGCGAGGAGGCTGGAACGGTTTGCCTGATGCTGACTGGACTTCTCGGCCCCATCCTGCGAATCGTGCGCGGAACCCGGCATCGTTCAGGTGATGGAGTTCCTGATATGCTCGCAGCGCATCACGACGAGGCCCTACTGAGAGCGCGGCGAGCATCCCATTGACCGGTCCCGTAGTTGGAACCAGCCAACCTATTGGAAAGGCGCTTCGCTTGCGCTCAGCGCCATCATGCCGCAATGAATACCCGAATTCGGGGCACATGGGCAAGAAGAATCTGAAAACAATCCTATGCCATCATATGCTCCGATTTCGGCCAACCGCACGCGGCCTGCTCGTGTCCCTCCTTGCCTCCGCGTGTGGAGGGGATCCGGGAGAGCATCTGCAGTCTGGCCGGGTTCTGGGCTGGTATGGCTTGCAAGGTCGCTGGATCGGCCCGGTAGTCGCGACGGACCACGGCTGCGGTCCAACAACACAGGGTCTTATGTCGATCGGGGAAGGCGGGTTCGGTCTCGATCCGTTCGGGAGCACGGCTGTGATTCGCGGCACTATAAGCAGCGACGGTCACCTCAGTGGCGCCCTCGTTCGACAGGGTGCTGAGCACCAGGTCCTTTCGATTACCTTTGAGGGGGCGGCCGCAGGATCGGGCGCGATCAGCGGCACGTTGCAATCCGGCCGTTGCCGGTGGACGGTGACGCTGCACCGCGGCTGAGCAGCTGCGGCCGTGCATTAACGATGAAATGCCGCCTTTTGACGGTATACTAACCGTTCCGGCCCTTTGACTGCATTGCGAACTGCGTCACACTGATCGGGCGTCGTATTTCGTCTGGACGCCAGGAATGCGGAATTGCTCGTTTGCTGGGGACGCAATGACTTACATGGACAAGACGTTCAGTTCGCGCGTCACAGCGCAGGACCAAGAAGGCGGTACCGGGCACGCGACTCGTGCGGCGTTGGTGCTCGTGATAGAAGACGATTTCAACCTGTCGAATGCATTTCGCGGTGTCTCTGAATGCCTGAACGTCGCGGTCGAGCGAATGCCGACCCGAGACGATCTTGGACCGGTATTGCGGCTACGTCGTCCGATGGCGGTAGTCGCAGAGATGGACGCGGTCGGTCAGGATGGCTGCCACGTTCTGATGACCGTCGCCGCACATGATCGCGATCTGCCGGTTCTGTTGATTGTGGGCAATAACTCTGCGCTGCTTGGTGCAATCGACGCGGTGGAGGAGATCTGGCAGCTAACATCGGTAGTCAAATGGTCGCGGCTGCTAGGCGTCGGCGCCATGGTCGATTTCCTGTTCCGTTCGGGCCGCAAGGGTGGCTGCATGCGGTTGATGTCGACATGATCCGCGGCGTCAGTCGGCGTCTGCGTGGAAGGGGCAGCCCGCTGGGCGCCGCCTTCGCGCGACGACTGCGTAGCTGCCGAAGGCGCGATCAGGATTGTCATTGGGGATGGCAATCGTAGCTTGGTAGTCGGCCCAGTCGCGTGCAGCCAACCCTGTCAAGTCGGCAGTTGTATCGGCGGCGCCGAGAGTCACGTCGGCATAGGCAATGCGTGGTAAGGGCTGGGCCTGGACAAGCGGAAAGTCGGCACGCAGACGCACGGGCACATTGGTGCGGGTGAATCTCAGATTGGTGAACAGTGGGCCGAACCAACGGTCGGTTTCGACGATTCCCTCATACATGCTGAATCCGCCGGGCGATGGTAGGTTGGCCGGGGCACGGATCAGTAGGCTCCAATTAGTCGCAGTGCGGGCCATGAGACCAGTCCAGATCTGTAGCGTGCCTGGCTCGGGAAGCGCTGACAGGAACGGCGGCGAGCACCCGGAAAGCGACGCTGGTGCCGCCTTATCAAAGCGGGCTGCAAAGTCGGGGAACTGTGCGGCCGGCATCAAAGGCAGCCAATCCTTCCAGCCAGTGCACTGCCAAAAGATATCGTGGCCATCCCATAGGAACTGCAGATCAGTCGGCGGAAATATCCACCAGCCGTATCCGGCGGCCGCAGTGACTGCCTCGCAATAGCGGTATGCCCGTGTAGGCAAAGTTCCTGCGGCCGAGCGGTCGGCACGCTGGGGCATACGAGCCTCGTCGATAAGACGGTAGAAACGTACAATCGGAGTGTTCGAGCAGTTCACGGCGGCGGCCCCATTCCGGTTCATCGAGGCACAGCGCGAGTAGAGTGCCCCGCGGCCGGAAGCCGACGGCCGCGGGGTCATCAAGCGCCGTTGTCAGATCATCGAGTTGGCTTTGCCAATGGCAGCCGCCAACCGCCGCCAAGACGGATGCGGCCTGTGTCGGTGATTGCAGGCGAATTGATCGCGAAGGGCGACTTCATGTTGCAGATTCCCTTGTCGGGTGTAACGTCATCCCGGGCGGTGGCCGGCGTTCCCGGGCGCAAGTAGCCCCCGCCATGCGGTTGGCGTGTCGGCAACCTGGCACAATTGGGGAACGACACGGACAAGGTACGCCCGTTGACAGAGGTCTAATACCTTGCCGCTACACCGTCTGTCAAGGAAAATTTTCGTACTGACTAGAGCGAATTCGTCCACAGCTGAATGGCGAGGCTGGCAAGTGCGACGGCCGCCCACGTCATCAGGCCGAGCACCAAGGGACGCGCGCCTGCGCCGGTGAAAGCCCGCCAATGGCCCTGCAATCCGACCGCCGCAAGAGCGACCACTAAGACCCAGCGGCCGAAGAGTTGCACGCTCGGTCCGAACTGGCCCATCAAACCCAGTGTGTTCAATAGCGACGCCAGGACGAAGAGGATGATGAACACCGGCACCGCCTGATAGACGCGCCGCACGAGCGAGTCCCTGTCGCCTTCGGGCTGCGTCTCGAACCATGGCATCAGCAACCCGAAGCCAATGACCAATGGGATAATCAGTGTGGTGCGTGTGAGCTTGACGATCGTCGCGATCGTTCCTGCGTCGTGGCTGTAGGCGAATCCGGCTGCCACGACAGCTGACGTGTCGTTCACCGCGGTTCCCGCCCACAACCCGAAGCCGGGATCGCTCAGGCCCATCAGGTGACCGATGGTCGGAAACATGAAGACGGCAAGCATATTGAAGAAGAAGATGACCGAGATCGAGTAAGCGATCTCTTCGGCCTTGGCGCGCACTACAGGTGCCAGGGCCGCGATCGCCGAAGCACCACAAATCGTCGTGCCAATTCCGATCAGGCAGCGCATGCGCCAGTGCACATTCATCGCTCGACCGATCAACAAGGCGCAGATCAGACCCGCGCCGACAGTGAGCAGGAGTACCTGGAAGCAATTCTGCGCCGGTGCGGAGGATGACACCCAGGTCCAGACTGGCACCGAGCAGTATGATGCCGCCCTTCAGACAAAGTTTGCTGATGTCGCCGACACGAAGTGTGCCGATGTGCAGTGGTCTCCGAAGCGTATTGGTGATCATCACGCCGATCGCAATTGCAATGACCGGAGCGCCCACCACCGGTGCATAGTTTGCAGCGATGATGGCGGCCGCGGCGATCGCGATGCACAGCATCAATCCGGCTGCCAGTCGGACCCATGCCGCCACCGCAACGCGCGGCGTTGTCGAAACTGCGAATTCCGGCTGAATCGCCATAGGGTTCACGTCTCCGTGGAGGCTGCCAAGCCAGGAAGCCTAGCCGATGTCGCTGAAATCGCCGAACCCTTCCGATGCGCGCAGTCGGGCACTTGCACAAAAAATCAGGCCGCCCTAGCATTTTTTACAACCAAATCGACCGCCGGTTGTAGTTCGGTTAAGCTGTAGGGTGCTGCTATTACGACCACAAAATCTGTCCGGACGAACGACACATATGGGGCAGCCACTGCCCGACCACTGCTGCGTCTGAGACTGTTTGGGCAGATGCAGGTGGAGGACGCATCTGGGCGGAGCATTCTGCCTCGGTCGCGCAAGACCAGGGCTGTGCTGGCAGTGCTGGCGCTGGCAGCACCAAAATCGATACTGCGTACCAGACTGACAGGATTGCTGTGGAGCCAGCGTGCCCGCGAACAGGCGAGGGGATCGTTACGGCAGGCTGTGCACGAACTCCAACGTGCGCTGGGTGCGAGCGCTAGTACCTTGCTGCATGCGGACCGCAATCATTTGGTCCTTTCCGACAATGGCCTATGGGTCGATGTTCATGCAATTGCAGGGGCGACGGTCGCCGATCCCCTCGGATTGGCGGAGTTTCAGTCCGTTTTGCTGTGCGACCTTGATGGTCTGGATCCCGAATTTGACCGCTGGCTTGAGGAGCAGCGCCACCGGGTAACGCAACTTGCATTGTCGGGGGCTGAGGCAGCCTTGTCGGCCGAGAGTGCGACGGAGGCACGGATTGCGGCCGCCGAGCTACTGTTGACGATTGACCGGGTGCATGAAGGTGCATGGCATGCATTGATCAGCGCTCATCTGGAACAGGGCAACCAAGCTGCCGCGGCTCGCGTTCGAGCGGTGTTCCACGATCTTGTCGTACGCTGGCCTTGTCCCGTCGCAAAAAACCGAAGCGCTCGTTCGCAGCGTCCCGACCGAACCAATGGGTACGAGACCTCGAGCTGCCGGTCAAGCAATTCGCCTTTGCGTGATGCCACCGCGTGCGCTTGATGGCAGCGGAGGGGATGCTTTGTTGCCAGGCTTGGCGGAGGAGATCACGGCTGCCGTGTCGCGCTTCCACTGGATTTCCTGCTTTGCCGAGGTGCCGAGTCAGAATCAGAACAAACGAGCGCAGTATGAGCTTGATGCGGACTATCTGCTCGACACCACGCTGCAATGCTCCGAGAGGCGTATTCGTATCATCGTCCGGCTACTTGATCTTAATGCCGGGAGTGATGTGGTCTGGGCTCATCGATTTGATTGTGAGGCGGACGATGTATTGGTGTTGCAGGCAGAGGTTGCCGCCGAGACGGCGGCGCAGATCGACCCTGAGCTACTGCTCCGCGAAGGCAGGCGCCGGATCTCCACCGAGTCGGACGAACCTACTGCATTCGACCTGACGCTGCGCGCCATTCCTGCAATCTATCAGCTTGAGCCCTCCGGATTTCAGGCCGCCGGAGAGTTGCTGGCAGCGGCTTTGGCCATGGAGCCAGCCAACGCCGCGGCGCATGCGTGGTGGGCCTATTGGCATCTCGTCCAAGTGGGGCAGGGCTGGGCAGAGGATCCGATCGGGGCCACGCAGCGGGCGGGTGAACTGGCGGAGCGAGCTGTCACTCTTGACCCACGCGATGCCCGTGCACTGGCGTTGGTCGGTCATGTCCGCGGATTTCTCCACAAGCGCGGCGAGGAGGCATGTGCGCTGCATGAGCGGGCGCTCTCGCTGAACCCCAACCTTCCCCTCGCGTGGTGCTTCTCGGGTCTCGCGCACTGCTACCTTGGCCGTCACGAAGTGGCGATCAAACAGATTGCACGGGCTCAGCACCTCTCGCCCCATGATCCGCACGCCTTCTTCTTCGACATGGCGCTGATGATGCCGCATTATTTGCGAGGCAGTTTCGACGAGGCGTTGGCCCTTGGGCGGCGGGCAATCGAGTTGAATCCTGGATTCACGTCCACCTACAAGGGTTATCTGGCGACGCTTGGCCAGCTTCGACATAATCAAGAGGCCAAGCGCGTGTTGGCACGTCTGGTGAGGCTTGAACCAGGGTTCACCGTCGCCAGCGCGCTCGAGCGATCACCGCTGACGCGCCAGGCCGATCTG
This sequence comes from uncultured Alphaproteobacteria bacterium, assembly GCA_963749575.1. Taxonomy (GTDB): domain Bacteria; phylum Pseudomonadota; class Alphaproteobacteria; order Acetobacterales; family Acetobacteraceae; genus JAMXLO01. The sequence goes on from CAVVNM010000013.1 coordinate 271,055, forward strand.
GATCTCTACGCTGATGGATTGCGCCGAGCAGGCCTGCTCGAGGGCTAGAGTATCCGTCTTGGTCAAGCTCTTTTTCCGACAATCTTATCCAACCGGGAAGCGGTATTGCGACGTGTTCAACGGCGCCGGTGATGGCGGTGTCTGAGGTGAAGGAAGGCCGGCCCTCCTGATGATCTTCGCGACCGGCATCGGCCTCAAGCCCGGCGCCAAAGGCGCCCCGCTTCGCGGCTCTGGGGCTTGACCCCGGTGCCGGTTGCGAAGCGTTGCGATTGGTGCCGTCGACGGATCGCTCTGTCTTTCTCCGCCGGTGGGCCGGGTTACGTCGCTGGACGGTCCGATCCGGTGTCCAGGCGCGATTGTCGCGGATCAATGCGTTGGCGATGATGATCAGCTTGCGCATCACCGCGAGTTGGCGGGCTTTCCGATCGCGCGAAGCGCGTCATACTTCTCTTTATGGGCGGATTGAAGCGGATAGCCACCAAAGCCGGCATGTAAAGTGCCTGCCTGAGAGTGGCGCGGCCGCCCTGGATGAAGCTCTTACCGCGCCAGGTTCCGGACTGGCGTGTCACGGGGGCAAGGCCGGCCAGGCTCGCGGCCTGTTTCGCGTCCATGGTACCAAGTTCTGGCATGTCGACCATCAAGGCGAGCGCGGTGACGGCGCCGATGCCGGGAATGCTCAGCAGAATGTCGAGCCGGGCGCGCAACACGGGGCAGCCTCCGAGGATGGCAGCCCATTGCTGATCGATGGCGCCGATCTGGCTCTCGATCTGCGCCAGATGCTGAGCGGATTGGCGTTTGAGCAGACCCAACGTCAGAACTTTCCCGCGATTGGCCGCCGCCGTTCGGTCTTTGACCAATGCACGGCGCGTGGTGAGCAGTTCAGCCAGCTGGTCGATCGTTTCGTCTTTGGCGGCGGGAACCGCCGGGCGCAGCGTCGCGCCGAAGCGGGCCAGCATGGCGGCATCCACCTGATCCGTTTTGGCACGTCTGCCGGTTGCCTCGGCGAAGCGGCGGGCCTGCAACGGATTGATTTTGACCGCTGGCAGGCCCGCTTTGCCCAGAGCCAGTTCCAGCAACCTGTGGTAGGAACCGGTGGCCTCGAAGATGATACGCACCGGCTGGAGCGGTCCGGCCCAGGCTATGAGGCTGGCGTGACCTTTACGGTCGTTGGTGAACTGGCGGATGTCTCCGCCGGGCAAGAGGTGAGCGTCGAGGGTCTGTTTCGAGATGTCGATGCCGACGGTGACTTCAGCGAGTGCCGGTGCTACTGATTGGCTCATCTTTTCCTGTCCCATGCTTGTCATACGGGGCTGGTCCCCAGGTATCCATTCGGACCTCAAGGAAAAGAAAGGGGTGATCAAACTCTAGCTCGGTCCTGATGGACCAGCGTTTTTACGATCCATCCCCTTTCACCATCGGCGGGCCGCTACTCGCCGATGGTGAACCGATATTCCTCGAATTCCTGGGATGGCCATAAGACAAGCATTTTCAGATTGACTGGAAATAGCCTGCATCCGCAGGTAGTCGGCGCACTCGGCCGGTGTGAAGCAGTCGCCCACGCTGCCCAGCGTGTTTCAGAGTGCGGCGGGGGTTCGCAGTGCCCTGGCACGTAGCATCGTCTTGAGTTTGGCGAACGCCTGTTGCATAGGGTTGAGGTATCAGCCCGATGCTTGCCGACATCTTGTCTGTCTCAAGCCGTAGTTCCTCGAGCGTTATGTCACATGATCGCCTATAGCATCGTAGAACGGCGCAAGCTTCGGGCGCATATGGCCACGCTGTGGCTGCGCCGTGGTTTCCCCTGTCGTCGTCGCCGGTCCAGGACCTTCGACACATACGACACGCTCTCTCGCAGCAGACCGGCTGTCTGACCAACTCGCGCGCCGTCGTCCGCCTTCGCAAACACACAGTCTTGCAGGTCCAGCGAATAGGCTTTCCCTTGCTGCCAAAGCATCCTTGCCTCCGGTCCTCACCAACCGGAGACCCATGAATTACAGGTCACGCCAGTTTCAGAACGCCTGATTGAGGCTAACCTGAAAATGCTCTAGACCGCGCGCCCCTCGCATCGCAAAGTGTCGCAATCGACTTGTGTCTATCCGCATCGACCGTGGGAGTTCTGTTCATGAGGTGCACTACGAACTGGTGCTTCAGCGCCCTGCTCGCCGCTGGGCTACTGGTGGAATCGCCGTCGGCAAGCGCGCAAGGATCAGGCTCCGCGACGCTAGACGCGGCGCGCTCCCGAGGGCAGGTTCTATGCGGCATCGCCGGCCAAGTGCCGGGATTTTCGCTGCCGGACAGCCAAGGGGTCATGCGCGGCATCGATGCCGATTCCTGTCGTGCGGTCACCGCGGCGGCGCTTGGCGATGCGAACAAGGTGAAATTCGTGATCACCACGACGCAGAACCGCTTCACCAACCTGCAGTCCGGCGAGGTGGATCTGTTGTCGCGTAGCACGACCTGGACGCTGGGTCGGGAGGGCAATCTCGGGCTGGAATTCGCCTGGGTGAACTACTACGACGGCACGGGATTCCTGGTGAAGGCGTCCACCGGCGTGAAATCGGCCAAGGAGATGGACGGCGCCACCATCTGCGTTCAGCCGGGCACCAGCACCGAGCTGGCCATCAACGACTACTTCCGGTTGAACAATTTGAAGTTCACCCCGATCCTGATCCAGGATCTATCGGAGGTTCAGGCCGCCTTTCTGTCGGGGCGCTGCGACGCGTATTCGACCGACGCTTCGGCACTTGCCACGTTCCGTTTCAGCCAGGGACCAAAGGCCCAGGATCTTGTGCTGCTGCCTGACATCATCAGCAAGGAGCCGCTTGGCGTGATGGTGCGCAAGGGCGACGACAAGTGGTTTGATCTGGTGCGCTGGACGTTTGTCGCGATGATCACGGCCGAGGAGAAGGGGATCACCAGCCAGAACATCGACAGCTTCGCCAACTCCACCGACCCCGACATCCGCCGGTTGCTAGGACTGGAGGGCGACATGGGCAAGGCGCTCGGCATCGATAACAAGTGGGCGTATAACGTCATCAAGCAGGTCGGCAATCTCGGCGAAGTGTGGGACCGCAATATTACGCCGATGGGCGTGCAGCGCGGCATCAACAATATCTGGACCAAGGGCGGGCTGCAGTACGCCCCCCCGATCCGCTGATCGCGGGATGTCCGAAGCAACCGTCGACCCACGACTGGTCGGAGCGCGCGGTTCGCCCAAGAGGACACTGCGTCTCTCTTGGTCGGATCCAGTGTTCCGCGCGATCGTATGGCAGGTGGCCATCGTAGGCGCCGTCGTACTGATCGTCTGGTATTTGATCGGCAACAGCAACCGGAACCTCTCGGCACGGCATATCGCCACCGGTTTCGGTTTCCTCCAGCGTGTTGCCGGGATTCCGATCGGCGAATCGCCGATTGCCTACGATCCTGCAGTGAACACCTACGGCATGGCGCTGATCATCGGCATTCTGAACACCCTCAGGGTGGCCGCGGTCGGCATCGTGCTCGCGACGCTGCTTGGCACGCTGATCGGCATCGGCCGGCTGTCGGGCAATTGGTTGATGGCGAAGCTGACCGCCTGCTACGTCGAGACGCTGCGCGACATCCCGGTGCTGCTGCAATTGTTCTTTTGGTACTCGATCCTTCACACGTTGCCGGCGCCCCGTCAGGCCTGGCACATCGGTCAGGTGCTGTATCTCTCCAACCGCGGCGCAAGATTCGAAGAATTGGTGTGGGATCCTGCCTATACCTGGGGCGCGTCTGGATTTGCTCTCGGCGTTGTCGGCACCATTATCTGGGGTGCCATGGCTCGCAGACGCCAGGAGACGACCGGACGACGGCCGCCGGTTTGGCCAGTCGCCCTGGTGCTGATCGTCGGTCTTCCGCTGACGATCTGGGGCCTGCTGGGTGCGCCGTTTCACCCCGATATACCCGTGCTGCGCGGCTTCAATTTCCAGGGCGGCGGAGCAGTCAGTCCCGAGTATTTCGCCTTGCTCCTCGGCCTGGTGATCTACACGGCTGCCTACATCGCCGAGATTGTGCGATCGGGCATTCAGGCGATTCCTGCCGGCCAGTGGGAGGCCGCAGGCGCGCTCGGACTGCGTCGCGGGACCGTGCTTTGGCGTATCGTGCTGCCGCAGGCGTTGCGCGTGATCATCCCGCCGATGACCAGCCAGTACCTCAATCTCACCAAGAACAGCTCATTGGCGGTGGCGATCGGCTTTCAGGATATTGTATCGATTGCCTACACAACGCTGAACCAGACCGGTCAGGCGATCGAGGGCGTCGCTATCATCATGGCGGTTTATCTCACGATCAGCCTTTCGATCAGTTTTTTCATGAACTGGTACAACGCGCGCATCGCTCTGGTGGAGCGTTGACAATGAGCCAGACCTTTGCCTCTGCTGATCCGCGCCTTACATCCGCCCGCGAACGTCCTCCTGCTGGAGTGACAGGCCCCTTGGTCTGGATCAAGACCAACCTGTTCGGCTCCTGGTGGTCCACCGCGGTCACCCTGGTGCTGGGCTATCTGATCCTGCGCTTCGCTGCCCAGTTCATCTCCTGGGCGGTGCTGCACGCGATCTGGAGTGTGCCATACGATGCCCAGGGCAGACCTGATAACACGGCCTGCCTGAATGCCAGCGGCGTCGGTGCGTGCTGGGCGGTGATCGCCGACAAATACCGACTGATCCTGTTCGGCCGATATCCCTATGACGAACAGTGGCGGCCGGCGATCTGTGTCGTGCTGTTCATCGGCCTCTATGTCGTCTCGGCCATGCGGCGCTTTTGGCGCAAGGAACTGGCGCTGATCTGGATCGCGACGCTTTTGGCAATCGGTGTGCTGATGTGGGGAGGCGTGTTGGGTCTTGCGCCGGTTTCCGAGGACGACTGGGGCGGGTTGCCTATCACGCTGATCCTCGCGACCTTCGGCCTCGCCTTTGCCTTTCCGTTGGCGATTCTGGTGGCGCTCGGACGCCGCTCGACGAAGCTGCCCGCAGTACGGACCCTGTGCGTGCTCTATGTCGAACTGATCCGAGGCGTGCCGCTGGTGGCGCTGCTGTTCATGGCCAGCGTGATGTTCCCGTTGTTCATGCCGGAGGGCGTGAACATCGACAAGCTGTTGCGGGCGCAGATTGCAATTATCCTGTTTGCCGCTGCCTATCTAGCCGAAGTGGTACGCGGCGGTCTGCAGGCGCTGCCAAAGGGTCAGGCCGAGGCGGCTGACGCCCTCGGCCTCGCCTACTGGCAAAAGACCGGTCTGATCATTTTGCCGCAGGCCTTGCGTCTGGTCATTCCGCCGCTGGTGAACACTTTCATCGGCTTCTTCAAGGACACTTCCCTGGTGCTGATCATTGGCACATTTGACTTGCTATACATGGGCAAGGTAGCGCTCAGCGACCCGCCCTGGCAGAGCTTTTCTGCCGAGATTTATCTGATGCTGGCGGTCATCTACATCGCATTCTGCTTCGCAATGTCGAAATACAGCCGTGGGCTGGAGCGTGATCTTGCCCGAGCCCACCGCCGCTGAAACAGAGGACGCCACAATGAGCCAGACCGCGTCATCAGATCAAGTCGTCGCCCACATGGCGGACACGACGGCGCCACCGATCATCGTCATGGACAAGGTGAACAAGTGGTTCGGAGCGCTGCACGTGCTGCGCGACGTATCGCTGGCGGTGGCCGAGAAGGAACGCGTCGTAGTGTGCGGACCATCCGGCTCCGGCAAGTCCACCATGATCCGCTGTCTGAACCGGCTGGAGTCCCATCAGGAAGGCAAGATCGTCGTCGATGGCACCGAACTGACTGATGACCTGCGCTCGCTTGACACCGTCCGGCGCGAAGTCGGCATGGTGTTCCAGTCATTCAACCTGTTCCCCCATCTGACGATCCTGGAGAACTGCACCCTGGCGCCGATCTGGGTGCGCAAGATGCCGAAGGCCGATGCCGAAGAACTCGCGATGAACTTCCTCACCCGCGTCAAGATCCCCGAGCAGGCAAGAAAGTACCCCGGCCAGCTTTCCGGCGGCCAGCAGCAGCGTGTCGCGATCGCGCGCGCCCTGTGCATGCGCCCGAAGATCATGCTGTTCGATGAGCCCACCTCCGCGCTGGATCCCGAGATGATCAAGGAGGTGCTCGACGTGATGATCGAGTTGGCACTGTCGGGCATGACCATGGTCTGCGTGACTCACGAGATGGGCTTCGCGCGCCAAGTTGCCGACCGCGTCGTGTTCATGGACCACGGCGAGGTCGTCGAAAGCGGCTCGCCGCAGCGCATGTTCGAGAACCCGCAGACAGATCGCCTTAAGCTGTTCCTCAGCCAAATTCTGCGCGGCCATTGACGTAGCGGAACAGCGATCACTTGCGGCCTTCGCCGATCGGCGGCACTTGTTCGGTCATCCCGGCAAGGACTTCCGCGACATGGCGCACTTCGGTGTGGCGGCCCTCGCGCCGGAGGCGGCCGGCGATGTTCAGAAGGCAGCCAAGGTCGCCGGCGAGAACCGTGTCGGCTCCCGTGGCAACGATATCACGGACTTTATCAGAGACCATGCGGACGGAAATGTCAGGGTATTTGACGCAAAATGTGCCGCCGAATCCGCAGCAGACTTCCGCGTCTGCCATCTCGGTGACACTGGCACCGATCGTCCGCAGCAGGCGCCGTGGCTGCTCCTTGATGCCGAGTTCGCGCAGGCCGGAGCAACTGTCGTGATAGGTGACAGGCCCGCCGGTATGCTGTGTCCCCAGGCGTTCGACTCCCATCACATCGGCAAGAAAACTGACGAGCTCGAATGTCCGTTCCGCGAGAGAATCAGCACGCGCCCTCAGGTTGGGATCGTCGTCGAACAGGTGTGGCAGGTGGTGTTTCAGCATACCCCCGCACGAGCCAGACGGCACCACGATGTAGTCGTACCCGCCGAACGCATCGAGGATTCCCTCGGCGAGGTCGCGTGCCGTGGCCCGGTCGCCGAAATTGTAAGCGGGCTGACCGCAGCAGGTCTGCGCACGCGGCAATTCGACCTGGCAGCCGGCCTGCTCCAGCAATCGAATTGCCGCGAAGCCGATCGTCGGACGGTGCAGATCGACCAGGCAGGTGACGAATAGGGCAACGCGTGGTCGGCCGGATGGCACGTCAGACGCCTGTCAAATTGCGCTGTACGTATCCCGCCTCGACAAGCCGTCGGCGGGTTATGGCCACGTAGGACGGCGCCATTTCGATGCCGATGCCGCTCGCGCCCTCCAATTCGGCGGCGACCAGTGTCGTTCCGGTGCCCATGAACGGGTCCAGTACGGTGGCGTCATCGCGGCCATGCAGCCGAATGCACCACCGCGGCAGCGCCACGGGAAACGTGCTCGGATGATGGAACTTCGCGGCCTTGCTCTGCACGGTATCGTACGGGATGAACCAGGTATTGCCGCGACACCGCAGATCCTTGGCGTGGCCACGGCGCGCGATGTTCGATTTGTCCTTGAACGGCACCCCGATCGCCAGCCGGTCGAGCTTCACGTCACCTGATAGGGTCAGGTGAAAAATGTGCTCGTGGTTGTGGTGCAGGAAACGCTGTCCACCGACCGGCTTGAAGTGACCCACTGCATCGCTCCTGGTGGCGATGGACTTGATCCAGGTGATGTGGTTCTGCAACACGAACAACGGTCGCAGGCGTACGATCAGTTCGAACGGCAACCATGGAGCGCTCGACGAGCCGGAGACGTTGAGGAAGAACGATGCGTCCGCCTTCATCACCTGGCGGACAGCGCATGCCACCCGTGTCAGCCAATCGAGATAGTCGTCTTCCGCCCGCCTGTCGTCGTAGCCGCGGTAGGTCAGGCCGAGATTGTACGGAGGCGACGTGACGACCACATCAACCGACCCGGCGTCGATGGTCGGCAAAACCGCCAGGCAATCGCCGCAGAACAGGCGATGCTCATGTTGCGTGGTGGGACGATCAGCCTCCGCAACCTGATCCATCGTGTCAGCGCATGCCGTGCGACGTCACGCGCTGCGGGCAGATACTAGACGCCACACCGGATCACGGGTTGAGAGGTTCCGCTCGAAGGTCCAGATGTCGGTGATCTCGGTCACGGCGTCGGTACCGACGACTGGGTGGCCATCCTTGTCTTGTGTCAGACTGATCTGATCGGAGACAAACCGCACTGTGATCGAGGCAACGGCGCCGCGAAGTTCTGCGTTCTCGACCGTCGCGCTGTGAATGGCATGCATGGTGCTGACCTGGGTCTGGCCTGCGGCCTCCCGCGCAGCGATCGCCTGCTCGAAGGCGCGATACGTGTCCTCGGACAGGAGGCCCTGCAGGGTCGTGCGGTCGCTAGCGGCGAACGCGGCCACGATGATGCGAAATGCCTTCTCCGCGCCGTCGAGGAAGGCGGCCGCGTCGAAGCTGCGGTCGACAGAACGCATTCGCCCGAGCGTCTGCCCGATCGCGCTGGTTGGTTCCGGCAAGGTGCGCGCAGCGGCCGGTGCCGGCGGCTCAGCCTGGCCGTCGATCACTGGCGCGGCGGTGTTCTGGCCCGCCGGAGGCTGGAAGGGTGGCGCCGGGCGCTCGAACCCTGTGCGACGGCCCAGGATGCTGCGCAGCCGTAGCACCAGGAAGGCCGCTATCATCCCGAACAGGATCAGGTCGATCGGAAAACTGCTGCCCGCGCCCATAATTGCTCTCCTACCCGGCCACAAATAAGGGCGCGACGCCCGGTACACAAACATTTCTCGCGCACTCGCCGGGTTGCCGCCAAGGGGAACGGCCTGTATTTGCCGCGCCATGATCCTACTGCGGCACGGCCAGAGCGAGTTCAACCTGCATTTCGCCGCGACACGGCGCGATCCCGGCATCGTGGATCCTCGGCTAACCGAGCTTGGCCACCTCCAGGCGGCCGAGGCGGTCCGTCATCTTGCTGAACAGCGGATCACCCGCATCATCGCCTCCCCTTATACGCGGGCACTGCAGACCGCCGCCCCGCTTGCCCGGGCGCTCGGGGTCAAGGTGCTGATCAATCCGATTGTGCGCGAGCGCTACGCCTTCGCTTGCGACGTCGGTACGCCGCGCACAGAACTGGAGCGTGCCTGGCCTGAGCACGACTTCTCGACCATCGACGAGATTTGGTGGCCGGCGATCGAGGAGCCGGCCGCTTCGGTGGTCGGGCGTGCCGCGCTTTTCCGAGCCGAGATGACGGCCTTACCGGACTGGACCGACACGCTTGTGATCAGCCACTGGGGTTTCATCCTGGCGCTGACCGGCAGGAATGTGACGAACGGCGTGTGGTTGCGCTGCGACCCGAACGGCATACCGCCTCAGCAGCTCATTTGGCGCGCATGACCGCTCCCATGGAACAGGATGGCGTCGCCCCGCCATCCGTGCTACCCGGCCCCGCCACACGGGTTCCCGAAGCCTGGGCTGGCAATGAGACGGAGATCGAGATGTCCGAGACGATTACACCGCCCCAAACGGCCGGCCAGCCACAGACACCGCCGTTGGTGGTCAACATACAGTACGTCAAGGACCTCTCCTTCGAGGTGCCTGGCGCGCCCCAAGTGTATACCCAGCTTCGCGCCCAGCCGCAGGTCAATATTAATCTGGATGTACAAGCGCGTCGCGTGCAGGAGGGCCAGAGCGTCTTTGAGGTAGCGATCATGATTCGCGCGGAGGCGCATGAGGCAGCGGCACAATCGGGCAACGGCCAATCGGCCGCAGTTCCACCGACGGTGTTCGTGGCCGAGCTGACCTATGCCGGCGTGTTCACCCTTTCCGGCCTGCCGGACAACGCCATCGAGCCGGTGCTGCTGGTGGAGTGCCCGCGGATCCTGTTTCCATTCGCCCGCAACATCCTTTCGGACGTGACCAGGGATGGCGGCTTCCCTCCGGTGCTGCTGCAGCCGATCGACTTCGTCGCGCTGTGGCAGCAGCGACGCGCCCAGGCGCAGGGTCAGGCAGGTACCAGCGCGATCGCCTGAGTGCCTGGGGCTCGGCTCCGGAGCCAGACCGGATCCCTTAGCCGCCCGACGAAGGCAGCATGAGCGGCCAGCTCCTCAGTCGTGGGCACCATCGGGAGCGGCGACCGATCCCCTGAGTGCGTGTAGATCACCAGATCGACCGCTGCCTTTTCCGCGGCGAGCGACAGACCGCGCTGGCGGCCGCCTGTGAGCTCCACATAGACAACGGCCAGCAACCGGCAATCGAGCAGGGCATTGTGGGTCGTGCGTGCGCTCAAATCGATGGCAAACCGCCGGCACAAGGCGTCCAGACTGTTCGGCATCCCGGGGAAACGCGCCTTGGCCAACGCGAGTGTGTCGATCATGCGCGTTGCGGACAATGCGGGCCTGCCGATGCGTCCCAACTCCGCATCGAGGAAGGCAAAATCGAAGGGTGCATTGTGGGCGATGAGCTGGTCGTCACCGAAGAACTCCTGCAGGTCGTCGGCGATCTCGGCGAAGCGAGGCTTGCCAGCGAGATCTGCCAGTGTGAAACCGTGGACCCGCGTCGCATCTTCTGGAATTTCGCGCTCGGGATGGACCAGAGCATGGAAATGCCGTCCGGTTGGCAGGTCGTTCAGCAGTTCCAGCGCGGCTACCTCGATGACGCGGTGACCAAGCTGAGGGTCTAGGCCGGTAGTCTCCGTGTCGAACAGGACTGCGCGGCTCACTTGAGTACCCCTTGATCAACCTGCTCAGGGTCTTCAGCGAAGCGTGTCGTGACAAGCCGGTGCGGACTATCACGTCGGCGCGGCGGCGCTTTTCCGCGTCCGGCATCTGGCGCGCGATCACCGCCTTGATGTCGGCGTCGCTCATCCGCCGCCGCGCACGGATCCGGTGCATCTGCACAGCGCGCGGCGCCGATACAACGATGATCCGATCGACCCGCTGATCGCCGCCGGTCTCCAGGAGCAGAGGAATATCGAGCACTACGGCACGCATGCCCCGCCGCCTGGCGCGTGCAACGAAAGCGCGCTCCTCCTGCCGCACCATCGGGTGCAGGATGCCTTCCAACCGAGTCAAAGCATCGAGCTTGCCCAGTACCGCCTGACGGAGCGCTGCGCGATCCACAGCTCCGTCGCGTACCGTGCCAGGAAACGCCGTCGCGATTGCGCGCACCGCGCGGCCGCCACGTGCCTGCAATCTGTGTACGACGGCGTCCGCGTCGAACACCGGGATGCGTGCCCGGCGGAACGCCGCGGCCGCGGTCGACTTGCCCATGCCGATGCTACCGGTCAGGCCGAGGATCATCATCGCGTCAGCAGGTCTGCGGCGACGAACTGCCGAAGCTCCTCATCCACCAGCGGTTCAACGCCAAACCATGCTCGAAAGCCGGGGGCAGCCTGATGAAGCAGCATCCCGAGACCTTCCACGCACCTCAGGCCGCGGGCCCGGGCCCCCGTAAGCAGCGGTGTTTCCAGCGGCACATAGACATTGTCGGCCACTACCAACGATGCCGGAGCGCGCGACAGATCGATATCGAGCGACCCATGTCCGACCATGCCGAGCGGTGTGGTGTTCACGACCAGCGCGTGGTCCGAGAGCGCCGCAACCCTGGCGTCCCAATCCGCCACGTGCAGCCCCGGCAAATCGCGGGCGAGGGCCTCCGCGCGAGCACGGGTGCGGTTGGCGACCGTCACCGGTGCGCCCGCGTCAAGCAGCGCCGCTGCGACCGCGCGCGCCGAACCGCCGGCACCGAGCAGCAGCGCCGGTCCGGCGGCCGGGTTCACGCCGTGCCCACGCAGGTTGGCGATGAAGCCATAGCCGTCGGTATTGCTGCCTTCGATCCGACCCTCTCGGGAGGCCAGCGTGTTGACCGCTCCGGCGCGGCGTGCGCTTTCGTCCACCGCATCGCAGATCGCAAAGGCGGCAATCTTGTGCGGAATGGTGACGTTTGCGCCGGCAAACCCGGCTGCGAAAAGTCCGCGCATCGCGATTGCGAATTCGCCAGGCCGAATCGGCAGTGGAATATACGCGCCGTCGATGCCGTGGCGCTGCAGCCAGAACCCGTGCAGACGGGGCGAGCGGGAATACGTCACCGGCCAACCGGCGATACCGGCGACTCGGGCGTGACCAGACAGGATGGACATGCCGGCACCATTCCAAGCGCCGCGCCGAAGATCAATGCTGGTTTCATGCAATCGCCATTGTGAGCAGCGCAGGGGCGGCTTGCCGTCGCGTCGGTTAGCTGCGCAGATTGCCACCGGTTCTCCCCCACGAGTTTGCTTGATGCCCCGCGATGACAGATCTCAGCCGGTGTGCCCTGCCTCGGCCGGCGCGCTGGTGCGGCTGATCAGGGTCGGCCGGCAGTGGGGCGCAACGGCTGCGCTGCACAGTATTTCGATCGACATCGCGCCGGGCAGCTTCACCGTGCTGCTGGGCCCATCGGGATGCGGCAAGACCACCTGTCTGCGGATAGTTGCCGGCCTGGAGACGGCAACCGAAGGGCGGGTGGAAATCGCTGGCCGCGATGTAACACACCTGCCGCCTGCGGCACGCGGCGTCGCAATGGTGTTCCAGTCGTACGCGCTGTTCCCGCATCTGAACGTGGCGGAGAACATCGTGTTCGGCCTAAAAGCTCGTCGCGTTCCGCCGCCCGAGCGCGCGCGGCGCCTGGCGCGAGCTGTGGAAATCCTCGGCGTCGGCCATCTGCTGGAGCGCAAGCCCGGCCAGCTTTCCGGTGGCCAGCAGCAGCGCGTGGCGCTCGGCCGCGCTATCGTTGCCGAAACGCCGGTCTGTTTGATGGACGAACCGCTGTCGAACCTCGACGCCCAGCTTCGCGCCGACATGCGCCGCGAGATCCTGGCGCTGCAGCGCCGGCTGGGCATCACCATGCTGTACGTTACGCATGATCAGACCGAGGCCATGGGTATGGCGGACCAGATCGTTCTGTTGCGCGATGGTCACGTTGAGCAGGACGCGCCGCCGGCAGAGATCTACGCGCGACCGGCAACGAGTTTTGCCGCGAGCTTCATCGGTACGCCGCCGATGAATCTGTTTCCGCTGGAACGGCAGGGAGCCGGGATGGTGGTGCGGGGAAGCGAAGGCCCCATCCTCACACCGCCGTCGGTCCGTAAGCTCCTGGGCGGTATTCGTCCAGAGAGTATGCGATTGGCGAAGCAGGGCCTTCCAGCGCGGGTCGAGTACGCGGAATATCTTGGTGCCGACACCGTGGTCGCCTGCAGGGTTGGCGATGTACCGATGCTGGCGCGGCTGCCGGGTCGCGTTGTGCTGGGAGCCGGGACGCAGGTGCAACTCAGCATCGAGCAGCCAGTCCACATGTTCGACGCGGTCACCGGCCATCGCGTCGAAAGTACCGTGACAGCAAAGGAGAAGGTTGGCGCATGATCAGAGCGTCCCGTCGCCGTCTGCTGCAGACCGCCGGCACCGCGCTCGCGCTGCCGGGAGCGGCGCGCGCCGCCGCCGCCGCAACCGATATCAGTTTCTACTTCCCGGTCGCGGTTGGTGGACCGATCACCAAGATCATCGACGGCTACGTCGCTGACTTCCAACGCGAGAACCCCTCGATCAAGGTGACGCCGATCTACGCGGGCAGCTATCAGGACACCCTGACCAAGGCACAAACCGCGCTGAAGGCGAATGCCGGTCCGCAGCTTGCCGTGTTGTTGTCCACCGATGCGTTTTCCCTGATCGACGAAGACCAGATCCTGCCGTTCGACACGCTGGTGGCCAGTGACGCGGATCGCGTCTGGCTGCGCAGCTTCTATCCGGCGTTCCTGAAGAACGGCGAAATCGACGGCCACACCTGGGGCGTGCCGTTTCAGCGCTCGACCATCGTGTTGTACTGGAACAAGGCGGCGTTCCAGGACGCCAGCCTGGATCCGGAACATGCACCTGCGACCTGGGACGAACATGCCGCGTTTGCACAGAAGTTGACCAGACGGAGCGGCGATACCGTGGCGAGGTGGGGCGTGCAGATTCCTGCAAGTGGCTTCCCGTACTGGCTGTTCCAGGCACTCGCCACCGAGGCAGGGGGAACACTGGTCAATGCCGATGGTACCGAGACCGACTTCGCCAGCCCCGCATCCGTCGCGGCGCTGCGTTACTGGATCGATCTCGTCGACAAATATCAGGCGCATCCCCCCGGCGTTGTCGATTGGGGAACGACGCCGCGTGATTTTCTCGAGCAGAAGGTGGCGATGATCTGGACCACCACTGGAAACCTGTCGAGCATCCGCGCCAGTGCGAAGTTTCCGTTCGGTGTCGCCATGCTGCCCGCCGGCAAACGGCGCGGCAGTCCGACGGGCGGCGGCAACTTCTATCTGTTTGCAAACACGACGCCGGCACAGCGCGTGGCAGGGCTGCGTTTTCTGCGCTGGATCAGCAGCCCAGAGCGCGCCGCACAATGGGGCATTGACACAGGCTACGTCGCGACCCGTCCGGAAGCCTGGGAAACCCCGGCGATGAGGACCTATGTTACGGAATTCCCGGCCGCCGCCGTGGCGCGCGACCAGTTGCAATACGCCGTGGCTGAGCTGTCGACGCATGACAATCAGCGCGTCACTCAGGCGCTGAACGACGAACTGCAGGCGGCCTTGCTGGGACGCAAGGCGCCTGACGTGGCGCTGACCGAGGCGCAGGCCACCGCGACGCGCCTGCTGCGTCCATTCCATCACTGAGCAACAGAACTGCGGAGGTGTCACCATGATCCGTCGCCGCACATTGCTGGCCGCTTCGACGGGTGCACTGCCGCGCCCGCCCTCCTGCGGGCGCAAGGCGTGCAGAAGCTGACGTTCTATTATCCGATCGCTGTCGGCGGGCCACTGCAGGCGATTATGGACAATTACTGCAAGGCGTTCCAGCAGGAGACAGGCATCGCTGTCGAGCCCGTCTATGCCGGCGACTACAGCCAGACCCTGATCAAGGCGCTCGCAGCTATCCGCGCCGGCACCGGTCCGCAATTCGCCGTACTGTTGGCTGCCGAGATACACAGTCTGCGGGACCAGGACATTCTGGTATCACTCGATGAAATCGGCCTCGACGATGACGCGAACAAGTGGCTCGACGGCTTCTATCCGGCATTCATGGCGAACAGCCGCGCAGACGGGAAGACATGGTCGGTGCCGTTCCAGCGCTCGACGGCGATCTATTATTACAACAAGGCGGCGTTTCGGGAATCCAGTTCGGATCCGGAGGAGTTTCCGACCACATGGGCGGACCTCGCGGCAACGGCGGAGAAATTGACCAAGCGCGATGCCTCCGGGCGTGTGACGCGCTGGGGCATCAAGATGGCCGGCGACCTGGGCAATGCCCAGTGGACATTTGGCGCATTTGCCAATCAGGCCGAGCAGAAATTGATGAACGAAGCGGGCACCGAGGTCTATTTCAATCAACCGAAGACCATCGAGGCATTGTCATTCTGGCGGAGCCTGTCGGCGGAGCATCATGCGACACCTGACGGTGTCTCGAACTGGCCGCAACTCTCACCTGACTTCCTGGAAGGCAACGCAGCGATCATCCAGCACACCACCGGCAACCTGACCAACGTGCGGGACAAGGGGCCGTTCCCGTTCGGCGTGGCGGGGCTCGCCGGCAAGAATTCGCCGCACACGGTGGTGGGTGGCGGCAACTTATATTTCTTCAAGAACGCCAGTCCTGCCGAGCGGCAGGCCAGCCAGCGGTTCGCGCGTTGGGTGAGCCAGCCGGAGCGGGCCGCCGACTGGTCCATCCGGACCGGCTACATTGCAACCAGCGCGGCAGCCTATGAGACGCAGACCTTGAAGGATTTCATCACCAGGGTCCCTGCCGCAAATGTGGCGCGCACCTTCCTTCCGGTCGCGACGGGCGAATTGTCGACGCACGAGAACCAGCGCGTCTACAAGGTGCTCACCGACAACATCCAGGCCTGCCTGAACGGCACGAAGCCTGCGGCTCAGGCGATGGCGGATGCGCAGAACGAGGCGGATCGCATCCTGAAGCCTTACAAGAAGGCCTGAGCGGCGTAGCCGGGATGCGGCGCGAGACAATTCACGCCTATCTGCTGCTGCTGCCCGCCATCGTCCTGCTGGTGGCATTCACCCACTGGCCGGCGATCGCCACGCTGATCGACAGCCTCTACGCCACGCCCCATGGCAGCCGGCCTGCGCCGTTCGTCGGTGCGGACAATTACCGCGATCTATTCGACGACCCGGTGTTCTGGCAGGCGCTGCGCAACAATGCCTGGTACGCACTCGCGACCATCCCCGCATCGATTGTGCTCGCTCTCGTGATGGCGCTGGCGGTGAACGAGGCATTGCCTGGTCGCGCAATGCTGCGCATGGCCTATTTCCTGCCGACCATGCTGCCCATGATCGCTGTCGCGAACATCTGGCTGTTCTTTTATACGCCGGATTACGGCCTGTTCGACCGCATCATCGCGGTATTCGGCGGCGGCCGGCACAACTGGCTTGGCGACGCCGCGACCGCACTGCCGGCCATGATTGCCGTGGCAGTGTGGAAGGAGGCCGGCTTCTTCATGATCTTCTACCTGGCCGCGCTGCAGACCATGCCGACGGATTTGCGCGAGGCCGCGGCGCTCGAAGGCTCCTCGCGCTGGAACTATTTTTGCCGTGTCACCCTGCCGTTGCTGATGCCGACCACGCTGTTCGTGCTGGTCAACGCGGTGATCAATGCATTCCGAACGATCGACCACATCGTGGTCATGACGCGCGGCGGCCCGGATAATGCTACCACGCTGCTGCTCTACTACGTCTACGAGGTGGGCTTTCGCTTCTGGGATACCGCCGCCGCAGCGAGCGCGACCGTGGTGCTGTTGACAATCATGGCGCTCGCTGCCGCGTTCCAGTTCGGCGTGCTGGGCAGACGGGTGCATTACCGATGATGGTCGTCAAGTATAGCCCGCTCGGCCGCAGCCTGGAAGCGCTGGGCGCCTGGCTGCTCGGCCTGCTGTGGATGCTGCCACTTCTCTATGCCGTATGGACCGCCTTCCATCCGGCGATCTACGCCACGCATTTCGATCCGCTGGCACCCCTGACATTCGCCAACCTGAAGGCAGCCTGGCAGGCAGCGCCGTTCACGCGCTACCTGATCAACACCGTGATGCTGGTCACGCTGATCCTGGTCGCCCAGTTCGTCCTATGCACACTCGCCGCGTTCGCGTTCGCGCGGCTGATCTTCCCCGGACGTGACCTGCTGTTTGTCGTGGTGCTGCTGCAACTCATGGTGATGCCGGACGTGCTGCTGGTGGAGAACTACCGCACGCTGGTGCAGCTTCACCTCGCCGACACCATCCTGGCGATCGCATTGCCGTATCTCGGCTCCGCCTTCGGCATATTCCTGCTGCGTCAGACCTTCCTTACCATCCCGCAGCCGCTCGATGACGCTGCGCGATTGGAAGGCTGCGGGCTGCTGGCAAGGCTCTGGCGGGTGTACGTGCCGCTGGCTAAACCTACCTATATCGCCTACGGCCTCGTGTCGGTCAGCTATCATTGGAACAACTTCCTGTGGCCGCTGGTGATCACAAATTCGGTCACCACCCGGCCGCTGACGGTCGGACTGGCCATCTTTGCCACCACCGACCAGGGGATCGACTGGTCGATCGTAACCGCGGCCACGCTGATGACCAGCGCGCCGCTGCTGGTTGCCTTCCTGCTGTTCCAGCGGCAATTCGTGCAGAGTTTCATGCGCGCGGGGATTCGATGACCGCTCTCGCCGACCGTTTCGACGCCGCCGTCAGGTTCGCCACCGAGGCAGCAGCGCTAGCCCTGCGGATGCGGCCGACACCTGGCGCATCGTCGGCCAGTCTAAAGGGAGCGCAGGACTGGCTTACCGAGGCCGATGGTGCCGTCGAGCGTATGCTGTCGGAACACCTGAAGCGCGCCTATCCACGTGACGGCTTCCAGGGTGAGGAAGGCGGCAGTGCCCGCTTGGGCAGCCTGCGCTGGGTAGTCGATCCGATCGATGGTACCGCGAATTTCATGCGCGGCGGCAAACGCTTCTGCGTCTCGTTGGGCTGCCTTGAAGGCGACACCCCGTTGATAGGCGTTATTGTCGCACCAGCGCTGAAGGAAACATTTGCCGCCTGCCTGGGAGCAGGCGCCACACTGAACGGCGCGCCGATCCATTCTGCCGCGACGACGGACCTCGCCCGCGCTACCGTCGAACTCGGCTGGTCACCGCGGCGCCCCCGCGAAGCCTTCCTGGCCTTGACCGACCGCGTCATCGCCGCCGGTGCCATGCCGCGGCTCAACGGCTCGGGCGCGCTGGGCCTCGCCGATGTCGCGGCCGGCCGCACCGACGCCTATGTCGAGTTGCACATCAACCTATGGGATGTTGCAGCGGCGCTCACCATCCTCGCGGAGGCGCACGCCACGGTGAGCCCGTTCATGGCGGACGACGGGGCCACGGCGGGGAATCCGATTCTTGCCGCCGCACCCGGCATCGCCGCCGCTCTGTCCGTTGCCAGCGCGATCGCGCTTTGACACCCAACAGCCGCGGCGCTTTGTTGCCGGCAGAAAACCAGGAAGGCAGGACTGATCGTGCTACCTCTGGAAGGTATCCGTGTTGTCGCCCTCGAACACGCGGTGGCGGCGCCTATCTGCAGCCGCCACATGGCCGACCTCGGCGCCGATGTCATCAAGGTGGAGCGCCCGGGCGAGGGCGACTTCGCCCGCGCCTATGACAGCTACGTGCATGGCCAGGCGAGCTTCTTCGTCTGGCTCAACCGCGGCAAGCGCAGCGTCACGCTCGACCTGAAGCACACCGAGGCGGCAAAGGTGCTGGACCGGCTGATCGGCAGCGCCGATGTGCTGCTGCAGAACCTCGCCCCTGGTGCCGCCGCGCGTCTCGGCCTGAGCCACGCCGACCTCGCCCCGCGACATCCGAAACTGATCGTCTGCGACATCTCGGGCTATGGCGAGAGCGGACCGTTCGCGCAGAAAAAGGCGTACGATCTGCTGATTCAGGCGGAATCCGGCCTCATCAGCGTCACCGGCACGCAGGATACCCCGTCGCGGGTCGGAATTTCAGCGGCCGATATCGCCACGGGGATGTATGCACTATCCGGCATCCTCGCCGCGCTGGTGCGGCGAGGACGCACCGGCGAGGGCGCCAATGTGAAGATCGCCATGCTGGACGCGCTTGCCGAGTGGATGATGTACCCGCTGTATCGGATGGCCTACGGCAACTCGCCGATGCCACGCCTGCCCACCAGTCATCCTGCGCTCGCACCTTATGGCGCACATGAAACTAAGGACGGTCAGGTGATCTTCGGCCTGCAGAACGAGCGCGAATGGGTGACCTTCTGCGCCAAGGTGTTGGAGCGGCCGGAACTCGCCACCGACCCGCGCTTCCGCGACAACATTGCCCGGCGTGAACAGCGGTTGGAATTGACCCAGCTGATCGAACAGTACTTTGCCGATATGACCTCGATCGAGGTGGTGGAGAAGCTGGATGCAGCCGGCATCGCCAACGGCCGACTGAACGAACCACAGGACGTGTGGGAACACGTTCAGTTCACCGCTCGCGACCGCTGGCGCGAGATCAACACGCCGGGCGGCCCGGTACGGGCACTGCTACCACCGTTCACCTTCACCGACGCGGAGGCAGCAATGGGCGATGTCCCTGCGCTCGGCCAGCACACCGACGCGGTGCTGCGCGAGCTCGGTTATGCGCCGGCGGAGATCCACGCGCTCCACGCGGCCGGAGCGCTATGAGCGAGTTCGATCCAGGCGCGCATCGGATGGTGCCAGAGCAGCGTTGGTTCGACGACTTCCGGATCAGCGAGCGCTTCGTGCTGCCAAGCAGGACGATGACCGAGGCGCTGTTCCTGGCGTTCCAGGCGGCGAGCGGCGACAACCATCCGATCCACTACAACATCGAGTACTGCCGAGCCCATGGCCTGCCGGGAATGCTGGCGCATGGTTTCCAGACTCTGATCCAGACCGCGCCGGGGGCGGGACTGTTCCCGTTCGTCACCGAGGACTCGCTGATGGGGTTCCTTGAGCAGTCGAGTCGGTTCCTGAAGCCGGTATTCGCCGGCGACACACTGTATCCGGCGCTCGAGGTGGACGAACTGTCGCCCAACCGGACCTCCGGTGTGGTGGGCCTGCGCAGTACGGTTCACAATCAACGGCGGGAGCTGGTGCTGGAGGGACGGCAGCGGTTTCTGCTGCGAAAGCGGCCGCCATAATCCCTTTCCGTTTGTGAGGCAGCCCCTATGACCCCGTCGATCGATGCTGACCGGCTGTGGCAGTCGATCATGGACATCGCCCTGATCGGTCCCACCCCGGAAGGCGGCAGTTGCCGGCTGGCACTTTCGCCGGAAGATGCCCAGGCCCGTCAGCTGCTGCTTGACTGGTGCAAGCCGCTCAACCTGCACTTCGAGCAGGATGCGATCGGCAACATGTTCCTGCGACGCAAGGGCAGCGACGAAGCGGCATCGGCGGTCGCCTTTGGCAGCCATCTCGATACCGTGCCGACCGGCGGACGCTTCGACGGCGTGTTCGGCGTGCTTGCCGGTTTGGAGGTGGTTCGCGCCCTGGACGAGGCCGGCATCACGACGCGTGCCGCACTCGAGCTGGTCAACTGGACCAATGAGGAAGGCAGCCGATTCCGCCCGGCGATGATGGGCAGCCGTGTCCATGCTGCCGACATGGCGCTGGAGGATGCGCTCGCCATCACCGATGACAGGGGCATCAGCGTGCGCGAGGCACTGCGCGACTGTGGCCAGGCCGGAATGCTGACACCGTCGCCACGCGGCTGGGCCTGCTGGCTGGAGGCGCATATCGAACAGGGCCCGATCATGGAAGCGACAGGCGCTGATATCGGCATCGTCACCGGCACCATGCACGCGCGCTATTTCCAGCTCTCTGTCACCGGCGAGCCGAGCCATGTCGGACCCACCACGATGGATCGACGCCGCGACAGCCTGGCCGCGACGGCGGAGATCATCCTGGCAGTGGAGCGCATCGCACTCGCCGCTGAACCGGGCGGCCGCGCCTCGGCCACCTGGATCGAGAACTATCCCAACGCGCGCGGCAACGTCGCCAACGTCACCCGCCTGCACTGCGACGTGCGGCATGAGCAGGCCGAGCGTGCCGTCGCCATGGAACAGGAACTGCGCTCGGCCTTGGATGCAATCGCTGCACGCAGACGTGTGT
This sequence comes from uncultured Alphaproteobacteria bacterium, assembly GCA_963749575.1. Lineage (GTDB taxonomy): Bacteria > Pseudomonadota > Alphaproteobacteria > Acetobacterales > Acetobacteraceae > JAMXLO01. The sequence continues at coordinate 292,145 of CAVVNM010000013.1, forward strand.
CGGTCGCGATCGATCCCTACACGACCTTCGGGCCGGTCGCGTTCGATCCTGCGCTTGGCGCATTGCTGCGCGATAAGGCGGCGGCACGCCAACTCGCTACGCGCGACATGATCGCCGCTGCCGGGCATGATTCGGTGCTGATCGCACCGCTCTGCCCCAGCGCCATGCTGTTCGTACCCAGCGTCGCTGGCATCACCCACAACCCGCGTGAATATTCGACCAAACAGCACCTGGCGCGCGGTGCCGAGGTCATGCTGGAGGCGATCCTGGCGCTTGCCGGTTAATCCGCCGTTCATCCTATTTGGATAGCCATTCGGAGCGACCGGCCGGAGGCTGTGCGTGCCCCTTCGCTCACGCGATCGACGCCAACATGACTGCGACGCTGCTGCTTCGCGCGTAATCACCGCGCCATCGGGCGTGCCGACGGGCCGGATGGAGCAGCGACCTGCCGTGCACCTGTCAGTCGACCTGCCGGACAGTGGTCGGTGGAACGAGATTGGCGGCTGCCGTGCTCCGGATTGATCCAGGTCAATGCAATCGCGAGGGGCTCGTCGGTAGCGTGAACATTGGGCAGTCAGGCTGACACCGGTGCATGCGGGGGGTGACATGTCATTGCGCGACAAGCTGATGTGGGCAGGTGTGGTCCTGCTCGGCACGGTCTCGTTCGGTATCGTTGCCTTGACGAGGGGCGAGCCGGTCAATGCCGCGTGGCTCGTTATTGCCTCGGTGTGCATCTATGTCATCGCTTACCGCTTCTATGCGGTGTTCATCACCTCCCGGGCGCTCCGCATCGATGCGACGCGGCAGACACCCGCGTGGCGCCGCAACGACGGGCTGGACTATGTGCCAACCCATCGGGTGGTACTGTTCGGCCACCATTTCGCGGCGATAGCTGGCGCCGGTCCCCTCGTCGGCCCTGTGCTCGCCGCCCAGATGGGCTATTTGCCCGGCACGCTTTGGATCTTGGCCGGCGTCGTATTCGCCGGTGCAGTGCAGGACATGACCGTGCTGTTTCTGTCCACGCGTCGCGACGGTCGCTCGCTCGGCGACATGATCCGCTCCGAGATGGGGCCGGTCGCTGGCGGTATCGCCGGCATCGGCATCCTGCTGATCTGCGTCATCGTGCTCTCTGTGCTGGCACTTGTCGTGGTGAAAGCGCTGAGCGGCAGCCCCTGGGGCACGTTCACCGTGGTCTGCACCATTCCGATCGCGCTGCTGATGGGCATCTACAGCCGCTTCATCCGCCCCGGCCGGATCGCCGAGATGTCGGCACTTGGCGTCGTGTTCCTGCTGGTCGCATTGGTCTTGGGGCAGACCGTCTCCCAGACGCCGGCGCTGGCCGCCTGGTTCGACCTGTCGGGCGGCACACTGGCGCTGATGATCATCGGCTATGGCTTCGTCGCCTCGGTGTTGCCGGTCTGGCTGCTGCTGGCGCCGCGCGACTATCTGTCCACCTTCCTCAAGATCGGCACGATCATGCTTCTGGCGCTGGGCATCATACTGGTGCGCCCCGACTTGCAGATGGCGCCGATCACCCGCTTCATCGACGGTAGCGGGCCGGTATGGGCTGGCGGCCTGTTCCCATTCCTGTTCATCACAATCGCCTGTGGTGCGGTGTCGGGCTGGCATGCACTGATCTCCTCCGGCACGACCCCGAAGATGCTCGAGAACGAGTCGCAGATCCGCCTGATCGGCTACGGCGGGATGCTGGTAGAGTTGTTCGTCGCGATCATGGCGATGATCGCTGCCACGGTGATCAATCCTGGCGTGTATTTCGCCATGAACAGCGCAGCCGGGCTGATCGGCACCGATCCGGCACATGCGGCGCAGATGATCTCCGGCTGGGGCTTCATCGTGACGCCAGACATGCTGATCCAGATCGCGCATGACGTGGGCGAGACCAGTATCATGTCGCGCACCGGTGGTGCGCCAACGCTCGCGGTGGGTATGGCAAGCATTCTGTCCGCCATGATAGGTGGCAAGATGCTGATGGGTATCTGGTACCACTTCGCCATCCTGTTCGAGGCGTTGTTCATCTTGACCACGGTCGATGCCGGAACCCGCGTCTGCCGCTTTCTGATCCAGGACCTGGTCGGCAACGTCGTCCCGAGTTTCAAGGCAACTGAGTCGTGGGCCAACAATCTGGTTGGCTCGGGTGTCACGTGCGCCTTGTGGGGCTGGTTCCTCTATCAGGGCGTGATCGACCCACTGGGCGGTATCTGGACGCTCTGGCCGCTGTTCGGCACGGCCAATCAGATGCTGGCGGCGATTGCGCTGACGCTGTGCACGGTCGTGTTGTTCAAAATGAAGCGCGAGCGCTACGCGTGGGTGACGATTGTGCCGACAGCGTGGCTGGTCGTGTGCACGGTGACGGCTGGACTGCAAAAAGTGTTCAGTGCCGATCCAGCGGTAGGCTTCCTCAGCCATGCGGCTAGGCTTCGCCGATGCGGCCGCGACTGGGAAAATCCTGGCACCGGCCAAAAGCATGGGCGAGATGAGCCGGATCGCATTCAACGACTATGTCGATGCGACCTTGGCTGCACTGTTCGCCGCGATCGTGGTTGCCATGGTCGCTTACGGTGTGTTGGCCTGCATCAGGGCGATGCGCAATCCGCGCAGCACGGCACTGGAGATCGGCGCAATGATGGCGGCGGGCGATGACTAGGCTTCGTCTGGTCTGTGAGGTGGTTACCCAGACGGCGCGCCTGATGGTGGGCGTGCCCGACTACCAGACCTATGTAGCGCACGCGCGGACCACGCATCCCGACAAGCCGGTGATGAGCTACGAGGAATTCTTCAGGGAACGCCAGGCCGCGCGCTATGCGATCGGCAAGGGGAGATTCCGGGCCTGCTGTTGACAAACCAATGAAGCGGTATAGTCCGTCGCATGGTTGCGATTGCAATTCCTGAGACCATGCGCGGCATGGTGCTCGACGCGGCACGGATGCCGTTGCGTCTGGCATCGCTTGCTGTGCCAACACCCGGCCCCGGTCAGGTATTGATCGGCGTGCATGCTTGCGCGGTGTGTCGCACCGACCTCCATCTCGTAGACGGCGATTTGGCCGAACCTAGGTTACCGCTCGTCCCAGGCCACGAAATCATCGGCAGCGTGGCGGCATTGGGTGAGGGCGTGGATCGCTTCGCCATAGGCGATCGCGTCGGCGTGCCATGGCTCGGCTGGACCTGCGGTGAATGCGGATTCTGTTGCTCAGGCCGGGAGAATCTGTGCGCGCAGGCGCGTTTCACCGGCTACCAGATCGATGGCGGCTACAGCGAGTTCACCGTCGCCGACCAGCGATTCTGCTTCGCTATCCCGGCGACCTACAGCGATACTGAAGCGGCACCGCTCCTCTGCGCGGGTCTGATAGGTTACCGCTCGCTAGGTATGACAGGCGATGCGCGTCGGCTTGGCCTCTACGGCTTCGGCGCGGCTGCGCATATCATTGCGCAGGTGGCGCGATGGCAGGGCCGCGACGTGTACGCGTTCACCAGCCCTGGCGACGCAGAGGCGCAGGCATTCGCTCGCGCGTTGGGGGCCGTGTGGTCAGGTGGTTCCGATCAGGCGCCGCCGGAGGTCCTGGACGCGGCGATAATTTTCGCGCCGGTGGGAAGCCTGGTGCCAGCCGCGCTGCGAGCTGTCGAGCGCGGCGGCACAGTTGTATGCGCCGGCATTCACATGACCCCGATACCAAGCTTCGCCTACGACATCCTGTGGGGCGAGCGTGTGGTGCGCTCCGTCGCCAACCTGACGCGTGCCGACGGCGAGGAGTTTCTCGCTCTGGCTCCGAAGGTGCCGGTGAAGACGCGCCCTCTGCCATATACGCTCGAGCAGGCAAATCAGGCACTGGAGGATCTGCGTGCCGGGCGGTTGCAGGGTGCGGCGGTGCTCGTGGCACAGTCACGAGATGACAGCTTGACGGGGGGCCGCGCATGATTCGGCGGGCCACCGCCGCAGACGAGTCGCCAGTCGGGCTTGATCTGCACGTTGCAACAGTGTTCTCCGCGACGATGCTGTTCGGCGCGATCTACGAGCGGCTGACCACGATCGATCCAGATCTGCACTTGATTCCGGCGCTGGCGGAGCCTTGCACCCGGGTGCTGGATGGACTGACCAGGACCCGCGGCTGAAAGCGGCGTGATGGCGTTGCCGACGGCCGAGGGCGAGCAGTGCACGCTACGACTCGCTCAATGCGTGGGATGTGCCGACATCCTGGTGTCGCTCCGGGAGGGGCAGTTGGCGGCAGTGGCCGTACTCGGATCGGCATTGCCGCGTTGACTAGCGCGACTGTGGCGGCGGTGGCACGGCTGGCCGTCGCGGCCGGCTGGTTTACGCCGGTGCCGGAACGTCGGGACGGATCGCAGTGCAGGATGCGATGGAATTGATGCCGACGTTCGACTGGCCAGAGGACCCGCCGGTGTTGTTGATGACGCCGCGAGCGAGGCGACGAAGTTCACGGTGGCGGCGATACACGCCGCACCGGCGCGAGGCGCGTTGACTATCGGGAATGCGAGCAACTCTCCCGCGCACTGCTCGAAGTAGCGGAGATTCCGGTGCTGATAGAGACCGCCGCCGAGCCAATACCGGGTTCGACACGTGCGACAGCAGGAACGGCCGCGAAGGCGGCGCTCAATCTGTTCTCGAACCCCCTGATGGTGCGACTTGGTCGCGTTTACCTTGGTCAGATGGTCGACATGCGGGCGCACAACGCGAATCTACCGACCCGCGCGGTGCGGATGCTGCTAGGTCTTACAGACTGCTCTGCCACAACAGCGCAAGCGGCTTTGGACACTGCGGGCGGCAAAGTAGAATTGGCAGTGCTGATCGTTCGTGGCATGCCTCCGGCGGAGGCGGAAGCGTTGTTGGCGCGACATCATGGCAATTTGCACGCGGCATTGGTTAACGAACGCGGACACAACGTGCGGACGCGTTGACGCCCCCTTTTCTCGCGCCTAGCGTGAGGTTCTCATTCGCAGCGGGGAAACACCCAGATGGCAAACAAACTCAAGGCTCGGCTTGCATCGGGCAAGGCGTGCGTCAACGGTTGGCTCGCGATTCCGTCGGGATTTTCGGCGGAAGTGATGGCGCAGTGCGGCTGGGACAGCATCACCGTGGATATGCAGCACGGCGTGCAGGACTACTCCACGATGGTGCAGTGCTTCCAGGCAATGACAGCGCATCCGATCACCCCGCTGGTGCGCGTGCCGTGGAACGAGCCTGGCATCATCGGCAAGGCGCTGGACGGCGGCGCCTGGGGCATCATTTGTCCGATGGTCAACAACAAGGCGGAGGCGCAGGCCTTGGCGACCTACAGCCTATATCCGCCAGGCGGCAAGCGCAGCAACGGTCCGATCCGCGCGGCGATGTACGGCGAGGCGTCCAACTACCAGAAGATCGCCAATGATGAAGTGCTGGTGATCCCGATGATCGAGACGCAGGATGGCATCGACAACATCGACGAGATCCTGTCCGTGCCCGGCATCAGCGGCATCTATATCGGCCCGTCCGACATGGGACTGTCGCTCGGCCTGATTCCGACCCTCGATCGCGAGGAACCGCTGATCCTCGGCATCTACGAGAAGCTGCTGGCGAGTTGCAAGAAGCATGGCAAATTTGCCGGCCTGCACAACGGTACAGCAGCCTATGCCGCGCGGATGATCGGGATGGGATTCCGGTTTGTCACCATCGCGAATGACAGCGGCCTGATGGCACGTGCGGCCCGCGAGGCAGTGTCGGCGACGCGCAAGGCAGCAGGCGACGTCGCAAGCTGAGCGGGGCACCTCGTCATGGCAGCACCGCCGGTCATCCGACTGCATCCCAACGATAGCGTGGTGATCGCACGCGCCACGTTGCTGCCGGGAACATCTGTGGCCAATGGGGTTGCGGCGGCGGAGCGTATTCCCGCCGGCCACAAGGTGGCGGTGCGGCCGATTGCGACGGGCGAGCCGGTGCGACGCTACGGCCAGATCATCGGTTTCGCGTCGCAGCCAATCGCGCCCGGCCGTCATGTGCACGTACAGAACTGCGAGATGGGCGACTTCGCCAAGGACTACGCCTACGGCGTCGATGCCAGGCCGACGGACTACGCCAACACGCCAGCGAGCTTCGACGGCATCCGCCGGCCGGATGGGCGGGTGGCGACACGGAACTACATCGGCATCCTGACTTCGGTGAACTGCTCGGCGCATGTCGCTGGGCTGATCGCCGATGTGTTCCGGCGTAACCCGTTCACCGGGGACGATCCGCTGGCGGATTTTCCGAACGTCGACGGCGTGGTGGCGCTGACGCACAAGACCGGCTGCGGCATGACCGAGAGCGAGCCGCTGCGCGTGCTGCGTCGTACCTTGGCGGGCTATGCGCGCCACGCCAACTTCTCGCATGTCGTAGTGCTGGGGCTGGGCTGCGAGGTGAACCAGATCCGCGGACTGATGGACGAACAGCGGCTGACTGACCGCATTCGTAACATGGACATTCAGTCGATGGGCGGTACGCGGAAGACCGTGGAAGCCGGCGTCGCCTTCGTGAAAGAGGTGCTAGCCGAGGCAAATCACGTGCATCGCGAACCGGTGCCGGCCAGCGAACTGACCGTGGCGCTGCAGTGCGGTGGTTCGGACGGGTATTCCGGAGTGTCCGCCAATCCGGCACTCGGTGCGGCGAGCGATCTGCTGGTGCGGCATGGCGGCACGGTGATCCTGTCGGAGACGCCGGAGACCTATGGCGCGGAACACCTGCTGACACGCCGCGCGGTATCGCGTGAGGTTGGCGAGAAGCTCGTTTCATTGATGCGTTGGTGGGAGGATTACACGGCGCGCGAGGGCGCTGAGATGAACGCCAATCCCTCCCCAGGCAACAAGGCTGGCGGGCTGACCACGATCCTGGAGAAGTCGCTCGGCGCGATGGCGAAGGCGGGCAGCACCAATCTGGTCGATGTGGTGAACTACGCCGAGGCTGTGACGGCGAAGGGCTTCGTGTTCATGGACACGCCAGGATACGACCCGGTGGCGGCGACCGGGCAGGTGGCGGGCGGCGCCAATTTGGTGTGCTTCACCACCGGCCGCGGCAGCGTGTTCGGCTGCAAGCCGTCGCCCTCGATCAAGCTGGCGACCAACACACCGATGTATCAACGCATGGAAGACGACATGGACGTGAACTGCGGCACGATCCTTGACGGCGACGAGAGTGTGCAGCAGTGCGGACAGCGCATCTTCGAGCTGATGCTGCGCGTCGCGTCAGGCGAGCGGACCAAAAGCGAGCAGTTTGACTTCGGCGCTGCAGAGTTCGCGCCGTGGGTGCTGGGCGCCACGATGTAGGGCTGGCGAACGGCGGGGGATTTTCGCCCGCTGGTATTATACCGCGGTTTCCAGCTACGCTCCACCCCAGCCGCCAATGCAGAGGGAGATGTCCATGACCACGCAGACCAAGGGCCGGATCCGTCACGTCGCGCTGAGCGTCGAGGATCCCTGGGAGACCGCCGAATTCTACAAGCAGGCCATTGGCCTACAGGAAGTTACCGAGCTCGACGGCCCGCTGGCCGAGGGCGTGTTCCTGACCGATGGGGTGATCAACCTCGCTATCCTCCACTTCAAGAGTGACGAGGCTGCGCAGGGCACCGGCAAGGATTTCGTCGGCATCCATCACATCGGTTTCTGGGTCGATGACGTGGTGGAGCAAGGCAAGATTGCGCGGAATGCGGGTGCCACCTGGATCATGGGCGACCCGAACAATCCGGACGGCTACGAAGTGAAGCACACCGACCTGTCAGGCATCATCTTCGACATCGCTGCACATGGCTGGGCCGGCTCGCAGAAGAATCCGGGCGCGGACGACAACGTCGTGCACCCAAATCCACGGCGTCGGCTCGCAAAGTTCGACGAGCGGCGTGAGCGCGCCCAGGCGAAGATCGCGTCGATGGGGGCGAAAGAAGTGGCGACCGCAGCAGAGTGATGCGCTCGGGACGCGACAGATCGAAGGTCTGACAGGACGCCAGCGCTTTCCGAACGGAGGACGCTGGCGGTCCCGGTACCCTGCCGAGTCCGACTTACTCCGTCGGTTCGTGCAGCCAGCGGGTGACCAGGCCGGCAATCACCGCGCCGACGATCGGCGCGAGCCAGAACAGCCAGAGCTGCGACACGTACTCGCCGCCAGCGAACAGCGCGGGCCCGGTGCTACGTGCCGGATTGACCGACGTGTTGGTCACCGGGATCGACACCAGATGGATCAGCGTCAGGCCGAGCCCGATCGGAATGCCGGCAAATCCGACCGCCGCGCCCTTCGACGTGCAGCCGATGATGATCAACAGGAAGAAGAACGTCATCAGCACTTCCATCAGCAGGCAGGAACCGAGACCGTACTTGCCCGGGCTTAGGTCGCCGTAGCCGTTTGCTGCGAACCTGCCTGGCGTCCAGCCGGGCATGCCTGATGCGATGTAGTACAGCACCGCCGCGGCCACGATCGCTCCGATCACCTGTGCGACGACGTACGGAATGACGTCCCCAGCACTGCATCGCTTGCCGGCCCACAAACCGATGGTGACGGCGGGATTGAAATGACCGCCGGAGATATGTCCCACCGCATAGGCCATCGTCAGCACGGTCAGACCGAACGCCAACGCAACGCCGAGGAACCCGATCCCGAGTGCGGGTGGAAATACCGCCGCCAGCACGGCGCTGCCGCAGCCGGCAAAGGTCAGCCAGAAGGTGCCGAAGAACTCGGCACCGGCACGGCGGGTCATGTCCATGATCGTTTCCCTCTTATGGTTGACGGCATCCGGCCAGACCGTTCAGCCGCCTGCAGTCATGCCCGATTCGCAAGCTTTTGTATCACACTGGCGTTCCAACGCACATAGCCGCGCTGGACAAAGCCCAACTTGTCACGGATCAGCGCGTGCGCATCGGCCAGGCGGTGGAATGGGATCGATGGATACAGATGGTGCTCGGCGTGGTACGGCATGTTCCACATCAGCAGGCGCACCGCTGCGTTGGTCAGTGTGGTGCGCGTGTTGGTCAGCCCGTTGCGGTCCATCGCGCACCCCGTGTGCTCCGCCAGCACATAGGCGCGCAGGAATGGCTGGCAGAGGAGCTGCGGCAGGATCCAGTAGACAAACGGCGTCTCCCAGCCAACCAGTATTCCCGACACCAAAGAACCACCGACCATCACCGCGCTCATCGCCCGCACACTGCGGATGATCGACGGCGCGGCCTGCTGCGACACATATGGATAGCGGCTCAGATCGCCGCGCCAGCAATCGGCGATTACCAACAGGCGCAGCCGCCAGTAGGGCGCACCGAATATGCGTCTGACGTAGGCACGCAGATTGTTTGGCACTTCCATGTCAAGTTCGGGATCCTGCCCGGGGATCTGTGTGTGGCGATGATGGGCGAAGTGGAACGCCGTGTAGAACTGAAGATTGAGCAACGACGGACATGCGGCCAGCCAGCCGACGATCAGGTTCGCCCGGCGCGAGGCGAATGCAGTCTGGTGCGTCGCCTCGTGCGCCGGCGCAAACAATGCGACCTGCACCAATCCGAACGCCAGCATGGCGGGGACCAAGGCCAAAAAGCCGGAGCTCGCGACCAGCCAGCCGGTGCCAGCCAGCAATGCAACATGGATGACCAGCCGCCGCGCACCCTGGGCATTGCTGCGCCCGGACAGCGCGCGCAGTTCGGCAGGGCTGAGGACGCGATCGGAGACCATGCTCATGCTCGGGTAGGTCGGCAAGTATTATGCCATCAAGCCGGCGGCGGCCAGCCGCGCAGCCGCCTCGCCTGGAACACCGCCACTGTTTGCAGCGTGCGTCCGGCATGGCGGATCGACGCATCGGGCAGCCGCTCAATGCTGTCGAACACGGGAGCTAACTCGGCAGCTGCCCGCTCGCCGTGCTCGGGAGCCAGGATCAGCACGTCGGCACCGATGAAGCGCACCGGCGACCAGGCAAGGCCGAACTGCCGGGCATCGCGGCTGAGCCCAAGCGTCGTCACCTCGGGACCGAGCGCGTAAGCGATCTTCCCGGCATCGCGCCAGTCCGGCACGCCAACGATCGTGCCGGGTCGCAGCATGCCGCGGGCGGCAAGTTCGTCGCGCAGCGAGCCCCAATCGACCGCGTCGGCATCGGGGTCGTTGCGCATGACGGCGGCGATGGCAGGATGCATCCAGTCGAATCGGACCTGGGTCGCGACCACCGCCATACCGAGAATCACGAAGGTCGCGGTTCCCGCCAGCAGGCGCCAGACCGCCGGCTGATTCAACCGACGAGCGACCGCGTCACCCAGCAGCGGAAACAGCATCAGATAGCCGGGCGCCGCCCAGTGGAACAGCACCCGCTGACTCGACCAGGCGGAAACCGCCGCGAACACAACAATTGGCGGAGCGGCCAGGCAGCACAACAGCCACGACCGCCACTCGGTCGGACCGCGACGCAGCGCCACCATGAACGCCGCCATCATCGGCAGCCAGAGCCATGGCAGCACGAACAGCGCCTCGCCGGCCAGCGTAACCAGCGGGGCAAGCAGCCGGAGGTGCGTGCCGGCAGCACGCCCCGCCTGAAAGCTGAACGAGGCCCAGCCATGCGCTGCATTCGATGCCAGCACCGGCACGAACATCAGCAACGCGACCAAGGCAGCGAGCCATGGTTTCGATGTTGCCAGCCAGTGCCGATGGCGCGGGCTCGACAGCAGATACAGGACCGCGCCCGCCACAGTCAGAACCGCCGAGTATTTCGACAGCAGTGCCAGACCGGCGCAAATCCCGGCTCCAAGCCACCATGCCAGTGCACCGCGCTCCAGCGCGTGCACGAGGCAGAGAGCAGCGCCGAGCAGAGCGCAATCCAACGGCCCGTCGGGCAGCACCCAGGTACCGGTGGTCACGCCGAACACCGGCGACAGGTTCAGCAGCACTGCCGCCCACAGCCCTGCCTGGGCGTCGGTGATCGCCGCGCCGAGCCGGTACATCAGCCAGGTCGATAGCGCGAACAGCGCAATGAACGGCAGGCGCACCACGATGGGCGCCTCGCTGCCGAACAGATGCGCCGCGCCCCAGCTCAGCCACCATGACGCCGGAGGATGGTCGTAATATCCGAGGCTCAGCACGCGGCCCGACGCGACCATGTAGCTTTCGTCCACGCCAAGCCCCAGCGCCGCGCCGAACGCCAGGCGCAGCGCTGTCCCGACGAGGATCAGCAGCAGGACGATGGTGCTAGACGCCGCCCCACACCTCGCGCGCCACCTCGATGCAGAGGCGCAGCTTCGCCCACTGCTCCTCCTCGGTCAGCGTGTTGCCTTCCTCGGTGCTGGCAAAACCGCATTGCGGCGACAGCGCAAGCTGTTCGAGCGGCAGGTATCTCGCCGCCTGGTCGATTCGTCGCTTCAGCTCGTCCTTGCTCTCCAGCGCGCCCGATTTGCTGGTCACCAGCCCGAGCACCACCACCTTATGCCCGCGCGGCACGAAGCGCAGCGGCTCGAAACCGCCGGCGCGATCGCTGTCATACTCCATGAAATACGCATCGGAATTGATCTGGTTGAACAGCACCTCGGCCACCGGCTCGTAGCCGCCGGAAGCGACCCAATGCGAGCGGAAATTGCCGCGGCAGAGATGCATGCTGATCACCATGTCATCCGGCCGTCCCTCGATCGCGCGGTTCAGCATGCCGGCGTAGATCGCCAGCAGGTTCTCGACATGCTCGCCACGTGCCTTCAGTCCGGCGATCTGCTCCGGATCGCACAGATAAGCGATGTTTACCTCGTCGAGCTGCAGATACCGGCAGCCTGCCGCGCCGAACGCCGCCACTGCCTTGCTGTACGCCTCGCCGAGGTCCGCGAAGAACCCATCCATATCCGGATAGGTCTTCGCGTCGATCGCGCGGCGTCCGCCGCGGAAATGCACCACCGACGGTGACGGAATGGTCATCTTCGGCACTGCGCTCTTCACGTGGTCGGCGACGAACCGGAAGTCGTCCAGCATGACAGGCTTGGTCCAGCCGATTCGCCTGGTAACGCGCAGTGCATGCTGGATTGGCACCCCGCCCTTGAACTGTATCTTCTCCTCCGGCTCATAGAGCTCGACACCGTCCAGGCCCGAAACAAAATCGTAGTGCCAGTAGGCACGCCGGTACTCGCCATCGGTCGCAGCGCGCAGCCCAAGATCCTCCTGCTTGCGAATCGCCGCCGCGATGCAGCGATCCTCGACCTCGCGCAGCGCGTCGGCAGACAGCGTCCCTGCCTTGCGTGCCGCGCGTGCCTCGGCCAACTCGCGAGGACGCAGCAGGCTGCCCACGTGGTCGGCACGGAACGGCGGCAGGCTGCGAGGCCCGACATGGACCTGCGTGGCACCCGACGTGGACATTGGAACGCCCTCCTGAATTGCCCACCGTATGTCCTAGCGCCTGGGCAAGCGCATGAAAACCGCCAATGGTGCCATGGACCGCGGGCGCCCGAACGACTATCACACGCCGCCCGCCTCCGCCGGGCCGACACACTGACACGACCCGGACGATGTTCAACCGCCTGATAGTCGGATTGGCCGAATTCAGCCGTCGCCGCGCACTCGCTGTGGCGCTGGGCGGCCTGTTGCTGGCGGTGCTGTCCGCCTTCTATGCAGTAGCCCACCTGGATGTCACCACGGACACTGACCGCATGTTCTCCAGCAGCCTGCCGTGGCGGCAGCAGGCCGAAGAGCTGAACAAGGATTTCCCGCAGTTCAACGGCCTCCTGGTGGCGGTGATCGATGCCCGTGAGCCGGAGCAGGCGGACGCCACTGCCGCCGCGCTGGCCGATGCGTTGGCAAAGGATCACGCGCATTTCATCTCGGTCCGCCGGCCAGATGCATCGCCCTTCCTGCGCAAGGAGGGGCTGCTGTTCCTCGACACGAAACAATTGACCGACCTGATGGACCGTACCATCGATGCGCAACCGTTTCTCGGCCAGCTGGTTGCCGATCCCACCGCGCGCGGACTGTTCTCCGCGCTTTCGCTGCTCGGCATGGGCGTAACCAAGGGCGACGTCGATCTCGGACCCTATCTCGCGTCGCTCGAGGCATTTCACCAGGCGATAGCAGATGCCCTGTCGGGTCATCCACGCCCGCTGTCGTGGCAGGCGCTGCTGGGCGGCAGCGAAATCAACGATCTTGCCGGCAAATATACCTTCGTACTGGTGCAGCCGAAGCTCGACTTCGGCGCATTGCAACCTGGCGGCGAAGCAACCGCGGCGATGCGCACCGTCATTGCCGGCCTGGAGTTCGTGAAGTCGGGCGCCGCGCGCGCGCGCATCACCGGCCAGGTCGCATTGGCGGATGAGGAGTTTGCCTCCGTCGTGCAAGGCGCGGTGGTCGGCCTGATCGGCAGCGTCGTGCTCATCACGCTTTGGCTATTTCTCGCCGTCCAGACCTGGCGTCTGATCTTGCCGATCCTGGCCACACTCGGACTCGGTCTGACGCTGACATTGCTGTTCGCCTCGGTCGCGGTTGGCACACTCAACCTGGTGTCGGTGGGATTCGGTATCCTGTTCGTCGGGATCGCGGTGGACTTCGCCATCCAGTTCTCGGTGCGCTATCGCGAACGGCGCTTCGAATATCCCGACCCAGCCGAGGCGATGCGACAGAACGCAGAACGCACCGGCGTTCAGATCCTGGTTGCCGCAGTGGCGACGTCGGCCGGCTTTCTCGGCTTCGTGCCGACGGATTTTTCCGGCGTGGCGGAACTTGGCCTGATCGCTGGCGTCGGCATGCTGATTGCCTTCGTCTGCACGCTGGGTTTCCTCCCCGCGATTATCACGCTGTGCCGTCCGCGCGGTGAGGAGGCGGTGGTCGGCTTCTCGTGGCTGGCACCGTTCGATCCGATCTTTGCGCGGCATCGCCGGCCGATTCTTGCGGTATGCGTGGCGCTTGCAGTACTCGCGCTCGCGGTTTCGCCACGGCTCGAATTCGATTCCGACCCGCTGCATACCAAGAACCCGAACACCGAGGCGATGCGCACGCTGTATGACCTGATGGACAATCCGGTCACCAATCCGTACAGCATCAGCCTCATCGAGCCGACCGTCGCGGCCGCTGAGGCGCTGAAGGCGAAACTCGTGAAGCTGCCCACCGTGTCGAAGGTGATCGACATCCAGAGCTTCGTACCGGATGACCAGCAGGCGAAGCTCGCGATCATCGCTGACGCCAATTCGATCCTGACGCCAACGCTGCTGCCGCACGCACCGGCCGCGCCGATCACGCCCGATCAGATCCGGCTGGCGGCGAAGACTGCGCTGGCGCAGATCGATCCGGCATTGGCCAAGTTGCCGCGGGACCATCCGCTTGCCGCGATCGCCGCCGACCTGCACGGGCTGCTGACCGCGAACGACAATGTCCTGTTTGCCACTGATCGTGCGCTGACGCGCTTCCTGCCGGACCAACTGGACCGGCTGCGCACTGTGTTGAACGCTGAGCCGGTGACGCTCGCCTCGATTCCACCCGATGTTGCGCGCGACTGGCGGCTGTCCGACGGCCGTGCGCGTGTGCAGATTCTGTCCACACCGCAGGCGCGCACCAGCGAGGGGCTGCAGCGGTTCGTCGACGAGGTGACACAGATCGCGCCGAACGCGGGTGGTTCGGCGGTGACCATAGAAGCGACCAGCGACACCATCGTCAGCGCCTTCCGCAACGCGGCGCTGATCGCGATCGTATCGATCACGGTTATCCTGCTGCTGGCGCTGCGGCGGGTGCTGGATGTCGGCCTTGTGCTCGCACCGCTGATTCTGTCGGCGCTGCTGACGCTGCTTGTGGCAGTGCTGCTGCCGCTGCCGCTCAACTTCGCCAACATCATCGCGCTGCCGCTGCTGCTCGGCGTCGGAGTCTCGTTCAACATCTACTTCGTAATGAACTGGCGGGCCGGGCGGCGCGCGATCCTCGGATCGGCGACTGCGCGAGCCATAGTGTTCTCGGCACTGACCACCGGAACAGCGTTCGGATCGCTCGCGCTGTCCGAGCATCCCGGCACCGCGAGCATGGGACGGCTGTTGCTGATCAGCCTGGCCTGCACGTTGCTCGCGAGTCTGGTGTTCATCCCGGCGCTGCTGTCGAGCGTGCATGCGCGAACCAGACGTTAACCGCTCGAGCCGATACTGGGGTTATGCGTATCATGCTTGCGGCGTTGCTGCTGGCTATTGCGTTGAATTACGCTGCCGCCCAGCCAGCGGATTGTCCCACCGAGGCGGCGACCGGCCCGATGCTGCCGCTGGCGCTGGACCTGGCAGGCAAGAGGAACGGCGTGCCCCCCGGCACGACCGGGCAGGCCTATGTCGCTGTCCCGTTGACGCCACCCGGCATCGCATGTCGCGACGCGCTGCCACCGCCGACCGATGTCCTGCACGGCGAGCCGGGCGATCTGCTGCGCGGGCCCGGGACGCCGCAGCGTGAAGGTCGAATTGCGATGATGGCGCTGGCGTCAGCACCACACGACCTTGTGACATGACAACGGTTGCCCAGTACATCTTCGCATGCCCAATTGCGCGACTGAATCGTGCTGCTGGTGAGGATGCCTGCCCATGCGCCTGTTTCCTCTGCTGTTGCCGCTGTTACTCGGCGGCTGTCTCAGCTTCAGCAGTAGCAATCCCCCACCTCCATCGCACACCACTGTTGTCTTGCCGCCGGGGACGACCGTCGTGTGCCCCAATGGCTCGCAACCGCCTTGCTGATTATTTTGTCGGGCGCGTCTGCATCGCCGCGATCCGCGCCACTTGTTGCATGACCTGACCGGCGAACAGCACGTGCGTCTGCATTGGCAGGCCGCCGTCGCGCAACACCAGCGCCGTCCAGGTATTGCAGGTGTGGAACGCGTCGTAGGTTTCCCGCGAAGCATAGAACACACTGCCGATGTACGGACCGTCGGCTAGCCGCACCACCGATCCGTCGGGCGTCTTTTCCAGATCGTTCCAAAGTCGCATGGCAATTCGCTCGACGCCACTCGTTGACAGGTGCAGCGTTACCACTGTCTCGTCCGCGAACGCCTCCGTCGGTGCCGCGCGCAGCGCGGTCATCAGGATCGCGCTCCTGCTTGGCAACAATGCTGTCAGCATCTCGGCGACGTCTGCGTCGCCGGCCAAGTAGAACTGCCGTTCGCCGAAGCCGAACACCATGTAGCGGACGCCGGGAAAGTCGCTTTCCAATGATACCAGCGGGCCGATCGGCCCGGCCACTGCCAGGCCGATATCGGTGTGCCAGCCTCGACCCACGACGTAGATCGTGGCCTCACCGTTGGGTACTGGCGGGTCTGTCGGAAGCATGGCACAGCCGGCGAGCCAGCCGGCCAGCAGCGCAACTACTGCGCTCTCATCGCGAGCGGATCAGGATGTAATGCATGGTGAAGTTGAAGGTGATCGGCTCGGTTGCGTCGTGCAGCGGCGGCAGGTTGGCGTCGCGGAACAGGCCCATCAGCGCCATGTCGAGCCACTGCGATCCGGAACGCCACTTCATCTCGACCGAGGCCACGTGACCGTTCGGATTGGCGACGACCTGCACCATGACGTCGCCGTCCTCGCCGTTCATCGCCGCCTGCGAGGGATAGTAGGCGTGCGTCCGCACCCAGTGCGCTGAGTTCGTTGCGCCAGTCCGGACCAACATTCACACCGGCGACTCGCGAGAACGGCGAGATGTCGGTGGCGCCCTGGCGCGGCGCGAGCGAGAAGTCCAGCGTGGCCGGCGCTGCCCGCGAGGTCGTGCGCATTTGCGGGCGGGCAGGTGGTAGCGGCTGGCTGAACGAGAAGTTCATCGGCGTCGGGAACGGCTGCGGCCGGGACGGCGCGATTGATGGCGGCGGCTTCGCGGACCTCGGTGCGGGCGGTGTTGGTCGCGGGATCACCATGGCGAGCGGTGGCAGTGGCCTCGGCGCGGGGACTTCAACGGTCGCCGCAGGCGCCGGCGGTTCCGGTGGCACGGGTATCGGAGCGGGCGCCGGTGCTGCCGCCGGCGGGACGGGTGGTGGCGGTGCAACCGCAAGTGGGGGTACCGGGTAGCGGCGGTGGTGATGGCGCTGGCGGCTCGGTTGGCGCGGCGACGTTCAGTTGCGGGTGCGGCAGCGCCGGTCCTTCCGGCTTGCCACCCTCGAAACACCATCGCGACTGTGGAGGGTGGCGGCAATTCCTCTTCCGGTCGGTCGTAGCGCACTGTCGCCACCAGGAGCAGCAGCAGTGTCAGGTGCAGCCATAGCGAAATGAGCAGCACCGGCGCCAGCCGCCGCCCGCGGCGGCGCGATATGAGCCACGGACGCTGGGCGCCTGCTAGAGGTATGATTGCCTGATCCAAGTCCGCTTCCGAGGGCCGAGTTCGCGCCGATGCAATGTGATGCGCCGATCTTACAGGATGCCGCTCGCACCTGTGGACATGGCGACCTGTGTTCGAACCGGAATTCCGACCTACGCCGACATGAAAGCCACTGCGTCGTCCTCGAATACCGCGCAGGTGAGTTTGCCGCCATTGCCCGCGCCGGTGTCGATTCCGATGCGGTTCAGCCGTATTGTTGGCGAGGGGCTGGCGGAATGGCCGTGCACCACGATGACGCCGAAGTCCTGCTCGCTGGCCAGGAAGCTTTGGCGGATGCCAAGCTTGTCGTCCTCGGCCTGACGGGCGAGTGCCACGCCCGGGCGGATGCCGGCGTGCACGAACAGGTAGTCGCCGTCGCGATATTCGATCGACAATGCCTGGAGGAATGCGACATGCGCCGCGGGAATCAACGCTCGCCATTCGTTGCGCGGCATGCCGCTCTGCAATACCCCAGCTATCCAGCGCAGCTTGGCCACCGAAATGAAGCCAGTCGGTCGCCGCCGCGCTATCGCCCGATAATGCGTCCAGTGCGGTGCGTTCGTGATCGCCCATGAGGTTTATCGTCGGCAGGCCGACGATCGGCGGTCCCGCGGCCAGCAGGGCAACCACGCCCGCGCTGTCAGGGCCGAAATCGATATAGTCGCCGAGATGCAGCAGGATCGCCGAAGCGACCGGCCGCCGGGCAAGATCGTCCGCGATCGGCGGCATGCAGCGTCCGGAGTTCCGCAAGACAGCCGTGGATGTCGCCGATCGCATAGATCCTGCGGCCCCGCGGCAACCGCCCGGGCGACAGCACGAAGTGCAGAGACGAGGCATCGGCGGTGGCGATGCGTGGCGGGCGCCAGGTCGGCACGGCGGCGGCATCGAGTTCGGCGCGGATGCGGGGCCGCGCGAGGCGGCGAACGGGGCGTCGCATGGTGCGCATTATGCCGTGCGCCGTTGTGCGCGGGCAATGCGGCGCGCTAGGCTTCGCCGCAGGCGACAAGCATCGGAGGAAACCGTTGGCGAAGATCACATTCCCCGTCGAGGCGGGGCACATCATGCTGTTCGCGCGGGCCGTCGGCGATACCAATCCCGTGTACCAGGACGCCGATGCGTCAAAGGACAGTGAAGTCGGCGGCATCATCGCGCCGCCAACGTTTCCCCAGGCGGTGGCGCAGTTCGACCCAGACTATCCGTTGCGCTGGCGTCCAGGCCAGAAGTGGTTCGGCTCCGGCAAGACCGCGAGCGGCGTGGAGGACAGGCCATCCGGCGGCGGCGGGCTGCATGCCGAGCAGCACTTCGAGTATCACCGGCCGCTGCGGCCAGGCGACGTGCTGACGGTAGAGACCAAGCCCGGCAACACCTGGGAACGCGAGAGCAAGCGCGCCGGCAAGCTGACGTTCCGCGAACGCATCACGGAATATCGCGACCAGAACGGCGAGCTGGTGGTCACGGCACGCAGCATCGGCGTGACGACAGAACGTCCGGTAGAACGGAGCTAAGGGGATCGCGCCATGGCACTGAAGGCAAGCCAGCTCAAGGTCGGCGACACGCATGTCGAGCGCGTCGCCGAGAACCTGTCGCGCACGCAGATCACCATGTACTGCGGCGTGTCCGGCGACTACAATCCTCTGCATGCGGATGAGGTGTATGTGACGCAGAAGGCTGGCTATCCTAGCGTGTTCGCCCACGGAATGCTGACCATGGGCCTGACCGGCAAGATGCTCACCAACTATCGTCGGCGACGGCCGTCTGACGAAGTTTGGCGTGCGATTCACCAACCAGGTCTGGCCGGGCGACGATCTGGACGCCAAGGCGACGGTGGCGGCGATCCGCGAGGAAGGCGGCAAGCATTTCGTCGATCTTACGCTGTCCACCACCAACCAGGACGGCAAGGAGGTAGCGAGCGGTAGCGCGTCCGCGCGGATCGATGCCTGAGCCATGGGCGAAGGGTCGTCGTACCGCACGCTCGATCTGAGCGCGGCGCGAGGCGGTCGGCCGAGCGGAGCTGGCGGTTGTTCTCCAGCCCGAAATCGATTGCGCGTTGTGCGAGCTTCCGTTCCGCCGGACCACCCGCGCAAGTGGCGCCGGCGGAAGGTGTTTTAGTTACACGATCAGACCCACCGCAGGTTCGTCTGCGCCCCGAGCAGATGCTGGCCGATCGTCTCGAAGTGCGACCGTCGTCCCTGTACCTGCTGCGTCACGGTGTTCACGTCGCGAAAGCGACGTTCGAACGGGTTGGCATCGAAGATCGCTGTGGATCCCGCCTCGTGGTAGGCGACATCGACCACCTCTTTTGCCTGGTGGATGGCAAACGTTGACGCTTGGCGGATCGCGATGCGTTGGTCGGTCGTCAGTTCGCCCGCCAGTTTCACCGCCTCCTGCGTGTCGCGCAGCACCTGGATCAGCCACGTCCGCGCGGACTTCAGCTTGGCGTCCGCGATGCCAATTGCGGACTGGATCACCGCACTGTCACGCAGCCCGGTCTGGGTCAGCGCCGGGGTCTTCCCTCGGGCAAGCTCGATGAATGCGTCGAGCGTCGCGCGCGCGGTGCCAAGCGCGACCGCGGCGAAGCCGGAGGCATAGATCTGCATTGCGGCGAAGCGATAGATCAGCCCCGGCTCGCGCCGCTCCTCCGGCCGGTCGCGCGTTATCGTGTGTGCGTCATCGACGCACAGGTCCTGCACCGAATAGGCATCGCTGCCGGTGCCGCGCAGGCCGACGACCTGCCAGATGTCCTTGATGGTGGCAATCTCGCGCCGGAACAGCATGGTGCGTTCCCATGGCCTGCCGTCGGGATGGCGCTGTGGCGTGCCATCGGCCTCGAAACAGGGGCAATGCGCGCCGAGCCAACTTGCGTGGCGGCTGCCGCTGGCAAATGCCCAGTTGCCACTGATGCGCCAGCCGCCCTTGACGCGGATCGCCTTCGCGCCTGGGCCCATGCCCCACGCCAGCACATCGCGTTGGCCGCCGAACACTTCACGCGCGATAGTCGGTTCCAGATAGCCTGCCGACATTGAACATCCGGACCCCTGGTTCATGCACCAGGCGACCGACGCATCGCCGCTCGCGATAGCTTCCACGCATTGGATGTAGGTCGCCGGATCCAACTCCGCCCCGCCGATCGAGCGCGGTACCAGCAGACGGAACATGCCTTCGGCATGCATCGCGTCCAGCACGTCAGGCGGCAATTCGAACGCCGCATCGATGCGTGGGGCGGCTGCCGTCAGCAGCGGTGCGAGCTTGCGGGCCCGGGCGATATGGTCGGTCGCGACTGCCGGCCTCGTGCACGTCCATCGTATCGTTTCCCCTGAGGGTCCTTGCATCGACGCTACACCGTGGGCCGCGCGGCAGGCAAAGCGGCTGGACGGCACGGGCCGGCAGGGCGGAGTATGACATTCGCCATGGATTCCCACGCTGCGCTGCTGGAAGAGATTACGCTTGAGATGCGGGAGACCGCGCGCTGGACCGGGCGCGCCGAACTGTCGCCGCGCGTGACGGCGGCGCTCGCCAAGGTGCGACGCGAGGCGTTCGTGGCGCCTGGTTCCGAGCGAGCCGCTTACGATAACCGGCCGTTGCCGATCGGTCACGACCAGACGATCTCGCAGCCCTTCGTCGTCGCGCTGATGACCGAACTGCTCGATCTGCGGCCAGATGACAGGGTTCTGGAGGTCGGTACCGGCTCCGGCTATCAGGCTGCGGTGCTGGCGGAACTCGCCGGCAAGGTGTGCTCCATTGAGGTGATTCCGGAGCTGGCCGCCGGCGCGGCGCGAGCGCTGGCCGGACAGGGCTACGACGCGATCGAATTGCGTGTTGGCGACGGCGGTGTCGGCTGGCCAGAGCGTGCGCCGTTCGACGCCATCATCGTCACCGCCGCGGCACCTGACGTCCCGTCCGCGTTGCTCGAACAGCTTCGTTCCGTCGGGCGCATGGTCATTCCGGTGGGGCCGCGCCACGGTGACCAGGAACTGCTGCTGATCACCAAGGATGCAGCAGGAACGGTGATCCGCCGCGGCATTTTGCCGGTGGCCTTCGTGCCGCTGACCGGTGGCCGCCGCGATTGACGTACCATAGGCACGCCGATACTACCGGCGGGTAGGCACCGCACAGCAGTGGAGCATGACGTGAGCGAACCCGAGACGTTGACCGTCGATGTCAACGGCTTTGCTACCCGCGTCTGGCGCAAGGGCAGTGGGCCGAAGCTGGGTTTCCTTGCCGGTTTCGGCGGGCTGCCGCGCTGGGTGCCGTTCCTCGATGAACTGGCCAAGGGCCGCACAGTGATCGTGCCGTCGCTGCCGGGCTTCCCCGGCGGTGACCGGGGTCATTCCGTGCTCGACACGCACCTGGATTGGCTGCTTGCGGTGCGCGACCTGCTGGCGAAGGCGGGGCTGGATGGCGCAGATCTCGCCGCCAGTTCCGTCGGTGCGTCGCTGGCGGCGGAGATGGCGGCGCTTTGGCCGGCGAGCGTGCGGCGTCTCGCGTTGATCGCGCCGTTCGGTCTGTTCGACGAGGCCGATCCGCCGACCGACCCCTGGGCGCAGCGGGGCGATGCGGTGCCCGGCCTGATGTGCGCCGATCCGGATATCTGGAAGGCGCTGAAGGCGGTGCCCGAGGGGGCCAATTCGGTCGAGTGGCCGATCGAACAGACCCGTGCCAACGAGGCCGCGGCGCGCATCTTCTGGCCACTCGGCAACACCAAGCTGGAGAAGCGGCTGAAGCTGATCAGCGCGCCGACGCTGCTGATCTGGGGCGAGAAGGACGCGATCATGCCGCGCGGCTACGCCGATCGCATCGCCAAGGGCATCGCCGGCCGGTCGGAAATCAAGGTGATCGCCGGTGCCGGCCATCTCGCCGAACTCGATAAGCCCACCGACGTTGCAGCCGCTATCATCGGTTGGACCAACTAAGGAACTCGCTCATGCCGCTCGATCCTGACGCCGAAACCCTGCTTGCCATGATGCGCGCGGCGGGTCGGCCGCCGATGGAGACGT
This sequence comes from uncultured Alphaproteobacteria bacterium, assembly GCA_963749575.1. GTDB lineage: Bacteria > Pseudomonadota > Alphaproteobacteria > Acetobacterales > Acetobacteraceae > JAMXLO01. The sequence continues at coordinate 314,405 of CAVVNM010000013.1, forward strand.
TGACGCCGGACGAGGCGCGCCTGGGGTTCAGTGCCGGTCGCGCCGTGACACAGCCCGATCCTCAAGACGTCGCAGAGGTGCGCGACCTGTCATGCCCTGGGCCGCATGGCGCCGTACCGCTGCGCGCGTATCGGCCGATCGGCACGAAGGCGGACGAGGTGCTGCCTGCGCTGGTCTATTATCATGGCGGTGGGTGGCTGCTGGGCGATCTCGACTCGCATGACGTGACATGCCGGCATTACGCCAACGCCGCGAAGTGCCGCGTGGTATCGGTCGATTACCGAATGGCGCCGGAATACAAGTTCCCCGCTGCGGTCGACGATTGTGCCGCGGCGACCGGATGGGTGATCGCGCAGTCGGACGCACTCGGCATCGATCGCAGGCACGTGGCCGTGGGTGGCGATTCGGCCGGCGGCAATCTCGCCGCGGTGATGGCACTGATGGCGCGCGATGGCGACCTGCCGCCGCTGGCGTTCCAGTTGCTGGTGTACCCGGTGACCGATCTCGGGATGACACACGAGTCGTACGGACGTGTCACCGAGGGCGTGCCGTTGACCGCGAAGACCATGGACTGGTTCATCGACCACTATCTGCATGGGCCGAAGGACCGCGCCGATTGGCGCGCCTCGCCGCTGCGCGCGGCGGATCTGTCCGGCACCGCGCCTGCGCTTGTCCTCACTGCGAACTATGACCCGCTGTGCGATGAGGGCGTGGCCTATGCTGAGAGGCTGGAGCGCGAGGGTGTGCGGGTGATCCATCTGCACTTCTCCGACCAAATGCATGGCTTCGTCGGCCAGGGTCGGATCATCCGTGCCGGTGGGATGGCGTTGGATATGATGGCGGCGGCGCTGAAGAAAGCACTGTGGCCGGCATAGATCGGCTACGCGGATACCTTGCTGCGCACCCCGACCATCTGCAGCGCGAGATCCGCCATGCGCCGGCACATGTCGTCGAGCGCGAGCCGGCCTTGCGGACGGTGCCAGGTGTAGGCCCAGGAGATCATGCCGCCGATCGCCAGCGCGGTAAGGTTCACGTCGCCGATGTCGAACTCGCCAACCGCGACCCCTTCCGTGAGCAGGTTGGACAGCACCCGGTCGAACTTCTTGCGCAGTGCATTGATCCCGGCCAGCGCATCGGGCGCAAGGTTCTTCTCTTCCCGGAAGTAGATTGCGATGTTGGCCTGGCGCGACAGCACCACCTGGGTGAAATCGACGATTGCGCGATGCAGCCGTGCGGTCGGCGAACCGGGCAACTCCGACGCGCGCGCCACCGCCTCCAGCGACAGTTCGATGGTCGGCTTGCAGAGTGCGGCGAGCAGATCGGTCTTGCTGCGGAAATGCGTGTAGATGAACGGTTTGGTGACGCCGAGTTCGGCGGCGATGTCGTCGAGCGTGGTGCCGGTGAAGCCGCGTTCGTAGAACAGCTTAACCGCCTCTTCGAGAATACGCTCGCGCTTGTAGGCCAGTATCTCCTCGCGCATCGCCCGGTGATCCATTGTCAGCCCTGTTATGCTAGCCTTGTTCCGAGGCGATGGGAAGAATTGCAGCCAAGGAGGTAGATATGGCGGGATTGCTGGACGGCAAGTCGGCTCTGATCACCGGCGGCGGAGGCGGCATAGGCCGCGCCACATCGCTGGCCTTCGCGCGTGAGGGCGCGCGAGTCGCGGTGGCCGATGCGGCGGAGGCGGCGGCGCAGGAGACGGTGGCGCTGATCAACAAGGCCGGCGGCCAAGCAATGACGCTCACCGGCGACGTCACCGATACGGGCGCGGTGGAGGCAATGGTGAAGTCGGTCGTCGCTGCCTACGGGCGATTGGACTGCGCGTTCAACAATGCCGGCATCGCCGGGTTCCAGGTGGATGCCGGCGGCAAGAAGACCCACGAATGGTCGGAGGCCGGTTTCGACCGGATGATCGCGGTGAACCTGAAGGGCGTGTGGCTGTGCATGAAGCACGAGCTGATCCAGATGGTGGCGCAGGGGGGTGGCGCGATCGTCAATACCGCGTCCATCGCGGGGCTGATCGGACTGCCGACTTCGTCCGGGTATGTCGCGGCGAAGCATGGCGTGGTGGGGCTCACCAAGACCGCGGCACTGGAATACGCGGATGACAAGGTACGCGTGAATGCGGTGTGTCCCGGCTACATCGAGACGAGGATGACCGCGGACACGATGCGTCGCCGCGGCGAGGAACTGATGGCGAAGGTCCCGTTCCATCGCATGGGCACGCCGGAAGAGATCGCCGAAATGGTGCTATGGCTGTGCTCGGACCGCGCGTCGTTTGTCAGCGGCGTGGCCTACAACGTCGACGGCGGGTATATGGCGACCTGACGTGATCAGGCGTTGGTGATGCCGCCGTCGACGGTGATGGTCTGGCCGTTGACGTACGACGAATCGCGCGAGCACAGGAACCGGATCACCGACGCCACCTCGGCCGGGTGGCCGTAGCGCCTGACCGGGATTTCATTCTTGTACGCTTCGCCCCGCTCGGCAATGGTCGCCACCGCCATGCGTGTGTCGATCAGCCCCGGTGCCACCGCATTCACCAGCACATCGGGCGCCAGTCTGCGGGCGAGCGAGCGGGTAAGTCCGACCAGGCCGGCCTTGGCGGCGGCATAAGGCGGATAGCCCGCACTGCCCCGCCGATACGCCACCGAACTGGTAAGCACAATGCGCGCCGGCCCGTCGCGGTTGTCGTAGCGCGTGGCAAACGCCACCGCGAGATCGTAGGCGTTGGTGAGGTTGGCAGCGATCGCGCGCTCCCATACGCCATGATCGTTCGCATCGAACGGATCGCGCTCGAACAATCCAGCGAGATGGATCAGCGCGGCGACCGGCGCGCCGGCGGCATCCAGTGCCGCGGCACACGCTTCCGGCGTTTCAAGCGCAGACCGCAAGGTGGCGATACGCGCGGTGCCAAGCGTCTCGCGCGCCTGGGCGAGGCGGTCTTCATCGATGTCCACCAGCACTAGGTGCGCACCGTGCGCCAGCATCGTGCGCGCGGTCTCGACGCCGATGCCGCCGGCGCCGCCGGTGATGACAATGCGCTTGCCGGCGAACTCGGCCACCTCAGGCGGCCAGTCGAGAATAGTCAAGCGTCGCCATCACCTGTACCCGCCGCATGTAGCGCGGCTCATCGGCGGTGTAGTCGCCGACCGCGTTGTGCACAGTGCCGATGTTGTCCCACATCAGCACGTCGCCTACTGCCCAGTGATGCGCGTAGAGATACTCGGCGCGCTCCTGGTGACGGAACAGGAAGTCGAGAATCTGGCCGCTTTCCTGACTGTCCATGCCGTCGATGAACATCGTGTAGCCGACGTTGGCATACAGCACGGTACGGCCGGTGATGGGATGGCGGAGAAACAGCGGCTGCGATACCGGCGGCTTCTTGGCCCGCTGCTCAGGGGTCAGCGGCTTCCGCGTGGAGCCGGGCTTTGCGACCATCATGTCCCAGAACTTGGCAAAGTCGTGCGTCGCCGTGCGGCCTTCCAGCTGGTGCTTCAGCGCATCGGGCAGGCCATCATAGGCAGCGTGCATGTTGCGGAACTGCGTTTCACCGAGCGGCTTGCCGTTACGCAGCGGCACGTGCTTCGCGTGCAGGATGTTGGCGAGGGCGATGTCGCGGCTGTACGACATGTCAGTGTGCCAGCCTTGGCCGGCATCGTTGGCGCCAATCTGTTTCCCGTCCTGCCTCATATTGGACAGTATCATCATCTCGGGGTGGTTCGGCTCGTGGTAGGCGTTGGCGACGTTGATCTCCAGTTCGCCGAACCGCCGGCCGAAAGCGGAAAGCTGACCCGGGTCGAGCGTCTGTTGCGGGAAGCACACCACACCGTGCTCGCCGAAAGCCCGCAGGATCGCCCGGAAGTCGTTGTCGGTCAGCGGTTGCGCGAGGTCGATGCCGGTGATGCGGGCGCCGAGCGTCTGGCCGCTTGGGGTGATGTCCATCAGTTCCTCCCGAACGAACCCGTCACCAATGCCCGCGGGAGAACGACCCGGTCAACCCCGGACGTTCAGGCGGCGTCGTGGAAGATGATCCCGAGCGTTTGTCGGATGCCGCTGCTCACGTGGCTGACGCCATGGCGCATGGTCAGTCGATGCACACCGCGCGCGCCCTGGACAGGACGATGGTGCACCGGGAAGATCACCGCGTCGCCCTGCGACAGCGGCACCACCGTAGCGCGTGACTGCGCACGTGGCCGCTGCTCGACCAGCACGAATTCGCCGCCCGAAAAGTCCTCGCCGGGTGCGCTCAGCAGAACTGTCAATTGCAGCGGAAACACGAGTGGGCCGTAAAGGTCCTGATGCAGACAGTTGAAATCATCCTTGCCGTAGCGCAGCAGCAGCGGCGTCGGCCGCGTTTGACCCGCTGCGTGGCACTCGGCAAGGAACGCATCCAGCGTCGCGGGAAAACGACCCGACTCGCGCAGTGCGTCGCGCCATTCATTGGCGATCTCGGCGAGCGGGTGGTAGAGGGCCGCGCGCAAGGTCGCAACCGGCTCAGGCAGCGGGTAAGTCAGATATTTGTATTCGCCACGGCCGAAATTGTGCCGCTGCATAACGACACGGCTGCGAAACCGCGTGTCGTCGTCGTATAGCGCCGCCAGCAAGCGACACGCCGCCGCGTCGAGCAGATGCAGCGTGGTATAGCCGTTCGCGGCGAGGTCGGCAGCCGCACGAGTCTGGTCGAGTGTCATTCGCGCAGGGTAGACTGTGCTGACGCTCTCGCACACACCGAAAATTGCTCCGGCTTCAGCGGTATTCCGCCCGCAGATGATGCACCAGCGGATTGTCCCGGTCAGGATGCATCATCTGGCGGAACAGCCTGCTTGGCCGGCCGAGATGCCGCTTGCGATATTCCGCCGCATTGAACGCTGGCGAGGGGTCAATGTCGCGATACGTGCCCGTCTGCAGGAAATGTGCGAAAGGGTCGCGGTTGCCAGCCACTTCGTCGGCATGCTGCTCGATATACCAGGCAACGTCGAACAGCGGGGTCGGGCTGAACGCCTGGCTGCGTCGATGCATCAGAAAATGCGCCAGAGCTACGCGATCCCGCGGGATCGCGTAGCTCTCGCGGTACCACAGCGGATCGAAATACGGCACCGGCCGCCGTCCTGCCGCCTCGCCTTCAAGAATGTAGTGTGCGACCGGATTGATCTTCAGCCGCGCCACCAGTGGATTGGTCTCCTGATACCAGCGCATGTCGAAATAGATGTTCGGCTTGCGTCCTTCCCGCCAGCCGTGGCGGCAGAAATGCTCCGCCGGATCGAGCTGTGCCTCGTGTACGTCGGTGCCGTTGATCAGATAATAGTTTGGATCGATCAGGCCCGACGCGGCAATGATGCCCAGATCAGGGAACGGTTCGCGCCGTGCGGTCAACATATCGTCGAGATAGTGCTCGAACGGATCGTCGCCGACTGTGGGATCGTCGCGGTATGGTGCGAGATGCATTACCGCCCACAACTCGGGCATCGGCGCAAAGCGGCCGGATGTGCGCTGTGTCAGGAAATGGGTCAACGTCAGTGCATCCGGCGGAATGTCGTAAGCGCTGCGGTACCAGGCAGAATCAAAATGCCAGACCGGCCGGCGCCCTTCGTGATCACCATGGCGCATATAGTGCAGCAGCGGGTTCATGCCGGCCGTCCGCACGTCAGGATAGTGCTCAAGGTACCATTCTGGATCGAAATACCGATTCGGCTTGCGGTGCTCGCGCCAGCCGTAGCGGTAGAAGTGCACCAGCGGTTCCAGTTCGGCGTCCCGCACGTCGGGATACTGGACGAGATACCAGGCAGCGTCGAACAATCCAGACGCATCCAGTTGCTCGAGCTCGGCAGGATCGTCGGTAGTGTCGCTCACGCTGCGCTCAATCGGCTGCGATGCCGTCGGCACCGCGGTGGATCCATTCTGCCAAGGCTGCGGTCGCTTCCGCTATCACCGGGTCCCAGTCGCCTGGGGTCTTCTGGCGGAACAGGCGGGCGGTCGGGTACCACGGACTGTCGCTCCGCTCGATCATCCAGCGCCAATCCGCGGCCTTGGACAGCAGGATCCAGACCGGCCTGCCAAGCGCCCCGGCGAGATGGCCCATCGCCGTATCTACCGTGATCACCAGATCGAGATTGAGCATCATCGCGGCGGTCTCGCCGAAGTCGCCCGCGATATCGGAAAGCCCGGGAAACTGTGACATCGATACGACATCCGACTGCGGCAGCGGCTTCTGCAACGAGACGAAGCTGACGCCGCGGACGCCTGCAAGAGGTGCGAGACGTGCCAGCTTCAGGGACCGCCGACGATCGTTGGGATGGGTCGGCCGGCCGGTCCAGGCCAGGCCGATCCGGCGTGTCCCCGCGGGCAGCGACGCGCTAAGCCGCTCGCGCCAGGCCGCCACCCGCACCGGATCGGCGAACAGATACGGGATCTTGGCCGGCATCGTCTCCAACGTCGTGTGCAGCAGGCCCGGAACGCTCGACAGCCGGCAATGCGCGGCGTGGCCGGGCACGTCGGTCCAGCGATGGCAGGTACCTGCTTCACCCCAGGGAGGCTCGCGAGCAACGGCCCCATCTCGGCGCTGCAGCCCAGAATCAGCTCCTGACATCGCTCGGCGATCATCGGGATGTAGCGGGCGAACTGGATCGTGTCGCCGTAGCCCTGATCGCCCACCATCAGCAGCCGGCCGTTCGGGATGCGCATGCCGTTCCAGGCGGCCGAGGTCATCTTGGGCAGCGTGCCCTTGCCGGCCTCGGTTTGGTTGCGCCACTCGTATTCCAGCCAGCCTGGCTCAAAATCGCCCATCGCCAGCAGGTTCTGCCCGAGCGCCAGATGGCCGTCGGCATGGTCGGGCTTCAGTCCAAGCGCCCGCAGCAGGCAGGCGATGGCGTGCTCTCGGTCATCGACATCGGTGAACACCAGCGACAGATTGACCAGGTGGTCGGCATTCTGGGGATCGAGCCGGATCGCCTCCTGGCCAACCCGCAGCGCGTCCTGCATGCGATAGACCATGCGGTAGAGCGCGCTGAGATTGGCGTACCAGGTCGCCACGCCGGGCCGTGCGGTCACCGCGCGCTCGAGCAGAGAGATGCCGCGTTCCGGATCGTTGGTGTGGGCGGCAATCATGCCGAGCAGGGCGAGCGCCGGCGCATTGTCCGGCGCGGTCGCCAGTACGTCATTGCAAATGCCGGCGGCCTCGCCGAAGCGCTTGGCCTGGGCCGCGGCCTGGGCGCGGGCGAGGGCTTGGTCCGGCGTCTCGGCGGCGGTGGTCGTGGTGGGCGTAGCGGCTCCGCTCATGCAGCTTGCATAGCAGTTCCCGCCAGTCCGTTCACCCACCGCCGCGCTGCCTCAAGCGAGGGGCCGGTGACGACGAGCGGGGCGCACCCTTCGGCGTCCCAGACCCGCGAGGCAAAGTCCGGATAGAGCGCGGTTGGGCCGTCGCCGTTGGCGAAGTTCGAGCGATCGCCGGTGTCGAGATACGACTCCGCTGGCATGTTCTCGGCAATCAGCACCGAATGCTGCGGCAGTTCGACGTGATAATAGCTGACACCGTCCATCGGAACCTGCGCGATCGAGGTGCCATTGATCAGGTGCTTCACCGGGATCAGCGCAGCTCCGATATACAGCGCGTGGTCCGGTGACAGGAACAGTTCGCGACACGGCCTGGACGGTCCAAACGCATGGGCCGCAACACGCACCGGCCACACCTTGCGTGGCTCCGGGTGGCGGCCGCAGTCGACCGTGCGGTGGCCGAGCCAGACGATCGCCTGGCCGCGCGGCCCCAGCGCCACCTGCACCCGATCGCCGACGCGCAGCTGTTCGACCGCCACCTCGCCCCGCTCGGTGCTGATCCGCGTCCCGGCCATGAAGCAGGGCTGGGTGTTGCCGATCCCGCCCGATGCGTTCGCACCGAGCAGCGAGGCATCCACCGATGCGCCGAACTGCAACGTGCCGAGCGTCGCGTTCGCGCCGTCGAACAGCGTCAGCACATGGGTCGAGTCATTGAAGCTCGTGGCGGCGACCGAGGTGCCCTGCACGATGATGTCGTCGCCGGCGATGAAGCTGCCGATCGTCGCCGCGAAGCCGCCGAGCGTGCCGATCGTCAGCACCCCGGTCCCATCGGTGAACGTCGCCGTCTGGGTGGCCGCCACCGCGCCAACATTCACCGCCAGGTTGCCGTCGGTGTCGACCTCCAGCACGCCGGTGCCGGTGATCGCCGGCGTGGTCAGCGTCTCGGTGCCGCTGGCGGCGTACAGCGTGCCGGTGTTGACGATCGACACCGAGGCACTGATCGAGCCGCTGCCGCCGGCACGGCCGGTGTTGTGCAGGACGTTTGGGTCGATGACGCCGCCGAACTGGTTCAGCACGCCCTTGGCGCCGATGTTGAGGTTGTTGACGACGGTGAGCTCGGTGTTGTTGCCCAGCGTCACCACACCGACGCCGGCGTCGCCGATGTTGAGGTTGTCCGAGACGTTGAGGCGCGAGCCGGCACCCTCGATGTCGACGTTGCCTGTGGCGGTGGCACCCAGGCCGATGTCGGCGTCGGCGGCGCTCACCGTGGCGCCGTTGAAGATCGAGAGCTCCGCGGAGGCGGCGTGGCCAACCGTGAGCTGACCGGATAGCGCAAGGCTGCTGCCGGCGCCGCTAACAGCAACGATAGCGTTGCTGCTCGTCTGTTTGGCCAGATCGGCGCTTGTCGCGATCACGCCGCCACCAGCGGCGATGGACAGGGCACCATCGGCAGCATCGCCGACCAGCAGCGAGCCTCCGACCTGCCAGGCCGAGCCCGTACCAATGACACTGACGCTGGACCCATCGGAACCCGCGTGCGCAGCGACGTCGGCACCCGCGAGGCCGACAACGGTACCAGGCGAGGTGATGACTTTCCCCCCGGACTGCACGGTCAGGCTGCCGATGCCGGCATCGCCCACGATGAACTGGCCGGTGTTGCTGAGAAGCGAGTTGGTCCCGGTGACCGTTGCGTCGCCGGTGCTGCCGGCGGATTGGCCGACGACGAAGCCTTGCGTCGCGTCAACGGTGTTGTTGCCGGTGAACATCGAGCCCTGGTTCTCGATCATCAGGCGGCCGACGCCCGATTCCCCCACGTCAAACTGCCCGACGTTGGTGTAGGCGGAGCCGGGATCGGTGACGGTCAGCGATCCGGTGCCGTCGGCATTTCCGCCGAGATATCCGGCGATATCGGTAGCGAATTGAGTGCCGGCTTCCACCGTGCCGCCCTGTTCGACCACGACCGAACCCTGCGCGTCGGCGCCGATACCGATGCGGTCGCCGCCGGAATCGACCGTGGCGCCCGCGCCCTGTACTGTTAGCGTACCGTCTGAACCGGCACCGTTGCCGACGATGATGCTTGACTGGCCGGCAACGTGAGGCCCGTCGGATTTCAGCAGGCTGCCGGCCCCTACTTCGACCGAGCCGTCGCCGGTAAGCACCGTGGTGGCCGTTGCGACCGTCGTTCCGGCCGTTGTCGCGATCGTAGTGCCGGCGGCGAACGTGGCCGTGTTGCCGATAAGAACGCGACCGGCAGCTTCCGCGGTCCCCCCGGTGGTGATTGTCAGTTGCCCGCTGGCCCCATAAGAACCAACCGAGATATTCTGCTGGCTGAACAGATCGCCATCGCCCGTGATCAGCCCGGTGCCGCTGCCGCCGGTTTGGATAGAGGTCCCGCTGCCCTGGGCGGCGCCAATGCTGATACCGCCCGACCCCTCTGTATCGAGCCCAACCACGAACTTGCCCTGGTTCTCGATGGCCAGTACGCCGGTGCCGCCACGCCCGACGACGACAAGGCCGTTCGCCGTGTAGGTTGATCCCGGGTCGCTGACAGTTACGCTGCCATTGCCTAGGCGCCCGATCGTCGTCGCCGCGAGCAGGTTCGAAATCTTGCGTGCCGGCGACGACGCTGGCGCCCTGGTCGACGCTCAGGCTGCCGTCGCCCAGCCGGCCAACGTCGATCCCATTGCCGTTGGTATCCAACAGCGCGCCGACGCCGCTGACGTTCAGGACACCGTCCGATAGTGTTGTCGGACCGCCAACGCTCGAATTGGCGGTACCCACCTCAATGACAAAGTTGTTGGTCTGCGCCGGCTCGGTGACCTTCACCACGCCGCCGGCACCGATGTTCAGTGTGCCGGTACCACCATAAACCGTGCCGGTGATCGATGTGGCATCACCGATCACAACTCCGGTCACTGCCTCGACTGTGCCGCCGGAGTTCACATTCAGGACGCCATCGGAACCATTGCCGCCGATATTGATATTCTGCGCAGTCAGTTGGCCGCTTGAGGTGACGGTAGCTTCGCCGCTTCCGCCGACGTTGGGCGTACCGCCGGAGAAGCCGCTGCCGATGAAGAAACCGGACCCATTGGTCGGTGCATTGTTGATCGCGACGCTGCCGCTGTTCTTCACCAGCAGAGTGCCCGTGCCCGCCTGACCGAGCAGCACAAAGCCGGCAAGACTGAGCAACGAATTGGGATCGGTGACGATGATGGCTCCGGTGCCGCCGGCGGCCCGTCCCGCCTGCAGTGCCGAAGCCTTGTTGGAGTCCGGGGTGCCCGCCGCGACTGTCCCGCCTTGCGCAACGGTAAGGCTCCCAGTGCCGCCATTGCTGCCGACCGAAAGCGGATTGCCGTTCAGGTCGAGCTGGGAGCCTTGACCACTGACCAATACGGAACCGACCGCCGCGGGCGTAGTGCCGAATGTGCCATTGTTGCCGATGTTGAAGACGGTGGCGGTCTGCGATGCCAATGTCGATTTGTAAACGCCGCCATTGACGATCTGCAGGTAGCCGTCGCTGCCGGCATTGAGCCCGACGCCGCCGAACGTGCCACCGGCCGACACGGTGCCGCCGGCGCCGATCGTCATGGTGCCGTTACCGTTGGAGCCAATTTGCACATTTCCGGCCGCTGAGATCGTGCCGCCTGTGACCGAAGCGGCGCCAAACCCGCCGCTATTGGCACCAAACGTCAGAGCGCCTGTGGACGACAACAACGCGCCACCAGTGACCGCGAGTGTGCCGGAGCCTCCACTGCCGACCAGGACGCTCTGAGCATTCCAGATGCCGCCGGCCGAAATAGTTCCCTCGCCGTGACCACCTGCGAGCCCGCCAAAAATCGCCAGGCCGCCCGTGTTCAGCGTCGCGCTCTTCGTGACGGTCAGAAAGCCGGCTCCGCCCGCCAGGCCGTTCGCTGGCCCGGAGAAGCCGAAATTGAGAAACCCGGGATCTTGGCCATTGACGGGTGCGCCTGAGAGCTCGGTCCACGTGGTTCCTGGGTCGGTCAAGACGAGCGACCCCGATTGACCCGCATTCGGTCCGACGCCGTCGCCGAGAGTCGTGACCTGGACACCGCCCTGCGCGGTTACGGTGGCGTCGCCCGGACTCCCGATACTGGTGTCGCCCGCCGCGTTCAGCGTCCCCCCGTTCAGCACGGTATTCATATTGAACCCAGCCGCGAATGGCAGGCCGACCGGTGCTGTGGACTGGCCGGCAACGGTGATCGTCGTGCCGTTGAATGTCCAAGTGCCCGTATTGACCGAATTGAAGTTGCCGATATCGACGCTGAGCGCGCTGACGCTGCCCGTCAGCGTGCCGGGGTTGTTGATGAGCGTCGCTACCTGCGTCGAATTCGGAGCTACGCCACCTTGCCAGTTACTGCCGGTAGCCAGGTTATTGCCGGCGCCTCCGATCCAGTTGATGAACGCGGGACTAACCTGGATGAAGCCGGCGCCATTGATAGGATCGGTGCCGGTGAAGAACTGCTGATTGGCGCCGGCGGCGAACTTCGCGTCGGTCAGCAGGTAGTTGCCATTCTTGGTCACTACCGTGATCGTCCCGGGCGAGGTCACACTGGCGCTCGTGACCTGCAGCCCGGCAAATTCGATCTTGTCGCCTGTGTTCAGGTTCGTGATCGGCACGGCAAAGCCCGTACCCGGCGCATTCAGTATCAGCTCTGAGCCGGTGCCGAAACTGATCGTCTGACCCGTGGAGACCGAGCCGTCCAGTTGCACGATCGAATCGGGTCCCGCCAGCACGATGCTGCCGCTGCCGGCGACACTGCCGGTGATTTCCAGCGTCCCGGGGGAAAAGACGTTGCTGGCAACGGTACCCAGCGCCTCTAAAGTGCCCAGGTTGTCGACGGATGCCGCGATTAGCCCGTCGCCTACCAGCGAGTGCCCGTTCTCCACCACGAGGTTGCCCGCCACGAAGGTTTCGGACGTGCCGACATCGACCGACGAGTTCACATCCACTGACAGCGTTGAGCCGCTCCAGACCGCAAGTGCGTCGGAGACGAGGATTTCGCCACCTGTGGTGACGGTAATCGTTCCTTTGCCGGGCAGCGGCGCGGCCAGCGATCCGCCGATCGACAGATCGGCCGCGGCGACCGTGCCGCCGTTGACCAGAATCGCACCGGCCGGATCGATCGCGGTATCGCCAGCCGCCGGCGGACCACCGGGCGGCGCCCAGTTTCCTGAAATCGTCCACGCGGAGGCGGTTGTTGCAGTCCACGTAAACGTCGTGCCAGCCATAATTGCCTCTCGTAATCGGTCGCTATTGCGGAATGCTAAGCTGTCACGACATGGAAAAGCAATGAGACGAAAGCAGAACGTTGCCGGCTTCGGAACGTTGTAGTCGCGCGAGTCAACCTAGGCTAGGGACCGCCGCTGATCCTGTCGATCTCCGCCAGGTCGTCGGCTGAAAGCCGCCATCCCCCCGCCTTGACGTTCTGTTCCAGCTGCTCGGGCTTGGTTGCACCTGCGATCACGCTCGCCACGGGCGCCTGTGCCAGCAGCCAACTGAACGCCAGTTCCAGCATCGAGTGCCCGCGGCTCGTGGCAAAGTCGCCCAACCGTTCGGCAATCTGCCAGTTCCGTTCGGTCAAGTAGCGATCCGCCAGCCGCTGCGTATTGGCCAGCCGCGTCCCTTCCGGCAGCGTGACGTTCCTGCGATACTTGCCGGTCAGCAGCCCGCTCGCCAGCGGGAAGAACGGCAGCAGCCCCAGTCCCAGCCTGCGCATCGCCGGCATCAGTTCGGCTTCAGGCTTGCGGAACACCAGCGAATATTCGTCCTGACACGAAACGAATGCATTCAACCCGCAGGTCTTCGCCGTCCACTGCGCCTCCATCACCTGCCAGGCGGGAAAGTTGGAGCAGCCGATGTAGCGCACCTTGCCCTGATGGATCAGGTCGTCCAGCGCGCGCAGCGTCTCCTCGATCGGCGTGCGCGGATCCGGCGCATGGATCTGATACAGATCGATCCAATCGGTGCGCAGCCGACGCAGGCTGTCCTCCACCTCGCTCATGATATAGCGCCGCGATCCGCCGACCTTCGCGCCCGCGTCGTCCATCGGCATGCCGAACTTGGTGGCGAGCACGATGCGTTTGCGATCATCGCCGAGGATCTGGCCCATCACGGTCTCCGACCCACCCCGCTCACCGTAGGTATCGGCGGTGTCGAACAGCGTGATGCCGACATCGAACGCCTTGTGGATCACTTTGCGCGTGGCCTCCAGATCGATGCGGCCACCGAAATTGTTGCAGCCCAGTCCGACCGCCGACACGCGCAGTCCGGATGCGCCGAGATTGCGGATTTCCAATTGGGTCTTCCTCGTTCAGAAGGTGAGCAGGCGCGCCACATCCTTCCCGCGTTCGGCAGGCTCGTCAAAGTCAACCAGCGGTCCGGCCGGGACGATGCCGGTCGGATTGATCCGCCTGTGGCTCTGGTAATAGTGCCGCTTGATGTGTGCGAAGTTCACCGTCGCGGCAACACCGGGCATCTGGTAGATGTCGCGCGTATAGGCCCAAAGATTCCGGTAGTCGATCACCCGGCGGATGTTGCACTTGAAGTGGCCATGATAGACGGAATCGAACCGCACCAGCGTGGTGAACAGCCGGATGTCCGCTTCGGTGAACGTGTCGTCGCACAGGAAGCGCGAGTGCGCGAGATGCTCCTCCAGCCAGTCCAGCGTCTCGAACAGCGGCGCTACCGCCTCCTCGTAGACGACCTGGGAGGTGGCGAAGCCCACCTTGTAGACACCGTTGTTGAGGGTATCGTAAATACGCGCGTTCAGCGCATCGATCGCCTCACGCCGCTCCTTCGGATAGTAGTCGCCCGGCCGCGCGCCTGCTACGTCGAACGCGCTGTTGAACATGCGGATGATCTCGGACAATTCGTTGTTGACGATGGTCTGCGTGTGCTGGTCCCAAAGCACGGGCACGCTGGCGCGTCCGCCGTAATGCGCATCGGCGCGCGAGTAGATTTCGTGCAGGTAACGGCTGTTGAACAGCGGATCCGGGATCACGCCCTCGCCCGGGGAAAACGTCCAGCCCTGCTCGGCCATCAACCAGTGAGTGACCGACACCGGAATAATCTGTTCCAGCCCCTTCAGCGCCCGCATGATCAGCGTGCGATGGGCCCAGGGGCACGCCAGCGAAACATAGAGGTGATAACGACCGGGTGCGGCCGAGAACCCGTCGCTCCCGCTGGGGCCGGGGCGACCGTCTGGCGTTACCCAGTTGCGGAACGCGGCCTGCGCCCGTTCATAACGGCCGGGTGCGCGGGCCGCGTCGGCCTTCGCGGCCTCCGGTTCCTGCTCCTGCCAGACGCCATCGATCAGCACGCCCATGATGGTCCCCCGTCCTCCCCGACACCGGTCATGCTACCCCGTGCCGGCGGATTGCGCGATCACGGTGTCGCGGCGAGGCGGCGGGGCGCGCTGCGGTCGGCGATCTCGGTGACCAGCTTGCGGGTCATCGCCTCGCCGAAGGTATGGAAGTCGTGCACCTCCAGCACGAAGCTGCTCGGGCCGCCGGTGACGTTTTCCCGATAATAGTTCGGCAGTCCGCCGGGCGGCTGGACATGGGCATAGGTCCACGACACCGGATGGTCGTTGATGATTGCCAATCCATTGATGGTGATTCCCGACTTCACCGCGTCGTCGCGTGACTCGGTCACATCGCGGCCCGCGTTGTTGGTGCCGTCGCCGCACACATCGATCACCCGCCGTTGTGTCTCGAGGCCGCTTTCCGCCAGCAACTGCACGCCGCGATCGATGCCGGAACTGATCGCGGTGCGGCCCCAGAAGGAGCGCGGCGCGGCCACCAGCCTGTCGGCAAAGGCCTGCGCCGAGGCCGGGTCGCGGATCACGCTCCAGTCCAGCACCGTGCGTACCTCGAAGCTGGAGGCGAATTCGACATAGGCGACGGCGATCGCCCCGATGCTGCCGCCCTGGATTGCGTCGATCACCTGGCGTGACGTAAATGCGGCGGCATAGCCCTCCTTCTCCAGCTTGAACTCCGAATCGTCGATGCTGCGCGAGACGTCCGTGACCAGGACCGAGCGTGAGATCAACGCTCTCGGCGGCGCGCGCTTCTGCCAGGAGGATGAGGCAGGCGGCAAACAGCCAGACAACGGAACGCATGGCCGATGTCTCCAAGTGGCCTCGCATCATGCGGCGGCGCCCAGCGAGGTCAAACGAAATTCCTACCGCTACTGGCTCGCCCAGACGATGCGGTGCATCCAGGCGACTTCGGCAAGGTCGAAGCTGTAGTTGGGATGCGCAGGATTAAGGCTGCGCAACTCGATGCGGCGGGCAGAGCGTCGGGCGAGCTGCTTGGTCATCACTTCGCCGCGGTCGGTGCGCACCACCACGCGGTCGCCCCGGCGGATCGGCGCCGCTGGCGAAACGATAACCATGTCGCCGTCACGGAACACCGGCTCCATCGAATCGCCGCTGATCTCCAGCGCATAGGCGTTGGGATCGCCGATCTCCGGCAGCGTGACCTCGTCCCAGCCGCCGCCGACCGGGTAGCCGCCATCGTCGAAGAAACCATCGCCGCCGGCCTGGGCAAAGCCGATCAGCGGGATACGCCGCGCCGCGTTGCGGGCGGCGCCGTTGGAGGCGAGCGCGCGAGCGCCGGACACCAGCGCGGTGAAGGCCTCCAGGCTGGCGCCGGTGGCGTCCAGCACCTTGGCGACGCTCTCAGTGCTGGGCCAGCGCGCGCGGCCGTCCGGCATCCGGCGCTTGGAGGGGTTGAACGTGGTTGCATCCAAACCGGCACGTCTGGCGAGGCCGGAGGCGGACAGGCCATTCTCCGCGGCGAGCGTGTCCAGCGCGCGCCAGATGTCGTCATGCTTCATGCACGTGGTCCCGTCGGGCGAATCGGCGTGACGCCAGTGTCGTAGGATTCCTGGCGGAATGGAATAGGAAATTTAACCAAATAAGCGGATAGCGGTCCTAAGAGCGAGAACCTTGCTGTAGCTGCCTTCATGCAGACCGTGCGCGTCAGCCGGATGTTGCCGAAGGGATCGAGCGTGGCACCGATGCCCCGCGGCACAAGACATGTCGCGTCGTATTCCTGCACGATCAGCGGACCGGTGCGCGGGTGCGACGTCAGTCCGGCGCGGTCAATCACCGGTGTGTCCACCCAGCCGATGTCGGGGAACCAGGCGCGGCGGCTGGCGGGAACAGGGATCGACGCAGGGCGGAATGGCATCCGGCAGGCGCGGCCGCTCGGGGATGCCGCGCGCGATGACGGAGAGGCCGATCAGTTCCACCGGTTCGTCCGGCGGCGCGCGAAAGCCGTAGTTGCGCTCGTGCGCCTCGCCGAACAGTTCGGCGAAGTCGGCAGGAAACCCGCCATCGGGCAGCCGCACTTCAATCTCGCTCGACTGCCCGACATAGCGAGCCTGGGCGGCGAGGCGGAACTGCTGCCGCTGTCGGCGGAAAACCGTCGCGCGTCAGACGCTTCGTGCCAACGGCGGCGAGCTCCTGCAGCACCGCCGCAATGCGTGCGTGATCGGCTTCATCGATGCGCATGCGCAGGCTGCGCGTCGCATGATGCTCGGTATCCGCAACCAACAGGCCGAACGCGCTGAACACGCCAGGCAGCGGCGGCACGATCACGCGCGTGATGCCGAGCTCGGCCGCGATCGCAGCGGCGAACAGCGGACCGTTGCCGCCGAATGCCAGCAGCGCGAACTGGCGCGGATCGCGCCCGCGCTCCACCGACACCGCGCGGATCGCGCGCATCATCGATGCCGATGCCAGCCGCAGCATGCCGTCCGCCGCTTCCTCCACCGATCGACGCAGCGGCCCCGCCAGCGATCGCGCGATCGCCGCGCGCGCCGCATCCACATCGAGTTTCAGCGCGCCGCCGACCAGGCCGGCCGGATCGAGATAGCCCAGCACCAGGTTGCAATCGGTGATGGTCGGTGCGGTGCCGCCGCGCCCATAGCATACCGGTCCCGGTTCGGCCCCCGCGCTGTCCGGACCAACCTTCGGCGCACCACCCGCGTCGAGCCGGCAGATCGAGCCGCCGCCCGCGCCCACCTCGGCCAGATCGATCGCCGGCAGCTTCAGCAGATAGCCCGCGCCGACCAGCAGTCGCGATCCCGCCATCACGCCGGCGCCGACCTCGAGTGCCTCGCTGCGCAGCACCTCGCCATTCTCGACCAGGCCCGCCTTCGCCGTGGTGCCACCCATGTCGAACGTGATGACGCGCGGTTCGTCGAGTCTGCATTGCCAGCGCTGCGCCGCCCACCACGCCGGCGGCCGGGCCGCTTTCGATGATGTGCGCCGGCGCGGCCGCGGCGAACTCGGCTGATGCCAGCCCGCCGTTCGACTGCATCAACTGCAGCGGCGCCTCGATCCCGAGTTCGCGCAGCCGCGCGGCGAGCGAGGTAACATAGGCGCGCACCACCGGCTGCACATAGGCGTTGATCACCGTCGTGCTGGTGCGCGGATATTCCTTGATCTCCGGCAGGATCTCGTGGCTGACCGAAATCGCCACCTCGGGCAGCGCCGCGCGCACCGCTTCGGCCACCGCGCGTTCGTGCGCCGGGTTGGCGTAGGAATGCAGCAGGCAGATCGCGACGCTCTGCACGTCCTCGCTGCGCAGCATGTCGATCGCGGCGGCGACGCTCGTCGGCATCCGAGCGGCAGTGCAACCGAGCCGTCCGGGCGCAGCTTCTCGATCACCTCCAGCCGCAGCCGCCGCTCGACCAGAGCGCGCGGCTTGGTCCAGTGCAGGTCGTACAGCACCGGCATGCGCAGGTCGCGAATCTCCAGGATGTCGCGAAAGCCCTTTGTGGTGATCAGCGCGGTGCGCGCGCCCTTGCCCTCCAGAATCGCGTTGGACCCGATCGTCGTGCCATGCAGCACGTCCGCCACGGTCCCGCCGTCGGACGCCAGCAATGTGCGCAGGCCATCGATGATGCCGTCGCCATAGTCGTGCGGCGTGGAGGCGATCTTGTGCGTGATCACGCGCCCGTCCGCTGTGATCGCAACGAGGTCGGTGAACGTGCCGCCGATGTCGATGCCGATGCGCTGAGCCATGCCCCTGACCGCATGTCCGTTTCGCTGGTCAGTAGACTATGCCGGGTCGGCTCAGGCGCGGTCGAGCGCCATCCGGATGCACTGCGCGAGATCGCCGCGCCGGTACGGCTTCAGCAGCAGCGGCACATCGGGCCGATCGCTGCCGGGGCGGTGCACGTTGGCGTAGCCCGATGTCACCAGCGCCTTCAGTCCGATCCGAATGGCGCGCGCCTTGCTGACCAGCTCGAAGCCGTTCATGCCGCCCGGCATGACGACATCGCTGAACAGCAGATCGATCGGTTCGCCGCCCCGCACGATGCCGAGCGCCGAAGGTCCATCCGCCGCGGTCAGCACGCGATAGCCCAGGTCGCTGATCGTGGTGACCGCGAGTTCCAGCACCTCGGCATTGTCCTCGACCACGAGGACCGTCTCATGCCCGGTGGGCGTCGCGCTCGGTACCTCGGCATCGCGCTCGCTCACCGGGCGTGCGGCGTCGCACCGCGGCAGATAAAGGCGGAACGTCGTGCCGACGCCTGGCGTGGAGTCGATCACCACATGGCCGCCCGACTGCTTGATGAAGCCATAGACCTGGCTGAGCCCAAGGCCGGTCCCTTGCCGACCTCCTTCGTGGTGAAGAACGGTTCGAATGCGTGCGTCGCGACGTCGGGATCCATGCCGATGCCGGTATCGGTGACACGCACCATCACATAGGCGCCGGCGGCGAGATCGGGCGAGCGGCGCGCCTCAGCCGCATCGATCACGACGTTGCCGGTGGCGATCTCCAGTTTCCCACCCAGCGGCATCGCATCACGGGCGTTGACGACAAGGTTCAGGATCGCCGCCTCGAACTGCGACGCATCGATCCGCGAGGGCCACAGGTCCGGTTCGAACGTCAGGTCGAGAACATTCGTCGTCGCCCAAAGCCCGCCGCAGGAATGGCTCGCAGGCAACGAGCACCTCGTCGAGCGAGACGATATCGAGCGTGAACGTGCTGCGACGGGCGAATGCAAGAAGCTGTTGGGTCAGCTTCGTCGCGCGGCCGGTCGCAGTCTCGGACGCCTTCAGCAGTCGCAGGATCTTGGCCCGGGGCAGATCGCCGCCCGCGTCAAAGGCGGTGCGGATCATCTCCACGCTGCCGACGATGACCGCGAGCAGATTGTTGAAGTCGTGCGCGATGCCGCCGGTGAGCTGGCCCACTGCCTCCAGCTTCTGGGTGTGCCACAGCACCTCCTCGGCCTTGCGGCGCTCGGCGCTTTCGATCTCCAGTTGGCGGTTGGCCTCGGTGAGTTCGCGAGTGCGTTCGGCGACCAGCAATTCCAGGCTCTCATTCATACGGCGCAGGGCCTGCTCCGCTCCGCGCATCCGCAGCAGGGCCTGCGCGGTCGCCAAGCAGTTCCTCCGGTTCGATGGGTTCCACCAGGAAGCCATCTGCCCCACCGTCCAGCGCAAATGCGCGATCATGCGAGCTGGTGACCGCGGCGGACGTCTGCAGTACCGCGATGCCGGGATGCGTTGCCTTGATCCGCCGGCTTATCTCGACACCGTTGATGTCCGGCAGCATCACGTCCAGCAGGACCAGGTCCGGGGCCAAGGCACAACATAGCTCGATTGCCGCCATGCCGGTCGAGGCCTCGGCAACCCGATAGCCGTGCTTGCGCAACACATGCGCCTTCAGATAGCGACCGCCATCATCGTCATCGACGACAAGGATGTTGGCGTTGGTATCGTTCATCCGGAGCCAACGGCCGCATCGACCCGCAGCACGCTGCGGATGGCATCGATCAGTGTGTCGGACGCAAGGTCGGACTTCGACAGGATCAGCGAAGCGCCATGCAGCGAGGCGCGTTCTTCCGGCTGCAGAATCGCCGAAGTCAGCACGATGACCGGCAGGTCGGCCAGCGCGGTGTTCGTTTGCAGGTGCTTCAGCACGTCGAAGCCACTCATCCCTGGCATGTTGAGATCGAGCAAGACGACGTCCGCGCGTTCTTCAATCAGACGATCCAATGCGGTCAGTCCGCCGGTCGCGATCCAAAGACGATAATGTGCACGCGGCAAGAGCTGGCGTACCAAGATAGTGGGTCACCTCTTCGTCATCCACCAGCAACACCTGCGTGAGCGAACGGCGTCCTGTCACACGGTCGAGAACGTCGATCAATCTTTCGCCATCGACCGGCTTTGCCAGATACTCGTCCGCGCCCAGATGTGCCGCCTTGCGGGCCTCGCCGGTGGAGGACGTGACGATCAGCGGAATGTCGGCACTCGATTCCTGGCCACGCACCTCCAACATAAGCCGCCAGCTCTCGTCGCCCAGCAGCATGATGTCGAGCAGGATGGCCGCCGGCTTCACCGTCTGCATCAGGCGTCTGGCATCACGGACCGAACGGGCGTGCAGCGGCTGATAAATCGATGTCCGCAAGCAACAGTTCGATCGCCAGCGCGTCCGCCGGATCGTCTTCCACCAACAGCACCGGAATGCGACCGTCTTCCAGCGTCCAGTCCTGTTCGGTATCCGTCAATTCACCGGTGTTGTAGATCCGCGGCAGCGTCACAGAGAATGTCGAGCCTTCGCCGGGCGTGCTTTCGACGGCGATTCTGCCGCCGAGCAACTCGGCCAGCTTCTTCGCCAACGGCAAACCGAGGCCGGTGCCTTTCACGCGGCCTTGCAGCCGATGCGCGACCTGGCCGAACTCCTGGAAGATGATCTCGATGTCACTGGCGGCGATGCCGATGCCGGTGTCGCGCACGTGCAGGCTAACCGTGTCGGCCAAGGGGTCGGCGGTCGCCCAAACGCGCACTTCCCCACGTTCGGTGAACTTGATCGCGTTGGAGATGAAGTTGCGCAGAATTTGCGACACTTTCCCCTCGTCGGTGTCCAGTGGCGGTACATCGCGCGGGTCCTCGAACACCAGTGCGACCCCGTCGCCGACCAGCAGCGGCCGCAACATGCCGCGCAGCGCGCCGAACAGCGAGGCGGCGGTGAATGGCGAGGCAACCACCACCGTCTTGCCGGCCTCGACCTTGGCAAGGTCCAGCAGGTCGTCAACCAGTTCCGTCAGGTTCTCCGCCGCCTTGCGGATGAAGCGGATCTGCGTCTCCTGCTCCGCCGTCAGCTCGCCATCGCTGCGCGCCAGCAGCAGCCGCGACAGTGCCAGGATCGAGTTGAGCGGCGTGCGGAATTCATGGCTCATGTGCGACAGGAATTTCGATTTCAGCTCGTCTGCGCGACGCAGATGGTCGGCGCGCTCGTCCAGTTCGGCGTACAGCGCAACCACGCCGCGGTTGGTGTCCTGCAGCTCCTGGTTGACTCGCTGGAGGTCGTCCTGGCGCGACCTGCAGTTCTTCGAGCTGGAGTAGAATCTGCTGATTTTGCCGGCCGATTTCCGCCATTGCGTTGGCTGGACCGTCCGACGCGAGGCTGTTCATGATGCCGGCAAGCAAAGCCTGTGTCATGGTCGGCGCCCGCCGCGGCAGCGTCTTGCCCATGGTCACCGTCGTGCCCTCGCCGGGCTTCGAGCGGATATCGAACGCGTCCATCAGGCGCCGTGCGCCCAGTAGTCCGACGCCCATCCCGGTCGCGGATTTGTGCGAACCAGCCAGGACCGCAGGCAGATCGGCGATGCCAGGACCGCGGTCGCGCACCACGACCAAAAAGCTTTGTCCCTCCGGCTCGCCGGTCAGACGGAACTCGATCGTGCCGCCACGCGCGTACTCATAGGCGTTGCGAACAATCTCCGAGACCGCGGTGGTGATGCGCGTCTGATCCTGTGCGTCGAACCCGATCAATTCAGCGAGTCGCCGCGTCCGGCTGCGGACCAGCACGATGTCGGTCTCGGCAGCGATCGCGATCTGTAGCAGCCGGGTGTCCATGCGCTGCTCTACGTCGCCAGCCGCATCGCGACCACCGAGGCATCATCGCGGCCGCGCCGGTGATCGCGCAGCAGAACGCCGGCGATCAACGAGGGATGCTGGGCGGCGAGCCCCGGATAGCTGGCGAGATCCCAGCGGCTGGTCAGGCCATCGGAATGCAGAATAACCAGAGGATCGCCGGAGAAATCGTAGGTGAACTCACGGATACGCGGCGCCATGTGCCCTGCCGTGCCGTTGTGCGAGACCATGTGACGCGGCTTCCCGGCATTGACCAGCACGGCGCTGATATTGCCCACGCCGACAAAGCGGACGACGCGCGCGGCCGCGTCGATGCGTGCCACCGCCAGAGCGCCGCCGCGCGTCGGCGCGAGCGCCCTATGCATCCGTTCGACGAGGTCCTCGCATGCCGCGTCGGCATGCTGCGAGAACGTACGCACGGCGGTCTCGGCTGCACGCGCCGCCTCGATGCCGTGACCGGAGCCATCGACCAGCATGATGGTGTTGCCGTTCACCGAGTCCTTCCACGTCCAGTTGTCACCGCACACCGGCTCGTTTGGATATGCCGCAAGCGCGGCACCCAACAGCACCCGTGTGCCCGGCGGAGGGCGTTCGATAAAGCGGGCCATGATCGCGCACCCTTGCCCTGGCTGCGAATAGATCCGCACGGTGTCCGCCAGCCGCGCGACCGCACCTAGCCCATTGCCGGGACTGCCGGCGGTCGAATAGCCGTCCTGCATGCAGCGGGCGGCATCGGTCATGCCGCGGCCGCGATCCCACGCCAGGAGTTCCAGGCCGGCACCATCGGCGTCGTCGCATTGGATGGCATGAATGTGGCCGCCGCCGCCGTGTTTCAGCAGATTGGTGGCGAGTTCGGTGACGACGATCGCCACCTGATCGATGCGTCCGGGCGGCAGCCCGATGCGTCCGGCAAGAACGCCGACCAGTCGGCGGGCCTCGGCAACCTGGCTCCGATCGGTAACTGCGGTGAACACGCTAGGTCCAACGCGCCAGAGTGACGACGGTGCCCTGACCCGGCGCGGAGCGGATGTCGAACTCGTTGCACAGGCGTTTCGCGCCGCCGAGACCGAGGCCCAGGCCCTTGCCACTCGTGTAGCCGTCCTTCATCGCCACCGCGATGTCAGCGATGCCTGGTCCCTGGTCGGTAAAGGTCAGGCGTACGCCGCGACGACGGCCGTTGGCCACCACCTCGATGCGCAGCGCGCCGCCTCCGCCGTAATCGAGCGTATTACGTCCGATCTCGCTCGCCGCAGTCACGAGCTTCGTCTGTTCTACCAGGCTGAAGCCGGCAGAGACGGCGCGCGCCCGGACGGCCTGTCGCACCCTCACCACGTCATCCGCGGTGCGGATCGGCATCGATTCATCGGATTCGGTCAGCATCGTCGCGCTCGGGGCTGTCGATGATGCGCCGGATCAGCGCGAGCCCCTTGTCCACGTTCAGCGCGGTGCGCACGCCGGTAAGGCCGAGGCCGAGCTCCACCAGCGTGATCGCGACCGCCGGACGCATGCCTACGACGACGGTGACCGCGTCCAGCACGCGCGACATCGCGGCGATGTTGTTCAGCATGCGGCCGATGAACGAGTCGACGATTTCCAGAGCAGAGATGTCGATCATCACGCCGCGCGCGCGATCGGCGACGATGCGCTCGGTCAGATCGTCCTGCAACTCGAGCGCCAGCCTGTCGTGCATATCCACCTGGATCGAGACCAGCAGGCAGTCACCGATCTTCAGGATGGGAATCTCGCCCATCCGCTATGCCCTCGGCGGGCTTGGCTGCTCGCGGTCGACGACTGTCTTGCCCGTGCGCCGCAATGCCAGCGCCAACGCATCGGCCATGGTCGCCTTGGACACCACGTTCAGCTCGAGGCCGAGATGCACGATCGTCTGGGCGATCTGCGGGCGGATGCCGCTCAGGATGCAGTCGGCACCCATCAGCCGCGCGGCCGAGATGGTCTTGATCAGATGCTGCGCAACCAGCGTATCAACCGTGGGCACGCCGGTGATGTCGATGATGGCGATCTCTGCCCCCGAGGTGACGATGCGCTGCAACAGGCTCTCCATGACGATCTGCGTGCGCGCACTGTCGAGCGTGCCGATCAACGGCAGGGCCAGGATGCCGTCCCACAGCTGGACCACGGGAGTCGAGAGTTCCAGCAATTCCTGCTGCTGGCGGGTGATGACGTCCTCGCGAACCCTTGCGTAGGATTCGAGGGTATAGAGCCCCAATCGATCGATCAGACGGCTGGCGGCCCAGGTCTCGCTGGCGAGATAGTCGGCATCGGCTGTGAGCTCCCGGCGCAAGAGCGCGAATAACGGCTCCTTCAGTGAGAACACGAAGACGGCAGTCTCGCTCGGGCCGAAGCCCTGCACGGCGTAATCACGTGTGAGATCATCCAATACCTCGCGCAGCGGTTGCCATTCGGGCCCCTGGATATCGTCGAGCCGGGCGGTTGCGGGACTGCCACGGAGCTGGTCAAGGAAATGTCTCGCCAACTCGGCGGTTTCCGCCTGGTGCGCATCTCCCAGGCGGGCATCGCGCTTTTGGCAGGCGAGCCACTCGGTCAGCAGCCGTTGGTAGTGAATATCGATCAGCGAGAGAATGCCGTGGCGTTGGTCGCTCATTCAGTGTCCTTGATGGGTAAAATGCCGCAATATTGTGGCGGACCGTGGGGTGGCGCGCGCGTAAAGTAAATGCCTCCTGGACCCTTGCGCGACCGGGGTTCCCTCCATAAGGATAGGCACTCGCTAACGTGATGGCTTTGCCCGGGATGAGCGGAACCGCGTCACAAGGTCTGTCCGCTGGACAGGGTCACATTCTCGTGGTCGACGATGATCCGACCCTCGGTGCAGCGCTGTGCCAGGTGCTGAACCGACAAGGCTATTCGGCCACCTCGGCGACAGGTTTCCACGCGGCGCTGGAAATTCTTGAAAGTGAACGGCGTATCGACCTCCTCTTGGTGGATATCGTGATGCCGGACGGGGTCAACGGACTCGCATTGTCGCGCATGGCGCGGCTGCGCAGGCGCGATCTGAAGGTGATGTACATGACCGGCTACAGCATTCCCGGTGTCGAGCGCGAGGCGCTGGGACCGATTTTGCGCAAGCCGGTCGACAATCAGGTACTGCTCGACGAGATCGCACGGTTGTTGGCGGCGTAACGCCTAGCTAGGCCGGCCCATGCCACGCCACGTCGGGCAGCCTGGCGCGCGTTGTCCTGAGTGTCCCCCGCAGCGTTTCGGTTGCCGCCGCGTCGATCTCCGGCGGATCGCCGCGCGCCACCACGCCGTAGTCGTGCGCCGCACGCGCCGATCGTCACCAGCCCGTCGCGCAGGTCCTTGGCCACCAGCGCCAGGTCGCGCTCCAGCGCGTCGCCCCAGCCGCCGGCGCCAGGCAGATCGTGGCGGAACACCTGTCCGTTGCGCAGCGTCATCGTCAGTTTGGCATGCAGCTTCTGCTCCGACGGCAGCCCGGGGTCGAGAATGTTGCGTCCCGCCGCGCCGGGGCCGCCGCCCTGCAGCCCGTATGGCCGATGCGTCTGCCGATCGGCGCGCACCTGCAGAATTCCTTCGTCCGCCAGCATCCGCCAGGTCTTGCGCTGCGACATGCCACCGCGAAACATCCCTGCGCCGCCGGTGTCGGGCACGAACTCGTAGTCCAGCACTTCAAGCGGGTTCTCGGCCTCGATCACCTCGACCGAGAAGCTCGCCATGTTGGCGAACATGGACGTGTTGCCATCGAGCCCGTCGGCCCAGGGTCGTCCACCCCAGCAGCCGGACAGGAAATCGACGTAGATGAATGGCTGCAGCGCCTTGTCGTAGCCGCCGATCGTGATGCCGGTGTTGCCGCCGTCGGAGGCGGCGTAGACCCGATCCGGATACAGTTGCGCCAATGCGCCGAAGCAACAATCGACCCCGCGGAATCCGGTCAGCCCGCGCGCCGCGCACGCCGCCGGCAGCTTGCCGTTGGTGATCGTGCCAGGCGGCGCGATCACCTTGATCGGACGGAACACGCCGTCGTTGTTCGGCATGTTGATCGATAGCACCGACTTCACCGCGGTGAAGCTCATCGCCGCGGTGTAGCTCCAGGTGTTGTTGATCGCGCCCTTCACCTGCGGCGCGCTGCCGGTCCAATCAACCTCCATCTCATCGCCGCGCTTGCGCACCGTGCAGACCAGCGGGATCGGCTTGCCGATATCGATCTGGTCGTCGTCGATCCAGTCGGTGAACGTCGCCTCGCCATCGGGAAGCTCCGACAGGCAGTGCCGGGTGAGACGTTCGGAGTAGTCCATCGTGGCCGTCATCAACGAAACCACATCATCGGCGCCGTAACGTGCCACCAGGTCGGTCATGCCGCGCGCGGCGATCTCACAGGCGGCGAGCTGGCTGCGGATGTCGCCCAGCACGCGGCCCGGCACGCGCACATTGCGATCGATCATGCGGAACAGCGTGGCGTTCGGCCTGCCGCGCTCGTACAGCTTTAGCGGCGGGATGCGCAGGCCCTCCGCATAGATCTCGGTGCTGTCCGATGCGTTGGAGCCGGGCACCCGCCCGCCAACATCGGTGTGGTGGCAAATCGTCGCGGCATAGGCGATCGGCCTGCCGCCGGCGAACAGCGGTTTGAAGATGAAGATGTCCGGCAGGTGCATCCCGCCGTCATACGGGTCGTTGTTGATCAGGATGTCGCCCTCAGCGATGTCGTCGCCGAAATGACGCAGCACGGCCTGGAGCGCCACCGGGATCGAACAGAGATGCCCCGGCAATGCGAGTCCCTGCGCGGCGAGCCGGCCGTGTGCGTCACATAGCGCAGCGCTGTAGTCCATGATGTTCTTCAGCACGCCCGAATAGGCGGTGCGGTAGATCGTCAGCACCATCTCGTCGCCCAGTGCGGCGATGGCATTGCGGAACAGTTCTTCGGTGATTGGATCGGATGTGTTCATGGCACCCATCGGACCACCGATGCGCGCCCCGGGCAATGGACTTCGCCGCGGCGACGCTGTAGCTGACGGACCGGAACAATCGGGGCGCAGTCATGCAGGCAGCTCAAGTCGATCCGCCGCCGCTGCTGCGCGCGGGATGCGTCGAGTTTCCGGTGCACCACGTGCGCGGCGGCACATCGACCGGGCTGGTTATCTCGGAGCAGTGGGCGCCTCGGGATCAGGTACTGCGCGAGGAACTGCTGCGCCATCTGATGGGTCTGCCGCTGGAAGGCACCCGCGCCGGCAACCAGCAGATCACCGGGTTGGGGCGGATCGTGCCGACCGGCAACAAGGTGTTCTTCGCGCGGCTGGAAGAAGACGGGAACCAGCGGCGCATCGTCAGCACCTTCGCACAGCTTGCCGCCGACAAGGCGGCGATCGACTGGAGCGTGAACTGCGGCAACATGACCGCGGCCCTGCCGCTCTGGGCACTCGATACCGGACAGGTCGAGCCGGTCGGTGCCGGCGATGCGCTCGAGATCGACATCTTCAATACCAACACCGGCGTGAGCGCCGGGTCGCGCATGCGGGTCGCTGCGGACGGCAGGTTCGTCGCGGCGGAGATCCCCGGTGTCGACGGTGCGTTCCCCGCCGTGGATCTGTTTCTGGCCAACCCGGTGGGCGCCAAGACCGGTCGTTTGCTGCCGACCGGCCAGCCGGTGGACCAAGTGGCCGGCTATGCAGTTTCCTGCGTCGATGTGGCCGTGCCGATGGTGATCATGCGCGCGGCCGATTTCGGCAAGACGGCGCACGAGAAGATCGAGGCACTGGAGGCCGATCGCGACTTCATGGCGTGCGCTGCGCGCAGTGTGGGTCGAGGCCGGCCTCCGCATGGCGCTGAAGGGCGCCGGCGGACGGCCGATAACGGCGGATGAACTGGCGCAGAGCGAGACGATCCCGAAGGTGTGCATTGTGGGGCCGCCGGAGGGCGCCGGCCACATCGCCGTGCGCTATTTCACCCCGCAGGCCGGGCATCGCTCCTTGGCCGTGTCCGGTGGCTGCTGTCTGGCGGCGGCGGCGCTGATCCCTGGTTCCGTGGCGCACGGCATTGCGCGCGGTCTGCCATGCGTTGGCGCGGCGTTCAGTGAAATCGATGTCGCGATCGAGAACCCGGCCGGCGTGCTGGAAGCGACCATCGAGGCGCGGATGAGGCAGCCAGGATTAGAGGTGAGGAAGGCAGCATACCGGCGGAGCACGCAGATCCTGCTGCGTGGCCACGTGCCGCTGTACCGGGCGTCGGATGCGCTGCTCGGTGCGTTGCTGGCAGTGACGTTGAGAGGGAGCGTGTGTGTGACGCCTCTCCCGGGTGCGGCGGAGGTATATAAGCGGCGTATCTACGGCTCCGAAACCCGGTCACACGATCCCGGCGACCGCGAGGACCGTAGCCAATCCTGCTGCCATGCCGCGGATCGACGGTTCGGGCGCCACGTCGATCCATTCCTCGAGCGAATGCGCCCGACCGCCTGTCCCGCCGGAGCCGATCTTGATCGCCGGGATGCCGAGGCTCATCGGAATGTTGGCGTCGGTCGAGGAGGTCTCGAAGCTGGGCTGAAATCCGTGCGCGCTGATCGCCGCATGCGCAAGGCGCACCAGGTCGCAGGCTTCGTCGGTGCGGCCTGCGGGTCGGTCGCCGATCTTCACGATGTCGGTCGTTACCCCACCGTTCCGCGTCGAGCGCGCGGCATTCTCTGCCGCGACCGACTTCGCCACCAGATCGAGGAATGTCGCCTCCAGCCGCGCCAGCTCGGCGGGTGATTCCGATCGCAGATCGAAGTCGGTCCATACGCTGTTGGGGATCGAATTGATCGACGTGCCGCCGCCGGTAACGCTGGCGCTGTAGGTGGTCTTCGGGCTGTCCGGCACGGTGACATGGCCGAGCCGCGTGACCGCGTCCGCCATTGCGAACATCGGATTGACCAGGCCGAAGGCGCCGTAACTGTGGCCGCCAGGACCCTGGAAGGTGACGCGGTAGCGCTTGGAACCGACGCCGCCGGTCGCGATGCGGTCCATGTCGGGACTGTCCACGGTGATGAAGGCGCTGATCCGGTCCTTGTAGCGGCCGGTCTGGAACAGATGCCGCATGCCGCGCAGGTCGCCAGGCCCCTCTTCGCCGACATCGGCGACGAACAGCAGGTCAGCGCGGGTGCGCACACCGGCCGCGTCCATCGCGCGCAGCCAGGCAAGCAGCACGGCCAGCGACCGCGTGTCGTCGCCGACACCTGGCGCATGGAGCCGTGTGCCTTCGCGCCGGACGGTCAGGTCGGTGCCGGCGGGAAATACGGTGTCGAGATGGGCCGCGATGCAGATCAGTGGTCCATTGCCCACTCCGCGGCGCAGGCCGGTGATGTTGCCCTCGCCGTCGATCTCCAGGTCGGCAAGCCCATGCGTGCCCGCCATCGCCAGGAAGGCATGCGCACGGGCCTCCTCCTGGAATGACGGCGCGGCGATCTGGGTCAAAGCGACGATGTCCTCGACCGTGCGGTCGTGTTCGGCAGCCAGGGTGGCGACGGCCGTGCGGTAGGCTTCGGTCGCCATGACCTCACGAATAATCAACTCGGCCTGACTGGTCATGGCAAGCAGTTTCCTTCAGCTTGCCGGTATTGGCCGAGGCAGGCAGCGACCGCAAGAGAGGAGCGCCATGGATCTCGTCGCCCGTCTGCAACAGGAACTGCCGCCGCTGCCGCGCTGGATGGGGATCGCCGTCATCGTCGCGGAGCCTGAGCGGGTGGTCGCCGAACTCACGGTGCGCGAGGATCTGTGTACCTCGGGCGACATCATGCACGGCGGCGCGATCATGGCGTTCGCCGATACGGTCGGTGCACTTGGCACGGTGGTGAACCTGCGCGCCGGCCAGGGCACGACGACGGTAGAGAGCAAGACCAACTTCTTCGCCGGCTCGCCGGTCGGGACACGGTTGATCGCCGAGGCGACGCCGCTGCACCGCGGCCGGCGCACCCAGGTGTGGGAGACGCGCATCACCAACGAGCAGGGCAGGCTGGTGGCGAAGGTAACGCAAACGCAGATGGTGCTGTAGGGTCGCCGAATTATCCGGTCTAGGCGGCCGTCCCTTAGCGGCAGAAGCAGGACGACTCGATCGGCACATCCGCGCGGGCCACTGTCGCGTCGAGCCGCTGCCTGATGCGAGAAAGTACCATCATGGTGGCCGTGCCGATATGCGATTTCGCCTTGCATCATCTCGCTGGCGATTGCCAGAATGTCGGGGCAGGTGTTGTTGAACAGGTGGCGCGACAGCGGCACGTCTGCCACGGCGGCATGGAACAGCGCTGCTTCCTGCTCCGCTGCCGGCAGATCTACCAACGCAGCATTTGCCACGGCCTTGGCGTAGTGGGTCATCGCCGTGGTCACGCAGAACAGCGGCCGGTCCTCGTGGAGCTGCTCGCCGCAGGTCGATGGGATCGAACGCCCGCCTCGGTTTGTTGTAATTGGGGCCGGCGGCATAGGCGATACCCCAGTGGGGCGATGTGGTGGAGACCATGCGGCGGTAGCTGCCGAGATCATAGTAGTCGGTCATTGTTTCCGCCGTTGGCAGGAACAGGCCTCTCGGTGTCCTTGCGGCGATCTTTTCATTCCCACTGCCGCCCGCTAGCGTCCACCCCACAATGCGATGGAGGGAACCATGAAGGCAGCCGTTTTCCACGAGCCGCACCAGCCGCTCACGATCGAGAACGTGGAACACGCGCCGCTGAAGCGTCGCGAGGTACTGGTGCGCACCGCATTTGCCGGCCTCTGCCACTCCGACCTGCATTTCATGGAAGGCCTGTATCCGTTCCCCACCCCCTGCGTGCTCGGCCACGAGGCGGCCGGCGTGATCGAGGCGGTCGGCGACGACGTGACTTACGTCAAACCCGGCGATCATGTGATCACCTGCCTGTCGGTGTTCTGCGGCGAATGCGCGCAATGCATGACCGGCCATCCGAATCTGTGCGAAAACACCGAGGTGAAGCTGCTGCCGGGTGCGGCGCGTCGTCTTACCTGGAAGGGCGAGGTGCTGAACCAGGCGATGAACCTGTCCGCCTTCGCCGAGAAGATGCTGGTGCATGAACATGCGGTGGTGAAGGTGCGCGACGATGTGCCGCTGGATCGCTGTGCGCTGGTCGGCTGCGGCGTGATGACCGGGGTCGGCGCGGTGTTCCATGCGGCCAAGGTGGAGCCCGGCTCCACCGTCGCGGTGATCGGCTGCGGCGGCATCGGGCTTTCCGCGGTGAACGGTGCCGCGATGGCGGGTGCCTCGCGCATCATCGCGATCGACACCGTGGCCATCGAAGCTCGAAGTGGCGAGGCAGATGGGCGCCACCGACACCATCAACGCCTCGAACGCCGATCCGGTGGAGATGGTGAAGGAGATGACCGGCGGCGGCGTGCCGTATTCCTTCGAGGCGATCGGCACCAAGACCACCGCGGAACAGTCGTTCCAGATGCTGCGTGCGGGCGGCACCGCGACGATCATCGGCATGATCCCGTTCGGCACCAAGATCGAGCTGCACGGCGCCGACTTCCTGCGCGACCGCAAGATCCAGGGCACCTCGATGGGTGGCAACCGCTTCCGCGTCGACATGCCGCGGCTGCTGGAGCTCTACGTGCAGGGCAAGCTGAAGCTCGACCATATGATCTCCGGCCACATCAAGCTGGCCGAGATCAACGAGGGCTTCGCGCAGATGAAGCAGGGCACGATGGTGCGGCAGCTCATCGACTTCTCTGCCGGGTGAGGGGTCTGATCCGCCGCTGGCGCACCGCCTTCGGCTTTCTGCTGCTGTTTCTGCTGTGGGAAGCCGGCGTCCACGTGTTCGGCGTGCGCGAGTATATCCTGCCGCCGCCCAGCCAGGTGGTGCGTGCGCTGGCGAAAAACTGGCAGCAGGTTGCGGCGAGCGCCGGCATCACCGCGCTGGAGATCGTCGTCCGGCTACGCACTGGCGATCGCGGTGAGCATCCCGCTCGCCGTCGCCATCGTGTTCTCGCGCACGATGGAAGAGACGGTCTATCCGGTCGTCGTCTTTCTCCAGATCGTGCCGAAGATCGCGGTGGCGCCGCTGTTCATCATCTGGTTCGGCTTCGGCTTCACGCCGAAGCTGCTGCTGGTGTTCCTGCTATCGTTCTTCCCGATCGTGATCGCCTCGATCGCCGGTTTCCGCGCGATCGATCCCGAGATCATGGACTTCGTGCACACCACCGGCGCGGGCGGGCTGCGTGCGTTCGCCAAGGTGCGGCTGCCCTATGCGCTGCCCGAGATCTTCACCGGCCTGAAGGTCGGCGCGGCGATCTCCGCCACCGCGGCGGTGGTCGCCGAGTTCGTCGCCTCGGATCGCGGCCTTGGCTATCTGCTGCTGCAATACAACGGCGATCTCAACACGCAGATGGTGTTCGCCACCGTCATGGTGCTGGGCGCGATCGGACTGGCGGTCTATTTCGCGGTGGAGTTGCTGGAGCGGCTGATCATTCCCTGGCATGTATCGCAGACTGACCGACGGGGCGAACCTGGGTCTCGCCTGAACAACAAGAGTTGGGGGAAACGTTATGCACCGGATGCTTGCGGTGTTGCTGGCCGTCATGCTGGCGAGTCCTGCCTGGGCCGAGGACGCGGTGTCGCTACGGCTCAATTGGTACATGGGCGGCGTGCATGCGCCGTTCTTCCTGGGCAAGGAACGCGGCTTCTATCGCGACGCCGGTCTCGACCTGACCATCAACGAAGGCCGCGGCTCGGCCAACACCGCACAGGTGGTCGCCGCCGGAACGGATACCTTCGGCCTGGCCGATTCGTCCTCGGTGATGCGGCTGGTGTCGAAGGACGCTGGCATCCGCACCGTGATGTCGCTGCTGAACACGTCGAGCTTCGGCGTGATCTCGCTGGCGGAGACCGGCATCCGGACGCCGAAGGACCTGGAAGGGAAGAAGCTCGCCATCACCGCGGGCGATGCGTTGACGCAGCTGTTTCCCGCCTTCGCCGGCTTCAACAAGCTGGATACCAGCAAGATCACGCTGGTGCAGATCGATCCCGCCGGCAAGGTCGTGGCACTGCTGGAGAAGCGTGTCGATGCCATCCTGGGCGGGCTCGATGATCAGTATTTCCTGGTGAAGCAGAAGGGATTCAATCCGGCCGGCATGGGCTTCGCGAAGAACGGCATCAACACCGTGGGCCTGACGATCCTGGCGCAGGACGCGACGATCGCCGGCAAGCCCGACCTGGTGCGCCGCTTCGTCGCCGCGACGCAGAAATCCTGGGCGGCGGCGAAGGCCGATCCGGATGCGGCGATCGCGGCGCTGATGAAGGCCAAGCAGGGTCTCGATTCCGATTCGCAGAAGAACCAGCTTGTCGCCGACCTGCCAAACCTCGCCTCGACCGCGACCGAGGGCAAGCCGATCGGTTGGGGTGCACTGTCGGACTGGGAGGCGACCGAGGCCCTGTTGAAGCAGTACGGCAACCTGGAGACCGACAAGCCGGCGAGCGCGTTCTTCACCAACGACTTCCTGCCGAAGTGAGCGCAGCGCCGGCGGCGATCATCGCGCGCGGCCTGTCGAAGACGTTTCAGCGCCGCGCCGTCGCCACCACGGCGCTGGCCGCGATCGACCTCAGCGTCGTGCAGGGCGAGTTCGTCGCCATCGTCGGGCCGTCCGGCTGCGGCAAGAGCACGCTGCTGCGGCTGATCGCCGGCCTGCTGCGGCCGAGCGCGGGCGAGGTGATCACCAACGGTCATGCGGTGACGCGCGCGGTCACCGATATCGGCATCGTGTTCCAGAATCCGGTGCTGCTCGACTGGCGCAACGTGCTGGACAATGTGCTGGTGCAGGTGGAACTGCGCGGCCTGCGCGCTGCCAGCTATCGCGAGCGGGCGGTTGCGCTGCTTCAATCGGTGGGACTGGGCGACTTCCTCGCCAGCCTGCCGCGCGAGCTGTCGGGCGGGATGCAGCAGCGAACCTCGATCGTGCGCGCGCTGATCCACGATCCGCCGCTGCTGATCATGGACGAACCGTTCGGCGCGCTCGATGCGCTGACGCGCGAGCAGATGCGCATCGACCTCGAGGCGCTGTGGCTGCGCACCGGCAAGACCGTGCTGTTCGTCACCCACAGCATCGACGAGGCGGTGCTGCTGGCCGACCGCGTTGTGGTGATGTCGCCACGGCCGGGCCGGATCGAGCAGGTCATCGACGTCGATCTGCCGCGGCCGCGCGGGATCGAGGCGCGCCAGGCGGTAGGTTTCGTTGAGATCACGCAACGGATAACCCAGATCTTCCTGTCGCGCGGTATCCTGCACGGGTCGCGCGGTCTGTAGGAGTGCATCATGCGGGTTGGCATGCTTGGAGTTGGTCACTGGCACGCGGGCATGCACGCGAAGGGCGTGCTGGAGGCAGGCGCGCAGCTTGCCGGCGTTTGGGATGCCGACCCGGATGCCGTCGCGCGCTTCGTGGCGCAGAGCGGCGGCGCCGTGCGCGCGGACGCCGCCGCGGTGTTGGATGATCGGCCCGATCTGCTGATTGCGCTCGGCCGCGGCCCCGAGGCGGCGACACGCCTCGCCTGGCTGATCGAACAGGACATCCCGATCCTGGCGGACAAGCCGATCGGTCTGTCGCACGGCGACGTCGTGCCGCTGGCCGATGCGGCGCGGCTGCGCGGCCGCTTTGTCGCCGTGGCGCTGGTCAACCGGATCGCCGGCGTCATCGACGCGCTCGGCGATGCCGGCCGGCCCGCCCACGTCTATTTCCGCATCATCAACGGGCATCCGCCGCCGTTATCGCGACTGGGGCGTGCCGTGGATGCTCGACCCGCGGCAGAGCGGCGGGGGTGCGCTGCGCAATCTCGGCGTTCATGGCGTCGATGCGTTCCTGACGCTCGCCGGTGACCAGGCGGTGCGCGTGGAGCACGCGGCGTTCCACAGCATCTTCGGTGAGGCCGTCGAGGACTATGCCTGCGTCGTGCTGCGCGCCGCCGACGGGATGCCGGGTGTGATCGAAGCCGGCTACACGCATCCCGACACAAGCGGGAGCTACGAGTGGCGCATCAACGCGCGGCATTGCGCGCTGGTGGACACCGGGGCGCGGTTGATCGCGACGCCCGATCGGGCGTTGGATCCGGCCGCCTATGTGCCGTCCAGCCAGCGCTACAGCAGGTTCGTGGCCGATACGCTGGCACGCGTGACCGATGGCCGCCCGCCGGCGGTCTCGCTGCGAGAATTCGCCCGGGCGACCGAGATCGTCGATCAGGCATACCGTTCCGCGGGATAAGTCCCACTCTGCTGCCCACTTCCCGAGTGGGCACGATTGTGGTTGACGCGCCGCCCAGCGCGTCGCTCACTTCCCAATAACGGCAATTCGGGAGATCGTCCCTTGAGCGAAACGCTCCTGCGCGACATCGCCGAGTTCTGCCGCAGCGCCCGGATGGCGGAATCCACCTTCGGGCGACTGGCGGTGAACGACGGCAAGCTGGTCAACCGTCTGCGCCTTGGCGGGCGGGTCACCACCGATACGGTGGAGCGCGTCCACGCCTTCATCGCGCGCGAGCCGCATCGGGTCGTGAACGGCTCGCCGACCCGCGTCGCGGCCGCGCCACCGGCACCCGCCGCCGGCACCATCCACAACTTCCGCTTCTACGACAACCGGCAGAAATACCTGCTGTTCGTCACCACCTGCGGCGAGAAGTGGGTCATCGCCCAACGCGTGGGCATGGAGCTGGCCAACATCCATCCGCGTCCGCCGGCGCTGCGCCTGTTCGACGCCGGCATGGGCGACGGCACCGTGCTCGCCCGCACCATGCGCGCCATGCACAACCGCTTCCCCACCATGCCGTTCTACATCGTCGGCAAGGAGATCAGCCTCGAGGACGTCCGCCTGGTGCTGGAGAAGATGCCCGACCGGCTGTTCGAGCATCCGGCGACCGTGCTGGTGATGACCAACATGTCCTATTCCGAGGCGCCGTGGCTGAAGCCGAATTCGGTCAACGCCGCGACCAGCCTGGTCTGGCACGAGCTGTCGCTCACCGGTAACACGGCGCACGAGTTCGAGACGCAGATCACCGATCTCGGCCCGTTCCTTTCCGATCACTGGCGCGCCCGCATGAGCCGCA
Source organism: uncultured Alphaproteobacteria bacterium (assembly GCA_963749575.1). Classification (GTDB taxonomy): domain Bacteria; phylum Pseudomonadota; class Alphaproteobacteria; order Acetobacterales; family Acetobacteraceae; genus JAMXLO01. The sequence continues at coordinate 350,647 of CAVVNM010000013.1, forward strand.
CCAGCGGCAATCCGGTGTACGAAAAGCCGGTCGTGCTGGTGATCTATCGCGAGGACCACCGGTTCCTGCTCGACCAGGTACGCCCGCGGCGCGGCTTCACCGACGCCGAATACGATCTGGTGATCGCCTCGCAGCCCTATCGCGCCCGCGCGTCGCTGGAGTTCAAGGCGCGCCGGGTGGTGGCGCCGCTGGCGCGCGCGCTGGCGCCGGGCGGGCGGCTGATCGCCATCCACTCGCACGGCGACGATCCGGGGCTGGAGATCATCCAGCGCATCTGGCCAGGCGAGAACCCGTTCACCACCGATCGCCACGCCTTGCTGCGCGCGACCAAGGCGGAACTCGGCAGCGCCGGGCGCGACCTGAATTTTTCCGCCTATGCCGATGCGCGTTCGCTGTTCCGCTACGACATGCACACGCTGCCGAGTGAGATCAGCGACACGATCGGCACCTCGACGCTGTTCGCCGCCTGGAACGCCGCAGTCTATGTCGCGCAGATCGAGGACCAGCGCCTGTCCGAGGCGATCAGCAGCGGCGCCTATCTGGATGCCACCAAGGCGGTGCTGCGCGATCACGGCGGACTGTGGTTCTGGGACGAATCCTATGTGATCTCGCGCAAGCGGGACTCCGGCTGATGGACGCCAGCACACTCACCACCGTGCAGCGTCAGCGAGCGGCGGCGCTGATCGGCGACTGCTCGATCGAATTGTCGCCGCGCGACGAGTTTGCCGGTGAGGCGCTGCGCAAGCTGCTCGCGGCCGGCACGTCGGTGTTCGTCAACCACCCGTCCAGCGTGACGCACCATGACATCGTTGCCGCCTGCGCGCGCCTGCATCGCGCCGGCTTCGTTCCGGTGCCGCATGTCGCCGCGCGGCGGCTGGCAAGTTTCACCCAGGCCAGCGATTTCCTCCAGCGCGCGGCGGGCGAGGCGGGGGTCGATCGTATCCTGCTGATCGGCGGCGACGACAGCCCGGTGGGACCGTTCCGCGCCAGCCTCGATCTGCTGGCCACCGGCGTGCTGGAGCGGCACGGCATCGGCCAGGTCGCGTTCGGCGGCTATCCGGAGGGCCATCCGGCGATCGACGCGGCCACACTGGACGCGGCGCTGCGGGCCAAGGTGGCGCTGGCGCGGCAGGGCGGGCTTGCGGTGTCGCTGGTGACGCAGTTCGGCTTCGAGGCCGGACCGATCCTGCATTGGATCGCCGCACAGCGGGCGCTTGGCATCGATTGCCCGGTGCATGTCGGCATCGCCGGGCCGGCCAATGTGGCGACGCTGGCAAAGTTCGCGATCCGCTGCGGCATCGGCGCGTCGCTGCGCGCGCTGGCGCGCGGCCACACCGCATTCGCGCGCATTCTGGTGGAGGCTGGGCCGGATGCGCTGATCGGTGACCTCGTGGCAGGCGAGAGTGCCGATGCGCAAGTTGCCGGGCTGCACTCTTCACGTTCGGTGGCGTGCGGCGCGCCGCGGAGTGGATCCGCGCCAACGCCTGATTGCGGCTTGCTCGGCGGGAACAGAACGGAAAACCCGGGAAACCGGCCGCCGCAGTCCTGCCAAATTACCTGTCGAAACTCCCCGGAACGGCGCAGGGCGTCCTTCCTATTCAGCAATGTATCGATTGCGGATAGGTTTTGCTCCACGAAGTCTGGAGGTGGTGGGGACCAATGTTCAGGACCGTGTTCGCTCTGGCGGCGCTGGCGGGTTTCTGCGGCGCGGCACATGCCGGGCAAGTCTCTCGCGGGATGGATCTGGTGAACCGCTCGCACGCCACCGTGTCGTCATTCTTTGTATCGAATGCCGGCAGTGAGCGGTGGGATGCGGACCTGTTGGGCCGGCGAGGGCTGCAACCGAATCACTTCGTGCAGCTAGACCTGCCGGATCCGGCCGGTCTGTGCCGCTTCGACTTCAAGACGGTATTCGCCGACGGAACCAGCGTGATCCGCCGCAACGTTGATGTCTGCGAGCAGCGGACCTACGCACTGACCGACTGATCGTCGGTTCGGGCGTTACAGCGTGGCCTGGGTCCCGAGGATCACCGTCGCCTGGGCCGACAGCACGCCGCCGTTGCCATGCACCAGCGCGGTCTCCGCCTGCGCCACCTGGCGCGCACCGCATTCGCCGCGCAACTGGCGTACTGCCTCGATCAGCAGGAACAGGCCGTACATGCCGGGGTGGCAATACGACAGCCCGCCGCCGTTGGTGTTCACCGGCAGACTGCCCTTCGGTCCGATGCGCCCGCCGCTGACGAAGCGCCCGCCCTCGCCCTTCGGGCAGAAGCCGAGATCCTCGAGGAACAGGATCGTGTTGATGGTGAACGCGTCGTACAGCGCCAGCACGTCGATGTCGGTCTCGCGCATCCGCGCCATGCGATAGGCGGCGGCGCCTGATTCGCGCGCGCCCGTCACGGTGAGGTCCGGCATCGATGATATCGACGCATGCGTGATCGCCTGGCCGCAGCCGAGGACATAGACCGGAGGCTTGGCCATGGCGCGCGCACGATCGGCGGACATCATCACGATGGCGCCGCCGCCGTCGGTGATCAGGCAGCAATCGCGCACGGTGAACGGATGACTGATCGGCCGCGCCGACAACACCTCGGCGATCGTCAGCGGCTTCTTCTCCCACGCAACCGGATTCAACAGCGCCCACTCACGCGCGGCCACCGCCACCTCGGCCAGTTGTTCACGCGTGGTGCCGAATTCGTGCATGTGGCGCGACGCGGCGAGCGCATAGGCGGTGGCAGGCAGGAACGGCCGGAACGGCGTTTCGTACGGGTTGTACTCGCGCGCCGAGGCCTGGCGGCGGCCGACAGTGCGCTGCGTGCTGCCATAGGCGATCACCGCGACGGAGCACAGCCCGGCCGCGAGCGCGGCCTGCGCGTGCGCGACATGCACCTCGAACGACGAACCGCCGACGATGGTGGAATCGGTGTAAGCAGCAGGCAGTCGCAGATACTCGCACAGCGACATCGCCGAGGTGCGCGCCTGAGTGGCGGCGCAGAAGATGCCGTCCACATCTCGCAACTTCAGGCCGCAGTCGGCGAGCGCGCGATGGATGCCCTGCGCCATCAGGTCGAGCGGGCTCATGTTGGCGGCGACCGCGCCGATATCGGATTCCGCGGCGCCGACGATGGCGGCGCTGCCGCGCGTGAGGCCGTTCATGGCGTGCCGTCCGCCGGCGTGAACACCGGATAGGGCGGTTCGTCGCCTTCCGCCGCATGCACGCGGAACTTCACCCGCATGCCGATGCGCACATCGAGCGGCGCGATGTCCTCGACGCGGCTCATCAAGCGGAAGCCTTCATCGACGTCGATCAGCGCGACGTTGTAGGGATCGCCCTTCTGCGGGGTCACCACGGTGGTGGCGTGCACCGTGCCCAGCCCCTTGCTCACCCGCCATTGCAGATTGTCGCTGCCGGTGGTCGGACAGATCACGCGCGGATAGAACACCGCGGCGTTGGCGTCAGGGCTGAACTGATACGCGAGTTCGCCCTTCGCCAGATGCTCGAGATAGACGCCGAGAGGCGAGGACGGTGCGTTCGCCATCACACCGGCCTGTCGCCCTGCACGGTGACGCGGTGACCGGATCGGGTGTGTGGCCAGTAGTCCCACATCGCGCGATGCTGCACGCAGCGATTGTCCCAGAACGCGATGGAGTTCTCCTGCCAGCGGAACCGGCACTGGAACAGCGGGTCCTCCGCGTGATCCCACAGATAGTGCAGGATCGCGTTGCTCTCGTCGCGCGGGAGGCCGACGATGCGCTTGGTGAAGCCGCGGTTGACGTAGAGCGCCTTCTTGCCGGTCACCGGATGCGTGCGGATCACCGGATGTTCGGCGCGCGGATAGGTCGGCTTGTCGGCGACGCCATAATTGGCATAGGTGCCGCGATACGAGTCCTCGCCGTCATGGATCGCGGTGAGGCCCTCCAGGTAGCGCTTCATCCGGTCGGACAGCGCCTCATAGGCGGCGTACATCGAGGCGAACAGCGTGTCGCCGCCGCGCGGCGGGCAAGTGCGGATGTACAGGATGCTGCCCATCGGCGGTTCCACATCGCAGGACACGTCGCTGTGCCAGCCTTCGCCGTTGGCGCGCGGCGAGTCCTTGTCGGCGTGGATGATCATCAGCTCCGGATGGCCGGGTTCATGCGGCGCGGCGGGATGGATATGCAGCTTGCCGAAGCTGCGGCCGAATTCGAGGTGCTGTTCGTCGCTGATGTGCTGGTCGCGGAAGAAGATCACCAGGTTCTCCGCCAGCGCCCGATGGATTTCCTCGAAGGTCTGGTTGCCGAGCGGTTGGGCGAGATCGACGCCGCCGATCTCCGCGCCGATGATCGGCGTCAGCTTGTCGACCGTGATGGTGTCGTAGGGCGCCGACTCGATCGGCATTGTGCTTGTAGCGCGGGCCGTTGTTGCCGCGCAGGACGCTCATGAACCATCTCCCTCGGCCGAATGCGGGCGGGAAGCGTAGCGCAGATTTTTTCAGGTGCGTAGATGGACTGGTTGGACACCAGGCCAATCGGGTGAACGACCGGGTTCACCGAAAGTCAGAAGAACTTTAACCCGTCTTCGCGGATTCGACCCCCCAAATGGCTAATTTGAGCCAGTTGGCTGTCGCTAAATACTTGATATCCGTGTGAAGTATATCGGCGCCACGGCCGAAATCGGCTGTAGTGAAGACCTACCCCATTCCCACCATCAGATTCCGCTCGCTAGATTCGCCGTGTCATGTTTCTGCGGAAGATCCGACGGAAGAAAGACGGCAAGACGCACGAGTATTGGAGCGTGGTGGAGAACAAGCGCGTCAGGGGTGGCCGCGTCGTCCAGCGTCATGTGCTGTATTTGGGCGAGATCAATTCGTCGCAGGGCGCGGTGTGGCGCAAGGCGATCGAGGTTCTCGACGATGACACGGGTCAGCGGCAGACCATGGCGCTGTTCCCCGAGGATCGCTGCGCCGCCGACGCGTCCGACGCATCAGTTGTCCAGCTTCGCCTGTCGGACATGCGGCTGTGCCGGCCGCGCCAATGGGGTGCGTGTTGGCTGGCCGGTCAGTTGTGGCAAGAGTTGCAACTGGACCAGTTCTGGGCAGGCCGCCTGCCACCCAGCCGTAAAGGGACGCGCTGGGACCAGATCCTGCAGGTGCTGGTCTCGTATCGGCTGATCGCGCCGGGCAGCGAGTGGAAGCTGCATCGCGAGTGGTTCGGCAACAGCGCCATGGCCGACCTGCTGGGGGCCGACTTCGGCCTGGCGGAGGCGCACAAGCTCTACGCCTGCCATGACGTTCTGCTGGCGCACAAAGAGGCGTTGTTCTCGCATCTCACGACGCGATGGCGTGACCTGTTCAGCGCGAACTTCGATGTGCTGCTCTACGATCTGACCAGCACCTACTTTGAGATCAATGCCTCGGACGTGGCGGAGGGCGACAAGCGCCGGCACGGCTACAGCCGGGACAAACGCTCGGATTGCCCGCAGGTGGTGATCGCACTGGTGGTCACCCCGGACGGTCTGCCGCTGGCCTACGAGGTGCTGCCCGGCAACACCGCAGACTGCACGACGCTGCGGATGTTCCTTGGCAAGATCGAACGGCAATATGGCCGTGCACGGCGCGTCTGGGTGATGGACCGCGGCATCCCCACCGAGGCGGTGCTGGCGGAGATGCGCGGCAGTAACCCGCCGGTGCAGTATCTGGTGGGCACGCCCAAAGGACGCCTCTCGCGTCTCGAAAAGCGGTTGCTGGCCGAGCCCTGGCAAGAGGCTCGCGCGGGTGTCGCGGTCAAGCTGCTGGCCGAGGACGGTGAACTCTACGTCTTCGCCGAGAGCGCCGATCGCGTCAGCAAAGAGCGAGCCATGCGCCGCCGGCAGCTCAAGTGGCTGTGGAAGCGGCTGCGGGAGCTGGCCGCGATGGAGGTCCCGCGCGAGGAAATGCTGATGAAGCTGGGGGCGGCAAGATCCCGCGCTCCCACCGCATGGCGCCTGATCGATATCGAGATGGACAAGGAAAGTTCCATGTTCATCTACAGCCTCAACCGCCAGAAGCTGCGGCGGGTCCGGCGGCGCGAGGGTCGCTATCTGCTGCGCACCAATCTCACCGAGAACGATCCCGCGCTGCTGTGGCAGTACTATATTCAGCTCGTTGCCGTCGAACAGGCGTTCAAGAACCTGAAAGGCGATCTGGCGATACGCCCGATATTCCACCAGGAAGAGCGCAGGGTCGAGGCTCATATCTTCATTGCGTTCCTGGCCTACTGCCTCCAGGTCACACTGCAACGTCGATTGCATGCTCTCGCACCGGGACTGACCGCGCGCAGTGCTCTCGAGAAGTTCGCCGCCGTCCAGATGATCGATGTCTATCTGCCGACCACCGACGGACGAGAATTGCTGCTCACCCGCTATACCCAGCCGGAGCCGGAACTCCGGCTCCTGACCCACCAGCTCAAGCTCGATCTGCCGCCGCAGCCACCACCCCGCATCACCACCAGCACAATCCCCAAGCACCTCACGTAGTGAAGACCTTTCCGGCTAAACCGTTGATCGGAAACGGGCAGGGCACGTCAAAACGCCCGAATCCGCGAAGACGGGTTAACACGGAGGACGTCGAGGGCCACGGAGGGCCACTGAGAACTGATTGATGCGCTGTACGCCCGCCATAATTGACCTCCGTGGCGCTCCGTGGGCCTCGATCTTCCTCCGTGTTGAATCCTTTCTTGGGGCTTACCCAACCACTCGGGCTGGCCTGACGTTCACCCGATTGCCCTGCCTGGACGACCGAATAACCGCTCACCGTGCCAGCCAGCGATTACCCGAGCGGTAATGCGAACCAAGCCGGCGCACTTCGACAGCTTCGACAACGCTACCCGCCCCGCGCCACATCCGGGTAGAACTGCGGAGCCTCGCGCCGATCCATCATGCCATAATCGCGGATCACCCGGACGCAGCGGTGACGCACCGACACAGCCGCCCGGCGGTCCTCTGCGGCGGCCGGATCGCCCCACGATATCAGGCGCAGCAGCTTCCCCGGCGTGGTGATGCTTTGGTACAGTTCGGAGTCATGCACGCCGGTACCCGGGGACCCGGGCACCTGGTCACCTTCGTAGATGCTGACCACCTTCGCCGCGCCGACGACGGTTGCGTCGAGCCGCTGCTGCTCCAGAGTGCGGCCAGGCGGAAGCTGCGTGTCTGCCGTGATCTCGCCGACGCGCAGATGGTAGTCCTCGAACACTTCGAAGCGACCCTTTTCCTGCACGCCGTGGTGCATCGCATGGGTGCGCCAGCGGATCACCGATTTCTCATCGGCCCAGATCGAGAGCGACAGCAGCCGTCCCTCGGTACGGCGGCTCCTGTAGCGCTCGTTTTCGATGAAGCCCTCGATCCGCTCGAGTTCCGGACGTAGCTGCTGCGCCAGCGCAAGATATTGATCCCAGCGATCCGCCTTAGGCTGCACTTCGAAGATCACGGCGAACATGATGCCCTCCTCTTCAGTTCGCGCAGGGTGGCTCATCGCCGCCCGTGAGGAAATTCTGTGCTTCGCGATACAGCGCATAACGGCTTGCCTCGAGATGCATCAGATGCGTGCCGCGGCTGATCTTCACATCACGCTTGATCGGCGCGGTGAAGGCGCGCAACAGCCAGGCGGCATCGCTATCCGTGCACATGCTGTCCCATTCGCCACGAATGATCGCCACCGGTGCGTGCACCCGGGAAGGGTCGTAGGCGAGGTCGCCCGCCCAGGCGCGAGCTATGTCGAACCATGGTCCACTCGGGGTCTGCACGCTGGGCGGGTTGCGCGTCCGGCTGGCCGGCTCGCTGTCCAGATAGCCCTCGCTCCATTCGGCGAAATGACGGCGCGACAACACTGGCAGCTCACCTCGAGGCACCTCTGCAGTGAAGCGCTCCCACTGGTCCTGCAGCGAAACCAGTCGCCATGCCGGGTAGTCTTGCGCGGCGCGACCGTTGCGGCGCGCGATGGCGCCGAACAGCACCAGCCGCCCCACCAGCTTCGGGAAGCGTGCAGCGAAGCAGCATGCGACGATCGTGCCCCAGGAATGCGCGACGATGGAGATTCGTTCCGTCCCATGGTGCTGACAGATGAACCGCACCGCCTGCTCGAGCTGCCGGGTGGCATCCTCGACAGTGCAGAGCGGATCGCGACCCTCCGGCGGTTCGGCCATTGCAGGATAGTGGTCGGAATGGCCGTAGCCGTGGAAGTCGAAGCCCCAGACGTGGAAGCCTGCCTCGCACAGTTCATCGCGCCAGGAACGGCCATCGAAGCGATGCGCGATCGACAGTGCGGACGGGAACGTCGCGCCATGCACATACAGCACGACATCCGCTGCGGGGACGCCGGTGGGTGGCGGCAGATGACGCAGGAACAGTGACAGCCCGGCGTGACTGCTCGGAATGCGGAAGTGCGTCTCACGTGGATCGAGCAATGCTGGCATTGGCGGGTCTCCATCGGTGTCATCCCGATATGCGTCGCCCAATGCCGTGCAGCCACGCGGGTTGCTTCGGCCGCGGCCGAAGCGTCACACCACCGCGATCGCGCTCATCTCGATCAGGTAGTCGGGATGGGTGAATTTGCTCACCTCGACCAACGTAGAGGCCGGCGGTGGCGATGGAAAATACTCGCGCCGCACCTTATGGATCGGCGCCAGGTTCTCCATGTTGCGTACATAGACATCGACGCGGCAGACATCGGCCAATGTGCCACCAGCGGCTTCCACCGCGGCCTTGACGTTCTCGCACACCTGGCGCGTTTGCGCTTCCACGTCGCCGATGCCGGCGATCGTGCCGTCCGGTCGTTGCGCAACCATGCCGGAAATGAACACCAGCCTGCCGGTCGCTTCCACGGCGATCGCTTGTGCGAAGTGTCCACCCGGCTTCGGTGCCTTGTCAGTGGTGATCGCCTGTCGCGGCATGATTCCCTCCCTGTCGATCAGTGGCATTTGAAGGCGTCGAACGGTTCGCGGCAGGCGCGGCAGCGGTGCAGCGATTTGCATGCGGTCGAGCCGAATTCGCTGATCTGTTCAGTGTCGGCGCTGCCGCAGAGCGGGCAGACTGGGTGTGCCTCGCCGAACAGCGCGCGGCGCGACGCGGTATGTTCCGGCGGTGCGATGCCGAATGCGGCCAGCTTGCAGCGGGCCGTGTCAGTCAGCCAGTCGGTCGTCCAGGCCGGCGACAGGCTCATGTGTATGCGCGCCTCGATGCCGGCGCGGGCGAGGGCTGTTTCGATCTCCACCGTGATCATGTTCATCGCGGGACAGCCGGAATAGGTGGGCGTGATGGTGACCTCGACGGTCTCGCCATGCACCGACACGTCGCGCAGGATGCCGAGATCGGCGATGGTCAACACCGGAATCTCAGGATCGGCGACCGCTTCCAAGACGGTGAGCGCACGCTCGCGCAAAGACGCGGCATCTACCATGTGACACCCGGATAGGTGCGTTGAAGGAATTGCATCTCGGCCAGCAGATGGCCGAGGTGTTCGGTATGGCGTCCGCTACGTCCACCTGACTGCATCCAACCGTCCGAAGGTCGCTCCAATGTGGCACGCGTGAGAATGTCGCCGGCGGTGACATTCCATGTGTCGCGCAAAGACGTCGGATCGGGGGCCATGTCGGTATCGCCTGGAAGGCTGGCGAACAGTTCGCCGGTGTAGGGCCACAGTTCATCGAGTGCGGACTGTGCCCGGCGGTGACTTTCCGCCGTGCCGTCGCCAAGCCTGATCAGCCATTCCGCGGAGTGCCGCAGGTGATAGGCAGTCTCTTTCTCCGCCTTGGCAGCGATGGCGGCGATCGTGCCGTCGGTCGATGCCATCGCCGCGCGCCAGAACGGATCGGTGAACGACGAGACCAGCAGCAGTCGCGCAATGCTGAATGCAAAGTCTCCGTTTGGCAATTCCACCATCAGGCAATTCCGCCACGCCGCGGTGTCACGCAGATAGGCTAGCTGGTCCTCGCTGTGGCCGGTGAGCGTGCCGGCGTAGCTGTAAAGGGCTCGCGCCTGGCCGATCAGATCGAGCGCGATGTTGGCGAGCGCCAGTTCCTCCTCAAGCGTTGGCGCATGCCCGGTCCATTCCGACAGACGATGTCCCAGGATCAGCGCATCGTCCGCTCTGCTTAGAAGTTGCAGGACGAGCGGCGTCTCCTCGACAGCGATTGAGGTGGTTGCCGGCACGTCCTCAGTGCACAGGAATACGCACTGGCATTGCGGAGATGCTGCGCAATAAGTTGGAATAGGCGCGCTGGGGTGGCTCCAGCACCTCGATCATCGGGAAGCGCTGCAGGATCTCCTCCCATAAGATTGTCAACTGCAGCTCTGCCAGACGGTTGCCGACACAGCGGTGGATGCCAAAGCCGAACGACAGATGCTGGCGCGGACGCGCGCGATCGATGATGAAGTCATTGGGGCGCTCGATCGCCTCTTCATCGCGGTTGCCGGAGATGTACCACATCGCGAGCTTGTCGCCCTTGAGGATACGCTTGCCGCCTAGTATCCGCATCTTCGAGCGCGGTCCGTCGCATGTGGATCACTGGCGTCTGGTAGCGGATGATCTCTGGCACCATGCTGGTGACCAGCGCGTGATCGGCCATGAGCTTGCGATACTGGTCGGGATGGTTGTGCAGCGCCCACAGACCGCCCGACATCGAGTTTCGTGTAGTATCGTTGCCGCCAACCAGCAGAAGCAGGATATTGCCCATGAACTCCTGCGGCCGAGACGGCAGGTCGCGCGTTGCCTCGCCGTGCACCAGCATGGAGATCAGGTCGGGCCGCGGCGGCTGCGCGGCGCGCTCGTGCCAGAGCTCGACAAAGTACTCCATCATCTGTTGCAGCACCGCATCGCGCTTTTCGTCGGAGTCGATTTCGGTGCCGGCGCGCGTGTTCACCGTCGCAACGTTCGACCAGTAGGTGAGCTTCCGTCGCTCCTCGAACGGGAAGTCGAACAGCGTGGCAAGCATCTGCGTGGTCAGTTCGATCGACACCCGATCCACCCAGTCGAACGGCTCGCCGCGCGGCAGTTCATCCAGGATCCGCTGCGTCCGCTCACGGATCGTGCCGGCGAGCCGCTGCAGGTTCATCGGTGCCACCACAGGCGACACCACCTTGCGCTGCTCGTCGTGCTTGGGTTGATCCATCGAGATGAAGCTGGGCCGGCGATAGTCCATCGGCGTGTCGCGCAGCGCGATGCCGCCCATGAGCGCGTCGGACGAGTAGATCTTCTGGCTGGTGTCGACCTGCATGATGTCCTTGTATTTGGTCACCGACCAGTACGAGCCGTACATGCCGTTCTCGCACCAATGCACCGGATCCTCGCGGCGCAGGCGCTCGAAATACGGATACCAGTTGTCATCTTGGTACAGTCGCGGCTGGCTCACATCGATCTTGTCGAGCGGAATCGCATAGGCGTCTTCGCGCGGATCGACACTGATGGGAGCGTTCATTGCGTTTCTTCCCTGCTGGTCGAGGTGCGGCACTTGGACCGCGACACTGCACCACGGCGCTACATGTTGTCCACTTCGTCGGATACTTCGTAGAAGGTGGGGTGGCGGTAAATCTTCGAAGCTGCCGGCTCGAACAGCATGTCCTTGTCCGACGGATCGGAGGCGGTGATCGCCACCGATGGCACGACCCAGATGGAGAGCCCTTCGCCGCGGCGGGTATAGACATCGCGCGCGGCCTGCAACGCCATCGTTGCGTCGGCCGCGTGTACCGAGCCGACATGCCGGTGGGCGAGCCCGGTCCGAGCGCGGATGAACACCTCCCATAACGGCGTGGTCTGTTCGGTCACCGTCAGGCGGCCTCGCGCCGCGTCGTGGACTGATGCTTTGCCGCGTAGGCCAGTGCTGCCTCGCGGACCCAGGCGCCTTCCTCGTGCGCGCGACGCCGGGCGGCGAGGCGCTCGCGGTTGCACGGGCCTTCGCCCGCCAACACACGATGGAACTCGCCCCAGTCGATCGCGCCGAATTCCCAGTGACCGGTGGCTTCGTTGCAGTGCAGCGCCGGGTCGGGGAAAGTCAGCCCGAGATAGTGGCCCTGCGGCACGGTGGCATCGACGAATTTCTCGCGCAGCGCATCATTGGTGAAGCGCTTGATCTTCCAGCGCATCGATACATCGGAGTGCCGCGACTGCGAATCAGGCGGACCGAACATCATCAGACTCGGCCACCACCAGCGGTTCAGCGCGTCCTGTGCCATCGCCTTCTGCTCGGTCGAGCCATGTGCCAGCGTGGTCATGATCTCGAAGCCCTGGCGCTGATGAAACGATTCCTCCTTGCAGATGCGGATCATCGCCCGCGCATAGGGACCGTACGAGCAGCGGCACAGCGGGATCTGGTTCATGATCGCGGCGCCATCGACCAGCCAGCCGATCGCGCCGATGTCCGCCCAGCTCAGCGTCGGGTAGTTGAAGATCGACGAATACTTGGCGCGGCCGGTCAGCAACTGCTCGACCAGCTCCTCGCGCGTCACCCCCAACGTCTCTGCCGCGGCATAGAGATACAGCCCGTGCCCGCCTTCATCCTGCACCTTCGCCAGCAACGCCGCCTTGCGCCGCAGCGTTGGCGCGCGGGTGATCCAGTTGCCCTCCGGCAGCATGCCGACGATTTCCGAGTGCGCGTGCTGGCTGATCTGGCGAACCAGCGTACGGCGATAGGCCTCCGGCATCCAATCGTTCGGCTCGATCCGCTCCTCGGCGCCGATGCGGGCCTGGAACGCGGTCGCGGCTTCGCTGGTGTCGACGGAGCCGGTCGCGGTGTTGAGGGCCTGACTGTACATGCTTACTCCGGCCAGAAATCGGGGGCCATCGCCTGGTCGTGGTTGTATGGGCATTCGGTGGGAAATGCGGTCCGGGCGAAGCCGGTCTCGGCTACCGCTTCGTTGACCGCCCGACGGTAGGCGCTTCCTACCGCCTCACTCAGTTGCGACTTCAGGCTAGGGTTGTCGTTCAGGTGATCCTCGAGTTGCAGCCGGGTGTTCTCGATGCTGAGCCGCCAACTGGTGCTGTGTCGCCCGGGCTGGAACTGCCATTTCAACAGATGTTGCAACAGGATCGTGAGCCGGACGACCAGCTCGCGTTTCTCGCTCCGCCCCATGCTCTCGATCTCTTCCGCGATATTCTCGATGTCCGCCTCGGTCAGATTGCCGGCGCGCAACAGCGCCGCCTGCTCATTGGCCCAGGCGTAGAAGTCCTGATCGTAGAGGCTGTTCGACATCGCCGGCCTCCTCGCCGCGCCGTCGCGGGGGTGTTCAGCACATGGCTGGACATGGGACAAATATGGCCCGACCAGCCGGCGTCTGAAAGGCCCGCTCATGGACTTCGCCCTGACCGACGAGCAGCAGCAGATCCGCGACGAGGTGCTGAAGCTGTGCGCCCGTTTCGACGATGCCTACTGGCTGGAGCGAGACCGGTCCGCGACCTTCCCCGACGCCTTCTTCGCCGCGATGGCCGAGGCCAACTGGCTCGGCATCGCCATGCCGGAGGAATACGGTGGCGCCGGTCTCGGCATCACGGAGGCGACGATCCTGATGCAGGCCGTGGCGGAGTCCGGCGCCTGCATGTCGGGCGCATCGGCGATCCACCTGAATATCTTCGGCCTCAACCCCGTGGTGGTGTTCGGCACCGAGGCGCAGAAGCGGCGCATGCTGCCGCCGGTCATCGCCGGGCGCGACAAGGCGTGCTTCGGCGTCACGGAACCGAACGCCGGCCTCAACACCACGCAGATCACCACGCGCGGCGACCGGCGCGGCGACCGCTATGTTATCAACGGCGCCAAGATCTGGACATCCACCGCGCAGATCGCCACCAAGATCCTGCTGCTCGCGCGCACCACGCCGCTCGATCAGGTGAAGCGCCACAGCCACGGGCTGACGCTGTTCTACACCACGCTCGACCGTGCGCATGCCGAGGTGCGCCTGATCCACAAGATGGGGCGGCATGCGGTGGACTCGAACATGGTGTTCTTCGAGGACATGGAGGTGCCGGAGGAAGACCGCATCGGCGCGGAAGGCGAGGGGTTCCGTACGTTGCTGCACGGCCTCAATCCCGAACGCGTGCTGGTCGCCGCCGAGGCGATCGGCATCGGCCGCGCTGCGCTGGCGCGGGCGTCACGCTATGCGCGGGAGCGCGTGGTGTTCGGCCGGCCCATCGGCCAGAACCAGGGAATCCAGCATCCGCTTGCGAAGTGCTGGGCCGAACTGGAGGCCGCCAACCTGATGGTGATGAAGGCCGCCTGGCTGTACGACCAGGGCCTGCACTGCGGCGCGGAAGCCAATGCCGCGAAGTATCTCGCCGGCGAGGCGGGCTTCCGTGCCTGTGAGCAGGCGGTGATGACGCATGGCGGGATGGGCTACGCGCAGGAGTACCATGTCGAACGCTACCTGCGTGAATCGTTGATCCCGCGGATCGCACCGGTCAGCCCACAGTTGATCTTGAGCTATCTCGCGGAACGCGTGCTGGACCTGCCGAGGTCATATTGAGCTACTTGAGCTGTTCGCGGATCTTGTCGAGGCCGGCGCGCGCGCAGTCGTCATCCAGATTGGCCCCCGGCGCGCCGCCGGCGCCGATCGCACCCACCACTTCGTCACCGACCTTGATGACGATCCCGCCGCCGAGCAGAATCAGATGGGGCAATTGCGTGAACAGATTGGCGAAGCCCGGCGCTGTCTTCGACCGTTCGAACAGCGCACTGGTGTCGGTCTTGAACGACGCGGCCGTGTAGGCTTTGTCGTAGGCGCTGTCGAGCGTGTGGCTGCCGGCGCGATCACCACGCAGCACAGCCTGCCGCACGCCATCCGCATCGACCAGTACCGGCGGTCTCGGCATAGCCCTGCTTCGCGCAGCTCGCGACCGCTTCCGCCACCGCCTGGCCGGCAAGCTCAGCGGGAATGCGGTGAGTCGGCAATAGTCCTTGGGCGCCGGCGGTGATGGGCAGCAGCACGACGAAAGCGAGGGGCAACAGGTACCGGATCATCAGGGTGGCTCCTTGGTGAACAGCATAGTCCTCACGCATCCGTCATCGACCTCGCAACCCCGTGATCGCTCCATCTGTGTGAACTGAATGTCGCTGCGCCGGCTTGGTCGCGGCGACGGATTTTGCTGACGAGGCCAATACGGAATGATAAGGTAAACATCCAGAGAAGGGTAATCAAAACCAGAGCCGCGCCAGCGGCCGATGCTGGCTTTTATCAAACAGCGGAGGGCTACGTCATGCGTTCCTCATCCAACTCCGGCCGTGCATCGTGCGGCTGCTGCTTCGTCATCCCGACGCATATCCTGCGACGCCTTGCGTCGCACAGCGATCCACAGGTGGCGGCGGCTGCGGGTCGTACGCTCCGGATAACGACGAGCCTTACGGCATTCCGCTCCCAGCTACGAACGGGCACGCCGGTTGGTGTGACTGTCCGCCCCGGGCTTCGCCGGCAGGTCTTCAACTGCGACGGAGCCGAAGACCTGCCGGGTGATCCAGCGCGAATGGAAGACGCTGCGGCAGTCGATGACGTAGCCGTGAACCAGGCGTATGATTACGCTGGCACGACCTGGCAGTTCTACAAGGATGTGTTCGGCCGGGAGTCGGTCGATGCACATGGGCGCACCCTGGTTTCCTCGGTGCATTACAGCCAGAACTACGACAATGCGTTCTGGAACGGCCAGCAGATGGTCTACGGTGATGGCGACGGGAAAATCTTCCAGAACTTCACCAGTGCACTCGAGGTGATCGCCCACGAACTGACCCACGGTGTCACCCAGTTCACCGCACAGCTCCCGTATCAGAACCAGTCTGGCGCACTGAACGAGCATTTCTCCGACGTGTTCGGTGTGCTGGTGAAGCAATGGTCCTTGGGGCAGACCGCCGACCAGGCGGATTGGCTGGTGGGCGCCGGTATTCGCGCCGCCGGCTTCCAAGGCCGTGCGCTGCGCGATATGGCGAACCCTGGGCACTGCCTATGACGACCCGTTGCTGGGCAAGGACCCGCAACCCGCACACATGAGCGATTACAACCCAACGGAAGAGGATTCCGGCGGCGTTCACACCAATTCCGGCATTCCCAACCGCGCCTTTGTGCTTGCCGCCAAGGACATTGGTGGGAAGGCCTGGGAAATCGCGGGCAAGATCTGGTACGTGACGTTGACCGAGCGGCTCACGCCAACAGCCGACTTTGCCAAGGCCGCCGCAGAAACGATTTCCGCCGCACGCGATCTGTTTCCGAATGACGCCAGCATCGCCGCGAAGGTGGCGAAGGCCTGGGCCACTGTCGGTATCGGTGGTGGCGCCGTGGCCTGAACGGAAAATCCCGCTGCGATGAAGATCGTTGTTGAGCGACATGGCGGCTTTGCCGGACTGAAGCGTCGGGGTGAACGTGATGGCACGGCGCTGTCGCCCGAGCAGCACACCGCGCTCAATCGGGTGATGTCGGCGGCGCCGGGTCAGCACGATCCCGGTGCCGATCGCTTCACCTACCGGATCGAAGTGCACGACGACACCGGCCAACGTGTCGTGCATGTGCCGGAGTCGGCGATGCCTGCCAGCCTGGCCGGCATCGCCACCGAGTAGCTCAGCCGGCCTCGCGCTCGAACACAAGGTGCTTCACCCGGGCGCCATCGGCATGCAGACCGGTGATGCGGCCGGCGGCATCGCGGAGCACGCGGACATCGAGCCAGGCGCGAAACAGGGTCATCGGCGAGATGATCCTGACGAAGTCACCCTCGATCGGTTCGACCTCCCACGGTCCGGCGGCAAGCAACGGTCCCGCGACCCGCAGTGACATCCCTGTCTCGGTCGCGGCAATAGTCCAGGCGGCTGCGATATCCGCATTACGGAAGCGACCCGGCAAATCGGCAGGCAGGTGGGCACCAGGAGCGACACGCTGCAGCGTCTCGTGCATGCCGGCGTCCCGCTCAACCGCAAGCCCGCCGTCTGCCGTCGGTCGCATGGTAAAGTCGGCCGACCCTCGGCTGGTGGCCAAGCCGCCGTCGCCGGTGGGAACGGTAGCGAACGCCGCGCCATGCGTGCTGGCAGTGACGCCACCGGAGTCGTCGACCGCCACATCCACCGTCGCACCACTATCGCGGTTCAGATACCGGCCCGGCAGCCGATCAATCACTGGCATCGGTGGCACGGCGTGCACACCGGGCTTCCCCTCAACCAGCGCATCGACAATCCGGAACGCCAGATCGTGCGGGTCGGCGGTGGCATCGTTGCTGATGCAGATCGCCGCGGCATCGTGATCCGGTATGCGAACGAAGCTTGTCCTGTAGCCGGGCCACAACCCGTCATGGCCGATCGTGTTGACGCCGCGGTGCGTCTTGATGCGCAGGCCGCGCGCATATGTGTTCGGCAGGCCATTGTTGAACGGCGTCATTGTCGCGAGCTTGTCCGCCAACGCGGTCCCGCCAACCCGCGGCGAGGCAAAGTGCGCATGCCATAGGGCCAGATCCGTGACGCATGAAACCAGCCCGCCTTCGCCATGCATCGGGAAATTGTGCTGCGCCCGCATCCAGCCACCGCCAGCCGCCGGGAAATAGCCGGTTGCCAGATTCGCCACCACCTCGGTGGTGCGCTCGACATGACGCGTCGCATTCATGCCAAGCGGAGCGAAGATGCGCTGGTCGAGGAAGTCGCGCAGCGAGTGGCCGCTGACCAGTTCCACGATGCGACCAAGCAGCATGAAGTTGGAATTGCTGTAGAGATAGCGCGACCCGGGGATGAAGTTCAGTCCGCGTTGCCGGCAGACGCTGTTCAGCAGGTCCTCCGGCTGGCACGGCTGGCCGAGGTCTGCGCCACCCAGACGCATGATCTCCAGCATGTCGCGGATGCCGGAGGTGTTGTGCATCAGATGCGCCAACGTGATGCGGTGGCCGAGATCCGGCAGGGCAGGGATGTAGCTGCGGACATCGTCCTGGATCGCCAGCCTTCCTTCGGCGGCAAGCAGCAGAATTGCGGCGCAGGTGAACTGCTTGCTGACCGAGGCGATGCGGAATGTCGTCTGTGGCCCGATCGGTACGCCGAGTTCCAGGCTCGCCATGCCGGCGTTCTCATGCACGACAAGCTCTCGGCCGAGCACCACGCCAAGCGCCACGCCAGGTCCGTCGGTGCGTTGCCACGGTGCAAGCAGTCGCTCGACTTGGCGGCGCAACAGCAACTGATCGAGGTCGTTCATCGGCATGTCCACTCGATGAATCGATCACCACAAAGACACGAAGGCACGAAGAGGTGGTCCCCTTGGCGCCTTCGTGGTGAAAATTCTATTCTGGCTAAGCCTCGATCTCCTCGCGATCCACCCCGCCGTCGCCGTCCTCGTCCGGCTTCGGCAGTGCAGGCAACGGCGCCTCGATGATCTCGAAGTCGAGCTTGCCGTCCTTCAGCGTGACCTTCACCGAGCCGCCCTTCACCAGCTTGCCGAACAGCAGCTCCTCGGCCAGCGGCTTCTTGATGTGCTCCTGGATCACGCGCGCCAACGGCCGCGCGCCGTACAGCCTGTCGTAACCGCGCTCCGCCAGCCATTCCTTCGCCGCCGACGACAGTTCGATCGTCACGTTGCGGTCGGCCAACTGCGCCTCGAGCTGCATGACGAACTTTTCCACCACGCGTCCGACGATCTCCGGCGTCAGGCCGGCGAAGGCGATCGTCGCATCCAGCCGGTTGCGGAACTCCGGCGTGAACAGGCGCTTGATCGCGTCCTCATCCTCGCCTTCGCGGGTATCGCGGCCGAACCCGATCGCCTCCTTCGCCATGTCCGATGCGCCGGCGTTCGTCGTCATGATCAGGACCACATTGCGGAAATCGACCGTCTTGCCGTTGTGGTCGGTCAGCTTTCCGTGGTCCATCACCTGCAACAGGATGTTGAACAGGTCCTGGTGCGCCTTCTCGATCTCGTCCAGCAGCAGCACGGCGTGCGGATGCTGGTCGATGGCATCGGTCAGCAAGCCGCCCTGGTCGAAGCCGACATAGCCGGGCGGCGCGCCGATCAGCCGGCACACCGAATGCCGCTCCATGTACTCCGACATGTCGAAGCGGATCAGCTCGATGCCCATGGTGGCAGCCAATTGCCGCGCCACCTCGGTCTTGCCGACGCCGGTCGGGCCGCAGAACAGATAGTTGCCGATCGGCTTCTCCGGCTCGCGCAGCCCGGCGCGGGCCAGCTTGATCGCCGCGGACAGCGCCTCGATCGCCCGGTCCTGGCCGAACACCATCGACTTCAGGTCGCGCTCGAGATTGCGCAGCGTCTCCTTGTCGTCGGCGGACACGCGACTTGGGCGGAATGCGGGCGATCTTGGCGACGATCTCCTCGACGTCGCGCAGCGTGACGGTCTTCCGACGCTTGTGCTCGGGCAGCAGCATGCGCGAAGCGCCCACCTCGTCGATCACGTCGATCGCCTTGTCGGGCAGCTTGCGGTCGTTGATATATTTCGCCGACAGCTCTACCGCGGCGCGGATCGCCTCATCGGTGTAACGCACCTTGTGGTGCTTCTCGTAGTTCGACCTTCAGCCCGCGCAGGATCTTCACGCTGTCTTCGAGCGTCGGCTCGTTCACGTCGATCTTCTGGAACCGGCGGACCAGCGCGCGGTCCTTCTCGAAGTAGTTGCGGAACTCCTTGTAGGTGGTGGAGCCGATGCAGCGCAGGTTGCCCGACGCCAGCGCCGGCTTCAGCAGGTTCGACGCGTCCATCGCGCCGCCGGACGTGGCGCCGGCGCCGATCACGGTGTGGATCTCGTCGATGAACAGGATGGCGCCCTGCTGGTTCTCCAGCTCGGAGACCACCGCCTTCAGCCGCTCCTCGAAGTCGCCGCGATAGCGGGTGCCGGCCAGCAGCGCGCCCATGTCGAGCGCATAGATCGTCGAGCGCGCCAGCACCTCCGGCACGTCGCCCTCGACGATGCGCTTGGCCAGGCCCTCGGCGATCGCTGTCTTGCCCACGCCCGGATCGCCGACATAGAGCGGGTTGTTCTTGGTGCGCCGGCAGAGGATCTGGATGGTCCGCTCGATCTCCGGTTCGCGGCCGATCAGCGGGTCGATCTTGCCCGCCATCGCCTTCTTGTTCAGGTTCACGCAGTAGTTGGACAGCGCGTCCTGGTTGCGCCGGTTGGGCTTTTCTTCGCGCTCCTGCTCCGGATGTGCCTCCGGCTGGCTGCCCGTGCCCTGCACCGGCCGCTGCGCGGATCGGCCGGGCGCCTTGGCGATGCCGTGGCTGATGAAATTCACCGCGTCGAGTCGCGTCATGTCCTGCAACTGCAGGAAATACACGGCGTGGCTTTCGCGCTCGGAGAACAGCGCCACCAGCACGTTCGCGCCGGTCACCTCGTCGCGACCGGAGGACTGCACGTGGATCGCGGCCCGTTGCACCACGCGCTGGAAACCGGCGGTCGGCTTCGGATCGCCCGCCCGATCGGTTGCCAGGCCGGCGAGGTCCTTGTCGAGGAACTCCGACAGATCGCTGCGCAGCTTGTCGAGGTCCACCCCGCAGGCGCGCAGCACCGTCGCGGCGTCGGTGTCATCGGCCAAGCCCAGCAGCAGGTGCTCCAGCGTCGCATATTCGTGGCGACGTTCGCTGGCGAGCGAGAGCGCGCGGTGCAGCGTCTGTTCGAGGTTCCGTGAAAGCATTGTCGTCGGCGCTCCTACGCGCTGAAGTCTCTGAGCTGGACCCGATCATCCCCGGCGGCCCGACCGGCAGTCAACTCTGGCAAGTTCCGTACCTGCCTCTGCCAGCCATCTGGTGGCTAAAAGCTGAATTCTTGCAATCATTCCTTCTCGATCGTGCATTGCAGAGGATGCTGGTTCTGCCGCGCGAGGTCCATGACCTGCGTCACCTTGGTCTCCGCCACCTCGTAGGTGTAGACGCCGCATACGCCGACTCCGCGGCGGTGCACGTGCAGCATGATCCTGGTGGCTTCCTCGCGCGACTTCTGGAAGAACCGTTCCAGAACGTGAACGACAAACTCCATCGGCGTGTAGTCGTCGTTCAGCATCAGCACCTTGTACATCGCGGGTTTCCTCGTCTTCGGCCGCGCACGGACGACGACCCCGGTGTTCGGGCTCTCGGTATTGTTGTTGCCGCCACGCCTGTCGCTGTCGCTCATCGTTCTTCCGCGCCCATCTGTCGCGACATCCCTCGCCAACTCCGGACGATCCTGCCCAATCCAGCGGCAACGGAGTCCCTGTCCGCCGCCGGCCGAAGCACGAACCATATCGGAAGGCGGTGCCGGGTTAAAAGAGCATTGACGCGCAAACATCAATCGCGCGTGTCACGGCATGAAAAAAGGCCCGGGCACGGGGGCCAGGGCCTTCTTCCACCCGATCGGGGCCGGCCTGGGGGAGGATGCCGGCAGGCCCGTCGGTAGTCCGCGCCAGTCGGCCGATCAGGCCGTCTTGGCAAACTTCTCCATCGCCAGGTTGACCCGGGCGGTGAGCGGCGCCAGTGCCTGCTCGGTCAGCTTCATCGACGCGTCGGTCAGCTTGCCCGACTCAGCCACGGTCTTCTCCAGCGTCGAGCGCGCCAGGCTCGCCTGCAGGTCGAACGCGTCCTTCAGCGACTTCACCGAGGACATCGCCTTGAACGTGGACATCGTGTCGTCGAACGATGCCTGCGCGTTGGCCGCGATCTGCTTGCCGATGTCCTGCACGCCGGCGGCCCAGATCTGGCCGCACTTCACCATCGCCTCGAGGTTGCCCTGGCTGAATGTCATCAGCTCCTCGGCCGTCTTCATCGCCTTTTCCATGCCTTCTTTCACCTTTGCCTGTGTATCTGTGAATCCTGCGGTTGCCCGCGCCATGCCGTCCTTCAGTCCCGACACTGTCGCTTCAAAGCCCTTGTTGGCGGCATCCGCCGCTTGGTGCTCCAGCGCTGCGGGTGGCTTCGATCATCTTTGGCTTGCTCGCCATGCACGTTGTCTCCTGGTGACTGGCCGCCTCGCGGGACGGCTGCACCCTTCAAGTGGGTTGCCGAACGGTTTTGCTGCAATGCAGCATGAACGGGCATATAGGACACAACCGCCGGTAGATCAAGCGGCTTTTGTGCGCTGCACAAAAATTCTTGGAAGTGTCTTCGCTGTCGGCCCCGAGCGCCTTCCTCTGTGCCAGCAGACGCATGTAACCCGTTCAATTTTTTCTGTTTTCGCCCGGATTTCGGCTGGACAGGCGCGATCCCCCGCTCCTAGAGTCGGCACGAACCGCCGGAGGTGAGCAACGAATGGCCGGAACGGACCGCCTTCGACGCAAGTACGTAATGCGTCTGTCCGCTCTGGCGGCTGCCGCCGTTGCCATGGCAGTCGCGCTCCCGACGCAGGCACCGGCGCAGATCGGCTCCGACCGCTACAGCTCCATCGTGGTCGATTCCAGCACCGGCAATGTCCTCGAGGCGGCCAACCCGGACGCGCCGCGCCACCCGGCGAGCCTCGCCAAGCTGATGACCCTGTACATGGCGTTCGAGGCGCTGCGCGATCGGCGCATCACCACTGAGGAGATCGTGCCCGTATCTCCGCGCGCCGCTGCGATGGAACCTTCCAAGCTCGGCCTCACGCCCAACACTCGCCTTACGGTGCAGGAGGCGATCCTTGGCCTGGTCACCAAGTCCGCCAATGACGCGGCGGCCGCGCTCGGCGAACTGCTGGGCGGTTCGGAGGACCGCTTTGCCCAGATGATGACGCTGCGCGCCCGTGCGCTGGGGATGAGCCGTACCACCTTCATCAATGCCTCGGGCTTGCCGGATCCCGACGCATGGACCACGGCCCGCGACCTCGCGGTTCTGGCCCGGCACTTGGTGACTGACTTCCCGGGATTCTATCCCTATTTCAGCATCCACAGCTTTGCCTTCCAGCGTCGCGTGATCTTCAACCACGACCGGATGCTGCAGTCCTATCCCGGCGCGGACGGCATGAAGACGGGCTACACCGAGGCGTCGGGGCACAATCTCGTCACCAGTGCCGTTCACAGCGGGGTCCGGTTGATCGGCGTCGTACTGGGCGCCGGCTCCAACCCGGAACGCGACGCGCACATGGCGGCGCTGCTCGATCAGGGCTTTGAACAGATGGATGTTCCGCCCGAACACCGTACGGCGGTAGCGAGCCGGTTGCCTAGTCTGGTCGGCACCGCGCACGCCGCGAGCATGGCCATGCAGCCGGTCCGGCCGGCGGCGCCAGTGCGCGCGACCGCCGCAGCGTGGTCTATCCAGGTCGGCAGTTTCGGCAGCGAGAAAGTTGCGCGCGAGGCGGCGTCGAACGCCCGCCGCGCCACTGACAGTGGGGAGGCGCACGTCGAACCCACCAATCAACACGGCCGTACCATCTGGCGCGCGCAGGTCACCGGACTGACAGCCGCCGAGGCGCAGGGCGCCTGCTCGGCTCTGTCGCATCATCGATCGCCGTGTACGGTCCTCCGTCCCGACCAGCGGCAGATGGCCAGTCGCTAGGCGATCGTCAATCGGCGAACGCCGCTGTCGGTGGCCACCAGCGCCAGCTTCGCGATGCCGATGAACAGGCCGGTTTCCACTACACCCACCGTCTGACCGATTGCCAGGTCCAGCGCGACGGGATCGGCGATCGCGCCGAACCGGCAGTCGAGGATGCGATTGCCGCCGTCGGTGCAGAACAGTCTGCCGTCAGCAGACAGCCTGGGCTGTGGTTCCGTGCCGAGCCGGCGCAGGCGGTCCGCCGTTGTCTCCCAGCCGAACGGCACCACCTCGACCGGCACCGGCACGGTGGCTCCCAGCCGGTCCACAAGCTTCCTGCCGTCCGCGACAATGACCAATCGATCCGACGCCACCGCGACGATCTTCTCGCGCAACAACGCGCCGCCGAGACCCTTGATCAGGCTGAGCGAGCCGATCTCGATCTCGTCCGCGCCATCGATCGTGATGTCGAGCCGGCGGTGCTCGGTGAAGCTGGTGAGTGGGATACCACCGTCGCGCGCCTGCGCTGCGCTGCGTTCAGAGGTGGGAATGGCGCGGATGCGCAGACCGTCGTGCACCCGGCGGATCAGTGCCTCGATGGCGAACCGGGCGGTGGACCCGGTGCCGAGACCGACCACCATGCCGTCCTCGATCATGGCCGCCGCGACCTCGGCGGCGGCACGCTTCTGTGTGTCGCGGTCCATCAGCCTTGCACTCCGCGGAATACGCACAGCCAGTTCCCGGCACTGACCTTTGCCAGCTCCGCGGCGGTCATGCCGTGACCGCGCAACGCCACGGCGATCTCGGCACACCGCGAGAAGTCAGCCACCTTGTCTTCGACGCGCCCGCCGGCAGGTCGCTCCCGATGCCAGCGTGGTCAACTCCTGCCGCGTCGATCAGCCGGAACAGGTGGCGGATCATGCCGTGAAGCCTCTCCTGCCACCGCACGGCGATCCAGGCGCCGATCGCGCCGGCCACCGCCGCCTCCCGGTAGTGTGCCACGTTCACCAAACCCCCGGATCGAGGCCGCCTGCCAGGAAGTCGCAGGCTTCGGGTTCCGGGTCGCGCACCGCGTCCAGTCGTTTGGTTGTCGGATTCAGCTGGATCATCGGCAGCGCGGCGATCGCCGGGGCCACGGCGGCCGCGACACCCCCAGGACCCAAGGCGGCGAGCGCAGCGCGATCAACCGGGCCGGATCGATCCGGCCTGCCGGCACGGGTATGCATGTCGATGATCATGGCTGGCAGCCAATAGCCGCTCCTGCTTGTTCTGGCCACTGTATTGGCCTTGCGCCCGGGCATCGGGTTGCGCATCTTGGCAGCTTACCAGACGGTATCGAGGCGACGGAGACCAGGGGCGATGGACGGCGGAACCGACGCGAGACGCATCACCATCCATGCGCCGGAGGACTTTCAAGGAATGCGTGCTGCGGGCCGGCTGGCGGCCGAGGCGCTGGACATGATCACCGACCACGTGCGGCCGGGGGTATCCACCGGAGCTCTCGACGTGCTGTGCCATGAGTTCATCACTGCGCATGGGGCGGTGCCGGCGCCGCTGAACTACCGCGGCTATCCGAAGTCGATCTGCACCTCGATCAACCATGTCGTGTGCCATGGCATTCCGGGCGAGCGAAAGCTGGAGAACGGCGACATCCTGAACATCGATGTCACCGTGATCCTGAACGGCTGGCACGGAGATTCCTCGCGCATGTATGTCGCCGGCACCGCCTCGACACGGGCGCGCAACCTCATGGACGTTACCTACGAGGCGATGATGCTCGGCGTACATGCGGTGAAGCCTGGCGTGACCCTTGGCGATGTCGGCCACGTGATCCAGAATTTTGTGGAAAGCCAGCGGTTCAGTGTAGTGCGCGATTTTTGCGGCCACGGCATCGGCCGGCGCTTCCATGAGCCGCCCAACGTGCTGCACTTCGGGCGTCCTGGCGAAGGGCCGCTGCTGCGGGCCGGCATGTTCTTCACCATCGAGCCGATGGTGAACGCCGGCCGGCCCGAGGTGAAGGTGCTCGACGACGGCTGGACCGCGGTGACGCGCGACCGCAGCCTGTCTGCTCAGTTCGAGCATATGATCGGGGTCACCGAAACCGGCTGCGAGATCTTCACGCTGTCGCCGGCTGGGCTGTGCAAACCGCCTGTACTCGACCGCTACAGTTTGACGAACGGGCAGCCGCCGTCCGCCAGCGGGCGGAACGACTGCTCTGCCGGAATCGTCTCTGTGACGAACTGGTAGTCCCACGGTTTCTTGCTGTCCTCCGGCTTCTTCGCCTCGAACAGATAGGTCGTGTGGATCTTCCGTCCGTCCACCCGCACCAACCCTTTGCCCAGCACGTCGTCGTCGGTCGGCAGCTGCTTCATCATGTCCACCGTCGCCTTGCCGGACGCCTTCGCCTTGTCCGGTCCGCCGATTGCCTCGACCGCCTTTAGGTAGTGGTAGAGACACGAATACGCGCCGGCGTGCGTCACGCTGGGATAGGCGGTCGGCGTTTTCGGCAGCACCCGCTGGGTGAAGGCCCGGGTACGGTCGTTCAGGTCCCAGTAGAACGGCAGGCACATCAACGATCCCTGACCGACCTCCAACCCCATGCCGTGCAGGTCCGTCGTCTGCGCCGCCAGCGCCACCATCTTGACCCCGCTCTGCGGCAGCCCGAATTCGCGCGCCTGCTTCATGCAGTTGACGATGTCGGCGCCGCCGTTGGCCAGCGCGATGATTTGGGCACCGCTCGCCTTGGCGGTGAGCAGGAAGGAGGAAAATTCCGTTGTGCCAGGGAACGGATACTTGGCCACGCCCACCACCTTGCCGCCCGCCGCCTCCACGGCGGCCGAGGAGTCCCGTGTCAGCGACACGCCGAACGCATAGTCCGGTGCGACATAGAACCAGGTCTTGAACCCGGCCTTGGTGACCGCCGTGGACGAGCCGTGTGTCAGCATCCAACTGTCGTAGGTCCAGTGCACCATGTTGGGCGAGCACGCCTTGCCGGTCAGGTCCGCCGTCACCGCGCCCGAGTTCAGGTGCACCTTGTCCTTCTGGGTGCAGAGCGTGTTCAGCGCCAGCGCGATGGCGCTGTTGTTCACTTCCAGCACCGCGTCCACGTCGCCGCGGTCGAACCACTCGCGCACGATGTTGAGCGCGATGTCGGTGTTGTTCTGATGATCGCCTACCAGGTACTCGACTGCCATGCCCTTGGCGGCCGGATTGAAGTCCTCGATCGCCTGCTGCGCGCAGGCGATCGACACCGCCCCGGAGTTGGCACTGTACGGCCCGGAGACATCGGTCAGATGGCCGATCTTGAGCGTGCCGGCGGCCCGTGCCGAGCCGATGAGCCACGGCGCGGCCAGCGCGGCGATGCCGCTCGCCAGTGCTCCGCGTCGCGGCAGGTTCTGTGTCCGTGCCATCCGAGCGTTCCCCCATGGTCTGTTGTCGTGCAGCATCTGCCGGCTGCCGCGTCTGTGCAAACCGTGTCACCGTCCTGCGAGTCGCGCATTTCCAATTCCACCGCGGCGGCGATTTCGGCGTCGAGGGCGAGCAGCGCGGTCGCGGTGCCGCGACGATGACGGGGCCAGGTCGGGATCAGGGACGCTGTGCCGGTGCCTGCTGGGCTGCAACGATCGCAGTACGCTGAAACGATCCAGCATCGGTGATCGATGGGCGTCGAGCATGGCCGCCCCATTGCGAGCTACCGAATGGCGGCAAATCGGTCGAATGAGCCGCTCGAGGCGCGGCTCCGCCACTCCGCGGCCCGGAGCCGGTCGCTGCCACCGGCCCTTGCCCCCTCCGTCCTGCCCCTTACGATACGCCCATGCCCCCGCACCAGCCGTCCCCAGTGGACCTCCTCCTCGTCCACAGCTCCGACCTGCACGTCGATGACGAACAGAACGCCACCAAGCACAGCGACGGTACCGCCGGCCTCGCCGCGGTGCTCGCCGCCGCCCGCGCCGCCGGCGCCGACATCGTCCTGCTCGCCGGCGACACGTTCGACAACAACCGCGTTCCTGCCGCCGTGCTGGACCGCACCGGCCGCCTGCTGGCCGATGCCGGCCTCCCGGTGGTGATCCTGCCCGGTAACCACGACCCCGCGCTGCCCAACAGCGTGTTCGTTCGCGGCGGCCTCGCCGCCATTGCCAACGTCAGCATCCTCGGCATCACGCACGACGAGGCGGTCGACTTCCCGCACCACGACCTGGAAATCTGGGGCCACGCACATCGCGACTACGAGAACATGGTCCCGCTGCGGGGCCCGCGCCTCCGCAGCACGCGCTGGCAGATCGCGATGGCGCACGGCCACTACGAGCCGCCGCACAACCTCGCGACGCCGCTGCGCCCGTCCTGGCTGTTCAGCGACGATGCGATTGCCGCCACCGCCGCGGATTACCTGGCGCTCGGCCACTGGGACCGCCCGGAGCGCGTCGGTGACGGCACGGTGCCGGCCTACTACTCCGGCTCGCCCGACCTCGCGCAGACGGTCAACCTGATCCGGCTGACCACGGCAGGAGACGTTATCGTCAGGCGCGAACCGCTGCGCTGGGATCCGGCGTAGACGGACGTCACGCAGCCCGTACTTCGTGCCGCGCCACCGATGCGGACGAACCGAGGCGACACGGCATGTCGCCCGCCGGGTGAAACTTCCGATGTTGTTTTCGATAACCGTCGTCGTCGGGCTTTGCACATAAAACGAGCTGCAATGACCAGGCTGCTGGTGACCTCGACGCTGTTCCGGTAGCTGCCGCTGAGCAGGCGGTGTGGTCGGTGACCACGGTCATGGGTTACGAGTGCTTGACGTCAAGGCGGGTCACGCAGAACGCAACGGAGGCAAATCAGCCTGGACGTTCGGACGTTCGTCTTGCGTGGCATCGGCTCATTCGCGGGACTTCGCGCGGGTGGTTAAGCCTATTCGGCTAAGCTAAACGGGTAGCTGCTCGTTCGCGCGAACCCCGACAAAACTGGACCACAACCAGGAGGAAGGGATGCCACTGCTCTGCCAACGAAGCGGCCCCGTTGCCGTCCTGACACTCAGTCGACCCGAAGCGCGCAACGCCTGGTGCGAGGAATTTCAGACCGGCCTGCGCCAGCGCCTGCCGGAGCTGGAGGCCGATCCCGAAATCCGTTGCGTCATCCTTACCGGCGACGACAAGGGCGGCGCGTTCAGCGCCGGCGCCGACCTGAAGAACCCCCGCACCCACACCATGGACTCGGTCGCCGCGTTCATCCAGGACCTGCCGAATCGCCGGCGCGCACATCCGCTGCCGATGCTCACCGATTTTGCCAAGCCGATCATCGCCGCGGTGAATGGCTACGCCGTCGGCATCGGTTGCATCGTGACCTATTGCTGCGACATGATCGTCGCGTCGGAACGCGCCGAGTGGCGGCTGCCGCAAAGTGGTCTCGGCATCATTCCCGCACAGGGCGGCGCCGCGCGTTTGGCGCGCTGGGTCGGCAAGGGCCTGGCGATGCGCGCCGCGTTCGGCTTTCCGCTGAAGGCGGAGGAGGCGTATCGCATCGGCCTGGCGCAATGGCTGGTGCCGCATGATGCGCTGATGGCGCGCTCGATGGAGGTGGCCGAGCACATCGCCTCGCTGCCGCCGTTGGCCGCGCGGCTGACCAAGGAGTCGCTGAACCGCGGCATCGACGTGCCGCTGGCGGATGCGGTACTGGGCGATCTGTATCGCTTCGCCATGCTGGAGCTGACCGAGGACAAACAGGAAGCACACCAGGCCTGGCGGGAGAAGCGCAGGCCGAAGTTCAGGGGACGCTGAAGGAGGACGCCATGCCGCAAACGATCCGCGCCGTCGTCGTCGATCCGTCGCACCGCGACAAGCTGATGCTGCAACCGGTCGACCTGTCGCCCGCCGCGAGCGGTGACGTCACCGTCCGCGTAACCGCGATCTCGCTCAACCGTGGTGAGGTCAATCGCGCGCTGTTGCAGTCGGTCGCCGGCGCGCGTCCCGGCTGGGATTTTGTTGGCGTCATCGACGAAACCGCAGCGGATGGCAGCGGCCCGCCGGTCGGTACCCGCGTGGTCGGCATGCTGTCCACCGGCGCCTGGGCGGAACGTCTGCGCGCTCCGAGCCACGCCGTCGCCGCGCTGCCGGACCGCGTGTCAGATGCGCAGGCAGCGACCCTGCCCGTGGCGGGCCTGACCGCGCTGCACGCGCTGCGTCAGGGCGGTCTGCTGCTCGGCCGCAAGGTGCTGGTCGACGGTGCAACCGGCGGCGTCGGACATCTGGCGATCCAGCTTGCCGCCACCGCGGGCGCCGAGGTGTACGGACACCTGCGGCGTGCCGATCAAAAGAAGATCGTCGCCGAATGGTGCGGCGACCGCATCATCGTCGCACCCGACCTGCGTGCAGCCGCATCGAGCGGTCCCTACCACCTCATCCTGGATTCGATCGGCGGCCCGGCGCTCGCGGCGGCAGTGACGATGCTGCAACCCAACGGCACCTGCGTGCATTTCGGCGTGTCCGAGGCGCCGACAACGACCTTCGAGAGCGGCGCGTTCTTCCGCCAGGGCGGCGTGAAGCTGTACGGCCTGATCCTGTTCCACGAACTGCGCCAGGTGGAACCGGCGGGCCAAGGCTTGGCAGTGCTGGCGCGCGAGGTCGCGCTGGGGCGGCTCCGCCCGCACATCGAGATCGAAGCGCCATGGACCGACATCGCCGCCATCGCCCGTCGCCTGATCGCCCGCGAGTTCGTTGGCAAGGCGGTGCTGCACGTCATCTAGCCTGGCGTTAGGATAGCGCGATGACCACCGCCGTTCGCCGCAAGGTGCCACACCACATGAGCGTGGACGAGTTCATTGCCTGGGTTGGCGACGGCGGCTGGCAACTGATTGACGGTGAGCCACGTGCCATGGCGCCCGCCAATGCTGCACACGGTATTATCCACGCGACGCTCGCGTTCCTCCTCAACCAGCATTTGTATACTGGTGCCAGCCCCGGCGTCGTTGTGACCGACCCCGAGATTCAGCCCCGCGTGCGTTCCCGCAGCAACATGCGGGTGCCCGACCTGGCGGTCACCTGTGTACCGGTCCAAGCCGGACAGATCGCGCTGCCGGACGCGCTGCTGATTGTCGAGATACTGTCGCCGAGCAATGAGGCGGACACCTGGGAGAATGTCTGGACCTACGCGACGATCCCAAGCGTCCAGGAAATTCTGCTGCTGCGCTCAGCATCGACCGCGGCCGATCTGCGGCGCCGATGTGAAGACAGCACATGGCCGGACGAACCGATCCAGATCGGTCGCGATGACGCGCTGCATCTGGCAAGCATCGGACTGACCATACCGCTGCCCGCGCTCTACGCCCGCGCCTATCTCACACGCAGCGCATAGCGCGACAAATGCGCCGATCTGAATGACCATCGGGCAATCGCTCCCCCGCCTTGAGGATCGCCGGTTCCTCACCGGCCAAGGCTGCTTTACCGATGATCTGCCGTTCCCGGACGCACTGCATGCCTGTGTGGTGCGCTCGCCCCACGCGCATGCACGGATCGAACGGATCGACACCGCGGCAGCACGCGCGATGCCTGGCGTGGTGACCGTGCTGACCGGTGTCGACGTGCTGGCCGACGGGCTCGGCTTGCTCAAAGGCATCGTGCCTTTGCCCGGCGCGATCGAGCCGCCGCGCCGGCCGCTCGCCATCGATCGGGCGCGCCATGTTGGCGATCCGGTGGCGCTGGTGGTCGCCGACACCCAGGCCCACGCGCGTGACGCGACAGAGCGGATCGATGTGACATGGACACCGCTGTCCGCCGTGGTCGATGCCGCGGCGGCGCTGGCGGCGGATGCGCCGGTACTGTGGGACGACGTGCCGGGAAATCGCTGCGTCGTCTGGCGCCAGGGCGACGCGGCGGCGGTCGATACGGCCTTCGCGGGCGCCGCCAATGTGGTCGGTCTCACCGTGCACAATAACCGCCTGGTCGGCACCTCGATCGAGCCGCGGGTCGCCATCGGTGGGTGGGATGCGGCGAACGGCCGCGCCGTTCTGCACACCACGTCCCAAGGCGTGCACCTGATCCGCCAACTGCTGTGCGACCACGTATTCGGCTGGCCGCACGACAGGCTCAGGGTGCTGACGCCGGACGTGGGTGGCGGCTTTGGACCGAAATTCTTCCTCTACCCGGAGCAGGCCCTGGTGGTCTGGGCCGCGCGGCGACTGCAGCGCACCGTGCGTTGGACCAGCGACCGCAGCGAGGCGTTCCTGTCCGACACCCATGCGCGCGACCAGACCGCTACGGCCGAACTGGCACTCGATGCCGATGGCCGGTTCCTCGCCATCCGCGCCGAGGTTGTGGCCAACCTCGGCGCCTATGTCTCGACCTTCGGACTCGGGGTGCCGACCGACGGGATGGCCAAGGTGCTGACCGGTTGCTACCGGATCCCGGCGGCGCAACTGACGGTGACCTGTGCGTTCACCAACACCGTGCCGGTGGACGCCTATCGCGGCGCCGGCAAGCCGGAGGCGCTGTTCCTGTTGGAGCGGTTGATCGACGTGGCCGCGCGCACCACCGGCCATGACCCGATCGAACTGCGCCGGCGCAACCTGATCCCCGCTTCCGCCATGCCGTACCGCACCGCGCTCGGCAAGCTCTACGATTCCGGCGATTTCCCGGCGGCACTGGAACAGGCGCTGGCCCTCGCCGACCGCGACGGCTTCGCGGCGCGGCGGGCGCAGGCGGCCACCATAGGGCGTTTGCGCGGCTTCGGCGTCGCCTGCTACCTGCACGGCACCGGCGGTATCGCCGACGAGACCAGCGAGATTGAGGTCGGCGGTGACGCGAATGCCGGGATCACTGTGCGCGTCGGAACGCAATCCTCCGGCCAGGGGCACGCCACGGTGTTCGCCCAGATCGTCGCCCAGCGCCTCGGCCTGCCGGTCGACAGCATCCATGTGGTGCAGGGCGACACCCATGCCATCGCTAGGGGCGGCGGTACCGGCGGCTCCTCCTCCACCATCATTTCAGGCAACACCGTGGCACGCGCCTCGGACGATCTGATCGAGCAGGGGCGCGAGCGTGCGGCCGACCGATTGGAGGCGGCGGCGACGGATATCGAGTACGCGCGAGGCCGGTTCCATGTCGTCGGTACCGACCGTGGCGTCTCCCTGTTCGAGATCGCCACCGCCGGCCCCCTGGTCGGCAGTGCGGCGTTCCGCGACAACATGCTGTCGTTCCCCGCCGGCGCCCAGGCGGCCGAGGTGGAGATCGATCCGCAGACCGGGTCGGTGACCCTGGTGGCGCTCGCCTCCAGCGTCGACGTCGGCCCGCCGGTCAATCCGATGTTGGTCGCGGGCCAAATGCATGGCGGCCTCGCCCAGGGCATCGGCCAGGCCTTGATGGAGCACGCGGTGCACGACCCGGCGACCGGCCAACTCGTCGCCGGCAGCCTGATGGACTACGCCCTGCCGCGCGCCGCCGATCTGCCGGCATTCCGCCACGGCACGGTCGAGACCGCATCGCCCAACAACACGCTGGGCTTCAAGGGCGTCGGCGAACTGGGCCCGATCGGCGCGCCGCCGGCGGTGGTCAACGCCATCGTCGACGCGCTCGCCGATGCGGGCGTCACGCATCTCGAGATGCCGGTTACCGCGGAGACGGTGTGGCGGGCACTGGGCGGACTCGCTGCCGAAGCGGTCCGGCCAGGACCAAGATGACGTGGTCCGTCCGCGCCCTTCGGTGAAGCGGCTGAACCGGAACGGCCTGGGGTCGACAATCGGTGTGTCACCCGCGACCAGATCGGCAGCCAGCCGCCCAGCCCCCGGACCGATACCAAAGCCGTGGCCGGAGAAGCCAGTCGCCAGGAAGAACCCTGGGATCGACGCCACCTCGCCGATCACCGGCACCGCGTCCGGCGTCACGTCGATCAGCCCGCCCCAGCTTTCCGCCACCTGCATGCGCGCGAACACCGGAAACGCATGCGACAGCGCCTCCCGCGCCTCCTCCAGCGTGGCCTGCTTCGGCGCGGGATCCAGCACACGGATTGCCTCGAACGGCGTCGGTTCGTCGAGCGCCCAACGTCGCTTCGTGCTCCACTCCTCGAAGAAGCGTCGTCCCAACCGCAGCCGGATCTCGCCGTAGTTCTCCTTCAGCGTCGGCAGATATCGCAGCAGCAGCCGAAAGGAATCCGGCGTGATATCGGCCACGTTGGCGTTGCGCCGTGCGATCGTATAGCCGCCGTCCAGCCGCTTGCGGAACGCGAACACGGAGCCACTGGCGGTGATTTCCGGGCCGCCGTTCAGCGGAGCGGTGCGGAACACCGAGCCCAGCACCCGCAGCTGCGGCAGATCGATGCCGACGTTGCCGCAGAACAGCCGCGACCACGCGCCGCCGGCCAGCACCACGGCATCGCAGGCGATGCAGCCCCGCTCGGTTACCACGCCGGAGACGCGTCCGCCCTGCGTCTCGACGCCGCGTACCGCGCACTCGGTGAGCACCGTCGCCCCCGCCGCGCGCGCCGCCTCGGCGATCGCCGGCGCGGCCTGCGACGGTTCGGCACGCCCGTCGGTCGGCGTATGCATCGCAGCAACGAACATGCTGGACGCGCCCGGCACCAGGGCATCGATCGCGGCACCCCGCAGCAGCCGCGCTTCCACCTGATACTGCCGTGCCTCCGACAGCCACGCTTCCTGCGCCGCGACCTCCTTCTCGGTCTCGCACAGATAGGCGATGCCTGGCTGACGGAAGCCGGTCTCTCGGTTGATCTGCGCATTCATGCCGCGCCACAGCCGCAGGCTCTGGATCGCCAACGGTATTTCGCGCGCGTCGCGCCCCATCGTGCGGCACCAGCCCCAGTTACGGCTGGACTGCTCGCCGCCAATTCGGCCCTTCTCGCACAGCACCACGGCGTGGCCCTTCTCCGCCAGGAACAGCGCAGTGCAGATGCCGATGATGCCGCCGCCGATCACCACCACGGCGGCACGGTCGGGGACGTCGGGATCGGAACGGACCGGATCGACTGGAGGCGACATATGATCGGCGCTGAGCATATGCTGCCCGCCGATCGCTGACCACCGGCTGGTATGAGCCCCGCCCGCCGCTCGCTCCTGGTCGCCGGCGCAGCTCTGCCGTTTCTGCCAGCGCCCTCTGGTGCCGCCGGCGCACCTGGGCGGCTGGTGTTCGGCCTCTCCTGCTATCCGCCGACCCTCCGATCCGCCGCCGATCGCGCCATGGGCGAACGCCGGGACCGCAGCGGCTGCCGCCAAGCTGAAATCCACTGCCCATCTGCGCAGCTTCGGGCTCGATATTCCGAAGATCGACGAACCGCTGGCGGCGGGACCGGCCGAGTGCGACGCGGCGAAGCGCCGCGGGAGCTATGCCGAGCTGCAGCAGGAGTGCCTCGAACAGAACTGAGTGTCCGCGGGTATTCGCCTGGCGCAATGCCGGGATCACAGATCCTGCTGGAGGACCGCGATGGATAATGTTGCAGGCGACTCCGGTCCGCCGCATGATCGCACCATGGAGGCACGCGCGTCGCTGTGCTGGGGGAGATTGCCGCCACCATGAGGGAGGCCATGGTTGACCCCCGCCAGGAGCTGCCTGCGCCGCGGACCGTGACGACCCAGGAGTTGTGCGCGGTGCCGATCGAGACCAGCCGGCAGTATGAGCACCTCCGGGAAGCGGAGGAGCGCGATTTGCGTATCCTGTTGGCTGCCATGATCACGGTCTCGCTCGGATTGGCCGCCATGATGGCCAAGGGCTTTCACTGGTTCTGACCGCACCGTTCTCTTGATGCCGTGGTTCGCCAGACGGATCGGCGTTGCAGTCCTGCTTGTCTGGGCCGTCGCCTCGATCGTGTTCCTCGCCGTACGCCTTGTACCAGGCGATCCCGCCGAATTGCTGCTATCGCAGGGCGGGGTCGCACCAAATCCGGCGACCGTTGCCGAACTGCACAAACAGCTCGGCCTCGATCGTCCCATTCTCACCGAGTACATCGACAACTTCGCTCACGTGCTCTCCGGTGATCTCGGCCGATCGTTGCAGGACGGCAGTCCCGTCGCCCGCGAGATCGGTCGCCGGCTGCCGCGCACGCTGGAGCTGATCGGGTTCGCGGCTCTGCTCGCCGTGCTGATCGGCATTCCTGGTGGACTGTTCGCCGCCGTCGGCCGCCACGGGACGCTCGATCGAATTGCCGGCCGACTGTCGGCCGTCGCCCTCGCGGTGCCGGTCTTCGTCGTCGGCACGCTCCTGGTACTGCTGTTCGCCCAGACGCTGCGCTGGGTGCCGGCAGGTGGGTATGTGTCACTGGAAGACAATCCGCTCGACCATCTCGCGCTGCTGGTGATGCCAGCGATCACCATCGCGCTCGGCGTCGCGGCCGCCGTATTCCGCATGACGCGCGCCGCCGTGCTGGACGTCGCACAGCGCGACTTCGTGCGTACCGCGCGGGCGAAGGGGCTTGGCCGGAGGCGCATCCGGTTGCACCACATTTTGCGCAACGCGCTGGTGCCGGTAGTGACGGTGTTCGCGCTGCACCTTGGCACCTTGCTCGGCGGCACGGTGTTGGTGGAATACGTGTTCAACTACCCCGGCCTCTCCGGCCTGCTGGTCGAAGCAGTCAACGCCCGCGACTACCCGATCGTGGAAGGCGTCGTGCTGGTGATCTCGGTGCTGTTCGTCGCGCTGAACCTTGCGGTCGATCTGCTCTACGCCGTGCTCGATCCGCGCGTGCGCACCACATGATGCGGGTCCGTCGCGGGCCCGTCATCGCTGTCGCCGCCATTGGCGTGGTCGCGCTGCTCGCGCCGTTGCTGCCGTTGGCGGACCCGCTGCATATGGACGTGGCGCACCATCTCGCGTCACCGTCGCTGCCGCATCCGCTGGGCCAGGACGAATACGGCCGCGATGTGCTGTCGCGCCTGCTGTGGGGAGCACGCACCTCGCTTATCGTCGCCACGGTATCGGCATCGCTCGCTTGCCTGTTGGGGACTGCGCTTGGCCTGGTCGGCGGCTGCATGCGCGGCCTGGCGGAATTCCTGGCGGTGCGCAGCATGGACATTGTGCTGTGCTTCCCACCGCTGCTGCTGGCGCTGCTCATCGTCACGCTGCTCGGCCCTGGCGTCGCCACGCTGATCCCGGTATTCGCCGTGCTCTACTTGCCGGGCTTTGTCCGTGTAGTCTGTGCGGGCGTGCTGTCCGTGCGATCACAGGACTACGTGGCGGCTATGCGCGCGTTGGGCGCCGGTCCGGCGCGCATCATGCTGCGCACCATCCTGCCCAATGTCGCAGGCCCCCTGCTGGTGCAGTTCAGCCTCGCCGCTGCGTCTGCCGTGGTCCTGGAATCCGGACTGTCGTTTCTCGGTCTCGGCGTTGTGGCGCCGGCGCCATCCTGGGGCCTGATGATCGGCGCTGCGCGCGCCACGATGAACCAGGCGCCTTTGCTGCTGCTGTGGCCATGCGCCGCGCTCAGTCTGACGATCCTGGCGATGAACGCCCTGTGCGATGCGCTGCGTGACGCGGTCAATCCGCACACTCAGCCCACCCGACTCCGGTGGCACGCAAAGCAACCGCCACCAGCGCCACCTCGCCCGGCCACCGGCACCGCGGTGCTCGATGTACGCAACCTGACGGTCGAGATTGTTACGGTGCACGGCGCGATCCAGCCGGTGCGCGACGTGTCGTTCACCGTGCGCGCTGGCGAGACGCTGGCGATCGTGGGTGAAAGCGGATCGGGCAAGACGCTGATCGGGCTCGCGCTCATGGGACTGCTGCCACCGGCCGCGCACGTCTGCCGGGGGAGTGCCTGGCTGCAGGGCCATAATCTGCTGCGCCTGACCGATGCGGCCTACCGTCGCGTGCGCGGCGGCGTGTTGTCGATGATCTTCCAGGATCCGCTGTCGAGCCTCAATCCGGTGCATCGCATCGGCGCGCAGATCGCCGAGGCGATGCACGCGCATTTCGATGTTGCCCATTACGAGGCGAAGGAGGAGGTGGAGACGCTGCTCGGTCGCGTCGGCATGCCCGACCCGAAACGCCGCGCCCGCGCCTATCCGCACGAGTTGTCGGGTGGCATGCGGCAACGCGCGATGATTGCGATGGCGATCGCCAATGATCCGCGGCTGCTGATTGCCGACGAACCCACTACCGCGCTCGACGCGACGATCCAGGCTCAGGTGCTCGATCTGCTCGCCGATCTGCAGCGAGAGCTGCGCATGGCCCTGGTGTTCATCAGCCATGGCCTGCCGGTGGTCGCCGAGATCGCCGATCGCGTTCTGGTTATATATGCCGGCGAAATTGTCGAACATGGCATCGTGCGCGACATCTTCGCCGCGCCGCTGCATCCCTATACCGTCGCGTTACTGGAGAGCGCGCCGCACGACGACGGAACGTTGCCGGTCGGCATCCCCGGGGCCGCGCCGTTGATGCACGCGATGCCGCCGGGCTGTGCCTTCGCCCCGCGCTGCCGGTTGCGCGCCGCGGCGTGCGAAGTGGAGCGTCCACCGTTGGTCGAGGTTGCTGAGGGTCGAGCGACGCGCTGCCTGCGTTGGCGCGAACTCGCATGACGGCGCTCGTCGCGGCCGAGAACCTGACGCGCCGTTTCGCCCAACGTGGCTGGCTGAAACGCGCGCCGCCGGTGCAGGCAGTGACCGATGTGTCGCTGTCGCTCGATCGCGGCGAAGCGGTGGCACTGGTGGGCGAGAGCGGCTCCGGTAAGACTACACTGGGCCGCATGCTGCTTGGTCTGCTGCCGCCGAGCGCAGGGCGCGCAAGCTTCGACGGCGTCGATCTTGCCACCGCCAATGCGGCGCAGCGTCGACAGTTGAGCCGGCGCATGCAGATCGTGTTCCAGGATCCACAGTCCAGTCTGGATCCGCGCCGCACCGTCGGCGCGCAGATCGCCGACGGTCTGGAAATCCACAACATCGTGCCAGCTGCGGATCGACACAGGCGTGTGTCCGAACTGCTCGCGCAGGTCGGACTGAATTCGGTCCATGCCGAGCGCTACCCGCATGAATTCTCCGGCGGCCAGCGCCAACGCATCGGCATTGCCCGCGCTCTCGCCACCGAGCCGGAGTTTTTGCTCGCGGACGAACCGGTCTCAGCACTCGATCTGTCGGTGCAGGCGGAGGTGCTCGAGCTGTTGATCGATCTGCGCAAGCGGCTTGGCCTCGCGCTGCTGTTCATCAGCCACGATCTGGCGGTGGTGCGGAGCCTGTGCGAGCGTGTGACGGTGATGTATCTCGGCCGGGTGATGGAGTCTGGCCCGATAGCGCAAGTATTCAACGCGCCACGGCATCCCTACACGGTGGCATTGCTGTCCGCAGTTCCAAGGCTCGATGCCGCGCAGCGCAGGACACGCATCCTGCTGCCAGGCGATCCGCCAAGCTCCGCCGATCCGCCATCGGGTTGCGTGTTCCGCACCCGCTGCCCGATCGCGATCGACGCATGCGCCGCGGTTGTGCCCACACTCATCAATGGTGTCGCGTGCATCCGCGTCGGTTAGGCATAGGCGAGTATCCTGTGCCGATGCCGCGCCTGCTCGCGCAGCAGGTCCGATAGATGCAACGCCAGCACTTCGCTTTGCCGGCGAATCTCGGGGATCGCAGTGCTCTCCCACAGCGCGCCGCGGGTGAGCGGACCCAGCGCGAACAGGGTCTGCGAGACCGTCCCGTCGCGACCGCGCAACGCACCGGCTGTCGTTGCATCGAGCCCCAGCCGGCAGGCATCGGGCCGTACCAGACCGTCGCACAGCAGCGCTCTTAGCAGCGGATCATCGCTGCGTGTCGCGTCGGTGCAGGGACCCGAGCAGTTCACCGCGCGTGCGACGCGCAGCACTTTGGCACGGCCATCACGAAGACAGAGCCGCACATTCATGCCGCGGTCCGATGTCGCAAAGCCCGCGATACGGCCGGCGTGGATGTGCAATTGGCCACTCGCACGTGCGGCGTCGATCCGCGCGGCGACGGATGGCGGCATGCGATGCCGATGCACATCCCACCACGGACGCAGATGACGCAGAAAACGCCGGCGATCCTCCACCGACAGCGACTGCCAGATTTCCTGGGTGAACGGCCGCAGCGCATCGATCACACCACGCCAGGCTTCGCCCGATGCAGCCATCTGCCGGCGCACCAGGTGTGTCAGCTCGCGCAGCCCGGTCGGCAGCTCCCGTCGCAGCAGTCACCACCGGCGCGCCGCCGCCGTGCGGCCGCGGCAGCAGGCCGCGGCGCGAGACGGCATGAATGGGACCGGTATGGCCCTGGTCGACCAGCGTGATCAACGCATCGACCATGGTGAGCCCGGTGCCGATCAGCAGCACCGGCGCGTGAGCATCCAGCGCACCAAACGCACTCGGCACCCATGGGTCTGCACGCCAGCATGGCGATGTCTGCACCGCCGGCACGCCGCGGGGTGATGCAGGCCGATCATTGCCCGTCGCCAGCACGACCAGATCCGCCGAGATCGTTCGGCC
This sequence comes from uncultured Alphaproteobacteria bacterium, assembly GCA_963749575.1. Classification (GTDB taxonomy): domain Bacteria; phylum Pseudomonadota; class Alphaproteobacteria; order Acetobacterales; family Acetobacteraceae; genus JAMXLO01. Next base: position 390,429 of record CAVVNM010000013.1, read on the forward strand.
CGATGCGAGCCGCAACACAGTGCCGTCGATCGCCGTTACGCTGTCGTGCAGCGTGTCGAGCGCAGGATTCTGCGCCTCGCTGTTCAGCAAGTGCCGCAGATAGGCGCCATACAGGCGGCGTGGCACGAAGCCGGCCTCGGTCGGCTGAATGCCGCCCAGCAATTGCGCCGACTGACGCTCCAACCAGTCGAGGAAATGCCGAGGCTGATCGGCGAACGCGCTCATCCGCCCAGCGGGGACGTTCAACAGATGGTTGGCACTGCCGGTTGCATAGGCAAGGCCAGGGCCAAACGGTGCGTTGCGATCGATCAGCGTGACGCGCGTGCCCGGTGGCGCTCGGCGCAACAGGTGCAGCGCGAGCAGTGTGCCGCTGGCTCCCGCGCCGATGACGGCAATGGCATGTGTCGTCATGGCAATCTCCTAATTCCTATCAAGCCTATGGGAATAGTGGACAATAAAGCGGCACGCCGTCAACCAGAATTCTGCGTGAGGTGTTGACCATGTCCGCGCCGCTTGGCAGGACAGCCGCATGCTCTCCAGCAAGGCGAAATATGCTGTCCGTGCCGCGACCATGCTCGCCGAGCGCGCGGACAGCGAGACCATGGACGCAGACCGCCGAGATCGCGGAACGCGAGCACATCCCGCGCAAGTTCCTCGAGGCGATCCTGGTGCAGTTGCGCGACCACGGCATCGTCGAGAGCCGCCGCGGCTCGCATGGCGGCCACCATCTGTCGCGTGAACCGGCGGAGACCTCGGTCGCCGACATCATCCGCGTCTTCGACGGTCCGCTGGCGCTGACGCCGTGCGCCAGCGTGACGCGGTTCCGGCCCTGCACCGATTGCGTGGAGATTGCCGCCTGCCGGCTACAGCACCTGATGCGGCAGGCGCGCGACGCGGTGGCCGATGTGCTGGAGAACTGCTCGCTCGCCGAACTGGCGGCGCCGCGCCGGCGTCAGCCTGCTTCGCGCAAGACGCGCGCGACGATCTCGGCCAGGCGCTCGAAGTCCTCGATGTCGTTGTAGGCGGCGGCCGAGAGCCGCAGCCAGATCGCGCCCGCCTGTACATGCGTGGGAGCGTCGGTGCCGGCGGCGAGCAGCCGCGCGCGCAGATCGGCCGAACGTTCGGCGGTTGCGGCGCCGGCGAGCGGCAGGCGCACCACGCCCATGCAACCGGCCATCGTACCGGTGGCGCCCGGTTCGGTGTTCAGCCGGCGTGCCAGCAGCGACGTGGCGTCGGCCGCGAGGGCGATGTTGCGTGCCATCAGCGTTTCGCCACCAAGACGGGCATGGAAGTCGATGGCAACGTCTGTCGCCAGCCAGGCGCTGGGGTCGCGGGTGCCGGTCCAGTCGAACTCCTCGAGGTATCCTTTGCCGAGACCGTGCGAGATCGTCGCCGGATGCAGGTCATTCTGGCGGTCGGGCCGCGCGTACAGGAACGCCGAACCCTTCGGCGCGCACAGCCACTTATGGCAGTTGCCGGCGTACCAGTCCGCGCCGAGAGCGCGCAGGTCGAGCGGCACCTGCGCCGGCCCGTGTGCACCATCGACCAGCACCGGGACGCCGGCCGCGTGGCACGTCTCAACGATGCGCTGTAGCGGCAGCACCAGCGCGCTGCCCGAGGTGATGTGATCCACCACCGCAAGCTTGGTGCGCGGGGTCAGCGCCACTGCGATGTTGGCGACGATCGCATCAGCGTGCGGATGCGGGAACGGCACCTGGGCTTCCACCATGCAGGCCCCGGCGCGTTCACACAGATAGCGAACGGTATTGCGCACCGCGCCATAGCCATGGCTCAGCACCACGATCTCATCCTCCGGTGCGAGACGCAGCGAGCGCAGCAACGCGTTGCAACCGGTCGTCGCGTTCTCGACGAATGCGATGTCCTTGCCGTCGGCGCCGATGAACGCACCCAGCCGATCTGCGGCATGGCGCAGCGCGTCAGGCAGCACTGCGCGCATGAAACGGCCAGGTTGCGCCTCCAGGCGTCGCTGCCAGTCGCGTTGCGCGGCAAGCACCACGCGTGGCGCGGCACCGAACGAGCCGTGATTGACGCTGAGAAAATCCCAATCGAGCGCCCATTCGTGGCGCACCGCCTTGCCGAGAAGGGAAACGGATTGTGTCACATCACCCCCGTGGGGGTCTGTCATTCTGCGGCCATCCGCGTCCGCTCAGCGATCATCTGCCGGGTCAGCGGCAGCAGGCTGCGCCCGTACTCGATCGCGTCCTCCAGCGGATCGAAGCCGCGGATCAAAAACGTGGTGATGCCGAGGTCGTAATAGTCGCACAGCGCCTCGGCCACCTGATGCGGCGTGCCGACCAGGCTGGTGGTGTTGCCGCGTGCGCCGGTCAGCAGTGCCGCACCGGTCCACAGCCGCTTGTCCAGCCGCTCACCCTGTGCCGCCGCGGCAAGCAGCCGACGCGAACCCTCGTTCGGCGGCTCGCGCGGACCCAGCCCAGCCTTGGCGCGCAGTTCCGCTATCCGAAGCTTGATCTGCTCCGCGCGTGCCCAGGCCGCGTCCTCTGTCGGTGCCAGGATCGGCCGGAACGACAGGCTGAACCGCACCTCGCGCCCGTGCTGCGCCGCCGCCGCGCGCACCCGCGCGGTGAGTTCGCGCACCTGTTCGTACGTCTCGCCCCACAGCGCATAGACGTCGGCATGCTTGCCGGCCACCGCGATCGCCGCATCCGACGCCCCACCGAAGTAGATCGGAATGCGCGGTTGCTGCACGCAGCGCATCGCGGTCGAGGCGCCGACAAAGCGATAGTATTTGCCGGCGTGGTCCACCGGACCGGTCTCGGTCCAGATGCGCTTGAGGATATGCACATATTCGTCGGTGCGCGCGTAGCGTTCGTCCTTCGGCAGCGTGTCGCCGTCGCGCAACTGGTCCGCATCATCGCCGCCCGAAATAACGTGGATCGCCGCGCGCCCGCCGGTGACCTGATCGAGCGTCGCGAACTTGCGCGCTGCCAGCGTCGGCGCGACGAAACCGGGCCGGTGCGCGAGCAGGAAGCCCAGCCGTTCGGTATGCGCCGCTGCATACCCAGCCAGCAGGAACCCGTCGGGCCCGTCGGAGAAATACCCTACCAGCACGCGATCGAAGCTCGCCGCCTCCGCCGCCTGGGCGAAGTCGCGCACATAGCCCCGATCGAACATCAGTGGCCCCGGCGGATGGATCTCCGAGGCGTGCCGATGATGGATCATGCCGATGAATTCGATGGTCATCGCCAACCTCCCGTTACCGCTGTGGCGTGCGCGCGGCGCTGCCGAACTGCCGCTCCAGCGTCTGCCCGATCAGCGAGATCACCAGGCAGGCGACGAAGAACAGCATCATGGCGAAGGTATAGCCCTCCATCGCCAGGCCAAGCCAGTCGGGGTCCTTCAGCGACTGATTGATCACGCCCATCAGGTCGAACAGCCCGACGATGGACACCAGCGTCGTGTCCTTGAACAGATCGACGACGATGTTGATGATGCCGGGAATTGCCAGCCGCATCGCCTGCGGGAGCACCACCAGCACCTCAGCCCCGAACTTGTGCATGCCGAGAGCCAGCGCCGCCTCGGTCTGGCCGCTTGGCACGCCCTGCAGCGCACCGCGCATCGTTTCGGCCATGTAGGCGGACACGAACAGCGTCAGCACCACACTGGCGCGGATCATGTTGTCCACCGTCACGCCGTTGGGCAGGAACATCGGCAGCATGATCAGTCCGGTGAACAGCACGGCGAGCAGCGGCGAACCGCGCCACAGCTCGATGAAGCCGATCGAGCCCCAGCGTACCACCGGCAGCGTCGATTGCCGCCCGAACGCTAGCAAGATGCCGAACGGCAACGAGCCCACCACGGCGACGAAGGTGAGCACGACGTTCAACATCAGACCGCCCCAGTCACCGGTGGGGACCGGCTCGAGACCGAACACGCCTCCCACCAACAACACGGTGCCCACGATCGGCATCAACACCAGCAGCGCGAACAGCCACCAGCCGCGCCGGCGCGGAGCGAACAGCGTGCCGGCGGAGATCACCACCAGCAGCACGAAGGCAAGGTCGACGCGCCAACGCTCCGGCTGCGGGTAGCGGCCATAGATGAACAGCGGGAAGCGCGCCCTTACGAATGCCCAGCAGGCTCCGTCGCGTGCGCATGCCTTGCGGCTCAGTCCGTCCCACGTGGCGTTCGCCAGCGCCCAGTGCAGGAACGGCGGCACGGTGAGATAGAACAGCGCCAGCATGCAGGCGGTCAGCACGACGTTCAGCGGGCTGCCGAACAACGGCCGCCACAGCGCCTTCATCGTCCCTGCGCCATCAACCGGCGATTCCACCGGTTCATCACTGCCGATACGAGCAGGTTGACCGATAGGAACACCGAGATCAGCAGCGTCATCACCTCCACCGCGCGACCCGACTGGTTCAGCACGGTGCGGCCGAAAATCTGCAGGATTTCCGGATAGGCGATGGCCGCGCCCAACGTGGTGGATTTGATGATGTTGAGGTACTGGCTGGTCAGCGGCGGGATCAGCGTGCGCAGCGCCTGCGGCAGGATCACCAGATACATCGTCAGTCCGCGCGACAGGCCGAGTGACAGCGATGCCTCGGTCTGACCGTACGAAATGCCCAGGATTGCGGCGCGAATGATCTCGGAGATGAACGCCGAGGTATAGATCGAGATGCCAAGCCACAGCGCCAGCAGTTCGGGCGGAATGCGAAATCCGCCAGTGAAGTTGAAGCCGTGCATCGCCGGCAGGTCCCAGGTTGCACTGAACGCAGCGGCGATCGCCCAGGCAATCAGCAGCAGCGGTCCCACAATGACCCCGGCGACCGAACCGGGCGGGCGCGCAACCCATCCGGCGATCGCGAGTGCCAGCACAATGCAGCCCAACAGCAACATGCGCGGATCGATGTCGGGTGCCGGGATCAGCAGGCCGCGCACGTTCAGGAAGAAACCCCAGCCGAACACGATACTCTGTCGCGGCACCGGCAGACTTTGCAGCACCGCGACGTAGATGAAGAAGATCTGCATGAGTTGCGGCGTGTTGCGTACCACCTCCATCACCGTACGCGCCGTACCCGCGGCCAGTGGATTGCCGGAAAGCCGCATCAGCGCGATCAGCAATCCGAGCGCAGAGGCCAGCACGATCGACATCGACGCGCACAGCACGGTGTTGAGCGAACACACCAGCAGCGCCCGGCCATAGGTATCGGTGAGCTGCCAGCTCAGCAGATGGAATGGGATATCAAACCCTGCCGGATGCAGCAGGAAATCGAAACCGAATGTGATGTTGCGCGCGGTCATGTTGACGCGGGCGTTGTGGCCAAGCCACAGCACCACGACGGCAACGGCGGCGACGGCAATGATCTGCCACAGCCACGCGCGGGCTGGCCGCGTCAACGACCAGCCCGGACGCGTCGTCACCGTGCTCAGCGGAACGGCAGCGCGTATTGCAGGCCGCCCTTGGTCCACAGGCTGTTCAGGCCACGCGGCAGATTGAGGCCGTTCGGCCCCCAGGTACTCATCGTAGATCTCACCGTAGTTGCCGCTGACCTTGATCGCGCGCAGCGCCCAGTCGTCATCCAGCCCGAGCAGCTTGCCGAAACCCCCTTCCGCCCCAAGCAACCGCCGAATGAACGGGTCCGTGGTGGTCGCCTTCAACTGATCGGCGTTCGCCTTGGTCACGCCGAATTCCTCGCCCGTCAGCAGCGCGTTGTGGATCCAGAACAGAATGCGGTTCCAGGCCGGATCACCGGATCGTGCGTGCAGGCCCATCGGCTCCTTGCTGATCACGCCTTCCAGCACGACCCAGTCATCCGGGTTCTTCAGAGTGGACCGCATGCCCGCGAGGCTGCCGGTGTCATCGGTGTAGCCGTCGCACCGTCCGGCCTCCATCGCCTGCACCGCTTCATCCGCCTTGTCGAACAGCAGCGTGCCGATCTTGGTGCCATGCGAACGCGCGAAGTCGGCGATGTTCAGTTCCAGTGTGGCGCCGGTGACGACGCAGATCGTCGCGCCGGTCAGGTCGGCGATCTTGGAGACGCCAAGCTTCTTGTTCACCAGGAAGCCCTCGCCGGCATAGAAGTTCACCGCGATTTCTTCCAGTCCGAGCTGGTTGTTGCGAGTGAAGGTCAGCGTGCTGTCGCGAATGAGCACATCGATCTCGCCCGACTGCAGAACCGTGAAGCGTGCCGCGGCAGTGGTCGGCACGTAGCGGATCTTCTCGGGATCGGTATTCAGCGCGGCCGCGATGGCGCGGCAGTAGGAAATATCCAGCCCCTTCCACTTCCCGGTGTTGTCCTGCGAGGCGAAGCCTGGCACGCCGGTATCGACGCCGCAGACCAGATAACCCCGCTTCTTGATGGCCTCCACCGTCGGCCCCGGAAAACTCAGGCCTTGCCCGTGCGCCGGCAGTCCCGGCAGCAGCACCGCGGCGGCAAGCGTGGCCGCGGAGAAACACCGTCTTAACCAGACCCAGATCTGTTGCATTGCAATCACCCCCTGTTGTCGTGCCATGCGAGGCTGGCGGAAGAGCGGGGCGGTGGCAATACGGAATTGCTCAATGCAAATCGAATGGCGTTCCGGGGCTTGAGCCCCGCTGGCACGCAGCCCAGCATTATCGGCACAGTGGGAAATGTTTGCTGCGACCGCACGTGCTCGAGCCACGCTCGGCGACGACCGTCTCTGATGCATTGCCGATTGCGATAATCTCGCCGGCAGACAGACTGAACCGTTCGATCGCGTCGCGCACGGCGTGCGGAGCGTCGTTGCGGGCGACTGAGCGGCCAGTCCGGCGATGATCCCTGCACGGCGATACGACTGAGCTGTTCCCGGAGCGCGTTCACGAACGCATTCCGGTTCATCATCGCCAACGCGATCGCGCTCCATCCCGGACCATTCCGATGATCAGGATCGACCGTGGTGTCTGCGCGCGACAGAAGCCGCGCGCGAACCGTGCATCGCAACAGTCATTGAAGTGCTACGGACTGAGGCCGGACGCGATCTCTATCCCTGCGTGTTCTCGATAGGCGTCTTCAACCGCTTTAGCTAGTCCATTCTATGGACCCGACCGCCCGGTGCAAACGAAGTGCGGATTCTCCCAGCCCGGCTTGCCGTAGCGCAACTCTTCGCCCTCGAACGTGCGCACCGTGCCGCCGGCTGCCTCCAGCACCGCCTGCGGCGCGCATGTGTCCCACTCCATGGTGCGGCCGAAACGTGGGTAGAGATCGGCAATGCCCTCCGCAAGCCGGCAGAACTTCACGCTTGATCCGAAGTTGATCAGTTTCGCCACGCGCTTGTCGCGGAGGAAATCGTCGAGCCGCGTGCTGCTGCCGTGATAGCGGCTGGCCAGTACCGGTCAGCCCCTCTTCCGGCGGCACGCGCGTGCTGACTGCCGTTTGTGCCGAACCCACGCGCTTCCATGCGCCACGTCCGATGATGCCGCCGAACAGTTCGCCGGCGGCCGGGATCGCCACCACGCCCAGCACGGGCCGGCCATTCCGTACCAAGCCGATATTCACCGCGAACTCGTCGTTGCCGGCAGCGAATTCGCGCGTGCCGTCCAGCGGATCGACCAGCCAGTATTCCGCCGCCGGATTGGTGATTAGGCCCGCCGCCACTTCTTCCTCGGCGATCACGGGAACGCCCGGCGCCGCCGCGCGCAGGCCGGCAACGATGATCGCTTCGGCGGCATGGTCCGCCTCGGTGACCGGTGATCGGTCCTCCTTGCGCACCACATCGAAGCCACGCCGGCGGATGCTGAGTATCGCAGCGCCGGCATCAAGTGCCAGCGCCGCGGCAAGCGATATCAGTGTATCGTCATCCATGCGTCGGTCATACCGGTCGCACGTGATGGTGGCAACGCGCGACCTTCGGGACAGCGCCATGGAACCGCCGCTGCCACGGAACGATCCCAATAGCACGCGCCATCATCCGCCAGGTCGAACTCACGGCCGGTTCGCAGGGATGCGAGCGGTTTCACATCAATCCGGACGCGGGGCGGGAGCGCGGATCATCCCGAGGCCCAGAACACCCAGGTCGAGCAGGCCCGGCGAGGCTGGCTCGGGGACCGGCAGTCCGATCAGGGTGCGCGGCTGGAAGCCGGCTGTCGCTATCGACGCAGCTTGCTGGCGGAACTGCGGCGGTCTGATACAGCGCTTCCAAGGATTGGCTTAGCCGGCCGACGCAGATGTCACCTGGCGGCGCCGGCCGCGCCTTGGCTTCGGCTGCGCTTTCACACTCTCCGGCGGCGCAGCAGTCCGCGGTTCCGGTTTGGCCAAGGGGCCGGCGACCTGCCGTTCGACCGGCCGCGCGAGCAGGATTTCCGCCACCTCCTGTACCGCAATCGGCTCGAGCCCGCGCATGCACGCGAAGCTCCGCGGACAGTCCTCCAACCGCGCGAGATAGCAGGGGCTGCACGACATGTTGCGCCGAACGGCAACCGCGCGCCCGCCGATCGGCCCCCATTCGATCGCATCCACAACCCCCGAGTGGATGCCGATCGTCGGCACGCCAAGTGCCGCCGCGATGTGCTTCGGTCCAGAGTTGTTGCCGACATACAGCGCGCAGGCGCGCAGCAGATCGGGAAGCTGGCGCAGCGGCGTCTTGCCGACCAGCGAGACCACCGCGTCACGGTTGGCAATCCGATTGAGCACTTCCTCCGCCAACTCGACTTCCTCGGGTCCCCCGATCAGCACCGCGTTGACCGCATTCTTCTCCACCAGCAGGTCGATCAGTGAAGCGAAATGTTCCGCTGGCCATTGCCGCATGACATTGCCAACGCCCGGATGTACCGCCACCACCGGCTTCTCGAACAGCGCGCGGGCGTCATCCGGCAGGAACTCGGGCAGCCCAGCTGGAGAAGTCCCCAGCTCCAGCCTGGTGCGGTCGGTTCCGCCGGCGGTGCCGATTGCCTCGACCAGGTTGATCAGATCGTCCGTGACGTGGCTGCGCTTGCGCTGCAGGTGTCTGTCGCCTTCCCACTCCAGTGAAATGTCCAGGAACGGGAACTGCCCCATATAGTCATAACCCGCGAGGAATCGTGCCGGCGTATAGCGCAGCACATCGCGCGTATCGAGGTGCTTGCGCAGATCCACCGCGATGTCGAAGCGATACGGCGCGAGCCGGTCGCGCAGCGCCTGATACTCCTCCCGGCTGATCTGCTTCGGCCCCAGTCCCGATACCGAGTGGAAGAATTCGAACTCGATGAATTCGTCGATGCAGTCCTCGATCTCGGCCAAAGCGCGAGCGGCACGGCTCGCGAGCACATGGATCGCGGCAGCCGGAAAGATCTGCTTCAACCGCCTGATCGCTGGGATCGCGGTCACGAAGTCGCCGATGTGGTCGACCTTCACCACCAGGATCCGCTTGATGTCCGCGTGGCGGAACAGCGGGTGCCCGGCGTAGATCGTCTCCACCGGTTCGTCGTCCGGCCGATAGTCATCCGAATGGCGTGACAGGCGCGGACTGAAATACGGATCGCCGGCAGCGAACAGCGTGCTCCAGCGCGCCTCGAACTGACCGAGATCGAACACGTCCGCCAGACTATCGCGGCTGGCGGCCTCGTAGTGCACCAGCGAGGCATGCGGCGTGTACACCACCAGCTTGCCTGCCCGGTGCGCGCGCAGGCAGAAGTCCAGATCGTTGTTGATGATCTCGTGCGCTTCCTCGAAGCCGCCGAGTTCCTGATAGACGCTGCGCCGCATCAGCATGCAGGCGCCGGTCACCGCGATGACATTGCGCTGTGTCAGCGCCAGGCCGAAATAACCCGGTTCGTCGGCCGCGGCGAAGCGGAATGCATGACGCGCGACGCCCCGCGTGGCAAGGAACATGCCGGCGTGCTGCACCTTGTTGTCGGGATACAGAAGCTGCGGCCCCACCACTGCAACCTCTGGTCGGCACGCATGTTCGAGCAGTGCGTCGAGCCAGTCGGGCTGCATCACCTCGATGTCGTCATTCAGGAACAGCAGATATTCACCGGACGCCCTCTGCACACCCCGGTTGTTGAAATACGACCAGTTGAATGTGTCCGGCATCGGCACAACCTTGTCGGCGTTCTGCTGCAGCCAGATCTTCCACGCCACCTGGCTGTCCGGGATGTTGTCGACGCAGACGATCTCGATGTTGCGATAGGCGGTACGCTCACGCAGCGACTTGATGCAGGTCTCGATATAGCCCCGCGCGGCGCAGGTCGGGATGATGATCGATACCATGGCGGTTTCCGGCTGGGTTCGCCGGAAACGCCAAATGCCAGGTGCCGCACCGACCCGCACCTCGGCCGCGATGCCGCGTCGTTCCGCGGCGCGCGTCAGCGCCGCCGCCTCCATCACCGCATCATCGATTTGTTGCGTGCCGCGCAGGCACAGCAGGCTCGGCACGTGATGCACCCGCACCGCCTGCTCGGCGCATCGCAGCACGGCATCGTACTCGCCGCCTTGCAGCAGATCGCGCACCGTCACCCCGCTGCGCCCGAACAGCGCGGTCGAGGCAAACCAGGGGCGGCCGATATAGTTCGTCGAAAGCAGTAGATCCGGCGAGAAATCCGGCTTGAAGAACGGCTCCCGTTCGTTGCTGACCGGACTCAGCCGCACCTCGTCCGCGTACAGCATGTCCGCATCCCGGTGCAGCCCGCTGGCCAGCGCAATTTTCAGCAACGCATCGCAACCCAGCCGATCACCCGCGGACAGCAGACCGACCAGCCGCAACGTCGTTGACGCATCGGCGCTGCCGATCGGCTGATCGAACGCCGCCACGTCAGCCACATCGATCACGTCGATTCGCTCGGCCAGATCGTCGGCCGCCTCCGCGATCAGCGCGCCGACGGCGCGGCTGGCGTCGGAGTCGCTTGCCAGAATATCCAGTCGCCAGTCGCGATACACCTGCGTACGCAGTGCCCCGATCGTCGCCAGCATGCCTTCGATATCGAGGTCCGCGTTCTGCCGCAGGATCAGACGGAACCCGGGGCGATGCCCCAGGCCGTCCAGCACGTCCTCAGAAACATCGGCTTCCACCTGCGTCATGCGCCGGCGGATGGTCGTGCCGTCCTCGAATTCCTCGGACTTGCGAACAATGATTGCGAAGCGATGCTCCAGGACTTCGCCACTGCGCGCATGCACGTTGAGCTGCATGACATGATCGCCATTGCGCAGGGTGCGCGGTGGACAATGGAACGCGTAGCCGCTGCGAAGCGAGTCCACCCAGTCGGGGAATGCCGCGCCGACGTCCTGCCGTGCCAGGCCATAATGCGCATCGCCGAGCCGCTGATCGTCGAGCAGCACCTCGATGCCGGTGATTCCCGAGCGGGCCAGCGCCCATCCTTCGATGGTCAGCCGTCCGGTGACCGGATCGACCGCCACGCCAGCGGTCACGGTGGGCGTATCGATCTCGAGCCGGAACTGCGACGGTTCCGCCGGGGGCGGCGCGCGCTCGATCCGGACAGTGCGAACCTCGTCCCGCGTATCATCGAGCCCATTGCGCAGCACCACACGGATGCGATGTTCGCCGGACGGCACGTCACCCAGCACCTTAGCGAAACGAAACCCTGCATAGCGCGCCATCGGGATGTGGCGGTGTTCCTCCCCCACGTCAGTACGCGGCAGGCCCAATTCCGCGACGCCCACCTCCCGGTCATCGAGATGGACCGTGATGGCCGAGATGCCGACCGCACAGACCGCCCAGCCGACCACAGTCAGATGGCCGTCGTCGTCAAGGTCCATGTCATCACAGAAGAAGCGGATATCCCGGCGCGAGTCGCGGGCAGCAGTCTGCTCCATCGGTGACAAGGGAAAGGCGGTGGCAATCAGCGACGGCACGTCCGGGCCTAGTTTGAATCCGGCCATCAGACGATAGATTGGCTGTTGCAACGTGGGCGACAGGGTCGTCATGGGTGCCGGTTCGGTCATCGGCGCCGCCTCGACCGGTTGCACCGACGCCAGCGTGCGTACCCGCTCCACCGGCAGCACGGCTTCATGCAGGAATCCGTTCAAACTGATCGCCTGCACGCGCACGGTGGACACATCGGCGGTGGCTGTCTCGATGCGCTTCGACAGCGTGAAGCCGGACTGGCGCGCATTCGCATAGGCCGGAAAGGCCTTGCCGACATCGTCGCGCGGCCCGCCGAGTTGCGCAGCGCCGATGCGCTCCGCATCGAGGAACACCTGCACCGTCACCATCGCGGTGAGCGATACTGCCCAGCCATGCACCAGCACCTGTCCGCTGTCGTCGAGCGCCGCCCGCTCGACGTAGAGCACGACCGGCGGCCGCACATGCGCATATGTAGCGGACGAACGCGTCGGTCCGGAGGCAACCGAGACCGGCATCGCACCGAATGGATCGACCGAGAGGTCGAAGGCCTGCTCGTGGGTATCGCCGGTCTGGGTGCGGGCGACGACGGTGCAGATGCACATCCGGTGGGCCTGGGCGCGACGCAGCGGCACATTGATGTTGAACACGTGCTGAATGCCGCTGTCGCCGCTTGTCGGGCTGGCCTGTGCCGACTGTTCCGGCTGACCATACTGGACGCGGCCTAGCGCCACGTCGTCCACCCTGATGGCGACCTCCTCGACCGGCACCGCTGACACGACCCGACCGCGGACCAGCAGGTCGTAGCGGTCGTGGATGTAACCGGCACTGATCGCCGGATCGATGTCGATCTGGACCGACGGCGGCGCGGGCTCGGCCGTTCGGCGCCCGCGAAGGTGCCCCGCGGCTGGTCCGGCTGGCGGCGCGCTGTCGGCGGCCTGCTCGATTACTGCTGGCTCGCCGGCCGGTTCCGGTTCGGCGCCACCGGACTGGCGACGGGCCGCAGTTCTGTCCGACGAACGGGTTCGCGGTTCACGGCTCATGGTCGGGTGCGGCTCGCGACGCAGATTCGCACGGCGCAATGCCTCTGCCGAAATGCCAACAGCGTCTCCTCACGCATCACGGAACCCGCCCCCGCGCGGCTCGCCCAAACCTGCACTACAGCAAGATGCAACTGGCGAGCCAACCTGCCGCGTACGGCAGGTCAGAGGGTTGCCGCCGATGCCTAGAGCTCATAGGGCAGGCGCCCCTCGCGGTAGCCATCTTCGGCAAAATGCTGCTCCCCGGAGGTAACGACGCCCTTGCGGACGCTCTCGGCGACATCCGGGTAGGCTTCGAGATACCACCGCTCGTCAACCGGCATCGGAAACGGCCGCCGGCCCTCGAAATAGCCATCGTCCAGGAAGTGCCGCTTCGCCGATGCCAGCTCACCGTCGGTGACCGCCCGGGCGATGTCCTCGTGTTCGTTCAGGTACCACCTCTCGTCCACCTCGATGCCCGAAATCATCATTCGCATGATCTTGATGAAGTCATCGTACGAGAGGCTGACGCGCAACTCGCCCCTCACCGTTGAAACCTCCACCATGCGCCGGATCAGATCGAATGGTGGTAGGTACTTCACGATGCCTCCGGCAGCTTGGGGTATAGTTCTGATCAAGCAATATCGCCGCCCGGCCAAATTACCCGCAAGACCATTGGCAGGGAACCCGCTTTCTCCGATCTAAGCGAAATATCGCGGCCGTTGCACGTCGTCGCCCCGCATGTGATACCCGACCACCAGATCAGAGACCCGGGATGAGTGGGACACCGTGCATGGACGTTGCGGCTCGGCGGCCCGGCGATTCGGAACTGGCACGTGCTGTTCACGGCTTTGGCAATGCGCGCGTGCTGGTGTTGGGCGATGTGATGCTGGACCGCTATGTCAGCGGCAACGCGAGCCGTCTGTCGCCGGAGGCGCCGATCCCGGTGCTGCGGCTGAGCGCCCGACGGGCCACGCCCGGCGGCGCCGCCAATGTCGCGCTCAACGTCGCAACCCTCGGCGGGCGCGTGGCACTCATCGGCGTCGTCGGCGACGATGCGGATGGCGCGGAACTGACGCGCCTGCTGGCGTGCAGCGGCGTCGTTCCACACCTGGTCGTTGTTCCGGGACGGCCGACCACGGCCAAGACCCGCTTCCTGGTCGGGCATCACCAGTTGCTGCGGCTCGATGAGGAAACCACCGCGCCGATCGACGAGGCGACGGTCGCACGCGTGCTGCAGCGTGTGGTTGACGCGCTGCCGGCGTCCGGCGTGGTTGTGCTGTCCGACTACGCCAAGGGCGTGTTGAGCGATGCCGTGTTGCGGGATGTGTTGGCGCACGCCCGGGCATCGGGACGTATCGTGATAGCCGACCCGAAGCGCGGCGAATTCACCGCGTACCGTGGTGCCTCGGTACTGACGCCGAACGAGCTTGAGGTGCGGCAGGCCACCCGGATCGATGCGGCCGACGACGCGGGGGCTGATCGCGCCGGGCGCCGGGCGCTGGACGACAGCGGGTGCGACGCGGTGTTGGTGACGCGCTCGGCGAAAGGCCTGACGCTGGTGCGGCGCGACGCGCCCGCATTGCACCTGGCCACGCGCGCCCGCGAGGTGGCCGATGTATCCGGTGCCGGCGACACGCTGGTCGCCGCGTTGGCGGTGGCGCTGGGCGCCGGCGCCGCGCTCCCGGAGGCCGCGATGCTCGCCAACATCACCGCCGGCATTTCCGTAGGCAAGCCCGGCACCGCGACGGTAAGTCGCGAAGAGCTGCTCGGTGTGCTGCATCTGGCCGACCTCGTGGCGACCGACCAAAAGATCGCATCGCGCGACCAGGCCGCACAACGCGCAGCCGCATGGCGCGCGCAAGGACTGCGGGTCGGCTTCACCAATGGCTGCTTCGACCTGATCCATCCTGGGCATGTGCGGCTGCTGAGCGAAGCCCGGGCAAGCTGCGACCGGCTGATCGTCGCCCTGAACACCGATGTGTCGGTGCAGCGCCTGAAGGGGCCGACCCGACCGCTCCAGAACGAGACGGCACGGGCGACGGTGATGGCGTCGCTGGCGCCGGTGGACATGGTGGTACTGTTTGCCGAGGACACGCCGGCCGAACTGATCCAGGCGCTGCGGCCCGAAGTGCTGGTGAAGGGTGCCGACTACAGCATCGATCAGGTCGTCGGCGCCGACCTGGTGCAGGGCTGGGGTGGCACCGTTTTGCTGGTGGACCTGGAGGCAGGGCATAGCACGACAGGCACGATCCGGCGGATGGCTCTTCCCGTCAGCGGTACACCAGGAAGCCCAGGATAGCATCCACCATCGCCTCCGGCTCATCGCCGCGGATCGAATGGCTGCTGCGCTCGAACACGCGCAGATCGGCGCCTGGGATCAGCCGCGCGATCTCTTCCGAGAATTCCGGCGGGCAGATCCAGTCGTGCCGGCCTGCCAGCACCAGGGTCGGCGCCGTGATCCGCCCGAGCTCGTCGCGCAGATCGAACCGCCGCAGGAACCCGTCTGGCCCGAACGCCCGGTTCAATGCATCGGGGGAATGGATGGCCCGCGCCCTGCCTGCCTCTCCCGCCGCCGCATCATGCGAACGCGCGTACATCGGCCCCATCACCGCGTAGTAGTGCCGCATCTCCTCGGCCGAGCGGAACGCGCCCGCCCACACCTTCTCGCACACCGCCTGCTGCTCCGGCGTGCCGCGTTCGCGCACGATCGCCTGGGCGCGCGGGATGAACCCGCCATGCGCCGCAGTCACGATCAGCACCAGGTGCGACACCACGTCGGGATAGCGCGCGGCATGCGCCATCGCCACCATCCCGCCGTAGGATGTGCCGATCGACACGATCGGTCCCAAACCCAGATGGCGACGCAGTGCCTCCATGTCCTCGACGTTCTCGTCGAGCGTGTAGGTCGCGGGGTCGCCGGCGTCCGAGCGCCCCTGGCCACGGTGGTCGAAATAAACCAGCTGCATTCGCGCAGCGAGCGGCGTGAAGCCCGGCTTGAAACCGCTGTGGTCGCCGCCCGGGCCGCCATGGATCACCATTGCCACCGGCCGCTCGCGCATCGTCGGACCGTCCGGCACCAAGCCCATTCCTTCCACATCGAAGTAGATCCGTGTGCCCCGTACCGCAGCGAACATGGCCCTCTCCCGGTTGCCAGGTGCGCAGTCTAGACTGCCTCGCACAGCCCGAGGAGAGCCGTGGATGGCCAATCAAACCAACCCCCTGCGGCCCATCGCCACGCTCGGTTTCATCGGCCTTGGCGTGATGGGCGAGCCGATGTGCGGTCACCTTGCCCGCCGCTTCGGCCGCCCCGTCCTGGCACACGATCTCCGCCCGGAGCCGCTGGCGCGGCTCGCCGCCGATGGGGTGCAACGCGCGCCACCTGCTGAAATCGCGGAAACGTGCGATCTGATCCTGCTGTCGCTGCCGGACGGCAAGGCGGTCACATCCGTGTTGGCCACGCTGGAGCTGCAGCTCGCCCCTGGGCAATGTGTGGTCGATACCTCGACCTCGTCGGTGCCGCTCACCCGTGAGATCGGCGCCCGGCTGGCGGCCCGGGGGATCGGTTACGCCGATGCGCCCGTCGCCCGCACGCGCGAGGCAGCCGCGCGGGGCGAGCTCTCCATCATGGTCGGCGCCACCGATGAGGTGTTCGCCCACATTCGCCCGGTGCTCGAGACAATGGGCACCGACGTGACCCATTGCGGGCCGACGGGCTGTGGGCAGGTGGTGAAGATCCTCAACAACATGCTGGTGTTCCAGCACACGGCCGCGCTGGCCGAAGCCATCGCGATCGGCCGGCGCAGCGGCGTGCCGCCCGAGGTGCTGCTGCCGACCATCGCCAAGGGATCCGGCGACAGCTTTGTGCTGCGCAGCCATGGCATGAAGTCGATGCTGCCGGCCGACTTCCCGGAGCGCGCCTTCTCCACGCGCTACGCGATAAAGGACCTGTCCTATGCGCTGGAGTTGGCGGCGGCGAGCGGCTTGGCGGTGCCGGGGGCGGAGCTGACCATGCAGCGCCTGCGCCAGTCCGAGCAGGCTGGGAACGGCGAACTGTACCACCCGGCCGTGCTGCGCGTGATCGACCCGTCATGAACATCTGGCCGCATGCCGCCGCCTGGTGCGAAGCCTGCACCGAGGACGCGGTCCTGGCAGCCTGGTGCGGCCGCTGGTCGGTCGCGTTCGCGGTGGACAGCGGCGGCGCCGCCACGACGTTCGTGTTCGCCGACGGCAGGCTCGCCGGCGGCGGGGTTCCGCAGTTCACGCTGGCCGCACCCGAACCGGTCTGGGCAAAGTTCCTCGCCCCGGTGCCGCCTCGGCATCACCACGCAATCTTCGCCATGCTGGCCCGCGTACCGGAATTCGCCATTCGCGGCGACCAGCTTGCCTTCCTTCAGCATGCCCATGTGGTACGCCGCGTGCTGGAGATCGGCAGGTGGCTGGCGCTTGGCCGCAACGCGCCGGTGCCTGCCTCGCTGCATCCGCCACTCGGCTTCGCCACGCCGGCGCCGGTCGTGACCGGCGGCTACGTGCCGGTGACCGTCGGCACCACGACCTATCACATCTACCACGAGCAAACGGGCTGCGGCCGCGACCTGTTGTGTTTGCACACCGCCGGCGCAGACGGTCGGCAGTTTCACCGCCTGATGGCCGATCCGCGCATCGCTGCGTCGCATCGCATGGTGGCCTTCGATCTGCCCTGGCACGGCAAGTCGCCGCCACCCGCCGGTGGCGTTCCAGGGTCCTGGCGGCTCAACACCGATCTCTACGTTACCGTGATCATGGAGTTCATCGAGGTCACCGGTCTCGATCGGCCGATCGTGCTCGGCGCCTCGATGTCGGGCGAGATCTGTCTCGAACTGGCCTACCGCCATCCCGACGCCTTCACTGGGATCGTCGCCTGTGAGGCCTCGGAACGCATCGAGCGGCGGCAGACGCCGTTCTCCAACCACCCACAGATCAACACTGCCTATTTCGTTCCCGAGTGGATCCGCGGGCTGATCGCACCGCAGAGCCCGGCAGAGTGCGTCGCTGACATCGCCTGGCACTACAGCCAGGGCGGGCCGGCGGTGTTCTTCGGCGACATCGAGTTCTACGCCGGCGACTGGGACGCGCGTGGGCGGGTCGGACGCATCGATACCGGGCGCTGCCGGCTGTACATGCTGACCGGCGAATACGATTACTCCTGCACCGTCGAGCACTCCGCTGCCACCGCGGCGAAGATCCCCGGCGTGCGGTTCCAGCCGATGGCCGGGATCGGCCATTTCCCGTTCGCCGAGAACCCGGCGCTGTTTGCCGACTACCTGTTGCCCATCCTGGCCGAACTGTCCGGCTGACGCCGGCGGGCCTGACCGCCGATCTCGGAGAGGGTCGAGGTGGTCAAATTTTTCACGGATCGTTAACCGTCGCATCGCGCAATAGTGCTCGTGCAAGGCGGCAGGCGATCCGTAAACTGTCGGCTCACGCGAAAGGAGCCCAGGTGCCGACGAGTACCTGCAGGCATAGATCGCACCACCCCGCTGGGCGCGACGGTCACCCCGTCGGGGGTCGCATTCAGACTCTGGGCGCCAGACGCACTGCAGGTGTTCGTGCTGACCGGCAGCGCGCTTCGTGCCGCCGAGCAGCCGGGCTATTCGCCCTCATCAGACGACGCAATGATCCGGCTGAGCGACGGTGCGTGGGGTGCATTCGTTGCCAATCTGGATGAAGGAGCGCCGTACCGCTTCTGGGTTGTCGGCACCGGCAGTACCGGCCTCAAGCGTGACCCGCGCGCACGCGAGCTGAGCATTACGCCGGCCTATCCGGAATGCGACTGCCTGGCGCACGATGCTGCGTCCTATCCCTGGCACGACGGCGGCTTCCGCCCGCCGGAGTTTCGTGACCTGATCCTGTATCAGCTCCACGTCGGCACCTACTACGCGGTCGATGCGCAGGGACATGACAAGCGGCGCAGCGTCGGCAAGTTCCTCGACCTGCTGGATCGCGTCGATTATCTGCGCGACCTCGGGATCAACGGCGTGCAGCTGATGCCGATCCAGGAATTCCCCAGTGAGACCAGCCTCGGCTACAACGGTGTCGATCTTTATTCTCCGGAGATGGCCTATCAGGTTGCCGACGATGGCGAACTGGGCCGCTACCTATGGAAGGCGAACGCGCTGCTGGCCCGCGCGAACCAGCCCACGCTGACGCTCGAGCAGTTGCGTCCAGGGCCCAATCAGCTCCGCTGCGTGATCGACATCTTCCATCTGAACGGCATCGCCGTGCTGTTCGACCTGGTGTTCAACCACGCAGGTCCCGGCTTCAATGATCAGTGCATCAAGTTTCTCGACCGCCAGCCGTACGGCGACGACAATCGCAGCCTGTATTTCACCGACCAGGGCTGGGTGGGCGGCAGCATCTTTGCCTACTGGAATGATGACGTCCGCCAGTTCCTGATCGACAACGCCGAGCAGTGCCTCGAGGAATTCCACATCGACGGCATCCGCTACGACGAAGTTACTGTAATCGACCGACATGGCGGCGGGCGGTTCTGCCAGGACGTGACCGGCACAGTGCGATTCACCAGGCCGCAGGCGATCCAGATCGCCGAATACTGGGGGGACGATCGCGCGGCGGCGGTCCGGGCGGCGCCTGCCGGACTCGGCTTCGACGCAGCCTGGGGCGACAGACTGCGCGATGGCGTCCGCGGCGCGATCGCGCAGGCAGCGGGCGGCCGCAACGCGTTCGTCGATATCGCCGCCCTGTCGGATGCGTTTGACACACCAGGCGGGTTCGGCGCGGCGTGGCGGGTCGTCAACTGCATCGAGAACCATGACATCGTGTTTGATGGCCATGAGCCGCGCATCCCGCGGCTTGCCGACGCGGCGAACCCGCGGTCCTGGTACGCCCGCAGCCGGTCGCGGGTCGCGACCGGCCTGCTGTTCGCCGGCCGTGGCATACCGCAGCTCTTCATGGGCCAGGAGATCCTCGAGGACAAACCCTGGAACGACGACGTCCAGTTTCATGCCAGTCTGCTGATCTGGTGGGACGGGCTGCAAACCGATCAGGCGATGCGCGATCAGCTGACTTTCTGCCGCGATCTGATTCACCTGCGGCGCGTGCAGCCGGCACTGCGCGGCGAATCACTTCACGTGTCGACGCGCAATTCGCTCGATCGGGTGGTTGCGATCCATCGCTGGATCGAGGGCAGCGGTCAGGATGTGCTGGTCGTCGCCAACCTCCAGGAGCAGAGCCGCATCGGCTATCGCATCGGCTTCCCGTCGGGCGGGGTCTGGCTGGAGCTGTTCAACAGCGATGTGTACGACGGGTTTCCGAACCCGGGCGCCGTCGGCAATGACGGCGCGGTGACCGCGCACGGGGGCATCAGCTGGGACGGCATGCCGGCGTCGGCTGCCGTCGTGCTGCCAGCGAACGGGTTCATTGTGTTCGGGCGGTAGGCTACGGCAACGCCGGCCGCCACGCGTCGGCGAAGCCGCGCACGCGCGGCAGCAGGATCATGTCCCACGGGCTCGGCATCGGTCCGACCGGCACATGCACCAGCGCCGGCGCATCCAGCGCGAACGCCTGCCGCAGCGCCGACTCCAACTCTTCAGGCGTGGCCGCACGAAACGCCGCCATGCCGAAGCTCTCGGCGAACCTGACGAAATCCGGATTGGTCAGATCGCAGGCTATCAGGCGGTTGCCGTATTGTAGCTCCTGGATCCGCCGCACATTGCCGAACGCGCCATCGTCGAATACCACCACCACGACCGGTAACCTGTGTCGCATCGCGGTCGCAAGCTCGGCCGCCTGGAACATGAACCCGCCGTCGCCGGTCGCCAGCACCACCTTGCGTCCGGGTGCCGCGGCCTGCGCGCCGAGCGCGGTGCCATAGCCCCAGCCCAGCGTGTCCTGATACCCTGGCGAAAGGAACGTGCGCGGCGCAGGCACGGTGAACGCAAGTCGACTGGCAAAGCCGACCTGAGTCACCTCCTCCACATAAATTCCGTCGTCCGGCAGCGCCGCGCGGATCGCGCGCAGGAAGCCCATCGGCGGTTCCTGTCGCGCCAGCCGTGCCGCGAACGCCGCGCGCACCGCGGCAAGCTCCGCGTCGCGCTGGCGCGTGTGGTTATGCGCCGGCAGTTCGGCCAGCAGCGCGCGCAGCACCGTCGCGGCATCGCCGGGCAGCGCACAGGCAGGACGACGGAAGCGATCGATCTCCTCGGGATCGATGTCGAGCCGCACGACGGGCAGACTGTCGTCCACACCCCACACACTTTGCTGCTGATACAGCCGCGTGCCGATCGCCAGCACCGCGTCGGCGTGTTGCCACAGCGCGTGCCCCTCGGTGAACGACACGGCGAGCGGATGCGTCGTGGCGATGACGCCGCGCCCGCGCCGGAACGACGACACCGGCGCGACCAGCGCCTCCGCGATCGCCTGCACCTCGGGACCCGCATCGAGCGCACCGCCGCCGACCACGACCAACGGACGCTCCGCCTGGCCCAGGATCCTTGCCGCGCGCGTCACCGCTTCGGCGTCCACTGGCGGCACCGTCGGCGCCGCGACGTCGGGAAACTCCACCGGGCCGGTCACGCCCCAGGTATCGATCGCGCATTCCAGCGCCACCGGGCCCTGCCGTCCGCTGCACGCGATGCGCACTGCCTCTGCCACCAGCGCCGGCGCCTGATGCGGCGCGCGGATGCGAGCCGCATGCTTGGTGATATGGCGAAGCAGGCCGAGCTGGTCGTGGATTTCGTGCAGGTGTCCGTGTCCCCGGTCGATCGCGAATGACGGAATCTGCCCGACCAGCGCGATCACCGGCGCCCCCATGCCGTAGGCAGTGAGCAGCGCAGCCGATGCGTTCAGCACACCCGGCCCCGGCACCACCGCGAATGCCTGCGGCTTGCCGGTCACCAGCGCGGCGCCGAGAGCCATATAGGCGGCGGTCTGCTCGTGACGGGGATGCAGCACGCGGCAGCGGCCTTGCGCGCGATGCGCAGCATCGAACAAGTGGTCGTTGTGTACGCCGGGCAACCCATACAGCGTGTCAACGCCGTGGCGAAACAGACTTTCGATCACGGCATCGGCGGTTCGCATGTGTGCCATCGGCGGTGCCTGCCTCGTCTCAGGCCGGCGCAGCAATGGGCTGGAAGCACCGGTGTTCGACGATCTGTGCGGGGCCGCGCAGCACCTCGAAGAGTGTTGCGTCGTCCTCACGCCAGAATCGGATGTCGATGCTGCGCCGGCCAAATCGAAGGTCGAGCAGCGTGATGTCCGGTAGCCATGCGGGCAGCGCGGGATCGACGAAGATGCGGCCCCGCGGCGCGTCGAGCGTTATGCCGAGGATCGCCTGCAGCAGCCCGAAGGCCGAGCCCGCGGCCCAGGCCTGCGGCACGTTGGCGCCCAAATATTGCACCGGGAAGTCGGCATCGCTGCGCTGCACGCCGGAGTAAAGTTCCGGCAGCCGGTTGAGCAGGAAATGGCCGGCGGCGCGTGAGATGTCGCGGGCGATCTGGCCGACCTCGCGTGCGAAGCCGTAGCGCTTGAACCCGAGTGCGATCAGGCTGTTGTCGTGCGGCCAGACCGAGCCGTTCTGGTAGGAGTATGGATTGAACGCCGGATGCAGCGCCGACAAGGTGCGGATACCCCAGCCGGAGTTCATGTCTGACGCCATCAGACGCGCGACCACGCGTGCTGCGCGGTCCGGCGGCACGATGCCCGACCACAGCAGATGGCCCGGATTCGATGCGACGCTCAGCACCTTGCGCTTCTCGCCGTCGAGCATGAAGGCGTAGAAGCCGCTCTCCTCGTCCCAGAACACCTCGTTAAATTGGCGGAACAACGTCGTCGCCTTGTCGCGCAGCGCCGCGGCGCGTTCCGGGCGGCCAAGTTCGTCGAAGACTTCCGCCATGCGCAGCCAAGCGTCGTAGACATAGCCTTGCAGCTCGCACACCGCCTTCGGTCCCTTCACCGGCGTGCCGTCGAGGTTGTTCATCGAGTTGCCGGCATCTTTCCACGACATGTTCTCGTAGCCGACCGGTGAGCGTGTCTGGTACTCCTGGAACCCATCGCCGTCGCGATCGCCCCATTCATCGATCCACGTGAGGCACCCCTCGGCCGTGTCCAGATACCGTTCCAACAATGTGCGATCGCCGGTCGCCCGCCACGCGGCATGCAGCGTGATCAGATAGAGCGGCGTGGCATCCGCGGTGCCGTAATACGGCGTGTGCGGGATCAGCTTGAAATGCGCGAGCTCTCCGTAGCGCAACTCATGCATGATCTTGCCAGGCTCGGCATCGCGATAGTCATCGCGCTCCCGCGATTGCCAGCGTCCCAGCACATCCAGCGCGCCGCGGGCGAACTCGGGATAGATCAGGATGTTCTGCAGCGAAACGATCAGGCTGTCGCGGCCGAACGGTGCCATGAACCAGGGCAGACCAGCGGCTGGGACGAATACCATGTGATCGGTGCCGGCGATGGGCAGGCGCAGCGCCGCCATATCCTCGACCGCCTGGCGATAGCAGCGGTAGAACTCCTCGTTGCTGGTGCGGATCTTCAGCACCGTCTGCTGCCAGTCGGTATGGTCGTTGCCCTGGTTCGCGCAGTCGTGCGGGGCATGAAAGTGGCGGTTGCCGTCGATCAGGTCATAGAGCAGGCAGCAGTGCCAGGTCGCGCCTGGATCGACCTGCACCTCGAAGCTGAGCCGGCCGTTGGCGTAGGCAGCGGGTTGGTCCTCATTGCGCGGGCCGATCTGCACCCCGCGCACAAAGTCCTGGTTGCGATAGGTGGTGAGCAGCTTCTGGTCCGTTTCGGACCACTCGGTGGCGATGCGCCCGCGGCGAACGATACGGTTCGACTTCACCTCGAACACGTCGGCGAAGTCGGAGCGGATGGCGATCTCCAGGTTGAAGCGCACCGGACCACGGCCGTGGTTGGTGATTTCGAGATCCTCATGCATGCCGCCACTGAGTTTGCGGCCGATGACGAAGCCCAGGCTGCGCGCCGGGACGGTCCCATCCTCGCTGGGGAAGCTGCGGTTGGTGAGGTGAATGCGCGCGGTGTCGGCGGTGATGGCACCGCCGTTCAGCAGGTCCCAGGGTTCGCCGTTGGCAAAGATCGCCAGGGCGGAGATCAGGCGGGTGTCGAGGAAGTACAGGCCCTTGTCGGACGGCCATTCCACCTGGCCGTCGGGCTCGGTGATCAGCACGGTCTGTGCGTGGTGGATGGCGATCTGTGGCGGGCCGACTTCGACCTTGAACGGCATCGCGCGGTGGTTCCTCGGCTATGGAGAGGGCAGGCCCGCTCTCTATATGCCCGGCAGCCGCCGTCGTCATGGGTGACGCCTGTCGGCTCGCGCTGCCACCAGTGCGGCGGCTCGATCATTCCGCGCGAAGCGCCAAGAGCCTGCTCCGTGCCAGCGGATCGCAGAGCGCTCCAATCGGTGCCGTTCCTGATCGTTGCATCAGGTGCTGCCGCTGCCGCCTATGCGCCTTGTCGTCGGGCGTGCCCAGGATCGAGGTGGTGCCGCGGGCGATGGCGCGCACCACCTCGGGCGTCAGCACGCCGATGGTGATCTGGGATGGCAAGCGGTTCAGGCGGCGGATCAACGTGGCGCGGTTGCGGTGGAGCAGCACGGGTTCCCACCGACGCGAGATTTAGTTTCGACTGCTCCACCATGACCGCCCTTGCCGACTGAGGGAGACCGTTATGGCAAGGCCTGTCGTCCTGCCATGACGACAGCGCCGCTCATTTCGCCGCCACCGCCCATTCGTGGTTGTGCACCAGCCCGTCATCGTCGGCTCGATGCACCTCGGACACCACTGGTGCGTCATGGAACTGCGCTGCCTCGGTGCTGCCGGCGAACGCCGTGGTGGACGACTGGCCGCTCGAGGCCGCCGTCGCCACCGCATCGAAATACCCCACGCCGACCTCCCGCTGATGGCGCGTCGCGGTGTAGCCCGCCGCCTCCGCGGCGAACTCGGCCTGCTGCAACTCCGCGTAGGCCGCCATCCCACGTTCCCGATAGCCCCGCGCGAGATCGAACATCGCGAGGTTCAGGCTGTGGAAGCCCGCCAGCGTGACGAACTGGAACTTGTAGCCCATCCGTCCGATCTCGCGCTGGAACCCGGCGATATGCTGCGGCGACAGCTTCTTGCGCCAGTTGAAGCTCGGCGAGCAGTTGTATGCCAGCAGCTTGCCGGGGAACTGCCGATGGATCGCATCGGCGAACTGCTCGGCTTCATCCAGATCCGGCTCACTGGTCTCCCACCACAGCAGATCGGCGTAGGGCGCGAACGCCAGGCTGCGTGCGATCGCATACTCCACGCCGCGGCCGGGCCTGATGCGGAAGAACCCTTCGGCGGTGCGCTCGCCGGAAATGAACGGACGGTCGCGCTCGTCGATGTCGGTGGTGAGCAACTGCGCCGAGTGCGCATCGGTGCGGCACAGCAGCACCGTCGCCACGCTCTCGATGTCGGCGGCGAGCCGCGCGGCATTCAGCGTGCGGATGTGCTGCGCGATCGGCACCAGCACCTTGCCGCCGAGATGGCCGCACTTCTTCTCCGAGGCGAGCTGGTCCTCGAAGTGCACACCGGCGGCGCCGGCCTCGATCATCGCCTTCATCAGCTCGAACGCGTTCAGCGCACCGCCGAACCCCGCTTCGGCATCGGCCACGATCGGCGCCATCCAATAGGTGCCGCGGTCACCCTCCACGTGCGCGATCTGATCGGCGCGGCGCAGCGCGTTGTTGATCCGGCGCACCACGTTGGGCACCGAGTCCACCGGATACAGCGACTGGTCGGGATACATCTGGCCCGCCGTGTTGGCATCGGCGGCGACCTGCCAGCCGGACAGGTAGATCGCCTGCAGCCCCGCCTTGACCTGCTGCACCGCCTGATTGCCGGTCAACGCCCCGAGCGTCGGCACGAACGGCTCGGTCTTGAGCAACTGCCAGAGCCGGGTCGCGCCCATCTCCGCCATGGTGTGGCGGATGCGGAAACTGCCGGACAGGCGATCGATGTCCTGTTGGGAGTAGTCGCGCCGGATGCCGTCGAACCGGCAGGGATCGGGAATGAGATGCATCTTGCTGCTCCTGAACTGCGTATTGAGTGCGTGAAGAATTCACATTGCAGGTGCGAAGTGCATCAGAAATCTGTCAGACTGGCCGGCAATGTTGTTGTTGCCTTCACGGTGGAGACCGGCAAACTGTAAAGGATGTAAATCATGGCCCGCGCGCTGATCGGCCGAACGATCCGCCGGTTGCGCGCCGAGCGTCGGCTGACGCAGCAGGCGCTCGCCGTGCGTCTCGGCATCTCGGCCAGCTATCTGAACCTGATCGAGCACGACCAGCGCACGGTGACCGCCTCGCTGCTGATCAAGCTCGGTGAGACGCTGGGCGTGGACCTCGCCACGCTGTCCGGCCGCTCGGAGCGCCAGCTCGAGGTCACGCTGCGCGAGGCGTTTGCCGATCCGCTGCTGTCCGCCGACGCGGTGCCGGAAGCGGAGATCGCCGAGCTTGCCGCCGCCGCGCCGAACGCCGCGCACGCGGTGCTGGCGCTGTATCGCGCCTGGCGGGTGGCGCGCGAGGACGCCGGCGGGATCGCTCTGCCGTCGGGTCGCCGCGTGCTGCTGCCGAACGAAGAGGCGCGCGACCTGTTCGACGACCGGGGCAATCACTTTCCGTCGCTCGAGGCGGCGGCCGGGACGATCGTTGCCGAGTTGCGTGCCGCGCCGGCGGAGATGAACCATGCCATCGCCGAGCGTCTGCGGCGGACGCACGGCCTGACGGTGACGGTGCAGCCGCTGGACGGCGCGTTGCGCCGCTACGATGCCGCCGGGCGCACGCTGGCGCTGTCCGAAACGCTGCCACGCGAAAGCCGCGGCTTCCACATGGCGTTCCAGCTTGCCTTGCTGGAGGCACGCGAGGCGGTGGAAGCGGTGCTGGCCGACGCCGCGCCCTCATCGGCGGAAGCCGGCATGCTGATCCGCGTCGGCCTGCTCAACTATGTCGCGGGCGCGCTGCTGATGCCGTACCCGGCGTTCCTCGACGCCGCGCTCGCGCTGCGTCACGACGTGGAGGCGCTGGCGGCGCGGTTCGGCGTGTCGTTCGAGCAGGCGTGCCACCGGCTGTCGACCTTGCAGCGATCCGACGCGCGCGGGGTGCCGTTCTTCTTCGTGCGGGTCGATCCGGCGGGCAATGTGTCGAAGCGGTTTTCCGCGGCGGGGTTTCCGTTCGCGCGTTATGGCGGATCCTGCCCGCGCTGGGTGGTGCACACGGCGTTCGCGCAGCCTGGCGTGGTGCAGGTGCAGGTGGCGGAGTTGCCCGACGGCACCGCCTATCTCTGCTTCGCGCGTACCGTGACCCGGCCGGCGCGGGCGTGGGGCGAGCCGCGGCCGACGCACGTGGTGGCCATGGGCTGCGGCGTCGCGCATGCCGATGCGGTGGCATATGCGGATGGGCTGGACCTGGAGCGGGCGAAGGTGGGCATCGGACTGTCGTGCCGGCTGTGCGATCGTCCGGATTGCCGCAGCCGGGCGTTTCCGCCGCTGGAACACCGGCTGACGCTGGACCCGCATTCGGCGGGCGCGGCACCATACCGGTTCGAGGCGCGACGGGGATGAGGTTCGGGTGCCAAGCGACACCATGGCTCACTGGCATGATTTCTACACGCTGCTCGGCACCGCCGCCGGCACGCTGGTCGGGCTGCTGTTTGTCGCCGCGACGGTCGGATCGGGCGTCTTCACCAGCGATCGACCGGCTCCCATGCGGGTCTTCCTCTCTGCCAGCGTGGTGCATTTCAGCAGCGTTCTGTTTGTTTCGCTGATTGTCATGGCGCCGGTGGAAAGCGCGGTGATACTCGGCGTGATGATCCTGGCCTGTGGGCTGGTCTGTATCGCTTACCACGGCCTGGTCTGGCGCGACGCCGTGCGTGACGGACTGGCTGCCAGGATCGATCTGGAAGATCGGGTTTGGTACGCGGTGCTGCCGGTTGTCGCCTACCTGGCCGAGGCGGCCTCGGGCATCATGCTGGCCTTGCGTTCCGAAGCGGCATGGATGGCGCTTGCCATATCGCTTGGAGCCTTGCTGCTGGTCGGCATCCACAATGCGTGGGACATCACCGTATGGTCCATCACGCAACGGCGCGAATGAGCGACCCTGAAACAGCAGGAGACAAGACGCATGGCATCGAGCTTCGCCCGTACCACGCACCGCGCCGGCCTGGTCGAGCCGCCGGCGCGCCGGCGGTTCCATCATCCGGACTTCAATGCCCGCGAGATGCGCGGCTGGAAGGCGGTGGAAGCCGAGGGACGGCTGCCGGAAGATGGCTGGCGGCGCGAGCAGAAATGGGCGCTCGACATGGGGCTGCCCGGCGCGGAGAGCCTGACCGATCGCACCATTCCGACCTTCGCGCGCGGCGAGCTGCCGCACTTCGCCGGCATCAACACGTTCCTGAAGGCGCCCTATGTCGAGAACGTGCGCGACGTTGCGAAGTATGATGCGGCGGTGATCGGCATCCCGTTCGATTCCGGCACCACCTATCGGCCCGGCACGCGCTTCGGGCCGCAGGGCATGCGCCGCATCTCGGCGCTGTATACGCCGTACAACTATGAACTGGGCGTCGATCTGCGCGAGCAGATGACACTGTGCGACGCCGGCGACGTGTTCACCATCCCGGCCAACCTGGAAAAGAGCTTCGACCAGATCAGCCGCGGCGTGGCGCATGTCGCATCCTCTGGCGCGCTGCCGGTCATGCTGGGCGGCGACCATTCGATCGGCTTTCCCTGCGTGCG
This sequence comes from uncultured Alphaproteobacteria bacterium, assembly GCA_963749575.1. GTDB lineage: Bacteria > Pseudomonadota > Alphaproteobacteria > Acetobacterales > Acetobacteraceae > JAMXLO01. The sequence continues at coordinate 418,997 of CAVVNM010000013.1, forward strand.
CGGCATCGCGCAATGCACCTCGAAGCGGATCGGCATCGTGCATTTCGACCGTCACATCGACATCCAGGAGAAGGACCTGGACGAACGGATGCACACCACGCCGTGGTACTGGGCGACCAACCTGCCCAACGTGCCGGCGAGCAATCTGGTGCAGCTTGGCATCGGCGGCTGGCAGGTGCCGCGCGCCGGCGTGCAGGAGGCGCGGCGACGCAACACCAATGTGCTGACCATCGAGGACATCGAGAAACTCGGCCTGGAGAAGACCGCTGAAATCGCGCTGGAGCTGGCGTGGAAGGACGCCGACGCCGTGTATGTTTCGTTCGATGTCGACTCGGTGGATTGTGGCTTCGTGCCGGGTACCGGCTGGCCCGAACCGGGCGGCTTTCTCCCGCGCGAGGCGTTGAAGCTGCTGGGCCTGGTGGCGGCGCAGGGCGTGTGCGGACTGGAGGTGGTAGAGGTCAGCCCGCCGTACGACACGTCCGACATTACCTCGTTGCTCGGTGTGCGCGTGGTGGTCGAGGTGCTGGGCGCAATGGTGGCGCACGGCACGTTGGGCAAACACAAGCCGATCATCGATCAGCCGGTAAGTTACTGACGGAGGCGGCGATGCATGACGGGCCGCACGATCATCCGCACGGGCGGGGCCACAACGCTCCGCGCGCGGCGACGCAGTGGCAGACACCGCATCTGCAACTGGGCGAGACACAGGAAACGGCGGAGCCCGAGCACGATCTCGACCTGGTGGAAGCCAGCTTCGTCGAGGGTTTTGCGGGTTGCAGTGATCCGACCAGCTTCCTGCGGCTGGCAGGTATCGCGTTCTCCGGTGTGGCTGCGGGTGGGCGGGAACTGCATCTGTTGCGCGTCGAGATCGACGACGTGACCGATGTCGGTTCGGCGGTGCCGCTGCTCGGCGGCCAGGGAATTCGCTACGACCCGCTGCCGGCGAAGCTGGTATCGCACCGGCGGCGCCTGCGGTTTGCGTACCATGACGGCGAGCAGGTGGTGAGGCTGGATTTCGCCGCGGCGCGGGCTCTGGATGGAGCGACGAGTTGATAAGCTTGTGCGACCCTCGATGTGTATTATATAGGCTGAACATACACACGAGCTGCGGATGCGAACGAACATTGAGTTGAACGATGCGTTGTTGGCTGAAGCCATGGTTGCGACGGGGCAACGCACGAAACGCGCCACGATAGACAAGGCGTTGCGCACCCTGGTCCGACTTCGCGACGATGTGGCGTGGCTCCGGAAATTCGCCTGTAAAGACGAAGTAACGAGTTCTACCAGCGAACGCGTCACACGGACGAATATCGAGATCGATGATGATCTTATGACCCGGGCCTTGCAGGCGGCAGAGGTTGCGACCAAGCGCGGAGCAATCGAAGAGGCACTTCGGGTCGTGATCCGGCTGCACCGTCAGAAACAGGCGATGGAAGACCTGAGAGGCATCGGGTGGGAGGGTGACCTCGACGAAATGCGGAGTGACTGGTCCACCCCACCAGCTTAGGCACTCAGCAATATGCTCGTGGTGGACAGCTCGGTCTGGATTGCGAGCTTCCGCGGCATCCGGACGGAACCTGTGCTGAAGCTGCTGGCCTATGACCTGCGCTCAGGCCTACTTGTGGGCGACGTGATTCTTCTGGAATTGCTTCAGGGAGCCAGGAGCGCACAGGATGCTATGCGTATTGAGCGGAGACTACGCAGCTTTCCGATTGTCTCCATGCTCAACCCTGACCTCGCGGTGGAAGCGGCCACCAATTATCGCCATCTGCGCAGCCTGGGGATCACAATTCGTAAGGTGCCTGACCTAACCCGGATTTCTCATACTGGTGAGTAGCCTTGCGGCTATCATTCCGGCATAGAAGCAGAATTGGGTCGCGGTCAAAGCTTGCGGCTGCAAGTGCCATCTCCCGGCCAAGCTCCGCCTCCGCCGCACGATCAGCGGCGTTGTAGGGGCTTATATCGCCTGTGCCCTGTCTGGTTCGTGTCAGGCGGCGGCGTTGCGCAGCAGCGCATGCGCGAGTTCGAACTCGTCCCGCCACGGACAGGCCGATGCGATGGCGATCTTGATCCGCCGCACGCTGACCCGGACCAGGGCGCCCAATTTCAGCAGCTTCAGCCGGATCGTGCCGCAGGTGGCTTCGGCAAACTGCGTGAACGCCAGACCGATGCGGCGCAGCGCGCAGAGCAATACGTAGGCCATCGAGGCAAACCAGAGCCGCAGTTGGTTGGCCTGCATGGTCGCGGTTGACGTGCGGTCGGCGAACAGGTCGAGCTGGCACTCTTTGATGCGGTTTTCCATCTCGCCGCGGGCGCAGTAGACCTTCTCATAGAGATGCCGTGCGCCGGCCTCGCTTCCTGCGAGCGACGTGACGATAAAGCGCGGGTTGGCCTCGCTGGTCCCCGGACTTGATCCGCGGATCACTTCGGCCTTGCCGACGACGCGCCGTTCGCGGCTCCAACTGTCGCGCGTGCGGTATCTGAAGTCCTTGAAGCAGCGTGCCGGCTTGTCGGTGCGGATGCTCTCGATCGTGGCGGCGATCAGTTCAGGGATGATGGCTTGGTCCAGACGGCCGTTGCCAGCCAAGCCAAACACATAGTCCACACGATTGGCTTCGCACCATGCCATCAGAGGCTCACGGGTGAAGCCCGAATCGCCGCGCAGCAGAATGCGTGTCCTGGGCCAGCGGCGACGGATCTCGGCAACGATGCGAGCCACCTCCTCCACCGCGCCGGCCGCGGCATCGGCGTTCGCGCGGCGCAGCTTTGCCGCCAGCAGGTGCCGGCCACAAAAGATGTAGAGCGGCAGGTAGCAGTAGCAGTCGTAGTAGCCATGGAAAAACCTGCCCTCTTGGTTGCCATGCAGCGGATCGTCGGTGGCATCCAAGTCCAGGATGATCTGCTTGGGCGCTTTCTTATGGGCATCCAGGAACAAATTGACGAACAGGCTCTCGATCGCGGCCGGATCGTGGCTGATCTTATGATAGCGCGTCGGCTCTGCCCGGCTGAGTTCAAGCCGGTTCAGCGTTGATTTGCCAGCCAGCGGCGCACAGTCCGACCGCTCGGCCGCGAGCTTGCTGGCTACCACCGCCAAGACCGGGTCGTGGCGCAGCTGATCATGGTCGTTGAGGTCCTCGTAGCCCAGCGCGATACCCATGACACGCTGCATCACCAGGGTCTCGACCTGGTGCTCCACCAACTCAGGCGTGCGGGTATCGGCGAAGCAGGCAGCGAACCGCTCGGTCAGCCGGATCGCCCGGTCGGTCTGGCCCAGCAGCAGGGCACCCGCATCCGAGGTGATCGCGCCACCGTCGAAGCAGGCCATCACCGGGTGGCCTGCGACGGGTGGGAATTCCAACAACGCGGGGTTACAGTCTGTCGGCATTGGGGCTTCCTGTGGGTTCGAGAAAATCCGTGGTCGCAACACGATTCTCTCAGAATCCGCGCCCCAATGCACTCAATGCGGTGAGAAATCCGGGCTAATCATCGGCACCTATTGCATCGAGCATGGTCACAGCCTACTGCACGACGATCGCGACTTCGATCCGATGCGCGAGCATCTTGGTCTGCGCGTGATCTGACCTCGGCATGCAGCGGCTTACCACCCCGGCATCCGCTCGCTATGCTCCGCCACAACACGCGGAGGACACCCCATGAAGATCACCCGGACCGAGACCGCCATCCTGCGCATTCCGGAAGACGACCCGCTCGCCGACATGCCGGAAGAGTCCGGCCGGCTGCGCCCCATCGTCATTCTCCGCATCCAGACCGACAGCGGCCTCGAGGGCATCGGCCTTTCGCTCTACGGCGGCGCGCTCACCGGCACGCTGCGCAGCGCCATGGACGAACTCGGCGCGCTGCTGATCGGCGAGGACCCGCAACGCATCGAGGCGATCCTGCGCAAACTCGGAGCCGCGGCCGGCAATTCCTGCGGCTCCGGCATTTACACGCTGGCGGTCTCGGCGATCGACGTCGCGCTGTGGGACATCAAGGGCAAGGCGCTGGAGCTGCCGCTGTGGCAGCTGCTCGGCGGCCGGCGCGACCGGGTCAACACCTATGCGTCGGGCTCGCTGCGCCGCGGTCTGACCGACGCGCAGGCCGCCACCGCCGCGCGCCGTCTGGTCGACAAGGGCTTCGTCGAGATGAAGACGCAGATGGCGCTGCCCGGCAATCCGTCTCCCGCGGAGGAGGTGCGCCGCGTGCGCGTGGTGCGCGACGCGATCGGTCCCGACATCAAGCTGATGTGCGACATCAACCAGCGCTGGCGCGTCGAGCAGGCGATCGACATCGGCCATCGCGTGGCGGATGTCGGACTGTTCTGGCTGGAGGACGTCACCACCTGCGACGATTACGCCGGCCTGGCACGCGTCAACGCCGCGCTGTCCACGCCGATCGCGGGCGGCGAGTATGTCTGGGGGATCGTGCCGTTCCGCCACATGATCGAGGCGCGCTCGGTGGATTACGTGATGATCGACCTGTGCCGCGTTGGCGGCGTGACGCAGTGGATGAAGGTTGCCGGCATGGCGGAGGCGTTCAACCTGCCGGTGGTCAGCCACGTCGTGCCGGAGATGCACCTGCACCTGATCGCCGCCGTGCCGAACGGTCTGACGGTGGAATACATGCCGTGGATGCTGAAGCTCTACGAGGAGACGCCGGCGATCGAGAAGGGGCAGTTGGTGCTGCCGACCACACCGGGGCTGGGGCTGAAGTTCGACGAGAAGGCGGTGGCGGCGTACCGGGTGGCCTAAGCTGGTGAAGCGCCGTCTCAGCAGCGTCTCGTTTAGCGCTTCGGTGGGATGCAAGCACACCGGGTGAGATGCCACCGCCATCACCAACGCGAGCCGGTCGCGCGCCAAGCAGACATTTGTATAGAATGATCACTAAAACCACGGATGACCACGGATAAACACAGATAGGATATCCGTGTTAATCTGTGTTCATCTGTAGTTCCATTTTACCTTTTCTGCTTGCCGCGCCGCACGCAGCGCAGCGTTCAAGGGCTCCCTGCACGCCCGTAGACTACGCCGCAATGAAACGCCCTGGGTGGCGCCTGTCGGTCGCCGCTCAGGCGGCCCTGGGCATGTCCTTTCCGTTGGAGCGGTCGAGCGCGCGCAGGGCGGGGCTGGTGCCGGTGGCGATCGCCTGCACCAGTGCGGGCGGCATCGGCGCATGCGCGTCCGGCAGGCGGCCAAGACGGCGGATCCGGGCGGCGTCCTGCGGATTGCGCTGGGCGTACTGCTCCGCGTCGGCGGCAGTGTCGCAGGCGGGCGGTTCGGCGGGCGCGGATGAGGTCGGCTGCTCGGCTCGCTCCGCCTCCTCGCGCATAGCCTGCATGGCGCGGAGCGAGCGCACCGCGGCCTCGGAGGCACGCATCATGGCGTTGGCTTGGCGGAGGCACTGGTCCACCCGGTCGGGATGCGTCTTCGGCACCGAGGCAAGCCGCAGGCATTCGGTGGCCCGGGCATCGGCGGCGACGGCGCGGGCGGCGAGACGCGCCTCGAACGCATCGGCGGGGTGCAGCCCGGCGAGCGAGGCGATGGCTTCGTCGCGGGCGGTGCGCTCCTCGGCGGTGTCGCTGAGCGGCGGGGGCAGCGATTCCAGCAGCAGAAAGACCGTGTGGCGGGCGATGGCCGGGGGGAGTTGGGGAAGGGAGTTGATGTGGGACATGGGTGTCGCCTGCGCCGATGGTTGGGTGGCTAACTTAAACTGTCAGTATAACTGCGTCAAGGAATAAATTCCGCAGCAGTGAAGGTTCCGCGCTTGCAGAGTGTTTGAACTCGCCGAGCTCGATACCGGGTCGCACCCAACATCGACCGCAAGGGCCTGCAGGTAGTTTGAAGCGTGAAGGACGGCCCGCCGGAACGGTTGGATAGTCAGCCAGAAAGGACTCACCACGGAGGACGGTTATGCTGGGCGCACAGCGCCTAGAATCCTTTCTCCGTGGCCCTCCGTGGCCCTCGATCGTCCTCCGTGGTGAAATTTCTTCCGCGTTTCGATTGCACCAGCCGTCCGCCTATTGCCCTGCAGCCTGAAGGCCTTTCCATTGACCCAATTGCTGCAAGATGCCTGGATCACCGACAGGCCTGCCGCCGGCCATCAACGAACAAAGGCGTGAGCAAGGGGATGACTGGCAACGCCAAGTATAATCAACAACGGGGGTACTCAACCATTACGAACTTGAGGGGGCCGGCCCCGGGTCGATGCCGATGATCATGGATTAACGGTGCGTTCGCGAACCGGCATGCCAATGCGGATCCTAAGAAGCAGAACCCAGAATGGCCGCTAAAACCGACAAACGCGCCCCGATAGAGGGCTCGTTTCAGGATCTCACACAGCGAGGCGCCGCCGCCGGCATCGCCGACCTCATGGCCGAAGCGGACATCTGGCGGAAATCGCTCTCGCCGCCGAGATTGGACACCGCATGTCGCGCACGAGAGTGACGGGCGCGCAGAAGCAGCGGGGCTGCCGCTGCTGCGGGTGGTGAGTTCACCAGCACCGGCAACCACCAGCGCAGGTGAGGTGGCTCTCCGTAGCGTCCGAGGAGCCGGCAGTAGTTGCCGCCGAGCTGGCCAGGACTGGGGCTGAAGTTCGACGAGAAGGCGGTGGCGGCGTGCAGGGTGGAGTGCTATCTAATCTCTATCTCTATCCTTCTATCGCTATCGCTATCGCTATCGCTATCGCTATCGCTATCGCTATCGCTATTGACTGGCGACTGGCCTGGGGACGCGGACATGCCCACCGAACAGCTTCTGCTTCGTCTGCCGGTCGTGTCCCGGGTAGTGGTGTAGGAGCTGTGGGTAAGTGGCCTGCCTACGCGACCGCCAAGAGTTTGGCGTAGGCGGGCCACTTATCCACAGCGGTGGTCACCGCGGTGCTCCTCGGTAGGGTTGGGTTGCGAGACGCAACTCTGACCTTGGAGAACACCACAATGACCGACGACAAGATCGCCCTTCGGGAGCTTCTGGAGAAGGGTTCCGACACGACATTGCTGCGCGAGATGATCGGTTTTGCCGCGCAGCGGCTGATGGAGCTCGAGACCGATACGCTCTGCGGCGCCGGCCACGGCGAGCGCAGCGAGAGCCGGACCAACCATCGCAACGGCTTCCGCGACCGCGATTGGCAGACCCGGGCCGGCACGGTGGAGCTGCGCATTCCGAAGCTGCGCCATGGCAGCTACTTCCCCGGCTTTCTCGAACCCCGCCGCGTGGGAGAAAAAGCACTGACCGCGGTGATCCAGGAAGCTTACGTCCAAGGCATCTCGACCCGCTCGGTGGATGAACTGGTCAAGGCCATGGGCATGGAGGGGATCAGCAAGTCGCAGGTCTCGCGGCTCTGTGGCGAGATAGACGAGCGGGTGCAGACCTTCCTGCACCGGCCGATCGAGGGGGACTGGCCCTATCTGTGGCTGGACGCTACTTACGTCAAAGCCCGGCGCGACCATCATATCGTGTCAGTGGCGGTGATCGTCGCTGTCGCGGTCAACACCGATGGCCGGCGAGAAGTGCTGGGCATGACCATCGGCAACAGCGAGGCGGAGCCGTTCTGGACCGAATTTCTGCGCAGCCTGACCAGGCGCGGCCTGCGCGCCGTCAAGCTGGTCGTCTCGGATGCGCATGAAGGACTGAAGGCAGCGATCACCAAAGTGCTTGGCGCGACCTGGCAGCGATGCCGCGTGCACTTCATGCGCAACGCCATGGCATACGCCGGCAAGACCCAGCGTCGCGTCGTCTCCGCCTGGGTCGGCACAGCATTTGCCCAGGACGATGCAGAGGCGGCCCGCAAGCAGTGGCGCCAGGTGGCCGATCAGCTGCGACCACGTGTCTCCAAGCTGGCAGCGCTGATGGACAACGCCGAGGCCGACGTGCTGGCCTACATGGACTTCCCCGCCCAGCACCGCGCCAAGATCCACAGCACCAACCCGCTCGAACGTCTCAACGGTGAGATCAAGCGACGCAGCGACGTGGTCGGAATCTTCCCTAACGAAGCTGCGGTCGTCCGCCTCATCGGTGCTCTGCTGCTCGAACAGAATGATGAGTGGGCCGTGCAGCGTGCACGCTACATGAGCCTGGAAACCATCGCGCCAATGTGCGATGGTCCAACCGCCAGCCTGCCAGTCATCGCAGCCTGACACGGCGGTCCAACCCGCCAAGGAGCAGCGCTCCTACACCACGCGGTGGGGCACGATCCGTCTGCCGGATGATCTGGTGCGGCAATTCAAGCGCAGCGTGCCCAGCCGGCAGCGTAGCGCCTTCGTGCGGCACCTGCTCGAACAGGCGCTGCCTGCCGCCGGCGGCGACGATGATCCGCTGTATCTGACGGCGTTGGCGGTGGAGCGGGATGCGAAGCTCGCGGGCGAGATGGCGGAGTGGGAACTGGCGACCCTCAGCGACGGCCTGGCCGCGCCACGCCCACGCAAGCGGCGCCGGTGATTGTCGCGTGCTCCCCGCGCAGCTCGCTGTCATCCGGCACGGATCGATCTGGTGGGTTGCGCTCGATCCAACGCGAGGGAGTGAAATCCGGAAGACGCGACCGGCGGTGGTGTTGAGTGCGGACGGCCTGAACCGCGCAAGGCGAACCGTGGTGATCGTGCCGTTGTCCACAGGACCCGAGCCGCATCCCCCGATCGTTGTCGCGACGCCATCGGCTGGGGAAGGGGCGGTGGCAGTGTGCGATCAGGTACGTGCGGTCGACAAGGTGCGGCTGATTCGGATGGCGGGCGCTCTGTCGCGGGACGATTTGCGGGCTATTGAGGATGGCATGCGCGCCGTGTTGCTACTGTGATGCGCCGAGCGATGCCGCACGCGGCGTACCAAGTAGGAAAATGCGGTATCATGTAGCAACGGACGAGGAAGAACTGGCCTTGCGGGCATCGCGCTTCGTGAAGGCAGAGTTGAAACCGGCTGGCCTGACGTATGCTAATCTTGCCGAGCGTCTGGATTGTCGAGCGAGACCGAAGCATCCATCAAAGCCAAGCTGCGGCGCGGGACGTTTACGGCGACGTTCCTGTTGGCGACGCTGGCGGCGCTGGAGATGGAGGGGATGCGGCTGGCGGATTTGTAGTTGGCAGGCGTTCTCCGTGGAAGCATCGGGCGCCGTCCTCCCCGTCGACGACATAGCGTACGCGGTCACCGATCTTCAGCCTGTCGAAGCCACTGCCGGCGACGGCCGCGACAGGCTGAAGGACCGCGGTCTCCAGGAACGCGTCGTCGGGTTCGGCGAACACGCGCGCGGGATGCGCCCGGCCGGATCCGCGTCATGCTGCCTGGTCTAGCCGTCGAGGCGGCGCATTTGATCCTGTAGCCGCCGGCGCACGGCATCGAAGGCGTCGCGAACCGCGACGTGCATGTCCTCGTGCGCATGGTCCTCGCCGGGCTCCCGGTTCACCACGATCTTGCCGCCGGGCACTGCGAGATCGACGTGCACATGATAGATCGTGCCCTGACGATGGCGCCGGTGGGCAGCTTCCAGCGTCACCCGGCAGGCGGTCACACGATCCGAGATCTGGTAGAGCTCCTCCGCTCTGCGTCGTACCTGGGCCTCGACGGACGGCGACGTCTCCATACCGCGAAACGTGATCTGGACGTCGGCTGGCATGTACCCCTCCTGACTTCGATTGGCTCGAGCATAGCGCCGTCGCGGCGGACGGCTTTGATCTCGATCAATGCATGCCTGCAAAGGAATATATTTTGCCCGGGTGAATGGCGCCGGGGTCGGATCAATGCGCCATCAGGACGGGCAGATCGGCATGCGACAGGATGCGACGGGTGAAGCCGCCGAACATCACCTCGCGCACACGGCTGTGGCCGTAACCGCCCATCACCAGCAGGTCGGCATTCGCAGCCGCGGCGGCGGCCAGCAGCATATCCACCGCGGGACGATCGCTCGGTCGCAGACATTGCACGCTGATTTTGGGATTTTGCCAGGCCAGCGCATGGCGAAGCCGCTCGCACGACGGTTCGTCGGCGCGCGCGTCCTCGGTGACCGAGAGAATGACCACCTGATCGGCGCGCTGGAGAAATGGCTGAGCGGCTGCGACCGCCCTGGCTGCTTCCGGTTTGTCCTTCCACGCGATGGCAACAACACCGGAAAGTCGGGTCCGCGCCTGCGCCGGCGCGATCATCGCGGGACGCCCGGTTGTCATGAGGGCGGCCTCGAGCAGATGCATGGCAACGGCTTCCCCGTCATGGGCGCGTCCGACCACCAGCAGGTCGGCCGCGCGCCCATGCGCTGCCAGCCATGTCGCTTCGTCACCGGTCTCGATCCGCCATTCCGCCGAAGGCAATGCGGCGGACAGTTCGGCGGAGACCAGCAGCCGTTCCCGTTCGCAAAAGTCGCGAAACGCCAGTTCGGCCTTCTTCTGCCGGCTTGCCACCTCGTGCTCAAGGGTCGCCAGAATCTGTCCGAAGCTGATGCCGCCACCGGCGTCGGCGGATGCCATGGCGGTCAACGTCTCCTGCACGTCGGCACGCACGTGGAGGAACTCCAGATGGGCGGGCAGAAGACGGGCGACCGCCAGTGCGGTGGCGAAGACCGGTTCGTCGGTGTCGGCACCGGTGGCCGGAACGAGGACATAGCTGGACATGACTGGCTCCTCGGATCGGAGCCTGATGTCACGAAACGCAGTTGTGTTCGTTGATCTGGATCAAACGCCCGCTGCCGCGCGGCATATTGACTCGCTCGATCAAGCTTGACGGAGACCGGCAATTCGGCACCTAGCGAGATTCGGCAAGGAGACCATCCGCATGATCACGCCTGCCTATGTCCGCCTGATGGCGCAGTACAATGCTGAGATGAACCGCCGCCTGTATGCCGCCGCCGCGCGGTTGACCGACAGCGAACGCAAGGCCGACCGCGGTGCATTCTGGCAGTCGATCCACGGCACGTTCACGCATCTCGTCTGGGGCGACACGCAGTGGATGTCGCGGTTCGACGGCTGGCCGAAGCCCGAGGTAGGTCAGCGGCAGAGCGCCGGCATGGTGGACGACTTCGCGACGCTGCGGGCACGGCGGGAGATCGCCGATGCCGACATCATCGCCTGGGCCGACCGGGTGGACGATGCCTGGCTGGCCGAGGACCTGGTGTGGTTCAGCGGTTCGGCAGGACGGGAGATGCGGCGCCAGAAGGGGCCGCTGGTGGTGCACTTCTTCAATCACCAGACGCACCATCGCGGGCAGGCCCATGCGCTGTTGACCGCGTTTGGTCAGGACACCGGTGACACCGATCTGTTCCTGGTGGTACCCGACGCCTGACGCTCAGGGCAATCGGGTGAACGTCCGGCGCCCGGAGCGGTTGGATGGTCCACAAGGAAGGATTCAACACGGAGGAAGATCGAGGACGTGGAGGGCCACGGAGAACGATTTCATGCGCTGTACGCCCGCCATAATTGACCTCCGTGGCCCTCCGCGTCCTCGATCTTCCTCCGTGTTGAAGTCTTTCTTGCTGCGGTGGCTCTGGTCGTTCACCGGATTGCTCTGGCCTGACGCTGCCCGTCGCTTGGCGTCCGCATCGCGCCTGCGCTAGCCTCCGTGCAATCACGGGAGGGAACAACAATGAACCCAGGACGATTTGTCGCCCCTGTTCTGGCCGCGGCTGCGCTGAGCATGCTTGCCTCCGGCGCGTTCGCCGCGACCCAACGCGGCGTCACCGACAGCGAGATCCTGGTCGGCACCATCACCGACCTGTCCGGTGTGACCGCTGTGCAGGGCGTCAACAACGCCAACGCGGTACGCCTCGCGTTCGATGAGGTGAACGAGAAGGGCGGCATCAACGGCCGCAAGATCCGTTACATCGTGGAGGACAGCCAGTACCAGGTGCCGCGCGCGGTGCAGGCGATCAACAAGCTGATCAACAATGACGGTGTGTTCTTCACCATCGAGGATGGCGGCACACCGATGAACAACGCCACCTTCCCGATGGCGCTCGAGAAGAACGTCCCGAAGCTGCTGCCGCTGTCGGCGGCGCGCTCGATGTTCGAGCCATTCAACCGACTGAAGTTCAGCCAGTATTCCTCGTATGTCGACCAGATGCGGGCGGGGGTGAAGTTCTTCGTCGAGCAGCGCGGCAAGAAGGCGATCTGCGCGATGTACCAGGACACCGACTTCGGCAAGGACGTGCTGGCCGGGGCGCAGATGCAGGCCGAGGCGATGGGGCTGAAGATCGTCGCCACCACGGCGCACAAGCCGACCGACACCGATTTCACCGCCGCCGTCGCCAAGCTGCGCGAGGCGAACTGCGATCTGATCACGATGGGCACCATCGTGCGTGATTCGACACTGATCATCGCGACAGTGAAGAAGGTCGGATGGAATGTCGATCTGCTTGGCCAGGTCGCCTCATACGACACAGCGATCGCGGAAGCACCTGGGAATGTGGCCGAAGGGTTCTATGCGATGTCGCCGTCGCTCTACGCCTATCCGGATGATCCGCGGCCGGCGATCAAGGCATTCACCGAGAAATACAAGGTGCGTTATGGCGTTGACGTGAACTATCTCGGCGAAATGGGATATACCTCGGCGCAGATCGCGATCGAGGCGCTGCAGCGTGCTGGGCGCGACCTGACGGTGGACAATCTGGTGAAGGCGATGGAGAGCATTCAGGACTTCCACGACCTGTTCGGCGGCACCTACTCGTTCAGCCCCACCAACCATCACGGCGCCACGGCCGCGTTCCTGTCGGTGGTGCACAACGGTCGCTGGGAGCCGGTGGTGGAGCACGCGCTGGCCTATTAGCGACAACATGACGAAGTCGCCGATCCGCATCGCCGTCCTGCACTTCTCGCACGAGACGGTGACGTTCCTGCGCAACGACACGACGATCGGCGACTTTGTGTATCCGGGCTCGCCGGCGCGCGGCGAGGCACTGCTGGCGTCGGGGCCGAAGTCCTACATGGCGGGCTTCGTGCATGTCGCGCGTGAGTACGACGGTGTCGAACTGGTCGGCATCGAATCGCCGCTATGGCCGAAGACCGGCTCGGGCTCGGGCTGGGTGACGCAGGAGGCATACGAGACCTTCGTCGGCGGTATGATCGCACAGCTCAAGGCGGAGGGACCGTTCGACGGTGTCTACCTCTGTGTGCACGGCGCGATGGCTGTGCGAGGCATTCCTCGTCCCGAGGCTGAACTGGCACGCCGGGTGCGCGAAGCGGTCGGGCGGCGGGCATTTCTCGCCGCGACGTGCGATCCGCATGGCAACGAGGACGAGGAGTTCCTGCGCCACGCGGACCTGGCTTTCTGCGGCAAATACTTCCCGCACTACGACAGCCATCTGCAGGGCGAGCGTGCCGCGCGGATGCTGGTGCGGGCGATCCGCGGCACCTACCGGCCGGCACACGCCACAGTGAAGGTGCCGATCATCTCGCCGACCGTGGTCCAGTGGACCGGAGCCTCGCCGTGGATGGACCTGGTACAGCGCGCCCTGACCTGGGAGGCGCGTGAGCCGGACGTCTATGTCAACGTCTATTTCGGTTTTCCTTGGTCCGACGTGCCGGATGTCGGGATGACGTTCCAGGTGATCACCAACGGTGATGCGGACCTGGCGGGTCGGATCGCCGACGACATGGCGCAGTTCGCATGGCGGCGGCGCGAGGCGCTGCTGAGATCGACCAAGGTCCACACGATTCCGGAAGGGGTGGCGCTGGCAAAGCAGGCGGTCGCGGCGGGCGAAACACCGGTCGTGCTGGCCGATCACAGCGATCGCTCGGGCGACGCCACCTGGCTGCTGCGCGAAATCATCGCGCAGGGGTTGTCGAATACGCTGATCGCAACCGTTGCGGATGCCGGTCCTATCGCCGATCTCGAGGACGCGAAGTCAGGCGATGCGTTCGACATGCGGATCGGCGGATTGGCCGATCAATCTGCAGGCGAACCGGTGCGGATCATCGGCACCGTGCTGCATGTCATTGAGCGGCACGGGCAGCTTTGGGTCGGTGTCGGGTTCGGGAACGGCAACGTCCTGGTGATCACCCCGTATCTGGTGCAGATCACGGAGACGTCGACGCTGGTCGAGCTCGGGCTCGACCTCGCGGCATTCCAGGTCGTTGCGATCAAGTCGCGGGTGCATTTCCGGCGCGGTTTCGACGACAGCGGCTTCGCCAGGACGATCCTGCTGGTCGAGCCGACGGAGCCCTTCCTCGGCACGGTACGGCTGGATGCGCTGAACTACCAGAATGTCGAGCTGAGCAACTTCTACCCGTTCGGAAATCCTGACTATTGAAGCGATCCGGGGTTCACCTGTGGCTGCGGAGCGCTAGGCGCCCGGAGAGCATCCGCATTCCAATGCGCAGACGCGATCGAAGGCGAGCACGTCGAAGCCCTCGCCTGCTGGGCGCCAGCATGGATCGGTGAAGGCCTGGCGCATAACGGGCAGCGTCGCGCGGCTCGCTGCGTCCTGGCCAAGCAGAGCGAGTACCACCCGGGGATAGCGTGAGGCACGTGCGCGGATCTCGGTGGGGGACGTGTCGGGACCGATCACCAGCAGACGCAGCGCCGGCGGTGCCTCGACAGCGAAGGCCCCGACGATGCCGACGCCATCGTTGCCGTACGGCAACAGCACCACGCCCTCGCCGACGAGTGGCGCGGCCGCCAGCGCTGCCGCGCGTGCCGGCTGCATCGTCTCGAAGCGAGTCATCAGGCCGAGCAACGCGATGGCCTGAATAGTCAGCACCGCATGACGGATCGGCCACGGCAGCACGGCGGCCAGCAGCAGGCCGATGAACGGCGTGGAAAAGGCGAGATAGCGGAGCTCGATCGGCGTGTTGTCGAACGCCAGGCCAAGCAGGAACAGGCCGATTGGTGGTGCGACGGCAGCCATGGCGAGCAGCCGGCGGGTATCGGGTATGGCGATGTGGCGCCAGCGCAGCACGATCAGTGCGATCAGGCCGACCAACGCGAGACACAGCGCGATGCTGACGGATGTCCGGGCGACGCCATCGACGTAGCGTGGCAATCCGCCGAACAGGTTGGCGGCCGCATACTGCCCGAGCCGCATCGTCGCGTGGATCGGTCCGAATGGCACGAATTGGCCGGCGCGACTGCCCCGCTGCGCGAGGAAGAACCACAGATCGGCTGGCAGCCAAAGTGCGAAACCGACCAGGACCGGACCCGCCGTGCGTCGCATCGGCGCGTCGCCCCTTGTTATGACCGTGTGCAGCAGCGCAGCACACGCCACGAACCCAGCCAGATAGTTTGCGAAAGTCGCCGCACCGAACAGCGTACCGGCCGCCAGCATCCGGCCTGCGCGACGTTCGTTGCAAAGCAGTAAGGCGACACCGGCAACGCTCAGCAGCTGCGCCAGTGCGAAGCCGCGCGCGATCGCTCCGGTGTAGGCGAAGCCATAACAGCCGACGGTCAACAGCATCGCTGCCACCGCAGGAATGCCGGCGGAGCGTGCGATCATCGCGACCAGGCTCAGCGTCACGACGCTGAACGATACCGACGCCAGCCGTGCGGCGAACAGCGAATTGCCGACCAGTCGGCGCCATGCCGCGACCGTCCAGAAATACAGTGGCGGATGCACGTCCGTATCGCGCAGGTCGCGGGTGATGGCGGCGAAGCCGGCGTGGGCGGCCTGCAGGTCCCGCACCGTGCCGGCGGTGACGACCCCGGTGGGCCAGGTCGGGCGCGCCACGCCTCCGGTCAGGAACAGCGTGTACTGCTCATCATATTCCGCACCACGCAGCCAGGCGACAGCGGAGAGCAGCAGCGCCGCTGCCAGCAGTGCGGACAGAACCGGTCTTCGGCACACAGATCTTCACCGAACGTTAGCGTCCCTGCGGTCTATCGCAGCGTGATGCCAACGATTGGTTACCGTCTGCTGGTCATTCCGCTCGCGTTGTTACTGATGGCGGCAGCCGCCGGTGATCCACCGGACGCGCTCCGCCGCGGCATCAACGTCACTCACTGGTTTCGTTTCCCGCCGAGCCGCGATCCAGCCGCATTGCGCGCCTATCTCAGCGACGCGGTGTTGGAGCAGCTGAAGCAGGTCGGGTTCAGCTTCGTCCGCTTGCCGGTGCAAACCGATCTGCTGGCGGCGCCGGACGCGCTGATCGATGCGGTGGCGCGGGTGGAGCGGCACGGGCTCGCGGTGGTCGTAGCGCTGTTCGCGGCCGACTGGCACCTGGAGACCGACCGCGCCGATCGGGCGAAACTGCTCGCCACCTGGCACACGCTTGCACCGCTGCTGCAACGGTTTGATCCGGCCCTGACATTTCCCGAGATTCTGAACGAGCCGGTGTTCGCCGCCGACCCCGGGGCCTGGGCCGAATTGCAGCATCGCGCGGTGGTGGCTATTCGCGCCGCTCTGCCCGCGAACACCATCATCGTCACCGGCGCCGACTGGGGCAGCATCACCGGCCTTCTGTCGCTGCCCCCGGAACCCGATCCCGCTGTGATCTACAGCTTTCACCTGTACGACCCGGCGGAGCTGACCGCGCTCGGCGCCTACCGGCCCGGGCTCGATGCGGCGTCGATGGCGCGCCTGCCGTTCCCGGTCACGGATCAGGCCGGCTGCCGGTCCATCGCCGACACGGCTCGCGATCCCCCGACCGGCGACCTGATGCGCTTCTATTGTGGACAGCGCTGGGACGTAGCGAAGCTCACCGCTCGGATCACCGCGGCGGCCTCCTGGGCCCGGCATCATCACGTTACGGTGTTGGCGGGGGAATTTGGCGCATCGCAGCGACTGAACGCACCCGCGCGTCTGGCCTGGCTGACCGCGGTGCGCGAGGGATCCGAGCGGCAGGCCATCGGCTGGGCGCTGTGGGGCTACGACGATTCGATGGGGTTCGCGCTGTACCCGCCAGGCGACCGGCAGCGATTGGATGCGGCAGTGTTGCGTGCCCTTGGGCTGGCGTCATCAAGTAATCGTGAAGCGCACCAGCACCAGAGGCCAATCCAGACTGTCACCGTGACAGGTCTGTGAAACCAGCACCAAAAAGAAAAAGCCCCCGGCCATTGGCCGGGGGCAAGTAAACAGGGAGGCTTCACGTCTGGGAGACGCAGGGGTCATCGACCCCCTTCCGACCCCGAAGAGCCGGAACACTGGCGGCATCACCGCCGTATTCAGTGCAATTACTGTAATGGTGCGGTGCAGTGGTTTCCATCCGCAAAAAGCCGGATGCCGCCATGCTGCTGACGCATGCCCCACGGCTGATCCACCGAATTGCGGCATGTCGGGCGAAATCATCGCCGATCCGCGGACCGAGACCGCCGCGGCGATCAGTGAAATGCGGCGAGCCGCGCCAGCAAAAAGTCGCGGAACACCGCTACCCGTTTCGAGTTCCGCAGCTCCTCCGGATAAACGAAATAGACGTCCACCTTCGGGCCCTTCAGGTCAGGCAGGATCCGCACCAGGTCGGGACTCTGCGTAACCACGAAGTCCGGCAGTGCGCCGATGCCCAGCCCCGAGCGGATCGCCAGCAGCTCCGCATGGGTGCTGTTCACCTCCAGCAGCGCCCGTCGCGGATTGCCCGGCCGGCGTCCTGCCTCCGCCAGCCAATTGATGTCGCTCACCGGCGGATGGTGCTGCCCGAACAGGATCAACCTGTGCGCATCCAGATCCTCGGGCCGCTGCGGCACCCCGCTTCGCTTCAGGTACTCAGGCGAGGCGCAGATATGCCATTGTATCGACATCAAATGACGTTGCACCAGATCAGGCTGCTTCGGCGGATGCATCCGGATCGCCACATCGGCCTCGCGCATCGCCAGGTCGAGTTCGGAATCGTCCAGCAGCAGTGACATCGACACGTCGGGATACATGTCGAGGAACTCGTGCAGCCGCGGTGCCAGCCAGATCGACCCGAATGCAACGGTTGTCGTCACCTTCAGCCGCCCGGCCGGCTTCTCCTTGCTCTCGGTCAGCAACGCCTCGGTGATCGCCAGCTTGGCGAACACCTCGCGCACCGTGCGGTTCAGTGCCTCGCCTTGTTCGGTGAGGATCAGGCCACGAGCGTGGCGATGAAACAGCGGGACCTGCAGCGCTTCCTCCAGCGCCGAGATCTGCCGCGACACCGCCGACTGGCTAAGGTTCAGCGTGTCGCCGGCATGCGTGAAGCTGCCGGCCTCAGCCACGGCGTGGAAGACACGCAGCTTGTCCCAGTCTATCACTCGGCCTCTCCCGACCGCCGGGCCCGAGACCCCGGCGGATTGCATGAACTCCTGCCCTGGCATGGCGTCGCTATCCGCTCGTGGCGCCGGCGGAGCACGGCATTGTAGAACAATCCGGCCCGATTGTGGGCGGCGAAGTTGGACCTGTTCGCCGGATTCTGGCTAGTCCGCGACCATCGCCGGGGAGACGGCGGTCACCGCCAGCCACTTTTCCGCCTCCAGCGCCGCCATGCAGCCGGTCCCGGCCGCGGTCACCGCCTGGCGGAACACCTTGTCCTGCACGTCGCCGGCGGCGAATACACCGTCGACCGAGGTCCGCGTACCGCCCGGGTCCGTCATGATGTAGCCCTCCGGGTCCATCGCGACCTGCCCGGCGAAAATCGCCGTGGTGGGCGTATGACCGATGGCGACGAACACGCCGTCAACCGGCAGGCGGTCGGATCTGCCGGTCTTCACATTGCGCAGTCGGACCCCGGTGACCACCTCCGGCGAGCCGCCGCCCTCGATCTCCTCGACCACGCTGTCCCAGACCAGCTTGATCCTGGGATGCGCGAACAGCCGCGTCTGCAGGATCTTCTCTGCCCGCAGCGCGTCGCGGCGGTGGATCAGGGTGACACTGTCGGCGTGGTGCGTCAGGTACAGCGACTCCTCGACCGCGGTGTTGCCGCCGCCGATCACCGCCACCGCCTTGCCACGATAGAAGAACCCGTCGCAGGTCGCGCAGGCCGACACCCCGCGACCCTGCAACCGCCGTTCAGACGCGATGCCCAGCCAGCGTGCCTGGGCGCCGGTGGCAATGATCACCGCATCGGCCAGGAACACGTCACCCGAATCGGCGACGCCGCGGAACGGGCGCGTCGCAAAATCAACCCTGGTGATCAGGTCGTGCACGATGCGCGTGCCGACATGTGCGGCCTGGGCGGCCATCTGCTCCATCAGCCACGGCCCCTGGATCACGTCGGCGAAGCCCGGGTAGTTCTCGACATCGGTGGTGATCGTCAGTTGCCCGCCCGGTTCCAGCCCGGCCACCAGGATCGGCGACAGACCGGCGCGCGCCGCATAGACCGCCGCGGTATAGCCGGCCGGGCCGGAGCCGATGATCAGGACGCGCGTGCGGTGGGTTTGCGGCATCGTCATGTCCAGCGTTGCAATGGCTGGACCATATCGGTCAGCGCCGTCGCCAGACAAGGAAGCAGCGAAGCTGCCACGCCTGACCCGCACGCCCGGGGGCCGGCGCCGGGAGGGGCCCAGGGATATGCGGGCGCCAGTTTGTGCAATATTATTGCGCCTATCCAGCTATCTGCCGAAATGTCACAATCAATCCCCGCCATCAGCGCCCGGTAGAACGCGCACAGCATGAAAAGCCCCATCGGCGACGACACGCCTGTCCTCGACGCGATCGACCGTCGCATCCTCTCGGAGCTGCAGTCCGACGGGCGGATGACCAATGTCGAGCTGGCGCGCCGAGCGGGCATCTCCGCCCCGCCCTGCCTGCGCCGGGTCCGCCGCCTGGAAGAGGCCGGCGTGATCCGCGGCTATCACGCCGATTCCGATCCGCAGAAGCTCGGATGGGAGATCACGTTCTTCGCCATCGTCGGATTGGATAGCCAGCGGGAGGTCGTGCTGGCCGCCTTCGAGCAGCTTGTCGCCGGCTGGTCGGAGGTGCGGGAGTGCCACATGATCCGCGGCGGCGGCGACTTCCTGCTGAAACTGGTCGCCCGCGACACCGCCCACGAGAACCAGCTCACCCAGCGCCTCACCGGCGCTCCCACGGTGACCCGCGTGCAGACCTTGCAGACGATCCGCACCAGCCGCCATCTGGCCGGGGTTCCGCTGTAACCGTCCGGTGGTGGCATAACAATGGGCATGTC
This sequence comes from uncultured Alphaproteobacteria bacterium, assembly GCA_963749575.1. Classification (GTDB taxonomy): domain Bacteria; phylum Pseudomonadota; class Alphaproteobacteria; order Acetobacterales; family Acetobacteraceae; genus JAMXLO01. Next base: position 438,969 of record CAVVNM010000013.1, read on the forward strand.
CGATCCCGCCACCTCGCTGATCGAGGTCCCCGTCATGCAACGCGGCGCGCCGACGCTGACCGTGGTGGTGCCGTGTTACAATGAGCGCCCCAACGTCGCACCGATGATCGCCAGGCTCGACACCACGCTGAGCGGCATCGCCTGGGAGGTCGTGTACGTCGACGACAACAGCCCGGACGGCACCGCAGCCGAGGTCCGCCGCATTGCCCAGACCGATCCGCGCGTCCGCTGCATCCGACGTATCGGCCGGCGCGGCCTGGCCTCGGCGGTGATCGAGGGCGCGCTGTCGTCCTCGGCACAGTTCGTCGCGGTGATCGACGGCGATCTGCAGCACGACGAGACGCGGCTGCCGGACATGCTGGCAGCGCTGAGCAGCGGCCAGCACGACCTTGCGGTCGGCAGCCGCCACGTCGCAGGCGGCGACACCGCCGGGCTCGCCAATCGCTGGCGACACGTCCTGTCGGATGGCGGCATTCGGCTGGCGCAGTTCATCTTGCCGGTACCGCTCACCGATCCGATGAGCGGCTTCTTCATGCTGCCGCGGCCGTTGTTCGAGACGCTGGCGGCCAACCTCACCGGGCAGGGGTTCAAGATCCTGCTCGATCTGGCGCTCAGTTCGCCCGCACCGCTGCGGGTGGTGGAAATCCCCTGTGTGTTCCACGAGCGCGTGGCCGGCGAGAGCAAGCTCGACGCCCTGGTGCTGATGCAGTTTGCCGGCCTGCTGCTCGACAAGCTGTTCGGCGGGCTGCTGCCGCTGCGCTTCATCTCGTTCGCGCTGGTCGGCGCGGTGGGCGTGCTGGTTCACCTGGCGGTGCTGACCGCGGCGCTGAAGCTTCTCGGGTGGCAGTTCGAGGCGGCGCAGGCCAGCGCCACACTGGTTGCGATGGTGTTCAACTTCCAGCTCAACAACGGCATCACCTACCGCGATCAGCGGCTGCGTGGGCCGCGCCTGTGGCGAGGACTGCTGCTGTTCGTTCTGGTTTGCGGCGTCGGTGCGGTCGCCAATATCGGCATCGCGAATACGCTGTATCAGACCCACACCAATTGGAGCATCGCCGGCGCGATCGGCGCAATTATTGGTGTCGTCTGGAACTATGCCGTTTCGGCAACGCTGGTTTGGCGCGCACGGTGAGACCGACCAGGCGAGCTCTCACCACAGCGACACAGCGAGCACCGCGACCCTCGGTGCCCGCTGTGCCGCTGTGGTGAATTGCCACGTCGTTCCGTGGCACTGGCCGCGCTCGCCGCGCTGACCCTGCTGCGTCTCGCCGTCGCCGCGTCCGTCCCTCTCGCGCCTGACGAAGCCTATTACTGGGTCTGGTCGCGCGCGCTGGCGGCCGGCTATCCCGATCACCCGCCGATGGTCGCGCTCTGGATCCGCCTCGGCACCATCATGGCCGGAAGCGGCACGCTGGGCGTCCGGCTACTGGCCCCGCCATCGATTGCGATCGCCTCGTTGCTGCTGGCCGATGCCGCAGACCGACTGCTGCCTGGCCGTGGTGCCGGCCTGCGCGCCGCCGCGCTGCTGAACGCAACGTTGCTGTTCGGCGTCGGCGGCGTGCTGATGACCCCCGATGCGCCGCTGCTCGCCTTCTGGACCGCCTGCCTGTGGGCTCTGGCGCGCCTGCTGCACAGCGGCGACCAGCGCTGGTGGCTCGCCGTCGGCCTGTTCGCCGGGCTGGCGATGGTCAGCAAGTACACCGCCGCCCTGCTCTGGGTGGGTATTGCCGTCTGGCTGCTCATCACGCCATCGACCCGCCCCTGGCTGCGGCGGCCCGCACCATGGCTCGGCGCGCTGGTGGCGCTGGCGGTGTTCTTGCCAGTGGTGCTGTGGGATGCCGGGCATGGCTGGGCAAGCTTTGCCCGACAGGGTGGGCGCATCGGCCTTTGGCATCCGGAACTTGCGATACGCTTCCTGGGCGAACTGTTTGGCGGGCAGATCGGGCTGGTCACACCGCTGATCTTCGCCTGCTTCGCCGGCGGCATCGTCGCTGCCACGCGGCAAGCCTGGCGCACCCGCGAACCGGCATGGACCCTGTTGGCCGCACTGACGCTGCCTGCGGTGGCGCTGTTCACCGAACATGCACTCGGCGATCGGGTACAGGGCAATTGGCCCGCCGTCATCTATCCTGCCGCGGCCATCGCCGCCGGCGGATTGCGGGCGCCGTTCTGGCGACGCTTGATGCCGCCGGCCATCGCGCTCGGTCTGGGCATCACCCTGCTGGTTTACCTCCAGGCGAGTGTGCCGCTGCTGCCCGCCGGCATCGACCCGATCGCCCGCCAACTCGCCGGATGGGACGCGCTCGCCGTCCAGGTCGACGCGGTGCGTCGCGAGGTGGGCGCCAGCTATGTCGCGGCTGACCAGTACGGCGTGGCGTCAAAACTGGCGCGCACCATGCCGCGAGGGGTGACCGTGATCGGCGTCCAGTCGCGGTGGGCGCACATCGACGTGCCCCGGGCGGACCTCACGGGTCAGCTCGGCATCCTGGTCAGCAGCGCCCGTCGTGACAGCGAGCCGGATGCCGCGCCCTGGTCGGTGCTGACCGAGATCGGGGAGGTGCAACGGCGGCGCGGTGCGGCGGCGGTCGAGACGTTCCGACTGTTTCGTGTCGCCGTGGCGGAGACCGCCGATGTGGTCACGCTGCCTCGGCCGTGACCACAGCTAGCGCGGCCGATCGGCTGCCAGCAGCAGGAATGGAGGACGGCGGCGCTCCTGGAGCCACTCCGGCTTCTCGGCCAGCAATGCGGCGTCGGCTTCCGGCTCCTCCAGCCGCACCAGAATCAGCCCGGCGTCGAGCAATGCGTTCACATACGTATCGATCGTACGGTGGTATTTCACCACGCCGTCGACGAACCACCGGGTGCGCCGCTCGCCTTCGTCGCGATAGCGGTCCACCGGCCAATGCAGCGCCACGCCATCCGCTCCCTTATGCCAGTCGCTGCTGCCGTGCGCGGTGAAGATCGGATGCTCCACCGAGAACGCGAAACGTCCGCCCGGCACCAGCCATGCCGCGACGCGACGCACGAGACCGGCATAGTCGGCGATGTAGTGAAGTGCCAGCGATGAGACCACGAGGTCGAACGAAGCCGGCTCCGCCGCAAACGCCTCGAGTGATTCGCGCAGATAAACGATGCCGGCATCGTCGGTGCGGCGCCGCGCCTCGTCCAGCATGCGTTCGGACAGGTCAACGCCGATGACCTGCCCCGCACCGCGCGCACGCGCCTCGCGCGCGAAATAACCGAGACCACAGCCGAGATCGAGCACCCGCCTGTCAGCGAGAGATGCCGGCAGCAGGCGCTGGAACGCGGCCCATTCGTACACGATGCCGAGCCCATGCTCCGAACGCGGCAGCTTCGAGTACCCGGCGAAGAAGTCGGGATCGTCGTAGATGTTCTGTGCGGTCATGGCGGCGCGGCGTATCACACGCGGCGGTCTGCGCAGCAAGACACAGATCGATGACCACGTTCTGCCCGCAGCTCTTAGCCAAGAATTAAACTGGAACGTTCACCCTGTTGCGGTCGCGGAAATGGCATGCGCATGCGTGGCAAGACAGACAAGAATGGAAAGGGCGATATCATCGTCCGCAAGGAGGAGGTGGTAGAGGGCGAAGCCCACGGTGGTTCGTGGAAGGTCGCCTATGCCGATTTCGTCACTGCCATGATGGCGTTCTTCCTGTTGATGTGGCTGCTGAACGCGACCACCGAGCAGCAGCGCAAGGGCCTCGCCGACTATTTCAGCCCGAACAGCGTGCTGTCGCATAATTCGTCCGGCACCGGTCAGCCGTTCGGCGGCCGCACCGCGTTCTCCGACGGTGCGATGTTGTCCGACCTTGGCAATCCGCAGGTGACGGTCGGTCAGCAGCCGGTGGTCGATCACATCGAGGAAGACGAATCGGAGGTCGTCGCGCAGCCGCGCCCGCATCGCGACGACACCAAGAGCCGGGAGCCGGACCTGGGAGGCCGACCGCCGCCGAAGCCGCCACCGCAACAGGTGCGGAACGCCGCTCCGGCGGGGCCGGTTCCGGTCGCCGCGACCACGGCGGGGCGCGGCGATGTGCAGCGCAAACCGACCGAGGGGGAGCTGCACGCGGAACAGGAAAAGCGCGAAAAGCAGGCATTCGAGCAGGCCGCCCAGCAGGTCCGCGATGCAGTCGGCGACGATCCGGAACTGGCCGAGCTGGCACGCCAGCTGGTGATCGACATGACGCCGGAAGGGCTGCGCATCCAGATCCGCGACGCCGATCGCGAGGCAATGTTTCCATTCGGATCGGCGGTACCGAACGACAAGGCCAGGCTGCTGCTGCAGAAGGTTGCGCCGGTGCTGGCGCGCCTGACGCAGGACATCTCCATTGCCGGCCATACCGACGCGGTTCCGTTCACCGGTTCCGGCCGCACCAACTGGGAACTCTCCGCCGACCGCGCCAACGCCACGCGGCGGCTGCTGGTCGACGCAGGGTTGCAGGGATCGCGCGTCCGCAGCGTGACCGGCAACGCCGAACGCGACCCTGCGGTGCCGGCCGATCCACTCGCTGCCGCCAATCGCCGCATCGCGATCGTGGTACTGCGCTCGGTGCGGCCGTCGCCAGAAGCACCGTGAGGCGATGCGGTGCTGGCGCTCGGCTCATTCGCCTTGCTGCTCGGCTGCGTGTTCGGCAGCTACATCGTGTCGGGCGGCAGCTTCGACGTCCTGGTGGAGGCGCTGCCGTTCGAGCTGTGGACGATCGGCGGCGCCGCGATCGCCTCGTTCGTCATGGCCAACAGCATGCATGAACTGAAGCACTCGCTGGGCGGATTCAAAAAGATCTTATGTGGACGGCCCCGGAAGCTGCAAGCCCTATTTCCACCACTGCTGTGGCGCCACGGCTGAGTGAGGTCAGTCTCGTCCGAAGCCCCTTGGCAACTGGACTGCTTCAAGTTCTTCGACGTAACCGCGCAACTCCAGCACGGCATCTAGGACTTCTGCAGTCGTGCTGTTTTCGAGGCTGGCGGGCAGGTTGTCCCGCCACTGCTGGAACCGGTCCAACAGCTCCGCCAATGTTTGCACCGCGTCAGCCCACCGTTGCGGTTGAGTGCGCCGATCGGCAGGCCGGCGGTATCGGAGAACGACCGGCGGCTTTGTTGGCGCGGCCGCGATAGTAGCTTTGCGCCGCGCCCTATAGGCTGCGGCTCGTTCAGCAGGGGTCGTGGCGCGATCGCCGCGCGGTAGTGGTCCTGGCATCCGAGAACCTCGTATCTCGTGACGCGTCACGAGTGCAATGGAGGGGCAGTGCTTCTCTGTGTTGCTCTGCCCGACGTCTGCTGTTTTCGAACTTATCTTGGTTGTTCCGTAGGTGTTGCTGATCGGCGTAGGCGAAAGATCCGGTCAGTTGCGCCCTTATGTCCGGCCTGTCACGCGGCGCTTGCCGCTGGCCATCATGGGGGTTCGCATGCGTGTCAGGCACCAATCTTCGAGGCGTGCTCGAGGCACATATTTTTTTCCGGTATTGCCTGAACTGTACTTGACTACAGCCTTTCCCATCACGCGGTTCAGCGTTTCCTGCCGGATCAGCCGAGCTTACGCCCGGCGCCCACCGCCCAGCGCCAGAACGTCACACCGCGGCTTCTGTTGCGGCCGCCACACGCCCTTTCGCCCGGTAGACCTCTTTACGCGTCATCAACGCCCATGCCATACGCGCCATCTTGTTTGCCAAGGCAACCGTTACCAGCCTGACAGGGCGGCGCTCAAGAAGCTTTCTGATCCATCCTCCGAGGGCGCTATTCCACTGGGGGGCTCGGTAAACCATCGAAGTGGCACCGAGGACCAGCAACTTGCGTATCTCCCGGTTGCCTGCTTTGGTAATCCGACCAAGGCGGGTCTTCCCACCGGTGGAATACTGTCGTGGCACCAGTCCCAGCCAAGCTGCGAAGTGCCGTGCGCTTTTGAACAGACTGATGTCGCCGACGGTCGTTGCGATCAGCGACGCGGTGATCGGACCAACGCCAGGGATCGTTTGTAGGCGGCGTGCGGTTTCATCTTGCCGGGCGTGAGCGACGATCGCAGCTTCGAGTGCTCCAATGCTTTCGGCCAGCGCGCGGCATTGAACGAATAGCCCCATAAACACCTGGCGCGCCTTCTCCGGGAAGGTCTTGTCCGCATCAACTAGCTTCAGAAGTTCGTCGAGCCGGCCAATGCCCCTCGGGACGGTCAGGCCAAATTCCGTCGCCAGGCCGCGCATAGCATTTGCCAGCATCGTCTGCTGCTTGACCAATAGGGATCGCGCCGAATGCACGGCAAGGATTCCCTGCTGCTCAATGTTTTTGATCGGCACGAACATCATGTCAGGCCGCGATGCAGCTGTACAAAGTGCTGCCGCGTCAGCTGGGTCGTTCTTCTTGCCCTTCTTCACGAAGGGTCTGACTGCTTCAGGTGCGATCAGTTTCACCTCGTGTCCGAGACCGCGCAGGATCCGGGCCCAGTGATGGGCTGCCCCGCACGCCTCTATGACGACGGTGCAGACCTCCTGCTTCTCGAAGAACGGGATCAGCTCGCTCCTTCGCAGCTTGCGCTTGATCTCCACCTTTCCGGTCTCGTTCACGCCGTGTACTTGAAACACTGACTTGGCTGTATCCAGGCCAATCATGGTAATGCTCATCGCGGGCGGCTCCTATCTGTAGGTTCTCACGACCCCTACTGTGGCACATTGATGCCGTCGGGGGCCGTCCACCCCATCTTCGCCGGCGCGAGCTTCAAGAAGAACGACTACGTCGACCTGCTCAGCCTGCTGTATTTCCTTGCCCGGCTTGCCACCACCAAGGGCAACATGGCACTCGAGCCGCACATCGAGAAGCCAGACGAAAGCCCTGCCTTCCAGAAATTCCCGAAGGTACTCGCCAATCACTTCGCCAGTTCGATCATCTGCGACTACCTGCGCATGGTGGGAATGAACGCCGACGATCCCAACCAGATCGAGGATGTGATGGCGCGCGAACTGAAGAAGACGCTGCACGAGGAACTGCACGGCGCGCACGCCTTGCAGATGATGGCGGACGCCCTGCCTGCTCTCGGCATCGTCGCGGCGGTACTCGGCGTGATCAAGACGATGTCGCATATCGACCGACCGCCGGCGGTGCTGGGTGCGATGATCGCCAGCGCGCTGTGCGGCACGTTTCTTGGTGTCCTGCTGGCGTATGGCCTCGCCGGTCCGCTGGCGGCGCGGCTGAAATCGGTGATCGAGGAGGAGGCGAAATATTATGAGGTAATCCGAGCTGTTCTGGTTACCCATCTGCACGGCAACGCGCCACAGGTCAGCGTGGAGGCCGGACGCAAGATGGTGCCCAACGAACACATGCCGACGTTTCTGGAGTTGGAGGAGGCCGTGCAGTCAGTGCAGATCAGTTAGCCGCAGGCAGGCTCTCCCCGGTCCGCGTCACCGCGATCGCCGGTCCGCGCTCCAGCGGCGTCACGAACATGCGCTGGGTCGCAAATGACAGCCAGGTGCGCCGGCCGCGCAGGAAGTCTGCACCCACCAGCCCGTCGCCCATGCCACCCACCGTCGGCACCACCGGCAGTGCCGGCCGTTGTATCACTGCGGGACCGACACGGAATTCGCGGAAGCGATGGACGCGCACTTCCACCTGATCGGGTGCCGCACCGTGCGCCATGATCGTTCGGTCTGTCGCCATGGCGTCGTCCGCCAGGCCGATCCGCTGTGCCATGCCCTTGCTGATCGAACTGAACTGCGCGCCGGTATCCAGCACACCCACCCCGGCTACCCCGTCGAGCTCGAACGGCACCAGCAGGCGGTCGCGCCGTGTGCTGACGCCGGCGACGTCGACATATGGTTCGTTCCAAGGCGGCGTCGCGTCCGGGCATTCGCGTCGCGCGCGGTAGAACGTGACACGGTGCGCCGGCAGGTTCAGATCGACGTCGAATGCCAGCAGGATATCGGCGCCGAGCAGCCCATCGGCCGAGCCGCCGGCGACCTGGTCGATACCGAAATGGCCGACGGTCACGACGTCCACCGGAAAATGCGTGCTGCCGAGTACCGATGCCGGTCGGCAACCTGGCGTCCCAGGCCGCGGTCGGGCTACCGATGCCGAACGTGCGCGTCGCGTGCTTGAAGTCCCGCGGCAGGTTCAGCCGGTCGACCGCGGCCTCGGTCAGCAGCGTGCGCTCGGCGCCGGTATCGACCAGCATGGTCACCGGTTCCTCGTCAATCGTCGCCTGGACGAACAGCAGGTTGTCGCGCACCTCGAGCGGAATTTCCGCTAGTGGGATCAGCGGACAGGTGCCGTCGGTGCGCCGCGCACCGGGGTCGGTCGCGCACGCGGCGACGCCGAGCAGAGCCAGCAGGATCAGTATTGCTCTCATCATTGGGTGGCGCTGACCTGCACCGAGGCGCGGACAGCGACACCGTCGGCGTCCAGTACGGTGAGCCGATAGAAGCCGGGGCCCGAGGGCAGCCATGCCACTTCGCGCCGGATGGCGTCGGCGGGCAGCGGCGCACCATCGACCAGGAAGGTCAGCGGCCGGCGTCCGCCCATCACCCGGATGGTCACCTGTCCGTCGGCGGACAGCACCGCGCCCGATGGCGGGAACAGCAGATGCAGAGCATCGGCCGGCAGAGCCGCCCTGCGGGGATGCTGCTCGGGGACTGGCGTCACGCTACGGGGGGCCTTTGGCAACAGATCGAACACCCCGGAGAGCAGCGGCAGGGCAAGCGAGGCGCCGGTGGCACCCGGGAGCGGCGTGCCATCCGGCCGTCCGATCCATACCGCGACGACGTGGAGGGCGTCGAAACCGAGCGCCCAGGCATCGCGGCCGCCCCAGCTCGTGCCGGTCTTCCAGGCGATGTCGCGCGGACCGAAATCCGGCAGCGGGCGGGTGAGGACATCGGCTACCGTATGCGCTGCGCTGGTCGAAAGGAAAACCCGGCGCGATGCCGACTGGTCGGCAAGTAGCAGCAGCGGGCCGCCGGTGCCGTCGGTGGCAAGCGCGGCATACAGTGCGGCGGTATCGCGCAGCGTGATGCCGTCGCCGCCCAGTGCGAGCGGCAGCGACGGATCGGCGCCGCGGGGCAAGCGGAGCGTTGCGCCGGCAAACCGGAGCGTGGCGGCGAACCGCAGCGGTCCGACCCGGTCGAGCAGCGCCACGGCGGGCAGGTTCAGCGAGCGGCGCAGCGCCTCGGCCGCGGTGATGCTGCCGGCGAAGCCGCGATCGAAATTCTCCGGCGCGTAGCCGCCGAAACGGCGGGGCAGGTCGGGCACCACCGTGTCCGGTGCGGCAATGCCGTCGGCGAACGCCATCGCATAGATGAACGGCTTCAGCACCGACCCGGGAGACCGCACCGCGAGTGTCAGGTCGATAGCGCCGGCACGGTCCTGATTGCGCCAGTCACCGGGGTAGAGCGCGCGGATTTCGCGGGCGTGGGCATCGGCCACCAGCAGGGCGAGCGAGGCATGCTCCGGCAGGGTTTCCAATCGCTCGCGGCCGAGGTGCTCGAGTGCCGTCTGCAACGGGAGGTCGAGCGTGGTCAGGACTCGTGGCAAGTGTGGAAGCGATGCCGCGAGCTGGGGAGCGTGGCGGGGCGGCGCGATGCGTACGGTTGGCACTGGTGTGGCCGTGGCATCGAACAGCCCGGTGCGGCGGCCGATCGCCAGCACACGGTCGCGTACGGCGGTTGCCGCATCTTCATGGCGGTCCGGGCGCAAACGTTCCGGGCGGCGCGGAATGGCGACCAGCAGGGCGGCCTGCGCCGGCTCCAACGCCTCCGGAGGCACACCGAACCACGCCAGCGAGCCGGCGCGGACGCCTTCCAAATTGCCACCGAACGGCGCCAAGGTGAGCCAGATTTTCAGGATGCCCTGCCGACCAAAGCGAGTTTCAAGCTGGATGGCGCGGGCAATCTCGATCAGCTTGGAGCGAAGGGTGCGCGGACGCGGCTCGAGCAGCCGGGCGGCCTGCATCGCCAGCGTCGAGCCGCCAGAGACGATATGGCCGCTGCTCACAAGCTGCGCGGTGGCGCGTGCCAGGGCGACGGGATCGACACCGGGGTGGTACCAGAAGCGGCGGTCCTCGACAGCGATCAACAGGTTGGTCAGGAGCGGTGGTGTGGTGTCCGCGCGGAACCGCCAGAACTCCGCCGGCTGCGGGGAGCAGGGCGAGCGGGCGGTCGTGGCGGTCCAGGATTTCGGTGCCAAGCGAGGAAAGGCGGGAGAGGTCGGGCGGGAATGTGTAATCCAGCGCCGCTCCCATCGCCGCGAGCAGAAAGCAGATCGAGGGGAGGCGACAAACAAAAGCGAAAGAACCCCCCCTCCCCTTACGGGAGGGGGTTGGGGGGAGGGGGCCGTGGGATGCGTGTGCCGCCCCCTCCCCCCAACCCCCTCCCGCAAGGGGAGGGGGAGGATATTTTCGCGCAGTCCTCACTCGGCACCCTCGACCGTGATCCGCCCGGCTGCCTGCCGCGCGAACACCCCCGGCTGGTACATATCCGCCAGCTCCGCCCCAGGCAGCTCATAGATCCCCGGCGTGACCGCGCGCACCCGCACCGCGAGCCTGAAGTCCGGATGCTCCGGCGTCAGCGCCACCACTGCGGCGTACCGATCGTCCGCCGCCGGCTGCGCCTCGGTGTCCGACAGCTTGCCGAGCCACGCCAGCCCCGGCACATCCCCGCCCCCCATCCGTCCGGCGACCTCCCATCCCGCCGGCAGTCCTTGCTGCAGCATGGCGCGGTGCGGCTGGCCGTCCTCCGCCTTGCCCTCCAGCACCAGCACGAAACCCGTGTTCTGCTTCAGGTGGTCGAGATCCAGCGTCTGCCCGTCCAGCGTCTTGAACTGCCGGGCGACACGCATCTGCGCCCTTGCCGCCGGCAGCGCAGTCGCCGGAATCCCGGTCACCGACACCGCTCGCCAGACCGGCTTGTCGCCAACATTGCGCACTGTGGTCGGCCCGGTCAGCGCGACCGACACCACCGGCGCAGCAGGCAGGTCACTGCCGTTCAGCGCGATGCGGGCTGGTGCGCCGTTGCGACCCAGCACCGCACCTGCCGCCGCCGCCCACGATTGCTCCTGGGTGGACAACGTGTCCGCCGACAGATCTGCCCCCGGCATCGCTGCCAGCAGCTTCGTCAGTCGATCGCCGGGCAGCCCGCTCTCCTTCAGCAGCAATGCGATCGCAGCCTGATCCCGCAGCGCGGTGCCGTAGTCGAACGGCCACCAGCGGCGTGCTGGCGCACCGAGTGCCGCCGCGAACGCCGCGTCAGCCCGCGGCTGGTCATGCGCCATCGCGAGTGCGGCGCCCAACTGCGCCTTGGCAAGCGGCGTCGGCAGGTGGTCGATCTGCTCCGCCATCACCCGGGCCGCGCCGGCGCGGCCCTTTCCGGCCAGCGCCAGTACGTAGAGGCGATAGGCCTGCGACGCGAGATCTTCCGGCTTGTCGCCGGGATCGTCGGCGGCCTCGGCGACGAACTTCAGCGCGTCGATCATCGCCTGATCGGGAACCGCTGCGCCGGCATCGCGCGCCCGCAGCAGGAACTCGGTAGCGTAGACCGAGAGCCACGGCGCCGCCTCCTCCGAGGCCGACCACAAACCGAAGCCGCCATCGAAGCGCTGGCGATCGAGCACGGAGCCGACCGCCTGTTGCAGCCGTGCCGCCCGGTCGGGTCCCGCCACCGGACCGTCCGGCAGCAGCGCGAGCGGAAAGCCGCGGCTGGTCGCCTGTTCCAGACACCACAGTGGATAACGATCGAGTGCCTGCACCAGCCCGGCCACGTCGTAGCGTACCGCGCCACCGAAGCTCGCCGTCGCCTTCCAGGTGCCCGATACGAACTGACCGAGCGGCGGAGTGAGCTGCATCTCGGCGCCGGGGGAAAGTTCGCCGGCGGCGACCAGCGTCGTCGCACCGCGCGCCGGACGCACCGTGATCGCGGTCTCGCGCTGGATGTGGAACCCTCCAGTACCCGTGACATCCAGCCGGATGATCCCGCGTCCTGCCCCGGTTCCGGTCAGCGTGGTGAACGGGAGCGCCTGCGCGCCCGGTGCCAGGGTGGCGGCCATGCGTGCCTGACCGGAGATGGCGAGCGGTCCGTCCACCGACACCGTCACCGCCTGCTCGCCGGCCGGCAGGTCGAGGTTGTGCAGCAGCAACGTCATCCGCGTCTGGTCACCGGGTGCGAGGAAACGTGGCAGCAGCGGCTCCGCCACCAGCGGGTCGCGCACGTAGATGTCGCTGGCCGCCGCCCCGAGCGAGCTGCCACTCCAGGCCACCGCCATCAACCGCACCTGGCCATTGAAATCGGGCAGATCGAGCGGGAACTCCGCCACGCCATCGGCGCCCGCCTGTACCGGCGGCACGAACAGCGTCACGGTCTTCTGCGGGATATCCGGCAGCACGAAAGCACCTTCGTCACCGCCCTGGCGCAGCACGGTTGCCTCGCCATCCGGCGGCGCGATCAGGCGCCCCCAGTCGTCGCGGATGTCGAGCCCGAGCCGGCGGCGCCCGAGGAAATGATCGGACGGGTCGGGTGACGCGAACCTGGTCAGCCGCAGGATGCCCTCGTCAACCGCGGCAAGGCTGACCCAGGCGCCGGGGGCGGTGCGCAGCCGGATCGCCGCCCGCGCCCGCGGCGGATATTTGTCCGCAGTCTCGAATGCCATCGGCAGCGTGCGCACCCCGGGATCGATGCCGATCCAGGCCAGCCCGATGGCGCGGCTCGGGCGCGATTTCGCATCCGCTGCGGTGCGGAACACGTGCACCGTCACATACGCGCCGGTGCCCCAATCGGCCGACACCGGGACATCGACGTCGGCACCACCGGCGGGTACCGACAGGTTGCGCACCGAATGAACCCGATCCGACAGCACCAGCAACGTGGTCTCGCCGGCGAACGGCGGAGCGATGTGGATGCGCGCGGTGTCGCCGGGCGCGTACGCCTTGCGGTCAGCCGAGACATCCACCTGATCAGGCACATCCGGATTGTCCGAGGACACCCAGCCGGCGCGGAACCGCATCGACGTGGCGGCCATGCCGCCATCCTCCAGCACCTCGATGCGGTAGCGGCCGAAATCGAGGGTGCGCGCGAAATGGAGCGGCGCATCGGCTGGTATCTCTATCGCCTGCGTCGCCAGCGGTTCGTCACGCCACACGGTCTCGTAGCGCGCCAGGCTGCCACGCATGACAAGCCGCCAGTCCGGGCGCTCACGCACCAGGCGCAGCTTTGCCTTCAGCGCGGTACGCGCGCCGTCGGGGTTGACTGCGGCGATGTCGAACGCCGCCTCGGTGCCGGCATCCACCGCATCCTCGGCGAACGCCGGCTTGATCCCGATCAATCTGCCCGCCGGCCGCAGCGGGATCTCGGTCGACGCAAGCGACGCATGGCCGGATGGATCGTTGACGCCAACGGTAACGGACGCCTTCAGCGCGTGCGTCGTATCCGGCGCGCGCGGGATGGCGATCGCGAGTGTCGCATGTCCCTGCGCGTCGGTGTCCGGCAGCGTCAGGTCCTGGGCATCCGGGGCATAGGTTTCGTTGACCAGACCGATGCGATAGCCGGCCAGCGCCGGGAACGGCGCCGGATCGACAACCAGCCGCATCTGCCCCTGGCCGGTGAGGCCGCCGGCCGGCGCGCCGAACAGGAACCGCGCGGTCACCGGCAGGGAGTAGGGCGTGCCGGGAATGATCGGGCCAACTGCGGCTCCAAGGTCCACCGCCATCCGATCCGGCACGAAGGCATCGACGCGGAACTCGGCCCGCCCGATCGGCGGCCGATCGGGATCGGCCTTCACCTCGATGGTCCAGGTGCCGGCCGGCGCACCGGTCGTCAGCGTCACCGGCAGATGCACCGAGGCTTCCGCCAACCGCGCCGGGGTTGCGTCCAGGAACACCTGCCCGTTCGGCCGCTTCACGATGAGATGCACGGGAATATCGGTGGGGCGCCCGGCATTGTCGCGCAGCAGCGCCATCACCTGCGCCGTCTCGCCTGGCCGGTAGATGCCGCGATCCAGCCAGACATAGGCGTCCAGCGGTCCAGGATGCGGCAGTCCCGCCACGCCACGATCCGACAGATCGAAGGCGGCGCTGCTGAGGTCGAGCATCGTGTAGTCCTCGCCACCCAGCACCTCGAGCGCGCGTGGCGCGACCGGGCCGTCGCCATGCAGCAGTGGCGCGGCGAAGCGACCGACGCCGTCCGTGTCGGTGGTGGTCTCGCCGAGGATGTCGTTGTTGTCGGCGAGCAGGCGCAGCGTGACGCCCGCACGTGGCAGCACGTCGGAATAGCCGCGCACCTGAACGGTCAGCCCATCGGTGCCGCGCCAGACGGTGGGTGCGAAGTCGGTGCGCAGGATCATCTGCACGCCGGTCGGGCCATTTGGCGTGCCGTCGCCGGCACGGGCGATCAGCGCGTATAGCCCGGGGCCGGACGCGGACAGCGCGTCGGGCATCGGCAGGGCAGTGTGCGCGCCGCGGTTGGGCTGCCATTTCGGAACATCGGCGCTGCCTTGCCAGACAATTCGCCCGCTCTGTTCGCCGATCCGGTCGGCGTCCCAGGATTCGACCGGCTGGCCAAGCCGGGCGTTGCGCACGAACCCGACGACGTTGCGTTCGGTGAGGCGTGCGAGGGTCAGCTTGACGCTGGACAGATTGACCGTGCTCAGACCGATTGCAGGTGTCTGACCGCGCGGCAGCAGGAACAGCCGCGTGTCGAAGTCGATGCGCGGGCGCCGATTGGCCATCGCGATGGCGAGGCTGGTGTCCTTGACCAGGCTGAGGCCGGCCTCGCCCGGCATGCCGGCGCGCAAGGTGATCCGCGTGGTGGCGCCCGAGGGCAGGCCGGAGATGCAGATCTGATCGCCCTCCCGGGTAACCGCCGCACCCTTCACCGGCGGATCGAGCCGCACCCAGTCCTCGGCATGGAAATCATCGCGTCGGGCCGGGGCGACGGTGAAGTCGATGCATGCACGCGGCGGCTCGGCTTCCGCCTCGGTGGCGACCCGACGCACCAGGATGCCGGTGGCACGGCGGGTCTCGTCCAGCTTCTGCACGATCGCCTTGTTGTCGGGCGCGCGTTCGGCGGCAGCCTCCAGTGCCTGAATTGACTGCGCCGGACGGTCCAGCAGCTTCAGCGCGTCGGCCATCAACAGCAGCGACGGCACCTCGGGCGCACCCGCCTCGGCGGAGGAAAAATTCTGCCAGGCGGCCTGTAGCGCATGGTTGGCGTCGGGCGGTGTGCGATGCATCTGCGCATCGGCCAGCGACAGCCATTGCGCGGCGGTCGCGTCACCCTGGGCGATTCGCATCTCCCATGCGGCGGCGGCGGCGGCCCAGTCCGGTTTGCGGATCGCCGCGGCCGCCGCCTGTTCCGCCGCTTTACGCGCCTGCGGCGTGCCGCCGGCAGGAAAGCGCGAGGTCAGGGTCTGGGCATAGGCCGCGCTGTCCGCTTCCAGGCCCGGCAGAGTGAAGTCGTCCGCCCATGCCACGCGGCAGGCGAAACACAGCAATGCCACGAACAGCAGTCCGAAACGTCGCACGACGCCTCTCCCCGGAAATCCGCTGTCAGTCTATTCCGGCGGCCGCAGTGGCGTCCGAAAAATATGGTTAATTCTGCGTCGGGTGCGACACGGCCTGGCCCTTGAGGATGTCGCGGATCTCCACCAGCACCTGTTCAGCTTTGGGGCCGGCCTGGGCGTCCTCGCGCAGGTGCAGCCGGGTCAGCGCCTTCACCACCCAGAAGATGGCGAAGCCGACGATCAGGAAGTTGATGATCGCATTGATGAACAGGCCGAAGTTCAGCGTCGGTGCCCCGGCGTGCTGCGCATCGGCCAGGTTCGCGTAGTGTTGGCCGTTCAAGGGGACGAACAGGTTGGAGAAATCGACGCCGCCGAGCGCCAGGCCGAGGATCGGGTTGAACACGTCCTTCACCAGGCTGTTCACCACGCCGGTGAATGCGGCGCCGATGATGATGCCGACGGCGAGGTCGACCACGCTGCCCCGCATGATGAAGTCGCGGAACTCGTCGATCCACTTAGGTTTTGTCAGTGATGCCAATGACTTATCCCCCTGGTTGCGACGTCGGCTGCCAGCAGTGGTACCAAGCCACATTCGCCGGTCGGTCCGACCCTTGGCGTTCCGGCGTCGGAAGATTGCAGACCGCGCCTGCCGGCCTTGAGCGGGCAGCGAGCCGGCGCTGAGCGCGATTGGGTGAAGCAATCTGCTGACGCTTGAACCGAGATCTCCTCTACGCGGCGCTAATCGGCAAACTGCGCATCAGGCCGCCTTCGCCATCGCAATCGCCTGCCATACGTTCTCCGGCGTGGCGGGCATGTCGATCTGCGTCACGCCGTCGCCCGCCAGCGCATCGATGATGGCATTGATCAGTGCCGGCGGACTGCCGACCGAGCCCGCTTCGCCGGCCCCCTTCACGCCAAGCGGATTGGACGCGCTGGGCACTTCCAGCAGATCGACCTCGATGTCCGGCAGATCGTCGGCGCGTGGCAGCGCGTAGTCCATGAAGCTGCCGGAAATAAGCTGGCCCTGCGCATCGTAGCTGGTGCGCTCCAGCATCGCCTGGCCGACGCCCTGCGAGACGCCGCCATGCACCTGGCCGAGCACGATCATCGGGTTCACGGTCTTGCCGAAGTCGTCGCACACCCGGTAGCGGACGATCTCGACCACGCCGGTCTCGGGATCCACTTCCACTTCCGCCATGTGACAGCCGTTTGGGAATGTATGCTCGGCAACCGTCACCACTTCGGCAGCGTCGAGCACGGTCGCCGGCTCGCCGGCCGCCGCCTTTTGCCGTTGCGTGGCGGCGAGCGCGATGATGTCGATGCCGCGGTCGGTGCCGACGATGGAGAAGCGCCCGTCGGCGAACGCGATATCGGCCGCTGCCGCCTCCAGCACTTCAGCCGCCGCCTGCCTGCCTTTTTCGATCACCGTATCCGCCGTCACCTGGATCGCCACGCCCTCGGAATACAGGCTGCGTGAACCCCCGGTCCCGCCGCCCACCGGTATGGTGTCGGTATCGCCCTGGCGCACGCGGATCTTCTCGCCGTCGATACCGAGATGCAGCGACGTGAGCTGGACATAGGCGGTCTCGTGGCCCTGGCCGGTCGATTGCGTGCCCACGTAGACGTCGACAAAGCCGTCCTCGGCGAAGCGGATTTCCGCCCGCTCGGTCGGATCACCCATGGTGACTTCGAGATAATAGGCGAGGCCGATGCCGCGACGCTTGCCGCGCTGCGCGGAGGCGGCGCGCCGGGTCGCGAAGCCGGCATAGTCCATCCCCTTCAGTGCCGCATCCAGCACCATCGGGAAGTCGCCGGTGTCATAGGTCTTGCCGACCGGCGTGGCATGCGGCATCGCCGAGGCCGGCACCATGTTGCGCCGGCGCAGTTCGACGCGGTCGATATTGAGTTCGCGTGCAGCGGCATCGACGAGGCGCTCCAGCAGGTAGTTGCTCTCGGGACGCCCGGCACCACGGTACGCGTCCACCGGCACGGTGTGAGTGAACACGCCGAGTACGTTGGCGTAGATCTGCCGGAAGTCGTAGACGCCGGCCAGCACCGCGCCGCCGGCCAGGGTCGGGATATAGGGCGCGAAGGTCGATAGATAGGCGCCCATGTTGGCGAGATTGCGCGTGCGCAGCGCCAGGAATTTTCCTCCTGCGTCGATCGCCAGTTCGCCCAGGGTGACGTTGTCGCGGCCCTGCGTGTCGGCCAGGAACGCTTCGCCGCGGTCCGATGTCCACTTCACCGGGCGTCCCAGTTTGCGCGCCGCAAAGCAGGTCAGCACATGTTCGGCGTAGAGGAACGCCTTCATGCCGAAACCGCCGCCGACATCGGGCGTGATGACGCGGAAATTCGCTGGATCGGTGTTGAACACCGCGCCGATCAGGGTCTTGATGAGCCAGCCACCCTGCGTGTTGGCGTACAGCGTCCAGCGGCCGGACGCGGAATCGTAGTCGGCGATCGCGGCGCGCCCCTCCATGGATGCAACGATGACGCGGTTGTTCACGACGGTCAGCCGGGTGACGTGTGCGGCGGTGGCAAACAGGGCATCGGTCGCCGTTTTGTCGCCGATGCCCCAGTCGAACGCGACATTGTTCGGCACATCGGGCCACACCAGTGGTGCGCCGGCGCCGGTCGCGGGGCCGACGTCGATAATGGCGGGTTCGACGGCGTAATCGATGGAGATCAGCTCCACGGCGTCGCGCGCAGCCTTCGGTGTTTCAGCGACGATGAACGCAACCGGATCGCCGACGTGGCGAACTGCGCCACCGGCGAGCGCGGGATGCGGCGGGTTCGCCATGTCGGACCCGTCGCGGTTCTGCACCGGCGCAGCGCAGGGCATCGGTGCGATGCCGTCGGCACTCAGGTCTGCCGCGGTATAGATCGCCTTGACCCCGGCGACGGATGCTGCCGCCGTCGTATCGATCGCACCGAATTTCGCCGCCGCATGCGGGCTGCGCAGTACGATCCCGTGCAGCATCCCCGGCAGTACCGATATCGTCGGTGTAGCGGCCGCCACCGTTCAACAGGCGCGGGTCCTCCACTCGGCGGACAGACTGGGCGAGGCCGAACTTGGTCATGGACGCGGTCTCCGGGGCTCGTCAGTGGCTGGATGGCGAAGCATGCACGCTCCGGACATGAAAGGCCAAGAGGGATGGCTCACCTGTGCGTCCTGAATGCCGGCTCATCCAGCCTGAAGTTCGCGGTGTATGGCGTGGCCGACGGCCAGCCGCGGCTCACCCAGAGCGGCGAGGTGGAGCGGATCGGCGGCGAGGGCCGCATGCTGATCACAACCGCCAGCGGCAAGCTGGTGCACAACCGGGTGGTGACGACCAAGGATCATGCGGCCGCGCTGGCGATGCTGGCCCCATTGCCGGATGGGCCGTTCGAGAAGAGTGGCCTCATGGGGTTCGGCCATCGCGTGGTGCACGGCGGACCGGACCTGGCTGCACCGGTGTTGGTGGATGCCGCGACGCTGGGGCGCATCGAGGCGCTGGAACCGCTGGCGCCACTGCACAATCCGCCGGCGGTCGCGGTGCTGAAGGCGTTGGCGGCGCTGTTCCCCTTGCTGCCGCACGTGGCGTGCTTCGATACCGCGTTCCATCGCGGACATCCCGCAGTGGCCGATCGCTTTGCGATCCCGGATGCGTTGTACCGTGAGGGTGTGCGACGCTACGGGTTCCACGGGCTGTCGTACGAATTCATCGCCGGCGCCCTGGCGGAGCGCGCGCCGGCGATCGCATTGGGACGAGTGGTGGTGGCGCATCTCGGATCGGGTGCCTCGATGTGCGCCCTGGCCGGTGGACGCAGCGTCAACTCGTCGATGGCATTCACCGCGCTGGAGGGCCTGCCGATGGGCACGCGGCCCGGCTCGCTGGATGCCGGCGTGATCCTGTGGCTGCAGCAGCAGAAGGGATGGGATGTCGATCGGGTCGAGCGGTTCCTCTACGCCGACTGCGGGCTGAAGGGCCTGTCAGGCGTGTCGAACGACATGCGCACGCTGCTGGCGAGCGAGGCGCCGTTGGCCAAACTGGCGGTGGAATATTTCGTCTATCACGTCGCATGCACGGCCGGGGCGATGGCGGCCGCGATGGGTGGCATCGACGGCATGGTGTTCACCGCGGGCATCGGTGAGCGCAGCCCCGAGATTCGCGGCCGCGTGCTGCATCGGCTGCGCTGGCTTGGTTTCTCGCTCGACGAGGCAGCGAACCTGGCAGGCGGGCCGTTGCTGACGCATCCGGGATCGGCGTTGCCGGCATATGCGATGCAGACCGATGAGGAGATCGTCATCGCGCGGCACACGCTGGCGCAGATCAGCGGGCCTTAGCGGCAGCCTGACCGTCGCGAGCTACGCGCCTGGTGACGACAATTTCCGACTGGAAGCTGCGGATCTGTGCGGTGGCGATGCGCAGCGCCTTGCCGGGACCTCGCCAGCGCCATTCGAGCGGAGCCGGACGTTCGAGCCGCTCGGCAAACACGAACAGCGTGACGCCGATCATCGCCATGACATGACCGTGCCCTGCCAGGAGCGGCAGCAGCATCAGCACCCAGCACGCCCCGACGCATGATGCGCCGTTCAGCAACCCGAAATCGAAAGCGTCACGATCCGCCGCCGCGCCGAACGCGGCGAGGTTCGCTCGGCGATGGCAACGATTCAGGCACCACTGCTTGGCGGGCGAGACCTGCCACAACATCGCCATCGCGGTCGCGAGACTGAACCAGACCAGCGGTACGGGTATGGCCGATCGCGTGGCGAACGCGATGGCCTGCAGCCCCACGCCCGCGGTTATCCACACCGTCGCATAGCCGACGACGAACAGCAGCATCGACCGCGTGCGTCGGCTCGCGAAGCTGCGGTCATAGACATGCCGAAGCGGCGCGGCGATCAGCGGCGGCATCATCGCCGCGACCATCAGCGTCCAGCCGAAAGCGAGCTTCGCCGGGCCGATGAACAGGACCCCGAGGTCGAACCGAACCGACAGCGGCATCGTCCACAATGTCCCGGTGGAACAGAAGGCGGCGAGTCCCAGGTCGCTCCCGCCGAGCGTGATCGCCGCCCAGGCGGCCGCGCTGGTCGTTGCGAGCACGACGAGCCATGCGTGCCTCACCAGGCAGCCTCGTCAAGCGCTCTGCCGGAATACACTGATGCGACCGATGCTGACCTGCGCTGCCTCCGATACCGGTTTCACCGGCAACAGCCGCACATGGAGCTGGTCGACGTTCAGCGCCCCGGCGAGGTGCAAGGTGTCGATGACGTGGGTAATCTCCAGTGCGAAGGTGAGGCCGTCGCCAGCGTGTCCGTTGTTGGCCAATGACGCCTTGCGCACGCCGAACAGAGCAATGTTGCCTGCCAGGTGGTCCGGGTACTGGGCCGGATCGCCGCCGTCGGGCAGGTTGATGTAGACGCGGAAGGCGGTTGCGTCGTTGAGGCCGCGCACATTCTCCAGGTTCAGGAAGATCCGGTCCGGGACGGCCGGCGCCGCAGCCGTAGTCGCATTGAGGCTGGCGACCACCTTGCTGCGGACCGAGGCATCGAGCGTCAGCGAGGTCCTGGCGTCCGCGCCGGACAGGCGCAGGCTCTGGTTGTTCGCCCCGAGCAGTTCGACAGTCCCGGGTCCAGCCATCGCGGTGCTCCTCACCAGCGTCTCGGCTGCCGCCATACTCATCCCGAGCCGCTGTAGCCGGGCGACCGGTTGCGGCGTCCCCTGCGGCGGCAACACATCATCGTATCCGTAACCGAGCTTTGAAAGATCAGTCATCTCGCCGGGCGTATAGGTCCAGCCGACCCCGCCAGGCATTGGCAACTGGAATACGTGCTCGCCGACGGCTTCTGGGCCATTGACCCAATTCGCGTCGGACGGATCGACATGGCTGGCCGGGTGCTCCCGCCAGACCTCCCACAGCCGGTCGATATTGGCATGGTGGAGCCAGAAGATCGGATCCAGCCCGGCCAGGTCGGGCCACGACATCAAGCCGATTGTTTGCTGGTCGCCACCACCGACCAGGCTATGTACCCAATCGTGCGGCTGCGTCTCGATGCCCCCGTGGACCTGCCCGGAATGACTGAATCCCGTGTCGACGCCGCCGAAGCCGGGGCTGCCGCCGCTCGCGACGCCCGTGAAGGCGGGATCCCCGAGCGCGTTCAGGTCGATCTGGCTGGTTGGCACAACGACGGTTCCATCGCTGTTCGGACCATAGCGCTGTGGAACATAGAGCGGATTGTCGCCCTGTCCGTCGGGCCAGTCCGGGGAAGCGAACGCGGGGGGCAGCGCATTCTGATTCGCCTTGAAGTAATTCCAGTACCGGCAGCGCCCAATCGGCGGGGCCGCCGAGTTTCACCACCGCATCGCGAACGACGGCCTCGAAGGCGATCAGATAGCCGCGGTGCCAGGGCAGGAAGTACCAGCTTCCATGCTGGCACTGCTTCCAATAGGCCTGCACGTCGGCGTCTCTCGGCATCGGATCCTCGGCGGCTAGATAACCGACTTGCTGCCACAGATCCGGGTCGAACCCGTGGATCGCGCCGTAGAACCGCCATCCCGTCGGTTCGTTGAGGGCTCGTGCCTGCATCGCCTTTACGCCGCGCGCATACCAGAGGATCGGGTCAGCCCAGTCGCCGCCCAGTTCCCAGACATTCTTGCGCGTGAAGGCCATCTTGCGTTCCTCCTTCGCAACCGCGCGGCCATCGCCGGCGGCGGCCGAAATAATGTTCCCTCTGCCGGATATATTGCACAAAAATACGCGACCAAGCGGTCACCGTTGCGCGAGCGGTCGCGTTCTCGCAGTCGACGCGTTGCCGCCGTCGCAGCGATGATCGGCATCGCTCGGTGGTTTGAGGACAACCATCGATCTCAGCGTCGACGAGTAGCTCCGGGGCTGCACAAAGTACTCCGGGGCTGCATAAAGTACCAAGTATAGCGCACGCTGGGGGCCGGAGCGTTGCCGTTGCGCTCGGCATGGCATAAGCGAGGGAACCGACGAGCGTGCGGGTCGTTTTGATCGTCTGAGTTGGTTGCATCAAGGCTGCGGCGGATGCCCCCGCCACTATTCGGCCCACGCCACTATTGGGTTTAGCGATGTGGCAGGAGATGCACCGATCGCGCCGGAGGTCCGAGACGCTGGCGGTGAACTGTCAATTTTCATCACCCCGCATCGAAGGCGCGAAGGTAGGTTCCATGAGCAGTCCTTCCAGCGGACGCTTCCCCGGCCGGTGGAAAATGGAGGAAAGTGATGCTGAAGAAGAACACGATCTGCCTGTGGTACGACCGCGACGCGGAACAGGCCGCGCATTTTTACGCCCGGACCTTTCCCGACAGCGCGGTCGGCGCGGTGCACCGGGCGCCATCCGACTTTCCAGGCGGCAGGTCGGGCGACGTGCTGACGGTTGAGTTCACGGTGTGCGGCGTCCCGTGCCTTGGCCTCAACGGCGGCGACACGTTCAAGCACAGCGAAGCGTTCTCCTTTCAAATCGCCACCGACGATCAGGCGGAGACGGACCGCTATTGGAACGCGATTGTCGGCAATGGCGGCGAGGAGAGCGCGTGCGGGTGGTGCAAGGACAAATGGGGCCTGTCGTGGCAGATCACGCCGCGCGTTCTCACCGAGGCGATGGCCAGGGGGGGCGATGTAGCGAAGCGAGTGTTCGAGGCGATGATGAAGATGCGGAGGATCGACGTCGCCAAGATCGCGGCGGCCGCGAGGGATCCCGCAACCAGCTCGCACTGATGTTGGTCAGCCGCAACGCGTCTCATTGCGACCAGGCAATCTATTCGGCACCCCAGCCCGTGGGTTACCTGGGGTCGCCCGGATCTACGATGCGGCCGCGTCGCCGGCGAGGGCCAGGGCCGTCTCGGGCTCCCGGGCCGCCTCGTGCTGAGGACGCATCAACAGGTAGAATGCGACGAAGTGGGTGATCAGTAGCAGCGGTACGAAGATGATCGGGATTGCGTAGGCGGCGCCCAACTCGCCAGCATTCGCAGGAAGGTCGACCTGGACCGCGTGGTAATAGTCGAGGATCAGGTCGACAAACCCCACGACATTGAAGGCGACGACGAACAACCAAAACAGCGGACGGATCCTGACCGTGAGAAGCGCCAGCATGGCCAGCACGCCGGTGGTAAAATCGCCGTAGGCGGAGAACACGGCGAAGCCGGCCGGCAGGTTGGGGCTGACCACGCCCGGAAGGATGAAGACGAGCCCGAAGAAGCGGAAGCTGTGCAGCGTGGCGATCGCACGTTGTGCTGCGAAATGGTCCATCGCTTTGAGCCGGGGCCAGATGTACACGCCGAAGCAAAGCAGCCACGCGACGTAGCCGAGGACGAGGTGGGTCTGGAACAGGATGTCCGGAGGCATGTGAGCTCCTATCGTGGGTCCTGCGCTGGGTTCGGCGGCAGCGGCCATAGGCGGCTCCGTGAAAACAGCCTGACGGTGACCGCGCCCGCCGCCCAGAGCATGTCGCGTCGGGATAACGTCGCGTCTCGCATTGCGCTGCTCCCTTGATTGTCGCGCACCTGGGGTTCCGACATCATGCGACGTGACTCCTGACTTGCAGCTCATCTGTACGACTGCTTCCGGCGATCCACTATTCGCGATAATTTAAACGGGCCATGAAGCAGAACTTTACAGTCAGGCAGGGCGCGCTCGACGGGGTGGAGGCATTCCTCAGCGTTGCCCAGCACCGCAGTTTTCGCCGAGCAGCCGTGGAACTCGGGGTGACTCCGTC
Source organism: uncultured Alphaproteobacteria bacterium (assembly GCA_963749575.1). GTDB lineage: Bacteria > Pseudomonadota > Alphaproteobacteria > Acetobacterales > Acetobacteraceae > JAMXLO01. Next base: position 463,171 of record CAVVNM010000013.1, read on the forward strand.
GGCGATCAGCCAGGCGGTACGCGCACTGGAGGCGCGCGTCGGCGCAGCGCTTTTCATACGCACAACGCGGAGCGTAGGCCTGACCGAACCCGGCGAACGGTTCCTTTCGCGCGCGAAGCCCGCCTTCGAGGAACTCGTCGCCGCGAGCGAGGTCGCACGTGACCTCGGGCGGCGGCCGGTCGGACTGTTGCGTCTTACGGTGCCGCGCGCGGTGGTGCCGATCCTGCTGGAGCCGCTGATCGCATCCTTTTGCCAGGCCTATCCCGAGGTCGAGGTGGAGATCGCCGCAAGCGAGAAGCTGGTCGACCTCGCGGCCGAAGGGTTTGACGCCGGCATCCGGCTGGGCCAGTTCATCGCCGCCGACATGGTCGCGGTGCGGCTGACGCCGCCGTTCCCGCTCGCGGTTGTCGGCACCCCCGATTATCTGCGCCGGCGAACGCGGCCGGAGCGCATCGACGATCTGCGTCAGCACGCCTGCCTGCGCATGCGCCGTTCGAACGGGTCGATCGCGCCCTGGTCCTTCGTCGACGGCAACGAGACAGTCGAGGCCGTCGTCGCGGGACCATTCATCGCCGGCGATCTTCCTACCATGCTTGGTGCGGCCGTCGCAGGTCTGGGTCTTGCGCAGGTGCCCGAGCCGATCGCCGCTGGAGCGGTCAAAGCGGGAAAACTTGTGCACCTGCTGGAGCCGTTCGCGCCGACGGCTCCGGGAGTGTTTCTATACTATCCCGCCCACCGGCAAATCATGCCGAAACTGCGAGCCTTCGTCGATCACGTGAAGCGCCGTTCGGGCGCTACCAGCAAGACCCGAAGTCACATTGATGGCAACGCAACACGCAGGATGAAAATGCTCTGACGTGGGCAACGCGGACCCGAGTAGTCTGCAACCGTGCGAGACCTGTCCACTCCAGGCATGCCAGGCCAATCGGATGCACATTCGACCCGCCGGAGCGGCCGGACAGCAAGGAATAAAGCTTTCAACACGGAGGAAAATCGAGGGCCACGAAGGGCCACGGAGGTTCAATTCCGGCGTGCGGACAGCGCATTCAAGCTATTCTCCGTGGCGCTCCCGTGGTGCTCGATCGTCCTTCGTGTCAAGATTCGTTTGCGGTTCGACGGCTCCAACCATTCGCCCGATTGCCTGCCTGTCCACTGCCATTGCAGTGACAACATCGCATCCGATATGCCACGCCGAGTCCAGAGGCGCCCGGCGACGGATGTCGCTCTGTCGGCCTGGGACTCCGCGATGGCAATCGGAAAGGTCTGCCGCGTCGCGGGTGACCGACATATCACGCGCAGAGCTCGCTCAGGTGAATGGGGCTGCGATGTCACAGCAGGCGCGGTGTCAGCTCGCGTACTTGAAATCCGGAAGTCCTTCCAGAGCCTCCTTTGAACCGCCCGGGAGAACCATTTTCTTGTCGATGATCTTTAGCGACGTGAATGGCACCACAACGTACTTGGTGCCAAGCCCCAGGAATCCGCCGACCGAAAGAACGGCATAAGGGGCCTGCCCACCAGGCGTCACGATCAGGTCATCGATGGTGCCGACGGTCTGATTGGATTCGTTGAACACCGTGCTGCCGACCACCTTCGAGGTCCGGTATCCTGTGGCCAAAGTCTGCGGATCGATTTTCATCAAGGTGACAGTCTGCGGAACGCCTTGTGCATGCACGGAACCAGATAGCATCAGGGCGAAGGCCGCTGCACAAGGTAATATGCCGATTGAACGTCTCACGATGGCCCCCTTTCGATTGATCGGCTCAGGAAATGCCCCGAACAGGGCAGAATTGTGGGAGCACGGACCACGTTGTCGTGTGGCCGGGAGGGCAGCACCCAAACATCGCAGATCATTCTGCAGCAGCCAGCAAAGCGCAGCACCGGTGGCGATGCGGCGCCCTGATATACGCGAAGGCCGATGGCCTGCAATGACGTGTCGCGGCGCTGGCGGTCTCATGGAACTTCGAGGCACGGGGCGCGCCCTCCACATGCCGGCCGCGCGCCTCATTCGCATCGGAACGCGCCGCAATGGGCCAGCGTTGTGCTTCGGCATAGGAGGACCCCATGGCGAAATCGCTCGATGGAATCGCACGGCAGCAGGCGCGCAGGGACAGCAGCCAGCCTGGGGGCAAGGCACTTCAGGTGAACGAGAACAGCAAGGAAGATGCGGGGCCGTCGCAGGTCTCCCCGCCGGTACCGCGAAAGTCTCGCGAACAGCGGCAGGAAAAGCAGCGGGGCAAGGCTATCCGGGTGAACCAGAATACCGCGTGAGGCCGGAGCGCGCCTCGGTCCTCGCGCGGGGCGACGGTGGCATTGGTGGCTGCAAACTGCGAGGGCGTCATCGGCTTCATGCATTGGAGGCGCTTCCTGCGAACTGGACGTGGCGTCGTCCGTTCGCATGGAAACACAAGTAAGCGTGGCGGGCTGGTAGCCGGCCGCAGCCGCGTCCAGTTCCGGGGCCTCGCGCACCGCTGTCGTTCAACCCAGAGAGGTCAGCATGACCGACAACAAGAAACTCGACCGCCCGGACTTCGCGCAAGGGGTGCAGGCCGCGGACCTGCAGGACGGCGCGATGCTTTCCGGGGTGGTCGGAGACGAGTCCGTGATCCTCGCGCGGCGGGGCGATGAGTACTTCGCGATCAGTGGCGCCTGCACGCATTATGGCGGCCCGCTTGGTGAGGGACTGGTGGTCGACGACACCGTTCGCTGCCCGTGGCACCACGCCTGCTTCAGCCTTCGCACAGGCGAGGCGTTGCGAGCGCCCGCCCTCGACCCCGTCGCCTGTTGGAGGGTCGAGCGACTTGGCGACCGTCTGTTCGTGCGCCACAGGCATAGCGCTCCGCTGGAGCATCGTCCCGCGCGTGTCGGGGCACCAGATCGCGTTGTCGTAATCGGCGGCGGCGGCGCGGGCCTCGCGGCGGCCGAGCGGCTGCGCCGGGAAGGCTATGAGGGCGAGTTGACGATCCTGAGCGACGACGCGGACGCACCCTACGATCGGCCCAATCTGTCGAAGGACTACTTGGCCGGCGCGGCAGCAGAGGAGTGGCTGCCGCTTCGTCCTCCGTCCTTCTACGTTGACAATGCGATCAACCTGCAACTCGACACCCGGGCTGCTTGCATAGATCTGCGGGGACGAAAGGTCCTTCTCCATGACGGCGGCGAGGTTCCGTACGATCGGTTGCTGATCGCCACCGGCGCCGAACCGGTGCGGCCGGCCGGCATCCCGGGGGCCACATCTTCAGAGGTCATGACGCTTCGCTCGCTCCGCGACTGTCGGGCGATGATCGCCCGGGCCGGTGCAGCCAGACGCGCGCTGCTGATCGGGGCCGGCTTCATCGGGTTGGAAGTCGCAGCGGCGCTCCGGCAGCGTGGATTGGACGTGCACGTCGTTGCGCCGAATTGGCAGCCGCTGGAGACGATACTTGGGCCGGAGTTGGGGAAGCTGGTCAGGCAAGTCCACGAGGCCCAAGGAGTGGTATTCCATTTGGGTGAGCAGGTGTCATCGATTTCATCCGGGCGAGTAACATTGAGCGGTGGTGCGACACTGGATGCAGAGCTTGTTGTACTCGGCACCGGCGTCAGGCCGCGCACCGAGTTGGCAGATGCAGCAGGCCTCGCGGTGGAAAATGGCATTCTGGTCGACCAGCATCTGGCGACGAGTGCGCCAGGTGTGTTTGCCGCCGGCGATGTGGCGCGCTGGCCTGACCGGCACAGCGGCGAGCGGATACGGGTTGAGCACTGGGTGGTCGCCGAACGAATGGGTCAGGTTGCAGCGCTGAACATCATGGGGCGGCCGGAGCGTTTTGCTGCGGTGCCGTTCTTCTGGAGCCGACATTACCATGACCTCAATGTCGACTATCTCGGTCATGCACCCGACTGGGATAGTATCGAGATCGAAGGGAATATCGGCGCCAAGAGCGCCCTGTTGCAATACCGCCGCGGCGGCCGCGTGCTGGCCGTTGCCACTTTGGATCGCGATCTGGACAGCCTGAAAACCGAAGTGGCGATGGAGCAGGCATAAAGCTGTCGGCACGTCGCACACCGCGGCCGGCTGCGACGCGATGCTCGACCGCGCGAAGGTGGCGACCTTCCAGCGTATGAAAAAGTTATGGATTCTGCCCCACTCCGAATGGTCACCCGCAGGCGGTCGGACGGGATGCACGGGGCCGCAAGCATCCCCGCCACGCAGTCCTCGCGGGCCAGCGTTACCGTCGGATCAGCAGATCCATCCGGTAGGACGCGGTCCGGTAGTGGGAAGCGACGCGCAGCGATGCTTGCGTCTCGTTCAGCAGGATAGTTGCCGCCTCATCGCCGCCGCACGGATCATCGCCATGGCCGCGCCAGTTGACCGACAACACGACACCGTCGGGGTCCAGCGTGTCGAGCACACGAGCTGCCACCGTCGCAATGTCGCGGGGACTAAGGAAATAGAGCACCTCCGACAGCACGATCAGATCGAAGCGGGCGTCCGGCCATTCAGCAGGAATGCGCAGACGCGCCAAGCGAACCCAGGGCAGGTCAGTGCATATCCGGCGTGCCGTGCGCAATGGCGGTTCGACGATGTCAGCGCCCAGCAGTGCATCACAGTGGCGAGCCAGCATGCTGGTCAGTACCCCGATCGAACAGCCGGGCTCGAAGCCCGATCGGAAGCGCCGCTCACCCAGCGCCGCAACCGTGCGCCGATACTTCTCCTGCTCATAGGTGCTGGTCCGGAATGCCCAGGGATCGGTGTCGCGCGCGTAGATTCGTCGGAAATGCTCGGCATCGTGCGAGACGGTCATGGCAGCAGGAAGGTTTCCCAGGGCTGATCGAGGACGCTCAGTAGATTGGCCGGGAGTTGAAATCCTGCGGGGTCATCCTGGATCAGCGCGCCATACTGCGAGGCATGCGCCGCGATCGCGCGACGCTTGACCGGCAGGCACGCCGCGATGTCCAGCCGCCACCCGCAAACCTGCTGATCCGGCACTGTCGTATCAGGCAAGAGGGTCCATCCCCACACCGGATATTCGAGCAGGCGAACATTGGCAAAAGCCGCAGCCGCCTCGCCGATGAATGCCGCGGCCTGGTGATCGCAGTGCGGGTCCTGGCGCCATGGCACAAAGATCGTGGTGCAGTCGAACGCTGCGAGCCAAGCCGCGAGATGCCGCGAGACACGATCGAAAGCGGCGCCTTTGCGCGGGGCCTTTGTGTCGCATTCTCCCAGGAACACCAGGCGCTCGACGGACATGCCAAGATAGCCAACGGCCTGCGTGACCTCAGCCTTGCGGAGCGCGGCAAGGCGGCCCGGCGGATAGCTGTGAGAGCCTGGATGCGAGCCGCTGCCATCAGTGAGGATCGCTACCGCCGGCGGACGCCCAGCCGCGCAACACGCCGCGATCAATCCGCCACAGCCCAGGCTCTCGTCGTCAGGGTGCGGCGCAAGCACGAGGCAGGTTCCGGATCCCGCCACTTCCTCGAGGCTGCCCACGGGCAATGCGTGCCACTGCGCATGCAAATCCCTCATCTTCAAGGTGGAGCATCCGGCAACCGGTGAACAACGAAATGCGCCGCCGCCTCGGCCAGCACCTCATCGGGCGCCGGTTGGCGCAGATAGGTCGCGAGATCGCGGCAAATCCGCTCCACTGGCGTCCCACGCCGGAACGCTGCAAGGCCCAGTGAACGCTGCGCCAGTCGCATGGCATCGAGGCACGCGGTTTCGACGGCGATGCGCGCAAGGCCCGTATAGGCGACAGCCTCCGCCGGATCAGTGCTCGGATCTTCGGCGACGCGAGCTGCCTGCTGCACCCACAGGCGGCTGGACTCGCAGGCGATCATCGCGTTCCCGAGCCGCGTCTGCTGGTGGGGATTATCGGCGCGTCGCTGAGCGCGCAAAATATCGGCCGTGAGTTCGACCAGGCTGCGCAGTCCGCCCGACGCAACGGCGGAGCCGCGCCACGCACCGGCCGAGAAATCCGGCTCTCTGAGATAGTCGCCGGGTGCACCCAATACGGAATCGGCCGCGATGGTGCATCCCGTGAAGTCGACTTCTCCTGTCACCGCACCCCGCATTCCTTGCAACGGTGCCTCGAGCGGGCGCACGCGCTCACCCGCATTGAGTGTCGCCACCAACATCAGGGAATTCCCCGCCTCGTCCTGTGCGGTCAGCAGCGCTCGCGTCGCGAAACCGGCGCCCGAGCAGAACATCTTGCGACCTTCCAGCAGAAGGCGATCGCCGCGCCGCACCAGACGTAGCCCACCTTGCGGTGGGTCCGTCACCCAAAGCGCAAAGAGTGCGCCTGCCTGCGCGTCTGAGATCGCCTGTGCCCGCTGGCTCGATGTGCCGAAGCGGGCGATCAGATGCCGCGCGTTGATATGCGCTTCGACCAACCGGCCGACGGCGAGATTGCCGCGACCGAGCTGCGCCAGGGTCCGGACCAACAGATCGGCGCGTTCACGTGTTCCGCCCGGGGCCTCGTTCGGCAAGGTGATGGCGAGCACACCGGCTTGCCGCAGCGCCGCCAGTTCGGGTTTTGGGAATGCGGCCTCGGCATCGCCGTCGGTGGCCAGGTCCTGCATCCAAGCAACCAGGTCCGCGACATCTGCGGCCTCGTCCGCACCTCGCCCGGTCGCGATGACAGTCATGGCGATGCACCAGAATCGCATACCAGGTCGGTCTCACTATCGTGTTCGAGCAGATAAAGCGCGTGAGCGATCTGTCGCGACAATTCGCTGAACCGCACACGGCGGCGCGTCAGAAACGGGCTGGCCGCTTCGATGTAGGCCCAGGCGTTCCCAAAATACGGCTCGACGATGGTTCGCGCCAGGACGTGCGGGGAGATGCCGAGATCGATGGCAAGTTTGGGCGGCAGCAATTGTTTCCGCCAGGCCTGGCGAACCCTGCGGCGAAAGTCATAGCGCCGGTAACCGTCAATGGCGGGTTCAACCCGGTCGTCGGTAAACTCATCCTGCCGCTGAATGCGGCGACGGATGGTGTCGGCCATACCCCCAGGAGCGCGACCGACCGTGCGGCCGGACACCGACACCAGGACGGATGGATCGTGTCGGATCCGCGCGTCCATGCGGGCAAGCGAGGAGACGAATGCGCGATCCTCCCCGGAGCGGACAGCAGGGATCCCGCCGACGCGACGAAACGCTGCCGTGGTTACGGCCAGGCTGGCACCTGCCGCCTCGGTATGGCGAGGGAATGGATCGGCGAGATCTGGATCGAGCCGGTCAGCGATGCGGTCCAGCAACTCGATCAATCTGCCTTCCAGCGCATCGTCAGCGTGGAGGCGGGCAGGGATCAGCCCCACTTCCAGCGGATCGAGCGCGACCCGCCCGCACACGACATCGGCACCGGCGGTGATCGCCTGGCAATTGCGCTCGATCCAGTCCGGCGCCACCACGGCATCGGCATCCGTCGTCAATAGAACACCATCCCGCCGCACCAGCCGTTCGGAGAGTGCCATCGCAAGCCGACGAGCCTGACCCGCATGAGCCTGCTGCTCTGGCAACCAATGGCGTTCCACATGCAATCGATAGGGCAGCGCGGATCGCATCCCCGAGGCAATTGTGGCCGTCCCGTCACTGCAATTGTTGGCAAGCACCAGGACCGTTTGAGGACGACATGTCTGGCGAGCAACGCGAGCAGACAGGCAGCGATACGTTCAGCTTCGTCCCTGGCGGGGACAGCAACGACGATGGAGCCTCGGTGCATCGAGCTAGACGACCGGAGACCGGGTCTGGCGCGACCTCTGCTCAGGCAGCGGCATGCTTCCGGTGCGACAGCTGTTTTCGGATAAAGGTTCGATGCGCACCATTGTGAGACCGATTTTCCAAAGCTCGCGACATAGAGCGCCGCACGCCAGGAAAAGTTCGGCATCGCCGCAACACGAAATACGGAACGCCATGGGACCTGCGCATCATGCGCGGGTCCGCCGGTCGCAAGGCCCGGCTCACCGACGCGCACGCAAGCAGGCTGTCTAGGCGATAAGCGCGAGTGCCGCGGCCCTGCATGCTGCCTCCCGCCGGTCCCATCCCTTGATGAACATCGGTGCGTTTCGCAGCGAAGCGAGATAGGTGTCGTCGGCGGTGGTCAGCCTGTCGATCAGCTCCAAGGCTTGCATGGCATTCGCTCGAGCAAGGGTCTGCGGACCGATTATGCCGTCCTCCGTGGCCCCCACAATGCGCTGCAGCAACCTGGCAGCGGCATCCACACCTGAAAGCGTGGCGTCGTTGAACAATACGAATGCGACGCCCGGGTCCAGCGAGTCGCAATGCAGCGGTTCCCAGTAATTGGCCCGATAGATCGCTTTGCATTGCGCCCGGGTGGCATCGGCGAGGCTTCCGGAGACTATGCCGTCTGCCAAGGCATCATCCCAGGTCATTTGGGTGACGCCCCACGCAGTGGCGAACGTCTCGCCGGGCGCACGGTCATCCTGGTGTCCGTCGCGGTCGGGCGCCCAAATAAAGTCTATCGCCCGGTCAAAGGTCGTTACGGCTCCGGCACGGGCATCCGGTGTATTCACTGTCTCGCGACCTTCACGTTGCTTTGGGGCGTAGCGCGTATGGCGCGGCGGATCGGCCTGAATTAGACCACATCGGCCGAGCGGCGCTCAAGCCCAAATGATCGTTTTCCGGTGCCCGGTTTCATCGCGCCCGCGATACCGGTAATTTCCCCAGTGCTCATGACAGGCTGGCCGAACGGCGCATTGTTGGAAATCGCGACCAAGGCGTGGCGGTCGGCATTTGGTTGAGCGATGGCGCGCCCCCACCAGCGAGCGGGCTTCCCCGACTTCTGCTCAAATCCTACCATCGCGCCCGTGCGCCGATAGCTGAAGATGGACCTGAACCGGGCCCCGTAGCTCAGTGCCGTTCCGAGATCGGCAGGTCGCTGAGCGCGCGGATCTGCGCGCAGTCAAACGCCGGTGGAGAAAGAGAATGAGCAAGTTCAGCGATTACGAGTACAGGAAACAGCCCGGGTTCAATATGAACACCTTCGAGGGCGCGAACCAGGCCATCCCGATGAAGACACTTGTGATCTACTGCTTCGACCCTCGGGCGGTCGAAATCCCACAGGCCGTCGCCGAGTATTTTGGCGACGAGGTCTACCCGGGAGAAATCATCACCGACGAAAATGGCACTCGAGTTGGATCCACGCGAACACTGTTTACCGCGACCAACGCGGGTGGACGCGCCGCTTTCGCTCTGGAGTCCGTGGCGGCCATGGATTATATATTCAGCGTTCAGAATGTCGTTGTGGTTCACCACTCGTTCTGCGGCACGACGACTCTGACGCCCGAGCTGCTCATCGAGGAGTTCCGTGATCATCATCACGCTGATATCTCGACGATGTTCGATCATGACAGCCTTGCCATCATGGATTTCGAGAAGTCGATCAAGTACGATATCGAGTTGCTCCGTTCGAGCCCGGCAGTGCCGAAGCACATCAAGCTCTACGGCTTCTTCTTCGAAATCAGTTCCGGCAAGTTGACCGAGGTGATGCGGGACATTCCTGCATAGCTCGCGGTGTATCCGAACGAGTGCAGCGGTGCGACGGTACGTTGCGCCGCTGCGTCGGTGCGGTCTTGGCTGCCCGTGTATCATACCTGGCAGCGGGCGCACGCTGTGCCAAGGCGTCAACGGCGCGCCGCCCCTTCTGGCTACGACTTGCCAGCCCGCCCGGGAAGAACGCCGTCGCCTGCGGTGGGCATTGGATGAGCTCGGCGCGGCCCGGCATGGTGAACGGCTCGGCCGAGGCAATTCAAAACGTGAAGGACGCTCTCGTCGAGAGCATCGCGCGGGCCTTCGAGCGAACCGGCGCCACGACGGAATGGCCCTTTGCTACAGCGTCGCGGACGATCAGCCGCCCCGTTTCGCCCGTTGCATCCAAAATAAGAACCTTCACGCCGTCACGGCCTTTTGGGCCGCCGCGAAGACGTCGCGTGCGGACGTCGTACCCGCTACGTGCTCCGTACCCTCGACTCCGAGCTCCATCCATCCCGCATTCACGGCCTCAAACATTTCTTCGGCAGGTCCGGTGTGGCCCTTCGGGATGCCGAATTGCTCGAACGCTTCCGCCCACCCTGCACGCGGGACTGCAAAGGCTTTCACGTCGAGATTCAGGACCTCACCCAATTGCTCGGCGACTTCATCCGCGCTGACCATCGAACCAAGCTCGACGACGCGCTGCCCTGACCATGCTGGCCCGGTCAAACGGGTTGCGACCTCCGCGCCGATGTCTTTCGTCGCCACCATGGTCGATTTCCGGTTTGTCGGATTGTAGTAGACCGGTAGCGTCCCGCCCCGGGCGACCTGCAAGCCGTAGAGGAAGTTCTCGAAGAATCCGCCTGCACGCACAAATGCGATTGGCGATGTCAGGTCGCGAAACCCTTGCTCCAGAAGCGACAAGGCCGTGATCATCCCGAGCCCGCTGGTTCTGTTCGCACCCATCGACGAAAGCGCGACCACCCGCGGCGGGGCTGCCTTGGTGAGCGCCTCGACATAGTTTGCAATCACGCCCTTGGCTTCTTTGTAATCGGGCGAGGGCGCCCAGACAGCCGGCAACATCACAAACGCGCCTTCGACGCCTTTGAGCGCCCGCACGATGGCTGCCGAATCATTCCAATCGCCGTCTACCAGTTCCACGCCCTGGTCCGCCCAGCTTGACGCCTTCTCGCGATTGCGGACCAGCGCGCGCACTTTCTTGCCGTGCGCCAACAGATGTTCTGCCGTCGCGCCGCCCACTTTTCCCGTGATTCCCATTACCAGAAACATGCGTTTTCTCCTGATCTATAAGGACAGACCACTGCCCCTGTTGGTTCAACGGATGAGCGGCAGAATCGCCCGGATACGGGGATCGCGCGCGTAGAGGCCGCCCCATGTCATCGCGCCCAGAAGCAGGGAAATGATTTCCGGCGGCGAACCCAACTCACCAATGCGGACATGGGCGCAGATGGCACCTCCCAGAAAGCCCGTCACCAGGATCGCGCCGAGGACGGCGGTGGCCGGGATGGCGTAAAGGATGGCGCAGGCGAGTATGATCGGACCCACGACACGGGTCAGGTCCATCGCGAACCCGGTTTCCTGCAACATGCTCGCGACCTGTGCCGGCGCGAAAAGCTGAATAGTCCCATCTGTCACCAGAGCGATAACGACAAACGCGCTCATTATCCGGCCGGCCCACAGGCTGCGATGCAAGGTCATGGTTTCAGGCACCTGATGTAGGTTCATGGTTTCGGACATTTGTTGTTCTCCAATGGGGTCATCCAATTCGAGGCTTACTGTGTCTCTTGGATATGATAAACACCGACAAAATGAACACATTGTTCTCTCATAGGTGAACAATACCGAGGCACGAACATGCAGAATCTCGAACCCATCCTCATATTCATAACGGTAGCGGAAATGGGGAGCTTCACCCACGCGGCCGATAGCCTGGGCATCCAAAAGGGGAGGGCCTCAACGGCGGTCCGGAAGCTGGAAGAGGATGTCGGTGTCAGGCTCCTGCACCGGACGACGCGCAGCGTGCAGTTGACCGAGGACGGACGCGCATTTCATGCCCGTGCCCGCGATCTGCTTGCTGAAGTCGATGACCTGCACTCGATGTTCGCAGGCGATCGCGTGGCACTTCGCGGGCGTTTGCGGGTCGATCTTCCGACCGAGGTGGCGCGCACGACGATTGTGCCGGCGTTGCCGGATTTCATGGCGGCTCACCCCGAGTTGGAGCTGGAGGTGTCTAGTACGGATCGGCAAGTCGATCTGGTTCAAGAGGGGTTCGACTGCGTATTGCGGCTTGGACCCATACGGGACGAGACGTTGATTGCCCGCCCGCTGGGCCTGTTGCGCATGGTCAACGCGGCCAGTCCCGCCTATCTGGCGCGCTATGGCGTCCCTCGATCGCCAGAAGATCTCCAGCGTCAGAAACATCGGACAATTCATTTTTCGACGATGCTGGGCGCAAGACCCATTGGATGGGAATATCCGGACGGCGACCGCTACGCGACGCTTCAGTTGCCAGGTGCGCTGCACGTCAACAGCGCGCAGACCTACGAAGCCGCTGCCCTCGCCGGCCTTGGCCTGATTTCAGGCGCCACTCTTGGGAGTTGGCCGATACCTGGAGAGTGGAGCGCTGGTGGAGATCATACCCGATTTCCGTCGCCGGTCGCTCGCCGTGTCCCTCGTCGTTGCACATCGGAGCAATCTGTCGCGCCGAGTCCGTGCATTCATGAAATGGATCGGAGATGTGCTGACGCCGTATCTGGAATAGCGAGACGAACATTTTCGTCCGGCCCTCGATGTCAACAGCGAAGTAATTTCAGGCCAGTGGGCGACAGTGCCCTGATTTTGCTCCGCCCTTCCGGCAGCGAGGCGGTGGGCGGACTGTTTGAGTCGATACCTGTCGCCGTTAAATGTAGCGGCGCGCAATACGGCAGGCGTCGCCGGCAACCTGCCGCGCGTCAGTCGCGCGATATGGACCGCCCCGCGAGAAGCGGCGCGTACGCGACGAGCCTGCGGGATACGAACTCGGTGAAGAGCCGCACGCGTTTCGTCTTGCGTGTCTCCCCCTGTGTGAGAAGCCAGAGCGTTCCGTACATGTGCAGGCCGGTGCCCGGCACCCTCACCAGTAGGGGGTCGGCATCTCCGACGAAGCACGGCAGTGTCGTGATCCCGATCCCTTGCCGTACTGCAACGATATGCGCCTCGTCGTCCGTGATCCTGAACGGAACGCCGGTGGTGCGAACCTCGCCCTCGCGGGCCCAGTCCGGGATTCCATGAATGCTTATGACGATCCACCGGATGGGATCAGGCGCGCCCGCACGCCACGCGGCCAGGCGATCGCGGGACATGTAGAAGCCTCCGAACAGCTCCGGTCCCTTTTGGCTGTGAAGATTGAGCGGCAGGGTTTTGCGGTCGTAGACGACGCGGATCGCGACGTCGGCCTCTCGGTTGGTCAGATTTGCCAGCTCGCCGGACGACAAGATTTCCATCTCGATGTCCGGATTCAGACGCGCGAAATCGGCGAACCTCGACCGCCTGTTCGATACAGTCAAGCGGGAAAAGGGCAAGATCGACGTCCTATACGCGAGCGCCGGCATGGGCGAAGCCGTCCCGCTGGGCGAGATTACCGAGCAGCATTTCGATGCGACCTCCGACCTGAATACGCGCGGCACGCTGTTCACGGTTCAGAAGGTTCAAGAAGGAGCAGTAAACCGCACCGGCCGCGATATTGGACGAAGCGCGGCGATCGGTGCGGGCCATCACGGCGCAATGGGAACATACCGCGCGGCGTGTTGCCGCCAGACTCGGCATCGCTCTTCCAGCCGCGGGCACGGAGTGATCTTGCCAGCGTCAGGTTGGTAAGTGTGGCAAGAACCGAGGGTCTATTGGCGCACGCGCCAACGGTCTCATCACTAAATCGATTGCAGAAATCCACGTCAACAAGGAGTCACTGACATGACGACGTTTCCCGTTCACACAATGGAATCCGCCCCTGAACGCTCGAAGCCGGCGTTGCAGCAATTGCAGTCCGCGTTCGGCATGATTCCGAACCTCATCGGCGCGATGGCGACCTCACCGGTTCTGATCGACAGCCTCATCGGTCTGTTCGGGAAGGTGCATGGCGGCAGCTTCACGGAAGCGCAGGTCCAGATCGTGCTGCTCACCGACGCGGTGACCAACGGCAGCACCTGAGCCGTAGCGTTCCATACGGCTCTCGCTCTCAAGGAAAGCATCGATCCGGCGGATGTCCAGGCCATCCGCGATGGTCGTCTGCCGAAGGACAGCAAATTCGCCGCGCTGTCGGGCCTGGCGAAGACGATGATCGAAAAGCGGGGACGTCTCGACGACGAGGACATCAATCGATCCCTCGCGGTCGGGTTTGGCAAGGATCACCTCCTCGAAGTGATCGCGGCGGTCGCCGCGTCGACGATCACGAACTACACCGGCAGCATCGCCAAGCCATCTCTCGATGCGCCGTTTGAGGAACATGCCTGGGCAGCGTAACGTCCACAGTTTCAGCATCTCCGATCCTTGGCACGGGAACCGCCTGGTTGCCGTGCCTCGCGGGGAGGCGCGATGCGAGAACTGTTGACTACTATTGCCGTAACAACATCGCCTGTAACATGCTGTGCTATCCAACGTTACTCTACAGTTACGCCCCCTCATTCCACTCGATTGTTCAAGCGGTATATAACCATTTGATTTTGCAGTAAAACTTAGTCACCGAATCTCGAAATGCCGACAGCCATCACGTCAAAATCCTACGCTTTTGATTTTATTGAGAAATTCGAAGGAAATTTTTTTCCGTGGTTTCAGCATCTATCGGGAGGCGATGCGGCAAGTGGGCAATTTAATTTTGCGCTCGTCGTACTGCCCGACGGTGCAAAAACTACCGTCAAAACGATCAGATTTTAATTTCTGAGAAGGGAGAGTCAGTAACGGAGCTCTGCGCTCAATGCGGACGTCGGAGCCGAGGCGGAATATCGACCGCTTGGGTGGATAGCCGGCGTCGGGGCCGGCTCACGTCGCCGGTGTCACGCGTGCCCAGAAGTCGTCGAACTCGCGGACGTCGAAAAACGCCACGGCTCCGAACACGACGCCATCGCGCATCTGGAAGTACCAAGTGTAGGTGTTCCGATAGGGTTGGCCGTCCCTCGCCACGCCCTGGGCGTCGAAGAACGTAATCACCGTGTCACCGTCCGCGTAGATGCCGCGGACGGTCGGAACGAGCGGCTTGGCCATCCGCGCGTTGAACGGACCGATGACCTCGTCGAAGAATTGCTGACGACCGTAATAGGTCTTCGAGAGCGGTGATGTCCCGACAATGGTCCATTCCGCGTCGGGAGACAGCAGCTCGAATGGGCTACCCGTGCCGTTCGCCCATCGTTCAAAACCAGCCCGCACAAGCGCCCTGTTCGTCTCTTGCGTCGTCGGCATCCCGAGGACCTCTCCAGCTACTGCGTTGGATGACCCTATCCTGCAGTCGAAAGGCCGACAATCGTATCCTCTTCAGGGTCCGCTCAGGGACGAAAGCAGCCAACCTGTCACCGCCAATCGGGTGTCCGATTCCGGCCAACGCCGAAACGCCCGCTTTCACCGCGTCCACGCCCCATACCGGTGACCATGCCCGAACCCGCCACACGATAAAGCCGGCCCGTTGGAAGCGGGTGATTTGTCCGGATGGCACGACTAGGAAAGCGGCTCAAAAAATACCGTCAGAACTATCAATTCAATCTGACGGTAGTTTTCTTGGCCGCGGATCTCGCCCCAGAAACTACCGTCAAGAACGCCGTCAAAGTATTTTGCTGACGCGACTAGCATTTAACATGGTGAAAGAGATCTCGTTTGAACTCAGAGGCTTAGAAAGTGAGCGCGATACGATTGACAATGTGCCGCCGATCATCAATGGACTATCCTATAACTCTCTATTTTCCTACGCTATTCTGCTCCGGAGCCCTCCACGGTATCCCACTCCCCTTACTCCCACTCGATCGTGCCAGGCGGCTTGCTGGTCACGTCATAGGTAACGCGATTGATCCCCCGCACCTCGTTCACGATGCGCCCGGCGACGCGGATCAGGAACCCGGCGTCAAACGGATAGACATCCGCGGTCATGCCATCGGTACTTGTCACCGCCCGCAGCGCACACGCATGATCGTAGGTGCGGCCGTCACCCATCACGCCGACCGTGCGCACCGGCAGCAGCACCGCGAACGCCTGCCAGATCGCATCGTACAGGCCGGCGTTGCGGATCTCCTCCAGGAAGATCGCATCGGCTTTGCGCAGCAGGTCCAGCCGCTCGCGGGTGATCGCACCGGGAATGCGGATCGCCAGCCCCGGACCCGGGAACGGATGACGCCCGACGATCGCCTCGGGCAGCCCCAGCTCGCGGCCGAGCGCGCGCACCTCATCCTTGAACAACTCGCGCAGCGGTTCGATCAGCTTCAGTCGCATGCGCTCCGGCAACCCGCCGACATTGTGGTGCGACTTGATGGTGACCGACGGTCCGCCGGTGAAGCTGACGCTTTCGATCACGTCGGGATACAGCGTGCCCTGTGCCAGCCAATCGGCACCGCCGAGTTTGCGAGCCTCCTCCTCGAATACGTCGATGAACAGTCGGCCGATGGTCTTGCGCTTCACTTCCGGATCGGTGACGCCGTCCAGCGCGTCCACAAACAATGCTGATGCATCGCAATGCAGCAGCCGGATGTTGAACCGGTCACGGAAGGTGGCAACCACCTCCTCCGCCTCGCCCTGACGCAGCAGGCCATGATCGACGAAGATGCAGGTCAGCTGATCGCCGATCGCCTCGTGGATCAACACCGCGGCAACCGATGAATCCACCCCGCCGGACAGGCCGCAGACCACCCTGCCGCCTCCCACCTCGGCGCGGATGCGGGCAATCTCGGTGGCGCGGAAGCCGGCCATGGTCCAGCTGCCGGAAAGGCCCAGCACGCCGTGGGTGAAGTTGCGCAGCAGCGCCGATCCGTGCGGCGTGTGCACCACCTCGGGATGGAACAGCAGCCCATAGAACCGTCGCGCATCATCGGCGATGGCGGCGAACGGGGCGCCCTCGCTGACCGCGACGGCCCGGAAGCCGGGTGGCAGCCGCGTGACGCGGTCGCCGTGGCTCATCCACACCTGCTCGCGCCCGCCCTTGTGCCAGACGCCCTGGAACAGCACGCACTCATCGGTCAGATCAACGAAGGCACGGCCGAACTCGCGGTGGTCGGAGCCTTGCACCTCGCCGCCCAACTGGTCGCACATGGTCTGCATGCCGTAGCAGATGCCAAGTACCGGCACGCCCGCCTGGAACACGAACTGCGGCGCGCGAGGCGAGGTGCCCACGGTCAGGCTGGCCGGTCCCCCCGACAGGATGATGCCGCGTGGCCGCCATGCGGCGATCCGATCCGGATCGGCGTTGAACGGCCAGATCTCGCAATACACGCCGGACTCGCGCAGACGGCGGGCGATGAGCTGGGTAACCTGGCTGCCGAAGTCCAGGACCAGCACGCGCTCGGCGGCGAGCGCGGCGGTGGCGGCGGGATCAGGCAGGGAATCGGGCATGTTGGTTCCGGGCCGTGCGTGATCCGGGGGCTTGGACCATGGTGGCGACACACTTGCAAGCGTGGTTGCGGTAAGTCGTCGCACGCACTAATGTAGTGATTATCACTACTAGGCCGTGGGAATGGAAAAAACAATTCAGGCGACCGAGGCCAACCGACAATTCTCCCGCATCCTGCGTGAAGTTGCCGACGGCTACACGTTCACTGTGACCTCTCACGGTCGTCCGATCGCACGTATCGTACCCGCCCTGCCGAAGGGGAGTGAGGCCGCGAAGCAGCGCCTGCTCGAACATCTGCGCAGCCAGCCCGCCATGGAAATCGGTCCGTGGGCGCGCGAGGAACTCTACGACTGCTAGCAGTGCTGGACACCAGCGTCCTGGTATATGCCGAGGGCGTCCAGGAAGTCCGGAGACAGGAGCAGGCGACAGACATCGTCAATGCCGTTCCACCTTCCTCGAATTCTTCTACCGGCACAGGTGCTGGGAGAACTGTTCCACGTTCTTGTGCGGAAAGCTCGCCGGAGCGTGGTGGAGGCAAGGTTCGCCGTGCAGATCTGGCGAGACGCCTACGTCGTGATCGGTACGACGGACGCGATTCTTGCGCGGGCGATGGACGTAGCGGTCGATCATGGCCTGACGATCTGGGATGCAATCATCCTCGCCGTTGCGTCCGAAGCAGGCTGCCGCATTCTGCTGTCGGAGGACATGCAAGACGGCTTCACATGGGGCGGGGTCACCATCGTGAACCCGTTCGCTGCGTCACCACACAGGCTGCTCTCCGAACTGCGTGATGGCGCGCGCTGACCCCTACGTCAGCACCTCAGCCCCCTGTTCCAGCATCACGCTGATCTCGCGCGTCTGCTGCAGCAGGAAATCCATCACCACGCGGGTCCGCGGCGCCAGATTGCGCCGGGACGGATACACGATGTGGATCGGCACGCGCTGCGACGGATAGTCCTCCATGAGCCGGAACAGCCGCCCTGCCCGGAGGTCGTCGATCAACTGGATCTCCGGCAGCAGCGCAATGCCGTGGCCGGCGCGGGCTGCCCGTCGCACCGCCTCGCTGTCGTTGGCGAGGAAGGCACCGGTCACCCGCACGCTGAGCGGGCCATCCGCGCCGGTGAAGCGCCACATCTCCGGCTCCGGCGTCGCGTCATGGATCAGACAGACATGCGCCGCCAGATCGGCCGGCACCGACGGCGCGCCGTGCCGCTCGAGATAGATCGGCGCGGCAACCACGGCGCGGCCCAGGAAGCCGGCCCGCCGCGCCACCAGCGAGGCATCGGCGATCTCGCCCGAGCGGAACGCCAGGTCCAGCCGATCCTCGATCATGTCGCTCTCTTGGTCGCGCATCACCAGCTCGACCGACAGCCCGGGATGGCGCGCCAGCAGCACCGGAATGCGGGTCGCCAGGAACAGCCCGCCCGCCACCGAGGTGCCCAGCCGGACCAGACCGCGTGGCGTCCCGCTCTGCCGTCCGAGCACCGTCTCCATCTGATCGGCGCCCTCGATCAGGTGCCGGGCATGCGACAGCAGGACCTGACCGTCATCGGTCAGGCTCAGCCGACGGGTGGTGCGGTGGAATAAACGCACGTCGAAGTGCTGTTCCAACTGGGCGACCAGGCGGGTGACCGCTGACTGGCTCACATGGGTTTCCCGGGCCACGGCCGAGAACGAGCCGGTCTCGGTGACCCGGACGAAGGCGCGTAGCGCACCGATCAAGTCCATTTATTTCCCCGGTATGTGCAAAGATGAATTCCAGGAAAGCTGGATTATTTTAAACCGACAATAGGTCTACCTAGTGGCCATCGCAGGACGGGACAACACCACTGACCTTCCGTCGCAGCGATTGGCAGACGCCCCCCGTTTCAGTGGGGGCGAAACGAGGAGAGAGACCATGAAGACCATGATGCTTGCCACGGCCGCCGTAGTCGCGCTTGGCGTCGGCTCCGCGTTCGCCGGCGAGGGAGGCCCGTCGGACAATTCGCCGTTTACCCGGAACGCCGCGGTCGCCCAGGCGGCGGCACCGAGCGCGGTAGCCGCCAATCAGCAGGCTGCTCGCGCGATGACTTTCGTGACGGGTCATTCGGGTACGATCTCGTTGTTCTCGCCCGATGACAACGGTGGCGCCAACAGCTGACCGCAGCCGCGGCACTGCGGATCGGGCCGGCCCGGTGCCGGCCCTTTTCGTTCAGACCAGAACGCGCCGCCGCCGCCGGTGCTGGCGGGCATCGCGGTAGGACCGACGGGCGCCGACCTCGTTCAGGCCGAGATAGAACTCCTTGATCTCCGGATTTGCCCGCAGGCCGGCGGCTGGCCCCTCCAGCACGATCCGTCCGTTCTCCATCACATAACCGTGGTCGGCCAGCTCCAACGCCAGTGCCGCGTTCTGCTCCACCAGCAGCACGGTCTGTCCACGCTCCTCCTTCAGCCGGCGGATGATGCCGAAGATGCTTTCCACGATCAGCGGCGCCAGGCCGAGCGACGGTTCGTCGAGCAGGATCACCTTTGGCTCGGACACCAGCGCGCGGCCGATCGCCAGCATCTGCTGCTCGCCGCCGGACAGATATCCGGCATGCTGGCGCCGCCGCTCCTTCAGCAGGGGGAAATACTCGAACACCAGATCGATGCCCTGGCGAACCCGCTGCATGCTGGCCTGGATGTGGCCGCCGACCACGAGGTTCTCCTCGACCGTCAGGTTCTCGAACACCCGACGGCCCTCGAACACCTGGGTGATGCCGCGGCCCACGATGTCGTGCGGCGCCAGGCGATCCAGGCGCTCGGCGTCGAACTCGATCGACCCGCTGGTAATCTGGCCGCGCTCCGCGTGCAGCAGCCCGGAGATCGCCTTCAGCGTGGTGGTTTTGCCCGCGCCGTTGGCGCCGAGCAGGGTGGTGATCTGACCCTGGCCGGCGTTAAGCGAGACGCCCTTCAGCACCAGGATCACGCCGTCATAGACGACCTCGATGTTGTTCAGCGTCAGCATGAGCGCTCCCGGCACCCCCACCCCGACCCTCCCCCGCTGACGCGGGAGAGGGGGAACGAGGACTCTACGACGCGGCGTTGACGGACTTGAGGACCAGATCCCGATAGCCGTGGAACCAATCGGTCTCCTTGACCATCTTGTCGCCCTGCACCTGAAAGATCTGTACCCAGCCGCCGCCTTCATGGTCAGACGGCGTGACCTCCAGCGGCGGCAGCAGCCCGCCCAACGTGAAGTCCTTGATCATCTCGAAGCCCTTCTTCATGTCCTCGCCGGTCGGCGGCTTGCCGCCGCTCAGCGTCAGGGCGTTGCGCAGCGCCTCGATGTGGACGGCGGCATCCTGGATGCCGCGGTTGTAGAACACCGAGGTCTCCATCTCCTTGGGCGGCGCCTTGCCTTCCTTCTGGTACATCGCCTTGATCTGTTGCAGCACCGGATAGTCGGTGCCGACGCCGACGAACTGCATCGTGTGGTAGCCCTGCGCCACCGGCCAGCCGCCCGCGGCAGCAATATCGGCCTCGGATGACGCCCACACGAAGCCCAGGACCTTGTTCAGAGGATAACCTGAGCTCTTCAGGCTCTTGATCGCCACCGACGGCGCGCGCCCGAACAGATGTGCCAACACGAAATCCGGCCGGTAGCGCTGCGCGATGTCGAGCACCTGGGCGCTCATCTCCACGCCGGGGGGCGGCACCGCGAAGGTGCGCAGCTCGTAGCCTTCGTTCTGCTGCAGCTCCTTCAGGATCGGCAGCGGCTCGGTGCCCGCCGGATTGTCATAGTACAGATAGGCGATCTTCTTGCCCTTCAGGCTGCCGCCCAACTTGTCCTTCACGAAGCTGATCGCGGCGCCCGCCTGCGACCAATAGGTCGCCGCCAACGGGAACAGGTACGGGTACTTCGCCCCGTTCGCTGCCGCCGACGAACCAAAACCAGGCGACGTGCCCGGAATGTGGTCCTTCTCCAGCCGCGGGTTCAGTGCCTCGGCCTGCGGCGTGCCCCAGATCAGGATCGATACCGCGCCTTCCTGCTTGTGACGCTCGTATTCCTCGATCGCCGGTGGCACCTGGTAGTTGTTGTCGAGTTCGTTGATGCGAACCTTCCAGCCATCGACGCCGCCATTCGCGTTGATCAGGTTCACGTAGTCCTGCACGCCGGGGCAGAACACTGTGCCGACGAGTTGCGTCGGACCGGTGCGGTCGCATTGCGAGCCGATCAGGATCTCGCCCTTCTGCTGCGCGTCCGCGCCATCGGCGAACCACAAGCCACCCACCACAAACCCCGCGAGTGCCAGGGTTCCTGTCGTCAGACGTCGCATCTTGGATTCTCCCTTATGTCTCGCACTGCCATCACGAACGGTGCGGAACCGGATGCAGACGCGGTGACGGCGCCGCGCCTGCTCCGGACGATCGTCACGACGCGGCGTTCACCGTGCGCAGCACCAGATCGCGATAGCCCTGGAACCACTCGGTCTCCTTCACCAGGCCATCGCCCTTCACCTGGAAGATCTGCACCCAGCCGCCGCCCTCGTGGTCGGTCGGCGTGACCTGCAGCGGCGGCACCAGTCCGCCGAGCGAGAAGCCCTGGATCATCTCGAAGCCCTTCTTCACATCGGCGCCGGTCGGCGGCTTGCCGCCGGTCAGCGTGAGCGCATTGCGCACCGCCTCGATATGCAGCGCGGCGTCCAGGATACCGCGGTTGTAGAACACCGAGGTCTCCATCTCCTTCGGCGGAGGCTTGCCCTCCTTTTGGTACATCGCCTTGATCTCATCCAGCACCTGATAATTGTGGCCGACGCCGGAGAACTGCATCGTGTGGTAGCCCTGCGCGACACCCCACCCGCCGGCCGCCGCGATGTCGGCTTCCGACGATGCCCAGACGAAACCAAGCACCTTGCTCAACGGATAGCCCGAGCTCTTCAGTCCCTTGATCGCCACCGACGGCGAGCGGCCGAACAGATGTGCGAGCACGAAGTCAGGACGATAGCGCTGCGCGATGTCGAGGATCTGCGCGCTCATTTCGACGCCGGGCGGCGGTACCGCGAAGGTGCGCAGTTCGAAGCCTTCGCTCTGCTGGAGATCCTTCAGGATCGGCATCGGCTCGAGACCAGCCGGATTGTCGTAGTAGAGATAGGCGATCTTCTTGCCCTTCAGGTCGCCGCCAAGCTTGTCCTTGATGAAGCTGATCCCGGCGGCGGCCTGCGACCAGTAGGTCGCGGCGACCGGGAACAGGTAGGGATACCTGGCACCGTTCGCGGCGGCAGCCGAACCGAAGCCGGGCGAGGTGCCGGGGATGTGGTCCTGTTCCAGCCGCGGATTCAACGCCTGTGCCTGCGGCGTCCCCCAGATCAACGCGGATACCGCGCCTTCCTGCTTCTGACGTTCGTACTCCTCGATCGCCGACGGCACCTGATAGTTGTTGTCGAGCTCGTTGATGACGATCTTGTAGCCGCCGATGCCGCCCTTCGAGTTGACCAGGTTCACGTAGTCCTGCACCGCCGGGCAGAACACCGTGCCGGTGATCTGCGTCGGTCCGGTGCGGTCGCACTGGGCTCCGATCAGGATTTCCTTCTGTTGCGCCGTCGCATTGCCGGCGCCCCACACGCACCCCGCGAGCAGCAGGGCCGTTGCCGTAAGATGTCGCATCTTGGCTCTCCCTTGTTGCCGCCTGTCAGTACCGAGAATGGCCACACCCGGAAGTAGTTCCGGATGTTGCGCCAGAGCCGGTTCAGGCCTTCCGGCTCGACGACCAGAAAGAAGATGATCAGCGCGCCGAAGATGGCGAGCCGCAGGCTGGGTATCACCGCCGACAGATCGGACGCGCTGAAGAACAGGCCGCCCGCCGATTCCAGCACGCGGCGCGTGACGATCGGCAGCAGTGTGACGAAGATCGCGCCGAACACCGGCCCGAGAGTCGAACCAAGTCCGCCGATGATCACCATCGCCAGGAAGTTGATCGACACGTCGAGCTGGAACTGCTCGTAGTTCGCGATGCCGAGATAGTAGGTGTACAGCACGCCGGTGACGCCGGCATAGAACGACGAGATCGCGAACGCCCACAGCTTGTAGCGGAAGATGTTGATGCCGATGATCTCGGCAGCGATGTCCTGGTCGCGGATCGCGATGAACGCGCGGCCGATGCGGCTGCGGATCAGGTTCTGCGTAACGACCATCGCCAGGATCACGAAGAACATCAGGAACAGATACATCTGCCACGCGCTGGTAAGCGGCGTGCCGAACACCGAGGGCGGCCCGACCTGAATCGTGGACTGCGTGCCGCCGGACACCCAGGGCACGTGGTTGATCGTCCATTCGATGATGAGCTGCGCGGCCAGCGTGGCGATGGCGAGATACAGGCCCTTGATGCGCAGCGACGGAATCCCCACCAGCGTGCCGATCGCCGCCGCCATCAGGCCGCCGGCCGGCACCGCGATCCAGAACGGTGCGTTGAGCTGGGTGATGAGATGCGCCGCGGTATAGGCGCCGACCGACATGAACGCGCCGTGGCCGATCGAGACCTGGTCGGTGTAGCCGACCAGGATGTTCAGTCCGATCGCGCCGACCACCGCGATCAGGATCAGGTTGAGCACCGACAGCGTGTATTCGTCGCAAACGGCGGGCGCGATACCGATGAACAGGATGCCGAGTGCCACGGCCGCCCAGCGTGTGCTGGGCAGCGGCATCATCGCCATGTCGGCGGCGTAGCTGGTCTTGAACACGCCGGCTTCGCGGTAGAACATCAATACACTCCCTCTCCCGCGAAGCGGGGGAGGGTTGGGGAGGGGGTGCCGCGAGTGGCCATCACACGCGCTCGATGCGGCGGCGGCCGAACAGGCCGTAGGGGCGGATCATCAGCATCAGGATCATCAGCACGTACGGCGCGAAATCCTTGGTGCCGCCGCCGACCACCGGGTCGAGATAGCCCGCGGCAAGCGCCTCCACCAC
Source organism: uncultured Alphaproteobacteria bacterium (assembly GCA_963749575.1). Lineage (GTDB taxonomy): Bacteria > Pseudomonadota > Alphaproteobacteria > Acetobacterales > Acetobacteraceae > JAMXLO01. The sequence continues at coordinate 487,136 of CAVVNM010000013.1, forward strand.
GCCCACGATCAGCCCGCCGACCACGGCGCCGACAATGGAATCAAGCCCGCCGAGGATCACCACCGGGAACACCTTCAGTCCCACCAGCGGCAACTGGTTGTCCACGCCGAGCATCGCGCCCCAGATCACGCCGCCCAGCGCCGACACCACGCCCGTCAGCGCCCAGGCCAGCGCGAAATAGCGCTGCACATTGATGCCCATGCCCATCGACACGGTCTGGTTGTCGGCGACGGCGCGCATCGCCACACCCATCCGCGTCTTCAGAAAGAACCAGGTAAATCCGGCAAGAAACACCAGACTGACGCCGGCGCCGACCAACTGCACCGGCGGCAGCATCACTGGGCCGAGAAACAACGGGTCGTCGCCGACCGGAAGTTCGATCGAACGCACGCCGGCGCCGAACACCAGCGTGGCGACGCCACGGATCAGCGAGGCCAGGCCGATCGTCGCCATGATCACCGCGACGGTCGGGCGGCCGAGCAGCTTGCGCAGCACCACGCGCTCCAGACCGAAGCAGAACGCGATCATGCCGACCAGCGAAAGCGCAGCGGCGAGCCAAAACGGCAACGACGCGCCCATCGCCGCGGCGGCAATGATCGCGGCGAACATCACGAACTCGCCCTGCGCGAAGTTGATCGCGTCGGTCGCCTTGTAGACCAGCACGAAACCCAGCGCGATCAGCGCGTACATCAGCCCGATCATCAGGCCGCTGGAGACCAGCAGGAGCGTGAAATCGAGATCGAATTCAGGCATGCGCCGGCTCCCAGGCGGCACTGGCCGGCACCGGCATGCCGTAGCTCTGCTTCAGATTGATGCCGTAGGCGTGAAAACTCTGCAGCACACTCGGCGACAGCGATTCGCCCCCGGTGTTCGCCCAGCGGAGCCGGCCCAGGCCGATTTGGTCGCGCAACGGCGCGTAGACCAGAACCTCGCCGAGGGCCAGCCTCAGACGCAGCAGAATTGGCACGCTGCCGCTGGCGTCGCGGTACCGTTCGGCGCGCACCGCGATGGCGCGGCAACGCGCGAACAGGGCGCGCTTCAATGGCGTTGACTGGGCCGCGCGCGTCTCGATGTCGGTCAGCGTGCTCTCCCAGATGCGCGGCGGCGCAATCAGGATGGTGGGTCCGATCTCGCGCAGATCGCGGCGCGCGGTTTCCGGATGCTCCGGACAGTTGCAGGTGAAACCAACGGCCAATGCCAGCGCCTGCGAGCTCAGCGCGTCGCCGAACCAGGCCATCGGGAGCCAGGCGAGCGTCTCGTCCGTATGTCTGATGTCCTCAGAGGCGATCAGCGCGTCGGCCGCCGCCAGCAGATCGGCATGCGACAGCGTCGCGATGGCGAGGTCGTTGCCATAAAGCAGCAGCGCCGGGTCGCCCGGCTCGCTGTGCTCGGTGACGCCGGTGCCGACATCGGCGACGCTCTCGAACGATTTCAGCCAGTCGTATTCGATCTGGCGCATACCGTGCGACGTCGTCTGCACTACCAGCCGAAGCCCGGGCATCCGATCCTTGACCGAGACGATCTTGTCCACCTGCTCGGCATCCTCGGCGACCATCATGGACATGCTCGCGTGGTTCACAACCTGGGCGATCCAGTCCGGTTCGGCATCGGGCCATAGTGGCACGGCCGCGCCGCCGAGCGATTGCGCCGCCAGCATCGCGGCGTAGAGACGCGGGCGGTTGTCACCGATCACCGCCAGCCGGTCGCCACGACCGAACCCGTGCGCGGCAAGTCCTGCCGCAAAACGTGCCACCAGCGCGGCGTACTCCGACCAGCTCAGCACCTGCCAGATACCGCCGCGCTTCTCGCGCAGCGCGGGACGGGCGCCGAAACCGGAGGCATTGCGGTGCAGCAGCCGAGGCAGGGTGGTGGCGGGCTTCATGCCGCCTCCCGCTGACGGCCGGTACCGAGATAGGCACGGATCACATCGGGATTGCGCTGCACGTCCGCCGGCGTGCCCTCGGCGATCTTGCGGCCGCGATCCAGCACGGTGACGCGGTCGGAGATGTCCATCACCACCGCCATGTCATGCTCGATCAAAATAATCGTGGTGCCCCATTGCGCGTTCACCTCCAGGACGAAGCGCGCCATGTCCTCCTTCTCGCCCTGGTTCATGCCGCCCATCGGTTCGTCGAGCAGCAGCACCTTGGGTTCCAGCGCCAGCGCACGCCCAAGTTCGACGCGCTTGCGCAGCCCGTACGGCAGCGCGGCGGACGGTTGCTTGCGGATGTTCTGCAGTTCGAGGAAATCGATCAGTTCCTCGACGCGGGCGCGGTGCGCCAGTTCTTCCTTCTGGGCCAATCCCCAGTAGATGAAAGACGACAACACGCCGGCGCGCATGTGCACGTGGCGGCCAAGCATGATGTTGTCGAGCACGGTCATGCCGGCAAACAGTGCGATGTTCTGGAAGGTGCGCGCGACACCGAGCGCGGCGATCTCCGACGGGCGCGAACGCGTGATGTCGCGGCCTTCCAGCGCGATGGTGCCGGTGGTGGGACGATAGAAGCCCGAGATCATGTTGAGCAACGATGTCTTGCCAGCGCCGTTCGGACCGATGACCGACATGATCTCGCCGCGGCGGATGGACACCGTCACGTCTTCAACCGCGCGCACGCCGCCGAAGTATTTCGACACGCCGGCGATGGCAAGCAGCGGTTGATCGGGCGAAACAATGGACGTGCCGACGCGGTCGGCTGCCATGGTGCCGCGATCCTCCCAGATGAAGCCCTGCTACACGTTCTTATCGTTACCGGCAGGTATAGTCGCGGGACCGACAGGGATCAAGCAGTTCCGGTGCGCAGACGCAGCACACCGTGTCATTCCCGCGAACGCGGGAACCCAGGGCCACCAGCACGGAACTCGCCCGTGGGTTCCCGCTTGCGCGGGAATGACATAGGAGGCGAGGTTGATTACGCCGCGCGCAAAATCATGTCGGCACCCTTCTCGCCGATCATGATCGCGGTTGCATTGGTGTTGCCCGACACCACCGTCGGCATGATCGAAGCGTCGATCACACGCAGCCGCTCGATGCCCTTCACCCGCAGCGAGCTATCGACGACCGCCATCGGGCCAGGTCCCATCATGCAGGTGCTGGTCTGGTGGAACGTCGTGCCGGCGGTGGCGCGCACGTGGTCCAGCAGGTCCTCGTCTGACGTTGCCTGCGGGCCGGGCAGATATTCGTCGGTGACGTATTGCCGCATCGCGGCAGTGGCGAAGATGCGACGCGACACCTTCAACGCCGCGACCATCGTGTCCTTGTCCGCCTGGGTGGCGAGATAGTTCGGCTGGATCGCCGGCGGCTGCGTGGCATCGGGCGTGGTGATGCGCAGCCAGCCACGGCTCTCCGGCCGGCACGGGATCGCCACCAGTGTGCAGCCGGGGAACCTGTGCATCGCCTCGCCGGTCTTCTCCGAACTGCCGGCAAGGAACTGATATTGTACATCGGGCGACGCCAGCTCCGGCCGCGTGCGCACGAACAGTCCCATCGGTCCGGCGCCGGTCATCAGCGCGCCCTTCATCGACAGGATGTATTGCATCCCATGGTGAATGCGGCGCAGCCAGTTGTGATACACCTCGTTCATCGTCCAGACACTTGCGGTGCAGCGATAGATGATGCGCCCGCCGCAGTGGTCCTGCAGGTTCTCGCCGACGCCGGGCAGATCGTGCACCACGTCGATGCCGTGCTGCCGCAACAGCGCGCCGGGGCCAATGCCGGACAGCTGTAGCAATTGCGGCGAGTTGATCGTGCCGCCCGCAAGCAGCACCTCGCGCCGCGCGCGCACCTGACGGATTGCGCCGTCCTGGCTGAACTCGACGCCGCCGGCGCGCTTGCCTTCGGTCAAAACGCGATGTGCCAGGGCGCGGACCTCCACCGTGAGGTTCGGCCGCGCCATCACCGGCTTCAGATAACCGGCCGCGGTGGAGCAGCGCCTGCGGTTGCGCACGGTAAGCTGCAGCGGCCCGACACCTTCCTGCTCGGCGCCGTTGAAGTCGGCGTTGTACGGATACCCCGCCTGCTTCGCGCCTGCCACGAACGCATCGTGCAGCGGATGGTCGGTGCGCAGATCGGACACCGCGAGCGGCCCACCTTTGCCGTGAAATTCGTCCGCGCCGTGCTCCTGGTCCTCTGATTTGCGGAAATACGGCAGCACATCGTCATACGACCAGCCGGCATTGCCGAGCTGACGCCACAGATCGAAATCCTGCTTCTGGCCGCGGATGTAGATCAGGCCGTTGATCGATGATGAGCCACCGAGCACCTTGCCGCGCGGCAGCGGAATGCGGCGGTTGTTGAATTCGGGAACCGGCTCGGACTCGAACGACCACGCGACCTTGGGGTTATAGATGTTGCGATAGAAGCCGGCGGGAATGTGGATCCACGGATCGCGATCCTTGCCGCCGGCTTCCAGCAGCAGCACGGTGGTCTTGCCATCGGCCGTAAGACGGTTGGCCAACACGCAACCGGCCGAACCGGCACCGACGACGATGAAGTCGAATTCCTGGGCGGTGGTCATGTCGTTCCCCTCTCGCGATCCGCCGACGGTTCTGGCATGATGCCGCCGGCCCCACTTCCTGCGGAGGCGAAAATGCCAATCGTGCGCAACATCGATGTCACCATGCACTCCGAGATCAGCTTCGACGACGCATGTCGTGCCGCTGTCGCGGAAGCCGCCAAGACCTTGCGTGGGATCATGTCGTTCCGCGTCAAGGAGGCCGAGTGCGTGGTCGAGCACGACAAGATCATCGCGTATCGGGTCACCGGGAAGATCGTGTTTCTGGTCGAGCGCTGATCACCGCGCCATCCCCACCTCCGTCATTCCCGCTTGCGCGGGAATGACGTAAAGCGCGGCGCCGGTGACGACTGCGTCTGAGCACTAGAACAGCCGCTCGGAGGCGATCCGCGCGCCTTCGCTGAGTGCCTCAAGCTTCGCCCACACCACATCTTCGGCGACGCGGCGCTGACCGGCCGAGGTGTCGAAGCCGCAATCGGTGCCGGCGAACACGCGCGTGGGATCGCCCACCACCTCGGCCACGCGCTCGATGCGTTCGGCGATGGTCTTCGGATGCTCGACGAAGTTGGTCACGCTGTCGATCACGCCGGCGACGATCGTCTGGTCGGGATCGAGCGGGAAGTCGCGCAGCACGTGGTATTCATGTGCGTGACGTGGGTTGGCGAACGGCAGCACGAAGCCGCCGACCTTCAGCTTGCGCAGGATCGGCATGATCTCGTGCAGCTCGACGTCGCAGTCGTGCGGGCCCTCGTAGTTGCCCCAGCACGCGTGCAGCCGCACGCGGTCGCGCGGGATGTTGACGAGTGCGGTGTTGATGGAGGCAACCACGCGATCGACGAAGCCCAGGAAGTCGGGCAGCGGCTTGTCCTGGTAGGTCATGTGGCGTTCCATCGCGAGGTCGGGGCAGTCGAGCTGCAGCAGGAAGCCATGGTTGACGATGGACTCGTATTCCACCCGCAGCGCCTCACCGAGCGCGGCAAGATAGGCCTCCTCGCTCGGGTAGAAGTCGTTGCGCAGCGCGGCGGCGATGATGCCGGGTGACGGCGCGGTGAGGAACGGCTCGACGAACGGATTGCCGAGCCTGGCGAGCGTGGCGCGGAAGTCGCTGCATTCGCTGTCGATCGCGGCACGGTCGAGATAGCTGATGTCGCCGACCGCGGTCGGCACGTCGTCGCGGCTGCTGACCTGCACGCTGCTTGCCTGTTGGCGGTCGAGCGCGGCCTTGAACGCCGGATAGCGTTCCACGTCGCCGCGCGGCGGCCGCGTCCAGGCACCACCGAAGCCGCTCATGCGCGAACGCACATAGAGGAAGAACGCCTCGCGCTGCTGCTCGCCGTTGTTGCCGATATCGATGCCGGCGTCACGCTGCCTGCGCACGCTGTCTTCCAGCGCGGCGTGGCCAGCTTCGGCAAGCAACGCGTCCACCGGCTCGCCGCGCGCCTTGGCGATATACAGCCGCACCAGCGACGCCGGCCGCGGCAGGCTGCCGGTGTGGGTGGTCAGGATGCGTGTGTCGCTGGTTTGCATGGCGTTCCTCGTCCCCTCGTCATTGCGGGAAGTGTAAGCGGCGAACAATCCCCGTGAAAGTACGCACCAGAGAAACCAAGTTTCCCTTGCCCACCCGCACCGACATTCCCCACCATGCTCAGCTACGCCCACGACGCCAACGCCGCCCTGGTGCAGATCGGCACCGTATTGCGGATCCAGGGCGATATACCCGGTGCCCTTGCCGCCTACCTGACGGGCCTGGTGATCGATGAGCGGCTCGCGCACGGTGCCCCCGACAACGCAGAAGTGCAGCGCGACCTGTTCGTGTCGCTGCGCGAGGTCGCGCGGCTGTCGGCCAGAACCGGTGACTGCACCGCCGCCAGGATGGTCGCCGCCAGGGCGGCGACACAGGCCCGCCTGTTGGTCAAGCGCTTCCCGCACATTCCCCGGCACGAGAATGACCTGCGAGAGGGACAGGAGCTGCTCGGCGAGATCGCCGAACTGTGTCCGTGACCGCGAGCGGCGCTTGCCGGCACGCCACGGGACTCTCGGCGGTGCGTGCCTTCTGTACTGAACCTGTCGAATCTCCGCACGACGCGAAGGTCTTGCGTAGGCCGCCAGCTTACTCGGGCCGCCACCACGGCTGGGGTCCAGTGCGGTCGAAACGAACGAAGGGGCAGCGCGATGCGCTGCCTATGCGGCACTGCGTTGCCGGCACGTGCCAATGGTGACGGAGCCGATGGCCCGTGCACGCGGTGCGCAACGCCGTCAACGGCGCGGCCTCTGGCCGAAGCCAAGCAGCAAGGCAGGCAGGATTCAACGCAAATGCACGCGGATCAGAAGGGATGCACGCAGATGGTCCTGAGTGGTCGATCCGCCGGTGCCCAGCCTCGAGGGAGGCGCCGGCCGCGCGACCGCTCGGTGCATTTGCGTGCATCCCTTCTGATCGGCGTGCATTTGCGTTGCATCTTGCTTGCTGGCGACGCTGCCAGATCAGCCATTGGTTGCCGCTTTGCGGCGGCGCTGTGGTCTGCGGATAAACCAAAGCTGAGACCGTCACTCACCAGGCCATCCTGGAAAATATTCCTTGACACCCGCCGCCCCTTCGTGTTCTTGTTCCGTTCATGTCCGCCGCGGCCACCGCACCCGGTCCAACCACCCAGCCCGCCCGCTGGCCGATGCTCGCAGACCGGCGCGGCTGCCTCGCCCGCCTGCTCGGCCTGGTCCGCAATCTGATCGACCACGGCAAACAACTCGCCCGCGCGGTCGGGCAGCGCAGCCTCCCGGATCACCCCGCCTTCACCGGTTGCTGCTTCGGCACCAGCGACATCGCGCTGATCCTGTCGCGCATCGCCATGGCCCTGCACCGCGCCACCGCGCTCGAGGCCAGGCTGCTGCGCAGCGCCGCCCGACCGGATCCGAAGCCCCGGCCGCCGCGCACGGTGTCGCCGCGCACCCGGCGCCCGCCTTGCGAGGCACCCCGGGAACCTGCCGAGACCGATCCCCGGCTGGCCGACCTGCCGACGCCGGAGCAGATCGCCGCCGAGATCCGCCACCGGCCGGTCGGCGCCGTCATCGCCGACATCTGCCGCGATCTCGGCATCATGCCGGACCATCCGCTGTGGCAGGAATTCCGCCTCGCCGTCATGCTGCACGGCGGCAACCTCGCCGACTTCGTCACGGACCTGCTCAAGCGGTCGCGGGCTGCCCGCCATGAGCAGATGAACGGCTTTACGCCGCGTCGGCACCGGCCCAGCCGCCAGCCCCGGAACCTGCCTCCACCGGCCCGCCCTGAATGCGTCGCCCCGCAGCCTGACCAACGGGACCAGCAACGGTCGGCCCCGCGATTCCGCAATTCGTCCCTCCGCCCAGCGCCGATGCTTGCTCTACATCAACCGCGAGCTGCCCGGTCTTTCGCGTTCCCACCGTAAGCTCGCACGTTCCGCTCATCGCGACTTTGAGACAGTCCTGCGACAGCCTACCGATACGCCAGCGCCTCCGGCGTCAGCCCCATCGCCGTGATCGTCGCCGGCCCAAACTGGCCGTCCGGCTGCAAGCCCCGCGCCCGCTGGAAGCTCTGGATCGCGGCCTGCGTTCCCTCGCCCCACACGCCGTCCACCGCGCCGCTGTAGAAGCCGAGCGAACCCAGCCGCGCCTGCACCGCCCGCACCGAGGCCGGCAGCAGGTGATCAGCCGGCGGCGGCGGCGGCGGCGCGGCCGGCGCGGCGGCCGGCGTGGCGGCCGGCGTGGCGACCGGCGTGGCGACCAGCGTACCGGGGTCGAGGCCCAGGGTCGCCGCCGTCGCCTGGTTGAGCTGGCCGGTCACCTGCAACTGGTGCGCCTGCTGGAACCGCTCCAGCGATGCCTGGCTGTCGGCGCCCCAGATGCCGTCGATGCGGCCGGCATAGACGCCCGCCTGGCGCAGCCGGTCCTGCACGGTCTGCACCGCCGCCGACGGCAGCGGCTGCACATAGGCGAGCGGCGGCGGGGCCGGTTGCGCTGCGGCCGGGTTCAGTGCCGCCAGACCCAGGCCGGCGGCGAGCAGTGCTGGATAGCGCATGGACACCCTCTTTCTCCCGTTCGGGGAGGAGAACGTCGGCCAACGCCAATGGTTCAGGATGCCTGCGCGGACGCCGCCAACAATCGCTCGATCGGGTCCCACACGAATGCGGTCTGCGGCAGCTTGGTACCGGCGAACTGGATCAGCGCCTCGGCCCCCGGCTTGCCGCCGAGGCGCTGGTAGAACCAGCGGCTCGGGTTGTCGCGCAGCACCCAGACGAAGCAGGACCTGCAGCCGGTCTCGGCCAGATGCGCGGCGGCGGCGCGCATCAGCTTGCGGCCGACGCCGCGCTCCCGCCAGTCGTCCAGCACGTACAGCGTCTCCACCTCGCCCTCGCCCAGCCGGCGGGCGAACTCGCCGCCGCGGGCGCGCCCGGCGGTGGCGAAGCCGACGATGCGCGATCCGCTGCCCGGCGGCACGTCGGTGCCGGACGCGGCGGCGACGAACACGCCGGTGTCGGAGCGGATCGCCGCATCGTAGTGCGCCGCCTGGCGAGGCACCGAGAGTCGGGCCAGGAAGTCGTCCGGCAGGATGCCCGGATAGGCGCTGCGCCAGGCGGCCACGTGCACCGCGCCGATCGAGATGGCGTCGGCCGGCCGGGCGCGCGGACGGATCATGAATGCTTCCGGGCGCGCCCGGCCTCCAGTCATGGCCGGCGAAGACCAGGCCATCGTCGGTGCCGCTCCAGCCGCGGCGAAGAACCCGTCGGTGCCATGCGAGCAGGGATAGTCGACCGAGTCCACCGGCGAAACTCGGATGGCGGGTGAGGAAGGCGGTCACCTGGGCCTCGTTCTCCTCGGGGAGCAGCGAACAGGTAGCGTAGACCAAACGTCCGCCGGTGCGAACCAGGGACGCGGCCTGATCGAGGATCGCCGCCTGCTTGGGCAGAAGTTCGGCAAGGTCGGCCTCGGTGAGGCGCAGCCGCGCGTCGGGATTGCGCCGCCAGGTGCCGGTGCCGGTGCAGGGCGCATCGACCAGCACGCGGTCGAAGGTGTGGGCGCGGCGCTTGATCCACTTGTCGCCGGGTTCCAGCAGGTGGCGCTCGACGTTGTGCACGCCGGCGCGGCGGAGGCGGCGCACCGCGCCCTCCAGCCGCGTCGCCGAGACGTCGCACGCGACCAGCTGGCCGCGGTTCTGCATCGTCATCGCCAGCGCCAGCGTCTTGCCGCCGGCGCCGGCGCACAGGTCGGCCACGCGCAGGCCGGGCCGGGCATCGACCAGCGCGGCGACGAGCTGGCTGCCCTCGTCCTGGATCTCCACCAGGCCGGCGCGGAAGGCTGGGCCGGTGGTGACCTGGCGGCGGCCCTCGATCCGCAGGCCCCAGGGGGAATGCGGCGTCGGCGTGGCGTCCAGGCCCTCGGCGGCGAGCGCGGCGCGGGCTTCCTCGCGGGTGGTCTTCAGCAGGTTGACGCGAAGATCGAGCGGCGCCGGTTCCAGCAGAGCGCGCAGTTCGGCGCGGTCGATGCGTGGCGGCAGCCAGTCCGGCACTTCCAGCCGCACCGCGTCGGGCATCGACGGATGGTCGAGCGCGCGGCCCTCGAGGCGCCGCAGCGCCGCTTGCTCGGACGGCGCCAGCGGAGCCGGGGCGAAGCGGCCGCCGGAGAACGCGTCGGCCACATCCGCGTAGCTGCTGCCATCGAGCAGCAGCGATGCGGCGACCAGCAGGCGGGGCGTCGCGCGATCGCCCAGCCACCAGGTCAGGCGGCGGCGGGTGCGCAGCACGCGCCAGACGTGGCCCGACACCGCGCGCCGGTCGCCCGAACCGATGAACCGCCGGGCGCGGAAGAAGTCGTTGGCCACGGCGTCGGCGGGACGTGGGGCGACCCTCCCCCTCCCCTTGCGGGATGGGGTTGGGGGGAGGGGGCCCCCGGACATTGGCGCGACCCCCTCCCCCCGACCCCCTCCCGCAAGGGGAGGGGGAGGCTCCGGCTCTGATCCTGGATCCAGCACGGCCTCCAGCAGCTCGATCGCGGCGGCGATCCGCGCGGCGGGGGTCAGGCGGTCAGTCCTGCCGGTAGTTCGGCGCCTCGCGGCTGATCGCCACGTCGTGCACGTGGCTCTCGCGCAGGCCGGCGCCGGTGACGCGGCGGAACCGCGCGCCGCGCTGCAGCTCGGCGATGCCGGCGCTGCCGGTGTAGCCCATGCCGGCCTTCAGTCCGCCCACCAGCTGGTGGATCGCCTGCGCCACCGGGCCCTTGTACGGCGACCATGCCCTCCACGCCCTCCGGCACCAGCTTCAGCTGGTCCTTGATGTCCTGCTGGAAGTAGCGGTCCGCCGAGCCGCGCGCCATCGCGCCGATGCTGCCCATGCCGCGATACGACTTGTACGACCGGCCCTGATACAGGAACACCTCGCCCGGCGCCTCGTCGGTGCCGGCCAGCAGCGAGCCGATCATCACCGCGTCGGCCCCCGCCGCGATCGCCTTCACGATGTCGCCCGAGGTGCGCATGCCGCCGTCGGCGATCGCCGGCACGCCGGCCTCGCGGCAGGCGGCGGCGGATTCCAGCACCGCGGTGAACTGCGGCACGCCGACGCCGGCGACGACGCGTGTGGTGCAGATCGAACCGGGGCCGATGCCGATCTTCACGCCATCGGCGCCGGCCTCGATCAGCGCCAGCGCGCCCTCGGGCGTGGCGACGTTGCCGGCGATCACCTGCACCGCGTTGGAGTAGCGCTTGATCGCGGTCACCGCGTCCAGCACGCCGCGCGAGTGGCCGTGCGCGGTATCGACCACGATCACGTCCACCTCGGCCTCGATCAGCGCGCGCGAGCGGAGGTGGCCCTCCGGCCCCACCCCGGTGGCGGCGGCGACGCGCAGCCGGCCGAGTTCGTCCTTGTTGGCGAGCGGGTGGGTCTCCGCCTTGTCCATGTCCTTCACGGTGATCAGCCCGACGCAGCGATAGGCGTCGTCCACCACCAGCAGCTTCTCGATGCGGTGGCGGTGCAGCAGGCGACGGGCCTCCTCGGGACTGACGCCGGCGGTGACGGTGACCAGGCTCTCCCGCGTCATCAGCTCGTAGACCTTCTGCGCCGGATCGGTGGCGAAGCGGACGTCGCGGTGGGTGATGATGCCGACCAGCCGGTTGGTGTCGCGCTCGACCACGGGGATGCCGCTGATGCGGTGGGTGTTCATCAGCGCAGTGACGTCGGCGAGCGTCTGGTCGGGGTGGATGGTGAGCGGGTTCACCACCATGCCGGACTCGAATTTCTTCACCCGGCGGACCTGGGCGGCCTGCTCGGCGGGTTCCAGGTTCTTGTGGATGACGCCCAGGCCGCCCTGCTGGGCCATGGCGATCGCCATGGTGGACTCGGTGACGGTGTCCATCGCCGCCGAGATGATCGGGATGTTGAGCGCGATGGTGCGGGTGAGGCGGGTGCGGGTGTCGGTGGCGGACGGCAGGACCTGGGAATAGCCGGGAACCAGGAGCACGTCGTCGAAGGCGAGCGCCTCGTCGATGCGCGCGGCGGTGGCGGTACTGCGGTGGGGGGTGTCGAATGCCATGGGCGGGCCTTTCCGCTACCTTGGCGGCCCCACATAGGCCGGCGAGGGGGAGTCTGCAAGCGGGCGCGTAGCAGCCGCTGCGACGACACGGAACCACGCGTGCGTCAGCGGTGGTCTTGCCGACACGTCGAGGCGCAGACCCCGACGCGCCGGAAGGTCCTGGACCAGGCCAATGCCGTCCGGTGCGGCCATCCTGCGTGGCCTGCGTCGTGAGCTTCAGCGGGGTCGTGAGCTTCAGCGGGAATGACTGCGGTGCTGGCGGCCTGGACTGCTACCGATAGCTGGAGAGCCATGATTTGAGGTGCTGATCGATGCTTGGATCGCTTTCGGTCTCGACCCTCTGTGGTGGATTGACCGAATGACCATTGAGGTAGATCAGCAACAGGTGGGGATCATAGGATGTCGTTCTTGGTTGCAGCAGGACTGCCATTGGCCGGATGAAACCGCGCCGCAAGCGTTCGCGGGCCATCTGGATCACTTTGTTGAACTGCCGGACCGTGCATCCGACGCGAAACCCCGGCGTTAGATATTCACCGTCCCATCCCCATACGGTGTATTCATCCAGCGGCAGATCGGCGTCAAACTCTTCATGCGCATCGTCGTCTCCCGACAAAGGCTCACGTTTGAGAATATCGTAAGCCACATTTATCGTTTGCGCCTTTTCCGGATCGGGGCTCTCGCCACCTTCGTGATATCTTCGTTGTAGATTGATCCAGGCTTGATGCAGTCCATCCTTGGACAAACTCTTCACCGAGTATCCTTCAGCGGCGAAAAAGGCGACGGCACTGGCGCGGGTCATGGCTTCCACGAGAGTGATCCACCGGCGAGATTCCGCATCACATTAATTAGTGGCTCGTTCGTGAATGATGAACGTGAGCGCAGTCTCCAACTGTAGTGCCGACTTCGGCCGCCGGCCGGCAATCTCCCACCATCCGACCGGCCAGAGGGCACGACCGGGCCCGCCCCACGCTGCGCCCGAACTCGGGCTCCTGATGGGCCAAGCCGGCGGGGGAGCCGGGCGGCCGGCGCCGGCGACATGCCTCGCCCAGGTGTGGCCAGCCCCCACTTACACCTGAACGCGGTCCAGCGCCTTGATCTGGGTCAAGGCGCTTCGTCATCAGGCCCGGAGCAGTCTGCCTGCCTGCCGAGCGCTGTCGGATGGAGTGCCGGGCGTTCCGACAGCCGAGGTTCGGAAACCAGTCGGAAACCGACAGTCGAATTGATATATCGTTGATTTTCTTGGTGATCTGGTGGGCGCAGTAGGACTCGAACCTACGGCCCGCTGATTAAGAGACACTGGTGTGTCCTTTGTCTTGTCAACTAGTTAGCCGCACAACACTCGATATTTCAATCTGTTAGATGATGCATGAACCTACACAAACCTACACAATATTTGCTTGAACTACCCCATACCGGCGGTAAACTAGCTGTGCAGAAGCCGTGCAGATTTTACCTCGGGGCAAACGCATTGGATCAGATCGAGCCATCAAAGAAACAGTCGCAGACCAGGACCAAAACCCGCGCGACTATGGCGATGATCGCTGGTTGGTTGAAGGATCAAGCTAGACCCGTCAACGGTCGTTTCATCCACCGCGTGGCGGCTGGTCTCGACCTCGTCGTCGGCCGTGACGGTCCGGGCGTCTGGTGGTGGCGTGGGCGCCCGCGCGGTCGCCGCCCGGACGGCAGGCAATGGCCGTCGCGAACCTTGAAGATCGGCGACACCAATACGCACAGCCTCGACGCCGCGCTGGTAGCAGCGGCGAAATTGCGGCTCCAGGTCACCGAAGGTGGGGACCCCGGTGATGACCGCCGCAGGGCCGTCCAGGCGCGGCAGGAGGCGGTTGCCGCGGCCAAGGCACGGATGACCTGCCGACAGGCCCTGACCGCCTACAGCGGCGTCCTGGAGGGGCGTGCCCTCAGCCCTAGCCACGTCGCCGACGAACTGGGCCAGGTGCATCGGGCGCTCGACAGCGTTGGCCTGCTGGACATGCCGGTCAGCGCGGTCACCGTCGCTGCCGTTGAGAAGGTGCTTGCCTTGGCTCCGGCTAAGTCGCAGCGCGCTCGCTACGGGGCGCTTGATCGGTTTCTGCGCTGGAGTGTGCGACATGAAGGCACCGATACGCTCCCACCGACCGCCCGGCTCCTGAAGCACGAGCGGCCTAAGCCGATCGCGCCGCGTGCTCGTGTGCTCACGGCTGACGAACTGGCGGCCGTATGGCGCGGGATGGAGCAACACGAGGCCACCACTGTGCGCGACCTGATGCTGTTCATGGTCACCATACCGGCGCGCGAGAGTGAAGCGGCGGCGATGTGCTGGCGCGATGTCGATCTCGCGGCCGCGACTTGGACCCAGCCCAAGAGCAAGAACGGCCTGAGCCACCGCTATCCGCTGAACGAGCGGGCGATGGCGATCCTGCGACGCCGGCACTGGGTGCTGCGCGGACAACCGCGCGGTGATGCGTTGGTGTTCCCCGGTCCGGTGAACGGCCGCGCGTTCGTCGGCTGGTCGAAAGTCAAAGCTGGTCTCGACCGGCGGTTAACGATCGACCCGTGGCGCCTCCACGACCTCAGGCGGTCGTTCATCACGCTCATGGCGGAAGCCGGACACGATGATGGACTGTTGGACCTCACCATCAACCACGCTCATGCTCGCACCCGAAGCGTGCTGACGGGGACCTACAACCTCGGTCAACGCTGGTCCGATCGCGTCATGCTGCTGACGGCGTGGAGCCGCTTTATCGACACGGCTCTGGCAGGAGGACGCACCGGCACAGCAGGCGCCAGTATCGTCCAGCTGCGGTACGCTCAGCCCGCGGACGCCACCAGCAACGGAGCGTAGTGCGTGCCGCGCGATGACAAGCGGCCACGCCGCGCTCTGGGTTTCGGCCTTCCCGCCCCCCGGGCCGAAGCGGATGATGCGAGCGTCAAGGACGAGCTGCAGACAATCAAAGCGCAACTCGACGAGTTGCTGATCCGCACTCGCGAGACGCGTGGCAGAGACCGGGATGCTCGCGCCGACGCGCTCAACGAGTTAGGCGAAGTCGGTGCGCTGATGCTGCAGAAGGCGATCAAGGATGTCCTGGAGACGGTGCCGCTCGGCGTACAGGTGGCGATCAACTTGCCGGCCGTCATGAACCAGGTCGTGCAAGCGTTTGAACGCTGTCTACCGGTCGGGATGAAGGCGGCCGGCACGTGGAGCTACAAGTACCAGCGCAAAGTGAAGAGTGACCCCGCACGCGCCATGCGGAGTGCCAATCGACGCCGGAACAAAGTTGACGACTGAGCCAACAGTCCACCGCTGCCGGCGAACCACTGGCAGGAGCAGTTGCCGCTCGTCGCGGGGCACGAAAAAACCGCGTTATATTGTGCCCTTGCAACAACCTACGGGAAGTATGAGATAGGGCGTTGTAGTTTCCTTTGTTGTGCGAGGGACGACAGAATGCCCGCAAGACAAACCAACAAGCCGCGAGATGCTTTTGGCGCGACCGCACCAGCCGGCGTCAGAGCGACCGTGGAAACAGCACTGCCTGCGCCAGGATCGGATGATGAGCTGATGACGCGCCCAGACACCGCAGCACTGCTGTCTGATCTATGGGGCGGCATCAAGGTGTCGCCACGCAGTGTCGCCAGCTGGCCGATACCGTATCGGATCATCGGACATGCCGCGCTGTATCGGCGCGGCGACATCAAGCGACACGCGCGCCGCAAGCTGGAAAACGCACCGCTGCGAACTGGCGGCGGCGTGGCTGCACTCCGGTGAGCGTGACCGAGGCTCCATCAGCCGCTGTTGAACGGGCTGACGATGGCTGGTGCCTCCGCTGCGAAAGCTGGATCGCGCATCGCGGGTTCTATCGCCAGACCGGCCGCGCGATGGTGTTCGGTGAATACTCCAAGCTGCTGCGCGACCGTGGTGCAGGCGCTGAGTGCCTGAGCCCATCACTCAATGTCTGGCGACTGACCGCCTTCAAAGGCGAGACCATCATCGTGCAACGCACCGGCAATAAGATCCGGCAGATCTTGTCGCCCGACTGGACACCGCCCTCAGCGCAATCACAGTCGAAGCCGAAGGCGCAACCACACAAGCGGCCGAACGCGCAAACACCGGCGGAGCCCGCACCAGTGGAGGTGCGCCCGCTCACCGCGAACGAGGTGCGCCGGCGCCTCGGTGTGCCCGTGGTCTGAGGCGATGGTGGCGTCAAAGCGGTCTGGATTGCGCGGCGATGCTCTGGCGCGTGCCCTCGATAAGCTGATCGAGCGCGGCGATCGGCGCGCCGAGCGTGAACGTGAGATGGCGGCCAAAGCAGAGCGGGCGTCAGCGCAATTGCAGGAGACGGTAGGCGGGAAACTGTATCCTGTAATCTACGCCGACCCACCATGGCGATTTGAACCACGCTCACAGCTGACAGGCATGTCGCGCGCGGCGGATAATCACTATCCAACGCTTACCGCTGGCGCAATCGCCGCGATCAAGGTGCCGGCTGCATCGGACGCCGTGTTGTTTCTTTGGGCCACGGTGGCGATGCTGCCGCAGGCACTGAGCGTGATGGCAGCGTGGGGCTTCACCTACAAGAGCCAGTATTTTTGGCTCAAATTGGGAAGAGGCACCGGCTATTGGTCCTGTGAGGACCAGATCGAAGAGCTGTTGGTCGGCACGCGCGGCGACGCACGAGCGCCTTGGGACCAGGCCGATGACCCGGTAGGTGAGCTGTTAGTCGGCACGCGCGGCCGTGTACCGGCGCCAGTGATGGGGCTGCAGCCTTCGCAGCTACAGACGCACCCACGCGGACGGCACAGCGCCAAGCCCGAGGCGTACCGCAAGATGATCGAAGAGATGTACCCGACCTGCGCGAGGCTCGAACTGTTTGCCCGCGGCGCGCCGGCGCCGGGTTGGGATGCGTGGGGTGACGAGCTCCGGAAGGGCGCGCCGACCACGTCGTATGAGATCGGTTGGCTCGCGCCGTGAGCGAGGGAGAACAGGATGACCACAGAGGCAACACCGCGCGTTATGCCTACGCTGAACCAATGGCGCCTTGCATCGGCGGTATCGTCGGAACCGACAGGCGAGGCGTCAGGCAGAACGACTGGCTTAGGTGATTGATTGCAACAAGCGCAGCGGCCTCTGGCAGAGCCGCTGCGTTCAAGTTGGTTGTTAAGAAGAAGGAGTTGCCGTGACTTCTACGAAGTTGCGTCCGATGCGTCTAGCGCGCAACCGCGAAGCGGGGGGCGCCGTGCGTTTTGATGTGATCGTCGTGGAGGTATATCTGTTCGACCTAAGCGCGTCGGCAGACTGGGAAAGCCAATACGAGCAGCGCTTGCTTGATGGCGTCACGCAGCTGCTGTTCGAGTGGAAGCACGTCAGCGAACGGATGAACTGCTTCTGCTGCGACAAGCCGGTTGATGTTGTGGTGGCTTGCGTCCTCGTGGCAGCAAACTGTGATGATGTGACCGAGCAGATCGGTGGCATCATTTGCGTGAGCTGCGACGGCAGCCGGGAGGATATTACGCAGCGCGCAATAGCGGTGTGGCGACTGTCAACCAACCCACGCGTTCGCAAGTTGAAGATTTACCCGTCAAGCGGCCACGCGTAACGGGCTGGCTGGTGGAAGGAACCGGAGGAGTGTCGCTCACCGGACCACCGCTGGCGCGCCGTGGTCGCCCAGGCTTGCCCACCCTGCAACAGGCGCTGCGCGCGGCAGCCAGGTGTATCCACATCGAGCGCAGCCTGCGTCACCGGATCGAGACGCGCGAGCAACAGCGGCGGCTATGGCGACGCCACGATCCTTGTGCTGTGCGCGAAGCGATCGACACCGAGCGTGAGGAGCTGCGCCTGCTGTTGCTGCCGAACGGGCGCGTGCTGACGACTGCACTCGAAACGGCGCAGGCAATCAACGAGACGCTGCCTGAGCCGGTCGATGTCTATACGTGCCTGATGGTGGAACTGAGCAAGCAGAGTGCCCAACGATGAGCAATCCAGACGACGAGTTGGTGTTCAACGGTCTGACTTTGATGCAGCGCCACGAGGCGGCGTTGAAGCAGACCACCGCTGTCATGCAGCAGCTCATACCATTTCTGATCACGCTCCAGCCCGGGCGTGCTCCCGACCTCAAGATGCGGGGCGACGCGGCGAAGGCCACGCTGCAGGGGCTGCAAAAGCTGGTTAGCCTGCTACTCGCGAAAGAGGCCGTGCATACCACGCTGTTCGACATGTTTGGCCCAGCACTGTCCGACGACGTGCCGTTAGACGAGCACAACCTGCGTGCTCTGCGCGAGCTGCACTTCCTGCTCGACTTCCTGGCGCCAGTCGTTGAGCTGGACAGTGTCGGCGCCGGACAGGCCGATCTGGGACGGTTGGAGCGGAACCACCATCCCCGCCTGTTCGTGCGCGATGAGTATGTGGATCAGCGAACCCGCGATCATACGGAACTCGCCGATCGCGGGTCCTTCGTCCTGCTGGCTCTCTACCTGGCCGCGAAGTGGAACGAGAAGCTTCCCGACCTGTTGCGGCGGCTGGGCCTCGGCCAAGACGACGAGACGTTCAAGAAATGGGCGAAGGAGGAGCCGCTCGAACAGCGCCACCTCATCACCAGGGCAGGAGAGCTGGACCGCGAGGGGGCGGGCCTCTCTTTCGAGCAGCAGGACCGGCTATCCGACCGCGCCAGGGGCGTCCTGGCGCGCCATGATCAGGACCTGTTTCCCGACATAGCCTGCCTGGACGATGAGGCGATCCTACGAAAACTGTTCGCTCGCGCGTCCCGGACCGGGGCATTCACCCCTCCCAGGTAGCCGCCCCAGCAGCCGCCAGCCGGGACGATCAGTTGTTGCGCAACTGAAGGGAACTAACTCCGATTTTATTTCCCCTGACAGGCGCCCGGATATGTGAATAAAGGCTGGTTCGGTTTTCCCTGGAGGCCGAACATGACTGCCCTCTTCAACTACCGCGACGACAGCGCCGACCCGCTCCTCGTCGAACTCGGCAAGCTGCGCGAAGTCTTCGGCGTCGAGCCGGAACATATGCTTGCCGACCCAAGCGCGCCGATGGTCATCAGTATCGGCAGCGGAAAATATGTGTCCAACAAAGACTTCCGGTGGTTGCTGCATCTTCGCGCCGAGGCCGCACTCGCGCGTCGCATGGGGCGGGGTGCCGAGGAGGATCTCGCCGAGACATATCCCTCGCTGGCCGCGTCCCTGAAGGAGTTCAAGCAGGAAGTGGCGCGCTACGCCGCGCGCGCCACCGCGGAGCCGGCGCCGGTCGCCGGCGAAGATCGGTTCTATCAGCCCGAACCGGCACCTGCCGCAGCCGTACCGGAACCCGCCATCACCTGATCCACAAGAAAACGCCAGCGCGCAGCTACCAACTGTGCGCCAGCGTATGGAGTTTTTGCAAGATGATGTACGGCGCCAATAACATAATCGCCTTCCCAAAGCCAACCGAGGCCCAGACGTTCGTCGACGCTAGCCTCAAGCTCATGCAGCAAGGCTTCAAGCTGAGAGACGCGCCGGCGCCGGTGCGTCCGGTGCTGGAGCTGTTCCCGCCGCAACACCGGTTGACCCTGCTCAAGACGTGGGTCGCGTGGACGCTTCGGACGTGCTCGCCGGCCTACCAGAAGCTGCCGGCGAGCACCTTCCTGCTGGCGGTACCGATACGGCGGGGCTGCTGGGTCGCGACGTTCGACACCACACGCCTGCAGGCGACGCCCCCTGAGGTGTTCGGCGCGGACGCGCTCGCGCTTCACCTGCTGGAGCAATTTGGCAACCCGGATCAGCCGATGGTGGACACGCTGCTGCGCAGCATCGCCCGGGCAGTGGTCGACGCGCCGCCCGTCGCCATCCCGCTCGACCGCCTGAGCGTGATGGCATGGCCGGCCATCGTGTTCGCCGGCGCGATCAGCGCCAGCAGGAACCAACCCCGGCGCCACGGCGCCGTCGTCGTCCCGGTTGGGGAGCACGGCCCGATGCGGGACATAATCAAGTCGGAAGCCGTGCTGGCCAACTACGTCCGCGCCATCTACGCCGGCCTGGGGGTGGCAGGATGCTGAACCAGGCGAAGCGCCGGCGGCTGGTGCAGCTGCTGGGCATGCTGGGCAGCGCGCATGAGGCGAACGCGCCAACGCCGCGCGGTTTGCCGACCAGCTGCTGGGTGAACACGGGCTCGCTGGGATCAGATCATCGGGCAGCCCACCCAGCCAGCGCCGACGCGACCACCACGAAGCCGGCGCCCGCGGCAAGACCGACGCCGGAAACGGAGACAGATAGTTGGCACGGCTCGACCAGAGGCGGCTGGCGCGCTGTCGCCCGGGCCTGTCTCGCCGGCGACCTCAAGCTGCTCACGCTGTGGGAAGAGGAGCTCCTCAAAGACATCCTGCACCGCTGGCGTGGTCCGTTGACGGAGCGCCAGCAGGCCATCGTGGACCGGATCGCCGAGCGCATGGGGGTTTCGCCATGACCCAGCCGGCTGCCGGTCCGCGCATCGTCGTGGTCAACCGTCATCACTGTTTAGTAACGAAAGACCGGCGGCTCCATCCCGAGAACCGCCGGCCAGTCGATGTTTTCCATCACGTCAGAAAGGAGGCCCCCGTTGCGACACCAGAACCTCGGCCCGGTAGATAAGGCCGTAACTGCCGCCAATAAAGCGGTTTTCGATGATATTGCAGAGAAACCCGATCCTGCCGCCCCCGCGCCGGTCGTCAGGGCATCGCAAGACGTTGAATGCACGGTGATCGCCAGCACCGATCCGCTGACCAAGAGCTACACGCTGGGGGTGGACGGCAACCCGGCAAAGTCGGCCGAGCCGTTCCTGACCAGAGGCATCGGCAAGCGGCTGAGGCTGGCAGGGACAACACCGCTCGGCACGCTCCGGCGACGGTTAGAAACCATAACCTCGTTCGAGGCGTTGGTGTGCGGCGCGATGACCCAGCCGGGCGATGACATCGCGATCGCAACCCACGACAACATCAGCCGCGGTGCCGCAGGCGTCTCCCGGGACAAGGACTTCGCGGCGTTCCGGCCGAGCGGGCCTGCGCTGCTGTTCCTGGATCATGATCAGAAAGACCTGCCGCCGGAGGTGATGACGAAGCTGGCGGCGTTCGGACCCGACGGCGCGGCCCGGCTGCTGCAGGCGCTCGCGAGCGTGTTTCCTGCACTTAGACGCGCCGGGGTACTGATCCGTCCGAGCTGCTCGACCGGCATCCGGGTGAAGGCAACTGGCGTGGTCACACCAGGCGGCGGGCTGCACGGGTATTTTGTGGCCACCGATGGCGCGGACATCGAGGACTTCATCGAACGCCTCGATGCGAAGTTGGTGCTGGCCGGGTTCGGCTGGACGTTTGTGTCCGATGCCGGGACACCGGAGGTGCGCTCGCTGATCGACGTGAGAGCGTCCGGCCGTCCCTCTCGGCTGGTGTTCGAAGGGTCTGCCCTGTTGGAGCATAGCGCGCTGGAGCACGTGCCGGGCGCACGCCGGGCAACGGTGCGCAACGACGGCGTATTGCTGGACACGAAGGGACTGGCGCCGCTCACGGCGGCCGAGGAACTGCAGCTCGCGGCGCTCAGGCGGAACCTGATCGCCGCGGCCCGGCCCCGGATCGATGCGGCGCGGGCGGCGTGGGTGGAGACGCAGGAGCGACGGTTTCTGGCGGAAGGCATGTCGGCGGCAGAGGCGAAGCGACGCGCAGCGCGGGCGCGGGAGGCAGCGGACGGCGGCAAGCTGGACATCGAGTTGTATGTCCATGTCGATGATCGGGCTCGGTCCCTGCCGCCGCTGGGGGACGGCAGCGACGGCGAACACTGGGTGGCGGTGCGGACCCTCCTGGCGCACCCGGCACGCTACCACCGCCGCACCGGCAGCGATCCATTGGAACCCGATTACCAGGTCCGGGACGGCGGGACCGGCCGGAACAAGGCGGTCTGGTATGTCGGTGTCCAAGGGGGTGCCCGGTATGCGCGCTGCTACTCGCAGGCGCATGGTCGGTGGCAGTTCGAGGTGTTCTGCACGCCGGCTGAGCTGATCGCGGCCTGGCAGGCGCGTGAGGATATGGCCGAGATCGCCGCGCTGTGGCCCTACACGCGGTTCGATCCTGCCACCGAGGCAGCGGACCGGGAGGCGATCGCGGCGGCCGGCGTGCCCTCGTGGGCGGGCCTAGACTTCGCCCTGGAAGCGTTGAGCGAGATACCTGCCCTGGTAGCAGCGAAAGACTGGGACGCGCTGTGCGGGCTGCGGGCGAGCCTGCGCGGGGGGGTTCGGAGCGCGGTCGATACCGCGCACGCCGTGGACGCGCTCGGCGCGCTGGATCCGGCCACACTGGGGCAGCGGCTGGATGAACAGCAACGGGGGTGCGCGCCCCCTGCCGACAACGACGGCGGCGGCACCGACGATGCGAGCGATCCGGCGGCAGCGGCGCCTGGTGCGACAGAGCGAACGCGCGGGGCGGCGGCGCGGATGCGGTGGCTGCGCGGGGAAACCACCGCGCCGCTGGATCACCGGCCGGAGGTGGACGCCGTCATGCGGGAGCTGAACCGGCGTTACGCGGTGGTGATGAGCGACGGCGCGATCATGGAAGAGGTGTTCGACACGCAGCTCGGGCGGTATCGCTACAATCGCTTCACATTCAGACGGTTCCAGGAGCTGCACGACAACGTACTGGTCCAGACCGGCGTGACCAAGGTGGTGGGCAAGACCGGGAAGACCACAAACGGAACCGGCAAGGCGAGCAAGAGCAGGGCCAAATCGGGCAAGACCAAGACGGCCGAGGGTGGCGAGACTGAAACCGTCCAGACCGGCGAGGCTGACGAGACCGAGACCGAGACGATCCAGCCGGTGTTTGCCCGGAAGGGTACGCTCTGGACCCGGCATGCGAACCGGCTGGATTACCGCCGCGTCGTGTTCGATCCGACCGGACGTCACCACCCCACCGACTACAACCTGTGGCGCGGCTTCGGCGTGAAGTCGCGGGTGGGGGACTGGTCACTGCTGCGCCGACACATGCAGGATGTCATCTGCGCCGGTGTGATATCGCACTACGAGTATCTCGTCCGGTGGATTGCGCGCATGGTGCAGTTTCCCGAGCGGCTGGGCGAAGTGGCGATCGTGCTGCGCGGCGTGGAAGGCACCGGCAAGGGCATTCTGGGCCGGACCCTGGCGAACATCGTGGGCACGCACGGCATGCAGATCACGTCCGGGATCAGGCTGACCTCGCAGTTCAATCACCACCTTCGCGGGCTGGTCTTTCTGTTCGCCGACGAGGCGACATTCGCCGGTGACCGCAGCGCCTGGGGGCACATCAAGGGGCTGATCACCGAGCCGACCATGGCGATCGAACGCAAGGGGGCGGACGTGGAGGTGTTCCCGAACTTCCTGCACTTCCTGATGGCGTCGAACGAGGCGTGGGTGGTGCCCGCGGACAGCGGCAGCCGGCGGTGGTGCGTGTTCGATACGGTGGATCAGTGGCCGGGGCTGCCGGAGCCGGAACGCCGGGTGAAAGAGCAGAAGTATTTCACGCCCATCTACCAGCAGCTGGACGCTGGCGGCAGGGAGGCGATGCTGCACGACCTGCTGGCCATGGACCTGACGGGGTTCGACGTACGCGCCTACCCGGTGACCGAGGCGCTGCTGACACAGCGGGAGCAAAGCCTGCCGACGCCGGAGGCGTGGTGGATGGCGGTACTGGCGCGCGGGTTCGTCTGGGAGAGCGAGTGCGGGCTGGATGACCACTTCGGGCAGTGGCACCCGGAGGTGACCACACGGGTGCTGTATAACGCCTATCGGCGATTTGCCCGCGGCAAGGTGGCTGATCACGGCCGGCTGCTGTCACCGACGGCGTTCGGCAGGTTCCTGGTCAAGATGGGCGGGCGTCCATGTCGCCCAAGGAATGCGGTCATCGGCGAGCGTGCGCGCAGCATGGTCAGCACAGGCGAACTGATGCGCTCTGCGCGCCGGGAACACAGCTACACCTTCGGTGATCTTGCGGAAGCGAGGGGTCGGTTCACCAGGGCGGTGATGCCGGTGACCTGGGACGAGGAAGGAGACACGGCAGACGATGACGAAGCAACCACGACCTCGATCGACGACGTCGACAGCCCCTTTTAGCGTGCGCACGCGGGTCACGGCATCATGCTGCCGTTGTCCTCCTTGAAGTGTGGGGTGGTCCGGGTGGTCCGGGTTCCGTTTTGGAACCCGGGCCAGAAAACCCTAGGTTTCTCTAGGACCGGTCCGGGTGGTCCGAGTGGTCCGAGTTTTTTCTGAGGATATACACGTGAAGAAGAAGACGGAGAAAGAGAGAAAGTGAGAAATATATAGGCCCTATATGTAGCAACCTGGGCCTACCCGGACCGGGGGCAAACCCGGTCCAGCCCTTGAGAAACCTGGGGTTTTCCGGTCCGGCTTTTTTCGGTACCCGGGCCAACCTGGGCGCGTTCGAGGGCTAAACACTAGAGTGCAGCGCCTCCGGGAGGCACGACAGCGTGCGCGCGCACCTGAGGGCACCGGCTTGTGCGGTGTTGTCTGATCTCTCGGTGCGAGCGGCCAGCTGGCTCGGGACCCAACAACTTGTGACGTGACGCGTTCCTTTAAGTTGAGAAGTGCTGAGGGACAGATGCGGCATTGCGCTGTCGCAACTCCTCAAGCCGAACTTCCGCGGTTGCGCGACCCTTGCGGTCGCGCAGGGCGGTGAAGGGTGACTGGCCCGGCGCGTTCTCGGAAAAGTCTGTCGACCCATCTATGTAGCAACCTACGCGGTCAGTTATGCTGCCCTATCGGAGACGGCCGATGCTCTCGATTGATCCTTCGTTGCTCCCCAAACGCGATGCTCGCGGTCGCTTTCTGACGGCTCCGAGTTGGTTGAAACCGGGCTGGGCGCGCATTCACATGGCCGGGCTTGCGTTGGGCGGTGCGCTGCGAAAACGCTGCGCTTTTGGCACTTGCCGAGCCGTACCGGTGCGCGGTTCGGACCGCTGCCAGCATCATGACCAGAACTGGCGACGCAGGCGGCTGAAGGAACTGCGCGCTGGCAAAGGCGAGCCGATGAGCCCGCGAGAGAGTGTGCGCTTATTTCGGGCTGACACCCAGCGTTTGTGGTCGAAAGCACCGTGGTTTCCTATGGCGACGATCTGGCTCGAACCCCGGCTTGAAAGCGCCTTCGCCGCTGATTGCCACAATGCTGGCCTGCCGCTGTCGGAGACGGCGATCGCCATCGGGAACAACTTGCGTTGGATCTGGGTCCGCAGCTGCCTGAACCACAACGACCCGGCGGGCTGGTCCCGCGCTCTCGCTATTGCGCGCAGGCGTCAAACGGCGATCGGTTCAGCGCCGGAGGGTTACGTCTACACACCGCCTCCCCTCACGCCGCCCACAGATCCGCGCGTCAAGGCCGTGCTTCGTCGAGCTGTTGCGTGGGAACCGGCTGCCCGCAACCCTGTGGTCGACCGAAGCACCAGGGCCAAAACCCGCCGGCAGCAGGCACAGGAGCGTCGGCGCTCACGGCGGAAGTTCGACCTGGAAGCGTTCATCGCCGAGCATTGGCCGTCGCTCCGCCCGGTGTTCAAGTCGCTTCACATCGACCTGGACGACGTTGACGCCCCGATCGGACGCCAGCTGATACTGGCCTGGCACGCGGTCATCACTGAGCAGGAGCGGTTGGGGGACGCGGCATACGGTCCCCAACGCAAAGCCTGGCAGGCGCTGTTGCGGACGCTGAAGTCGTAGCCGGATAGATGGCCTGGTGACGCGTAGCGTTTCGTTGCGAGAGCTGATGATGCGCCCCCGGAGGCGCATCATCAGGTATTGCAACGATCCGATCAGTTCAACCACGCTGTGGCGCAGCCTTCAGCCGCCAGAGCATCGCAGATCAGGCTGTACTCGGCGAAGGCCCTGGTACCTGAGGCGCTCGCCAACAATGCGTTGAGCGCCGCGGTAAAGCTCAGTCCGGTCGCTCTGAGCCGGCGTATCTCCGCCGCTGCTGCGCGATCCAGCGCAGCGAGCCGGAGTCGCCAGGCTCGCTGCGTCCATCGGTCGGAGCCGTCCGGTGTGTCCCAGACCGGGAACTCGGCAACAGTCATCGGATGCGGCAGTTGGTTCGCAGCGCTCATGGTATCGTCCCCGGTGCGCCAGGGACTATAGGAGGCGACCCAGGCGACACAACAAGCACCCGGACGGCTTTGAGTTTCAGCAGGTGTTGGAAGGATGTTTCGGGCGTGGCTGGAAAGGGCGTTGCGTTCCGAGCGTTGCGCGTCAGTCCGCCTCCGCTCATGACGGCGAACGCGGATCACGCGGCAGATCATGCGCCCTCAGAGTTTCACAACCGTGATGGCTCACTCAGCACGCGGCCAACGCTGACGTGCGACAGCTTGATCCCTCGCTTGGCAAGATCAGCAGAGATCGCCCGCAGCGAGAAGCCCTTGGTATGCAGCGCATAGATCCGCCGGATCGCGGCCTGTTGCTCCTTCACCGGCACGAGCTTGCGGTTCGGGCCGACGGTGAAGCCGAACGGCACCGCGCCGCTGTACTCATGGTTGGCTTTCTGCCGCTGCTTGGTGGCCCTGATGCGTTCGCCGATCCGGTTGCGCTCGAACTCGGCGAACGCCGAGACGATGGTCAGGAACAGCCGGGCGATGCCATTACCGCTGACATCGTCGGCACCACCGTTCAGATCGAGCAGAAACAGGCTGACACCGCGTGCCTTGAATGCCTCGACCACGGCGAGGCAGTCGCGCGCGCTGCGGAACATGCGATCGAGCTTGCTCGCGACCACCGTGTCGCCGCGTTGCGCCAGTTGCCAGAGCTTGCCGCCCTCTGGTCTCTCGTGGAACGGGATGGCGCCAGACACACCGGCCTCGACATGGACCGCATCGAGCGAGGCGCCCCGCTGCATGGCCCAGCCTTCAAGTTGGCGCTGCTGCACGTCGAGGCTCTGGCCGTCTTCGGCCTGGCTGTCGGTTGATACGCGCACGTAGCCGAACAGACGCGGCTGCGTGACCGCCGGGGTTGGAGCGGATTTTCTGGGCATTTCGGGGTCCAATGAGGTGTGTTAATAGGATAAGACGCATAACACTTGCCGGCGCCTTTGTAAAGCGACATGAGCCAGTTAACCAAATCCGACTGACGTTTGCCGAAACTTTGCAGACAGGTACTGGATCTTTCCTAATGTGGTGAGTAGCACAGCATGAGTGGCGTGAGGCAGCAGGTTCATCACCAGCTCTTCGACACCGACCGGGCGCGCGCGCAGACCTATGCGGCGGCGGAGAAGGCCGAAGCCACGCGCACCGCTTATCGTTCTGATGGGCGCCTCTTCGCGGACTGGTGTGCCAGTCACGGCCTCACGCCGTTGCTGACTGCGGCCGAGACCGTGGCCGCGTTCCTGGCACACGAAGTGGACCGTGGGACCAAGCCGGCCACCATCGCGCGCCGCCTGAGGCGGCGATCCGGTACGCTCATCCCCCGCCAACCATGAACCGCCGACCACCAGCGAGGCAGTGCGTGCGGTGTTGCGCGGCATCCGGCGCACCCATGGTACCCGGCCTGCGCAAAAGGTCGCAGCCACCAGCTCGCGGATCACCGCGATGTTGGCACACACTGGTCCCGGCATCATCGGCGTGCGGGATCGCGCGCTCATCTTGCTGGGCTTTGCCTGCGCGCTGCGGCGGGCCGAGATCGCCGCGCTTCAGGTCACTGATCTTGCCGACGCAAGCGGCGGACTGCTTGTCACCATCAAGCGCAGCAAGACCGACCAGGAGGGACAAGGCCAGACCGTACCGCTGCCGCACGGGCATCGCCTCAAGCCGGTCGAGGCGCTCCAGGACTGGCTCTCCCGCGCCGGCATCACCGAAGGTCCAGTGTTCCGCCGCATCACGCCTGGCGGGCGTGTTCTCGTCGATGCCCTTCAGCCAGAGGCGATCGCCGCCATCGTGAAGAAGCTCGTCCTGCGTGCGGGCTTCAACCCTGCGGATTTTGCCGGGCACTCGCTGCGCTCGGGCTTCGTTACCTCGGCCGTCGAGGACGGCGCCAGCGCGCTGCGTGTGGCCGAGATCACCCGTCATCGCTCGTTGGACACGGTCGCGGTCTATGTGCGGCGCCTGGACGCGTTCCGTGCTCACCCGGCGAGCGTTTCCTGTGACGGCAACACCAAGAGTTGCTTTCATCCCGGCCACAGCTCTGCTTCTCCTGGTCTCATGCGCTGCGCCCCGGAGCCAGATGAATAGCTTGGAAGCCGGCTGTGCAGGTCGTGAGCATCCTTGGAGAGCCGGACAGCTCGCGGCTTCGGCATGGCGACGAGTGTTTGATGTATAGTCTCTGGCGTGATTTCTGGAACAGGCGACCTGGCGATTACTCGGATCGCTATTACGCCTGCTTCACGGAGGGACGCCTGTCGTCCTATGGAAGGGTAGGAGACGAGTTTTAGCTCGGAACCACAGATCTAAATCGGGCCGCAATGCCACGCCTCCACTGTCGAGTTACCCCCGATAATTCCGCTTCTCAGGGGTAACTTCGGGCCGGTTTTCACACCGCCTGCCAGCCTTTCCAGGTGAAGGCGGAGCGGGAAGCCGAAGCGAATGCCGCAGCGTGATCAAGTCTTTGCCGAGCGTAGCCATCGCGCTGGCGCTTGCCGTCTTCTCCTGTTCGCATCAGCCCGCGCAGGCGGACCACATACAGACCGCTGACGCGTTCGATGCGCTGGTGACCGCGTGCCACGATGGCGATACCTGCACCGATCGAGAGCGGGGGCCAACGCGTGCATGTCAGGTCGCACGGGATCGACGTGCCGGAGCTGGATCAGCCGTTTGGTCCCGAGGCCCGCGTCATAGTCCTGCGCCCGGTGCTGGATCGTCCCGTCACCGTTTATCCTGCCGGACACAGCTATAACCGTCTGGTTGCGGATCTTGTCCTCGCTGATGGGACCGGCGCCGGCCCCGATGTCAGCGCCGCTCTGGTGGACGCAGGCGCCGCCTGGGTCGAGCCGCGTAGTCCCAACCGATCCAACGGCGCCGGGGCGCCAAGCCACGGCACAGCGGCAGCATATCGGTCTTTGGGGAGATCCCTGCGCGATCCCGCCCTGGCAGTGGCGACACGCGCATGGGCAGTAGTCGCAGCCCTGACGGCGCTGCCTCGGCCGCAGGGGCTATCGCGCGCCCGCGCTCTCTGCGGGGACCAGGGACCAATGCTTCCGTAGAACCGATGACTTGGAGACCACGGCGGGAAGCGCAACGCGAGCACGGGGACCAGCGCACGCACGCGCTGGCGCGCTGCGCAGGCGAGCGCCTCCGGGCGGTCCGCCACCCCCCGGAGATGCCCGGTCGCGCCCATTTCACCTATGACCCACCCCGCCAATTGATTTGCGGTCGTGTAATTCTTATTCCGCTTCAGGTTTATTCTCCAGACGCTGCGCACGACGCCGCTTCCGTCTTCCGCCAGGACCCGGCGGGCTGTGCGCTTTGAGTATCTCTCGAACCCACGCCCTGATCGCCTTAGCTCCCAGCGCGCAGCTTTGTGGTGGGAAATCCCGCAACGCCTGCCGCGCCCACGCCAGCTGCAACTGCGGGTCCTCCGGCGGTGTTACCAGATCGGTCATCGTCTAGGGACACTCGCCGAACAGGACGGCGTCCTGACCATCAGTGTGCAGGATGGGAAGTCGATATGGGTTTCGTCATGGTCACCGCGTTAGGGGTTGGCGTGGCTGCAGGCGGTAGTGTCTTTCTCGGGTGGGCGATGAGCTTCCTACTGCCCGAGCTCGCCGCCGCGAGACAGGGGGGTGGACCACAGAAAAAGCCGTGCTGCATAAGAAGGCCGCCCATGCTTGCGAGGGCGAGGGCGGCCAGTTTTTGCACTCATTGGCAGCCCGCCCGGAACGAGAGGCCGCACGGCGACGTTACCGCGTCGCGGTGCGGACTGCCATCCATCAAAAAAGAAAACCGCCCTGCCGGCGGGAGCCAGAGGGCGGCGAGTGGGAAATGGAGAGTCGGCAACGTCACAGGAGGGCAACGCTGCCGTCCGGCAGATTAGCCCACTGCGAACGCCCGTGTCACCAGCCCGCACGCGGCCAGAACGAGCAGCCCAGACCACTGCCGCTGGGCCCTACGGCGTAGTGACGGCTCCTACGACCGCACCGATGCCGCCGCCGATCAGCGCACCCGTCGCCGGCGCTGCGGCTCACGCATGGATAGAGGTGGCGTATTGTGACGTGGCTCACAGACATCGGTCGATGGCTTTGCCATCGTGTCGCCATGTCCAAGCTCGTCACACAGACAGAACTCCTGGAGATCGTGCCCGAACTGCGGGCGATGGCCGCGGCCGAGCCGGCGGACAATGTGCGGGAGGCGCTTAACCGGTTGGTAGACCGATATGCCGCAATGGCCAGGCGAAGCGCCTTGCCGCTGGGTCTGGGGGCGCACCAGCCGAACCGCGGTGCCGCCAGCGTGTATTAGCGCCGCTACGGACCACGTGGCAGGAAGGCCACCCTAGCTTGCGAGGGCGGGGGCGGCGAATGGCATCGCCATCACGATCCTGGTTCGTGACGAACTTGCCGGCATCAGGGCAGCGCCTATCCTCGACCCTCGGTGCGCGCCATTCTCCCCACCATGCCAAGCCGCAGCGCCACCTATGTCTACCGACCGAAGCGGGGGCCACGGAACAAGACTGCCGCCGCCGTGGCGCTGACCGAGCCGGAGGTTGTCACCGAGCGCCGGTGCGCCGAGTGCGGTTGGCCGTTCGCCGCGTCGCGGGACGATGCGCGGTATTGCTCATCACCGTGCCGGCAGGCGGCTTATCGCCGGCGCCGGGATCATCCGGCGCCGACATCATGACCGACCGACGCTGCCGCGCGGCACGCCATGACCACGTGGCCGTCCCCACAGCGGCACTGGCATAGCGACGGCGACGACCCGTTACCGACAGGCGAGGAAGCCCTGGCGGAGCCGTTCAGCGCGTTCCCGTCGTGGTTCATGCAGATCCGTTGCGACCGCTGTGGCAAGGACCGGGTGCTCTCCGAGACATACACGCCACAGCGCGACATGCTGATCCGCGACATCGGCAAGCTCATGCGCCATGCCGGCTGCGGCGGCCGCGCAAGCAAGGTGGAACTGATCTCTGGTATCGAGGGCGCCGGCAGCCAGAGGGTGCGGAAGATCGTGTTGATGGAGTGATCGAATGCGCCCCATACGGCGGCAGTGCCAGCGAGGGCGGGCTGAGGTCGATCTGATCTGGAAGCGGCCCAGGGAGATGTCACCTCGCGCCTCATAGTTGCCAGATCGCTTGACGCGCTATCCGCCACAAACTCCACGCCGGGAGCGCCATAACCGCCAGGATGAGCAAGACCGCGATGGAGTAGCGGAGCCATAGTGCCTCCCGTGGAGCGGTGGGCTTGGCTCCGTCATCGGGATATCCGGCAGCGTCGAACGGCATGGTATGCTCCTACGGCGGTCCAAAGGACCAACAAGATAGTGCTGCGGCCGTCGCTGTCACCTACCAGATGACCAACCCGCCGCGGACGGCTTCGCAGGGACCAACGCCCTACCTCGGGTTACTCACATGACCGCTTCGGCCCTCCCCCGGAGAAGGCTGGTTTCTCGAAAGCCCGGCCTGGTTGAAAACAGGCTGGCAGCACGTGAACGCGGCCGGGCTTGGCACTGGCGGCGCGCTGCGAAAGCTCTGTGCACGGGTGAACTGTCGGCAGATCGCGCTGAAGTCTTCGCTCTACTGCCGGCATCACGATGTCCATTGGCGACGCAAGCGTCTGGCGCAGCTTGTGGCAGCGCGCACCCTGGTTTGCCGCCGCGACGACCTGGCTCGCGCCCCGCCTGAAGCGACCTTTATCGAGGACTGTCGGCGCGCGGGCCTGTCCCCGTCCCGGACCGCACTGGTCTGTCTGGACACCCTGCGCTGGGCCTGGCGGCGCAGCGTGCTGAACTACCACGACGATCCCGGCTGGCAGCGTGCGCTGGCCGCGGCGTGCTGCTGTTCGGAGTTGCACTTGATTGGTTCGGCGGAACGGCGCGTCTGACCGCCTGGGTGCTGGCATTCGGCGTCGGCGCTATTGCATGCCTTGTCGGCAGCATCGCCGGCTTATTCCTGCGCAAGATCCGGAGCGGGAGCGCGTGGTTCATTGAGCGTTGTGCGCTGACACCAGCCACTCTCGCCGCCTGTCCGCTAGCCGCCGATCTGGGTGAGCACGTGCGCAGTGGCGATGGTCGCGACGAAATTGTGCCTCCCTGGGGCGAATGCCGCTCCCGTGCTCGCTGGCATTTCCCGAATTCACCGTCGGTCAAGGCTTGACGCTTGCAAAATATCTCCATAAATGTGGAAGCATGGAGAAGTTCGAAGCGTTGGCGGCTCTGGCCGCGCTCGCGCAGGAGACCCGACTTGATATCTACCGGCTCTTGGTTCAGGCCGGCGAGGATGGAATGGCAGCGGGAAAGATCGGCGAAGAGCTCGGGTTGCCATCCGCCACGCTCGCTTTCCATCTCAAGGAACTGAAGTATGCGGGTCTGGTGACGTTTACGCGCGAAGGGCGGTCGCTCATCTACGCCGCGATCTATCCCACCATGAATGCACTGCTCGCCTACCTCACCGAGAACTGCTGCGGGCGGCCGTCTTCCGTCGCCCCCCTATGCCCGCCGCGCGAGCGGCGGGGACGCCACGCCAACAGGAGCGCCTGAACATGTCAGACTACGCGACGGCAACGGATACGATCAAGGAAATGGTGCGTGCACGCTATGGCGATATTGCCGCCCGCGCGGATGCCGCATGCTGTGCACCGCCAGCAACGTCCTGCTGTGGGACCGCCGCTGTGCCCGACCTCAACGCCAAGGCGCGGGACATCGGCTACTCCGATGAAGAGCTCGCGGCCGTGCCGGAGGGCGCAAATCTTGGCCTCGGTTGCGGCAACCCTCTCGCCATTGCGGCGATGAAGGCCGGCGATGTGGTTGTCGATCTCGGCAGCGGTGCAGGCTTCGATTGCCTTCTGGCGGCGCGCCAGGTCGGCCCGACAGGCCGGGTGATCGGCGTCGATATGACGCACGAGATGCTCAAGAAGGCGCGCGAGAACGCGGTTAAGGTCGGCGCTGCCAATGTGGAATTCCGGCTTGGCGACCTCGAACACCTGCCAATCGCCGATGACACGGCCGATGTGATCATCTCGAACTGCGTTATCAATTTGGTGCCCGACAAGGCGCAGGTGTTCCGCGAGGCATTTCGCGTACTGAAGCCGGGCGGGCGCGTTTCGGTTTCGGACGTTCTCAACATCGCCCCGCTACCTGAGGATTTGCGCGCCGATCCTGCACTGCTGTGCGGCTGCATCGCGGCGGCTATTTCCGTCGAGCACACCGAGGCACTCCTGCGCGAGGCCGGCTTCTCCGATGTGGAGATTGCGGTGAAGCCCGAGAGCCGCGAGACCGTCGCCTCCTGGGCACCTGGGCGTGGCATCGAGAATTTCGTCGCGTCGGCGACTGTCGAGGCGCGCAAGCCGTAGCGTGTAGCGCTGGATCGGGCGAGGCACGCACTGCGAGCCTCGCCAGCCTGCGTGTTGATACCGCTCCACGTCGTCAGAGGATCGCCGTCATGAGTGAAGCTGCCGCCACAGCCGGCCGCGCATCGACGCGTAAGCCTGCGATGAGCGTGTTCGAACGCTTCCTTACCTTTTGGGTGGCGCTCTGCATCATCGTCGGCGTTGTGCTCGGTCAGCTGCTGCCGGGCATCTTTCATGTGATCGGCGACGCGACCGTGGCGCAGGTCAATCTGCCGGTCGCGGTGTTGGTCTGGCTCATGATCGTGCCGATGCTGCTGAAGATCGATCTCGCTGCTTTGCGCGAGGTCGGCCAGCACTGGCGCGGCATCGCCACGACCGTCGGCGTCAACTGGCTCATCAAGCCGTTTTCGATGGCGCTGCTGGGCTGGATCTTCATCACGCATCTCTTCCGCCCGTTCCTGCAGTCGGATCAGCTGAACAGCTACATCGCCGGCCTCATCCTGCTGGCGGCGGCACCCTGCACGGCGATGGTTTTCGTGTGGTCAAACCTTGTGGATGGCGAGCCGCATTTCACGCTTTCGCAGGTGGCGCTCAACGACACGATCATGGTGATCGCCTTCGCGCCGATCGTTGGGCTCTTGCTCGGTCTGTCCTCGATTTCCGTCCCCTGGGACACGCTGTTTCTCTCGGTGTTGCTCTACATAGTTGTTCCGGTGATCGTGGCACAGCTCTGGCGGGCCACCACTCTCAGACAAGGCGGGCAATCGGCTCTTTTGCGCATGCTCGGCCGCCTGGCACCCCTCTCTCTTTGTGCGCTCCTGCTCACGCTCGTGCTGCTTTTCGGCTTGCAAGGCGAGCAGATCATGCGCCAGCCGCTCGTGATCCTTCTGCTCGCGGTGCCGATCATCATTCAGGTCTACTTTAACGCAGGCCTTGCCTACGGGCTCAACCGCGCGCTTGGTGTTGAGTGGTGCGTGGCCGGGCCATCTGCGCTTATTGGTGCGAGCAATTTCTTCGAGCTCGCCGTCGCGACCGCCATTGTGCTGTTCGGTTTCCAGTCGGGTGCGGCGCTGGCAACCGTGGTTGGCGTGTTGGTCGAGGTGCCGGTCATGCTTTCGGTCGTGCACATCGTGCGCCGCTCCCGCCGCTGGTATGAGCGCGCCTGATGGCGGGCGGGAAATTCACGGCACGGGCCGCGTTGCCGGGGGACGCCCCGGCCATGGCAGCGATTTACAACGAAGGCATCGCGGATCGTATCGGCACCTTTGAGACCGACCCCCGAAGCGTGCAGCAGATCGAGGCTTGGTTCGACGGCCGCCATCCCATTGTGGTGGTTGAAGAGGGCACGGAAGTCGTGGCCTTCGCCTCTACTACTGCATATCGCGCCCGCCCGTGTTACGCCGGCATCGCGGAATTCTCGGTCTATGTCGCGCGCAGCCGCCGCGGCGCGGGGGCGGGCCAAGTCGCGATGGCCGCACTGCTCGAAGTCGCCGCAGCGGCAGGGTTTTGGAAACTGCTGTCGCGCATCTTCCCCGAGAACACGGCCAGCCGCGCGCTCATGGCCAAGGTCGGCTTTCGTGAAGTTGGCATCTATCGCCAGCACGGCAAGCTCGATGGCGTGTGGCGGGATTGCGTGATCGTCGAGTGCCTGCTCGGCGAAGCGGCCGACTAGCATGGGGCGTCGGAGCGTCGTCGTTTCGACACTCGGCATTACGCAAACGCTCGCTTGGGGTTCGACCTATTACCTTGCTGCCGTCTTTGCTGATCCGATCTCGGACACGCTGCAACTGCCGCACGCTTGGTTCTTCGCCATTTTCTCGGCGTCGCTGCTGCTATCGGGCCTTTTGGGGCCGCTCGCCGGCCGCCTGATCGACGAGCACGGCGGACGCGATGTGCTCGCGGCGACCAATCTTGCTTTTGCCGCCGGGCTCGGGTGCCTCTCGTTCGCGGGCGGCATTGTCAGTCTGGCATTCGCCTGGGTTGTCATCGGCGTCGGTATGGGGTTCGGCCTCTATGAGGCGGCCTTCGCGACGGCAACGGGACTTTACGGCCGTGAGGCGCGCAATGCGATCACCGGCATCACGCTGTTTGCCGGGTTCGCCAGCACGGTCGGTTGGCCGACCAGCGCGTTCTTGATCGAACAGTTTGGCTGGCGCGGGGCCTGTATCGCGTGGGCGGTGCTGCATCTTGTCGTCGGCCTGCCGATGAACCGGTTGCTCATTCCGAGAGCCGAGCCCCACCCACCCGAGAAAGCACCCGAGCATGAGGCCCCGGCGCCGTCGGGCATCTCCTGGACGATGATCGTGCTCGCTGCCGTGTTCGGCGCGACCTGGTGTGTCGCGACGGCTTTGGCCGCACATCTGCCGCGGCTCCTCCAGGCCATGGGTGTGGCGGCAACAACCGCGATCGTCGCCGCGTCGCTCGTCGGTCCGGCGCAGGTTGCCGCCCGCCTGGTTGAATTCACCTTCCTGCAAAATCTCTCGCCGATGATCTCGGCGCGCCTCGCAACGGCCCTGCATCCCCTCGGTGCGCTGCTGCTAGTGATCTTCGGGCCGGTGATGGCCGTGCCTTTCGTCCTGCTACACGGTGCCGGCAACGGCATGCTGACCATCGCGCGCGGCGCCCTGCCGCTCGCGCTCTTTGGGCCAGCCGGCTACGGCCTGCGCACCGGCATCCTGTCGGCGCCAGCCCGCATCCTGCAAGGCGGCGCACCACTACTTTTCGGCCTGGTGCTCGATAGTGGTGGACCGCGTGCGGCCTTGCTGCTCTCGGGTTCGCTGGTCGCGTTTTCTTTCCTCGCGCTCTTCACCCTGAGCCTGCCGGCACCGGCCTCGCAGGCCGCGGCGGAAGGTCGATAGCATCCGCCTTGCACCGGGTACACATTTCTGCCTGACTGGAAATATGGAAACTTCGGCAGTCGCTACAGCCTTCGCCGCGCTGTCGCAGGATGCACGGCTGAACCTGATGCGCCTTCTCATTGCGGAGGGCCCAACCGGCATGCCCGCTGGTGAGCTCGCCGGCCGTCTTGGCCTTCCGGCCTCGACTACCTCCTTTCATTTGGCTGCGCTGGAGCGGGCGGAGCTCACCCAATCGACCCGGCAGGGCCGGCAGATCATTCATGCCGTGCGCATTGCCGGTCTCAGGCGGCTGCTCGGCTTTCTCACCGAAGCTTGTTGCCGTGGCCGCCCTGAACTGTGCGGCGATCTCGCGCGCCTCCTTCCTCCATGGCCGGATGAGGACCAAGGGATGACACCTGCCTTCAACGTGCTGTTCCTCTGCACGCACAACTCGGCCCGCTCGATAATGGCCGAAGCCATTCTTGAGAGACACGGCGGCGGGCGGTTCCGCGCCTATTCAGCGGGATCGAAGCCGATTGCCAAACCGAATACCGAGGTGCTGGAGAGGCTGCGCGCGGTGGGCCACGACACGGCGCAGCTGCGCAGCAAGTCCTGGCATGAATTCGCCGGACCAAATGCGCCGCGGATGGATTTCGTCATCACGCTTTGCGATACGCCGGAGGGGCAGGAGTGCCCTGATTTCGGTGCCGTGGCGGTGACGGCGGCCTGGCCGCTGCCGGACCCGGCGAAATTCACCGGCAGCGCGATCGAACGGGCGGCGCTACTCAACGAACTTTATGCGAGCCTGAGACGGCGTATCGAAATCTTCGCGGCGCTGCCCTTGGCTTCGCTCGACCGTATGGCGCTCAATGCGCGGCTTGATGAGCTCGCCGGCGGCGCACTGCCCGTATTCGTCGGGGTACGCTGAGATGCGCGTTGGCATCAACGGCATGGGCCGTGTCGGCCGCCTTGCGTTACGCGCGGCCATGGGCGGGATCTATCGCGGCGTGGACGATCCGCGCGCGGGCAACCGCCTCGATGTGGTCCACGTAAACGAAGTTAAGGGCGGGGCCGCGACCGCGGCGCATCTGCTTGAATTCGACAGCATCCACGGACGCTGGCGCGAGAGGTTCGGCACCGAAGACGACCGCGCCATTCAGATCGGCAATCGCCGCATCGGCTTCAGCGAAGCGGCTACGCCGGATGCGGTTCCCTGGGCTGAGCTCGGCTGTGATCTCGTGCTCGAATGCACCGGCAAGTTCCTGAGGCTCGAACAGCTGCAAGGGTATTTCGACCGCGGCGTCAAACAGGTCATCGTCGCGGCGCCGGTCAAGGAAGCCGGCGCCCTCAATCTCGTGGTTGGCGTCAATGACCATCTCTATGAGCCGCGACAGCATCGCCTACTCACAGCGGCCTCTTGCACGACCAATTGCCTGGCCCCTGTGGTTAAGGTGCTGCACGAGGCGATTGGCATCCGTCACGGCCAGATCACGACCATCCATGATCCAACCAACACCAATGTTGTAATCGACGCGCCGCACAACGATCTCCGGCGCGCCCGCTCGGCCATGCTTTCCCTCTCGCCAACGACGACGGGCAGTGCGACGGCGATTGCTCTCATTTATCCTGAGCTTAAGGGAAAGCTGAACGGCCATGCGGTGCGCGCGCCCGTGCTAAATGCCAGCCTGACCGATTGCGTGTTCGAGATGGCCCGCCCGGTGACCGTCGGTGAAGTGAACGGACTGTTCCGCAGTGCGGCAGCGGGACCGCTTGCCGGCATTCTGGGCTTCGAGGAGCGGCCGCTCGTATCGGCCGATTACGCGAACGATCCGCACAGCGCGATTGTCGATGGCCCTTCGACCATGGTGACCGATGAGACGCTGCTCAAAGTCTATGCCTGGTATGACAATGAAGTCGGGTACGCCTGCCGCATGGTTGATCTCGCCACCATCGTAATCGACAGGAGCACCTGATGTCGGCCGTGCGCAATTATGCGGTCGTGACCGCGAGCTATTGGGGCTTCACGCTCACGGACGGCGCGCTGCGCATGCTGGTGCTGCTGCATTTCTACAGCCTCGGCTACACGCCGTTCATCCTCGCCTTCCTGTTCCTGCTCTACGAAGCCGCCGGCATCTTCGCCAATCTCGGCGGCGGCTGGCTCGCGGCGCGCTTCGGCATTCCGCGCATGCTGATGACTGGGCTCGCGTTACAGATCGGCGGTCTCCTGCTGCTGTCGGCGCTCAACCCGGCCTGGAATGCGGCACTGTCCGTCACCTGGGTGGTCGCCGCGCAGGGCATCGCCGGCGTCGCCAAAGACATCACAAAAACCGCCTCGAAGTCGGCGATTAAAGCCACTTCGGAAGGCGGCTCGGGTCAGCTGTTCAAGTGGGTCGCCTGGTTCACGGGTTCCAAGAACGCGATGAAGGGTGCGGGCTTCTTCGTCGGCGGCCTGCTACTGGAAACAGTCGGTTTTCGGGGTGCGCTGTGGCTGATGGCAGCCATCCTCTCCGCAGTTTTTCTCGGTATCGCATTCAGCCTGCCGCGCACGCTCGGCAAGGCGAAGGCCTCAAAATCCTTTCGGGAGTTGTTCGCAAAATCGCGCAGCATCAATCTGATGGCGGCAGCGCGCATCTTCCTCTTTGGCTCGCGCGATGTGTGGTTCGTGGTCGGCCTGCCTGTGTTCCTCTACAGCCATGGCTGGCGTTATATGGAAGTGGCCGGCTTCATCGCCAGCTGGACCATTGGCTATGGCCTCGTGCAGGCACTTGCGCCTTCGGTCATTCGCCGCAGCCCGGACGGGCTCGCGCGCGAAGTGCCAGAGGCGCGACTTTGGGGCGCCGTGCTCACCGCAATCCCGCTTGTGCTGGCGCTGGTTGTGAGCGGGGCGAATGTCGCGCGGCTCGATCTCGTGGTGACGGTCGGGCTCGGCATATTCGGCTTCGCCTTTGCCGTAATCTCGTCGCTGCATTCCTACCTCATCCTCGCCTATGCGGGCTCCGAGAAAGCAGCGGAGGATGTCGGTTTCTATTACGCCGCCAATGCCGGCGGCCGCCTGATTGGCATCCTGCTCTCAGGTGCGCTCGCCCAGACTGGCGGCCTCGCGGCCTGTCTCTGGGGCTCGACGGCAATGCTGGCACTGTGTCTAGCGTTCACATGCATGTTGCCGGCGATGGGTTCAGTGCGTCGTCTTTCAGTCTAGCCAATCTGGGAGTGGTAAGTGCCCGGCCTCAGAACACCCAGTCCGTGACCGATCAGCGGACACTCTCTGATGCTGCCCAGCTCCCTACTACCTCTGCACGGAAGTTTTGACCGGCCGCGCGTGCTGGGTTTCCTCAGCCGACGATGCCCTACCCGCTACAACCATTTCCGACCCTTAGCTGTCGTCCACGCCACCATGCTGGTCGCTGGAGGTTTGGATCGAACCCCGGCTGTGCTTAGCCTCCGCCGTTCGTGCACCGATATTCAGTGCCGCCAATATGAGAGAATGGACAAGCCATGAGCGTTGCGAAAACGACAACAACGGCGCTGGCGCAGCCGTCGAGTGAGCGGGTCACGATCGACGGGCTTCAACTACACTACCTCGATTGGGGCAATCCAGCAGGGCCGCCGCTCGTCTGCGTGCACGGCTATACCAGCAGCGCCGACGCGTTCAACGGCTTCGCGCGGCATTTCCGCGACCGTTTCCATATCGTCGCGCTGGATGTGCGCGGTCATGGCAAGAGCCAGTGGTCGCCGGACGGCGCCTACACCTATCGCGACCAGGCCGGCGACTTGGCAGCCTTCGTGGACCGGCTTGGCCTAGGCCAATTCATCCTGCTCGGCACCTCGATGGGCGGCATCATCGCGATGACCTATGCGATGGACCACGGTCAGCGGCTGCGCGCGCTGGTCCTGAACGATATCGGGCCGGAGGTCGAACAAGGGAGCCAGCGTATCACGGGGATGGTTCGCGACCGGCCAGACGAGTTCGCACGTTTGGAAGACGCGATGGCCTATCGGCGCGAAATTTCCCCGATCGTCGCCGCGCGGAATGCCGCCGATCAGCGCGAGCTGGCGCTTGGGGTCTTGCAGCGTCTGCCGGACGGCAAATGGAACTGGAAGATGGACCCGGCCTATGTCCGTCAGCGCGTCGAGCACGGCACGCCGGTCCGGGCCAACGCGTGGCCGACGCTGGCGCGGCTGGCCTGTCCGGCCTTGGTCGTGTGGGGCACTGACAGCGATGTGCTGTCGGAGGGGCAGGCTCGGCGCATGGTAGAAACACTGCCGAAGGGCGAATTGTTGTCAATCTCGGGCGTCGGGCATGCGCCGAGCCTGGTTGAACCGGCCTCGCTCGCCGGTCTCGAACGTTTTCTCAGTCGGGTCCTCACGCCTACGGGCGGCAAGTAACCACACGCGGCAGCGATCTGGCGGGCGGGCTTCCGGAAGGCATCGACTGTCCCGGCCGGCGGCGCGTCTCGGTGACGGAGTAGCGCAACATGAACAGGTAGCTGAGCCAGAGGCCGGCGCTGACGCCAGCCGCATCGACGACCGCGCTGCGGATTGCTTCGAGGTCGTCCGCCTTGGCCGCCAAAGGCGGCGGGTTGGACGCCTCTGGTTGCGGCGGCGGATCGGTGGGCCGAGGCTGTCCCGCCTCTCCGACGGCGGCGTCCTTGTCGTTCCGAGCTTTCGCAACGGCCCAACTCCGTCGATAGTTTCGGCCTCGATATCCTAGGTGTGGCCGGGCGTGTTGTCACTAACCCGCGGATCAGCGCGATCGTTGTCAGCCATGGCGTGGTGCCCTTGGTGGCGCCAGCCGGATCGCGACCCAGGCTTCGAGCCAATCTGCAACTTCCGGCGGGATCTCACGGCCCGTCGCCCAGGAGCGCGTCAACCGGTCCGAGGATTGCTGGATCGGCGCCAGCCCCCGCTGGGAGAGGCCAAGGAAGTCGAGGCACTCGCGATAGCGGGTGGGGGTCATGGGGAGGGTGTCCATGTGGAAGGCAAGCCATGTGCAGACAGGACACGCTCGCGCGCTTCGCGCGCGGCATTGTCACGCTCCTTCCGCTGCTTCGCTGATGGCCACTTTAATACAATGCAAAGGCCGACTACCCCGACCAGATGGGCAAGAAGTTGCCAGCCGGGTTGATGCCGCTGCTCCGTCAGTTCAGCAAAGACGCCGACCTCTATTAGTGCCCATGTCATGCACCACACGACCACGTTCTGAACTCTGTCTATGAACGGGCGCTTCAAGGATTGATGCGCCGCTTCGGTTTGGGCCTGCGCCATCTCGGCTTCGATCGTGCGATGACGCACCTCCTCCGCGCGCTTCGCAGCTTTGATGTGATCCTGGTCAGCACGTAGCGCAGCAGCTTCCCGCACCGCCTCAGCGTCCCTGGTCAGGCCCTCCTCGTCTACAACGCCCCACGAATAGAGCATGGCGGTTATCCGGCGAATGGCCCCCTCGACCGGCAAACGGAAGTGCTCGCCAGAGACGCGGTAACAGCCGAGGACGACCGATATCCGTCCCTCGTATATCGCGGCATCCTTAAGCTGCCACTGACGTGCGACGGTAAAACGTCCTAACACACCAGTGACATTGCTCAGCTCTTGCGCGCGGACTTCTGGGGTGCGGTCGGTCATGCCGATCTGCACGAACCCAGGCAAGCCGTCGTTCTGCATGACGTAGATGTAGCTCATCGGGTCTGTGCCCCCGAGTTCATTACGGATCACGGTTGGGCACCTGCCGCTGCGTCGAGGCTGGCGTGCAGTAGGAGCTTGGTCACCTGCTCGCGGCTCAGCGACTTCTGGCGGAGCAGGGTCGCGGCCAGTTGCTCCACCGTCGACCAGTGCCGCTGCACGATCTTGGCGGAGGGGCGTTTCGTCATGGTCTCTATATCGAATGGTCTGCCGAAATAGGTCGCCCTGAAGGCTGCCTCCGCCTGCTGGTAGGCGAGGTATGTCTCGTATGGCACCTGCTGCGTTGGCCGCGGCAGGGGAGCGGGAACGCTTCTGGCGGCAGCATCTAGGCGGATTACTTCACCCATCGGGGTCTTGCCTCTCGAACGATCCGGGCGAGGTTGCCTCGGACGATCTCCACCTACGTGAAAGCCTGCCGTGGCAGTTAGTCACGCTCGTGCATTATGGTTATCGATGGCGTGCATATTGGGGGGCGCTCGCGCCCCCGGGGCGTCGGCGAAGTCAGAGCGCCCGACGGCACCCGCCGGTAAAGAATGGACGGCGGTAAGCCTCGCTGGCACCCCAGAGGTTTGGATCGAGGCCCGGCTGGGCTTAGCCTCTGATCCTGCCGGCAACCCAGATGTCACGGTTCTGCCCAGCCAGGGGGAAACATGGCCACGAAGTCGAATGCCCAAGCGTGGCGCGAAATCTTAGACGGACCCGTGCCATGACCCTACGGGTGTTGGTTGTCGATGACGAGCCGGATGTCGAGGCGCTGTTTCGACAGCAGTTCCGCCGGGAAGTGCGCCAGGGGCTTTACACGCTGGACTTCGCGCTCTCGGCCGTGGCTGCGCTAGCAATATTGGACGACGCTCGCGGCGAGAAGATCATCCTACTGGTCTCGGACAGCAACATGCTCGGGATGAGCGGTCTCGATCTGATCCCGGAGGTGAGGCGCGGCGGCCAGACCTGCCGGTGTTCATGATCTCGGACTACGATGACGCCGAGAGGGTGAAGACGGCGTTGGCGCGCGGTGCCGATGGGTTCCTCACCAAGCCGATCGACCTCCCGAAACTGAAGCAGGACATCAAGGCGGTGCTGACTGACACGACGGGGGGAAACGGATGACCGCGCCAAACACCATGGCAACGACTGATCCTCAGAGCATAGCGGCGTTACAGCAGAGGCTCGACGCGGCACTGGCACGTGAGGCCACGCTCGGCGAGGAACTCGCCGCGCGCGACCTGGCGTTAACCCAGCGCAACAGCGAGTTCGGCGAACGGATCGAGCACCAGGCCGCCACCATCGACGTGCTCAAGGTGATGTCGGCGTCGCCAGGAGACGCGCAGCCTGTCTTCGACCTGATCGTGCGTCGCGCGACTGAACTGTGCAATGTCCCATCGGCAACCCTGTTCGAGTATGACGGTGAGCTGGTCCATATTCGATCGGACTACCGCAGCGAGACGATCCTGCCTCCGAGTGCGTTGGCGGCATACGTGCAACTGTTTCCTATGCGCCCGACGCGCGGGTCTATCTCTTGCCGGGCGATCCTGGATCGGCAAATCATTCATGTCCGGGATTTAAGACTAGACCCTGAACTGGCAGGCTTCACCCGTGAACTCGGGCACCGATCGCAAGTGTCGGTGCCGCTGATACGAGACGACTTTGCGGTCGGCGTCATCACGATTGGCGCCCAGGCAGCCGGGGGCTTCTCCAACAGCCAGGTCGAACTGCTGACGACCTTCGCCGAGCAGGCGGTGATCGCGATCACCAGCGCCGAGACATATCGCGCGTTGCAGACCCGCACGAGCGATCTTCAGGAAACGCTGGAATACCAGACTGCGACGAGCGACGTGCTGAAGGTCATCAGCCGCTCGACGTTCGATTTGCAGCCGGTACTCGATGCCTTGGTCAGGACCGCCGCCCGGCTTTGCGATGCCGAAATGGCAATGATCGGCCGGCGGGAGGGTGAGCTTTGGAGAGTTGTGGCCACTTTCGGATATCCATCTGAATACGAAGCATTTGAAAGAGCGCAAGGGGCGATGACAGTTGACCCGGGGTCGCCAACTGTCGGATGGAGAACCGCACGCGAGGGCCGCGTTGTACATATTCACGACGTTGCCACGGTTCCAGGCTATCAAGAGGCGTCGATCAAACTGGGTAAGCAGCGGACCTCGCTCGGCGTGCCGCTGTTACGGGAAGGTGGAACGATCGGGACCATCTTGCTCGCCCGCCA
Organism: uncultured Alphaproteobacteria bacterium; assembly: GCA_963749575.1. Lineage (GTDB taxonomy): Bacteria > Pseudomonadota > Alphaproteobacteria > Acetobacterales > Acetobacteraceae > JAMXLO01. The sequence goes on from CAVVNM010000013.1 coordinate 531,372, forward strand.
ACGCGTCGAGCCGTTCACCGACCGGCAGATCGAACTCGTCAGCACGTTTGCCGATCAGGCGGTTATCGCGATCGAAAACACGCGGCTGCTGACCGAGCAACAGGAAGCGCTGGAGCAGCAGACCGCCACCGCCGAGGTGTTGCAGGTGATCAACAGCTCGCCGGGCAATCTGGTACCGGTCTTCGAAACCATTCTGGACAAGGCACACAGCCTCTGTGGCGCGGTCGTCGGCTCCTTGCTCATTTACGACGGTGAGCACTTTCACGCGGAGGCAACGCACGGTCAGCCTGAAGAGGTTAGCGCCATCCTTAGCACGCCATTCCGCCCCAACATCTTTCTTCGGAGGCTCGTGCTTGGCGATCATCTCGTACATATCCCGGACTTCAAGGCTGCCTCGGTCCGAGAAGATCACGAGCTAACACGTGGCACGAGGGACGCTACCGGTATCCGTACAAGTCTTTGGGTGCCGCTTCGCAAGGACGGCGTGCTGCTTGGCTGCATCAGCGCGTTTCGCCTTGAGGTCTGCCCATTCTCCAAAAATGAGGTCGCCCTGCTGGAGAACTTCGCCGCGCAGGCGGTGATCGCCATGGAGAACGCGCGGTTGATCAACGAGCAGCGGGAGGCGCTGGAGCAGCAGACCGCTACCGCCGAGGTGTTGCAGGTGATCAACGCCTCTCCGGGCGATCTGACGCCGGTATTCGATGCGATATTAGAGAAGGCGCATCATCTGTGCGACGTAGCGGTTGGTTCATTGAGCATTTATCTTAATGGGTTCGTCCATACGGCGGCGACGCGCGGCTTTTCCGAAGAATATCAGGCGTTGCTTCGCCCTCCCTACCCGGCCATTGGCAGCCATCAGACGTTGATGCGTGGCGGGCTTTCGAGACAGACGCCTGATTTCAGGGCGCATCCAGTTTCGCCGGAGATGGCGTCGAGCCGCTACCACCTTGACCGCATGAATTTGCGGACGGGCCTTTGGGTGCCGTTGCGAAAGGATGGGACCGCGCTCGGTTGCATCAGTGCATATCGAGACAAGGTCCAACCGTTCTCCGAGAAAGAAATAGCACTGCTGGAAAATTTCGCCGCGCAGGCCGTAATCGCGATGGAGAACGCTCGGCTGATAAACGAACAACGCGAGGCACTGGAACAGCAAACAGCGATGGCGGACGTGTTACGGGCGATCAATGCCACGCCAGGCGAACTCGGCCCCGTGTTCGATGTCATTGGTGAAAAGGCCATCAAGCTGTGCGACGCCGCGGCTGGCGCGTTGATGCTTCCAGATGGGGATCGGTTCAGAGCAGTCGCACTCGGTGGCGTGCCCGAAGCCTACGCTGAGTTTTGCCGCAATAACCCGGCCTATGGCCGGCCTGTGCCCGGTTCGATGGCCAAGCGGATGCTCGACGGCGCTGAGGTCGTTCACATTAAGGACATTACCGATGCGGACGCATATCCCCCCGCCAACGGGCCGGCGAGCAAAGCGTTGGCCGAGCTAGGCGGCGGGCGCACGCTGTTAGGCGTTGCATTACGGAAGGACAGCAAGTTCTTCGGTATGATCACCATCTTTCGTCAGGAGGTGAAGCCATTCAGCGATCGGCAGATCGCGTTACTTCGAAGTTTCGCTGACCAGGCAGTGATCGCGATGGAGAATGCCCGGCTGTTGAACGAAATCCGGCAGCGGCAAGAAGAACTCCGCATCACCTTCGAGAATATGGGCGACGGCGTTGCCATGTTCGACGAAACGCAGCATTTGGTCGCGTGGAACCGCAAGTTCCAGGATATCCTTGACGTGCCCGACGATATCATTGCGCGGCCTCAGACATTCTCTGAATACGTCCGCTATCTGGCCGAGCGTGGTGAGTATGGCCGCGAGGCCGACCCGGAGGAGCATGTACGCCGGCTCATCGCGCAAGCGGGACAATCCCGAACCTATGAGCGCACGCGGCCAGATGGACGGGTCATCGAAGTCCGCAACAACCCGGTGGCGGGCGGCGGGTTTGTGCTGATCTTCTCTGACATCACCGAGCGCAAACGCAGCGAGGCCGAAATCCGCGCCGCCCGTGACGCCGCGGAGGAAGCCAGCCGAACGATCGAAGCCGCCTATCGCGAACTCAAGACCGCCCAGGCCAACCTGATCCAGGCGGAGAAGATGGCGTCGCTCGGCCAGCTCACCGCAGGGATCGCGCACGAGATCAAGAACCCACTGAACTTCGTTAACAATTTCTCCGCGCTGTCCACCGAATTGATCGACGAGTTACGGGACGTGCTTGCCCCCGAACCGCTCGGAGAGGCCGCCCGGACGGAGGTCAACGACCTGACGGCGCTTCTCAAGGGCAATCTGGAAAAGGTCGTCCAGCATGGGCAGCGCGCTGACGGTATCGTCAGGAGTATGCTTGACCATTCGCGCGGGTCCTCGGGCGAACGGCGTACGGTCGATCTGAACGCGCTGATCGATGAGGCACTGAACCTCGCTTACCACGGTGCCCGCGCGCAGGATCAGAGCTTCAATATCACCCTGGAACGCGATTTCGGTGCAGGCATCGCCCCGATCGAGGTCAACCCGCAGGACATGACACGGGTGTTCCTGAACCTCTTCGCCAATGGCTTCTATGCGGTCAGGAGGCGGGCGCGTAGCGACGGGGAAGCCGGGTTCGTGCCGACGCTGAAGGTCACCACCATCGATGCCGACGAGGCGGTGGAGATCCGGGTGCGGGACAATGGCACCGGCATACCGGCCGACATCAGGGACAAGCTGTTCCAGCCATTCTTCACCACCAAGCCGACCGGCGAGGGCACCGGCCTCGGCCTGTCGATCACCTACGACATCGTCACGCAGCAGCATGGCGGCAGCATCACTGTGGACAGCAATGTTGGCGATTATAGCGAGTTCACGATACGGCTACCGCGCAAGCCGTAAGCGCGGACGAGTGAACGACAGGTGGCTCACTGGGTATTCGCTTGGGGTTAGCGCAAGCTGCTTGGCCAGATGAAGCCTATTCGTCGATCTGAGCCACCTGACGGCTGATCCATCGGCGGTTGACGCAGTCGGGTGGAAGTTGCGTTTCTGGTGTGCAATCCAACCCCGGTGCCACACAACGAGGGAGGTAGACAATGCGTTCCGAGGATTTCATCGCCGACCGATGCCGCCCGTTCACCGGCGCGGAGTATATGGAAAGCCTTCGCGACGGCCGCGAGGTGTATTTCGACGGCGAGCGCGTCACTGACCTCACCACGCACCCAGCGTTCCGCAACTCGGTTCGCTCGATCGCGCGGCTCTATGACGCGCTGCATGATCCGAAGACCAGAGACTTGCTTACCTGTCCCACCGACACCGGCTCGGGTGGTTACACCCACAAATATTTTCGCGTCGCCCGCTCGCGCGACGACATGCGGGGCGCGCAACAGGCGATCGCCGGATGGGCTCGCCTGACTTACGGCTCGATGGGTCGCACGCCCGACTATAAGGCCGCGTTCTCTAACACACTGGGTGGCTTCCCTGAATATTACGGTCCTTACGCTGACAACGCGCGGAACTGGTACAAGCGGGCGCAAGAGGCCATGCCTTTCATGAACCACGCGATCGTCAATCCGCCGATCGACCGCCATCGGCCCCCCGAAGAGGTCAAGGATGTCTACGCCTGCGTGAAGAAAGAAACCGACGCTGGCATATTCGTATCGGGAGCCAAGGTAGTCGCGACCTCGGCGGCGATGACCCACTACAACTTCATGGGCCAGTCGTCGAAGACCGCAACCGAGGATCTGGATATGTCAGTGATGTTCATGGTGCCGATCAACGCGCCGGGCCTGAAACTGATCTGCCGTGCATCGTATGAGTACGCAGCAGGACGCAGCGGTTCGCCGTTCGATTATCCGCTGTCATCGCGCTTCGATGAAAACGATGCGATCTTCATCATGGACAACGTGTTCGTCCCATGGGAGGACGTGTTCATCTATCGAGACCCGGCACGGGTCATGAGTTTCTTCCCTGGTTCCGGTTTCGTGCACGGCGCGATGTTCCAGGGCTGCACCCGCTATGCCGTGAAGCTCGATTTTATTTGCGGCTTGCTGGCCAAGGCGCTACGCGCCACCGGCGGCGATGAGGCACGTAACAATCAGGTTCTTCTGGGCGAAGTCGTGGCCTGGCGTCACCTGTTCTGGTCACTGTCGAACGCGATGGCCAACAATCCACAATCGTGGAACGGTGATGCCGTGTTGCCCGATCTCGCCGCGGCCCACGCCTATCGCGTGTTCGGACCCGACGCCTGGCCACGCATAAGGGATATCATCCAGAAGACGGTCACCTCGGCGCTGATCTATCTACCCTCCTCGACCAAGGACTTCGCCAATCCGGCGATAAACGAACAACTGCGACGCTATGTGCGGGGCTCGCGCGACATTGGTCATATCGAGCGGATAAAGATCATGAAGCTGTTGTCGGACGCCGTGGGAACCGAGTTCGCCGGCCGACACGAACTGTATGAACGCAACTACTCAGGAGGCTGGGAAGATATCCGTGCCCAGGTTCTGACCGGCGCGCAGCGCGGCGGTGGCCTGCGCGAGATGGAGGCGATGGTCGAGCAATGTATGGCCGAATACGACACCAACGGCTGGACTGATCCCACCTGGGTCAATCCCTGATCGTTACAGTCTAATCCGCTCCCTGCGATGCCGGCGGCATGGTCGGTGACACGTTCACCCTATGCAGCGGCCATCTCTCTGGTCGCTCTAATGGGCAACTTTAGCGTCTTGCACAAAGCAGTAAGATTGGTATCACGTGGGCGGCAGTGATCTGTTTCCCAGAAATAGATGCTCACTGCGCTGACGCCGACTTGTTCGGCGACGTTGGCAACCGACAAGCCGCGTTTAATGCGAGCTTCACGAAGATAGCGAGCGAACGAAGGTTTGCGGGGCAAGGATAAACCTCCCGTTGAGATGAAACACTGGCGCCATGTAGTGGTGGCGGCTGCCGACTGCAAGGTGATGCAACTGCTATATGCAAGCTATGATTGTGAGACATCGCGGAGTGTTGATCCGTGGCCTCTTTTTTTGCCCGAACTGCCCCGCGTTCGAGGCGGCCCTCGTTTTTGTGCCTTCGCGCCTGTGTCGCACTGTTGCGGCGTGGTGAGCTGTGCCCGCAGTCACACAGAGGGCAAAAGTCACAGCTCGTGACGCCGCCTCTTGCCCGACGCGGTGTCGCTTATGCCTCGGCTTCGCACTTCTTCAAGAAGCTTGCCTTCGCCGCACCGGCGAGCGGCTTGCCGTTCTTGTCGATCGCCTTTGGTTCGCAGGCATCCTTCGCACATTTTGTCATGTAGCTGTTCAACGCCGCACCGGCGAGTGGCTTGCCGTCTTTGCCGATTGCACTACTCTTGCAGGTTCCTTGCGCCATTGCGGGGTTCAGAGCAACCATCGCAAGGAGCGCCACGAGGCAAATCCGTTTCATACTCTTCCTCCATCGCCGGAGCCAGGAATAGCTAGCGGGCACTCCCGCTGATTGTAGTGGCCGCTCCCTAGCCGAGGTCAATGACCTTGAGCCTATCGGTCAGTTCCATGGTCGCTTGCTCCAGCGTCCACTCCATCACGAAGGCGTCCTGCAAGGTGGCCTCATAGACTGCCCAGACAGCCGCCACCGCTGAGCCAAGGTCCCTGACGATTGGTCCTAGCGGGCCTTCCTCGTCGCCCCAGAGCACCGCGTATTGTTCGCGGGTCCAATACCAACTCTGGGCCGAGCAGGCTCGACGCCACCCCCGCACGCTTGGATCGAAGTCGAAGGCCAGCATCCGAGCGAGATGGGCCTCGACCCGCGACCGTGCGTTGCGCTTGCGCAGTCCGTCGTGTGTCTTGACCGCGTCGGTCTGGCGGACCTGCAGATCGCAAGCGACCAGGAACAGGATATCAGCCCGCCCCTTTGGCAGGGCGCGCCAAATCTGCGGGTCCTGCAGCCCCATGCGCTGGGCGACGGCGCGGGCGCTCAACTCATCAGGACCCATCTCCGCCGCCATGGCGATGACCGTAGGCGCAACGTCCTGGCGCCACTTAGCAAGTGGGGCGCCGCCGGTCTTGCGCATCGGCGGGACGACGGCGGCCTGCGCCTTTGGGTGGTGCATACGTGGCATGCGTGATGTGCCTCACGATTTCCATTGAACGGTATTGTTAGTCGAAATACATACGCCCGCAACCTACGGCGCGGTGGTCAGTGCGCCGGCAAGCGGGATGTCCCCCTGTCCAACCAGACCCTTCCCGCGAGGGGAGCGGACCGAGCTGAAAGGCCGCCATGAAGCTGACCGTCCTCGCCGCGGGCACCCGCGTGCGCTGCCTTGGCATGAACGATCCTCAAGCCGTGTCGGCTGGAACGCTTGGCACGGTTACCCGATGCACCGACATGGGCACTTGGGTGCGCATTGCCGTGGATTGGGACAACCGCAGCACGCTTGCCCTCGCGGTGCCACCTGATCGCTATGAAGTTGTGGGTTGACGTGAGCTGCGATGATCTCCAGCGCGAACCTGTTGCTCGAACGGCCGCCAGCACGACGGGGGCCTAGGTTTGAGCGATCGCGAACTCGATATTATAACCCTTCGCCGCATTGCGGCCGAGCACCGCGCTGAGGAACTTGTGCGTGCGCTCCGCAATGCCGTCGCTGGCGCCTCGCACTGGCGCTTTGAGGCGGCGCGGCTGCTCGAACGGATCGATAACGGAGTTCTACCGGAACCGTAGACGCTCGCTACCGCGAGCAGCGTGCCCTGGACGGCTAACCACCTGGGTCGCGATCGGTTGACACGAAGAGGGCGTGCCTGGGTCCAACTTCCTTGTATCGCCGGGCACGCGACTGCCAAACCCCAACCAACGCGGAATACATCATGAAGCCGAACATCCTCGCCGCGGCACTCGCGTGCATTGTCTGTCGATAAACGATCCTCAAGCTCTGCCGAGTGGAACCCTCGACACGGTCACCGGCTGCACTGACATTGGTTCTTGGATGCGCATTGCCGTGGACTGGGACAATCGCAGCACTCTCGCTCTCGCTGTGCCGCCCGATCGTTATGAAATTGTAGGTTGAAACGCTTGGTCCCTTGACGAAGGGTTTCGTCCGATCGAAAAATCGTCGGACGAGATCTAATGGGCCGCCCGCCTCTCAATCCGTCTTGACCAATGACTTCCGCCGAGCGCTCGGCGAAGCATTACGCGCCGCGCAGCTTAAAAGCTCGCCAAGGAGATCGAGACCACGAAGGCGACGCGGCGACTGCGCGATGGGGATGAGCGATAATCCGCATCGTCACCTCGCACTACCGCTACAAGCGCCCGGCGCTCCGCAAGCTGCCACCGAAAAGACTGACCTTCCGATCATCTCAGAAGGAGTAAACTCCTGTGAAGGCCGCGTATCAGGAGATCGCCTGCATCGACGCTCGGGTCAAGGACAAGCTGCTGAAGCGCGCCCGGAAGCAGGGTATGGTCAACCAGGACGAGGTCATCGAACTGGTCGAGGCGTGGAAACGTGCAGCGACGCGGATCGACAGGCACCGCAAGCATGGTCCAACATAAGGCTGATTAATCTCCCCACGCTAGTGCCTGCCTCTGCACATTCGTTTTGCCGCTGTTTAGGTGATCCGCATGATCCATACGGTCGAGATGCAAGCGGTTGGCGGCCTGAGCCGTGCCCAATAGGCGGAACTCTAGCCTGCGCAGGCTCGCCAGCAGCGCCAGTCTCGTAGTCGCTGTTGTCTTGGTTGCGATCAAGCTTACCGCCTGGATCGTCACCGGCTCGATCGCGTTGCTCTCCTCGGCCGTGGACGCCCTCGTGGACACGGCCGCGTCCCTCGCCACCTTCTTCGGCGTGCGTTACGCCGAACGTCCGCCTGACCGCGAGCACCGCTTCGGTCATGGCAAGGGCGAGGCGATCGCCGGGTTCACTCAGGCCGCCTTCCTCGCCGGTGCCGCTCTCGCGCTTGCCTTCCAGTCTGCCGAGCGGCTGGTCTTCCCCGAACCGATCAAGCAGTTCGGCTTTGGCCTTGGGGTCATCGTCGCCAGCTTGCTCATCGCCGCGGGGCTCGTTGTCATGCAAACCTGGGTAGTCCGGCAAACCGGCTCGACCGCGATCGCAGCGGATCGGGCGCACTACCTCACGGACGTGGCAGTCAATCTTGCTGTGCTCGCCGCACTCGGCGTAACCCGTTTCACCGGCTGGGATCGCGCCGACCCGGCCTTCGCGCTGGCCATCTGCGGCTATATGCTCTGGAACAGTTACGCGATCACGGCCGATGTGCTGAAGCAGCTGCTCGACCGTGAGCTGCCACCAAAGGAACGCGAGCGTATCAGGGACAAGGTGCTGTCCTGCCCGGACGTGCGTGATATCCACGACCTGCGGACCCGCTATTCCGGCGACCGGACCTTCGTTGAGTTTCACCTGGAAGTGGACGGTCATCTGACGATCGCCGAGGGCCACGCCATCAGCGATGCGGTGGAAGTAGCAGTCGAGCAGCTTTTTCTCCCGTCCATCGTTGAAGTAACTGCCCATCTGGAACCCGCAGGTATCAGGGACGAGCGGCTCGATGACCGCGTAGCGTCGGTGCGGGATTAGTCTGGGCGCGGTGACGTGCCGCTGACCGAGCTACGGTTTCGCTGCTCGCAGTGCGGCACCGACCGGACCGACTTCGTGGTGACCTCGCGCGACAACCCGCAGCCATGGCGAGCGACGCGAGACGGAGAGCCTCCGCCTCCGGCCGGTCCCGCTCGATCACCCCGATCTCACCCAATGCTGGTGGGGTGTGGAGCGTGACGGGCGGATGGACCGACGGCGAGGCGGCGCTGCTGCTGCCGGCGATGAGCAAATCCCTCTGCCGGCTCGATCATCTACGTCGTGGCCGCTGTGCCTGCGGGTGAGACGCGGCAGCTCGCTGCCGCCGGACGACGCTGGTGATGCGTTTTGCCCGGCCGGCGCGGCATAAACTTAAAGTCTTGCGCGTCTTTCACCGAGAACTGAAGAGAAAACCTATGACGGAGCCCTCGCCGCGCACGCCGCTGGGCGCTGTTCTTCTGACCGTCGGAGGGGTGGGAGCAGCCTTCGCGGCTGCGTCCTGCTGCGGCCTGCCCTTCCTGCTCGCCTTCACCGGCATCGGCTTCGCTTGGTTGACCGGGCTGGCGATCTTCTCTGCCCCCTACAGACCGCTGCTGCTTGTCGGTGCTGCTGTCTGCCTCCTCGGCGGCGCCGCGCTCCTATGGCGCCAGCAGAAGGTCGCACGGGCCTGTGGCGTCGGCACCAAGCGACTCGCAAGAAACGCGATCATTGGCGGTCTGGCGGTCGGTGCCGTGCTGTTTTACCTGGGATACGCCTATGCCTGAGATCGTCCTCCACTCGACGATTACCTGTCCCGAGTGCAGCTATATCAGAGTCGAGACGATGCCCACAGATGCGTGCCAGTTCTTCTACGACTGCAGCGGCTGTGGCGCCATTTTGAGGCCGAAGCCCGGTGACTGCTGCGTGTTCTGCTCATACGGGTCAGTGCCATGCCCGCCGATACAAGCCGGCGAAGGCTGCTGCACTAAGGGCTAACAGGCTCCGGTGCCGAGGCTCTGGCCGAGCCGTTCCGGGCCTTCCCGTCGTGGTTCCAGCGGATTGCCTGCGACCGCTGCGGCGAGGGCAGGATGCTCTCGGAGGCGCACATTAAGCGGGGTGCCATGCCGATCTGCGCTCCCCGCGCCCGCAATGCGCCACGACGGCTGCGGCCGGCCGGGTGGGCAAGGCGGAGCTGCTCACCGGCGCCGAGGGCGCGAGCAGCCGTCCGGTGCGGCGGATGTTTTTGCTGGGCTGAGCCGCGCCTGCTTGGTCGCCGGCATCGATGGAGAACACGACGGTGACCTCAGTTCCCGAAATCACCCGCATGATCGCGCATCGAAGATTGGCAAGAGGGACATGGCAAGGCGAGAGGCCGCGCGGAGACTGATCGCGTGCTCGGCGAAGCGCACAAGCTATTCGACGAAGTCAGCAACATGCTGACCGAGATGCGGCGGGAGTTGCTGGGTAGCGGCAGGCGACTGTGATCCAGAGCCGCGCGGCCGCCGGCGCAGCGGTGGCGGGCGTCAGCAGCCGCGGCTAGGAAGCTGTGTCCTCGATGAGCCGCCAACTGAAACCCAGGGGCGCGGGCGGCAGACGCTCGCCCTCCTGCGCCGGCTCGACCCTCCCGGTCGGCGAGCCGAAGATGTTCAGCTCCTCGAAGTGCCCCGTTATCGGGGCATGCGCGCCAGGTTGGTGTTCGTTCCGGTCAGCCATGCGCGGCTATAGTACAAGTCGTTAACGCGGCTATTGATCTACATCAACGTGCTACGCCTGGGCTTGGCGGCCGACGTCTTTGTTCCCATGCTCCGACAATGTTCGTCGTCACCGAGGCGGATGCCGCTGCGATCCGCGCCGTCTATCAGCAGCGTGGCGAGTTCGCGGCCGCGGTCGAGCTGCGCCGGCTATTCCCTGGCATCACCGACAACGCGCACGCGCGGGAGTGTGCCAGGACCATCGCCAGCTGGAAGCCGATGTCGCTGCCGCAGCGCCCGCCCAGACTGCCGGACCTCCGTAAGCGTCCGCGATAGCCAACTCTGTGTTCGCAGCCGCTGCACACACGGCGAAGCGGGGCGATGCGTGGTGCGCGCAATCAGCGGGAGGCCCGTGGGCGGGAGCTAGGCCTCACGGCGCTTGCGAAACCGCAAATTGTGCAATCAATCGTAAATAATGGGACGGTTGCGGACCGAGATCGGGAAGGTGCCGATGTTCGCTACATTCCGCAACGTCGTGCTGGCAGCGGCTCTCTCCGCCGCGCCATTGGTAACGCGGGCGCAAACTGATGATGCTCCGCCCACCTGGGCGTATCCGATGAACCCTGACTTCAAACCGCAGCCCGACGATGGCTTACCGCGGCATGTTCCCGACAGCGCTGCCACGTTCACGGTGACACAGGCACGGGATCTTTTCTTCGCGCTCGATTGGCATCCTTCGGACCACCCGCCGCTGCCGGACATCGTCGCTCATGGCCGCAAGCCGGACGCCATGGCGTGTGGCGTGTGCCATCGGGCGGATGGGCCCGGGGGGCCGGAAAATGCCAGCATTGCCGGGCTTCCCGCACAGTACATCGCGCAGCAGATGGCCGACCTCAAAAGTGGCGCGCGGACAACCTCGGTTCCGCGACGAACACCGCCGCAGCTGATGATCAAGGTGGCGAAGGGCGTGACCGATGGCGAAATCGAACAGGCGGCGGCCTATTTTTCCGGCTTGACGCCGCGAGCGACAATCAAGGTCGTGGAAACCGACACCGTGCCGAAGACCCATGTCGGCGCAGGGTTTTTCTCAGTGTTGCCGGGCGAGGCAACCGAGCCGCTGGCAGGTCGAATTATCGAAGTTCCGGCGGATCTGGAGCGCTTTGAGATGCGCGACGCACGATCGCAATTTATCGCCTACGTCCCGCCGGGCAGCATCGAAAAGGGCCGGCAACTCGCCACAACCGGCGGCAACGGCAAGAGCGCGCAGTGCACGATCTGCCATGGGCCCGGGTTGAACGGCGTGGGACCAATTCCTGGCCTGGCAGGACGGTCGCCGAGCTACCTCGTGCGGCAACTCTACGATTTTCAGCACGGCGTTCGTGCCGGTCCATGGAGCCCGCTGATGGCGCCTAATGTCACCAATCTGACGCTCGACGACATGGTGGCGCTCGCCGCCTACGCGGCATCCCTTCCGCCCTGAACGGGCGCGGCATCGACGCGGGTACGCCGGTAGGGATTACCGGCATGGGGCATACAAGGAGGAGGCCGGACAGGCCATGATCCGCCGAGCGGAAAGCGGCGTTTCGGTCGGTGATGGCGGCTGGTCTTGCCGCTGCCGCCCTTCTGCGACAACAGCGCCAGTCACCGGCTGGGCATTGACCGCACGCGAGGTGGCTTCGTCCTCCCATCCGCGCCTGTTGTTCATGGGCTACGGCGTTACACGGCGCCTGTACGCGGATTGCGTCCGATGCGGGTGTTGCGCTGCTTCACCGTGAAGGCACCGAAACCACGCAGCTCAACGCGCTCGCCGCGAGCCAAAGCGCCGGTGATCTGGTCGAATATCGTCGCCACGATCAGCTCCAGATCGGCTACGCGCAGATGCGGATGGCTGGCGGCGACCTTCGTGATGAGATCCGATCTGGTCAACGCCGGCTCCTGTTATGACCTAGCCACGGCGCCGTCCTGGAGGCGTCGCTTGGTGCTACAGAGCAGACAAATCCAACTGCCTTTCCTCGTCGCTCTTGGCCAGTTCCGGTTGCCATTTCGCCCGGTTCGGCTTGCTGAATGTCACACGCTCCAGCTGGCTTTCCATATCGGCGATCGTCTTGAGCATCCGGCGCATGGAGCCGGCCTGACCAGTGATGAAATCTTTATAGAGCATCCGCAGCGCGGTTTCTGCTGGGCCTGGAACCCGCCCGGCAGCAGCACGCTCCCATCGTGCAACGGCTCGTTCGCTGACGCCGAACAACCGCGCCAGCGCGGCTTGGGAGAGCGACATTTCCTGGCGCAGAAACTGGACCTCCCTGCCCGATAGCCGCTTGACGCAGGCGATCAGGGTTTCGCCGATGGCACGGTGCAACGCATCGAGGTCCTCAATCGACACCTGCAGCCCGCTGCGGGCTGTCGCTGTAGTAGAACCCATTGCGCAGCCAAACATTGTCGAGGCCGCTTTCGGTGTAGCGATAGTCGCCTGCGGGGATGCTTCATGCGACGACGACTTGCACTGGCTGTCCTGCAGCTGTGTGCCGCAGTTTGATGCGCCAGTCGCCGTAGCGATCTCGGGTCGGATTACCCTCCGGGCTGCCTTATCTCAAGCTGACGGCCGGCCCGCACAACACGCCGCTCGCTAGCCGGGCAGCCACCCTTTGAACAGAGCTAAGATGCCCAGGCAAATCAACGCCAGAACGAGCAGGCCCAAGACGACCGCTAGACGGTCCATCCGACTATCAAGGGCCGGAGATATGGCGGCGGCGGCGGCACGCCTTGATTGGGCGTCCTGTAACACCAACCGAAACGCCTCGCTGACCGGATCAGGTGGTCCATCCTCTTTTGCCATACCGCAACTCACATCAGTGTCCCGTTACTCTTTGCAACAAAGTTCCAGAGAGGCGTTCTGCTGTCAGACGCCGGTTGGCGCGTCCTATTCCCCACTTTGAAAGCCTCCCCGCGGCATGCACACGACACGCCTGCATGGGCGGGCGCACTCGATCGTCGGTTAGCACCAGGACGATTGACTTGTGCCGCGTCACCCCCAGCAGCTTGAAGTTGGAGCTGCCAGCCATGGGGCCGCTTTGTGGTGAGCCGCTGAGGAGACTGTGGGGGCCGACAGACCCCGGTCCACATCAGCCTGGCGGCAGCAGCGCGTCAGGATCACGCCGACGCTGCGGCCCCCGCCAGGGGCCGGTGGGAGTAACGATGTTTCTCAAGCCGGTCGATTATCTAAAGGTCCCGGTCATGGACGCGATCACACCGCGCCTAGCCTTGGGACAGTCCGCCTTGTCCCTCCTATTGCGCCGGATCGCCGGGCACTGAACCGTCGCAGCGCGCCTCACCGCCGAGATCGACACCCAACAGCGACAGCTGAACCACCTGCTGTACCGACGGGTGCCTGGCGAGCTGGTCGACGCGATCGAGGACGACATCCTGGCGCTGCGCGGCCGCCTGATGGCGAACGACGCGGCGATGATGGCGCTGGTGGCGCAGGCTCGCCAGCTGAACGACCGGCGGGCCGAGGACTGCCGGCTGGATCTCGAACTGGCGTTCCGCGCCATGCCGCGGGCGCCCGGCGGCGACCACGCCCCGACCGAGCTGTAGGGCTGGGCTGTCGCGGTACGAAGACCGAGGGCAGTCGACCCGCCGCGGCAGCGGCGTGGCACCCGTCGGCCCGGCTGAGACCGGCCTGCACAGCTATCTGCACAGCTACGGTCGAGCTTGCACAGCTGGCTGCACAGCTCCCACCAGTTGCGATCTGACCGACCGGTCTGCCTGTCCCGCCATCCCACGGCCCTCGTGCCCCAGTGGTCTTGCGACATCGGGGAGCGCGTTTTGGCACGCTTCGCCGCGGTTTTCCCGGCTTTCGGAGCCTGGTTTTGGCCGCCAATCGTATAGCCGGACGCATTATGCACGCCCGCCGACGGGGAGGACCGGACCCCTCGGATTTAGCTGTGCAGAAGCCGTGCAACTAGTGTCGATATAGCCCGGAGTTTATGAGTTCCTGCGGCTAACTATTTGATTTTATGGTGGGCGCAGTAGGACTCGAACCTACGGCCCGCTGATTAAGAGTCAGCTGCTCTACCAACTGAGCTATGCGCCCGCCAAGGCCGCGCGCTATAGCAAGCGCGGGGACGCTTGGGAACCCCTATGCCCCGGCCAGAATCGCGTCCGCGCACTTCTCCGCCGTCATCAGCACGGGGAAGTTGGTGTTGGCGCACGGCACCACCGGGAAGATCGACGCATCCACCACGCGCAGCCCGTCCACCGCCCGTACCCGTCCGGCCGGATCGGTCACCGCCATTGGATCGTCCTCGCTGCCCATCCGGCACGTGCAGGACGCGTGCCACACCCCCACCGCCGCCTTGCGCACGAACGCCTCCAACTGCTCGTCGTCGCGCAACAGTCCTGCCAGGGTGAACCCCTCCATGATCAGGTTCTTGATCAGGTAGGCGCGCAACGCGGCTGGCCCGTCCAGCGCCTTCGCCAGCGCGTCGGTGAGCCATTTGTTCTTCTTGCTCACCAGCCCGACCTGCCGCACCTTGTCGCTGTAGCTCGCCGGGAACGGGTCCGTCGTCACCGACTGCATGGTCGGCGTCAGGTGCATCGCGCCGAACCGGCGCACGCCATCCATCATCCGCTCCAGATCGCGTTGATCCGACAGCAGGTTGAAATCGACGGTCGGTTCGTCGTGCCAGTCCGCCGAGGCGAGCTTCACCTCGCCGGTCTCCGAATACGTCTTGTACACCGTGATGATGAACGAGCCGATCTGCTCACCCACCGCGTGCCATGACGTCTTGTTGGTCACCACGGTGAACATGTCGCCGGGCGGGATGCCGTCCAGCTTCGACGAATAGCGCAGCGCCAGATAGATGTGCCGCCGCGTGTAGTCGTTGACGATCCGCGCGAACGGCTTGATGAACGCCGCGACCGCCACCGCCGGATGATCCTGCAGCCGCTGGCCGACGCCGGGGACCGCCGCGCGCACCTCGATGCCGAGGTCGCGCAGATGCGCCGCCGGCCCGATGCCGGCACGCAGCAGATGCGCCGGCGAATGGATCGCACCCGACGACAGGATGACCTCGCGGCCGCGGAATTCGGTTTCACGTCCGCCCACGCGTGCCTTCACGCCGACGCAGCGCAGCCCGTCGAACAATAGCGTGGCAACCTGCGTGTCGGTGGAGATCGTCAGGTTCTCGCGCAGGCGCGTGCCGGGATCGAGATAGCCGATCGCCGCCGACACCCGCCGCTCGTACACGTTGGAGATGGTGATCGGGAAATACCCGTCCTCGAATTCCGCGTTCTGATCGATCAGGAATTTGTGGCCTGCCGCCTTGAACGTCTCGCCTGCCGCCTTGGCGTGTTCCGGCCACAGATCGGGGAAGATGCGGCGGACCGGGATGCGGCCTTCGTTGCCGTGCCACGGACCGTCGAAGTCCATGTCGCGCTCGACCTTCTTGAAGAACGGCAGCACGCTGCCCCAGTTCCATCCCGTCGCGCCGCGCGCGTGCCATTCGTCGTAGTCCGTCGGCGCACCGCGATTGGCGAGCTGGCCGTTGATCGACGAACCGCCGCCCAGCACGCGCGCCTGCTCATAGGTACGCAGCTTGGGGCGCGGCTCGTCCGGGCGGTTGTGCGGGATGACCTCGGTGGTGACCTTCAACGCCGACCAGGTATAGGCCGGGTTCAAATACGCGGTGCCGGGATAGGAATTGAGGATCGCCGCCGGTACCTTGCCATGCGGCGTGTCCTGGCCGGCTTCCAGCAGCAGCACCTTGTTGGCCGAACGCGCCGACAGCCGGTTCGCCAGCACCGATCCGGCGGAACCGCCGCCCACGATGATGTAGTCGTATTCCATGCTCAGTGCGTCTCGGTGTGGAAGGTCTTGGATACGATGCGCCAGCCGTCCGCGAGCTTCACGAACGTCAGGTAGTCGGTGAAATAACGCGGCGGGATCTGGCACTGCACCTTGGCGAATGCGGTGGTGGGGCCGGAGCGGTCGATCTGCACCACCCAATCATGCCGTTTCAGGTCCTGGCTCTGCGCCGATTTGCGGCTGCGCACCAGGTCGAACCACTGTTCGCGCGACATGTCGCCCAGCCTGCCGTCGGTGACGCTGAACAGGTGCGCCACGTCGTGGACCACGCCGGCTAGCTTGGTCGTATCGCCTTCGTAGAGGCCGTCGAAATAGGCCTGCAGCGCATATTCGAGATCGTTGAGATCGGATGACACGGGGCTGTCTCCCAAACATTGACGCGGCAGCATCATGCGATCCGCGGCGCGCCGCAAGGCCGCGCCGCGACGGCGACCCGGTTCAATGTGCGCCGCTCTGCGCTCGCGCGACGTCCGGCGCATGCCCGGAATCAACATCGAGATTCCTGTCGCCGAGCTCGCTGAGCCTTATGACGACGTCAGCTTTCCAGACGCGGCCGCGACCGGGGTGTGAGCGGTGGCGTCCATAGGTTTCTACGGCATAGCTACCTCGACCCCACGAACTGCCAGCTCACGTCATTACACACCGAGCTGCGTCGCCAGATCCTCGATGTCCTTCGCTACCACGTCCCACGCCTGATCGGCGGCAAAGTCGCGCTTCTGGTGCGGTCCGTATTCCCCGGGCCGGGCAAAGAACGCCGTCATCAGTCCCTGCTTCCGCGCATTCGCGAGATCGTTGTTGTGCGCCGCCGCCATCATCACCTGGTCCGGCTCCAGGTCCAGCAGCTTCGCCACCCCCAGATAGGTCTCCGGATCGGGCTTGAAGTGTTGGAACAGGTCGGAGCCGAAGATCATGTCCCACGGAATGCCCGCGTGCTTTGCCATGTTGAGCAACAGCGAGACGTTGCCATTCGAGAGTGGCCCGATGATGAACTTCCGCTTCAGCCGTGTCAGGCCGGCCACCGAGTCCGGCCACGGGTTCAGGCGGTGCCAGCCGCGGTTGATGTGCCGCAGATCGGCTTCGGTCAGTCCCTTGATGCCGAACTGTGCCGCCAGCGTGTCGAGCGACGCACGGTGCAGTCCATCCAGCGTGGTCCACGGCTGTTCGCCCTTGCGCACGCGGTCCATCGACGGGTGGTAGCTCGCGCGCCAGGCGTCCACGAGCGCGGTCCAGTCGGCATTGATGTCGCGCTGCCGGCCGAATGCGGTCAGTTCCGCGATCAGACTGCTGCGCCAGTCCACCACTGTGCCGAACGTATCGAATACGATTGCGACTGGTTGCCTGCTCGCCATGGTGTCTCTCCTCCCGATTGGGCCGGTGGCCCGGAACGCGCCGTCCTGCTAACTGGAAACCATGATATGCGTCAGAGCAAGCCTTGCCGCACTCGTCGGCACGCTG
This sequence comes from uncultured Alphaproteobacteria bacterium, assembly GCA_963749575.1. Lineage (GTDB taxonomy): Bacteria > Pseudomonadota > Alphaproteobacteria > Acetobacterales > Acetobacteraceae > JAMXLO01. The sequence goes on from CAVVNM010000013.1 coordinate 548,933, forward strand.
GTGGCCGGGCCGCCCGCGCTGCATGCCGCCCCGGCACAGGAGGCACTGGTCATCGGCAACGGCACCTACAGCGCGCTGCCGCCGTTGCCCGCCTGCCTGCTCTCCGCTCATGCGGTTGCTGCGGCGTTGCGCAGCCTCGGTTTCCACGTGGTGGAGCGTGAGGACGCAACCAGCGGCGCCACCGACGCCGCGATCGGCGAATTCGCCACGCAACTGGCCGCGACTTCCGCCGCCGCTGCCTTCATCTATAGCTGCGGCTACGCCACGGCGTTCAACGACCGGCCGTTTCTGTTGCCGGTCTCGGCGCGGATCGCACGCCCGTCCGATGTGCTCGCCCAGGGTGTTCTGGCGAAGTCGCTGATCGACGTGCTGGCCCGCGGTGGTGCCGGTGCGTCGGTAGTGGCGATGGATGTGGTGCCGATGCCCGAGGCCCCGACCGCCCTGCATCTCGATGCGTTGAGCCAGGGCAACCTGCCGGACGGTCTCGGCCTGATCGGCGTGAGCCAGGCGAAACCGCCCGATGCGCCGACCCCGCTCGCCGTGAGCCTGATCGCCAATCTGAAGGCGCCAGAGGTCCAGGTCGCATCGCTGCTCGCGGGCGTGCAGCAGCAGGTTGGCGCCGGCAAGCCGGTGGTACTGTCCGCCTATCGTCCGCCGGCCACGCCAGGCTATCTGGCTGGGGCGCCTCTGCCACCCCAACCCGCCGCGCCGACGCCGGCTGCGGCAGCAGCACCACGCGCCGTGGCGCTGCCCGCGGTCGTGTCGCCGGATGACCAGATGACCGACACCGATCGCCGGCGTGTGCAGATCGCGTTGGTGCGTCTGGGCTACTACGACGGCAAAATCGACGGCATCTTCGGCCCCGACAGCCGTGCTGCGATCCGCCGCTACCAGCATGAGCTTGGCGCCGATATGTCCGGCCGGCTCACCGCCGCGCAGGCAAGCAAGCTGGTCGGCGGTTCGTGACCGCCGGCGCCGACGGGAGACGCGGATGGGCCTGAAGGCCAAGTTCAACCTGGTGATGCTGGCAGCGTTCCTGGTCGGCCTCGGCCTCGCCGCCGTGCTGTCCTGGCGCATCGTCCACGACAACGCTCGTCGCGAGGTGCTTCAGCAGGCTGCCGTCATGATGGCGCAGGCCTCCGCGATCCGCGACTACACCGCCAAGGAGATCGAGCCGCTGCTGGCCGACCAGATCAAGGTCCGCTTCCTGCCGCATACCGTGCCGTCCTGGGCCGCGCAGACCAATCTGCGCGCCCTGGCCGCGCAGTTCCCCGACTACAGCTACAAGGAAGCCGCGCTGAACCCGACCAATCCGGCCGACCGTGCCACCGACTGGGAAAGCGGCATCATCGCCGAGTTCGTGCGCAACCCCTCGCTCCGCGATTTCGTCAGCACGCGCGACAGTCCGGCCGGGCCGATCCTCTCGATTTCCCGGCCGATCCGCATCACCGACAAGGATTGCCTGACCTGTCATTCGACGCCGTCGGCCGCGCCTGCCTCGATGATCGATCTCTACGGCAGCGCCAATGGCTTCGGCTGGAAGCTGGGCGACGTGATCGCCGCGCAGATCGTCTCGGTGCCGATGCAGGTCGCGCTGGATCGCGCCAACGAGGCGTTCAAGGTCTATCTTCTGCGCGCTGGTGGCGGTGTTCGCGGTCACCATCGTGCTGCTGAACCTGCTGCTGCACTTCGTCATCGTGACGCCGATCCGCCGGATGTCGGAGATTGCCAGCGAGGTCAGCCTCGGCGACATGGACGCGCCGGAGTTCGCCGAACGCGGACGCGACGAGATCGCCTCGCTGGCCGGGTCGTTCAACCGCATGCGGCGCAGCCTGGCGAACGCCATGAAGCTGCTGGAGAGCTGACATCCCCGACGCGCCTCCCATCCCTGTCGCGATTGGCCGCTATCGCGTCGAGCGCCTGCTCGGCCGCGGCGCCATGGGAATGATCTACCTGGCGCACGATCCGGCGATCGACCGCAAGGTCGCGATCAAGCTGATCCGCGCCGACCTGCTCGGCGGCGACGAGCGCGCCGACTATGTCGCCCGCTTCCAGCACGAGGCGCAGGCCGCCGGCCGCTGTGCCCACCCGAACATCGTGGCGGTCTATGACTTCGCGCTGCACGAGGGAAACCCGTACCTGGCGATGGAGTATGTCGAGGGCAGCAATCTCAGCCAGGTGCTCGCCCAATCGGGCCGCTGCTCGCCGCAGGCAGCGGTCGCGCTGATCGGCCAGGTGCTGGATGCGCTCGCCTGCGCGCACGGTCTCGGCATCGTGCATCGCGACGTGAAGCCGGCGAACATCCTGCTGCTGGCCGACCGACGGGTGAAGATGACCGACTTCGGCATCTCGCGCCTCGACACGTCTGCGCTGACGCAGACCGGCTCGGTGATCGGCACGCCCAGCTACATGTCGCCGGAGCAGTGCCGCGGCGAGTCTGCGGATGCGCGCAGCGACCTGTTCTGCGCCGGGGTCGTGCTGTACGAGGTGCTGAGCGGCGTGCGGCCGTTCACCGGCCGCAACGTGACCGAGATCGCGTTGCAGGTGATGAACCAGCCGCCTCCCGACATCCGCGTCATCGCTCCCGACCTGACGCCGCCGCTGGTCGCGGTGATCGAGCGCGCTTTGGCCAAGCGGTCCGACGGATCGCTTCGCGACCGCCGGCGAAATGGCGGCATCGCTCAGGCAATCGGCTCGGGCGATTGCGGACGATCCGGCTGACCGCACAGTCGTCATGCTGCGCGCACCGGCGACGTTCACCGAGGCGACGCTCAGCACGCTCGAACGCAAGCTGGCCCAGCATGTCGGTCCGATCGCGCACCATCTGGTGCAGAGTGCGGCCCGGCATGCCGGTTCGCTCGAGGAACTGCGCGATATTGTCGCACAGCAGATCGACCAGCCGGAACAGCGCTCTCGCTTCCGCCGGGATTTGTCCGCCGGGACCGGCGCAAGATCCACGCACTCGGTCGCACCGCCGCTGGCACAACAGGGCGAGCGCGAGCTGGCGGTGCATCTCGGTCCGATCGCGCGCATCCTGGTGAAACGCGCGTTGGAGACCGCGACGTCCCCCGACGACTTCTGGCAGAGACTTGGCGTCGCATATCGAACGCGACGTGGATCGACAGGCATTCCTGCGCAAGCGGCGGGAGTGACGACCGGGAGCGACGCGCGCTAGAACGGGGTATCCCCGCACACCGTGATCCGCCGCATGATCCGCGTCTCCGCCGGATAGTCGTTGACCGCGAAGTGCTGCGTGCAGCGGTTGTCCCAGAATGCCAGCGACCCGCTCTCCCAGCGGAAGCGGCAGATGAACTCCGGCCGCGTCGAGTGCTTCTTCAGGAAGTCGATCAGCGGCTCGCTTTCCTCATCCGTCATGCCGTCGAAATGCTGCACATGCCCGCCGATATACAGCGCCTTGCGCCCGGTCTCCGGATGGGTGCGCACGAGCGGGTGTACCGACGTCGTCTGCACGTTGCCGGGGTCCTTCACCTTCATGTGCGACATCGCACGATCGTAGCGCTGCGCACGCGACTGCCCGCCGTGCTGCTTGAAGTTGTCGCCGACGCAGACGGTCCTGAGCTGGCCGACCAGCGCCTTCATCGCATCGGACAGGCTCTCGTAGGCGAGGTACTGATTGGTGAACATCGTGTCGCCGCCAGCCGATGGCACTTCCAGCGCATACAGGATCGTGCCCATCGCCGGTGCGGGCGAGAACATCTGGTCGGTGTGCCAGGAGCCGCCAAAATTCTTCTTGTCCTCGGGGGTCTTGATGATCTCAAGGATCTCCGGATGGTCCGCCATCCCCTGCATGAACGGATGCAGATGGATCTCGCCCCAGCGGCGCGCGAAGCGAAGCTGCTGTTCGGGGGTAAGCTTCTGGTCGCGGAAGAAGATCACACAGTTGTCGAGCAGGGCGGCGCGGACTTCCGCCAGCACGTCGTCCGGCAGATCCTCGGACAGATCGACGCCCGACACCTCGGCGCCCAGCGAGCCGGCGATCCGGTGGGTTGCAAGGTAGCGGTACTGGGTATTGCGTGGCGCATTCATCGGCAGGACCTCCTTGGCAAGGATGATGCCCCGGAAGCCGGCCACGGTGAAGGGGCGGGGCGCCACCGACGCAACGTGCCTCAGCCGCTTTCCAGCCGATACAGCACGTGGCGACACAGCTCGTGGCCTGCCGGGTAGTTCGGATGATCGAACTCGGTCGAGCGCGTCATCCCCAGGCGATGCATGACCCGTACCGAGGCGTGATTGGCGAGCACGGTCATAGCGACGATCGCGGTCAGGCCGATGCGCCTGAACCCGTCGTCGATCGCCGCCTGCGCTGCCTCGGTCGCATAGCCGCGCCCCCAATATCGGCGGTTCAGCCGCCATGCCACTTCGACCGCGGGTGTGAACCGGGCCTGGAACCTGACATGGGAGATCCCGACGGCGCCCACGAACGGCGCGACGCCGGGTGCCTCGACGGCCCATTTACAGAAGCCGTAATCGGCCAGATGCGCTTCCGCGCGATCGACCGTTGCGTCGCTGGCTGCTCGGCCGAGCACGCCACCGAGCAACCGCATGACAATGGGGTCGGCATTCAGCTCCGCGAACGGGACACGATCGCTCGCTTGCCAAGGCCGAAGGATCAACCGGGTGGTTTCGATCAATTGGACATGCCGTCAGTACATATGCTGCCCGCCGTTGATGGACAGTGTCGATCCGGTAATGAACTCTGCCTCGTCCGCAGTCAGGAACGCCACTCCCCGGGCGATATCCACCGCCCGGCCGAGCCGTCCCACCGGGATCCGCGCGACGATCTTCTCCAGCACGTCGGCCGGCACCGCGCGCACCATGTCGGTGTCCACGTAACCCGGGGCGATCGCATTCACCGTGATGCCGAAGCGCGCGCCTTCCTGTGCCAGCGCCTTGGTGAAGCCGTGGATGCCCGACTTGGCAGCGGCGTAATTGACCTGGCCGTACTGTCCGGCCTGGCCGTTGATGCTGCCGACATTGACGATGCGGCCGAACCTGCGGTCGCGCATTCCCGGGAAGGTCAGCTTGCACAGATTGAAGCACGATCCGAGGTTGGTATCGATCACCGCATCCCACATATCGCGCGACATCCGCTGCAGCGTGCCGTCGCGGGTGATGCCGGCGTTGTTCACCAACACCTCGATCGGGCCCACTTCCGCGGTGATCCGCTCCACTGCGGCCTGGCATTCGTTGAAGTGGCTGACATCGAATTTATCTACGCGGATGCCGGTTTCATCATGGAAGGCGGCAGCGGCCGCCTCGTTGCCGGCGTAGTTGGCGATGACGGTACGCCCCTGCTCCTTCAGCACGGTGCTGATAGTGGCGCCAATGCCTCGCGTCCCGCCTGTGACCAATGCAACCCGCGCCATCGGTTCCTCCCTGTGTTTTGCCCGGACCGGGCGATCTTAACACTCGCGGGGGAAACCGACAGCACGGGCGCGATCAGGACTTGTTGCCGCACCAGGCCTCGATCCGATAGCCGTCCGGATCGGCCGCGAACGCGGCGTAGTAGTTCGGCCCGTAATCGGCGCGCAGACCCGGTTTGCCGTTGTCCTTGCCGCCCGTCTTCAGCGCCGCCTTGTGGAAAGCGTCGACCGACGTACGGTCGGCGGCCGAGAAGCAGATGTGCAGACCGGACCGGTCGTCCGCCGGCACCGGATGCTCGGTGCCGATAACCCAGAAGTCGGGCGTCTTGTCGCCGTAGCCCAGCGCGCCGTCACTGGGACTGAGGCAGGTGTAGCCGAGCGGTTTCAGCGTGGCGTCGTAAAAGCGGCGGGCGCGGGCGATGTCGCGCGCACCGATGGAGACGTGGGCGATCATGAGTTCCTCCTTCTAACCATCATGACAGTTAGATAGAGCCAGATTGCCGCGGAATTGTCAACCCCTTATATGGTTAGGTGTATGGTGGACCGACCTCGCGAGGTGATTCCCGCGCCCGATGACGATCTCTGTCTGGCCTATGCCAACACGCGCTATTGGCGCGGCAGCGCGACGCCGACCGAGGAACTGAACAGTCCCGACGACCTGCTGCGGTGGGCCGAAAAGAACGAGCGCCTGCCGCGGTCGCTCATCGAGCGGTCGGATCACGCGGTCGGCCTGTTCGACGCCGCGCTCGAACTGCGCGAGACCATTCACCGCTGCTTTGCCGCCACGGTGGACGGGCGTGCGCCGGACGAAACCGACCTGGTCACGCTCAACGCGGCGCTGGCCGAAGCACCGCCGCGGCAACGGGTGCGCCCTGAAGGGTGGGATATCGGCGCACCGGAGCCTTCAGCCGATGCGCTGCTGGCACCGGTGCTATGGTCGGCGGCGGACCTGCTGGCGGGCATGCAGCTCCGGCGCGTGCGGCGATGCGCCAATCCGCAATGCGGCTGGTTGTTCCTGGACAACAGCAAGTCCGGCAATCGCCGGTGGTGTTCGATGAGCGCCTGCGGCAATCGGGCGAAGGTGCAACGGCATTATCTGCGGCAGAAGAAGCGATGACCCTGCCACTTCTCAGTGATGACGGCCTCCGCGCTTCTAGTCGGCCTGCCTTTGCGACAGCTCGATCGTCACGCCCTCCGGCCCTTCGATGAACACCAGCTTGCGCGCATGAAAATCCATGACTGCGTTGCGGGTCTTGAATCCGCCGGCGCGCAGGCGCGCGACCTCGGCTTCGATGTCGTCGACTGCAAAGCAGATGTGATTCATCCCGAGCTTGTTCAGGTCGTGGACATGCGGATCCGGCAGCATCGCCGGATTGAGATAGCGGAGCAGCTGGATCTCGGCTCGCGGCGTGGCATGTTCCAGAACCAGCGTGATGTGTTCGGCTTCAATGCCGGGAACGCCCATGTAGTCGGCGAACACCGGGCCCTTGATCATCACCGACATCGCCTGTTTGAAGCCGAGCAGGGCGAAGAACGCCTTCGCCCTTTCGGCATCGCGCACCACGATCGTCAAGTGGTCGAAGTGCCTGACCATGGCGCGGTTACCGCTCCACGCACATGGCGACGCCCATGCCGCCGCCGATGCACAGCGTCGCCAGTCCCTTGTGTGCATCCCGCTTCTGCATCTCGTGCAGCAGTGTGATCAGCACTCGCGCGCCGGACGCCCCGATCGGATGACCAATGGCGATCGCGCCGCCGTTCACGTTCACCCGGTCGGTGTCCCAGCCCAGGTCCTTGTTCACCGCCAGTGCCTGCGCGGCGAATGCCTCGTTGGCCTCGATGAGGTCGAGGTCGTCCACCTTCCACCCTGCCCGGGCCAACGCCTTGCGGGTGGCCGGGATCGGGCCGGTGCCCATCACCGCCGGATCGACGCCGGCGGTGGCGAACGCGGCGATCCGCGCCAGCGGCTTCAGCCCACGCTTCGCCGCCTCGGTCGCGCTCATCAGTACCAGCGCCGCGGCGCCGTCGTTGATGCCCGACGCATTGGCGGCGGTCACCGTGCCGTCCTTGCTGAATGCCGGCCGCAACTTGGCCATCGTCTCCATACTGGCGTCGTGGCGGATATACTCATCGTCGGCCACCACAGTGTCGCCGCGGCGGCCCTTCACCGTCACCGGCGCGATCTCGTCCTTGAAGCGCCCCGCCCTCTGCGCGGCGCTCGCCTTCTGCTGCGAGCCGAGTGCGAACTGGTCCTGCTGCTCGCGGGTGATCTGGTACTTGCTGGCGACGTTCTCGGCTGTGTTGCCCATGTGGTAGCCGTGGAACGCGTCCCACAGGCCGTCCTTCAGCATGGTGTCGATGAACTCGATGCCGCCCATCTTCTGGCCGGCGCGCAGATAGGCCGAGTGCTGCGACTGGCTCATGCTCTCCATGCCGCCGGCTGCCACGATGGCGCTTTCGCCGGTGCGGATCTGCTGCGCGGCAAGCGCCACGGCGCGGAGGCCGGAGCCGCACACCTGGTTGATGCCGAACGCGGTCTTGGCGTCAGGCAGGCCGGCGGCGCGTGCGGCCTGGCGGGCGGGATTTTGGCCCTCGCCGGCGGCCAGCACCTGACCCAGGATCACTTCGTCCACATCGGCGGCGGTCACGCCGGCGCGCTCGAATGCTGCCTGCAGCGCGACCGTGCCCAGTTCGTGCGCGGACAACGTGCCCAACGCGCCGCTGAAGCTTCCCACCGGGGTGCGGGCGGCGGAGACGATGACAATGTCGTCCATGTCTGGCTCTCCTTCTGCGGATCGGCAGCCTAGCGCCGCCCGATGGCTCTGGCCATGTGGGTGCGGAGCGGCAAATATCAGCTACTAAGAGCACATGGGAGACCCGTCGATGACCGAGGCTGCGCCCAGTTACGCGCATGGCACCAGTACCGGCGCCCTGATCGGCGAGACGATCGGAAGGTTTTTCGACCGTACCGTTGCGCACTGGGGGGACAGGCCCGGCCTGATCGCGTGTCAGCAGGGGATCAGGTGGAGTTATCGCGAGCTGGGCGAGAAGGTCGACGCGTTCGCCGCCGGCCTGATCGCGCTCGGGCTGCAACCGGGCGAGCGCATCGGCATCTGGTCGCCGAACAATGCGGAATGGGTGGTGACGCAGTTCGCCTCCGCGAGGGCCGGGCTGATCCTGGTGAACATCAATCCCGCCTACCGGCTGGCCGAACTGGAATACGCGCTGAACAAGGTTGGCTGCCGCGCGCTGGTCACCGCGACGTCGTTCAAGACCTCGGACTATGTCGGCATGATCACTACGCTGGCGCCCGAGCTGCGGCACGCGTCCCCCGGCCATCTGGACGCGGCGAAGCTGCCGGCGCTGCGCATCGTCATCCAGATCGGCCAGGAAACCGCGCCGGGCATGATCCCGTTCGACCGCGTGTATGCCATGGGCGGTGCCGCGCAGCGGGGGCGTCTGGCGGAGCTGGCCGGCATGCTTCAGTTCGACGAGCCGATCAACATCCAGTTCACCTCGGGCACCACCGGGCTGCCGAAGGGTGCGACGTTGACCCACCACAACATCCTCAACAACGGCTACTTCCTGGGCCAGGCGATGCACTACACCGAGCAGGACAAGGTGTGCATTCCGGTGCCGCTGTACCACTGCTTCGGTATGGTGATCGGCAATCTGGCCTGCATCACGCATGGCGCGGCGATGGTGCTGCCCGGCGAGGGCTTCGATCCGCTCGCCACGTTGCAGGCGGTGGCGGCGGAGCGCTGCACATCGCTGTACGGTGTGCCGACCATGTTCATCGCCGAACTGGATCACCCGGAGTTCGCAAAATTCGATCTGACCAGCCTGCGTACCGGCATGATGGCCGGCGCGCCCTGCCCGATCGAGGTGATGCGTCGCTGCATCCGCGACATGCACCTCAGCGAGATGACGATCGGCTACGGCATGACCGAGACCAGTCCGGTCAGCACGCAGACCGCGCTGGATGATCCCGTGGAGCGCCGTGTCTCCACCGTCGGGCGGGCGCATCCGCATGTGGAGATCAAGATCATCGACAGCGAGGGCCGCATCGTGCCGCGTGGCGCACCGGGCGAATTCTGCACCCGTGGCTACTCGGTGATGCTCGCCTATTGGGACGATGTCGAGCGTACGTCGCAGGCGATCGATGCCGCCGGCTGGATGCACACCGGCGACCTGGCGACGATGGACGCGAACGGGTATTGCAATATCGTCGGGCGGATCAAGGACATGGTGATCCGCGGCGGCGAGAACGTGTATCCGCGCGAGGTCGAGGAGTTCCTGTATCGCCATCCGAAGATCCAGGACGTGCAGGTGTTCGGCGTGCCGGATGCGCGCTACGGCGAGGAGCTGTGCGCCTGGATCAAGCTGCGCGCCGGTCGAGTCGCTGAGCGACGAGGAGGTGCGCGACTTCTGCCGTGACCAGATCGCGCACTACAAGGTGCCGCGGCACATCCGTTTTGTCGATGAATTCCCGATGACGGTGACCGGCAAGATCCAGAAGTTCATCATGCGCGAGCGGATGACATCGGAGCTGGGAGTGAAGGAGACGGTCACCGCATGACTGGCCCGGACTGGAAATGAAACCGCCACGATGACGAACGAAACCGCTGAATACGACTTCATCATCACCGGCGCCGGATCTGCCGGGTGTGCCGTTGCCTCTCGCCTGTCGGAAACCGGCCGCTACCGCGTGCTGCTCCTGGAAGCCGGTATCCGTGACAGCAACCCGTGGATTCACATCCCGATCGGCTACACCAAGGCGTTCGCCAATCCGCGCGTCAACTGGATGTTCGACAGCGCCCCGGAGCAGCAACTGAACAACCGCACGCTGTACTTGCCGCGCGGCAAGGTGCTGGGCGGCACCAGCTCGATCAACGGCATGGTGTATATGCGCGGCGACCCCGCCGACTACGATCACTGGCGCCAGCTTGGCTGCACCGGCTGGGACTGGGACTCCGTTCTGCCGTTCTTCAAGAAGGCGGAAGACAACCAACGCGGCGCGGACGAGTTTCACGGCGTCGGCGGACCGTTGCGGGTGTCCGATCCGCCGCAGATCTGGCCGCTCGCCAAGGCAATGGTCGAGGCGGCGACGCAGGCCGGCATCCCGCGTTCCGCCGACTTCAACGGCGCACAGAAGGAAGGCGCCGGCTACTACCAGACCACGACCAGCAACGCCCGTCGCTGGAGCGCCGCTGCCGCCTATCTCCGTCCCGCGCGCAAACGACCGAATCTCAAGGTCGTCACCGAGGCACATGCCACCCGTGTACTCGTCGAGAACGGCCGTGCGGTCGGCGTTGAGTACCGCACGCCGCAGGGTCCGCGCACGGCACGCGTTCGCGGCGAAATCATCGTCTCCGGCGGCACCTATGGTTCGCCACATCTGTTGCAGCTGTCCGGCCTGGGTCCCGCGGACCTGTTGGGCGAAACCGGCATCGCTGTGCTGCGCGACATGCCAGCGGTCGGCGCCAACCTGCACGATCACTTCAACACCTATGGTGCATACCGTCTCTCGCAGCCGGTCACGCTGAACGATCTCGCGCGCAGCCGGTCACGCAAGTTCGTCGCCGGCGTGCAATACGCGTTCGGCCGGCGCGGCATGATGGCCAGCACCGGCCTGTACGCCGGCGCGTTTGTGCGCAGCGACCCACGGCTCGAGCGGCCGGACATCCAGATCAACATGACCGCCTGGAGCACGGCCGAACGCAACCGCGACGGCATCCATCCGCATGCGTTCCCGGGCATCACGTTGAGCCCGGTCCATCTGCGCCCCGAGGGCCGCGGCACGGTCCGCGTCAGGAGCCCCGATCCGCTCGCGGCGCCGGAGATCCGCTTCAACTTCCTGAAGTCGGACTACGACATGCAGGCGCTGATCTTCGGCATCCGCACCTGCCGCAGGATCGCGGCGCAGCCGGCGCTGGCGTCCTACGTAGCGGAAGAGATCGCTCCCGGTACGAAATTCACCAGCGATGCCGAACTCGCCGACGTGGTGCGCGCCAGCGGGGTATCCAACCATCATCCGGTCGGTACCTGCCGCATGGGCACCGGGACCGACGCGGTGGTGGACCCTCGGCTGCGCGTGTATGGTGTCGAGCGGCTGCGGGTGGCGGATGCGTCGATCATGCCGGCCATCATCGCCGGCAACACTAATGCGCCGTCGATCATGATCGGCGAGAAGGCCGCCGACATGATCCTGGAAGACGCCAGGGCGGCGTAACGAAAGAGGAAATCGGTCACATGCGCTGGGCACGCTTCGAGCAGAACGGCACGCCGGGTTACGGTGTGGTCGAGGGCGACGAGATCATTCCGGTGCGCGGCTCGCCATTCGAGACCTGGGAGCGCACGTCCACCCGCCTGCCGCTCACCAGCGTGAAGCTGCTCCTCCCGGTGATCCCATCGACGTTCTATGCCGCCGGCCTGAACTATGCCGAACACGTGCGCGAGGCGGCCGAGAAGCTCGGCCTGAAGGTGGAGCTGCCGAAGCAGGCAGACGCCGGCTATCGCGCCAACAACGCGCTGATCGGGCATGGTGAGAACATCGTCATTCCCAAGGACGCCACCGACCAGGTCCAGTACCGAGGGCGAACTGGTCGCGGTGATCGGCCGCAAGTGCAAGCATCTGACGCGCGACAACGCGCTCTCAGCCGTGCTGGGCTACACGATCGGCAACGACGTGAGCGAGCGCAGTTGGCAGAAGGCCGACCGCACCCTGTGGCGCGCCAAGAACACTGACACCTTCAAGCCGATGGGCCCGTGGATCGAGACCAACGTGAAGCTCGACGACCTGGTGACCAAGGTGCGGCTGAACGGCAAGCAGCTGATCGCGTTCCCGACCAATCACATGGTGTTCGGCGTGGTCGATTTCCTGGTGTCGATGACGCGGTACCTGACGCTGTATCCCGGCGACGTGCTGTGGATGGGCACCGAGGGTGCCACGGCGAACATGAAGCACGGCGATGTCTGTGAGATCGAGATCACCGGCATCGGCACATTGCGCAATCCGGTGGTGCGGGAGAGCTGAGATGGACATGCAGCGCGAGGTCGTTGTGGTTTCCGGCGTGCGCACCGCGATCGGTGATTTTGGCGGCGGGCTGAAGGATGTGGCGCCCACCGAACTCGGCGCGCAGGTGGTGCGCGAGGCACTGTCGCGCGCCGGTGTCGCCGGCGACGAAGTGGGCCAGGTGGTGTTCGGCAACGTGATCCACACCGAGCCGAAGGACATGTACTTGGCGCGCGTCGCGGCGATGAACGCCGGTGTCGCAAAGGAGACGCCGGCACTGACCTTGAACCGGCTGTGCGGTTCGGGGTTGCAGGCGATCGTGTCGGCAGCGCAGACCATCATGCTGGGCGACACCGATATCGCGGTGGGCGGCGGCGCCGAGAGCATGAGCCGCGCGCCGTATCTGGCGCAGGGCGTGCGTTGGGGCGCGCGCATGGGCGATGCGGCGATGATCGACATGATGCTGGCCGCGCTGCACGACCCGTTCGACAACATCCACATGGGCGAAACGGCCGAGAATCTGGCGGAGAGCCACCAGATCACCCGCGGCGACCAGGACGCGCTGGCGGTCGAGTCGCACCGCCGCGCCGCGCGCGCGATCTCCGAGGGGCGGTTCAGGCAGCAGATCCTGCCGATCAAACTGAAGACGCGGCGCGGCGAGACGATATTCGACACCGATGAACACCCCCGCGCCGACGCGACGCCGGAGGACCTGGCGAAGCTGCGCCCGGTGTTCCGCAAGGACGGCACGGTGACCGCGGGCAACGCCTCCGGCATCAACGATGGGGCGGCGGCGGTGGTGCTGATGGAACGCGGCACCGCCGAGAAGCGCGGCGCCAAGCCGATGGGACGGCTGGTCGCGTACGGACATGCCGGCGTCGATCCGAAGATCATGGGCATCGGGCCGGTCCCCGCGACGCGTATGGCGCTACAGCGTGCCGGCCTGACGCTGGCCGACATCGACGTGATCGAAAGCAACGAGGCGTTCGCCGCGCAGGCCTGCGCGGTGGCGAAGGACCTGGGCTTCGATCCGGCGAAGACCAATCCCAACGGCTCCGGCATATCGCTCGGCCATCCGGTCGGCGCGACCGGCACGATGCTGGCGGTGAAGGCACTCTACGAGCTGGAACGCATCGGCGGACGCTATGCGCTGGTCACCATGTGCATTGGCGGCGGGCAGGGGATCGCGGCGATCTTCGAGCGGGTGTGACAGTTACTGAGAATGGCGTCCTGCCTGAGCCGCAACGCCGTCTCTGGCCGGAGCTTACCACCGTACCGGATCATTTCACGTTGGACGGCGGAACTGCGCTTGCACTTAGGCTGGCGCATCGCGTTTCGGCTGACTTCGACTTCTTCTCAATTGAACCCTTCGACGCTGCCGATCTTGCCGCAGCGGTTCCACTGCTGCGCGATGCCGAGAGGTTCAGGTCGCGCCGAACACGCTGACCTGTCGCGTCGAGCGCAGAGGGCCCGTCGGCATCGCATCCTCGCTCGATATCGCAGCAACCAAGGCCGCGGTCATTCAACGCCGTGCCGAAGCAAAGGATTATGTTGATACAGCTGCCTTGTTGCAGAACGACATCGATTTGCCGACCATCCTGGCAGCGGCAAGCATCGTCTACGGCGGGACCTTCAATCCGCTAATTACCCTCAAGGCACTCAGCTACTTCGACGACGTGCCGGCATTGCCGACTGGCATACGCGAGCGCCTGGCTCACGCGGTCGCAACGACCAACCCCGATCGACTGCCGCGATTGACCGCGTATCGTGAACGCAAGGCAATATGAAGAAGCTGGCGAAGACTCCCGAACTGATCCGCGTCGCCGAACGTGTCGTCTGGTTCAAGTCGCCGGAATCTGCGCTGGACGACCCGATCGACTTCCTCGCCCATGTTATGACCTATGGCACCGTGGAGGACCTGGCCGTGCTGTCCAGCACGGTCGGTCCCGAAGAGCTGAAGGAAGTGCTGGACCAAGCGCCAGCAGGCGTATTCGCCCCGCGATCCTGGGCTTACTGGCATCTGCGTTGCGGCCTCGAGCCGAGGCCGCTGCCGATACGCAGCTTCGGCTGATCACCCGACTGACTGCACCAGCAGCCATACCCCGAACGCCGCCATCGCGCCGCCGCCGATCCGCCCGATCCAGACGCCGCCGGGCAGCAGCTTCTCGGCGAACACGAACGCCGCGATCGCAGCCACCCATACGAGGTTCATCACTCCGACCGCGAACAGCAGCGCCATCAGCACCCAGCAGCAGCCGAGGCAATAGAGGCCGTGGCTGGCGCCCATGCGCAGCGCGCCGCCGCGCCCGTCACGCCAATGGTTCAGCACGAAGGCGAACGGCGAGCGGCAGTGACGCAGGCAGACATGCTTCAGCGGCGTGAACTGATAGATCCCGGCCAGGATGAACAGCACCCCACCCAGCACCGAGCTGACCAGGCCAAGCATCGGTGACAGCAAGGCGCCAATCTGTAGCGCCCATTGCGCAGCGGTAGCCGCCACACTGAACCCACCCCACACGATCAGATAGCCGGCGACGAACATCGCGGTCGGCACGTAGGGTTGCTCACGGTCCCGCTTCCGTCGCTCCAGTGCGGCGAACGTCAGGATCATCGGTGCTGCACTCGGCAGCATCATGCCCAGCATCATCACCCACCACATGGCGAACACCCATGGCGCGGCGAACGGCATCGCCATGTCGGGCATGTCGTCCATCCCCGGCATCGGCATGTTCATGTTCTGACGGGCGACGATCAGATACAGCCAGGCGATCGCCGTTACGCCGACAAGGGCCAGCAGGACGACAGCACGCTCGCCGCGCAGCAGGCTCGCCGGCGCCAGACGCATATGCGACGCCTAGCCCGCCCAGGAGAACGGCGCGAAATGCCCGTTGTTGCCCTTGCCCACCATGTCAAGATCGAGCCCAAATCCGTGCATATGGAATTGGTTGGCGCGCGCCAAGGCCAGACGCCGGCCGGCAGGATGCGCGGTGTTGTCGATATAGAACGGCTCACCGCCGCGATTCCGCGAGGGCACGCCCTCGATCTCGAACGACAGGATGTCGGGAATCGAGACCGACCGCTTCAGGCCCGCCAGCTTGAATTCGATCGGCTTGAACGCAACGCCACGAAAATCGCTCACCAGGTTGCTGCGGATCATGCCGGGCGTTCCGCCAGCATCCCCGGCAACGATCGCGGCCAGCGCCGCACGCTGCGCAGCATCCGCACGCTCGTCCACCACGCCGGCAAACACCCAGTTGCCATCGGCCATGATCTTGCCGGAACGGATCACCAGCGCGAAGCACAGCCCGGACAGATCGGTGCCGCCACGCTGCCCCTTGTCGATCCGAAAGATCAACGCCGCCGTGCAGTGGTCATAGGTCACCTCGGCCTGCGGGTTGGTGTAGATACAAGGGCATAGATAGTCGCAGTTGCAGCTTTCCATGTACTCGCCGCTGATCTGCCAGTTGGTTCCGGCCATCGTCTGCCTCCTATGCGTCCGGCCGCCACCAGCCCCGCTGCGGCCACGGCAATCCCAGGTTCTCCCGTAGCGTCGCCCCCTTGTAGTCCTTCTGAAATATCCCTCGGCGCTGCAATTCCGGCACCACGAACTTCACGAAATCCTCGAATGTCCCCGGCGTGTGCGTGCCACCCACCACGTAGCCGTCGCACGCGCGTTCAACGAACCACTGCTCCATCCGGTCGGCGATCTCCTTCGGCCCACCGACAATCGCCTCGCGCGGACGGCCGCGCCGCGTCACCTCCAGAAAATCCCGCACCGTCGGATTGTGGCCGATGACGCGCATCACCCGATCGCGCATCGCCTGCATCCCCGACATGCCGCCAAGCTCCTCGTCCGAGAACGCCTCGTCCATGTCCTTCCTGGCGAAATCGAAGTTCAGCGCCTCGGACAGCAGTGACAGCCCATCGACCTCGCGATAGCCGCGTTCGATCACCGCCATCTTGTCTTCGGCTTCGGCCTTGGTCTCGGCCGCAACCGGATAGGCAATCGTATTGACGCTCACCAGATCGGGATCGCGCCCATGCCGCGCAACGCCGTTCTTGAATGCAGCGTAGCGCCGCTTGCCTTCCTCGAAGTCCGGATAGCCGACGAATATCGTCTCCGCCCAACGCTCGGAAAATCGTACGCCGCGATCCGACGAGCCGGCCTGGATGATCACCGGATGACCCTGCGGCGACCGCGGCACGGTGAATGTCCCGCGCGAGGTCAGGTATTTCCCGCGGTACTCCATGCGATGCACCTTGTCAGGATCCGCGAACAGTCCTGACTGCTTGTCGATGACAAGTGCATCATCCTCCCAACCGTCCCAGCAGCCCAGTACGATCTCCATGAACTCGTCGGCGCGGTCGTAGCGCAGGTCGTGCGCAAGATGCACCTCGCGGCCCATGTTCTGCGCCTCACCGTCGTTGACCGATGTCACCACGTTCCAGGCGGCACGGCCGCCCAGCATGTGGTCCACAGTCTGGAACCGGCGCGCCACATCGAACGGTTCGTAGTAGGTGGTTGACGCCGTCGCCCCGATGCCCAGGCGGCGCGTGCCGAAACCCATCGCCAGCAGCGTCGCCACCGGATCCATCTTCACGACGCGTACGCCGTTCGCCACCACCTGGCCGGGATTGCCGTTATCGTAGATGTCAGGCATCGCCAGCCTGTCGTCGAAGAAGCCGAGTTGGAACTTGCCCTCCTCCAGCACCTGGCCGATCTTCTGGTAATACGCGGCCGTGGTGAAATCGGTGCGGCTTTCTGGATGCCGCCACGCGCTCGCCAGCGTCGTGCAGTTCTGCGCCTGCAGGAAACCGACCAGAACCATCTGACGCATAATGAGTCCTCTCAGATCTGGCAGCGACGCAGTCCGCCATCCAGCGGGATCACCGCAAAGCCATTTTCAGCGTCCCTTGAACACCGCCTTGCGTCGCATGATGAGGGGTTCCTCCAGCGGCATTCCCAAGCCACGCTAGGTGAACGGAATCAGCTGCGCAAGGACGGCATCGTGTCCATCTCGGAACAGAATCCCGATCGAACACCGGCGAATTATGTGTCGCTGTCACCTGGTGCGCAGGCACGGGCCGCGCGTTGGGCGATCATCCGCCATGCGGCCGGTGTGACCGACGCTAATATCATCGCCGGTGCGCCACGTGTCTCGCACACTTTCAAGTGCCGATGCCTTGAATTGAGCGAATAGGCCCGCACGTCGCTGTCAGGTGATTGAACCGACGTAGCTGTGCGCTACCCCGTTCCATGCCCGGCCGCCCTCCGCAGACGCGGCTTCTGCGCCCGCGCCGTGGTATCCAGCACCGCGTGCAGCGCCGCCACCGTCTCGGGCGACAGGCGATGAATGCTTTGCGCCAACCGGTTGGCAAGCGCCGTCTGCTCCGGCGTCAGCCCCGCGGTATTCACCGTGACCCGCGGATGCGACAGCCGTGCGAGGCGCGCCATCTCTTCCGCATCGTCCCAGATCAGACCGAAGAACTCGTTGACCTGGTGCACCAGTCCGGCACTCGGAGCGCCGCGCCTGCCGTGCTCCAGTGCGGAAAGATAGGCCGCCGAGACCTGCAACTCGCTCGCCAGGTGTTGCAGCGTCACGCCACGCTCCGCCCGCAGCGCGCGCAGCCGGGCGCCGAACGGGGTCATGGCGCAAGCGAGAGATGTTCACCACAGCGACCCGGAGACACGGAGGATGACCGGAGACGCCCTGCGCCGCCCGCCATTTTGCAAAGTCCGTGTCCTCGGTGTCGCTGTGGTGAACCGTCTGCCTTCATCGCATCCGCCGCAGCAGCAGCCGCACCGAGCCTGGGTTGGCGGCGTGCGGATGCGCCGCCGCCAGCACCACTCCGCGCAGCTCCGGCAGGTTCAGCCACAGCGGCAGCTCGCGCCGCAGCACGCCGCCCTGGCCGGTCACCACCTCGACGCAGCGCAGCCCCTCCGCGTGCGCGCTGCGCAGAAACGTCGCCAGCGATTGGAACGCGCGCTGTGCGGTATGACCGTGCAGGTCGAGCGTGCGCGCAGCCGGCAGTTTTCCGGTGCGAAAGCGGTGCCAGGTTGCGCTGTCCACGCCACCCGGGTGCGCACCGATCGACAGCGGCGCCAACCGCGATTTGCTGGCACGTGCGGGGGCCATTCGGTTCGGCCCTGTCGGCGATGCGGCCAGCGGCACCGGGCCGGCCGATGGCGGCGGACGATCGCGGTCGCGAAGCGGCCTGATCCGGCTGGCATAGCTCGCCCAGAGCACACGATCGGCCTCGGTCAGACGGGTGCGGCGCGGCGACTCCATGGCCCGACACAGAGCAGAACCGCGCTCGCCAACGCAAGCACCGCCAGCGTGGAATAGGCCAGCGTGTAACCGCCGGATACCGCCACCGCCGAACCGAAGCTCGCTGGAATCAGCAGCACACCGGCGAACATGACCGCGGTGCCGAGACCGGTGGCCTCGGTGCGGCGCGTGTCGCCGAGACGGGCGAAAACAGCGTAGGCCACGCCGGTGTAGCCACCGGCGGTGCCGCCGGCCAGGGTGGCGATTGCCAGCACCAGCAGGCGGTTCCAATGCGGGCCGAACTGCCCGGCCGCCAGTGCCGCCGCCGCCATGCCGAAGCCATGCACCGCCAGCGTGTGGCCTGGCGTCAGCCAGCGGTCGGCGATCCAGCCCCAGATCGGCCGCGTGACCGCGCCGGTGACCTGATAGATCGCCAGCGCCCGCCCGGCGCCGATCAGATCGAAGCCTGCCACCGTCGTCAGATGCGTGGTCATGAAGGCGATGAAGCAAAGCTGGGTGCCGGAGTAGATGAAGCTGGCGATCGAAAGCCGCAGCATCGGTCCTTGGCGTAGCAGCGCAAACGGGGCCAGCAGCGCGCGGCCGAACAGTTGGCGCGTCGGGTGCGCGTCGGCATCCCAGCGTCGCCGCGGGATCTGCAGCAGCGCGATCAGCAACAATACCGGCGGCACTTCCACCAGCAGCGCCTCGCGCCAGCCGATGCGCAGTGCGAGCGGTGGCAACAGCAGGCTGCCAAGCACACCGCCCAGCGGTACGCCGATCTGGCGCAGCGACATCACCGTGTTGAATACACGCGCCGGGGTATGCGGCAACAGCAGATGGGTGGACGCTGGTGCGGCTGCGCCGTAGCCGAGGCCCAGGACCACGCCGGCGATTGCCAACCATGCCACGCTGCCGCCGGCGGCGAGCAGCAGCATCGCTGCGGTCGCCGCCAGCACGCCCTGCAACGCGCGCACGCCGCCGTGGCGATGGATGAAGCCGGCCGAGAGCAGCGCCGAGACGATGCCGACGCCGTACGCCACCGAGACAAACAAGCCGACCAGTTCCGCCTTTACTCCAAGGGCGGTCGCGACGGCCGGCGCGATCGCCGGCAGCGAGAACAGCGCCATGGTCGCCAGCGTCTGCGCGGCCACCGAGGCGATAAGCGGCCAAAGCGGCATCACCGTGGAGCGGCATCCTCCACCAGCACCACGTGCAGCCGTCGCGGGCCGTGCGCGCCGAGTTCCAGCGTCTGCTCGATGTCGGCCGACCGCGACGGGCCGGTGACCAGCATGACATTGCGTGGCATGTTGCCGAGTTCCGCACGCAGCCAATCCCAGGCTTCCTCATAGGCGCCGACCAGGCGCGTCGCGCGCAGCAGTACGATTTCGGTATCCGCCAGCAGGTTCAGCGTGGTGGGACGCTGCGGCGTCGCGGGCAGCATCAGCGTGCCGGTCTCCGCGATGCCGGCGAAGGCGTGCTGAAGACTGACCATGTCGGACGCCTCGGCACGGCCCGCGCGCAGGTGGAGCAGCGGGCGGCTCGCCCAGGGGATCGCCTGCAACTCGGGATGCGGCGCCATCACGATGTCGGTCGGCAGGTTCTGTGCCGCGAGATAGTTGGCGACCGCCTCCGGCACCGCATCGAGATCTGGCACCCGCACGACGCTGCCGAACTCTTTCTCGATGTTGGCGACGAACAGCGCCACCTGTTCCGCGTGGGGCAGCCGCGAGCGCGCCGGGATCAGGTGGCGCGGGTGCGAAGCGAGCCGGCCGCGCAGCATCGCCGCCTGGTCCTCGGGCAGCGCACCGCGCCGCAGACCGCGCCGGATTGCCGCCAGCATCGCCTGCTTGCTCACCGGATGCGTCCGGCGCGCTGCTCGCGGGCGTAGCGGGCGAAGAAGGTGTCGCCTTCCGGGGCGGGCAGGTCGCGGCCGCCGGTCCAGCCGGCGGCGAACGGCAGTTTGTGAAACCGTCCGCGCTTGCGGCCCAGCACTCCGAGCGTCCACGCGGCAGCGCGTGTCGCCAGCCGATACAGTGCCGGGCGACGCGCGAAGAAACCCCACAGCGCCATGTTGGTGCGCACCACCGGGGGCGTGAGGTGGCGCTCGAACTCGCGCTCGCGCCAGTGGCGCATCAGCTTGGGCAGCGGGATCTTCACCGGACACACGCTCTCGCACTTGCCGCAGAAGGTGGAGGCGTTCGGCAGGTGCCCGGCCTGCCCGACACCGATCAACGACGGCGTCAGCACGGCGCCCATGGGGCCGGGATACACCCAGCCATAGGCGTGGCCCCCGACCACGCCGTACACCGGGCAGTGATTCATGCACGCGGCACAGCGGATGCAACGAAGCATCTCCTGGAACTCGGTGCCCAGCATCGCCGAACGGCCGTTGTCCAGCAGCACCACGTGGTACTCCTGCGGGCCGTCGAGATCGCCGGAGCGCCGTGAGCCGGTGGAGAACGTGGTGTAGACGGAGAAATCCTGCCCGGTCGCGGAGCGTGCGAGCACGCGCAGCAAGGAGGTGCAGTCCTCGATCGTGGGGACCATCTTCTCGATGCTGGCCAGCGCGATGTGCACGCGCGGCAGCGTCTGCGTGAGGTCGCCGTTGCCCTCGTTGGTGACGATGACGCTGCTGCCGGTTTCGGCGATCAGGAAGTTCGCTCCGGTGATGCCGACATCGGCGGCGAGGAATGTTTCGCGCAGCCTGGTGCGAGCCTCGGACAGGATGTCACGGCGTTCGCGGAACACGCGGTCAGGCGGCAGGTCGGAGTGCGCCTTGCGGAAGCTCTCCTCCCAGTCCTCCTTGTTGAGGTGGAACGCCGGCGCAATGATGTGGCTGGGCAGTTCGTGGCGAAGCTGGATTATGTATTCGCCGAGGTCGGTCTCGACCGGCGTGATGCCGTGGCGTTCGAGGTGGTCGTTGATGCCCAGCTCCTCGCTGATCATCGACTTGCCCTTGGTGACGGTTCGCGCATTGGCCGATCGGCAGATCTCCAGCACCGCCTCGCGCGCTGCATCGGCAGTGGCGCACCAGTGCACCTTGCCGCCGGATGCGAGCACCTTCGCCTCCCATTCCTCCAGGTAAAAGTCGAGGTTCGCCAGCGTGTGGTTCTTGATGTCGCGCGCGACGTCGCGCAGCCGCTCGAACTCCGGCAGCGCGGCGACCGCGGCGGTGCGGCGCGCGATGAAGCTGGGGGCGCTGCGGGCGAGGGCCTTCTGCAACCCGGCGTCGGCAAGCGCGCGGTGGGCGTTCTCCTTGAAGGCCGACGAGGTGGCGACGTGCATGCGGATCCCGTTCTCCTGCGCAGTGCAATCTAGCGGTATCGGTGGCCCAGTCACAGGGCGTGTTGCTACCGTCACTCACGACCAGTACGCTCGCCGACAATTCAGGAAAGGTCGCGTGAATGACCGCTTCGGCGCAGCCCAGCAACGAATACCGGATTCCGAGCACCATGAAAGCCTGGGTACTCGGCGGCCCCGAGGAACTGGCCATGGTGGAGAAGCCGGTCCCTGAGCCTGGTCCAGCCGAGGTGTTGGTGCGGATCGATGCCGTCGCCATTTGCGCGACCGACCTCGAGATCATCAAGCATGGCCTGCCGGCTTCCATCGAGGGCGAGTTGCCCTTCAACAAATTCTATACGCCCGGCCATGAGTACATGGGCACAGTGGTAAAGCTCGGTCCGACCGTCGAGGAATTTCAACCCGGCGATCGCATCGCGGTTGAGATTCATGCCGGCTGCGGCCGTTGCCGGCGTTGCCGCGAAGGGATGTACACCTCGTGCCTGAATTACGGCTTTCCCAGCAAGGGGCATCGCGCCAACGGATTCAGCACCGATGGCGGGTTCGCGGAATATGCGGTGAACCACGTGAACACCATGGTTCACGTGCCGCACGACATGTCGGATGAAGAGGCAACCCTGATCGTTACCGCCGGCACAGCCATGTATGGCCTCGACGTATTGGGCGGCATCATCGCCGGGGAAGGTGTCGTTGTCATCGGGCCGGGGCCGATCGGTCTGATGGGGGTCGGCGTTGCCAAGGCCCTGGGCGCACAGCTGATCATCCTCACCGGGACGCGGGAACGCCGGCTCGAGATGGGAAAGCAGCTCGGGGCCGATGCTGTGATCAACGTGAACAACGAGGATGCGGTAACGGCGGTGCAGCGGATCACCGGCGGCAAGGGCGTGCAGTATGTTCTCGAATGTTCCGGTGCACCCAACGCGTTGAACGAGGCGGCACGGATGGTGAACCGTGGCGGCCGGATCTGCCTCGCGGCGTTTCCGCACGAGCCGGTTTCGGTCGATCTCGCCTACATCGTGCGCAACAACATCTATGTCTTCGGGATTCGCGGCGAGGGCAAGAGTGCGACCCATCGGGCCGCTGCCCTGATGGGGCAGCGGCGGTTCGATGCGAAGCTGATCCACACTCACACGTTTCCGCTCGGCGAGCTGCCGACCGCGCTGAGATACGCGCGCGACCGTGTCGAGGACGCGATCAAGGTGGTAGTGAAGATGCGAGGCGACTGAGTGTCGAGGCGGGACCTGCGTGGACTCACGCCGTGGCATAAGCGGCGACGTCGACCACGGCCTGGGCAAAAGCATGCGGGGCTTCCTGGGGCAGATTGTGACCGATG
This sequence comes from uncultured Alphaproteobacteria bacterium, assembly GCA_963749575.1. Taxonomy (GTDB): domain Bacteria; phylum Pseudomonadota; class Alphaproteobacteria; order Acetobacterales; family Acetobacteraceae; genus JAMXLO01. The sequence goes on from CAVVNM010000013.1 coordinate 572,234, forward strand.
CCGCCCTTGATGATCCGGTTCGCGTATTTGCCCGAGAATTTCTTGCGATAGGGCGTGTCGTCCGGATAATGCGGGGCGCCGTTGGCATCACCTTCGAGGGTGATCGCCGGCACGGTGATGACCGGACCTTCGGCAAGCCGCTGTTCCAGAGGGTCATACTTCCGTTCGCCGTCAGCCAGGCCGAGCCGCCAGCGGTAATTGTGGATCACGATGGCGACGTAGTCCGGGTTATCGAACGACGCCGCGGTGCGATTGAACGTGGCATCATCGAAATTCCACTTCGGTGACGCGATTTGCCAGATGAGCTTGCCGAAATCATGGCGGTATTTGTCGTAGCCGAGTGCGCCGCGTTCCGTGGCAAAATAATATTGGTACCACCACTGATACTCGACCTTCGGCGGCAACGGCATCTTGTTGGCCTCAGGACTGCCGATCAGATAACCGCTCACGGAGACCAAGGCCTTGCAGCGCTCCGGCCAGAGTGCCGCGACGATGTCGGCTGACCGCGCTCCCCAGTCATAACCGCCGAGAATCGCCTTGTCGATCTTGAGCGCATCCATCAGATCGATGACATCGGCAGCGACCACCGACTGCTGGCCATTGCGGACAGTTGCACTCGACAGGAAGCGCGTCGTGCCGCAGCCACGTACATACGGAACGATCACGTGGTATCCTTCCGATGCCAGCAAGGGTGCCACATCGACATAGCTGTGAATATCGTAGGGCCAGCCGTGCAGGAGCACGACAGCGGGGCCATCGGCGGGGCCAGCCTCAGCGTATCCGACACTCAGGAGACCGGCATCGATCTGCTTGAGCGAGCCGAACGACGTGTTCGTCCCTGGCTTTATCGCAGGCACAATCGCCGGCTTCGCCCGACTGGGTTGTGCGGCCGCAGAACCGATCATGGCGAGCGGGGCGGCAGCAAGCGTCATGGCCGCTGTACCCAGGAAGCGGCGGCGATGCTGGTTGAATTCTTCGAACCTTTCAGTCGCATCCATTGCTGACTTCTCCCATCGATTTCAAGGTGCGTAACGGTTGAAGACAAAGTCGCGAGCTGTGACGGCCGCGTGGCAGGGAAGGCAGGTGTTGTGCGCCGCTTCGCCGGCCGGTTTGCCGTCGTCAAACTGAGTGAACCCCCAGCCACCGGTCGAGGCGTATTTTATAGTGCCCTTGACCATGAACCGAACCCCGTTCCTGGGTGGTCCGGCCGCGAAAGACTGGAGACGGCTAAAGGCTTTTTCGCTTTCCCGCAACGGGTCGCAGCGCCAGGCGAGGCGGGCGATGATGGTGCCGTTGCCCTTCCCGGGAGGCGGTGATCGCTGCGTCGTTGCCCAGAACGGCACGCAGCTCGTTGAGGTTGCCTGCTTCGTGGGCCACCGAGATCAACCGCCAGTCGCGGTATCCTGGGGGATTCTGGCTCCGGAGATCGGCGCGGCCGCTCCGTCGGCCTGTGCAGGTGCGGGGGGCATGGAGGCGACCACGCCGACAAACGTTACAATTGCGACCAGCACGAGAACAATCCGGCGCATGCGGCGCCGCCTTCAAATATTCACGATCAGGGTTCGGAACCGTGTCATCACAGGAAATCCCGAATCAGGATTGCTGGCGACAATCAGTGGTGCGGCCTGAGCGCAGTTCGGAGCTCGGCACTGAAAAGCTCCGGCTGTTCCCACGCGGCGAAGTGTCCGCCCTTGTCGACTTCGTGGAACCAGATCAGGTCGCGATAGGCGCGCCGGGCCGATGTCTCCGGGGCTCGGTAGATCTCATCCGGAAATACCGTGATGGCCACCGGGAGCGATATCTCGGCGGTCTTGTGCGCCGCCGCGACAGTTGGGCTTCGGGCGCCGTTCTCCCAGTACAGCCGCGCTGACGAGGTCGCGCTGTTCGTCAGCCAGGTACAGCGTGATGTCGTCCAGCATCTCGCCCTTGGTGAGCAGGCGCTGGGGCTCGCCAGTGTTGTGGACAGTCCGACGGCACCCGCGGCTGCAAGAACGCTGCGCCGGGTGGGAGGGACGTGCCAGCTGTGACATGGCAATCACTCTTTCGACTGTAGTCGGCACAATTCAGATCGACGGTCACCTGCTCCGCCGGATCGATCCGGAATGCCAGCCGCCAGTTGCGGCTGACCGTCAAGCTCCAGGTCCGGGTGGTCGCCAATGAGGCGGTGGGCTTCCAACGTCGGTCCCAGCCTCCCCCGCGCATCACGCGCGGGAGTAGGTTGGTGTCAGGTCGAATAATCCGAGAACCGCACGCCGCCATACCGCGCGCGATAATCGGTGCGCACGTTGACCAGCGCCACCATGCCCTCGTCCACCTTCGCCTGCGCGCGCTCCAGCGCCGGGCGGATGTCCTCCGGCTTGGTCACGTACTCGCCGTAGCCGCCGAACGCCTCGCACATCTTGTCGTAGCGCATGTAGCCCAGGTCGCGGCCCGGCTTCTCGCGTGTCGGATCGCCGGTCCAGCCGCCGTTCAGGCTGATCACGATCAGCAGCGGAATTTTGTGACGGATCGCGGTGTCCATCTCCATCGCGTTCATGCCCATCGAGCCGTCGCCATGCACCACGATGACCTGCTTGTCCGGGCACGCCACCTTGGCGCCGACGCCGAACGGCAGACCCACACCCATGGTGCCGAACGGCCCCGAATTCAGCCGATGGCCCGGCGAGAACGTGGGCATCGTCTGGCGCCCGAAATTCAGCGTCTCTTGGCCGTCGACGCACAAAATCGCGTCGCGTTTGGCGAAGTTCCTGATCTCCTCGAGCATGCGCACCGGATGGATGTCACCATCTTCGGCGTACCTGTTGGCCCCGGCCGCGGAGCGCTTCTGCGCCTCGCCTTCCGCCAGCTTCTGCCGCCAGGCCTTGTAGCTGTCCTGCGTCACCTTGCCCTTGATGCCGTCGAGCAGCTGCTGCAGCACCATCTTGCAGTCGCCGACGACTGGAATGTCTACGCCGCGTGCCGCCGCCGCGATCTCTTCGGGATCGATGTCGATGCGCGCGATCTTCGCGTTGCCACCGAAGCGCGGCGGCGCGGCGTGGCCGATGATGTAGTTCATCCGCGTGCCGAGTACGATGATCAGGTCGGCATCGGCGAATGCCGTATTGCGCATCGTCAGGAAGGAGCATGCATGATCGTCCGGCACTACGCCGCGGCCTTGCGGCGTGGTGTAGAACGGAATGCCGGCCGCTTCGACGAATGCCTGCATCTCGGCCCACGCACGCGACCAGATCACGCCGGAACCGGACACGATCAGCGGCTGCTTCGCCTCCGCCAGCGCCTTCACGAGCGCACCCACCTGGCGCGGATCGCCGAGCGGGCGACTGTCCATCTTGCGTCCCGCAAAGCTCCAGTCCACCAGGTTCTCGTCGATCTTCTGGTAGAGGATGTCGCCGGGCATATCGACGTAGACCGGACCGGGCTTGCCGGTCATCGCGCGCTGCAATGCGAAGTTCACCTGCTGCGGAATACGCTTGAGGTTATGCACGCGATCGACGTGCTTGCAGCAGCCTTCCATCAGCTTGACCTGGTCGATCTCCTGGAAGACCTGACGTCCGAACTGGCTGATCGGGCTGGAGCCGCCAAAAGCGACCACCGGGCAGCAGTCGATCAGCGCATTCGCCATGCCGGTGATCAGGTTGGTCACGCCGGGTCCCGACGCTGCCATGCACACGCTCGGGGTCTGCCGCAGCCGGCTATAGGCCTGGCACGCGAACGCCGCCGCCTGTTCGTGGCGTACGTCGATCATGCGGATGCCTTCGGTGATGCAGGTGGACTCCGCCAGCAGCATCGGGCCGCCCATGATATAGAAGATATCCTCGACGCCTTCCTTCTTCAGGCACTTCGCGAGGATTTCCGACCCCGTCAGTTCCGCCATGTGTGCGTCTCCTCTCGTGCATTCGTCGCAACTGTCATTGCAAGGAGCGATGCGACGCGATCAACCGATCACTCGGTCGTTCTTCAGGCCGCCGATTGCGTCCTTGTCCAGGCCAAGCCAGCCCCTCAACACGTCCTCGTTGTTCTGCCCAAGCAGCGGTGACGGCGTCACCGGCGGCGGCCTGCCTTCGAACCGCACCGGCCAGGCCGGCATACGGAACGTGCCTACCGTCGGGTGCTCGATTGTCTGGAAGATGCCGCGCTGCTCGAACGTCTGGTCGTTGTACAGCTCCATTGTGTCGAGCACCGCTCCGGCTGGCACGCCGGCGGCACCGATCATCTCCATCGCCTCGTGCTTGGTGTGGCGCCTGGTCCAGTCCGAGATCATCGAGTTGACCTCGTCCGGGCGTTCGGCACGCGCGGCGGGCGTTTCGTAGCGAGCGTCATCGAGCAGGTCCTCACGGCCGATCACCTTCAGCAGGCGCCGCCAATGGTCGGGGTTGGCGCGGCTGGTGAAGACATAGACGTAATCGTTCGAGCCGCCGCCCCTGCACGGGAAGGTGCCCATCGGCGGGATGGTGTTGGAGACGCTGCTGTCGGCGGCGCGTCCCGCCGCCTTGCCGGTGCGATACTGAGCGGCAAACGCGATGCGGATGTAGTGCAGCATCGCGTCCTGCATCGCCACCTGCAGGTGATCGCCCTGGCCGGTCTCGCGGCGCCGGTACAGCGCGCCCAGGATGGAGATCGCCAGCAGCATGCCGGTGCCGGTGTCACCCAGCGACGGTCCCGGCTTCAGCGGGCGCCCATCGCGCTCGCCGGTGATGCTCATCGTGCCGCCGCAAGCCTGCGCGATCATGTCGAACGCCAGGTTCTTCTCGTATGGGCTGCCTTCGCCGAAACCCTTCACCTGGCAGTAGATGATCGACGGATTGAGCTTGCGGATCACGTCGGCGCCGAGCCCGAGCCGCTCGATCGCGCCGGGGGCGAAATTCTCGACCATCACGTCGGCCTTGGCGGCGAGGTCCTTCACCAGCGCCAGCCCCTTCGGGTCCTTCAGGTTAACCGTGATCGACTTCTTGTTGGCGTTGAACAGTAGGAAATACGGATCGTCCTTGCCGGCCGCACCGCCCAGTGCGCGACCCGGATCGCCGCTCTGCGGGTTCTCCAGCTTGACGACATCGGCGCCGAGCCAGGCAAGTGCCTCGGTGCAGGACGGTCCCGCTTCGAATTGGGTGAGATCCAGGATCTTTACCCCCTTGAGACAGGTCTGTCCGTCCGCCATGTCTGTCGCCCTCCGCTTCCGAGTGACAGGAAGGCTACAGCCAAGCCGGGTGCCCGTCACCCCTGAGCGCCACGGCTTGGCGGGGACATCGCGTTGCGAGACACTCTCGCCGGACGCGCGAGGTGCCGATGCTTTTTCTGGTGATCAGCGAGCCGCGGCCGGAGCCGCCTAGTTCCGTGGTCGCATCGCGACAGCGCTACTGGCAGTGGATAGAGCCGCTACAGGCCGCCGGCGAAGTACAGATCGGTGTACGCCAGGGTCGGACGCGGGGCGGTCGTGCTGTTCGACGTGCCGTCTAACGAGGTGCTGCATCGGCGGCTGAACGAATGGCAGGACATCATCCCGGTGCGGTTCGAGATTCATCCACTGATCGACCAGGATGCGGCACAGAGTTATTTGCGAACGAGCGGTGCGGAGGCAGGCTAACGGCTTGCCACGAAATAACTGCGCCAATTGCCGGCAAAGCCGCCATTTTCCCCGTCATCCCCGCGCAAACGGGGAACCAGTTGGCGGGGATGACGACTTTGGAGTACTGCCTCGGCTACGCCTAAATCGTTTAATTCGCGGCAGATCCTAATTGGACTTCAGCGCCGCCATCAGCTCGTCCCATTCACGTCGGTTCAGACCGCTGTTCGCCTGCTCCACTGGCTCCCCCGCCAGCTTCCGCCGCACCACCGCCAGCATCTGCGCCGACAGCGTGACCGCGCCCAGCCGGTAGTCGAGGAACGCCTGATGCGCCACCGGCACCCACGCAGCCACCGTGCCCAGCATCGCTTCGGCGTAGGCGCGGATTTCGTACTGCGCGTGCGCGTCGGCACGCAGCGAGAGAAAGTGGCACAGGTTGTACAGGTCGATCTTCCAGTACCACTGCGTGTAGGCGTTCAGCGTCAGGTTCATCCGCGCCAGCTCTCGCGCCAGCCCCTGCCGCGACGGATCGACCGCCGCGCCCGACGCATCCTCGTTCAGCATCTCGGCATAGTGATCGTAACAGCGAGTCGCATCCTCACGCAGCAGGTCGAGCACGTGCGCTGCCTCCTCGCCGGCCAGCACGTCGCCGCGCCCCTGGCGGTTGACCGAGGATTGAGCAGCCAGATGCTCGGGCTCGGGCAGGTAGAACTCGCGGTCCAGGATCGAATAGCGCGCGGAATACTCGTTCACATTGGCGGTGCGGTGGCGGATCCACTGCCGCGCGACGAAGATCGGCAGCTTCACGTGGTACTTGATCTCGCACATCTCGAACGGCGTGGAATGCCGGTGCCGCATCAGGTAGCGGATCAGCCCGGCATCCTCGGAGACCCGCCGCGTGCCCCGCCCGTACGACACCCGCGCCGCCTGCACGATTGCGGCATCGTCGCCCATGTAGTCGATCACCCGGACGAAGCCGTGATCCAGCACCGGGATCGCCTCGAACAGCATGGCTTCCAGCGCGGCGACCGTAGGGCGGGCGGTCGGCGAGCGCTGGGCGCGGGCGACCTCGATCTCGGCTTCCTGTTGCTCGGTCAGGCGCATCGGCGACTCCACTTCCACCGGGCGGGACGAATGCCTATATTACCTCTGCCGGTTCGCTGGCTATGGCGATAAACGGTGCGTGGAATAAGCGTAGTGGACCCGGGGGCAGTGCCCGGCGCCTCCACCATTTTGGTCGCGAAGCGGACAAAATCCCCCGGAGGGGTAATGTCAACTTCCAGCCGCATGGGGGCGACACAGGCTCGACACGCGCGGTAAAGACGTATCTTTCGCTCGGCATGGTTCCGCCGTCATCGGGCCATATGACAAGTGCCAATGATAACTCAGAGGTGCTCGCTGTCGCTGCATAAGCGATAAGCGCGGTTCGGGGGGCACCGGGCAACAGAAGCCCCCCACTTCAGCCCTCGAGGAACTCCGTCACCGCCGCGCAGAATCGCACCGGGTCGTCCTCGAACATGAAATGCCTTGCGCCCGGGATCATCGCAACACGGGCATTCGGCACATGCGTCGCCAGTGCGCGCAGCACCCCAGGCAACGCACCCACGGTGTCGGTGCCGCCGACCAGCAGTGTCGGCACGTGTATCGACTGAGCATCGGCACGCGTGAACGGTTGGCGCTGTTCGTTGACCTGACCCGACAGCGTGCGGGCATTGTCCCGCCAGGTCTGGCGCACCGCGGCGGCCACGTCCGGCCATGCGCCGGGGCCGCCGACAATCTCGCTGAAGATCACCAGCGCTCCCTCGATGTCACCGTCGGTGATTCTCTCGGCGGCGGCGGCGTAGCGGGTGCCGAACGATGCCGGAGCGGCTGTCGTGCCGTCAGCGGACAGGGTCGCATGGAGATCGCCGCCGGGTTCAGCCAGCACGAGCCGCCGCAGCAGATCCGGCCGCCGCTGCGCCACGCGGAATGCGACATGGCCGCCGCGCGAATGGCCCATCAGATCGACCGGTTGGCCTCCCATCGCCTCGATGAAGCCGATCAGATCGGCGACGTGCTGCGCGATGGTGTAGTCGGTGCCGATCCCGTCCCAGTGCTCCGGAAAGAAATGCCGCAGGCTGAGTGCGACCACGCGGCGCCGCCGGGACAGCGGTCCAAGCACCGGCGACCAGACGCGAAAGTCCCCCAGCGTGCCGTGCACACAGACCAGCGGCGTGCCCTCGCCCAGCTCGAGATACGCCATGTCGTAGCCGTTGACGCGACGATGCAGCATGCTTGTCCTCCCTCGACACTCGGGCGCAGCATGGCCGGAAGGCGATACGGCGGGAAACCTATCAGGAGCGCGGGCGATGAACGATGCAACCAGACACCCCGAGGGAGAGCCCTGGCAGTGGTCCGAGCCCACCTGGCGCCGCATCGTCGGCCGTGCCCGTGCCGGTCGCAGCCTGAAGCCGAAGGCGTGGCCCGATGGCGCGCGCTGCGCGGTGGCGATCAGCTTCGACGCGGACCACGAGACGATCCCGCTGCGCGATGCCGACGAAAGTCCAATGCGCATCAGCCAGGGCCAGTACGGCAACCGCCAGGCGATGCCGCGCATCCGCAAGCTGCTGGAGCGTGAGGCGGTTCCCGCGTCGTTCTTCTATCCCGCCGTGTCGGCGCTGCTGCATCCCGAGGAGGTGCGCGCGACCGCCGACGAGGGCCACGAGATCGGCATCCATTCGTGGATCCACGAGGCGAACACCACGCTGCCGCGCGAAGCGGAACGCGACCTCACGTTCCGTGCTGCCGAAACGCTGGGCCGCATCGCCGGCCGCGATCCGGTGGGGATGCGCACCGCGAGCTGGGATTTTTCCGTCAACACGCTCGATATCGTGCGCGAGATGGGGCTGCTGTACGACAGCTCGCTGATGGCGGACGACGATCCGTACGAGCTGATGGATGGTGGCGAGGCGACCGGGATCGTGGAACTGCCGCCGGAATGGATCCGCGACGACGCGGTGTACTACAACTTCGTCCGCTTCTCGGCGCTGCGGCCGTATACACCGCCATCAGCGGTGGAGGAGATCTTCACCGCGGAGTTCGACGGCGCGTGGGACGAGGGAGGGCTGTTCCTGCTGACCATGCATCCGCATATCACCGGCCACCGCTCGCGCATGCCGGTGCTGGAGCGGCTGATCAGACACATGAAGGCACGCGGAAAGTGCTGGTTCGCCACCCACGAGCAGGTGGCGCGCTGGTGCAAGAAGCACGGGTGACGCGTAGCAGCACTTCTGCTGAGCGGAGCCGAGGCGCTGCTGGGCGAGGCAGCGGACGCCATGGAGACGCGTTACGCATGTCAATGGCAGGCCATCGAGTCGAAGATAATGTTGCGCATATTCTACACCTCGTGATAGAAAATATGCTAGGAGACGCGTAGTAGACCGCCTTATCGTGTCGCGAGGGAGGTCGACCATGGTGGGCTTCATTCATCCACTCGGCCGCCGTGCCAGCGTTGTACTGGGAACATCATTCGCAGCTGCCGCAGCGCTCCGCCGCGCGCACGCTGCCGACAAGTCGTTCCGGATCGCAATCAACCTGCCGTTCACCGGCGGAGAAGCCGAGGGAGCCATCCAAATCAGGAACGGCGCCATGCTGGCGATCGATGAGATCAACGCCAAAGGCGGCGTCGGCGGCTTCCAGCTGGAAGTCGTGCAGATGGATGACGGCACCGCGACCGCGGGCGGCTACGATCCAGGTCAGGCGGCCACCAACGCGCGCAAGATGGTGACTGACCCGACCATCCTCGCCGCACTCGGTCCCTACAACAGCGGTTCGGGCAAGGCGATGTCGCCGATCCTGAGCGCAGCGAGTCTTGCCATCATCACGCCGACCTCGACCAATCCCGACATCACCGATCCGAAGTTCGCGCAGATCTACCGGCCGGCGGGGCCGGCAGTGTATTTTCGCACTGTCTCGACCGATGCCTTTCAGGGTCCGAACATGGCAAACTATTACGCCGACGTCCTGAAGGTTCCGAGTGTCTATGTGCTCGACGATTCCGGCGCCTATGGCGTCGGTATCGCCGATTCGTTCGAGGCTCAGGTACGCAAGAAGGGCATCAAGGTTCTGGGTCGAGACCGCGTAGACCCGAAGGCGGCCGACTATTCGCCGGCACTCACCAAGATAAAGTCGCTGGGTGCGGCCTCACTGTATTTCGGTGGCAGTGCGGAAGCCGGTATCAAGGTGGTCAAGCAGTCATACGATATCATTCCAAATGTGCTCAAGGGCGGCGGTGATGGCGTGTACGAGCCAGAGATCCTGATCGGCGGCGGTTTTCCCGTGGCGGAAGGATGGTATGCAACGATTGCCGCTCCGCATCTGCTGGACGACCCGAGCAGCAGCGAATGGGTGAAGCGCTATGCCGCGCGCTACAGCAAGCAGCCGAACGACTATTGCATCACATCCTACGACGCGGTGCTGGTGATTGCCGATGCCGTGGATCGCGTGGCTCGATCGGGAGCTCCAATGACGCGGGCGGCGATGCGCGATGCGATTGAAGCGACCCACATCGACACGCTGCAAGGGCCGATTTCATTCGACAGGAACGGCGATCTCGCGTCGCGCGTCATCAGCGTGTTCCAGATCAAGCGCGACACGGCCTATCCGCCCGCTGACATGACGCACCAGTTCAAGTACATCGGCGTCGCTCCACAGGACACGGCCATATAGACCAGGATCGGTGGCGCGGCGCAGCGTCACCCGAGCTCCGCCCGGTATCCCCTTCCGGCGTCCTCCGGTATGTCTGGTGGAAGTTCCGCGTGTCGGCATCAGGCGGGCGGACGTCCGGTGCATTGGCCGGAGCCGAGGCAACCGGCAGCGGCTCAGCGAGGGATGGCCGCGGCCACAACCACCTCGAACCGCACGTGTCCTACGCCTGCGCTACCGCGCCGGACCACGGCGAGGAGGCGTCGCTGATGCCGGTGCGCATGCCGTCGGGCGACTGCACGATCACGTTCGGGCAGGCGAAGTTGATCGGCACCGCGTTGTGCTCGACCACCTCCAGACTGCCGTCGGCGGCCAGCGCGTCGAGCACCGCTTCGGGCAGCCGACGGTCGGCGGTGGCGCTGTCGACGCTGGACACGTCGATGCGCGGATGATGCGCCGCCGTGTCCGCGTCCATGCCGAAATCCGCGATGAACGTCATCAGTTGGAACACCGCAGCCATGATGCGCCGCCCGCCGGAAGCGCCGCCGGCGATGAACGGCCGCCCGTTCTCGGCCAGAATGATCGGCAGCATGTTGCACAGCGCCCGCTTGCCAGGCGCGATCGAGTTCGGCACGCCAGGCCGCGGATCGAACCACATCATGCCGTTGTTCAGCAGCACGCCCGACTGCGGCAGCAGTACTCGGCTGCCGAACGAGGACATCAGCGTGGTGGTGATCGCCACGGTGTTGCCCTCCGCGTCGCACGCGGTCAGGTGCGTGGTGCAACTCTCCGCCGCCAACGGCTCAGACTCCCCGAGCCCCGCCAGGCGCTCGGCATAGGCCGCCTTCATTACGCGGGCGAGCGCGCGATACCAGGCGGGCGACGGCGCGGCGGCGCCGTAGGGCGCATCCGCCATGCCCTCCAGCACGCGCTTCAGCGTCGGCGCCGCGGTCAGCCCGCCGGTGAGTTGCAAGGTGCGGCCGCGCCAGCCGATCTGTTCTGCGGGCCGGGTACGCACCTGACAGTTGCGCAGATCCTCAAGCGACAGCACACCGCCGAGCGACTTGGCATCGGCAGCGACCGTGGCGGCGATGTCGCCCTCGTAGAAGTCGCGCAGACCAGCCTTGCCGAGTTGCTCCAGGGTCTCCGGCAGATTGCCTTGGCGGAAGAAGCCGGGCTTGCCCTGATAGGGCGGCGCCGGCGGCAACCCGTTCGGCAGATAGACCGCCGCCGTGTGCGGATAGAGCCGGATCGCCGGGGCGGATGTGACGACCTTCAGAGCGGTGTACCAATCCTGCGGCAGGCCACGCCTGGCGAGTGCGATGGCGGGCGCGATCACGTCCGACAGCGGTAGACGCCCCCATTGCCGGTGCATGTATTCGTAGCCGGCTACCGACGCAGGGATGGCGACGGACAGCGGGCCGTGGATGTTGATGTCGCCCGCGACCTCTGGCCAGGCGAACAGATCGGTGGTCATCCGCCCGGTCAGCTGGTAGGTCGCCGGATCGGTGGCGGCCGGCGCGCGTGGTCCGAAATCCACCACCTCGGCGCGGGGCTGGCCGGCACGGTGCACCAGCGCGAAACCGATGCCGCCGAGACCGGAGTTCCACGGCTCGTGGGTGGCCAGCGCCAGCGCGGTTGCGACCGCGGCGTCGATCGCGTTGCCGCCGGCATCCAGCACCGCGACGCCGGCCTCCGCCGCGCCCTTGGCCTGGGAGACCACCATGCCGCGGCGGCCCTTTGCCGATGGCTTGCTGAGCTGCCAGTGCTGGGTGACGTGTGGCGGCGGCGTATACTGCATGACCGGTTCCTTCGTGCTGTGCGGGGATGGTCCGCCGCCATCGCACACCTGGCAAGGGAGGCCCCATGACTCTGCTGATCATCGCGGCCCTGATCTGGCTTGCTCTCCATATCGGCATCGCGGGGACGCGACTGCGTGATGTGCTGGCGGCCGGTATCGGCGAAGGTCAATTCCGTGGGTTGTTCTCGCTGCTCTCGATCCTCGCCATCGTGTTCCTGGTCTGGTCGTGGAGCGGCGCGTGGACGACCCCGCTGTGGGAGGCGCCGGATTGGCTGCGCTGGATGCTGGTCGCGGTGATGCTGGTGGCGTTCGTGCTGTTCGTCGCCTCGGTGAGCCGGCGCAACCCCACCATGGTCAGTGGCGAGGCGGCAATGGCGCGGCCGCCACACGGTATCCATCGCGTTACCCGGCATCCGATGCTGTGGTCGTTCGCGCTATGGGCGGCGGTGCACATCGTTGACAACGGTGACAGCGCGGCGATCGTGTTCTTTGGCACGTTCCTGATGACGGCGCTGACCGGTATGCCGTCGATCGACGGCAAGCTGGCACGGCGCGATCCGGCTTCGTGGCAGGCGCTGGCGGCGATGACGTCGGTCGTGCCGTTCGTCGCGATTGCTCAGGGGCGCAACCGGTTCGTGCCGGGCGAGATCGGCTGGCTCACGCTGCTGCTTGGGGTGCTGGCGTGGGCGGTGGTGCTGCGCCTGCATCCGTGACCGAACGGCCACGCACTCTGCGACGCCAAAAGACTATGCCGACGGTATCCGCTGCGATACCGAGGGCAATGTGTCGTGCGGCTGCTCCGGCGGCGAGGCCCCGCGGCGGCCTTTCGTGACGGGCGCGGCTGCGCCACTATCGGGCTTTCGGCCGAAGAGCAGTCGAATGAGGAGGGGCCATATGTCGTCAAACCCGTTCGTTGCACCGCTGTTGCTCTGCGGACTGCTCTGCGTCGCCGCGACATCGGCGTACGGGGAAAGCCCGACCAAGGTCCTCGAAGTGGTGCCGAGTGCGGATGTGGCAGAGCTCGACCCCGCACGCGCTGCCAACCAGATCGGGCGCATCTATTCGCAAATGGTGTTCGACACGCTGTTTGCACTCGACCAGTCGTTGTCACCAAAACCGATGATGGTGGATGAGGAAGTCATCAGTCCCGACCGGCTGGGCTACCGTTTCACCTTGCGCCCGGGCCTCAAGTTCCACGACGGCAGCCCGGTCACCACACGCGACGTGACAGCCTCGCTGCAGCATTGGATGGACGGCAGCGCGACTGGGGGCGAGCTGAAATCCAAACTCGCGGCGATCAACATCGTCGATCCGCAGACCTTCACGCTCACCCTGAAGCAACCGTTCGGTCTGCTGGAGTTTTTGCTTGCCGGCGCGGGTGCGCCGATTGCCGGAATCATGCGCGAGGCGGACGCCAAACGCGATCCCTCGGTGCCGATGACCAATCCGATCGGTTCTGGCCCGTTCCGCTACGTCGCCAGTGAGCGGGAAAGCGGCCATCGCGTGGTGTTCGAGCGCAACGCCGACTACATTGCGCGCACGGAACCGCCGGACGGTGCGGCCGGTGCACGCATCGTCAAGGTCGATCGGGTCGTGTGGCAGATCATCCCCGATCCGGCCACAGCAGCGAACGCGCTCGTCACCGGCGAGGTCGACTTCTGGGACACGGTGCCCTCCGACATGGTGCAGTTTCTGAAGCAGCACGGCGTCACGGTGCGTCGCACCGCCTCGCTGCCGTCGGTCGCGTGGATCCGGCCGAACTTCGAGCTGCCGCCGTTCAACGATGCCCGCGCCCGCCAGGCACTCGCGCTGCTGGTCGATCAGAAGGAGTTCATGCAGGCGGTCGCTGGCGAGACGCCCTGGTCCGTCTGCTATTCGTTCAGCGTGTGCGGCTCGTTGCTGGGGACCGAGGTGGGATCCGAGCCATACCGCAACACCGATGTCGCCAAAGCCAAGCAACTGCTGGCCGAGGCTGGTTACAGGGGTGAGCCGGTGATTGTGCTCGGAACTCCGCAGCTGCCGATCATCAATGTGATGTCGCAACTGCTGGCGCAGCGGCTGCGGGATGCCGGTGTGAATGTCGATCTTCAGATGGGTGATTGGACGACCGTGTTCCAGCGTCTGACCACCCGCGGCAAGGGCGGCTGGAACGTGACTGCCACGTATTCCCTGGGCGGCACGGCGTTCAATCCGCTGACCAATTCGGTGCTCGATACGTCATGCGGACCGAACTCCAGCAGCCGGATGGGCTTTCCCTGTGATGCCGAGGGTGAAGAGTTGCGCCGGGCCGTGCTTGCGGCGCCGGACGAGGCGGCACGGAAGGCGGCGTTCGAGACATTTCAGAGACATATGTGGCAGTTCATCCCGTTGGTGCCCGCGGGCCAGTTCGACCAGCAGAATGCGTATGGCAAGAACGTATCGGGCGTGCTGGGCGGCTACGTGATCAGCTATTGGAACATTGCGAAGATGTGAGGCACAGCCAAATCGGTTGTGCGGGCCGAGAACTCGCACGCCATGGCTCGCCGGCAGGAACCGGCCGTCGAGCGGACTGCCGGGTGCCGTGCGGCTGACAGACTCGCAGGATGGCACGTCGCCGCCGCCGGCCCCCGATGCACCAGGTTCACTCTGGCCCAGTTGTTTGCGGCCGAACCAAATGAGGGCGCGCGCAAGCGGCCACTCCGCATCCTGCTCGTTAGAACCTATAGGCCACCGACAACTGCCCGTTGACGCCGGTGCTGCCGTCGCCTTGCACCGCGTTCACACCCGCCTTCACCCCGAACGCGCCGTGCTGCGCAGCGACGCCCACGCCACCCTCGAGCAGGTAGCGGCTGTCATAGGCCGCATACTGGCTCACCGTGAAACCATACAGGCTGCCGCTGCTGGCCACATGGGTGTTGCCCAGCGCCAACTCGGCGCCAAGCGTGACGGTCGGCGTGATGGTCCACCCGCCCAGAGGTTGCGGAGCCAGTCCGACGTCGACCCCGGCCAGCAGGCTGGAAGCGGTATGGCTGATGCGAGCCATATCCAGCGCCAGCTCACTGCCGGCCTCGTCGAAGCCGCCCAACGTGACATGGGCGACCCTGATGCCTGCCTGTGGCGTGACAGTGAACGCGGCCAGGTGGATCACGTCGCCCAGCACCGCCTGCCCGCCATAGACCACGCCAGACGTCGTGCCACGTGCGGTTCCCAGCCCGCCGCCGATTGGCCGGTTGCCCTGATAGTCAACCCCGCCGATGTCCGCGCGTGCCGCCACGAATGGCCCCTCATCCAGCGAGCCGAAGGCGTAGCGTCCGCCGATGGTGCCCAGCACGGTTCCGACATCGGCATTGGCGCCGGCGCTGCCCACAGTGCCCCAATCGTAGCCGATGGCCAGGTACACGCTGGTCCGCGTATCGATGCGATAGGTCGCACCCATCACCGGCCCGGCATTCTGCTCCGAACTGCCTGCCGCGCCACCATGCGCGGCGGTGGCAAAGGTGCCGCCCAGTCCGGTCAGCCAGATGCGGGTCTGCCCCTCGGCAAGGTCGCGCCCGTCGGCATAGGGCGCGAGCGCGACATCGAGCCACAGCGGCTGGCGCAGCAGATAGGCCGCGGCGTCGGCGTTCACCTGGCCGCCGACCTGCGCCTGCACGCCGCCCAGCGTGCCCGCGTCGATTGCCGACTGCAGATAATAGTTGAACGCGGTATACGTGCCGGACAGCGGCGAGTTCTGCAATTCGTTCAGCATCGCGGCCCCGGCAGCGGCGTTACCGACGAACCCGCTCTGGCCCGGCAGGGTCAGGTAATCGACCATCTTGGCGCGCAGCACGTAGATGTCGGCTTGGCTGAGCCCCAGTCCCAGGGTCAGGTAGGCGTTGATTGACCCGTACGACGCGACGACCTGATCGAGCGCGGCCTGCAGGAAGCTTGACTGCACGCCCAACGTGGGAGCGACGATCGCGGCCGCCGCGTCACCCTGGATCGCCCGGATCGCGGCCAGCTCGGCCGCTATCTCCCCGGCCTCGTACCGATTGGTCGCCAGGTAGTCGTTCGCGAGCGTCGCCGGTGCCACGCCGGCGATGCTCTGGAGCAGGGCCGATGTCCATCCGGTCCGATCCTTGCCGGCCGAACAGTGGTACAGCGCTGCGTCGGCGGAATGCGCCAGGTCGATCAGCACCGTTCCGAAACCCGCCCGCATAACCGGATCGGTCACGAACGCACGGTACTGCGACTCGAACTGAGCCACCGCGGCGGCCTGGGTGGTGAGCGATCCCGGCGGAGGCGGCGATGGGGTGCCATAGATGTTGACGTTGGTATATGCCGCGCCGGTCGGCACTCGGTCCGGCGTCATGGCGATCTCAGAGGGCGTGCGCAGATCGATGTCGCGCGTGATGTGCAGCGATGTCAGGGTGGCGAGGTCCGCATTGCTGACGTTCAGCACCCCGGAGCGATAGAATACGCCGGTGCGCATGACGCCGTCGTTGGCAGTCGTGTCGGCAAATCCGGTGCCGCCAAAGCGCGCCGCGATGCCCGCAAGGTCGCGGAAGTTCTCATCGGATGCCAGGATGGGCGTGGCAATCACCTGCTGCGCCAGGGAGTGCGCGACGGCCAGGCCGAACACGGCCGGCATCGCACAAAGCAGAATGCGTCGCATAGCTACCACCTTGCGAGCGGCATGCGGGCGCGGCAGCACCGGGCGGTGCCGATCGGTCGCATAGCCGGGCGGTTTTCGCCGTCACATCGCTGGCGCGCCGGACCTCGCCCGCGCATCCTCGCGGAACATGGTTAGAGAAGCGCTAAGGCCGCAACGTTTGCTGCCGCTTGGGTCTTATCCGCCGCGCGCCAGCCGCCGATCGACGAAGTCGAGGCGGTCCTGGCCCCAGAAGATCTCGTCGCCGATGACGTAGCTGGGCGCACCGAATACGCCGCGGTTGAGCGCGGCCTGGGTATCGGCGGTGCGGCGCTCTGTCCAGCGTGGTTCGGCGCCGAGTTTCATTACCGCATCGGCGTCGAGACCGATTTCGGCGATCAGGCGGGCAAGCGTTGCAGGATCGCCGGGGTTGAGTTCGTCCTGCCACACCGCGCGCAGCACCCGGTGCGCCAGCTTGATGGCGGGCGCGTCGCCCTGGGTCTCGCGCAGTCCGATGACGCACGGGGCGGTGAGCGTTTCGCTGGAGGGGAAGTGTTTCGGCTCGACGTTGATCGGCACGCCGAGAAAGTCGCGCCAGCGGCGGAGCTCAGTCAGCCGATACACCTGACGCTGCGGCGCGCGCTTCGGCAGCGGCAGGCCGCCGGAAGCAGGGAAGATGGTGCCGAAGTCCACCGGATAGATGCGCAGCGACGCGCCGTGCTTCGCCGCCAGCGTCTCGATCCGTGCGGCGCCCAGGTGGGTCCAGGGCGAGTTCAATGAGGCGTAATAGTCGATGTGCACGACAGCGCTCTCCCGATTGCGGGCACGATCCTGATCGCGGCCGGCGACTCGAGCAAGGCATGCTTGCCGGTCGCGACGTTACAGCGGTAGCGTTCCCGAACATGGGTGGCGGGAGGAGACGGACGCGATGGGCGCGCATTCCGGGCACGATCACGACCACGCGGAAGGGGACGTTCCCTCCGACATGGAACTTCGGGTGAAGGCGCTGGAATCGCTGCTGGTCGAGAAGGGCCTGGTCGATCCGGCGGCGCTGGACGCGATCGTCGACATGTACGAGAACAAGATCGGACCGCGTAACGGCGCCCGCGTCGTGGCGCGTGCCTGGTCAGACACGGCCTACAAGGCGCGATTGCTGTCCGATGCCAGCGCGGCGATCGCCGAGCTCGGCTATACCGGCGCGCAAGGCGAACACATGGTGGCGCTGGAGAATACCCCGAGCGTGCACAACATGGTCGTCTGCACTCTGTGCTCCTGCTACCCGTGGCCGGTGCTGGGCCTGCCGCCGGTGTGGTACAAATCGGCGGGTTACCGGTCGCGCGCGGTGATCGATCCGCGCGGCGTGCTGAAGGAACTTGGTCTGGACATTGCCGACGACGTCGAGGTCCGCGTCTGGGACTCGACCGCCGAGATCCGCTATCTGGTGCTGCCGGAACGGCCGGCGGGGACCGAAGCGATGGACGAGGATCAGCTCGCCGCGCTGGTATCGCGCGATGCGATGATCGGCGTCGCCAAGGTGGCTGCGCCGGCGACGGACATAAGCCGATGAACAGCGTTCATGACATGGGCGGCATGCATGGCATGGGACCGCTCGGATACGCGGCAAGCGAACCGGTGTTCCACGCGCATTGGGAGGCGCGGATCTATGCGGCCTCGTCCGCGGTGGGAGCATGGCGCCGATGGAACATTGATGCGTCGCGCCATCAGCGCGAGCAGATTCCGGCGCCGGACTACCTGCGCATGAGCTATTATCAGCATTGGTATTTCAACCTGACCACGTTGGCCGTGCAGCACGGACTGATTACCGCGGCGGAGCTCGCCAGCGGCAAGCCGGACCCCGGTTCGGCAAAGCTGGTACCGCCGCTGACTGCCGACAATGTGGCCGAGATGAGAGCCGAGGGCAGCCCGAAGCTGCGCCCGGTTGCAGCGCAGCCGCGTTTCCAGCCGGGCGCAGCGGTGCGTGCCAGGAACATGCATCCGACCGGTCATACGCGGCTGCCGCGTTATGTGCGTGGCAGAACCGGCGTGATCGAACGCCACCACGGGGCGCACGTGTTTCCGGATTCGAACGCGCAGTTTCTCGGTGAGGCGCCGCAGCACCTCTACACGGTGCGGTTCGCTGCGCGCGAGGTGTGGGGCGAGGCTGCGCATACGCGCGATGCGGTGTACCTCGATTTGTGGGAAAGCTACCTTGAGCCAACCTGATCGCGCAGGGGAACTGCCCGGACTGCCGCGCGATGCATCCGGTCCGGTGTTCGCCGCGCCCTGGCAGGCGCAGATGTTCGCGTTGACGGTGCAGCTTTCCGGCGCCGGCTGCTTCGCCTGGACGGAATGGGCGGACGCGCTCGGGGCCGAACTGCGGCAGGCGGCGGAACGCGGCGAACCCGACGATGGTTCGCACTACTATGAACATTGGCTGGCCGCGCTGGAACGCCTGACGGCAGCGAAGGGCCTCGCCGATCGCGCGGCATTGCAAGCGCGCAAGGCAGCGTGGGCCAAAGCGCATCGGGCAACCCCGCATGGCCAGCCGGTAGTGCTCGGAGCTCGGGGATCGCGATGATGCAGTGGCGGATCGGCGACGTGACGGTGACCAAGGTCGTCGAGCTGGAGGTGACCGGCGGTAGCCGCTTCATCCTGCCGCAGGCGACGCGTGAGGCGATTCAGCCGATCGCCTGGTTGCGACCGCACTTCGCCGATGCGGACGGACGGCTGCGCATGAGCATCCACAGCTTCGTGGTGCAGACGCCGGCGCGGCGCATCGTGGTCGATACCTGCCTTGGCAACGATAAGCAGAATCGGCGGATACCGACGTGGAACGACCTGCACGGGCCGTTTCTCGACGACCTTGCGGCGGCGGGGTATCCGCGCGAGTCGATCGACACCGTGCTGTGCACCCATCTGCACGTGGACCACGTCGGCTGGAACACGATGCTGGTGGACGGCAGGTGGCTGCCGACATTTCCGCGGGCGCGCTACCTGATGGGGCGGATCGAGTACGAACACTGGTCGCGTCCGCAGGGGCGCGAGGACATGGTCGCGGTGTTCGGCGATTCGGTGGCCCCGGTATTCGACGCGGGGCTGGTTGATCTGGTGGAGACCGATGCGCAGGTCTGCGAGGAGATCGACCTTGTCCCTACAATTGGCCATACGCCGGGTCATGTGAGTGTGCGCATCCGCTCGCGCGGTGAGGCGGCGCTGATCACCGGCGACTTCATGCACCACCCGTGTCAGATCGCCCATCCGGAGTGGACGTCCACCGCGGACTCCGATCCGGAGATGGGGCAGCGGACGCGGGAGCGGATGTTCGGGGAACTGGCTGGGGCGCCGGTGCTGGTGATCGGCACCCACTTCGCCGGCGCGACGGCAGGGCGGATCGTGCGGGATGGGGCGACCTATCGGCTGGATGTTTGACCCGCAGGTATTCGGCAAGGATCACACGGAGAACACCGTCCTCCGTGGCTTTGGCCGCTCGGCGCCCTCCGTGTGAAACCTTGCTTGCCTACCCGAGCTTCCCCATCTTCCGCAGGCTTGCCTCGACCGTGCCCATGAGCCCGGTATATGGCTTCGCCTTCGACAGATCGCGAATGGTGCCGATCTTCTCCGCCACCATATCGACGGTCACCGGCTGATCGGGATCGAACTGCACGCCTTCGGACTGGAAATACTGCACCCGCGCGTAGTTGCCCGCCGTCGCGGCGATGATCTCGCCGTTGGCGTCACATTCCTCGCTGCACAGCCAGGCTACCGCAGGCGAAACGAACTCCGGCCGCATGTACTTGATCATGTGCGGCGGCAGCAGCGCCTCGGTCATGCGCGTATTCGCCGACGGCGAAATCGCGTTGCACAGGATGTTGTATTTCGCGCCTTCCAGCCGCAGTACGTTGATCAGGCCGTTCACCGCCATCTTCGCCGCGCCATAGTTGCTCTGACCGAAGTTGCCGACCGTGCCGGAGCCTGACGTGGTGACGACGACCCGGCCATATTGCTGCTTGCGCATGACTGGCCACGCGGCTTTGGTGCAATACACGGTGCCCATGTAGTGCACCTGCGAGGTGAACTCGAAGTCCTCCATCGTCATGTTGTTGAACGCCTTGTCGCGCAGGATGCCGGCGTTGTTCACCAGGATGTCGCAGCGGCCCCAGGTGTTCATCGCGGTGTCGACGATGCCCTGCGCGCCTTGCATGTCGGCGACGGAATTGTAGTTCGCCACCGCCTGACCGCCGGCCGCCTTGATCTCGGCGACCACCTTGTCGGCCACCGCGTGCTGGCCGCCGCTGCCATCCACCGCGCCGCCCGGATCGTTCACCACGACCTTGGCGCCGCGGCTCGCCAGCAGCATGGCATGCGAGCGGCCGAGGCCGGCACCGGCCCCAGTCACGATAGCGACGCGGTCGTCGAAACGGATGGTCATGGATGGGGTCCCTCCTGGTCGGATGATGGTTGCGGGCGTATCCTACTGCCCGGTAACCCCAAGAGGCCACCCATGAGCTACCTGCGCAGCGGCATCTTCCTGGCGCCGTTCCATAACCTGACGGAGAACCCCACGCTCGCGCTCGAGCGCGACATGGAGCTGCTGCAGCACATCGACAGGTTGAACTACCACGAAGCGTGGATCGGCGAGCACCACTCGGGCGGCTTCGAAATCATCGCCTGCCCGGAGATGTTCATCGCCGCGGCAGCCGAACGCACGCGGCATATCCGGCTGGGCACCGGCGTGGCGTCGCTGCCGTACCACAATCCGTTCATCCTCGCCGACCGCATGGTGCAGCTCGACCACATGACCCGCGGACGCGCGATGTTAGGCGTCGGGCCGGGCGCGCTGGTGCACGACGCGCTGAAGATCGGCATCGAGGCGGCGGATCAGCGGCCGATGATGAACCAGTCACTCGACGTGATCATGCGGCTGCTGAAGGGCGAGATCGTCACCGAGAGAACCGACTGGTACAACTTGGTGGACGCGCAGTTGCAGCTTCCTTGTTACACGCAGCCGATCATGGAGATGGCGGTGGCGGCGTCGCGTTCACCGACCGGCGCGCTGGCGTCAGGGCGGCACGGCATCGGCATGTTGTCGATCGGCGGCACCAGTCCCGAGGCGATGGAAAAGCATACGCTGAACTGGAGCCTCTACGAGGAGCAGGCACGCGCCAACGGCCATGTGCCGGATCGCAGCAAGTGGCGGCTGGTGACGCTGATCCATGTCGCGGAGACGCGCGAGAAGGCGAAAGAGAACGTGAAGTTCGGATTGCATCCGTTCCGTGACTATTTCTCCGACGTGGGCACGTTCCCGATCGTGCCGGCCGATATCGCCGATCCGTACACCTACCTGGTGGACAGTGGCGCCGGCTGCATCGGTACCCCGGACGATGCGATCGCGTATATCGAGAACCTTCTGAAGGGATCAGGCGGGTTCGGCGCGATCATGGAGCTGGCGCACAACTGGGCGGACTGGGATGCGACCAAGCGCCACTACGAACTGATGGCGCGGTTTGTGCACCCGCACTTCCAGCGCTCACGCGAGCTGCGTCGCGATTCGTATGCCTACGCGCGGGATCATCACGTGGAGTTCGCCGGACAGGCGAGCGCTGCCGTTCAGGCGGCGATCGACGGACTGGCGGCAAGAAGGGAGGCGGCGGAGTAGGCGCCGGACCTCAGCGGAACGATCGCTTCCTCCGCCACGTCGCCAACCCCAGTCCGAACAATCCAGTCGCAAGCAATGCCGACGCGCAAGGTTCCGGCACTGCCGCAACCAGCACGAAGGGCATCGTGATGACGGACATGGATACGTCGGCGCCTCCGCTGAACCACACCTCGACCGGATCGAACGGCGGTGGCGTCAGGAAGGCCTCCACGGGCAGCGCTACAAGTTCGGGCGCAAGGACGATCGGGCTGAAGCTCGGCGCTGCGACTGCGGGCTGAAGGCTGATCGGGATGGGGTTCGCCGACGCCGTGGAACCGCAGATCGCGACCAGAATGAGACCCGCTGCTGCATGTCTGACATATGTCATCGTCCCGCTCCTCGGGTCTCATCCGTGTGGCAGCATCGGGCCGAGTGACGCAGGAAGGTATGAGTCAGTTCACAGCGGCAGACCCAATAGCGGGAGCGACGGTACCATGCAGGTCGGCGTCTTCATCCCCGTCGGCAGCAATGGCTGGCTGATCTCGACCACTCAGCCACGCCGCACGACGTCCTGCTCCGGCCCGGCGCAGCTGCGGAGGTAGCGGCGCATTGCTCGATTGTGCTCCCGACCCGATCGACAGATTGTGTTAAAGTTCCGGGAGCCCGTTCCATTGCTCCGGATTGATGGGACGCTGCATGATGAGGCGTTTCTGGCTGCGTGTCTTCGGTCAAGGCAGAACGATCACCGTCGTTCTGCCGTCAACCAGGGAGGGTATGCTGATGCATGTACTGCCGAAAATGGCGCTCGCCGCGCTCTTGCTCGGCTCGACGCTAGCCGCGCCGGCGTTCGCCGCTTCGACCGGGTGTGTCCCGGGCGCCAAGCTTGCGCAGGGCGAGGGCGGACCCAAGTCGGGTGGCCAGCTCGCGCAGGGCGAGGGCGGACCGAAGTCGGGTGGCCAGCTCGCGCAGGGCGAGGGTGGACCGAAGTCGGGCGGCCAGCTCGCGCAGGGCGAGGGTGGACCGAAGTCGGGCGGCCAGCTTGCCCAGGGCGAGGGCGGACCCTGCGAGTAACCCGGCAGGAGGTTCGCCCAACAGCTCTGGAACCTAGAGCGGTTACAGGCAAGTTGAAATCGCGACGGGATGATGGGTTTCGCTGCGCTCTACCCATCCTACGAGTTGGCGCGGACACGTTGCCGTAGGATGGATAGAGCGCAGCGAAACCCATCGAACCAATTGACGGCACGAGTTTCCGGTTAGGCCCAAAATGCTGGAATGCCGACAGCGCTCCGTGCGCTGGTCGGGTCCCGCGAGCGGCCTCAATGACTCGGCGGCGGCGCCGTCGCGACGAACGATGGGCGAGCGGCGATGTGGTCGAACCAATCGCTCAGTTTGCCGCGACCGGCCCGCCAGTGAAGATCGGGGTTCCGCGCCTCGAGTCCCAGGCCGCACCCGAGCGTAATCTGCGCAAGATTGAGTGAAGCGCGCATCAACGGATGTTCGATCTCAGCCTCCCAGAGGTCGGCCATCCGGTTGGCGCGATCCGCTTCGTGCCGTAGCACGGCCGGCGAACGCTCGCGCTCCGGCCGCACGATCTCGCGACCCCAGACCGAAAGCCCGTCCGCCATACTCCTGGCCAGGGCTTCGAGACGCCGCACCTCCCACGCCGTCTCGCCCGCCGGCAGATCGAACACCGGTTCGCCGTGGCAGTGATCGAGCCAGGCGCAGATGACGGCGGACTCCTCCATTCCAACACCATCGTCACGCACGAGATAGGGAACCCGACCCGACGGATTGATCCCGTAATAAGGACTGTTGGCCGTCCGGGTCTGAACGCCGATGACTTCGACGACGTTCTCCAGGCCTTTCTCGAGCACCACGATCCGCGCGATCCGCGCGTACGGCGAGCCCGGAGTGATATATAGTTTCATGCGTTACCTTGACGGTGTTGCTCTAACGCCGCCGAACCGCCTCGGCCATGCGGCCAATGATTTCGCGCAGGATCGGTGCCGGGGTTGCGAAGTTGAGGCGCGCGAAGCTGGCATATTGCGGGCCGAACGTCTCGCCAAAGTTCAATCCGACCCGCGCGCGATCAAGGAAGAACTGTCCCGCCGGGCATGGCAGGTCCAATGCGGAACAGTCGAGCCAGGCCAGGTATGTCGCCTCCGGCAGCCGCATCGTCACGCCCGGCAACTCGGCGCCGATGGTCTGCGCCAGCCAGTCGCGATTCGCCTGCAGCTGCGCCATGATCTCGTCAAGCCAGGACTGCCCGTCGTCCCAGGCCGCGATCGTGGCATCGACGCCGGTAACGCCGGGGGAGCCCAGCAGTCGGGCGTGAATGCGCGCGAAGAAACTTTCCTTCAGCGCGGGCGCACCGAAGTGCATCACGGCGCAGCGGAGCGCCGGGATGTTGAAGCTCTTGGTCGCCGAGGTGATGGTGATTGTGCGGGCGGCGATCTCGGGCGAAACCGACGCCAGCGGAATATGTGTGTTACCGGGATAGACGATGTCCGCATGGATCTCGTCGGACACCACGATCAGGTCGTGACGGATGGCAAATGCCGCCACCGCTTCGAGTTCCGTCCGGCCGAAGGCACGACCGGTGGGGTTTTGCGGGTGGCAGAAGATCAGCACGCGCGCGCGAGGATCGGGAGCGGCCTCGTAGGCGGCAAGATCGAGCACCCACCGGGTGCCGTTGTCGCGCATCGGGCTGGCGATCAGGCGACGGCCGGTATCCTTGATCGCGGCCATGAATGGCGGATAGGACGGCAGTTGCAGCAGCACCGCATCGCCCGGATCGCTGAATGCCATCACCGAGGAGAAGCTGGCCTGCACCAGGTCACCGATCGGGTGCGCGTCGGCAGGGTCGGTGTGCCAGCCGAAGCGGCGCTGCATGCGGCGGGAGAACGCGGCCGCCAGCGCGCCCTCACGGGCGGCGTAGCCGTATTCCTGGTTGCGAGCGAGACGGACCAGGGCCTCGGCGATCGCCGGTGCCACGCCGAAATCCATGTCCGCCACCCAGGCGGGGAGCACGTCGTCCGGGAACTTGTGCCACTTGTTGGTGCGGCGCGCCCGCAGGGTTGCGATGTCGAAGTCGGTCGCTCCGGTGGCCATGCGGCTGGTTCTCCCCTCGGGTGTGTCGGCATACCACCGGACCGCGGGAAGGGCGATGCCACCGGCGCACGCCGATCGCCGGAAGGCGACCCACGCAAGAGCGGACAGCTTGCACATAACGGCCGCGCGATCCCCGCGGATCAGCATCTCGCCACTCATGGACAGCCTTCCGTCCGTTTCGAACCGAGCGAGCCGCGCCTTTACCTGTTCGCGCACGGCACGCCGGTCTGCGTCGGGCAGCGACGAATAGACTTTCGAGCCGCGCCGGGTCGCCCAGCGACCACGACAGGTAAAGGTGGCTCCGTAGTTCAGGCAGGAAGCGCGCGGCTTCGACCATTTCCGGGGCGATGTCTGCGCCAATCACCGACCCCGAGGAGCCGACGACGGCCATCACTCCTCTGGCTTGCGCGCCTCGTCGGCAACATGATCCGACGGCGGCTTTCGCGCACCTCGATGCAACGAGAAAGGGGCGGACCTTGCGGCCCGCCCCCTTCGGTTCGTCGCGTTGGGCTTCGGATCAGAAGTCCATGTCGCCCATGCCGCCCATGCCGCCGCCACCCGGCGGCATCATCGGCGCCTTCTTCTCCGGCTTCTCGGCGACCATCGCCTCGGTGGTCACCAGCAGGCCGGCGACCGAGGCCGCATCCTGCAGCGCCGTCCGCACGACCTTGGTCGGGTCGATGATGCCGGCCTTCACCAGGTCCTTGAACTCGCCGGTCTGCGCGTCAAAGCCCCAGTTGTACTCGTCGCGATCGAGGATCTTGCCGGCGATCACCGCGCCGTCCTCGCCGGCGTTCTCGGCGATCTGGCGCAGCGGGGTCTGCACCGCCTTGCGCACGATCTCGATGCCGAAGCGCTGGTCGTCGTTGTCCGCCTTCAGCTTCGACAGCACCAGCGAGGCGCGCGCCAGCGGCACGCCGCCACCGGCCACCACGCCTTCCTCGACCGCCGCCCGCGTCGCGTGCAGCGCGTCATCGACGCGGTCCTTGCGCTCCTTCACCTCGACCTCGGTCGAGCCGCCGACGCGGATCACCGCGACGCCGCCGGCCAGCTTCGCCAGCCGCTCCTGCAGCTTCTCGCGGTCGTAGTCCGAGGTGGTCTCCTCGACCTGCGCGCGGATCTGGTTGCAGCGTCCGACGATGTCGGCCTTCTTGCCGGCGCCTTCGACGATGGTGGTGTTCTCCTTCTCGATCAGCACCTTCTTCGCCTTGCCGAGATCGTTCAGCTTGACGTTCTCGAGCTTGATGCCGAGGTCCTCGCTGATCACCGTGCCGCCGGTGAGGATCGCGATGTCCTCGAGCATCGCCTTGCGGCGATCGCCGAAGCCAGGCGCCTTCACCGCCGCGACCTTCAGCCCGCCGCGCAGCTTGTTCACCACCAGCGTGGCAAGCGCTTCGCCTTCGACGTCCTCGGCGATGATCAGCAGCGGACGGCCGGACTGCACGATGCTCTCCAGCAGCGGCAGCATCGGCTGCAGGCCGGACAGCTTCTTCTCGTGGATCAGGATGTACGGCTGATCCAGTTCGGCGACCATCTTCTCGGCGTTGGTGATGAAGTACGGCGAGACATAGCCGCGGTCGAACTGCATGCCCTCGACGACGTCGAGCTCGGTCTGGATGCCCTTGGCTTCCTCGACCGTGATCACGCCCTCGTTGCCGACCTTCTGCATGGCGTCCGAGATCATCTTGCCGATCTCGGTCTCGCCGTTGGCGGCGATCGCGCCGACCTGCGCGGTCTCGGCCGGCGTGGTGATCTTCTTGGATCGCTTCTTCAGCTCGTCGACGACGGCGGTCACCGCCTTGTCGATGCCGCGCTTCAGGTCCATCGGGTTCATGCCCGCGGCCACCGCCTTGGCGCCCTCGCGCACGATCGCCTGGGCCAGCACGGTCGCGGTCGTGGTGCCGTCGCCGGCGATGTCGTTGGTCTTCGACGCGACCTCGCGCACCATCTGCGCGCCCATGTTCTCGAACTTGTCGCCGAGCTCGATCTCCTTGGCGACGGTCACGCCGTCCTTGGTGATGCGCGGCGCGCCGAAGCTCTTGTCGAGCACCACGTTGCGGCCCTTCGGGCCCAGCGTGACCTTCACCGCGTCGGCCAGGATGTCCACGCCGCGCAGCATGCGCTGGCGCGCGTCACCGCCGAACCTTACGTCCTTGGCAGCCATGTATCGGTTTCCTTCGTGGTTGTGGTTAAGCGGCCTTGCGCTTGGCGGCGGGCTGGCCCTCGATGATGCCCATGATGTCGGACTCCTTCATGATCAGGAGCTCCTCGCCATCCAGCTTCACCTCGGTGCCGGACCACTTGCCGAACAGGATGCGGTCGCCGGCCTTGACGTCGAGCGGCACCAGCTTGCCGGCCTCGTCGCGGGCGCCAGCGCCGGCGGCGACGATTTCGCCCTCCATCGGCTTCTCCTTCGCCGTGTCGGGGATGATGATGCCGCCCGCGGTCTTTTCCTCGGCTTCAAGCCGACGGACCACGACCCGGTCGTGCAGGGGACGGAATTTCATTCGGATCGCTCCTGAGTGATCTCGCCAATGGGATGAATGTGGTTTCACCAACGAGCCCGCCGCGGCCCCTCCATGGGCACCGTGGCGCGGCTTGTTAGCACTCCCCTCCGGAGAGTGCCAGCGATCTAGTCGCCTCGGCGTGTGAAGTCAAGCGTTCGGCAGCAGCCGCCTATCGCGAGTGCCAGACCATTGAAATTACTGCGATTCGTCTTGCGCAAGCAGCCCATGTTGATGACATGCTGGTGTCGCAGAACACCGGGGATATCGAACGGAGAGCAGAATGAGCCTCGCGCTCCAGCTGAAGGACTACCGGCTGACCACGGCCAGTATCTTCTATCACATGCCCGACCACCCCGGCATCCTGCAGGCCTACGTCTGGCAGGAGGTCGACACGGCGCCGGACTTTCCCGAGTTGCGGAAGTTTCTGAAGTTCTGGCAAGGATCGCTCGACGGCAAGCTGCATTCGGTAACGGTCGCATCGGCCAAGGTGATACAGCCGGCCAAATGGCGGCACCAGCGCGCCTCCTACGTGCTGAACTGAAACGGGTCGGCGCCAAAGGGCTCGTGCTCAGCGCCGGACGATGCGATGCCGCCGCCGGTTTGCGGAACGGGCTGACAACGGGCAGCGCAGTCCCCGCAATCGAATACTGAGCCATCGTTGTCATACGGGCGCGTCGTCAATTATGCACATTCAGCGCCGCCGCCTATATTGTGCGCCATGCCCTTCGACGTTCGCGACTTTCCCGGCGCTCCGCCGGAGGATCGCGCGACAGGCCGACATGGTCGCCGGCTGGTCGCGATATGGTTGTTCAGCGTCGCTGGCATGGTCCTGGCGATGATTGTGCTCGGGGGGGCAACCCGCCTCACCGGTTCCGGCCTATCGATCATGGAATGGGCGCCGTTCGCCGGTGCTCTGCCGCCAATGAGCGACGCCGAATGGCAGCGGCTCTACCATCTCTACCAGCAGATTCCGCAATATGCCCTGGTGAACGATGACCTTTCCCTTGATGGTTTCAAGCGGATCTTCTGGCTGGAATGGATTCATCGGCTGTGGGGCCGGCTGATCGGGATTGCCTTCATCGTGCCAATGATCTGGTGGTGGGCGACGGGCCGGATCGAACGCAGGTTGCGCCCGCGTCTTGCCCTGTTGTTCGTGCTGGGCGGGCTGCAAGGGGCGGTTGGCTGGTTCATGGTGGCATCGGGCTTCGAACCCGACGCAACCGCCGTGTCGCCGTACCGGCTGGTGGTCCATCTGGCACTTGCCCTGACCCTCTATGCCGCGATTCTGTGGACCGGCCTGAACGTGCTGCAACCGCTGCCGCCACGTCCTCCAGCAGTCAGCATTCTGCGCTGGCTCGGCTGGTCCTGCTGTGTGTGCATCGCGCTGACTATCCTGGCGGGCGGATTCGTCGCGGGAATTCACGCTGGTCTCGACTACAACACCTTCCCGCTCATGGATGGACAGTTGATGCCGCCAGGCTATACCAGGCTTGCGCCGTTGGTTCGCAACCTGACGGAGAATATTGCCGCGGTGCAATTCGACCATCGCCTGCTGGCGACGCTGACCGTCGCGGTGACCGTTGGCACTGTCGCCGTCGGCTTCGCCGTGCGTCCGCCACGCGCATCGCGTCGCGCACTGTTGGCACTCCTTGGCGTCGCACTGGCGCAATACCTGCTAGGCGTTGCCACACTGCTGCTGGTCGTGCCGATCGCGCTGGCGACATTGCATCAGGCGGTCGCCGCGCTGCTGCTCACCGCCGCGATTGTCCTGTTGCATGCCAACCGCGCGCCCCAGGTCTGGCGGCGGCCGTAATGGCGACCAACGCCCCGAGTGTGCTGTTGCCGCAGGACGTACTGGAAACCTCATTCGAGAGTGCGTTGAGCAGGATCAACGCAGTGCTTGCGACGCTGCGGACCGGGCTCGCTGCGTTTGGCCGCGACGGTACCGTGATTTTCGCCAATCCGCGATTCGGCGAGCTGTTCGGTCTCGGGTCCGCTCATGTGCCCGACGGTATCTTGTTCTCACGTCTGCTCGACCAGATCGCGTCACGGGAGCATTTCGCGGGACCCGATGTCGCCGCCTTCATTGCCGCGCAGCGCGATGCGGATCGGTCGCGTCCTTCGGCGACCCGTCGCGTCAGCGCCAACGGACAGGCCATCGACATCGTCTCGGATCCGTTGCCCGACGGCGGCTGGATCCTGACCCTTACCGATGTCAGCCCGGTCGCGCGTGCCGAGGACGACGCACTTCGGCGCGCCACACTGTTGCAGTCCATCCTCGAGGCGTTTCCGCACGGCGTTTGCGTCTACGGTGCGGATCGTCGAGTGACGATGTTCAACAAGGCGTACACCCTGGTCATGGCCGGCGCCCCGCTGCACGTCGGCGATCACCTTGAAGACGTGATCCGGCGGCGTGCCACGGTAGGCGAGTATGGACCCGGCGCCGCCGCCGAGGTCTTCGCCCAGCAGATGGCCTTCGACGTCACCCGCCCACAGATGCGCAAGCGCCGGCGACCGAATGGCACGACGCTGGATGTGCGCACCACACCGCTGCCTGACGGTGGCTATATCAGCGTGGTGACCGACATCACCCCGCTGACCGAAGCGGAGGCGCAGGTGTCGCGCCGTGCTGACGAGTTGGCGTTCATGCTGTCCAACATCCGTCACGGGGTCGTGCTTTGGGGACCCAACGCGCGCCTGGTCGCCAGCAACGCGATCGCGACCGAGCTCCTGGAGTTGCCGCCAGGGCTGCTGACGCCGGGACGAACCCGGGACGAGCTGATCGAAGCCATGTCCGTGCGTGGCCATTTCGGCGAAGGCGATCCTTCTGCGGCGCGCCTCCGCGCGCTGCGGGCGATCGACCGGTCGGTGCCGGTGGTCCGTCAGTCGGTTAGCAGGTCGGGCCGGGTGCTGGACTTCCGCTCCGACCCAACGCCTGACGGCGGCTGGGTCAGCACCTTCACCGACGTGACGGAGGCGCGAGCCGCCCAGGACGAACTCCGCCGCGCCAAGGAGGCGGCGGAGGCGGCGAACCAGGCGAAGTCGCGTTTCCTTGCCACCATGAGCCACGAACTGCGTACTCCGCTCAACGCGGTGATCGGCTTTTCCGATGCGCTGCTGCACGAGGCGGCCAATCCGACGCGCGCCCGGGTGGCGGAGTTCGCCACCCAGATCAACGAGGCCGGACATCATTTGCTCGGACTGATCAACAGCATCCTCGACGTGGCGCGGATCGAGTCCGGCCGCTTCGACCTCGCCTCCGACCGGGTCAACATCGCCCGCATGGTGCGGCATTGCGTGCGCCAATCGGACGCCGCGGCACAGGCTGCGGAGCTCACTCTCACCGCCGATGTGCCCGCCGACCTGCCGCAACTCCGGGCAGACGAGAGACGGCTGCAGCAGGCGCTCAACCATCTGCTGTCCAATGCGGTGAAATTCACCGAGGCGGGCGGTACGGTGTCGGTCGGTGCATTGCTGGAAGCCGACGGCAGGTTGCTGCTGTTCGTCCAGGACACCGGCATCGGCATCCCGGAAGACGACATCGAGCGGGTATTCGAGCCGTTCACGCAGCTCGACAGCACGCTGGCGCGTCGCTACCAGGGCGCCGGTCTCGGCCTGTACGTGTCGCGAGCCCTGATCGCCGGCCACGGCGGGGAGCTTTCGCTGCGCAGCGCGCCGGGCACGGGAACCATCGCGGAAATCCGCCTGCCGGCTGATCGACTGGTTGCCGGTGGTCAGTAGTCACGGTGGTCAGTAGTCAAGTCAGTCCCGAGGCCCCACATTCATGCTCTGCCACCGTTGCTGAGGGATCCGCCATGACCGCGCTCGCCGCCACAGACAAGTTATTCTTCGAGCGTGCCGATGCCGCGCTTGACCGCGCCGCAGCCGAGGCGTCGCTGGGCTCGGCGCTGGCGCGCAGCGACGACGGCGAACTCTACCTGGAATATCGCGAAAGCGAACAGATCAGCCTGGACGATGGACGCATCCGTAGCGCCGGGTTCGACACCTCGCTGGGCTTCGGCCTGCGCGCGGTGGCCGGCGAAGCCACCGGTTACGCGCATGCCGGTGAGTTGTCCGAGCCCGCCCTGCGGCGTGCCGCGAGCAGTGTGGCGGCGGTGTCGGCTGGCCATTCCGGCGTCGCGGTGGAACCGCCGCGCGCCACCAATGCCCGGCTCTATTCCGACGCCAATCCGCTGGGAGCGACCGAATTTCCTGCGCGTACTGCGCTGCTGGCCGACATCGATGCCTATGCCCGCGGCAAGGATTCGCGAGTCGTCCAGGTAATGGCCTCGATCGCCGGCGAGTGGCAGGCGGTACAGATCATGCGCGCCGACGGCACGCGGGTGGCCGATCTGAGGCCGCTGGTGCGGCTCAACGTCTCGCTGGTGGTCGAACAGAATGGGCGGCGCGAGACAGGAGGCCACGGCACCGGCGGACGCTTCTCCTACGATCATGTGACGGCGTCTGCGGTGTGGCGCGGCGCGGTCGACGAGGCCTTGCGTCAGGCGCTGGTCAATCTGGACAGCGTACCGGCGCCAGCCGGCGAAATGGAGGTGGTACTCGGCTCCGGTTGGCCGGGCATCCTGCTGCACGAGGCAATCGGGCATGGGCTGGAAGGCGACTTCAACCGCAAAAAGACGTCCGCCTTTGCCGGCCTGCTTGGCAGCCGTATCGCCGTCCCGGGGGTCACCGTGGTCGACGATGGCACGCTGCCGAACCGCCGCGGCAGTCTGACGGTGGATGACGAGGGCACGCCAACGAGCCGTACTGTGCTGATCGAGGACGGTATCCTGGTCGGCTTCATGCAGGACCGCTTGAACGCCAGGCTGATGGGCATGCGCGCGACCGGCAATGGGCGGCGTCAGTCCTATGCCCACGCACCGATGCCGCGAATGACCAACACGGTCATGCTGGCTGGCCCACACTCACCGGACGAGATGATCCGCTCGGTGCGCCGGGGCATCTATGCGGTGAACTTCGGTGGCGGACAGGTTGACATCACCTCAGGCAAGTTCGTGTTTTCGGCCAGCGAGGCCTACCTGATCGAGGACGGCAGGGTCACCGCGCCAGTGAAGGGCGCTACCCTGATAGGGAACGGTCCCGATGCATTGACCAAGGTGGCCATGGTCGGCAATGACATGGCACTCGACCCGGGCATCGGCACCTGCGGCAAAAATGGCCAAGGTGTGCCGGTGGGGGTCGGCCAGCCGACGCTGAAGCTTAGCGGTCTCACCGTCGGCGGCACGGCTACTTGAGGCAGCGAGCCCGGGGGCCATCACGCACTTTTTATATCGCGAACTGCAAAAATGTTTTGACAGCTAATCGTTAACGAAACCGCTCGTTTTCTGTTTGCGCTGCGTAGTCCGCGCATTTGTCACAACTTTTCACGCGAGTCTGGGTTCCGTTACCGCAGCGGCGCGCATGAAAAATGTCGCGTCGCCCAACCATGGGCAAGTCGTCTCGTGGAACGGGACGGTTGAGATCGAATTCTCGCCCAAGGACGCAGGATCGAACGATCACTCGCCACGATACCGATTTGACGGTCCGGTAACGTGAAAACAACGATAAAAAATCCTCAATGTGGAATCATCGTGGCTAATAGATCGGGTCAGGCGATGGCCTCCTGAGCAAGAAAATTGTGCAAGAAACTAGACTCGTGGTCCAAAAGGAAGGGTTCCGACAGATGCCACTTTTCACTGTTGCTCCAGTTGCAGTCGTTACGGATCTCGGCAAGGTACGCCTCGGCGGCTACGCGCCAACCCTCGCACCGACCACTGATGCGGGCAAGGTGCGTCTCGGTGGCTATGCCCCGACGCTGACGCCGACCGCCGATGCGGGCAAGGTGCGTCTCGGCGGCTATGCCCCGACGCTGACGCCGACCGCCGATGCGGGCAAGGTGCGTCTCGGTGGCTATGCCCCGACGCTGACGCCGACCGCCGATGCGGGCAAGGTGCGTCTCGGCGGCTATGCCCCGACGCTGACGCCGACCGCCGATGCGGGCAAGGTGCGTCTCGGCGGCTATGCCCCGACGCTGACGCCGACCGCCGATGCGGGCAAGGTGCGTCTCGGTGGCTATGCCCCGACGCTGACGCCGACCGCCGATGCGGGCAAGGTGCGTCTCGGCGGCTATGCCCCGACGCTGGCGCCGACCGCCGATGCGGGTAAGGTGCGTCTCGGCGGCTACGCCCCGACGCTGGCGCCGACCGCCGATGCGGGCAAGGTGCGTCTCGGCGGCTACGCCCCGACGCTGGCGCCGACCGCCGATGCGGGCAAGGTGCGTCTCGGCGGCTACGCCCCGACGCTGGCGCCGACCGCCGATGCCGGCAAGGTGCGTCTCGGCGGCTATGCCCCCACTCTGCCACCGGCGCGCTGACCCCAGCCGACAAGGTCGAAGACAGGCGCCCCCAGCGCCGCTAGATTATGGAACCGGG
This sequence comes from uncultured Alphaproteobacteria bacterium, assembly GCA_963749575.1. Taxonomy (GTDB): domain Bacteria; phylum Pseudomonadota; class Alphaproteobacteria; order Acetobacterales; family Acetobacteraceae; genus JAMXLO01. Next base: position 606,571 of record CAVVNM010000013.1, read on the forward strand.
TGCGGCGTACCCGGTCCGCGGCATCTCATCGCACCTGATCAGGACTTCGATCGTGTCCACGACTACATCCCCACGTCCCGGTCCGCGGCAGCCGGAGAAGAAGCCTCCTGTGGTCACGTTCCACCGCTTCATCCCCACTGCGCGCCTGCCGCAGCGGGCAGATCGGTCTGCTGCCGGGTCCTTGCCCACGCGGGCCTTCCGCTATTGCGAACCCTCCACCAGTGCCTCCGGCTACGGATATTATGTCTTCCCACCGATCAGCTTCAGCCTGCAGTGGGATGGACACGACGTGATGTGGACGTGGGAGGGAGCCGGCACCTGGTTGCCGCTCCAGTCGGCGCAGTTCCCCAACTTCCGCGACATGTTCGGTGCGGTCGCACCTGAGGAGATTCGCGAGTATTCTCCGCCATTCCTCGGCGCCCTCCAGGAACCTGGTCTGATCCAGTGCTGGACCGGGATCGTGGCCCGTACCGCGCCTGGCTGGAGCCTGATGGTGCGCGCGCCCGCCAACATACCGCGCAGCGGCCACTACGAAATGTTCGAGGGCATCATCGAGACCGATCGCTGGTTCGGGCCGCTGATCACCAACATGCGCCTGACCAAGACCGACGTGCCGATCGACTTCCGCTCCGACTTCCCGCTGCTGCAGGTGCAGCCGATCCCGCGCAGCGCCTATGACGATGCCACGTTGAACAACTATGAGCTGGTCCCCGGCATGGAGCAGCTGACCCCGGAGGACTGGGACGACTATTACGATACGGTGGTCCGCCCGCATGTCCAGGAGATCCGGCCGCGAGGCCAGTACGCGGCCGCGGCGCGCAAACGGCGGGCCGCTGAGGACACCTGGAAGTCCGACCACTGACAAATTAACGGCCTGGACATCCTTGCTCGCATATAGTTGAAGACTGTCATGGACCCCGTTGCCCCGCGTTTATTGTCCGCCCTGTTCGGGTTTGCGCTGCTGCTGTCGCCGTTGGCATCCGCGTACGCTGCCCCCGCCTGTCCAATCATGCCCACTGTGGTGCCGCTATCCCTGCCGCATCTCCTCAGCGCGGTGAGCCACGGTATCGAGGGTACGATCGTGGCGCTCGGGTCGTCCTCGACCCAAGGCGCAATGGCATCGGATCTCGGCCACTCCTATCCCGCCCTGCTGCAGCAGACGCTGTCCGCCGGGCTGCCGGACGCGCATGTCGCGGTGATCAATCGAGGCATCGGCGGCCAGGACGCAGCCGAGGAGCTGTCGCGGCTGGATGCCGATGTCCTGGCGGTGCGGCCGCAGCTGGTGGTTTGGCAGGTGGGCGCCAATGGTGCGCTGCGCAACGCGGACCCCTCGGTGTTCCGCGCCATGGTCACCGCGGGCGTGCGTCGGATGCAGGCCGCCGGTGCCGATGTGATCCTGATGGACAACCAGCAGTCGCCGGCGCTGCTGGCGAAGACGGCGGAGCCGGTGTTCGACCAGGCGTTGGCACAGGTGGCCAGCGAGACTGGGGCCGCGCTGTTCTCGCGCCGCGCATTGATGCTGGGTTGGCAACGGGATGGCGCACCGCTCACCGAGTTCATCGCGGCCGACGGTCTGCATCACAACGACCGCGGTTATCTGTGCGTCGCCCGTGCGCTGGCGCACGCCATCCTGGGCGGCCTCGCGCCGGGCCAACGGATGACGGCCAGCCGATAGGACTCCGCTGCGCGGGACTGCGTGCGATCGCACCGCCGAAGTGGCAAACCCTTCGCTGGCGCCCGGCTTGGTGCGGGGACATGTCAGCCGCATTCCGCTCCACCACCCCGCGCTGCAGAATGCGTAGCAATGGCCGAGGCGATCTCCCGCGACAGTTTCTGTTCCGGCCGGTCTTCACCGAAGGGCTGCAGCGGCAGTGTCGCACGCACCGGCCCCGTCCCGCGCCCGCTTCGCCGCCTCGCGCGCCATCTCCGCACACAGCCCCGTATAGGCCGTCGGGTCCAGCAACGCCGCAATCACCCCGGCATCGAGATGCGTCGTCACCCGCGGATCCGCCGCCAGCAGATCCCCGAACGAGCGGCCCTCCACCGCCGCCGCCTGCGCCGCATCGTACACCACGTCGTGCGCGTGCTGCCGCCCGATCGTGATGCCGAGTTCCAGCATCACCGCCTCCGCCATGATCAGCCCGCCACCCAGGTCCAGATTGCGCCGCATGCGCGCCGGATCGAGCCGCAGCCCGCGCATCACCTCGCCCAGCCGCGCCAGCATGTCGCCGGTCTCGATGCAGGCGCGCGCCTCGGCAGAGTCCATCATCAGGCTGGTGGTGCGGTCCGCCTCGTGCTCGGTCTGCATCGCCTCCAGCGCCAGCGGCACCATCGCGCGCACCTCGGCCGAGGCGGCGATGATGTCCTGGCACAGCTTCGGATTGCGCTTCTGCGGCATGGTGGAGCTGCCGACGGTGCCGGGTGGCACCGGTTCCTCCACCTCGCCGAACTCGGTCTTCATCAGCGTATAGACCTCGCGGCCGATCTTGCCGCAGGTCGCCGCCAGCAGGCCGAGCAGGCAGATGTTCTCTGCCAGATGGTCGCCGAGCGCGCGCGACGGCACGGTCATGGTGCCGAAGCCAAGCTGCCGGCCGATCGCCGCCTGCACCGGCGGGCCCTGCCTGCCCAGTGACGCGAAGGTGCCGGCGCCGCCGCCCAGCATGGCGACGAACAGCCGCGGCGCCGCCTGGCGCAGCCGCTCGACGTGGCGCAGCAGTTCGTCGATCCACACCGCGACCTTGTAGCCGAAGGTGGCCGGCACCGCGTGCTGGCCGTGGGTGCGGCCCGGCATCGGCATATCGGCGCCGCGCTCGGCGAGATCGGCCATCGCAGTCAGCGCCTCGCCGATCAGGCGGAGGAAGCTGCGGTGCGCTTGGCGCAACACCAGCAGGTCGCCGGTCTGGGTGATGTTCTGGGTCGTGGCGCCCCAGTGCACCCAGCCGCCGTGCGGCTCGCCGACCACGCGGGACAGTTCCCATACCAGCGGCACGATGGTGTGGCCGGTGCGCGCGAATCCTTCATCGATCCGAGCGCGATCCAGCAGCTTCAGCTGCGCGGCACGGGCGATCGCGTCGGCCGCTTCGGCCGGGATGATGCCGAGTTCGGCCTGGGCACGGGCCAGCGCAACCTCGACATCGAGCCAGGCCTGCCAGCGGTTCTCCAGCTGATACAGCGCACGAATGCCCGGATCGGAAACCCGCGTGGCTGTCGGCAGTTGATCGCTCATGGCGTTTCGTTCCTTGGCTCTTCCGTTGCGGCCAGGCTGGTGCTGAAAATCACGGTCGCAACGCGGCAAACATCTGATCCGACGCGAACATCTTGGCGGCGGTGTGGCCGACACCCGGAACGATCGCCAGATGCCAATTGAATGTCCAGCCATGCTGGCGCGCGGCAAGCTCCGCCTCCCGGAACACGGTCCGACCGCGTGCGAACCGTGTGCTGCCCTGTTGCTCGGCCTCCTCGCTGGTCGCGAGATCGCGCGATCCGACATCCTCCTGCCCCAGTAGTACGGTGATGCTTGCGGCAAGATAGCGTCGCAGTACCGCCTCGCCCTGAGCGGGATCATACATCCCGCCGAAACCATAAGGGGCTGCCACATCCATCCTTGGCCGAACCCAGGTGGAGGGGTTTGCGATCACGGTCTGCGTTGCATCGACCCGAGCGAACGCGGCGACCCGGCTGAGGAACTGCGCACCGGCGGAGTGGCCGATCAGTGCACACGGCAGATCAGCACGGTTCTCCCGGTCTCTGACCCAGGACACGAGGCGCGGCACAAGGTTCACGGTCCAATCCTCTGAGGGCTGCACTGCGCCATCATGAACAATACCCCCGCGCTGATAGCGCCAGGCCGGAAACCGTGCCGTGTCGAACAGCGGTGCGACCACCAGCATGCAGAAGCGCTGCCCGAGCGGGATCGCGTCATCGCGGTACCCTGCCGCGTTCCGCCCCAGCCCATGGAACACCAGCAGGATCCCGGCTATTGCACACTCTGCCGGGCGGTAGCTGAAAACCTGGAGGTGAACGCCTGCCAGATCTGCGGTTTGCTGCCCCGCGCCTGCGGCAATCGCGGTGCTTGCCGCGACCTGCGGAGTTGTCGTCTGTGCTTGGCCGCTTCCTTGCAGCCCCCACGCAGCCACTGCCGCCGCCAAGACGAGACATGACCGCCACCGCCGCCGTTGCAGAGCAAGCTGTTGCAGAGCAATCCGGGACAAGTGAACTCCTTGCGACAGGATTTGTCGTCCGCGACCGACAGCAAGCGTCTGACGTGCTCCACCGTCGGGAGGTTTGGCAGAGGCTGCCTGGCTTGTCTGCGGCAGGCCATGGGGCTACCTACTCGTTCCATCCTTCCAGGTTGGTGTACCCCCTAGTGCGGCGATCGCTGGAGCGCAACTCGGCTGTCCCTCTCCAAGGGCTGAAACCTGCGATCGGGTTCGCCGCGTCGCTGCTCGCCGTGTGCTGGCAGGTGTTTCTCCTTGCGACAATCTCGCTGGCGCCGTTGGCCATCGGCGCTGATCCGGTCGAGAACGTTCGGATTTGCCACGCCGACGAGGGGACGCAGCCTGCGCAGCGACCGCCGGGTCATCCCGGCCACGACTGTGCCTTGTGTGCGCTCTGCGTATCGCACGCATTGCCGCTGGCCCTTCTGTCATCAGGTCCAACACTGTACGTTCGGCACTCTGTCGTCGCGGTGCGCCGGGACGCTGCCCAACCGCGCGCACCACCGGTCCGTCCGATCGCCGCCGCCCAACCGCGTGGACCACCTTCCCTGATCTGAGTACCGGCCGCCCAACACCGGTGCCGACGGCGCCGGCGTCGCCAACTCATAGTCAGGGGAGCCTCCCAGTCATGCACCGCCCAACCCTGCTTGCCACGCTCGCCGGCGTGAGCCTGCTGTCCCGCGAAGCCGCATTTGCGCACGGCTTCGCCGGTCCCCACATGTTCGTCAGCACGCTCATCATCGACGACCCCAACGTGGCCGATGAAGCCTCGCTGCCAACCTTCTCGGTGCTGCCGCAGCCGACGAATGGCGGCCCGGTGTCAGACCTCTACGCGGCAGAATTCGAATTTGACAAGCGCATCACCGAGAATTTCGGCTTTGCCGTCAACGGCGGATACCAGTGGCTCACCCAGCAGGGCTTGAAGACCGCCAATGGCTGGGAGAACACCTCTGTCACGCTGAAGTACAAGCCCTACGTAAACGCCGAGCATGAATTCATGATGTCGGTCGGCGTCGTGCGCAACATCGCGCGCACCGGTGCGAACGGCGAGAACGGCGCAACGCTGGGCAATGACGACAGCAGTTCCACCGCGCCGACATTCTATTTCGGCAAGGGTTTCGGCGATCTGCCGATCGGCTGGGCCCGCGCCTTCGCCATCACCGGCGAGCTGAGCTACCAGATCGCGGACAAGAAGTTGAAGATGATCGGCAGCGATCCTGACAGCGGCAATCCCCTGTTCAACAATGGCACCTGGAACCAGTGGTCGGGGGGACTGTCGCTGCAATACAGCATTCGCTACCTGCAATCGCAGGTGAAGGATCTTGGCCTCCCGGAGTTCGTCAACCGGCTCACGCCAGTGGTCGAAGTCGCCTGGTCTTCCCCGGCCAGCAGGCCGAACCAGGGCAGCACGCAATACCTGATCGCGCCTGGTATCAACTACACCGCGGAGAATTATGCGGTCACCGTGGAAGCGCTGATTCCCGGCAACCGGCAGACCGGCTCGCATGTGGGGGTGATCGCACAGTTTCATCTCTATTTCGACGATCTGTTCCCGACCAGCCTCGGCAAGCCGATCGTGGACTGGTGGAACTGATGCGGTGGCTTGGCCTGATCGGGTTGGCAATGCTTGCTCTGGCCTTGCCCGCGTTCGCCCACGCGTTCCTGGAGCGCGCCAGTCCCCCGGTCGGCAGCAACGTCGGCGCCTCGCCACCGGAGCTGTACATCACCTTCTCCGAAGCAGTGGAGCCATTGTTCAGCACGATCGAGGTGCACGACGCAGGCGGTGCGGCGATAGCTGCGGGCAAACCGCACGTCGCGCCCGGCAACGATCGGCAACTGGTCATTGACCTGCCAATGCTGCCGTCCGGTAGCTACACGGTGATCTGGCACGTCACCTCGGTGGATACGCACAAGACCGAGGGCAGCTACCAATTCACCGTGACCCACTGATCCACTTGAGTCCGGGAGAGGAACGATGCGACCATTGCTCGCCGCGGCGCTGCTGGCCATGCCACTCGCCGCTTTCGCCGACGAAGCGGGAATCCAGGTCGACCATGTCTGGTCGCGCGCCGCGATGGCCGGTCATGAGGGAGTGGTCTATCTGACCATCACCGACACTGGCTCGCAGGACACGCTGACCGATGTGACTACGCCGGTCGCGACCAAGGCAGACCTGCATGAGAGCATCAACGATCATGGCGTGATGAAGATGCGGCCGGTCATGTCTTTGGTGGTCGAACCGGGCAAGCCCGTGAGGCTCGCGCCTGGCGGCTATCACATCATGCTGACGGGTCTGAAGCAGGCGCTGAAGCAGGGCGACAGCTTTCCGGTCACGCTCAGCTTCGCCAAGGCGGGACAGGTGACGGCCACGGTGACGGTGGAGAAGGCCGGCGCCGCCATGTCCGGCACGGGCACCATGCAGATGCCGGGCGGCAAGCAGCCGTGACCGTGCCTCGTCTGGGCCAGCCTGATCGCCGGTTCCCGGAATAGCGCATGAGCACACTCGCGATCATCGTCGCACTGTTGCGCGGCACCCATGTCGCAGCGCTGGTGTCGCTGTTCGGCACACTGGTGTTCCTGACGCTCGTGGTGCCGTCCGCCATGGCGGAGGCCACCGTCGAAGCGCCACACTTGCGACGGCGGTTGCTGCGTCTTGCATCGATCAGCGCGGCATTCGCGCTGATCGTCGGCGTGGCCTGGATGGTGGCGGAGAGTGCGGTGATCGCCGGTGCCGACAGTGTCGCGATGACGCTGCACGCCGTGCCGGTGGTCGCGCTGCGGACACAGTTCGGGCAATGGCTGGTGGTCCGCGGCGTCCTGTTGCTTGTCGTTCTGCCCTTGCTCGGGCCGTGGCGTACCGGCAATGCGATCGCCACGATCCCTGCCGCGGTCGCGCTCGCGATCCAGCCGATGCTTGGCCACGCCGGAGCGCTCGGCGGTAGTCTCGGCACTACGCTGATCGTGTCGGAGGTCTTGCATCTGCTGGCAGCGGGCGCGTGGCTTGGCGGTCTGCTGCCGTTGTTCGTCACCACCGGCACATTGGCGCATCGCGCCGCAGCGACCGCCTGCCGCAGCTTCACGCCGGTTGGTCTGTCCGCGGTGTTGTTGCTCGGAGGGACCGCCACGCTGCAGGTGGCGGAATTCATGGGCGGTCTGCCGGGGCTGTTCGGCACCGGCTATGGCCAGGTCGCGCTGGTGAAGCTCGGGCTGTTCGTCGCGCTGCTGGCGTTGGCCGCGCTCAATCGCCTGGCGCTCACTGATCGGCTCGCAAGAGCCGCAGCGGACGCCGCGCGGCGGCACATGCGCATATCTGTCGCCGCCGAGGCGCTGCTGGGCACGCTTGTGGTGCTCGCCGCAGGCTTGCTTGCGTCGCACGCACCAGGCACGCACGAGCAGCCGGTCTGGCCGTTCGCATGGCGACCGAGTCTCATGGTCCTGTCTGAACCGGATCTCCGTGGCGAAGTGATCACCGCGCTCGCCGCAGTTGGCGCTGCTGTGCTGCTCGCGATCATCGGCGTGATCTGGCGACGGGTGCGTTGGCCGGCGTTCACGGTGAGCGCGATCATTGCCGCCCTGGCGATTCCCCATCTCGATCTGCTGTTCGTCACGGCCTATCCCACCAGCTTCTTCACGTCGCCGACGGAATTCGCCGCCTCGGCGATCGTGCACGGCGCCAAGCTGTACGCGGCGAACTGCGCTGACTGCCACGGCATTGCGGGATACGGCGACGGCCCCGCGGCCAAGGCGCTCCCGCTGCCGCCGGCCGATCTGACCGCAGAACATTTCTGGGCACACAGCGACGGTGAGCTGTTCTGGTACATTTCGCACGGCTTCGAGGCGCCCGATGGCGCGGTCGCGATGCCTGGTTTCGAGGGTGTGTTGTCGAGCGAGGCCCGCTGGGACCTGATTGACTACCTTCGCGCGCACAACGCCGGCGTCAGCATGCGAACCACCGGCAAATGGTCACATCCGCTGCCCATGCCACAGTTCGACGTGGCATGTGCCGGCGGACGCACGATGGACCTGGACGATCTGCGCGGGCGGATGGCGCGGATTGTTGCGGAACAGCAAGATGATGCGGCGGCTCCGGTTTCGTCGGCTGGAACCGGCATCGTGACGATCATACTTGCCAGGCAGCGGCCTCTTGACCCGGACCCGACGGCCTGCGTGGCACTCGAGCACGAGACCTGGACCGCGTTCGCGATCCTGTCAGGTGTGCCGGACGATACATTGGCTGGAGAGCAGCTGCTGATCGATCAGAACGCGTGGCTGCGTGCGGCATGGCGGCCGGGGAAGCCTGGAGAGTGGACGAACCCGCAGTCGCTCGCTGCCGTTATTGCCGACCTAGCTGCGCACCCGATCGCGGCCGATGCGGGCGGTGGGCATCTGCATCGCCATTGATCGCGGTTGCCGGTGGCGTCGCAGGGCATGGCAATTCTGCACCGGAAAGGAGCTTTGTTGGAGCGTCGATGCGCGCTTCACGAACCATCAGCGCATTGGCCGCTGCCGCCGCATCTGAAATACTGCGTCGTCAGCGGACCAGGAACGCGAGGGGGCCAACAGTGCCGGGAGGCAGACCGAACCGCCTGATCATCGGCATCTCCGGCGCGTCCGGCATCATCTACGGGATCCGTCTGCTTCAAGTCCTGCGCAACACGCCGATCGAAACACACCTGGTGATCTCGCGCGCCGCGGAGATCGCGCTGGCACACGAGACCAGCCGCAAGGTGGCCGAAGTGAAGGCCATGGCCGATGTGCATTATGCCGCCAGCGACATCGGCGCCGCCATTTCCAGCGGTTCCTACCGGACCGAGGGCATGATCGTGGCACCCTGCTCGATCCGCTCGATGTCGGAGATCGCCAGCGGCGTCACCGCCTCGCTGCTGACGCGGGCCGCCGATGTGGTGCTGAAGGAGCGTCGTCGGCTGGTGCTGATGGTGCGCGAGACGCCGCTGCACACCGGCCATCTGCGCACCATGCTGGCACTGTCCGAAATGGGCGCGGTCATTGCGCCGCCGGTGCCCGCGTTCTACGCCCAGCCGCAGAGCGTGGACGACATGGTTGACCAGACCGTGGGGCGCGCGCTCGACCTGTTCGGCATCGAGACGGGCCTGGTACGCCGCTGGCGGGAGGAGGACTGATGCGCCGCTATCTCGACACGCTGCTGGCCGAGCACCGCGTTCGCGTGGTGGAACGCGAGGTGTCCGGTCAATTCGAACTCGCCGCGGTCACCCAGCGCTCGCAGCGCGAAAGCGACGCGCCGCTGCTGTTCCGCCGCGTCGCCGGCTCGCGCTATCCGGTGATGACCAACGTCTTCGGCAGCCGCCCGCGGCTGACGAAAATGCTTGGCGGCAACACGAGTTTCTGCAAGCGCTGGTTGGAGATCATGGCAACGCCGGTGATTGCGCCGGTGGAGGTAGCCGAACCGAACGACCTGGAGGAGATCCGGCTGTCCGATCTGCCGCAGGTCACCTATTTCGAGCTCGATGCCGGCCCCTATCTGACCGCCGGCGTCTATTTGGCGAACGAGCCGGACACCAAGGTGCCGAACCTGTCGTTCCATCGTGCCCAGATCATCAGCGACACCGAACTGCGCATCCGGCTCGGCGGTCCGCACGACCTCACACGCTACCAGGCAAAAGCGGAGGCACGCGGCGAGGCGTTGGACGTTGCCATCATGCTTGGCCCGCCGCCCGAACTGGTGCTCGCCGCCGCCGCGCCGATCGCGTACGACGAAAGCGAGCTGGAGGTAGCCGGCCGGCTTGCCGGGCGAGCTCTGCCGATGCGCCGGTGCCGCACCGTTCCACTGTCGGTGCCGGCGGAGACCGAGATCGTCATCGAGGGCCGCATCCTGCCCAACGTGCGGCGACCTGAGGGGCCGTTCGGCGAGTTCCTCGGCACCTATGTGCCGGTCGGTGACAACCATGTACTCGAAATCAGCGCCGTGATCGCCCGACGCGACGCGATCTATCACGCGCTGGTTTGTGGCTCGCCGGAGGACCTGCGGCTGCTCGAGCTGTCGGTCGCGACACGGGTCTATCAGGCGCTGCTCGCGGCCAAACAACGCGGGATCATCGACGTCGCCTGCGTGCCCAATGTGCTGAGCACGGTGGTGCAGATCGAGCAGTTGTACGAGGGTCACGCCAGGCAGGTCATGCTGACCGCGATGGGCGCCAACCACGACTTCAACAAGAGCGTCCTCGTGGTGGACGATGACGTGGACATCAATGACTTCGACGACGTCTGGTGGGCGTATCTCACGCGTGGTCGCGCCGATGCGCGGGCATTGGTGGTTGCGGACGTGCCTGGATTCTATCGCGATCCGCACAAGGACTTCTTCGGCCGGCTCGGCATCGACGCCACGGTGCCGTTTGGCCGCAAGCCTGAGTTCCTGCGCAAGCGCATCCCCGGTGCGGATGCGATCGATCTGGGCCGCTACCTGGCACGCTGACGATGCAATTTCCGGCCCTGCTGCTCAACGTGCTCGAGCAGGGCGCGCTGGCAGGTTTCCTCGCCCTGGGCGTGCTGGTGTCGTTCCGCTTCTTCCGGTTTCCCGATCTGACCGCGGAGGGCAGCTACCCTCTCGGCGGCGCCGTCGCCGCGGCACTGCTGGTCGCCGGGGCCGGACCGCTACTGGCGACGCTCGCGGCGATCGTCGCGGGCGCGCTCGCCGGCATGGCGACCGCGTTGATCCACACCAAGCTGCGGATCAACAACATCATCGCCGGCATCATCGTCATGACGGCGCTGTATACGGTCAATCTGCGCGTAATGGGACGCGCCAACATCTCGTTGCTTGCGGTGAAGACGGTGTTCGATCAGGCGACCGCGGCGCTGGGCGCCACGGAAACAGCGGTGACCATCGCGCTCACGTTGTTGCTGCTGACGCTGGCCGGTACGGCGCTTGCCTGGTTCATGCACACCGATCTCGGCCTCGCGGTGCGCGCGACCGGCGAGAACGAGGCGATGATCCGATCGCTCGGCGTGGACACCGATCGCACCAAGCTGATCGGCCTCGGGCTGTCCAATGGCGCGATCGCGCTGTCGGGCGCGCTGGTGGCGCAGGACCACGGCTTTGCCGATATCGGCATGGGCATCGGCATCCTGGTAACCGGCGCGGCCGCGGTGATGATCGGCGAGGCGCTGTTCGGTGATGGCTCGATCGAGCGCTGGGTGGTCGCGACGATCGTCGGCGTGCTGATCTATCAGTTCCTGGTGGCGTTGGCGCTGCGGGTCGGTCTGGCGCCGATCGATCTCAAACTGGTCACCGCCGCGCTGCTGCTGCTTGCGCTGGTGCTGCCGCGATTGCGCGCCGAAGGCCGCTTGATGCTGGGGCTGCACGAGGTCAGCAAGACGTTCAAGACCGGTACCGCCGATGCGGTGCGTGCGCTCGATCGCATCAGCCTCACGCTGTCAGCAGGTGACTTCGTGACCATCATCGGTTCCAATGGCGCCGGCAAATCGACCTTGCTGAACGCGATCGCGGGCCTCGTATTGCCGGATGCCGGCCGGATCGAACTGGATGGCAACGACATCACCTTCGCACCTGTGCATCGAGCGCGGTGCACGGATCGGACGTGTCGCGCAGAATCCGCTTGAGAGCACCTGTGCGTCGATGTCGATCGCTGAGAACCTGGCAATGGCAGCGCAACGTGGCGGCGCGCGCGGCCTGCGGCGGGCGGTGACCGCGGCACGGGCGAATGCGTTCCGCAGCCGCTTGGCGACGGTCGGACTTGGTCTCGAACAGCGGGTAGATGCGCGGATCGGCACGTTGTCCGGCGGACAACGCCAGGCGATTGCGCTGCTGATGGCGACCAGCGCCGAACCGCGCCTGCTGTTGCTGGACGAGCACCTGGCGAATCTCGATCCGCGCACGGCTGATGGTGGTGATGGGGTTGACCGGGCGGCTGATAGCGGCAGGCGAGCTGACCACGCTGATGGTGACGCACAACATGACCGAGGCGATCCGCTGGGGCAATCGGCTGGTCATGATGCATGCCGGAAGGATCGTGTTCGAGGTCGGTGGCGACGAGAAGGCGGCATTGACGGTCGGGGGTCTGATCGATCGCTTCCATGCGGCGATCGGCACGGAGCTGGTCGACGATCGCGTGCTGCTGGGGTCGTGAGTGAGCGGCCCGCCGACGCGCAACCCCCGGTCTGGCAGCATGACAGTGTCTGGCAGCATGACAATGTCTGCATGATGAGAAACACTCACAGCATGAACTTGGGGGGAATGCGATGCGGCGGGTGGCGATATTTGCGGTGGCGGCGCTTGGCCTGCTCAGCGGCACAGCGGCGGCACAGCAGCCGGGACGTGTCTATCGGATCGGCTATACCCAGATCGTCGATCATCCGGCGCTGAATGCCACCCGCAACGGGTTTCTCGACGGGCTGAAGGCGGCGGGGTTTGTCGAGGGCGGCAACCTGGTATTCGAGTACCAGAACGCCCAGGGCGACGTCGGCAACGCGCGCAACATCGCGGACAAGTTCCTCGCCGACAAGGTCGACCTGATGGCGCCCTGCACGACGCCGAGTGCGCAGGCGGCGGTGCGCGTGGCGCGTGGCACGGCCGTGCCGGTGGTATTCGGTTGCGTGACCAACCCGGTCGAGGCCGGCATCGTCGCGGCACTGGACCAGCCATCCGGCGGCAACGTCACCGGCACCTACGGCTTTCCCCCGGTGGCGCGGATGTTCGACGTGATCCGACAGGTTCGCCCGGACGCCAGCCGGATCGGCACGATCTACAATGCGGGGGAGAGCAATTCCGCCACGTTCGCCCGGCTCGCCAAGGCGGAGGCCGAACACCGCGGGCTGACCTGGGTGGAGATCGCGATCAGCGGCAGCGCGGAAGTGAAGACCGCCGTCGAGTCACTGGTAGGCCGGGTGGACGTGTTGCTGATGGGGCAGGACAACACCGTCGCCTCGGCGTTCGATGCAATCGTGAAGACGGCACGTGACAACAGGCTGCCGCTGTTCTCGTTCGATGCAACGGCAGTGGAGCATGGCGCCATCGCGTCGTTCGGGCAGAACCAGTATCAGACCGGCTTCGACTGGGCGAAGGAGCTTGCGGTGCCGGTGCTGCTGGGGCGTGACCCCGGCACCATCGTGCCGGTGCCGTACCACGCCTACGATCTGCAACTGAACACCGCGGCGGCGACCGCCATGGGGGTGACGTTGCCGCCGGATCTGATCGCCTCGGCGGCCAAGGTGATCGACCATTGAAACCGTGACCCCTACAAACCTAGTCTAGCCGGCTCATTCAGGAACCTGCCCCCAGTGTCAGAAGCCATCCAGCTCACCCGCCTCCCCTCCGGCCTCACCGTCGTCACCGAACGGATGGAGCGGGTGGAGACCGTCTCTCTCGGCGCCTACGTCGCCACCGGCTCCCGCCACGAGCAGGAGGCCGAGAACGGCGTCTCCCACTTCCTCGAGCACATGGCCTTCAAGGGCACCGAACACCGCTCCGCGGCGCAGATCGCCGAGGAGATCGAGGCGGTCGGCGGCCACATCAACGCCTACACCGCGCGCGAGCAGACCGCCTATTACGTGAAGGTGCTGAAGGAGGACACGGCGCTCGCCGCCGACATCATCGGCGACATCCTGACCCACTCCACCTTCGAGCCGGAGGAACTGGAGCGCGAGCGCGGCGTGATCCTGCAGGAGATCGGCCAGGCGAACGACACGCCGGACGACATCATCTTCGACCATTTCCAGGAGCACGCCTACCCGCAGCAGCCGATCGGCCGGCCGGTGCTGGGCTCCGAGGAGGGCATCCGATCGATGCCGCGCACCATGCTGACCGGCTACATGCGCCGGCACTATTCCGCGCCCAACGTGGTGGTGGCGGCGGCGGGCGCACTGACCCACCAGCAGATGCTCGACCTGGTCAACGTGCACTTCGCCGACCTGCCGATCGATCCGGTGCCGGCGATGCTGCCGGCGCGCTACGGCGGCGGCGAGTTCCGCGAGGCGCGCGACCTGGACCAGGTGCACATCGTGCTGGGCTTCCCCTCGGTCGGCTACGGCGACCGCGACTACTACCCGACGCTGCTGCTCTCCACCCTGCTGGGCGGCGGCATGTCGTCGCGGCTGTTCCAGGAGGTGCGCGAGAAGCGGGGGCTGGTGTACTCGATCTACTCGTTCAGCGCGCCGTTCCTGGATGGCGGGCTGTTCGGCATCTACGCCGGCACCGGCGAGAGCGAGGCCGAGGAGCTGATGCCGATCACGCTCGACGAGCTGCGCAAGGTGCAGACCGAGGTGACCGAGGTGGAGCTGGCGCGGGCCCGGGCGCAGGTGAAGGCCAGCCTGCTGATGTCGCTGGAGAGCACCGGCAGCCGCTGCGAGCAGCTCGCCCGGCAGTTGCAGGTGTTCGGCCGCGTGGTGCCGACGGCGGAGACGGTAGCCAAGATCAACGCGGTGACCACGGCGGATGTCTGCCGTGCCGCGGCCCGGCTGTTCCGCGGCGCGCCGACACTGGCGACGATGGGGCCGGCGGAGAGGGTGCCGGCGCTGGGGGAGATCGCGGAGAAGCTGGCGGCTTGAAATCCGCCACTGACGGGCTAACCTTAGCTAAGATTGCACGTGAGCGCACATGCCGACTGTCAATGTCCATGCTGCGAAGAGCCAGTTGTCGCGTCTGCTGGATGCGGCGGCGGCGGGTGAGGAGGTCATCATCGCGAAGGCCGGAAAGCCGGTCGCGCGGCTGGTGCCCATCGAGCCAAAAAAGGAGCGGCGCAAGTTGGGCACGCTTGCCGGCAAGCTTCATGTACCGGACGACTTCGACGATCCGCTGCCGGACGAAATACTGGCCGATTTCGAGGGACGGTGAGCCGCGCGCTGCTCGATACCCATCTGTTGATCTGGGCGCTCGATGAGTTCCATCGATTGCCGGCCGAAATGCGCGAGATCATCCAGGATCCGCACAACGACATTCTGTTCAGCGTCGTCAGTATCTGGGAGATTGCCAGCAAGGCACGCCTCGGCCGAACCAGCTTCGCCGTCCGCCCCGAAGACATTGCGGTGTCGGCGCTCGCCACGGGCTTTTCCGAACTCTCGCTGCGATGGCAGGCTGCGGCCGCGGTCGCTGACCTGCCACTACATCATCGCGATCCGTTCGATCGCGCCATCGTGGCGCAAGCCATCATCGAGCCGATCCGCCTATATACGGTCGACCGCAAGCTGGGCGCCTACTCATCGCTGGTAAAGGTCATCTGAGGCGCAGTTGAAACCGGAAAGTGCACCATGCCCGAGCCACTCGACCTCCTCGCCGACCTGATCGCCCGTGCCCGCGCCGCCGGCGCGGATGCGGCGGATGCGGTGCTGGTATCCGGCACGTCGCTTTCGGTGCAGCGCCGGCTGGGCAAGACCGAGCACGTCGAGCGCTCGGAAGGCCGCGATCTCGGGCTGCGGGTGTTCCTGGGGCAGCGGGCTGCCATGGTCTCCTCCAGCACCATGGACCCCGCCAGCTTCAGAGAACTGGCGGAGCGGGCCGTGGCGATGGCGCGGGTGGTGCCCGAGGACCCCTATGCGGGTCTCGCCGACACCGCCGCCCCGCCCGAGCCGGTCGCGCTCGATCTGGTGGACTCTGCCGAGCCGACCACCGAGCAGCTTGTCGCGCGTGCCGCCGCGGCCGAGGAGGCGGCGCTCGCCGTGCCGGGCATCACCAACTCGGAAGGCGCCGAAGCCGGCTTCAGCAGGACCGCAGGCGTTCGTGGTCACCTCGGCCGGCTTTGCCGGCAGCGCGGAGCGCAGCAGCCATTCGGTCTCGGCGTCGGCACTGGCGGGCGCCGGAACCGCGATGCAGCGCGACTACGACTACCATTCGACCGTCTATCTGGCCGACCTCGACGATCCGGCGGCGATCGGTCGCAGTGCCGGCGAGCGCGCCGTCGCCAGGCTGAACCCGACGCGGCCGGCCACCGCCAAACTGCCCGTGGTCTATGACCCGCGCGTTGCCGGCGGCCTGCTCGGCCATCTTGCCGGAGCGATCAACGGCGCCTCGGTGGCGCGCGGCACCTCGTTCCTGAAGGACAAGATGGGCCAGCGCCTGTTCGCTGCCGGGATCGCGGTACACGACGATCCGCGGCGGGTGCGCGGGCTGCGGTCTCGCGTGTTCGACGGCGAGGGCACCCCGACCGCCGCCCGTGCGCTGATCGACGATGGCGTGCTGACGACCTGGCTGCTGGACAGCCGCTCGGCGCGCCAGCTTGGCCTGCGCTCCACCGGACACGCGGCGCGCGGCACCGGCGGGCCGCCGTCGCCGGCGCCGAGCAATCTGTATCTCGCCGCCGGTCGCCTGACGCCGGCGGAGCTGATGGCGGACATCAGGCTGGGCATCTATGTCACCGAGCTGATCGGCATGGGGGTGAACGGCGTCACCGGCGACTACAGCCGCGGCGCGGCCGGCTTCATGATCCGCGACGGTGCCATCGCCGAACCGGTCGCCGAGATCACCATCGCCGGCAACCTGCTGGAAATGTTCGCCCACCTGACGCCGGCCAATGACCTGCGGTTCCGCCGCGGCACCGACTCGCCGACGGTGCGGGTGGACGGGATGACCTTGGCTGGCGCCTGAGCCGGCCCGACACCATATGGACCGCATGCTCACCAAAAAGCGAACAGCGATGCGTCGTACGTCCTTCGTATTGGCAGCCTGCGCAGCGCTTGCCTTGGCGTTGGCGCCGGGGTTGGCGGACGCGCGCGCCGGCGGCGGCGGCTCGTTCGGCAGCCGCGGCGGCATGACCTGGTCGGCACCGCCGTCCACCAGCACCGCGCCCTACTCGGCGTCGCCCGATGCAGCGCAGCATGACGCCGAACAATCCCTCGCCCGGCTTCGGCGGCGGCTTCGCCGCTCCGGGTTCCGGCTTCGGCGCGCGCTCCGGCTTCATGTCCGGACTGATGGGCGGCCTGATCGGCGCCGGCATCGGCGGCCTGCTGCTGGGCCACGGGTTCTTCGGCGGCATGTTGGGCTTCGGCGGCTTCCTGGGCTTCCTGCTGCAGATCTTCCTGCTCGTGGTGCTGGTGCGCTTCGTGATCCGCCGGTTCCGCGGGCCGTCGCCAGCGTTCGCCGGCGGACCGAACATCTTCGCCCGCGGCGGCGCGCCTGGCCCGCGCCCGATGGGCGGCCTCGGCGGGCCGGCGGGGCCGCCGCCGATCCAGATCGGTCCGCAGGACTACCAGGCGTTCGAGCAACTATTGCAGGCGATCCAGGCCGCATGGAGCCGGCAGGATCTGAACGCGCTGCGCGCGCTGGCGACGCCGGAGATGCTCAGCTACTTCGGCGAGCAGCTGGCCGAGCAGGCCAGCCAAGGCGTGCGCAACGAGGTCACCGATGTGCGGCTGCTGCAGGGCGACCTGGCGCAGGCGTGGAGCGAGGGCAGCCGCGAATACGCCACCGTGGCGATGCGCTTCTCGATGATCGACGTGACGCGCGATGGCGTCCGGCCGCATCGTCGACGGCAGCCCGGGCGAGCACGTGACCGCGACCGAGCTGTGGACCTTCGTGCGGGCGCCGGGCGGACGGTGGATCCTGTCGGCGATCCAGCAGGCGCGATAGTGCTGCGCGTCGCTGAGCCCGGCGATGACGCTTAGGGCGCTTTCGCGGTTGACTGGATAAGCAACGACCGTATCGATGGGCGATCCCAGTCATGTTGAAGTTGCTCTCAGGATGGGTTTGCAGGGGAGCGAGCAGATGACCGCAGTCGATCCAATCCCTTATTCCGATGCGAAGATCCGCCGCATCCTCTCGACGGTGCGTACCATCGCCATGGTCGGCGCATCGTCCAACTGGAACCGGCCCAGCTACTTCGTGATGAAGTATCTGCAAGGCAAAGGCTACCGCGTCATTCCGGTGAACCCCGGCACCGCCGGCAATGAGCAGCTTGGCGAGAAGATCTACGCCAGCCTGCGCGACATCCCCGACAAGATCGACATGGTCGACATCTTCCGCGCCTCCGATCAGGTCGGCCCGATCGTCGACGATGCGATCGCGATCGGCGCCAAGGTGGTGTGGATGCAGCTTGGCGTCCGCAACGACGAAGCCGCCGAGCGCGCCGAGGCCGCCGGCATCGAAGTGATCATGAACCGTTGCCCGAAGATCGAGTTCGGCCGGCTGGGCGGTGAACTGTCATGGAGCGGCGTCAATTCCGGCATCATCCGCAATCGCGCAGCGGAGCCGCCGACGGAACGCAAGGCGAAGCCGCACGCGGAGCCGTCGGCCAACGTCAGCTACGGCTTCGAGACGCGCGCCATCCACGCCGGCGCCGCACCCGATCCCACCACCGGCGCGCGCATCACGCCGATCTTTCAGACCACGGCTTACGTTTTCAACGATGTCGACCACGCCGCGTCGCTGTTCAATCTGCACAATTTCGGCTACATCTATGCGCGCCTGACCAATCCTACAGTCGCCGTGCTGGAGGAGCGCGTCGCCAATCTGGAAGGCGGCCGCGCCGCCTGTGCCGCCGCGTCGGGCCATGCCGCGCAGTTCCTGATCTTCGCGACCATGATGGAACAGGGCGACGAGTTCGTCGCCTCACGCAACCTCTATGGCGGATCGCTGACGCAGTTCGGCATGTCGTTCAAGAAGCTTGGCTGGACCTGCCACTTCGTCGATCCGCACCGATCCCGAGAACTTTCGCCGCGCTCTGACACCGCGCTGCAAGGCGATCTTCCTCGAGAGCCTGGCCAATCCCGGCGGCATCATCGTCGATCTGGAAGCGGTGGCGAAGGTCGCGCATGAGGCCGGTATTCCGCTGATCGTCGACAACACGCTGGCCACACCCTATCTGTGCCGGCCGTTCGAGTGGGGCGCCGATCTGATCGTGCATTCCACCACGAAGTTCCTCGATGGACATGGCAACTCACTGGGCGGCATCGTGGTCGAGAGCGGTAAATTCGACTGGTCGCAGGGCGGCCGGTTTCCGTCATTGACCGAGCCGGAGCCCGCGTATCACGGTCTGCGCTTTTACGAGAACTTCGGTGACTTCGCGTTCACCACCAAGGCACGCGCGGTCGCGTTGCGCGACTACGGACCGACGCTTGCGCCGATGAATGCGTTCCTCACCATTACCGGCATCGAGACGCTGCATGTTCGGATGGAGCGGCATTGCGCCAACGCGCAAAGGGTGGCGGAGTTTCTGGAACGGCATCCGGGCGTGGCATGGGTATCCTATGCCGGCCTGGAATTCGAGCCCGTACCGCAAACTGGCGCGCAAGTACCTGCCGCGTGGCAACGGTGCGGTGTTCACCTTCGGGGTACGCGGCGGCTACGACGCCGGCGTGAAGGTGGTGGAGAACGTCCGGCTGTTCTCGCATCTCGCCAACATCGGCGACACGCGCAGTCTGATCCTGCATCCGGCCTCGACCACCCATCGCCAACTTACTGACGAGCAGCGGCTTGCCGCGGGCGCGGGACCGGATGTGATCCGCCTGTCGATCGGGCTGGAGACCGCAGACGACCTGATCGCCGATCTCGATCAGGCGCTGGAGGCGGCGGCCGACTGAACCGCGCTCGGATTGGCGGCCTGGGCGTGGGCGCATTCCGACCGGAGTCGGCACCCTATACTTCTTGCGTCCGTGCGTTGGCCCTCAGCCCCGTTCGCTGCGGGCTCGCCGACACGCTGGAACCAGGCACCAATGTTCTGTTCTTGTTCTTCCCGGGCGGCGAGGCTACCATCCAGCCGATGCTGTTCGAGACGCCCTATGACGAGCTGTCCGACGAGGAGATTGCGGCGGTTCTCCGCCAGTCAATGGCCAGCGCAGGGCACTTGTCCCGGCGAGCGGACGTCTATCTGGCCGGCGTCTGCGCCGATCACCTGGTTGATGCGATGCGGGCCGCGGGGCTGGTGGTAATACGACCGGCGCAGCGGGCGCTCCGGCGTTGAGGGGAGTCCCAGCGATGGTTCCGCCCGATGACACCGGCACCCGGAACCTCTATCTGAGCGTCGAGCATCGTCCACTGACTGCAGGCAATGACCGACACCCCGCTCGACCATATCCGTAACTTCGCGATCATCGCGCATATCGACCATGGGAAGTCCACCCTGGCCGACCGGCTGATCCAGGCCACCGGAGCGCTCACCGACCGCGAGATGACCAATCAGGTCCTCGACAGCATGGAGCTGGAACGGGAACGCGGCATCACGATCAAGGCGCAGACTGTCCGGCTGACCTACCAGGCGAAGAACGGGCAGGTCTACGAGCTGAACCTGATGGACACGCCCGGCCACGTGGACTTCTCATACGAGGTCTCGCGCAGTCTGGCAGCCTGCGAAGGCTCGCTGCTGGTGGTGGATGCTTCCCAGGGGGTAGAGGCGCAGACGCTGGCCAACGTCTATCAGGCGATCGAGGCAAACCACGAAATCGTCCCGGTGCTGAACAAGATCGACCTGCCGGCCGCCGAACCGGAGAAGGTGAAGCAGCAGATCGAGGACGTGATCGGTCTCGATGCGTCGGATGCGGTGGAGATCAGCGCCAAGACCGGCGTCAACATCGAGGGCGTATTGGAGGCCCTGGTGCACCGCCTGCCGCCGCCCAAAGGCGACGGTGCCGCGCCGCTCAAGGCGCTGCTGGTCGACAGCTGGTACGACCAGTATCTCGGCGTGGTGATCCTGATCCGGGTCAAGGACGGGCGGATCAAGCGCGGCCAGCGCATCCGCATGATGTCCACCGGCGCGGTCCATCAGGTCGAGCAGGTGGGCGTGTTCAGCCCGAAGATGATCCCGACCGACGATCTCGGGCCCGGAGAGATCGGCTTCATCACTGCCGCAATCAAGACGGTGGCCGACTGCAACGTCGGCGACACGCTTACCGACGACCGCGCACCGGCGGCCGATGCGCTGCCCGGGTTCAAGCCGTCGGTGCCGGTGGTGTGGTGCGGCCTCTACCCGGTGGACGCGGACGACTTCGAGAAGCTGCGTGAGTCGCTGGGCAGGCTGCGGCTCAACGACGCGAGCTTTCACTATGAGCCGGAAACGTCTGCCGCGCTGGGCTTCGGGTTTCGCTGCGGGTTCCTTGGCTTGCTGCACCTGGAGATCATCCAGGAGCGGCTGACCCGCGAGTTCGACCTCGATCTGATCGCCACCGCGCCTTCCGTGGTATACCGCGTTCACCGTACCAACGGCGCGGTGATCGAGCTGCACAATCCGGTGGACATGCCGGACGGCAGCGTGATCGATCACATCGAGGAGCCGTGGATTCGCGCCACCATCATGGTGCCGGACGACTACCTTGGCGCAGTGCTGCATCTGTGCAACGAACGACGCGGCGAGCAGGTCGATCTGACCTATGTCGGCAACCGTGCCATGGCGGTGTACCGACTGCCACTGAACGAGGTGGTGTTCGACTTTTATGACCGGCTGAAGTCGGTCTCGCGCGGCTACGCCAGCTTCGACTACCAGATGGACGGCTACGCCGAGGGTGATCTGGTACGCATCTCCATCCTGGTGAACGGCGAGGCGGTGGATGCCCTGTCCTTCATCGCGCACCGCAGTGTTGCCGAGACACGTGGACGGGCGATCTGCGGCAAGCTGAAGGACCTGATCCCGCGGCAGTTGTTCAAGATCGCGGTGCAGGCGGCGATCGGCGGGCGCATCATCGCGCGCGAAACGATCGGGGCGCTGTCGAAGGATGTGACCGCGAAATGCTACGGCGGCGATATCACGCGCAAGCGCAAGCTGCTGGAGAAGCAGAAGGAAGGCAAGAAGCGGATGCGCCAGTTCGGCAAGGTGGAGATCCCGCAGTCTGCGTTTCTGGCAGCGCTGAAAATGGATGCGTGACGTATCCGAGGGCGGAATACCCGTATCGATTGCATCAGTGATCTGAGCGCTCGCCACGCACGAAAATGTGCGCGCCGCAGTTTTTCGCCTGGCCTATGGTCGCCGGCACAATACGCCGACGCAGGAGGAGACGATGGCAGACCGCAGCGAAGCCGACGTCATGCGGCGGGTCGCCTGGCGACTGGTGCCATTCCTCGGCCTTGGATACTACGTCAACGCGCTTGACCGCTCGAACATCGCGGTCGCCGCGTTGACCATGAACCGAAGCCTCGGCTTCACCGCCGCGGAATATGGCCTCGGCGCCGGCGCGTTCTTCTGGAGCTATATCCTGTTCCAGGTCCCGTCCAACGTGCTGCTGGCACGCTTCGGAGCGCGACGGTGGCTCTCAATGATCATGCTGGCCTGGGCGCTCTGCTCCGGCGCGACGGCATTGGTTACCGGTGTAACCAGTTTTGTCGTGGTGCGCTTTCTGCTTGGCATCGCCGAGGCAGGCTATTTCTCGGGCGTTATATTCTTTTTGACGTGCTGGTTTCCGGACCGCTATCGCGGGCGCGCCATGGGCGTGTTCTACGCTTTCGCCGCCGCTGCGGTTTCGACCGGCGCGCCGATCTCGGGCAATATCCTGATGCTGCATGGCTGGTTGGGCCTGCAAGGCTGGCAATGGGTATTCCTGCTCGAAGCCGCGCCGGCCGTGCTGCTCGCAGGCATCGCGCCGTTCGTGCTGCGCGATCGGCCCGCCGATGCCAACTGGCTGAAGCCGGAAGAGCGTGCGTGGCTGCAATCCACATTGGCCGCTGAGCAGGGCAGCGGTGACGGACGACGACTGTCACAATGGATGGCGCTGCGCAGCGGACCAGTCGTCCTGATGACCGCTGCCTATCTGCTGATCGGCTTCGGGGTGTACGCCAACGTGTTCTTCCTGCCTCTCATGATCAAGGACCTGGGGTTCAGCAACCTGGTCACCAGCTACCTTTCGGCAATGCCGGCCGCGCTTGGCGTGCTCGGCATGGTACTGGTCTCGCGCAGTTCGGATCGGACCGGGGAGCGCGTGTGGCACGTTACGCTCTGTACGCTGGCGGCGGGCATTGGCCTGGTGCTCGCAGGTGCTTTCACCGGCAATACGATCGTCGAACTCGGCAGCCTGTGCGTGGTCGGGTTTGCCATCAGCGCCGCGTTGCCGACGTTCTGGAATCTGCCCACGGCGTATTTCGGTCCTGCGGCCGCAGCGGCGGGGATCGCCGTGATCAACTCGATCGGCAACATCGCCGGCTACGCCGCGCCGCAGCTGGTCGGCATCCTGCGCGATCAGACTGGTACATACAGCATTGCACTGGTGATGGTCGGCTTGATGAGCCTGGGTGCGGCCGCACTGCTGCCGTTCGCGGGCGCCCCCGCACGTGCGGCGCAATTGCGGCGGGCGGCGGTCTGACCACCGTCGCGCCCGCCGGACGTTGGTAAACAATGGAACGCTGCCCTTGACGATGCCGGTCAGATCCTTGCGGTAGGCGGAGGCAAAGAAGAACGATGGCCGACCGCTCGTCCACCTGAGCGAACCCAGAGATCGCAAAGACATCGCGTCTGGCCCAGCGTTTCAGCGCGGCAACGGCATCGCGCGCCAACACCTTCTCGCCGTCCTGCAAGCGCAGGCCGTTGCGTAACGGGATTTTCCAGACTTTGCCATCGTCCTCGATCACACGGCCGGCCGCCATCTGCGGCCGCGGGCGGACTGCATCGTCCACGCCAGACAGCGTAGCGTAGACCATGTAGGCGTGGTTGCGCGTGACCAGTGCGGGGGCGAAGCTCGGGTCGAGCAGCGTGGTGTCCGCTTGCGGGATGAACGTCAGCGGCTTGGGATCGACCGCGGCCCGCACTGCTGGGGCGGCAAGGGTCATGGCCGCCGAGCCCGCCAGGATGTGGCGACGCTTCATGGACCTTTTGTTCCGGAATGGTTCCGTTGGCATGCCATGGTCCGAGGAAGGTTTCCCGGAAGCGGCGGCACTGCTATTTTTCTGGCCCGTTGGTGCGGAGGGATGGCCGAGCGGCTTAAGGCGCACGCTTGGAAAGCGTGTGTGCGTGAAAGCGTACCGTGGGTTCGAATCCCACTCCCTCCGCCAGAACCCCTCCGCTACAGCCCACCACAGTCCGAGAAGTGGCGGAATTCCGCGGTTTTTCTTGTTGGTGGTGTCCGTTGTCAATCGGCATTGAACATTGACCCCTGATTGGAGTGCGCCCCTGGGGGTGGACAGATTGAGCAGTTGGAATTGACCCCCCGGTGGGTCGCTTGTGCCGGTAGTCCATAGGGGGAGGATCGGCGCGCTACGGAGTGCCCATCAGGAGGCTGGCGCAGCGGCGCGCGGGGGGTTCCTGTGGACCCACCGGTGCAAGCTGCCGGGGTGGCGCGCGGTGGGCGAAGGGTTGGTCGGTCGCGGTCGAAGCCGCGCGGCGGGATGATGTCCTGAAGCTCGGTGAGATCGAGATCGCAGATTGCCTGCAACGCGTCTGCCAGCGCACTGTCTTGCTGGTTGATGGGTAGCGCCGCGAGCCAGTCGGCATACCGCGCCTGCAAGTCTGCCAGCTCGGTGACGGCGTCATGCCAGCGCCGGGCGCGACTGCGATGATCGGCCGGACGACGCATGCGGATCACCGGCGCGCCATCCGTGCGGGTGGCACGGTAACGGGCCTGGCGTTCGGCGTCGTTGCCGGTCTCGACAATGTCGCAGTGGTGAGTGAGGCGATCGAGCAACGCCGTGGTCATTTTGGGATCGCCGAACACGCTCGGCCATTCGCCGAAGGCGAGATTCGTGGTGACGATCACCGAGGTGCGTTCAATAGAGACGGCTGACGATGTGGAACAGCAGTTGCCCACCGACCTGCGCGAACGGCAGGTAGCCGAGCTCGTCGAGGATGACGAAGTCGAGACGGGTGAGGAAATCGGCAAGCCGTCCCTGGCGTCCGGCGCGCCCTTCGGCTTCGAGGCGGTTGACCAGATCGACGGTGTTGAAGAAGCGCCCGCGTGACCCGGCACGAATGCAGCTTCGCGCGATCGCTACGGCCAGATGCGTCTTGCCGGTACCGGTGCCGCCGACCAGGACCACGTTGCGCTGTTGGGCGACGAAGTTGCCGCCGGCGCGGTCGCGCACCAGGCTCCGTTGATCGGTGTCCCCTTGAAGGCGAAGTCATCGACATCCTTGGCGAGCGGCAGCTTGGCGATGGTCATCTGGTATTGGATCGAGCGCGCCTGCTTCAGCGTGCCCATCATGTCGAGAACCTCGGTCCGCTCCATGCTCATCGGCTTCTGAGTTGATCGCATCTGGCGGTCAGCGAGCGGCGTGTGACACAGCGTCAAGGCATCCGGCGCGGACTATGCGTTGGCTTGGCTGGCAACGGCCGTCTGGATCAAGCCATCATCCCTGAACTGATCGCCGCCACGATCGAGGGAGCATCCGCACCGACAAGCCGGCACGCTGCTTCAAGGACTTCAGATACCGCACACGTGACAGTTGGAGCCGCGAACGGCGCGTCGTCGGCAAGGCCGAAGTCACCGGCGGCGAGGCCAACCCGCGCTTTATTGTCACGTCGCTCGCACCGAGCGAGGTTGGCGCACGGCATCTCTATGAGAAGGTCTACTGCGCCCGCGGCGAGATGGAAAACCGCATCAAGGAGTGCCAGCTCGACCTGTTCGCCGACCGCACGCCCGCCGCGACCATGCAAGCCAACCAACTGCGGCTCTGGTTTGCCTCGATGGCCTACGTATTGCTCTGCGCGCTGCGCCGCATCGGTCTGGCGTTCACGCAGTTTGCCGAGGCCACCTGCGGCACGATCCGATTGAAGCTGCTGAAATTGGGCGCCCTGGTCCGGGGCAGCGTGCGGCGGATCAAGATCTCCAACGCATCGGCCTGTCCGTGGCGGGACGAGTTCGAACTCGCGCATGCGCTGCTGCGCAACGCTGCCGCCTGACACGAACCAGACAGGGCACAGGCGATATAAGCCCCGACAACGGCGCTGATCGTGCGGCGGAGGGCGGAGCTTGGCCGGGAGATGGCACTTGCAGCCACAAGCTTTGACCGCGACCCAATTCTGCTTCTATGCCGGAATGATAGCCGCAAGGCTACTCACCGGTATGAGAAATCCGGGCTAGGTAGATAATCCTTGCGTGATAGGTCACGCTCATGCAGCGTGGGTGATGCATGACGGTCCGACGAGACGGCGGATGCGACTTCGCGCGTCTGCTGTCAGGTTGGTCACTACCACGGGTGCTCATGACTGATCTCAGATCAACTTGCGGCGCTCCGTTCTCTGCTTTGCTATTCGTTGTGACAGTGACTTGATCCATGAGGTTCCGCGGTGAGAACGGACGTGCCAGATGCTCAAGGAGGTCCCAACGTGACGGTCACCGAAGATATTTCCGTTGCACCTGACGCCCGCGAGGTCGCTCGGTACTGAAGTCCTTGACGTGCTTGACCGCTACGGCCACGACCAAAGCTTGAACACGCGTTGCATTGTATTTGTCCATGGGTTGACAGGAGATAAGGTCACGACATGGCGAGCAAAAGATGCAGCCAAAAGCTTCATGCAGCTGGTGGTAACCGACGACGAGTTAACGGACTATGACGTGTATCATTTGGCTATCGTAGCCGCTGGTTTCGAGGTGGACCAATCGAAAATGCCGCTCGCCAACTCGCGGTGACGATAAACCGCATAGTGAAAAAGGGCTCACGCTCTGGGTCATCGAACATTGACAGCATAGCTCTGGTTGCCCATAGCTTGGGCGGCCTCGTGTGTATGCAATACATAATCGACGAGTTGCAGGCCGGCGCGGTTCCGCCGATCTCTGGGCTCCTTCTCTACGGCGTTCCAAGTACTGGATCACAGATGCTCGCCTACGCCAAGTTGGCGGGTTTTGGGATTGGCATCAAGCTTCCAATCATACGCGAAATTATGAACCTGTTCTTACACGGACAACGTCAAATCGCCAGCTTAGCAACGGGAAGCGAGTTCCTGCTGAACCTACACGATCAGTGGGCATTCCGCGTAGTCAATGGCGGAGATGAACGGGCGGGCCCAGGGCGAATGTGGCTACCGGTAAGGGTTGCGACTGGTGAGGATGACGTGGTTGTTACCGAATCGTCCGCTAAAGGCTTTTACGGAGCCATAGACTGGCTTCCAATTCCGTGCGGTCACATCGATTTGGTTAAGCCAACAGAGCGGAATGATCTTCGGTTCCTTCACGCCAAGGATTTTTTTCAAATCTGCCGTCAGTCCAAGGGCCGTGAGGTTCTCACTCCCCTATGGAATGCAAGCCAAGGAATCTGGCGTCTGCGAGCTACTCCGCTGATCGAGCATCTCGAATTTCGGACTTTCTTCGGGAGACCCGCACAAGGTTTCGAGCCAAAAAAGCTGGTCGCGGAATGTGACACGACGTGCAGCTACGACTTGATACTTGAAAATCTTGATTTGCTCATTGGTATCTCGCTGGGAGAGCAAGCGCGGAGCGACGTATGGCGGCAGTCACCCACACCCATCTATGTACACCAAATTGGCCTGTCCCAGTTGCCGGAACAAGAACGTCCTCAGCTTAGGAGTCTCATTGAGCGAGTTCTCGCTTCGGGCACGGAGGAACAAGTCTGGATTAGCTTGTTCCTCGAACTCAGTGTTCGGATCAATGATAACGAATTGCAACCACAAGAGATAAAATTCGATATTCCAAACCCACGTCGTCAATCCACGTGGATAGTCAGAAAATATTCAGTGGCCGATGGGCAACGTCACCTCCTCGGCCGGAAAGTCCGGGTCAGTATACAGTATAAGTCCTTCACGCCCTATATGCTTGGATATTTTGTGTTTTCTTCGCCATGGATAACGAAAAGTGCGAACGTCCGGATGGTCGTATTTGGGGAATTCGAGTACTTTTTTTCAAACTACCACATATCGCCCGAGGGTCATGCCGTTCTGCGCGAGGATCGCGATTCTGGGGATCGCCGCGAAGTCATGTTCGACTATCCGGGTGTTCTCATCCCTGGTTCATTTGTGGAGTTGCGCTGGCAAAGGAAATAGGTGTCACATGTCTCATATGAAACTATAGGAACGAGGGTGAGTGTAGCTATGAATGGTTATGGTGTTGTCGAACGTGTGTATCGCCCGCTTGGAATTGGCGTCATTAAGCCCAATAAGGAGAATGACCCGGAGGTTATCTTTACCATCCGATCCGTGAAGGGTGGCGAAGATGGTTTTCATGAAATAAAGCAGGGCGATAACGTCAACTATGAAATATTCCAGGAAGATTTTGGAGGGAGGAAGTTGGCGAGAGATGTGTGGCCCAAGGGGTGACGCCCCCAGTGTTGAAATGACGGCGCGTTACCAACGCGTCCTAACTCAGTGGACGCCGTGTTCCAGGTCGGCCGTTCGGGGGGCGCGTCGACGGTGTGGAACAGACGGCATCGGCTCCCGCCGGTAGAATGGCGCGAAGCGGGGCCGCGCATCAGGACCTTATGCCGATGATGAACCACCCCGTGTGCGAGCCATTAGCTCACTCGGGCTGGCCGTTACTTTCCGCCCGTGTAACCGCCGCTCTCCAGTCATACGCGATGACAGTCATGTCGGCGGATACGCTGTCCTCGTTAATGTCGAGGACAGCATACCGTGCATGGGGCGAACCAGCCCCTGACACATGAGGAGCGCTACCTGGATCGTCGTACGACGGGCAGCCGACGCTGCCCGGATTGAGGATCATCGGGCCGCCGGGCAACTGACTGAAGTGCTGCTGGTAACGGTGCCCACACAGAACTACGCGGCCTGAGCATCGCCCAACCGCTCCCGGATCGTGACCAGAACTGCCCGCACGAGCCGGCCTCCTGACGCCTCCTCGATAAGATACTGATTGTCGTCGATCGGTGTGCCGTGGCACGCGAGGATGCCATGATCGGGATCGACGAAAGTTGGTAGTGCTGCAAGCCAGGAGCGATGGTCCTGGTTGAGTTGGGCGTAGGCATACAGATCCGATGTGCCCATCAATAATGGATCGGGTCCTGACGCTCATCGATCGTGGTCGCCTCTGATGGTCAGGTCATCCCGAGCCATTAGCAGATCGTGCACGTCGTGCGGCCAGAGCGGACCCGATACGCAATCGCCGAGGTTGATCATGCGATCGACAGCACGACGCTCGATATCGGCAAGCACGGCTTCGAGCGCTGGCAGGTTCGCGTGGATGTCAGCGATGACGGCGATGCGCATCACTCTGTCTCATGATGGCTGAATAAGCACGGCCAGCATCCAGTTTGCCGCACGGCGCGACAATCTACTGTCGATTGTCTCTCCCTGGAACTCGTGCATCGTGGGAACCGAAGTGAAGCGTCCACGATCGTTGAAGCAGTTCACGTTGACCACGGCGCGGGTGCCTTCCGCCATGTGTGCGACTGCGGCGATGAAGACGCCGCATCGACGACAAATTAGGAAATCACAGGTGCGGGTTCCAAATCGGTATCGTTCAACTAGCGACCAGTCGTCGGCCTCAACTTCAAGAAGCCCCTCGGGGTCGGAGACCATGCGCGGGTTATGGCTGCGGCAAAACGAGCAGGTGCAGGCTCGGACCGGGGTCTCCTCCGGAGCCTTGGTAAGCCGGAGACGCACCCGAATGTTCGCGCAGTGGCAGCCGCCGAGAAAATCCATGGGTAAGCGTCTCGCGACGCCCTATGCGGTGTCAACATTGCGAAGGGGCGGAACGCATCCGGCACCCCGGATGGGCCATACGCTTGCGTAGCCCATAGCCCCCTCGGAACTACGGCGCTTCATCCAAGTTCTTCACCGAAGCGATGAAAGGAGCATCGATGGCAACCAATAAATCGGACCGGAGGGTCCGGGGCTGAACCGATAATTGCTGGCTTTAGGGGTGCTCGGGCATAGTTTGTCCGCCTTGGAATTGGGAAGTGTTAGCTGTCGCTCGTCACTCTTGAGCCGGTCGGTCTCCGCCTGCCTCCACCTCTTCCATGGCGATGAAACTGCTCCAATGCGGGCGTGAATGAAACACCGCCGTGAAGTCCTTACCCCAGATGGATTTTCCTTCCATTCGGTTGCGAACCTGTCGTCCAGCGGCGTGCATTACGAAGTCAGCCACTTTCAGAGCAGGCGATTGCGGTGATTTGGGCATGAAAGCGTGGTGCACCTGAACCCTGCGCCCATGTATCTCCACAATGGTTTCACCAAAGAAGGTTTCTATAAGGCTGTCTGCCCGCTCCGATGCCTCATGGCGGCGAACCGGCCAATTTGCGCCTCTTGAAGAATTCCCCGATTGCAGCCTGCCCATCCAATGCTCTCACGAAGTCGAGGATCACTCTATTCGACCAAGCGGCTCGCTTGTGGGTTCGACTTCCGATCTGGGTTCGAACCTGCGAGGGAAGGCCCGCAAAGCCTACTTCGAGTGATCCTACGGCCTCCAAAACCCGAGCGGAGCGCCGTAAATTTGACCAACGTTTTGACCAACGTTTTT
Organism: uncultured Alphaproteobacteria bacterium; assembly: GCA_963749575.1. Taxonomy (GTDB): domain Bacteria; phylum Pseudomonadota; class Alphaproteobacteria; order Acetobacterales; family Acetobacteraceae; genus JAMXLO01. The sequence goes on from CAVVNM010000013.1 coordinate 637,047, forward strand.
ACCAACGTTGATCGCCTATAGCGCTGAGAAATCAGATATTATAATGACTCGTTCTGCCTGTGCGGAGTATCCCACTCCCTCCGCCAATTCAGAACAGAACTGCGAACGCCGGGCGTATGCGATTTTACGCCTGACGCGGCGGCGAGGCTTCTAAACGGGTCGCCCTTCAACCCCACGATGCTGACCTCCTTGTCCGCGACCTCGACGCGCAGAGCGAGCGCGCGTAGATGGTCGCGGCGGTAGCCGCCGCCTGCGATCCTGATGCGCTCGCGCGCGGTTTTGGCGAATTTTTGGACCATGGCGCGGTGATGGCTTGTTGCCCCGAGCTGTCCAGCATGGCGGCGGCGCGATCCGCGTCGGCCTGGGCCTGATCACGGATAGCCTTGAGGCCGGTGATACGCTCCTTCAACGCCGGGTCGTCCAGATCGGCGGCGCCGGTCTCGATGGCGTCATAGAGGCGTTCAGGGGCAAATTCGTTTCGGCGGCGCGTTTGTTCTGGCGTGCCGCGGCAACAACCGCCTCGGTGCGTGAACTACACCAGCCGCGCCTGCCGCACCGCCGCGGCGATGAACCCGGCAAACAACGGATGGGGGTCGAACGGCTTCGACTTCAGCTCTGGATGGTACTGCACGCCGACGAACCAGGGGTGGTCCGGCAGTTCGATGATCTCCGGCAACACGCCGTCGGGCGACATGCCGCAGAACCGCATCCCGGTTCGCTCCAGGCACTCCCGATAGTGCACGTTGACTTCATACCGATGCCGGTGCCGCTCCTCGATCCGCGCCGCGCCGCCGTACAGTTCCGACACCAGCGATCCCTGGCTCAGCACCGCCGGATAGGCGCCCAACCGCATCGTGCCGCCGAGATCGCCGCCCTCCAGGCGCCGCTCGATCTCGTTGCCGCGTGCCCATTCGGTCAGCAGTCCGACCACCGGTTCGTCGCATGGCCCGAACTCGGTGGACGAAGCGCAGCGCAGGCCCGCCAGGTTCCGCGCCGCCTCGATCACCGCCATCTGCATGCCGAAGCAGATACCGAAGAATGGCACGTTTTTTTCGCGTGCGAACCGCACTGCCTCGATCTTGCCCGGCGTGCCGCGCTCGCCGAAGCCGCCTGGAACCAGGATGCCATTGCACTCCTCCAGCCGATGGACCGCACCATCATGCTCGAAGATCTCACTGTCCACCCAGTCGAGCCGCACCTTCACCCGATTGGCGATGCCGCCATGCGCCAGCGCCTCGGCCAGCGACTTATAGCTGTCCAGCAGGTTGGTGTACTTGCCGACCACCGCGATGCGGACCTCGCCCTCCGGCGAGCGGATTGCCTCTACGATGTCCTGCCAGCGCGACAGATCGGGTTCACCGTCAGCGGGCAGCGCGAAATGCCGCAACACCTCGCGATCCATGCCCTCGGCGTGATACGCGATCGGCACCGCATAAATCGTGTCGACATCGAGTGCCGCGATCACCGACTGCGGGCGCACGTTGCAGAACAGCGCGATTTTGCGCCGCTCGTTCTCGGGAATCGGCCGATCGCAGCGGCATAGCAGCATCTGCGGCTGGATGCCGACATTCAGCAGCTCCTTCACCGAGTGCTGCGTCGGCTTGGTCTTCAGCTCCCCGGCTGAGGGAATGTACGGCACCAGCGTCAGATGCACGAACATTGCCTGCTCCGGGCCAAGCTCATTGCCGAGCTGACGGATCGCCTCGAGGAACGGCAGGCTCTCGATGTCGCCGACGGTGCCGCCGATCTCCACCAGCACGAAGTCGAGGCCGGCGGTATCGCGGACGATCGCCTCCTTGATCGCGTCGGTGATGTGCGGGATCACCTGGACGGTGGCGCCCAGGTAGTCGCCGTGCCGCTCTTTGGCGATCACTTCGGAATAGATGCGCCCGGTGGTGGCGTTGTCGAGCCGGTTGGCCGGCACGCCGGTGAACCGCTCGTAGTGGCCCAGGTCCAGGTCGGTCTCGGCGCCGTCGTCGGTGACGTAGACCTCGCCGTGCTGGTAGGGCGACATCGTGCCGGGATCGACGTTCAGATAGGGATCGAGCTTGCGCAGCCGGACCGAGAAGCCCCGCGTTTGCAGCAGGGCGCCGAGCGACGCCGAGGCAATGCCTTTGCCGAGGGAGGAGACCACGCCGCCGGTGATGAACACATACCGCGTCATGGGAGGCCAGTATACCGAGCCGAATCGGGCGGAGGGAAGCCCACTCATGCGGCATCACGCATGCGTCGCGGGAGGGTCAGTTGGTGGGGACGGCGGGACCCTTCGGCGCGGCGGGTTCGGGAGACGGTGTCTGGGTGGCGGGGCCGGGGGCCGATGCCGGCGGCGGGCCTTCCAGCAGCGAGCGGCCGATCCCCGTGGTGCCGCGGTTCATCAGCGCGAGCGTCAGCGACAGCGCCATGAACACGGTGGCCAGGATGGCGGTGGTGCGGGTCAGCAGATTGGCGGTGCCACGGCCGGACATGAAGGAGCCCATGCCCTGCGAGCTGCCGATCCCGAGGCCGCCACCTTCACTGCGTTGGATCAGCACAACGCCGATCAGGGCGAGCGTGACGAACAGGTGGATGATCAGCAAAACAGTGGTCATGCGCGGCTACTACCCTTGCTGCGCAGCCCGGGCAATCGCCAGGAAGTCTTCCGCCTTCAGGCTCGCCCCGCCGATCAATCCGCCACCGACATGCGGCACCGCCAGCAACGAGCCGGCATTCGCCGGCCGCATCGAACCACCGTACAGGATGCGGATCGCGTGTCCCACGTCGCCGAACTGCCGCACCAGCTCCTCGCGGATGAAGGCGTGCATCGTGGCGACGTCCTGCTCGGTGGCGGTGCGCCCGGTGCCGATCGCCCACACCGGCTCATAGGCTACCGCTCCGGCGAACGGCTTCGGCAGGCTGCCGGCAAGCTGCCAGCCGACCACTTCCGTTTCCTGGCCCGAACTCCTTTGCTCGTCGGTCTCGCCGACACACACGATCGGGTTGAGGCTGGCCGCCACCGCTGCCAGCACCTTCTCGCGCACCAGTTCATCGGTCTCGCCGTGGTTCTGCCGGCGTTCCGAATGGCCAAGGATCACCCAGGTCGCTCCGGCATCGCGCAACATGGCGCCCGACACGTCGCCGGTATGCGCCCCCTGTCCTTGGGCATGGCAGTCTTGGCCGCCGACCGCCACGTCCGAACCTGTCAGCACACCGGCCACCATCTCGACGGCGGTAAACGGCGGACACACCAGCAGGTCGCAGGCCAGGCCCTGAGAACCGTCGCGCACGGCGGTGGCCAGTTCGGCGGCCTGAGCGCGCAGCATGTGCATCTTCCAGTTGCCGGCGATGAGTTGCCGCATCACGTGCCCTCCCGTCACATCACTCTCACACCACCTGATTGCGCAACACCGTCTCGCCGCGCCACATCCGGTCGAGATTCTCCATGAGTATCTCGATCACGTTTGCCTCGTACTTGCGCGTTTCGCCACCGGTATGGGGCGTGATGAGCACGTTCGGCATTGCCCAGAGCGGCGAGGTTTCTTCCGGCGGTTCAGGGTCCGTGCAGTCCAGCGCGGCGCCCGCGATGCGCCCGGAATTCAAGGCCGCGATCAGCGCGCTCTCCACGACGCACGGTCCGCGCCCGACATTGATCAGAAACGCCGAGGTCGGCATCAGCCCGAGCGCCTTGGCGTCGATCACGCCACGCGTCTCCGGCACCAACGGACAGGTGAGCACGACAAAATCGGCACGTGGAAGGAGCGTCGGCAACTCGGCCAGGGTATGCACGGAGTTCCGCTGCTCCTCGCCCGGCAGCCGGATCCCGTCGGAAACCGATCGCATGCATGTCGAACGCCTTCGCCAACTGCGCCAGCCGGCCGCCGATCCGGCCGAGGCCGATAATCAGCATCGTCTTGCCGCTCAACTCGTCCTCACGCTGCGTCAGATCGCCGATCATGCCGCGCCAGACCTTCTGCGCCTGGTTGTCGCGCGCCTCCGGCAGCCGCCGCGCGAGCGCCAGGATCAGCGACATCGCGTGCTCCGACACAGCGCGCGCGTTGACGCCGGCCGCGCTTGCCAGCCGGATGCCGCGTGCGGCCAGTGCCTCCTGGTCGAACTGATCAGTGCCCGAGCCGATCGACTGGACGAAGCGCAGCCTGCTCGCCAGGGGGATCAGGCCGTTGTGCCACATGCCCGATACAACGATCACATCGGCCTCGTGCGCACGGCGATCGAACGTGTCACGCGCGCGCAGTTCGAAGTTGCCAATGCCGGTGTTCAGCGCATCGAAGCATGCCTTCATCTGATACGCGGCGTGCGCGAAGCAGATGACGAGTTGTTCCTTGGGCGGGATCATGCGGTGCGGGCCTTGCTGCGGCTGGAGCCGCAACAATAGACGGCACACCATGGCGCTGGAAGGCTAGCCCTGGCGGGCCTTCATCCGCGGGTTCTTCTTGTTGATCACGTAGACACGCCCCCGCCGGCGCACCACGCGGCAATTCTTGTCGCGGACCTTCGCGGCCCTCAGGCTGTTGCGAACTCTCATCTCGACGCCTCGTGAAGTGCGCGGGTGGATAGTGGCGGCCGGCGAGCCTGTCAACCCGGCGACGCGGCATCATCCGCCGGCAGAGATCGCGTGCCAGCGCACCTGGCGCAGCCTGCCCCCCCGCATCAGGTGGAAACGTGCCAGCCACAGCTCCGCCTCCCGCACCACGACAGCGATCTGTCGCAGGGCCGGCCGCCTGCCGGCGATAGACTGCACCGCGGTGCGCCAGCCTTTGATGGCGTTCTGCATCTCGCGGCGTGACACATCCTCGACGATCCGCACATCGAACCCAAAGCGTCCCAACACCTCGGTTATTGCCAGCTCCGCCGGCGCCGTCGCTGAACGATGGTCCAACCTTGCCCAGGTTGCGACCATCGGATCGGCCGGGTCGAGCGGCAGGTCGGACACCGTCTCCAACAGAACCAGCTGACCTCCCGGCTTCAGCGCCTTCGCTGCCGCGGCGAGCAGCGGTTCGGGATCGGCGCCGCGCATCGCCTCGATCGCCAAACCGTGGTGGAAGTAGCGTGGCGGAAATTTGGGTGACAGCGGATCCCAGGGGTCTACCTGCGCCCGACGCCCCAGCCCGGCGCATTGGCTACGCTCATTGGCCAGCGCCGTAAGGCGGGCATTGGCTTCGTAGCCGGTGACCCAGACGCCGAATTCCTCGGCAATGCGGCGTGGTGGGCCACCGCTACCGGCGCCGATCAGGAGCAGGCTCGAAGCCGCCGACAAGCCCAGTGGTGCCGCGAGCCGCAGCACCTCCGCACCACCGCCCGGGAACAGGAATCCCTCGCCCCACAAGGCCTCGACCACGCCGATTCGAGCGCTTGGCCAGACCGGATCGTCACCTTCCGGCAGGGCAGCCTCCGGAACCAGCGACGGCACCGACTCGGCGGCAAGTGCCGCAACCGCAGCCGTATGCCATCCCAACAGGTTCCGCACGCTGTCGAGCAGCATGGCGCCACACCTCCATGGGGAAGCATGTGGCCATACGATTGAGGAACAGTTGAGATGCTAGCCGAACTCGGTCAGCACGTAGCGTACCAGCTCGCCGCCAACCACACTCGGCTTGTGCCGATGCGCCGGGCCGGCGGGGATGTGCAGCATGTCACCTGGTCCGGCCACGACGCTGTGGTCGTCGAACGTGTAGCGGATGTGCCCGGCGAGAATGAAGATGGAATGGCCGGTCTCGCACCAAGCGGCTTCGGCAGCGCCCGGCGGGTCAGGCGCCCGCTCCTGGTAGCGCAGAGCGATGCCGAAGCGGGACACCGCTTCGCGTGCCTTCAGCCGGTCACCAACGACTTGCAGCGGATGGTCCGCGGCGGGAAACAGGTAGGGACTGTCGGTCATCGTCTCACTTTGCCTCCGGTTGCGACTGCGGTGAAGCCAGCGCGTCCCGGTAGGTCTCGGACAGCAGAGGCACCAACGCTCTGTACTCTGATGCGCGCGGAGCGTTTGGACGCCAAGCGACGCCGAGGGTGCGCCAGGCGCCGGCACCGGCCAGTGGACGCAGTTCGATTTCGGTTCCCGCGGTCACGCCCGCGGCGACGGCCAGCCTGGGCAGCAGCGTCACGCCCAGCCCGCCGGCGACCATCTGCGCCAGCGTGTAGAGACTGGTGGCGGCGAACCGGTCCTGGCCCTCGCGGTCGCCGGCCAGCAGGCCGCATACCGCGAGTGCCTGGTCCCGCAGGCAGTGACCGTCCTCCAGCAACAATAATCGCTCTCCAGCAAGGGCGGCGACCGGGATCCGGTCCTGCGCCGCCAACCGGTGCCCTTGCGGCAGGGCCACGAGAAACTCGTCGCGGGCAACCGGCGCCGCATCGGCGTCGCCGCAGTCGCAAGGCAGTGCCAGCAACAGCACGTCGAGCCGGTTGGCTTCCAGCCGCTCGACCAGATGCGCCGTGGTGTCCTCGCGCAGAAAGAGCCGGAGCCGCGGAAAGCCGTGGCGTAACCGTGGCATCAGGCGTGGCAACAGGAACGGTCCGACGGTTGGGATCACGCCAAGGCGCAGCGGGCCGCTCATTGGCGTCCGAGCGGCGTTGGCGGCTTCGGCGAGCGCCTCCAATGCCGCCAGCGCGGTGCCGGCGCGTTCCACCAACTCCAGCCCGAGCGGAGTGAACACCACGTGCTTGCCGGCGCTGCGGTCCAGGATCGCGGCATCGAGCTGCCGCTCCAGTGTCAGGATCCCCGCTGAGAGCGTGGACTGGGTCACCGAGCAGGCCAGCGCGGCGCGGCCGAAATGGCGGCTCTCGGCCAGGGCGGTGAGGAAACGCAGCTGCTGCGCGCTGGGCAGGGTGATCATCGGCTTGCTCGTTCAAATCCTTTCATTCAATTCATAGCAGCTTTGCCGTGTGCAACTGGATCAGGGGCGAGCAGGTCCTGCGACCTGCGGCCTAATCCCCACCTCCGTGCCCAACATCTGGTGTGGGCCGTGCGCGCACGTCACCGTCATGCCCGTGACGGTGGTGCATGCCGCCACGGTGCGCGATGGCGGAAGTGGGACCCCGCGAGCGGCCTGACGCTCAGCGTGACGACGCCTCAGCGCAGCTCAGTGGCCCGCGGCGCTTCCGCCGCCACCCACGGGTCGATGCATCCCCTGGCAGCGCGGCGATACACCACCAGGCCGTCGAATGCCGCGATCCGTCGATAGCGCGACCAGGCGCGTGCGAAGGCGGGGTCCGAGGCACTCAGCACGCCGACGTAGTTGACCGCTCCCGCCCGTGTATCGACCACGGCGATGTCGGGACAGCCGACGATGAAGTCGTGCGCGACCCAGTGGCGGATTGGCCACTCCCTGGCCGCGGCAGCATCGAAGCGGGCGCGCCAGAGTTCACCCTTGAGCGCCCACATCGAGTCGAAGCGCGACGCCCAGGCGACGCCGGTGTTGTTGACCACCGGGAAACCCAGGGCGATCCACTCCGAGAAGGCGATGTAGGTGTGCGCGTGATGCTCGCGGATCAGCTGTTCGAGCTTCGTGATGGTATTCTGCTCAGGCTCGACCGCGAGGGCCACCTGGGGTTCCAGTCGCTGGAATGCCGCGACCAGGAATACCACGACGGCGACAGCGCCGGCCACCACCGGCAAGAAGGCCCTGCGGCGGTCGGAGCGGCGGTTGGTCAGCGCGGAGGCGGCCCAGCACAGCAGCGCCAGCACGGTGGCGACGGTTGCCGGCAGCCGGTGGTAGAACCAGTCCTTGCCGTCCATGAAGCAGATCGCGGTGCTGGTGATCGCGAACACGACAAGGGTCAGCATCAGGTTGCCCTCGGGTGCGTGGCGCCGGCGATTCCACCACAGCAGCAGCGCCACCGCCTGACCGAACATCAGGCGCAGACTGTCGGCCACCAGATGCCGCAACGGCACGTCGGTCGCGCCGTACAGCGCCAGCGCCAACGGCACCGCGCGGCGCAGATAGGCAGGGCAGAACAGCGCTATCAGCGCGGCGTAGGCGAGCATCGTCGCCCCGGCAACCAGCGGCATGGCGCGGAACGGGTTCAGCCCGCGCAGCACCACGACACCTTCGAGCACAACGAAAACCCCGGCATATCGGGGCTTGAGTGCGCAGCCGAGACCCGCGAGCACTCCGGCGATCAGGGCGTCGCGCGGTGCCGGCCGATCGCCGTCCAGCGAACGGGCGAACAGGGCGAGATAAGGCAGGATGGCGGCGACCAGCAGGTGCTCGCGCTGGCCGAGATCGCCGGCAGGAACCACCAGCAGCACGGTGCCGATCGCGGCGAACACCGGCAGCCGGTCCTCGAACAGCCTGCCGCTGCCGCGTAGCAGCGACGCGGTCCACCAGGCACAGGCGAGCACGCTGGCGACGAAGAATGGGATTGCCGTGTACTGTGCATCGATGCCCAGCACGCTGGCGAGCCAGATCGGGATGGCCGAGATCCACACGATCAGCGGTGGATTGACCTCCACCACGTCGACGTAGAGTTCGCGCCCGGCCAGCCAGCGCCGTGCCACGTAAAGCAGCCAGGCGATGTCGTCCTTCAGCGGTGAGCGCAGCATGGTGAACAGTACGATGCCGAGCACGACGAACAGCAGCAGCAGGCTGGTCGCGGTGACCGCAGCGCGGACGAAGGACGGTGCCGGACGGATCGCCCGGGCCTGGGTATGGCTCATTTGCGCTCGGTCAATAGTGCGTTCCGCTGCCCCATCGGCGGCGCAGAGAGCATGCCCTGCGACTCTTTCTATGGCATTTATATGATTGCCGGCACGATTGCCACGACGTTATTTCGCGGCAATCTGGGTCATTGCGTCAGTTCGCCCTGCCTTGCGGTAATTTCGGCCAGGTAGTGCGACGGGACCTCCATGAATGGCGTTCGCTGGCGCAGCCAGAGCGGATGGTCCTCGTCCGTGTGCATCGCCTGCCCCTCCGGTTGGGCCGGCCAACCGGGGACCTTCAGCCAAAGGCGCAGCAGATGGCGGCGACGGGCCACCTCGCGATGGTCCTGGTAGCCGGTGCGACCGTGCAGCAGCATCCGGTTGTTGAGGAACTGGATGTCGCCTTCGCCAATGCTCATGTCGAGGTAGGTGTCGGCCGAGGCGGCGATGCGCTGCACCTCGTCCAATGCCTCGCGCTGGATCTTGGTCATCACGGCGTCACCGGCGGCGACGGCGCGGTTCGGATAGTCGCCCGAGAGGAAGACCGAAATCTCGTCTCCGGTGCGGGCGAACACCGAGATGCGGCGAACCAGGGTGCCGCTGCCATGCTGTGCGTCCACCTCGCGGCGGCGGAAGATGAAGCCGTCATACAGCACCTGGAGCAGGTCGGGACGTTCGCGCTCAAGGTGGCGGTGCACCGCGATCGCGCTGCAGATCCGGCTGGCGCCGCCGGATTTGGCCGCCTGCAGGCACATCAGCGAGACAACATCGCAGGAATCGGTGTGAAAGCGCTGCGCACCACCGGCGTGATAGCCGCGCGCACCGGGTTCGATGTCGCTGACATCGATGACATGGCCCAGCAGCTCGCCCTGCCAGGATTGCGGCAACGGCGAGCCGATATGGGCGCCGAGACCGAAATAGATGCGCGCCATGTCGTCGGTGGAATAACGCTCGCGCGGGATGCCGCGCAACAGGACGAAGCCGCGGCCGAAGCGCAGTTCGTCGCGGAGGCCGCGCAAATAGGCGCCGAGGGTGGGAAGCGGGAAGCTGTCCGGCGTGATCGCAGGGAAATCGCGCTCGCTCTGATCGTGCAGATGGCCAAGCGCTGTATCGATCTCGTCCACCTCGGCCTCGGAGAGCGTGCGCATGCCGTCGGTGCGGTAGTCCAGGGTGGCGCCGGTCCAGGCAGTGCGGTCCTGCGGCATGCTCATGCGGTTGCCTCGTTGGCTGGTTGCGAGAGATCCAGTCCATCATACAGTTCTGCCCCTCGCGCGCGAACACCTGACGGACCCGCTCCAGTATGACATATCGCCGGACGGAGGCGGTCGCACGGGACTCGGCGTTCTTCGTCTTCGAAGATCACGACGGGATCAGCGACCGGCTCTGGTATTGTAACGATAGCGCAATGGAACGGTCATGTCATTGGCTCCGTCACCAATGTGGCCAGGGCCGCGGTGGGGTGCAATCTCAATTGAAAAACCGGGCCGGGCGGAAATCGGCAAGCTCCGGACGCCTGCGGCCATGCACGATTTCTTCTGCCACCGCGGCACCGAGGAACGGTGACATTGTCACCCCGCTGTGCGTGATGGCGAGATAGTATCCGTCCACCCGCGGCATCGGACCAACCGCGGAATAGGAATCGCCGGGGATCGGGCGGATCGCCATGCGTGCCGCCTCCGGCTCCACATCGCCGATCACCGGCAGCAACCGGCGGACGCGCCGTCCCAGTTCGCGCACCTCGGGAAGTGCTACACTGGGGCGCGGATCGAACGCGGGCAACGCCTCCGTCGGCGCAATGCACACCAGACGCCCCGCCCCATCCGGCCGGGTATGAATGTCCGGCGCGCGCACCACCCGGCCGACGCGCGCGGCAACCGGTGGGGTGAATGCCAGCAACCCGACGGTTGGCGCCAGCGGCAGATGCAGTCCCGCCTCCGACACCGGATCGTTCGCCCAGCGGCCGGCGCAGTTCACCACCACATCGGCGTGGAACAATTGTCCGTCCGCGGTCTTCACGCCGGTCATTCTGCCACCGTGCAGAACGGTTGCCGACACGCGGGCGCCGCAGATCACCACTGCACCGTGCGACCGTGCCGCACCGAGCATGGCACCGATATAGACCACCGGATCGAGCCAGCCCTCGTCAGGAAAATACGCGATCGGCGCATCGCCGATCCGCGCGGGATCTATGTCGGGTTCAAGCTCCAGCAACTGCCGCGGCGTGATCCATTCTACCGCGTAGCCCCACGCGCGCAGACGCTCCACCCTTGCCTGCTGTGCCGGGTGATCCACCGGCGCTTCCCACTCGATGCTGCCGCCGTCATGCCACCACGGTGTGGCGCCAAGTTCCTCGGCCAGTGCCGCGTGCGCCCGCATTCCCGCGACGTTCAGGTCGTGATAGGCGCGCGGCGTCTTCTCGTTGGAATTGGTCCAGGCGAAGCTGCAACCGGAGCCGCCGCCGCCGATGCGGCCGGCTTCCAGCACCGTCACCGACGCGCCCGCCAGCGCGGCGCGATATGCCACCGACGCACCCATCACGCCGGCGCCGATCACGACGATTCGCGGCATCAGTTCCTCAGCCAGACATTGTACATGCGCGGATTATAGAACGGCACATAGTGCTCGACGTTGGCGCGCACCGCCTGTACCTTCGGCATCACACCCATCGGGATCACCATCACGTCGTCCAGCGCGATCTTCTGCGCGCGCGCGAAGGCCGCCTGGCGCGCCTCCAGCGTGGCACCATTCGCCACCTGCTCGAATGCCTTCATGAACTCCGGATCGGTCTTGTTGTCGGGCGGAAAATAGACGGCATTGGGCTCCGCCATCGGCCGCAACGTCTGCACGCCGCCGACCGCCACATAGGTGATCCAGCCGGTGAAGAAATAATTCCAGTCCGGCGTGGGCTTCATCGCCTTCTGCAACGCGGTCGGCCAGTCGAGCACCAGCAGTTCCGCATTGATCCCCACCGCCTTCATCTGCTGGGCCACGACAAGCCCCGTGTTGTAGAGGCTTGAGTAGTCCTTGTTGGTCAGCAGCACGACCTTCTCGCCCTGGTAGCCGGCCTCCTTCAGAAGCTGCTTCGCCTTGTCCGGATTGTGCTGGTTGAGCAGCTCCTTGCCGACCTCGGTGTAGTAGTTGGTGCCGGGATACTGAAACGACGGATTGTGCCTGAAGTCGCCGTCGTTCGCCGCGTCCATCACCTCGTCGAAATCGAGCGCGGCCAACACCGCCTGGCGGAATTTCAGGTTGTCCGTCGGCGGCGCCGACCAGTTGCCGTAGGTGACGTTCAGCCAGAAGTTGTCCAGCTTCAGCAGGTGGATGTCCTGGTTCGCCTTGATCCGCTTCTGGGCAATGGTCGGCACGTCCTCCACGCCCTGCAACTCGCCGGTTTCCAAACCTGCCACGCGAGCTCCCGGCTCCGGCACCATACGGAACGTCACGGTGTTCAGGCAGGTAACCTTGTAGCCGCCAAACCCGGACAGGTCGTCGTAGCGGGTATCCGGTGTGTAGCCGTCGAAGCGCTTCAGTTTCACATAGGCATCGGCGACATACTGGTCGAGCTGCCAGGGACCGGTCCCGATCGACGGCAACTGCTGTGGCGGCGCGTCCTTGTTCTCCTCCGGGATGATGATGATCGGCACGGTGATCGACGACATCGCCTCGATGAAGCTCGGCCGCGGGTCCTTCATCGCGATGACGAAGGTGTTGGGATCGGGTGTGTCGTAGTGATCGACTGGCGCCAGAATGGAGCGGTCGATACCGACGCGGGCGTAACGCTCGAACGAGGCACGCGCATCCGCCGAAGTGAACAGCTTGCCGTTGTGGAAATGCACGCCCTGACGCAGCCTGAAGGTGTAAACCTTGCTGTCCGGATCGACGTCCACCGACTGCGCGAGCTGGAGCAGCGGCTTCATGTTCTCGTCCCGGGTGACCAGCGTCTCATAGGTGTTCATCGCAATGTCGCGCACCGAGGCGGCGCCATTCGCCTGCATATCGAGCCCGGCGACATTCGCCTCCAGTCCGTAGGTGAAATCGCCGCCGGTGCGGCCGCATTGGAATTCTTCCGCATGGGCCACGCCGGGCGCGGCGAGCGCGGCCAGCAGCAACATGCGCCTGATGTTGTCCGACATGCCGCGTCTCCCCGTGGTTCGACTAAGCATGATGCTGGTCGGCCCGATCGGCCGTCAATCGTCAGGTGGTGTACAGCCAGCGGCTGACCAGCGTCTCGACATTGTCGGTGAACTCGTTGCGCGGGCCTTCCGCGAACAGCGTGCCGGTGCGCATGACATAGACATAGTCGGCGATTCCGAGTGCACCCTTGATGTTCTGGTCCACCAACAGGATCGCCTTGCCGTCGCGCGCCAATCCGGCGATCAGCGAATAGATCTGTGCCGAGATACGCGGCTCGATGCTCGCGGTCGGTTCGTCGATCAGCATCACGGTCGGATCGGTCAGCAACGCACGTGCGATCTCGAGCTGGCGCTGCTGGCCACCCGAGAGCGTTCCCGCTGACTGGCGGCGGCGCTCGGCCAGGATCGGGAATTGCGCGTAGGCGCGTTCAATCCGTTCGCGCGCCTGAGCGCGGTTGCGCCGAAACGACCATGTGCCGAGGCGGAGATTGACCTCGACCGACAGGAACGGAAACACGCTCGGCCGCTGCGGCAGATAGGTGATGCCGTGATCCGCCATGTCGTGCGATGCGACGCCATTCAGCGAAGTCGTGCCGAGATGCATGTCGCCTTCCTGCGCCGGTAGGAAGCCGAACAGCACTTTCAGCAGCGTCGATTTGCCGGTGCCGTTCGGGCCAAGCACGCAGCGCACCTGGCCGCGCAGCACGTCCACTGACATGCCGTTGAGGATGTTGATGCCGGGCAGATAGCCTGCGACGAGGTTGCGCGCGGTCAGCACAAGTGCGGTGTCAGACACCGGCGTAGGCTCGCAGCACTTCCTGGTTGTCGCGCACCTCGGCCACCGTTCCGTCGGCGATCTTTTCGCCGCGCGACATCACCACCATGCGATCGACCAGGCGTTGCAACGCTTCAATGTCGTGATCCACGATGACGAAGGTGCGGCCGTCCGCATGCAGCCTGCGGATCAGTTCGATGATCTGATCGCGCAGGAACGGGTTCACGCCGGCGAACGGTTCGTCGAGGAACAGGATCTCGGGGTCGAGCATCAGCGCGCGGCCGAGTTCCAACAGCTTCTGCTGGCCGCCGGAGAGGTTCTTCGCCTGCAGCGCCTCCAGCGCGACGAGTCCCAGGAAGTCGAGATGCCGGCGCGCGGTGCGGGTTGCCGCGGTCTTGTGCGAGTGCGGGCGGGCGAGACCGGGGACCAGCATGTTCTCCAGCACGGTCATGCGGCTGAACAGCTGCGTGATCTGAAAGGTGCGGCCGACACGCAATGTGGCGAATTCGCTCGGGGACCGACCGTCGGCCCGATTGCCGCGGAGGAAGATGTGGCCGGCTGCCGGAGCCAGGTGGCCGGTGAGCATGTTGATCGTGGTGGTCTTGCCGGAACCGTTGGGACCGATGAGGCCGACCAGTTCGCCGTGCCGGACGGCGAGGTTCAGGTTGCTCACCGCAACAATGCCGCCGAAGCGTTTGGTGACGTCGCATGCTTCGATCAGTGGAGGTGTTGGCATCGCTACAATACTCCCCCTCCCCCCAACCCCCTCCCGCAAGGGGAGGGGGAGGTCGTTTGTCGGTTTCAGCCGCGCCACCTGCTGCCACGCCAGCGCCAGCAGCCCGTTGCGCGCGAACCGCATGGTCAGCAGCAACAGCGCGCCGAACAGCACCAGCCGCCACTGGCCATAGCTGCGCAGCGCCTCGACCAGAAACTCCAGCCCGAGCGCGCCGATCATTGCAGCGACGATGCTCTCGGCACCGCCGATCACCGCCATCGCGACCACCAGGCCCATCTGGTCGACCGAACCGATGTCGGGTGTGAGGATGCCGATGTAGTGGCCGTAGAACCCGCCAGCGAGACCGGCGAAACTCGAGGTGATGGCAAAGGCGAGGATGCGGAACCGCACCACCTTCACCCCGGCCGCTGCCGCCGCGTCCTCGTTCTCGCGGATCGCGCGGAAGAACAGGCCCCAGCGCGATGTCACCAGCAGCGTCATGATCGCGAGCGATCCTGCCAGCAGCACCAGTCCCAGATAATAGTACGGCGTGTCGGTGCGGCCATGGAACAGCGGCGTGACCTCCAGACCACCGGAGCCACCGGTGATCTGGTTCTCCGACACGATGACGATACGCAACACTTCGGAGAAGGCGACGGTGAACAGCGCGAGATAGGGACCACGCATGCGCAGGCAGATGAAGCCGATGCCACTGCCGACGACAGCGCACATCAGCACGCCCGCGGCCATGCCGATTGGGATCGGGACACCGAATGTTACCACCAGCAGACCCGAAGTGTAGGCACCGAGTGAAACGAAGGCCATATGGCCGAACGAGAACTGCCCGGCGTAGCCGGCGAGCAGCGCCCAGCTTGCGGCGACGATGGCATAGAACATCGCCAGCACGCCGACCGCCAGCCAGTAGGCGTTGACCAGGAAAGGGAAAGCCAACGCCAGGCCGGCCAGCGCGAGCGCAGCTGCGCTACTCCATCGCGACATGCGCGCGTCCGAACAGGCCGGTGGGGCGGACCAGCAGCACCAGCATCAGGATCAGCAGGCTGAATGCCTGGGCGTAGGTCAGGCTGCGGCTCGGGTCGGGGAACAGTGCGACAAACATGGATTCCGACACCCCGATCATCAGTCCGGCGAGGATCGAACCGGCAACTGAACCCATGCCGCCGAGAATGACGATGGCGAAAGCCTGGGTGTCGGGCAGCAATCCCATCGACGGCGACAGCGAGTAGATCGGCCCCACCAACGCGCCGGCGCCGCCTGCCAACGCGCCGCCGAGACCGAATGCCAGCATGTAGAAGCGCTGGTCGTTGATGCCGACGATGGCTGCGGACTCGCGCGACTGGCTGACCGCGTTCAGCGCCTCGCCCCAGGGCGTGCGGTTCATGAACCACACCAGGCCGATCAGCATCGCGACGCCGGCGCCGCCGGCGAACACGCGGTCCCATGCCATCACCAGGCTGCCCACCACCGCGACCCCGGGCCAGAACGATGGCGGGCGCAGCGGATAGGGGCCGTAGATGATCAGTGCCAGCGCGCGCAGGAAGATTGAGATGCCGAAGGTGACAAGAATACCGTAATCGCCCTTGCGCTCGGTGGTCGGGCTGTAGAGCGGTGTCAGCAAGGTCCGCTCGACCAGGACCGACAGCGCGAACGACAGCACCATCGCCACCACCACGGCAGGCAGCGGCGGAATGCCCGCGAGAGAGATGGCGAAATAGCCGAAATAACCGCCCATCATGTAGACTTCGCCGTGCGCGAAGTTGACGATCTTCAGGATCGAGAAGATCACCGTCAGGCCGGCTGCGATGACCGCGTAGATGATGCCGATGACCAGGCCGTTGAGCGCCTGGATCAGCAGGTAGTCGGTCATGAGGTCGGGAGGCGCATCAGGTTCCCGGCTTCTTGTAGGTATACGGGACAGTGGCGTATTGCTTTGGCCAAACGATCGGCGCGTCGGCCTGTCCCTGCTTGACCTCGTGGTATTGCAGGATGGTCAGCGGCGCGTCCAGGAACTGGTGATAGTGCCAGGCCGGCTCATGGCTGGTGGAGAACGAGTACTTGCCGCGCACGCCCACATAGCTGGTGTTCTCCAGTGCGCTGATGATCGCCTTGGCCTCAGTATTGCCGGCGCTCCTGATCGCGTCGAACAGCAGCCACGCTCCGTCGTAGCTTTCCATCACCGCGCCGGACGGATCGGCGTTGTGCTTCTGCTTGTAGGCCGTGACGAACGCCTTGGTCTTGTCGTTCCATGCGGCCTTTGGCAGGCCGACGTTCTCGGTGACGAGGTATTTGCCGGCATCGCCGACATTCTCCCAGAAGGTGGGATCGACCGCCTCGCCGCCGGAGTTGTAGATGCCGCAGTTCGCCGTCGGCGCGAAGCCGAGATCATGCGCCTGACGGATCATCGGATAGGCGCCCGCCTCGGCGTAAATGCTGAGGAAGAAGTCGTATGGCGGCGTTTCACTTTTGAAACGTAGGATCTGCGCGGTGAAATCCGTCAGATTGGGGTCGGCATCGACCGCCGTGTACTTGACATTGGCCTTGGTCAGCTCCTGCTGCACCAGCGTCCGCGCGGCAAGGCCGACGTCATCCTTTTCGGCGATGATCGCCACGTTCTTGAAGCCCGCGGCGGCGATCCACTGGCCGATCGTCACATCGATCAGCGACACCGCCGGCGCGTTGCGGAATACCTCCGGGTAGCCCTTGGAGGTGATCTGATCGGACCACACGTCGCAGGCCATGAATGGGGTGCCGTATTTGTGGTAGACCTCCATCCCGGCGAGACGCGACGGGACTGTGGAACTCGCCGAACACGGCGACGACCTTGTTCTGCTGCACCAAACGTTCGGCCGCGGTACGGCCTTCAGCCGGCATGCCGCGCGTATCGGCATAGGTGATCTCGACCGGCCGGCCAAGGATGCCGCCCTGGGCGTTGATCTCGTCCGCGGCCATCACGGCGGCGTTCTTCATGTTGGTGCCTTCGGCGTAGCCACCCGGCGGCGACAGCGGTCCGACCCATCCGATCGCTATCGGCTCGGCCGCGCGGGCGTGACGGACCAGCAATGGCAACGATGCAGCGACCCCCGCGCCTGCCAACAAGCCACGCCTGGTCGGCACGCTGACGCTTCCCTGCTCGGTCATTTTGGCTGGCACGGGCGTGACTCCCTGGTGACGATTGGCCGCACCGCATCCTGGCAAGAAGCCATGCTCACGCCAAGGGGAGGACCGGCAGAGCCGCTTGATTGTCACAGTGGCGCGCGCGGTCGGACGGAACGCAACCAGTATGGGTTCCTGGCGTTTCATTATCCGGAACGAGATCAGGGAACCTCCGGCAATGAAACATGCGGTCAATATTTTCGCGGTCGGCATGCTCGGCCTGCTGGCGGCCTGTGGCACGAATCCACAGGAGCGCACCACCGGCGGTGCCGCCGCCGGCGCGGCTACAGGGGCGGCGGTTGGCGCGCTCGCCGGGCCACCCGGCATGGCGGTGGGCGCGCTGGTCGGCGGCGGCGCCGGTGCGGTGACCGGGGCAACCACCAGCCCGAAGGACGTGAACCTCGGCAAGCCGCCGTGGACCAATCCTGATACCCGGGTGCCGACGCCGAATGGGCCGGTGGCGCCCGGGCGATCCGCTCAGGTCGGCACATCGCACGATCACGACGCCGACCGCCTGAACGAGCAAAGCCTGTCGCAGAGCAGCGGTAGCTGAAGCCGGCCAGATTGGCGCGCCGGGGGCCTTTCCGGAACTCCGGCGCGCCGCGACACGGGGAACGTCATCGAATTGAAGCCGCGGTCACATTTTCGCCATGATCTGGCGCGCTGGCAGGGCGAGACGCTATGTCAATCGCCATGACCATACAGACAGTGGCTCGAGGGTTCCTCACCCGAATCGGCAAAGCGGTCCGGCGAGACGCAGGCCGCAGAGGTCCGCCCGCGCAGCTCCGTACGACCGTTGATCAATGGATCGCCGAGGAGCAATGGCTGGCTGGGTTTCCGGTCAACCACTGCGAGCACTACGGCTGGTTGTGGTATCGGGGTCCCTGACACGGCAGTGGCGCGATCGCTGCGGCATTGGTATCAATGCCAATGGCCAAGAGGCCACGGACCGCTCAACCAGGGGGGCAGCGATGCAGCAAGCCGACATCGCGCGGGTCGAAGCTTATTTGCGCAAGACCATCGGCAGCGATCGCATCCGCATCGAGGTGCCGCAAAGCCGTAGCGCCTCGATCGAGGTGTGGGCCGGCGGCGAATTTCTCGGGACATTGCACCGCGACGATGAGGATGGCGAGGTATCCTACTCGCTTCAAATGACGATCCTCGAGGAGGATCTGCCAGCGCCGGTGCCGCAGCGCGCGGCACCGGCGAAGCGAAAGTGAGCGCCCTACTGCACGGCGAAGGCGACCAGTTTCAGCAGCTTTTCCCAATCAATCGGCTTGGTCAGCACTTCGATCACGCCTAGTTCGCGCGCCTCGTCAGCGATCCCCGCGTCCGGCAAGCCGGTGATCAGCAGGGATGGAATGGCACGGCCGGTGGAATTCAGCTCGCGCAGCAGGTTCAGTCCCGACACCTCCGGCATCTTCTGATCGACCACCAGGCATGCCACGTCGCCCAAGTCGGGATCATCGAGGAGCTGCCGGGCGTCCGCATAGGTCTTGACGGTATGCCCGACCGCCTCGAGCAAGGCGTCGAGGACTTCGCGAACGTCTCCGTCATCATCGACGATCGCCACTATGTTCTGATTGCCTGTTGGCACGTGAGGATTTCCTGCGAAACAGCCGTTGCAATGCTCGAGCTATAATGGCCCAGCATATGTGGCCGCATCGGGACGAAGCGCATGCGCTCACGCCTTGTTGTCGCATCGCAGTCCGCGCCGCTACCCAGGCACCGCGCCCCCCATGGTCGTGCGGTGCATCAGCCGACGTTGCGGCATGTCGTAATCCTGGATCGCGCGGTGCTGCACCGTGCAATTGTCCCACATCAGCAGGTCACCCGGTCGCCACTGGTGGCGATATACGAAGGCGGGCTTGACGATGTGATCCGCGAGCGCCGCGATCAGCGTTTCGGCTTCCTCTGCCGCAATGCCCTCGATCCCGGTGCAATCGTCGCGCATCACGTACAGGCACTTGCGCCCGGTACGCGGATGCGTGCGAACGATCGGATGCCGGACCGGAGGGTTGCGGTCGATCTCCGCCTGGGTCGGTGGAAAGGCCCGTTTGCGGCCGGCGAAGTCGAACACCGCCCGCCGCCCGTGGAGCTTCTGGCGGAGCTGCTCGGGCAACGCATCCCAGGCCGCGGCCGCGCTGGTGAATTCGGTATCGCCGAGCGTCAGACCGAACAGGTCGGGGACTTCGAGCGCGTAGAGCATCGTCCCCCGCGGCGGGCGGATCGTGTAGCACATGTCGCTGTGCCAGTTCTCGCCGGCACGGCGGACGCCGACCGGGCGTCCGTCCTCGGTGATGTTGGACACCACGACGATCTCCGGGCTGCCCGGCACGCTCCATCGTTCACCGAAGATATTGAATTCGATCTCCCCGAAGCGGCGGGTGAAGGCGACTTGTTGCTGCGGCGTGATCCGCTGGCCGCGAAAGAACACGACACCGTGTGTGTCGTAGGCATGCTCGATCGCGCCGAACATGGCGTCGTCCAGGGGACTGGCCAGATCGACGCCGCGGATCTCTGCACCCAGGGCCGCACCGGTGGGGATGATCTCTAAGGACATGGTCGATCCTCTTGCATGGAGTGCCCACGCAGAGCACGCGGGCACGGGCGATGGGTCTGCACCTTCATGACCGCCGATCGGATACGGTCCGATATTGCCGGTCAGGTCCTGAGGTACTGGTTGAACCAATCCAGCGTGTGCTGCCAGGCTTGCCTGGCTGCGGCCTCGTCGTAACGGGGGGTGGTGTCGTTGTGGAAGCCATGATTCGTGGCTTTGTAGATATGACCCTCGTGTGGCACATGTGCCTCCGTGAGCGCAGCATCGAACGCTTGCCATCCGCCGGTGATACGCGTGTCGAGTTCGGCGTACTGCGCATTGATCGGCGCCCTGATCCCAGCCGTCGCGGCAGCGTCGGGTTGAGTTCCATAGAATGGCACCGCCGCGTCGAGGTCAGAGCCCATCCGCACCGCAAGCTGGTTGGCAATGCCGCCGCCAAAGCAGAAGCCCACGACGCCAAGCTTGCCGGTGCTGTCCGGACGCGATTTCAACCACGTCGCCGCGGCGAGAAAATCTTCCCCCATCTTCGCGCGATCGACCTGGCCGAATAGCGCTGCCCCTTTTTCGTCATCGCCGGGGTAGCCTCCCACTGACGTCAGTCCATCGGGCGCGAATGCGATGAAGTTGGCGACCGCCAGCCGTCGTGCCACGTCCTCGATGTACGGATTGAGGCCACGATTTTCGTGGATGACCAGGACGGAAGGGAGTTTGGTCGCACTCGCCGGCCGCACGAGGTAGCCCTTGATGCTGCCATTGCCGTGCGGCGACGGCACGGTTTCGTACTTTGCCTCGATGCGTCTGTCGTCTGCTGGAATTTGTACAGCCCAGGCATAATTCGGCCTGAGCATATCGAGCAACGCCGCGGCCGTCACTCCGCCTACGGCGAATTTTTGTGCGGCATCGAGGAATTCGCGGCGACCCATCTGGCCGTGCACATATCCGTCGAACAGGTTCAGCAGCTCCTGCGAGAAGTCGGACGCCTTTTTTCGTTCCATGTGGATGTCCCCGGATGTTGACTAAAAACAATACGAAACGCAGTTGCCGAGTACCGTGGCGGATTATACCACTGAGCTGCCCATTGTCATGCCGGCTGCACAGGCATGCCGTGGCGAAGTCTGCTCTACACTGGGGCCGTGCTTGAACGAATCATGTCACGCAGTGTTGTGCCATGATAATCCGTGCGATAGATGCCGCGGCGTTGCAGCTCTGGGACCACGGCCTTGACGAACTGCATATAGGTTCCCGGGGTGATTGACGGGCAGATGACGAAACCGTCGCAGCAACGCAATTCGAACATTTCCTGCAGCCGGTCTGCGACCATCTCCGGCGTGCCGATAAGGGTCGGTGTGAGTTGGTTGACGCCGTAGCGATAACCGGCCTGCCGCAATGTGAGATCACCGGCGCGGGTGCCTTGCAACACCACGTCCAGGACGCCTCGCGCGCCGTCGCTGATAGCCATATCCTGCAGCCGCTGATCGAGCGGATATTGCGATAGATCGATCCCGATCGCGTTGGAGATATCGCACACGCCGACTTCGGCGCTGACCAGGCTGTTGAGATACTCGGCACGTTCGTGGGCAATCGATTCCGTCTCGCCCAGAACAATGTCGACGGCGGGCGTAATGATGCAGTCTTCCGGATTGCGCCCGCACTGCTCCATGCGGTTCTTGATATCACTGTAGAAGGCCTGCATGTCCGGTCTCGAATGCTGCAGCGTGAAGATGACCTCAGCCCAGCGCGCGGCGAACTGGCGCCCGCGCTCGGACGAACCGGCCTGCATGATGACCGGTCGTCCCTGCGGACTGCGTGGCGTCGGCAGCGGGCCGCGCGTCTTGACCCACTTCCCCTGGTAATCGGCATAATGGACCTTGCTCGGTTCGGCATAGATCCCGCGCTTGCGATCGTAAACGATGGCATCGGCGTCCCAGGAATTCCATAGTGCGTCGCAGGCTTCCATCACCTCGTCCGCGTGGTCGTATCTGTCGTTACGGTCCATTAGTTTGTCCAGGCCGAAGTTCTGTGCCTCGCGCGAATTGGCCGAAGTGACCACGTTCCACGCGGCACGTCCGCCGCTCATATGATCGAGCGTGGCAAAGGCGCGGGCGATGTGGAATGGGTGGTAGAAGGCGGTCGACAGGGTAGCCGCCAGACCGATATGGCGTGTCTTGCGCGCCATCGCGGCGAGCAGCAACAGCGGGTCGAGGAACCACATCTGCCCCGGGCCGGCCACCTGACCGTTGAACCCGCCTTGGTAGGTATCGAACAGCGTCAGCACATCGACGAAGAACAGCGCGTCGAACTTGCCTTCCTCGAGGATCTCGGCGATGCGTTCGTAGCGGCGCGCGTCGAGCGCCAGGTCGGCATCGCTCTCCGGATGCCGCCAGCCGCCGTTATTGTGCCACGTCGGTCCCGCGATCAGGTAACCGACGAAATGCATCTGACGCGTTGTCATCGTTCGGCTCCGTTCCAATGTCCTTTGGCAATACTAAGGCGACTTGGGTTCGGCAGCCCAGTTTTGGCGCCCGTGTCGAGCGGCCACTCAGAGCCGGGACGTCCCCTCGGCCGCCATGAGGGCAGTGCCGGATTCGCCGTCGAAGAAGTGCAAGCGACGCTGGTCGAAGGCAAGCCAGACAACCGCGTCCGCAACCAGATGCGTGTCGGGCGACACGCTGATGACGAGTGTGTCCGTGCCCAGAAGCACATGAGCAAACGTGATGTCGCCAGTCGGCTCAACCGTGTAGACCCGGGCTGGAACAGCGAGTGGGGTAGGTTCGCGGTAAAGGGTAATGCTGCTATGGCGTACGCCGAGCACGATATTCCTCGTCGCAGCGGCATGGGTGCGGTGGACGTTCTCCGTTGATAGGTTGAGATGCCAACCGCCGTCGCCTTTCACCGTGGTGCCCTCGATGCGCGCCGTCAGGAGGTTCATCGCCGGGCTGCCGACGAAGCCGGCGACAAATGTGTTGACGGGGGCTGCGAAGACTTGCTCGGGCGTGTCGTATTGCTGTAGCACCCCGCCGTGCATCACCGCCATGCGATCGGCCATGGTCACCGCCTCAAGCTGATCGTGGGTAACGTAGATGACAGTTGCTTCCAGGTCCTGGTGAAAGCGTTTGAGCTCGGCGCGCATCTGCCCGCGAAGCTTTGCGTCGAGGTTAGACAGCGGCTCATCCATCAGGAATACGCTTGGGTCACGCACCAAGGCGCGGCCGAGCGCGACGCGCTGTTGCTGACCGCCGGAGAGCTCACGCGGTCGGCGGCCCAGCAGGTGGGTGATGTCGAGGACGCGCGCCGTTTCGCGCACGCGGCGGTCAATTTCAGCGGCGGCCAGTCTGCGCATCTGCAGCGGAAACGCCAGGTTCTTGTAGATCGTCTTGTTCGGGTAGAGCGCATAGTTCTGAAACACCATGGCGATGTCGCGATCTTTCGGGTCAAGGTCATTGACCAGACGGTCGCCGATGAAAATCTCGCCGTCGCTCAGGTCAAGCAGGCCGGCGATCAGATTTAACGTCGTGGTCTTGCCGCAACCGGACGGGCCGACAAGGGCGACGAATTCGCCATCCTCGATCGTGAGCGAGAGGCTGTGAACAGCCTCCAACGAGCCGTAGCGCTTGACGACATCCCGCAACCTGACCTGCGCCATCGATGGTCCTTCAGGATTTGACGGCGCCCTCGGTCAGTGCGCGGACAAAGTATTTCTGCAGCACCAGGAACAGTGCCACGACCGGCACGCTCATGATGAAGGAGGCGGCCATCAGGCCAGGCCAGTTGGCAGCGTATTCGGTGAAGAAGCGCTGCAGGCCGACTGCGAGGGTGAGCTTGCTTTTGTCGTTCAGGAAAGTCAGCGCATAGACGTATTCGTTCCACGCCAGGATGAACGAATAGATCGCAGTCGCGATGATGCCGGGGGATGAAAGCGGCATCACGATCAGCAGAAAGGCACGAAACCGTGAGGCGCCGTCGATGCGTGCGGCCTGCTCGAGCTGAACCGGGATATTGTCGAAGAAGCCCTTGAGCAGCCAGATTGACAGCGGCAGGCCAAACGTGAGGTAGGTCAGGATCAGCGAGGCCTGCGTATCCACCAGGCCAAGCCAACGCATCAGGATGAACAGTGGCATCAGGAATACCACCGCGGGGAACATGTTGCGCAGAAGTACACCGTAGAATAGCAGGTTGCGACCTGGAAAGCGAAAGCGCGAGAACGCATATGCGGCGGGCACCGCGACGGCCACGCCCAGCACCGTGCTGGCGAACGAAACCCAGACACTGTTCAGCATGTAGCGCAGGAAATCGTGCCCGACTTCGGACCGCGGCGACAGCAGTGCGGTGTAGTTCGCCAGTGTCGGGCTGTGCGGGACCCATTCGGGCGGGAACTGCAGCGCCGCGAACTGCGTCTTGATCGAGGTGAGCAGCATCCACATCATCGGCAACACGGCAAACGCGGTCAGCACCGCCAGGAACACCGCGCCTACCCGCCGCCAGGGATCGCCGTGGCGCGCGATCATTACGCGCTGCCTGTGCTGCCACGCGTCAACGCACGAACGTAGAAATACCCCATCGTCATCATCACGATGAACAGTAGCACCGAGTAGGCCGAGGCCAGCCCGAAGCGAATGCGGCCGAAGGCAATCTGATAGATCTGCGTGATCCAGACCTCCGACGCGCCGGCCGGACCGCCTCCGGTCATGATGTAGGGAATGGTGAATGCGTTGAGATTGGCCACCAGCAACAGCAGTACGGTCACTACCGATATATTCTTCAGATGGGGCACCGTGATGTGCCAGAACCGGTGCCAGGCACCGGCGCCGTCCACCTGGGCCGCATGCAGCAACTGGGCTGGCACGGTCTGCAATCCGGCCAACATCATGATCATCGCGAAGGAGAATTCCTTCCACACGTTCACCAGGATCAACGAAGGCAATACTGTCGTCGTGTTATCCAGGAAATTGATCGGTTGGTCGGTCACCCCCAATGCCATCGAGACCGCGCCGAATACGCCAAAGTCGCTGTGCAGCAGCCAGCGCCATACATATGACGCCGCGACTGCACTGATCACGTAGGGGATCAGCAGGAGGCCTCGCAGCAGGCCACGGCCGGGAAAGGAGGAATTCAGGGCCAATGCCGCGGCGAAGCCGATCACGAAAGAAAGGAACGTGGAACACACGGTCCAGATCACCGTGTTGACGGTGGTTTCCTGCACGCTTTCGGCGCCAAGAATCCGTAAGTAATTGTCGAGGCCCACGAAGATCTTGTCGTTCATGGCCAGGTTCGGCGGTGTGCTGAAAAACGACAGATAAACTGTGAAATACACCGGATAGCCGATCACCAGCAGCATCACGCCGACGGCAGGCAGGACGTAGAGGTAATCTGCCCGATGCTGCATGATACGTCGCAGCAGGCCGGGCGAACGGGAATGTGCCACCGTCTCCGGCACCTGCTACAGATCGGACAGCAGCTCCTTGATCTTTTTCGCTGCGTCATCCGCGGCAGCCGCCACGGTCAGCTTCTTGGTGAGCGCATTCTGCAGCATGCCCGGCACGATAATGTTCATAATCTCGGCGGACTGCGGTATCACCGGGAATGGAATCCCATCTGGCAACATCGAGGTGGTGACATCCAGGAACCTGATCGTGTCGAGGCGCTGCTTCATCCACTTGGTGCGAAAGCCACGGACATTGCCGGGGTTCGATCCCACCCAGGCCATCTTGGTCGACCACTCGGGGCCGGTCATGAACGCGACGAAGGCGCGCGCCGCCTGCTGGTCGAGTCCCCCCTCCACGACATCAGGGTTGAACACATGGGCGTTGGACCCGCCGAACACGACGGCACGTCGCGATGACCCTTTAGGTATCAGGCCATAGCGCATATTCGCCACCACCGCCTCGGCAACCTTGCGGTCGTCTCCGGTGGCTTTCTTCGCGCGATCGAGCATCACCGCGTACTCGCTGGGGTGGCTGATCATCATTCCGAGCTGGCCGGCGATGAACGGGTCCTGATTCTCGGTTTGCGTGTTGGTCAGCGCGGATACCGGCACCGAGCGATCGCGCACATACATGTTGTAGGATGCCTGCAGCGCCGCCTGCGAGCCTGCATTGTCGATCTCGATCGTCTTATACGTCGGGTCTGCCTCCGCCTCGTCCAGCGCTCCGCCGCCATATGCCCAGACCTGTGGCATGAATCGGAACGGCGTGTTTCCGGCATTGACGCGCGCCACCAGACCATAGCCGTTCTTGCCGGTGCTCTGCTTGATCTGCTTCGAATAGGTAACCAGATCCTCCCAGGTCGCCGGCGGTGATTCGGGATCAAGCCCGGCTTCCTTGAACAACGCTGCATTCCAGATCAGCGCCATCGTCTCGTTGTTGGTGGGTACGCCGTAGCGCTTGCCCTTCCACGTGACCGACTTTATCGCGCCCGGCCAGAATTCGTCCTCGGCATAGCCGACGTCCGGCGGGGCGAACGGGAGCAACTGGCCCTTGGCGGCGAACTCGACGCCCCAGAGTATCGGCAGCCGGCCCACCATCGGCGCCGCGCGGCCTATCGCCGCCGTGCGCAGCTTGTCCAGCATCTGGTTGTAATCGAGGTTCTGCGCCGTCACCTTGATGTTCGGATAGGTCTTGGCAAAGGCCTGCCAGAACGCCGCGTCGATTTCGTGCTCGATTTGTGGGGAGGCCTGGTTCGGTCCGAAATACCAATAGGTCAACCGCCCGTTGTAATCGAGCGGCACCACCTTCGCGCAGTCCGCGGCAGTGTCGAAGTCCGCTGTCCCGGCGATGCTGGAGATGTATGCGGGCGTCCACTTCGCTGCATCGATCCCGGTCTTGCTGCCCTGCGCCGTTGCTCGCCCGGGGATGGTGGTAGCCACCACTGCCGCCGCTGCGCTGCCGAGCAAGGTCCGCCGGTCGATCTGGCGTGGCGTATCGGCGCGACTGCTGCAAGTTTCCATGGTGTTCCTCCTCATCGTTGGACCGCTCGGCCTGGTGTCGATCTGCCTGGCGCCTCGCTCAGTCGAAGAAGCTGGAATCCTCTTCCGCCAGGTATTGTCTCGCCTTTTCCGGATTGAGCTCAATGCCCATCCCGGGCCGGTCCCAGACCGCGATCAGGCCATTTTGCACGATCGGGTCCGGCAGTCCGTCGACGATGTCATACCACCAGGCAGGATTGCCGCTGGGGTATTCGAACGCAATGAAGTTGTTCGGCAGCGTCGCGCATACCTGCACCAGGGCAGCCAGTCCCAGCAATCCGTTGCCTGTGCCGTGCGGCGCAATCATCACGCCATGCAGATCGGCGAACTCGGCGATCCATTTCAGCTCCGCGATGCCTCCGACATCGCATGGGTCAGGACCAACGACGCGAACCGCGTTGCGCTCGATCAGTTCCTTGAAGTTCTGCCGCAGGTAGATCTGCTCGCCGGTGTGTATCGGCGTTATGGTCGCACGCGTCAGCTCGCGGTAGACGTCGGCATTGACATAGGGGATGTAGTCGCCGGTCAGCATGTCCTCGAGCCATAGCAGGTTGTATGGTTCGACGGCACGGGCAAAGCGGATCGCGTCGGGCAGGGTCCAACCCGGCCCGCAATCCAGCGCCAGCCCGACCTTGTCGCCGGTGACCTGCTTCATCGCTGCGACGCAGTCGATGACGTGACGCATCCCATGCTCGGTCAACAGCCCGCTGTCATGATAGCCATGGAATGGCGTCTCCATCGGCGTGCCGAAGTAAAAATCCGGGACCTCGCGTCGCATCGGACTATGGAACGCGACGGCCTGCTTGATAATGGTGAACCCCTCCTTCAGATCCATCATCCGCCGGCAATCGGCGGCATAGTGATCCGGCGTAAATCCGGCGAGCGGCACGCGTAGCGAGCCATTGTAGGTGCGCACGCGGTCGCGCACCTTGCCGCCGAGCAACTTGTAGACCGGGACGCCCGCGGCCTTGCCGGCCACGTCCCACAGCGCCGTCTCGATCACGCTGACCGCTGTGCCCCAGGGCTTGAAGGCGCCGCGCTGGCGGATGCGCTGCATTACGCGCTCGACATTCGTCGGGTCCTGGCCGAGCAGTGCCTCGCGCAAGTGCAGGACGTGCGGCTTGAGGTAGGGTTTGAAGGTCTCGACCTGCGCAAAGCCGCTGATCCCCGCATCGGTCACGATGCGCACCACAGGGCTCCGGCCGAGAACAGCGCATTTCAGGTCGGTGATCTTCATTCGGTGGATCCTGTCAAGCCTGGTCGGGCGTTCGGCCGTTCACACCAGGTTGCTGTCGATGTAATCGAAGTTGATATCGTCGCCGAGGCCGGGGCGCTGCGACAGGTGCACGAAACCGTCGCGGTCCATCGGGTCGGCGCGCGCGTGCAGGTACTCCGGAACTTCATCGTAGTCCAGGAAGGGATGCAGCAGTCCGCGCTCGTACCAGCGGCCGTTCTTCTGCACCCCAGTCAAGGTCAGATTGCCGGCACCGCCGCCGTGCACTTCGCAGTCCATGCCGAACGACTCCGCCAGATGGATGATCTTCAGGCTCGGTCCGATGCCACCGACGTCGTGCACACCGGTGCGCGTCAGGTCACAGGCGCCGGCCTTGATCCATTCGGCGCGGGTGTGGAACTTGCCATCCATGCTCTCCGGGCCGATTACGGGAATATCCAGATTGGCCGCGAGCCACGCATACGAACTCATCGACGCCTCGTTCATCGGCTCCTCGTACCAGTAATACTGGAGTTTCTGTAGCTCCCGGCCAAGCCAGAGCGCGTCGCTGCGTGAATACCCGTGATACGCGTCGAGCATCAGGGGAATGTCGGGGCCCACAGCCTCGCGCACCGCCGCACAGGCTTTCACGTCCATCCTCGGGTCGGGCGCGAACGACACCGGCTTCATCCAGGTATGTAGCTTGATTGCCTTATAGCCGCGGCCAAGCAGCCATTCGGCGTAGCGAGCATAGTCCTCAGGCGTGGCCAGTCCATCCTTCATCTGGTCGCCGCACATGGTGCTGCCGTAGGCTGGCACCTTGTCACGATAGGCGCCGATCAGCTTGTAGACCGGAAGCCCAAGTTTGCGTCCCGCCAGATCCCACAGTGCCATTTCGACGATCGCAAGCGTACGATCGCTGAGTTGGCCGGTGCTGCCACGTTGCCAATGGGCAAGCCCCTGCCAGATACGTTCCCGGTCGAACGGATCCTGGCCGACGAGGACGTGACGGACGAAACCATTGATCAAATGCGCCCGCACCACCTCGACCGGACCCAGGCAATGACCCTCGGCGCCGTCGTCAGTGGCGATCGTCAACAGCGCCTGGCGTACCTCATGGGGGTCCCCGGGATGGGTGTGCCCGTCGCTGTCGCGCACCTGCTTCGAAATATGGCGGAAGACGCGCACACTTATGTCGACGATCTTCATACCGGAAGCTCCTACTGACCCCGACAATCTGCCATATGACAACAGGACACCGGCAGCAAGCTTCAGGCCGCCGATACCGGCAGCGTCGCCGAGGTGCTGTCGGCGCGTGATAGTGAAACGGTGCTGCCGCCGGGATAGCTGCTTGCAGCTATTGGATGATGCCTGACGTGCAGCAATCGTCACCTTGCGCCGCGGGCACCGCATCCTTCAGCCAGCACTGTGGGACCGGGCCACCGGAATCCCCAGCGCGAACATATGACCAGGCACGACATCGTCGATCGCCCAGACAGGCTTTCATGCAATCCGCTGGCGTCGATTGTGCGACGTCGAGGTGGCGATAATCCGAGCCGTACCGATCCGTCCTTGGCTCAATAGTCGATTGTGCGAGGGACGTCCCCACAATCTCCAGGAGGCATAGCAAAGCAACCGGCGCCGCGTTCATATGTCTTCGCATGAACTCCCTCCCAACAGCGCTGTTGCAATACGCTTCCCGCTAGCAGCGGAACCCGAGGGAAACAAGGGCCGCTTGCCATCACGGCAATTGTCCTACTGATCTATCGGTCGAGCATGCTGAACAAAGTGGGCTGGGTGCTTTCCGCGGCACGAACCTTCTCGGGCTCTGAACGGCGGATAAAGCCGAGAACGACAAGACGCGCATACTCTGCCGGGCTCACCTCCGCCTCGATCGCTTCCATATCGGCAAATGGCTGCGATAGCCGGTTTCGCTCACCGGGATGCGCCGCGCGGGCTTGTGGGGGCTGCGGAACACAAATTGCCCGGTGCTGTGCATCCAGTCGGCCGTGCATTCGACCAGCATCGGTTGCCCTTCGACGTTCAACTTGAAGCGGCACTTTTGCGGGCTGGGCTTGGCGGATTTCTTTGCTGCGTTGCGTGGCATGATGATCTCCTTCGGTTGATGGTGGGGCTAAAAAAGGGAAGGGGGGCCGCGCTCACGCACGGCCCCGCCGGTCGTCAGTATTCGGAGGCAAGCATGATGGTGAGGACGCGCACCGTTTGCGCCGGATCGCCGGGGTCTTCGCTGCCTTGCGTCAGGTCCGGTCGTAATAGTCGATCTTCCAGAAAACCCGCTCGCCGTTGGGCTCGAACGCCCCGAAATCGTGCTCGGCGTGCGCATCGTTGTCCGGCGTGACGGCGTCGAATGTTTCCACCTTCTCGCGAATTGCTGATTGATCGGCTGATGGCAGAGCGCAAATTCCTGCTGTCTGAACCAGCTTCCCGGCTACGCCCATAGCCGTGCGGCACAGGTCGTTTAGGCGGGCGAGGGTTGCGGTCTTGTCGGTGTTGGTCATGGCGTTTCCCTTTCCCTGTTTGGTCTTGGTTGCATCTGCTGATGCAACCTTGGCCCTCGCCGAGAGCGGGGTGGCAACGGCAAGCGGCTTCGCAGGGGCCTGAAAAGCAACACGGTCTTCGCGCCCCTTTGCGCGAAACCGGGTCTGTCTTTTTGGGTGGAAGCCGCTTGCCGCGCGCCGATGGGGCGGCGCCCCTAAGCAGGGCCGCGTCTGCGGCCGGGAGAGGATGCGTGAGGGGGAGTTACCCGCATGGGCCGAGACGCCCCTATGCGGCTCGGTGCGCCCTTCGCGCATAGCACCCGACCCCGCTTTTCGCGGGGGCACGCCCCCCCTGCAACCCCTTCAAACATCGGGCATTTTCTGGAAGGTGCTGCTACGCTGGCTTTAGAGGCCGAATTGTAGTATTATCAATGACCTAGGAAGGGGCCACGGGGCCACATGCCGAAGAAGGCCTCCGTACTCGATCTGCCGCCGGACGCCGCCGAAGCGCGCGCCGATGCGGTTGCCGAAGCCGACGTGAAGCGGGCCGGGTCGTCCCGCATGAGAGCGTGCGCGCCTGGCTGGCGCGGCTGGTCAAGGGCGAGAAGGTTCCGCCTCCCTCCGCTTTGGCCCGTGCGCGTCGTCTGGACCGAAACCGCGCTGCACGGGGTCTGGCGCGCCTACGATTACCTGATGGATTTCAATCCCCGCGCCGCGCCGCATCTCGCTAAATCGCTGCTCGTCGCCGGCGACGAACCTGGTGAATTTCCCGCATCGCGGGCGGCCGGTGTGCGACACCTCGATGCGCGAGCTGGTCACCGTCAGCCCCTACATCATCCGATATCGCGTCGCCAGCGACACGGTGAATATCCTGCGTGTGCGGCACGCCTCGCGCCGGCCGACGCGGCCATAACGCCGGGCGGTCTTGCGCGGGGACGAGGAAGGGATGGCACGTCATGGGGCCAATCGCGCTTTTCGATAAGTCGTTCATCCAGTCGCTAAGCGTCGATAAGTCGGTTTGGTTCGACCACTTTTTTATGCCCGTTGTCTGCCCGATATTTTTCGTCGGAAAAATAAACACGCACTTCTCGAAGCTGTCCGATGCAGAAAAGGAAGGCGGGATCATGCGCTTTGCCGGCCACCCGCCGACTGACGCATCGATGATGACGGGGATTTGGGAACGCTTAGGATTCGGCTCGCGATCCCACAACGAAAACCTTGCCTCCAAGACGGACCCCGAAGTGCAGAAACGCATCGCTGCCGAGCTTAACGCCTTCACCAAAGGCGAACCTATCGCGCATCACGCCATCGGACCGGATGGCGGGGATACCGTTTCCATTGAACGCCGCATCAGCAGGAAAAAGGGGTCGTGGTGGCAGGTTCCCAAAGACCTGCCCGGCGACGAAGACGAATAGGCTAGCCAGGTGGTGGCAGGTTCAGCTTATCGAACAGAATGCGGTTGCGCTTCTTGGTGTCTGCGAGCAGCTTGGCATATGAAATCACCTCATAGTAGGCGTTCAACGTTTCATTGTAGCCGTAGTAGCCGAGATTATTGGGCGTGAAAGCATTAAGTCCACGGCGCGCACGCAAGCGTCGTTCCCGGCCGATCCCTACCTTGCCGACGATTTGGAGACGGCACCGATCGGACATCGCTGCGTGATGTCGCTACGTCGGTGCTCGTCGTGGTGCCGCCCGACAAGCTTAACGACGCGCGCAAATGGATCAGGGCGCTTCTTGATTGCTCGATCCGCACACCAAGCGCGCCCACCGCCCGCTGGCTCGTTCGGAACGCTGGTGAAGACGGCTGGCATGCGCCAAATTCATGCCACAGCAACTCCGGCGGCTTCGCGCTGGCGAACGCTATCCTGCCAGCACCGTCGACTGTCAACCGAGCCGGGCGGCGCGGGTCGGTTGCCACCTGGAACCCGCCGGTTCGCGCTTCGACCCCGCCGTCTCGCTCTGAGGCGTTGATTTCGCTGGTCGGGGCGGCGGGATTTGAACCCACGACCTCCTGTACCCAAAACAGGCGCGCTGACCAGGCTGCGCCACGCCCCGGTGAACCTGAACAAGCGCTACCATGGCGCACCCGCCGCGGTAAACGTCTGCGCCGCATGTGGCAGGGCAATCATTTGCATGGCCAACCGCTCCGGCGGCTGGACAATTACCCGATTGCCCCAAGATATGTGGCCGTCTTATGCGTGTGTCATGATACACGCACAAGCCGCCGTCGCACCACTTGAGCCCACCGGGAGCGCGAACATGCCTGCCATTGGGTGCCTGGCCCCGTTCGTCCTTCTCATCGTAGGCGCCGCGATCGGTGGAGCGATCGGCGGGAGCACGTTCGCCATTTGGGGAAGCGTAGCGGGTTTCGCTATCGGCCTGCTGGGCGCGCTGTTGTTGCTCCGGGCATTCGAGCGCGCTCGCGACAATCTGCCGGAATAGGATCGATGAAGCTGCACGGCATCAGCCGCCCTTGGGCCGCCAGCCTTCGCCGTTGCAGAGTCGGTCGGGTTCGATATGGCGCTTCAGCCTGTGCTGCGGCGTCGCGTTTTTGCCGCCGTCTCAGGGGCCTGCCAATCCGGTACGAGACGCTTGATCCGGGTGGCTTACTTGCGTACACGGGCTGGCGTCCATGGTCGGCTCTGTTGGAGGTTTCATGCGCGCCCGCATCTACCAGCCACCGAAGAATGCCATGCAGTCCGGCTGGGCCGCGACGCATGAATGGCTGCTGGAATATGAGCCCTCCTCGCCGGCTCGGCCCGATCCGCTGATGGGCTGGATCGGCGGCGGCGATACCCAGACACAGGTGCGGCTCAGTTTCCGGACACGCGAGGAGGCAGTTGCCTACGCGGAACGGAACGGCATCATCTATGATCTGGAATTGCCGCACCCGCGGCGGGTCAGACTTAAGGCGTATGCCGACAATTTCCGCTATGGCCGGATCGAGAACTGGACCCACTGAGCGTCACGATCGGGCCCTGCTCCATCCCCACCCGCGGGCCAGCCCCAGCAACACCACCGTCAGCGGTAGTGCCGCTGCCAGTCTGAATGTGAAACCGAAGCCGGCGAGGAACGCCGGTACCTCGGCGAAACCATCCGCCAGCGCGGCATTCTGCCAGGTCTGGAACAGCAGCATCAGCACCGTCGCGCCGGTCACTGTGCCGAGGGTGCGCGTCATCATTACCAGACTGCCGGCAACGCCGCGGTCTGCGCGCGGGATCGATCCGGTGACGATGTCGAAATACGCCACCTGGAACAGCCCGACGCCGAAGCCCTGCAATGCCATCGCGCCCGCCAGCATCGGGATGTTCGGCGTCGCATCGGCGGTGCCGATGAGCACCTGCCCGATAGCCATGCCACCCGCGCCCAGCAGGGCAAGCAGCCGGGGCGGAACGCGCGCCGCGAGCCGAGCGGCGAGTGGCGCCGCAACGGCAGTGCCGGCGGGGGAGCAGGCCAGCAGCAGGCCGGTCGCGTACGCCGTCAACCCGCTAAAGCGGGTCAAATAGAACGGCACCAGCAACAGCACCGAGAACCCAGCCAGGCTCAGCGCCGCATGGCCGGCGTTCAGCAGGGAGAAATCAAGGTCGCGAAACAACCGCAGGTCGATGATCGGCCGTTGTGTGCGGCGTTCCCGCATGACGAAGCCGACCGTCGCGATCACGCAGGCTAGCGCGGCGGCAGGGAATCCCAACGGGCGGTCGAGGATGTACCGCAACTGGTTGAGTGCCAGCAGCATCGCGCTGATCGCGAACACCAGCAGGGCACCGCCGGCGGCATCGAAACGCTCGCGGTGGGCGGGACGTGCATCAGGTGGCAATAGCCACGCCAGCAGAAATGCAGCCAAAGCCAGCGGCGCGCGGAACCAGAACACTGCCGGCCAGTCGATCAGCGGTACCAGGAGACCGGCAATCAGCGGGCCCAGTGCGCCACCGATGCCGATCACCATGGTGTAGATGCCGAGAATCCTGGTGCGCGCCGTCTCCGAATGCAGGCCGGTCGCCAGCGCCGGTCCGCAGCTCAGTACCAGTGCTGCGCCCACACCCTGCAGCACACGCGCCGCCAACAGGGCGCCATAGCTGCTGGCCATTGCGCACAGCACGAAGGCAATCGCACTCCACAGGCTGCCGGCGAGGAAGATCCGCCGATAGCCCAACATGTCGCCGACGCGGCCGAACACCAGCATCAATGCGGCGTAGGTCAGCGTATACGCGATCACCACCCATTGGATCGCCGGGATCGGCAATCCAAACGCGCGCGTGATGAACGGAAAGGCGAAATTGACCGACGAATCCAACGGCACGATCAGCGTGCCGAGTGCCACCACCAGCACGCCGAAGCCGGGTCGGGCAGTGGTCGGCGCGGTGCGGCGCGTCAGACCGCCTTCTTCAGCGACGGCGAGGCCTTGAATCGCACCGTTTTGCCGGCCTTCACCTTGATCGATTCGCCGGTGCGCGGGTTCAGCCCCTTGCGCGCCTTGGTCTTGCGCACAGTGAAGGTGCCGAAGCTCGGCAAGGTGAACTTGCCGTCCTTCTTCAGCGCCTTCACAACCGCGTCCATCAGGTCGCCGGCAGCTTGATTGGCGGCGGTACCGGTCAGGTCGGCGGAGTCCTGGAGCACTTGGGCGATGAAGGCCTTGGACATCTTGTCTCCTCGCTTGAACACGTCAGCGCATGCAAATCGGCGCAGCCTCACAAAGGTCATAGACGGCCGGCGCGAGATTCGCCAGTCCCGCCGCGGATTCTTGCAGTGCAGACCTACAGCACGCCGTGACGGGCATATACCGCGTGCAGCGAATCGCCCGCCTCGAGTTCCGCGCGCGAGGTATCCTCGGCCGCGATCTTGTCGAGCGCGGCGCGGAACACGGCGTCCGCCTGATCGGCCGGGACGAACACCACGCCATCGATATCGCCCATCACCCAGTCACCGCCAGCGACGCGCACTCCAGCAATGTCGATCGGAGTATCCTTCTCAACCATCTTGGCACGACCCTTGGTATCGAGCGGACCGATGCCGCCATGGAACACCGGAAACCGCATCGCACGGATGCGCGCGACATCGCGCACCAGGCCGTCGGTGACGCAGCCGGCGGCGCCACGGGCGCGGGCGGCGGTGGAGAGCAACTCGCCCCAGGGCGCGATCCAGTCGGTGGGCCCGCCGCAAGCCAGCACCGGCACCTCGCCCGGCTTCAGGTCGTCGATCAGGTCCATTTCGAGGCCGTAGGGGTTGCCGCCCGGCGTGACCGTATCTGTCGCCATGTAACGGCCGGTACGCACGCGGCCGAACAGCACCAGCGCTTCATCGATCGGGCGCACGAACGGGTGCATCGCCTGGCGCATCAGGCCGAAGCTGTCGAGCACGTCCGAAAGCACGGGTGTGTAGAGCAGGCGGCGGAGTTCGTCCGGTGCGGGCAGTGGGGCGCTCATGGTGGGTCCTCCCAAGAGCGCAATGCTTACACCGGTTCGGTGTCCAGCGCGTAGCCCGCGGCGCGCACGGTGCGGACGATGTCCAGCTCGCCGCTGGCGTTGATCGACTTGCGCAGGCGGCGGATATGCACATCGACGGTGCGCGGCTCGACGTGGATGTCGGGGCCCCACACCGCGTCCAGCAGCTCCTCGCGCGAGAACACCCGGCGCGGATGCTGCATGAAGAACTCCAGCAGCCGGAACTCGGTCGGCCCGAGATGGATCGGGCGGCCGTTGCGCTGCACGCGATGCGCGGCAAGGTCCATCGTGATGTCGTGGAACGCAAGCTGCCCCTTCACCGGCAGCGAGTTCGACCGCCGCAGCAGCGCGCGAATGCGCGCCAGCAGCGCGTCCATCGAGAACGGCTTGGCGATGTAATCGTCCGCGCCGGTGTTCAGTCCGCGCACCGCGTCCTGATCCTCGGTGCGCGCGGTGACCATGATCACCGGCAGATCGCGCGTGGCGGAGCGGCGCCTGATCTGGCGGCACACTTCGAGCCCCGACATCTGCGGCAGCATCCAGTCGAGCAGCACCAGATCCGGCTGCGTCTCGGCGATGCGGGTCAGCGCCTCCTGGCCGTCGGCGGCTTCCTCGACGCGGTAGCCCTGCTTCTCGAGGTTGTAGCGCAGCATGGTGGCGAGCGCCGCCTCGTCCTCCACCACCAGCACCAGCGGTTTCGACAGGCTGGAAACACCGTCGGGCATGTTGCTCCTCACTCTCGTGGCCGGATCACGGCATAGGCGGACGTGTCGCCTTTCGGCCGCGCGTCGGGCAGCAACTCGCCCTTCACCGCATAGTACAGGTTCTCGGCGATGTTGGTGGCGTGATCGCCGATCCGTTCCAGGTTCTTGGCGATGAACAGCAGGTGCGTGCACGGCGTGATGTTGCGCGGATCTTCCATCATGTAGGTGATCAGCTCGCGGAAGATCGCGTTGTAGATGTCGTCCACCACCTGGTCGGAACGCCACACCTCCAGCGCCTTCTCGGCGTCGCTGTCGCCGAGCGCGTCGATGATCGACTTCAACTGCCCCTGCACCATGCGCGCCATGTGCGCGAGCCCGGCGAGCGAATAGGGCAGCGAGAACTGCGCCAGCACGATCGAGCGCTTGGCGACGTTGGCGGCATAGTCGCCGATCCGCTCGAGGTCGCCGGTGATCTTCAGCGCCGCGACGATCTGGCGCAGATCGCCGGCGACCGGCTGGCGCAGGGCCAGCAGGCGGATGACGAAGGTCTCGACCTCGCGCTCCAGCGCATCGACCTTCGGGTCCTCCTCCACCGCGCGCGTGGCGGAGGCGGCATCGCGCAACATGATCGCATCGGCGGCGAGCGCAACCTGGCTTTCCACGATGCCGCCCATCTGCGGTCATCATGTTGCGCAGCCGCTTCAGTTCCTGGTCGAAACTTTTGACGAGGTGTTCCGGCGCTTCGGACATGGGTACCTCCGTCAGCCGAACCGGCCGGTGATGTATTCCTGCGTGCGGCGTTCCTTGGGCGCGGTGAACATCTGTCCCGCGGGCGCCACCTCCACCATCTCGCCAAGATAGAAGAACGCCACCTGGTCGGCGCAGCGCGCGGCCTGCTGCATGTTGTGGGTGACGATGGCGATGGTGAAGTCGTGCTTCAGCTCATCGATCAGTTCCTCGATCTTCAGCGTGCTGATCGGATCGAGCGCACTGGTCGGTTCGTCGAACAGGATCACCTCGGGCCGCACCGCGATGGTGCGCGCGATGCACAGCCGCTGCTGCTGGCCGCCCGACAGGCCCATGGCGGAGGTGTGCAGCCGGTCCTTCACCTCGTCCCACAGCGCGCCGCGGTTCAGCGACCATTCCACGCGCTCGTCCATCTCCGCCTTGGACAGCTTCTCGTGCAGCTTCACGCCGAACGCGATGTTGTCGTAGATCGTCATCGGGAACGGCGTCGGCTTCTGGAACACCATGCCGATGCGGGCGCGCAGCGAATTCAGATCGACCGAGGGATCGATGATGTTCTCGCCGTCCATCATCACCTCGCCGGTGGCGCGCTGGCCGGGATAGAGGTCGTACATCCGGTTCAGCACGCGCAGCAGCGTGGATTTGCCGCAGCCGGACGGACCGATCATGCCGGTCACCTGGCGATCGGGAAGGTCCAGCCTGATGTTCTTCAGCGCGCGGTTGCTGCCGTAGAAGAAGTCCAGGCTGCTGATCGCAATGCGTGGCTCGTTCATGTTGGAGGAGGCCGCGCGCGCCTGAACGCCGCCGAAGCTCGCCCGCCTGTCCTGCTGACTCGCTCATCGTGGTGCTCACTGTCATCTCCCGCCGCGCAATGCAAATCGCGCGAGAATGTTGGTGGCCAGCACGCCGACCGTGATCAGCAGCGCGCCGACCCAGGCGAGCTGCACCCAGTCCTCGAACGCGGACCCGGCGTACTGGTAGATGGTGACCGGCAGGCTCGACATCGGCTGCGCCAGGCTGATCGACCAGTTGAGGTTGCCCAGGCTGGTGAACAGCAGCGGCGCCGTCTCGCCGGCGATGCGTGCGACCGCCAGCAGCACGCCGGTGACGATGCCGTCCTTCGCCGCGCGGTAGCAGATCAGCACGATCATCTTCCACTTCGGCGCGCCGAGCGCCACCGCCGCCTCGCGCAGGCTGGGCGGGATGAGCTGCAGCATGTCCTCGGTGGTGCGCACGACGATCGGGATCACGATCACCGCCAGCGCCAGGCAGCCGGCGATGCCGGAGAAGCCGCCGAACGGCTCGACACAGAGCTGGTAGATGAACAGCCCGATCAGGATGGACGGCGCCGACAGCAGCACGTCGGACACGAAGCGCACCGCGTTGGCCATCGGCGAGCTGCGGCCATACTCGGCGAGATAGGTGCCGACCATCAGTCCGATCGGCGTGCCGATCACCGTGCCGATACCGGTCTGGATCAGGGTGCCGACGATCGCGTTGAGCAGGCCGCCATTGGACCCGGGCGGCCTGGTCGTATTGGTGAACACGGCGATCGACAGACCGGCTGCGCCGCGCCAGAGCAGCGTGAACAGGATCGAGGCGAGGAGCAGCAGGCCGATGACGGTCGCCGCGACGCAAAGTCCCTTGATCACCAGGTTGGCGCGGTGGCGCCGTCGGCCGAGAGCGCGGGCGACCCTCTCGTTGCGGGCGGGACCGGGGACGGAGCCGGCTGTGGTCGCGCTCATCGCTACACCTTCAGCCGCGGCCGCAGCAGCAGCGCGCGAGATCGCCAGCACGATGAACGAGATCACGAACAGGATGAAGCCCAGCGCCAGCAGCGACGGAAAGCTTCAGGCTGCCGGCGGGACTTTCCGGAAACTCCAGCGCGACGATCGAGGCGATCGTGTTGCCGGGGCCGAACAGGCTGGTGGCGATGCGGTCGGTGTTGCCGATCACGAAGGTCACCGCCATGGTCTCGCCGAGCGCGCGGCCGAGGCCGAGCATGATGCCGCCGACCACCGAGACGCGGGTGTAGGGCAGCACGATCGAGCGCATCACCTCCCAGGTGGTGCAGCCGACGCCATAGGCGGATTCCTTGTAGACCGGCCGGCACCGTCTCGAA
Source organism: uncultured Alphaproteobacteria bacterium (assembly GCA_963749575.1). Classification (GTDB taxonomy): domain Bacteria; phylum Pseudomonadota; class Alphaproteobacteria; order Acetobacterales; family Acetobacteraceae; genus JAMXLO01. The sequence goes on from CAVVNM010000013.1 coordinate 676,713, forward strand.
CACGTCGCGCATGGTGGCGGCGATGAACGGGATGACCATCACCGCGAGGATCAGCGCGGCGGTGAAGATGCCGGTGCCGAAGGGCGGGCCGGCGAACAGGTCCTCCAGCACCGGAATGCCGTCGAGCGAATCGATCACGAACGGCTGGATGTATTGCGACATGAGCGGAACGATGACGAAGAAGCCCCACATGCCGTAGATGATGGACGGGCACCGCGGCCAGCAGTTCGACCGCGGTGCCGACCGGGCGGCGCAGCCACACCGGCGCCAGTTCGGTCAGGTAGAACGCGATGCCGAATGCCAGCGGCACCGCGAGGATCAGCGCCAGGACCGAGGTGACCAGCGTGCCGTAGATCGAGACGGCGGCGCCGAACACCTGCTGCACCGGGTCCCAGTCGGTCGAAGTGACGAAGCCGAAGCCGAACTGGCGAAACGCCGGCAGTCCGCCGATCAGCAGCGACAGGATCAGGCTGCCCAGCAGGATCAGCACGAACACGCCGGCGAACCGGGCCAGGAATGCGAAGATCGCATCCCCGACCTGGTAGCTCGCGGCGTGCCGAACGTGATGCCGGCTGGATATGGCGACGGCTTGCTGCACGCGCGGCTCACATGGTGCCGCGGGACCTCGGCCTTCCAGGCCGCCCGGACGGCGTCCTTCACGCTGGCGGGCAGCGGGATGTAGAGCAGCTGCACGGCGATATCGTCGCCATGGGCGAAGCCCCAGTCGAAGAACTTCTTCACTGCGGCACTCTGGTTCGGGTCCTTCGGATCGGTCGGCAGCAGCACGAAGGTGGCGGATTCGATCGGCCAGCTGTCGTCGCCCGGCTGATCGTTGAGGTCGATCGCGAAGTTCTGCACCTTCGACCAGTCGGCGCTCGCCGCAGCGGCCTGGTAGCTCGCCATGGTCGGAGCGACGAACTTGCCCGCCTTGTTGCGCAACTGCGTCGTGGTCAGGTGGTTCAGCTTGGCGTAGGCGCTTTCCACGTAGCCGATGCCGCCCTTGATGTTGTGCACGGTGCCGGAGACCCCGTCGCTGCCCTTGGCGCCGGTGCCGGCCGGCCATTTCACGCTGGTCGACGAGCCGACCTTCGACTTCCAGTCGGGGCTCTGCATCGAGAGATAGTCGGTGAACACGAAGGTGGTGCCGGAACCGTCGGCGCGATACACCGGAGCGATCGCGAGCGCTGGGCAGCTTCACGCCCTGGTTGATCTCGGCGATCCTGGGATCGTTCCACTTGGTGATCTTGCCGAGATAGATGTCGGCGATCAGCTCGCCGGTCAGCTTCAGTTCGTCGGGCTTGATGTCGGGCAGGTTGACGATGATGTCCACGCCGCCGATCACGGTGGGGAACTGCATCAGCTTGTGTTCCTTGAGCGCGTCCGCCGCCACCGGCATGTCGGAGGCGCCGAAATCCACGGTGCGGTTGTTGATCTGGTTGATGCCGGCGCCCGAGCCGATCGCCTGATAGTTCAGCTTGACGCCGGTCGTGGGGGCGGCTGCCTCGCCCCACTTGCCGTAGATCGGCGCGGCAAAGGTCGAACCTGCGCCGGTGATCTGGGTTTCGGCATGGGCGATGCCGACGCCGGCCAGGCCGGCCACCACGGCCGCAAGAATGATTCGCATGGATCCCTCTTCGAGTCTGAACGGTCGAGCGTGCTGGACCATAGAAAGCAGCGGCGACGCCCAGATTGCAGTTCCGTGACGCTTTGATGACAGAAGCCATTGACCGCTATCTCGGTAGCGCGGCCTGATGGGCCATGCGAAGTAGGTTTCCGTGAGGTGATCATGCGGCACGTCGGCGCGGCCTGTCTCGTGGCTCGGTTGCTGGTGGGTTCGGCGCAGGCCGCGACGCTGCGCATTGGCCTCAACGAGGACCCCGATGCGCTGGACCCGGCACGCGGCGGCAGTTTCGTCGGGCGCGTGGTGTTCGCCGCGGTATGCGACAAGCTGGTGGATATCGACGCACAGAACGATTTCGTGCCGCAGCTTGCTACATCCTGGGTATGGTCGCCGGACAACCTCGTGCTGACCGTGACGTTGCGCGACGGGGTGACGTTCCACGACGGCGAGGCGATGGACGCCGATGCGGTGAAGGTCAATCTGGAACGCTATCGCGCCGCGCCGGAAAGCCTGCGCAAAGGCGAGCTGAAGCCGGTATCCTCGGTGGAAGTCGTCGATCCTCACACGGTCCGGTTGCATCTGTCGCAACCGTATGCACCGCTGGTCGCCGTGCTGGCGGATCGTGCCGGCATGATGATCTCGCCCAAGGCGCTCGGCCGGGACGTGACGCCAGATCTGCCGTGCGCTGGGCCGTTCAAGCTGACCGAGCGCGTGGCGCAGGATCGCATCGTGGTCGATCGCTTTCCCGGCTATTGGAATGCCGCCGCAATCAAACTGGATCGCATCGTCTATCAGTCCGCAACCCGACACCACCGTGCGGCTGGTGAACCTGCAGGCGGGACAGCTCGACATGGTCGAGCGGCTGGGGCCGACCGATGTCGCGACGGTGAAGCAGAACGCGAAGCTGAGGCTGATCAGCCAGCCGGCACTGGCGTATTACTCGATGAGCATCAACCTGGCGGCTGACAGTCCGCTGAAGGACCCGCGCGTGCGCGCGGCGCTGGAGGCTGCGATCGATCGCAGCGTGCTCAATCAGGTGGTGTTCGACGGTCAGTTCATTCCGTCGAACCAGTTCGAGGCGCCGGGCAGCCGCTATTGGGATGCCGACCATCCGGTGCCGCCGCGCGATCTGGCGAAGGCGAAGGCGTTGTTGAAGGAGGCGGGGCAGGAGCATCCCGGCTTCACGCTGCTGATCGGCAACAGCCCGGTGGAGCAGCAGGTCGGCCAGGTGGTGCAGTCGATGGCGGCCGAGGCCGGGTTCGACATCAAGCTGCAGGCGGCGGAGGCGAATGCGCTGATCGCCGCGGGGCGTGCCGGCAATTACCAGGCGACGATCGTGATCTGGAGCGGCCGGCCCGATCCGGACGGCAACGTGGCGATCTGGCTCGCCTGCGACGGGTTCCTGAACTGGGGCAAGTACTGCAATCCGAAGTTCGACGACCTGCTGGCGCGCGCGCGCGGTGTGACCGACGTGGCACAGCGACAGGCGCTGTACAAGCAGTTGGTCGATATCTATCTCGCCGACCGCCCGCACATCATACTGTATCATGCGAAATGGCTGTGGGCGCTGTCGGACAAGGTGTCCGGCTTCACGCCGACACCGGATGGACTGATCCGACCGCAGGGAATGACGCTCGCACCATGACGACAGGCATCGACGCCAACCGGCTGCTTGGCGATCTCTACGCGCTGCGCAAGATCGGCGAATACAAGACCGGCGTGCATCGCCCGACCTATTCGCCGGAGGACGTGCGGTCGCGCCACTGGCTCGCCGCGCGGATGACCGAGGCCGGGCTGGAGCCCGGAGATCGACGGCATCGGCAACGTCATCGGCCGCGCGCGCGGCGACGGCGCGAAGCTGCTGCTCGGCAGCCATGTCGAGACGCAGCCGCACGCCGGCTGGCTGGATGGCGCGCTGGGCGTGATCTACGGGCTGGAGGTCGCGCGTACGCTTGGGCGGCGGCATCGATGTCGCCGCGTGGGCGGACGAGGAGGGGCATTTCGGCTCGTTCATCGGCAGCCGGTCGTTCTGCGGGCTGCTGCCGGAAGCGGAGATCGATCGGTGCCATAACCGTGAGGGCACGACGCTGCGCGATGCCCTGGCCGCAGGCGGGTTTCGCAGGACGGCCGCGCGCAGCGGTGGAGCCCGGACGTTATCTCGGCTACCTTGAGGCGCATATCGAGCAGGGCGCCGAACTGGAGGACACCGGCAAGCGCATCGGCATCGTCACCGCGATCGTGGGCAGCCATCGCTTCCGCATCGTGTTCGAGGGGGTGCAGAACCACGCCGGCACCACGCGCATGGCGATCCGCAAGGATGCCGGCGTTGCGCTGGTGCAGCTGGCGTCCGCGATCTACCGGCGGTTCCCCGAAGTGGCGGGGCCGCGCACGGTGTGGACGACCGGCCGGATCACGCTGGATCCGGGGGCGGCAAGCATCGTGCCGGGTGGCGCGGAGATGGTGTTCCAGTTCCGCGACACCGATCCGGCGCTGCTGGCGAAGCTGGAGAGCGAGCTGGAGGCGCTGGTGGCCGAGGCGACGCGGGGTCCTTGCGAGGTGACGATCGCGGAACGGGGTCGCTCGGTGCCGAAGACGATGGACGCCGGGTTCCAGGATGCGCTGGAACGCGCCGCCGAACGACATGCATCCGGGACTGCATGTGCGGATGCCGAGTGGGGCGGGGCACGACGCGCAGGTGCTGGCGGAGCGGATGAAGTCGGCGATGCTGTTCGTGCCGTCGATCGGCGGCATCAGCCATCACTATGCGGAGAATACCAAGGACGAGGACATCGTGCTCGGATGCCAGGTGTTGGCCGATGCGGCGGCGGAGATCCTGACCGGTTGACGCGGAGGCGCTATCTCCTGATCGGCACCCAATCGCTGCCGCGCTTGCGATACTTTCGCTTCACCGCAGCCCACGCGACGCGGAACGCCCGTTCCTCGTCGCCGCCATATTCGTCCCAGGCGTGGTTGAACGCCTCGCGGAAAATGTCCTGCGCATGCGACGGCAGATGGTCGGCCACCGCGGGCGGAAGTTCATCGTTCGATCCATAGGGCATGGCTGACGCAGAGATGGCGCAGGCGGTGAGGAACACAAAGCACACCAAGGTGAGCAACCGGCCGAATGATTGCGCGGGGTGGGAGGCGGTTCTAGCGTGAACGGTAGCGGGGTCAGGAGGAGACGAAGCATGAAGGACTTCGCCGACAAGATCGCGGTGGTCACCGGCGGCGGCACCGGAATGGGCCGCGAACTGGTGCGACAACTGGTCGCCGAGGGCTGCAACGTCGCCATGTGCGATCTCTCGGCGCAGGCGATGGCGGAGACCAAGGCGGCTTTGCGAGGCGGAACGGCTGCCGCAGGGCCTGCGCATCACCACGCACATCGCCGACGTGTCGGACGCACAGCAGGTGCGGCGGTTTCGCGATGAGGTCGCCGAGCAGCAGGCGACGGACAAGATCCATCTGCTGTTCAACAATGCCGGCGTCGGCGGCGGCGGCAGCATGTTCGCCGACAGCCGCGAGGCGTGGGAGAGGACCTTCAACATTTGCTGGGGTGGCGTCTACCACTGCACCCGAACCTTTCTTCCGATGCTGCAGAGGGCCGACCAGGCGCACATCGTCAACACCAGCAGCGTCAACGGCTTCTGGGCATCGGTCGGGCCGCGCATCTCGCACACGTCGTATTGCGCGGCGAAGTTCGCGGTGAAGGGCTTCACCGAGGCGCTGATCACCGATCTGCAGGTGCACGCGCCGCACATCAAGTGTTCGGTGGTCATGCCCGGTCATATCGGCACCTCTATCGTCGCCAATTCCCGGAAGATCCATACCGGCAGTGAGTCTGACGCGCTGAGCCCGGCAGAGATCGCTCAGGCGCGCGAGCGCGCCGCCGCGGCCGGTATGGACGTTGCTGCCATGTCCGATGCGGACATCCAGGCAATGGTGATCGAGCGGGCGCGACGTTTCATGGAGGACGCGCCGACCACTGCTGCCGAGGCGGCGACCATCATCCTTGACGGGGTGAAGGCGGACCGTTGGCGCATCCTGGTCGGCAAGGACGCGCACCGGCTGGACGAGTTGGTGCGACAGTCACCGGAACGTGCCTACGACCTGGACTTCTTCGAGAGCTTCGCCGCTGAAAGCGGCTGGCGGCTCGGCATGCCGCGCGCGCGACAGGCCGAACCGTCGGACTGATGTCAGTCGATCGCCGCGTGCACCAGATTGGCCACGCGATCCAGCCGCGCCGAATGCCAGGGATCCGGCGCCATGTAGTTGGTGAGATAGCTGAACGACACGCCGCTCTCCGGGTCCGCCCAGGAGTACGACGTGCCCGCGCCGCCATGCCCGAAGGTCGCCGGCGCGCCGATGGTGCCGAGACCTCGGATGCGATCGCTGTCGCCGCGCACATGCGGCCCGAGCCCGCGATGCATCGGGATGCCGTTCATCTGCTCATCGCCGCGATCGCCGGTGTGGTTGCGCGACACGTAGGCGATCAGCCGCGGCGAGAACAGCCGCACATTGCCGAGCCGCCCCTTGCCCAGCAGCATCTGATAGAACGCCGCCATGCCGCGCGCGGTGGCGAATCCGCCGCCACTCGGCAGGCCGGCGGCGCGGAATTCCGGCGAGTTGTCGCGTGGCTCCGGCGCGTAGGTATCGGCGCAGCGCGGCTGCATCTGCTGCGGCACGCCAACGACGATGTCGTTGTTCAAGCCCAGCGGCGCGATCACCTTGTCGCGGATCACGTCGCGATAGTCCTGGCCGGTGACCGCCTCGATCACCATCGCCTGCACCAGATGCGCCGCCTGACCGTGGTATTGCAGCTTCGATCCGGGCGTCCAGTCCAGCGCGAAGTCGCACACCTCGGCGCGCATCCGCGCATGATCGGCCCATGTCGCCTTGGTCACGTTGTTCGACGGGAAACCGCCCTGGTGCGTCATCACCTGCTGCAGCGTGATGTCGGCCTTGCCGCGGGCGGCGAACTCCGGCAGGTGATCGGCGATCTTGTCCATGAAGGACAGCTTGCCTTCCTCCACCAGCGTCCACACCGCCGAACTGGTCAGCACCTTGGTCTGGCTGAACAGCAGGAACAGGTTGTCGTTGGTCGCCGGCACCTTGGTGGGTTCCGACTTCGCGTCGCCATAGGTGCGGAACAGCGCAAGCTGGCCGTGCCGCGCCAGCGCGATCTGCGCGCCGGGATAGCGGCCTTCCTCGATGTGCTGCTTGATCAGCCGATCGAGATGATCGAGCGGCTTCGCGGCAAAGCCGAGACTGGCGGGATCGCTGGATGGCAGCGGATAGTCGCCTGGCATGATTGGTTCTCCTCACTCCTGACTGCGGGCCGATGCTACGCCGGGCCACGCTTGCGGCCAACCGGCGGATGCGGTTCGATCCGCCAACGTCTGCCCAGGGAGGACCGCATGGCCGAAATCCGCACCGCGCATCTGATGACGCTGACGCTCGCGGTATCCGGCATGCAGGCGATCGGTGCCACGCCGAGCGGCAATCGGCGCATCGGTCTGGTGGCCGGCGGCACGTTCCAGGGCGAGCGGCTGCGCGGCACGGTGCTGCCCGGCGGTGCCGACTGGATCATCGTGCGCGGCCGACGGCGCGACCACGCTCGATGTGCGCCTGGTGCTGGAGACCGACGACAAGGCGACTGATCGGCATGACGTATCGCGGCATGCGGCATGGACCCGCCGCGGTGATGGAACGGATGAACGCGGCGAGAATGTCGATCCGGCGGAATATTACTTCCGCACCGCGATCGCGTTCGAGACGGCAGCGGCGAAATACGACTGGCTGAACCGCATCATCGCGATCGGCACCGGACGCAGTCCGCCGGAAGGGCCGGTGTACGACGTGTTCGAGGTGCTGTGACATGGCGACGATCGGCTTCATCGGCCTGGGCAACATGGGCGCGCCGATGGCGGCCAATCTGGTAAAGGCCGGCCACAGCGTGCGCGGCTACGACATCAGCGCCAGCGCGGTGCAGGCACTCGGCGTCCGCCGGCGTGCAGGCGGCGAACAGCGCGGCCGAGGCGGTGCGTGGCGCGGATATCGTCATCACCATGCTGCCGGCCGGCGAGCACGTGCGCGAGGTGTGGCTGCACCAGGGCGGGCTGATCGAGGCGGTGAAGGGCGCCACGCCGCTGCTGATCGACTGCTCCACGATCGACGTCGAGAGCGCGCGCACGGTGACCGAGGCGGCGCGCGTCGCCGGCTTCGAGATGCTGGACGCGCCGGTGTCGGGCGGCGTCGGCGGCGCCACCGCGGCGACGCTGACCTTCATGGTGGGCGGCAGCGAGACCGCATTCGCGCGCGGGCTGCCGGTGCTGCAGGCGATGGGCAAGAACATCGTGCACGCCGGCGGACCCGGTGCGGGGCAGGCGGCGAAGATCTGCAACAACATGATGCTCGCGATCAACATGGTGGGGGTGTCGGAAGGGTTTCTGCTGGCGCGCAAGCTCGGCCTCGATTGGGACCGGCTGTTCCAGATCGCCTCCACCTCGTCCGGGCAGTCGTGGGCGCTGTCGAACTACTGTCCGGCGCCAGGCCCGGTGCCGGCGGCGCCATCCAATCGCGACTACGCGGCGGGCTTCATGGCGGCGCTGATGCTGAAGGACGTGAAGCTGTCGCAGGCGGCGGCGGATGCGGTCGGATCGCCGACGCCACTCGCCGCGCATGCCTTGTCGTTCTATCAGGCGGTCGTCGATGCCGGTGACGGCGGCAAGGATTTCTCCGTGGTGTTCCGCTGGCTGGAAGCGCAGCCACGGCAATAGGGAGGCGATGATGGGGGCCGAGGCGTTCAAGGCGGCACGCGACTTCCTGTTCGCGCACCGCACCGACTATCGCGCGGCGCACGCCGGATTCCGCTGGCCGCAACTGGATACATTTCAACTACGCGCTCGACTGGTTCGATGCCGAACTGGCGCGCGGCGAGAGCGCCAACCGGCTGGCGCTGAAGATCGTCGGCGACGGTGCCGCCACCGCGACCTTCGCCGAACTCTCCGAACGTTCCAACCGAGTCGCCAACGGCCTGCGCGCGCTCGGCGTGAAGCGCGGCGAGCGCATCCTGCTGATGCTCGGCAACGTCGTGCCGCTGTGGGAGGTGATGCTGGCGGCGATGAAACTCGGCGCCGTGGTGATCCCGGCCAGCACGCTGCTGACGCCGAACGACCTGAAGGACCGGTTCGAGCGTGGTCGCGTTCGCCATCTGATCGCCAATGCGGCCGATGCACCGAAGTTCGCCGGCCTCGATCCCACGGTGACCCGCATCGCGCTCGGTGACGCGCCCGCCGGCTGGCACAGCTACGATGGTCTGCTGCGTGGCGATGCGCGCTTCGCACCCGATGGCGAGACCCGTGCCACCGATCCGATGCTGCTGTATTTCACCTCCGGCACCACGTCGCGGCCGAAACTGGTGGAGCACAGCCACCAGAGCTATCCGGTCGGTCATCTGATCACGATGCACTGGATCGGCCTGCAACCGGGCGACATGCACCTGAACATTTCTTCGCCCGGCTGGGCGAAGCACGCGTACAGTTGCTTCTTCGCGCCATGGAACGCCGGCGCCACCGTGTTCATCGCCAACCAGCCGCGGTTCAACGCGCGCGGCATGCTGGATGCGATCGTGCAAGACAATGTCACCACGATCTGTGCGCCGCCGACCGTATGGCGCATGTTCGTGCAGGAGGATATGGCGTCGTGGCAGACGTCGCTGCGCGAGGTTTGTTCGGCCGGCGAGCCGCTGAACCCCGAAATCATCGAGCATGTGCAAAAGGTCTGGGGCATGACCGTGCGCGAGGGCTATGGCCAGACCGAGACCACGCTGCAGATCGGCTGCTTTCCCGGCGAACGAGTGGAACCGGGCTCGATGGGCCAGGAAGCGCCGGGCTATCGCATCCGTCTGCTCGACGCCGACGACAAGGATGTGGAGGAAGGCGAGGTGTGCATCGATCTCAGCCCGCCGCCGATCGGGCTGATGCGCGGCTACCAGAACGATGATGGCTCGTTCGCTCCGCTTGGCGCGGTTGCCTATCGCACCGGCGATGTCGCGGCACGCAGCACGGACGGCTATTACACTTATATCGGCCGCGCCGACGATGTGTTCAAAGCCTCGGACTATCGCATCAGCCCGTTCGAGCTGGAGAGCGCACTGATCGAACATCCCGCGGTTGCCGAGGCTGCGGTGGTACCGGCGCCGGATGCAATCCGCATGGCGGTGCCGAAGGCCTATATCGTGCTGACTGCGAACAGCGCTCCGGATCGTGCGACTGCGCTGTCTATTTTCCAACACCTGCGCGAAACGCTCGCGCCGTTCAAGCGGGTGCGGCGGCTGGAATTCGCCGAGTTGCCGAAGACGATATCCGGCAAGATCCGCCGCGTGGAGCTGCGCCAGCAGGAGGAGGTGCGGGCGAAGCGGGGCGAGCGCATCGCGGGTGAGTTCCGGGAGGAGGATTTTCCGGAGTTGCGGGGGCAGTAGGCGAGAGGTTGCTGCGACCGTTCCAACGGAGAGATAGCCGATGCCGCAGTCCGCCAGCCGCTGGCTCGCTCATACGCCGATGACAGATCCCAATGGCCTGGTCGCCCTGGTTGCAAGGCTTCCGGGCAAGATCGCCGTTCTCAACCGGGTGATGCGGGGTCTTGTCGTCCACTGTGAATGGCTTGAGCAGTATGGCGATGACAGGAGTGCCTTCGGCACCATCAGCCGCACGACGTTGCCCATCAAACAGCGCCTTGCGGCTCTGATCGAGCGCGATGGTCGTGAGCTCGATGAAAGCCGGCTGCCGAAACAGCGTCAAATTGGCACGTGTCGGGACTTTGCGCTGATGATGTGCGCTTTCCTACGGACCAAGGGCACGCCTGCACGGCTGCGATCTGGCTTCGCCTCCTATTTTGGCGAAGGCTGGGAAGATCATTGGGTCTGCGAATACTGGAACAGCCGTGAGGCCCGCTGGTGTCTGACTGATGCCCAGCTCGATGATGTGATAAGAGCGGCCTGCAAGATCACTTTCAACACCGCCGATGTGCCTCGCCATATGTTTCTGACTGCGGGAGAGGCTTGGCTGCGCTGTCGAACCGGGAACGATGACCCCAACCGCTATGGACAAGGCAGCACCAGAGGCATTTGGTTTATGACGGTGAATGTCGTCCGCGACGCTTTTGCTATAAACAATCGGGAGACGTCCGCTTGGGACAGGTGGCGCGAGGCGCCTCCCGAGTCACGGACAGTGTCATCCCAGGAACTTACAGCGATCGATGAACTTGCACGCAACCCGGAAGAGACGCGCGGCGAGCTGATACCACCTTGGCTCGGTGATGCTGCATAATTCCTCAAGGCTTCAAGATCCGATAGCTGCGCCGCTGTTCTTCGTTGACGCCATGCCAGACCGCCGTTTCCCAGCCATCGGCACGGTGGTCTTCCGCGCTCAGGGCGTAGGACCCCAGTGAGTGGAAAGCGGACTAGGCGACTGCGACCTTTGCAACGCTCAGCCCCCTTCCAGCGACGGGAGAGGGTTTCTCTTTGCCCACCGCTGGTGTTTGCTCCCCGCGGCGGAGGACGGGCGATGCCGGGATCCCTGGGGGAGAAGATCGGCGAAGGCGCCTACGCGGACGTCCACGCCTGGGCGCCCGGTCAGGTCCTGAAGCTGTTCAAGGCCGGCTTCGAGCGGCGGCACAGCTGGTGGGAGGCGCGAATGACCCGCGCCGCCTTCGCCGTCGGCGCCCCGGCGCCGGAGGTGTTCGACGAGGTGACCCTGGAGGGGCGCTTCGGCGTCGTGCTGCAGCGCCTCGACGGACCGACCCTGCTGCACCTCTCGCGGAGCGGCGCCATGACGCCCGAGCAGACGGGCGCGGTCCTCGCGACCCTCGCCATATCCGTTCACAAGACGCCCCCGCCGCCGGACGTACTCTCTCTGCGCGACACGATGGCCGGCTCGTCGCGGCTCTCCAGCATGCTTCCGAAGCACATCGCCACTGGCATCCTCGCCCTGATCGAGCGCCTGGCGCCTGCGGACGGGCTGTGCCATGGCGACCTTTACCCCGGCAACGTGATCATGACGGCCGATGGTCCGAGGCTCGTCGACTGGGGCGGTGCGACCCGTGCACCCCCCGGCCTCGACCTTGCGTGGTGTCACGTCTTCCATTGCGATCTTGCCGCGGAAAGCGTCGCCGATCCGGAGCGACCGCGCGCCGTCAATGCGGCCACGCAGTCCGAGTACGCGCGGCTGGCCGGCATGTCCCAAGCGGCGCTGAGGGCGGCGATGGAGCCATATCTGCCCATCGTCTACGTCCGCTTCCTCCTGGGGCCGGCGGGGAGCCCTGCCCTGCGGGAGCGGCTGACCCAGCGCGTCGAAGCGGCCCTGCGCTCGGAGGACTGATCGGTCAGGCTCAGGTCCATCGCCCACACGCTTGCCCGATGGATCGCCCAGACCAGCTAACGTCCGCTTAGGATCTGCCGCGAAATAACTGCGTCAATCGCCGGCAAAGCCGCCATTTTCCCCGTCATCCCCGCGCAAGCGGGGACCCAGTTGCTGCCTGGGTCCCCGCTTGCGCGGGGATGACGACTTTGGAGTACGGCCTCGGCTACGCCTGAATCGTTCAATTCGCGGAAAGCTCAACTCCCAGGCACCGACAGGGGACGGCGGAGACGCTGGCTGAACTGCTCCAGCAGCGGCTTGCAGCGTGTGGAATAGTTGGTGATGGCAATGGCGGAGCACAGCAGTCAGAGTGATGCGGTCCAGTGGATGATGGGGCGCAGGATGGTTGCGATCGGGACCCAGTTGCGGCGGTCTGCCATCAACCGCGGTCAGTTGCATGCCGGCGCTCGACATAATGCCACCATCCCGTGCATCGCATTGCTGCTGCTTTGTCTTTTGGTGTGGGCGACGCCAACATCGGCGGCCGATCACATGACTAGCGAAGCAGTGCGGTTGGCAGTGGCCGCCACTCCGCCAGGAACCTTGGATTTGTCGGGGAAGGATATGAGCGGTGACGACTTGACTGACCTCGACCTGAGCGGTGCCAGTCTGGCCGGTGCCAACCTGGCCGGGGCCAATCTGCATGGGGTCAAGCTGGTCGGCGCCAACCTCACGGGCGCCGATCTGACCAAGGCGGACCTGACCTTCGCCTGGATCATCCGTGCCAACTTCACTCGGGCCCGCTTGCACGGCGCGACAATGCAGACGGTCGTGACCTCGACAGGAATGGACAACACAACAGATCAGGCCGCGATATTCGTGGGAGCCGACCTGTCTGACGCATCGGTCACGGTACACTTCAGCTTCGACGACATGCGCGGGGCAAACTTCTCGCGCGCCCATATGACCGTGGTAATGGCGAACCAATCGATGGGCCTGCTGCGCACCGAGTTCATCGCCGCCAAGGTGGACGGGGCCGATTTCACGGGCGCGGGATTGGGCCACGTGACCTTCCGCCATGCCAAGCTGGTCGGCGCTCACTTCAATGGCGCCGATTTGAGCAGCGCCGAGTTTGATGGCGCCGACCTGACGGATGCGGACTTCACCGGCGCGAAGGTCGAGGCTGCGACGTTCGAGAGCGCGACATTGAACGGAGCCAAGGGCCTTGATCGATCGACTGCCAGATGATGCAGCTTGCGGGCGAAGCGGCAGCTTTGCCTCACTTCGTCGGCGCAAACGGCGTCGGATCGACAAACCGACGCAGCACGTTCCACGTCAGCCGGGCAATCGGATTGTCGAAGTCCCGGTGCCCGAACGAACCCGCATAGGCGATCGAGCCGGTGGAGAACACCGCGCCACCTGACTGCGTTTCGAAGAACACCATGTCGGCATGGATCTGCTGGTTGATCACGCCGTCGGTCAACCCGTGCGCGACCCGCACCTCCTCATTCACCAACTCATAGGTATTGGAGTGGTTCTCCGATCGCGCCACCACCAGCACGTGCGGCGGTGTCCCCAGCAGCGGATCTACGCAGTCGATCTCCAGCCCCGCCGCACCGCCTTGCAGAATGCCGAAATCGCCCAGGATCTCCTCGTCCACGCCGTTGAAGATGAACGCCGACGCGCGGATCGTGCGAGGCCTCGGTGCGCCGGTAGTACGACGAATGATCGAACCCCTGGCTGATGAATCCGACACCCGCCAGCGCCTGCGGCGCACGGTTGTTGCGTCGCCATAGCCCGCCGTACTCGCCGGTGAAGCTGTGATAGTACTCGCCCACCTCGGCGTCCCACGCCCGCGTGCCGTCCTCGCTGCGACGCACCTCGATGGTGCCCGGCCGCGTCGGATGATAGGCGATGCGCCAGTAGAATCCATTGCCGCCCAGGTACATCAACCGACCGCCCTGCCGCATCCAACCGTCCAGCGCATCCATCATCTGCAATGACTCGTATTCCGGGTGGCTGCCGGTCACCAGCACACGATACGGCCGCAGCAGGTCGAGCCCTTCAGCATGCAGGTCATCGTCGGTGATCACGTCGTACGGCAGGCCCGATCGCTCCAGCCAATCGACAATGAACAGATCGACGCAGTAATTCCAGAAGCGTCCGGTGGGCCGGATGTTGGTCGCCGGCCGCAGCCGCGACGAATAGCAGATGCCGCTGCCGTCGCGGTGCCGGTCGTAGGTGGAAAACCCCAGCTCCGGATGCTCCAGCAACAGGATGTCGATCGCATCGATCACCGTGAGCCGGCCCTGCACCGCCTCGGTCATCACCGAACGCATGCGGCCGATGTTGTTGCAGTACACCGTGTAGGTGGCGCTCGAGGCAAGATAGACGATGTCCGCGGTCGGCCGTCCCTTGGGTGGACGCACGAAGAACGCCACCTGGAACTGCGCGCCCTGGGCCTCCAGCATCGCCGCGTAGCAGCCGCTGCGCAGATCAGCCGGCACAGTGAAGCTGAAATCGGTTTCCCATCTCGCGTCGATCATGTCATCGTCGTGGAAGTGGATCGCGCCATACTGATGCGGCGCGTGGCGCCAATTCATCTCGGTGCCGTCCCAGTTCTGCCCGGTCATGGCGCGCGCCGGCAGATTGATCGTGACGCCGTCCAGGCGGTTGGGCGAGGTATCGCGGATGATCTCGGTCTCGATGTCGCGCGAGAAGTCCCAGCTTCCGACGATGGCTTCGGTCAATTCGGCTGGAACCGTGCCGCCCACCAACGCCAGCAGCGCGCCGCGATCGAGCGCACGGTTCGCCAGGCGTGGCCGTTCGATCTTGCCGTTGAAGCGGCCGCTCGACCAGCGTAGCAGACACCTGCCAGTCCATCGCTGTCCGCCATGTGCCAGGCCGCGAACAGCAACGGACCGTTGCGTGGCGTGATGCCGCTCGCCACCGCCTGGCGTGTCACGCTGGACGCCACCGTCATCGTCTTGTCAGCCAGCAGGTCCTGATGCAGTGCGAGCGCCCCGCTGGTCGCATCGTAGCTGGCCGCGACGAAATACCACTTGCGCGCCAGCAGCTTCTGGCCGCTGCTCAACACCGTTGAACCAAGTCGCAGCTCGACCTCACCGGCCTCGTTCAGCATCAGGCCAAAGCCCGTGCCGGCGTTCTCGCTCCACGTTCCGGCGATCGCCTGGCGCCCGCTGCCGGGCAGCGTCGGCCAGATCAGCGCCGCGATCGAGAAGCTGCGCAGCGCGCCGATCAGCTCATGCGCCGGCACAATCGCCCAGGACCCCGCCCGCAACGGTTGCGTCCGCGCGGGGTAACTGCGGTTGGCCGGCGTCGCCACCGGTTCGGTGCGAAATGGCGGCGCATCCGGACCGGCCTCCGGGCTCAGCAGCCGCACGATGCGCGCGTTGTAGTGATCGGCGCCATCGCAGCTTACCTTGAAGCCGATGGTATCGCCGGGGCGGACGCTGATCGTGTCCGCATAGGCCATGAGCGTGGTCATTCGAGCGGCAGAGGCGCGCCCGCCATCTCCTCCCAGCGCAGTTTGAACACCGCCCACTCTGCGGCTTCCAGACTGTCGAACGTCACATTGGTCAGGCGCGGCGGGCCCTGGTTCCCATCCGTCAGCCGCGCCAGCGTCCATTGCGCATGCGGCCGCGTCATCACCAGCACGTGGCGCCCCTCGGTCTCGCGCGTGCGCATCAGGTTGAGGAGGTACTGCAGGTCCGGGCTATGCTCGCCGAACGGCCTGGCCTTGTATTCGCGCGCCAGGTCGAGGCGGCTGGCGTCGAAGCGATACACGATGGCAGTCTCCTTGACACCTGCTAGATGGATCGGTTGAACGGAGCGAAGCCCATCACTCCCAGCATGACAATAGCCCACCATCCTGTTCTGGTCATCGGTGCCGGTGTGGTCGGGCTCTCTGCCGCGCTCTATCTGCAACGAGCCGGCATGCAGGTGGCGGTCCTGGATCCACTCGGCCCCGCCGGTGGCGCGTCGTTCGGCAATGCCGGCATGCTCAGTCCGGACACCGCAACCCCGATCGCGATGCCGGGCATGCTGCGCAAGGTGCCGGGTTGGCTGAGCGATCCGCTTGGCCCACTTGCGGTACGCCCATCCTATTTTCCGCGCGCCCTGCCGTGGCTGCTGCAATGGGTGAAGGCGGGCCGGCTGCAACGCGTGCTCGCGGTGTCCGATGCGATGCGGGCGCTGCATCGCGACACGCTGACCTGCTGGCGCGAATTGTTGGGCGATGCGCTGTACCACGACCTGATCCGCCATCCGGTCAGGTGCATGTCTGGGAAGGCAACGACAGCCAGCCCGACCGAGGCAATCGAGCAGCAGATCCGCGACCGCCACGGCATCGCCGCGCAGAAGCTCGATGCCGACGAACTGCGCCAGATGTTTCCGGGCCTTGCGCGCGACATCGTGCGCGGCCTGTTCGTGCCGGGCAACGGCTACACCGTCAGCCCGCAACGTATCGTCCAATCGCTCGCCGAGACGTTCCGTGCCGCGGGCGGCGCGATCATTGCCGAACGTGTAATGAAATTGATCCCGCGCGAAACCGGCGGCTGGCTGGCGATGACCAACATCGCCAATCGCGATGCCGACCGCGTGGTGGTCGCCGCCGGCGCCTGGTCCGCCCAGCTGCTCGGCCCACTCGGCATTCGGGTGCCGCTGGAGACCGAGCGCGGCTACCACGCCATGCTGTTCTCGCCCAGCGTCACGCCGCCGATCCCGATCAGCAACAAGACGCGTGGCTTCTTCATGACGCCGATGGAGGATGGGCTGCGTGTGGCAGGCACGGTGGAAATCGCCGGCCTCGACGCTCCGCCCGATGAACGCCGCGCGCAGGTCCTGGTCGAACACGCGCGCCGGCTGTTTCCAGGGTTGCAGCCTGGCGAGGTGCGCTACTGGATGGGTTTCCGTCCATCCACCCCCGACAGCCTGCCGATCATCGGGCCAGTGGAGCGCCGCCCCGGTCTGTATCTCGCCTTCGGCCACGGGCACTTCGGCATGAGTGGTGGCCCGCCGAGCGGACGCCTGCTCGCTCGTCTGATCACCGGCCAGGCGCCCGGTATCGAACCTGCGCCATACGGCGCAAGGCGGTTCGCGCAGCTGACGCATTACCGCTTCAAGGGAATATTAACCCCTTCCACCTACGCCTGCGTGCGATGAGTACGCATATCGATCTTGGCTACGCGCCGGCGTTTCCGCCATGGCTGGCGCGGCTGGCGCGTCGAGCAGTCCTGCTGGTGTGGTGGACCATCACGCTGCAATTGCCGCAGCGCTTCGTGCTCTGGCGGCGCGCCAAGGCGGATACGTCGGCTCGCGCCGATCACGCCGGCGCTCCAGCCGATGCTGATCCACGAGGTCGATCCGCGGCGGATCCGTGTGCCGCGCAGCGCCGATCCGACCGTTTCCATCATCATTCCGAGCTACGGCAAGGTGGAGTACACGCTGAGCTGCCTGGCATCGATCGCGGCGCAATCCGCCCGCGGCGGCCATCGAGGTAATCGTCGTCGACGACGCGACGCCCGATGGCTCGACCGCCTGCCTGGCTTCGGTGCCGGGCATCCGGCTGATCGTCAATCCGAGCAACCTTGGGTATCTCCGCTCCTGCAACACCGCCGCTCGCGTCGCCAAGGGCGAGTTTCTGCTGCTGCTGAACAACGACACGCAGGTGCATGCCGGGCTGGCTCGATGCCGTTGCTGATTGCCGTTCCGACTCGCGCAGCGATGTCGGCGCGGTCGGCTCCAAGCTGCTGTATCCTGACGGCAGGCTGCAGGAGGCGGGCTGCATCATCTGGGACGACGGCTCCGGCTGGAATTTCGGCAGGCTCGATAGCCCGGACCGGCCTGCCTACAACTATCTGCGCGAAGTGGACTACTGCTCGGCGGCATCGCTGCTGGTGCCGCGCGCCCTGTTCAACGCGCATGGGCGGCTTCGACGAACGCTACGCGCCAGCCTATTGCGAGGACAGCGACCTCGCCTTCCGGCTGCGCGAGCGCGGCTACAAGGTGCTGTATCAGCCACGCTCGCGGGTCGTGCACTACGAGGGGGTCACTCACGGCCGTTCGCTCAGCGGCTGCCTGAAATCCTGCCAGGCGCGCAACCAGCGGACCTTTCAGGAGCGCTGGCTCTCCGGTTCTGTCGCGCCAGCATCTGCCGAACGGCGAACATGTCATGCGCGCGCGCGATCGCGCGCGGCAACGCGAGGTCATCCTGGTGATCGATCACTATGTGCCCGAGCCCGACCGCGACGCCGGCTCGCGCACGATGCTGTGCATCATCCGTGGCCTGCTGCAGGTGGGCATGGTGGTGAAGTTCTGGCCGCACAATCTGCACTATCAGTCCGGGATATACCGAGGCGTTGCAGGACATCGGCGTGGAAGTCGCCTATGGCGGCGACGCCGATACGTTCCGCCGGTGGCTGGCGGAGAACGGCGAGGATCTCGACCATGCGCTGCTGTGCCGCCCGCAGGTAGCCGCTGAATTTCTCCCCGAGCTGAAGCGGCACGTCGGGATCAGCCTGCTCTATTATGGCGCCGACCTGCACTTCAGCCGGATGCGCCAGGAGGCGAAGGTACTGGGTGATCGCCGCATCGCGCGCTCGGCGAATGCCATGGAGATGCTGGAACGATCCGTCTGGCGTGACGTTGACGTGGTGCTGTATCCGTCGGACGAGGAGACCGCGATCGTAACGGACACCGAGCCGGACGTCGTCGCGTCGCACGCTGTTGCCGTACAGCTTTGCCGATTTCGCCGCGCCCCGGCCACTCGCTGCCGAACCGGTTATCCTGTTCGTCGGCAGCTTCGCGCATCCGCCGAACCGCCACGGCGTATTGTGGTTCGTCGACCAGGCGTTGCCGCTGATCCGCACGCGAGTACCGACTGCGCGTCTCACCATCGCCGGCTCGAAACCGCCAGCCGGACGTGCGGGCATTGGCGGGCGATGCGGTCAGCGTGCGCGCCGATGTCAGCGACGCCGAACTGCGCGAGCTGTATCGCACTACCCGCGTTGCCGCCGTGCCGCTGCGTTACGGCGCCGGCGTAAAGCTGAAGGTGGTGGAGGCGTTGCGCGAGGGCCTGCCGCTGGTCACCACCTCGATCGGCGCGCAGGGGTTGCCGGGCCTGGAGCGTGTCGCGTCGATCTGCGACGAACCGCGCGACTTCGCCGATGCCGTCTGCGAGTTGCTGACCGATGATATCGCGTGGGCCGAGCGTTCAGCAGCGCAGGTGGCATACGCGGCCGAGCACTATTCCGAGGCAGCGTTTCGCGACAGCCTTATGCAGGCGCTGGCTCCGCTCCGCCAGCCGCTGTGCAGCACGGCTGACCTCGTAGACGACGCTGACCTGCCGGCTCTGCCACACCTTCCGGCTGGCGCGCAGCGGACCGCCGGCTCAGACCGTCGTCGGGCGCCTGAGCTCCGGTTCCACCAGGCGTTCGAACACGACATCGCCAGCGGCAGCAATGCGATCGGTACCGATCGCTGCGCGGGGATCCTCGGCATTGCGCCAGAGCTTGTATTCGTCCGTGCTGGGCAGGCCCATCGCCTCCGCCAGCAGATGGATCCAATTCGCCACGCGGATCGGTCGGCCGCGCTCCAGCGCCACGGCTTCACGGTGACAAGAATGAAAGATGGTCGCCAGTGTGTCCGCGCCGGCGTCGTCCATCGCTGCCAGCGTGTCGCGGTGTGCGCGCGGCAATTCGCCGGGCACGGCCGCGATCGCCGAGCACATATGGCCCGGGATGCGCAGCGGATGATCGAGCACCGTCAGTGCGGGGATCATGCCGAGCAGCATCGGCACGTCGGTGTTCACCGGCACGCGGCCATGGAAGCCATGATGCGCATGGAGCAGAACGCGGGCCGGCACGCGATGGGTCAACAGCGGACGCAACCGGTCGGCGCGGGCGACCAGCAGTTGGGTGATGTGCTGGGTCTCGAACGCCGTCTCCGTCACCGGCGCCATCAGATCATCCATGTTCATGTGGCAGGACGGGCACCAGGTCACCACCGTTTCGCGGCCGGCCTGATTGAACTTTTCCACCGTGCGCGCGGCCATGCCGGCGGCGATGCGGGCGCTCTTCTCCTGCGTCGAGCCGCAGCAGTAGCCGGGCCCGCCGGCCGGCGCCGCCTCGACACCGACGGCCTCGAGGATGTGGGTGACGAGACGCACGATCTCGCCGTGGCGGGTCATGTTGCAGCCGTACCAGAAGGTGACGCTGGCATCCGGGGTCACAGCCATTTCGCCTGCTCCTCCTCGCTCATGGTCAGTCGCGCGAACGTCTTCACGCGTGCGGACCACCCGGGATCGTGTTTGCTCGCGACGCGGGGTGCGTCGCCCAGCGTGCCGCGGACGCGCAGCGATGCCAGCCGCATCAGGAACGCCGCGTCAAGCTTCTCCGGACAGGCAGGCGTGCACACGCCGCTTTTGGTGCAGGCGCCGGCGAAGGCGATCGCATCGGGTGTGCCGTCGCCGTCGCGCAGGATGTCGCGGATGCCGGCCATCACCGCTCCCGCCGCCGCGTCGCGCAGCGCCGCAGTCCGCGGCACCATGGGGCAGGCGCGGTAGCACTCGCCACAGGCCGTGCAGGCCGCCGCGAGGCGACTGGAGTTGTCGCGGATGTGGGCGATCAGTCCGCTTGCCAGATCGGGCATTGCCGTTACGCGGCGCTAAACGACAAGGCGGATCTTCGCCCCGGTTGCGGGTTCACGCGGCAGGCCCTCGGTCTCGGTGAACGAACCCCACATGTCGCCGTTGTAGCCTTCCAGCGAGAACTGGCGCGGGCGGTAAGAGGATTCCTGTTCCGGCATGATGTGCTTCACCCCGACGGAATACTCGTAGACCATGCCGTCCGGTCCCTCGAAATACACCATCATCGCGGTGGAGATGGGATGCCGCCCCGGGCCGTAGACGATCTTCACGCCCTGCTGCTTGAGCCAGTAGTAGGACTGCATCACATCGTCGATGTCCTCGACCTGATGATTGATGTGCTGGATGCCCGGCCGCGACGACGGCATCAGCACCACCGAATGATGCACGGTGCCGATGCGCAGGAAGGTCGCCTCACCGAGCCAGTCGGAGACGCGTGCATTGACCAGCCGCGTCCAGAACTCGGTGTCGCGCTTGGTGTCGGTGCTGAACAGGGCGACATGGCTGAAATTGGTGATCCCAACCTGGCGCCCCGGAAGGAACTTCGAGCCGCTGTTGTACGGTCGCGCCAGGATGTCCAGCTGGTTGCCGCTGGGATCGGATGACGCGATGAACGCGCGGGTGCGTCGGCTGTCGCATTCCGCGCGGGTGCCCCAGTGCACCGGCCGTTCCGCCTGTTCCAGTGCGGCGCCGACCGCGTCCAGATCGTCCGGATCGATCAGTTCAAGCCCGATCGTCTGATCCGCGGGATCGCCCTCGAAATACACAAGTGTATGGTCGCGGGTATCGCCGCGCACCTCGGCCTTGTCGCTGCGGAAGTAGGCGGCGTTACCTTCGCGCGCCACCAGTTGCAGCCCGACGATGTCGGTGGCGAACCGGATCGAGGACTCCAGGTCCTGCGTGCCGAGGCGGGCGTAACGGATGTCGTGCAGGTTGATCATCTGGGTTCTCCTTCGGAGTGCTGCGGCAGGGTAGTCCCGCACCCGCCGTGGTGCCAGTTCCTCCCCTCCGTGGCGCTGCCGTGGCGGCGTAAGAGTCACCGGGCGGGAATACCCCGCCATTCTTCCCGGCAAATCCGGTGGCATTCCAGGCGAAAGAGTCCGCCGATGTCTACCGTATCGGTCCGTGGGCCGCGGCGCCTAGGGTTCGCCATCGAAGACCAACCGGGGGAGATGGGCATGTCCAGTTCAGCGATCCTTATGACAGGAATGAAGCGCGCCGCAAGCACGTTCGGTCTCGCCATCATCGGTATGATCGCCGGGTTTGCCGACACGTTGCGCAGCGACGGCCACGGCCTCGTGGCCAAGATCCTCAGCTGTGCGCCGCCGCCTGATCTGCTGATGTAGGGTGGAGGCGCGGCCCGCTGCTGCGCACGAGGTACGCGCTCGGGCGCAGGGACTGCACCGCGTTGCGCGTCAGCAGAGTCTGGAACCGATACCGCCGGTCGTGTCGCGCGCCGATCGTCATTGGGGAGGAGTCCTCATTATGGCCCCGAGGTCGGCTAGTGCGGCCAAGAGACCAGCTTCAAATACGGCAAAGGACCCTGCGTGGCGGAGCTTCGCGAGGGACTGCCGCTGGGCTATTGCAGGAACTATCTGCTTGATATCGAGGTGACGGCGCCTACCGCGTACCTGGGCCATCGCCTGCGTTAGTGTCGCCTTCGCGTCGCCGAGCCGCTCAGCTTGGTGCGCATTGGCGGGCAGTCCAGTGGATGCGGGTGTGCCAATATATCCAAGCGCGGCAGTGACGGCCTGAGGGTCGGCAAGCATCCACGCTTCGGTTTCGTGACGAGGAGAGACGGTGATGCAGCGAATTGGCGGCCAGCAACACGTTTCATGCATCGCTTCGCAGTAGCGCGACGAGCGCATGTCAAGATTAGCCTCCTGGGCACGGCCACCCGTATCGGCGTGAATGAAGATGATGTGGAATGCTTCCCGCGTGGCACAAGCCCTCGCTCACTGTCTGGCGCCGCAATGTTATGGCGGGGTCCGGAGGAATGGTGACGTTCTTATTGCCATGGTCCAATACGATCTCGCCCATAAGGCGTGGAATCAACTGTCCCAGATACGCTTCGTCGATTGCCCCCTCGTACAAAGCAGCCCAGCTGACATAGAAATCATGCGGCATCGGTCAGGCTGTGCAACAGGCGCTCAAGTTCAGACCTGGTGAGATGCTTCTCCGGGTCCAGGAGGACTTCCGTCGGCGAAACGCCTGTGCGCATGCGTGTCCGCGTGGATCTGATCTTGCTGTCAGGGTCGATGGTTGTCACGCTGTCCGCGGCGACAATCTCATCATCGTGCAGCGATGACATCACCTTCGGTGAGTGCGTTGCCAGTAGAACTTGGAACGAAGGGTCCGTTGACACGGTCGCAGCATTTCGAAGGAAATCGACCAGCATGGGCACGCGCCCCTCGTGCACGCCGTTCTCTGGCTCCTCGAAACAGAGCGTGCCCCGCCGGTCCGGGTCATCCAATACCGCTAGGAGAGCAAGCAACCGCAGTGTTCCGTCGGAGATGACCCGGGAACTGAAGACCTGATTGTTGGCGAACTCTAGGCTGAACGCATACTCCCTCTCGTTCGCATCATCTCTGATCTTGAGTCTTCGAACCGACGGAACGAGGGCGGAGAGATCGGTGGCGATGTCCGACAGAACACCATCAGGCCGCAGCTCGTCCGACGTTTTCGCTTTCAAATAGGCCAGCACGGCCGCGAGGTTAGATGCATCCGGTCTGAGAAGGCGGTCTTCGAAACGGTCACTGGCACGCCGAGCTGCGCGGGGGTTGATTTCCAGGAACCGGATATTCGCCATTGTCTCACGAAGCGAGTAAAGGTGGGGGAACTCGGCAGTCGTTACCGTTGACAAAGCGGTTCGAGACGCCTCCTGGAGGGAGAGCCGTCGTGGATGTCCATGCTTCTGTGGGCCGTCCATGTGCACCTGTATGGCGGTGCGTTTGGGGTCTAGATCGATGAATGGGCTCACACGACGACTGCGGTTGAGATTAAGATCGCGAAGATAGGTTGCGCGTTCATCCTTGCGGGCAATCGAACGGCAATACTCGCGACGCACCAAGATGCCTCGTGGCCCTCCATTGCTGGCACTGGTTAGGGCCAGCTCGAGCTCGTAGCGCAGCCGCCTTATGCCCGTCTCATAATGCGTGCCAAACGCGTCCACTCCACCTTGGCCGAGTACAACTTCGACCGAGAAACGCATGCTGTCGGATATTCCTCGGGGTGTTTGCCGAAACAGTTCTTCCGGCTCGCCTCTGAGACCTTGAATTGCCGTTCGGATGTCGTATTGCGCCAGCAAAGACAAGAACCTCAGTGCGTCGAATAAGTTGGATTTGCCGCTGGCATTCGGCCCAACGATGGCCGTCAGCGGCCTCAGGTCGAGGCTAAAGTCCTCGAATGTCTTGAATCCATCTATCTCTACTCTTGTCAGCATGACCGATCGCTACCAGTTCGTCCGCCCAACGCCAATCGGTACGGCAACGGTCACCAATCTCCGCCGCCTACATATCCACCACCGACCCGTCCTCATGCGGCCGCATCTTGATCGGCCGCGGCCGGTACGGGAATCGCCGCTCCACGTCCTCCACCAGTTCCACCCCGATCCCCGGCCCGCCAGGGATCGCGATGAACCCAGCCACCTGTTCCTCCAGTCCCGTAGCCAGATCGTTCCCCAGCAGCTCCTTCCCCCCGTCCAGGTCCGGCGTTCGCGACGGATACTCCTGGATCGCGAAGTTCGGGATGCAGGCGGCGATCTGCAGACACGCCGCGGTGCTGATCGGCGACAGCGGATTATGCGGCACCACCCAGGCATCGTGCGCCTCGGCGATCGCCGCGACCTTCTTCGCCCCGGTGATCCCGCCCACCAGGCACACATCCGGCCGCAGGTACTGCACCGCGTTGCGCGTCAGCAGCGTCTGGAACTGATACAGCGAGGTGAACCGCTCGCCGGTCGCGATCGGGATATCGATGTGCCGCGCCACGTCGGCCATCGCATCGAAACTGTTCGGCCGCAGCGGGTCCTCGAAGAACATCGGCGTGTACTTCTCGATGCCGCGCCCCAGCGCGATCGCCTCGGGCGGCGTCAGGCGGCGGTGGATCTCGATGCACAGGTCCACCTTCGGCCCGACCGCTTCGCGCAGCCGGCGGACGTTGTCGATCGCCTCCTCGATGCGGGCGGCGTGCGACTTGTAGAACGGTTCGTCCTCGCTCTCGTCCAGCAGCGGGTTCAGGTGCCCCAGCGCAGTGAAGCCGGCTTGCTTCAGCCGCACCGCCTCTTCCACCAGCTTCTCGATCGTGCGGCCCTTCACATGCCCGTAGAGCCGCGCCTTGTGGCGCATCCGCCCGCCGAGCAGCTCGTACACCGGTACGCCGAACGCCTTGCCCTTGATGTCCCACAATGCGATGTCGATCGCCGACACCGCACCGGTGATCGCACCCCCGGTGAAATGATTGGCCCGCAGCATGACATTCCAGTGATGCTCGATCGGGAACGGGTCCTTGCCAATCAGGTATTCGCCGTATTTGGTGATCGAGGCGGCGGAGGCCTCGAGCTGGCCCCACGTGCCCGACTCGCCTATCCCGGTGATGCCCGCGTCGGTGCTGACGCGGACATAAAGGAACCGGTCCAACAGCAGCGGTTCAACCTTGGTGATCCTCATGGCGGTCCCTCCTTCAGCCGGCGCAGCTTCGGTCACCGACCGCCCGGCGTCCAGCCGCCGCCGACGACGGAATAAAACGCCACCGGCCGCGTCCGCTACCGGGGCAGCGGAGCAGACGCTGCCGATGTGCCGAGCCCATCATCTCGGGCGAACAGCGGAGCCGATCATGCCGTGACCGTCTCCGGCGTCCTGACCCGGATCGAAGCCTGTATCCCGGCGCTGCGTCGCTACGCCGCCGCACTGCTGCGCAACCGCGACGATGCCGATGACCTGGTGCACGACTGTCTGGTCCGAGCGCTCGACAAGCTGCACACGCGCCGCGATGACGCCGATGTGAGGGCCTGGCTGTTCGCCATCATGCACAACCTGTTCATCAGCCAGTTGCGCCGGGCCAAGGCACGTCCCGCCGGCGAGCCGCTCGATGAGACGCACGAAGCCGCCATGAGTATCCGTCCGGAACAGGAGAGCGCGCTTCACTGGCGCGACCTGATCCGTGGGCTCAACGCGCTTCCGGTGGAGCAGCGCAGCGTCATCCTGCTGGTCTCGGTAGAGGACCTCTCCTACGCCGACGCCGCCAATGTGCTGGGCATTCCGATCGGCACGGTGATGTCGCGGCTCGCCCGTGGCCGCGAGCGGCTGCGCCAGCTGACCGAGGAGCCGGAGGCTCGACCGATCCTGCGGAGGGTCAAATGAGCGAGCCCGCCCGACCGATCCCCGAGGAAGACCTGCATGCCTGGATCGACGGCCAGCTCGAGCCGGAGCGCCAGCCGGCGGTGCTGCACTACCTGCAGGAGCAGCCCGAGGTCGCGCGCCGGGTCGCAGCATGGCAGGACCAGCGGGCGGCGCTGCGGGAGGCGTTCGCGCCGGTGGCGGCTGAGCCTGTCCCGCCCCGGCTCGGGTTGGAGCGGCTGATCCGGCAGCGGCCGGTGCGGCGGGGCTTCCCATGGCGCGCGGCGGCATCGGTCCTGTTGGCGTTCGGCCTGGGCGGCGCCGGGGGATGGTTCCTGCGTGGCGGCCAGCCGCCGCCGGCGGCGATCACGTTGCTGGCGCAGCAGGCGGTGGCCAACCACGTGGTCTATACCGCCGATCGCCGGCGCCCCACCGAGCTGGGCGCCCAGCAGCGCGACGACCTGGCGCGCTGGGTGTCGAACCGGCTGAACCACCAGGTGGCGCCGCCAGACCTGTCAGCCGACGGCTACAGTTACATGGGCGGGCGTCTGGCCGCCACGCCGGACGGGCCCGCCGGTCTGTTCATGTACGACGATCCGCAGGGCGTGCGGCTCACGGTGTTCGTGCTGCCATTGGACGCAGCGGCGAGCACACCGATCCAGCATGTCGATTTCGCTCACGTCGATGGCTGCGCCTGGATCGACAACAGCGTCGGCTACACCGTGGTAGGCAAGCTGCCACCGCCCGAACTGCGCCGCATCGCCGAACTGGTACGTCGTCAGCTTGGCTGATCCAGGTCAAGGCGCGACAGGCGATGTGGCGCGGCGTCACTTCCGAAAGCAGGCACCAACATGGCAAGATCGCTGCCCTTTCGGATCATCATCGCCGACGGCGAGCATGCGCGCTTCGTCCAACCGGACCCGGATCATGCCTGCGCTCATCTGTGTTCGTGCGATATCGGCTCCGACCGGCCCGGCCGCGCGTTCGAGAGCGGTGCCAATGCACGACACGCGGTCGGCAGCGGCACGATTCCTCATACCATGGAGAAGGAGAAGTTCGTCCGGCTGCTCGGCGAACTGATCAACGCCGCGCCTGGCCGCGGTGAGTTCGACGAACTGCTCGTGGCGCCGCCGCGCGGGGGGCCGCCCCTGGGCGAGCTGCGCGAAGCACTGGACGCCGCGACGCAGGCGAAGCTGGTCGGTGCGCTCGAACAGGACCAGGTGAAGACACCGGTTCACGAGCTGTGGCCACATGTGCGCGATTGGGTCAGCCCGGCGCGTCGCCCGGTCGCCTGACTTGCGCCATGTCGCGTGCTAGGTCCGCCGCAGAACGGGTTCGCCTGCTGCCTGTGCCGCGGGCAGTTGCAGCAACACGACGCAGATCGCGGCGATCGCGGCGGTGAGGCAGGCACACAGCAGGATGTGCGGCGCCTGCCAGCCCTGCGCCAGCAGGAAGCCGCCGAGCGCCGGGCCGAAAATGCCTCCCAGCCGGCCGATGCCGAGTGCCCAGCCGACGCCCGTGTTGCGTATGCGCGCGGGGTACTTCGCGGCGGACAATCCGTTCGCGCCCAACTGACCGCCGACCACGCATACCCCCATGACGAATATCGCCGCCAGCAGCACCAGGTATGGCAGTTGGCCCAGCGCGACCGCCGCGATGACGACGATCCCGCACGCCAGGCAGATCGTCAGTATGCGATCCGTCCCGGCTTTGGTCGCCAGCGGTCCGAGTATCAGCACGCTCAGCGCGCCGCCGGCACTGTAGAGGCTGGACGCGAACACGGCATCGGCTGGCGATAATCCCTCCAGGTGCAGCACCGTGGGCAGCCAGAAGCCGATCAGGTACAGGCTGAGCAGACTGGCAAAGAACATGATCCAGAACAGTACCGGTGCGCATCGCGTATCCGTCGCGGAACAGCGCTGTGACCGGGTTGCCGCGCGCCACGTCGACGTGGTGCGCGGGGCCCGTGGTCGCGGGATCGATTCCCAACCTGGCAAGCACGCGCAGTGCGGCGGGCGAGCGCCTGCCGTGCGCCAGCAGGAAGCGCGGCGACACCGGCAGCCACACCAGGACCACTGGAAACAGCAGCAGCGGCAAGGCGCCGCCGATGTGAAAGATCACCTGCCAACCGAACATCGGCAGCAGCGGGGCGATCAGCTGGCCGCCGAGGAAACCGCCCAGCGGATTGCCGGCGAACACCCACATGGTCACGGTGGCGCGCAGCCGGTCCGGTGCATAGTCGGAGGTCAACGCAACGGTCGATGGCATCAGCGCGCCGATGCCGATACCGGTCATGAAGCGCAGGAATGCCAGCATCGCGACAGAGCCGGCATAGGCGGTGGCGAACGAGAACACGCCGAGCAGCAATAGGCTGGCCAGAATGACCGGCTTGCGTCCCAGCCGGTCGCCGGCAGGTCCGGATGCCAGGGCGCCCACCATGACCCCGACGTTGGACATGACGAATGCGCCGGCGAACGCCGCGGGCGCCACGTTCCACGCGTGCGACAGTGACGGCGCTGCCATGCCGACCGCGCTGATGTCGTAGCCGTCGAACCCCTGCGCCAGTGCACACAGGATCGCGACACGGATCTGCAGCGCACCGAGCCGCTGGCCTGCCAATGCCGTCTCGGCACTGGAGGGGTATGCGCCTGCCATTGTTGCTGTCCTCCCGCCGCCCTATTGCGCCAACGGCACGCGCGTCACCCGGTGCGCCTGCACGGCCGGCAACACGTCGCAGGCGAAGCGGCGGATCTGTTCCAGGAACATCTCCTGCGGCATGGCCCCGCGGTTGAAGCCGATCTGCACGCTGTTGGCACCGGTGTGGTCGGCCAGTGCGATGATGCGCTGCGCCACCTCCTGCGGCGTACCCCACGGCAGCCGCTCGGCCAGCCGCGCCACATCGTCCATCGTCATGTTGCGGAAGTCCTCGCGCGCATGCTGCGCGGCGTGCAGGTTCTCCGGGCGGACATAGTCCGTCGAGGCGTCGGAGGTGTAGCCCGCCTGCCGCTGCAGGCTGGTCTCGGTGAAGTTGCCGTGGCTGAACAGCGTGCGGTTGAAATACAGCAGATAGGGGCCGCACTCCTTCACCGCCTGCGCCTTGCTGTCGGCGACATAGACCGACAGGCCGAGTGACAGGTGGTCCGGCGTGATGGTGTGGCCGTTCGCGGCCAGGCACTTGGCGTAGTAGCGGATGATGTCGTCCTGCAACCCGCCGGGCGCCAGACCCGGCGTGATGCGGATATTGTGCTTCGCCGCGAACTCGATGGATTCCTTGCTGCCGACAATCGGCATCCAGATTTCGGGATGCGGCTGCTGTACCGGGCGCGGCCACAGTGCGACGTCGCGATACGACCAGAACCTGCCCTGATAGGAGAACACCTCCTCGGTCCAGGCGCGGGTGACGATGTCGTAGGCTTCCTCGAAGCGGGCCCGCGATTCCGCGAGCGCGACGTTGTGCACCTGGTATTCGCGTGGAATGCCGCGGGCGAAGCCGGAGATCAGCCGTCCGTTCGACAGGCAGTCCAGCATCGCCAGCTCTTCGGCCAGGCGCAGCGGCTCATGCAGAGGCAGCAGGTTGCCGTAGATCAGCAGCCTCACCCGTTTGGTGCGCTGCGCGGCGGAGGCGGCCATCAGGTTGGGCGAGTTCATCAGCCCATAGGGCGAGCAATGGTGCTCATTGAAGCCCAGGCCATCGTAGCCCAGCCGGTCGATCTCCTCCCACGCATCCAGATGCTCGGCATAGCTGCGCACCGCCACCTCGGATTTGAAATGGCGTGAGGACAGCGGATAGGGCAGCTCGCTGCCGACCTTCAGGTGATCCAGCGGTTCGCCGTAGGCGAGCAGATCGAACACGAAGACTTTCATGGCCGCTGCTGCAATGCTACTTCGCCGCCACGTCCAGCAGCTCCGGCGTGAACCCGCCGGACTGGCGGTGCCACAGCCGTGCATAGGTGCCGTTGTGCACCAGCAACTCGGCATGGGTGCCGGACTCGACGATCCGCCCGTGATCGAGCACCACCAGCCGGTCCATCCGCGCAATGGTCGACAGCCGGTGCGCGATCGCGATCACCGTGCGGCCATCCATCAGCCCGTCGAGCTGGCTTTGGATCGCCGCCTCGACTTCCGAATCCAATGCCGATGTCGCCTCGTCCAGCACCAGGATCGGCGCGTCCTTCAGGATCACCCGCGCCAACGCCACACGCTGCCGTTGCCCGCCGGACAGCTTGACGCCGCGCTCGCCGACATGCGCGTCGTAGCCGTGCCTGCCGTGCCAGTCCTCCAGCCCGACGATGAACGCGTGCGCTTCGGCGCGCCGCGCGGCGTCCTCGATCATCGCCTGCGTCGCCTGCGGGCGGCCGTAGCGGATGTTCTCACTGATCGAGCGATGCAGCAGCGAGGTGTCCTGCGTCACCATGGCGATCTGCGTGCGCAGGCTCTCCTGGGTGACCGATGCGATGTCTTGCCCGTCGATCACGATGCGGCCGCGCTCGGGGTCATAGAAATGCAACAGCAGATTAACCAGTGTGGACTTGCCGGCACCTGACGGCCCAACCAGGCCGACGCGCTCGCCCGGTGCGATGCGCAGGTCGATGCCGTGCAGCACGCCGCCGCGGCCCGGGTATGGTACGCGGCCATAGTCGAAATGCAGGTTCTCGAACCGGATTTCTCCCCGAGTGACGCGCAGCTCGCGCGCGTCCGGCGGATCCGGCATCTGCCGCTCGACCGCGATCGAGCGCATGCCGTCCTGTACGGTGCCGATGTTCTCGAAGATCGAGGTGACGCTGCGCGCCACCCAGCCCGCCATGTTGGTGATCTGCCAGGTGAGCGGCAGCACCATCGCCACCGAACCGACCGAGATCCGCCCGCTGTTCCACTGCCAGATCGCCAGCGTCGCGGTGGCGACGATCAACGTCGCGTTCATCAGCGACAGCAGCACGACATAGCCGGTGGTCATCCGCGTCTGGTTGCGGAAGGCGTCGGTGTGCAGGTCGATCGACTCGCGCACGAACGCGTCCTCGTCTCGCGCGCGCGAAAACAGCTTCACCGTCAGGATGTTGGTGTAGCTGTCCACCACGCGTCCGGTCAGGTTCGAGCGCATCTCGGACACCGCGCGCGAGCGTTCGCGCAGACGCGGCACGAAGTAGCACAGCAGACCGCCGTAGCCCGCGAACCACAGCAGGATCGGCGGCGTCAGGCGCCAGTCGACCGAGGCGAGCAGCACCAGCGCGCTGCTGCCGTACACCACGATGTACCAGGCAGCGTCGAACGACATCACCAGGCTTTCGCGGAGCGACGGGCCGGTCTGCAACACCCGGTTGGCGATGCGCCCGGCGAAGTCGTTCTGAAAGAACGTCCAGCTCTGCCGCACCACGTGCCAGTGGTTCTGCCAGCGGACCATGTTGGACAGGCCGGGGTTCACGATCTGGTTGACCAGCACCACGTGGCCCATGAACACCAACGGCCGCACCAGCAGCAGCACCCCGGCCATGGTCGCGAGCTGCGGCCAGGTCTCGCGCAGCAGCGCTTCGGGGGTGTGGGAGGAAACCATCCCCACAACCCGGCCGATGAAGGCGGGGATGGTCACGTCGAGCATCGCGATCAGCCCGCCGAACAAGAACAGCGCGACGACGAGCGGGCGGACCTGGCGGATGAATTGCCAGTAGAACGGCCACAACCCCTCGGTCGGCGGTGGTTCCGGCGAGCGGGCGGTCGGGTTCAGCAGGGCTTCGAAGCGGCGCAGCATCTCGCTGGAACGGACTCCATCGACTGCCCGCGTCAGGCATGGCCACGCGGGGTGGGATGGGTAATGCCGGGGAGGGGATCAGTCAACGAACAGGCGACGCGCCGAGCGGGCGTCATCGTTACCTGGTCGGTCCGTAGAACATCACCCAGACGGAGAAATCCTCCGATATGTCCTCGAAGCCATGCGCCACGCGTGCGGCGCAGAACAGCAGGTCGCCGGGTCCGACCTGGTACACGCTGTCCGCAACGCGGTAGCGGCCGGTTCCGGCGGCGACCAGATAGATTTCATCCCGCTGGTGCGGAACCTGCGGTCCGTTCGTCGGTCGCGCGGCGAACCTGATCTCGAGCTCGCCGTCGACGAACACCTCGGCCGATCGCCCCGGCGTCCGCGGCAGCGCGAGTGCGGCGGCAAGCGGCATTGGCGGCGGCGTGCGATCCATGATCGGCTGCTCCATCCGAGGACAGCGGAGAAATGCTATAGCGGATGCGGGGAGTGGAAACCATGCGAGCCAGCACTGATCATATCGCCACCAGCCATGTCGGCAGCCTGCCGCGTCCGGACCGGCTGATCGCGGTGCACCGAGCCCATGAAGCCGGCGAGCCGATCGAGGAGCACGCGTTCCAGCGGACGCTGCGAGCGGCGGTCGCGGAGGTGGTCCGCCGGCAAGGGGATATCGGCATCGACATTCCCGGTGACGGCGAGTTCGGCAAGCCGATGGCCCAGCGCGTCCAGTACGGCTCGTGGTGGCGCTATTCGTGGCAGCGGCTCGGCGGGCTCGAGTTCACCGGGCCCAGACCGTTCGACACCGCGCCACGCCGGTCCCGCCCGGGCGAGGTTGTACTGACCAGCTTTGGTGATCGCCGGGATCGCAGCCAGTTCGCCGCTGCCTACGCCGATCCCGAGTCCGGCATCACCACCGGGCCGCGCGCGCCGGCGCCGGTCTGTGTCGCGCCGATCAGCTATACCGGCCAAGACGCGATCAAGACCGACATCGCCAATTTCAAGGCGGCGATGCAGGCAGCGGGGGTCGAGGAGGGCTTCATGAGCTCGGTCGCCCCGGGCAGCGCCTCGCGCATTGCCAATGTCCACTACAAGACCGAGGAAGAACTGCTGTACGCCTGCGCCGATGCGATGCGCGAGGAGTACAAGGCGATCGTCGATGCGGGGCTGATCCTGCAGCTCGACGATCCGGCGATCGCCGAGAACTGGGACATGGTCAATCCCGAACCAACAGTGGAAGACTACCGCAGGTTCGCGATGCTCCGCGTCGCGGCGCTCAACCACGCGATCAAGGGACTGCCGCAGGACCGCATCCGGTTTCACCTGTGCTGGGGAAGCTGGCACGGTCCGCACCTGACCGATATCCCGATGCGCGACATCGTGGGTGTCATGCTGGCGATCAATGCGAGCGCGTATTCGTTCGAGGCCGGCAATGTCCGCCACGAGCACGAGTGGAAGGTGTGGCAGGAGGTGAAGCTGCCCGACGACAAGCTGATGCTGCCGGGCGTCGTCAGCCATGCCACCAATGTGGTCGAGCATCCGGAACTGGTCGCCGAACGTATCCTCCGGTTTGCCAATCTGGTCGGCAGGGAACGGGTGATCGCCTCGACCGATTGCGGGCTTGGCGGCCGCATCCATCCGGACATCGCCTGGGCGAAGCTCGAGGCGCTGACGCAGGGTGCGGCGCTGGCCAGTCGGCAACTGTGGGGGTGAGGGGCAGTCATGAGAGCCAGCGCAGATCGCATCCTCACCACGCATGTCGGCAGCCTGCCACGCCCCGACGACCTGATCGAAACGAACCGAGCGCGCGAGGCCGGCGAGACAATCGACGAGGTGGGCTTTCAGGCTGATCTCCGCGCGGCGGTCGGCGACGTGGTGCGGCGCCAGCACGCACTCGGCATCGACGTTGCGGGCGACGGCGAGTTCGGCAAGTCGATGGGACACCGCGTCAACTTCGGTGCCTGGATGAGCTACGCGTATCACCGCCTGGGCGGCCTGGATCTCGGCGGGCCGGATATGCTCGATCTGGCGCCGCGACGATCCGGCCCGGGGCAGCCGGTGCTGACAAGCTTTGCCGACCGGCGCGACCGGGTGCGGTTTGCCGCGGCGTATGCCGACCCGGAATCGGGGGTATCGACGGGGCCTCGGCCCACGACGGGGCCGGTCTGCGTGGGACCGCTCAGCTACATCGGCGGCGATGCGATCAGGACCGACATCGCCAACTGCAAGGCGGCGCTGGAAGCGGCAGGGATCGAGGAGGGGTTCATGACCTCGATCGCACCAGGCAGCACCACGCGGATGGCGAACGCCTACTACAAGACCGACGAGGAGTTCCTGTTCGCCGCCGCTGACGCCATGCGCGAAGAGTATCAGGCGATCGTCGAGGCGGGACTGGTCCTGCAGCTCGACGACCCGGCGCTCGCCACCAACTGGGACATGATCAATCCCGAACCCTCGGTGGAAGACTATCGGAAGTTCGCAACGATGCAGGTGGCGGCGCTCAATCATGCGATACGCGGGCTGCCGCGCGAGCGCATCCGGTTCCATCTGTGCTGGGGGAGCTGGCACGGTCCGCACACCACCGACATCCCGCTGCGCGACATCGTCGAGCTCATGCTGACCATCAACGCCGGTGCGTACTCGTTCGAGGCCGGCAACGTCCGTCACCAGCACGAGTGGAAGGTCTGGCAGGAGGTCAGGCTGCCCGACGACAAACTGATCCTGCCGGGTGTCGTCAGCCATGCCACCAATGTGGTCGAACACCAGGAGCTGGTCGCCGAGCGACTGGTTCGCTTCGCCAATGCGGTCGGCAGGGAGCGGGTGATCGCCTCGACCGACTGTGGCCTTGGCGGTCGGGTTCATCCGGACATCGCCTGGGCGAAACTGGAGGCGCTGGCTGAGGGGGCGGAGCTGGCCAGCCGCCAGCTTTGGGGGTGACGCTCAGCGCGGCAGTGACGGCAGGGGGTTGTCGGTCGCGAAACGGTAGATCGTGGTGGAACGGAACTCCTGCCCCGGCCGCAACTCGGTGGTCGGAAAGTTCGGCCGGTTGGGACTGTCGGGGAAATGCTGGGTCTCCAGCGTGAACGCCTCGGTCTGCCGGTACGTCGTGCCCGATGAACCGACCACCGAACCGTTCAGGCCATTGGCGGTATAGACCTGCACCCCCGGCTCGGTGGTGAAACAGTCGATCACGCGGCCGGTGCGGGGATCGTAGCCGCGGGCGGCAAAGGTGATGGCCTCGCCGGGGCGCTGGTTCAGCACGAAGTTGTGGTCGTAGCCCCGCGCAAAGACCATCTGCTGGTGCGCGCTGTGCAGCCGCGCGCCGATCGGCATCATCTGGCGGAAGTCGAACGGCGTGCCTTCCACCGGTGCGATCTCGCCGGTGGGGATCTGATCGGGTCCGGCCGGGGTATAACGGTCCGCGTTCACCAGCAGCATCTGGTCGGTGACCGATCCCGAGCCGTTGCCCGCCAGGTTGAAGTACGAGTGGTTGGTGAAGTTGATCACGGTGTCCTTGTCGGTGCTGGCCAGGTAGTCGATGCGCAGCTCGTTGTCGTTGGTCAGCGTATAGGTGACGTGGGTGGTCAGTGTGCCGGGAAAGTTCTGCTCGCCGTCCTTGCTGACATAGAGCAGTGTCGCGGCGACCCCGTTCTGCACCTGCGCCGGCGTGACGTCCCAGATCTGCTTGTCGAGCGCGTTGGGGCCGCCGTGCAGCGAGTTGGCGCCGTTGTTGGCGATCAGATGATAGGTCTGGCCGTTCAGCGTGAACTGCGCGCCGGCGATGCGGTTGGCGTAGCGGCCGGTGATCGCGCCGTAATGCGCGCTGATGGTCTCGTATTCGTGCAGGGTCTTCAGGCCGAGCACGATGTTATCGAGCCGACCGGCGCGGTCGGGCACGACGACCTCGGTGATCACGCCGCCATAGCTGAGGAAGCGCACGCGCAGGCCGTGGTCGTTGGTCATGGTGAAGATCTCGACCGCCTGGCCGGCTTGCGTGGTGCCGTACGGCGCGCGATCGAGCGTCGCGGCGGCGCGTGCCGTCGCACCGGTGAGCGCCGTCGCCAGGGTCGCCGAGATCGCTACCGCGCGTGCGATGTTGGTGTCGCGTTTGCTGAGGGGGAGGCGCGCGTCACTGGTGCGATTGGTCATGGCATTCCGTTCCCGTTTCGGCCTGTCGGTTGGCGTCGACCTTAAGCTGGTTGGCTGCACGTGGGCAGTGCTGGCTGCCGGATGCGCGGTGATGCGGCGGCGCCCGCACGACACGGCCGAGCTGAATTGGGTCGCTGGGTCCTGACAGGTGGTCGTGCTGCGCGACCCGCCGCCGTGCCGGTGATCCGTTGCGGCGCGGTGCCCTTACAAGGTGCCGCTGCGGATGGCCGGGACGAGACCGGCCGGCCAGGATTGGCGCCATGCGTCGCGCGCCGGTGCCGGCGGCAGGATCAGGGCGGCCCGGTGCCGGCGGGTGCGGCGATGAGCGGGACCAGTGGCGGCGATGCGACAGCCATGAAGGCGTGCCGGCCCTGGCGGGTTCGCCGCAAGATGTCGTTGACCAGGGCGGCGAGGTTGCCGCCGTGCCTGATGATGAGCGTGCTGAGTTCTCGCCAGAGTGGATGGCAGGGCCGGATGCCGAGGTCGCGGCAGATGTCGGCGATGACGGCGCCGATCGGCTGGCGGCGGATTTGGGCGGCGATCTGTTCGGGTGTGGGGAGGTGGGCGAGGTCAAGGCCGGCGGCAGCGGTGCGCGGCGTGGTCGGGGCGGTGGCGCGTGGCTGGCGCCGGGCCGAAACGCGGCGGGCCGCGGGCGCTGTATCCGGGCGGTCGGCGCGCCGCACGAGCCTCACCTCGAGCGCGTTGGCGCGGAGCAGGCCAAGGGTGATGCGCGCCAGGATCAGGCGGATGTCGATGGTGCCGAAGGCGCAGGCGGCGCTGAGGTCGGGGGCGACGCTGTGCTGGGTCAGCGTGGCGGTTAGTTCGCGGCCGTAGTCGATGAGCCGGCGGACGAGGTCGAGGAGGCGCCCGAAGCGGCTTTGGTTATCCTCGGGTGGCGGGGTTATGGGCGCGGCGGACATGAACGTAACAAGAACATACAGCGCGGGTGAGTGTCAAGGAATATTTTCTTGGGGGTGAGGTGGGCCGGCTGCGATGATTTAATTAGCTGCGGCAGGAGAGATCCGGCGTTGCGCTTACGGATGTTGTCGGGGCCCGCGTAGGGTTATGCGCGCGCGCCCGGCGCACCAGCGGGATCACGCGCTGAATGCGGTTCATTTTCGGTCATATGTTTCGGGACGCGTAACCCATTGACATAGCGGGGTCACGAAAGGTTCCGGAAAGTCTTGATATCTGCACCGTCCGGGTCGGACGGGGAAGCGGACATCCGAACACCGCCACATCGAGCGTTCGTTTTGACGACATGGCAGGGCGGGCATGTCACTGTTGCGGCGGCCGAGGTCCGGCCTGAGGAACAACCCCGATGTTGTGGAGCGGGCACCATGAGGCTTGAGAGCAAGGTGGCGTTGATCACCGGTGGTTACGGCGGCATGGGTCGCGCGTCTGCCCGACTGTTTGCGAAAGAAGGCGCGACCGTGTTCATCGCCGGTCGCAATGAGGAGCGCGGAGACAGCTTGGCGGTGGA
Source organism: uncultured Alphaproteobacteria bacterium (assembly GCA_963749575.1). GTDB lineage: Bacteria > Pseudomonadota > Alphaproteobacteria > Acetobacterales > Acetobacteraceae > JAMXLO01. The sequence goes on from CAVVNM010000013.1 coordinate 714,065, forward strand.
GATCAATGCAGCCGGGGGTAAGGCCCACTTCGTAGAATTGGACGTGGTAAAACAGGATCAGTGGGACGCCGCCGTCATCCATGTCAAAGAGCAGGCGGGCGCGCTGCATATTCTTATGAACATTGTTGGCAGCAACGCCCTTGAGCGGTTCCCCAAGATCGACATCGACGAATGGAACAAAATCTTCGAGATCAACGTCACCGGCACCCTCAGGGGCATCCAGACCTGTGCTCCACTGATTAAGGAATCCGGCGGAGGCTCAATCGTCAATATCGGCTCGGTTGCGGGGATCACCGGCAACTTTAGCACCGGCTACTCCTCCTCCAAGTGGGCGCTTGAGGGACTGTCGCGGTCCGCAGCGTATGTGTATGCCGACTGGGGAATCCGGTGCAACGTGATCCAGCCCGGTTTGATTGAGACCGACCTCACTGCGTCGATGAGCTCAAATCGGCTCGTGAAAAAGATGCAGTCCAAGGTGATGAATAACACTGTCCTGCTGCGCAGAAGCGGTAAGGCAGAGGAGATCGCCTTCACGGCCTTGTTCCTCGCCAGCGACGAGTTGTCCTACATCACTGGCACCGACATTGTGGTCGATGGTGGGTGGTTTTCCTCAGCGCCCTACCTGACCAACGAGCGCTCCCACCACATGCTCCAACTACTAGATACCAAGGACAAAGCCAAACACTTTATGGACAGTTTCCTAAATCACTTCCGCTAGTGGTCGGAGGTTTTGGGGCTAAACCGTCGCCGCATCCGGGCGTTGTAGTATCCGGACTTTGATGTCGTGGTTGGCACTAACCGGCGCGGCTCTGCGTCCTGTCGCATAATGGGGACTATCTTCCTATGGTTTTGTATTGTTCTACGGCTTTCCTAGGACTTTCCGATTTGCAGAAGTCTTGGCTTTCGCAAACGGGGGGCCACGCCAGCGAGTTCAATTCAGTTTGATGGACAAACTCACTTCGGTGCAGGTTACTGACACCGTCCGAAATGCAGCGAGGAGGGACAAGGTAGATGAGAAATCAGATCAAGGTTGGGAATTCGACTGTTGCCCGCCGCAACATCCTATTCGGCGGCACGACCCTTGCCGCTACGGCGGCGCTTGGATCGGTAGCGCCGATGCAAGTCGCGCAGGCGCAGCAGCCGACGCCAGCACCCGGATCGCCTGGCGGCCGCAAGCCAAACATCCTGTTCATCATGGGCGACGATATCGGCTGGTTCAATGTCAGTGCCTACAATATGGGGATCATGGGCTACCGCACGCCTAATATCGACAGGATCGGCAGAGAAGGTGCAGCCTTCACCGACTGGTATGGCCAGCAAAGCTGCACCGCCGGTCGCGCCGCGTTCATCACCGGCCAGTCGCCGATCCGCACCGGTCTCACCAAGGTCGGCCTACCCGGCGCGCAGCTCGGGCTCAGCCCCGAAGATCCGAGCGTGGCGGATGTGATGAAGTCGCTCGACTATGCTACCGGCCAATTCGGCAAGAACCATCTGGGCGACCGCAATGAGCATCTGCCCACGGTACATGGTTTCGACGAGTTCTTCGGCAATCTCTATCACCTCAACGCCGAGGAGGAGCCGGAGAGTCCGGACTATCCGAAAGATCCCAAATTCCGCCAGCGGTTCGGTCCGCGCGGTGTCTTGCACACATATGCGACCGATACCGACGATCCGACTGTCGATCCGCAGTTCGGCAAGGTCGGGAAGCAGAGAATTGAGAACACTGGCCCGCTCAACTCCAAGCGCATGGAGACAATCGACGACGAGTTCACCGATGCCGCGATGGAGTGGATGGAGAAACAGGTAAAGGCTAACAAGCCATTCTTCTGCTATTACAACTCGACGCGCATGCACGTCTTTACGCATCTCAAGAAAGAGAGCGAAGGCAAGACCGGCCTGGGTGTCTACCCGGACGGCATGGTCGAGCACGACGGGCATGTCGGCGAGCTTCTCAAGAAGCTCGACGACTTAGGCGTCGCCAACAACACGATCGTTGTCTACACGACTGATAACGGGGCCGAAGTGATCACCTGGCCCGACGGGGGCTCGACACCCTTCAAGGGCGAGAAGGCCACCAATTGGGAAGGCGGCTTCCGGGTCCCCTGCCTGATCCGCTGGCCGGGCGTCATCAAGCCCGGAACGGTCATCAACGACATCTGTGCTCACCAGGACTTCATGCCGACCTTTGCGGCGGCGACAGGTGAGACGGACCTGGTTGAAAAGCTGAAGAAGGGCAGCGTGCTGAATGGCAAGAACTTCAAGGTGCATCTGGATGGATACAACCTGATGCCCTTCTTGAAGGGCGAAGCACAGGCATCGCCACGCGAGGGCTTCCTCTACTGGAGTGACGACGGCGACCTGATGGCCCTCCGCGTTCGCGATTGGAAGGTCAGCTTCATGGAACAGAACACGCAGATAAATCCCGAAACCCCTATGGGTGTTTGGCAAGGCCAATTCACCAAGCTTCGCGCCCCGAGCTTGTACAATCTGCGCACCGATCCGTTCGAGCGGGGTCCTGAAAGCTTAAACTACGGCAACTGGCAGGCGCATCGTATGTTTGCGTTCGTGCCGGCGCAGGCCATCATTGCGGAATATATCGAAAGCTTCAAAGAGTTTCCGCCGCGCGCCAAGGCGGCGAGCTTCTCAGTCAGCGACGTGATGGACAAGATCACTGCGGATAGCCCAAACCAGAATTGAGATGGCGCGACCGGCCGGCGGTCAGGTCGCCGACGTCGTTACGACACAGGTCCGAGTCGGCAGGGGTAGACCGCCATAGTAATCCCCGCCATGTCGGCTGCAGCGTCTTCGGCGGTAAGCGGACGGGGAAATACAGCCAATCGCAAGCCGGGCTGTCGTCAACGCGCAGTTGACACAACATGTCAACATGTGGTTGACAGTCATCCCTGCGTTGACAACGGAGGTAAGTCATGCCCGAACCGGAAGTCTCTCAGGACCGCCAGCGCCAATATCGCTGTTCCTTCTGTGGGAAGACACAAACCGAGGTGAAGAAGCTCATCGCAGGCCCGGGCGTCTTCATCTGCGATGAATGCGTGGCGCTCTGTCTACCGATCCTCGCCGTGAGGTCGGAGACAGCGCAGGTGCCGGGTTCGCTGCTGCCAGACAACGCCCCTACCGAAAAACTGCTGAAGACCCTCGCCGGATACAACGGAGCGTTCGAATCCGTTGGCACTGGTATGCAAGACATCGTGGACATCCTGCGTGAGCGCGAAGTGAGTTGGGCAGCAATTGGGGAAGCCCTCGGTGTGTCGCGGCAGGCCGCATGGAAGCGGTTCGCATGAAGCGGTCGCTTCCCAGCTTGCGCTCGGTCTGTCGCATAGGCGCCATTATGGCAAGGCGTTCTGAATATTCGTGAAGTCTCGGGGAACGCGTCGGTGTGAATTTCGACTGCGGTTGGTTGTCGCAGAATTCTTGAACTTTGCGGATACTCGGCGCACCTCCCAAGGTCTCAGTTGCCGGCATAATCCGGTGTCAGTCCGCTTTGAGAACGCGACGAAGCGGACGGTGGCTCGGGCTTGCCGGGCTTTCCTGCCGGCTCTTGCAGCAGCCGCTGGTAATTATGCTGATGCACCGACACCACCGCTGACGAACCGTGGGATCACCTTCTCTCCCACGATCTCGATCGACCGCATGATCTGGTCGTGTGTGGTGCTGCCGATCTGGAACATGAAGACCATCTGATCGATGCCGGTCGCTGCCCAGCGTTCCACCTGACGACACACGCTGTCGGCATTGCCACCGATTGCCATGCCGCTGTCCAGCAGATCATCATTCGAATAGCCGGTCATGCGCGCCTTGATCCGCGCGACGCCTTCCGACGAACCGAACCGCACATGGTTCAGTTCCGCATCGTTGTCGCCATAGTAGAACCGCGCCGCGGCACAGCCGACTTCCCGGCCGATCCGGTCGTCATCATGGACGCAGCCGATGGCGAACACGCCGACATGGTTGTTGATGAACCGTCCGATCGGCGTCGCGGTGCGGATCGCGGCGCGGTAGGCGTCGATGTGCGGCTTGATCTCGGCGTGCGTGTAGCGGGTGACGCCGAGCACGCCGACGCCGGCGTCACCGGCGCGTTCGAAGGTTTCCAGGTTCGAGGCGGCGAACCACAGCGGCGGATGCGGGCGCTGGATCGGGCGCGGCACCACCTGGCGCGCCGGCAGGTCGAAGTGCTTGCTGCGGTAGCCGGGGAACTGCTCTTGCTCGAGCATCTGCACCACGGCTTCGAGCGCCTCGCGACCCACTTCGCGGCCGTACTCGGCATCGGCGTTGAAGCCGAGACCTTCCACCACGTAAGCCGCGGTGCCGCGGCCGGCGCCGAATTCGCAGCGGCCGTTGGACAGCACATCCAGTGTGGCCACGCGTTCGGCGATCATGAACGGGTTGTGGCATGGCATCAGGATCACCGCGAAGCCGAGACGGATGGTGCGGGTACGCTGCGACAGGGCGGCGAGGAACATCTCCGGGCAGGGCGAGTGGCCGATCTCGGCGAAGAAATGCTGCTCGGTGAGCCAGAAGTGGCTGAACCCGGCGTGCTCTGCCGCCACGACGTGGTCGAGGTTCTGCCAGAATATGTTGCGCTCGGTGTTCTCGGCCCACGGCTTCGGTACCTGTAACTGGCTCAGCAGGCCGAATTTCATCGCTCTCGTCTCCCGGTCGTGCAGCGACTGTGAAGGAAAACCGGGGCCTGCGCTATTTTCGCTGCGGCGGCGCCGGAGCGCCGAAGAGGCCTACACAATGCAGATCGAGACAGCACGTCTGATGCTGCGTCCGCCGAGGCTGGCGGACGTGCCCAGTCTGTTCCGGTTCCTGGGCGACCGGGATGCGATGCGCTACACGCATTGCGACACGACGCTGCGTGACTGCCGGCGGCGGATCGCCGTACACGAATGGCGCCGCCGCCGCGATGGTTACGCGCCGTGGACCGTGATCGCACGCGCCGACAGCAGGATCATCGGCTGGGGCGGCCTCTACAATGACCCGTTCGATCCTGGCTGGGGTGCGGAGGTCGGCTACTTTTTCGATCCGGCGGACTGGGGTCGTGGCTACGCATCGGAGTTGGTCAGTGCCTGCGCCGATCTTGCCGATCGCGTCCTTGGTCTGCCGGCGGTGTGTGCGTTCGCCCGCCCGGAAAATGCCGCCTCCCGGCGTGTGCTGGAGAAGTCCGGCTTCACTGTCGTCGAGTATGTCGCGGCAATGCAACGGCTGCTGTTCCGCAGGGTGATCGGCGGTGGCTCCGGCTGATCGGTATGTCTGGTTGATCCGACATCATGCGCGATCGACCAATGCCCAGATCTTCGCCTTCAGCGCGGCATAATCGGGCGACAGCTGGATCGACACGTGGCGCGGCCGCGGCAAGGTGTTGTCGAGGATGGTCTTCACCCGTCCCGGCCGCGCCGACATCACCACGATGCGGTCCGCCAGGATCAGCGCCTCATCGATCGAATGGGTAATGAACACCACGGTCTTGCGGCTGGCCTCCTGGATGCGCAGCAACTCCTCCTGCATCTCCTGGCGGGTCATCGCATCCAGTGCGGCAAACGGTTCGTCCATCAGCAACACCTCGGGATCGGCGGCGAGGATGCGTGCCAGCGTCACGCGCTGCTGCATGCCGCCGGACAGTTCCGTCGGATAGTGGCGTTCGAAGCCCTGCAGCTTCACCAGCTCGATGAACTGCGCGGCGCGGCGGCGGCGTTCCCCGGCGGGAACGCGCTGCATGCGGAGGCCGAACTCGACGTTGCCCTGCACGGTCTGCCACGGGAACAGTGCGTAGGACTGAAACACCACGCCGCAGCGTGGCTCGATCCGCGTGATCGGTTTGCCGTGCAGCAGGACGCGGCCCTCGGTCGGTTGGATGAAGCCTGCGAACAGGTTCAGCATCGTGGTCTTGCCGCAGCCGGACGCGCCGAGCAGGCAGACGAATTCGCCGGCTTCGACCTCGAGCGAGAAGTCCTGCACGGCCACCACGTCGGGTCCGCGGCCGATCGAGAATGTGCGCGTGACGTGAGCGGCTTCGAGGATCGGCGGCATCAGGTGCGGCGGTGCCGCTCCCACGGCAGCAGCAGGCGTTCGATGCGTTCGGCGATCAGGTCGGCGACCAGCACGGTGATCGAGATCGCCACCATACCGACCAGTACCAACGGCAGATTGCCCCAGTCCTTGCCCTGCCAGATCAACGCGCCGAGGCCGGACTGCGCGGCGACCAGTTCGGCAGAAAGCACGCAGGACCAGGAGATGGCGAGCGTGATCTTAAGGCCGGCGATGATGCCGGGCAGGGCGGCTGGCAGGATCACCTGCCACATTACCGCGATGTCGCCGGCGCCGAGATTGCGTGCGGCGCGCACCAGCAGCGGATCGACGCGCTGCACGGCGGCAAGCGTGTAGAACAGCATGTAGATCCACGAGCCGAGAAACACGATCGCCACCTTCTGCTGCTCGCCGATGCCGAGCCAGAGGATGGTGAGCGGGATCCAGGTGATCGACGGCAGCGGTCGCAGCAGAGAGATGAACGGATCGAAGATCGCCTTTGCCGGCCACCATACGGCCATCACGACGCCGAGGGGCACAGCGACCAGGCCGGCGAGAGCGAAACCGGCGAACACGCGTTCCGAAGAGATCAGTATCGACTTCCAGAGATCGCCGGTGGCCATCAGGTCTTGTGCCTGGGCGAGGATCTGCATTGGGGACGGCAGGAACACTGACGACACCGCGCCTGTCGTCGTGGCGAAATGCCAGGCGAGCAGGAAGGTCGCGACCGACGCCACCTTTATCACCGTCCTCCCGGCCATCGCGACGCGGCTCTACGGCTTCGGCATGAAGCTGGTGTTCTCCCACTTCGCAACGTCCGGTACGCCGGGGATCTTCTTGTTGTCGTAGAGCCACTGCGCCAGATACTGCATCTGCGCGGTGTGCAGCTTCATATGCTGCTGCCAATCCTTGGTGCCAAAGAACTTCAGCGGTTGCATGCCCGCCAGCACCTCGTCCGGGGTCTTGCGGAAATAGTGTGCCACGGTCTTCGCGGCGCCGTCGGGATCGGACAGAGTGTAGTCGGCGCCCTGCAACATGCCGAGTGCGATTGCGCGTGCCTGGTCGGGATGCTGCTCGACCAGCCTGCGCGAAATGATCACGATGTCCGGCGAGGCCATGGTGCCGAACTTCTGATACGTCAACGTATCGGTGTCCAGGCCGAGCAGCTTGCCGTCCGGCGCTGCCTTCTTCAGGCCGTCGAGCAGCGGCTGCCAGACGCAGGCGGCCTCGATATCGCCGTTGGCGAGTGCGGGTGCCATGTCAGTGGGGCCGAGGTTCAGATAATCGACATCCTTCTCGGTCATGTTCTGCGTGCCGAGCAGCCCGCTCAGCGTGATCTCGGCCGACGTGTTGGCGGCGACCTTCTTGCCGCGCAGGTCTTGGATCGCGGCGATGCCGGGCCGCGCCCAGCAGCCCTCGATGCCGGGCGAGTCATCGACGTTGTAGAAGTAGTAGAAGTTGGTATCGCCGCGCGCCATCGCGGGAATGATGGAGCTGCGGCCGAGGTTGCTGAACGCCGACGAACCGGCATCGACCGAGGCCAGTCGATCGCTCGAGTTGAGGATCACCTGATACTCGATGTCGAGGCCCTGTTGCTTGAAGAAGCCCTTGTCGATCGCGACCATGATCGGCACCTGGCCAAACCAGGTAATGGATCCCGCGAAGCCGAGCGACTCGGCTTGTACGCTGCCCGATGCGAGTGCCATCGCCGCGGCGCATGCGCATGCTCTGATCGTGCTGCCCAAGATTATCCCCCGTCCGGTTGGTTACTTCAACGGTGTGCCGGACGCTCCGCCGCGCGCGCGTGCGAGCCGCCATGTTCCGGCCATTCCCACGGCCCATCCACATCGACGCCCATGCCGCGCAGCATGTCCCGATGGTCCTCGGCGTTGTCCTGCGGATGATAGCCGAGCAACTCCCAGTTGGGATCGAACGTCTTGATACGCGTGTTGGCGGAGTAGCCGTTCACCACCAGGCAGCCCGGATCGGGATGCCGCAGCGACGCATCGACCAACCGCGCGACGTCGCCGGGCGATAGCCAGGTGGCGAGCGAGCGCTGGTCGATCGGCAGCGTGCGATAGGTGCCGATGCGCAGCGACACCGAGCGGATGCCGTGGCGATCGAAGTAGCAGCGAAGCATGATCTCGCCCCAGGCCTTGAACGTGCCGTACAGGCTGTCTGGGCGCGGCGGCAGGGCAGGGGAGACGCGCTCCTCGATCGGATAACAGCCGAACGCATGATTGCTGGAGGCATAAACGATGCGCTGCACGCCGGCGAGGCGCGCCGATTCGAACACGTCGAACACGCCACGTGCGTTGACGCGGAACAGATCCTCCAGCGTGTAGTCGCCGCCGACACCGGCGAGATGCACAACGGCGGCGACGCCCTGCATCATGCGCTCGATCGCGACGCGGTCGCCGATGTCGGCGGTGATGCACTCCTCGTTGGGGGTGGGGTTGGCGATCGGCTTGTGATCGGTCAGGCGCAGATGGCGCCAGTCGGCGCGGAGGCCGTCACGCAGCGCAGTGCCGATGGCACCGGCGGCGCCGGTGATCAGAATGCGGTCGGTGGCTGGGTCGATCATGCGCTATATCCCCTCCGCGCATCGCGCGACGCGTTCCACTGCGGCCAGGTACTCCTCGATCCCGCGTTCCTCCGGCGCGACCAGCACGTGCTGCACGCCGGCCGCCCGATATGTCTCCAGGCGGCCGCGCAGCGCACCGGTATCCCTGCCTTCGTCTGAGGTACGCAGCGAAATGGTGAATGCCGTGTCCGGGCGGCCGGTGCGCAGACGTTGCACCATCGCCGGCGCCTGCTCGGGCGTCACGCGGCTGCCATGCCAGCCATCGAGCCGCAATGCGCGCGCGATCGCCGCATCCGATGAACCGCCGATCCAGATCGGGATCGGCGCGCACGGCTTGGGCTGCATTCGCATCGTGTCGATCTTCGACTGGATCCAGCGGGTGGGGAAGGTTACCGGATCGTCGTTCCAAACCGCCTTCATCATGGCGATGCCTTCATCCATGCGCCGGCCACGCTCGCGGAACGGCACGCCGAGTGCATCGAACTCCGCCTCCATCCAGCCCACGCCGGCGCCTAGGATCAACCGTCCTTGCGACAGGTTCTGCAGCGTCGCCAGTTCCTTTGCCAGCGGCAGCGGATGCCGCATCGGCAGCACCAGCACGCTGGTGCCGAGCTTGACGCGCTGTGTATAGGCGGCTGCCCAGGTGAGTGTCAGCACCGGGTCCCAGAAATTTGCCGACGGCGGGTAGTTCGCGTCCTTCGGAATGATGATGTGTTCGCTGACCCAGACATCGGCGAAGCCAAGTTGCTCGGCTTGGACAGCCGCGCGGCGGATTGCGTCGGGTCCGGCCTTGCGGCCGATATGGGGCAGATGGATGCCGACCTGCATGATCGCGCTCTCTTTCCGTTGTGGGCCGACCCTCGCGCGTCATGGCCGCGGCGTCCAGAGGACGATGAACTAGACGCGCAGCAGACGACCGCTCAACGCGATGCCGACTTGCAGCGCCGCCAGAATCAGGAACGCCAGCGACAGGCTGGCGGCATGCGCAACGAAGCCGATCGCTGCCGGACCGACCAGGATGCCCGCGTAGCCGAGTGTGGTGATCGCCGGGACCGCCACGTGCTCCGGCATGACGGTCTGGCGGCCGACGCCGGTATACAGGACAGGCACGGTGTTGGCGCAGCCGGCGCCAATCAGGGCATAGCCGAGCAGTGTAAATTGCCAGAATGGAACCAGCGTCGCGAGCGCGAAACCTGCCGTGGCGCACAGGCCACCGAATACGACGACATTGCTGCCGCCGAACCGCTGCACGATACGATCGCCGGTGAGCCGCCCGATCGTCATGGTCAGCGAGAACATCGCGTAACCCAGGCCGGCATAGACCGGCGGCACAGTCCGGACTGACGTAAGGAAGACGGCGCTCCAATCCAGCATGGCGCCTTCCGCGAGGAACGCAATGAAGCAGAGAACGCCGATGATCAGCACAGCGCCGTGCGGAAAGGCGAAGGCGGGTCCTTCACTTTTGCTGCCGTACGGCAGCAGGTGCGGGGCGGCCAGCGCGAGCGCAACAATGATCCCGCCGACCACGCACATCGTCGCGGCGGGCGGCGACGCGCCTGCGCCAAGCAGAACGGTGATGCAGGTGGCGCCCGCAATGCCGCCGAGGCTGAACAGGCCGTGGAATCCCGACATCATCGAACGTCCGCTCGCCCGTTCGACGATGATCGCCTGGATATTCATGGTCACATCGATCGCGCCAAGACTGGCGCCGAAGATGAGCAGCGCGGCTGCGAGCAGCGTCGGGTCGGAGATGCTCGCCAACAACGGCAAGGTTATGCAGAGCGGCACCGCGGATGCGACGACGACTCGCCGGCAGCCGAAGCGGGCGGCAAATGCGCCCGCCAGTGACATCGTCGCGACCGAACCGGCACCGAGGCACAGCAGGAGCAGCCCAAGCGCACGATCGTCGATCCCGGTCCGTGCCCTGGCGAACGGCACGAGCGGAGCCCAACACGCCATGCCGACGCCGGCGATGAAAAACAGGATGCGCGTGGAGCGTTGTTCGAAACGCCCGGCAACCGGACCTATGCCACCTCGAGCCCCGCTGAAATTGTCCAGACCTCGTCAACCCTTCACTGCACCTGCCGACAGGCCCTGCACTACAAACCTCCGCAGCAGCAGCACCAGGATCACTGTCGGCGCCAGTGCTATCAGGCAGATCGCCATCGTCAGGTTGAAGAACGCGAACACGTCACCCACCAGGCTCGCGATCATCACCGGCAGCGTCATGAACTCGGCGCGGTTGTTGAGGATCAGCGGGATCAGCAGGTCGTTCCAGGCGATGACGAACACGATGGCGCCGTAGGACGCGAGCCCTGGCGTCGACAGCGGGAGCGTGACGCGGAGGAACGCTGTGAAGCGCGAGCACCCGTCGATGCGCGCCGCATCGTCCAGTTCCTGCGGGATGGTGGCGAAATAGGGGACCAGGATCAGGATGCCGTAGGGCAGCAGGAAGCCGGTCTCCGCAATGATCACGCCCCAGACGGAATTCAGCATTCCCATCTGGCGGAACACGACATAGAGCGGGATCATCAGCACGATGATCGGCACAAAGCGCGCGAACACATTCACGCCCATCAGCCACATCACCCAGCGTGCCCGCAGCCGCACCACGGTATAGGCGGTGAGCGAGGCGAAGATCAGCGTGAGCAGGGTCACGCTGACCGAGATCACCGTGCTGTTGATCAACGCGAAGTGGAACTTCTTGATGTTGTCGGGCAGATAGGTTGCCTGCTCGAACACCTTGCCGCGTTGTGCGCCGCCCGAGAGGATCACGCGGAAGTTGTCCAGCGTCCATTCCGGCGGCCACAGGCCACGGGTATCAGCGTGCAGGCTCTTCTCGGACTGCAACGCGGCGAAGGTCACCGCGATCAGCGGCAGCAGGAAGAACGCGATCACCGCCAGGTTGGCGAGATGCAGCGCGGCGCGGGTCCACCTGGAGGGACGCATCACTGGGTGCGCCGGTAGATCAGGCCGACATAGGCGATCGCGATCAGGCCGATGATGACGGCCAACACATAAGCCGAGGCGGCGCCGACGCCTATGTCGAACGGCGGGGAAAAGCCCTTCTTGTAGCTGTACCAAGAGGCGACCCAGGTGGCATCGCCCGGCCCGCCCTGGGTGATCGCCAGCACCTCGTCGAACACGGCGAACGCGAACGACGTGCGCAGCACCAGGATGACGACGATGATCGGCCGCAGCAGGGGCAGCGTGATGTGCCAGAAGCGCTGCAGCGCACCTGCGCCGTCGACCGAGGCTGCCTCGTACAGTTCCTGCTGGATGCCCTGCAACGCCGCGTGCAGCAGCAGGATGGCGAACGGCAGCGTGCGCCAAATATAGGGGACAGAGACGGCGAACAGCGCGGTGGCCGGATCGCCTGCCCAATTCACCGCGCTGTTGGATAATCCGGTGGTGAACAGGATGCGGTTGAGGAAGCCGTATTCGAAGCTGTAGATGAACGACCAGATCAGTCCGCCGGCGATCGGTGGCACGGCATACGGCACCAGAATAAGGAACTTGGTGATGCGGCTGGTCCAAACGTGCTGCTGGTCGATCAGCAGCGCGATGGCGATGGCGAGCACGATCTCCACCGTCACCGAAAATGCGGTGAAGATCAGCGTGTTCTTCAGCGCCAGCAGGAACAGCCGGTCGTCGAAGATGCGCTGGTAGTTGGCGAGACCGACGAACGGGAAGATGCCGCGGCGCAGTTCCGCCAGCGACACCTTGTGGAACGACAGATACGCCGCGTAGTAGATCGGATAGGCGAGCACCAGGGCCAGCGTGAGCAGCGTGGGGATGTTCATCGCCACGCCGAGTGCGCCCGGCGGCAGCTCCCGGCGGAAGCGGAACGGTATCGCTGCCTGCACCGTCAGCCCTTCTGCACCTCCTTGATGGCGGCGATCAGGGTGTCGCAGCAGGCGTCGGCCGTGGTCTGTCCGGTCAGTGCCTTCGACACCTCGATGTTGATCCGATCCGACCACGGGAAATGCCACGGCTTGTAGATCGAGGGCACCACCTTGGCGACGTAGGTGGCCTTGTCCCAGATCGCCAGGATCTGCACCGGATCGCCCCAGGGCTTCCAGCCTTCGGTGATGGCGGTGCTCTTCATCACCGAATTGTAGCCCGAGCCGAGCATCGCATCGCGGGCGAGGTTGATCGCCTGCGAATACTGCCCGTCCTTGGTCTTGCCGCCCAGGTACTGCAGCAGCTTCCACGCCCACTCCTTGTCGCGATTGGCGGTGCACAGGAAGTAGACATGCGTGTCGCCGATCGTCTTCCCGTCGCCGGGCGAGCCGTGCACCTTGATCTTTCCGGCGTTGGGCGACTGGGCGGGATCGTTGGCGATATTCAGGCCGTAATGATGGTTGGGGCCACGATAGATGTTCTTGCCCGCGCCGAACGCCTTGGCCGATCCAGTGAACTGCGCCTTCAGCAATTCGGGATCGGCGAGGTCCTCCTTGAAGGTCTGGATCCACCACTTCAGCGTCTCGCGCGCGACCGAGCCGGGACCGAGCTGGTGATTGCCCTGCTTGTCGAAGAACACGCCACCGCGGTTCCAGGTCATCTGGTACCAGGTGCCCGGCAACTGCTCGAGCCCGACGCCTGCGACCCAGAAGATCGGATAGTCCGCGATCTTGTCCTTTTTCGCCTTGCGCAACTGCTCCAGCAGCTCGTCGTAGGTCTTGAACGGCTCGAACTTCGCCTTCTCCATCAGATCGGTGTAGTAGTTCCACACCCAGACGGTGGAGAAGTACGGCAGGCCCATCAGCTTGCCGTCATAGACCGCCACCTGTTTCGCGCTGTCGGTGAGGTCGGCCAGGTAGTCCTTCGCTCCCGGCAGATCGTCGAGCGGTTCCACCAGACCCTGGCTGATGAAGTTGGGGAACGAGAACGGCGAGGACTGCGACACGTCAATCGTTTCGCTGCCAGCGTACATGGTCATCAGCTTGGCGGGGTGGTCGTTGAACGCCGAGATGGTCGCTTCGACAGGAACGCCCCAGTCCGCTTTGAACCTGGCCTGGATCTTCGTGTAGATGTCGCCGTAGGTCCAGACGACGAAGTTGACCGCATCCACCTTGGTCTTGGGCGGTATTGCCCAGGGGCCGGCATCCTGCGCAACAGCGTCGCGCCCGAGCACGGACAACCCGGCGGTGGCCATGAAAAGGTCGCGCCGACCCAGACGGCGCGTGGCCGCAAGCTGCTCGTCCATGCCGAAGCCTCCGATCTTCTTTTGCGGGAGACGCTCCTACGCTGATGACCTCCGTGTCAACCGTGCAACGCGCTTGCGCCCACCCACCGCGCTGCGCCACCTTCGCGGCCCGTCGGTCCTGCGACCGACCCCGACGAACTCGGTGCGATTGTGCTGTCATGACGAGTGACCGCGAGCCAAGACCGCGAACCAGGCCGGCCCGCAGATCGCGCCGCCGGAGCGAGGACGCCGGGCTGCTCGATCCGCTGGCGCCACCCGACGTGTTCGCGCCGTTGGCAACCGAGCGGCTGATCCTGCGCCCGTTGGTGGCCGAGGACGCCGAAGCGCTGCATCGGCTGGTGAACGACTGGGAGGTGACACGCAATCTTGCCGTGGTGCCGTTCCCGTATCCGCGAGAACTGGCGGACGAGTGGATCCAGTCCACGCGGCACTCACTTGCGGAAGGCAGCGGCTACCAGCTTGCGATCACCGGTCGCGAAGGCGAACACGAGATCATGGTCGGGGTGGTCGGACTGCGTGTCGATGCCGCACAACGATGCGGGCGGCTGGGTTACTGGGTCGGGCGTCGGTTCTGGGGTCACGGCGTTGCCACCGAAGCTGCCGGCCGGCTGGCGCGCTGGGCATTGGCCAATCTGGACCTCGACCGTCTGGAGGCCGGCGTGATAACCGACAATGCCGCCTCTGCCGCAGTGCTGCGCCGCATCGGTTTCCGGCAGACCGGTGAGGGCACCGACACGTTCCTGGCTCGCGGCGGCGAACATGCGGTCTGGCGGTTCGAAGCGACCCGCGACGACATCTTCGGCCACGCCGAACCGGCACGCGAGGATGGCACCAAGCCGATGCTGCTGGTCGCCGCCTGCGCGCTGATCGACGCCGATGGCCGGGTGCTGCTGGCACGTCGTCCGGAGGGCAAGAAGATGGCCGGGCTGTGGGAATTCCCTGGCGGCAAGCTGCACCCGGGAGAAACGCCGGAAGCCGCCCTGATCCGCGAACTCAAGGAGGAACTCGGCATCGACGTCTCCGCCGCCTGCCTGGCGCCGTTTGCATTTGCCTCCCACGCGTATGAGCGCTTCCATCTACTGATGCCGCTGTACCTCTGCCGCCGGTGGAAGGGCGTCGCGACGCCGAAGGAGAACCAGACGCTCGCCTGGGTGCGCCCGCAGAAGCTGGCTGACTATCCGATGCCGCCGGCCGACAAACCGCTGATTCCGCTGCTGCGCGATTTTCTGTAAGGACCGTTCCGATGCCCAAGACAAGTCCCACGGCCTGTTTGTTGGTGATAGGCAACGAGGTTCTGTCGGGGCGCACGCAGGATGCCAACATCCGCTTCCTCGCCACCGGTCTCGGCGCGATCGGCATTCCGCTGCGCGAGGTGAGGGTGATCCCCGATGTGCCCGCAACGATCATCGGCACAGTGAATGAGGTGCGGGCGAAGTTCGACTACGTGCTCACCACCGGCGGCATCGGCCCGACGCATGACGACATCACCAGCGAGTGCGTCGCCGCCGCGTTCGGCGTGCCGTGGGTGCCGCATCCCGACGCCTGGGCACGCATGGAGCGCAGCTACAAGCCGGGCGAGTTCAATGCCGCGCGCCAGCGCATGGCGACAATGCCGCGCGGTGCGACGCTGATCGACAATGCGATGTCGGTGGCGCCTGGGTTCCAGATTGGCAACGTCTATGTCATGGCCGGGGTGCCGCGCGTCATGCAGTCGATGTTCGAGTGGCTGGCGCCGCGGCTGAAGGGTGGCGCGCCCATCATTTCGCGCGCGGTGCACGTGAGCGGGCTGGCGGAGGGGATCATCGCGGCACCGTTGGGCGAGGTACAGGCGAGGTTCCCCGACATCGATATCGGCAGCTACCCGTACTATCGCCCGAGCGGCAATGGGGTGGCTATCGTTGCGAAAGGAACGGATGGTGCGGCGGCAGAGGCCGTGATCGACGAGGTGACGAAGATCATCGCCGGCTTCGGCAAGGTGCCGGTCCAAGGCGAGCCGGAAGGGTGAGGCTCGCCTATTCCTCCATGAACCGTGCCAGGCGCACCGCGGTATGCCCGCGGCTCGGGCGCAAACTCGGCATGATCAGCAGACAGTTGTCGTGCGGCGTACGGATTTCCGCCTCGCCGTCCAGCGCGATCAGAGTGTTGCGCTGACGGATCACGTCGCCGCCGCGATACGGCTGCACGAAGGAAAAATTGCTGGTGGCCGCCGTCACCACCATCGTTACTTCGGCAAAATGCTTTGGCTGCGGATCCGGCGGCGCGGGCTGCGGCGGCGTCAGGTCGAGATGGCGCAGTAGGCCCGCGACACTGGCGGACATCGTGTCGACCGTCGCTTGCTGCCAGTGCTGCCCGGCCTCCACAAGGCTCGCCGCACACGGCGTCGCCGCGTCGGCGAAGCGCGGATAATCGATGAGGCGGCGTCCGCTGGCATGCCCCTGATCGGCCACGACCAGCGCCGGCACTCCCGCGCCCAGCGCAAGTCGTTTGCCCTTCGGCGACGTGCCGCACAAGATCAGCGGATCGGACGGCCAAAGCATCGAGTGCAGGTCGAACAACACATCCACCGTGTCGACCAGCGGCCTGATCTCGCGTGCCCGGTCGAGCTCGGTGGAGCGTCGGGCGCTGTCCAATACCGCCGTGTCCCACAGCCGGTTGATGTCCTCATCGACGAAGCGAGATACCGTTGGCTGGCGCGGGTCGAACCGTTCGTACGCGGCGAGGTTGACAAAGCCGAATGTCAATTTGCCACGCATCGGCGTCAGTCCCGCCTCCAGCAGCCGATCGAGCACGATCGCGCCGGCGACCTCATTGCCGTGGGTAATCGCAAGCAGTGCGACATGTGGGCCGGCGACTCGGGCATCTCGCGTGGTGAAGCCGCGAACACCGGTGTTGCCGGCCAGCCAGCGGTCGATGTCGGGCGCGGTGATGCGTACCTCAAACGACGGCAACTGTGGCTGCTTGATCGGTGACATGCGGTGTGCCCGCCGGTCAGACCAGCACGCGATCCGCCAGGCGGCGGATGAACGCGTCGCACGCGTCGAGCTGCTCCTGCGCAACCCACTCGTCGGGCTGGTGCGCCTGCGCGATGTGGCCGGGACCGCAGATGATCGTCGGGATGCCGGCGCCCTGGTAGTAGCCGCCCTCGGTGCCGTAGCTCACCTTGCCGGTACTGTTCGATCCGGTGAGCTGCTTGACGATCGCCGTAAGCGGATGGTCGGCATCGAGCGCCAGTCCCGGCATGGTGGTGATCACCTCGAAGTCGAAGCCGGCAGCGGCGTTCACCGCATGCATCGCCGGCTCGATGTTCGCCGCGACGAACGACCGCAGGCGCTCGACGTGGCGCGCCGCATCGTCCCCCGGGATGGTGCGCCACTCCATGATGAACTCGCAGCGTTCCGGGATGATGTTGAGGATCGTGCCGCCCTGGATGGTGCCGACATGGATCGTGGTGTGCGGGGGATCGAAGCCGTCCTCGAACGGGCCCTCGTTTGCCAGCCGGCGCGCTTCCGCCGCGACATAGGCTATCGCCTCGCCGGCGGCCTGGATGGCGTTGACGCCCTTGCCGGGTTCGCTGGAATGCCCGGTCTGGCCACGCACGCGCACGCGCAGGTTCAGCTTGCCCTTGTGCGCCAGGATCGGCTGCATGCCGGATGGCTCACCGACCACGCACAGCGCCGGCTTCAGGCCGGATTCATCGAGATCCTGCAGCAGCCGCTGCGCACCGTGGCAGCCCACCTCCTCGTCGTAGCTGATGAACAGGTGCATCGGGCGGGCGAGGCCGCGCGCCTTGATGTCGGGCACGGCGGCGAGGCACGCGGAGACGAAGCCCTTCATGTCGGCCGAACCGCGCGCATACAGCCTGCCGTCGGATCGGCGCAGCGTGAAAGGATCGGCGCTCCAGGCCTGGCCGTCCACCGGCACAGTATCGACATGACCGGACAGCGCGATGCCGCCCGGACCGTGCGGGCCGACGATGGCGTGGAGGTTCGCCTTTTCGCCGGTCGCATCGGTGCTGATGCGGTACGGAATTCCGTGCGCGTCCAGGTACTCGCGCACATAGCCGATCAGCGCGAGGTTGGAGTTGCGGCTGGTCGTGTCGAACGACACCAGCCTGGCGAGCAGTTCCGCTGTGCTGAGGCGCGGTGCGGTGGCGGTGGATGCATCCATGCGGCGGGAGTTTATACGGGTCACGGTGGACGGCCAACCGATGGCGCCACCCGGCGCGGGCGTGGTATTAGCCGACGCCAGGGGCACGGAAGACCTGATGACAACCTGGCTGATCCGACGCCTGATCCAGGCGCTGTTCGTTCTGCTGGCGATGTCGGTGATCGTGTTCATCGGCGTGCATGTGATCGGCAACCCGGTGGATATCCTGATCTCACCCGAGGCGGACCAGGCCGAGCGTGCGCGCATCATAGCGACGCTGGGACTGGATCAGCCGCTGTGGAAGCAATACCTGCTGTTCGTCAACGACGCGCTGCACGGCAATCTGGGCCGCAGCTTCGTGTTCAACGAACCGGCGCTGCGGCTGATCGCGCAGCGCATGCCGGCGACGATGGAACTGGCGGTCACTGCGGTGCTGATGTCGATCCTGTTCGGCATTCCGCTTGGGCTTGTACGCCGGGCTGTATCCCGAGGGCGCGCTTGGCCGCACCATCATGGCGGGCAGCATCCTCGGCTTTTCTCTGCCCACCTTCTGGGTCGGGCTGATGCTGATCATGGTGTTTGCGGTGCAGCTCGGCTGGCTGCCCAGCACCGGTCGCGGGACGACAGCGGAGCTGTTCGGCATCCAGTGGTCGTTCCTGACCTTGGACGGGCTGCGGCATCTGCTGTTGCCGGCGCTGAACCTGTCGCTGTTCAACATTTCGTTGGTGTTGCGCCTGACCCGCGCCGGCGTGCGCGAGACGCTGCCGATGGATTTCGTGAAGTTCGCCCGCGCCAAGGGACTGACGCCGGCGCGGGTGATTTTCGTGCACGTGCTGAAGAACATCATGATCCCGGTGGTGACCGTGGTCGGGCTGGAGCTTGGTTCCACCATCGCGTTCGCCGTGGTGACCGAGAGCGTGTTCGCCTGGCCCGGAATGGGGAAGTTGATCATCGATTCGATCAACGTGCTGGATCGGCCGGTGATTGTCGCGTACCTGATGATGATCGTGCTGCTGTTCGTGTCGATCAATCTGGTGGTGGATCTGCTTTACACCGTGCTGGATCCACGTGTGCGGCTGGAGGCGAACGGGTGAGCACCACGGCCTTCCCCGCCGCGGCGCGCGAGGAAACCCCGTTCCGTCGTTTCGTCGCCGAATTCGCGGCGTCCCGTATCGCGTTCGGGGCGCTCATCCTGTTCGTCCTCATCGGGCTCGCCGCTATCTTCGCCTCGGTCATCGTCCCGCAGAACCCGTACGACCTCGCCCAGCTCGACATCATGGACGGCCGCCTGCCGCCAGGGTCGCCATCGGGTGCCGGCTACACCTATATCCTCGGCACTGACGACCAGGGCCGCGACATGTTCTCCGGCATTCTCTATGGCCTCCGCATCTCACTTGGCGTCGGTGTCGGCTCTGCCCTCATCGCCTGCGTATTCGGCACAGCGCTCGGGCTGTTCGCCGCCTATGTCGGCGGACGTGCCGATGCGGCCATCATGCGCCTGGTCGATCTGCAGCTCTCCTTTCCGTCCATTCTGGTCGCGCTGATGATCCTTGCGATGCTCGGCAAAGGCGTCATGAACGTCGTGCTTGCGCTGGTCATCGTCGAATGGGCGTATTACACGCGCACGGTGCGCGCCTCCGCGCTGGTTGAACGGCGGCGCGAATACATCGAAGCAGCCGAGTGCCTGGCGCTGCCGACGCATCGCATCGTCTTCCGCCATCTGCTGCCCAACTGCCTGCCGCCACTGATCGTCGTCGGCACACAGCAGGTCGCCCGTGCCATCGCGCTCGAAGCGACGCTTTCCTTCCTCGGTCTCGGCGTGCCGATTACCGAGCCGTCGCTTGGCCTGCTGATCGCCAACGGCTATCAGTACATGTTGTCGGGCAAGTACTGGATCAGCTTCTATCCAGGGATCGCGCTGCTGGTGACCATCGTCGCCATCAACCTGGTCGGCGACCAGTTGCGCGACGTGCTGAACCCGCGACTGCAACGGTGACCGTGGCGACCCTCGAAGTGCGCAACCTGCGCACGCATTTCTTCACGCGTGCCGGCGTGGTGAAAGCGGTGGAAGATGTATCGTTCTCGATCACGCGTGGTCGGGTGCTGGGGCTGGTGGGCGAATCCGGCTCAGGCAAGACGGTCACCGGCTTTTCCATCATCGGCCTGGTCGATCCGCCGGGACGCATCGCCGGCGGCGCGATCCTCTATCAGGGCCGAGACCTTGCGAAGCTGTCCGAACGCGAGATGCGCGCGCTGCGCGGCAACCGCATCGCGATGATCTTCCAGGATCCGATGATGACGCTGAATCCGGTGCTGCGCATCGACACGCAAATGATCGAGGCGGTGCATGCCCACACCAAGGTCTCGCGCGCCGAGGCCCGGACTCGTGCGCGCGATGCACTCGGCATGGTCGGCATCCCCAGTCCCGATGAGCGGCTGGCGTCGTATCCGCATCAGTTCTCCGGCGGCATGCGCCAGCGCGTGGCGATCGCCATCGCGTTGCTGCATCACCCCGATCTGCTGATCGCCGACGAGCCGACCACGGCGCTGGATGTCACGATCCAGGCGCAGATTCTGGCCGAGGTGCAGAAGCTGGCGGCGACCTACGGCACGGCGCTGATCTGGATCACGCACGATCTGTCGGTGATCGCCGGCCTCGCCGACGAGATCGCGGTGATGTACGCGGGCCGCATCGTCGAGACCGGCGATGCCGACGCGGTGCTGGACCGGCCGCTGCACCCGTATACGCACGGTCTGATCGGCAGCGTGCCCAGCCGCAACCGGCGCGGTGCGAAGTTGCGGCAGATTCCGGGCATGACGCCGAGTCTGCTCAACCTGCCGCCTGGCTGCGCGTTTCGCACGCGTTGTGCGCGCGCCGATGCCGCCTGCGATCAGGAACCTGAGCCGTCCCGACCGTTGCATGGCCGCACCGCACGGTGCTTCCATCCGTTGCTGGCGCCGTTCGATACACCTCTGCCGCTTCGCGGGTGAGCGGGCATGAGCGTCCCGATCATCGAATTGCGCGGGGTCTCGAAGCGCTTCGGCCCCACGTACGACGCCGCCGCACGTCTGGCGCGCTCGATCTCGCGCCAGCTCGGCGTGGCGCAGAAGAATGCAATCGTGCACGCGGTCGACAACGTCGATCTCAGTGTGGCACGCGGCGAGGTGGTCGGCCTGGTCGGTGAATCCGGCTGCGGCAAATCTACCCTTGGCCGCATGGTCGCCGGCATCATGCCACCGTCCGCGGGCGAGGTGTTGTTCAAGGGCCAACGACATCGCCGCGATGCCGCCAGACCGCGCCCGCGATGCCAAGCTCAAGGTCCAGATGATCTTTCAGGATCCGTACGCCTCGCTCAATCCTCGGCTGCGCGTGGAAGATATCGTCGGCGAGGCGCCGCTGGTGCACGGTCTCGTGAAGCGTGCCGACTTCGACGCCTACCTTGACGCGCAGCTGCGGCGTGCCGGCCTCGATCCCGGCTACCGTCGCCGCTACCCGCACCAGTTCTCGGGCGGCCAGCGCCAGCGTATCGGCATCGCCCGCGCTTTGGCCGTGCAGCCTGAGTTCCTGGTGTGCGACGAGGCCGTTGCCGCGCTCGACGTGTCGATCCAGGCGCAGATCCTCAACCTGTTCATGGACCTTCGCCGCGAACTCGATCTCACCTACCTGTTCATCAGCCACGATCTCGGCGTGGTCGAGCATCTTTCGGACCGCGTGCTGATCATGTATCTCGGCCGCATCGTCGAGAGTGCATCGGCCGAGGAGGTGTTCGGCCGGCCGAACCATCCGTATACGCAGGCGTTGCTCGCTGAGGTGCCGCGGATCGAGACGCGCAAGCGTCGCTTCACGGCGATCAAGGGCGAGATTCCGAGCCCGCTATCGGCTCCTTCCGGCTGTCACTTCCATCCGCGGTGCCCGCAAGCGATGCCGCGTTGCGGTCTGGAGTCGCCGCGCCTGCGCGAGATCGCTCCAGGCCACAACAGTGCGTGTCATCTGAACGACCAGGTCTGAGAGGTTACCAAATGCCTGTCCGCATCATCGATGTGCGCGAGATCACCCAGCCGATCAGTTCGCCGATCCGCAATGCCTACATCGACTTTTCCAAGATGACCACGAGTCTCGTTGCCGTGGTGACGAATGTCGAACGCAATGGCCGCGGGGTGATCGGCTACGGTTTCAACTCCAATGGTCGCTACGGCCAGGGCGGACTGATCCGCGAACGCTTCGCGCCCCGCCTGTTGGAGGCGGAACCGCAAACGCTGCTCGATGACACGGGCGAGAATCTCGATCCCGACCGCATCTGGAATTGCCTGATGACCAATGAAAAGCCGGGCGGGCATGGCGATCGTTCGGTGGCCGTGGGCACGATCGACATGGCGGTCTGGGACGCGGTGGCGAAGATCGCCGGCAAGCCGTTGTTCCGCCTGTTGGCCGATCGTCACGGGGTCACAGCGGATCCGCGCGTCTTCGTCTATGCCGCGGGCGGCTATTACTACCCGGGCAAGCAGGACGCGGCGCTGTGTGCCGAGATGCGCAGCTATCTCGATCGTGGCTATAGCGTCGTGAAGATGAAGATCGGCGGCGACAGCATCGATCAGGATGTTCGCCGCATCGAGGCTGTGCTGCGCGAGATCGGCAGCGACGCGCGACTTGCGGTCGATGCCAACGGTCGCTTCGATCTCGCCACCGCAATCGATTATGCCAAGGCGCTGCGCGCGTATCCGTTGTTCTGGTACGAGGAGCCAGGCGATCCGCTGGACTATCAGTTGCAGGCAGCATTGGCAGAATTCTATCCGGGCCCGATGGCGACCGGCGAGAACCTGTTCAGCCATCAGGACGCGCGCAACCTGATTCGCTACGGCGGCATGCGCCCCGATCGCGACTGGCTCCAGTTCGACTGCGCGCTATCCTATGGGCTGTGCGAATATCAGCGGACGTTGAACATGCTGAAGGATTCCGGTTGGTCCTGGCGGCGCTGCATACCGCATGGCGGGCATCAGATGTCGCTGGCGATCGCCGCGGGCCTGGGTCTTGGCGGCAACGAGAGCTATCCCGACGTATTCCAGCCCTATGGCGGTTTCCCTGACGGCACGCGGGTGGAGAACGGGATCGTGACGCTACCAGAACTTCCCGGGATCGGCTTCGAGGGGAAGAGCGATCTCTACTCGATCATGCGCGAGCTGGTCGCGTAGATTTCCCGGTCAGCTTACCAGCGCGCCGAAGTACGCGTTCAACAGACGGTCCGTTGGGTCGAATTGCCGGCGCGCCTCAGTGAATGCCTGCCACCGGTCGCCGAATGCCTTTCGCACGATGGCCGGCGTGAGGCCATAGGTCTGGTTGAGCAGCGGCAGTCCGTCGCGGTCGCTGCAGAACCGGTTGTATGCTTCAAGGAAGGGCTTCCAACCGGTGTTGCCGGTCGACACCGGATCGATCGTCATCACTGGCCCGTCATACGAATACGACAGCAGTGACTGCTGATCCTGGGCAATACGGTAGCCGACATACAGCATGTTCGAGCGGTAGCCGTGCTGGCCATAATAATCGCGGACGAATGCGAAGAATTCTGACAGAACCTGCGGAAACCGCGCTTCGGGGAAGGCGAACAGGCTGAACGTGTACCGGCTGTCGTCTGATACTGCCGGGTAGTCGATGATCTGGTCGGGTGGGAGCGTATTATCGGCCCGGATCAGGTGCTCAAGCTTGAAGCGCAGGATTGCATTGAAGCCGTCGATCACCTCGTAGCGGACACTGGGGACCGGAACGCTGGCCTCGATGTCGCGCGCGAAGCGCGGACCGGCAGTTCCCCACAGGTAATTCCGTAACGCCCAGGCGGACCGATTGGCGCTGCCGGTTGCACCCGGGTTGTAGCGTCGGAATTCGACGGTGATGCGATCGGCGAACGGAAACGTATAGTACATCATCAACTCGCCGCGCGCCTTCAGCGCATCCAGCTTCGCGACGAAATCATCGAGCGTGAAGGTCTCGTGGTACACCGCCATCGGCAGCAGCGGACGAATGCGGTAGGTGACCTGGTAGACGATGCCGAAGGTGCCGTAGCAGGAGCGGACCTTCTGCATCAGTTCCGGCTGGGCCTCGGTGACCTCCAGCAGTTCGCCATTCGGCAGCACCAGCCTGGCGCCGATCACATAGGATCCGACCTGACCGTATTCGTCGGCGAACGACGCATCCTTGGTGCCGGCACATGCTGCGCTTCCAGCCGTGAGACTGCCAATCTCGGTGTTCACGTAGAATTGGAGACCGTGCTGCTCCAGTTGCTTCGCCATGTCGATGTGCCGGGCGCCGGCCTCAACCGTGATCGTGTCCGTGCCGATCTGCAGGATCCGGTTCATGCGCATCCGCAGCAGCGTGCCGCCTTCGGTGACCCCGCAGGGCGCGGTCGAGTGGTTTGAGCCGACCGCGCGTACCGGTGCCGGGTATTTCACGGGGTCCTTCAGCACCGCGACAATGTCATCGACCGAATTGACATCGACGATGACCCTCGGATGCGAAATCAGGTCGCCAAACCAGTTGCTTACTTGAGGATCGGCCATTGTTCTCGCCTGTTCGGGTACGTGGCCCGAACAGAATGGGCTGCCGCGCAGGCTTCTCGCAAGACTTGTTCCGCCGACGGCCGCTCTTGCCGGATTGGCGCAGAACGGACAAACCATGCACATGTCTGCTCTGCTGCGCATTGGGATTGCCGGCGTTGGCCATTTCGGCCGCTACCACGCGCTGAAAGTCGCGGCGTCGGAACGCGCGACGCTGGCGGGCGTGTTCGACGCCGACGCCGAACGCGCCGCAATGGTCGGATGGGAGGCCGGCGCACCCACTCTCGATCTTTCCGATCTGCTCTCCGCCAGCGACGCGCTGATGATCGCTGCGCCCGCCGAGGCGCACCATGCGCTGGCGATGCAGGCGCTGCGTGCGGGCAAGCATGTGCTGGTGGAAAAGCCGATCGCCGCCACGCTGGCCCAGGCCGATGAACTTGCCGCCGTCGCTTCAGCGCGCAACCTGGTGTTGCAGGTCGGCCATCTGGAACGTTTTTCCGCCGCCTTTGCCGCCATGGAGGGACGGCTCGGTGCACCGCTCTATATCGAGGCGACGCGCATTGCGCCGTTCAAGCAGCGCGGCACCGACGTGTCGGTGATCCTCGACCTGATGATCCACGACCTCGACCTGATTCTGTCGCTTGTGGCCAGTGATATCGATAGCGTCGATGCGGTCGGCGCAGCGGTGGCCAGCGAGCACGCCGACATGGCCAATGCGCGGATCCACTTCGCCAATGGCGCGGTGGCGACGATCACCGCCTCGCGCGTCGCTCTGCGCACCGAACGGCGCATGCGGGTATTCGCGCAGGACGGCTACCTCGCGGTGGATTTCGCGAATCGGCGGCTGACGGTGATCGCCCGCGGGCGGGGCGCGCCGGTGCCGGGTGTCGCCGGCTTCGGCATCGAGGAGGCGTCGTGGCAGGACCATGACTCGCTTGCTGCGGAACATCGCGCGTTTGTCGCTTCGGTGCTGGAGGGTGCGCCGGTGCTGGTGGACGCAGCGGCTGGTCGGCGCGCGTTGGCGGCTGCGCTGATGGTGACCGACGGCATCATCGCCGCGCGTGCGCGGATGGTGGCGTCAGGGCTGATCGAGCAGATCCAGAACGGCGGCAGCGGCGGCGTCTGACGGCGTGCCGGTGGGCGGGCGCAGCGATGCCAGCACGTCGCGACAGGCGGCACGCTGCGCCGCGGCGACGGTGGGATCGTCCATCAGCCTGCGGACGGCCTCCGCCAGACGATCCGGCGAGCACGCCCGCTGGATCAGTTCCGGTACCACGTCGCGCTCCGCCAGCAGGTTGACGAGTGCGGCGTAGCGCACCTTGACCAGCCGCCGTGCAATCGCCGCGGTCAGTGGATTGACGCGATAGGTCACCACCATCGGCACGCCGGCCATCGCCAGTTCCAGCGTCGATGTGCCGGACTTGGTCAGCGCCGCGGCCGACGCAGCGAACCCGTCGTGCTTATCCTGCAATTCCGTCACCAGCGCCGGCGGTTGCGGCCAGTCGCGTGTTCCGACGCGCACCGCCTCGGCCACCGGGCCGGCCACCGGTAGCACCGGCACGACATTCGGCAGACGCTGTAACGCAGCGCCGAGGATCGGCAGTAGCCGGGCCACTTCAGTGCGACGACTGCCCGGCATCAGCGTCAGCACACGTGCGGTTGGAGCGATGCCGTGGGCTGCTCGGAACCGCGCCGCATCACCGCGATCGGCGCCACTCTCCAGCACGGGATGGCCGACGAAGGTCGCAGGCAGGCCATGGCGCGCGAAGAACACCGGCTCGAACGGCAGGAGGCAGAGCAACTGGTGCCACAGTTCGTGATAGTGCTGCACGCGGTGCTCGCGCCACGCCCAGACCTGCGGCGCAACATAGTGCACGCGCTTTGCGCGGAGTGGTCTGATCTGCCGCAACAGTCGCAGCGTGAAGCCTGGGCTGTCGATGGTCACCACCATGTCCGGCCGGCGCGCGGCGATGTCGGCGACGGTCTGGTGAAGCCGCCGCCGCAGGTGACCTAGGCGCGGCAGCACTTCCAGCAGGCCCATCAAGGCAAGGTCCCGCATCGGAAACAGGCTGGCGAGGCCTTGCGATGCCATCTGCTCGCCGCCGATGCCGGCGAAGGCCAGATCTGGCCGGCGCGCCGAGAGCGACGCCATCAGGCGAGCGCCCAACACATCGCCACTGGCCTCGCCGGCGACCAGATAGATCAGCGCCACAATGCATGCGCCAGGAGCGGCGTCAGTGTGTGGTGATGTGCGATCGCAGCGGGCGCATCCGGTAATGGTGCCATGCCGATCCGATCATGCCACCACGTCGGCAGCCCGACGCGCGCGGTGCCGAACAGATCGTAGGCGGAGCCCGCCACGAACAGGCAGCGCTCGGGCGTCACGCCAAGTTCTTCCAGCGCCAGCCGATATGGCCGCGGATCGGGTTTGTAGCAGCCTGCGCGCTCGGCGGTGACGATCGCATGGAACGGAACCGGGATGCGGCTGGCGGCCAGGCGTCCGAGTGCCTCAGAGCAGTTGGTCACCACCCCAAGCGGCATGCCGGCTGCATGCAGCGCCCCGAGTACGCCGCCGGTTTCCGGCCAGGGTTCGATATCGCCGTAGCGGGTCGCAAGTTCATCCGCGAGTTGACGCGACAGGCCGACCAATTCGGCAGCATCGGCCACGAGATCCTCGTATCTCCGATAGCAGCCGGTCCGATAGGTAATCGCAAGATATGCCGAGCGCCAACGACGACCGGATTGCTCGCTGCCGGCGACCGCGTTCCACAGCGACCAGCTATCCAGCAGCGCTGTCAACAGGTCGAACAGCACGGCATCGTAGCGGCGGTTCATGTCAGCAGATCGCGGCAGCCGAGGTCGTCCACTGCGAACATGATGCGCTCCATGTGGTTCCACCAGATGACGGGCGGAATGTCGAACGCCGCCTGCCACACCGGTGTAGCCATCTGCAACAGCACGGCCCAGCGATAGTCGTCGACCAATGCCTGGCGGTCATAGCCTTGCACGCCAAGTGCGAGCAACGTCGCGTGATAGCGGTCGAGCAGCGTGCGTTCCAATCGTTGCCGGCGATCTGGATACCAGTGCAGCGCCATCATGTAGGCGAGGTCGCTTGCCGCGATACCGATCCTCCAGCCCTCCCAATCGAACAGCCGTAGGTCGTCACCACCATGACGCGGCAGGAAGATGTTCCACACATGGGCATCGCCATGAACGAGGGTGACGTTCCGATGCGTATTGTAGCGCTCGAGCAAGCAGGGGAAGTTATCGAGGAGCCGCTGGTACAGCACGCGCCGTTCGCGTGGCAGGCAATCCCCAAGGCGGTCGGCGAAGCGCGTGAAATGTGCCGTCAGATCGTGCAGGAGGCGATGGCTGGCGGCCGCGTCCCGCCAGGCTCCGATCGAGCTGCCCAGGCGCGGATCGTCCCACCATTGCGCATGGAACCGAGCCAACGTATCCACGATTGCTTCGCATTGCTCCATCGTGGGTGGCAACGGCCATGCCGTGGGAACAACGTGGGTGTCGGTGAGGTCCTCCAGCAACAGATGCCAGTCACCGGTCACCGCATCCCAGTGCGCCTCGTAACAGCGCGGAACAAGACGTGGTTCCATCGCGGC
Source organism: uncultured Alphaproteobacteria bacterium (assembly GCA_963749575.1). Lineage (GTDB taxonomy): Bacteria > Pseudomonadota > Alphaproteobacteria > Acetobacterales > Acetobacteraceae > JAMXLO01. Next base: position 742,212 of record CAVVNM010000013.1, read on the forward strand.
GGCAATCTTGCGGTAGAATGCGACTTCCTGGAGGCCGGCTTGCCATCCGCTGCCGATGCGCCCGGGCAGCCCGGTCTTCAGGATGACAGAAGTCGGCGCACCGGCGGCAGTACCGTCGTATCCGAGCCGCAGTCGAACGATCCGTGACAGAATGGTCGCGCGCGAACTCTCCACGGCGACCTCGCGCACACGGATATCACCAGGCACGTTCGCGCGGCGCAGCGCTTCGGTGATATGCGCGGCATTGGCGGCGCGCGGCAGTTGTTCCCCTGTCATGCCGGTCAGCATAGCGGCAAATGGCGCAAACGGTGCAACCTGGCGCAGGTCGTCGGGCCTACTTCACCAATCCGGATACGCCGACCACGAGGAACGATGCGAGCACATAACCCATGATCTTGTGGACGTAGAAATAGTAGCGCGGCCAACCCGCCAGTTCGATGGCATAGTGCATCTCGCGCAGGCGGATGATCGGCAGCAGCAGGTCGAAGCTGTAGGCAAGTCCGAACGGCATGCTGTGGCGGCGCCCCTCGCCCGACACCCGCAGAACGACGACGCCGGCGAGGATGAAAGCCATGACCCAGAACAGGGCCCGTTCGACATGGTAACCATAGCCGACGGACCAATCGAGCGCGGTCAGCCACACACGCTGCGGCCATGCCGCCTCGCGTTGTTCACGTCGCTTGCCGGCGTATAGGATATCATCGGCGGCGTCCGGTCGTCCTGCATCGCGCAGCACCGCGGCGAGCTGCACGTATGGCTGCGGCGAATACTGCTCCTTCTCGAGCCAGCGCCTGAACCATCTGACCGGTCGGTCGGCCATGCGGTCGCCCTCGTCAGGGTGGACGCCGCCGAGGCTGCGGTAGGTGAAGCCAGTGAGGTCGAGCCTCGCCGGCCAGGCATCGTTCGAAATCCTGGATGGCATTTGCCCGCGCGTTATGCAGGATCAGCGCGGATCGGCCGGTCCAGTGTGTCGGCGGCGGACCGAGCACGAGGTCGCTGCGAATCTGCGCTCCGGTAATGTCCACGATGTCGTGAAATGTGCCGCTTCCCAGTTCCAGTTCTCCGACGCTGCTGAAGATCAGGTTGACCGGTCCGGAGAACTCGGCGCCGCCGCTGAGAAAGACATCGCCATGCACCTCGATCGAACTCGAGAATTCAACGCTCCGGCGAACTTTGATCCTCTCAAATTCAGCAGTTCGCCGACGCGGGCATCGAGGAGGTTGATCTCGGCGAATTCCGCGTGGTCGTTCAGATACAGGGCACCCGACAGTTGCAGTCCGAACATGTCCAGCGTGCCGTGCACCTTGGATTCGCTGAGGTCCAACGAACCGCCGATATGGGCGTCTGCAAGCTTGACTTCCGAAAATTCGGCCTTGTTGCTCATATTGATGGCGCCATCGAGATGCAGGTTCCGCATATCAAGCAGGCCGCTGATCTTGGAACCACTGAGGGACAGATCACTCAACAGGCGCGCATTGGAAAGATTGACGTCAGTAAATTCTGCCTTGTTGTTCAGGGCAACAGTTCCATCGATCCGAGCCATGGCCATGACAAGGGGACCACGTACTTTAGATCCGGACAGCGCGACAAAACCGCCAATATGGGCATTGATGAGACGAAACTCGGCAACCTCCGCACCGTTGCCCATGTCCAGACTCCCATCGATCAGGATGTTGGTCAGGTCGAGCAAGCCATGCACCTTCGTGCTGTCGAGCGCCAGATTGCCGAGCAGACGCGAATTGATCAGAAGCACTTGATCGAATTCCGCCTGTTGGTTCATCGCCAGTTGCCCGTCAACCCGGATGGCCGCCATGTTGAGCGTGCCGGTAACCTTCGACTGAAACAGAGCGAACTGTCCGTGGACATGTGCGCCCCCGATAATGACCTCGGTGAAGTGGCTCTGGTTCATAAAGACACTGCCGCCGATCTCGGTACCGAACAGGTTGAGCTGGCCGGACGATGTTGAAATCGTAGAGGCCAAGTGATCCGGCAACCTGGGCTCCTATCAGCATCGCGTCACCGAATTGATCGGCGCTCAGATCAAGACTGCCGGCAAGCTGTAGCCAGCTGAGATCAAGATCACCGGTCATCCTGGATCCGTCCATATTCAGATCGCCGCCGACGTGACTGCTGCTGAGGTTCACAGTGTTCAGTTCGGATCGATGAATGGCGAGGTCTCGATCGATCCGGGCATCCTGCATGAGCAAGGGTCCCATGACGCGCGTGCGATCAATGAAGATCCGCTGTTTCGATGTTGCTTCGGCAAAGTTGGCACCTTTCTCCAGCAGGCTGCGGTCGAGCCAGAGTTCGTGCGCCAGCGCCGCATGACCCAGGTCGAGCACTTCGGTGAAGCGCGCCCCCGCAATGCGGACACCGTTTCGCGTCAGAGCGTTCCGATATTTGCTCGCCAAAAGGATGGTCTCGACAAACGCCGAGCTTAAGACGCGATTGTCCGGCAGTCCCTCCGGTCGCTTGGGATCCAGATCGCCGCCGTACTCGGGTGCCGCGTTGAAATCGGCAGTCTGGCCGACGCAGACGTGGCCCCAAACATATTTTTCCTGCGGCGTCCAATGCTCGTCTGCCGCGACGCGGCACTGTCCGTCGGTGGGTACGGGCCCGGCCGGCTCCTCAGCCCCCGCGCCAATGGCGCCCAGCAGCAGCGCCACGATGACGGCGTGCCGGAGTTGCCGCAGCAGCATCGAGGCCCGCAGCGTCAGAGTGGAACCGGACATTGATCGCTCATGCCTCTGCCGCCGCGTGATTGAACGCGCGCAACACATCCCCGGTCACCACAAGTGGCACGTCGCCCACGGCCACGCGCGGCGGCAGATCGGGCAACGCGCGCGACAGATCGTCGCGCACTGCGGTACCGGCGAGCGCGGGCTGGCGCAGCGGATGGTTCAACAGTGTAGTCTTGCCGGCGCCGAGCAGGCCGGTGACCGGGGCTGGGTCAGCCATGGTCGTGGCCACCGTACAAGGTTTCCGGTGAAACCAATGGCGCGGCGATCTCCACCAGCTCGCCGTTGCGCGCGACACGGAAGAAGCAGCTGCGGCGGCCGGTGTGGCAGGCCACACCCTCCTGGTCCACCAGCAGCAGCAGCGTGTCGCCGTCGCAATCCACCCTCAGCTCCTTCAGGTGCTGCACCTGGCCGGACGTCTCGCCTTTGCGCCACAGCGTATTGCGGCTGCGACTGAAGTAGCAGACGCGATTGGTGGCGAGCGTCTCGACAACCGCATCACGGCTCATCCAGGCGAGCATCAGTACCTCGCCGGTGTCATGCTGCTGGGCGATGGCGGGGACCAGGCCCGCGACATCGAAGCGGATGGCAGTCAGTATGTCTGGTTGGCTCATGGCTGATATCATGGGGTTGGGCTGCCCGTGGGGGAAGGTACCGCCATGCCAGTGATCGCCTTGACCGGTGCGGCTCGCACGACGCGGCGCCGTGCCGGTTCGAACGGCACGGGATTTTAGCTGACCTGCATAGCCACGCCGACCGCTACACAGCGAGGACCGAGAAGTCAGCGGAGCCGCGCGCGAGCTATCCGGCGGCATTCCTGGTGGAACAGGATTCCGACATCATCTACCACGTGCAATCGCCGCGCGAGAGCGTGATCAAGCTGCATCCGCAGTTTCGCTCCACGACGCTGCCCGCCGAGAGCGACACCGGAATTTGGGGCACGACGGTGAGCCGCTGGAGGCCGCCCGGCGTAGCCGGTCGGTGGCCGCGACGCCGACCTCGGCATCAGCGTGCGCTGCCGCGAGCATGCACAACCAACTGATCCGGGTCGGCGATGAGCTGCATCGCGGCAATGGCGGCTCCGCCGCCGAGACCCCACCGGCACCGCGCCGGGTGCACCGAACCTGCAGATGATGGCGGCGGCGATCGGTGTGCTGGCGCCACAGTGGGCGGATGGATTCCCGACCTGGCGCAACAAGTCCAACGACCCTTTGGGCGGTTTCTAGGCCGCGGCGATCCAGCTTTTCGGTTCGCCCGCGTACGCCGCGCCGGGATTTCCGCTGACCGTGGTGCGCCACATCACGCGCGCCTCGTGGTCCGCGTCGAACCAGGTGGCGGCGTGCACCAGGCAGCGATTGTCCCATACCACCAGATCGCCAGGCGTCCACTCGTGGACGTAGACGAACTCGGGGCGCGTCAGATGCGCCATCAGTTCGGCCAGCAGCGCCGCGCCATCACCGTGCGGACCGGGCTGCATGCCGACGAACGGGCCTTCTAACCAATCCATCTGTCCATACTCGCATAGATACAGCGCACGCTTGCCGGTGACCGGATGGACCCGCGCCACCGGCTGGCGCTGCGGCTGCTCTTGCGGGCCGAGCGGACGCGGCGTCTCGCCGGCCATTACCGCATCGCGGCCACGGCGAGCGCTGCCGCCGACATGCAGTCCTTCCAAAGTATCGATCCGCGCCTTCAGCGCCGGCGGCAGCGCCTCATAGGCGGCGGTGCCGTCGGCGAACAACGTCTGGCCCTGACCGCGCGGCACCGGCTGTACCGCCAGAAACAGCGAGGCGTCCGGCGGTGGCCGGCGGTAGCTCTGGTCAGTGTGCCAGCCGCGGCGATGCGGGAACTGTACTGGCAGGCTGCCATCGGCGTTGAACGGCGGATCGGGTCGGCGCGGCGGCGGGCGCGAGGCCGGTGGCGTGTTGGAGACGAGGAAGATTTCGGGAACTGCGGCGTGCACCATATGCGCTGGCGTGAGCGTCTGGCGATAGTCCTCGACCTCGGGTCCGAAGATACGTGACAGCCGCACCAGCAACTCCGGCGCATCTGCCATCGCCTGCATCCCCCGCATCAGCAGAAGACCAGACGCATCGGCGAGCGCATGTGGCAACGCGTCCGGTGCGGCTTCTGCGACGGCGATGACCGAATGGGCGCCGTCATTGCCCGGCAGCAACACGAGGCCGCCGAAGTTGGCGCCTGGAAGTGGCTTCCGAAGTTCGAATCCGTTCACGCCGCACCTGCCGCACTTGAGTTCCGACGGTATTGGTGAAGCGTAGCCCAGCGCGTGCGACGGTCAAGCGATCACCATGTGACCATGCCGGCAATTCCGAAGGCCAATTCGTCTGGCCGGTATTGCGCGGCCTTTGCGGCGTCTGTGATCCTCCAGGCGACGCGCTCGCCCCGCCGATCCGATTGACCAAGTGCCTGCGGGAAGGCGCGAGTAGCGTCCTCGACTGCCGCGCGCTCACGGCGAACGAGGACCAGGAGCGCTGCCACCGTACCACGGCCAGAACACCATCGCGCCGTGGGTTGCCTGGTTGGCCGGAATGACCCAGTGGGAGCATCTGCAGAGGGATCGCGCGATGACCTGCTCGCGGGCGCGGCGGTTGCTGCGCATCGACATTGAGCTGGTCCATCTGGCCGGGAACACGAAACGGTGATCCCTTCGGGTCGCGATTCAGCAGATGCGCGTGCTGCGCGACGGGGGTAACGTGTGGCGAAACAGCGCCGTCCTGACCGGACGCGTCTGGCCAGGCAAGGCGCCAACAGGAGGCGCCCATGAACGGACAAACGTCCGAGGCCTTGCTGTCGATGTTCGACAGTGCGCGGTTGCGGCCGCGCTACTGGGTGAACTTCGGCCTGCTGTCGCTGATCACCGTCCTGGAGTTCTTCGACTTCGCGATCGTCGCGTTCCTGCTCGCGGTGCTCGGGCCGCAGTGGCATCTGACCTATGGGCAGTCCGCGATCATACTGTACAGCGGCGGTGTCGGCGCGATCTGTGGTGCGGTCATATGGGGCAGCCGGTCCGATGCCTGGGGGCGAAAGTCGCAGCTCGTGCTGGGCACGTTCATCTGCGGCATCGGCGCCGGTGCGATCGGGCTGGTTCCGGATGGCGCGTGGGGCATACTGGCACTGCTGCGCTTCGTCGTCGGCTTCGGCCTCACCGCGGCGGTGACGCCCTGCCTCACGCTGGTGGTGGAGACGGCGCCGACGCGCTACCGAACGTCATTCTCCAGCTTCTACGTCGTGTTCGCGACCGCCGGTGCGCTGCTGGCCTCGGCTACCTCCGCTACATTGCTGGACCTGCTGGGCTGGCGCGGCGTAGCGATGCTCGGCGCGGTGACGATACCCGTCGGCATCGCGATCGCGCTGGTGGTGCCAGAATCGGTGCGTTGGCTTACCGCCAAGGGACGCTTCGCCGAAGCGCGCGCCTCGGTGGCACAACAGCTTGGACTGCCGCTGGAGCAGGTACCGCTGCCAGGCAGGTCGCCGGCCGCACCGCCGACCGGCAGCCTATCCGAGCTGTACCGGAATCCCACGCGGTTCTGGGAGACCGTGATCATCTGGGGCGGCGCGTCGACAGCCGCGTACGGCGTCTATCTGTGGGGACCGACCATTGTATCGCTGTTGCTGGGCATTTCGGTGCCGGCGGCGGCCAAGTACTTCGTGTTCGTCGCCGGGGCCGGCGTGGTGGGCAAGATCGTCGTATCTATCGTGTCGCCGATGATGGGACGGCGGCGCTGTGGCCAGGTTTGGGGGTTCTTCGCGGCCGTGTCGCTGGCAGCAGCGGCGTACTTCAGCAACACGTTCATCGTCGGCGTGCCGCTGCTGGTGGTGTTCCTGTGCTGCTCCACCTTCGGCATCGACGGCAGCTTCTCCAACCTGGCGCCCTATACCGTGGAGGTGTTCGGCGTGCGACTGGGCGCGCGTTCGTCCGGGCTCGGCCAGGCGGCGAACGGCGTGGGCAAGATTCTGGGACCGCTCAGCCTGGCGCTGATCGCCGGCACCGGCAACATCGTATCGCCGCACGCGACCGCCGAAGCGGTGCTGCCGGCGTTCATGTTCCTGGGCTTCGCGATGGTCTGCGTCGGGCTATCGTTCAGCATCATCGGCGTGGAGACGCACGGCGTGCCGATGGCGCTGCACGAGGAGACGGATGGCGAGGCCGCCGAACGTCCGGCCATCGCGCACTAACGAGGAAGCCAGGGGAGATGACAATGGCTGCACCGATCCAGGACGACATGTTCACCGCGGATGTGATCGCGGATCCCTATGCCTATTACGGCCGGCTGCGGGAGGAAGATCCGGTTCATTGGAACGAGAAGTATGAGCTGTGGGTGGTCACCCGCCACGACGATCTGGTCTGGCTGACCCGGCATCACGAGATATTCTCGTCCGCGGTGTTCAAGAACGACAGGCGGCCGGCATATCCCGCGATCGATGAGTCGGACCTGGGCCTCTACGAATACGTCAAGAACTACCAGGGCAGCCAGTTCATCCAGCACGATCGCCCGGATCATCTGGAGATGCGCCGGGTGATGCATGGCTACTTCACGCCGAAATCGATGGAGGCGTGGCGCCCGTTCGTGCAGGCCGCGGTGAAGGAGCTGCTCGATGCGGCCGAGGCGAAGGGCAGCATGGATGTCATGCGGGACCTGGCGACGCCGCTGCCGGTGGTGGTGATCGCGGAGATGATGGGCGTCCCGCGGGAGGATCGGCCCTACATCAGGGAGCTCGCCGAAAAGCTGCTGTACATCGGACGTGGCGAGTACGACCGGATGAAGCCGCTGACCGAAGGCATGCGCGGGATGATCGACTATGTTTCGCCACTGGTGGACCGCCGCATCGTCGATCCGGGCGATGATTTCATTTCCGTGCTGGCGCGCGGCGAGAAGCAAGGAGTGTTCACCCGGCACCAGGTGCTGGTGAACACGTCGCTGCTGCTACTGGCGGGCCATGAGACCACGATCAACCTGCTGTGCAACGGCACGCGGGCGTTCATCGACCATCCGGATCAATGGTCGCTGCTGAAGCAGGATCCGGCCGGCCATGCGAAGCGCGCGACCGAGGAGTGTCTGCGCTACGATTCTCCGGTGGTCTCGATTCAGCGGATCGCCGCGCAGGATGTGGAACTGCGTGACAAGGTGCTGCGCAAGGGCGATCGCCTGCGCTGGTTTATTTCCTCCGCCAACCGCGACCCCGAGGCGTTCGACGGCCCGACCACGTTCGACATCACGCGGCATCCCAATCCGCATGTCGCATTTGGCTCGGGCACGCATCACTGCCTCGGCGCCACGCTGGCGCGCGTGGAAGGGCAGGAGGTGTTCAAGGCCCTGGCGGAACGTTTCCCCGGATTGCAGGTGGAGGCCGACGAACTGGACTATCAGCCCAGCATCACCTTCCGGTCGCTGAAGTCGCTGCCGATAACCTGGCACTAGGAGACCGACAGTGGCACGCAAGCTGCGCGTCTGGGTGGACCAGCAGGCCTGTGTCGGCAACGCGATGTGCGAGGCGATCGCGCCGAAGGTGTTCCGGCTCAACGACAACCGCCAGTCGGAGGTGGCCGATCCTGCAGCGGACAGCGAAGAGAAGATCCTGGAGGCGGCAGAGAACTGCCCGGTCAGTGCGATTGTCGTGGAGGATGCGGAGACCGGCGAGCGGCTGTTCCCGTAGCGGCTCAGGCGATCGCCCAGTCTTCCGTCGTCAGGCCCGGCACACGGGTGAACTCTCGGACGTTCGCCGTGACCAGCACGGCGCTGCTGCTACGCGCTTGGCCCGCAATCCGTACGTCGTACGGTCCGATCGGTGTTCCGGCGTGTTCGTTCGGCCACATCGGGCGGATTGCCCTTCAGCGCGGCAATGACTGTGCTGGCATCAAGCAGGAACATCAGTCGAGCGAAACATCGTCCGAGGGCGGCATCGAGCAGCTGTAACCGCCTGGCTGCGACCGTGGCGGAACAATTTCGCGGTACCGGTCTCTGTAATGGGGACTTCGCATGGGCGTGACCTTGATAGACATCGTGGTGTCTATCCACGTCAAAATCACCGTGCCAACGTAGGCTAAATGACGACACGCGGTGGAGCAGAAGTGAGTGCGGCGACTGATCTTGAGGCGGCGCTGCGTGATCTCGCCACCGCGCTGGCCGCGCCCGATCGGGAACGCAGCCGCGACGCGAGGATGCGGGCCGGACGGTTGGTGCTGGTCAGGCATTGTGTCGCGCTGCTGGGGATCGAGCCGCCGGGCCAGCTGTCGGTTGCTGCAATCATCAAGCTGGCGGCGGAGTCACCCGCCCGGCCGGCGCGGCGGTCCTGTGCGGTGCTGATGGTGCATGCGTTGGCCATGCCGGGTCTGGTGCCGCCTGGGTCCGCAGCAAACGTCTGCGCGTTGGTGGAGGGCGCGTTACACGACGTGCTGCTGCGGTGCGGCTATCCATTCGGCGGATCGATCGAGCAGAAGATGCATGTGCTGGAACGGCTGCACGCGACGATCGGTGAACTGATGCAGCCGTTGGAACCGACGTTTCCTAACTGGCAAGGACTCTACGCTGGATAGCCTCGTCGGAATCCCGTCATCCGGCGGATTGACCGCGCCCGCGTCAAGCTCGGATGCTGGCCGCATGAAATGCTTCGCATGCGAGTGCCGTAAGTGATGATGCGCCCGGACGCGGTCTACCAGTATCCGATCTGGGCAGTCGCGCTCTCGTTGATGATTGCGGCCGTGATCGCGACGATGCTGCTGGAGATCGGCGTGCGACGCTTTGTGTCGGCTGACTTCCGGCGCCAGCACAACGAAATCGCGGCGGCGATCTTCTCGATCATCGGTGTCACCTACGCCGTGCTGCTGGCGTTTGTTGCCATGCTGGCCTGGGATGGCTTCAACAAGGCCAAGGCGGCGAGCCATTTGGAGGCAGTTGTCATCCAGGACGTGTTCGAGGCGGCCGACGGCTTCCCCAACCCTGCAAGGGCAGACCTGATCGATCGTTTGAACCGCTACACCAGGTCGGTGATTGGCGCCGAGTGGCCGGCTCAGGCGGAGGGCCACGTGGACCGCTCGGGTGACGCCTATCTCGACGAGCTGCATCGCCTGGCGCTCAGTCTGCGGCCATCCGACCAGACGCAGGGCGACTTTCATGCACTGCTGCTGCAATCTCTGACACGGTTGCGCGACGCCAGGCAGGAGAGACTATTGGCGGCGGAGTCCACGATCCCGGCGATCGTCTGGGTCGTCGTCATCGCCGGAGGGACGATCACCATCGTTTTCAGCTCGTTCCTGGGCGCGCCCAACATCGCCATGCACCTCGCCATGTGCGCCTTGTTGGCGGTGTCCGGGGTCTTGGTGCTGGTGCTGATCATCGCACTGAGCAATCCGTTTCGCGGCGACTTCCGGGTCTCGACGGCACCCTACGAATACGTCCTTTCCCGCATCCAGGGACCAACCTGAGGCTGTCTCAGCTCAGCCGAACCTGCACGTAGCTTCCCGGGGCGTCCTCGATCGGCTTCAGTTTGCCCTCGCCAGGTACCCGCGCCGGTACCTGCTCCTTGGCCAGCGCGGTCACCCAGCGGTGCCAGTCGGGCCACCATGAACCGGCAATCTCGGTGGCGCCCTTGAACCACTCTTCCGGATCGGCCGGCAGATCGGTGTTGATCCAGTGGCTGTATTTCCCGCCGTCCGGAGGATTGACCACGCCGGCAATGTGCCCTGATGCCGCCAGCACGAACCGCTTCGGCCCGCTCAGCAATTGCGTGCCGCGGTAGGTCGACTTCCACGGTGCGATGTGGTCCTCGCGCGTGGACAGAAAGTATGCCGGTGTCTTGATCTTGCGCAGATCGATCGGAACCCCTGCCAGGGTGATTCCGCCGGGCTCTGCCAGCAGGTTCCGCTGGTACATCTTGCGCAGGTAGAAGCTGTGCATCGTCGCCGGCATGCGGGTCGAATCTGCGTTCCAGTATAGCAGATCGAATGGGAACGGATCGTTCCCCAGCAGGTAGTTGTTGACCACGAATGACCAGATCAGATCATTCGCCCGCAGCATATTGAACGTCGTCGCCATCTCGGAGCCTTCGAGATAGCCCCGCTTGTTCATCTTCTCCTCGAGTGCCTGCAACTGCTCCTCGTCGATGAACACGCCAAGCTCACCGGCCTCGGCGAAGTCCATCATGGTGACGAAGAACGTCGCCGAACGGATCCTGTTGTCCTTCTTCGTGGCCATGTAGGCGAGCGTGCTCGCCAGCAGCGTGCCGCCGAGACAATAGCCGATCGCGTTCACCTCACGTTCGCCGGTCGCCTGCTCGATCGCGTCGAGCGCGGCCAGATAGCCCTCCTGCATGTAGTCCTCGAAGTTCTTCTCGGCGAGCTTCTCGTCAGGGTTCACCCAGGAGATCACGAAAACAGTATGGCCCTGCGACACTGCCCAGCGGACAAGGCTGTTCCGCGGCCGCAGGTCGAGGATATAGAACTTGTTGATCCATGGCGGGCCGATCAGCAGCGGCCGCTTCAGCACCTGCTCGGTATTCGGCGCGTACTGGACAAGCTGCATCAGGTCGTTCTGGAAAACCACCTTGCCCGGCGAGACACCTATGTTCTCGCCCAGCCTGAAGGCTTCCATGTCGGTCATCTTGATGCGGAGCTTGCCCTTGCCCTGCTCCAGGTCGCTCAGCAGGTTGTTCAGCCCCTTCAGCAGGTTCTCGCCACCGGTCTCGGCGGTCCGGCGCAGCACCTCCGGGTTGGTCAGCAGGAAGTTCGACGGGCTCATCGCGTCGACGAACTGGCGCGAATAGAAATCGACCTTTTGCGCGGTCTTCGGATCCATCCCGTCGACCTGCCGCACCACATCCTGCACGTAGCGCGCCGACAGCAGGTACGACTGCTTGATGAAGTCGAAGACCTCGTTCTCCCGCCATGCATCGTCCTTGAATCGGCGGTCCGTCGCCGGCACATCGATCACCGGTTCCGTCGCCGCGCCCATGATGCGCCGTGCGGTGTTCTGCCAGAGCGACATGTAGTCCTGCCAGAAGCCCAACTGCGCGGCGACCAGTCTGGCGGGATGCGCGATCAGACGCGCGGTCATCTCCATGAACGCGCTGGCAATGTTCAGCGGGTCCGGCGCGTGTTCCTCATCTGCCTGGCGCTTCAGCCATTCGCCGACGATGCGCTGCGAGCGTTCGGCAACGTCGGCCATTGAACGACCGATCTCCGCCGGGTCGGGGAGCTTGAACCCGGTGGTCTCGGTCTTGTCCTTGTCGGCCATACCCGTCCTTTCCGTCGGCACCACCACAAGCTACACCAACACACGGCATGGAAGCGGATTCGACGATGCTGAGCAGCGGAAGTGGCGGGCAAACTAGGGGTGCGGGGGGGCGGGTTCAAGCCGATTGCGGCCTCGAATTGGGCACCTCTGGCCTGCAAATCTGCGTCGCGCCGCTGTTCGCACTGTTGCTGGCGGGATGTTCGTCGCTGCCCGCATCGATGAACCCGGTGAGCTGGTGGCACGATCTTCAGGGCGGCAAGATCGCGGAGGAGCGGCCGCCGCCGCCCGGCGCGGATCAGCCTTATCCGAACCTGGCCGCCGTGCCGCCGAAACCCGAGCAGCCGGACCGTGCAGCTCTTACCAATATCTCCAATGCGCTGATCGCCGACCGGGCCAACGCACAACATGCGGCCGCGGCGGCGCCGATTGCGGATCCATCGTTGCCCAGCGCGTCGCCAGGCCTGTTCGGCCGTGGCACCGTACCGCCACCCCCGCCTCCACCGCCGCCGGGGACCGCGCAGGCGAGCGCGTCGATGGCCGCAGCGGAAGCGCCGCCCGCACCACCGACCTCCAACCCACCGGCCAACGCCCCCGAGCCGACGCTGGCGCCGGCCAAGGCTCCGGTCAGCACGGTGCAGAGCACGCCGCTGGCTCCCCCCGGCGCGGCAGCAGAGCCACCTGCTGCCCCAGAGGCGCCGCCGCCGCCCTTGCCGGTTGCGCCGCCTCCGCCGCCGAACCTGCCGGCAGCGCCTTCCGCTGTGCCATCGCCGGCCGCCGCGACAGCGCTTCCACCGGTGCCGCCGGCGCCTTCTCCACCGGTCGCAGCCGCGCCGGCCGCTGTACCGCCGCCCGCGCCGGCCGCCGAGACAACGCCGCCGGCGCCGCCCGCCGCACCCACAACCGTTGCCTCGGCAACACCCGCGCCACCGCCGCCCAATCCGGCCAACATCGTCAGCGTGACGTTCGTGACCGGTTCCGCCGCGCTGCCGGCCTCCGCGGCCGACACACTGAAACAGCTCGCGGGGCGGCGCGGTGGCGGCATCATCGCGGTTACCGGCTTTGGCGATGCCGCCTCGAATGATCCCGACGCCCAGTCGGCGGCGCTCGCTCTCGGCCTGTCGCGTGCCAAGGCCATGGCCGCAGCGCTGACCGCCGCCGGCGTACCTGCCTCCGCCGTGCAGGTCGATGCCGCAGCGATTGGTCGCGGCGGCACGGCGCGCCTGGTACAGTAGTCCTCCGGCCCACGAGACCTCGCATGAGTTCCGATCTGTCCGGCGAGTTCCACCGTATCCGCCGCCTGCCGCCCTACGTTTTCGCCGAGGTCAACACCGCGAAGGCGAAGGCGCGCGTGGCCGGGGAGGACATCATCGACCTCGGCATGGGCAATCCCGACAGTCCCACGCCGCCGCACATCGTCGCTAAGCTGGTCGATGCGGTGCAGGACCCTCGTACGCATCGCTACTCGGTCAGCAAGGGCATTCCCGGTCTCAGGCGCGCCCTTGCGGCCTACTATCAGCGCCGTTTCGATGTCGGGCTGGACCCGGAGACGGAAGTGATCGCCACCCTCGGCTCCAAGGAGGGCCTGGCGAACCTGGCATCGGCGATCACCTCGCCGGGTGACACGATCCTGGTGCCCAATCCGTCGTATCCGATCCACCAATTCGGCTTCATCATCGCCGGCGCCGCGGTGCGATCCGTGCCTGCCACCCCGGATGACGAGATGCTGCGTGCGCTGGACCGAGCGGTCCGGCATTCAGTTCCGAAGCCGACCGCGCTGATCGTCAATTTTCCCTCCAATCCCACCGCTTATCTCGCTGATCTCGACTTCTATCGGGAAATTGTCGCGTTTGCCCGCCGGCACGAGATCTGGATCATGTCCGACCTCGCCTACGCGGAGATCTACTTCGGCGACAAGGCACCCCCGTCGCTGTTGGAGGTGCCCGGCGCTAAGGATATTGCGGTCGAGTTCACCAGCTTGTCGAAGACCTACTCCATGCCGGGCTGCGGATGGGCTTCGCCGCAGGCAATCCACGGCTGATCAACGCGCTGACGCGGATGAAGTCGTATCTGGACTACGGGGCCTTCACGCCGATCCAGGTCGCCGCGGCGGCCGCGTTGAACGGACCACAGGACTGTGTCGACCAGATCCGCGCACTGTATCGCGAGCGCCGCGACGTGCTGATCCGTGGCTTGGCGTCAGCCGGCTGGGAGGTGCCGAGCCCGGATGGATCGATGTTCGCCTGGGCGCCGATCCCGCCGCGATTTGCCGGCCTCGGCAGTGTCGAGTTCTCGAAGCTGCTACTGGCACGCGCCAAGGTCGCGGTGTCGCCGGGGCTTGGGTTCGGCGAACACGGCGAGGGGTTCGTCCGGATCGCTCTGGTGGAGAACACCCACCGGCTGCGCCAGGCGGTACGGAGTATCCGAGCATTCCTGCAGGCCGGGTCCAATCAGGTGGAGCCAGCAGCATCGACCGAGGGCCCAGCACCCTAGCGATCAGTTGGACGTCAGGACCGCCCGCTCGAGGCATCGCGTGCTATTGTCGGGGCGAGTGAGACGGAGCTGCTGCCCGGTCAGGCATTCGCTTCCGACGTGGTCCGACGGGTGCCATTCAAGAACTACCGAATCATTCGTATCGCGATGCACTCGTTGCTGCCATCCGAACTCGAATGCCGACCGCAACCGCTCATCGTCACTTCCGCCAACGCGGTGCGACGACAGCCGACGGCGCCATGCTGCTGGCCGACGATGTATTGGCACTCGATCTGGACGCCGACAGCGTGATCGTTTCCGCGTGCAACTCCAAGCGGGGCAATACGTATGCCATCCCGATTGTCGCCCGCCACTATCCCGATTGATACACGATGCCACTGATCATAAGATTGAACGTAACTGCCCAGGTACCCGCCTACCTCGGAGAGGCGGTCTGAGGGTGTGATGGTCTGGGAGTTGGGCATCCGCGTGACGAGCGGGCGAAGATTGCGTTTGACATGACTTCGGCTGCCCGATTCCAAGGAGTCGGTGGACCGTACCGCCCTTGAGCAACTGTCGCCGCACGACCTTATCGCTCTGCTATTGGCGCAGGAGGCGCGTCATGCGGCTGAGATGGCGGCGATGCGGGCCCACGTCGCGGAGCTGGAGCGCCGGCTCAGCTTGAACAGCAGCAACAGCGGCAAGCCGCCCTCGAGTGACGGGTTGAAGAAGCCTGCGCGGGTCAGCAGTCTGCGGGAACACTCCGGCAAGAAGCCGGGCGGCCAGAAAGGTCATCCGGGGAAGACGCTGTGTCGAACCGAGACACCCGATGCGATCATCGACCATTATCCGCCGGCTTGCGCCTGGTGTGGCGCCCCGCTGACCGAAGCGATGGCCACCAGCCATGTCGCACGGCAAGAGTTCGACCTGCCCGAACCGCAGTCACTGGTCGTTACCGAACACCGGGCGCACGACTGTCGTTGCGCGGCGTGCGGAGCACAGACACGGGCGCGCTTTCCCGATTGGGTGACGGCGCCGGTGCAATACGGCAAGCGGATCGGCGCCATCGTGCTCTACCTGCTGCACTACCAGTTGCTGCCGGAGAAACGTCTCGCAACGCTGATGGCCGATCTGTTCGGCGTGCGGCTGGCCACGGCAACCATTGCCCGGATAAGTCACGACTGCGCCGAACGCTTCCAGGGTTTCGTCAATGTCGTGCGCAACCAGGTGGCAACGGCGCCAGTCAAGCATATGGACGAGACCGGCTTCCGGATCGGCGGCAAGACACAATGGCTGCATATCGCCTCGACCCTGCTGCTCACTTTCTATCGGGTCTCGGCCAAGCGCGGCAGCCTGCTGGCGCAGGTGATCGGCATTGTGGTGCACGACCACTGGCATCCCTACTACACGCTGACAGGCGTGCGACATGCGCTGTGCAACGCTCACCACCTGCGCGAACTGAAGGCGCTGGTCGAGATCGAGAAGGAAGACTGGGCGCGGCGGATGCAGCGGCTGCTCCGCCGCGCCTGCCATGCGGTGAACCTCGCACGCGCGCAGGACTTGCCGCTCAAGCCGGAGATGATCGCACTGATCGAGCGCTGCTATGATGCCATTGTCGCGGACGGACTGGCCTACCACATGGCGCAACCCGCCTTGACGAAGGCCAGGCCACGCGGCCCACCGCCACGCCGGGTCGGCCACAACCTGCTGCTGCGGCTCAGCACGCGCAAAGCGGACGTGCTCCGCTTCCTGACCGATCCGAGCGTGCCGTTCACCAACAATCTCGCCGAACGCGACGGGCGGATGATGAAATTGCGGCAGAAAATCTCAGGCGGCTTCCGCTCCGAGCAAGGCGCCGTGGACTTTGCCGTTGTCCGATCGCTGATCTCGACCGCCAGAAAGCAGGGCTGGGATCTGCTCGAGACCCTGACAGCCACCAACTCGGCAAAGCTGATCGATAGCCTGCGCTTGGCCTGATCCCTCTGCTACCTGGGTAGTTACGATTGAACAGAACCTGCATTGCTTCGACGCGCTCGGCGAGCACCGTCCGCAGGTCTAAATCGAGTGCCCCCTGCTTGGAACCTGGGGTGGGGCGCAGCCGGAACGGCGTTCCAGGGCGTCGGCGGCAACCAAACCGGCACGCATACTCGGTACGGTGTTGACCACCATCCTATCAGCCTCGCAAAGTGCATGACGGGCGCTCGCCGCATTGCATGTGACGCCGGCGACCGCCCCGAAGCCGACGGGGCGACCAAGTGGCCGCATCGCGGCGACCCTCATAATGCCAACTATTTCAGCTGTTTGAGCGGGACGGTGGTGGAGCTGAGGGGACTCGAACCCCTGGCCTCCTCATTGCGAACGAGGCGCTCTCCCAACTGAGCTACAGCCCCGTCCCGCAGGGCGCGGACAATGCTCAGAGGCCCTGGCGAAAGTCAAGGTGGGCGGTGTTCGTGCAGGTTGCGTACCGAATGGCCCGCCGCTAGCTTCCGCCGAACTTGGGGGGAACCCGCGTGATCGACATCCTGTTCGAACTGGCCTACTACGTGATCAACCTGTTCAAGTGGGCGGTTATTTTGGCTGCCTTGCTCAGTATCCTCACCGCGTTCGGCGTGCTGGACACTCGCAACCGGATCGTCTGGACGATCGGCGACTTTCTCTATCGGGTTACCGAGCCAGTGTTGCGGCCGATTCGAAACATGCTGCCCAATCTCGGTGGGATCGACCTCAGCCCATGGATCGTGGTCTGGTACCTGATTCAAATCGTCGTCCTGCCCCTGTTGTTCAAGCTCCACACGGCAATCACCTACGGCGCTTGGCAACCGTTGGTACTTTGACGATGTTCTGGCGCCCACGTCATGACGGCGTCGCTGTTGCGGTGAAGGTGCAACCGAAATCGCGCCGGCCTGGCCTGCATGGTGCCGTCCTGTCCGCCGACGGCGACCGCCTGCGCATCCGCGTTGCGGAGGCGGCGGAAGGCGGCCGCGCTAATCGTGCCGCCTGCGCCGCGCTGGCCGATGCGCTCGGTCTGGCACCGTCCACGGTGCGTCTGGCACTTGGCGCAACCAGCCGGGAAAAGACACTGCACATAGTTGGCGATTCCGCGGCTCTCGGCGCCAAGCTGGCTGCGCTGTGAGCGCGCGGATCATCGATGGCAAGGCCGTGGCCGCTGCGCTTCGGGCGCGGCTCGCCGAGCGGGTGGCCAAGCTGCCGTTCCGTCCAGGCCTGGCGGTGGTGCTGGTGGGCGACGACCCGGCGAGCGCAATCTATGTGCGCGCAAAGGACCGCGCGGCCAATGGCGTGGGCATCGCGGCGCACACGATTCGACTGCTGGCCGATGTCTCCGAGGAAGCGCTGATCACCCAGGTCGCCCGCCTGAACGCCGATCCCGCGGTAGACGGCATTCTGGTGCAGCTTCCCCTGCCTCCGCAGATCGCCTCGCGCGGCGTGATCGAGGCTGTCGATCCGGACAAGGACGTGGACGGCTTCCACCCGCTGAACGTCGGTCGTTTGGCGACCGGCCATCCGGGGTTGGTCCCTTGCACGCCAGCGGGTGTGATGAAGTTGCTGGCCGAGGCCGACATTTCGCTGGAAGGTGCGCGCGTCTTGGTGTTGGGTCGGTCCACCACGGTCGGGCGTCCGATGGCGATGCTGCTGCTCGCTGCCAATGCCACCGTCACCATGGTTCATTCCCGCACTCGCGATCTGGCCGCCGAGTGCCGTCGGGCAGACGTTATCGTGGCGGCAGTCGGCAAGCCGGAACTGATCCGGGGCGATTGGATCGCGCCGGGGGCGACGGTGATCGACGTAGGGGTCAACCGGCTGGCGGACGGCCGGCTGGTCGGCGACGTAGCCTTCGCCGAGGCGATTGAGATCGCTGGGGCGCTCACGCCGGTGCCGGGCGGCGTTGGTCCGATGACGATCGCCTGCCTGCTGGAGAACACCGTCAGCGCTGCGCTGCGCCGACGATCGGGCGGTTAGAAATCACTGCAGCGGTCGTTCAGTTCCCGATCTCCGTTGCGCTCATGCCGTTGAGACAGGCTGCTGCCGCCGCGCAGACAACAGTTCGTCACCCTGGTCTGCCTTCAGGGGATTGCAAGCGATAGCGTCAGCCGGTTGAACTTCCCGCACCGCTGGTAGGCGATTCGCTCGGCGAAGCTGCGCATCAGCTTGATCCCCAGACCACCAATTTGGGCTGACTGGAGGTCTTTCGGCGCCGCAGGCAGCTCATGCGAAAGCGGATCGAACGGGCGGCCATCGTCGATCAACTCCGCATGCAAACCCGTATCGTCGTGCCACAACGAGATCTGTACGTCATGCACGGTGTAGGGTTCAAATGCATGGATGACGATGTTGGTGACCGCCTCCTCCAGGCAAAGCCGCAACGAATGCGCGGTGCGCGGCGACAAGCCGAGGGGCGCGACAATGTCGTCGAGCCACGTCATCATGCGTGCGATCTCCGCACAGTCGTTGCGCAGTGTCAGGCGGTGTATTGCGTTCACCGCAATGGTGTCGCTGCTCAGGCTGGAGCCGACGCGGCCGCCAGCGCCGCCTCGGTGTTGCGATAGATCGGCATCAGGTCGGTCACACCCATCACTTCGAGCACGCGCTCCACCTCATCCACCGGATTGAGCAGGACAAAGCAGCCGCCGCGGCGCTGCACTGCCTTGGCGCCCAGCAGCAGCGTCCTGATGCCGATCGACGCCAGGAAGCTGACGCGGGCAAGATCGACCACGACACCCCTGTGTGATCCGGCGATCGCGTTGAACTGCAGATCGATGACGCCGGCGCCGGTGACGTCCAGTCGCCCATCCAGAATGACCTTGACCACGCCCGGAACAATCGGCTCCACTGCCATCTTCATAGCCCAACCCCATAGCTTGCGATCGCCTGCGCTGCCGGGCTACATGCCGAGTTCCCCAATGCATTGCAATCGTGACGTCTTGATGTCATCGAACTGACATGTCGGCACATCTGAACGAAACCCGACTGCTCGCTGTGGACGACAACCCCGACAACCGGGACGTGCTGAGCCGTGGTCTGAAGCGGCTGGGCTATGAACACGTGCTCTGTGCGGTGGATGGCGAGGAGGCGCTGACAATGAGTGCTGCTGCGCCGTTCGATGCCATGCTGCTGGACGTGATGATGCCGCGAAAGGGCGGCGTCGAAGTGCGGATCACCGTGGCAGGTCATGCACGAGGCGGTATAGTACTCGGGCGCCATCATCCGGTACACCGCGTGACCGGCCCGATCGACCACTGCCTCGTACGGCTTGCCCTTTGGCCAGCCCGCAGCGGAAATATTGCCTCAATCACCTGCTGTTCCCGATCATCGGGCAGCACCTTGCGGTTGCGGACGAGATCCACCGCACGGTCACTTTCACCGACGCCTCGCTGCCGGCACGGCGCGCGCACGCCTCGTTGACCGGCCGGGCGAACACGCCAGGTATGAATGCCTTGAAGCCGCCCCCCTTGGCGTCGATCGTCGCCGGGCCGCACGCAACATCTGCGCGAGGCTGGCCGCGATCGCCTCGTCATCGTTGCTCTGCGATGCCTTGCCGCCGAGTACCAAGAGGACCGCGACCGACGAGCGCAGTCGTCGCCAGGACCCACGGCACGTGCATTGGCGTCTCCCGCTTCTTGTTCTGCCGATCATCGGCGGGACCAGTATCGTAGGGCCACTAATCCGCATCGATCGCGCAGCAGCCGTCCGACCAGCAGATAAATCACCGGCGTGGTGTACAGCGTCAGCAATTGCGACGCGAGCAGTCCGCCGACGATTGAAACGCCGAGCGGCTGGCGCAACTCGAATCCTGGCCCGGTACCGACCGCAAGCGGTACCGCGCTTAGCACCGCCACAAGCGTGGTCATCACGATCGGCCGCACGCGTCGCCGTGCCGCAAGCATGATCGCGTCGAGCGGCGTCAGGCCATCCTGACGCTCCGCCTGAAGGGCAAAATCCACCATCATGATGGCGTTCTTCATCACCATGCCGACCAGCAGGATGCAGCCGATAGTGGTGATCAGCGTGAATTCGATGTTGACGATGCGCATTGCCAGCAGCGCACCGAAGATCGCCGGTGGCAGCGTGGTTAGGATGGTGAACGGGTGCGCATAGCTTTCGTACAGCACGCCAAGTACGACATAGACCGCAAAGACTGCTGCAAGGAACAGATAAAGTTGCTGGGTGCCGGATTTTGCCGCCTCACCGGCCTCGCCTCTGAATTCGGCGCGGACGTCGTCCGGCAGATGCAACGTGCGCTCCAGGCCGCGGATCGCGTCGATCGCCTGACCGATCGAAACCCCCGGTACCAGATCGAACGAAATCGTCACGGCGGGGAACTGACCGCTGTGCACCATCCACATGGCGCCGTGACTGCGCCCGAGCCGTGTCAGGGCCGCCAGCGGTACCTGACCGCCGCGGGTGCCAGGCACGAACACCGTGTTGAGCGAGGCGGGATCCGCCTGCATCGCCGGTCCCGCCTCCAGCACCACACGCTCATAATTGTGCGGCAGATAGATGGTGCGGATCTGGCGTTGGCCGAACGCATCGTAAAGTGTGTTGTCGACCGCCAGCGGCGTCACGCCCATCGCTGCGGCGCGCACGCGGTCGATCTCCAATCCCGCCTGCAGGCCGGCGATCTCATTGCTGCTGATGACGTCGTTCAGCGTCCCCGTCACATCGGCCATGGCCCGCCGCATCCTGTCAGCCCACTGGCCCAGATGATCAGGGTCGCTGGCGGTGAGCGTGTACTGATAGCGCGAGACGCTGCTCTGAACGCCGAGTACCAGGTCCTGAATGGGTGTGAAGAAGGTGCGCACGCCCTGCACCTTCGCCAGGCTGTCGCGCAGTCGGTCGATCACCTGCTGGATCGTCATCTGGCGTACGGATGGCGGCTTCAGTGCGACGAGCATATCCCCGTTGCTCAGCACCGAGCCGTTGTCCGTGCCGATGTAGGAATTCAGCCCCTCGACCGCGGGGTCTTCGAGAATCGCAGCCGACACCGTGCGCTGCAATGTTGTCATCGCGGTGAATGACACATTGGACGTGGTGACGGTGCGCACGAATATCACGCCGGTGTCCTGTGTCGGCATGAACCCCTTGGGCATGTCGAGATAGAGGAACACGCTGCCGGCAGTGACCGTCATCGCGGCGGCCACCGTGAGCGCGCGATGGCGCAGCACCCAGCCGAGGCTGCGCAGATACCACTGCAACAGCAGCGAGTCGCGGCGATGGCGACGTTCGACCTGGCGCAGGAAGCGGCTGCACAGCATCGGCGTCAGGCTCAGCGACACCAACGCCGAGGCGACGATCGCGGCGACCAGCGTGATGCCGAACTCGCGGAAGTAGCGTCCGACCACGTCGGGCATGAACAGCACCGGGATCAACGCCGCCACCAGCGCCGCGCTGATCGACAGCACGGTGAAGCCGATCTGTCGCGCACCCGCGAGTGCCGCCCGCAGCGGTGTCTCGCCGGCCTCCATGTGGCGCATGATGTTCTCGATCATGATCACCGCATCATCGACCACGAAGCCGATCGCGACGGTCAGCGCCATCAGCGTGAGATTGTCGAGGCTGTAGCCGAGTCGCTCCATCACCGCGAGCGTGGCCGCAAGCGCGACCGGTATGGCCAGGGCGGGAATGACCGTGGCGCTGACTCGCCGAAGGAAGAGTGCGACAACCAGCACCACCAGCGCGATCGCCACCATGATGGTCAATTGCACATCCGCGATGGCGGCGCGGATCAGCTTGGTGCGGTCGAAGATCACATGCACCTTGACCGCTGCCGGCATCCAATGTTCCAGCCGCGGCAGCAGTTCCTTCACCGCGTCGACCGTCGCGACAATGTTGGCATCCGCCTGCTTGTAGACGCGGATCACCACGCCGGGTTGGTTGTTGTACCACCCTGCCAGCCGGGCGTTGACCACGCTGTCGGTGACATCAGCGACGTCACGCAGCAGCACCGGCGCGCCGTTGCGCCAGGTAACGACGATGTCGCGGTACTGTGGCGCCTTGAACAACTGGTCGTTGGCGACGATGGTCCAGGACTGATCGTCCAGACTGAGCCTGCCTTTGGGCAGATTGACCGTGGCATCGCGGACTGCCGCGCGAATCTGCTCGAGCGACACATGCATCGCGGCGATCCGGCCTGGGTCCACGCGGATGCGCACGGCGCCCCGATCAGCGCCGCTGATCGACACCTGGGAGACGCCAGGGGCCTGCAGGATCTGCTGCGTCACGATGGTATCCGCGATGTCATAGATGTCGCTGGGATCCAGCACCTCGGAGGTGAGCGCGAGCGTGATGACCGCCACGCCAGCGGGATTGGCCTTCCAGTAGCCCGGCGGCGAAGGCAGATCCTTGGGCAGGCTTGGACCCGCAGCATTGATCGCCGCCTGGACCGCGCCGGCCGCGGCATCGATGTTCTTGTCCAACTGGAACTGGACGGTGAGCTCGGTTCCGCCGGTGGCGCTGAACGAACGCATCTCGACGACGCCAGGGATGATGCCGATCTGCCGTTCCAGCGGCTGCGCCAACGCAGAGGCAATGGTGTCCGCGCTGGCACCGGGCAGTCCCGCCCACAGCGCGATGGTGGGGCGGTCGACCGACGGCAGTGCCGCGATCGGCAGACGCACATAGGCGACGATACCGATCAGCAGGATGCCGATGGCGATCAGCGTGGTCGCCACCGGACGACGAATCCAGGGCGCGGATACGTTCATATCCGGCGGATCATGGCGCTGCCGCCGCCGGCACTCGTCGCACACGCGCCGCCAACCGCGCGAACGCGAGATAGATCACCGGCGTGGTGTACAGCGTCAGGAACTGGCTCAGCAGCAGGCCGCCGACGATCGCGACGCCGAGTGGCCGGCGCAGTTCGGATCCGGTTCCGGCGCCGAGTGCCAGCGGCAGTGCGCCCAACAGTGCCGCCATCGTCGTCATCATGATCGGCCGATAACGCAGCCGGCACGCCTGCCGGATCGATTCCTCCGGTGTCCGGCCCTCGCTGCGTTCGGCATCCAGCGCGAAGTCCACCATCATGATGGCGTTCTTCTTCACGATGCCGATCAGCAGGATGATGCCGATCAACGAAATCAGGTCCAGGCTCTCGCCGCACAGCATCAGGGCAAGCAGCGCGCCGACGCCGGCCGACGGCAGCGTGGACAGGATGGTGATCGGATGGATGAAGCTCTCGTAGAGCACGCCCAGCACAATGTAGACCGTGACGATCGCCGCCAGAATCAGCAGCCTCTCGCTCGACAACGACGCGGTGAATTCAGCAGCGGAGCCCGCCAGACTGGTGGTTATTGCGTCCGGCAGCCCGATCCGGCGTTCGGCGCGATGCAGCTCTTTGACCGCCTGACCCAGCGCCACACCGGCGGGCAGATTGAACGAAATGGTGGCGGACGGAAACAGCCCCTGATGCGTGATGAGCAAGGGCGCCACCTCGCGGTCCACATGCGCGAACGTGGACAGCGGGATTGGTGCTGAAGCGGCGTGGAATCCGCCACTGACGCCACTCGCCGCGTCATCCGTGCTGGCGGCCAGTGCATTCGCCGCAGTGACATAGATCCGGTCGAGTACCGAGGCATCGACGCGAAACGATGGCGACGCCTCCAGCACCACGTGGTACTGCGTCAACGGCGAATACACCATGGCGATCTGCCGCTGTCCGAACGCGTCATACAGCATGTTGTCGATCACGTTCATCGTCACGCCATAGCGCGCCGCCGCGGCACGATCGACGCGGATCGCCATCTGCAAGCCCTCGTCCTGCTGGTCGCTGGCGACGTCGGCGAAGGTCGCATCGTGCCGCAGCGCATCGAGCAGACGCTGCGTCCAGGTCCGCAGCTCCAGCGGATCGAGGTCCTGCAGCACGTACTGGTATTGCGTCGGCGACGGCCGCGTTTCGATCGTCACGTCCTGCACCGGCTGGAGATGCAGCGTGATGCCAGGCACACCGGCGACCACGGTGCGCAGGCGCTGCATGATCGTCTCCATCGAGGCATGGCGACGGTCCGGTGGGCCGATGTCGATATAGAGCCGACCGCTGTTGAGGGTCGGATTGACCGTGCCGACGCCGACGAAACTATCCACCGCCCGCACCGCGGGGTCGTGCGCGATCGCCTCGGCCAGTGCGCGCTGGCGTTCTGCCATGGCGGCGAACGAAATGTCCTGCGCCGCATCGGTGACACCGACCAGCAGCCCGGTGTCCTGCTGCGGCAGGAAACCTTTGGGGATCACCACATACAGCCAGATCGTCGCCACCAGCGTCAGGCCGGTGCAGAACAGCGTGGCCGTGCGATGTCGCAGCACCCGGTCCAGACTGCGCAGATAGGCGTCGCGGGTCGCATCGAAGGCGTGCTCGCTCCAGCGGAACAGCGCATTCGGCCGATGGCCGGGCGGATCCCGGCGCAGGAACTGGGCGCACATCATCGGCGTGAGCGTCAGCGACAGCACGCCGGAGATCAGCACGGCCATCGACAGCGTGATGGCGAATTCGCGGAACAGCCGCCCGGCCACGCCGCCCATCAACAGCAGCGGAATGAACACCGCGATCAGCGACACGGTCAGCGAAACCACGGTGAAGCCGATCTGGCGTGCGCCCTTCAGCGCGGCGGCAAGCGGTGTCTCGCCGGCCTCGACGTAGCGCGCGATGTTCTCGATCATCACGATCGCATCGTCCACCACGAAACCCGCGGCGATCGTCAGCGCCATCAGCGACAGATTGTCCAGGGTGTAGCCCAGCATCGCCATGCCGCCGAACGTGGCGATCAGCGACACCGGCAGCGCGATCGAGGGGATCACCGTTGCCCACAGCTTGCGCAGGAACAGGAAGATCACCATCACCACCAGCGCCACGGTCAGCAGCAGCGTGAACTGCACATCGGCGATGGCGGCGCGGATCGTCGTGGTGCGATCGGTGACCACGGAGATCTTCAGCGACGGCGGCAGGCTGGCCGTCAGCTTCGGCAGCAGCGCTCGCACCGCCTGCACCACCTGAATGGTGTTGGCGCCAGGCTGGCGCTGAATGTCGAGGATCACCGCCGGAGCGCCGTTGTACCACGCCGCCAGTTCGGCATTCTCCACGCCATCCAGCGCGCGGCCGATATCGCGCAGCAGCACCGGCGCACCGTTGCGATAGGCGATCACGGTCGCCTCGTAGGTGTCGGCGCTCATCAACTGATCGTTGGCACCGATCTGGAACGCCTGGTGCGCGCCGTCGAGCTGACCCTTCGGGTTGTCCACCGTGCTGGCCGCCACCGCGCGCCGCACATCCTCGAGCGACAGGCCGAGGCCGGCGAGCTTCGCCACATCGGCCTGCAATCGCACCGCCCGGGTCTGTCCGCCCTCCACGGTTACCGCGCCGACGCCGCTGATCTGCGACAGCTTCTGCACCATCGTGGTCGCGGCGTAGTCGTTGACCTGGTGCAGCGGCAGCGTGTCGGAGGTCAGCGCCAGGATCAGCACCGGAACATCGGCCGGATTGACCGCATGATACACCGGCGGTCCGGGCAGCAGCGCGATCGGAACCCAACCGGCCGCGGCATCGATCGACGCCTGCACGTCCTGCGCCGCGGCATCGATGCCGCGCGACAGATCGAACGTCAGCGTGATCTGGCTGGTGCCGTAGGCACTGGTGGAACTCATGTTGGTCAGGCCGGAGATCTGACCGAAATGATGCTCCAGCGGCGTGGTCACCGACGTCTCCACCACGTCGGGCGAAGCGCCAGGAAACGCGGTCACCACCTGGATCGTCGGGAAATCCACATCGGGGAGTGCCGCAACCGGCAGCAGCCGGTAGCCGAGCAGTCCCAGCACGACCACGGCGACGGTCAACAGTGTCGTCGCGACCGGTCGCAGGATGAACGGTGCCGAGATCATTCAGCCGTTGCGCGGGCGTGGCGCATCCTGCTCGCGGCCGACGATGTCGACCTTTGTCCCGGGCTCGAGCCGGAAGTGCCCGTCGGTCACCACCTGCTCGTCCGGCTTCAGGCCGCGTTCGATCAGCACGCGGCCATCGATTGACTGGCCGGCGGTCACGGCTCGCGATTCGGCCTTTTGTTCATGCGAAACCACCCAGACGAAATCGCCGCGCGGTCCATGCCGCAACGCCGCTGCCGGAACCGTAACGCCGGCCTGGCGCTCGTCCACGACGATCCGGCCGTTGACGAAGTTGCCGGGCCAGAGATGCAGGTCCCGGTTGGGGAAACTCGCCTTCAGCTTGATAGTGCCGGTCGATTGATCGACCTGATTGTCCACCAGATCGATGGTTCCCTCATCCAGCCTGGCGCGATCGTCCGCCGCCATCGCGATCACCGGGATGTGCGTCTGGCCGGGAGTCAGCTTGCCCTGCGCCACCGAGCTCGCGGCCAACGTGAAGATCACCGAGATCGGCCGCAACTGCGTGATCACTACCATCGGCGTGTTGTCCGCGGCGTGCACGAAATTGCCCTGGTCGATCTGGCGAATTCCCGCGCGGCCTTCGATCGGAGAGCGGATCGTGGTGTAGCCGAGCTGGGTCTGCGCATAGTCGATCTGCGCCTGATCGCTGTCGATCTGCGCGCGATACTGATCGACCTGCGCCCGCTGCTGGTCGACCTGCTGATGCGAGGCGAAGTCGCGCCGCGACAGGTCCTCGTACCGCTTCAGATCGAGCACCGCGCCTTGCAGCAGTGCCTCGTCCTTGGCGCGCGCGGCGCGCTGCTGCGCCAACTGTGCTGTAAATGGCCGCGGATCGATAATCGCCAGCGGATCGCCGACCTTCACGTCCTGGCCTTCCTGGAACACCACCTGCATGATCTCGCCGTCTACACGGCTTTTGACCGCTACCGTGTTGTAGGCCTGCACGGTGCCGATTCCGGTGAGGTAGATCTTTACCGGCTCGGAGCGCGACAGCCCGATCGAGACCGGCACCGGAGCGTTGGCGGGCAGAGGCACGGCGGTGGTCGTCAGCACGCGGTCGCGCAGGCTGGCGACATTGAGTTTGGCATCCGTCAGGTACAGCGCGGTTCCTGCCGCCAGCGCGGATACCGCGCCGACAACACCGGCCCGAACGACGAATTGCCGCGACAGGATCATGGGGCGCGCACCCTATGTCCCCATGCTATCACGCGCAATCGCGCCCGGGTGACGGTCGGCGACCGGGCGGCCAGGAGGGCAGCATGGTGCGCGTCGTGGGGATCGATCACCTGGTGATCAGGGTCAGCGACTACCAGCGGTCGAAGGCCTTTTACGGGCGGCTGTTCGAGTTTCTCGGCTTCGAGATCTCGGACGAATACGAGGATGCGATCGGCTGGACCAACGGCAGGACGCGCTTCTGGATCAGCCCGGCCGACACCGAGGGCCGCAAGCACAATTACCGCGCGGGCGATGTCGGCTTCCACCATTACGCGTTCCAGTTGCGCAGCCGCAAGGACGTCGATGCATTGCAGGCGTTCCTGCACGAACTCGGGGCGACCATCGTCGATCCGGCCGCGGAGTACTACGACGATTACTATGCAGTGTTCTTCCTCGATCCCGATGGACTGAAGCTGGAGGGGATGAAGTACGGCGAACGCCAAGCCCGCGAGGCGCGGCGGAGGACCTCGGCACGATGAGGCGTCTGCCGATCTTCTATGGCTGGGTGATCGTCGCGGTGGTGTTCGTCACCATGGGCGTCGCGGTGAACGCGCGCACCGCGTTCTCGCTGCTGTTCCCGCCGATCCTCGACGAGTTCGGCTGGGATCGCGGCACCACCGCCGGTGCCTTCTCGTTCGGCTTCATCGTCTCGGCGATCATGAGCCCGTCGCTGGGCAGGCTGATGGACCGGCGCGGCCCGCTCATCGTGAACGAACTGGGCGTGATCCTGATCGGATCGGGACTGCTGCTCGCGACGCTGGTGCAGCAGCCATGGCAGCTCTATGCGACGCTTGGCATGCTGGTCGGCGGCGGCAGCGTCTGCCTGGGCTACACCGGCCAGGGACTGTTTCTGCCCAACTGGTTCGTCCGCCGCCGCGGCCTGGCGATGAGCCTGGCGTTTTCCGGGGTCGGCGTCGGGTCCATCATGCTGCTGCCCTGGCTGCAAAGCATGATCGTGCGCACCGGCTGGCGCAGCGCATGCCTGGCGCTGGGCATCGTGGTCCTGGTGCTGCTGCTGCCGCTCAATCTTCTGGTGCGACGACGGCCGGAGGACATCGGACTGCAACCCGATGGCGACAGTCCGTCGCACGCGACGACAGCGCGCAGAGCGACTGCCAATGTCGTCGATCCTGATTGGGTCGCGGTGGACTGGACGCTGGTTCGTGCGATGCGGACGGCGCGCTTCTGGTGGCTTGCCGTCGGCTACTTCTGCGCCTTGTTCGTTTGGTATGCGGTGCAGGTGCATCAGACGAAGTATCTGGTGGAGGTCGGCTTCAGTCCCGTAATCGCTGCGTGGGCGTTGGGCGGCGTGAGCCTCGCCGGCATACCAGGACAGATCGGACTCGGACATTTATCGGACAGGATCGGGCGGGAATTTGTGTGGGTGGTCGGCAGCCTGGGCTTCACCGCGGCGCTACTGCTGCTGTTGTTGCTGCGCCAGTCGCCGACGTCGTCGCTGCTGTATCTGATGATCGTCGTGCAAGGCGCACTCGGCTACGGCATCACGTCGGTGATCGGCGCGATACCGGCCGAGATCTTCCAGGGCCGCCATTACGGCTCGATCTTCGGCACACTGATGCTGGCCTCGATCGGCGGCGGCGCGGCCGGGCCTTGGCTCACCGGCGCGCTGCACGATGCGACCGGCAGCTACACGGCCGCCTTCTGGATCGCCATCGGTTGCAGCCTGCTGTCGGCAGTCGCCATCTGGCTCGCCGCACCGCGCAAGATCCGCATGGTCGCGGGGCGCGTTGCACGGCTTGGTTGATCGGATGGCCAACATGACGGCGGAGGCACCCGGTGCCGAACGTCCGGCAAGTTGCTTTGCGGGCTGCAAGGGCAAGAAAATGGAACCGCAAAACACGCAAATGATGCCGGTGCTTCACTGGAACAGTCGGTCCATGGCGTATTCGCCGACCGCGACGCCATCATGCCGAATGGCCAGCGCATATTGGTGAAGCATGGAATGCCGGGATGGCCGGCGCCTGTTTGCGTGTTTTGCGTGTTTTGCGGTTCCATTTTCCTTTCTCAGCGCGGCGGGGTGACCGGTTAGAGCAAAGAGCCGCTGGGTACCAGACGAATCAGAGCTGCGGGACTGGCAATGGCCAGTCCCGTGCGGGACGTCTCGATCAGGTGGGTTCAGGGGGGCGGCCCGGTGCCGACGGTGCCTCGATCCGCAAGGTCGATCATTGCGATGCGGCTGGGGTGGCTGCGGACAGGAGCTGGGCAGATAGCGGGCATGCCCGGTCGATGATGTCCTGCACCAGGCGGACATAGCCGCCGCAGTGCCGGGTCATGGCCAGGTGCAATTCGCGCCACAGCGGATGGCTCCCGGTGATCCCGAAATCGCGGCAGATATCGCCGATGACGTCGCCCATCGACCGGCGGCGGAACGCGCTGCGATCTGCGCCGCGCTGGGCGGCAGGTGCCCTGACAGCCGCGGGACGAGGCCGGCCGGGGACCGTGTTGACGAGTTCGCGGCCGTAGTCGATCAGCTTGCGGATCAGGCTCAGCAGACGGAAGCTGCGGCTGAGTTCGGTGCTTGGGGCTGGGGCTTCGACCACCGGACATGAACGTAACAAGAATACGAGTGGCGGCGCGCCAAATTACACTTTACAGACCCACCCACCAGACGTAGGGACGGCGAGCCGTCGGCGCATCGGGCATGCCGCCTTCCGATGTCATGGCGCGGACATGTCCTCATGATTCATCTGTTCTTGGACGATAGCGGCAAGGACGGCCAGCAGACCAATCCCTGGGTATGTATGGCAGGCTACCTTGCAGACTACGACGCAACAGTATCGCTGATTGGGAAATGGCGCCAGCTCCTGATTGCCCACGGGATCAGGGAAATCCACATGAAACACCTTATCCCGCTGACAGGACCGTATAAGGACCTCAGATGGGACTCGGCAAAGCGCGATTTTGTGGTTAACGATTTCATTCAGGCTATAAACGAGACACGAATGGCGGGGTCGGTGTGGCCGTCGAGGTGGCCACATGGCGCCGGAAGAAAACAGAATATCCTCAATTCTCCTGGGGGACGGTCCAGCAATTCTGTCTTGAACGCATTCTGAGTCGAGTTGTTGGTCAACTTCACGATGCTGGTATGGATGACTTACTGGCCTTGGTATTCGATACTGATCCCGAGTTCG
The DNA here is from genome assembly GCA_963749575.1 of uncultured Alphaproteobacteria bacterium. GTDB lineage: Bacteria > Pseudomonadota > Alphaproteobacteria > Acetobacterales > Acetobacteraceae > JAMXLO01. The sequence continues at coordinate 772,941 of CAVVNM010000013.1, forward strand.
GCGCAAACCGATTTAATCTGTTTTGCACCGTGATGGGTCACGACAAGAGGGCGGCGCGTCGCCTATCCTCGATCACGTTTGGCCACCCAGAACAATACCCTGGGCTTCAGGCCGGCGACCTTCTCGCATGGGAGACGCGGAAAAGACTTAATGCAAAAAACGGGAGGGCCAGCCGTCAACGAAGCGTTGGCGGGCTTTATTCACACAGATGCCCAACTATCACTTGCAATATGCTGTCGGTGAACGATGGGATTACGAGGCGTTTGAAACCGCGCTGCCACAAATCATGGAGAAGTTTCCTTCTTTGGCGTCTTCTCCTGGGGCTTCCGAATGACCTTCTCAAATGCCCGCCTGGGCGTTTCATCTACTTCAATCTCCCGTGTCTTACGGATGAATGCCTGTGACTGTGTGGGATTGTCTGCGTTTGCGGGTGGATCAGGTAACCTGCGTTTTGTCCGGGCATTGGAGCCTATAATGAAGGTCTTTAAGCGAAATGTTGAGCCCGTTGGGTAGCTTAATCACAATCCATAAAGTTCCGGTGGGATCAAGATGGACTACTATCGAAGCATCTCAAAAATGCCCAGGACGATCTCAGCCATCCCCTCATTTAAGGGGGCGCCATAAAAGAATTGACCGGCGGTAGGAGGATTGCAAAAAGAATTGATAGGACGGTCGTGGATGGCGGGTTGTTGCGAATTGACGGGTCGGATTCCCCGGACCCGCGCGACGGGCGAGTTTGCCCCCCGGCAGCATCGAGTTGGGGCAATGCGATGGTCATCAGGCAGCGGTTCTCATTCCAGGGGATTTGCGATGTGCTGGGCGGCTTGCTGGAGCAAGATCTGCACGCCAAGCGGGTTGACGCACTCTGCAACGCCACGTTGGGGGTAATGCACAGCGCTTCACTGGCGGTCTGTACCATTGGCCAAGGCCTCGCCGCCGCCCGCAGCTTGAAGCTCAAGCATGCGGTGAAACAGGTAGACAGGCTGCTCTCCAATCCTGCCATCAACGTCGACGAGATTCTCGTCCGTTGGGTGCCGTATATTATCGGCGAACGAAGCGCCATTGTGGTAGCGATGGACTGGACGGATTTTGATGCCGACAACCAGGCCACCATCATGCTGGCACTCATCAGCGATCATGGTCGTTCAACGCCGCTAGTCTGGCTGACGGTCGACAAAGGCACGCTCAAGGACCACCGCAGCCTGGACGAACATCGCGTGCTGGTCCGGCTCGCTGAACTGCTGCCGGCGGGGATCCAAGTCTGCATTGTGGCGGACCGCGGCTTCGGCGATCAGAAGCTCTACCAGGTGCTGACCGAAGAGCTGTATTTCGACTATGTGATCCGCTTTCGCGGCAATATTGCGGTGACCGACCGCGGCGGCGAAACCCGCACCGCGGCCGCCTGGGTGCGCGCCGGTGGAGGCGCCCGTGTGCTACGCGGCGCCGCGGTCACCGCTGATCGCTATCCGGTGGGAACCGTGGTCTGTGTTCAGGATCCCGCCATGAAGCAAGCTTGGTGCTTGGCTGCCTCCAGTACGGATGCCACCGCCAAGCAACTGACCAGCTATTACGGTCGTCGCTGGAGCATTGAGTGTGGGCTGCGTGACACCAAGGATCTGCGCTTCGGCATGGGCATGGGCACCATGCACGTCAAATCCCCTGAGCGGCGCGATCGACTGTGGCTAATCAATGCGTTTGCGGTGGTGCTGTTAACCTTGCTGGGCGCTGCGGGTGAGGCGCTGGGATACGATCGCATGCTGAAGACCAACACCGCCAAACGCCGCGTCCATTCGCTGTTCCGTCAGGGCTGCATGCTCTACGACCTCATGCCCACCATGCGAGAAGAGTGGCTCGGCCCCTTGATGCAGCGCTTTTCTCTCATGCTGCATGATCAACCGCTCTTCGCAGACGTTTTTGGTTCGGTTTGATAAATGAGGGGATCTAGCAGGACGATACCCCACAGAACTGGCACGAACAGCAAGCAAACTATACCAACGAGGCTCGACGCCCACCAAGGCCAGTCAAAAGCGTTGGTGAGGTAAAGAGACAGCCCAATAGCGACGACGATAGACAGAACGCGTGCGGCGCCGAATCGGTACCGTAAGAGGAAGTCAAGCATGAGATACCCCTCGTCCTAGCGGAACAAGATCGAGACGCATCATTCGCCTCTCATGGCCATGATAATGAACCACACATAGAGACGGTTGAGAGGTGCCTGGCGGTGCGCGAGGTAGCCCTGATAGATAGTGGGTGGATTACAGTAATTTGGCGCGAAGGTCCTTTGGCGCGAGAGCGTCGATGACCGCCGCCTCAATAGTTGAGCAGGACATCCTGTTGGCCGCTTCGGCATTCGCCGGATCACGCCACTCTAGGCACTTTCCAATGAGACTTGGAAGGTCGTTTGTTCCCCATCGAAAACTGTCGGGGCCCACAGCGGTGACGACCGCCCTAATGCTCGCGCAGCATTTGGGACATGTTACCTTCATAACCAATCGCCTTCCTGTCTGGTGTGCAACCGCAGGATAGCGAGCGGGCAGGCGGGAGTCATTCCGCCTCCTTAAACTTCAACTCTAGCTGCCGAGGATCGGCAATGGGCGATCTTCGGCGCGACATACGGCCCCCTGGGGATTTTGGCGATAAGTGCTGCCTGCCTTTTGCTACCAGTTGTTCGGTAGGTCAGTCGCCGTTCGATGGCGCCTTCCACAGCAAACTCAGTTCGCATCACATCGTTAACGCCCAACCTGATCCGATGCGAGTAGCGGAAATCGGACTCCGCGAGATACCGCTGCAAGTGGGCCTCGCTGACGTGTTGATAGACCCCATAGAAGCCGCGCTTCAGGATCGAGAAGTAGCCTTCGACGGTATTGGTGTACACATCGCCGCGCACGTTTTCGGCCTTAGTGTGATTGACGGTCTGATGGCGTCCTGCGAAGGGAAGATCGAGCACATTGCGACCGTCCCGCTGGAACTGGAATATCCGCCTCTATTATGAAGGGCGCGACTGTCGATTGAAGGAGAGCAGTTACTTGATGCTCGTGGACTTCGTTGATGGGGTGTACGAACGGCTGCGTGGCGAGGGATCGCAGATCCTAGCCTATATTTACGGAGTGGACTGGATCCTCGAGGCCAAGGGGATGCGGCTGCCGGCGCTTTTACCGCAAGACACGATGACTTTGCTTGACATGGGCTTGCGCGATGATGAGCGGGTGCGCTTTGTGCAACTGGCGAATGATGCCAAACTGACGTCACGGCGCCTGATCGCGGAGGCAAACGAGCCGGAATTCGAGACCGACAACGGGCCGGCTCACGAGGCCCGGTAGTTTATTCCCCCTGCCGCATAAGGCCCCCTTATGTTAGGCGCGTGCGCCCCCCGGAAGGGCGCAGTGAGTTGCTTGAGCAGCGTTGGAGAAATCCCAGCTAGATTAGAACCCAACGCGATCGCCACCCTTCAGCTTGAGGATCTCTCGCGCCTCCTTGGGTGAGGCGATCTCCAGGCTGAGCTCCTCAAGGATTCGGCGGATCTTCGCAACCTGCTCGGCATTCGACTTTGCCAATGCGCCGCGGCCGATATACAGGCTGTCCTCGAGCCCGACGCGCACATTGCCGCCGAGGATGCCGGCCATGGTGGTGAACGCCATCTGATGCCGGCCGGCCGCGAGCACCGACCAGACATGAGCATCGCCGAACAGTTTGTCGGCGGTCTCCTTCATGAACAGCAGGTTGCGCGGATCGGCGCCGATGCCGCCGAGAATACCGAAGATGGTCTGCACGAACAGCGGCGGCTCGACGATCTTCTGATCGAGGCAATACGCCAGGTTGTACAGATGCCCGACGTCGTAGCACTCGAATTCGAACCGCGTGCCGTGCGTCTTGCCCAGCCGTTCGACGATGCCGACGATGTCGCGGAACGTATTGCGAAAGATGTGGTCATCGGTCCTGTCGAGATACGGCTTCTCCCACGCGTGCTTCCAAGTCTTCACCCGATCGCCGGCGCGAGCGATATTGAAGTTCATGCTGCCCATGTTGAGGCTGCACATCTCGGGCTTCGCCAGCAACGGGGCGGCCAGCCGGTCGTCCAGCGTCATGTTCAGCCCGCCCCCCGTGGTGATGTTCACCACCGCTTCAACGTTCTGCTTGATCACCGGCAGGAAGCGCATGAACACGGCGGGATCCGGCGTCGGTTCGCCGGTGTTCGGGTCGCGCGCGTGCAGATGGATGATCGCCGCGCCGGCCTCGGCTGCGTCGATCGAGGACCGCGCGATCTCCTCCGGCGTGATCGGCAGATGGTCTGACATGCTGGGGGTGTGGATCGCGCCGGTGACGGCGCAACTGATGATCACCTTGCCGGCCATGGTCGTTCTCCCGGATCGTTCTGGCCCGCCAATCTGCACCGGGCGGGCGCGGCGGACCAGGGGTCAGGGCGCAGCAACACCTTCGAGGCTACACAGTTGACGGACATGCACAAAATCGCTCAGCGGGCATATGACCGTGCCGGGCAATCGGGCAAAACCCCGGGCAGGCGTAAGATTTTGCTTGCCCCGATGCGGTGCAGCTCGATTCAACATCGCGGTGACTGCCCCGACTGCCCTCGATGGTCTGTCGCCCGAGCTACGAAAGCTCGGGTTGAAGTGGTTGGCGGATAACTCTGAGCAGAAGCGGCTGATAGCTGAATTGCGCCACGAGGTCGCGCGGCTAAAGGGCTGAAGGGCCGCCCCGAGATCAAGCCGAGGAGTGGCATGGAGCCAGGAACTACGCCCAAGCCGACCGGCACGCATGGCAGTCGGCGGCGGCACGGCAAAGTGGCGCCGAAGGTCACTGTTGACGATCACGTGGTCGCAGCAGAGGTTCGGGCCGGTTTGCGCTTCAAAGGACACGAAGACTATGTCTCGTGCAGGACCTGGTGTGCGGGCGCGGGTTATCCGCTATCGGCGCGAACGCGGGGTAAGGCCGGATGGGCGGACGGTTATTGCGCCATTGCCAAGCAGCGTGACAGGTCACTTCGGGCCTGAGCTACGCCTCTTTATTCTGATTCAATATCAATAGGGGCAGGTCACCGTGCTTCGGCTGGTGGCGCAACTGCAGGCGATCGGTGTCAGCATTTCGAAGCGGCAGGTGATGCGGTTGCTGATCAGCGGCCAGGATGAGTTCATAGCGAAGCGCGTGACGTGCTGCGCGCGCCTGGCTGGAGACGGCGGCCTGGATCACGGTGGATGATACCGGCGGGCGGCATAAATCCAGCAACGGCTTCTGCGCCCAGATTGGCAATGACAACTTCACCTGGTTCGGCACCACCGACAGCAAGAGCAGATCGCCTCGGAAGGCGCACTGTGGGGCAGCATCCAGGCCCATGGCATTCTCCGTGACACGGTGATTGTCAGCGACGACGCTGGTCAGTTCGTTGTCGGTCAACATGGGTTGTGTTGGGTGCATGCGGAGAGGCTCGTGCACAAGCTCGAGACGTTTACCGACGACCAACGCGCTGCCCAGGAACGTGTCCGTGCGCTGATCTGGCAGTTCTATGAGGATCTCAAAGACTACCGCAGGGCCCCGACCCCATGGCGGCGCGACCAGCTGCGTGCTCGGTTCGACTACATCTTTGGCCTTCGCACCGGCTTCGTCGCGCTGGATCGACTGCTACGGCGGCTGCACGCCAACAAGGCAGAGTTGCTGGCCGTACTCGACCGTCCGGACATCCCACTGCATTCCAACGGCTCGGAGAACGACATCCGCTGTCAGGCGACCAAATGCAAGGTCAGCGGCGACACCCGCAGCGATGTTCGCCGCTGCTGCTGACAGTCTTCAACCAGGGATAGTCCCGATCTGAAGTTGCCCCGGCTTCGTGGACACCGGATGATTTGTGTTCGAGGAGTCCACGATGGGCAAGACAAGGCGAGCCTACCCACCAGAGTTCCGTGTCAGATGATCGAGCTGGTGCATGCCGGACGATCGCCGGAGGAGCTGGCACATGAGTTCGAACCGACGGCGCAGTCGATCAGGAACTGGGTTAGCCAGTCTGCGCGTAACGGCGGGCGCGGCGACAGTGGGCTGACGACAGCGGAGCGCGAGGAGCTCAACCGATTGCGGCGTGAGAACCGCAGCTCCGGCTGGAGCGGGAGATCCTCTCAAAGGCGGCGGCCTGGTTCGCTCGGGAGACGAACGCGATCCCTCCGAGGGGTTCCGGTCCGTGAGCGATCACCAGGCGTCATATCCGATTGCCACCATGTGCGCGCTGCTGGGAGTCTCCTCCAGCGGCTGCTATGCATGGGTGAAGTGACAGCCGTCGCGGCGGGCTGAGACAGACGATGCGCTGATCGGGGAGATCCGTGCGGCGCACGCGGCCTCGCGGGGGACTTACGGTGTGCCGCGTATTCATGCCGAGCTTGCGGCCAAGGGCATTCGCGCTGGCCGCAAGCGCGTCGCGCGGCTGATGTCGCAGGCCGGGCTTGCCGGGGTGATCCGGCGCAGGTTCGTCACCACCACGGTCAAGGGCGATCGCCGCCAGGCACCGGATCTGGTCGAGCGCCACTTCACCGCGGCAGCGCCTGATCTGCTGTGGGTTGCCGACATCATCTATATTCCGACCTGGGCGGGCTTTCTGTATCTCGCGGTGGTGCTCGATGCGTATAGCCGTCGTATCGTCGGCTGGTCGATGGCGACGATGCTTGCCACTCAACTGGTGCTCGATGCGCTCAATATGGCACTGGTGACGCGGCGACCGCGCAGCGTGATCCATCACTCCGACCAAGGTTCGCAATACACCTCGATCGAGTTCGGCCATCGCTGCGGCGACGTCGGCGTGCGCCCCTCGATGGGTTCGGTCGGAGACGCCGGAGCCTGCCCGCGGGCCGGCGTAGCCGGACCCGGGGGACAACGCCATGTGCGAGAGCTTCTTCGCCACGCTCGAGTGCGAGCTGCTCGATCGCCAGCGGTTCAAGACACAGACCGAGGCGCGGAGTGCGGTGTTCACGTTCATCGAAGGCTTTTACAATCCGCGCCGCCGCCATTCCTCGATCGGATATCTTTCGCCGATCGACTACGAGCGCCGGCATCTGTCGACGGCTATCGATCCCGACGCACGCCAGCCTGCCGTCGTGCTCACGGCCGTCAAGGACAAGCCCTCCGGGCGGCCTCAACAGGGGCCGTCCTTGACCGCCGCTGTGCGCGACGGCCGCACCATCGTGCGGGCCGGGACGGGGTAAGTCCACGGGTTGGATTCCCGAACGGCCGGCGTGTGTCTTGCGGGCACGCTGACATTCCTCGTCTCGCATGCTACAGCACTTCGCGTTGACCGACTGTCCCCGTAGCTCAGCTGGATAGAGCACAGGATTCCTAATCCTCTCGGGGCATCATTTGACCCTCCGTCCCGCACCGTCCCGCAGCGTTCCAGACCGTATCGTGATTTCGTAAACTGCTAGATTATATCTATGACTTTGCTTCCTGGATGAGCTATGATGCCACGTCATGACGTTTCCGTTCGTCCCCCCTCATCCCGGGCAGTCCCGTCGAAAATGATGCCCCAGTGATGCCCCGCCGATGCCCAGGATAGGCGTTGATACCCGAAACAGGACGTAACGAACATGCTGGTTAAACTCACAGATCAAGCCATCAACAAGGCCGCCCGCGAGGCGCAGGCAGACGATGGTCGGCGCGAGCTATCAGATGCGGGTTGCCGTGGTCTGCGGATCAGGATCACGCCAACCGGCATGCGAACATGGTTGCTCGGCGCGCGCGACCGTTTGGGGAAGCCTCGGCGCTATCAGCTTGGCACCTATCCTGCAATGGGCATCTCCGACGCGCGCAACGCCGCACGTGCGCTGCACCACAAGGTCAAGCAGGAAGGCGCGGACCCGATCGCCGAGAAGCGCCATCGCCTCGCACTCGGCAAGGCGGCGAAGGCTGGTGTGGGCACCCTTCGCGCGCTGCTCGATACCTACGGAGAGACAATGGAAGCGCCGAAGTCGTGGCATGCAGGGCGCCCGCGGGTGGAACTGGTTTTCAAGCGGCTGCTTGATTTGCCGATATCGACCGTGACGCTGGCGGACTTGCAACGATGCGTCGATGGCTACGACTACCCGAAAAGCGCGGCCTTTGTCGTGCGCACCTTCCGCCCGGTGCTGAAATGGGCGTCGAAGCCGGGACGTGCATATGTGTCCGTCGATCTGATGCACATCGACGCCTCTGCGAAGATCAAGCCACGCGAGCGTGTGCTCAGTGAGGATGAACTGCGCGCCGTGCTGCCACACCTGCGAGCCTCGGCAAGCCCGCATGCTCAAATGATGCGGTTCCTCCTGCTGACACTGGCGCGGCGCGACGAAGCGGCAACCGCGACATGGTCGAACGTCAACCTGGGCGCGGCTACCTGGACCATCACAGAGACGAAGAATGGTCAGCCGCATGTGGTCCCGCTATCGAGGCAAGCGGTTGCGCTGTTGGTGGGCTTGGAGAAGGGTACGCCGCACGAGCTGGTGTTCAGCACGCGGACGGGCGAGAAGCTGGGCAACTGGGATCGTCACACCAAGGCGATACAGAAGGCCAGCGGGACAGATGGATGGACCCGCCACGATCTACGCCGCACCGGCGCGACCATGCTCGGCGAAATGGGCGAATTGCCGGACATCATCGAGGCCGCATTGAACCACGTCAGCATCCACTCGCCGTTGGCCGCGACCTACAACCGCAGCCGCTACCGGCCGCAAGTGGCGGCAGCACTGCAACGGCTTGCGGATGCGCTGGACGGGATAGAAGCGGGTGGGGCCAAATTGGTGTCGCTCCATCTGCGAGCGGCCGATTAGCATGGCAGGCAGTAATCCGCATCCATTCGATGGACAAGCGGGTACTGATAAACGGGCGCATCACGCACGTCTCCGATAGGCAGAAACCGGTGGTCCCACAGCTCGATGCGCTAAACGACCGAGTTCTAGGCGGCGACGATATGCCTGTCGACTTGCCCAACTCGGCGCCGTGCCTCAGACTGTTGGTGGCGGGGCTAGGTTGGCCGCCGAACGCCCGCATCCTCCGCGTCGGGCTGCCCCGCTAGTGCATCGCGGGGTGCGCGGAGGCGCCAGTCTTGCCCGACCTGTACATCCCGAGAGGTTATCTTTCGACATGCCAGGCTGTTCACCGACTTTTTGCAGCTCGGCACCCTGACTTAGCATCAAGTGCGCTTGAACGAGAGGACGAGGAGCGGCGCTTGCACGTGCTCAAGAGTGCGTCGCAGCCGTCACTCACCGAACCCCTTAGACTCTATGAGTGCAGAGCCGTCACTCACCGAACCTCTTAGATACAGACCGGAATTCACCCCAGCACACCAACATCGGCTCCAGGAGCTTGCGGTGATCAAAACGCAGGTTCACTCGAACCTGGAGGCGGCGGCACATGACATTCGATCGGCTCTGGCAGGCAGCATTCTGCCCGCGATCTTGCTGACGAATTCAGGACATGACGCACCAATCGACAAAACAGTATGGCGATCCGCAAAGGGGTTAGAGTACGTCTGGTCGGGCCGCGTCCGCATGCAAATGCCAAAGCAGTACGACGGAATGACAGAGGGTCAGGCTTTAATCAGGGATTCCGACTTCGGGGCTTGGATAACGTGGATAATTGATTCCCACGCATCGTTGAGCACGGCTGAATCCGCCCACGTTCCGCACCAGACGCCCGAGCTGCCATCGCCGGCCAATTCAATTGCAAGCTCTGCCACAGTAACACGGGGGACGAGCCGTGGCGGCCGGCCAGTGGCATATGACTGGAATGCGTTCAATCGCGAGGTGGTGCGGCTTGCGAATACAATCGATGGACTGCCGCCACGGCCTGAGCTGCAACGCCATATGTTAGAGTGGTGTGAGCGGACTTGGGGAAAGTCGCCGGCGGATAGCACGGTGCGTGAACGCATCGCACTGATATATCCGGAAGGCGGATAGTTTCCAGCGGTTTCGGGCGGTTTTCGGCGGTTATCGGCTGACGCCGGTCCGTCATTCAGCGATGTCCCCTCGCATTCTGTGGAACGCGAAGGAGACAATCTTGAACGCCACCAATGATGCCGTCCCCGAGTACGGCCGCATCCCCGAAGCTTGCCGCCGATACGGTCTCTCCCGTAGCCGTCTATACCTCCTGGCGAGTGAAAGTCGGGTCCGCTTCGTCAAAGTTGGCAGCGCCACACTGGTCGATTTCGCTTCGGTGCGCGACTACCTAGCGAGCTGTCCTGCGGCATCGATACGTCCGCAGAAGGCTGTGTGAGCTGCCGCCAGGACCCACAGGCAGCCATGGCCGTCCACCCCGTGTTGAACGTTTGGCGTTGCTCGGGTGGTGTTTGCATCCGACCGCTCGGTTTAGCCGCGCCGCTTGCTTCGCGGACGCCGCCACGTTGGTGACCTGCGATCTCGACACTCTTGACCACTGGGCAAGGCAATACCCCGGCTGCGGCTAGCGGGGCGTCATGCAAGAGTCATGCATCTTGGTGCCGGGCGTGGGCGTGCCCAGCGGGCGCCACAAGCACAACGGCGGTCGGGAGTGATGTCCCGTGAACGCCGTCATCATCGAGGCGTTCCGCCCGCTGCTCAAGAATACCCTGCGCGGCTTCGCCGACGTCATCCTGCCCACCATCCGGTTGTGCATCCGTGACGTCGCCATCCATCAGATCGGCGACCGGTGCTGGGTCAATCTGTCGTCGCGGCCGATGCTGAACGCGGACGGCAGCCGGATGCTCAACGACCGGGGCAAGCCGCTCTACTTCGCCTTCTTGCGGTTCACCGACGAGGCCGCTCACCTGCAATTCGAGCGGGCGGTGATCGCCGCGATGCGTGCCGCACATCCGCACGTGTTGAACAGCGAGCTGCGGCCATGAGCGCGACACCAGGCAGCGGCATGTTTGATCGACGAGATCCATCCAGATCTTCGAAGGCGACATATTGATCGCGCGCCATGCGCCACTGCCAGGACGTGGCCAGAGCCGGATAGATCCGACACATCGAAAGGCGCTGCAGCGGTCGCGGCGCGACAAGGACGACACCACCGTGGCCGTACACCGGCAGCAATACGTGTTCTGGCGCCCCTTCAACCGTCGTCTTGCTGTGAAGCGCGGCTGGAGCGTTTTCCCGCCTGGCCCAGCGGCGGATTGCGGGGTCTTGTTCGCCGCCAGGTTGTCCATGATCACCGAACAGCCGGTAGCCGCCCGGGCGGGCGGCCCAGATCACTTCAGCGCGGCCAGGGTGTGGCCGCCGCCCTTATGCTCGCGGGTCACGGGCCAAAGCTGGTCATCGCCGATGCCGTCACAGCCGTGGAAATGTCCCGGATGCCGGTGAGGATGATGATGGTCAGGGCGCCGCCGCGGCCGGGCCAGCCGTCCGAGGGTGGCCGAGCAGGGGCCATGGTCGTGGCCAGGGATGCGGCAGCGGGCCGAACTGGTCGAAGGCGAAGCGCCGGTCCGGGTAATGGCTGGTCCTCGTGCTGGATTTCGGTCCAGCTTGGCGTGCCGGTCCGGATCGCGTCGTTCTCCTCGCCTGGTGCGGGTCCGCTGGAAACTGATCCCGCGGGCGTGCAGGATCTGCCGCAGCCGCTCCCGCCGATGCAGACCCGGGACCCTGTTGCAGGTCGGCGGCCGGCTGCTGGCCAGCTGCCTCCGGTGAACGGCTGGCCCAGCTTCTCCGGCCGGGTCCTGGCCGCCGTGACGATGACCTCGATGTCCTCATCGCTGATCAGGCGGGGACGGCCTCCCGCCCACTGAGGGTCCAGCGCGGCCAGGCCCTTGGCGTTGAACGCGTGGATCACGTCCGGGACAGTGTCCTCATCGGCGGCCACCAGCCGGGCAATCGCCGGCACCAGCGTGCCCGACGCGGACGCCATGATGATCATCGCCCGGCGCACCCGGACCGACCCGTGCTTACCGCGCCGCACGATCTGCTGCAGCCGCTGCCCCTCTTGATCAGTCAACCGCCGCGCCCGTACTGGCTCAGTCATCCCGCCTCCCGCCACTCGATCCATCTCACGATCGAGTGTGGAAGCTTCATCGCGGCCTGTCAGCGGACCGGTGAACGTTTATGGCCAGCGCACTAGCTTCCGCGTATACAGCGATCCAGCCGGTCATCCCTTCTGCCGGTCATAGCCGGAAAGCAGTAGATCAATCGAGTGACTGAGTGACAGTCGACGCCGGCCGAAGTACGACGTCAACCGCTGCTTGACGTTCGCCAACCAGGTCATCTCGGTGGGCTCCCCGCTGGCCGGGCAGCGTGCCCGCATCCGCCTGGACGGCCAGGTCATGCACGTCATCACCCAAGACAGCATCTTGTGGCGCACCCTGCCGTGCCCCATTCCGGCCAGCCAGCGGCACAAGCTCGCAGGGCGTGCGGCTGGGCCGAGCCCGCAGCCGCTGCCATCCGCGAGCTTGGTGATCCAGTGCAAGGTGTCCAGCCGGCGGCATCCGGGTCGCCCACCAGCGCATCCAAGTCGGCTTGCCCCACGCCGGGCGCATCGTCACCATCGAGCCCAGCGACGCCTCCTGCGAGTCATCGACTGTAACGGCGAGCTGCTCACCATCGTGCCCAGGAACAGCCCCGGCGAGATCACCCGGTTCAAGGCCCATGGCAGCAAGCACTCTCACTGACCCAGAGCGGGAATAACGTTCGCGGGCCGGGGGCCAAGAGCGGGAAACGAGGCGAGCTTCGCCGCCGCTCACTTCCGGGCGCCACCGTTCTTCGTGGCGCATGGCGATGGGGACGCGTGACTCCTGTGGAAGGTGCCCGGCTCTTCACCGAACGGCTCCGGAGCACCTCGTCGAACCCGGTTGGCTATGCAGAGCTTCCCGGGGGGCAGCATACCTTCGACCTGTCCATTGCCTACGGCTTCGAGGCGGTAATCGACGGAATCGAAGACTTTACCGCCTGGGTGAGATCGCGATGTCGAGCGGCCCAACGGCCGAGGGCATGGTCGGGCGATGTTTTGGACTCGCAGCGGCAGCGGCCACACACCGGGTCACTTGCGGTTGCCACGCAGGTAGTCGTGGATCAGGCGGATCGCGGCTGAGCCCTCGCCGACCGCCGACGCTACCGGCTTGACCGATCCGCGGCGGACGTCGCCAACCGCGAAGACCCCGGGCAGGCTGGACTCCAGAAGCATGGGAGGACGCTGCAGCGGCCGCCCGAACGGTGACTCGCCCGCCAGCAGGTCGGTCCCGGTGACCACGAAACCCCACCGGTCACGCACGATGTTGCCTGGCAGCCAGCGGGTGCGCGGCTCGGCCCCGATCAGCACAAATACGGGCCGTGGCCGGAACGGTCTGGGTCATCCCGGATAGCCGGTCTTGGAGAGGTCAGGCTCTGCAGGCGGGCCCGTCCCGGCGCCGCCCTTCGCCCGACGTTGTGCCGTACGGCGATGTTCGGTGTGCTGGCGATCTCCTTGAGAGAGATATTCGGACATGTCCTCGGCCAGCGACTGGCCCCGGACCAGCACCGTCACCTGAGCGGCATACCGGGCGAGGTGGACTGCGGCCTGCCCCGCGGAGTTCGCACCGCCCACCACGAACACTTCCCGGTCCTTCATCGCCTGGGCCTCGGACGTGGCGGCGCCGTAGAACACGCCAGCGCCGATCAGCGTGTCGAGTGAGGGGATGCCGAGCCACCGGTGGCGGCACGCCGGTGGCGATGATGACGGCCCGGCTGCGTACCTCGTCCCCGCTGGCGACCGTCACCGCGCGCTCCGGCCCCTGGGTGCGCCCCCCGGTCGCCGGGTTCCCGTAGACGTATTCGGCGCCGAAGTTCCAGGCCTGCGTGTAGGCCCGTACCGCGAGATCCTCGCCGCTCACCCCGGTCGGGAAACCCCGGTAGTTGCGGATGCGCGAGCTCATCCCGGCCTGGCCGCCGATGGCCTCTGGCTCCAGCACCACCGTGGACAGGCCCTCGGATGCCCCGTAGACCGCGGCCGCCAGGGGGGCCGGCCCGGCACCGATCACCGCCACGTCGTACAGGCCGCCGCCCGGGCTGGTCTGCACCCCGATGGCCTCGGCGAGTTGAGTGTTCGACGGATTCTCCAGCACCCGCCCGTCGAACATGATCACCACCGGCAGCGTCGCCGCGGTGGCGCCGGCCTGTTCCAGCAGCACCTTTCCCGGCCAGCGCCACCAGGTAGAAGCCGAACGGGACCACGTTGCGGCTCGGCCGGTCCCGGATCTCGTGCGAGCGGGCGGACCACTCCTCGCCCACCACCCGCATGACCTCGGGCCTGGGAAGGTTCGACCTGGCCCACTCCTCAAGCAGCTCGGTGACCGTCAGGTGGAACTCCTCGTCCGGCACCGTCGCAGGCGTGGCGGCGTAGGCGTCGATGTGGCCGAGCGCGATGGCCTGCAGGATCGACTCCGGAGGCGGCCCGTATCCTTCATCGATCGAGGAGACGCTTGGCCGTGCCCATGGAACTCACGGACCCGCGCTAGCAACTGTGTCCCGGTCATTCCCGGTACCCGCTGACCGGCCAGGACGACGCTGACCAGGCGACGGTCGTCGCGGAGCCTGGCCAACAGACCGGGCGGATCATCGGCGAATCCAGGCCTATGACCTGGTCATCGGCTCCGTACCGCTTGCGGAGCTCTCCCTCGACGACACCGCGCGCTCGCGGATCGTCATCGACGACCAGCAGGACTGGGGCATCCGGCATGGGCGGCACCTGTGAGCTTGGCTGGCATGTCATCTCTAAACACAATTCCTTTCCCTGCTACGCGGGCATCAAGCGCGCACATGGTGCTCGGGCTGGTGACGGCACCCGCTGGGGAGGCCGATCGCGGACATGCTGCACAGATCGACGGATCAGATGCTCGCCCCTCATAGGGAGGTCCCCACAACAGCCCTCAAGCACTCAGGACAATATGGGTAAGTGCAGGACAACGCACGACAGTTAGCGGGCCGTATAGCGTATAAACGCCCAGGTCAGAAGGCTAAAGATCGCTAACAGAACCGCCACATCGACACCCTGATAAGAAAGCAGTCTCCGGTACGCGAAACCGCGGCAGACCACACGCAAGGTCGCGTGCCGTAAACCGGGTGACGAAACAGACTGTCCGTGGAACGGGGGAAGAAAAGTCCGAGCGTTATAGGTGGAGTGGCGGCACTCTCCTGTGACATCGGTGCCGGCAGCGGAGGCAAGGCTCGCGGTCATGCTTCTTGTAAGAGGCAGGTCAGCGGTTCGAATCCGCTCACCGGCTGCACGCAGGTATCAGCAAAAGTGCAGCCTGACTGCCGGGTTCGTGTCCCTACATCAGCGCCGGACTGTCACCCGGGATGATTTGATCGCCAAGCAGTGCCGAGATTCCCGTGTCAGCCCTGCCCGGCCTGCGGCTTCACCCACTGTCGTTCTTCGTCCGTGTAGTCCAGACGGGCGCCCACGACAATGCGGGGCTCCGGGTCCAGGTGGCGCAGGTGCCCCAGGGGTACCGGCACCTCGGATAGATCCGCGATCCTGCGCAGGTCCTCATCCGATGTCAGCTCCGCGACTTCCCGGAGGTCATCGCGCATCCGAGGGTCCATGTGCAACGTTGTTTCGTAGACGCCGCCGGTGCGCTGGAGGATGTCCGCGAGGATCAGCCCCGGCGGCCCCCAAGTAAGACCTGCCTCATACGCCTTCACCTGCACATGATCGGGTCTGAGGACCTCGGCGTATGTCCTGAACGTTGCCATCTTTCCCTCTAAGGCTCGGCGGACGAGCTGGTAGCGCGCCACGCGGTAGTGGAGGTAGACGACTCCCGAGCTGAAAGTGCGGGTCTCGACGAGTCGAGATCCACCCGACGCCCGCCCTGCGCAAAGAACGGAATGCCGCCGCCAACCAGCACCGGGTAGACCCTGGCCTGGTACTCGTCGATCAGACCCACGCGGCCGCCTCGGCGGCGAGAGTCGCGCCGCCGATCGCGATGTCGCCTTCCGCCGGCTCGGCTCGCAACCGCTCGATCTCCTCCGCCAGGCCGCCGGAGGCCAGGCGGGCATTGCCCTGCACCGCCGACAGCGTGGTGGAGAACACCACCTTCGGGAGCGGCTTCCCAGATCGCGGCCCACTCGAGCATTGAGTCGCCGAGCGATGGATCCTGGTCGGCCGTCTCCCAGTACAGCATCGTCTCGTACAGCGCTCGTCCCATCAGCTGGACGCCGACCGTCGTATCTCATCGGTGACGAAGCGAAAGACCTCCTCGTCGGGCATCGTCCAGCCGAAGTTGCCGTCCGGCCCGACGATGTAGCCGTCAAGTGAGATGCCCATGGAATAGGTGACGCTGCGCATCAGAAGACCTCCTCGGTGACGGGTTCGACAGTACGACCGCCGCGCGTCGCAGAACTCATCGCGGCTGGGCCAGCTCACTTACTTGTGTGACGTAGATCGCGCGGTGAAGCTGGACGAAACGTCACGGGCGCGGTTGTACCAGGCAGAGGGAGAGCAAGTGAACAGCAACCTGGCCACCGTGACATTCTTGTGTCCTGCTCATGTCGCAGCGCTCGGGGTCATGATCTGGATCCGGGTCCGGCGGTCCGAGGCGACGGGCCGACCCGCGTAAGAGCGGAAAGGTCACGGCGTGCGCTGTGTGCGGCGAGCCGGTGGGGCCGGAGCTACGACGGGCTCGATCCGAATGAGGAGCGGGACCCGCAACGGCCGGGCCTGGTCCGCCGACATGACCCACTACCGGCCGGCGTGCACGGCACACTGACCGGCTGGTCGCCGGCAGCCCTGGCGGTGGAGCTCCCCCTGGATAAGTTAGCGACTTCACTGTGGACAACGGTGTGTATCACCTGTGCAAAACCGGGCCTAGCCTGTGCACATGCTGGGGAAATTATGGGGACTCCATTGCTGAGTCACCGCGTAACGAACCACTTGACATGGCATAACGCGCTCCGCGCCCTGTGCATATGTAAATGACTGGAAATTTCCACACGCCACGCCGCGACATCAAATAAATAAGCCGGAAATTTATCTAAGGTATATCCAGTCGTGATTAGCAGCCGGGACTGTCGATTTATGAAACCGCAGGTGGTGAGCCCGGCGCCTTGCTAAGGGGAGGGCGGGGCCGCAACGGTGGCGCGGACCCGGCAGGCTTGACGCTCGCTGACGGTAGGCCGCAATCCGCGGCCCGCCAGTAAAAAGTCGAGCGCGCGGGCTCATCACTGACTCGACGGGAGGGGCCGACATGAAGATCAAGATCCGGTCGCACGACGCCCGCATGCTCCAGGACAACGACTGGCGCCAGACAGGCGATTGGCTCACCACCCTCCGGGACGATGACCGCGCCAACCCGATGGGCGACGACCACGCCCAGCCGACTCGCGCCGACCATGTGTCGCAGGAAGTCCATGGCGAAACCTATCGGGGCGTAGCTGCCGCGAGAGCTGAGGCGGAGGCCCGGGCTGAGGCTGCTTACCGGGCTGAGGCTCTTTACCGGGCTCAGGCTGCCGCGAGTTACCGGGCTCAGGCTGCCGCGAGGGCTCAGGCTGTCGCGAGAGCCGAGGCTGCCGCGAGGGCTGAGGCTGCCTACCGGGCTGAGGCTGCCGCCCGGGCTGAAGCTGCTGCCCGGGCTGAGGCTGCCGCGAGGGCTGAGGCTGCTGCCCGCACCGCAAGTACCGAACGCGCGGTGATCGGTGATGAGCTGCGGATACCAATCATGTGGTGTGAGATGGGGTCGTGCATCTCCTGGCACGCCGATCCCGCGGCACTCGGGGAGGCCGACGCCCGCGTCCGCGCGATCAAAGCCGGCTGGCGCATCGACGCCCTGGGCGGCTGGCGTGCCCCCGGTGCCAGCAGTCTGATGCCGGCTTCTGGGCCACTCACTCGGTCGTGGCGTGGGACCGCTACACGGCCATCGCCAGGGCGCCGGCGCACCCGGCTACAACACTGCCGCCACCGGACGTGGCTATGACCCTGGCCCACCCGTCAGGGGGCGCCCCTACGTCGAGCCGCCGAGCCCTCCCTGGCACCGGTCGGCACCGCCGATCCCGGGGCCACGCCGTGACAGCGGTCCGATCCTGGCGAACTATCCGCCGCGGGCGATCCGGTAGAAAACACCCGTTCTCGCACGGCCTTGCAGGGCAGCCCCGCTTGAGCTATGAGAGGGGCGGCAGCTTCGGTTCCGTGTCGCAATAGGTGAATCAGGCCCGTAAGGGCCGCCGGCTGCATCTGATCCGGGAACTGCGATCCCTGCCCGTCGTCGGACTTCGTGCCTGGGTAGTCGGCGCCGTAGGTAATCGCGCCATAGGCGGAATTCGACGCATACCACGGGTAGGTGCGGTCGGGGCCGCCGTAGGCCGGACAGTACGAGGAGACCTCCGCCGTCCCGCCGAGGTCGCTTATCACCGCCCACTCACTGGGCGCGGAGCCCGTTGGCAAAGGTGACAGAAAGGATCTTAAACGGCGTGATCCCGAGCCAGCTCGCGGTGTTGTAAGAGTCGCAGTCGGTCTGCCCCGGATGGCGGGGCTGTCAGGCTGGGGTGCTGAAGTTCGACGTGTGCCCGATCTCCCAGACGAACGCGTTGGGCGTATCGTCCACGAGTCCCCAGCCGAGCGCGCTGCCGATTTGTGCGTGCTGTACAGCGAGAGAAGCGGTCCGTACTTACTGTTAGGACGATGTGCCAGAATGGCCGGTGGTCACGTCTGTCACCGTGACATTCCACCCCTCGGCCCGCCGTGCCCAGGTGGAAGTGGACGCGCACGGTGTCACCCGCGCTCATCACCAGCGGAGACTTG